>CAVRGI010000009.1:0-1486076 GCA_963720665.1 uncultured Solirubrobacterales bacterium | reverse complement strand
TCGAGCCGATCGGATCGAAGCACCGCGCGGGCCGCCGAGCCGTGAACCCAGGCAGGACCCGAACAGAGCGTTCAATCACGGGGAACGCTGGAATCGTAGCCCATTGGGAGGGAAGACGACTGCGGCTGAGGCGCCCTCCCACGCTCCTCTCTGACAATGTCGTGTGAGACGCTCATGGTCCCGTTATTAGAGACCCCGGAGGGCGAGACAGGAGCACGCGATGTTCGACAGCAGCACCACCACGAGCGCCGCTGGCGGCCGCGGAGCTGAGCCCCAGCGAAAGCTCGGCGCCGCGGCCGCCCCGCAGGCGAGCACACCGCCGCCACCTGACCCCGCGCTGCCCAGGCGCAGGCGCTTTTCCGCGCAGTACAAGCTGCAGATCCTGCGCGAGGTCGACGCCTCAAAGCCCGGCGAGATCGGCGCGCTGTTGCGCCGCGAAAGCCTCTACTCCTCGAACCTCGCCAACTGGCGCCGCCAGCGCGAGGAAGGGGCGCTGGGCGCACTCTCCCACAAGCGCGGCCGCGCAGCGCGGCGATCTCGGCATCGCGCGGGTCGGCCGGCTTGCGGGCACGCTACGGGCTGAACGGCATAGGCACCTTGATCCTCATCTTCGCCCTCGTGCAGCTGCTCGGCCTACCCGTGCCGCCGGGCGGCTTGTGACACGCGCGGTTTCCACCAACTGAAAGGGGCAACAACCATGATCCTCGCAACCGATTTCCCGCTGCTAGAAGTCTTCTGGACGATCCTCATCTTCGTTGGCTTCGCGATATGGATTTATCTCCTATTCGTGGTATTCGCCGACATCTTCCGTCGCCACGACGAGTCGGGCTGGGTCAAGGTCCTATGGATCGTCTTTGTCATCGTGACCCCGTATGTCGGCGTGCTCATCTACCTCCTCGTCGAAAACGACGGGATGGACAAACGCGCCCAGCAGAGGTAACCGCGCAGAGGCAAAGTCGAGGCGGGCAACTGCCTCGAAGCATCGCCGCAAGCTCGGCGAGGTCGGGGTCGTGGACATGGCCGCAAAGTATCCCGCGTGACACTTCCGCCGCTAAGCGAGCACGCGGAGCTAGATTCGAGCGCGCCCCTGCTCTCGTGGCATAACGTCAGCGATGCGCGGACTTCGCGGGAACGCGGACAGATAGCGAGCCGCGACCCGTGACACCTCAGCGTGCGGTGCACGCCCGCTTGTCGGTCTGCTCGGTCGCATCGGTCTCGGCCACGACGAAGCTCAGGCGCTTGACGGCACCGCGCAGCTGATGGGCGGTGACGTGCGTGTAGCGCTGCGTGGAGTCGAGGTGCTTGTGCCCGAGCAGCTCCTGGATCTGGCGCAGGTTTGCGCCAGCGCTCAGAAGGTCCGAGGCAAATACGTGGCGTAGCGTGTGAGGCGTAACGCGCTTGCGGTTGGCGACGCCGGCCGCGTGGGCGTAGCGACGAAACGTGTTGGCGAGGATGGTAGGTGAGAGGCGATTGCCAAGCACGCCCACGAACAGCGCTTGGTCATCGAGCGGTGTTCGCGTCGCTTGGTAGGCGAGGAAAAGTGGCACGAGGCCGGGGTGGATCGGCAGGACGCGCTGGCGCCCACCCTTCGCGTTTCGCACGCGGATCAGCCGGCGCTCCAGATTGACGTCGTCCCAATCCAGGCCGAGCAGCTCTGAGCGACGCAGCCCGCCGTAGGCGAACAGCGCCAAGAGCAGCCGATCGCGCTCGAGCTTGCCGGCATGCAGCCGTGTCCACACGCCCTCACGGGCGGGCACGTCAAGCAGCCGCGAGAGCTCTTTGCGATCGAGCACGTCGGGCAGCGCTTCGCGCTTCTTGGGCGTACGCAGAACATGGGCGGGATCGCGCTCTGAGTAGTCGCTCTCAACGCAGAAACGAAAGAAGCAGCGCAACGCAGCCACCGTGCGCGCCTGGCTTGAGGGCGCCGGGCGATGCGAGGCCCGTAGGGTTCACAAACCTGGTGCTCCGTGGTCACGCCGCCCACGTGTACTCATGGATGAGCCCTCCAAGACGGTCTCGCCGGCCAATCGCGGTGTGGGGTCGTGGGCGGAGCGGGATAACGTGCGGTGACGGCTGGGGCGCGCGCAGCTTAAGCGCCCGGTGTGGGCGCTCGCGGTTGTAATGGTCGACGTAGTCGCGTAAGACCCGTTCGAGGTGACGCCGGCCCACGACGAGCAACCAGTCGAGGCACTCCTCGCGCAGCGTGCGCACGAAGCGCTCGGCATGAGCGTTGGCGTTCGGCGCCTTGAACGGGGTACGAACCACCTGCATCTGCTCAGTCCGGAAGACCTCATCGAAGGCTGCGCTGAACTTCGCATCGCGATCGTGAATCAGCAAGCGCGCCGGAGGCTCTCGACCGCAGCTCTCAATCATGAGGTTGCGCGCCTGCTGAGTTGTCCACGTCCCGCTCGGGTGCTCGGTTGCACCGGCGAGGCGGACCCGACGCGTGCCGAGCTCAATGAAGAACAACACGTAGAAGCGCCGCAGCCACACTGTGTCGACGGTCAAGAAGTCGCATGCGATCACGCCCTGCGCCTGCGTGCGCAGGAACGTCCGCCACGAAGGGCCTGAGCGGCGTGGCGCGGGCGGGATCTTGTGGCGCTTGAGCACCGAGCGCACCGAGGTCGCCGAACCCTGCAGCCCGAGCTTGCGAAGCTCGCCGACGATGCGCCGATAGCCCCAGCGCGGGTTCTCGCGAGCGAGCCTGACGATCAGCGATTGCAGTTCTGGATCTAATGCTGGGCGACCCGGACGGCGGCGATCGTAGGTCCAGTGGCGGCTCACCAGCTGGCGATGCCAGCGCAACAGGGTCTTCGGGCTGACAGCGAACGCCGACCACGCGGATCGCGGCAAGGCATTGCTCAGCGCAGCGAGCAGCGCGCGATCAGCCGCAGTCGGTCTCGGTCTTCCGAGCTGGCGGCGCGCGATCGCGAGCTCATGGCGCAGCACAAGGATCTCGAGCTCCTTGCGCTCGCTCGGACATAGCCGCAGCGCAAGCAGCTCAAACTCCCCGCATGCCACCCGGTAAAGAAACGACCAGATCACTACCTCACCTCCGCAAGCAGCCTCGACGAAGCACGGCAGGCTACCGGCGCATCGGTCTCGCATCGCCCTGCGCCAAGCCCGGAATCGAGTTTTTGAACCCTACGCCGCCCAGACGAGGGATAGGCAGCTGGTCTCGCCGGGGAAGCGGCCCATCACCTTCGTGCGCCGGCGGACCTCGCCGAGCGAGCGCTCCAGCAGGTTCGTATCCCGTATGAAAGAGGGCAGATGCCGCCTGTGACCCCCGACCACCTCGACGTCTTGAGCGTCCGGGTTGGTGAGTACGGTGCGACCGTCCGGGACAGGGGCATTCGGGAGCAACGCAGACCGGGCAGGCCGTTGATCGTTCGATGGGCTTCGAGCCCGAGTTAGTACTTGGCCGCCCCTGCGACTCGCCCGGATGCGCCGCGAGCGCGAATCCGTAGGTGTCGTTGTGCCCGTCTGCTCTCCCATCGTCAATGTCAAGACGGAGGTGAGTAATGACACGCAGATGCTTCGGACTGGACGTCCATCGCGAGTTCGCGCAGGTCGCGATCTGGCAGGACGGTGTGGTCCACCAGGCCGGGCAGATCGCGGCGACGCCGGAGAGCCTGCGTCTCTTCGCGGATAGCCTCGCGCCGACTGACGAGGTCGCGATCGAGGCGACGTGCAACACGCACGCGATCGCCAAGCTGTTGGAGGGACGGGTCGCGCGGGTGGTGATCTCCAACCCCCAGAAGACGCGAGCGATCGCCGAGGCAAGGGTTAAGACCGACAAGGTCGACGCAGAGGTCTTGGCGCAGCTGTTGGCCGCGGACTATCTGCCGGGCGTGTGGCTGGCCGACGATCAGACACATGCGCTACGTCGGCAGGTCGCCCGCCGCGCGCATATCGTCCGGCAGCGCACGCGACTGAAGAACCAGATCCACTCGATCCTGCACCGCAACCTGGTGCCGCGCTGTCCGGCCGCCGACCTGTTCGGCCACAAGGGACGGCGCTGGTTGGCCGAGCAGCTGCTTCCCGAAGACGAGCGGCAAGCCGTGGGGGCACTGCTGCGCCAGCTTGACTTCCACGGCCAAGAGCTGCGCATCATGGACGCAGAGCTCGGCCGGATCGGCCTGGCGAGTGCCGACGTGAAGCGCTTGATGACGATCCCCGGCGTCGATGCCACCGTGGCGCTGTCGATCGTTGCGGCGGTCGGTGACTTCGGTCGCTTCGCCAGCCCCGACAAACTGGTCAGCTACCTCGGCTTGAATCCCCGGGTGCGCCAGTCCGGCGGCCAGCCCGCCTCGCACGGGCGGATCACCAAGCAGGGCCGCGCCCACGCGCGCGGGATGCTCGTCGAGGCCGCCTGGGTGGCAGCGAAGACGCCAGGGGCCGCTACGAGCGTTTTTCGAGCGCGTCAGGGCGCGGCGAGGGATGCAGATCGCGGTGGTAGCCACCGCGCGCAAGCTGGCCTGCCTGTGCTGGCAGCTGATCACCAAGGGTAAGGACTATGCCTTCCAGCGTCCCTCACTCACTGCGCAGAAGCTCAGAGCGCTCGAGCTCAGGGCGGGCCTGCCGTCGCGGCGTGGCCAGAAGGGCAAGGCCGCCAGCTACTCGCTGAAGGAGGTCCGCGCTCGTGAGCGTCAGCTCACCGAGCAAGCCGAGCAGGCATATCGCCAGCTGGTCGCCGACTGGCAATCCAAGCGCCCAGCCAAAAAACCGGGCACTGACAACACGGGCGTGGCCGCCACCAACGGGGCGCGACTTTCAGGTCACCAGATGGGACAAGCTGCGCGGCAGGGCCAAAGCCCCAAACCCTGCACTTTGCTCGGGGTCGACCACGCCCACGACGAGCCTAGCGCTGACCTGCGAGGTGCGCAATGAGCTGACGCCCTTGACATTTTCATCCGTCGAGCGCCACCGCTCGCGGTGCCTGAGCGGGTAGCGCAGATGCACGACGAGCGCGTCGAGGTCATCCGCGAGGCAGCGGGCAGCCGACTCGTAGCCGCGGTGCTCGAGCTCTGAGATGAGGACCTGCAGGCGCAGCTTGCCGTCCTTGACGCTGGTGGCGTCGGTGAGCGCTGACCAGTAGTTGAAGCGGATCCGGTCCTGCTCTGCCTTGGGGAGCTTGGCCAGCAGGTTGCGCAGGCGGTGAACGGCGCAGTGTTGACGGTCCGCGCGCGGCCAGATCTCCCCGACCGCCGAGATCAGTCCGGGCGCCCCGTCAGCCACGACCAGCCGGGGCGCCGCCAGCCCGCGGGCAATGAGATCGCGGCCGAGCTCGACCCAGTCTTGCTCTGACTCGCGAGCTCCCAACCGCACCGAAACCAGCGCCCGGTGGCCGTTCTCGTCGATCCCCCAGGCACAGATCACGCCCTCCTTCGGGCCGCTGGGACGGACCGGGAGGTAGATCGCGTCGAGGAACAGCACGACCAGGTTGACGTCGTAGAGCGAGCGGCGACAGAACGCCTCAAACCGCTCGTGCAGCTCCGCGCAGATCGTCGCGACCGTCGACTTCGACGTCTTCCCGAGCCCGGCCTCCTCGCACAGCGACTCGACGTCGCGCATCGACAGGCCACGGACGAACCCGCCGATCACAAGCGCCTTGAGCGGGTCCGTTCGCAACAACCGCTTGCAGTGCCACCTCGGAAACAGCTTCGAGACGAACGGCATCGCCGCCTCCCGGGCCTGCGGAATCTCGATCCGCAGCTCCCCCTCCGCGGTCTGCAGATGGCGGGGGCGAAACCCGTTACGCAGCCCCGAGTCGTAGTTGCGCAAGCCCCGCTGGCGCTCCGGCCGGCGCTCATATCGCGCCCGACCCAACCACGTGTCGAACTCCTCCTCCACCGCCCGCTGGATGATCAACCGGGCGCCCAGCCGGGCGAGCTCGGAGAGCATCTTCTGGGGATCATCGACCATCCCCCCGGACAGCAACTTGTCGATCTCAGCTTGTATCTCCGCCGACGGCGGTACGGTGCGTCTCACGGCGTAGGCCTCCTTCATCGTCTGCCAGGACTTGAGGGAACCTACGGGCATGAAACTTTCCTGCGGGAGGCTGTCCGGCCCGGGCCATAGCTTCGGCTGATCGGGACAGGGGCCTTCCCGGAGCAGACGAAGTGGGCAGGCCGCTACGGCGTTTGGGCTGTGAGCCCGTGAACCTATGTGGCCGCCCCTGCGACCAGCCCGGTTGCGCTGCGAGCGCGAATCCGTAGTTGTCGTTTGCCCCCGAGCTGCTCCACCGTTAATCGAGACCAAGGGAGGAATATGCGCCAGGTAGCACTCGACATCCATCAGAGCTTCTGCGAGGTGGCGATCCGCGATGCTGGGAGGACACGCGCGGCTGGCCGCATCACAACCGATCGCGCCACGCTTGAGCTGTTCGCAGGAAGCCTCTCCCCAAGCGATGAGGTAGTGATGGAGGCAACCGGTCCCGCGATGGAGATCGCCCGCATTATCGAGCCCCGTGTCGCACGTGTTGTGGTGGTCAATGCTCAAGAGGTGCGTGCGATCTCCCATGCGCGGGTGAAGTCCGACCGCTTTGACTCGCGCACGCTGGCGGAGCTGCTCGACGCGGGCATGCTCGAGTCCGTGTGGGTCCCAGACGCCGAGATCTCCGCCTTGCGTCGCCGGGTCGCGCGCCGCGCTGCTCTTGTACGTCAGCGCACCCGGGCCAAGAACGAGGTCCATGCAACTCTCGCACGCTGCCTGCTCGGACGCTCGCCCACCTCGGACCTGTTCGGCAAGGAAGGACGGGCGTGGCTCAAAGAGCAGGAGCTCGACGATGCGGAGACAGAGACGATCGATGGCTGCATGCGTCAGATCGATTTCCTCTCATCAGAGATCGCCGAGATAGACCGCAAACTCTCACAGTGGGCGAGCGCATCTAAAGAGGCCAAGAGGCTGATGACGATCCCCGGCATCGGTGCCGGCACAGCCGCCACATTGATCGCGGCAATTGGCGATATCTCGCGCTTCTCCTCGCCACGAAAGCTCGTCGCGTATCTAGGACTGGATCCAAAGGTCCGTCAGTCCGGCGATGAGCCCGCCCGCCATGGGCACATCTCTAAGCGCGGCAACGCCCAAGCACGCTCGGTCCTGGTCGAGGCCGCCTGGACCGCAATTCGACAGCCCGGCCCACTGCGTGCCTTTGCAGAGCGGATCCGCGCTCGCAGAGGCGCTCAGGTGGCGGCAGTAGCGATCGCGCGCAAGCTCGCCTGCCTTTGCTGGGAGTTGCTGACGAAGGAACAGGACTACGCCTTCGCACGCCCATCGATGGTCCGTTCAAAGCTGCGCCAGGTCGAGCGCACCGCAGGAGCAGCGCGACTCGCGACACGCCACGACGGCAAGCGCGTCAGCGCCAACGCAGCCGAACGCAACGCCGAGCGCGAGCTTGTAGAGCAGGCCGAGACCGCCTACCGACGGCTGATCGCCGACTGGAAGGCAACCGGGCCACCGAATACAGGCGCCGGCGCGACACGTGGGCGCGCACCTTCAAGGCCGTCAAAGCGGCAAGCAGCGCGGCAGGCGACAGCCCAAACGCCTGCGCTTTAGCTCGTCGTCACCGGCGCCACACGAACTGTTGCACGATCCCATGCAACGGGCTCCAAGGATTTGACTTTCATCCGTACGCCGTCGCTCTGACAGCACCCACACCTATTTACAGCAGTCTTTGGACGCCACCGCGAAGTGGCCCGGAGGCCTCCTCATCGCCAAGAGCAGGCACGTCGTCGGCCCGAGACGAGACGCATGCTTGGGGCGAAAAGCGAACGCGTCAGCGCACAACTCTCTGCGAGGCGGACACGCCGGAATGAGCCCCATCAGCGCGGGATCCGCAGCTCCCCGAGATTCGTCAAAACATGAGTACACGCCCAAGCCTGGCAGAGCCCTCAGCCGGCCGTTGCGTGCAGGCACCTCAGCGAGAAGGGGGCGGGTTCGAAACCCGCCGCGCCCACCACGGAACGACCTACTGCCGTTCGACCAACGCTTTGAAATTGTGGAGAGCTTCTTCGAGACTCTTGCCATTTATGCGCTTAACAATGAGCGCATCAGCGATCTTGCCGAACACAGCGCCCGGCAACGCGTAGTCGAACGTCGTGGTCAGGCGTGTTGCATCGCCTTCCGGGGTGAGCTCCCAGCGAGCGCGCCCCGACAACATGCCCTCCATTTGGAGAAGCTGCAGCTTGCCCGGCTGGTAGTCGAGAACCGTCTCGGCGATCGGCATGGACATGCCCGCCGACTTCACCTTAAAGGCGACCTTCCCCCCTTCTTCGGGGAAGGGAGCCGCGACCTTGAGCTCCGTCATGCCCGGATACCACTCCGGCCATCGGCGGGCATCGCTCAAGAGCGCCATGGTCTCCTGCGGCGAGGCCTTAATCTGGACATTGCGTTGCACGATCGCCATCGTGGATCTCCTCGCTCGGTTGCGTCGTCACGCCTCCGTGCTGCGGCTGGGCCAATCGGCTGCGCCCCGGACCGGACAGGACCATCGTCAAAATGGTGACGTATGGCCTCAGCGACGGTTGCCTCTCGCGCGTTTGCGACAGCAGCGTCGTGGCTCCTGCTCCTCGTCGTGGCTGTTGCGCTCCCGTGCAGGCTGTGGCATGTGTGCATGCTCGGGACCCGCTAATGCGCCGAGCATGGCACGTGATGAGTGAGATATCTCTTAGGTCAGGCCTTACTGGCGACGCCAAGGAATGATGGCCAGCGCAAAAGATGGTTCTGCCGGGTTCGATGCCGCTTGCACCTGCGGTCAGGGGCCAGAGACCCGGCGCGCCGCGCGACGCGCCCCGAAGGCGGCTACGAGCAGGCTTATCTCGAACAGCAGGTATAGCGGGACGGTCTCGAGAATCAGCGTGATCGCATCCCCTGGGAGAAACGCCGCCACCACGCCGCACGCCAGGAGCGCGTAGCGGCGGTTGCGGCGCAGCTGGCCTACCGAGACGATGCCGGCCCGGGTAACGGCAAGGATCCCTATAGGAATTTGAAAGACCAACCCCATCGCGAGCAAGGTGATGGCCGCGAACCGATAGTACTGGCCCGCCTGTACGAGGACGTTGAATTCGCCGCTGTTAAAGTTGACGAAGAACCGGACCGCGGCGGGCAGCACGACGAAGTAGCCGAACGCAACGCCGACGATGAATAGGAGAGGGATGGCCAGCAACATCGGCGCCAGCGAGCGCTGCTGGGTCGGGCTCAATGCGGGCAGCACAAAACTGTAGAGCTCATACAGCACGACCGGCAGGGCCAGGATGAGCGCAAATATCAGAGCGATCCCCATCGTGGTCGTAAACGGCTCGCCGATCCCGAGCGTTACCGGCTTGTCGCCGCGTGGGGACACCGACAGGCCCGCGATCGCCCGCTGCAGTTGCGGTCCGACCGCGTCAAGCGAGGCGCGGGCGGGCGCCGTGGCGCCGCTGCCTGGTCGCCGAAGCGTCGCCACGACCACCGCGAGTTGGCTAGCGACGATACGAGCGTTTTGCTGAACGGTGTAGGTGGCGCCAAGGGGTCCGTTTCCCGCCCGGACTTGCTTCTGGGTCTGATGCGCAAGCGGGCGGTTGATGATCTGAAGCAAGGCGTGGTTCTGCCAAACGCAGACACCGAACGCCAGGCCGATCGCCGCTAGGCAGACAATCAGCCGCGTGCGCAGCTCCTCGAGGTGGTCGACGACGCTGAGGCGATCCTCGTGCCCGATTCTGCCAATCGCGACAGCCATTGCGCGCGCGCTCGCCGCTAGGCCCGCGGCTGGCCAGCGCCGGACGGCGCGTGGACGGGCTCGCCTGAAGCCGTCGTGCTGTGCAGATCCCGGCCAAGCTCGGCCGGCTGGCTGCCCTCGCCGCTCAGCGACTCCTTGAAGCCGCGCATCCCGGCGCCCAGTGAGCGCCCCATCTCAGGCAGGCGCCTCGCCCCGAACACGAGCAGCAGCAGAATCCCCAGGAACAGCAGGTGAATTGGATTGTCAAAACCGAGCATTTCTATTTTCTCCGTTCGATTGGGTTCCTTGATAGTCGAAATCGGCCGTGGACATCCGGGCCCGAGGAACCAGCACGCTCGAACGGATCGCTTATGCGGTCACACGACAGAGCCGTGGCCAGCGGTCTGCTCGATCCGCGCGAGCGCGCTGCGAACCTGTTACCCGCGGCGTCTTGCGGCGTCCGCTTCGCTTGCAAGATTCTTCAATTCGCGGAAGAACGCGGGCGGCTGGCCGATAAAGAGCCCATCGGCGGTGAGAAATTCGACCGCGCCCATCGCCGCTTCTTCGGTGTTGGTTGGGCGCACGATCGAGCAGGCCGGGAGACCCCGCTTCAAGAAGCTCGTTGGCTCGGGCATGATCAGGTTCGTTTTGAATTCTTCGCCACCGAACGGAGCCTTGTTCAGGTTCGGAAATTCCAAACCATTGGTCGGGTCGGTCAGCGCCGGCGCGTTGCCCGCCTTGTCATGCCAGGTCTGGAAGTGCATCGCCTCGGTCGGACCGATGCTGAGCAGTACTCGCAACACTTCCGGATCTGTGACTCGCTGGGCAAGCGATGGATACAGGCTGGTCCCACCCTGCTCGATGGTCGCGAAATGAAATCCCGCCGTGTTCGCGATCGCCTGAATGTGCTTCTGCGGTTGGAGATCGGCTTCGCTTCGCGGGATCGCCGGAAACTTTCCTTTCAACAGCCCCGGCACGGCCGGCCCGAAGGAGTCGCCAAGGTCCGGATTCTTTGTCGAGCTCCGGTAGCGCGTCCACCAGCTGGTGTCAACGGTCAGCTTCATCAAGTTGGTCAGCCGGCCAATCTGCTGCGCGCCCGGCGCTTTGCTGCTCGGCAGTTCGCGGAAGCGATCCAGGTTTACTGGTTCAGCGCCCCTCGATTCGAGATATGCGTTGATGAACGTGAAGTGGGAGATCTCATCCTCGGTGTTGTCGTGGATGTACTGCGACATGTCTTCGTCGAGCTTTTCAAGCGCCTTTATGTATGGCGCGCTGCCGCTGCCACCAGGAACCTCGCTGTCCTGGATGCCGCCCAGCTCGTTGTACTGCTGCCAGAGATCGGCCTCGAGGATCTCGGCGGCGGCGAGAAACCTGAGGATCGCGACGTCGCCTTTTGTGAGCCCAGAACTCGGCCCATCGGCAAGGGCCGCCGTCGCTCCCGCGATCGGTCCCAAGGCTGCGCCGGCCCCGACCGCTGCGCCCGTCGCCAAGAACGACCGGCGAGAAACGCCGCTCGCGACCGTCTCGCGCGGGTCCGAGCCTGCGCCGTTCACGTCCGCCACCTCGGGACGCTTCGTCAAGCTTTTCATGTTGTACCCTTTCTCCAGGGGGAGTGGTTATAAGAAGCGCTACTCCCCCAATGACGCAACCGCTCGCGATTCCTTCCCGACCGGCCCATTTGAATCGCAGTGAGCCAACAGCTCCACAGTCCGGCGCCCGCTCAGTGAGATCAGGGCTCGCGACGCGCACGGCCGGCGCAGCGCTGCGCTAAGCGACCAAAACTTGACTGCGCTCTCGGCGAACGCGTGGTCGACCTTCCTGGTCCGAGCCAACGGGTGCTCGATCGCTCGCTCGCGCGCCTGATCCTTGCCGGCTGCGCCGCCGGCGGCCGTGTCGCCCGGGCACGTTGTTCATCCGCGTGTGTCTCAGCCATGCGACAGCGCGCTATGGATCGTCCGCCTGCCTCGAGGCTCGCCGTACTGCTGCTGCCGCCAGCTCAATCTCATCATCGAGCAACGTCCGTGGGTCAATGAGCACTCTGTGATTGCCGATGCGAGGTATTAGTGCAGGATCGCCGAGACGCAGTCTTTGCGAGAGACGGACGGGATCGTGGCGCGGGTCCAGCGCCACCACAGGTCCAGCAAGCTCAAGCAGCGGCAGCGCTCCGCCCCCGACCCGGGCGATCGCATCGATCACCTCGCCGCCGGTCTCGGCGGCCAGCTGCACGGCGCGACGCTGCATTACAGACGCGTCGGTGGTGAGCATCGACAGCACCGGTATCTCGCGTCGTGCGCGCTCCGGGTCACGATAGATCGCAAGCGTGGCCGCCAGGCCAGCAAGAGGAAGACGGCCTATCCTGAGTGCTCGCATTAGTGGATGTTTACGACACGACTGCACCGCTGCACGGGAGCCGACCAGGATGCCGGCCTGAGGTGCACCCAGCAACTTATCTCCGCTGAAGCACACGAGTGCGACCCCGGCTCGCACGGAGCGCCTGACGGAGGGCTCAGATTCCACACACGCGACTCCCTGAGCCAGCACGCCCGATCCGACATCATCGATTACCGGTGGCCCGAGCGTGCACAGCTTCTCGATGCCTGGTTCGCTCACGAATCCGAGCGTCCGAAAGTTCGATTGATGCACTCGTAGAATCAGCGTCGCCCCGTCGGCAACTGCCGCCTCATAGTCCTCGATGCTTGTACGGTTGGTCGTCCCCACCTCCACCAGCGTCGAGCCAGTCTGAGCGACGACATCCGGAATACGAAACCCTCCGCCAATCTCCACTAGCTGACCGCGGGAGACCACGATCGATCGGCCTGGGCCACCTAGTGTCGCCGCGGCGAGCAGCAGGGCCCCGGCTCCGTTGTTAACGGCCAAGCTGTCTTCGGCTCCCGTTAGCTCGCACAGCAGGTTGCTAACGTGCAGGTCGCGACTGGCGCGGCGTCCGCTCGCGAGATCCATCTCGATGTTGAGATAGCCGCGTGCGGTGTCCGCTATCGCTTTCACCGCAGTGTCTGCCAGCGGGGCGCGACCGAGGTTGGTGTGAACGATAACGCCGGTGCCGTTGAGCACTCGCCGTAGCCGCGAGGCCAGTCGTGCACGTCCGCGCGCGCGCAGGTCGACCTCGTCGCGATCACCGCCGAGCAGCTCGGCGCGCCGCTCTGCAAGCACTCCTCGCGCTGCTGCAGTAGCTTCGGCCAACGACGGCGCGCCGGCGCTGTTATCGCGAAGGCTGGCGGCGAGCTGGTCCACGGCGGGAAGCCGGCGCACAAGCTCGAGCGCATCTATCGGGTGCTCACCGAAAACCACGCGCTCATGTCGCTGTCCGTTGGCGCGCACGGCTAAGGACGCGGCTGTCGTCCGGCATTCTGCGCGTTACGCGTGTCGTATCGAAGTGCTCAAGCAACGCTTGCGCAGACTTGCGCGAGATCGCTAGCGCGTCGCGAAGCTGCGCCAGCGTGACCGATCCGTCGCGTTCGATCAGCCCGACGGTCGAGGCTTCGGCGCTGGCCAGCGCTTTAGCGTGCATGTGCAGTTCTCGGCCGACCCGCACCGCCTTCCCATTCGCCCGCAATGTCTTGAGAGCGTCCTTGCCCACGTCTAGCTGAGCCGGCGTTAGCGGACGTAGCCATGTCTTCAGCAGCGATTGCTCGACTGCCTTGAGCACAACAGCGTCCACTTCCGGCACCGAAGGAGTGGTTGCGCCTGCATGACGACTTGGAAGATCCAGTGTGTGCGCTGGCGCGGGTCTTCTATCGCGACGGCGCCGCAGATGCTCAAGAATCTCTTCCCGGCGGCCGTGCCGTCGCGCGTGCGCGTCGATCACGACGCCACCCCCAAGGGTGTCGGGGGGGGAGGGCCGGCGGACTACAACACGATCGCCGTCGGCCGCGAGAACCGGCCGCTGTAGGCGCAGCTGCCACAGATCTTCGCCGAGACTCGCGAGGCGGCCGGGCGCCTCGCGAGTACCGTGATGCACGTGTACGCGCATGTTGTGCTGGGCGTCGTTGAGCTCCAGCGCGCAATCGAGTGTCGTCGTCTGCTCCAGCACCCCAGGAGCGGCCAGTACGTCGCCGCGCCGAACCTCCCGCAGCCGAGCGCCGGTGAGGTTTACGGCGACACGCTGTCCGGCAGCGGCATTGAGCTTCGGCTCGCCGTGCACCTCCAACTGACGAACCCGCACCAGCTTCTTCGCAGGCAACAGCGAAAGCATGTCACCGTGGGTCAGAGATCCAGACCACAGTGTGCCTGTCACGACCGTCCCCTGTCCACGGATCGTGAAGCTGCGATCGATGTGCAGGACTGGCTCACCCGCCGCGTTCGCGCGGCTGGACAAGCACGAGACCAGCCGGTCTATCGCGGCGTGTAGCTCGTCGATGCCCTCCCCCGTGCGTGATGAGCAGGGGACCTGCTCGCAGCCGGGCAGCAACTCCTGCGCCTCCTGCATCGCCATGCGAGGATCTGCAATGTCGGTCTTTGTCACCGCCACCACGCCGACACCGACTGCCAGCGCGCCGAGCACGGTGGCATGCTCGACGGTCTGGGGCATCACTCCGTCATCGGCCGCCACGACCATGAGAAACAGGTCAATGCCAGTGGACCCCGCAACCATCGTGCGAACGAAGCGCTCATGGCCGGGCACGTCGATAACCGACAGCGAGCGCCCTGCGCGCGTCTTCAGCGGGGCGTAACCAAGCGCAATCGAGATGCCACGCGCCCGCTCCTCGGGCAGGCGGTCGGTGTTAATGCCGGTCAACGCCTCGATCAGGGCGGTCTTTCCGTGATCAACGTGGCCGGCGGTGCCGAGCGTGAGCGGACCCTCGCTCACGGCCCGCTCGCGGCTCGCTGGCCCTGCACGGAGCGACGAAGGAGTCGAACCTTCCCGACGCGCCATTCGCGTCGCCGACGGCTTTGAAGGCCGTTCGGGGCACCGGCCCCGGGTCGCTCCACGATTAGAGGGCGAGTGCGTGACAGACCGATCACCTGACCGTGATCGTGCCCGCCGTGCCAGAGCGGAGCCGGCCGATCACTGCTCCCGGCACCATCTCCGCCGCCTCAGCGTTCGCCGCAACCAGCAGCCCACCAGAGGTTGTCGCATCAGTGAGCAGTCGCACGCGCCACGGCGCCACGTGTGAAGCGATGCTTGCAAAGCCCTCCGACCATTCGAGGTTTCGTCTGCTTCCTCCGGACACCCCGATGCCAGCGTCGCGCAAGAGCTCCTCCAGGCCGGGGATCGCGGGCACAGCCTCGGCATCCAGTTCGGCGCCGAGCTGGCTCTGGCGACAGAGGTTGTGCAGGTGTCCGAGCAGTCCGAAGCCGGTCACGTCGGTCATCGCTTTCACACCCGCGGCAAGCGCCGCCGCCGCTGCGTCGTCGTTGAGCCTCACCATGACCTCGACCGCCGCCTCAAGCAGCTCGTCCGAGGCACGCCCACGCTTGCGGGCCGTCACGATCGCGCCGACGCCCAGAGGCTTCGTGAGCACGAGCAGATCACCTGGACGACCAGCTGCGTTCGTCGTCATCCTGGCCGGATCCACGACCCCGGTGATCGACATCCCGTACTTGGGCTCGGCGTCCTTGATCGAATGACCGCCGACAAGCACCGCGCCGGCGCGCACCACGATCTCGAGCCCACCGCGGAGAATCGCACGAAGCGTCTCGCCGCCGAGCTCTTCGAGTGGAAAGGCCACGACGTTCATCGCGGTGATTGGCCTGCCTGCCATGGCGTAAACGTCGGACAGCGCGTTAGCGGCGGCGATACGGCCGAAGTCGTACGGATCGTCGACAAGCGGCGTGAAGAAGTCGATCGTCTGAACCAGCGCCAGGTTTTCGCCTACGCGGAACACCGCCGCGTCGTCGCCCGTCGCACACCCAACCAGCAGCCGGTCGTCCCTAGGAGCGGGCAGGCCCCGGACGATCGGGAGCATGTCAGCGGCCGCCAGCTTGCACCCGCAACCGGCGCCGGAGGACAGCGCAGTGAGCGACGGCAGGACACCTGATCCGAGTGTTGCGTCGACTCCCACGCCTACGATTATCGCGATTGTTTCGCGCTCAGCGGATGCTGATTGCCAGCGCGGCTGCGGCGAACAGCAGGAAAGCGCCGTCGACGTAGCGCCAGTACAGCTGCCGGAGCATGATCGCGTGGCCCCCGTGGCCGTCGCGCGCGTTGCTCCGCACTCCCCACGCGCGCATCGAGCCATGGGCAAGGCCGGCGCCCAGGCCCACCAGAGCTCCCGCGGCAGCGCTTGGCACCGACCACATCAGCAGCGGCAGCAGCCACATCCCGGCGTAGGGGTTCTTGGTCACCAGACCAGGGCCCAGCAGCGTGCCCCAGATGAACGTGCGCGACCGCATCCCGCGGCCGCGCACCCACCGAGCCGGAACGCCCCAACCTGAGCTGGGCGGGCTCAGCCTGAACCACATCACCTCCGCCGTCCCAAATACGGCCGCGTACGCCACCGCCACGGAGCGGCTGACAATCGAGACATGCACGCTCGCCCAGATCCAGCCGAGCAGCGACCAGACGAGCGCCGCCGGTAGTGCGTAGGCGAGAACCGTCGCGATCGTCCATGCCAGTTGCGTGCGTCCTCTCACGGAGAACGTGGCGCCGGCCGTGGCCGCCGCATTCGCACCTCAGGGCGACGCCTGCTTCGCCGCTCCGACCAACGCGGCGATAATCGCCGCCAAGCCGCCGACCAGGACGGTTCCCTGCGGTGCGAGCACCCCCGTCAGGAGCCCGATGACCGCGGCGACGGCCCCGGTGACGAGGCCAGTCCAACGTGGATGGGTGTCGATCAAGACGCAGGCGCCGCCGACGCCAATTCTTCCTCGAGACGGAGCATTTCGGCCTTCACTTCCGCCGGTGTGGAGCATTTGCGGCACTCGCAGTCGGTGACGACGGTGCACAGAGCGTCACATTTTTTATTGCCGACCTTGTAGCAGTCGATGCACAGTCGGAACGAGCCCGTGCCGAGACCGCACGGCGAGCATTCCGTCGACACCCAGTGCCCGTTCGAGTACACACATTCGCATGGAGTATGTGTCGTGCACACGGCCCATCCTTCCGGGCACCCGGCGGGATGTGGGCCCGTTCCGCATTTACCGCTGTAGGGATCGCAGCATTTGTATAAGAGGTTCTCCGCGAACGCCGGCGAGGCAATGGCCAGATCTCCCACCGACGCTGCTGCGGTGGCGGCCGCCGCGTACTTCGCGCCCTTGTACAAGAGCTCGCGTCTGTTCAGTCGCCTGGCCGCAGACTCCATCCCCACGCTGATGTGCCGGTCCACCGATTTCAGCAGTCTCATCGTCCGTCTCCTGTATTGAGGGGTGTGAAAAACGAGCTATCCACGTCCGCCGATGCTCGGTCTGCAACAGTGACCGCACCAGCTGCTCCGCCGCCCGGCAGCACAGCACTCGCGCAGTCGCGGTGCGCCGCCAGCTCCCGGGCGGCCATCGCTAGGGTGAGGTCGGTCTCGGCGACTCCGCGCGACAACACGCGGCCGTCGTCACCGATCGTCACGTAGTAGGGGGTCGCTTCCACCCCGAGCTGCGAGAGCAGGCCGCCATCGACCCACGCGATCGGGACGCCGGCGTCGCGGAACGCCGCGATCAACCGAAGTTCTCGCTGCGAAGCATCGGTCAGCACCAGCGGCGCGACGCCGTCGAGCTCGCCCAGCGTGCCCAGGCGGCCAAAGTGCTCAACCCGGCTGGCGCACGCCACGCATTGCGGATCGGCGAACAGCAGGATGGTGGGACGAGCACGGGCCTGAAGCGGCTGGAACCCGGCGTACGAACCCTGCCGATAGGGGCGAATCTGGATGTCGGTGGGAAAGGCCTCGCCAACCTGGGCCCGGGCAGGCGCACGCTCCGCGTCGTCCCGGGTCCGCCTGAGATGGGTCAGGTAGGCCAGCTGCCGGTACAGAATCAGCACGAGCATCGCCAGCCCGCCGAGCAGAGCCCACTGTGCCACCACGAGGACCACCGGCAGACGGATCACGATTGCGCCTCGAGCGCCCTGCGTCGGGTCGCGGTCGCGTCGATCGTGCGTGTCGCCGTTGCGCAGCAGAGGCCAAACAGGATGCCAATCGCGCTGACTGCCCCTGCGGCGCCTGGGCTGGTTTGCCAAGCGACTCCCTCCGGTGCACCGACAACCAGCACGACGAGTGCCGCGGCAAGCAGCCCCAACGACCGTGCGACGCCGCCGCGTCCGAATCTGGAGGCGGTCAGCGACCCGAAGCAGCGGCACTCCAGCGTCGAGTGGGTCCGGTAGCCGTGGACCGCAGCGACGGCAAACGCGAACGTGAGCGCGACGACCGTCGCATCGATCGCGCGCGGCATGGCGCCGGTCAGGCTCGCCAGGCCGATCGCCAGCTCGACCCCGGCGAGCAGCCTCGCAGCTGACCTGATCAAGGCGATCCGTCGCACAGTGGAGATCGAGATACCGCTGAGCTGCGCGAGCGTGCTCGAGAAGTCGGTGACGGACGCGAGCTTCGCGGCGCCTGCCGCGATCAGTGTCACCGCGAGGCCACCGCGCACGCACAGGATCAGCACCGAGCCCGCGGTCATGACCGCACCAGCTCCGATACCACGCCGTTCGCCGCGTGAGCTGCGATCGGCGACTCTCGAGCCGACCGCAGCAGCCTGAACAACGCCAGCGAAACTGAGGTCAGACCGCTACCGCGCACCACCCCATCCGGACTCAGCACGAACGTGAACGGCATCGCGCGAACGCCGTGCTGCCGGTAAAAGCGACTATCGACGCAGACGATTGGAGCGGTTACGCCGGCCCCGCGCAGGTCGGCGCTGACCGCCGGTGGCGCTTGTGAGAGAACGACCAGCTCGAGCTCGGGCACGCTCTCGCCGAGTCGCGCGAGGCCCGTGATCAGGTCGGGAAACGCTTGCAGCGAATGGTCTGCGAACACCAACACCTGCCAGCGGCCGTCGCCGGGAACCGAGAGCACGTGGCCGTCCACATCCGCGCGCCGCCACCGCGGGCTCCTCGAACCGACGCGCAGCCCGTCGCGCCGGATCCCAATCGGCATCTCGAGCCGCAACATTCCGATTCGCAGCAGCGCAAGCGTCCCCAACGAAATCACCCCACTGGTGACTACCACGAATGCCCATGCTTGAAACCCGACCACACAGACCAGTCCCTATAGCGAAACGGGAGACGACAGGGAAACGAGCACTGTCAGCCGGCCGACTCGCCTTCTCGAGGCCACGACTACCTCCAAACCGAGCTATGCGGGCAATGAAGACTGCCGCAAGGCCCATGTCAGATCAAGGAATCGGGGTCGAGGGGGCTACAAAAATGTCGCAGATTGCGTCTTTATTCGAGTCAGCTTCGACTTGAGCCCAGAATCACAGCTAGCGCACGCGACAACCGCTCTAAACCCCCCATTCGACATCCACGACCGACCGCCGCTTGAGCTTCCGGTCCCGCGGAAGCGCACGTAGACATAGCCGTCACCGGCATTCGAGTTAAAGCGGTATTCCGCGGACGCGGATCCCGCCTGGGTGAGGTGGAAGACGACGCTCACGTGGACATGGGCCCCCGCGTCGAGCATGATGCCTTCGGGCACCGCCACGAGCGGAGTGAACTCGCCGAGCGGCGCGATCGCCGGTTCCACAGTGGCTCAAGAAAGCCGTGCGTTTGGCTCTGCAGAGCCGTTTTGGATGACCACACCTCCGCTCAAGTGACCTCGTATTTGCGGAGGTTGGGACATTGCTCGAGACATGGAAGCCGATCGTCCAACTCGGCAATGTCCCGACTGCGCCGAGACGATCCTCACCGAGGCGCGGGTTTGCAAGCACTGCGGTTATCGGTTTGATCTAGTTGGTGCCGCCGGCGCGCTGTCAGCGCGGCTAACCGGCGAACGCGAAGACGCGGTTGGTCGCGGGCGCCAGCAGCAGGCCGTCGCCCACTGATGCAGTGGGGAAATGGTTGGCGGTCGATCCGATCGACAGCTGCTGGGTAATCGCGCCCGTCGACAGATCGAGTGCGTCGAGGTGACCGTTTTGATCGATCACCCAGACTGATCCGCCGGCGACGATAGGAGGTCCGGCTTCGGATATCGACGCTTTCCAGTTCAAGGTCAGGCCCACGGGTTCTCTAGTTACCGTCACCGAGATCGTGCCGTTACGGCACGGCATGTAGACAGTCGAGTGAACAAAGGCGCTTCCGCCGTCGAAGTCGTTGCCGCAGATTTTGCGAAGCAGCACCTCCTGGCCTCCGACGCCGCCCAGCTTCTTGCGATCGAGAAGGTAGGCGGTCTGTGACTTGCCTGCCTGCAGCGCCTGGTCGTGCGGCAGCAGCACGGGTGAGGTCGAACCGAGATCGAGGTCGTTCGCGTTGTCGTGTGCCCAGCTCGACGGGGTGAAAACATCGAGTTGTTCGAGCGTCGAGGACAACTCGACCACGGAATCGCTGTCGAGGGGTTTTCCTGACGTGTTTGACCCATTGCTCGTCGCCACCCACACGTGTTCCGAGCGTTCGACCACGGGCGCGGCCCCGCCCATCCATACCGCACCCTGCAACGCGCTCGCGTCGACCTCGAAGCGCCGCGGTTCGCCGCCGGCCTCCGCCACCGAGATAACCCAGCCGTGGTATGTCGAACAGTCGCCGTAGTTGCCTCCGAAGCCGAACACGACCGATCCGGCCACCAGGTTCAGGCCCGTACGCTGCAGTTGGGCGGCGGGGGTTGATCGCGGGGGATCGACGTCCTGACTGAGGAGCAGCTTCCCGCTGGTGGTATCGAGACCGACCAGGTAGTGACTCGGCGAACCATCGATCTCCTCGTCGGCGACGGCGAAGATCTCGTGGCGCGCCGTGTCGATCACCGGAGTACCGACGATGCCGACCGTCGGCGAGATGTCACCACAAGGGAGACTGCTGGCTGGCACGGGCCTCCCAACAGTGGTGGACCAGGCCACCGTTCCGTCGGCCGCGTTCAGCGCATAGACGAGGTCGGCGGTGGTGGCTACATAGATGTATTTTCCGCTGACCAGGGGCTCACCGTAGAGCTGGCCGCTGAGTTTGGGCGATTTCCACGCTTCGTGGACGCTGGACAGATCGATCGAAGGCTTGTACACGCCTGTGCCGATCGGGGAGTCGTGGTACACCGTCCACTCCGCTTCGCTTGCCGCACCGTCCGCCGGGGCGCCAACGAGCACGAGTAACGTGCAACCACCCGCCAGCCAAGTGCCAAGGCCGAATCGCCGGAATCGTCTGCGAGTGCCGCCCGTCGACCGCATCTCTCGGGGAAGGTAGCATCACCCTGTCCGCCGGTACTCGAACGAGACGGGCGGTCGAAGATCTTTATCGATCCCAACAACGCGTCGGTGACATCGTCGCAGACCCGTTTCCGACCGAAGGCGGGCCCTCACGAACTGCCTCATTTGCTGGGCTTTTGTAACGCGCCAGAAGGGATTCGAACCCCCGACCTTCGGTTCCGTAGTCGCGCATTTTCCGCCTGATTTGGCTCTGTAAAGCCAAACTCGCTCGACTAAGAGTTGGTTGACCGGGGTTAGATTTGTCGACTTGGGGACACGTTTCGGGACACGCCTTGATCGCGATGCTGGCCAGCCGAGAGCCGACGGTACACGGCCGAGTGCTACGTCTGTGGCGACCAGTTGCCACCGCGACTGGGCGCAGTGCGAGACCGGGCCGATCCACGGCCACGCCACCGAGGCGATCGTGATCGCAAGCCGCCCGATGCTTCTGGCGTCGAGCGGACGATCGGCGTGGTCCTCCTCCTCACGAGCGGCACTGTGCGGGTTGAGTGCTGCTCTGGCGGGCGAATCCAGCAGTAGTGGGGCCGCGCGGTGGCTCTCCCGGCTCGTCCTACGGATCGTCCACGCGTTAACGCGTCGGCCGGCAATAGCGAACGGGAGGTCGGCCGGATGCGGTCCGGGTTATGTGTCAGTGGCTCGCTACCGCGTCTGACTCGCTCCGCCAACGCGCGATCGTTGTCCGCAAAGCGGGCACGGCTGCGATAGCGGCCGGAGTCGGGAGCCAGACAGCAATGGTCCGGTAGGCAAGGACCGCGGGGACGGCGAGAGCTGGGGCGACGCCGAAGGCGATCAGTACGCTGGCGATTCCCCCGCTGACCGAGCCCGGAATTGGGAGCGTGTTCGCTACCTGCCCGACGAAATACGCCAGCACGATCACGGCGAGTCCCGGCGGAGAGCCAAACGCATGGAGCATCGCCCACAGCACGGCCGCGTCGAACGCCCAATATGCGACTGCACCTGCAAGTCGTGGGTCGCCCAACCGAATCAGTCCGAGCGCATCGTGGACCGCGTCACCGACGAATTGAGCGCTCACTTTGATGCGCGACCCTTGTCGGGCGAAGTCAGGAGCATCGTTGGTGCCCGCGTCGGGGTCAACACGACGGTTCGCTGCCAGCGCCACGGCGAAGACGATCCCGAGTGCCGCGACGGCGGCTGCAATCGCGCCCAGCTCCACAGGCCCGTGGTCAGCGACTAGGCCAAATGCCAAAGCGGTACCGGAGAACAGGACAGAGCCGAGAAAGACGGAGTAGAGGACGACGAGAAACGCGAGCAGAGTTCGCGTCGCCGCTTGCATGCGCAGGCCCGCCTGTCGCAGCGTCCAGAACGCCAGCGCGAGCCCGCCTGCGCCGGCCGTCGGCAGGAGGCGAGTCGCCGCAGCTCCCGCGAGCGTGATCTGCGCGCTCTCGCGGACGCCCACGCGAGGAGCGGCTCGGCCCGCTACCAGCGACAGCAGTCCCACGTAGCCGGCGATCGAGGCGCACTCGAACACGACCGCGACCGCGGCCCAGCCCGGACTAAGGCCGAGCCCGCGCTTGATCGCGTCCGAGACTGCGTGGACGCGACTTTGGGCGAGTAGCAATGCGCCCACAGCGGCGAGTGCAAGCGCCACTGGGAGCGCCGCGCGCCGCGCGAGAGCGCGAACATCCAGCGGCGGCAGCGCCAGGTCTACTGCGGTGTCGTTCGGAGCAACCATCGCGACGATCGTCGCGCCCGCGACACTGCGGCACATCGGTCTAGCGACCTGACCTGAGCGAGACAACCGTCCGCCTGGCGCGTACGTCATTTGTCGCGCCGCGAACGGTATCGTGTCGCTCTGCGCCAACAGGCGCGACGGCGCCGCGTCCCGCTTCACGCGAAAGCAGCAGCGCTACGCGAGCTCATAGGAACGGGGCGAATCAGACAGGCGATACGCTCAACCGGGTGGAACGATCCCGACAGCAGCTGTGGGCGCGAGAGCCAGCGGCGTCAAAGCCGCATCACCCTCCGGTGGACTCTGCAAACGCATGGCGCGCACCTTCGTAGTAACCGCGCCGTGCGTGCGCGAGGTAGTTATAGGTGCCCGCATCGCGCAACTCATTTGCCGCTTCGATGAGGGCGCCGTAGGCCGCAAAGGCGAACGCACTGCCAACCGGTACGCGATTCACGCCTGCCTTGGCGAGCTCGGCAATCGGTGGCACGCCCGGCAATGCCAGCAGGTTGACGGGCAGTTCGACCGAGTCAAGGACGGCGCGAATCTCCTCGATCGTGCGCAGACCCGGCGCGTATAGAACGTCAGCCCCGGCGTCCTGATAAGCCCTGAGCCGGACAATCGTGTCGCCGATGTCCGAGCGGCCATGCAGGTAGTTCTCGGCACGGGCCGTGAGCACTATGTGAACAGGCCCGGCGTGCGCTACCGCCGCCGCAGCGGCGACGCGCTCGGTCGCGACGTCCACGTCGTAGATCTCGCTCCCACTCCAATCCTCGATCGAACAGCCGGCGATCTCCGCCTCAAGCGCGAGCCCGACGGTCTCAGCTACGCCGGCAGGATCGTCAGCAAAGCAGTTCTCGAAGTCACCGTTGACGGGCAGACCCGTCGCCGCGCTGATCGCGGCCGCGTGAGCCACTGCCTCCTCGCGGCTTACGTTGCCGTCGAGACGGCCCAGTGACGCCGCGAAGCCGCCGCTCGTCGTCGCGAGTGCCTTGAAGCCAAGCCAAGCGAGCAGCTTTGCCGCGCCAACGTCCCATGGGTTAGGGAGCAGCAGCGGAGTCTCCGACGTGTGCAGCTCCATGAACCGGCGGGCCGTCTCAGCGTAGTCGCTCATGCGCTTCATCTCCTTATGGTGTTGAGGAGTCCAGCTTTTTAGCGCACGACGGGCGCCGTGTGATTGCCCACGTTTGCAGCGCTAGTGGGAACTCGACACCCGAAGGTGCTCGAGCTCGCTTCGGAGATTCTCGATCACGCCGACGGAGGCCACGTATATGCCCGCTAATCCTCGATTTAGCGCGCCAGAAGGGATTCGAACCCCTGCCTTCGGCTCCGTAGACACGCATTTTCCGTCTGGTCTGGCTTTGTAAAGCCAAACTTGCTCGACTAAGAGTTGGTTGTCCGGGGTTAGATTTGCCGACTTGGGGACACGTTTCGGGACACGGTTTTGCCAGCGAGGCTCCCGGTGGGTCACCGAGCACGGGCGCGTGGCGCCCGGCGGCGACACCCCCGCCGCATCGCGGCGTTCCCCGGCTGCCGCCCATACGGCCGTCAAGGAGCGAGCGAACGCGAACGCGATCGCGCTCGCTCCCGTCGAGAACTTCCGCCGCGACTCCGACCTGTTCGGAGGGCGCGCAGGCGATCCCGACGTCGAAAGCCGGATCGAGGCGGCCATCGAGCGCGGGGTCCAGACACGGAACCGCGAGCTGACGATAAGTCAGGTCCCGTCCAACCTGCGATAGACCCTTGAACTGATCGAGCTTTACCGAAAGGAGACACGATGACCACCGCAGTGATCGGCGCCACCGGCCGCGTCGGCAGCGAGATCGTCCGCGGCGTTCTCGCGCGCGGCGATGCGGTCGCCGCGCTCGTTCGCGACCCCGACAAGGCCCGCCGCGCCTTCGGCGAACCCGACGGGCTTCACATCCGTCCCACGCGCCTGGACGACCCGCGCGACCTTACCGATGCACTTGACGGGATCCGCACGGTGTTCGTCGCGATGGGATCAATCGGGATCGAGGGCGTCCTGCAGCGGATCGCGATCAACGCCGCCGCTGGACTCTCCTCGATCGAGCAGGTCACGCGCCTATCGGTGCTCAACGCCTCGGCGGACTCACTTGGCATCAACCAGCGAGCCCACTACAGCATCGACCAGTTCGCCTCCTCTACCGCAGTGCCGTACTCGACGATCCGCCCCGCGATCTTCTCGGCGTCGCTGCTCACCGCGGCGCACGAGGTGCGGGCGTCGCGCACGTGGACCGGCCTCGCCGACAGCGGCCGCGTCGCCTTGATCGACCAGCGCGACGCAGCCGAGGCCGGGGTGCGCGTCCTCACCGACCAGGCATTATGGGGCGCGCACCACGACCTGACAGGACCGCTCCCCATGTCTTGGCCGGAGGCGCTCGAGCTGCTTTCGGTCGAGCTCGGGGAGTCGGTCGCCTTCCGGGTCGAGCCCGAGCGCCAATTCCTCGAACGTCTCATCGGCGCCGGGGTAGCGGCGGGAACGGCTGAGCTGCTTATCGCGCGCGAGTGGTCGATCCTCGCCGGCGAGAACGACTACACGACCGACACCTTCCAGCAAATCACCGGCCACCCCCCGCGCCCGGTGGCCGAGTTCCTTCACGAGCACCGCGCCGAATTCGTCTGATCTCCACGCGGAGCTCAGCGGCGCTTCGAGGAGATCCCGGACCTTCGCGATCCTCTATCGGGGAGGCGCCGCCGTCGACGACGCGCAGCAAATGGTGGTTTACGGAGCGGGACGAGCTCTGATCGGGTGCAGTTTTCGGCGATTTTTGCGGCCAGTGCCCAATGGATCGCCCTCGACGAGGCGTTTGAGCCGTGTGCCTGCGATCTGCTGGCATGGCGTTGCCCGAGGCGCTTACGAGTGGTTACCACACCGGGCTGCTGGTGGCCACGGGGTTTGCGGCCGTCAATATCCTGGTCGCGTTGCTCTCACACGAAATCAAGCCGGACGCCGAGCGGCTGATCGAGGCCGCGGCCATCGCGTAGCCCCGGGGCGGCCGTCGGCGGGATCATTCTCCGGCCGGAAGCCCAGACAAACCATCGGTCGTGTAGCGCGCGCCCGCGGCCGCACCCAACGGGAAGAGCTCGTCCAGCCGAGCCAGCTCGGCATTCGACAGCGTGACCGTGACAGCCGCCACGTTCTCGGTCAGGAAGGTCGGGTTCTTGGTGCCGGGGATCGGCACCACGTCGTTGCCCTGCGCCAGGACCCAGGCCAGCGCGAGCTGTCCGGCGCTGCAGCCCCTCTCTTCGGCCATGGTGCCCAAAGTCTGCGTCAGCTGAAGATTGTGGGAGAAGTTGGCGTCGCTGAACCGCGGGTTGGTGCGGCGAAAGTCGTCTTCTGCGAGCCCGTCTTTCGAGGAGAACCGGCCCGCGAGCATTCCGCGACCCAGCGGACTGTACGGAACTATCCCCACTCCCAACTTCCGCGCGGCCGGCAGGCTCTCTGACTCCAAGCCTCGAGTCCAGAGTGAGTACTCAGACTGCAGCGCGGTGATGGGGTGGACCGCATGGGCTTTGTGTAGATCAGAAGCGGAAGCCTCGCACAGACCCACGTACCGGACCTTGCCCTCCAGGACCAGTTCGCCGAGGCAACCGATGACTTCCTCGATAGGAGTGACGTGATCCAAGCGATGGACGTAGTAGAGATCGATGTGGTCGGTGTCGAGGCGTTGTAGCGAGCCCTCGATCGCGGTCGCGATGTAATCGGGCGAGTTGTCGTACCAGCGCCGGGGGCCGTCTCGACGGATGCCGAGCTTCGTGGCGATGACGACGTCGTCACGATGGCCGCGAAGGGCTCGGCCCAGCAGCCGCTCGTTCCCGCCGTGGCCGTACATGTCGGCGGTGTCGAAGAACGTCACGCCCTGGTCCAAGGCAAGGTGCAACGTCCTGATAGATTCGCTCTCGACAGTCGGACCGTAGAACTCCGACATGCCCATGCAGCCCAGCCCCACCGCCGACACGCGGAGCCCATCGGGTCCTCCCAGTCGTCGAGTCGACAGCGGTGCAACAGGAGGCTGCATCAACCGATCCGCGAGCTGATGTGGCGTCTCGCGGCCTTCGACTCAGGAAGTCCCGGCGCGGCGACAAAGACGTGAAAAGCGCCAGCGGCCACGAGCATCGAGAAGTCGGCGCCGGCATCCCGGCAGGCAACTGCGAGCCTCTCGGAGTCTAGGTAGACAATGTCGGCCGTGCCGGCCACGACGGTGATCGGACAAAGGCCGCCCATCTCGCCGTAGATCGGGCTCACCTGGCTCGCTGTGAGCGGCAGATCCCTGGCCCAGTGTCCGGCGGCATGAAGTAGGCCTGGGGCCGCGAGGATTGGATCGCGAGCGCGGCCCGCCGTGGGATCTGGATCCGGCATCGAGAGATCCAGCCATGGCGAGACAAGAAGCAGGTGTGCGGGCAGGGGGCGCCCCTGGTCGCGCAGGTGCTGGGCGGTGGCCAGGGCCAGCCCACCTCCGGCGGAATCGCCGGCAAGCACGGGCGCCCTGCCCTCGGCGGCAGCCATCTCCTCCACCAGATCCGCAATGGTGGGGATCACGGTTTTCGCGCTGCTCCCGGGGGCCAGCGGGTAAGGAGCCATGTGAACCCTGGTCTGGTTGTCCTCGGCCAGGGCCTCGACGATCGACCAGTGCGTTTTCATCGCCGGGTAGAGGTGGGCGTTGCCCGGAAGGTAGAGGATCGACGGGGTCTGAAAATCGGATCCGCGCGGCTCGATGCTCACCGTGGAGAGTCCCGCGTAGGTGGTCGACCGTATCTGAAACTTTCGGTCGAAGCGACCGGGTCGCGGGGCGGCGCCGGCGCGCTGTTTCTTCGTTATCTGGGCCTCGGTCCGTTCGGCACTGCCGAACATCCGCTTCACGCCGTTGAACCTGATCAAGGACTTGACCAGCGACATTCGTATCGAGGGTCCGTCGACGTCGACGCGAGCACCAGGTTTGGACAGGTCGGACATGGGATGTAGCTTCCTTTCGAGGTGCCGGAGCGGACGCGGAAGGACGAACCGGCCGAAGGCGTGAACTGCGCCGTCACGGCGCCGCTTCCCTTCGGCACAGGTTTAGTCACGATCACTCGGGCGACTCGCCGCTCTCCGCCAGCCGGGCCAGCTGGTCGAGCCAGCGCTGGTGCTGGCGCAGCATCTGCGGCCTCATCATCGGACGGACCAGTTTCGGCAGGAAGCCGCCCTGGGTCTCCTCGGTGACGATCTCCCACTCGTCGGCGTCGAGCAACCAGGCGTGGTGGGCGGTGGCGCCCATGCCTTCGCCCGTCCAGGCGAGCCTCTTGAAGGGCTCAAACTCCGTGATTTCGGTGGTCACAAGGGCCCCGAAGGTGATCCAGGAGAACTTGCTTCCGAGGCGGAGCTGGGGCCACTCACCAGAACGGTGGCGAATGCGTTTGGCGTTGCTGTAGAAGCGGTGCCATTGTTCTGGACGAGTCAGCCAGGCCCAGACAAGCTCCGGGTCGGCAGTGGTCACCGTCTTGTTGGAGACGTAGATCGATGCCCCCTCCGGCTCGTGACCTTTCGGCCAGCGGACCCGGGTCGGGGCGGTATCGGTGCTCATTAAACCGTTCCTCTCTCGACTTGATTTCCGTTTACGGTCAGATAGGTGGCGCTTACGTCTGCGGCTCCATGCCCATCTGCGATGGCGGATTCGAAGCACTCTCGGATCGCCGTGGTGGCCCCGAGCTGGAGTCCGTTTTCCGCGGCCGCCTCGCCGGCAAGTCGCAGGTCCTTCGTGGCCAAACCGAGAGCGAAGTCCGCGGGCTCGAAGACGCCCGAGACCATCATTTGTGCCTTCGCGCGCGCCGCCGGCGCATCGAGCGGACCGCCATCGATGAGGTCGAGTAGCCGAACCTCGTCCACCCCGAGCGCCCCGGCGAGGGCGAGGGTCTCGGCCATCCCGTGATAGAGGAAGCCGAGCCAGGTGTTCAGCACGAGCTTCAGCCGGGTCGCGCTGCCGACCCCCCCGGCCGTGACTGTCCGGGCGCCGATCGCTTCCAGCACCGGGGCGGCCCGCAGGAGGACGTCCGGGTCCCCGCCCGCGAGGATGGTCAGCGCCCCGGCCCTCGCCGGACCGCGGGTACCGAGCACGGGGGCGTCGAGAAAGGCGCACCCTTCAGCTTCGATCCGTTCTGCGATCTCCCCGACCTCCTCGACGCCGACGGTCGCCGCCTGGACCCATAGCTTGCCGGTCCCGAGGCCGGCAGAGGCGGACTCCACCACCTTGACGGTCGCAGGGCCATCGGCGAGCACGGACAAGACAACCTCCGCTTTCGCGACGGCCTCGGCCGGATCCGCCGCGATACGCGCGCCCGTTTCAGGCAAAACGTCGTAGGCGTCCGGCGTCCGGTTCCAGACGATCGTCTCGTGCCCGGCGTCGATGAGGCTGAGGGCCATCCCTGAGCCCATCGCACCGAGGCCGAGCACGGCTACCGTTGGCATGGTGCGTCAGGCCCCCTCGACCGCGCCGTTGACGGTCAGCACCGCGTTACCGCGAACCTTACGGGCGAACACGTCTTCGATGGCGCTTCCAGTGGCCGCCCAATCGCCGAGGAAGCCGACCTCGGGCGTCAGCCGGCCGGATACCGTGAGGTCGACCAGGGTGAAAAGATCCTCCGCGATCCCGGTCGGGACGTCGAGGTAGTGGAACTTCTGCATGGTCGCACTGAGGCCCCCGGCCCAGTCGAAGAAGTCGAGGGTCGGCGGCGTCATGCTGGCCTGCCCAAACCAGACGAACAGCCCGTGCGGGGTGAGGGTGCGCCAGGCGGCCTGGGTCGAGTCCCCGCCGACAGAGTCCAGGACGACATCGAAGGGGCCCTCCGCATTCTGCACGTCGGTGACGATGGCGTGCCCGCCGAGCTCGAGAAGACGCTCGCCTCGCTCCGCGCTGGCCGTCACCGCGGTCACGCGGGCTCCCTGTGCGGCGGCGAGCTCTACGAAGAAGTGTCCGACTCCGCCGGACGCGCCGGTGAGCAGAACGTTGCGGCCGTAGAGCGGACCCACCACTCGCAGGAGTCGCAGAGCCGTCAGCCCTGCAAGCCCGAGCGTGGCTGCATCGGTGCTTGCAATCTCCTCCGGGAGCTCGACCATCTGGTCGGGGGCGATCGCCACCCGCTCGGCCCAGCCGCCTTTTTCGAGGTGAGCGAGCACCCGCGACCCGGCGGCCGGTGCGCTGCCGTCGGCGCAGGCCGTGACGACTGTGCCCGAAACATCTTTGCCCGGACGCCAACCCGTGCCTTCCCGCATGAGCTGAAGAGCCTCACCCCGGTTGATTGAGAAAGCGTCTACCGCGATCACCGCCTGGGCGGGGTTGGGAGACGGCTCCTCGACTTCCACCATCTCGATCGTGAGGGAGCGGTCGCTCTTGACTTCAAAGGCCTTCATGCCTTCCACCTTCCATCGTGCTTGCTTGTTGCCAACTGTCATGTTGGGCACCGTAGACGACAAGCTTCCGATTTGGAAGACAGCACTATTTTGTGCTATAGGTACCTGATGGCAACCATCAGATGGGATGTGTTCAAGGCACGCTGTCCGACCCGGCAAGTGCTGGCACGGATCGCCGACAAGTGGACGATGCTCGTGATTACGGCGCTGGAGGGCGAGGAGGCACTTCGCTTCTCCGAGCTACGCCGGCGGATCGAGGGCATCAGCCAGAAGATGCTCACGCAGACCGTGCGAGCGCTTGAGCGCGACGGGCTCGTCAACAGGACGGTATATCCGACTGTCCCTGTCACCGTCGAGTACCGACTCACTCCGCTTGGACAGAGCCTCACCGATGCCGTCGACGCAATCCGTGACTGGGCTTACGGGAACATGCCCGAGATCGACGAAGCACGTCAGGCGTTCGATGCGCGGACTGAGAACGAAGAGGAGGCTGCTTGAAGCGCCTCGCGACGACCTGGCCCGCGTCCGAGCCACTGCACGCCGCAAAAAGCAGGGATGCGAGAGCTACGACCGCGATGCTTCGTCCCACGGGGGACGAAGCCTGAACAGTTGAGACGCCGATTGGGGCTACGCCGCCCCGCGCGCCGCGATCAGCGGAATCGGTGTTGGTCCCCGTGTTGCCCTTGAACTCAAGGTTGGCGACGTTACAGAGGTGTCGACGGTCACGGTAGAAGCCGTCGGATGCCCCTGACTTTGTTTCAAATTTGTTTCCAAGCTCGTTCCCCAGCACAGGACTCGAATGTCGCATCGACGAGCTTTGACCCATGCTCGGACGGTGCGCAGTGCACATAGATTTGCGTCGTCTTGTTGTCGGCATGGCCCAGGAACTCCTTCATGGTCCGCAAGCGGGTGCCGTGAGGCGAGAACAAAACGTGCAATTTCTCAGCGGACAGGTGCGGAAAGTGCTATGGTGAACGATGGGCCGCCGGAAGGGTTTCACTTTCTCCCTCGACCTCCCGCATCTGGCCGTCGCTGGGCCCGGCGGAGTGGCGGTTGCCCAACATGCACAAGGGGCCGGCGACCCACGGGGGTGCTGAAGCTCCCCTGAAAGCCCGGTAGTGCGCGCGTAGTGGGTCGGGCGCGCGCACCACGCTAACGACACTCGTCCTCGCCCCGCGACACTCGTCCTCGCCCCGCCGTCGCTCCCGTCTCAGCTGGGCCCCGGCATACACCGGATCGGCGCCCGCCGTCATGATCGTCGCTAGCTACCTCGGACGCCGGAATTACCTGGTCTGGCTCGACGCGCGCGATCGGGGGCCGCTTTCAGGACCTTCGCGTCCGTGCCCGAAGACCCGGACGCTCGACGCTAGTAGCTGCGCTTCGGGTCCGGGCGAGGGCCAACGCCGACCACGGTGGGACACCTTCGACGCGGTCGGCTGCGTTCTTGTGAGACTACGAATCTCCCACACCACTGCCCTGAGTGCCAGCCCACGCGCTGTGCGACACGGCCGGGCCTCTGCCAACGAGACCATGGCGACAATCGTGAAAACGTCCCCAGATCCGATCATGGAAATTCCCCACCTGAGCGTGTAGTGGCGGCTGCTCGCGGAGCCGAGCCGTAGGCGAGGCGGAGCGAGCTGCCGCCGGCGCGTTTCTGTCGGGGGCCCCGTCCAGGGTCGCGGGTGTTCACGCCTGCGACTCGAAGGAGGCCCCCTGGGGATGTTGTCTGAGGAGGACGATGTGGAGATTGCTGCGCTTGCTCGGCGGGGCTGGTCTGTGTCGGCGATCGCCCGGCACACCGGCCGAGATCGCAAGACGGTGCGCAAGTACCTGGCGTGCCCGAAGGTGCCACGGGAGCGGGCGGCGAGTTGTGTCGAGCCGTTCCGGGAGTATCTGGCGGCGCGGTTCGGCGAGGACGCTCATGTCGATGGCACGGTGCTGTATCGGGAGGTCGTGGGGCTCGGCTTCGACCGTTCGTATGTGACGTTCGTGCGGGAGCTGCGGCTGCTGGGCCTGCGCCCGCGTTGTGAGGCGTGCTGCACGGGCGGGCACGGCGTGACGACGGTGATCGCGCATGAGCCGGGCGGGGAGATTCAGTGGGACTGGCTTGAGCTGCACGAGACGCCGTGGGGAGCGCCGGCGTATGTGCTCGTGGGGGCGCTGTCGTTCTCGGGGAAGTGCCGAGCGGTGGTCTGTGAGGGCCAGAGCTTCGCGCACCTGGTGGAGGCGATCGACGGGGTCCTGCGCCGCCTGGGTGGCACCAGCCGCGCGTGGCGGACCGACCGGATGGCCACTGTCGTGCACCAGGGCGGCGATCGCATCACCGCGGCGTTCGCGCAGGTCGCAAAGCACTATGGCGTGGAGGTGTGGGTGTGCCCGGCGCGCCGCCCGCAGCGCAAGGGAGTCGTGGAGGCCGCGATCAAATACATCACCCGCTCGTGGTGGCGTACCGCGCCCGTCGCCTCGTTGGGGCAGGCGCAGGCGGACCTTGACCGCTGGGCGGTCGCGGTCTCAGACCGGCGCAAACGCCAGGGCACCACGATCGGGGAGCTCGCCGCGCAAGAGAACCTGCTGGCGCTGCCCGCCATCGCCTTCCCGGCGCTCCTTGAGGTGCAGAGGGTGGTCTCAAGAACGGCGATGATCGCCTTCGAAGGCAACAGCTACAGCGTCCCGCCGGGCCTTGTCGGGCAGACCGTCACAGTTCGTGCACGCTCCGGGGAGCTTCATCTGGAGATCCTCTCCCCAGCAGGACGCAGGGTTGCACGCCACCGGCGAGCTCCCGCCGGCGCTGGACAAATCCTGCAGAGCAGCGAGCATGCGCGGCTGCTCGAGCGGGCGGTGCTCGAGGCGTTCACGACCGCAAGGCCCTGCGCTCGCAAGCAAAACCGGCCACCCGGCAAGCAGGCGCTCGCCGCCGCCGCCCGCCTGCGCGGCCACCCGGACGGCGTCGTCGTCGACCTCGATCAGTACGCGCGGATCGCGAGGGTCGCCAGGTGAACCGAGGAGCCACCTACCAGCAGCTGCGCTCCCACCTGGCCTACCTCAAGCTCACCGCGCTCGCCGAACAGCTCCCCGCCGCGCTCGAGCAAGCCGAGAAGAACAAGCCCGGCTACACCACCTTCCTGCACGACCTGCTCGACGTCGAGGTCACCGCCACCGAGCAGCGTCGCCTGCAAGGACGACTGCGCTTCGCCAACTTCCCGCACACCAAGACCCTCGAGGAATTCGACTACACAGCCCAACCATCGCTAGACCGCACGCTCCTGCAGGAGCTGGCAACGCTGAGATTCATCGAGGAGAAAGCGAACGCGCTGCTGATCGGACCGCCCGGCGTCGGCAAGACGATGCTCGCAATAGCGCTCGGCATGAAAGCCGTGCACGCCGGCCACCGCGTCTACTACACAACCGCCGCGGACCTCGTCACAAGAACCAGCCGCGCCGCGATCGAGGGGCGCTGGCAAGCCACCATGCGCTTCTGGAACGGCCCCCAACTCCTCGTCATCGACGAGCTCGGCTACCTACCAATGCCAGGCGAGGCCGCCTCACATCTCTTCCAAGTCATCTCTCGCCGCTACGAACACGGCTCGATCATCCTCACCACCAACCGCGGGATCGCGCAGTGGGGCGAGATCTTCGAGGACACCACCGTCGCCGTCGCGATCCTCGACCGCCTCCTACACCACGCCACAGTCCTACAGATCGACGGCGAGAGCTACCGCATGCGAGGCCACCGAGCCCGAATCGCCCAGCAACGCGCCGGCCTCAACCCACCCACCGAAGGTGGGGAAATCTCGCGATCGCATCTGGGGAATTTCGATGATCGTTGACAACCACACTCGTCCCGAGCGCGCTGCAGACGATCCCGGTCGTGCAGACGGCTGATCACTCTCTGCCTACTCGCTCACCGCAGACGAAACCGTCGATACCTAAAGGCAATGACCGGACCCCGTTCATCGGTCCACCTGCTGTGAGAGTTGATGGCCGTTGTGTGTGTGAAGGGTAGGGGAGCCGCTGCCTTGCGCAGCGAGCCCGGAGGGCGAGCGCTGCAAGGCGGCGGGCGCGCTGCCGAGGGCCCCCGGCGCCGAATCGGACACATTTTCACCCGGCGGCATTGAAACGGAGCCGTTCGCGGTCGATCTGAGCGCCTTCACGGGGTCGGTGAAGGGAATTACCTTGCCCTGCTGCGTCGCCAGACGCCATCCCCTGGCGAACCGGGCTGGCGCCATCATCTGAAGCGCCGAGTGTGGCCTGCGCCGGTTGTAGTCCTCGCGCCAGTCCTCGACCATCACCTGCGCCTCGGCCAGGCAGGAGAACTGCTCGACGGCGAGCAGCTCGTCGCGGATGCGCGAGCCGAAGCTCTCGACATAGGGGTTCTGCCACGGCGAGCCCGGCTCGATGTAAGCGCTGCCGGCGCCGGAGAAGCGACACCAGTCCCGCAGCGCGTTCGCAGTCAGCTCTGGACCGTTGTCGCAGCGGATGAAGGCAGGCACCCGGCCGGTCTCGGCGACGATCCGCTCGAGCCGGCCGACCGTCTCGTCCGCGTCGATGCGCCGCTCGCAGCCGACCTCCAGCGCCTCGCGGGTGAACTCGTCGACGATGTGCAGGAGCTTCAGGATGCGCCCGTCGGCGGTCTGGTCGAACTGGAAGTCAAGCGCCCACACGTGATCCGGACGCTCCGCTGAAAGCCGCTTGGCCGGCACGGTCGAGTCGCCGAGTCGCTGGCGCTTGCGCCGGCGGGTGGGCACCCGCAGGCCCTCCTCCCGCCACAGCCGCTGCACGCGCTTGCGGTTGACTGTCCAGCCTTCCTCGAGAAGCTGGGAGTGCGCGCGGCGATATCCCCAGCGCGGGCGATCCTTCGAGAACTTGCGAAGCCGGGCCCGCAGCGCCGCGTCGTCGCCCGCCACGCACGCCGCACGTCGCTGCGTGGAGCGGTGCTGAGAAGCGATCTGGCACGCCCGTCGCTCCGAGACCTCGAGGCGGTCCATGAGCATCAGGACCGCTGCTCGTCGGCGCAACGGGCTCACCAATTTCCCTTGGCGATCTCTTTGAGCCCCTCGATCTCCACCTCCTTGTTCGCGACGATCCGCTTCAGCGTCGAGTTCTCGCGCTCGAGCTCCTTCAAGCGCTTGACGTCGTCGGCCTTCATCCCGCCGTACTGCGCGCGCCAGCGGTGAAACGTGTTCTCTGAGACCTCGAGCTCCTTGGCGACCTCGGGGATCGCCTTGCCCTCGGCGAGCAGCCGCTCGGCCTCGCGCAGCTTGCGAACGACCTGCTCGGGCGTGTGCCTGCGTCGCTTCATCTGAGTTCCTTCCTCGTCCATCATCGTGGACAGGTAGAACTCTCATAAGCACCGGACCGAACTCAGGGGGTCGGGCCAGCAAGACGTCTCGGACAGTAACGCATCGACCGTCACGAACGCAACGGGGCGTGGCGGGTTTCGTACCTGCGACCCAGTCAAGCACATGTACGCCGAAAGAGAGGACGGGCTTTTCGGCCCGCTTCGAGCGCCAGAAGCGCCAGCAACGAGCTTTAAACGTCAGTTCTCTGCGAGAATACTCCAAGCACCTCGGGAGAAACGAGGCTCAACCAACCTATCTCCACCAAAGGAGGAAGCATGTTTGGGTTACGCAAGACGCTCCCTCTCTGGGCTAGCGCCGGATCGCTGGCGGCGATAATCGGCTTCGGGTGCGTCCCCACCGCATCGGCCCAATCGGGTTCGGAGCGGATCGTCGCGAACCCGTCGAGCGTGATGGTCAATACGCATACCACGCTTCGCGGCACCGGATTCCCGGCGCACACCATGGTAGCGCTCAAGGAGTGCGGAACGACGTTCTGGCTGGCGCCCAAGGACCCGTGCAACGCCAACAACGGCAAGACCGTCGAAACCAACGGTCTCGGCCGCTTCCGTACGTCATTCAAGGTGGAGCTTTGCCCTGAAGGAGAACCGGGCGAATTCCCCACCTCGCGGATCTGCTACATCGGCGTACCTCGATTCGGCGAAGACACGGGGGCCCTCGAACCTGCGGCAAAGGTGACGGTCACCTACCCGTGACCTAATCTTCCGGCGGGAAGCTGTCTTGCAGGCGTCTCCCCTACAAGGAGGCGCCTGCGCGCCACTGGCCTACAGGTCAGCGAGCGCCCCCGAACCTCCCGACCCTCACCGAGTCTCGCCGGAGCGACTGCGCCCTTAGATCTAGGACGGCTCTCTCATAGATCGCGCGATCAGTCGAGCACAAGGCTCGAACGCGAACAACTCGCCCGTCATGGAGCAGGAACTCGCGGGTGTCGACCGGGAAGATCACTGTTGTCACAGACGCTCGGTGGCCCAGAAACATTCCCAACCTCCAGTCCAGACACGATGCGCACCAGGGGCCGGGTGACGAGTGACCTGGCTGGCGACTCCACGTGTAGACCCGACAACCATGAGTTGCCGCAGTGCGCGAGTGCCGCGTGACCTTGTGACGCTCGCCAGCCAATAGACCTATTGCCCGGTGCCGTGTGCTCATCCTCACACATCGCCTACGCAGCGCGCGTAAGGTAGATCGCCTACCAGAGGCCGAAACAGCACAACCGGGATGGTCATCATGACAATTCTTCAGCAGCATCTTCGACCGCTTGTGGGGTGGCCGAGCAGTTTGCAGGATCGAAGCACGCTCCCTCTCTCAGACGAGTCGCGTTTGACAGGGACAGCGGATTTCGCCGCTCTTGAAGCGGCCGATCGGACGGTGCACGCAGACGGTCGCGGTGTGCTCGTCGAGCTCGACGAGGGTGCCGTGAGTGCCGTGTAGGTAGCGGGGCCTGGCGTGATGGTTGATGCGCACGCGGTCACCGATATTTAACATCGCGAGCGCTTTGGCGGAGCTGATCGTCTGCAAGAGCTCGTAGCGGGCGCGGATCGCTTCGGCGATCGCGGTCAGGTGCAGGTCGAGGTCGCCAGCTGCGATCTGGTCAAGCAACAGGCGCTCAGGCGCGGCCGCTGCGTCTGGTGGCGGGCCGGTCGCGGACCGTGACGTCTGCAGCTGGGGCTGGGCCTGCCCGCGCGCTCGTCGTCGGGAGCGTTTGCTCACAGGCGGCAGTATCCGAAGCGGCGCAGACGGATCAGGGGCCGGCTGCCGTCGGCAGCCACGGGCGGCCGGCGGTGAGCTTCGTGAGTACTGCCAACGGCCGCTGGCCTTGCTTGCGGGCGGTCGAGATGTAGGAGCGGATCGCGAGGAACCGCTCGGCTCCCTCGCGGGTGCGCCAGCAGCCGGAGATCTTCTGCTGAAGCTTGACCATCCGCAGATCCCGCTCGCAGAGGTTGTTGTTGAACGGAACCTGGAAGTCGTGGCAGAACCGCAGCACCTCGGCCTCTCGCGCGTCCAAGCGCAGCAGCAGGTTCTGCGCCTTGGTGCGCTTCGGCCGCCGGCCGCCGCTCTCGGCACCGAGGTCCGGATTCTGCTCCTAACCCATGGCGATGATCTCGCGGTAGCAGTCGTGAACTGTCTCAAGCGCGCCCTGATCGAGTGCGTCGCGGCCTGTCTGCCGGACCTGCCAGACCGCGTCCTTGACGTCCAGAAGCAGCGCGCCCATCGCCGACGACCAGCCTTGCCCTTGCTCCTCGGCACAGACGAGCTCGCGCAGATGATGGGCACCGCAGAGCGCGTGACGGGCCTGCTCGTACACGCGGAAGGGCGCCCATCCGTCGTGCACCGCGGTCCCACGGAACCCTGGCAGCACGCCAGCGGCATCGATCCCGTCACGGCCGCGCTTCTCGTGCACGGTGAGAAGCGTCAGCGTGTCGGTCGAGGCGCAGTGGATCCATGAAAGCTCGCCCTCGATCCGCCCGCCGGTCTCATCGAAGTGTGCGACCTCCGCGCTCTCCAGCGCACAGCGAACCTCCTCCAGGAACTCTTCCAGGCCCTCGGCGCCCTCGACCACGAACGCCTGCAAACTGCCGACCGACACGGTCGCGCCCGCCCAGTCAGAGAGGATCTCCGCCGCGCGCACGTACGGCAGATGCTGGTATGAGACCAGGTAGATCCCCATCGCGCGGATGCGCGGGCCGTAGCAGACCGGCCCTTTGGCTTCCACCGGAAAGCTCGAGCTCGTCAGCTGCCCGCAGCAGTCGCAGCGTCGCCGCTGGATCCAATGCTCCACGTATCGCAGCCGCGGCACGTCCGGCAGATCGAACACCTGCCGCGACTGGCTCTCCACGATCGGCGAATCAGACAGATCGCCGCCGCAGCCCGAACACCGCTCCACCGGATGGACGAGCGTCACATCCGGATCCTTCCGGTGCTCCAAATGATGCCCGCGGTGACCCTGCTGACCGCCCGGCTTGCGCCCCGACCGTCGCCGCAGGGATCGGTTCTTGGTCCGCGGCTTGGAATACCCATCCAAGGATGGCGGCTTGGACGAGTTGCGCGAGTTCTGCCCCAGCCGCGCCCGCAGCTCCTCGATCACCGCGTCCTGCTCAGCGACCCTGGTCCGCAGCGTCTCGATCAACGCCGCCTGCTCGGCGACCAGTGCCTCAAGCTCGCCATAGCCCGGCCGCACTGCACGCTCGCTCGCATCGATCACGGATGCAACGTTCCCTGCAAAGCGCTGCGATCCTGCCCCGCCGTTGTGACGGGTGCGGCGCCTAGCGTCCGCCCGGTTCGCTACAAGATCCTGGTGATCGACGACGAGACGATCCAGAGCGTTCGTGAGCTTCGGGCCCGGGGCCTGTCTCCGAGGGAGATCGCCCGTAGCCTTGGGATGCGGTCAGCCGCGGTCGCGGATCTCGTCCGGAAGGTCGCCGCTGAACGGGATGCTGCGTATCCCGATGCCGATCTCGTCGGCTGTTGGGTTAACGCCGGATGGAGCACCGGTCTGTCGATCGCAGGGCGTCCCGAATGGCGCGATCCTGGCGCCGATGACGGCACGGGCGGTCTTGTCAGCGCCGTTGTCGCCCGCCGGCGGCGCAAGCGACGTAACGTCACGGTGTGCGTCTATCTCGTCGACGTCTACTGTCTTGGAGTGAAGAACGCGATGGGCCCAGACGACATGGAAGATCGGGCGTTGCGCCGGTTGACCGACCACGTCTTCAGCGGCTATAACGCGCCGCCGGTGCCTGTTCCGATTGAGTGCGTTCGCGACCTAGTGCTGGGAGCGGCGGAGTACGCCCATCGGCTTGGGTTCGCTCCGCATCCCGACTTCGAGCAGGCTCGCGCGCACCTCGGCCCGTGGGCTGGGCCCAGCGCGGTCACGTTCGGATGCGACGGGAAGCCAACCTACGTCGAGGGTCCCTACGACGATCCCAGTCACGTCCTTCGCACTCTGCGCCGCGCGGTCGGACGGAATGGCTTTGGCTACACGGTCGCGCTCGATGCCGACGGACTACGCATGACGGGTTGAAAAGCTCGTCCGCCGTTTCCCCGTCGATCTGGTGGTCGAGAACCCCACCGCCGCCCACGCCTCACCAGCGACCTGAACAGTTACCCTGACTGCAGCCATAGCGCAACGTCAGCGTCGGCCGGCCCATGCGGGAGATCCGGCGCGCCAAGCTTGATCTGCATGTTGTGGCTGATCAGACGAGCATCAGGGCCCTCCACCTGAAAGGTCATCGTCCAGAGTCGGTAGGCGTCCGGAGCCTCCCAGTAGGATCGCGCGTTCATCCCCGTCGGACTCTCGCTCAGCGCAGCTGGCGTCGGGATCAGCACGTAGCGCCCGCTGCTGTCCGGCTCTGTTGGCTGTGCCGCTGGAGACTCGACCACAGCGATGACCTGACGTTGACCAGCGTCCCGCGGTCAAGCGCGGAGGTCCGAACCACACCATATCTCGACGACAACGTCCCGACCGGCGGACACTGCCGCATGCACGAACAGGCGGTACGGTCAGCAGCTCTGAGCCGCGGCAGGCTTCGCCCGTCAGCCGGATGCAGCAGCGCGGCGCCCGAGTCCTGCTTGCGTTCGCTGACGAGCATCTGCATCCGCAGGGGGCGTGCCCCTCCTTCGCGCGGATACGAAGGTATGGACCCGCCCGTTCGCGCTGACGGCCAGCACCCGACGCGAGGTTGGCGAATCCAAGCGGCCAGCCGGAGGAGCCGAGACGGCGATGCTGATGTCCAATCGGGTATTACCTGTGGGACGATCTCGACCCGGATGGAGCCTCAGATGGACTGGAGCCTGGAGGTTGTTGTGCTCCCCGTCAGCGACATTGATCGCTTGATTGCGTTCTATCGCGATCAAGTCGGCTTCCACCTGGACCACGACACGCACAACGAGCACATGCACGTCACGCAGCTAACCCCACCTGGCTCGGGTTGTTCGATCGTGTTTGGCGACCTGCCCCCGCATCGAGCGATGGAGCCGGGCTCGATGAGAACCTTCAGCTCGTGGTCCCTGACGCGACAGCCGCACGCCAGCAGCTGCTCGATCGCGGCGTCGAGGTCAGCGAGCTGACGGTGATCACCGACGCGGACGGCGGCACCGGTTCTTCGGCTTTCAGGACCCGGACGGAAACTCATGGGCCGTGCAGGAGATCAAGGCGCGAGCTCGCAAGCCACTCATCCCGAAGGATCACGTCGGTCTCAGCGAATGGGCTGGCCGTTGAGCAGATGACATGCCGATGCAGGTGCGTCAGCGACATCGACAGGATCGCCCATTTCGCCGCACGCCCAGCTGCCGCCAGCAATCGGATCGGTGAAAGGTCGGTCCTGCTCTTCAAATGTGCGCTATTTACGGGCGTTTCGACGCGCCAGAAGGGATTCGAACCCCTGACCTTCGGTTCCGTAGTGGCGCATTTGCCGTCTGGTTCGGCTGTCTAGAGCCAAACTCGCTCGACTACGGGTCGGTTGTCCAGGATTAGATTTCCCGAGTCTGGGACATGTTTCGGGACACGGTTTTGCCACCAAGGTGTCAAGGGCCGAGCTGAAGCGTTCCGCCACGAGTGGCCGCGTAATCGTTGCCCGGGCCGGCGGCTCGCGGAGGGCGCTGGCCGGCGTCACCGACCGCCGGACAGCTGGGTCGGGCGACCGCCCGGCTCGGCACCGGCGAGTCAGATGAGTCGCTCACCTCGACGCTCGCGCCAGGCGACGCATGGCCTCGAGTGCGGCTCCGAAGATCGCGTGTGAGGTCATCTCCCAGGTCACCGCGGCGGGGGCCAGCCGCCACGGGGGGCGCTGGATTCCGACTGCAGGCAGAATTGAGCCATGCGTCAGCGCATAGATGCCGAGTCCTGCGACGATGCCTCTGCCCCGGCTTGCAACGGCCCATCGGCTGCCGGTGGCGCCATAGGCAGCGCCAATCCCGGCGCCGGTTGCGTAGTGGACCACGCGTTGCGCTCGTAACCGCTGCGCAGTGCTCAGCTCATCGCGGCCCACGACCAACGCCGCGCGTGGATCCCAATCCGAATCCGACTGATGGAGGATCTCGAGCAGCTGTTCAGCGACCTGATCCGCTTCGAGACCGAGCTTTGCAACGCGATCGATGCGCGACTGCGCGCTGAGCACGATCTGCCGCTGCAGAGGTTCGAGCCGATGCAGATCATCGCCAGCCGACCGCATTGTCCCGTGTATGACATTGCCGCGGTCCTGTCACAGACCACCGGCGGCGTAAGCAAGCTAGTCGACTCGATCGAGGCGTCGGGATATTGCAGGCGGCGCCCCAACCCCGATGACCGACGCTCGTCGATCATCGAATTGACGCCAGCCGGGAGGAAGGCGCTCGAGCGGGCCTACGAAGACGTTCGAGCGCGAGCTCGAGCTGCGACTACGTTCCTCCGTGCCGGCTCGGACGCTGGCGCAGTTCTCCGCCTTGCTACGAGCATTGCGAGCCGCCTCCGCCCTCGCCGACGAACCAGCCGCAGCCTGACGCGTAGGCGACGGCGCAGGACCTCCGGCTTGTCGAGGCCTCGCGTTTGCGGTCCTGAAAATTTCACTGAGGTGTCCCCCAAAACCGAGAAGCCGACACTTTCGCATGCGGGTGAGTGCAGATCCGTGGACGTGGCCCGGACGCCGCCCCCACCGGAATGGCCGGCGTGCATATGTTTCCACGCCGTGAGCAGCACAGCTTCCTTCGTGCTCGGGTGTGCGCCGGCATCGCGACGTCGGTTGTCGCCTGGTATGTGCCGAACAGGATGCTTGTACCGAGATGGCGCGTGTACGACAGGCACGTCAGCACGGACCGGGACGGGCGGAGGCGAGACAGCTTCCTTGTCGCCAACGACGGCTTTCGCGACGTCGTCGACGCCTCGATCTCGTGCACGATGTTCTCGACCGCATGGGGTGACGGGAATCGCTCGCTGAGGTCTGCAGTCACCATCCCGGTCACTCAGGGGCGGATCGACTTCATGCCCGGCCGCGGGTTCCTGCGACGAGGCCGGGAGCAGTACGGCCCGCGCGTCGTCCTGATCAAGCCCGAGGACATCACTGAGTTCCAGCTCTCCAAGCTCTCCGAGGAGCGGCGAGAGCGCGTGCGGCACGGCAGAGTCGAGCTCGCCGAGCTGTGCAGCTGGGGCGATGAGTCGCAGGTCATCGTTGCTGTTTACGGCGTGGACGGCTTTAGCGGCACGCGCAGGGTCTCCCAGTTTCCGCTACCGACCTAGTGATGCGTCGCTCTGCCAACCGGTTCGTGCAACGAAAGTTCGAGCAGGCCGTACGGCGCTCGGAATCGACGCAACGGCGCCAACGGTCGTGACCGTCACCTGAAATCTCTCGGACTGTCACTGGAGGCACGCGAGCCCCATGAGATGGAGGGCTCATGCGCTACGCACCCGCGCCGCTGACCGCATCCAGAGCAGCACGGAAGCGACGCGGGTGTTCTCACGCTCTAGCCGGATTTCAGCGCTCTAGGGAGACGAAACGACCAGGTGGTAGGTGATGTTCTCGGAGAACGGACTCCCGGCGTACTGGCCGGCGCCACCGAATGTGATGGTGTGGGGTCCTGGGCTGAGCGGCGCCAGCAGCAAGTAGAACCCGTCTGCCACTGCCGGTTCATATGTCCCTTCCGCGATCAAGGGCCCAAACAAGTTTTCGGCGGGGAGGAACAGCCTGAACGACGGTGCGCTGCATCTGGCGACGGGACCTGCGCACACACGATAGGGCGTGGTCGCGGGATTCAGGTTGGCGACGGCGACACCATCGATGCTGGCATGGAGTTCGGAAAATGGGCCAAAGACTGTCTGTAGTTCTTCCCACGTTTCCAGAGGCGTTTTGACGGGTTCAACGGAGGGGGTGTTGACGTTGACAGCGTCGAGGAATGGAAAGAACAGGGCCTTCCCTGCCGGCACGGTGCACTGGTCGCGGGTGGCCGTTCCCGTGCCGTTGGCGCCGACCAGGAAGAACACTTTGCCGGACTGCGCTTTGCGGCATCCCGCCCCGGTCGAATCGAGCAACGGGTTCGAGGACACAGGCTGCGACTCGACGTACTTCCACCATGCCGCTGACCACGCCCCATACGTCTTCCCGAACGCAAGGGAGTTGGGCGGCAGGATGCGAGGACTACTCGCAAGAGCGCCCGCAGTCGACACTGTCAAAGCTAATGCCAAGACGCTGGGTACGACGATTACGCGAGACCACTTATGTATGCTGGATTTCATCGTTCACTTCTCCGTTTCTCGCTTGGATGCCACGCATAGGTGAACTGATCACCGGTGGTGTTTTCGGACTACTAAATTTGTAGCGTTGACCCGATCGGACTGTATTCGGGTCACTACGATGAGTCCAATAGCGAATTGGCATCCTGACATATGTTTGACGTATTCCTCCGATGTCTAACGTTCGAAACCGACACAGGAGTGACCAAACTTCGTCAGACATGCCAAGAGGGCACGAGACCGGTTCCCGACCCTGCGGCCACAGCGCCTGGCGCCGTTAGTCACGATGTTCACCACCTGCTTGGGGCATTCGGAGCCACGCAAAGCACGAGTTAGCCGTGGGCTAGTGTGAGAATATTCTCACGATCGCTTTCCGACGGTTGAGGCTGCAAACGGCGTCGAGCCAGCCGAATCTATGCCCCTGATAACGCGGAGCACGACACCGAATCAGAGCCACCGCGAGCCACGAACAACGGAGCGCAGCGCTCGCGCCGGCCAGCTCATCACCGAACTGCCCCAGCGGCAAATGGACCCCGAGCTCCACCCGCCAATGCTCTCAGTTTCGTGGCCGTCGGGCCACGGTGCCACCGGATGCTACGGACGAACTGCGCAAGCCTAGATCCGATGCTCGACCGCTACCAGTTTCGCGTGACAGCGGTCGTCCGAGCAAGGGGCCGAGGCGACTGGGTCTCGTCCCAAACGCAAGCGAAGCGCGTACGTGCTGAGGCGGTCGCAATGCTCGGCGAGCAGACGTGCCGCTGGAGTTGGAGGACCAGCGGAAGCAAGCCCTGACCTATACCCTGCCTCCGGGTTGAACGACCCACCCAGGAACCTACTTCGTTCAAGGAGACGCCCGTGAGTCATGACCGTTCCCACGCGATGGACCATGTCATCCTGGTGCTGTTCGAGAACAGGTCGCTCGACAATCTTCTAGGCCGCCTGTACGCGCCAGAGGATGGCAAGAGCTTCGAGGGCGTGATCGGCAAGGACCTGAGCAACCCAATCCCCGCCTGGGCCGAGCACGGCGCCGAGCGCAAGACGGTCCCGTACACGACCACGACGGACATGGATGCGCCCAACCCGGACTCGGGCGAGGAGTACTTCCACACCAACACCCAGCTGTACAACACGCTGGACGAGCACAACCGCTTCAAGATCGGCGAGGCTGTCAGCGCGCCTTGGAACGTCCCGCCGCCGGGCAGCGAGCCGAACATGGAAGGGTTCGTCACCGACTACATCAACACGTACACCGGCGAGGTGGGCCGCCAGCCGACCTACGAGGAGTACGAGCAGATCATGACCGGCTATACCCCCGAGCAGGTGCCGGTGCTCAACGGGATCGCTAAGGCTTTCGGCGTGTTCGATCACTGGTTCTGCGAGGTTCCCTCACAGACGTTCATGAACCGCTCGTTCTGGACGGCCGGGACCTCCTCGGGCTTCGTGACCAACAAACCGGCAATGAAGTGGACCACGGATAACACCGCCGAAACGTTGTTCGACCGGCTGGAGGCCCATGGGCGCACGTGGAAGGTGTACGTGCTTGAGCCCGCCCGGGTCTCGTTCACAGGGTGGATCCACATGCCGCGCCTGAACGACCGCCTGGCGACGCACTTCGTGCCGTTCTCGGAGTTCGAGCGCGACGCGGCCAACGGCACCCTGCCGGACTTCTGCCTGATCGAGCCCCATCTCATCGCCGGGCACGGCGACTACCACCCGGCGGAGGGGCGGTCGCTGATCGGCGAGAACGTCAACCTTGCGTTCGATCCGCCGTCCTCGATCCTGGCCGGCGAGAACTTCCTGAACCGCATCTACCGCGCGGTCAAGAGGGCCGACTCCGCCGAGGGCTCAAACGCGTACAACACGACGTTCTTCATCGGCTGGGACGAGCCCGGCGGCACCTACGATCACGTCCCGCCAGGCCCGGTGCCACCGCCTGACCCCGGCGCGCCCGCTGGGGAGTGCGGCTTCAAGTTCGACCGCTCCGGATACCGAGTCCCGGCGATCATCGTCTCTCCGTGGGTCGACGAGGGCATCGTGATCAACGACGAGTACCGCCACACCTCGCTGCTCTCCACACTGCGGAAGGCCTGGGACCTCGGCCACCCGTTCACCGACCGCGACGCCGCCGCGCGCACGTTCGAGCATCTGCTCTCCCGCGAGACCCCGCGTGACCCCGCGGCCTGGCCCGACTTCCAGCCGCGGCCCGTGCCGGAGTGGCTGCTCACACAGGTCGAACTCGGCGAAGTGCTGAGCAACCTCGGCAAGGCCATCGGCCCCGGGCTCCTCGAACACGCCAAACAGTCCGGGCTGCCGGTTCCCGCCGAACTGACCGACCCCAACAAGCCACCGACGCCGCAGCAGATCGTCGACTTCGTCTTCGCGATCGCCGCTAAGTATTTCCCACGCCTGGTCCCCGACGAGAGCAAGGGGCCACAGAGCTACTGAGCGTGACGCGGACCGGAGCGTGAGGTCATCGAGCGCTGATGCAACCGGGTCAAGCGGTGGCGACCGTCGATGCGCAGCCCGGTATCCGGTTTGGGCGAACACGAGCGCACGGGAGCGCCGAGACTTCCGCAATGCGCGGCATTGCGAGCGCGTGGGGGACGCCGATCACGCTCCTGGTTTGGAACGCGGGCAGGCACCCGCGCCGGGCCGAGCCTCGCTGCCGCTCCTGACGATCGGATGCGGGAGCGGCAGCCGGCGGCTGGCCCATCGACACGCCCCCCGATCCTCACGAGCGGCATTTGTTAGCGTCGCTGCTGGACCGCGACGAATGCAGCCGCCGGCGCACCACCATCGCGTGCTTCGCTTGGCCGCCTGACGGCGACGCTTGAGAAGCCTCACTCGGCGGATCGAGGAGACGTACCGAGAGCCGGTCCATTTGCAACGCTCCGAGCGCAGACGAAGCGAGACGAGCTCGAGCACGCGCCGCAGCGTCCAGTAGATCAGCGACAGGATCACCACATACCACCTCTCGGATCGATTCCCGCCCAGGCTACGGCCCTGCATCCAGGGCGCGCCGCAGTTTTCGGCACCTACACTGGCCGGCAGCGCCCCGATCACGGTTTTGGCACCCTTCAGGCTTTGACAGTGCGTGTGTGAAGGCTTGGCTCTCTCGCTTCCGATCTGCCCATGAGAAGCCGCCTCCCCCAAATCTCCCTACTGCCAGGGCTCAACGCCCAGCCCCCGGGCCACCTCCACCGCAGAGCTGATCGCATCCTCGTGCAGGCCGTAGCCGAAATAGCTGCCGCAAAAAAAAGTGTTCTGCACGCCGTTCAGGGTGGGCAGCCGGGCGGTCGTCGCGCAGGACTGGAAATCGAAGATCGGCGTTCGCAGCACGGTGTCGAGTTCGATTCGATCATCCCGGATCGGGAAGTTCGGGTGCTGGGAGGCAATCAGGTCGCATGTGCGCCGGGCCGATGGCTCGAACCACAGGCTCCCATTAACGGAGGTCGAGAAAACACCATCCTGCCGTCGGTAGAGAAAGGTGTATGCCTGCATCAGCTCCCGCTTCGGGAATGCGGTGTAGTCCCGGTGCACAACCAGCCGGCCCTCCTTGTAGCGCCACGCGGAAAGCAGCTCCCGCTCGAGCGGCGTCGGCGCCTGGAGCAGCTCCAACACCTGGTCGGCGTTGCAGGCGAAGATCACCTTCTCGAAGGTAGCCTCGCCACCATCGGAGAACACGATCCGGATCCCCTCGTCCTCGCGGAGCACGGTCCGGATGCGTGCGTTGCAGACGATCCGCTCCCCAAAGGCCCGTGCCAGGGCGGACACGTAGCTACTCGTTCTTCCCGGAAGGGTGCGCACCGAATAGATCGCCTTCGGTGAGATCACATCGTCGGCGACGGCGAGCTTCCCGAAGAAGAATTGCGCAGGCCCCTCCAGCACTTCCTCGGCGCTCATCGAGGATAGGAGGCAAAGCGCACACATGAAGATCATCTCCGCGTTACCGGTGATGCGCGGGAGCAGGCGCAGGCCCTCGCGTACGGTGAGACCACGAAATCCGCCCGCTTCCTGGATTCTGCGCGCCGACGCCAACCCGCGCGAGAGCTGCCACAAGGGCCGCAGCTGCGACGGGCGCAGCATCCGAAAGCGCTGGGCGCGAAGCCCTCGGAGGTTCGGCGTTATGTAAATGCCTTCGCGCGTGTCGAGATCGTGGAGGCTCATGAATGAGCCCGCCGAGGCACGCGTAGCAATGCCCAGCTCGTCGAGCAGCCGAAAGAAGTGCCTCGAGCCCGCCCGACTGAACGCGGCCACGGCAATGTCGAGCGTCTGGCCGTCGCGCGCTGTGTAGGTGTAAGCATTGCCACCCAAGCGCGGCTGCTTCTCGAACAGCGTCAACTCGAACTCTCGTCGCAACAGATACCCGGCGCTGAGCCCGGCGGCTCCCCCTCCGATGACCGCGATCCGCTTACTCATGCTGGATTGGCTCCAGGAAACCACCACTCCTGTCTTTCACCGATTCTTCAGCAGTAGGCCAGCGAGAGCTACGTCGAACCCAGGTACCGTCCCACGGCTTGTATCGGTGGACGCTCACGACCCGTCGGCGGCGTCGACTCTGCGTTCCGAATGGAACATCCATGTAACACTCTAGCGCCAGAACGGGGGCGAAATCTGGCTGATAAGAGCCGAAACTGCGAGGAAAACGGGCCAGAGCGAATCCGGTTGGGCACGAAAACCGTGACACGCCTGACAGCAAGCGCGATCCATAGGATCGGCTGGTGTTCTTCTTCGTGCTTTACCTGCTGATCCGGCTGCTAGTGCGAGTCCTCGCTGGGAACTCGGCCGTCAGCGAGCTGGAGATCGAGAACGCGGCCGTTCGCCACCAGCTGGCCGTAATGCGCCGGTCGAGAAAGAGACTGCCGCTGCGCAGGCTCGAGCGTCTGCTTCTCGCCGCTGCGAGCGGACTACTCGTGCGCGAGCGTTGGTGGGTGTTCTTGGTTTCGCCGCAAACCCTGCTGCGCACTCACCGGCCCTTCCCTGTGCGTGACGCATGAACGAAGCAGCGGCCCTTCCCATCGCCCCGGGTTCTGTTGTCCCGTGGGCTCACGCGGTACTACGGCCGCCTCCGACGCCCCCCCCGGCACGCCACCCATTTCCGGCTCAGCGCCGGTTATAGGGCACGTCGCTCCGACGGCAACTTCCGCAGACCGCCGGGCCGGGAAGGGCCTCCCCAGTTCCCGCCGCCACCCTCTAAACGTTCCACGCCCATACGCCGGGAGGTTCCTCGGGGCCGCACTTCCAGGCTCAACACCCCTTCCATGGCCTTCACCCGGACTTCCACGGGTTCGGCTCCTCCTTCTCCACCCGAAGGCGGGTGCTAACGACGCGGCAGGCTTCGCTTCACACTGCGGACCGCTCAGTTGCTCCCCCAAAAGGGCTTTCGACACTGGGCTCCGACCCGACCAGTTACCCGGCCGCGCCGCCAGTCTGCTATCGGGCCCCCTGGCAGCTACCCGGACGGGACTCACACCCGCTGGCGACGACGAGCTTGCGTTGGATCAGGTCAACTCACAACACCACCCCCAACTCTGGGCGCACAAAGAACAGGACGTAGAAGCGCCTGAGCAGAACTGTCTCCACCGTGGGGAAGTCGCCCGCAAGGGCGCTGTTGGCGTGGGCGCGCAGGAACGCAGCCCAGCTCATGCCCGTCCGTCGCGGCGCCGGACCGATGCCCTCATCCTTGAGGATCGCCCAGACGGTGGAGGGAGCGACCTTCATGCCAAGGCGATGCATCTCGCCGCCGATACGCCGATACCCCAGGTTGGGTTCTCTCTCGCCAGCCGCAGTAGGAGGTCCCGCATCTCTGCGCCTCGGCGCGGCCTTCCCTGCCACGCGCCGTAGATCCAGCGGCGAGCAACGAGCCTGCGGTGCCATCCCAGCAGAGTCTGCGGCTGCACGAAGAACACGGGTCAGCGTGCCCGCGGCAGCACCCGCGAGAGCGCGGCCAATAATGCTCGATCGGCTACTCCGAGCTCAGGTCGCGCCAGTTGGCGACGAAGTACCGCGAGCTGGTGGCGCAGAACGAGGATTTCGATCTCCTTGGCATCTTTGCGGCGAAAGAGCAGGACAGTGAGCTCCAAGACGCGCCGCAGAGCCATCAAATAGAGGAAGGCAACGATGAGAAGCTCTGAACGCTTGGGCCGCATGGCGCGGGACCCTACTCGGCGGGCTCGATTGGCGACACGAGCTCGATGTGATCGAGTTTTCGGCACCGACAGGCCTGGGCGTCGATCCTGCAGAGTTGCTCGCTGGGCTGCTAGACGCCACTCATCGACCACCTGGGGACTAATCGAAGGCATTCAGCACCGGAGGGGGCGATCGTTGACGCGCGGCACGTCCAGCGTCCAATCCAGACGCAGCGAGGACCTGCGTCTGCTCGAGCCCTCAGAGCGGGTCCGCTCGAGCTCGACCGTGACGCGGCCGTCGTTGAGCGAGGCCGGCCGGCGTCGTGGCGTCGCCCAATCGTCCGGGACGATCTCGAGCGAGCACTAGCCTCGATTCGTCAGTAGGTCGCGGTGACGGGGTCGGTGGGGGTGATGGGTGTGAACCGGCGGGATGGCGTTTGCGATCGCGAGCGGATCGCCCGTTGAGCGTGTCCGGCGTCTTTGCTGGGCGGCGCTCGGCATCGTTTTCAGGCAGCCGTGAGTGGGCGGCTGCCGGCGGTGTGGCGCTGATCTCGGTGGAACGCTGGCGGCGATTAGCCGTGGGCGGGCAGCGCCTGCAATCGGTCGAACGCGCGCAGGATCGCACCGGCCCAGGGCCAGTCGGCGGGTAGGTGCAGCGTGGTGCGCCGGGCGTGACGGGTGAGCTGCCCGGCGACGTGAATGATGCGGTAGCGAAGCCGCTTGGGCTCGCAGATGGCGTGCTCTGCTTCGAGCGTCAGCCCTTGTGTCCAGATCATGATGTCGTGGCCCAGCAGCGTGAGCTCCAGCCAGGCGGCGTTCGCGCTAAAGGAGTAAAACGGCAAGCGTTCGGCGCCCGTCGCCTTGAGCGTCTTGACGCGGTCCTCGACCTCTGCGTGGGAGCGGTGCAGGGCCTCGAGCGTTGCGATGTTCTCGTCGGGCTGGTCGGTGATGAAGCACTGGAAGCGGTGGCCGTCCACGTCAGAGAAGCTCAGCTGCGCGCCGGGGTGCGGGCGCTCCCGCCGGCAGATCAGCGTGGTTCCCTCAGGCCAGCGCTCCAGGTTCACGCGGTCGGTCAGCTCGGCCACCCACGCGCCCTCGCGCTGCTTGCCATCACCGTTCAGTGCGGGCCGCCAGGCGTCCTTCGCAAGCGCGAGGATCGCCTCGCGCAGCGACTGCTTGATCGCATACCCCAGCGAGAAGTGGATGCGCGTCTCGCGACACGCGTGCGCGAAATCGTGACTCGCCCCAGCGGAGTCGGAGCGCGCCAGGATCTCCCCATCGAGCGCGCTCTGAGGAAGCTACTTGAGCGCCAACTCGAGCGCCTGCAGATGATCGGCGGAATTGCCAGCAGCTGCGTTTCCCGGCCTCAGGATCCCCGCCAACACCTCCCGCCCACAACTCACGAGCAGCGGGTTGAAGCCAAACCCGCCTTTGTAGTGGTCGGCCGCATGCTCCTTCTCGCAGTGCACATCGATCGGTGTGCAGTCGAAGTCCAGGATCACCCGCTCGGGAGCCGCACCAGCCTGCCATGCGCGATCACGCGCAAGCGCCCGCGCCTGCCTGATCGCCTCGAGCTCTGACTCACCGATCGAGAGCAGCACCCGCCGCGCCGTCGAGACCGATGCCACCTGCCCGAACAGCGCGCGCTGCCCGGCCAGCGCGGCGAGGTCCGAGACGCAGCGACCGCCGTCCGCGGTCATCACCGCCAGATCGGACAAGACCCGCCCCGGATCGTGGGCCGAGCGCCGCTCGCGCGTGCCCCGAAGCGCCGCGCACAGCCCATCCGTCAGCCCCAGCCGCTGCGCGACCAGCGCCAGCAGCGCGGTCCCGGCGCGCGAGGACAAACCGGTCCCGTCCGCCCTCACATCTACCGTCTTGATCGTTGAACGTCCCATCACCCTCAAGGTGACCTCCTGAGCGGGTGGATTGCAGGCGTGAACACCGCAATCCTCCCCACCCAGGCGGACATTTCGGCTCTCCTCAGACCCTGTTACTGACGAATCGAGGCTAGATGCCGTGAATCGCAGTCGGCCTCCGCTCTACTTCGCCGATCCACCGACGCTAAGTTCTGCTGACTCACACGATCCTCGATGCGCCGCCACTCACCGTCAAAAGCGTTCGTCGCGGCTGGCGGTCTCCGCCGTTTCGTCACGCACACCGAAGGTGGTGATACGGGAGCCGACCGCACGCAGGCGTTTACGGAGAGACCGCCCACGCATCCTTTAGTGATCATGTCCGTGTTCGGTGCCCTCGTCGTGGGGCGGCTTTATCTCTCCTTCAACCATTCTTCGAGCATTGTGTTCCGGTGAGGCGGATGTGGCGCCGTACGTAGTCAAGTAAGCAGGTCCGCCGCTTGTTGTTCGGGTCAGTCTGTGTCTTGGACAATTTCGGCCGACGTACGCCGTCCGCGACCTAGGTCTTGTCCCGGTGACCCGGTTCTACGCATGCGCTCGGCGCCGCCTCCGGGGGCGCCTGGTCCGCTCATTTCGAGTTCGATGTTCTGTTCGATCGTGGTGTCTCGTCCGAGGCGGCGGAGGGCGCGGCCTGGGGGAGCATCGAGGTCATTAACTTACGGCGTGGCATTACCGCCCCCCATACGCTTGTTGCGTGCCATCAACGCTCGACACGAGGGACGAGCCCCTCAAGCGCCACCTGCCTTATTTGCGCGTCGGTGAGCTGGGGCAGCAGAATCTCTGCGACCTCGTTGGGGCTAGGTTCCTTCTCATGCCTGGCTAACTCCGCCTCGATAATTTCATCTACGAGACTGTCGCCGGGTTCGCGGATGACACCCTGGAGATCCTCGGGCGTGAGTTCGTCGATCTCCTTGGTCGCGCCCGATGCGACGCGAACAAGGCCGCTGCCGCCCGCAGACGCACGCCGCATCGCCTCAGCCAACACCTTCGTGTTGTTCTGTTGTACACGCGTCTTCTCGTCCATTACTCTCGCCCTTTCACATGGTCGCGGGTTTCCTCTATCAGTCGCATCACGCCAGCAAGGGCCCGTAGGCTTCTAGAGAGGGTGTCAGCCGCCTCCGCCTCAGCGGCGACGATCCCGACGTGCTCAGGCTGCTCGGGGTCAACGACGGCAAGCAGTTCGCCCGCAATAGTGGCCTGCTTGGCCGAGAATGCTAGCTGCGCACGCGCGGTCGATAACAGGCCGTTTAACATCTCGTCAAGATGTGCCTGTTGCTCGGGGGTCGCCTCCTGCAACCCCAGAAGCTCGTCCCGGCGCTCCTCAGCGAGCCGCACATGCTGCTCGAGCGCTGTGGCCTGTTCCGCGGCGAGTTCTCGCATCCGCGCGGCGGCGTCGAATATCTCCCCCGCGTCATCACTGTCGGCCATCACGCATCCACCTCCGTTCTCATCGGGTTGGCCATTGCATGCAGGTTCAGCTCGATCCTGATGCCATCGTCCGTCATCGGTCCTCTGTCTGCTGGAGGCTCCCGGAGAGTCGGCTGGCGAAGAGAGCATCGCAGACAAGCGAATCAGTGGCGAGCCGCACCCGTGTGCCTTCGATCTGGGCCGCCTCGAGCGGGTTCGGTAATCGGACCCGGAGCCTCCTCACTCGGGCCGCGACTCTCGGCGCCGGGAGATCGCGAGGTACAACCCGCCAGCGCTGAGCAAGAGGATCAGCAGTCCGCCGGCGAGCACGGCGATTCCGATCGTGAGCAGGTGCGGGAAACGCGCGCCGATGCTCAGCTCGGTGGCGACATTGCGCGCCCCGTCGGTGTTCATGACGACCACTCGCCAGTGGCCATTGCGCACTTTCCAGGTGAGGCTTTGCGCCCCCGCGCCGTTCGCGCTCGCCACCCAGAAGCGTTGCGCAGTCGGTGGGGTGCTCGGCGAGCCGCCGGGCCAGGAGTCGAAATCGGCATTTTGCGCGTCGAATCCCTTCGCCTCAGCATGGGCAACGTTTGCCAGATAGGAGTTGACGGCACTTGAGGGCGCGATCCCGACGAAGGTTGGGCGGCTGCTTTGTGTTCGAATCCGCACCGTTCCGAGCAGTTCACGGGCGACAAACCAGTCGCCCGCGGTTCCAGCGCGGTAGCTATCAGAGACCAGGGCATAACTGGCGGTCGAGTAGGCGCTTGACCCGGTCATCAGGTATCCGCTCGCATCGCGCTGGGTCTGATCGAGCACGATCGCAACGACGCCGGCGATGATCGCAGCGATCGCCACCAGAGTGGCGATGCTCGCGATCACGACCGCGGCGACCCGACCGGGTCCCCACGTTGCTGGATGGCGCTCGTCCGGCTGTGTGGTTTCATCGGATGGCGGCGTGACCGACATCGCTTTTCTTTCCTTCGATCGCACTCCTCGCGGTTGACCCAACATCGAGCTTGGGGCACGGCGAGATACCGCGTCATCGAGCAGGTTCACGTCGAACCAGGTAGCGCACATCCGCACTGTTCCGTCCTCGTCTCGCGCAGAACTACTGAGAGGCCTGCGGCCCGCGACTGGCGTGCCGCGTATCGGCCCATCGATCATGCAGCCGCCCGACCGGCAGTTCCCGCGCGCGGCGAGCCCAGGACGCAGATGCTCCCAGCCCCAGGAGTCCATGCCGATCTCCCTCAGCTGGCCCCGACGGGCAAGACCCGCCTCTCGCTGACCTCACGGGCTGTTTCGTCCAAAGCGACAGAAACGCCGTTTACAAGCGGGGCCTGTCCCCATTCGGGGGGCCTTGGAAAGAGGAGGCAACTCCAATGGCGAGGATCATCGTCACAGCGGACACGCGAGGAAGCGTCGAGCAGCGGATCCTGCTCGATGAGGCGGTGTGCCCGGCGCACATGAGCGACGAGCACTCCGCCTCGCAGCTCCTTGAACGGCTCGGCTGGGCCGTTACCGACGCCGAGCGAGCTCCAGCTGTGGCCGCCCGCTAACGGGTCGCTGCCCGTGGGCCCTGCCCCGTGCAGGGGACGGACTACCGTCGCAGCCGACGAAAGCCTTAGAGCCGAACCAGCACGTAAAGCGGGGTCCGGCTAACCGGCTTCCGCAAATGTCGCTGACGGGACCAAGGTCCTGAAAGTGGTGAAATTGATGCCCCGAGACGAAGACCCAACGCCGCCCGGCGGCAAGTAAGGAAGGGCTAGTCGCAAACATCGCGCGGCCATGCCGAGCACGATGCGATGAGCACAGTCGAGCGGACCACGGAGCTGTCCGAGGACGCGCGCGCTCCTCCCTCCGCCCTGGGATCGCCGGGAGGGTGGGGCTGACCTCGTCCAGAAGCTGCACCGTCCAACGGGTGCCGGGCCGGCGGCGCCGGCCGACGCGCCCGCTTCGCGGTCGGGAGACGGCCTTTCGCTTCGCAGCGACGGCGCCCTTCAGACACCGCAGGAAGCCCGCGGCGAGCTGGCAGCCGCTCGAGCCCGGGTTGGGCCGTCGCAGGCTGGTTATGCCTGCGCGACGAATTGCTCGAGCTTGTCAAAACTGTCCGCCCAACCGTCCGCGTGAAGCTCACGGCGAGCCTCGGTCTTGAAGGGATGCTGAGTCAAGACAACCTCCGTCGACTCGCCGAGATCCCGAAACGACAGCTCGACCAGGTTCTCGACGTCGTCGGGATGTGGGGCCCCGTATACGAACGTGTAGGCGAGGCGGGCGGGCGGATCGACCTCGCGGAACTCCCCGGCGAGGTAGAAGGGATCGCCCTCCGGCGGCTGCATCTCGATGCGGTAGCGGCCTCCGACGCGGGCATCAAATTCGAGCCTCGGAATGGTGAACCCCTCCGGCCCCCACCACTTCGCCAGCTCCTCCGGAGCGCTGAAGGCCCCAAACACAGCCGAAGGAGCGGCGGGAAGGACGCGCTTCAGCTCGAGGGTCAGCTCGCCCAACTGCGCCGTCATCCGTTGAGCCTACTGCGTTCTGCTCCTGGCCAAGGCGATGTTCGGCGCGGGGAAAGCACCCGTCGTCCTCTGATTAGCTGCGCGACACTGCTTACGCAAGACGCCACACCGCTGGTTTCGCATACGAGCAAGCGTCCGAGCGACGGCCGCGCTCACGATCGGATCGGACGACGTCCAAGCGCGTGGGCTCAAGGGAGCGAGACGACTGCTTACCCTGCGCGATGCGGAAGTCTCCGGCGCACGTGTGTCCGTGCTCCCCTTCGTCCCTTCCGATAGCGTCAGCTGCCTTACTCGGGACGCCTGCTTCTGCGGGACCATGCGGCTCATTCAGGAGTGCGTGCGGGACTGTGCTCGCGAGGCGTCTGTGGTCAACGGCGTGGTTTGCGGCTCTCACCTTTCCGCGTCCGAAGTCCCGCGGCCGCCTTTGTGAGCTCGGCCGGCTGGCGCAGGGTGCTGATCGTCCGCTCGAAAAGCTCGGCCTGGCGCTTCATCAGCCGTGCGGTTTCCTCCAGCGCGCGTCCTGCAGCTTCCAACGCCTCCGCCTGCCGGCGCAGCGTCGCCCCGGTTTCCTCGAGCAGATCAAAGACGGCGTCCACGGGCGCAACGAGGCGACCGGTCAACTCCTTCTGCAGCCGGCGCTCACGCTCGACGACCTCTTGCACCAGCTCGAGCTGACGTTGCATCGCTCCCAGCAAATCATGCGGAAGGCCTGAGCCTCCAGCCGCGGACGCCGCCGATGCGATCACGGAGTCCATCAGCCGCCTCCACTCGTGAAGCAACTCGCGGCCGCTGAGGTCAGCCATCAGGCATCAAAGCTCTCAGCCATGATGGCATCCACAAGTGCTGAGGCTGCCCAAACCCAACTACTCACTGACGTGCGCGCGACGCAGCTCATCCATGCGGTCCTCCCCGAGGCGCGCCAGCAACCGGTCGAATCGACCAGGTCACCGAACACCACGATCGCCACCCTCACCATAAGACATCCTCCCGCATCACGCTTATGGGAGCGCAGCGATCGTCCAACGTTTCACTGGGCGGGCGTTCGGCCCCGCGTCGCATATTGCGGCCACACTGATGCTTACGCGGCCTTGCGAGCGTGTCGGCGGAGGGCGGTCGTGCTCCTGGATTGGACGACCGATGAGAATCAAGGGCTGGGGTCTCAGTATCGGTCGGATTTTGCGGGGATTTCGGATGGGGATCGGTCGCGGTTCACCTCGCGAGGGCCGCAGAACACTTCTGTGTGGTCGGTTTCGGTCGGGCCTTCGCTCCGACCGGAGTGAATTCGGCGGCTTTTGGGCAGGCGGGGTCGCCGCCGGCGCTGGCGGCGTGTTGTCGAGGTGCCCTGTGGGGGTTAGGCTGGTTGCGGGCGCGAGTAGAGGACGAGTCGAAGTGCAGACGTCAGGGGCTCGTGGTCTGCCGCGCGACCTTGCCCTTCGAGGGCTTTTGTGATGCGCGCCCCGGTGTCGCACTCGCGCCCGCCTTCTTCGGTGCGGCTGCTTGCCAGTCGCGCGGACCATCTGCAGCTAGGAGGCCTCGGCTTGCTCGGCGAGCTTGCGCTCACCGTCGCGCATCGCCTGCCTGGTGGCCCAGGTGCCGGTCGGGGTGCCCTTCAGCGTCCGGGCGCCGGCGCGGATCTCAAGCAGTCGTAGCTTCTTGGCGGTCAGCGAGGGCTGCTGGTGGGCGTAGTCCTCAGCGCGGGTGAGTAAAAACCAGAACAGGCACGCGAGCTTGCGTGCGGCAGCGACGACGGCGATCCCGTGTCCACGGCGGGCGCGGATGCGCTGATAGAAGGCGTGCAACGGGCCGGGCTGGCGAACGACCGACCACGCCGCGCCTCGACCAGCGTCCAGCGCGCCGAGGCAGAGCCCTGCTTTGAGATATGCCCGCCTGTCGCAGGCGCTGAGCCCGACTGGTAGACGCGCGGGTCAAGGCCCAGATAGCCGGTGAGCGCTCGGGGCTGGAGAAGCGGTGGATCTCGCCGACCGCGGCCATGAAGCTCGCCGCGCAGATCATGTCGACCCCGGGCACCGTCATCAGCCGCGTGATCTCAACCGAGTCAAGGGCCTCGCAGGCGATCTGACGCTCGACCGTCGCGATCTCTGCGTCCAGGAACTCGATGTAACGCAGGCACGCCTGGATCGTCTCTGGCTCCTCGAGCGGCAGATCTAGCTCGGCCAGCCACCGGCGCCCCCTTGGCCCCGAACAGCTCAGAGGCGGGCGGGCGACCCACCAGTCGGCGCACGAGCACCGCCTGGATCTCGTTCTTAGAGCGCGAGCGGGCGCGCACCAGCTGCTCACGCCGCGAGACGCGACGGCGCATCACCCGGCAGCGCTCATCCGGTGAGAAGACCGCGTCGAGCTCGCCGGCCGCCAGCAGCTTCGCGAGCGTGCGGGCATCCAGACGATCTGGATCTTCGCGCGCGCGCCCGGCGGATCCCCCGTATCTGAAGGGCTCACGACCACGACCCGCGCGACGTGACATTCCAGGATCCGCGCGACCTCCCACGCGCCTCCGCTGACCTCCAACGCCACCCGATCCCGTGGGTGAAGGCTCGCGCCGAACAGCTCTAGTCGCTCGGACGTCGTATCGACCCCGCCCGAGGAGCGCACCTCACCCTCCTGCGCGATCGCAACCTCACAGAAATCGCGGTGCACGTCCAACCCGATGGACCTACCGACCGATCTCACCTCGTCCCCCTCTTGGTCGTCGAACTCGCGGAGAAGCAGCGGGCCAACGACAACGACCGATACGAGCTCACGGCCCACCCGGGCAAGTCACACGGGCGGCCACCGAGGATCCTCGGCCTCGAAGCCCATCGTCCAAAACGGCCTGCCCAACCACATTCTCCCTGAAAACCCCCCGTCCCGGTCAGCCGACCCTAATACGATCAGCCCCAACAGCAGCCTTCAAGTCGGCATTTTCATGCCCCGAGGACCAGCCGTCCCAGGACAAGCCTGTCCTGCTCCTGCTTGTGCATGCGAGCAGCGTAAAGCAAAAATCTCGATACCTCGGTCCGAGCCGCGGCAGAGTGCCCCAAGGGAACGGACGCGGGAGCAGCGTCGGCGGCGGACAAGAGTTTCCGCGTCGATGGCAAAGCAGGTCCGTCGCCGATCGGGGCCCCGGCCCTCTTTCTCGCCGAAGGCAGGACGCGACAGCGGCAAACACGACTGTTGTGCCTTCGCGCGTGAAGCACGCACGATGGGTGTCGGCGCCGGTGGAAAACTGACCCCTCTTCGCCGGTTGAAAGTTGACCCCCTTTGGATGGTGGCGGAGGCGTCCGGGGGTTGTTTGAGCCTGGTTCGGTCATGTCGTCGAGACCGGGAGAAGGGTCGTGTTGGACGTGGAGCGGTGGGCGGAGCTGCGCAGGGAGCATTTCGTTCGTGGGGTCTCGATCAAGGAGCTGGCGCGGCGGACGGGTCTTTCGCGCAACACGGTTCGGCTGGCGTTGCGTTCGGAATGCCCGCCGCGGTATGAGCGGCCGTCGGCGGCGTCGAAGCTCGACTCGTTCAAGGAGGAGATCCATGAGCTTTTGCGTCGGGATCCGCGGCTGCCGGGGGTGCGGGTCAGGGAGCTGATCGAGCCGCTTGGCTTTCGTGGCGGCAAGACGATCGTGGATGACTACCTGCGGGAGGTGCGCCCGCTGTTTTTGGCGCCCAGGACGTTCCAGCGCACGGTGTATCGGCCGGGGGAGATCTGCCAGTGGGATTTGTGGGAGCCGTCTGAGCTGGTGGCGGTCGGGCAAGGTCAGCGGCGGCGGGCGTGGGTCGTGGTGGCGTGCATGGGCTGGTCTCGTGCTGGGGCTGGCGCGTTGATCTTCAGCAAGCAGGCACCGGATGTGCTGTGGGCAATGAGCCGCTGTTTGTGGAGCCTTGGCGGATTGCCGGAGCTGTTGGTGTGGGATCGCGAGGGGTGCCTGCATGCTGGCGGCGGGCGGCCGACCGAGGCCTATGCGGGCTTCTGCGGGCGGCTGCCTGTCGACTGGTACTTCTGTGAAGCCGCAGATCCGCAGGCCAAGGGTGTGGTCGAGCGGCTGCAGGAGTACCTGGAGAGCAATTTCGAGCCCGGCCGACAGTTCGCCAACCACCTCGACTTTCAGCTGCAGCTCGATGGCTGGTTTGAGAAGGCCAACGGCCGGGCGCACCGCACGATCAGGGCCCGCCCGATTGACCGGCTCACCGAGGAGCGCGAGATGATGCGGCCGCTACCGGCCAAGGCGCCTGATAGCGACCGGCGTTGGGTCATGAGAGTGCCGCCAGACCCGTATCTGCGCTTTGACACCAACGACTACTCGCTGGACCCCGGCCTCGTCGGCCGCAGGGTCGAAGTGCGGGTCTCTCAGCGGGAGCTCGCTGCGAGCGCGCTGGATAGCGGACAGCTTGGCGCCCGGCACGAGCGCTGCTTCGCGAAGAACCGCACGATCACCGCGCTCGAGCACGCACGCGCGCTCAAAGAGCGCCGCGGGGAGCGTCGCCGGGAGGTCGTTGTCGAGCAGCGCCCGCTCGCCGTCTATGACCGGCTGATCGCGTGAGCACGACCTCAGAGCTGCAGTACCTGTTCCGGGCGATGAAGGCCCCCGCGGCTGCGAAGGCGCTGCCGAAGCTCGCCGAGCGCGCAAGAGCCGAGGAGTGGAGCTATGAGCGTTTCGCGCAGGCGCTGCTCTCAACAGAGACCGCCGCCCGCGACGCGCACGGCGGGGAGGCCCGCATCCGCTCCGCACGGTTCCCCGCGCGCAAGACCCTGGAGGAGTTCGACTTCACCTTCCAGCGCTCGATCAAGAAGCAGGTGATCGAGCACCTTGGCCAGCTCGACTTCCTGCATGCCCGCGAAAACGTCGTCCTCCTGGGACCGCCCGGTCTTGTTTCACACTGCACCTCCGCAGTCACTCGTTGATCAGTTGGTCCAGTCCCACGTCGGGGACCTCGATTCTTAGGCCTCTTCGCCGTCCGTTGGTGACGTGAATGGCGCGCAGCTCGCCGCGTTGGACCTTGTGCAACACGGTCTGACGAGCGCAGCCGAGCAGCCGGGCGGCGTCGTTGAGCGGCACGAATCCGGCAGGGACATCGGGCACGAAGCGGGCTCGAACGTCGTCGGTCAGGCCGATCCGCCACGGAGCACCGGGAGTCGTCTGCTCGCCAGGTAGCAGCCCCTCGCGCAGCCAGCGGCGCATGGTGAACAGTGAAACGCCCAGCTCCGACGCAGCCTGTTGGATCGTGACCAGATCGCTGTTGGGATCGGCTGGCGGCGCGGCCGGGATGCCTGCACGTTGCCGTGCCGCTTTGACGCGCGCCTCGGTGAACGGCAGTCCGGTCCCCGTCTGCCGTCCCTGGCGGGAGAGGATCGCTGCGATCTGCCTGTCGGGGTGGTGCTCGGCGAGACGACGGATCAGCTCGATCGTGCCCTCGCCCAGGCGGCGGGTGTCCGGGCCGCGCGCGTTGAGCTTGACCGCGAGTTCGCTGCGCGCGCCGCCTTCCCAGGAGATCTCCACTGCGGCTCGGCGCGGTTCGCCATGCACGGTCACGACGACCTCGCGGATCAGCGTGCGCAGCAGCTGCTTGCGGTCACGATCGGTCGTCGTGCCCGCGCCCCACAGGCGCGGCAAATCGCGCGCCAACCCTGACAGCGCGCGGCGCTCCTCGTCGCTCAGCGGCTGAGGGCGGGCGTGCTCGAGCGCGGCGAGCTTCCCGCGCTCGCGTTCGACCGCGGCGAGCGCTTGCTCGAGCCTGCGCTCGAGCGTCCTTGCCACGAGCCGGTTCTCGGGCTCGCAGGCGTCGAACTGGCGCTCTGCTCGCTCGGCGTCATACTCGGCTCGCTCGAGCGCGAGGCGCTGACCGGACACCAGCTGCTGGTGCTGGTCCTCGAGCTCGCGGATCGCGCCCGCGGTCGCGGCCACGCCCGCCGGCGTCACCGCCGCGAGGAAGGCGTCGACGACGGCCCGCTCGAGCCTGCCGCCACCGAGTGACTGACAGCTGTGCTCGGTGTGGTGCAGCACGTGGCCGCGAACGCACGCATACCGTCGCACCTTGCCCCCGGTCCCCGCATACGCGACCTGCATCCGCCTGCCGCAGCGCCCGCAGCGCACCAAGCCCTGCAGCAGGGCCGCGCCTTCGCGCGCCGCGCCCCCGCCTTCGCCGCGGGGCCTCACGTTCTGGCGCAGCCGCTCGCGCGTCTGCAGGTACTCGCTCCACGCCACATAGCCGGGATGGTGCTCGGGCAAGCAGACGGACCACTCCTCCAGCGGCAACTCGACGTCGCGCAGCTGCAATCGCCCGTTGCCGTCCAGACGCTTCTGCCGGCGCTTGCGCCCGAACACGAACGCGCCGGCATACGCGGGGTTGGTGAGGAAGTCGTGCACCGCGCCATAGCTCGCGCGCGCCCAGCGGATTCGCCGCTGCCCGACCGTCCGTCGCGGGAGCTGCTGCCCCTCGGCGATCAGCTCCATCACCACCTGCCGCGCGGACCCGAGCCGCCGCCACAGCACATACACGCGCTCGATCGCGTGCCGGACCTGCTGATCGGGGCAGAGCACGATCTGACCGTTCTCGTCGCGGTCAAGCCCCACCGGCAGCGCCAGGCGCAGCTCGCCGCGCTCGGCCTTGTGTCGCAGGCCGCCATCCAGGCGCGCACGGATCAGGTGCAGCTCCGCCTCGGACATCGTGCCCTTCAAGCCGAGCAGCAGCCGGTCATTGAAGTCGCTCGGCGAATACAGGCCGTCGGCGTCCGCGATCAACGTCCCCGTCAGCGCGCACAGATCGAGCAGCTGATGCCAGTCCGCCGAGGAGCGCGCGAGCCGCGAGACCTCCAGCGCGAGCACCAGTCCCACGTGGCCCAAGCCGACCTCGGCGACCAGCTCCTTAAAGCCGATGCGACCCTCGCTCGAGCTGCCCGAGCGGCCTGTGTCTTCATCGACGACCGCGACCGACTCGGCCGGCCAGCCGAGCTCGAGGGCCCGCTCCTTGAGCGCATACTGCCGCGCCGAGGACTCGACGTTGCGCGCGACCTGGTGCAGCGTCGACTGGCGCACATATACGACTGCCCGCCGGCGCCGATGCTGCTCGGTGACCTTCCCGCGGTCACTCATCGCGCCCGGCCTCCACCAGCTGCGCCAGCAACCGGGCGAGCTGGATCGTCACCTCCCGCTGGCGCTCCGGCGGCAGCGTCTCCCATACCGCCGCCGCGACCAGCATCTCGCTCAAGCCAAGCGCGAGCTGTCCGGACATCGCGACCTCCGTTTTCGGCGCAGGTTGCGCCGCGCCGCGGACGACGCGAGCGTAGCTCCTCGATCCGCTCTGCAAGCAGCCGCCACGCCTCCGGCGAGGCGACACCACCAACCGCGGCGGGCGCGACCACCGTCCTTGGAAGATCGGTCCAGCTCGCCGGGATCGTCCCCACGCTCCCGTCGACCAGCCGACAGCGCAGCATCGTCTCGCCATGCTCAGTTCGCCACCCGAACACCCGGAGCTCGGTGCCCCGCAGCGCCCCCGGCGCGGCGATCAGCCGCACCCGCCCAGGCAACGGATCGACAACATGAGTAGTGCGACGCCTACTCGCCCGGCACCGGCAAGACGCACCTCGCGATCGCGCTCTCGATCCGCGCCTGCCTGGCCGCCCAGCGCGTGCTGTTCCGCACCGCCACCGAGTGGGTTGCCCTCCTTGGCCGACGCCCAACGCCAAGGCCGCCTCGAGGAGGAACTCAAACGGCTCGAGCGGATCCCGCTGATCGTCTGCGACGAGATCGGCTACATCCCGTTCGACCCGCAGGCAGCGAACCTCATGTTCATGCTCGTCTCCCGTCGCTACGAGCGCGCGAGCCTGATCGTCACCTCCAACAAGCCATTCTCCGCTTGGGGCGAGATCTTCGGTGACGACGCCGTCGCGGTCGCGATGGTCGACCGGCTCGTGCACCACTCAGAAATCCTCTCGCTAAAGGGCGACAGCTACCGCCTCAAGGACCGCGATCTCGGGCCCCATCCCAGCCGCCAACCGCAACAGACCCCCTGACCCTCACGGCCGCCGCCGGCAGCGCGCTCCGCTCCGCGCTACGCGCCTCGCTCCACACGCAGCCGGCGAACCCCCACGGGGGTCAGTTTTCAACCGGCGCTACAGGGTCAACTTTCGACCGGCCTTGACAATGGGAAGCGCACCAACGGTCGCGCGTCTCGTTTCCGCGGCTCGACCCGAGGGAACCGAGAGGGAACACGCCGTAGCTCAGCTGTGCTCACTGGCGATCACCGCTGCTCATTGCGCCGGGCTTCCCATCCGGCATGGCCAAGCCAAAATCAGCTCGATAGCGCGCGATTCTCGTCGCGTCAGAATCACGCCGACCTTCCATGGTAAGGAAGCGGTAGCCCGGTTTCGAGTCCGCACTAGATTGCACGTGGCTGCAAGACGAGCCTCACCGGAGCGACTTCCCGGCGCGTTGAGCACCTCGCTGCGGCGGATGCAGATGCGACCAATATGCGACCACGAGCACCGGGAGAGCCAGTGCGACGGGCGGCGAGGGGCGGCAACGCCGCCTTCGGTCGGTCGGGCAAATATCTTGCGTTTGCAGCGAAAAGCGGCGAGAAGCGGCGAGGAGCGGAGCGCCCCAGAAGGGATTCGAACCCCTGACCTTCGGTTCCGTAGACGCACATTTTCCGTCTGATTTGGCTCGGTAGAGCCAAACTCGCTCGAGTAAGAGTCGGCTGTCGGGGGTTAGAATTGGCCGAGTTGGGGACACGTTTCGGGACACGGTTTGATCGTCGTGGCCCGGGCTGAGCCCGCGGCCTGTAACGCTGCCGCCAGACAGCGTCTCGTTATGCCGAGCGGTGTTCGGCTAACGCTGGCGCTCGCGCACGTCGGACGACAAGCGAAGTCTGCCCCAGCGCGGGCCTGAGCCATGTTCTTAGGAATCACTCATGGTGCTCCCAGCCGCGCTTAAGGTCGCGGGGAGAGACTCGCAGCATGCGAAATCACGAACCCACACATACAACCCGACCGCCGGTCCGTATCCGTCGCCTTGCACTGATCCGCACGGACGGACAGAGTTTCACCGTCTACCCCATCACCAAGGCCAAGGGAGACATCGATGCAACCTCTCAGCCCAACAACCCTCGTCCTCAAAGACTTCGCCGAAGGGAGGAGTCAAGTGGTCGCCAGCTACCTGACCTCGCAAAGGGTTAAGACGCGGTCGACTCGCAGCGGGACTGTCTGCGGTTCAATGCAGCGAGATCGTCGGGCGTGAGCGGCGTCTCCCCTAACATGGCCGCTCACGAAAACGCCGAGAAGACGGTGGCCAGAGACTCCGCAGCGAGACCCAGTGCTTCCCCGCTGCCTAATGACCGCGACGGCACGGCGGGCGCAACGAGTCATCGGCGCGATAGTGGATTCGTCGCCGGTGCCTCACTGATCACGAGCTATATGTCATACACCATGTCATACACCACCAGCATCTAGCGTCAATGGCTTGACAGTGGCCATGGCCACACCGATGTCGCGCACGAGGTTCTCAGCTGGCTATCGTATTGCCCGCCTTCGCAGCAGTGACGTGGAGGCGCGGCGCCGCCGCTTGCAAGTCACAATCACTTTGGAGGAGAGTAATGGCCGACACCACCTGCCACATGTCGATTTCCCTCGACGGCTTCGTCGCCGGGCCGGATCAAAGCCGCGAAGACCCGCTCGGCAAGCGGGGCCGCGAGCTTCACGGCTGGCACCTTGGCGACGAGCGCGCGAACGAGGCGGACGCCACTGCCGAGCGCCGTTTGCTGCGCCCCCGCGGCGCCTACGTCATGGGCCGCAACATGTTTGGCCCGATCCGCGGCGAGTGGGACGAGGAGTGGTCGGGCTGGTGGGGGCCCGAGCCGCCCTACCACGCGCCCGTGTTCGTCCTAACCCATCACACTCACGCCCCGATCGAGATGGAGGGCGGGACGACGTTTCACTTCGTCACCGATGGCTTCGACGCCGCCTACGCCCAGGCCCGCGAGACTGCCGGCGCAGACGGCATCGACATCGCGGGCGGCGCCTCGACCGTCCGCCAAGCGCTGCTGGCGGGCGTCATCGACGAGCTCTGGCTCGACATCGTCCCCGTTCTACTCGGGTCCGGCGAGGGGATATTCAACGGCGTCGCCGAGTTCGATTTCGAGCCCGACGAGGTCCTCCATTCCCCACTGGCGACGCACATCTGCTACCGCCGGGCGGGATGAGATGGATACACGCAACCGTGCAAGCACCTGCCCAGGTGCCTGCGAAGTAGCGGGGGCGGGATGCGAACCCGCGACCTTCGGATTATGAGACAGGCCATTGCACGGCCGCGGATCCGGGCCCGGCCGGACCCTCTACGCGAAGTGCCTCGGAAACCAGCTTCGCATCCTCCTCGCGCGGCGCGTAGTGCATGGGCTTTACAGCGCGCCAGAAAGGCTAGCCCTTCCCACCAAACTGTACGCACTAGCGGGGACCTGTAGGGCCGGAGTTTCTACTGCGGCCTTTTTCCTATGTCGTCAATCAGAGTTAGCAGGCAGCTCCAGCAATTCTCGCTGAGAGACAATCCGGAGTATCGTCTACGCGCCTGTAATCAGAGTAGAGGCCGCCGCCCATCGGTCGGCAGAAGCGGCGGCCCATGATCCAACGCGCCGGGCTTCGGTCTGCTTGCGAGGAACGGGGTGGGGGCTTTCCCTCCCTCCATCCCGTCATGGTCAGTCCAAACGACGGCCGCTTGAGCAGGTTAGCTTACTTCTTTGGTTTCACCGTCCGATTTGCTGACCTTTGACCGGGATTGGCGCTGTATATCGCGCATATTCAAGCTGCGGCTCGATACTGCCGATGGATCAGTCGGAAGCAATCAAAAAGCATCCCTCCCCTCGCGGGTCGTCTTGACCAGGCGGCCCGCGTCTTGTTTCCGATGAGGACCTCGCGGTCCTCCTGCTCACTCCACGCCCCCGGTCGCGTGCACAAGTTGACTTTACCAGCGACTGGTTTCAGGTGCTCGCCGTGACCAGCCAACCGCGCGAATGATGAGCAGAACAGCGCTGACCCCGAGCGCATCCCTGACGCCAGACGTTCTCATCGGCCTCGACCAGGTACCGCACCCTTCAGAAGACTGAGAGTCCCAGGCCCGCGACCAGTACACCGAGCACAACGTGCAGCCAGGTAGGCATGTTCATGGCTAGTTGTCGAACAAGCCAAGCAGCGCTTTGAACACGAGCATCGAAATGCCTGCCACGACGTAGAGCCCGATCAGACATAAGGCAGCGACTAGCGCCAGTGCTGCGACAAACAACACGACCGGCAGAAGACAAAGAACAGAACGAAAACTAGACAGCCCATTAGCTCAGCTTTCTAACGACCTCAGGCACGCGCTCAACGGGGAACAGGACGGTTGCCTCCCAAGGCTCTGTCCCGTGTTCGACGCCAAGCGCTAGGTCCTCCTCATCCGGCTGGCCGATCACCACCTTCGGGTCGCTCGCACTCTCCTTACAAGTTTTGGCAAAGCGCCTCGCATCGGCAGCATGGACGAACGCAATCGCTGCTGTGCCCTCCGGCAACTCAAATACGTCCGCGTTCCAATCTTCGCAGGAGCCTGTCGTCTGAATGCCTCGCGCCCAAAGAGCTTCAATCACGGGCGCAATTCCAACGTCGATAGGGATGGTCTGGCCGTTGTGCTCTAGCTCGATGTAGTCGTGATGGTGCTCCATGCTTGTCCCTCCTTCCCCTGTGTATAGCTAAGCCGCGAGGGCGAGTTTCGGTCGATAGCGGGCATAGCGTCAATGTAGTACGCGCATGGGCGGGAACAATGCGGCCGCGACAACGGAGGCTCTTAATGCTCCATATACACGAGAATCGCTGCTAGAAAGCCTTGACAATCTGGAGTGACGTTCTTTCCCGGCGCTGCCTTGTCGAGTCCAGCCGACACTTTTCCACCGAGCGTCCCGAGGTGTGCCCGTCTTCCGCAAGCCGCCCGCTAGTCCGACTTCAGGGACGGTCAGCCGCGCCGTCCGACCTCTGACCTTTTGCGTCCGCAGGTCGCCCACTTGCGCTTTGCGCGCGATTAGCGAGCGTCCGTTAAGCCCCATGCCACACGCCTAGTCCGGACGAGACGCAATCGTCCGAACTGGCGTCGAGCTCCCGCCTGGTTCGGGGATCTTCGGGACACGCAGACTCTTCTATAGCGCTTCAGGCTCCAGAGATTGGGCTATTTACGGTCCATTTCGACACGCCAGAAGGGATTCGAACCCCTGACCTTGGTTCCGTAGACGCACATTTGCCGTCTGGTTTGGCTTTGTAGAGCGAGATTCGCTCGCGTATGACGTGGTACTCCTGGGTTAGATTTCCCGACTTGGGGACACGTTTCGGGACACGCTTTTAATCGTGACGGGTCGCCCGCGCGGCGGCGAGTCCGAATCCTTCCGGACCGGTGAGGCGGATGGTCGCGAGGTGCTCCACTATCCCGCGCAGACGGGTAACCGTACGCGCAGTCAGTTTGAGCCTTGTCAAAGCGCTTTGGGCGTCTCTGGCGATCTGGCTGATCAGCGCGGTGTCCGGCGTCAGCTCGTGGTAGTAGGTGAGAAACCCCTCAGACTCGGCATTGTCCTCGAAGGCGTTCAGGAGCACCGTCTTGCCCACGCCCCGCAGACCGCGGATGATCATGCTCTGCTCCGTCTCGCCGCGTTTGAGGCGACCGACGAGCACCCGGAACTGCTCAAGCTCACGGTCGCGACCCGCGAGCTCGTGTGGACGGGAGCCGGCGTTGGGGGTGTAAGGGTTAGCGATCGGATCCACGTCTAGCTGCTTATAGCAGGTTATAAAGCAGCTGCTTATAGGTGGCTATAACTGTTTAGACGGAACGCCTCAGCGACGAGCAGGGCGTCCTCGGCGCGAGGCGCGTAGTGCAGGTATCGCATTGTCGTCTGGATGTCGGCATGGCCCATCCACTCCTGGACCCGGCGTATGTCGGCCTTGGCGATCATGCGTGTGCCGAAGGTGTGGCGAAGGTCATGAAAGCGCAGCGGACGCAGCTCTGCACGTTTCAACGCGGCCTTGTAGCGGCGACGCAGTGCCGAGCCATCCAGATACCCGCCGGTCTCGCCCGCGAAGACGAGGTCGTCCTCGTCGGTGAACCAGTCGCGCCGCGACAGTCCGTCGAGAGCCTTGGCGACTTCGGGAGCCAACGGGACCGAGCGGACCTTGCCGGAGTTCGGTGTCGTCAACGCACCGCCGGCATAATTGGCGCGCACGCGCACAACCGACCCGGCGAAATCGACGTCGCGCCATCTGAGTGCGATCAGCTCGCCTCTACGGAGACCGGTGAACGCCGCCGTGAGGTAGAGCGCCTCGTCCTGCGCGGACGCGGCAGCGCGCGCAAGCGCCCAGACCTCCTCCGGGCTGAAAACGTCGATCTCGCCCGTGAGGCGAACCGGGTGACGCTCAACGCCTGAGACAGGATTGATCGACAGGCCGTAGGACTTGCAGGCATGAGCGAAGATGCCGTGCAGCAGCACGACGATCCTGTTCTTGGAGTTATTGGACAACGGGCGGGCGGATAGCTCCCGCTCGTTATCTCGGTCGCGATTCGGTGGCCCGACCCCCTTGAGCTCCGCCCGCCAGCGCTCGATGTCAGCAGGGGTGAGGTCCTCGAGGCGGCGCTCGCCGAATGCTGGCAGAAGGTAGGCGTCGACAATCGATCTGTAGCCCCGAAGCGTCGAGGGCTTTAGCTGACGGTCATGCTCGGCGTGGCGCAGGAAGGCGGACGCCGCGTCGGCAAAGGTGGCGCCGGTGCGGACCATGCCTGGCAGGGTCCCGCGGCGAGCTTCGTCGAGCGCGTCGCGCAGCCAGTCTTCGGCGACGCGCTTGGTGAAGTAGCCGGCGGGAGGTCGGCCGCGCTCAGACCAGGCCGGCCCGAGCCTGCGCTGCACCTGGCGGCCGTCGGGCAGTCGGTACTTCGCGTACCAGACCGGGCCGTGCCTTCGCTTCACGCGAAAGACGTGACCGCTCGGGCGAGTGGTCGTGCCGGGTTTCATGTCCCAAAACTACTCCCTTCTCGGGACATATTCGGGACACGCTTACTTTTCTATAGCGCTTGAGACTTCAAGGAACGTGCTATTTACGGGCCTTTTCGACGCGCCAGAAGGGATTCGAACCCCTGACCTTCGGTTCCGTAGACCGACGGGTTAGTCAATAAACACGGGCTTGGCGCGGAGGCGGGCGACCAGAATGCGACCAGGAGCCCACGCAAGCGGTCAGGAGCGAGGAGGATGCGACTCCTGCCTTCAGCGCGCGGCGAGAACCACCGACAGGCGTCAGCCAATCACTTGTCGCACGCGGTCGAACGAAAGCCCCAGTGCGTGCGTGTACTTGCTGAGCATCGTCTCAACGCGGTGCCCAGCCATCGCAGCAAGGTCGGCGTCATCGATACCCGCCGCCCGCAGGTGCGTTACGAACGAGTGCCTCATCTCGTGAGGTCGGATATCTATGCCACTCGCCTCCTGCGTCGGCTTCCAGACATCGCGGTAGAAGTTCCGCTCTCGCCAAAGCTTGCCCCTCGGTGTGGGAAATAGCAGCCGTGTGTCGATGCGACTTGGCATCTTCTTGATTAGGGCAGCCAATCCCGGCGGGCAGGGAACCTCGCGACCAGGCGACGGCTCGCCGTGGTCGGTCTTGGTGCCCCCCAGGATTTCGCCTTCGTGGGCAGTGCGTCGAACGTGGAACACATCCTTCACAAGATCGCCTCGCTCTAGCGGGAGAACCTCGCCGAGGCGCATGCCCGTGTCCGAGAAGGTGCGGAGCATGGGCTCCCAGCGCTCACCAGCCGCAGCGGCGAAGGCGTGCATCCGCTCGAACGTGAAGACACGTATTTCCCGCGGCTGCTTCTTCGCCCGGGGGTCGTTGGCGCGAATCCGAAGGCCACGAAATGGATTGACGTCGGTGATCTCGTCCGTGATCGCGTCCTCCGTCATCGCAGAGAGCGACCGCAGTATCCCTACAACGCCGGTAGTTGCGCGTCCCTGCACCCCGAGCAAATGGTCGATCAGCGCGAGCGCGTGACGGCGACGGAAGTCAGCCAACGGCCAATCTCGCAGCTCGCGGCCCTCGACGTCTACCTTCAGCACCCGACTGATGCGGTGCTCGTTGGTGTCATTAGTGCGTTTTGACCGTGGATGGCGGCTGGTCCACGTTTCGAAATATGCGCCCAGAGTGTCAGCGGTCTCCACGCGCCGATAGGCCCTGTCGATCGCTGCCTGCGCTTCACCCTTGAGCGCGAACGTGCCAGCGCTTCTGCGACGGCCGCGAGAGTCCGTGTAGCGCGCGTACCAGACGGTGCGACCATTCGGGTTGGTTCGCTTGACCGGGCTCTCGCGGTGTACTGATTTCAAACGACCGCTCCGTTCTCTTGCCGTCGTTCCGCGAGCCACGAGTCGACGTCGATCGGGTCTATCCGGCGCGCTCCGGCGACCTTGTAAGAGGGGATGTCGCCGCGCCTGATCAGGTCGCGTACCGTGCGCTCGCTCAGGGACAGCCGTCGGGCGAGAGACCGGGTCGTGTAGAACGGGCGCACGTCATTGTCGACCGGTGCCAGGTTGGTCACTTTGAGGTCTCCCTACCAAAGTGCGGCGGCTGAAGCGCCGGAACGCTGTCCCCAGCGGGCCGGGAGATCAGTGTCGCCAGGGGACTCATTCGGCCAGATTATACGCCAAATATAGCAAACAAGCAACGAAATCGCATATGCCGGGTATGGCTCACCCCATCGCGTCGCACCACTAGCCTAAACGAAGAGTTACGCAACTTCTACCTCCAGCGGAGCTACTCCAGTCCGCAGCGCGCGATCAGCGCGAGCACATCGCTGTGGACCCACGGCGTCGCAGCCCGGGCCCGACTCAGGTGATGGCGGCTTGCGGTGAACTCGGCTTGCGTGGCCGCCTGGGCCATGGGAACATACGTTCGTATGGCGCCTCGTGCCTACGCCCGCTCGCCGAGCTCAACGGGGCTCTCGATCGCGCCAAGCTTCGCTTCGGAATGAGCCTTGCCACCGAGGTCGCCCAGGAGCGCGGTGGGCCGACCGACCTCGCTCTCGCGGCCCAGTCGTTGCCGTGCAGCAGCCTGGGCAGTACGACGCCTGGGCGCTGCGCTGGCCGGGGCGCTGGATCGCCGAGACGCGCGGGGCGACGATCGAGCGGGCCACGGAACATCGCGGGGGCACTTGCCGATCTGCACTCAGAGCCATCACGGCCTGCGCGGGAGCTCCTGCGCGATCGGGACGGTTAGCTTCCCGGCGCTCCCGCTCAGGGAGCGCAGACTGCTCTGCTGTCTTCTTGCAACTTCCGGGATCGGCGTCGGCAGGCCGTCCGATGGCGCGGTAGGATGCGCCAAATGAACCAAACTAAGGCCGTTCGCACTGACGAGAGGGTTCTGGCGCAGTTCAGCCAGGCTCTCGAGGACTGGCGCGAGGCGCTTGAGGCCCATCGCCTTGCGCCTCCCGACGCGAACTTCGCGCAGCGTCTGGCCCGGCTGGCCGAGGCGGCCGAGGAGCAGGCGCGCGCCTGCCGGGCGGCCGACGCGGCGGGCTTTGACTGGACCCCCCATCGCGCGGCCGAGAGCCGACCGCCGTACGAGCTTCAGCCTGGAACCGGAAGGCGCGGACCGGAGGAGCTGTGGCGGCGCTTTGACGGCGCGGTCGCATCGCTGAGCGCGATTGCGACCGGCAAAGACATCGTTGCGGTCGCGGAGGCCTACGATGAGCTCGCGGCCGCCGCGAGCGAGCTGGCCAAGGTGGTCGGGCGCGAAGACCGTGCCCAGCGTCCACGCCAGCGGACCCGCGCGCGAACGGCCTAGCGGCGCTTGGAGGGCAGCGCCTCCTCGCCCGTGTCCTCCCAGACCGAGGCCGGGCGCTCGCCGTCGCGGCGGCGGTGGGGCAGACCCAGCGTGTCGGGAGTCCAGAGGTCGCGGCGGGTCGCGAGCGAGGCGCTGTCGGCCTGGGCGCGGGCGAGCATCGTCTCGACGTCCTCGCGCTTGACGCGGTAGGCGCGGCCGATCTTGGCTGCCGGCAGGGCGCCGCCCTCGATCCAGTTGCGGATCGTCTGGGTGGTCACCTGGAACTCTTCGGCGACCTGTGTAACGGTGAGAAGCTGCTGGCTAGCCATACCCAAATACGCAAAACAACGTCTGTCTCAGTCGCGTATGATACTCGACGAACCGACCGAACGGACGGAGGACCAATGAGCCCGCCACGGGACGGCGACGGAAGCTCAAGCGAGGATGGCACGCTCGCCCAGATCATCCCGCTGCGGCGCCGAACTCCTGAGAGCGAGAAGCCCTCTTGTCAGCCGCCAGAGGCCTCGGGCGTCTTCGACCCACCCGAGGAACCCGAGCCGCTCGCCGAGTACTCGATCTGGGAGAGGCCGACGGCGGAGCTCATCCGCCGCGAGCAGCCAGAGACGCCTCGGTCTGCCGCCAAGATTGCGGGTGCTCTTCGCGAGGCGCGCTCACGGCGGGTGCCACTGACGGGCGCGCCGTCGCTATCCTCGCGCAGCGATCTGAGCGAGGTGACCCCGCCAGCATCGAGCTCGAGCCCCGGCTCGCCCAGATCGGCGGCTGTGAGCCGAGCCTCGATGACTACGACCAGCTGCTGGTGAAGGGAGGATCCCGATGAGCACGCCCGCGAAGACCCAGGCGATGCAGGCGCTGATCGAGGCGCACGCGATCGAGCTGAAGCTGCCGACGGTCCGACGTCGCTTCCGCACCCTGGCTGAGGAGGCGCTGCGCGAGCAGCAGACGCCCCTCGCCTACCTCGCGGCGCTGCTCGAAGCCGAGATGACCGAGCGTTCAGAGCGACGCGAGCGCCGCCGGCTGATCGAAGCCCGCTTCCCGGTGCTCAAGCGCCTGGAGGACTTCCGCTTCAGCGATAACCCGAAGGTCTCCCAAGCGACGATCGCCGCACTGGCGGAGGGCTCCTGGATCGATGACCGCGAGTCAGTAATCCTGCTCGGTGAGTCGGGCACCGGCAAGACGATGCTCGCGACGGCGCTCGCGGTCTGCGCCTGCCAGCAGGGTCGCAGGGTGCGTTTCACCACCCTCGCCGGCTCTCCTCTACCGCCGGCGGCCAGCTCCCTCAGGGTGCTGTCGTGCAGCGCCACGTGTCGATCGTCCGGCACAACGGTTCGGAAGGAGACGTCGAACTCAGAGCCAAAGGCCTCCCCTGGCCAACGAGCTCCAAGAAGCCGAGAGCCACCGCGAGCTTTCCCGCGTCGTTGCCCGCTACGCGCGCACCGAGCTCGTCGTGCTGGACGAGCTCGGCTACCTGGCGCTGCCCGAGGGCGCCGCCGAGCTCGTCTTCCAGGTCATCTCAGAGCGCAACGAGCGCGGCTCGCTGATCGTGACCACCAACCTGCCGTTCGGCGAGTGGACCAAGGTGTTCCCCGACCCCCGCCTGGCCAAGGCCGTCGTCGACCGCATCACTCACCGCGCCCACATCATCGAGACCGGCTCAGAGTCATGGCGCTTCCGCCACGGACTGCAACGCAAAAAGCGAGAGGCCACCCGATGACCCACCGGCGACCTCTGCGCTGCGCTCGCCCTACGGGCTTCGCTGCGCTGCGAGGTCGCCGTGAACCCAACACGGACATCAATCAGAGATCATCTACACACACCACCAACCAACACGGGGTGGAGCCACCTCAAGCGTCCACACCGGGGCCACTGCAAACGGCCACGCCGAGCCGTTGGTCTCACGGTGGTGGGCGCGCTTCGCGACGTTGACAACCGCGTCGATGCGGCTCCGCAGCTGCACCGCTGCCTGGAGTGCGGTGGCCGAGGACGATCGGAACAGGCGCACCGATGTGTGAGCGGACCGAGTCGCGGACGACGGCGATGACTGGGCGGACGGGTGAGCAGACGATGTCGAGCCGCATGCGGTGAGCAGAATCCCGAGGACGGTTATCGCGATAATTGCCGAGCCGCACCTCGGCGCCCGTCTGCACAGTCTGTGGCCGGCCTGCTGCACCACTTGGGACTTACACCCAGGGACCCCACTCCGGCGACCCACGCGCATAGGCGCAGGCCGCCTCGGAAAAGTCATCGGGTTACAGCGCTTGTTCCGCCCGCTGGGTGTTCTCGGCGTCGGTGATCGCCCAGCCGAGCCGCTCGATGAGCTGCGCCGCGGAGTGGTCGTCGCTGAGATGTATCGAGTAGACGCTCTCGTCCAGCAGCACTGGAGAGGCGTGTTGGGTTGTTGGATCGGTTGTCACGGTGATCCTGGCCATGAAATCTCCCTAATTGTCTTGCGGTATTCCCCGATCGGAACACTTCCACGCCTTCTTGATGGCGAGGTAAAGCCCACGTGAGGGTGCTCACATCTTGCCCCGTGCCGCGCGGTTTGTGACCCGCCCCTACCGTGTCATCGGCGTCGATCAGATTCTCTCGTCGCCCGCGCCCGCGCCGATCATGCACGCGTCCGCGTCGATCCGGTCCGCCTCGCGCCGGTTCACGGCCGTCCGCCCGCGCGTCGCAGCTCACGCCCGCGCGCGACCACGGCGTCCACATCCCAGCGCAGCGAGCGGCCGACCTCAGGGTCGTCGTAGTGCGGCACCGTGACCAGCCCGCGCGCGAGCTGGTCCCAGGGGGCCGCGCGCGAGCAGCGCCGCCCCGCGCGGGTGCCGCGCGATGGCCAGCCGCGCGCGCAGTCCCGTACGCTGTGGCCACGGGCCGGTGGCGATGGACGCGTCGAGCGAACCGGTTTCTGGCACGCTCACGGCGCCTCGCTCCTCGTGGCCGAGATCTCGAGCGCGATCTTCACCTTGTTGCCGAGGAGCGCTCCGCCTGTCTCGAGTGCCTGATTCCAGGTGAGGCCGAAATCTCTGCGGTTGAGCTCTCCGCGCAGCTCGAGCTCGATCCGCTCATCGCCGCCTGCCTCATGTCTCGTGTCGTTGAGCTGAGCGTCGAGTTCGATCTCGCGGGTGACGCCGCGCATTGTCAGGTCGCCCACGATATGCAACCGCCCGCCGTCTAGGTAATCGATCCGGGTCGAGTTGAAACTGATCTCCGGATAGCGCTCGACGTCAAAGAAGTCGGGCGAGCGCTGCAGGTGCTCGTCGCGCACGGACTCGTTCGTGTCGATCGAGGCCGCCTTGACCACTCCCGTCGCCAGCGGGGCGCCTGGCCCGATCTCCAGCATCCCACCGAACTCGCGGAAGCAACCATTCACCGTCGCGAGCATCATGTGCTTCACGGCGAACGCGACGCTCGAGCGCGGGGCGTCGACTGACCACTTGCCTGCGGAGACGACGCTCGCGCCGCTCGTTCCATCCACCACGGAATTAGAGAGACTCCCTGATTGGGTGACGACACTCGACGGGCGAGATCGCTCCTGCTCGCTCAACTCGATCCGGTGAGGGGCCCGGCGCGCCATTGCCAACCGACTTCAACGCCAGCCACTAGACCCCTTCAATCATTCCGATCAATACTTCTGGCCGCGTCTCCTAGCGCCTCGGACGAGGACCGAGCGTCCCGCTCTGTTTGCGTCGTGGCTTCGCAGGCTTAGAAGTGCTGCGCATGCAGAGGAGAGCGAGCCAGACGCGGCGCGGCGGGGGCGCTGGCATGGACTCGGTTTGAGAGGCGAGCGAGCGCGGGCGCAGTGCGGTAGTGGCTGCTTCTCATCCGGTTCTCATCTGAGGCCGGCGCTCTCACGGTCATCTCATCTCGCGGGCCTAACGTCGATCTCACTTGATCTCCAGTCAACCACTCGAACAAAGGAGAAAACGATGATCAAGCTGAGGAACACGCGTCTCGCAGCCGTTACAGCCATCGCAGCGCTTGGGATCGGCGCGGTGTCCGTCCCAGCCGCCGCGCTGGCGGCATCTCACTCGAGCAAGACGAAGGTCGTCACAACCCACAAATCGACCACGAAGGCCGCCCCCCGTCACGACTCCTCGCCGGACAAGTCCAGCAGCGTCGACGGCCCGCGTGACCGGTAGCACTGTGGTTGCTCCAGCGGCGCGATGTGCGGCGGCTTATCCCGAGCCGTCGCGCGCCGCGCCGTTTATGTGCTTCTGAGACGAAGCTGATAGACGCTGCACATGCGGATCTTGGTGGTCGAGGACGAGGTAAAGCTTGCGAGCCTGATCCGCCGGGGCCTGCGGGAGGAGGGGCTGCTCGCGGACGTAGCGATCAAGGGGGAGGATGCGCTCTGGATGGCTGGCTCCTCGGAGTACGACGTGATCGTGCTCGACGTGATGCTCCCCGGGATCGATGGGTTGAAGACGTGCAGACGGCTACGCGCGGATGGGGTGCACACACCGATCCTGATGCTCACAGCGCGCGGCGACGTGGCCGACCGCATTGAGGGCTTGAACGTCGGCGCTGACGACTATCTAACCAAGCCGTTCGCGTTCGGCGAGCTGATCGCGCGGTTGCACGCGCTCGCCCGCCGCGGGGAGGTCGAGCGACTCCCGCTCCTCGAGGTCGACGATCTGCGACTCGATCCGGTGACCCATCGAGTCTGGCGCGGCGAGCAAGAGGTCGAGCTGTCGGCGAAGGAGTTCCTCCTGCTGGCAACTTTGATGCGCCACCCGGGCGCTGCCCTGACCCGTCAGCAGCTGCTCGACCACGCGTGGGACAGCGAGTACGAGGCCCATTCCAACGTGGTCGACGTCTACGTCGGCTACCTCCGGGACAAGGTCGACCGCCCATTCGGGTGTTCAAACATCGAGACCGTGCGCGGGGTGGGATACCGGCTGGTGGCGAGGAACGTCGAGCCTAGCGGGGAGATGGGTTAGGGATGAGGATCCAGGCGTCGGCTCCAGCCGCCGGGCGGTTCGCCACGTAGGCATCGCCGCCATGGGCCCGTGCGATCGTGCGGACGATCGAAAGGCCTAGTCCTGCTCCGCGCCCGCCGCGTCCCGAATCGGCGCGCGTGAAGCGCTCGAACGCACGATCGACGAAGTCCGGCGGAAAGCCTGGCCCTGCGTCCTCTACACGCAGCTCGACGCCCCGATCGTCCGCCGACGCCCGCAGGCGCACCTCACCCGCCCCGTAGCGAAGGGCATTGTCGAGCAGGTTGCCGAGCGCCTGCTCGAGACGGTCTGGATCGGCCAGCAGTCGCATGTCATCGGGGACTGCGAGCTGAGTTCTTGCGTGCCCGGGATCGAAACGATCGCGCACTCTGTTCAGGAGATCGGTGGCTCTGATATCAACGCGGCTGATAGGGAGCGCGCCTTCGTCAGAGCGGGCCAGCACCAGCAGGTCATCGGCGAGCGCTGACAGGCGATCGACCTCGTCATCGGCTGAGCGCAGCGTCTGGCGCAACTCCTCCACAGATCGCTCGCGGCGGAGCGCCAGCTCCAGCTCGGTCTTCAAGGTCGCAAGCGGGGTGCGAAGCTCGTGGCTCGCGTTCGCGACGAAGGCCTTCTCGTGAGCAAACGAGCCCTCCAGCCGCTCGAGCATGTCGTTGAGCGTTGCGCCGAGCCGCCGGATCTCGTCGTGGGCTTCAGGCAGGGGCAGCCGCCGCCCGGGCTCCGATGCCGTCACCGCCGCGGCGCGCCGGCGCATCAGCTCAACCGGCCGGAGCACGGCCGAGGCAAGCGCATACCCAGCCACGGAGGCGACGATCAGCGCAAGCGGGCCAACGACCGCTAGAAGCACAGCAAGGCTCGACAGCGCACTCGCGCGCTCGTCAAGCGTCGCACCGACGATCAGGACCCCGAGACCGTGGCTCGGAGTCCTGATCGGCGCGGTCAAAAGGCGCGAACCCTCCAGGAGCGGCCCCGTCGCGCCGCGAGTCACCAACTGGGTGCGCCGCAGCGCCACTGCGAGTTCACTGCCGGTCAGGAGCGCGCTCTTGCGCAGATCCGACGTTGCGGCGAGGATGCGGCCGTGCGCATCGAGCACCTGCACAAAGCTCTCGTGTCCTTGGAACAACGGGCTTTGCACCGCACCGGCTAGGCCGGCGTCGGAACGTTCGATCAGCGGCGCCAGAGCAGCCGCCTGGGTGTGTAGGTTGAGGTCGATCGTGCGGTCCAGCTCGGCGCGAAACCGCAGGTAGACGAACAGCCCCGTGCCCGCCAGGACCAGCAGCATCGTGCCGGCGAACACGAGCGTTAGACGCAGCCGGGTCGGGACGCGACTCACGCCGCTGCGACCCGCGAGTCGCTGGAGGTCTCCGACATCCGGCAATTACAGCAGCGCCGGCACCGGCGGCAGCTCAAGAGCCGGCAGTCCTAGCAACGAGGTTCCGCTGGCGCTGCGGGTCGGCGGGAGTAGAGCAGCCCGCGAACATGGGACGGCGAACCAATCCTGAGGCGACGGCACTAGGTCGCGCTGTCGCTTCGTGCGGTGGGTGTTGCACAAAGGGGTGTCGTCCGGTGGGTTTAAGACGATGCCGGTATGCCCCAGAACTTCATCGCGTGTGACCGTGAGCAGGAACTGCTGCTGCCGCCGAATCTGAGGGAGTGGCTGCCGGAGGATCACCTCGTGTGGTTCGTGCTGGCGACGATCGAGGAGCTGGATCTGTCGGCGTTCTATGGCGCATACCGCGGTGATGGCCATGGCCGTGCCGCGCACGAGCCGGGGATGATGCTCGCGCTGCTGCTGTATGCCTACTGCAAGGGACAGCGCTCTTCGCGGGTGATCGAGCGCGAGTGCGTGGAGGACGTCGCCGACCGCGTGATCGCGGCCAATCAGCGCCCGGATCACACGACGATCGCACGTTTTCGCCAGCGTCACGAGGCGGCGCTCGCAGATCTGTTTGGTCAGGTGTTGGAGTTGTGTGCGGAGGCTGGGATGGTGAAGGTCGGCCTGATCGCGATCGATGGAACGAAGGTGCACGCGAATGCTTCGCAGCACGCGGCGCGCGACTATGAGCAGCTCGCGAGAGAGATCCTTGGCGAGGCTGACCGGGTCGATCGCGAAGAGGACGAGCGCTACGGCGAAGCCCGCGGCGATGAGCTTCCACCAGAGTTTCAGACTGAGCACGGTCGCAAGGGCTGGTTGCGGGAGGCCAAGCAGCGCTTGGACGCAAAGCGCGCCGAGGAGGCCAAGCCGATTGCGCGCTCACGCCCTGAGCGTCTGCGGGAGTCCAAGCGGCGCCTTGAGGAGGAGCTCGCAACCGAGCAGCGCGCCAACGTTGCCTATGAGACCTATCGCGCGCGTGGAGTGATGCGCGACGGCCGGCGATTCGGCGGCGGCTCCAAGTCCTATCAGCCGCCCGAGACCCCGGCCGGCAAGGTCAACGTGACAGACCCCGACTCGCGCAATGTGAAGACCCCGCGCGGGTATATGCAGGGCTACAACGCTCAGGCCGCCACGAACGAGCAGCAGATCGTGATCTCGGCCGAGATCACGATCGCCTCATCGGACTTCGGACATCTGGAGCCGATGATCAACGCCACCCAGACCGAGCTAAAGGCCGCGGGCGTGACCGACGCGCTGCAGGTCGTCGTCGCGGACGCCGGCTACTGGCATCAGAAGCAAATGGAGGCCGTGATCAACGACGGCATCCAGGTCTTGATCCCGCCCGATGCCGGCAAGCGAAGAGGGACTCGACCGGGATGGGACGGCGGCCGCTACGCACACATGCGGCGAGTGCTGGAAACCGACCTCGGCGGTGCGCTATACCGGAAACGAAAAGCGATGATCGAGCCCGTGTTCGCGAACACGAAGTTCAACCGGCGCATCGACCGCTTCCAACGACGAGGCAGATCCGCCGCACGCTCCGAGTGGCGACTGATCACCGCCACTCACAATCTATTGAAGCTTCACAAGCACCAAATAGTCGCCGCAGGGGCCTGAAAGGGCTCCCGCCGGCCAACCGCAAGACCACGGCTCCGTCCGGGCAAGCACCACTCGACTCGCTGGCCAGCGACGATTACCGACGCGGGGCCCTCACGACGGCGGGCCACACTCTTTACGCAACAGCGTCCCTGGCGGCCCGCCGCCGCCCGTGAGGGATGAGAATCCCTTGGGTAGGTGCTGCCCGGATTGACGCCGACGTGGCTTGGTGCGTGAGAGCCCGTGCGACAGCGTGGCGCGGGGACCTGTGGAACCGTTGACTGCTGCTTCGAGCGCGTAGGACAGACTCATCCTTGGAAGGTTCCCTCCGGGCGATATGTAAACGGCTTCGGAAGGGGAGCAGAACGATGGATGTGATCGTGGAACGGTGCGCGGGTCTTGACGTGCATCGCGACGACGTGGTGGCTACTGTGCGCGTCCCGGGCGTCGGTCGTCGCCAATGGGATCAGCAGACGCGAACCTTTCGCGCAACCCTCGCCGGCCTTTCGGCGCTCGGCGAGTGGCTGACGGAGTTTGGCGTGACGCTGGTCGGGATGGAGGCCACCGGCGTGTATTGGAAAACGGTCTTCCAGGCACTGGAGGATCGGCTCGAGTGCTGGCTTCTGAACGCGCATCACTTGCGCAACGTCCCGGGGCGCAAGACCGACGTGAAGGACTCAGAGTGGATCTGCCAGCTCGTGCAGCATGGGCTTGTGCGCCCGAGCTTCGTGCCGCCAGCGGAGATCCGTCGGCTGCGGGATTTGACGCGTCTTCGCAAGGCGCAGATCAACGAGCGCGCCCGCTCGATCCAGCGGCTGGAGAAGGTTCTCCAAGACGCCGGGATCAAGCTCACGAGCGTCGCATCGCATACGTACTCGAAGTCCGCGCGCGCGATGCTCGAAGCGCTCTTGTCCGGCGTCACCGACCCGGAGCAGCTCGCCCAGCTCGCAAAGTCCAGGATGCGCGCGAAGATCCCGCAGCTGCGCGAGGCGCTTGCCAGCCGCTTTCAGATCGAGCATCACGGGGTCATCGTCGCGCAGTTGCTCGGGCACATTGACACGCTCGACGCCGCGATCCAGAGTCTGAGCGCCCGGATCGAGATTGTGCTCGCCCCGCACGCCCAGATCATCGAGCTGTTGTGCACGATCCCCGGCATCCAGACCCACGCCGCGGAGGTTCTGATTGCCGAGTGCGGCCTTGACATGTCCCGGTTCCCGACCGTCGGGCACTTCGCCTCGTGGGCGGGCGCGTGCCCCGGCCACCACGAATCAGCCGGTCGTCGGCGCTCTGGTCAAACTCGTCCCGGGCCCCGTTGGCTGACCGACGCGCTGACCGAGGCCGCGAAGGCCGCCGCTCGAACCAAGGGCACCTACCTGGCCGCCCACTTCGCCCAGCTGCGCGGACGGCGCGGTGAGCCCAAGGCGATCGGTGCCATCCGCCACGACATCCTCGTGGCCTACTACCACATCGTCCGCGATCAAGTTCCGTTCCGAGAGCTCGGACCCGACTGGCAGCGCAAGCGCTACTCCGCCAAACACCGGGCCCGCCGACTCCAACGCCAACTCGAAGCGCTCGGCTACACGGTCACGCTCAACGCGATCGACGAGGTCCAACCCGCGGTCTGAAAAATCAGACCCAACCCGAGCCACACCGACGTCGGCCTCCTCACCGATGAAAACAGTGCTGCTCGAACGCAGTCACCAACACGGGGATTCACAGGACAGCCACTGCGAGAAGGAGGAGCGCCGCGGAACCCTGGTCTTCCTTTGCTGTGGAAGCTTCATGGAAGCCTCACCCGCCCGGATTCGACCCACAGTCACCCGCAGCGCGAACGCCGAACGGCGGCTCGAGCTGCAGAGATCCGCAGATGCCCCAGAGCGCCGCCAGCCGCGCACTCCTGATAAGGAAGAAGTCCCTGGTTCGAGTCCAGGATCGCCCATCCCGGAAGCCCTGAAGCCTTGAAGCCTCGCGATTTGCATGGTTTTCGCGTGCGAGGGACCGGCTCGTCAGCACGATATCGGAACAAATCACGCTCGCGAGCGCAACCGCGCTTCGTTCGCGATCAGGTGCGTCGGCGATTAGGGCATCTCGAGGTCGAGCAACATCTCGCCGTCGTCAGTCACCGTTGCGCCGGCGACCGCACCGACCGGCTCGTTCCCGTCATCGACGGGAGGCTCGAACTCACTGAAGCCCCAGCACGGACCCAGGCATTTATCGCACGACAGTGGGACCCCAGGCGTGAACGCCTCGCCAAAGTGGTTGGCGAGATCATCATTGGACACGGAGATCGAGAGGAGCCGCGTCTCGGGGTTCGCCGGCCGCCTGACCCAGCTCACCTCCCGACCGCGGATCTTCGTCACTATCGCCGTGAGGCTCACCCGATAAAGGCGGCGAGGGCTGTGGCGGCACTCCTCCTGAAGACAGATCGGGCAGCGCCCAGAAGGGCTCGGCCCACCGCGAACCCAGTAGGCCCGGTCGCGCAGGTGGGGGCACTCAGACAGATCGCCGCCGCAGATCGCGCAGATCAGGATGCATGTGTAGCCGGCCGACACCCATCTTCGTGTGAGCGATGTCGATGGGGCATCGGCGCTCATAGTTGGTCCCGTTGAAGCGGATCGGGCAACCGAACTGGCGTCGTGTCCACCGCCCGATCGTGTGCATGAGCGCGTGCTGTGCCTCTTCAAGCTCGGTGTCCTCGGCCCACCACAACGCTCGCACCGCGGCGTCGATCGCCTTCCGTGCCTCGGGCTCGTCTGCCGATCGCGAACGCTGAGCGAGGCGCTGCGCGGTCTTGAAGTGGCGGTTCGCGGATGCCCGATAGCCGGAGATCGTGCGCGTGACACGAGCGTCTTTCAGGTCTGAGGCGTCGCCAGCGTCACTGCCCTCAGTTGGAGCACCTGGAGCGCCGATGGGGATGCCTTTGTCGATCTTTCGTTGAGGGCTCGAGCGGGACCGTCTCCGCCGCTGACGGCGACTAGCCATCGCCGCTATCGAGCTCCAGCCGTGGAGACCGCTCGAGGGTCTCCAATGCCTCCGCGACCTCCTTGCCGGTACCATCGAGCTTGAAGCATTCAAAGCGCACCCCGGACTCGTTACGCACGTAGCGCACCACCCGAATCCGCACGCGGTCCGAGGAGTGCTTGTCTCTGAACACCGCGCGCAGCCCATCCCACCCAGCGTGGCCGGCGACCGCTGCGAAGAGATCCACCACGAACAGCGGAATGGCCTTCTCGCCGATCCACTCGCGAGAGTCCGGGCCGTGCTGGTAGTCGGCAGTGACCCCCGCTGCACGCAGCTCCTTGGCGATCGTGACCACCGAGTCGTCGTAGAGCCCCTGTCCATCTTCGATCTTCCTGGGCAGCACGAGCACGTCGACGTCGAGCTCCCGCGGAAGCGGAGCCACGCTCGGGAGGTCTATCTGCTCGACGCTCATCGTCACGATCATTCATGTTGACACTGCCTGCGGGAGCCGCACCGGGCAGCGAGTTCGAGCCCAGTATCGCCCATGGACTCGGGCGCGGGCAGCTCGAAGGCGCGCCGGGGCGTGTGGGCGAGCTGCGAGAAGGAGGAGCGCCGCGGAGCCCCGGCCTTCCTTCGCTGTGGAAGCTTCATGGAAGCCTCGCCCGCCCGGATCCGACCCACAGTCACCCGCTGCGCGAACGCCGAATGGTGGCTCGACCTGCAGAGATCCCAGATGACCCACAGCCGCCGCCAGCCGCGCGCTCCTGATAAGGAATCGCTCATTTGGCCGGGCACGCCGCGCGTGCGGGTTGTCTACCGACTAAGAGGCTCCTCCACCCCACGGCCGATCTGCCGCTCGGCCTGTTTGAGCGCTTGTCGCGCTCCCTCCCACTCGCGCCGCTGCTCACCCGAGTCCGGCCGGGGACCGATAGCGTCGCTTCCATCGCTGATGTCGTACCGGATGCGATAGCGCGCGACCTGCCGGACCGTCTCCTCCCATAGCTGATGTGCCCACGCCCCGCCGGGGCGCTCGCCGAAGGTGTCTCGCACCCACGGCCCAGGCGCGCGCAGCTCGCGCTCGACGAGCTCGCCGCCCACCGCCCTCTGCTCACGCGCGGTCTCGGTGATCGCGCGTTCTAGACCATCGTGCTCGGCCCGTATCTCGGCCGTGTCGCTCAGCTCGCGCTTGACGGGGGTCCGCTGCGTGAGCGGGGCGTGAAGCTCGCGATCGTGGGCCTCGAGCGCGCTCGTCAGCCGGGCACGCTCCATAGCGCTGGCATCGTGCTCGCGTCCGAACCGCCGTCTCGGTTCTGGCAGGCGTGCCAGCCTCTCGGCAAGCTGGTCGCGCTGGGTTGAAAGCGTCAGCGCACGTTCCTCGAGATGCTGGATGCGCTCAAGCTGGCGGGTCGGCAACGCCTCAAGCTGAGCCCGCAGGATTTCGATGCGCTTACTCAGCTGCCGGAGCCGCGAGGCCGTCGCCCTGGCCGGCGGCATCGGCTCGGCCAGTGCGCCTGCCCGCTCCTGAGGAGTCTCGGTCGCGGGCAGCCGGGAGCCGGCCAGCTCCGGGTCGTCTGCCCGACCGGCCGGCAGCTGCTCGATCGCCAGGTCCTCGTCGTCACGTTCAAGCATCCGTCGCTGCATCCGCGCGAGTACATCGCTCCGCGCGGCGGCCCGAGCTTGCTCCGCGGGCGCGAACTCGCTGCGCTCCCGGGCGAATTGCTGGTCGTGGATCAACAGGTGCGTCTGTCCGCGCGCGCGGGAGAGGGCCGTGTAGCTCCAGCCGGCGGTGAGGTCCCTCGGCGAGGCCACCACGAGGGCTGTCTCGACGGTGCCACCCTGCATCCCGTGGCCGGTCAGCGCGTACGCGTGCTCGAGGTGCTCTGAGACGTAGGCGGCCGGTAGCTCGCGCACGAGCCCCGAGTCGGTGTCGATCACCACACGATCGGCGTCGACGTGGCGAACGGTGCCACGCATTCCGTTGTCGACGTCGACGAGGCGGTCGTTGCGCCTGCAGATCACGCGGTCTCCCACGGCCACCTCGACGGGGCCGTAGGGGCGCTCCTCGCCGAGCAGCCCGAGAGCCCCCCACAGCTCTCGGGCTGCGTCGTTAAGGGCTGCGCGTGTCTCGTTGTCCCTGGCGATCATCACGGCCTGCTCGAGCCCGCCCCCCGCTGCCGCATGGCTCCACTCATCGATCGCCCTCGCGCAGGCCTCGGCCTGCTCAGCGAACAACCCGATTCGCCCAGACCTGCTCGCCCACCCCAGATAGCGCTTCGGTTGGAGGTCGTGCAGCGCAGCAAGCGCGCGCCGCTCTACCGGGTCGCGCTGGCGCATGACCTCCGTGAGGCGAACAGCCCCCAGGGGCCGCCCCACCGCGCCTAGCCAACCGCCGGCCTGGACCGAGGCGAGCTGGCCTGGGTCCCCTATGGCGATCACCTTCGTGCCTGCCCGTTCCGCTGCCTGCAGCAGCTGGGCGCTCAGCCTGGTGGGGGCCATCCCGGCCTCGTCGAAGATGATCACGCATCTCCGGCGAAGCTCGTCGCCGAGCTGCTCGAGGTCGACCAGCAGTCGATCCAGCGTGCGAGAGGCCATCCCCGCCCGCTCTGAGAGCTCGCGCGCGGCTCGACCGGTCGGCGCAACGCCGATCACCACGTACCCCGAGCGCTCATAGATGCTGCGCAACGCACCCGCTGTGTACGTCTTACCCGTGCCCGCGAGCGCTTCGATGACGGTCACGCCGTGGCCGGAGGAGACCGCGGCGCGAACGGCGGCGGCCTGCTCGTCGCTGAGCGAGCGCTCGCCGCTGGCGATTGTCCGTTCGGCGAGCTTGGGATCGACCACGCCGCTTCCCTCGCCGGCTCGCCCGACCACCGCCTCGATCAGCCGCCGCTCGCACTCCACGAGCTCGGTTGTCGTCATCTCGCCACGGATGGTTGGGATCACCTCCTCCCTGTCGGCGAAACGCTCGGCCTGGGCGCGCACTTCGGGGACGTGAGCGCCCGCTTCCGCCGCCGCCGCGAACTCCCGCAGCACGGCTCGTTCGTCGAACGTGTTGGCGCGCTCGGTCAGACCCCCCGCGCTCACCAGGTGGTCGCCGACTGCCCGCTCGTCATCGCTCCCGCGCTCGACCCGACCGCCCGCCAGCCGCCCGCGGCCACCGAGCACCAACCGCGCGACCTCGTCAGTGCCGAGTCCGAGCTCGGACGCTCGCGCTCGGACCTCCTCGCGCCAGGTGTGGGTGTCCACGCCGTAGCGCTTGCGATCGCGGGTCGCGATCGCGGCGCTCTCTGCCGCGGCCTTGCTCCCGATGCCGATGCCGCCCGCTTGGGCTTCGCGCAGCATCTCGTGGCGGCGCTTTGAGAACTCCTCGAGCACCGCATGGGGCACCTGCAGGAGCTCGGCGGCCCCCTTCCTGACCGGCCCCCACTCGAGGCCGAGGCGCTCGCTGATCAGGGCCCGTAGGTGGGCCTGGTAGAGGAACCCCGCGGTCTTCGCCGCGCGGTACAGGGGTGTGCCATGAAGCGCTGTGTAGCGACCGTCAGGCCCACGGGTCATGTTGGCCGCGACAACATGGGTGTGCAGCTGCGGATCCAGCGCGCGGCTCATGCGGTGGCGGTAGGCTGCGGCGATGAGTCCCTCGCCGGCCTGCGCGCGTTCCCCGTCGACGCCGCGGCGCACCTGGACGGCGGTGTCCTCGAGGTACACGAGAGCGGCCCGCAGGGCCTGCTCATGCGCGACGATCAGCTCTGACGTGAGCTGATCGGGGCCGACCGCCGCCAGCACGCTCACCGACTTGGGAGCCGAGAAGGTCAGATCGAGCGCCGCGACCTTTGGCGCTCGCCCAGCGGACCGGGAGCGAAGGGGCACACTTGGCTTGCCCGGATCACGGCCCGCGATGAGCGCGCTGAACTGATCGGAGGAGACACGCCCGCAGAGGCCGAGTGCCCTCGCTCCGGCGCCGACCCACTCCCCCGGCGCCTCGCCTCTGCCCGCGTAATAGTCGTCGGCGCCTCGGGCTACCTGCTGCTCGTAGTAGCGGTGCTGACCCAGCACGATCTTGCCGATCGAGAGCATCCCAAGGACAAACTAGCCAAACAAGCATTGAAATGCAACTGTGGGCTGCGAAGCGGAGCGCAGCGACGCTGAGCGGCAGGGATGCCTTTGGACGGCCAGGAGCTGGCCGCAGCACGGATGCTGGAGCGTGAGCGTGGGGCGAAAGCCTGGGCTCGGAGAGCCTGGGCTTGAGCGGGCTATCGGTGGCGGCGCGGAATGGTGACGGTGGCGGGAAGCGCGACGTGGGTGACCGGGTTGCGCTCGCCGAGCAGCGTGCGAACAGCCTCGCCGAGAGTGCTGAGGGCCAGCGCCCGCGACGCTTGGCGCTCCCAGATCGTCCCGCCTCCCCCATGCGAGCGCGCCGAGGAGGAGGAACGCAACGTAGTAGCCACAGCCTCCTTGGCTGCCGCACGCCCACGCCACCGCCACGAGCACCAGCCGGTGACGCGACTCAGGGTAGGCCCGAAGCGCCAGCCTACCCACGCGACCACCGCGAGGAAGCCGAGCACGCCGATCACGCCGGCGAGCGCGCCGGCGTAGGCGATCGGGACGAGGTGGGAGGGCCCGCCGTCTGGTCTACGAGTCGCTTGGGACGGACGCTCGAACCGCGGGGGCTACCCGTTCGCGGGTAGCGAGCGCAATGGTGTAACCGTCGTGGCCCGTGCCCCGGGTCGCCGAACGCGAAACCTGACATGTGCTCGCGTGATCGGTCGCTCGGCCCGCGGACGGCGCCCATCCTGATGGGGCACTATTCTCGGCCGGTGATCGGTGACCTGAGCGACAGCGCGTGAGGCTTGAGTGCTTGGAGGCCAGCGGCGGGTTTCTTGATGGCCTGCGGCTGACGTTCTCCGACGGGCTCAACGTTCTGATTGGGCCGAGGGGCGCGGGGAAGACTTCGGTGCTGGAGCTCGTTCGCTTCGCCCTTGGCGTGCCGGCTATGACCTCGGACGCCGATCAGGCGGCTGAGAAGCAGGCGCACGCGGTCCTCGGCGATGGGACGGTGTCACTGTTCTGTTCGGTGCAGGGGGAGCAGCTCGTATTTCGGCGCACCGGACTCGATGACGCGCCGTCGCCTTCGGCTCTCGTGGAGTACACGCCCCCGCTGATCGTGTCGCAGAATGAGATCGAGGCCATCGGGCTCGATCCGTCGAGTCGCAGGGAAATCCTCGATCGCCTCATCGATCCGGTGGCCTGGGCCCAACTTGACACCCAGGAGGCGAGAGCGACGGTCGCGAGCCTCGAGCGTCGCCTGGAACGACTGCGGGAGGAGCGTGAGCGGTTTCTCGAGCAGGCGGCGCAAGTAGCTGGGCTCGCGGAGCAGCTTGCCGGTGCAGAGCGCGAGCAGGCCGTCGTCACGAAGGCGGTCGACGAGGCCAAGCCGCTACAGGAAGCGATCGCCCAGCAGGCAGATGAGCTTGGGCAGACACGGGCGGCAGTCGGATGCGTACAAGATCGCCGAGGAGGCCCTCGGTGATTGGAAAAAGGAGCTATCTGACAGCGCTCTGGTGCGCCCGATCCCACAACTCCCTTCGGCGGCCGTAGAGGCACAAGTCACGGCCGCGATCTCGAGGGCTCGTGAACAGATAGAGCAGGCGTTGGCTGAGCTCGAGGCAGCCGCCGCGCTCGCCGCGGGCGAGCGCGCGAGCACACGCGCGCGCCAGGGGTCGATGCAGGAAAAGCTCAAGGTCGACGCGGAGCGCTTGGAGGAGCTCCAGCGCCAGCACGATCGCTCCTATCAGCGTCAGCCCCAGCTCGGCGCGCCGGACGGCGGCCTTCACGGCGGAGACGCTCTGGGTGACGCGCACGGCGCCTGCCGTCGGGCGGTTGCGGATGATCGGCACGGCAGTCGCGAGGATCTGTTCTCCGAGTGTGCTGCTACCTCGGCGCCCGGAGCGCCTTCCTCGACGAGCAGCACCCGCCGAGCACAGGCAGCACCTGCAGACATCGCGCGTGCTGCGCCCTAACCGACCTGCCGCAGGGCCGCCTGGAGCGAGGAGGCGTAGCCGTCGCTGGTGTACGTGGCCCCTGAGATGACGTTGATTTCGGCGCTCTGCGCCTGGAGTGCCTCGCTGCGGAGCATCGGAGCGACGTGTTCGCTTATTTCCTGCGAGAGCGCATGTTCGGTGGGCAACTGGAGCGCCTTTACGTCGACGATCTTGCCGCCTTCCTCGGCGACCGCGACCTGCACTGGCCCGTAGGGAGTTTCTTCCACCGGACCCGTGTAGGTCCCCGTGTTGGCTGAGCCATGCGCAGGGCTAGACCGGCCTGCACCGCTGGTTTGTGAACCACAAACGCGCGGAGCTTCGCAGGAGCCCGACCCGGCGCTGCCCGATCCGCCCGTGCTGCCCGTACCGCCTTTGCTGCTCGAGCCGTGTTCGCCGCCGGTGCTACGACTCGCGCTGGTCCGCGGGAGGGGTGCCAGTACGCCAGTGCCTTTGCCCTCGCTGCGCAGGTAGATCACCACGAGCACCGCGACGACCGCGGTGACCGCCGCGGTGACCGCGACGCGGCGAACCAGCCTGAGTGTCTTCGCCGCGATCATGGCGTGCCTCCGATGGTCATCCTCTTCCTCCGCTGGGAGCAGCGTGCCGAACGCGCGTCGGTGCGGCCGTCCGGCAAGTCCTCGCGCGCGCCGACGGCGAGTCCCGCGGTCCGCTGGGTGCCCCCGGCGGCGCATCCGCATCCTGCAAATGCGTCTCGACGCCTGCGGAGTAGGAGATGGTGTCGTCGTCGAAGATGACGATCGCGCCGTAGCCTGGGAGCGTCGCCGCCCACTCCGCGCCAGCTCGGCCCATCGCGAACGCAGCGGTGGCATACGCGTCCGCGACGGCGAGGTCCTGACCGACGATCGTGACCGACACCAGCCCTTCAGGATGGAGCCGTGTATGCGGATCGAGAATGTGCTTGCCCCGCTCGTAGGTGCCCGAGGTCGCGACCGCCCCCGCCCGAAGACCAAGTACCGCGGCGACTGCGAGCCGCTCAACCGGGTGCTGGATGCCAACCCGCCAGCAGTCGCACCCATAGGGGGCGCCGCTCAGGCAGATGTCCCCGCCCGCGTTGACGTACCAGCTCTTCGCCCCCGCTCTCCTGAGCAAGCGCCCCGCGCCCTCTACCGCCCAGCCCTTCACGAACCCACACGGGTCGACGCCCCCACCCCGGCTCGCCATCGGCGCGGCCACATCGAAGTAGCCGCGCGTGCTTCCGCGCAGCGACTCACAGCGCCTGAGCACCGAGCGCACGCTCGTGTGCGCGTCCGCAAGCGTGATTTCCCCTCGGTTGAGCCTGCTGATCTCGCTGTCCTGCCGGTAGGTGCTGAACGTCTCGTCGACGAAGCGCAGCCACGCGAACACGCGATCGAGGGCCGTCTCGTCGAAGCCCAGGTCGCACACCTCGACCATCACGGGCATGCCCATGACGTGCTCGACCCGCTCGACAGCGGGAGGGACACCCACGGGCGAGACGCCACCGGCGCGGTGCGCGCAGGGTCTGGATGCCGATCGCGCCACCGCTGCGCCTCAGGCTGCGAGCGCGAAGCGCTCGTTGTGGATCTGCTCCTCAGGCACTCCGAGCTGATCGAGCGCCTGCCGCGTCGCATCCATCATCGCGGCCGGGCCACAGATGAACACGTCGCGATCCGCGATCCCGGGGACGAGCTTGGCGAGGTTCTCTGGACTTAGCAGCGCTGCGCCCTTGCGCCTGCTGTGATCGCCGACCAGCACGTGAAGCGTCGCGCCGCTGCGTCGCTCTATCTCCCTCAGCTCCTCCTCGAAGATGATGTCGCCGCTCGAGATCACCCTGTAGATGAGCGTGACGTCGGCCGACTCGGAGAGCTCCTCGAATAGTGTCCGCAATGGGGTGATGCCGATGCCTCCCGCGATCAGGACCACCTCAGGCCGTCGCCTCGCCGCCGATGTGAACACCCCGAACGGTCCCTCGGCGAACACGCGCGTTCCCGGCTCGAGCTTGCCGATCGTCCGAGAGAAGTCGCCGACGGCCTTGACGGTGAGCCGCAGCGAGTCGCGATTGGGGATCGCCGAGAGCGAGAACGGATGTGACTGCCACCAGCGCCCCTTCGTGATGAACCGCCACAGCATGAACTGACCGGCCTGCGCCCCGAGCGCGTGAAGGTCGCGCCCCGTAACCTCGATGCTCGTCACGCCCGGCGCCTCGACTCTCACACTCCTCACTCGCAGTCTGTACCTGAACGCGTTTCGTATCGGGCGGACGACGCGGTAAGCGAGCAAGATCGCGAGCGTTGCGACGTACAGCGATATCCAGTAGTCCGCCTGTACGGGGTGGACGACGAATTCGTTGCCGGTCGGCAGTTGGTGCAGGTAGCCGAGCGCGATGCCAGCGTAGACGGTGAAGTGCACCAAGTACCAGCTCTCGTACCTCATCCGCCGACGAGCGATCGCGATCGAGGTGAGGACGACGAACGCGAGGATTGCCGTGCCTATCGTCGCTGTGACCATGCCCGGGTAGACGCCAAGCAAGCGTGAGAACTCGTGCCCCAACGTGAGCCTGTCGGCGAGCGAATAACCCGCGGTGATCAGCAGCACATGCGCAAGGATCAGCGACACGCAGGCCTTGCCGTTCACGCGGTGCCAGGACGTCAGCCTGTCGAAGCCGACGAGCCGCTCCAACGGCGGGAGCCGCGAGAGCATCAGCACCTGAAGCAAGGCGAGATAGACCCCGAGCAGGCCGGTGATCCTGCCGAGGCTGATAAGCGCTTCAGGGCGCCCATGCACGCCCGAGATGCCTCCGCCATGCAGCCACATCCACACGATCGCGGCACCATTCCCAGCGACGATCAGCAGCAACGCCGTGGCGCTCGCTGCTCTGCGCGCGTCCTGCGGCCTCAGCCGCCACTCCTGGGCGCCCGCCACCGCGACAGCGTCGCCCGCGAGTACCTCGCCTGCCTGGGGAAGTGCCGCCACCCTAACCTCGAGATCTCTTGACGCCATCCATGTTCTCCCAGGTGTAGAGAAGCGGCTTCCCCTAAACGCCCGCTTTGGCAGAAGTGAGAACTTGCTCATCGGGGCGGACTCCTCCTAGTGGAGCGTTGCCGCCATTCCTTTCAAGCGATCAATGGTGGCGAGATTGCCAGGCGTCGACATGATTCCGATGCCGCCCACGATCGCTGAGCCCGACTCGGTCGAGCATCTCGCGCGCGATCGCTGGGGCGTCGACGCGACCGGCTACGTCGGCTCCGAACTCGACGTTCTCAAGAGCCGTCAGGGCCGGGAACAGGTTGAACGTGTGAAACACGAAGCTGACGCCTTGACAGCGAAAGGCGAACAGCTCCTTGCGTGACATGGCGGTGATGTCCTGATCCGCCACCACGACCCTGCCTCGCTCGGAGAGTCGAGCGCCCCGATGATGTTCAGGAGCGTCGTCTTGCCGCTCCGAGGGTCCGAGCTCGACCACAAAGTCCTCCGCTGCACAGACAGCGAGACTCCCGCCAGCGCCACCATCTCGTGGTCACCCACCTCGTAGCGCCGACCGACACCGCGACACGTGCCGACGCTAGCCGCACGTGCCGCGAACATCCGCAGGGCCGCGCAAGATTGCTTCGTAATACCTACGGCTCGATCTAGCCTTCGTCCTCACGACGGGCTCACCACCGCGGACCCAGTGGCGTGCCGCCGCGTCAATGAGGAGAGGCGCGATGTCGATGGCCCGGCCCCTTTGTGTCCGAAACCGTCGCGCGTACCACGCATGGGCCGATCGACCGGCGCCGATGAGATCGCGGGGACGCGATGGTCACGTGACTCGTGAGCACTCAGGTCGTCATCGACTCACCGATGCCCTGCTCAGCCGCGAAGGGCACGCAGGGCGTTGAGAATCACAGCGAGGTCGATGACCTCCTGGAAGAGCGCACCTGCAACCGGTGGCAGGTAGCCGAGGGCCGCTACACCCATCGCGGCGAGGCTCAGGCCCATGCCCGCCAACACGCTCTGACGTGCGATGTGAAGCGCACGGCGGCCAGTGTGGACAGCGTCGGCAACTCGGTCTACCCGATCGACGGTGATCACCGCGTCGGCGGTCTCCGAAGAGACCGTCGCGCCGGCCGCGCCCATCGCGATGCCCAGGTCGGCGAGTGCCAGCGCGGGCGCGTCGTTGACGCCGTCACCCACCATAATCACGGGGCATAGGTCGGCGTCGGCACGTAGGTGCTCAACGACCCCGAGCTTCTGCTCCGGGGACTGCTCTGCGTAGACGCGGTCGACGCCGAGTTCGCGGCCGATCCGCTCGGCCACGGAGCGGCGATCCCCCGACACCATCGCGACGTGACGAACCTCCTCGGCGCGCAGTCGCTCGACGATCCGATCGGCATCCGGGCGCAGCTCATCGGCCATCACGATGACGCCACCGATGTGGCCGTCGACGCCAACAAGCACGTGCGCCTCTCCCGAGCCGCGACCTGTCATGACCGCCGCCGAGGCCACCTCTTCACCCGGCACGCCCACCGCTCGCATGAACGCCCGGCTGCCGACCGCGACATGGTGCCCCTCGATCGTGCCCTTGATGCCCTGGCCAGGCTCCTCGTGCACATCTGTCGGCGCGCCGAGCGGCAGGTCGGCTTCAACAGTCGCGCGCACGAGTGCCTCGCCTAGCACGTGGGCTGACATCTGGTCAACCGAGGCGGCGAGCCGCAGCAGTTCCCCGCGTTCAACCCCGTCGCGGCTTAGGATCTCGCGCACCTCAGGCGTGCCTACCGTGAGGGTGCCGGTCTTGTCGAACAGCACCGTGCGCGCTTGGCCGAGCGTCTCGATCGCCCCGGCCCCCTTCACGATTACACCGGCGCGCGCCGCGCGCGAGAGGCCTGAGACGAGCGCGATCGGCGCCGCCAGGATCAGGGGACACGGGGTTGCGACCACGACCACCGCGAGCGCCCGCTCTGCATCTCCGCTGAGCGCCCAGGCAGCGCCGGCCGCGAGCAGCGTCGCCGGAAGGAAGAACCCAGCGTAGCGGTCGGCCATGCGCACAAACGGCGCCCGGTGTGCCTGAGCCTGTTCGACCAGCCGGACAAGCGCGGCATACGCGCTGTCCGCCGCGGGCCGGTCCGCCCGCGCCTCGAACGGCGTGCCGGCGTTCGCCGTGCCGCTCAGCACCGGCATGCCCTGTGCGATCGTGACGGGCAGCGGCTCGCCGCTCAGCGTGCTCGTGTCCACGACGGCCTCCCCGCTCACAAGGGTTCCGTCGACGGGCACCACCTCTCCGGTGCGCACAACTACGACATCGCCCGTTTGCACTCGCTCGACGGGCACCTGCTCAAGCTGATCGCCAACTCTGCGTTGCGCGACCTTCGGGGCCCGCCGGACGAGTGCAGTCAGCTCTCGCCGAGCGCGCGTCGAAGCCACGTCCTCGAGCGCCGCGCCGCCCGAGAACATCAGACCGACGATCAGTCCTGCGAGCTCCTGGTCGAGCGGGAGTGAGCCCACCATCGCGACGAGGGCGATCGTGTCGACGCCCATGTGGTGGTCGACAACAACCGTGCGAGCGACCTCGAATGCCAGCTCGGTGGCAAGCACGACTACTACTACCCGCCAGACCTGGTCGCCCGCAGCGCCGGCGCCAGCGAGGTGCAATGCCCCGCCAAGGACGAGCGCAAACCCGGCTACTGCGGCGAGGATGCGGGCGCGGTGCTCCACCAACGCGTCGAGAACGGGCCCGTGCGACCGAAAACGGGCCGCCGTGCGCGCGGCGCTTCGTGCAGCCGGGGATACCCGAGGTGAGGCCACCGAACCAGCATCGCGCGTCATTCACAGCGACACATCCGTAGGTCCGCGCAACACGCTCGGGGAAGCCGCAGCGGATTTGTTCTCGGGTGGCTCCCGGAGCAGGCGTCCGGTACCTCTTGGTCCGTCCTGCTTGCCGCGCTACGGAGGGAGCAGCCCAGTGTGGCGCGAGCGCTCGAGCAGTCGGGAAAGCAGATGTTCGCCGACGGGCCTGGCTGGGAACCGTCAGGTGGCGTGCCGTCCGCTCGACGAAGCTCCTGCTGCACACGGAACGTCTTGCCGTCGCTCCAGAAACCTGCATGAGACCTGGAGCTCCTCGCCCGCGCGCACCAAAGCGGATGCTCTCTTCCAAGCTCACCGGTCCAACCCCGAGGTTCATCAGAGCCGCTTGGTCGATACCAGCCGCGCGCATGCATTCCCAACGGGCGTGCTGACCGTATTGCATCAGCACTGTGTTACCGGCTGCAACTCCGGTCGCATTGCCGGATCGGTGGCGTGCAGCTCTCGGATGAACTCGACCTCGCGGCGACGGGCCTCGGCGTCCGTCGCCATCTCAGACTCCCAAAGAATCTGCTTGCGAATCGTGAAGTCGCGCCGCTGCTCGCGGGTGAAGTCGGCCTCGATGAGCCGGCTGTCGACGCTCCCGAAGTACGTGAGTGTGTCGGTCAGGTCCGAGCCGACGTACACCTTGCCGTTGGGATAGGTGATCTTGTAGACGACCTTGTAGGCCACATCTATTCCTCCGTTGCGCCGTCGTCGGTTGTGAAGTAGTCGAGATCCACGCGCCGAATGCCATAGCTACGCGACACCGAGACACCGACGCCGTGATCGATCATCAGTTCCGCTAACTCCTTGCCATCAACGAGAATGATCCGCGGAGTCACACCATCGGCGTAATCGATCGCGTCGCTGCTGAAGGTAGACGTAGTGATGAACACGCCCTTCGTCGCCCGCTTCCCCATCAGCGCCCCAAAGAACTTCTGAATCTCAGGGCGGCCAACCGTGTTCGTCCACCGCTTCGCTTGAACGTAGATGAGGTCTAGGCCGAGCCGATCCTGGCGGATCACACCGTCGACGCCTTCATCGCCGCTCTGCCCCAGACGTTCTGTCGCGTCATCCTGGATCCCGCCGTACTCCATCGCGTGAAGTACGTCGAGCACGAGGCGCTCGAAGAACTCGGGCGATTGCTCGAACACTCGGTCCAGGAGCTCCGCAGCGAGCGCTGATCTCAATTCGCGATATGCCGCGTCGATGCGCTCCTCAGGCGTCTGCTCTTCCTGCGGCGGAGCGACGCCGACTTCTTCTTCGTGCTGAACACGTCTCCCCTTGCGAAACTCAGTCAGCTCGACGAACTGCGCGAGGGTTTTGAGATCGACGCGGTCCGGGCAGTCCGCGTGCACCCGCCGCCCACGCTCCGTGATCCGGTAAACGGCCCGCCGCGGGCGCTCGATGAGTTTGGTTTGGTAGAGGTAGGCGGCTTCAACCGGTCAACGCAACAGTGCCTCCATCTTCTCAGCTGGTGTGCTCCATTGGAGGGTTTGTCTGGGACGGCCGTTGAGCTCGGCGGCGATCTGGTCTAGTTCGACTTGGCTGCGCGCAGCCAAGTCGAACTTGCGTGGCAGGTATTGACGCAGCAGCCCGTTGGTGTTCTCGTTCGATCCGCGTTGCCACGGAGAGCGGGGATCGCAGAAGTAGACCTGGATGCCGGTGTCGCTGGTGAAGCGCTTGTGGGCGCTCAGCTCTTGGCCCTGGTCCCAGGTCAGTGACTTCAACAGATGCGCGGGCAGCTCGGTGATGCGTGCCTTGAGCGCCTGGACCACGTTTGCGGTGCTGCGATCGTGCCCGAGCCGGGCAAGGAGCACATAGCGGGTCTGGCGCTCGACCAGCGTCGCGATCGCCGACTTGTTCGCGGCACCGATCAACAGGTCTCCCTCCCAGTGGCCGGGAACGCGACGCTCATCGACCTCCGGTGGGCGCTCGGCGATCGGGACCATCTCGGCGATTCGCTCGCGTGCGTGGATGCGACCGCTTGAGCGGCGGTCGAGCGGCCGGTCCGCAGGTTCGCGGTCAGCTGTCGGCGCAGCTCGCCGCGCGACTGGACATACAGCGACCGGTAAATCGTCTCGTGGCTGATCCGCATCCCCTCATCGTCGGGATGGTCGACCTTCAGTCTGGCCGAGATCTGCTGCGGCGACCAGCGCCGCTCGAGACCGTCCTGGACCGCCGTCACAAGCTGCGGCAGCTCGACAGCTTCGTCGCCTTCGGTCGCCGCGCGAGCCGCCGCGCGACGCGCTCGGCCTGAAGGGGCCGATACTGCCGGCGCTCTGAGCACCTGCGGATCTCCCGCCCGACCGTGGACCGATGCCGACCGAGCGCCCTCGCGATCTCGCTGTCGCTCTCGCCCCGACAAACCCCGACGAAGATCCGCTCCCGCTCCTCAAACGACAGCCGATGCGCCGAACACACCACTCGCGGTCGCGTGAGCGCCGTTTCAGCCTGAATACGACACGCGGAGGTGTGCGGCACACCGAACCGCGCCATCACCTCCCTGACGCGCGCGCCAGCGCGAAACCGCGCTTCGATCTCCGCGCGCTCCGTCGGCGTCAACAACCGATACGGCCCGCGAGGACCCCTTCTCTTAGCCATCTCATTCTCCGATCACGCGACACGAAAAAACGATCGTGTTGCGCCGACCGGATGAATCCACCGTAGGTCGTCGCCCAACCCACACGATTGACGAAGAGCTTGCCGGTGCCAGCGGGGAGCATCCGTTCGGTGTCCTCGCGGCTCAAAGAGAAGCGCTCAGCGAGAGCCGCTTGGATTGACTTCACGGAATGGTCCTGCCCGTCCGAGAGGACCTCCAAAAGGGGACTCATGAGCGATTGGAAATCGGGAACTGGCAACAATGACTCCGGACCTTAAGAATCGCATGAGATGCGGCCAGACGCGTGATGGTCTGCAGACGGGCACCTCAATAAGTCGCCTCCGAATCGCGAGCATGGCCGTTCGGGCTCAACTGAGCCAGCGCTTCGAGTAGACGGGCGCGGAGCTCGACGAAGTCGGAGCCGCGGGTCTCTAGGTCCCCCCTATATCCGGCTAATGAGTCACCGAAATGGGGCTGGATGTGATGTCGATGGCGGGCGGGAGTGAATGTGTGCTCGGCGCTTCGCAGCGAGCCGTAGGCGAGCGGAGAAGCGCCGAGGCGGCACGAGCCCCCGCCGGCCGAGTGTCGTCCGAGGCGCGCGCTACTCGTGTCGCGATGGCGACGGCAGATAGCGAACTTCGGGTTGAGCGTCGTGACGACGGATGGGTCGTCAGGGGTCCGGGCTTCGACGGTCTGGAGCTCGTCAATGATTTCTTGGGGTACCTGGCCGACCGCAACTACGCGGCGCTGACGGTCCGCTCCTACGCCTTTGACCTGCTGCACTTCGCGCGTTGGATGGCCGCCGAGGGCGAGTGCCTCGGCACCGTGGGCACCGAGGTCCTGTTGCGTTATCTCGCGGCGTGCCGCAGCCAGGTGCTCGCGCATCAGCACGGCGGCAACGTCTTCTCGATCCGCGATGGACGCAACGTCGGCTACGCGCCGCGCACGGTCAACCGCCGCCTCACGACGCTGTCCGGTCTCTTTGCGTTCCGGGAAATGCGTGACCCGACCGCGCGTAACCCGGTCCCACGCGGACGCGAAGCCGGCCGCACTGCGCGGGGGGAGCGCAGCGGTTTGCTCGGGCACCTGGCGGCGCCGAAGCCGAGGTCGTCCCTGCGCTTGCGTGAGCCGCGGCGTCTGCCACGAGGCCTCGACCGCGTCGAGGTCGCCGATCTCTTGGCGAGCTTTCACACGGTCCGCGACCGTGCGATCGCCGGGCTCATGCTGTTCTCCGGCCTGCGCAGCGCCGAGGTCCGCGCGTTGGGGGTCGAGGACGTCGACATCGCGCTCGGCTGGGCGCTGGTGCTCGGCAAGGGCTCGAAGGAGCGCCGGGTCCCTGTCGACCGGGAGGTCTGCGCGCTCGTGCAGAGCTACCTGCACGCCGAGCGCCCGGACAGCGAGAGCCGCGCCCTGTTTCTGGTCGCGAAGGGTCCGTCCCGTGGCCAGCCACTCACAGCAGCGGGCCTCAGAACTATCTTCCGTCACCACCGCAAGCGGGCCGGCGTGCCCGCCGGGAACCCGCACGCGCTCAGACACACTTTTGGCACTGCGCTCGCCGAGGCAGGCGTGGACGTGGCGGTCATGCAGGCACTGATGGGCCACGATCACGTCGACTCCGTCCTCACCTACGTCCACCTCGCACCGGCGCACCTGCGCGCCGCCTACGATGCCGCTCGCGCCCGCCAGCTCTGAGGCATCGCGACAAGCGCCGCCGCCAGGCGAGCTGATCGGCGCCTACGTCGCCTACCTCGCACGCACCGCTCGCAACAGCGAGGACACGCGCTACCGTCACGCTGCGGAACGCTTCTTCGAGCGCTGGCCTGACCCGATGGCCTGGACGGAAGAGCCGCTGGCAGTGCGTCGCGGCGCAAGCCGGCGCATGCGCACGCTGGTGATGTTCCTCATGCTCCACGGCTACCTGCGGCCCGGCTATGACTACCTGCTCGACGTCACGCTCCTGCCGCTCTGGCGCGAGCTGCCAGCGAGCCCGCTGGAGGTGGACCTCGAGTACTTCCAGAGAGCCTCGCGTGAGCTCGGCTTCGCCACGCGGGTCGCCAAGAGCGCCGCCGGTCTCGTCGTGGCGAGGCTCATAATCCAGAGCGGTCGATCTCTCGCAGAGCTCACAGATGAGGACATCGCCGAGTTCGACTCTGCACTGCGCGCGCGCCAGAGGCGAACCGGCCGCCCGATCGCCCATTACACACGCGCGCTCTTTCACGCGCGCTCGGTCCTCTACCACCTCGGCGTGCTCGCACGGCCGCCGTCGAAGCCGGCGAGGACGGAGGCCGAGAGCTACGAGCAGCGCCTCGCACGATGGGGCGTGAGCGACCAGATCCGCCCGACCCTCGTCGTTTATCTCCAGCGACTGGCAGCCACGCTCGCGCCGGCGACGGTGAGTGGCCGCGCGACGGCCCTGGGTTACTTTGGCGGCCATCTGGCCAAGGTCGATCCCGCTTTGAGAAGCGTGGCCGACCTCGATCGCCGCCGCCACATCGAGACCTACTTGACGACGGTCGCGGCTGCGACAAGCCTGCGGACGGGGAAACCAATCTCGACCGAGGAGCGCCGCGGCCGCGTTATTGCGGTGCACTGTTTTCTCAACGACATTGGCCAGTGGGGCTGGCCGGAGGCTCCGTCACGCCGGCTCGTGTTTCCGCGCGACACGCCCCGGCGAGCGCAGCCGCTGCCGCGTTACTTACCCGCGGAGGCCGACCGGCGACTCAGCGAGGCGCTCACGCGCTCCGATGAGACGTTGGCAGCCAACGCGCTGCTCCTCGCGCGAGCAACGGGACTGAGGATGGGTGAGCTGGTGGACCTCGAGCTCGACTGCGTGCACGAGGTGCCCGGGCAAGGGGCGTGGCTGAAGGTGCCGCTCGGCAAGCTCGCAACCGAGCGGATGGTTCCGCTCGATGAGCACTCGCTCGCGATCGTCGACCGCATCGTCGCTGCGCGCTCCCCGGGACGGCCGCTTCCTCATCCGCGCGATGGTCGTCTCGTCGACTTCCTGCTTACACATCACGGCCGGCGCCTGACTCCCGATGCGCTTCGCGGCACGCTTCGCCGTGCTGCCGCGACCGCCGGCATCGCCTCCGTGACGCCGCACCAGCTTCGACATACCTACGCCACGGCCCTGATCAACGCCGGCGTGAGCCTGCAGGCCCTGATGGCGCTGCTCGGCCACAAGAGCGCCGCGATGAGCCTGCGCTACGGGCGCCTGTTCGACTCCACGGTCCGCGCCGACTACGAACGCGCGCTCACGCTCGCCAAGGAACGCCTCGGACCCGTCCTGCCCGAGGCGCCCGGCGACGAGAAGGAGGGAGACTGGCGCGAGCTGCCGCTCGTCAAGTCACGACTCGCCGGCGGCTACTGCCTGCGCACCGCCGCCCAGGGCGTCTGCCCTTACACGAACGTCTGCGAGCACTGCCCGAACTTCCGCTCGGAGCCCGCGATGCTCGCGGTTCTCTCCGCCCAGCGCACCGACGCCAAGGCGCTCGCCGAGGACGCCGCCCGGCGAGGCTGGGATGACGAAGCGCGTCGCCACGCCGCGCTCGTCGAGCGTCTCGATGCGATCATCTCCACGACACGCGCCGCATGAGCACTCACCCACACACCTCGCCGTCCTCCCCGAGGAAGATCTCGACAAGCCGCCTGCGCACTGCGAGAAACTGCTCGCCCCGGAGCGGTGTGGCTGGAGATTGGCCGGTTAACCAGAGCTGGGCGGCGAAATCGTACACCGAACCGCCTCGCAGGCAGCCATAGCAGAACCATCCGCGCTCGGCGTCCGCATATACGTGCAAGGACGGCGTATCGTCGGCGTGGAACGGGCAGCGCACTTTGCGGCCGGGGGGGACGTCCAATCCCGCGAGACGCGCGACGTAGAGCTCGGGATCGAGGTTCAGCAACACGTCGTTGCGATCCCTGCTCGCGACGCGGCGGCGCGTTGCGGTTGTGGCGAGCGGCATATCGTCAACGGTGCCGAGGATGTCGGCCAGCCGACATCTGCGCGAGGAGTTGCACACCAGCATGCGTACGGGGGTTGGCGCGATGCGCTTGTGGTTGTAGGAGGATGGCGGTCGCATGATGCGTGGCGCGTCGGTGCAGGCGACGTCTGCGCCGAGAAGGCGTGCGAGTCTCTGGTTGGCGTTCTCGATGATGTCGATCGTTACCGGTTCGCGCAGTAGCCAGTACGCGTGGCGGTTGCTGGCTGATCCCGACGCGACGACGATCGTCGGTCGCGGTGTAAAGCGCGCAAGGGAGCGAGTGGACGCCGCCGAGTCGCAGTCTGCCCACAACACGCTCGCGCACGCGGCAACGCTGGCGCGGTTGCTAGCGCGTCGTTGACGCGGGAGAACGCCGACGTAGACATCGGTGCTCGGGGCGTACCGCGCGACAGCCGCCACCGCCGTCGCGACGTCCTTCGTGGCCACAAACGTGCATCGCATGCCACGTGCGACGCGTACGCGCAGCTCGATGAATGAGTCGCCCGGCGAGTCGGCGAACAGCGCGTCAAGAAGGCGTGTGATGTCGCGCTCAGCCTTGGTCGACACGAGCCGCTGCTCGGTTGGACGACTTGGCGTTGCCATCGGCCTCGTCGCTGCGACTGACGATCGAGACGTGTCGTTGGTCTTCGAAACTCATGGCGTTCTCGTCTCTATGCGTTGGGAGCAAAGACGTAGACGGAGTAGTGATCTGACTGGACCGTGTAGAGCTCGATGTCGAGGTCGCGCTCGAGCACGTCGATGTCGACCGTCACGTAGGGACTGCCCCTCCTGGAACCTCGCCACGTCGCAGGGATCGAGCGAGGAGTCGTAGGCCAGCCACGCCGTGAAGGCGGCGCCGTACTTTGCTATGCCGGCGGCAATCGCCGACACGGTCTGAAACGACTCCGATTCGGACAGGCGCAGCGAGCCGAAGCCTTCGTAGTCGTGAATCGCCCACTCTTCGGCCAGCGGCTCGGGCGAGCCCGCGAGCATCGCCTGGACCTCGTCCCATATGTCCTCGGGTGGCTGGTCGGCGTCGATCCATCGGCCGTGCAGGCGTCCATTGTTGTATGCCGCCAAACATGCGACGTAAATGCGGGGAGTTGCGCAGGCGGGACACTGAGCCCCACCCCGGACCTGGGCCTGAGAGCCGATCATGACGGCTTCTCCTCGGTGGCCGGCCTCGAGACCCGGCGTGAGGAGATAAACTCGACGCGTCGCGCGATGATCTCCTCGGCCTGACGTGTGTTGCCATCCTGATCGGTCCACTCGCGAGTGCGGGGAAATCCCGTCACCTCGACGAGGCGGCCCTTGCGCAGGAACTCGGTGACGACCTCAGCCTGGCGGCGCCAGACAACGCAGGTGATGTACTGCGTCGGCTCGGTGTCCTGGATCGCCAACCGCAGGTTGGTGACCGGAATGTCCGAGGCCGTGCGCCGCAGAACCGGGTCAAAGCAAAGACGACCCCTCAGGGTTACCGGGTTTTGCGCGGACTGATCCGGGGCCTTCTCGGGCTCGACTGTGGTGGTTTTGGACTTGCTGCGTGGCATTGCTGTGACCTCCGTGGTGCTCCTGGGACGTTGGTCGCCCACGTCGGAGCTGGAACGTGATCGACGCTGCGGGCGAGAGCAGGCCGGACGGCGGTGTCAAGGGGCCGAGCCGAAGGCGAGGGCGCGAGCATCCATGGACGCGCAGGCGCGCCCCCCCTTGACTCCGCCAAAGGCCGGTCTGCTAGCCCTCAGCAGCTAGATCACGTCACCGCTCACCCACGTGGCCAACGCCAAAATGCGCGCCACGGCCTCACGACAGGAAAGGCAAAGTCCTCTAGGACCGCAGCCGAGACCCCGCGGGTGACAGCATTCCGCGTATCCCCGAGGATATGCTGGCGAACGTGATGGAGGACGTGCCACGGTTCTACGAGGGGGCGCTGTCGGTGGATGGCGCGCTGGTCGTGCCGTTTAGCCCGACCGGGTTGCAGATGGTGGTCCTCGTCGTGGATGACTCTGGCGATGACGAGCTTATCTCCGCGATGGCCGAGCTTGCCGCAGGAACCGAGCTTGAACCGGTTTCGGCGCTCGGATACGACGGGGCTTGGGACGCGCTGGACACGGGCGACCATCACGCCCTCAAGTTCCGGCTGATCCGGACCGCCGACACTTGGGAGCGTGCTTGGACGTACATCGATCCGCCGCGCGAGATGGTGGATGCGATTACCTCAGGCGACTCCCATTACGTTGCAGTGATTCCGCGCGAGTTCGCGGGTGATCTAACCGACTTCGACCTTCGGAGTATCGCTGGCGGCGTGATCGTCGAGGTTGCAGTGCGTGAACCTGGTCGGTCCGCCATGCATGCGCTCTGCGGATACTAGTCCCAATCCTGTCGCGGTGGAGCTGCTCGCCGCCGGCCCAGACGAGCTGGCCGTCACCCGTGATCCCAAGCGCCGAGCGAGCGACTTCGGGCCCGCCCCCCAGCGTGTCTCCCCAGCAGGCCTGGATCCAGTCTTCGACGCTGGGCGCGACCACGCCGCGATCCACGAGCAGGTGCAGGTTCTCCAACACCGAGGCGACCTTGAGCGCAGCGACCGGAACGCCCTCGTGCCATGCCCCGATCCCGGTCGTGCCGTTCTGGTAGGTGACGATCGAGCCGAATCCGAGCTGGAGGGAACCGCAGCATGACCATCCGCCAGGTATCCGACCGAGCCATGGCTCAGCTTGAAGCCACGGTTGAACGCGGCTACTACCCAGTATCTCACCCGCGCCGATACGGTCTCCATAGGTCCAGCCGTGACCTCCAGGTTCGCTTGAGGCCGCGTGTAGAGCTAGGTGCACGAGCTGCTGGTCAAACCGCAGCAGCGTCACACCGGATCGTCGCCCGATCCACGCTGCGGGCTGGCGCCAACGGTCGCGACCTGCCTCCAAGTCGGTCCCGGCTGGCCAGGTTCGTCGACGATCGGGGCGCTTGAGCCGGGACCGATTGTCGCGGTCGCGGCCGTCGACTCATGGCTCCCGTGCACACCAACAAACGCCCGGCCGCGAGCGGCGGAGTGCTCAACGGCAACGGCGACTTCGACCAGATCGACCGCAGCAGGATGCCGTAGGGGCCTTCTGTGTGTCTCCTCTCCGGATAGCCTCATCGAGCCTCCCGCGCGGGGTTCAGAGCTTCCCCTTGGCTGATCGCAAGCGTGACGGATGACGAAGGACAAGGCTTCCTGCTGAGGGTGGCTTTGGGGATCGACGCTGGAGCGTGCACCGTTAGCGGGACGCTCGCCGCGTCTTCCGCCACGGGCGCAGACGGAGAGTCGCCCCCCGACTCCCTTGCCGGCTAGTCCCGCTGGCCTCAACGGCGGTGGCAGGAATGTTCTTGGACCACAGCCCGATGTGGGCGAATCCGGCGCGAGGCGCTCTCGGGCTTGAAGGCGGTTCGCCCCCTCACGCCGTCGTCGCGCCCGAGCGGGCCGCTGCGAGTTGCGCTCCGAGCGGCACGGGGGAGCGCGTGCGCGGCCTCCTAGGCGCGTCAAGCCCAGATCCGGCTGGGGCGGGTGCGCTCGCGCGATCGCCGGGGAGCGGCAGCAATCGTGGGGCGGCACAAGCCGCGCACGGCCCCTCGTGCATGTGATCGGCGAGCTCGGCAGCGAATACATCGAGCGCACTGGAGACCAACCGTGCAGCTCCGTCGGGATGGCTGCAGGCGCCGCGCCTGCGCGCGATCGCACTGAGGTGGGCGAGGCGGTCCCGGGCGCCGCGCTCGGCGGTCCCCGCAAGCACCTGCTCGAGCGTCGAAGCCACGGCGTCGAGCCCGAAGACGCAGGGCCCGCATTGGCCGGCGCTCTCGGACGCGAGCCAGCGCGCAACCCGCGTGGTCTCGGCGAGACCGCACGCGTCCGCTGAGAGCAGCGCGATCACGCCGGCGCCGACGCTCGCGCCGTACGGTGCGAGCTGCTCGTTGGAGAGCTCGAGCGCACCCAGATGACGCCCGTCGATCCAGCCGCCCGCGTAGCCGCCCATCAGCACCCCGCGAACCCCGGCGGTGAGGCCCCCCGCGGCCTCGATCACCGAAGCGATGCTGGAGCCGTACTCGGCCTCGTAGACCCCGGGATGCGCGACCGGTCCACTGACGCTCAGAAGCGCCGAGCCGGGCTGCGACGGCGTGCCAAGCTCGCGAAACCAGCGCGGGCCGTGGCGAGCGATCAGCGCCACGTGGGCGAAGGTCTCCGCGTTGCTGACGAGCGTCGGCCGCCCGCGCACCCCGTGCTCGAAGGGCAGTGGGGGCGTGAATGTCGGCTTGGCCTCGCGGCCGCTTAGGAAGCTGACCAGCGCCGACTCCTGACCGCTCACGTAGCCGCCCGGCACCTTGTCCAGGCGCCAGCCCACGTTGGCATCCGGCTCCGCGGGACGCTCAGCGATCGCCTGGGTGACGCTTCTCTGCGCACCCAGCGCCCGCTCGCAGACCGCAACGATGACCTCGTCGGCACCGAGTGCTCGCGCCGCGAGCGAGGCGCCATCGAGAACCAGGTGCGGGAGCGCTTCGAGCAGGGTCTTGTCCTTGAGGCTCGCCGGCTCCCCCTCCGCCGCGTTTACGACGACCACCGGCCGTCGACGCGACAAGGATGGGGGGGACCAGCGGCTGCGCGACGCAGCGTCGGCCACCGCCCGCATCTTCGTGGCGGTCGGGAACCCGGCGCCACCCCGGCCGGTGAGGCCGGCAGCCTCGACGTCGTCGATCAGCGTCGGAGCCCCGCGCCGCCAGCCCGAGCGGCGGGATCGAAGCTCGGTGTGGACCGCAACATGCTCCTGCAGGCACATCGCGCTCTCGGTCGGCATGCCAAGAAGCAGGCGCGGGAGCGTTGCGCTCGGCACGAGGGCTTGCACGCTCATCAGGACCCTCCCGAGACGACCGGTGCTTCGGACGCTGCGCCCGTCGACCCGGCGCTTTCCGCGGGCACCGAGGCCTGCGGTTCCTGCGCTGGCGCCTGCAGGGTGGAGCCTTCGCCCGCGCCCGAGCCTTCGCCGGCGCGCCCGCTTCCCGTGGACGCCGGTGCGGCCTTCTGTGAGGCCCTCCCGGTCGTCGCGCTCCCGACATTTTTGCCGGGGACCGCACCCGCCGCCACCGCCGCGAACACGCCGGTCAGCGTGGCGGTCCCGACGAGCAGCCACCGGTTCGCGCGTGAGAGCCTGCGCATCGCCGCATTGCGGGCGCTCGCTGTGCGGTCGCTAGCGCCAGGAGCTGCGTGTGTGGCGCGCGTCTTTCGGGGACGATCTGGCATGTCTCCATCGTGAGTCCCCTCCGTAACTGCGACCTGAATGGTTAATAAGCGCAGGCTATAGTCGAGGTGAGAGTGCTCTCAGCGGGGCGAGATCCTCGGGTCGCTCGGCGCCTGACGGCACCTAGCGCGGGTCGAAAACGTTCCCCAACCTGGCCGCGCCGCGAGACGAAGGGTGCCGACATGCCGACCGTGGGCCCGAGAGCAGTAGAAAAGGTGGCGTCTACCACCTCCCTGGCCGCCGTGGCGCGTACGTTATCCGCCCTGCCCTTGGAATAGCCCGCCCCTCACCAGCCTATGCCGACCAGAACGAACGCGACCACCACAGACTTGCCGACGCAGCTGCCGCCGGGCGATCGATGCGTTTGCCGCGTGCGAGTTGCTTCAGTCCGCGACGATTGCGAGGAAGTCGCGGCTGTAGGGCTTGAGAAACTTGCCTTCAATCCCGCGTTGACCAGATACCAAACGCACGGGCGCTAGACCACCGGGATGATGTACATAGAGGTAGCCGGCGACCCATGCGGGGTTGATGTCGAGCTCGATCGCTCGAACCGCACCGGCGTTGATCAGGGCGGCGGCGAGGGCGCTGGGTGAAAGATGCTCGCCCGCGGCCCACACGAGTTGTCCGTTGGCGGTGATTCCAAGTCCCGATCGCGCAACGGTCGTAGCCAATCCGACGGTGCCGCCCCAGCATTTAAGAACGCAGTGCGAGACGGTCGCTGCGGCGACGCCATGATCGACGAGAAGCCGTTGGTTTTGCAGTACGGAAAAGACGGTCTTGCCGCTGCTTGGCACGCCGGCGTTCCAGGCGCCGATGTCGCTGGTGCCGTCGGAATAGGTAACGAGTGATGCGAGCCCATGCTTTAGCGGCACGGCGACGTGGCCGCCGGACATGAAGCCGACGTTGGTGTAAGACAGCCGGAATCCGCCGTTGATTGCTGCAACAAGGCGGGAAGCCTCTTGGGAGGTGACGCTGTCCCCGTATGTCCAACCTGTCGTGCCGCCGTCGCTTGAGCCGGCATGCAGGTCAAGGTGCAATAGCTGCTGATTTAGACGCATGAGGACGACCCCAGCGCGTCTGGATTCCCACGCTGCCGGTCGTCCGTTCACATCTGCCACCGCCGTCCAGTGGCGCCCGGAAGGCTTCGGCGTCACTTCCACCGTCGCCGAAGCCGCCGGCGTTAGGGCGCCAGTCGAGTGGACGGTTCCCTCTGGTGGTGTCGCGGCGCGCACAGGGGACGCGGGTGATGCGTCGACGCTGGCGTCGAACCATCCGTATGCCGCTGGGCCGACCGCGGCGGCTGCCAAGGCCGCGAGCACGACTGCCCAACGGCGATGGGCCACGCGCGCAATTCTTTTCCGGGCTGACATGTTGGTACGGTCCTTCTGCACGCCGAGGTGCATTAGGGACTGCTGCTAGCGGGTAACACCGACACCGAGGTGTTCATCCCTGCTGTGGGCAGTCTGTCGGCCTCAGCACGCGCGCTCAAGGCTACGATCGGCCGCGTTACCAGCGCGGCCGGGAGAGCCGCTGGTCAGGTACCGCCATGAGCCGTGCCCGCGACCAAAAACAAAAGCCTTAGTGTCCGCTTCGGGCGTGCGTACGCACACGACGCCAAGACTCGAATTTGAGCGCGACACGAAGACACCACGCACCCCGGCGGTGCTGCCGTCGTTGGCTCTGTACGCCGCCAGGAGTCCCGACCGCTCGGACCTGGTAGCCGGCCGTGCGGACGCGCTGCTCGCAAGCGCGGTCATGGTGGGCACTATTGTCATCGCGATCACAGCCAGCGCCGCCGCTCTATATGAGCGAAACCTCATCCGCTGCGTGAGCGCCAGCGAGTGGACGTGAAGCCACGTTAGGTTGGAAGTCATCGAATTCTCCTTCGCAATCGTAGTCGTTCCACCCCGACTGAGCTGAAGCCAATAATCACTAAGGGCAGCGCAACGATCACGACTACGGCCAAGCCCGGCGCGAGCAGTAGCACCGCCGCCGCCGCCAACAGTCCCAGACCGATATCCACCCACAGATGGCGGCGCTCGAGTTCCCTGTCGGGTCGCGCGCCCCGTCGAGGTGTGTCCCGCGTTGGCAACACACCGTTCATCGTTTCGTCGATGCGAGATGGGACACAGTCAATGTGAGTCTGCTGATCTTTGATAATAAGCTGCTAAAGCAATGGTGAGAATCCTCATGCCGGGCGAATAGAAGTGAATCAGCGCCCGACTTCACGCCTCAGTTCGGCGCCCGTTGAAGGCGGCGACGCTCTTCCGGCACCAGTGAGCCGTGGGCGACTGCAAGCCGTTTGTTCCTGCGATGTCAGTTGGCGAGGATCGTGAAGAAGTCGCGGCCATAAGGCGTGAGAAATCGACCAGGGATTCCAAACTGGCCGGGCACGACGGGCGCGCCGGTCGGTCCGCCCCGGTGATGCATGTATAGGTAGCCCGCGACCCACTCCGGGTTGATGTCAAGCTCGACCGCGTGCACGGCGCCCGCGGCGACCAGTGCCCGCGCGATCGTGGCCGGTGACAGCTGCTCGCCGCCGGCCCACACGAGCTGACCGTCAGCGGTGATCCCAAGCGCCGAGCCAGCCACTTCGGGCCCGCCTCCCAGCGTGTGCCCCCAGCACGCCTGGATGCACTGTTCGACATTGGGCGCGACCACGGCGCGATCCACGAGCAGCTGCAGGTTCTGCAGCACCGAGGCGACCTTGAGCGCAACGACCGGAATGCCCTCGTGCCATGCCCCGATTTCAGTCGTGCCGTTCTGGTAGGTCACGATCGAGCCCAATCCGCGCTTGAGCCGAATCCCAGTACGATCGTCCGCCACGTATCCGACTGAGCCATAGCTGAGCTTGAAGCCACCGTTGAACGCGGCCACTACCCGGTGTATCTCACGCGCGCCGATTCGGTCTCCATAGGTCCAGCCATGACCTCCGGGTTCGCTCGACCCCGCGTGCAGAGCCAGGTGCACGAGCTGCTGGTCAAAGCGCAGCAGCGTCACACCGGATCGCCGAGCGATCCACGCTGCAGGCTGGCCGCCGACGGTCGCGACCTGCTTCCATGTCGGTCCCGGCTGGCCAGGTTCGTCGACGATCGGGGCGCTCGAGGCGGCACTAGTTGTCGTGGCCGCGGCCTCATGGCTCCCATGCCCGCCGACAGACGCCCGGCCGCGAGCTTTCTGGGCGGTATTCGACTGGCTTGCGCAGCCGCCCAGCGCCGCGGCAGCGAGTATGGCGGCGATCGTTAGCGGTGTCAGCGTCATCTCGGGCGCATCTGTCAGCGCTCGGGCGCTCTGTGCTCAGCACGAATACGAATCGGTGGTGCAAGCGATGCTCGCTGGCATGGGTGGCTTTGCACAAACCCAACATCGCGTTGATTCATAAACGGGACTTAATCTGCCGATGAGAATGCTTCCACCGTGACAGCCCGCGCTGAGAGTGAGAGCTGAGCCTGGCCCCTCAAGCGCACACTTGACATGCGTTATGACGAAGCCGCGACGGGAAATCATGAGGACTCTCATCATACGCTTAGCGAGCACTTAACAAGTGTCCTGACACTGGCAGCATCGTGCTTCACCAGCTACCTGAAGTGAATTAGGTGTCGATTTGCGAGCCGACAAGCGCACCTCCCATGGCTGCTCCAGAGAACCGTCCGCGAGAGCGCACCAGGGGAGAGGGACTGCGGCGGATCCGGCGGATCGCGCTCGTCGCCGCTGTTCTGGCCCTGCTCCCGGCCGGCTTGTCCTATGTGCAGACGATGGCCGCACCGTCCAACTCGAGCCTGGGCATTCGCTCGGTCGAGTGGCTACGCGATCACGGCGGCGCGCGGCTTGTGGCGCAGGTCGAGTCGATCTATTACTCGTTGACCGCACCAAGTAAGGGGGGTCCCGCCTTGCGAACGCTGCCCCAAGTCGGCTACGAAGCGGCCGCGCGGGCGCAACGACTGCGGGCACAACGGCTGGCCGCTGCGAGCCACCCCCACCGTGTTGCCCCGTTGATCCGCCCCGCGCTCCCCGGCGAGGGGATCTGGCACGCGACGCGGCCCGGACTGGGCACCGACGCGCCTCTGCTGGTCACCACGCTGCGCAACCAACCTGAATATCCGCGCGTTGTTGCGGGACTGGCATGGATCGACACCAAGCGGACCAGGCTCACGCTCGACCCCGGCCGCGAACAGCCCTCGGTGCCGATCCCACGTGGTTCGATGGACGTTCCGCCAGCGAGCCGAGGCAAGCTGCTCGCGACGTTCAACAGCGGCTTCAAGCTCAGCGACTCGCGCGGCGGGTTCGTCCTTGGCGGTCATACCTACGCCACCATGCAAAACGGCATGGCCACGGTGGTGGGCTATCGCGACGGTCGAGTCGACGTGATCAACTGGCAGTACGGCGCGCGGGCACCCAGCTCGGTTACGTTCGCTCGTCAGAACCTGCCGCTGATCGTCGAGAGGGGACACCCCACCCCAAACCCCAACAACGGCGAATGGGGTGCGACGGTCGGCAACGCGATCCTCGTGTGGCGCTCAGGGATCGGCGTTGACCGCTACGGAAACCTGATCTATGCCGCGGGAGAAGATCAGAGCGTCAGCAGCCTGGCCGACACGCTCGCCCATGCGGGTGCCGTTCGGGCGATGGAGCTCGACATCAATTCCTACTGGGTGAGCTTCATCACATACGGTGCTCCCGGTGCGGAGGCACCGGTGAATCTGCTGTCCGGCATGAACCGGCCAGACACCAGGTATCTCTCGCCCGATGATCGCGACTTCTTCGCGGTCTACTCGCGCTAGTGCACCCAACATCAGCGCAAGCGGCTTCACTGAGGTTTCCATGCCTCACATCTCAGGATCGGGGTGAAATCACTCTTGAGAAGAGCATTGATACGAGGGTTAGGCATCCGCCCGCTTGCGACAGCGAGTAGCGAGCCGGCTCCGCTCAGCCCCGCGAAGCGTGCGCTGCTCCGGGGTCGCTCACAGGCGCGCTTCGAGCCACGGCGCTCGGCACGCGTGTCCGCTGGAGCTCTGCTGCGGGCCTGCCGTCCACTCCAGTGGAGCAAGAACCTGCTCGTCGTGGCAGCACCGGTCGCTGCCGGCGTGGTAGACCGCCCCGAAATCGCCCTGCGGGTCGCGGGTGCGTTCCTCGCGTTGTGTCTGTTGTCGAGCAGCACGTATCTAGTCAACGACGTGCGTGATCGCGAGCAGGATCGCCAGCATCGGCTCAAGCGCACACGCCCGGTCGCAGCGGGCGAACTGTCGTCCCGCGCCGCCCTTCGCGCGGCCTCGATCATGGGACTGTTGGGTATGGCCCTGGCCAGCACGATCGCTCCCGGCTTGGGCTTCATCGGTGCTGCGTACTTGGCCCTAACCGTGAGCTACTCGCTGCTGTGGCGTCGCATCGTTGTCGCTGACATTCTCGCGATCGCAGCCGGGTTCGTGTTGCGCGCGCTGGCCGGAGGCGTCGCCACCGACATCTACCTGTCGCGCTGGTTCGTCATCGTCACGGCATGCGCTGCGATTTTCCTCGTGACCGCCAAGCGCTATTCCGAGTTGCGCGAGAACGCAGGCTCTAAGATGTCGCGCGCGACGTTGCGGCGCTACTCGGGCAGGGCTTTGCGTCTGACTCTAGCCGCGGCGGTAACGATCGCGAGCATCGCCTATATCTCCTGGGTGTTCACCCGGCCCTCGCACCTGCTTTGGTACGTCCTCTCGATCGTTCCCTTCCTGCTCTGGTTCGCTCGCTACACGATCCTGATCGGCAAAGGCGCCGGTCAGGCGCCTGAGGAGTTGATCCTCCGCGATAGAACGCTGCTCGCGATCAGCGTCGCATGGGCGCTCCTGTTTCTCACCGGCGTCTACCTCGGCCGTTGAACGCGCTGTGGGGTCATGGCAGGATGCCATCCTTGCGAACCCGCCCTGGCAAGGGTAAAGCCACGGTCTGTGCCAGCTTGAAGTCGGACTCCGTCCGGGCACGCGGCCCTGGCCGCCCTGGGCTCCCAGAAGGGGGATGTTCGCGATCGACCCCAACGCCAGAAGCGTGTTTAGCGCGGGAGCGCCGCCGGTGGGGCTGTCGGATGCCTCGGCGCTGCTCGTGGGTGGACCAGTCTAGCTTGCCGGGGGGTCTCAGCGCGCGCGGCACCGTCGCCTCCGTCCTGGTGCTGGCGCCGGCTTGGCGCTAGCGCAAGATCCTCTGGAGCGGGGTCTGCCGGGCCGCTTCAGGGTGCACGCATGCTCGCGGCGAAGCGGCCTACCAGCGAGTACGGCGGCGCGAGATCCACGCCGTCGGGATTGCTCAGAAAGCCTTCGCCCGAGCCCGGGACGTGGGTGTGCCCGTACTGCCAAACGATCGTGTCAGTGCGGGGATCTACAACGATCACGCGATCGTTCTTGTCGTCGTTGGCGAGGATATCGCCGTTGGGCAGCGGGAGCGCCAACGACGGCTGATCAAGCGCAGCCGAGCCGTTCGGTTCGTAACGCCAGACCAGGCGGCCATTCGCTGTGAACGTCTCCAGCGCGCCGGGTTCGGTGTAGTCGGCGGAAAGGAAAAGCCCTGGGCGGACCTCGTTGGTATCCGAGGGATAGCTGAAGCCCGGCGGGTGAATGGCATAGAGCAGCCTGCCGGCCGGACTGACCACATCGAGCCAGTCTTCATTGATCTCGCTGATCGCCGTATCGCCGTTGCTCATCGGGAACGCGCCGTTGGGGCTGCCGAACGCGAGGCCGGGCTGGTGTTCGCAATCGCCAGTGATTCCGAGCTGACGCAGCGGGCGATGAGCGGGCGGGCGGATCACCAGCACCCGGCAGTTCTTGATGTCTGCTGAAACGAGCTCCCCCGAGGGAGTCAGCATCGCGTCATCGGGGTTGTAGACATAGTCTGGTTCAGAGCCAGGCACGCCGGGGTGGCCGTAGCGGTAGGCGATGCGGTGGCCTGAGACGTCGATCACACTGATCGCAAAGTCGTCCTCCTGGGTCGCGACTATCTGCCGCCCGTCCCGCGGCTAGGTCCCCTGGTTCTGGGAACCGCCACAGCACGTTGCCATGGGGGCTAACCTCGAGCAGGCGATTGTTGTCACGATCGGCGATCAGCAGCGGACCGGGCAGGACGCTGGGATCCGATCCGGGTTGCAGGTTCGAGCTCAAACCAGATCGCTGAGCACGAGCATCGGATGTTCGCGCGGTTCGCGTGTCCCCGAGGCCCCGCCCGCGAGGGGAGGGTGAACCGCCCCCCGCGCCGACTTGGCTGCCCGCTACGGCCGGGACCGCAATAACCGCGGCCAGCACCATCAACGCGGTCACTCGGCGGCGCAGGATCGTCCGTCGATAGGCTGCGGTCCGTCGCGAGGACATTGCGTCCGGCATCTTGCCAGCTCGCTGGGATCGACCGAACCGCAAGAGACGAGCACCCCACACGCCCAGCTCCACGTGCTGGCGAGCGTCGGTCACACCGACGTTTACGCCGGCTGGAGTACCCACACAGTCAGGGATTCCCCGCCCCAGCCGAGTAGGTGGAACGACCCCGCGACGTAGCGTCGTGCGGAGATCGTGACGTATCCCGAGCTCGGTAGAGGAGTATCGACAGCCGCGGCCAGCGATGCGCGCACCTGGCCCGAGGCTCCGCGTACCACCACTTGCGCCCCCGTGTAGATGTGAACGAGTTTCACGTAGCCGATCACATCTTGGACGCACACCAGCAGCGTGCCGAGTCTTCGTCCACTGATATCGAGCCCTTGCCCCAGTGGCGCGACTACAAACGAGCCGTTGCCGTTCCAGACGGCGTTGATGAGCATACGTCGCCCACGTTTAAAGCTCACCCGCGTGATGTGCTCAGTGCGGTGGCTTGTCATCTGGTGGAATGCCTCGGCCTGCGCGGCGGCAAGCTCGCCGCGGCTCAGATCGCCCAGTAGCGTCTGGTAACCGGCAATCAACCGGGCGTCGCCGTGTACACGGGGGCCATTGATCTCGTTTCAATAGATACGCTTGGCAACGGAGATCGCGCCAGCGATGGCTCGCGGCGGAGCGCTCGCTGCAGTCTGAGCTCCACTCGATCCAGTGGCTGGCTCACTCGCCACCCGTGACGGCGCCAATCTCTGCGCCTGATGAGTGCTCCCACCCGAACTCCCGGATCCGCATGCGACGAGGAGAGCGGCAAGAGGACAGAAGGCAAGCGCGGCGTGCCTTCCTGAAAACATATCAGCCTGCTTCTCGGGGCTAAGGACGGGGTATGCGCGAGGTGAGAATGCTCACAGGCGCGAGGAAGCTATGCCGCAACGCGCTCATCATTGCCAGACGGCGAAGAACTCGCCGTCATCCGGTTCCAATAGCACGTCGCGGGAAGGCTGAGACAGGTGCTGGCGCCGATTTAGCATCTGCCGGAGCAGACAAACGTTCACTGACCACTCCGGTCCGTCGACTTTGGGCAGCATCCGCGCCAAGAGATCATCGCGGGAAGCCGAGTAAGTGTGGAGAGTTCTCATCAGCTGCTTAGAGAGTCATTAGCTGACCGTCTGATGCTCGCTTGGTGACAACGCGCCCTTCCGATCTGGGAGCGCCCGGAAAGGGGGAGCCTCGGCTAGCGGTCTCTGCCAGACGTGTCAGGAGGCGCGTTGGTGCGCTGATCCTGGGGGGCGGCACGGACGGCAACGAGCAACTCACCGCGATGACCGGCCTTGTGTTGGTGCTGCTGCTCGCGGTGATCGGCGTCACGATTCTGCGCAAGTCGCAGCTGATCTCTGTGCACCTATTCGTCGGGCTGTTGCTGATCGGTCCTGTGGCGCTGAAGATGGCGAGCACCGGCTACCGTTTCGTCCGCTACTACAGCGCTGACTCAGCGTACCGGCGCAAGGGGCCGCCCTTGTTGTCGTTGCGGTTGATCGCGCCGATCGTCGTGCTTTCGACCGTCGTCGTGTTCGCAAGCGGGGCGGTGCTGCTTTTCCAAGGCCCCGCACACCGCGGTTCGTGGGTGTTCGTCCACAAGGCGAGCTTCGTTGTGTGGCTGATCTTCGCCGGCCTGCATGTGCTAGGTCATCTTCGGGCGATGCCCGTGTCGCTTGGCGCCGCCAGCCGTGATCGTTCCAAGCTGGACGGCCTCGCGCCTGGTGGGATCGGACGCTGGATGGCTGTGGCGGGTATGTGTGTGGCCGGGCTCGTGCTGGCAGTGCTCCTGATCCCTCAGTTTGCTGCGTGGACAGCCCCCGGTGCGTTCGCGCACCACCACTGAGAGCCGCTGCCGGGCCGATCTGTGACTTCGTAAGTCCGGTCGCGCGAGCCCTGCGTGTCGGAGGTCAGAGAAGTCCAGGCTTCCGGGCGACCGCAATTCCGCCCTCGTGCTCGAGCGCGCGCACGCTAACTTCGACAAACCCGACAGCGAGCAGAGCCTCATGCCACCATTCGGCTCTGGCCGGATGCTCCCTGGGCCCAATCACGATACGGGCGGCGTTCTTCAGTACCCGGAACAATCCGGCAGGTCCGTGACGCATCATCCGCTTAACGATCAGCGCGATCACGGACCGGTCACGACGATTAGTGATGCCGATCCGAAACATCATGTCAGCGAAGACTAACCTGCCGCCGGGACGCAGCACACGCAAGATCTCAGCTAGTGCGCGACGCTTATCGGCGTCGCAGAGATGGTGGAAGCAGTAGTTCGAGAGGGCTACGTCGACCGTTCCGTCGGCAAGCTGGAGAGCCGTAGTGGTGTTCTGGAGGATCTGGGCGTTTGTGATTTGAAAGCGGGTGAAGTTGCTCTCCAGATGCCGGCACATCGCTGGGGACTGGTCGAGGGCAATGACGCGTGCGACGTGCGGCGCGGCGGCCAGTGAGAGCAGGCCGGTTCCGGCGCCGATGTCCAATAGCGTGTCGTCGGAGGACAACCGCGCATGCTGTAGGATAAGGTCACGGAGCGCCTGGAATCCAGGACTGGTTGCCGTCTGCTCGATATCGTCGACGTGTCTATCCCAGTTCTTGGAGCGCAGCGAGGCTGGGTGGGCCTGGTGCTTACCTACAGCTGCTTCAACTGCCGTTTCGACGGACCGGGGCAGGGTTATAACTCTGTTGCAAGAACTATGTTTATTTGACGCTTGGATGATGTTGTACTATCAGCCTGGACGACAATCCACCCTAAAGACATGATGAAACTTCGCTCACCGTAAGGGTTTTCTAACCGTGAGAGCTTTCTAACGCTAACGCTGTCGCGAGATTTCTTGCGAGCAAGACCCCCACCTTCCGAGCCGAAAAGGCAGCGAGGCCAAGATCGACAGGCTCGCGCGTCCGAGCGCACTTCTCGACGCCGGACTGTGCGCCGAAGAACACTGGCGATCGGACTTCTTGCGCTCGTGGCTACGGTGGTCGGGCTGATCATCGCGCAGGGCGACGAGGCGGGGCGTCACCACACGACGAGCTCGCAACGCAGCCGAAACGACCGGCGCGGTCCGGCCGCAAAGCCACCTGCCTCGTTTGCGGTTGGAGTTCGCGTGCTGCGGCTGGTCGATGCCACTCGCACGGTTCGGCTCCCAGATGGGAGCAGCGAACCGCGAACCCTTGTCACCTACGTTCGCTACCCGGCGCTCGGAGCGCCCTCGCCGACCGACGTCCCCGACGCGCCGCCAGCGCATGCGGACGGTCCCTTCCCGTTAGTCGTGTTCGGCCACGGCTTCGCGCTTACCCCGGGACCGTATGCAGGCTTGCTCCAGGCCTGGGCCCGGGCAGGTTATGTCGTCGCGGCGCCGGTGTTTCCCCTTGAGAACGAAAACGCTCTAGGTGGGCCGGACGAGTCGGACCTGCCAAACCAGCCCGGCGACATGCGTTTTGTCATCTCACGCCTGCTAGCAGCGAGCGCCGCCAGCTCCGGACCCTTGGCAGGGCTCATCGACCCGGCGCGCATCGCGGTGGCGGGCCACTCCGATGGAGGAGACACGGCGCTCGCGGTGGCCTACAACCGCTACTTCCGCGACCCTAGGGTCAGCGCCGCGATCATCCTGTCTGGGGCTGAGATGCCGGGCGTCGGCGGCTTTACCTTCCCTCGCGGTAGTCCGCCTCTTTTGGCCACGCAAGGCACCGCCGACACGGTCAACCCCCCGAGCCTCACCGATGAATTCTTCAACGTCGCAAAGCGACCGAAGTACCGACTTGATCTGCTCGGGGGTGAACATCTGCCGCCCTATACCGACCAACAACCACAACTCACGATCGTCGAGCAAGTCACTGCAGCCTTCCTCGACGGATATCTGAAGCACACGTCCGATGCACTGCGCCGAATGAGCACGCTCGGGAACGTTCCTGGCACAGCGACGCTACTCGCTGAGCCTTAGCTGTGGGCCGCGTTGGAGGGCGATTGGTTCGAGGCGTCGATATGTGTGTTGTCATCGTCGATACAGCAGCTCTTTAACCGCCGTTTGGATGCTTGGCCGATGCGAGCCCGGCTGAGCACCGCGCTTCTGTGGGCAGCCGTACGGCGCCGCGCGAGAGCGCTCGGTGCGCTGGTGATTTCGGCAGCGATCATCGGCATCCTCAGCATGACAGGTGGCCACGCAAACCCAGCGCACGCAGATCGTGGCATTCACCCGGGAATGCCGCCGGCGCACACCAGGCGCGCGGCCGGCCCACGCCGACGCGCCACGGACGCCCGTGGCAATTTGTGGCCGGGATCAGACCCCAACGTGCTGCCGGGGCCTATCTTGATCGCCGACCGCGATAACAACCGGCTGCTGGAGGTCAGCCCGCAGGGACACGTGCTGTGGCGCTTTCCCGAACACGGCGATCTGGCCCCCGGACAGACCTTTCTACTGCCAGACGATGCCTTCTTCTCGCCCGACGGGCACGAGATCGTCGCCACGCAGGAGACCGACTTCGCGATCAGCGTGATCGACGTCGCCAGCCACCGCATCGTCTACCGCTATGGTCACCCTGGCGTGCCTGGCTCTGCGCCTAACTATCTGGACAATCCCGACGACGCGATGCTGACGCCATCCGGAGAACTGCTCGCGGCTGATATCAAGAACTGTCGTCTGCTCGTGATCGGCCCGCCCGCTCACCGTCCGTTGCGCCAGCTCGGCGTGACCGGCGACTGCGAACATGGCCGCGGTGTCACTTACGGCAGTCCTAACGGAGCGTTCCCAACGTCAACCGGTGACACCGCGATCACTGAGATAAACGGCGACTGGCTCGATCTGCTCACGTCCACTGGTCGCGAGGTGGCCTCGACACACCCTCCGGGCTTCACTTACCCATCTGACACCAACGAAGTCCGCCCCGGAGTCTTCCTGTCGGCCGAGTACACCAACCCCGGTGCGCTTGAGACTTTCACGATCGGCGGCCGGTTGCTGTGGCGCTACGAACCTACGGGTGCGCACATGCTGGACCAGCCCTCGCTTGCGCTGCCACTGCTCAACGGTGACATCCTCGCCAATGACGACAGGAACGATCGCGTGATCGTGGTCGATCCACACACCAACAGGATCGTCTGGCAGTATGGGCATACTCACGTGCCCGGCTCCAGCGAAGGGTTCCTGAGTAACCCCGACGGCGTGGATCTCGCTCCCCCTTACTCGCTAACGCAACGGTTCGCGGCCCACATGCGCGCTCCCTGACCGCTTGCCGGCAAGTCTAGTGCGCTGTCCCGGTGAGTTAAGTACTGATGCCACCGCGCGATGGACTGTGGACATCGGGCATGATGTGGTCCGGTGACCGCCTGTGAGCGCGGCTCCTTCGTGCGCGGTCGTTCGATCAACTGAAGCTCGTCGCGGGCTTTCCGAGGCGACTCTTGGTTCGCGCCATGCCCCGACCGTCTTGGCCGGGGCTGGCGCAGCCATACCGGTGATCGTCGCCGGGGCCCGCGCCCTCGCCAACGGGTGGCTGCCGGTGGCCGATCAGGGGACGATCGCCACTAGCGCGTCCGAGGTCTTTACGTCGCACACCCCTCTGCTGGGCCAGTACTCGATGGCGTCGGGGGTAGCGGGCCACCGGGTATATGACCCGGGGCCGATGCTGTACTGGCTGCTCGCGCTGCCTGCGCGGTTTGGTGGTCCCGCAGCGCTCACGCTGACGATGACCGCATTCAACACCGCGGCGATCCTTGCAAGCGTCGCGCTCGCGCGCAGGAGGGGAGGAAAGCCGCTGATGTTTGCCGCGGCCATAGCGATCGCACTGATGTCTCACTCGCTTGGCAGCGAAGCCTTGCATGGCATCTGGAACCCAGCGGCGGGCCTGTTCGCACTCGTGCTTTTGAGCTTCACGTGCTGGTCGCTGGCATGCGGCCAACGATGGCTGCTGCCGCTGGCGGTGCTAGTTGCGAGCTTCGTGATCCAGTGTCATCTCGCCTATGTGGTACCTGCGCTCGGTCTACTTGGCGTTGGGCTGATCGGTCTGCTCGTCTCCCGCGTCCATCGAGGGGGCGATGCGGGTGCGCGCACGGGGCGCGGAGAGCAGCGCCGCGGTGGGCTATGGCTCCCGGCGCTCGTGGCGTCACTGGTGGCGCTGATCTGCTGGAGCGCCCCGCTCGTGGACGAGGTGACGCATTCCCCGGGGAACCTGAGCGCGCTCGCCTCTGCCGCTGGCGCGCGAGGAAAGACCGAGGGCGCGAGCGTTGGCTGGCGTGTACTCGTGCGCGCTGTGGGCGTTCCGCCGCGCTGGCTGAGAGCGCCTGAACTGGAGGTTCAGGACCCCGGTGGACGCCAGGTTGGCTTCGTCAGCGGCGGCGACTACGGAGACACGCGCCTGCATGACGTCTGGGCCGCGCCCGGCGCCCTCTCTTCTATCTCGGCCACGATCGTCCTTAGCGCCTTGGCCGTGATGACGTTAGCCGCCATCCCCGCGCGTCGGGGCGACCTGGTCGCTGGAGGTGTGATCGGCGCTCTTTTGTGCGTGTCGCTCGCCGGGCAGGCAAGCGCGACGCCAGTGCGCGCCGTCGATTCGCTCGGCTACACGCTCTGGTGGGGGTCGCTGGTCGGGATGTGGGTCTGGCTGCTGCTGCCGTGGTCCGGCGCGGTGCTGGTACACGGCTGGGCGACGGCGCGAAGGCGAGGGCGGTCACCGGGGCACTTAACCTTGCTGACGCCGGCGGGGGGCCGGTGGTGGCCGCTCGCGGCAATGGGCGCGCTCACTGGATTCGCGCTTGCGGTCGCGACCGCTGAGCCCCCCGACGCTCACCAACCCGAGTTTCGGCCCCTGCGCAGGATCACCGCCCGCCTCGATCGCGCGGTGAGGCCCGGCAGGACGGTCCTGCTCACGCAGCAAGGGCTCGCCGCACTGCCGCTGGAGCCGCTGGTCAAGTATTCGCTGCGGCGAGCGGGCGTGCACGTGCTGACCTACGAAAGGGGGATGCGAGTCGGCCCCTCATACGAACTCGGACGCCACCTATACGACCTCCAGGTCGAGGTCGCGGAGGCACATCAGCCAACCATCACGCGAGCGACTGTGCTCACCCGCGTGACCCTAAAAGCCGCGCCATGGCTGCCCGGTGGGGGCGCCTCGCGGGTGATCACAGTGTCCGTGGCAAGGCGCCCGCGCCGATGAAAGCGCGCCGATTACTGCAACTCCCGTACTCGCTGACAGGTTTCATGCAGGAATTCCCCCGACGGATGTGCGGCCGGAAGCTTATCTCGAACTCTTGGCGGGTGGACTCCTCGAGCCCTCGGGCCGTGTGGCCCCGATAGTTCTCGATTGCGAGCCGGGGTCCTTTGCAGCCAGCGGACTCCGCCCCCCTACATCGACCTCCTTGACCGCGCGGTTCGTCGCCAGAGCACGGCCAGTGCGAGGATCCCGAGTCCGACCTCATCCCAGTGGGTAGGAGATAGCGGGCTCACGGCGAGGATAAAAAGCACCGCCCAGGTTAGCCAGGCCATCTGCACCCCTCGGCGCGTGACCTCCGGATAGCGGCGGATCGTCTCGCTGAGGCGTCCGCTGAAGAACCCCAGCTCGTGCTCGTTGCCGAGGAGCGCCGCTGATGCCGAGAGGACGGCCAGCGCGAGTACAAATGCGAGGTAGCCGAACGGTTGTATGCACGCCCGGAAGAAGCGGCGCACGCGACGGAATACCTCCGTCGTCATCACATCTCCACTCGGACCCACACCCATCACAAGTGGCCTTTCAAAGCTCGGCTTATCCCCCCCGGGGCCTCCCCACACCCACTGGCGCGGCAGGCCCTCCACGCCTGAGACGGTGGGGTTATGTGCTGTTTGAGCCACTGTAGAGCATCCGCGCATAGGCGACTGATGGTGGCGTAGCATCCGGGCCTGCGTGCCAGCCGGCCAACGGTCCGACGTCCGTCTCAGCGCGGAAGTCCGGAACACTGTCGGTACCGCTGCTTTGCCGCAATTTTGTCGACCTGTGATGCCGAAAACGCGGGGGTTTCGTGCTTGCTGCCCGTCTCACCGCGGTGCACGAGGTAGCCGGAAGCTAACGAGGCCAAGGGAGAATCAGCTGTGCATAGGCTCCGCCCATGGCCGACGCGCTCAAGCTCATCGCGATCGTCCTCCCGCTTGGCCTCGACACGTTCGGCGTCGCGATGGCGCTGGGGATCGCCGGGCTGCCGGCTGATCACCGGACGCGTGTCGCACTACTGTTCACGGCCTTCGAGACGATCATGCCCTTGATCGGCGTGGCGGTCGGCGCGCCGCTCGGAGCCACGATCGGAAGTGCCGCCGACTACGTCGCGTCCGGCCTGCTCGTCGCGCTCGGCACCTACATGCTTCTCGTTGAAGGCGACGAGGATGACGAGGGCGAGCGGCTGCTGTCGATGACCCAACGCGGCGTCTACGCTGCGGTCGCGCTCGGCGTGAGCATCAGCCTGGACGAGCTTGCGATCGGGTTCAGCGCCGGGCTGCTGCGGCTGCCGCTGGCGCCTCTCGTCATCGCCATCGGCGTGCAGACGTTCATCGTGACCCAGGCCGGTATCCGGCTCGGGTCACGGCTGGGCGCGCGGTGGCGCGAGTCGGCCCAGCGCATCGCCGGTGCCGCACTGATCGCGCTCGGCGTGATCCTCCTCACGCTGCGGCTAGCGAGCTAAAAAAGCCGGGCTGGCCAGTCTCGCGGCTTCAGCTTCACAATCTCGCCGCAGCCCGCGCAGCGGTAGAAGTGCTCGCAGGCGTTCTGCGGCATCGTCTCGCGCGCCCGCGCGCCGTATACACGACACGTGATGGTCGCCTCGGACGGCGTGCAGCCGCGCTCCGGACGCCAAGGGCCCTGTTGGAGTTCGCTCTCGCGATCAGTGGTGGACGGGCGCCCGCACGTGGCGGCGTGGACCTCTTCGGTCAGAGCGTGCAGCTGCTTTGCCAGGGTGTGGTATCGCAGCGGATCTCTCTCAGCCGGCCACTGCACGGGTGCTGTCGCTGCCATTCCATTCTCCTCTCAATCAAGTGTCCGGTCGCTCGTCTCAGCCGAAGATGACGACGATCTCGTTGTGCTGGCCAGCGGTGTTTTGGATTTGCGGTTGGATCGGCTCGATGTTGGGAGAGAGGTTGGGAATGAGCCGTGCCAGGCGTCGCGCCTGTGCCTGGGCGCCGGGCGGGTAGAGGACATGGACGCCGGTGCCGAGTTTGGCGTCGGTGTGACCGATCTGCGCCGGATGGACGCGATCGGCCTTCAGCTCCTCGGCGATGCGATGGACCGAGCCTGGGGCGCTGGTGGCATCGAAGACGGCGACGGGTACGGGGGCGCCGCTTGGCGCAGGTGAGGGGAACGGGTCGGCGCGTAGGAGATAAACCGCGACAACGACGAAGGTCGCCGCGATCGGCACGCCGGCGGCGAGCAGTTTGGCTCTCGGCCAGCGTTTGCGCGTCTGGTAGATGACGGGTGCTGATAGTTCAGGCGCCGGGAGGCCCGTGGCGGTGGCGAGGAGCGGGCGCTGGCGGGCTTCGAGGGCCATAGCCTGTGCGACCTGCGCACGCAGGCGGATCAGCTCACGCTGGCGAAAGAGCAGGAGCAGGCCGAGGAGGGCAACGGCGCCGAGCCCCACTAAGCCGAGCGCGGTCCCAAGCCGGACGGCGAGGCTTTTGGCGGCGAGCTTACGAGCAGGAAGGCGCAAGCCGCGCAGAGTCGGGATCGCCGACACCACATGGGCACCGCCCGGGCGAGGGCTGACGACGGGCACGGTCTGCTCGGCCATGGCCAGCATCTCCCGCGGCTGGACGCCGTTGGTGAGGGTGTTCTGGATCCAGTACGCGGCGCCCCCTTCACGCCAGGCGATCGTGCGGATCTGTTCCCCCGAACAAAACAGGCTGTAGGTGCGCGAACCGATCTGGACGGTCTGACTCGGGTCGCCCAGCAGCGGCGGGTCAGTCCAGGTGCTTCCCTGAACATCATAGGATTCACCCAGACCTCCGCGGTCGACGACGATTACATAACTAGGGTGAAGATGACCCTGCTGGTCGCGGATGTCATACAGGCGCAACGTGTCGGCTTGCGCTTCGGCGTAGGCGTTGCGCGCCCGGGGATACTCAAGCGCGAACGGTAGCTGCTGTGCGGCCGAGCGCGCCTGCGCGAGAGCTTCGTCGGAGGTCGGCGTCAATGAGACCCCGGGAGCGCCGTGGGCATGAGAGCGTGGGCGAGTGGTGTGCACGGCCACGTTCAGCTTCTGCTTGGGGATCGCAGCGGTGCCGGTTAACAACGACTGCACCGCTTCGTTGATCTGCTGCGGCGTGGCGGTGTCAAAAGTGGGAAGCAGGTTGACATGGAACGGAACCTGGCGTACCGGCTTACCAGCCGATTGGACCAGGAGCTCAAGGAGCTGGAGCACTTCTTCTTCGCCATGCAGGTCGGTTTCGACGGCTCTGCCTAGGATCCGCTCGAACTTTTCACGGTTTTCAAAGAGCGTCGCACCATACTGCGCCTTGACTTCCAGCAGGAAGCGCTGGTCGCGCGCATCGCGGGTCAGTGAGGTGTCTTCGTGACGATTGGCCACGAATTCGAGCGCTTCCTTGCCGCACAACCGTTGATAGCCCGGCTGCAGATTGATTTCGAAGTACTGTTCGCCTCCCGGTTCGTTGACGTGGTAGTAGCGACGATCGACGGTCATATAGACACAGCCCATTTCGTCTACCGCGCGCCTGAACTTCGGGAACGTAACGATGAACACGTGGTTGACCGACAGGCCGAACACGCTCTTGATCGTCTTGAGCATCAGGTCGACCCCGCCATAGGTGTAAGCGGAGTTGATGCGATTCGTGATTACTTCCCCGCTCGGTGCAGCGAACGTGACCTGCAGCTCGCGCGGGATCGAGAGCATCGAGATCGTGGGCTTGCTGGGGTCGATCCGCACGAGCAGCATCTCGTTGGAGTGCGGCAGCACGCTGCCGAAGGGGTTGTCCTTCGGAGGCGGCCGCTGATCATTGCCGACCAACAAAAGCGTCTGCGCTGCGCCTCTGCTCGTGGGAGCGAGCACCTGCGGCGCGACCCTGACCGCCCTGGTCTGGCCGAGCGCTTCCACGACTTTGCCGACCTCATTGCGAGCCACAACGTAGGTCGCGGCGCCCGTGACCAGAACGATCCCGAGCGCCGCGAGCAGGACGCGCCTTGCCATCCACCAAGCGCGACGCGGTGGCTCAGGCGGTATCGACCCGGGCAGAGCCCCGCGGGACGCAGGCGGTGGGGGCGGAGTCGTGACGGTACTCAAGAGCTTGAACCAAGCGCTGCCGAGCAGAGGTCTGCCGCGACGCGACCAAAAGTCGCGGGGTGCATCACGTTGTGAAAGCCCCCGCGGCGGCCCACTACAAGATCGCTGATCAACAAGCTGAAGAAGGCGAGGGCCGTGAGCCAATTCACTCCGCGCTCGGATCGGGTGAAGCGGAGCACGCGATTGGTCATCGATATGAGTATGCGGCGTGTCGGGGCTCGGTGCGCCCATCAGTATGAGAACGCTCTCACACGGTGCTTACCCAGATGAGCGACATCTCACCCGGCGCTTACTTAAAGCACCTACGCAGGTTCCTCCGCGCGATCCGTCAGATGACCGAGACGTAGTTCGCCCCGTCGTGCCTGGGTACCGAGGGCCGATGCGCGCGCGCCTGGGGCGTGATCTGATTGAGCTTGGCCGATGACATCGCACGTTCAAGATCTAGATGCTGCTCGTGCCGGTGATTGGCTTGAGGTCAAGGGCGTCTCCGATAGCCCTTCGCGGCGCGGGGAGATCGTGCAGGTGCTCGGCACGCCTGGGCATCCTCACTTCCGCGTTCGTTGGGATGAGGGACACGAGTCGATCGTGTACCCCTCAGACCACGGTGCGATCGTCCATCATCTGCTGGAAGCCTTCGCGACCAGCGCGGCGAGCGCCGTGGCGACCGCCCAGTCCGTGACCTCCGAGCGTCACCGCCAGCGGCTCGCCGCCGCCGAGGGCGAGCGCAGCCGCTGGGCACGCGAGCTTCACGACGAGACGCTTCAGGGCCTGAACGCATTGCGCCTCGGGCTGGCAGCCGCCGGGCGCACCGAGCAATCCCCGACCGCGAAGCCCGTGTTTGCCGAATCGGTCGAGCAGCTCGAAGAGACGATCGCGACCCTCCGTGCGCTGATCACCGACCTGCGCCCAGCAGCACTGGACGCACTCGGTGTAAAGGCGGCGATCGAGACGCTCGCCGAGCGCAACGCCCATGAGGAGCTGGAGATCGACATCAGCGTCGAGCTCGCATACGAACAGCGACTGAAGCCCACGCGCCTGATGGACGAGCTGGAGACCGCGCTCTACCGGATCACCCAGGAGGCGCTTACCAACGCAACCAAGCACCGCCAGGCCACGCGCATCGTGATCGAGATCCACGAGGACTCCACGACCGTACACCTCAGTGTCCGCGACGACGGCCACGGCTTCGACCCCGACGCACAGAGCGGCGGCTTCGGGCTACTCGGCATACGCGAGCGGACCGAGCTCCTCAACGGCGAGCTGCAGGTCAGCTCCACTCCAGAAAAGGGCACCACCCTGAGGGTTCGCCTCCCCGTGCGGCGCCGTGCCGAAGAATCCACACGCCTGACCAGGCCAGGACAGTTCTCCGCAGAGGCCCAGCGTAGACAACGGCAACACAGCTAGCTGCTCGGAAATCGGTAGTACGACGCTCAGGCCGATCCACCCCGCGCGCCCGTCGCGGCGTTCGCTTATCCCGGCGTAGCGACGTGCATGGTCGATCGCGACGGCCGCGTACTCGGCCAGGATGACAACTGCCTGCTCGTCAGCCTCGGAGAAGTCGGCGCCCCCTGCCTTCTCAGTCAGGTAGAGGTTTCCGAAGGCCTCGCCGTCGATCAAGATGGGGACGCCCGGGAATGTTTTCATCGGCGGGTGCTCGGGATCGGCACGCTGCCGCGGGGGCGCGGCGTGCTCGGGGTGCTGATCGACGAGCCGGTGCCCTTGCGCCTGAGCGACGTCGAAGAGCACCCTCGCTCCTACGGCGTCCTCGGCCGAGAACGCCAGCCCGTCACGGAGGCGGTCGAGAGCCAGGAGCACGCCGTGGGTCGCGCCGCGGAAGATCAGCGGTACCACGATGCCTCCTGCGGCCTCCACGCCGAAGTGTCCGAGACCGTGCTCGTCGTAGCGCGCGCGGTTTAGCTCGTCCTCCAGGCGCTGTACGCGACGGCTAGCTCCGCCCTTGGCGGGCAAGCGCTAGCTGACGGTGATGTAGCCCATCATGTAGCCCGGGTGCTGCATCGCCCATTCGTCGCATCGGAAGGTGCAAAACCAAAGAAACCTTCCCGGCTGCTTTACGAGCAGCGTGTAGGTGTGAGTGCCGGGCGTCACGACGATGTTGACGGCCGCTTCCGGCGCCGTGATGCTGTGAGGCACGCTATCGGTGTTGTCGATCCTCAGCTCCTGGGGCTGGCCCGCCCGGACGGCGAATTCGGTCGTGGTGAAGGCATCGTGCTTTTCGCCTTCCGGACCGCGCTTATATTCCGGGATGACCGACAGATCGACCACCTTTGCCACCGGCGGTAGCGCGGCGGCCTGCTCGGCCGCGGCCTGGGATGCCGTGCGTGCTTCGTTTCTTTCGCTGCTCAGGACCAGCGCGACCATCGACATCAGCACTGCGGCCAGGATCCCCACACCCGCGAGCGCCTTCAGCCCGAACTTTCTGGCGGCTGCTTCACCGAATTCGTGCCGATATCTCGCCTCGGTGTCCTTGTCTGGCTCCTGCGCGGCGGAGCCGGGCTCAAAGACGAGATGACGAACGGGCACGGCGAACCGCTCACGCACGACACCCGCGAGCCGCGGCTCGAGCGCGCTCGCGGCCCGCTCCCAGCGAGTGGAGACGATGACTTCATCCGGCGCGAAGGTGGCGAACGTGTCCTCGATGGCTTCGAGGGGGTCTGCCTCTGAGATCTCGCCCGCAACGACGAGGTCGTGGCCGACGCTGTCGAGGGCCGTCTTCAGGCGGAAGCGCGCCTGGTCCAAGAGACTGTCGACCGCGCCGGTCAAGCGGGCTCCAGGGGAGATCAGCGCGGGCACGAGCAGGAGCACGTGCGTACGCGGCACGGCGGCCAGCCTCTCGACCTCGCTGAGGAGCGCTTCCTCGCTGAGCGTGTCGTTGGCGACGACGAGGACGCGGCGGTCCGCCGCTGAGCCCAGGTGCGGGGGGGCCATCTTCACCGGCAGCTCGAGGCCGCGGAGCTTGCGCATGCGCAGCTGCGCCACGCGCACAGCGAGAGAGCCGAGTACGACCGCAAGCACAACGGGAGCGAGCCACGTCGGGCCGAGCGCGGCGGCGAGCACGATTGGGAGCAGGGCGAGTATCACTAGCAGGACAAAGCGGAAGGCCTCCTGCTCGCTGTGAAAGGGGCTACGCACCGGTGGGGGCCTCTTCGGCGGCATGCCCGGACAGGCTCTGCACGGCGGCCACGATCTGCTCGGGGGTCGCCGGTGCTGGCAACTGGTGGCAGCCGTCCAAGAGCTCGCGCAGGCCCGCGTCTATGTCCGACGGCGCCTCGACCAGTAGCGGCGTGTCGGGATAGCGGGTGCGCAGTTCGCGTAAGACCTCTCGGGCCGCCTCGTGCTCGTAGCCCAGGGAGCAAACGACGAGATCGGCATCGTGAGCGGGGGCGCACCCCTCGGGCCCGATGAGCGGGCACTGCCCGCGTCCGTGCGGGCCGGGACAGACGGCGACCGCGTAGCCGGCGAAGCGCAAGCCGGAGGCGATCGCAAGGCCGGTCGCCTCGTCCGGGTGCTCGACAAGCACCCGCGGGTGGCTCCAGCGCCAAGGCTGGGGTTTGAGGTTTACTGCTCGCGCTTGCGCCGCCGGACCTTTGGAGAACATGCCCTCAAGCTAGATTGGGCCTGACTTGAGGTCATCCGGGACCAAGCCGCATTTTGCTCCGTAGAAACCGCCCACTGATGCAACTGAGATGAGGTCGCCCGTTGGGCGCATCGCGCCGGGCAACCGCCGCCTTGCGGACTTCTGCTTTCGCGCGTGAAGCAGGCACGATGGGAAGCGCACCAAAGGTCGAGCGTCTCGTTTTCCGCGGCTCGACCCGAGGGAACTCAGAGGGAACACGTCGGGGCTCAGCCGTGCTCACTGGCGCTCACCGCTGCTCATTGCGTCGGGCTTCCCATCCGGCATGGCGAAGCCAAAATCGGCTCGATAGCGCGCGATTCTCGTCGCGTCAGAATCACGCCGACCTTCCATGGTAAGGAAGCGGTAGCCCGGTTTCGAGTCCGCACTAGATTGCAGATGGCTGCAAGACGAGCCCTCACCGGAGCGACTTCCCCGCGCGTTGAGCACCTCGCTGCGGCGGATGCCGATGCGACCAATATGCGACCACGAGCGCCGGGAGAGCCAGTGCGAGGGGCGGCGAGGGGCGGCAACGCCGACTTCGGGCGGTTGGGCACATGTGGTGTGTTTGCAGCGAAAAACGGCGAGAAGCGGCGAGGAGCGGAGCGCGCCAGAAGGGATTCGAACCCCTGACCTTCGGTTCCGTAGACCGACGCTCTATCCAGCTGAGCTACTGGCGCAGGACGGCCTAGTCTAGAGGTCGCGACGGCCCCGATCCACCGGCGTCCGGCCCGGGGGACGACTGCCAAGGGGGGTAGGCTTGCGAGCTCCAATCAAGGGATGAGCTCAGAGGCAACCCACACCGATGACTTCGAGGCCTGGCAGGTCGAGCTGCATGGTCATCGTGCGATCTACCACATGACCGGTAGCGGACCTCCGGTGGTCTTGATCCACGGCATGCTCAACTCCTCGCGTCACTGGCGCTCGGTGGCGCTGCGCCTGGCCGACCGCCACACGGTGATCGCGCCGGACCTGATCGGCCACGGCGACTCGGCGACGCCGCGCGGCGATTACTCGCTCGGCGCGCACGCGACAAGCATTCGCGACCTGCTGGCGGTGCTGGACGTGGACCGCGCCACGATCGTCGGACACTCGCTCGGCGGCGGCGTCGCGATGCAGTTCTTCTATCAGTTCCCGCAGAGGACCGAGCGCCTCGTGCTCGTATCGAGCGGCGGTCTTGGGCGCCAGGTCAGCCCGCTGCTGCGCAGCGCGACAGTGCCCGGGTCCGCGGCGCTGCTCTCGCTCGCGGCCCACCCCCGTCTGCTGTCAGGCTTGCGCGCCCTGGGCGAGCGGTTGCGCGAATCCGGGGCCAGCCAGGGCGTGTACCTGCAGGCGGTCGCCCGCGCGCTTGACCCGCTCGCGCAGCCTGGTGCTCGCAAGGCGTTCCTGCACACGCTGCGCTCGGTCATCGATCTGCAGGGGCAGCGGGTCAACGCCGAGGACCGTCTCTACCTGCTCGCGGGAATGCCCACGCTGATCGTCTGGGGAGAGCAAGACCACACGATTCCGCTCGCCCATGGGCTAGACGCGCACCGGGCGACGCCTGGCAGCTGCTTTGCGAGCTTGCCGCGAGCAGCGCACTTCCCCCACCTCGAAGATCCTGACGGGCTTGCCGCGACTCTTCGCGATTTCCTTGCGAACACCGAGCCGGCGAGGATCGAGGACGCCGATTGGGGCGACATCGTCTCGCCGCGCGCTCCACGGAGCCGGCATCGGGTCCCGTCGCCCGCCTGAGCGACACGGGCACGGACGGGCGACAGCGAGGCATCGACCTCACATCGCAGCCTCGAGCGCCGTTAGATAGGCATGCACCGCGAAGACCTCCGCTTTCACTCAGGCAGCGACTCGTGCGCGGCCTGGCTGTACCGCCCCGCGGCCGGCGCCTCTGCGCAGCCGATCATCGTGATGGCCCACGGCCTGTCGGGGACGCGACGCGACGGGCTTGGAGCGTTCGCCGAGCGGTTCGCGGCCGTCGGGGTCGCGGCATTGGTGTTTGACCATCGCGGCTTCGGCGACAGCGGCGGCGAGCCGGACCTGTTCGATCCGGCGCGCCAGCTCAAGGACTGGCGGGCGGCGATCGCATTCGCGCGCTCGCTGCCAGGCCTGGACGCTCATCGGTTGGCCACGTTCGGATCGTCGATGGGCGGGGGCAACGCCCTCGCCGCGGCTGCCGAGGATCGTCGCGTGGCCGCAGCGATCAGCCAAGTTCCATTCCTGGACATGTGGCGCCAGGCACGCCGCTCCTCGCCCCGGATCACGCTGAAGATGTTGGCGGCGGCATCGCGCGGGCGACACCTGCCGGTCGTGGGCCAGCCGCACGAGGCCGCGTTCGTCAACGCCCCGAACGGCGAGGCGGGCTGGCGTCATGTCGTCGCGATCGCCGAGGACTCGCGCTGGCGCGATCGGGCATCCGCCCGCTGGCTTATCGGTCGCCCTTACCGCCCGATCCGTCACGCCGCCTCGCTGCACTGCCCGTGGCTCGTCTGTGTTGGCGAAGCAGACCAGGTCGCCAAGCCTGGACCGGCGATCGCTGCGGCGCGCCGCGCGCCGTTTGGCGAGCTGCGTGTCTACCCCGGCGTCGATCACTTTGACATCTACGACGGTCCAGAGCTCGAGGCGGTCGTAGCCGACCAGGTCGAGTTTCTGCGCCGCCACCTCGTCGCGGCGCCGACGCGCGCGCGCCCATGACGATTGGGTTTTGTTGTACTCGGTATGAGGCGCTGTAGAACGCGACCGGGCGCGTCTGGTCGCGACGGCGCCATGGATACGGAGAGGGAGGGATTCGAACCCTCGAACGAGGTCGACCCCCGTTACGCGATTTCCAGTCGCGCCCGTTCAACCGCTCCGGCACCTCTCCAGGGGTTCTCGGTCAACGGCCGCTTCTAGGCTACGGCACGCGCGCTCGGCGCGCTGGTAGGCTGCCGGCGATGCTCTCTTTGCTCGCCAGCAGCGCCGCGTTCTCCAAGGACGTGGGCCTGATCGCCACGTTCGGGGGTATCGGGGTCATCGTCGGCGTGATGGTCGCGTTCATCTTCGTGCAGGTGCGTGGCGAAAGCCAGCAGAACAGGGAGCGCCGCCGCAGCGAGCGCTCGGGCCCTCGCGTCTGAGCGCGGTTCCGCCCGCGTCCCCGGACTTCGTGGACCCTAGATGATGTAGACGGGTGTGCCGACCGGCGTTTTGCTGTAGAGGTCGATCACGTCGGGGATGCGCATCCGCACGCAGCCGTGCGATGCGTCGTGACCGATCGTTTCGTACTCGCTCGGGTCGATCCCGTGGATGCCCGCGCCGCCGTCGAAGGACATGAAGCGGGCCTTCAGCGGGTCAGCGGGGCCAGGCGGTACGACCGTCCCCGCGAGCGCCCCCGCCCAGGCTTTTTTAGGCACGTACCACGGCGGATTCACCTGCTTCCATTCGATTTTGTGAAGGCCCCCCGGCGTTTCGAGCCCTTCCATGCCCACGGCGATTTCGTAGGTTCTCGCGAGTCTGAGGTGTTCGTAGAAGTGCAGCCTGAATGCCGCCCGGTCGATCACGATATACGCGGGATAGCGTGCCGGCAGCTCAGACCTCGTAACCGCCGGCTTGACCGAGTGGGTCGGGACGCTCACGGTGCGGCTCGCCGTCTGGCCGACGAGCACGCGGTCGATCGCGGCACCCAACTGCGGGTAGCCGACATTCCTGCCGTCTTGCCCGGATACGAGGTTCAGTCCGCTCGCTGTCGGCTGCACCGCGGCATCGCGCGCTGGGCGGCTGACTTCGGCGCTCACCCGTGCATCGAGCGCGCGCACCGGCCCATGCGAGTAGCTCGCCGCGAGCGGGATGTTCTTGTTGACGCTGCCGCCGAACAGGCCCCGGAACGTGCGCGTCACGATCGAGCCTTCGCGGCTGGCCTGAAGCGCCTGTTGGACCATGTTCTGCGTGTCGACCGTCAGCCCCGTCGCGTGCGGTTCAAGCGTCCATCTGCGTGTTCCGAAGCGGATCGTCACCGGCTGGCTCAGCGGGCCGTTGACATCGCGCTGGATCTTGCGCAACGCCGCGCCCTCACTCAACCCGCCGACGTTGACGCCGTCGATCTTCACGCCCTTGGCGATCGTGTCGCGGTGCGCGTGGTCGTACAGGTACATGCCTCCGGCGAGCAGCAACAGTAACGCCAAGATAAGGGCGGCGGCGATCAACCAAGCGTTGGCGCCACGCCCGTGCACCGGCGACCGGCTGAACCTGTACTCAACACGTTCCACAACAACCTCCGGTCATCCGATCTTACCGTTCGCCGCACATCTAGTGCAGTGTTCCGGAAGTGCCTTTGTAATCATAAGGTAGTTCTGGTACGTTGAGGGTGTGGGGCGTGCTGCTGATGTGATTGATCTCTCTGAGGCGGAGGAGCGCGAGCTGCAATTGTGGCTTCGTCGGCCATCGGTCCCTCAGCAGCAGGCGACGCGTGCACGGATCGTTTTGCGTGCTGCCGAGGGTGCGACTAACACGCAGATCGCTTCAGAGACGCACGTTTCGCTGCCCACCGTCGGGCTGTGGCGGCGGAATTTCTTTGAGCGTCGCTTGGCGGGCTTGGCTGACGCGCCGCGCTCGGGGCGTCCGCGCCAGATCGACGATGATGAGGTGCAGCGGGTTCTCGCCAAGACGCTGGAGAGCCCGCCGGATGGTAGTACGCACTGGAGCGTGCGGCGGCTGGCCGCCGCGACAGGGCTATCCCCCACGACAGTGCACCGGATTTGGCGTGATCACAAGCTCAAACCGCACCAGGTCCGTTCGTTTAAGTTCTCCAAAGACCCGCAGCTGGCCGAGAAGGTCGTCGATGTCGTCGGGCTTTACCTGGACCCACCAAAAGGCGCTCTAGTGCTGTGCATCGACGAGAAGACCCAGATCCAGGCGCTCGACCGCACCCAGGCGACGCTGCCGATCAAGCCCGGCAAGGCCGCACGGATGACCCACGACTACAAGCGCAACGGCACAACAAGCCTCTACGCGGCCTTGGAGATCGCGACGGGCGAGGTCACCGGGACGTGCTACCCCAAACACCGCCACCAAGAGTTCCTGGCGTTCCTGAACACGCTCGTGCGCGCCTACCCACGCCGTCCGCTGCACGTTGTGCTCGACAACTCCTCAACCCACAGCACCCCAGAGGTCAAGCGCTGGCTCGCTCGCCACCAACGCGTGCACTTCCACTTCACCCCGACCGGCGCATCCTGGATGAACATGATCGAGATCTGGTTCTCGATCCTCACCAACCAGCAAGTCCGCCGCGGCGTCTACCACGACGTCCCCGAGCTCATCGCCGCGATCAACTACTTCATCGAGCACTACAACCAGCGCGCCGAGCCCTTCATCTGGACCAAGACCCCCGAGCAGATCATCACCAAGGCACAACAACAACCTACTTCAGGAACACTGCACTAGACGCCCCTGCACCGGCGGGTTCCGTGCCGATCGCGCCTCGGCGGCGCTACGTCCCCGACAGCGCCTTCAGCGGCTTCATCCGGGTGACGCGCCAGGCAGGGTAGATGCCGCCCAGGACCCCGATCGCCACTCCGACGAGCAGCCCGCGCCCCAGGCCCCAAGCCGTCACCGAGGGTGAGATGTAGCTGCCGACCCCGAGCAGCCGCACGAGCAGACCGGCGCCGATCACGCCGAACAGTAGCCCAACCGCGGCGCCAAGCAGGCTGACCGCGATGCCCTCACCGAGGATCAGCGACGCGACGCGCACCGGCGACCAGCCGACGGTGCTCAGCAGCCCGAGCTCGCCCTGACGTTCCATGATCGACATCGCCATCGTGTTGGCGACGCTGATCGCTCCCACGATCAGCGCGATCACCACGATCACGAGAACCGCCTTGGAAATCAGCGTCCCGTTGGCCCCCGCGCGCACGGCCTGCTGCGGCGTGCTGATCACCTGGGTGCCGGGAAAGTCGGCTTCGATCTCGCGCGCGACGACGCTCGCGCGCCTGCCGGGCGCCAGCTCGACCGCCACGTCGGTCTGCTCCCCGGGGTGTCCGCTCAAGGCTCGCGCCTGCGCGATCGACAGCACCGCGCCGGTGTCCTCGAAGAGGATGCCCGAGTGGTAGATGCCCGCTATCCGGTACGCGCGCCCCTTGATCGCCAGGGTACCGCCGGGCGCGAGGTCGCGCAACGACGCTAGGTGGTCGCCGACGAGAACTTCGCGTTCCCAGGAGGCGGGGCTGCGCCCGGCGAGGATCACGAGGCCTCGCGCGAAGAAGCCTCGCGGGTCCACGCCGAAGGTCACCGCCGCCGGTTCGCCCTTCATGCCTTCGACGATCAGCTGCAGCGGCGTAGCCCGGGATACGTAGGGCCGTGCGGCCACGCGGTCGACCAGCGATTCGGGCAGGATCGAGGCGGTTGGGTCGGAGACGTTGGCCTGAAACACCCCCAGATCTGACCCGCCGAGGTGGACGAAGCCCGCCGCGGTCTCTTTGAGCCCCTGCGTGAAAGACAGCAGCGACACGACGGTGGCCACGCCCAGCGCGATGCCCGCGGCGGTGAACAGCGTGCGCGATCTGCGCCGCAGCAGGTTGCTCAGGATGATCGCGAGCACGGGCTGTCCAGGGGCGCCTTCAGCCGCCGCCGGAGACCGGTTCGCTTGGCAGGAGTGCGCCGTCGATCAGGCTGATCGAGCGGTCGGCGCGCAGACCGACGGCGTCGTCGTAGCTCACGACCAGCATCGTCATGCCGAGCCGGTCGCGCAGGCCGAACAGCAGATCGAGGACGTTCTCGGAGGTCGCCGAGTCGACCGCGCCGGTCGGCTCGTCGGCCAGCAGCAGGCGCGGCTCATTGGCGAGCGCGCGGGCGACGGCGACGCGCTGGCGCTCGCCGCCTGACAGCTGCGAGGGCAGATGCTCGGCGCGGTCAGCGAGCCCGACCTCTGCGAGCAGGTGCAACGCGCGTTCGCGGCGCTCATGGCGACGCACTCCGGTGCCGATCAGCGGAACTTCGACATTGGCTCGCGCCGAGAGCGTCTCGAGCAGCTGGTGGCGCTGAAAGACGAAGCCGACGATCTCGCGCCGCTCGCGCGCGGGGTGCGCCCTGCGCCAGATCGGGCGCCCGTCGATCAGCACGCTTCCCCGGTCGGGCTGCTCAAGCCCGCCGATCAGCGCCAGCAGCGTGCTCTTGCCCGAGCCCGAGCGCCCGGTGATCACGACGGCCTCGCCGGGCGCGATACGCAGCGTGACGTCGCGCAGAGCGCTGACTTGGCCGAAGGACTTGCTGACGCCGACGACGACCACCTCGGCGCCGAGCGGCGTGCTCATCTAATGACCTGCACCGGATAGTCGAGGTTGATCGTGGACGGTCCGGAGGCGATCACCGCCCGAAACGTGAGTGGGTAGCCGACCGCCTCCGCGGGCCACAGGAACACGTCGGCGAAGTGCCCCGTGAAGGTGTAGTGCGACCTTCGGGCCACGACCTGGCCGGAGAACAGATACTGGTAGCTGACGCTCGCCTTGACGGGCGCTCCGCCGCGGCTGACGCTGAAGCTGAGCGGCCAGGGACGGTTTACGCGCGGGTTGTGGGTGCCCACGCGCATCGTCGCCGTAATGCCGCCCGAGGAGCCGCTGACGATCGCGCCATTACCCCGATTGCTCAAAATCGTCGTCGTGCTCGTCCGGGCCGAGCTGGCCGCGCTCGTCGCCGTCGAAGCACTCGCCGCGCGACTGCTCGCTGCGGTCGAGCTGCTCGCGCCTTTGGAGGAGGAGCCGCAGGCGGCGAGCGTGAGCGCGAGACAGGTCGCGAGCGGGACCGTCGTTGAAACCCTCATATGGCGATTACCCCCTTCTCCTCACGCGGGTTACCGCTCGCCGAAGCGAGGGCGCGGCTCGCCAGCTGCTGGATCTCAAAATCACCAGCCTCGCGGTGCCCAGGGGTCCGTGAAATTCCGCAATTTGCGAGGAACCATAGGGACCTAAACGTCGGCCTAACAGGTGGTGCTTCCCCCGAGATTGCTGCGGAAAACCCCCGAGTTGCTCGGGTGGTGCGTGCGGATGTCGCGGATCGCCATAAGCCCGAGTATGCGTAGCCACCGTTAGCTCGACAAGCGATCGACCGCGAGAGTGGTTTAGTTGCCCTCACAACAGAGCTCCGAGCCTCTTGGTGATGGAGCGATCCCGGCGCTTGATCCGCCGCCGCGCGTGCGCTTCACCCGGCTCGGCGGACGGTCGGGACGTTCGGCGGACAGGGATCATCTGCTCGACCGCTTGCAGCAGCTACGCAGCCTCGTGCCGGCATTCGCCGCCGACTCGGCGAGCGCGCGCCGCCAGAGCGCGAAGCTGCGCCTGGAAAACCGGCGCCTGCTCGATCAGGTGCGTCGGTTGCAACGAGAACACGACCGCACGGTTGGGTCAAACCACATGCCGGAGCCTTGAGGAGCCGGATCGATGCCAGCCGACTATCCGTCAGATCGAGCCAAAAGCCGCCTAGCGTCTGGTCTCCCTCCCGGATGCTGAGCGACACGGCGCCCGGGCGGCGGCCTCACCCTCAGGGCCGTCGCCCGGCGCGCCACCCCTCGCCGTGAGCGGCGCTGCTGCTCGTCGCGCGCGTTAAGTAGATGATTGCGTTGTGAGGCTGATCGACCGCAGGCTGCTCGCCTACGCGCGCTCGACGCGAACGTTCCTACGGATCTCGGTGGCCCTGGGCGCGTTCAGCGCGTGCCTGATCGTCGCGCAGGCCTGGCTGTTGGCGGACGTGGTCTCGGGCGCGTTTCTCGCCGGCAAGAGCCTCGCCCAGCTGCGCACGCCGATCATCTTGCTGCTGGCGGTCGTGCTGGCTCGCGCGACGGTCGCCTGGGCGGCGCAGCTCGCGGCCAGCCGCTGCTCGACCAGCGCGAAGTCGCAGCTGCGCGTGAAGTTGCTCGAGCACGTGGCGCGGCTCGGACTGGACAGCTCGCGCGAGCGGCGCACGGGCGAGCTGGCGATCCTCGCGAGCAGGGGAATCGATGCGCTCGACGGCTACTTCTCGTTGTATCTGCCGCAATTGTCGCTCGCGCTGATCGTGCCCGCCGTGGTGATCGCGGCCGTGGCCGTCGAAGATTGGATCTCCGCCGCGATCATCGCCGCGACGATCCCCTTGATCCCGCTGTTCATGGCGCTCGTCGGCGCGACCACGCGCGAGCAGGTCGAGCGCCAGTTCCGCACGCTCGAGCGGCTCGCGAATCATTTCCTCGACGTGATCGCCGGTCTGCCGACACTGAAGATCTTCGGGCGCGCCAAGGCCCAGGCCGCGGCCATCGCCGAGATCGGCGAGCGTCATCGCAAGACCGCGATCTCGGTGCTGCGCGTCACCTTCTTGTCGTCGTTGATACTCGAGCTCGTCGCGACGATCTCGGTCGCTCTGGTCGCGGTCGCGATCGGCCTGCGCCTGCTCGACGGGGAGCTCACGCTGCGCTCTGCGCTGTTCGCGTTGATACTCGCCCCGGAGGCCTACCTGCCGCTGCGCCAGCTGGGCGCCAACTATCACGCGAGCGCCGAAGGCATGGCCGCCGCCGAGCAGGTGTTCGCGGTCTTGCAGGCGACGCGTACGCCCACCGGCACCCGCACGAGCTTTCCCGATCCGGCGAGCGCGGATCTCACGATCGAGGGGCTGCGGGTCAGCTACCCAGGCCGCAGCCAGCCGGCGCTCGCCGATGTTTCGCTGAGCGTCATAGCCGGGGAGGTGCTGGCGCTGGTCGGGCCCAGCGGCTGCGGCAAGTCGACGTTGCTGGGCGTGTTGCTCGGACTGGTGGCGCCCGAGCGTGGATCGGTTTGCGTTGGCGGCGTCGAGCTGGGCGAGCTCGACCTCGATGCGTGGCGCGAGCGGCTGTCATGGGTGCCCCAGAGACCGCACGTGTTCGCGGCGTCGATCGCCGACAACGTGCGTCTCGGACGCAGCGACGCTTCGCCCGAGGAGGTTTGGGCGGCGCTGTCGGCGGCCGGACTCGCGGCTGTGGTGCGCGAGCTGCCCGACGGGCTCGACACGCTGCTCGGCGAGCGGGGAGCCGGGCTGTCCGCGGGCGAGCGTCAGCGCCTGGCGCTGGCGCGCGCGTTTCTGCGCGACGCACCTTTGCTGCTGCTTGACGAGCCGACCGCGGGTCTCGACGGCGAGACCGAGCACGGCGTCGTCGAAGCCGTCCGGCGGCTCTCCCGTGGCCGTACGGTCGTGCTCGTCGCGCACCGTCCGGCCCTGGCGGCGATCGCCGATCGCGTGCACGCGCTAGCTCCGGTGGAGGTCGCCGCATGACCTCCCCACACCCCCCCGAGCGAGCCGCTGCGCAGGACGATACGCGGCAGCCCGAGGCTCCGCTGTCACGCACGCTCGCGATTGCGCGCCCGGCGGCCGGACGGCTGACGCTCGCGACGCTGCTGGGCGCGGGCGCGCTGGCCGCGGCGATCGGCCTGATCGCCACCTCGGCTTGGCTCATCTCGCGATCCGCGCAGCGCCCGCAGGAGTCCGCGATCGCGCTGGCGATCGTCGGGGTGCAGTTCTTTGCCCTCTCGCGGGGCCTCTGCCGCTACGCGGAACGTCTCGTCGGTCACGATGCCGCGTTGCGGGTGCTTTCTCAGCTGCGCGTGAGCGTCTACGAACGGCTCGAGCGGCTCGCGCCACTCGGCCTGCCCGCCTTCCGCAGCGGCGATCTGCTCGCGCGCCTGGTGCACGACGTCGATTCGCTGCAGGACCTGCTGCTGCGCGCGCTGCCCCCGTTCGCGATCGCGACCGTCGTCGGCGCCGGGACCGTCGCTCTGGTCTGGTGGATGCTCCCCTCAGCCGGCCTGATCTTGCTGCTCGCGCTGCTGCTCGCGGCCACCGTCGTTCCGTTGCTCACCGGCAGGCTCGCCGCCCGCGCGGAGGCAGGGCAGGCGAGCGCCCGCGCGGAGTTGACGGTTGCGGCCGTCGATCTGCTCGAGGGCGCACCCGAGCTGGCCGTCAACGGGGCGACCGCGAGCCAGCTCGAGCGGGCATGCGCGGCCGATCGCGAGCTCGTGCGGATCTCGCGGGCGAGTGCTCGCACGGCTGGCGTCGGGCAAGGCTTGACAAGCCTGTGTACGGGGCTGGCGATGTGGGGGGCGCTCTACGTCGGCGTCTCGGCGGTCGGCGCAGGCCGGCTTGAAGGAGTCTTGCTCGCCGGCATAGCCCTGATCCCGTTGGTTGCCTTCGAGCTCGTCGCGGGCCTTCCTGCGGCCGCGCAGACGCTCGCGCGCGTGCGCCGCGCGGGCGCGCGCGTGCTCGCGGTGATGGACGCGCCCGCGCCGGTCAGCGACCGCGCCCATCCGGCCCCTCTGCGATCGGGTCCCCATACGCTGCGCGTGCGCGATCTGAGCTGCCGCTACCCGGGCCAGGCGCGTCGCGCCCTCGCCCACGTCGACCTCGAGCTGGGCCCCGGCCGGCGCCTGGCGATCGTCGGTCCGAGCGGCGCCGGGAAGTCGACGCTCGCCGCGGCGCTGCTGCGCTTCCTGCCCTATGAGAGCGGCTCGGTCGCGCTCGACGGCACCGAGATCGCTGAGCTCGACAGCGATGCATACCGCCGCGTGATCGGGCTGGTCTCACAGGATGCCCACGTCTTCGACAACACCCTCGGCGAGAATCTCCGGCTGGCGAGGCGCGCTGCCGGCGACGACGAGCTGCTCGCGGCGCTGGCCGAGGTGAAGCTGCTCGATTGGACCTTGCGCCTGCCGGCGGGACTCGACACCGAGCTCGGCGAGCGCGGGACGCGTATGTCCGGGGGCCAGCGCCAGCGCCTGGCGATCGCCCGCGCGCTGCTCGCCGACTTTCCCCTGCTCGTCCTCGATGAGCCGGGCGAGCATCTCGATACCCCGACCGCGGACGCGATCGTCGCTGACCTGCTCGCGCTGACCGGCGACCGCGCGACGCTGTTGATCACGCATCGGCTGCTCGGGCTCGCCGACGTCGACGAAATCCTGCTGCTGGACCGCGGCCGGGTTCTCGAGCGTGGCACGCACGCCGAGCTGCTCGGCCGCGGGCGACGTTATGCGGCGCTGTACGAGCGCGAATACGACGCGCCCTAACGCCGGCTACGCCGGCGGCGTGACCGCGCCGAGGGTCTGCGACCGCTCCTCACCCGCGGGAGGTGCTTTCACGCGCGCGCGAAACACGTAGAAGGACCAGCCCTGATAGGCCAGCACGAGCGGCAGGAAGATCACCGTGACGATCGTCATGACCGTGAGCGCGTAGTGGCCCGAGGCCGAGTTGTTGACGGTCAGGTTGTTGGCGGCGCTCGTGCTGGAGACCATCACCTTCGGATACAGATCGATGAAGATCGAGCCGACCGTCGCGGCGATCGCGACTGCGGACGCGGTGAACGCCCAGCCGTCGTGATCGGTTTGCGCGAGCCGAGCGGCGAAGATCACCGCGATCACCGCCAGGACCTGCACGGGCTCGGGCACTTCCGGGCCCCCTGCGACGCTGCGCGTCCAGATCACGAAGCCCACGACGGTCGCAATCGCCGCCCAGCCCAGCGGCCGCGCGAGCGCGCGCGCGCGCTCGCGCACCTGATCGGTCGTCTTGAGCTTCAGGAAGGTCGCGCCGTGCAGCAGGCACAGCGCGAGCAACGTCAGCCCCGTCCACAGGCCATACCCGGTCAGCAAATCGAAGAAGTTGCCAGTGAAGTAGTGGCTTGCGTTGATCGGCAGCCCGTTCAGCAGGTCGCCCAACCCGACGCCGAGCAAGAATGGGGCCAGCGCGCTGCCGAGCGTGATGCACCACGTCCACGACGCGCGCCAGCGCTGATCCTCGCTTTTGCCCCTGAACTCGATCGCCACGCCGCGCGCCATCAACGCCGCGAGGATCAAAAGCAGGGCGAGATACAGCGCTGAGAACATCGTTCCGTACCAACCCGGGAACGCCGCGAACGTGCCCGCGCCCGCGACGACGAGCCAGACCTCGTTGCCATCCCACCAGGGGCCGATCGTGTTGATCGCCACGCGCCGCTCGGTGTCGGTCCTGCCGACGATCGCGTGCAGCATGCCGACGCCGAAGTCGAAGCCCTCGAGCACGAAGAATCCGACCCATAGGATCGCGATGATGATGAACCAGAGCGTGTGCAGGCTCATCGTCGCGCCTAATAGGTCAGGGCCGGCACCGAACCGGATCCGGGCGCGCCCGCCGCCGGGGGCGCCTCGTCTGCGCCCAACTCTTTGCGCGAATAACGCAGCATCAAGACGACATCAGCCGCGCCGAGCGCGATGTAGATGAGCACGAATACCACCAGGCTGATCAAGATGTCCGTGGAGGTGACCCCGGGCGAGTTCGCGTTCACGGTCTTCATCAGCCCCTGCACGATCCAGGGCTGGCGACCGTTCTCAGTTAACAGCCAGCCGGCCGTGTTCATCAAGAAGGGGGTCACCACTGCCCACAGCGAGATTCGCAAAAACCACTTCGAGCGATCGAGCGTCCCCCGGTGCACGAGCCAGCCTCCCCACAAGCCCAGTAGCGCGATCAGCGATCCCAGATAAGCCATCACCCGCATCGACCAGTACTGGATGAACACGTCCGGCACGTAGTTGCCCGGCCCATATTTGTGTTCGTATTCTCTCTGCAGCTGGTTCAGACCGGTGACTGCACCGTTCCAGGTTCCCGTCGCGAGCACTGAGAGCAGATGCGGTACTTCTATTATTTGCGACGGGGTCTTGTCGTTTTTGCCGCCACCGATCTGAAACAGCGAGAACGAGCATGGCTGGCAATTTTCCCACTGGGCCTCGGCTGCGGCGATCTTCATCGGCTGGTATTTCGTCTCGATTTCTCCAAGCTTGTTGCCCACGAACAGCTGCAGCAGGATCGCGGGCAGTAGCACGAGCAAAGACAGGCGTCCCGCATACTGGAAGGTCTCGGTCTCGCGCTGTCTCTTCAGATGCCACGCGGACACGGCGAGCATCACCAGCGAGCCGGTCACCAGCGACGCCAGGATCACGTGTACGTAACCCCACAGAAACGTCGGGTTGGTGAACAGCGCGCCGATGTTGTTCAGCTTTGGTTCACCATGACTGTCGAGCCTATAGCCGACCGGGTGCTGCATCCACGAGTTTGCGGCCAGGATGAACAACGCCGAGAGCACGCTCCCCAGCGAAACCATCCAGATACACGCGAGGTGAATCCGCTTCGGGAGCCGGTCCCAGCCGAACAGCCACAGACCGAGGAACGTCGACTCCAAAAAGAACGCCGCGAGACCCTCCATCGCCAGCGGTCCGCCGAAAACGTCGCCGACGAAACGCGAGTAGGCCGACCAGTTCATCCCGAACTCGAACTCCTGTACGAGGCCGGTCACGACCCCGACCGCCACATTGATCAGCAGCAGGGTTCCAAAGAAACGCGCCAGGCGCTTGTACTCCGGTTTGTCGTTGCGGTGCCAGGCCGTCTGCAGCAGCGCGACCAGGAACGCCAGCCCGATCGTCACCGGCACGAACAGGAAGTGATAGATACTCGTCGTCGCAAACTGCCAGCGGGCGAGATCGTTGGTCATCGGCGTGCTGATCGTACCGGCTCGGGCGGACCGCGAGTCCGTAGTTTCCCGTCGCCCAAGCGGGTAGATCTGCCGCTGCAGCCGACGCGCCCGAGCCATAAGATCGCGCCGTGGCAAACGAGCGTGACAGCGAGTCCGCGAGCAGCTCCTCCTCCTCCGGGGCGAAAGAGCGCTTGCGCGTGCTGATCGCGGGCGGCGGGGTCGCCGGACTGGAGGCCGCGCTCGCGCTCGGGGAGCTCGCCGCGGACCGCGTCGAGCGCACGCTGATCGCGCCCGATCCCGAGTTCGTCTACCGCCCGATGGCCGTGCGCGAACCGTTCGCATACGGGGCCGCGGAGCGCTATCCGCTGAGCGCGATCGCCGGCGACATCGGCGTCGAGCTGGTCGCGGACGGATTGAGCTGGGTCGACCCCGAGTCGCGCGTCGTGCACACACAGGCCAAGCGATCGATCAGCTACGACGCGCTGCTGCTCGCGCTCGGTGCCAAGCTCGAGCCCCGCTATGTGCACGCCTACACGATCGACGATCGCAACCTCGACGAGACCCTGCACGGCCTCGTCCAAGACGTCGAGTCCGGCTACGTGCGCAGGCTGGCGTTCGTCGTACCGGGCCGGATGGGATGGCTGCTGCCGGTCTACGAGCTCGCGCTGATGATGGGCGCCAGGGCGCGCGACATGGAGGTGCAGCTCGAGGTGACGATCGTCACGCCCGAGGACTCCCCGCTCGGCCTGTTCGGGTCGGTCGCAAGCGAAGCGGTCGCCGAGCTGCTGGCGGGCGCCGGAATCCAGACGATCACCTCGGCATACGCCGAGGTGCCGCGGTGGAGCACGGTCGTGATCAATCCTGGCGACCGGCGCCTGGAGGTCGATCGCGTGGTCGCGCTGCCCGAACTGTTCGGTCCCGCGGTGCGCGGCCTACCCGCGGCGCAGCACGGGTTCATCCCGGTCGACCTCCACGGGCGCGTGCGCGATGTGGAGCGGGTCTATGCCGCCGGGGACGCGACCGACTTCGCGGTCAAGCACGGTGGCGTCTCTGCGCAGCAGGCCGACGCCGCCGCGGAATCGATCGCAGCGCTCGCGGGCGCTTCGCTTCAGCCGGCCCCGTTTGAGCCGGTGATCCACGGGATGCTGCTGACGGGCGCGCAGCCGCGGTTTCTGACCGCCCGGATAAGCGGCGGGCACGGCTTCAGCTCGGAGATCACGGACACGCCGACCTGGTCGCCGCCGGCAAAGATCGTCGCCAAGTACCTCGGCCCGTACCTCGATCGCCTGGATCAGGCTGAGAGCCTCGCGCGCTAGCTCACGCGCTCGCCTCCGCGCTCGCCTCCATCCGCGCGCGGCGGTACTCCTCGACGACGATCTCCGTCAGCTCGTCGACCGAGGTCTCTGCGGTCGGCTTGTCTAACACGATCACGCCGTCCTGGATCATGCTCACGCGGTCGCATGCCTGGAACACCTGTACGTAGTTGTGCAGGATCATGATGATCGACACGCGCCCTTCCTCCTTCAGGCGGGCGACGAGGTCGAGGATCATCGAGCCCTCCTTGGCGCCCATCGCGGCCAGCGGCTCGTCGAGCAGCAGGATGTCGGCATCGGAGTTGACGGTCCGTGCCACCGCGATCGCCTGACGCTGGCCGCCGGAAAGCCGCGCGACCGGCACGTCCAGGCGCGGGATGTTGATGCCGATGCGATCGAGCGCCTCGCGCGCCGAGCGGCGCATCTCGCGGTTGGCCAGCAGCGGGATCGGGCGGTGGACGCGCTCGCGGCGCAGCGAGAGGTTGTGGTAGACCGACAGCGTGTCGACCAGCGCGAGGTCCTGGTAGACCGTCTCGATCCCTTTGCTGCGGGCATCGTCGACGCTTTTCGGTTCGTACGGCTGACCGTGCAGGAACATGCTGCCGGAGTCTTGTTTTTGAAAGCCGGAGATGATCTTGATCAGCGTCGACTTGCCCGCGCCGTTGTCGCCGAGCAGGCCCAGCACCTCGCTCTTGCGCAGGTGCATATTGACGTCGCGCAAGGCGGTCACCGGCCCGAAGCGCTTGGCGATGTGCTCGACGCGCAGCACGTCGTCGGGCGCGGAGACCGGGCCGACCACGGTCTGGCCCAGGGGCGCCCCGTCAGCTGAGGGCGCGGCGTCAGCCAAGGCCCGAGCCTTTGCGCACGCGCTGGACGTAGACGTTGACCGTCATCGCGATGATGATCGCCAGCCCGAGGTAGAACAGCAGATAGCTCGCGTTGACCCCCTTGAGGATTAGGCCGTCCTTGAGGATGCCGAGGAACAGGGCACCGATCAGCGCGCCGACAACCGTCCCCTCACCTCCCGCGAGCAGCGTGCCGCCGATCACCGCGGCCGCGATCCCATAGAAGAGGATTTCGTTGGCGCCCGCCGTGTCCGGCTGCACCGACGCGGCGCGGACGGCCTCGAAGATCCCGACCAACCCGCCCGTCAGCGCGCAGAGGATGAAGTTGCGGATGATCACGAGCCGCACCTTGATACCCGCCTCGCCCGAGCCGAGGCGGTTCGAGCCGACCGCGATCGTGTAAATCCCCCAGCGCGTGAAGGTCAATACCACTTGCAGGAGCACGATGATCGCGAGCGCCCAGATCAACTCCGAGTACGTCCCGGCGCCGAAGACTTTGGCGAACGTGCTGAGGTGGCCGCCATTGGTGATTCCCGCTCCGGGTGTTGCGACAGGCTCGGCGTGGGAAATGATCAGCGTGAAGCCCTCAATCGTGAACAGCATCCCCAGTGTCGTCACGAACGAGTTGATTCCGATGACAGCCACGAAGAAGCCGTTGGCCAGGCCGATCGCCATGCAGGCCAGCAGGGCTACGATCATGCCGGGTACGAGCGGAAACCCAGCCCCGCTGACGACCTTGTAGAACAAAAACGGCGCGAACAGGTAGGTGGCGCCGATCGACAGGTCGATCTCGCCCAGGATCATCACGAACACCTCGCCCGCGCCGAGGATCGCGATCGGCGCGAAATAAGGCAGCAGCGTCTTGAAGTTGGCGCCGGTGAGGAAGCTTTCGGTGTTGATCGCAAAATAGATCGCGACCAGGATCGTGACGACGATGATGCTCCCCTCGCGCAATGTTAAAAACCGGCGCACGAGGTCTCCCGCCACCGACAGCGGCGCGCGACCGGCGCTCGTGGGCTGCCCGCCCTCGGGCGATGCTCCGCCCGAGGGTTTGCTGCTCGCGGTGGTGGCCATCGTCCAGCGCTAGCTGATCGTGCCCGTGAGCGGGACCACCTTCGGGCTCGACGAGGTTCCCTCGAAACGAGTCTTGTTGTTGAGGTACGGTCCGACCGTTTCTTTGGTCACGAACTTCAGTCCCGTGTTGGCGTCGGCGATGCCGGTCAGGCTGCCCGAGACGTTGAACAGGAACAGCTCGAGGACCGGCAGAAAGCCCTGGAGATAGGGCTGCTGGTCGATCGTGAATTCGAGGTTGCCTTCGGAGAGCAGTTTCTGCGTGACTTCGGTCAGGTCGAAGCCGCCGGCCTTAACCCCTTTGGCGGGCAGACCAAACTTCTGCATCACCTGTGCCGTGCTCTGCGTGCTTCCGCCGTCGACCGCGAACAGCCCCTTCGTGCTGGTGTGGCCGACCCAGTAGGCTTCGATCGTCGAGAGCTCGCCCGGGACCGCCGCGCCGGTTGCGATCGTGTGGGTCGTGATCGGGGCGCCCGATGCTTTGATCGCGGCCAGCGCGCCGTTGATCCGCGGCTGGACGTTCGCGGCGCCCGGCGTCGCGATAAACAGCGCGACGTCACCGGAAGGAACGAGCGAGACGACCCGTTTGCCCATTTCCTGTCCCGCCAGGAACAGTTCCTGGCCGATGTATGCCAGGCGCGTATTGCCTTTGGCGTCTGCGTTGTAGGAGACGACCGGGATTTTCGCTTTCAGGGCCGACGCCACCGGCGCGTTGAAGGCGTGTTCGTCGATCAGCGATACCGCGATCCCATTCGCGCCGCTGGCGACGGCGCTGTTGAGAGCGTTGACCATCTGATTGACGTTGCTGCTTTCCGAGCCGGTCCATTGATATGTGCAGCCGAGGAGCTTGCACGCGTCGGCGGCGCCGTATTGCGTCGGCACGAAGAACGGGTTGGTCGTCACGTGGTTGACGAACACGAATTTGTAGCTGGGGTGCGACCCGAATACTTCACTGGACGCCCCGCCGGAGGCGCTCGACCCGCAAGCGCTTAGGATGGTGCTGACCGACCCCGCGGCGATGCCGGTCAACGCGGTCCGGCGCAGGAATGCGCGGCGATCGAAGCCGGGACGATCGACCTCTGGGCGGTCGAGAAACTCAAGCCGTTCAACCGCCTCGTAGGCTGGATCGGTCTCTGACATTGCGCCTCCTTTAAGGCCGACTGATAGCTGGCGCCGGACTACCGGCGCCCAGCAACTACCTTCCCGCTATCCGCGGTTTCAGTCAAGAGGATTCAGGCCGGTTAAACCGTGAATCCACTCCGGGGTTTCTACGGATGGCCGGCATTCGTCGTCGCTATCTGCGGCGCTTTCTATACCTTGCCAATATGCCGCGGGTGCCTTTCAACCCACCTCCCGAGCAGCCGCACGACGCGCGCGGCGAGCGCGCCGCTGCCGGGCAACCGCCCGCGGAGTACTACGGCGAGCTCGCAATCGAGCGGCACGTCAAAGATGACGGGCGCGCGCTGATCCTCTATACCCACCGGCGCGAGCCGCCAAACGCGGACGGCTCGCAATGAGCGAGCGCGGTCCCGCGGCCGAGCAGGCGGGGCTGAGCGAATTGCGCTTCGACGAGCTGCGCGGGGAGGAGGTCGTCTATGCGATCGACCGTCAGGAGCGCACGTTTCTGCCGCCGTCCGATCACTGCCCGCTGTGCCCGACCGTGCCCGGCGGCCCCCCGACGGAGATCCCCTTCGAGCGCTTCGAGATCGCCGTCTTCGATAACCGCTTTCCCGCGCTGCGCCCACCCAACGGCGCCGCCGAGGTGGTCGTGTACACCGACAGTCATCACGGTTCCCTGGGATCGCTCGCGCGCGAGCGCGCGCGGATGCTGATGTGGGTGTGGCGCCATCGCTATCTTGAGCTCGGGTCCCGGTCGGAGGTCGAGTACGTGTTCGTGTTCGAAAACCGGGGAGTCGAGGTCGGCGTCACGCTGCACCATCCGCACGGTCAGATCTACGCGTTTCCGTTCGTGCCGCCGGTGCCGGCGCGCGAGCTGCAGGCGGACGAGCGTCTCGGGGGGTGCGCTCCATGTGAGCTCTTGCGCCGCGCGCTGGACGACGGGCGCCGCGTCGTGTACGAGAACGATCACGTGGTCGTTTACGTCCCGTACGCGGCGCGCTGGGCCTACGAAGCGCACGTCGTGCTGCGCGAGCACCGGCCCAGCCTGCTCGACTGCGAGCCCGCGGAGCTGGGCGGGCTGGCGGATGCGTTGCAGGCGCTGACCCGCGGCTATGACGGTCTCTTCGAGCGGCCCTTTCCGTACGTGCTTGCGGTGCACCAGGCGCCGACGGACGGCCGGGCGAAGGGGCATTTGCACGTCGAGCTGTACCCGCCGCTGCGCACCGCTGAGAAGCTCAAGTATCTCGCGGGCTCTGAGCAGGGTGCGGGCACGTTCATCTCGGACACGCTGCCGGAGGAGTCCGCCGCAGCCCTGCGCGCAGCGATCGTCGATGCCTCCTAGCGCCGTCCGGGCATTTGCGCCGGGGCGCGTGAACCTGATCGGCGAGCACACCGACTACAACGAAGGGCTCGCGCTGGCTTTCACGATCGTCGAGGGTGTCGCGGTCGGCGCCGAGACGCTCGCGCCGGGTCCGGCGGGCGAGGAGCGTGTGCGCGCGCACGCGCTCGACCTCGGCGAGCGCGACGAGTTCGCCTTGAACAATCCCCGGCCCGCCCAGGGCTGGCGCGGATTTGTGCGCGGCACGGTCGCGGAGCTGACCAACGCGGGCCTGCGCCCGCCCGGCGCGGCCCTCGAGATCGGCGGCGATATCCCCCGTGGCGCTGGGCTGTCCTCCTCGGCCGCGCTCGAGGTCTCCCTGAGCCTTGCGTTGCTCGCACTTGGCGGCAACGAGCGCCAGATCGGACGCACGGAGCTCGCCGAGCTGTGCTCGCGCGTCGAGAACGAGTGGGCCGGAGCGCAGACGGGGCTGCTCGACCAGCTGACCTCGGTGTACGGCGAGAAGCAGATGGCGATGCGCATTGACTTCCGTTCGCTCGAGGTCGATCCGGTCCCCCTGCGCCTGCAGGGCTGGCGGCTCGTCACGCTCGACTCAGGCGAGCGGCGCGAACACGCGAGCTCGGGATATAACCAGCGCCGCGCGGAATGCGCACGGGCGTGCGAGCTGCTGGGCCTGGCCTCGCTGCGCGACGCCACATGGGAGCAGGTGCAACGGCTGCCTGCACCGCTAGACCGCAGGGCTCGGCACGTGCTGAGCGACAACGAACGCGTCGAGCGCGCGGCCACGGCCCTGCGGGCGGGCCAGCTGCCGGTGCTCGCCGAGCTGTTGAACGCTTCGCACGCGAGCTTGCGCGACGACTTCGAGATCTCCACGCCCCAGGTAGACGCGACGGTGGCACGCATGCTCGAGGCCGGCGCTGCGGGCGCGCGCCTGCTCGGCGGCGGGTTTGGCGGTAACGTGCTCGGCCTGCTCGCGCCTGGCGTGCCGGTACCCGAGGGCGCCTGCGAGGCGATTCCCGGCGCGGGCGCGCGGGTGTCCGCAGCCTAGGGTGGGCGGCCTCCGGGATGTGCCGACAGGTTCGGCTCATCTGGCCTCCATCTTTCGGGCACGGTAGACGATGTCTGCGGGGATGCGTCCTTGTGTGAGTCTGCCGTGGTGCATGCGGTCAGTGTTGTAGAAGTGCAGGTAGGTGTCGAGCTCTCTTTTCAGTCCGGTGTAGCGGGGATATAGGTAGCGCGCGAACGCTGGTCTCCAGCACTCATCCAGGATCGTCTTGTGCAGTGCCTCGACGTGTCCGTTGGTCTGTGGGCGTCCTGCGTAAATGCGGGTGTGGCGTACCTTCAACGCGTCAACGGTCTTCGTGAAGTCGCCCTTGAACTCGTTGCCGTTGTCGCTGAGTATCCTCTCGAGCTTCCAGCCGGTGGCCTTCAGCTCCCTAGCGACACGCTGAGCGAGCTTGCTGGCCTGTGTTGCGGTGGGGTTGCCTTGTTTGCAGATCACGAGCTCTGCCCAGGCGTAGGAGGAGGCGATGTCGATAGCGGTGAGCTGCCAGATCGCGCCGTCGGTGCCGCGCAGGCGCCCGACGTAGAAGCAGTCGATCCCGACCAGCTCACCAGGATGATCGACGTCGATATGCCGCTCTGGCTCTGGCGTTCTCGGCGGCTCATAGGGAGCTGCGTAGCCCGCGATCAACCCGAGGCGCTTCGCGCGGGTGTTCAGCCCGTGGCGACAGAGCACCTTCCACACGCCATTCGCGGAGACGATGATCCCGCCCCACTTCTCGCGGGCCAGCTCCGAGGAGACTCGTCTGGGCCCGAGCCCGGGATGAGCGATCGAGAACGACACGATCCTCTCCTCGACCATCTTCGCCAGCTGATTAGGCATCTGCGGCCGGCGGCGCTCCCGGGGCCTGAGCATCTCCAGGCCGTGCCGGTCGACCTGGCGCTTCCAGGCGTAGTAGGTGCAGCGGTGCACCCCGAACGTCCGGCATGCTGCCGAGACGTTCGTCCTCGCTGCCTCCGCGAAAAGCTGCTGGCGGTAGCCGAACAGCACGTCATCCTTGGTCATCAGACTCAACCTCTCTCTTCACTTGGCGGTGAAGGAGGCAGCCTGAGCCGAGGCACGGACGGGTTCCCCGATCCGGGAACCCGTCCAAACCTCAAAGACCTATCGAGCCCCCAACTGTCGGGAGCACCCGGAGACAGCCCAGCCTAGGGCTCGAGTTGACCGGCGTACAGCGCGAAAACGGCGCCCTGGGGGTCGGTGACGATCGCGATTTTCGCGATCTGGATGTCGATCGGCCCCGCGAGCGTGGTGCCCCCCAGCTCGCTCAGTTTGGCGAGCGCGGGGTCGAGGTCTTCAACGCCGAAGTACACCAGCCAGTTAGGCGGCGTCCCGGGCGGAGTCAGCGGCCGCATGCCGCCGTTGTTGGCGCCGGCGTTTTTGATCGACAGATACGGTTCGGGACTGCCCTCAAACGGCGCGATCGTCCAGCCGAACAACGCGCTGTAGAACGCGCTCGAAGCGTCGAGGTCGGGAGACCCGAGCTCGTTCCACACGAGCGCTCCGGGCGCGTTGACCAGCGCCGCCCCGATGTGTTCGCGCGGCTCCCAGGCCATGAAGAAGGCGCCCTGCGGATCTTGGATGACGGCCATCCGCCCGGCTTGCATCACGTCGAAGGCGGGCGCATGAACGTTTGCGCCGAGCTCCTTGGCGCGCTCGGCGACCGCGTCGGCGCTCTCGACGGAGATGTAGGAGTTCCACACGGGAGGCACATTGGCTTCGCGCTGGGCTTGCGGTTGCGGGGCGATCGCCCCGACGGGCTTGCCGTCGACCATCATCATCGAGTAGACGACCCCGTCGCCGACCGGGTTGTCGTGGGCGCTCCAGCCAAACAGCGCCGAGTAGAAGCTCTCGGCTGCCGGCTGATCGGTGGTCGTCAGATCGGTCCAGCAAAATGCGCCCGGTGCGTACTCGGTCCGCTCGCCCATCTCGACCGGAGCCTAACGCAGGCGCCGCAGCAAGCGGGTGAAGAATCGGCTAAGCGAGTCGGGCGACAACCAGCGAGCATGCCAGCAGGACCGTCGCGGCTGACAGCGCGGCGAGCGCGCCGTCGAGGGGCGCGAGCAGGCCGGCGACGCTGAGCGGCTCGGTGCTCCCGTCACCTCTGGTGCGGACGCCTTGCACCGATCTCGTGCGGCGCCTGAGCTCGCGCGCCGGCGTGCTCAGACGTCGTTGCGCGACGCTCGAGGCGAAGCATCCCGCCGCGACCAGCAACGCGGCCGCGGTGATCCGCTGCGCCTCGACGAAGTAACCGACGAACGCCGGGAACGCGCCCCAGCCGAGCGCGAACCAGATGTCGCTGTGAACGCGCCCGCCAAACAGCTCGAGGTTGTAGGCGGGCAGGAACAGCGCGCCCGCCAGTACCAACGGCGCAAGCGCGGGTGAGACGCTGAGGACGCCGGCGACGCCGATCGCCAGCGCCGCGAGCAGGCTCGCGCAGGCCAGGCCGATCAGCGCGCGGTCGGAGAAGCCGGTATGCAACGGACGGTCGTGGAGCTCATCGAGCGCGTGCGCCGCGATCCCGACGGCCAGGCCGAAGGCCGCCAGGCCCCAGAGCAGCCGGTTCAGGTAGAAGTGCGGCGCGATCGCCGCGCCGATCGCGAAGAAGCTCAGATGCCACGCGGTATAGGGCGGGTGCAACAGGGTGAAGACATCACCCGGCAGGCCGCGTCCGACCGCGTAGAACGCCGCTCGCTCAGAGGTCGCGGGCATCTCGGCGCGGACGCGAGCGTGCGCCAGGTCGGGGGTCGGGGTGCCGCGCCGACATAACCACGCCGCCCCCGAGGCTCATGCGGCGAACGCGCACGTCGACGAGCCCCGCCGCGCGCCAGTCGCCGACGAGTGAAGGCAACGGGTGCAGCTCGTAGAAACCGGTGATGCTCGGCCCCAGGAACCGCCCCACCGCGCCCCACTCGCGCGAGACCAGCCGCCCTAAGGCGGGCAGGCCGAGCGTCGTGTACAGGCGCCACGCCACGCGCGGAAGCGCGCCTGGCGGTACGCCAAACTCCAGCGAGGCGATCCGCCCGCCGGGGCGCAGCACCCGGGCCAGCTCGCGCACGGTCGCAGCAGGGTCATCGACATAGCGCAGCAGGTAGGTGAACGTGAGCGCGTCGAAGCTCGCGTCCGCGAACGGCAGGCGCTCGGCTTCCCCTTCGACGAGCTCGATGCGTGCGCCCACGCCGGCGGCGGCGAAGCGGGCGCGCGCGGCGGCGAGCATCTCCGGGCTCTGGTCCAGACCGACGACCGTGCAGGCGCTGCGCGACAGCAGCTCGGTGGCGACCAGGCCGGTCCCGGTGGCGACGTCGAGCACGCGCTCGCCCGCCCGAGGGTCGACCGCGTCCACCAGCGCGCGACGCCAGCGCGGGTCCTGGCCGAAGCTGAGCAGCTCGGAGAGCAGGTCGTAGCGCTGAGGCAGGCCGCTGAACAGCTCGAGCGCGTGGCGCTTGGTCGCCGACCGATCATCGCGTGAGCCATGCCCGCGGTTTACCGCAACGGCGCCTTCGCCCTGAGCGCTGGCTGGAGCGGCGCGGTCGCGTTGCGGGTTCGAGCTCATCGGCTTGCAGGAGAGGCTAACGGTCCGGCGAAAACGAGTCCGCGCAGTCGCCGCGCCGCGTGCATGTGCGTTTGCATATGACCGCCCGGCGCGCGTAGAGTCCCAGCGATGTCACCGGGCCTTTACTTTCATCACCCGTCGAGCCTCGAGCACGACCCGCGCGTGCATATGCCCGATCACCCGGACGTGCCCGAGCGCCTGTTGGCGATCGAACGCCGGCTCGCGATGGCGGACTGGCTGGGCTGGGAGCGGCGCGAGGCCCCGGCTGCCGACGAGTCCGAGCTCGAGCTGATCCACAGCGCTCGGCACGTGCAACGGATCAAGCAGATGAGCGCCGCCGGCGGCGGCGCGATCGACCCGGACACGTTCGTCGGCGAGCCCTCCTTTCGCGCCGCGCTGCACGCGGCCGGCGGGGCATGCGCACTGGCGCGCGCGCTGTTGAGCGGCGAGGCGAATTTCGGTTTCTCCGGCACGAGGCCCTCCGGGCACCACGCCGAAGCGGATCGCGCGATGGGCTTCTGCCTATTCAACAACATCGCGGTCGCCGCCCAGCTGGCGATCAGCGAGCTCGGAGCGCGACGCGTGTTCGTGCTCGACTGGGACGTGCATCACGGCAACGGCACCGCCGAGGCGTTCCGTCACCGGGCCGACGTCCTGTTCGCGAGCATCCACCAGGCGGGGATCTACCCGGGCAGCGGCCCTCTGTCCGACGTGGGCTCAGGGCCGGGAGAGGGCTACACGATCAATTTGCCGGTGCCGGCCGGGTCTGAAGAGGAGCTATGGCTCTCGCTGCTCGAGCGCGTCGTGCTTCCGGCTGCGGAGTCGTTCAAGCCCGACCTCGCCCTGATCTCGGCCGGCTTTGACGCGCACCGCGCCGATCCGCTCGCGGGCTGTCGCCTGCAGACAAGCTCTTTCGCGGAGATGGCCCGGCACGTGCGCGACCTCGGGCGGCGGCTCGAGATACCGCTCGGGGTCGTCCTCGAGGGCGGCTACGAACCGCAGGCGTTGGCTGAGTCCGTGCTCGAGACGCTTGCGGGTCTCGCCGGCGACGAGCCCGCGCGAGCCGCTGTGCCCGAGGCGCCGTTGACCTCGCGCGCGACCGCTCAGATTGGCCGGTACTGGCCCTTGTGACCGCGGTCCCAACCGCCGTTTGCAACGGCCCTCACGGGGCGGCGGTGGAAGCGTCTGCCTGATGCTCGCTCGCCTTGCCAGCTTCGTCCTCGCCGGTTGCGCCGCGGCGAAGCACGAGCAGCGAGCAACGCGCGTGTCGCTCGAGGTACTCAGAGGTGCTGCCGAGCACGAGCCGCTTCACGGGGCCATAACCGCGCGAACCGACGACCAGCAGGTCCAGCTCGTCGCCGAACGCAGCGAGCTCTTCGCCGGCGATGCCATAGATCGCGTGCCCCTCGACTTCCGGGAGCGCCTTCAGATCGTCCCGCGCCTCGTCGAGCAGCAGGGTGATCGTCTCGCCAAGCCCAGAGCCCGCGATCCCGGTGTAACCGTACGAGGGCACCGAGACGACCTCCATCGCGTGCAGGCTTGCTTTGGTGGGCGCCGCCAGCTCGCGGGCGGCCGCCAGCGCCGCTTTGCTCTCGGTCGTGCCGTCGTAACCCACCCCGATCTTCGCCAGCGGCGTCGGATGCTCGGCGTAGGCGACCGAGGCGATCGCGACCGCGCACGGCGCGCCGTTCAGGGCCGCGCGCGTGTCATCGCCAAGCGTTGCGCGCCCGAACGCGCCGCGGGACGAGGAGCCGACGACGAGCAGGTCAGCCGCCTGCGCTTCGGCTTGTTGGTGCAGCCCGCGGCCGGCAGTGCTGGCCGCGACGCTGATCTTTTCGGCCTTGAGCTCCGTGGCGGCGGCCTCTTGAGCGAGCAGCCGCTGTGATGCATCGCGCTCCTCCGCGCCCGCGCCCGGCGTGACAGCCCGACTGGGGAGCAGCCGGCGGGTGGCGACATGCGCGAACGTCACAGACGCGGCGGGATCGACGAGGCGTGAGGCGAGCGCGATCGCATCGCGGCCTCCCGACTTGCCGTCGACTCCCACGAGCACGTTCTTGAACATTCGAAGACCTCCCTCTCGCAACTGGGCAACCGTAGATCGGGACACGCGCACCTTAGATCGCCGGGCGCTTGCGAGCGTGCGCACCGGCGATTGATGCGCCGCGACTTTGCTGAACGGCGAGCGCAGATCTGTCCTCGCTGCGATTAGTCTCGGTGCACCGATGACTGCCCCGACCGGTCCCCTGGTCGCCGCCGACGGCGCGGCAGCGCAGAGCAGGCGGACGTAGACCATGCGCGTGCTGGTCGTCAACGCAGGCTCGAGTTCGTTGAAGCTCGCGTTGCTCGACGCCGCAGACAATGTCATCGCCGCGCTCGAGCTCGCCGCCCCCGGCGCGCGCGTGGACCGGAACGAGCTGGACCGCGCCCTGCGCTCGCGGCTGGGTCAGGCCGACGCGGTCGGTCATCGCATCGTGCACGGGGGCGAGCGCTATCAGCAGGCGGTGAGGATCGACGAGGACGTGCGCGTCGCGCTCGGTGAGCTCGTCGAGCTCGCGCCACTTCATCAGCCGAAGTCGCTCGTCGCGCTGGATGCCGTCAGCGAGGCCCTGCCCGCGCTGCCGGCGGTAGCGTGCTTCGACACCGCCTTCCACGCGGCCATGCCCGCGGCCGCGGCGACCTACGCTCTACCAGCCGAGTGGCGCGCGCGCTGGGGACTGCGACGCTACGGCTTTCACGGGCTCTCGCACGCGTGGATCGCGCGGCGCACGCCGCAACTGCTCGAACGAGATGCCGCGAGCTTGCGAATCGTGAGCTGCCACCTCGGAGCGGGCGCGTCTCTGTGCGCGATCCGCGACGGGCGTTCGATCGACACGACGATGGGGTTCACCCCGCTCGAGGGGCTGGTCATGGCCACCCGCTCGGGCACGGTGGACCCCGGGCTGCTGCTGTGGCTGATCGCGCAGCACAAGCTGGGCGCCGCCGAGCTGGCGGACGCGCTCGAGCATCGCTCGGGTCTGATCGGTCTGGCAGGCAGCGCAGATATGCGCGAGGTCACCGGCCGGGCTCGGCAGGGTGATCAGCGTGCCCAGCTCGCGCTCGACGTCTATGTCCACCGCCTGCGCGGCGCGATCGCCGCGATGGCCGCAACGCTCGAGGGCCTCGATGCGCTGGTGTTCACCGGCGGGGTGGGCGAGCGCTCCGCGGAGGTGCGGTCACGCGCGGCGGCCGGCCTCGGGTTTCTTGGGGTCCTGATCGACCAGACCGGCGCCGAAACCGCCTGCGGCGATGGGGTCGAGCTGAGCGCAGCGGGTGCGCCGGTGCGGACGCTCGTGCTCCCCGCGCGCGAGGATCTCGAGATCGCACGTCAGACGAGGACTGTGCTCGCGCCTACAAAGACTGACCGTCGCACTTGCCGTGAGTGTAAAAGCTAAACGTCGCCTCGGCCGGTGGCGGACCAGGGCGACGGGCGGAGAGCGTGTGCGTCGGCGACCCCTTGACCGACCAGACCACCTGCGGGTTCTACTTCGCACGTTGGACGACCGACCACGAAGGGTCGGGTCGCCGAGATGGGAGCAAGGTACTAGGGGATGGCTTCGTATTCCAGTGAGGCCGTCAGTTTGTGGCCCCCAAACACCGAGGCGTATGTACCCGACACCAAGTTGTTAGCGCCGCCACCAATCCATCCCGCATGTAGGCCCCCGGCTGTGTTTTCACTCCCGCCACTGACTGAAGCAGCTTCGGTAGGGGCAGAGTTGACTTCGCCACCCGCGATCGAGCTGTAGAACCCACCGGCAGTGTTTGCGCGGCCTCCGCTCACCGACGACAACGGGCCGCTGGCGGTGTTTCGTTCGCCTCCGCTGACCGACGACTCTTCACTGCTGGCTGTGTCGAAGGAGCCTCCGTTGACCGACGAATCGAAGCCATCGGCTCTGTCGAAGGAGCCTCCGCTGACCGATGCGAATGGTGCGCTGATCGTATTGTCGATGCCGGCGAGAAGACCTGCGAAGCTAGTGAATGTCTGTTCCTCGCCGAGGATCAAGTTGTGCGAGCCAGTCTGTTCGTGTTTGCCGGGGTTCTCGTCATAGCCGATCACGAGGTTACCGTCGCCGTTGACTGAGGCAGTTTTCCCTTCGCCGTTGACGATCTGCACGTTGACGCCAGAGAACTGGATCGTCGGCTTGCCAGCAATCCCTTTTTCGACGTAGTTGGTGTGAGGCAGGATCTTGCTCAACGTTTCAAGGCCGCCCGTTCCGGGGAGCTGCACAGATTTGTATTTAACTGGGACTTTCGTGCCTTTCGTCGGACATTCGCCTTTGTATTTGTCGAAAGTACCGGTTTGCTGCTTGCTTCAGGTACACAGATCGTCGTCGTCGCTTCCGCCCCAGCACCAGCCACCATCGTAAGAAAGATCGCTACGAGCGCAAGACCCGCAACGGCAATGCGTGTCATCGGAAAGCCCCCAATCCTGTTGTTCGACGCGAGTGCCGTGCGCCCTCGCGCTAAGCTGGGCGGCCTCCGGGATGTGCCGACAGGTTCGGCTCATCTGGCCTCCATCTTTCGGGCACGGTAGACGATGTCTGCGGGGATGCGTCCTTGTGTGAGTCTGCCGTGGTGCATGCGGTCGGTGTTGTAGAAGTGCAGGTAGGTGTCGAGCTCTCTTTTCAGTCCGGTGTAGCGGGGATATAGGTAGCGCGCGAACGCTGGTCTCCAGCACTCATCCAGGATCGTCTTGTGCAGTGCCTCGACGTGTCCGTTGGTCTGTGGGCGTCCTGCGTAAATGCGGGTGTGGCGTACCTTCAACGCGTCAACGGTCTTCGTGAAGTCGCCCTTGAACTCGTTGCCGTTGTCGCTGAGTATCCTCTCGAGCTTCCAGCCGGTGGCCTTCAGCTCCCTAGCGACACGCTGAGCGAGCTTGCTGGCCTGTGTTGCGGTGGGGTTGCCTTGTTTGCAGATCACGAGCTCTGCCCAGGCGTAGGAGGAGGCGATGTCGATAGCGGTGAGCTGCCAGATCGCGCCGTCGGTGCCGCGCAGGCGCCCGACGTAGAAGCAGTCGATCCCGACCAGCTCACCAGGATGATCGACGTCGATATGCCGCTCTGGCTCTGGCGTTCTCGGCGGCTCATAGGGAGCTGCGTAGCCCGCGATCAACCCGAGGCGCTTCGCGCGGGTGTTCAGCCCGTGGCGACAGAGCACCTTCCACACGCCATTCGCGGAGACGATGATCCCGCCCCACTTCTCGCGGGCCAGCTCCGAGGAGACTCGTCTGGGCCCGAGCCCGGGATGAGCGATCGAGAACGACACGATCCTCTCCTCGACCATCTTCGCCAGCTGATTAGGCATCTGCGGCCGGCGGCGCTCCCGGGGCCTGAGCATCTCCAGGCCGTGCCGGTCGACCTGGCGCTTCCAGGCGTAGTAGGTGCAGCGGTGCACCCCGAACGTCCGGCATGCTGCCGAGACGTTCGTCCTCGCTGCCTCCGCGAACAGCTGCTGGCGGTAGCCGAACAGCACGTCATCCTTGGTCATCAGGCTCAACCTCTCTCTTCACTTGGCGGTGAAGGAGGCAGCCTGAGCCGAGGCACGGACGGGTTCCCCGATCCGGGAACCCGTCCAAACCTCAAAGACCTATCGAGCCCCCAACTGTCGGGAGCACCCGGAGACAGCCCACGCCTAGCCTCGATTCGTCAGTAACGCCTGGGGTGGGGTGCGCTGAGGAGTCTGAAACGTCCGCCTGAGCAGGGAGGATCGGGGATGTCAGTCGTAGATCCCCCCGCTCAGGAGGTTCACCTTGAAGGTGATGGGACGTTGGAGTGCAAAGACCGTAGATGTCAGGGCGGACGGCACGAGCTTGTCCTCTCGTGCGGGTACGTCGCTGCTGGCGCTGGTTGCCGATCGCGTGGGCCTCACGGACGGGCTGTGCGACGCGCTTCAGGACACGCGTCAACGGCGAGGCGGGCACGAGCCAGGGCGGGTGTTCTGCGACCTGGCCGTGATGCTCGCCGATGGCGGACGATGCGTGTCTGACCTGCAGGCGATCGCCGGCCAGTCCTCGCTGTTCGGGGACGTGGCGTCGATCTCGACCGCGCGGCGGGTGCTGCTGTCGGTTGGCGAGAGCGAGCTGGATAGGATCCGTGCCGCCCGGGCACGCGCTCGCGCCCAAGCGTGGGACGCAGGCGCGGCGCCTGAGCGGGTGATCCTCGACTTCGATGCCACCCCGATCGACGTGCATTCCGAGAAGCAACAGGCGGCCGGACACTACAAGGGCGGGTTCGGTTTCAACCCGCTGCTGGTGTCCTGCGGGCGGGAGGTGCTAGCGGGGATGCTCAGACCCGGGAACGCCGGCGCCAACAACGCGGAGGACCATCTCACCCTGCTTGACCTAGCGCTCGAGCAGTTGCCGGGGAGCGCGCTCGACGCAGACATCCTCGCCCGCTCGGACTCGGCTGGCGCAAGCCACGATCTCGCCGACGCCTGCCGCGAGACACGGATCCGTTTCTCGTTCGGCTATCCGCTCACCGAGCGGGTTCGCGATGCGCTGCTCGGTCTTGGGGAATCGGCGTGGCAGCCAGCGATCGAGAAGGACGGCCAGCCGCGTGAGGGAGCGTGGGTCACGGAGTTGACCGGCCAGGTCAACCTCGAGGGCTGGCCTGAGGGCACTCGGCTGATCTGCCGTCGCGAGCGTCCGCACCCCGGCGCGCAACTCTCCTTCACCGACGTTGACGGCCACCGCTTCCAGTGCTTCATCACCGACCAGCACGGCAAGGACATCGCCGCGCTCGAGGTCCTTCACCGTCAGCACGCTCAAATCGAGGACCGCGTCAAGACGCTCAAGGCGACCGGCGCCGGCTACCTGCCGTTTTATGATTTCGCCGCGAACGCCGCATGGTTCGAGCTCGCGCTCACGGCACACGACGTCATGGTCTTTACGCAGCTGCTCACGCTCGACGGCGAGCACCAGATCTGTGAGCCCAAGCGGCTGCGCTACCGGATCCTGCACGTCGCCGGGCAGCTGACCCGCCACGCCCGCCGCGTCACCCTGCACCTTCCAGCCGACTGGCCGTGGGCCGACGCGATCCTCCGCGCCTTCACACGCCTCCAAGTGCTTCCCGCCCCCGGCTGACCCGCCGGCCGGACCACGACGACGATCCAAACGCGACTGGCCGCTGGCCGCTGCCCGCAAACCGCCGCCGGGGCCCGCGACCGAGCGCAAACAGAGCCCCATCCGCTCGACATCAGCCAACAGCGCCATCACTCACACCGCACCGGCCCGCCGTCGCCTCACCCGAGCCTTACTGACGAATCGAGGCTAAGCCCTATACGGCAGAGAGCGTACGCGACGCGGAGATCAGGCCGGCTCGTTGAGCACAGCCCCGCGCAGCGCGACCCCTTCGGGCCGCGTAAGCCCACCGGGCGCGAGCAGGAGCTCGCGAGCGGTCTCCAGGACGTCGGGATCGGCGTCTCAGGGCTCGCTCACAAGACGCCAGGGCTGCTCGGTCTGCTCGATCAGGATGCGGGCCTGCTGACGAAGGTCCCGGTGTCGCATCCGAGCGCAATCGGGGCAGCGCCAGCCTTCCGAGGTCGGCTCCCAGCCGGGCTCGGCACGCTGCTCCCTGCGGCTGTAGACGCGCTCGCAGACGGCGCACCCGGTCTCGGCGCGAAAGAGAACCTGAAAACGGATCTATTCCCCGCGACCTTCAAAGGCAGCAAAACCAACCCTGCGGTCGTAAAGTTGGACGTCGAGGAACTCTCCGCCGAAGAACAATAAGGTCTGTGAATTCACCGTGTCGATAAAAGGGTCCTTCTTAGAAGGTCCGCTCGTAGCGAGATTCGAAGGGAGCCCCACCGCGAGACTGAGCCCCGCAAGCGAATTCTGTCCGGCGCAGGCGAATATGTTGGTCCAACTTTTCCTGAAGACGCTGCTCGCATTGGGTCGTCTTGCGGGACGCGGTCGAGGGGGTGGCGTTCCGGTCGACTCCCGGGTCGGGGCTGTCTGGGATCTGCGGGACCGGAGGATATGGCGCCTGCGCGCCTATCTCGACCAGGCTGAGGCAACCCAAGTCGCAGGCTTAGAGGAGTAGGCGGTGTCGCAGCGCAACGTGGAGATCTCCTACGACGCCATCGCCGCGCTCAATCGCGACGGGGTCGAGGGGTTCCTGGCGTACTGCGATCCGAACGTCGAATGGATCACACCCCCGAACTGGCTCGAGGACCGCGTGCTCAACGGCTACAACGGCGTGAGACGAGCCATCGCTCTGTTCGACGAGCAGCTCGACGATTTTCGCGTGGACATGGAGAGAATCGTCGACGTCGATGACGACCGAGTCGTCGTGCTGCTCTATCAGCGTGGGCGCATCAAGGGCAGCGGCCACACCTTGGAGCAGCCACTCGGCGTAGCCACCGAGTTCCGCGACAGCAAGGCCACGCGCTTTAAGGTCTACTTCTCCTGGGAGGAGGCTCTGAAAGCCGCGGGACTGCCGGAGTAGGCCGTCGTTAGGCCGCGAGCGAGCGATCAGTGTGCAGCGGTGGGCGCGCTGCTGATCGCTGACGCGCTGGGGCCGACTGGCGTCGCCCCCGGGCTCACGTGGGGCGCGCTCTACCCCAGGAGCTCGGTTCGCGCCGTCGCTCGCCCTTGTGGTTCGGCGCTAGTGCTCGTGGGCTCGATCACGCTCCTCGCGGGTCGCGGGGATTTCGTGGGACGCGGTCCTCGCCGTGGTGCTAGCAGCAGCCTTGCCTGGTGTACCTGGCGATGCCTTCTACCTGCGCAGGCATTTCGAGCTGTGGGCACGCGACGATCCAACAGGGTCCAGTACTCGTTCTGGTGGTGTCTTCGCCATCCAGGCTGGCGGCCTCCAGACGATTGACCGGGATCAGGCCGTGTCGGAGCTGCGGGCCAGTTGTGGGCCGGTAAGGGCCAGTCTCAGGCGGTCTCGAGCGGATGAGCGAGAGCGCTCAAACAGGAGAGCCAGACTCCACATATTCCCCGCAAACACAAGGAATCTGGCTCTAGAGACGGAAGGGGAGGGATTCGAACCCTCGTCGGAGGAAAACCCCCCGAAACGGTTTTCGAGACCGCCGCATTCAACCACTCTGCCACCCTTCCAGCGGGAAAGCCAAGGCTAGACGAGGCAGGCCAAGGCTAGATGATCGCGCAGGCGGCGCGTTAGCGGCGCGAGGCGAAGAAGTCGCTCAGCAAATCGCCGCTCTCGGGCGCGAGCAGTCCGGCGATGAGCTCGGGACGGTGGTTCAGGCCCGGCTCGCCCAGCACGTCGAGCACGCTGCCGGCGGCGCCCGCCTTGGGATCGGTCGCGCCATACAAGACGCGCGGCACGCGCGCTAGCACGATCGCCCCCGCGCACATGGCGCACGGCTCGAGCGTCACGTACAGAGAGCAGTCCAGCAGCCGCCAGGACCCGAGCGCGCGGGCGGACTCGCGTAGAACCAGAATCTCGGCGTGCGCCGTTGGATCGGCGCGCAGCTCGCGTTCGTTGTGGGCGGCGGCGAGAACCTCTCCGTCTTGCACGAGCACGGCCCCGACCGGCACGTCGTCGTGGTCGAGGGCACGCGCTGCCTCACGCAGGGCAAGCCGCATGAAGTAGGCGTCCTCGTCCTGGGGAATGGCGCCTGGTGGGGTCATGCAAGGGATGATTACGCACCAGAGCAATGCCGAGCAGACGAAACCATTCGAGGATCGGCGCGTGCAGACGCCGCACGAGCGCCTGGGCCGGGCGCCTGGCCGCAGCGCTGATCGGCGCCATCGCGCTCGCGGGCTGCGCACAGGCGCAAGCAGCGCCAACCACTCCGGAGTACGCCTCGCGCGCGGTGCTCGTCAAGTACGCGAACGGCAGCAGCACTCGCGCGTGGGCGGCGACGGCAAAGGCCGCAGGGACGGAAGACCCGGCGGTGGTCGCGCAGCACACGCGGCTACTGCGGCTCGCCAAGGGGGTCAGCATCGGCGCGGCGCTGAGGAAGCTGAGAAAACAGCGCGACGTTGTGTGGGCGACGCCGGACTACAAGGCGCGCTCAGCAGGGAGCTGGATTCCCAACGACCCGGGTCTGGGCAACGAACCGGGGGGTTGGCAGGCAGTCCAGTGGAACTTCGACGGGACCTTTGGGGTCGACGCGCCCGAAGCGTGGTCGAACGTCGCCAGCGACGGCGCCGCGGGCGGCAAAGGCGTGATCGTCGCGGTGCTCGACACGGGCGTGGCTTACGCGAACAGGGCCCGCTTTCGCCGCTCGCCGGACTTCGAACCGTACGCGTTCGTAAAAGGCTACGACTTCGTCGATCACAGCCCGTATCCCAACGACCGCAACGGCCACGGGACCTTCGTGGCGGGAACCATCGCGGAGGCGACCGACAACAAGCGCGGCCTGACGGGACTCGCGTACGCGGCGCGGATAATGCCCGTGCGGGTGTTGAACAGCGAAGGAGAAGGCTACGCCTCAACGATCGCCGAAGGGGTGCTGTTCGCAGTAAGGCATGGAGCGAAGGTCATCAATCTGAGCCTCGAGTTCTCGAGCAACGTGACCGCTTCGGACATCCCGGGGCTGCTCGACGCGTTGCGCTATGCCTACCGGCACGGCGTCGTGGTCGTGGCGGCCGCGGGCAACGAGGGTCACGAGGCGATCTCCTATCCGGCCAGGGCGCCGCACGTGCTCGCCGTCGGGGCGACGACCGAACACGGCTGCCTGGCGGCCTATTCCAACTACGGGCCGCGGCTGACGCTGGTCGCGCCGGGGGGCGGTGCGGACGCGAGCCTGCCGGGCGACCCGAACTGCCGGCCGGAACTGCCCTCGGGCGGGGACATCCTGCAGATGACGTTCACGGGCAGCTCGCCGCGCGTGTTCGGCTTTCCCCAGGGTTACGAAGGAACCTCGATGGCCACTCCGCACGTGGCCGCGACGGCCGCCTTGATCATCGCGAGCGGCGTGCTGGGACGCAGGCCGTCGCCGGCCCAGATCACGGCGCGGCTGCGTGCGACCGCGCGGAAGCTCGGGGGGCCTCGCGACAGGAGCTTGTACGGGTCGGGCCTGCTGGATGCAGCCGCGGCCACCGCTCGCGGCGGGCCGGGAGCAGTCGGCTGAGCGCGTGGCAGGCACCCGCCAGCTGTGATTTGGCGGTCGTCGGAGGCGGAATCCTCGGGCTCGCGCTGGCCCGCGAGCTGACGCGCCGCCACGCGCGCCTGTCGGTCTGCGTGCTCGAGCGCGAGGCCGAGCTGGGAGCCCACCAGACGGGCCACAGCTCGGGCGTGATCCACGCGGGCATCTACTACAAGCCGGGCTCGTTGAAGGCGCGGCTGTGCGTCCAGGGCGCGCGCGAACTGTACGAGTACTGCGCCGAGCACGGTATCGCTCACGAGGCCTGCGGGAAGCTGATCGTTGCCACGCGCCGCCGCGAAGTGGCTGACCTCGAGGAGCTGCAGCGGCGCGGCGCGGCCAATGGCGTCCAAGGTTTGCGGACGCTCGACCCAGCGGGGATCGAGGCCCTCGAGCCGCACGCGCGGGGAATCGCCGGTCTGTACTCGCCGAACACGGGAATTGTCGACTTTCAGGCAGTTGCCCGTGCGTTCGCCAGCGACGCGCTCGAGGCGGGCGCGACGATTGCCAGGGCGTGCGGCGTTGAGCACATCGAGGTGACGCGCGGTCGCTTGCGACTGCGCCACGATCAGGGCGCGACCGAGGCCAGCCACGCCGTGTTCTGCGCGGGCGCCTGGTCGGACAGGTTGGCGATCGCGGCGGGCGCCGGACCGGATCCGCGGATCGTTCCCTTCCGCGGCGCATACCTGCGCTTGCGCCCCGAGCGCAGGCATCTGGTGCGCTCGCTGATCTATCCCGTGCCCGACCCATCGCTCCCGTTTTTGGGCGTGCACCTCACGCGGCACATCAGCGGCGAGGTGCTGATCGGGCCGACCGCGCTGCTGGCGGGCGCGCGCGACGCGTACCGACTCAGCAGGGTGCGGGCCAGAGACCTGGCGGAGACGCTCAGCTGGCCGGGGTCGTGGAGGATGTTCGGACGCTGGTGGCGAACCGGACTGCGCGAACTGCAGAGCGCGGCGCAGCACAGGACGTTGGTGCGCACCGCCTCGCGCTACGTCCCGGAGCTTCAGACCAGCGACCTCGAGCCCGCGTTTGCGGGAGTGCGCGCACAGGCGCTCGGGCGCGACGGGAGCCTCATTGACGATTTCGTGTTCTCCGCCACCGAGCGCGCACTGCATGTGCGCAATGCCCCCTCGCCGGGCGCGACGTCGTCGCTGGCGATCGCGCGCTGCATCGCCGACAGGGCCGAGCAGGCGTTTGGCCTGAGACGCTGAGCGCGCGCGATCACGCGATCACACCGCGTCATCGCCGGATTTGGCGTGTTCTATTGAGTGGCAGCGCTGTTCGCGCTCACTCCGCAAACCCGTGTTCCCTCCCTCCGCCACTCAGCTCGACATTCGCGTCGGCATGCCCGCATGCTTGCGCGTTCGCCCGCTCGCTCTCGGCGGGCTCGCGCTTGCCGCGCTCATCCTTGCGCTCGGGCCCGGGCGCGCCGCGGCGTTCGGCGTCCCCTTGCAGACCGGGCTAGCCAGCTATCCGCCGGAATCGCACGAAGCACCCGCGCTCTCGCGCATCCACGGCGTGGGCGCGCAGTTTCTGAAGATCTCGTTCTCTTGGAGCAGCGTCGCCCCGCAGAGCCCCACACCGGGGTTCAATCCGGCCAACCCGGCCGACCCCGCATATCGCTGGGGACCGTGGGACGCGACGATCGCCGCCGCGGTGGCGCATGGGCTGACGCCCGTGATCGACATCGTCGAAGCCCCAGCATGGGCCCAGTCCGCGCCCGGACCCGTAATGAGCCCCGATCCCAACCAACTCGCCCTGTTCGCGCAGGCCGTGGCGACCCGCTATGACGGCAGCCGCCCGGGGCTGCCGCGGGTAAGCTACTGGGAAGTCTGGAACGAGCCCAACGCGAGCGTCTTTCTGCAGCCGCAGCTCGCGGGCAACAACATCGTCTCGGTCGACAATTACCGGGCGATGATCAACGCTTTCGCCGCCGCGGTACACGCGGTGCACCCCGACAACCTCGTGATCGGCGGGGCGCTGTTTCCGAACGCGCTGCGCCGGCCGGGCGTGACCGCGATCGCCCCTCTGGAATTCACGCGCCGCCTGTTCTGCCTGTCCCCGGGCGGCAGTCCCCGGCGCGTTTGCAATGCAACCGTCAACGTCGACGCATGGAGCACGCATCCCTACACATCGGGCGGCCCGTCGGCGCTGCCCGCCAACCCGGACAACGTGTGGCTCGCCAACCTCCAGTCGCTGACGAGCTTGATCCATGCGGCGCAACGGCTCGGCACACTCGTTTCCTCGCGCCCGGCGCAGCTGTGGGTGTCGGAGTTTTCCTGGAACAGCAGTCCTCCAAACCCAGGCGGCGTCCCGGTCGGGCTCGAGCAGCGCTGGGTGGCAGAAGCCCTGTATCGCGCATGGCGTGCAGAAGCCCGCGTGTTCACCTGGTTCAAGCTCAGCGACGAACCGGTCGGGGCCTCGCCATATCAGTCGGGGCTCGAATTCAACTGCCCGGGCGGCGTCTCCTGCGCTACGCCCAAGCCCGCGGCGGCCTCATTCCGCTTTCCGTTCGTGGCCTACCCGGCCGCCAAGCATCGGGTGCTCGTCTGGGGGCGCACCCCCGCCGGTGTGCCGGGCCGGGTGCGCGTCGAATGGAAGCAGGGCTCCCGCTGGCGCGCATTCGCCACGCTCAAAACCGACGCCGATGGCATCTTCACCAGCCGGACAGCGTTGCCGCGCGCGGCGAGCTCCAGCAGCGCGCTGCTGCGCGCGACTCAGGTCGGCGGGGACGCCGCCCCGGCGTTCTCGCTGCGCACGCCGCGAGAAATCTCGGTAACGCCCTTCGCCTGAGCCAAGCCGAACCGCCCGCGCGCCATCGGGTCGCTCAGGCAGGATGTCGGGTATGAAGCGGCAAGCCGCGCTTCTCGCTCATTTGCGCGCCGAGGGCTTGCCGCTCCTGCCAGCCGCGATTGCGATCGGCGTCGTCGTCGCCTGGGCAGCGACGGGCGGCGGCTATGAATCGCAGCCGGCGCTCGGCGTTGCGTACAACCCGGGTCCGTGGTTTCTGGGCGCGCTCGCGCTGATCGGTTTGCTGCTCGCGACGGTTTTTGGCCTCGGTCGCGTCCGCCTGTCGCGTCCGGCCACGGTCGCGTGCGCCGCGTTCGCGGCGTTTGTCGCCTGGTCCTTTTTGTCGATGCTCTGGGCAGCCGACCAGGGCGCGGCGTTTTTGGGCAGCGACCGCACGCTGGTCTACTTCGCGGTGTTCGCGACCTTCGTGATCCTGCCCTGGAGCGATTGGTCGCTGCGCGTGGCGCTCGGCATGCTGGTCGCCGGACTGGGCGCACTGGCGATCGTGACCGCGTTCCGCATCGCGCTGCTTGCGAACCCGGCGAGCCTTTTCATCAACGCGCGCCTGTCCTACCCGCTCGGTTACTACAACGCCGACGCGGCGATGTTCATGATGACCGCGGTCACCGCGATCGCGCTCTGCTCGCGACGCGATGTTCCCGGGGCGCTGCGGGTCGCGGGCATCGTCACGGCGGCGGTCTGCCTGCAGCTGGCGATCCTCGGACAGAGCCGCGGTTGGCTGTTCACGGCCCCGATCGTGCTGGTCCTCGCACTGCTGCTGGTACCGGGTCGCCTGCGTCTGCTCCTGTTCGCGCTCGGTCCCGCGCTGGCAGCGGCCGCGGCGGCGCCAGCGCTGTTGCATCTCTACGGCAGCGCGACGGTCGGCGGCGTGGCGCTGGGCGAACCCCGCCTCGGCGAGGTCCTCCACACACAGGGCCAACATGCGGCGCGCGTGATGCTGATCGCCGACCTCGTGCTGGCGGTACTCGTCACGCTCGCGGTGATCATCGATCGGCGCATCCGCCTGTCGGCGAGCGCCCAGCGCAGGGTCAACCGGCTCGGAGCGGCGGGCGCCGCGATCGTTGTGGTGGCGGGCATCGCCGGCGGGCTGCTCGCCACCCATGGTCACCCGGTTGCGCGCGTGGAAAGGGCTTGGAACTCGTTCGCCAACTACAAGAACACGGCAAACGGATCCTCTCGATTCACGACGCTCGGCAGTGAGCGCGTCGACTTCTGGCGGGTCGCGCTCGACGAATTCGCCCGACACCCCTTGCAGGGAGTCGGACAGGACAATTTCGCGGCGAGCTACCTGCGACATCGGCGAACCGATCAGGAACCGCGCTGGACGCACTCGATCGAGCTACGCCTGCTCACGCACACCGGTCTGGTGGGCGCGCTGCTGTTCGCCGTGTTCCTGCTCGCGGTGTTCATAGGCGCCCTGCGCGTCGGACCCGGACGAACCCGCGCGCGGGTCACGGTCGGGATCGCGTTGCTGCCGGCGATGGTGTGGCTGGTGCATGGCTCGATCGATTGGTTCTGGGAGTTTCCCGCGCTGAGCGTGCCCGCGCTGGCGTTCGCGGGTGCGGCGCTGGCGCTTGCTCCGCGGCCGTCGCAGGCGCAAGCGAGCGCGCCCGCGCAGCATCCGCCAGCGCCCGCCAGGCGACGCGCGCGCGCGCTGACCACAGCGACCTGGGTCTGCGCCGGGCTGCTCGGAGCGAGCGCGCTCGCCGCGCTGGCGGTTCCGTTCGTGGCGGCGCGCAAGGTGGCGAACGCGATCGCCATCTGGCCACAGCGGCCGGCGCGCGCCTACGCGGAACTGCGCTCAGCCTCGGACCTGACGCCGTTCAACGCTCAGATCTATTTGGTGGGCGGCGCGATCGGCCTCAACCTCGAAGAACCCGCGCAGGCCGCCCACTGGTTTGCGCAGGCCCAACGGCACGATGACCAGACGTGGCTCGCTCCGTTCGCGCTGGGCCTGATCGCCGGTGAACAAGGACGGCACCGCGCGGCCGGGGCTCAGCTGGCGCGAGCTCGCGCACTGAACCCGAGCGAGGGGGTGATCGCGCTGGCGCAGACCCGACTGGCGCGGAATCGCCCGATGACCTTTGCCGAAGCGCAAGGCATCCTCGCGACACGCACAGAGCTGCGCTTTCGGCGTTAGGGGCGGGTCCGCTGGCGGCGTCGCGGCCTGGCGACGCTAACGTTGGAACATGAGTAGCGCACGATGCAAAGCCTTGATCGCGAGCTTCGTCGCAGCTGCGAGTGCCGGCGCCGTGGCCGCCTCGCAAGCGGCGGCCGAATTCTCGTCGGTGGATGCCTACGCGGGTCAGGCCTTGGTGCTCGGCAAGCCGTCCGCTCATCCCCACCACACCGGCGCGCATCCCGGCAGCCGCAGCCAGCCGCCCGGAGCCAGCGAAACTGAAGCATCCTCGGCGGCGGGCTCCTCGGGCTCGGGATCGTCCTCTGGACCGGGCTCCGGATCATCGTCGGGAACGGGCGGTTCGGGCAGCGGCGCGTCCGCGACGGGAGCGTCGGGGACGGGGGCCTCGTCGCCGGTTAGAGGCTCGAGCGCCTCGAGCCCGAGCAGCGGATCGGCATCGCCCGAAGGCGCCTCTGGAGCCGGACGTTTCAGGGTCGCCCCAGGGACCTCGACCTCAGCGAATGACAGAACAAGCGGAACAAGCCGTGCCCCCGCGGCCGCGACGGCCGCGGCAATCGCCGCCAGGGAGGCGTCCGCCAAGCTCGGGACCGAATCCGCGAGCGGCCTGCCACTGAGCACTCTCGACGTGCTACTGATCATCGCCGGACTGCTTTGCCTGCTCGCCACGGCGCTGTTCATACGCCGTCATGCCGAGACACCCAGCTAGCACCGACGATCCTCAGCCGGAGCACACCCGCGGGGAAGCCCCCCCGCCTGGAACGCTGGAGGATCAGCCCGTTCATCGCCTGAACACATGTCTGGACGGTCGGGTGATTGTGAAAACTGCTCGAGCAGCCGATGCTTGTTCTGCCTCGCGGAAGGAGGGATGCACGACAAGCGGGAGATTGCCGTGCACCACAGTGCAAATGTCAGGGATGGCGAGTCGGGCTTTCATTGCCGCCGGACTCTTGAAGAGACGCCGGAAACCGTAAACGAAGTTCACCTCGCGATCGCTCGCGCAAAGGAGGGCGATCGCGCAGCCCACCGGCTCATATACGTCCGCTATGCGGACAACGTATACGGCTACGTCCGCAGCATCGTGCGAGACGACAAGGAGGCCGAAGACCTGACGCAACAGGTCTTCATGAAGCTGATCACGGTAATCGTCAAGTACCAGGATCATGGCGTGCCGTTCTCCGGCTGGCTCCTGCGTCTGGCGCGCAACGTCGCGTTGGACCACCTGCGCAAGCGCCGCCCGATGCCGACCGAAGACGTGATCAGCACGGAGAGCCACGACAGCGAGGGGGCGCGCGACCGCGCGCGCGACCTTCACATTGCGCTCGCGTCGTTGCCAGACGAGCAACGACGCGTGATGGTCATGCGCCACGTCGTCGGACTCTCGCCGCCGGAGATTGCCGCGGAGATGGGGCGGTCGGAGAGCTCGATTCACGGCCTGCACCATCGTGGACGGCGAGCGCTCCAAGAGGAGCTCGTTCGTCTCGGCTCGGCGCCTTCGACCAGCGCCAGTCCTCGATTGAGACTGGCATGCTAGGCGCCGGTCCGGCGGGTCCGCTGACGAACAGGGCCTCGGTTCCCTTTACAAGACTCGATTTCGCCGACGCCGAGCTGTTCGAGGAGCTGATGGTTGACGTCCGCGAGGTGGCCGAGCGCGGCGCCTTCACCCTTGGCGAGCCAGTCGAGGCTTTCGAGCGCGACTTCGCCGACTACTGCGAGACTGACTTCGCGGTGGGCGTCTCGTCGGGTACCGAGGCGCTCGCGCTAGCCCTCCGCTCCTTGGAGATTGGCTCGGGCGACGAGGTGATTGTCCCGGCTAATTCGTTTATCGCGACCGCCGAGGCAGTCAGCGCGGTCGGCGCCACACCGCGACTGGTCGATGTCGACGCCAACTCTCACTTGATCACCGCTGAGATCGTCGCCGCCAACCTCGGGCCGCGCGTGCGCTGCGTGATTCCGGTGCACCTGTTCGGCGCGACAGTGGAGCTGGACCCGATCCTCGCGCTCACGCGGGACGCTGGGGTGCACGTGGTAGAGGATGCCTGTCAGGCGCATGGGGCGAGGTACCGGGGCCGGCGCGTGGGCTCGCACGGCGTGATCGGTTGCTTCAGCTTTTATCCGGCGAAGAACCTTGGTGCATGGGGAGATGGCGGAGCGCTCGTGACCTCCGTGCCCGAGCTTGCCGACCGCGTGCGGTTGCTGCGAGCCCACGGCGAGCGACCGCGCTACAGACACCGCATGGTCGGCACGACAGCGCGGCTGGACGCCCTGCAGGCCGCTGTGCTGCGGCGCAAGCTCGCTCGCCTCGACGGCTGGAACGACGAGCGCCGGCGACTCGCGGCAACTATGCGGACCCGACTGCGTGAGCTCGAGGGCCGGAGCGCCGATGGCGTGATCGAGGTCGCGAGCGGCCCTCCCCCGGCCGGCGACCATGTGTATCACTTGTTCGTCGTGCGCAGCGACTTCCGCGATGAGTTGCGTGAGCACCTGTCAAACCGCGGGGTAGCCTCGGGGATTCATTACCCAACGCCAATTCACTTATCTGAGGCTTATGCGGACCTCGGTGTCGCACGCGGAAGTCTGCCCGTTAGCGAGGACCTGGCGGAGCGCATCTGCTCGTTACCGCTCTTTCCGGGTCTTAGCGGCGCGGAGTTAGAGAGAATCGTGGAGGCGGTCGCGAGCTTCGCGCAAGATCGAGCGACGCGGTCACGTTGAGTCGGACATATGGTTGTCCGGATGCCGAGGAGTGGATGAGTCATGCCAAATGGCACGAATACCTGGTCTAGGGAGGTCCAGCCGGTCGGTTCATCGAGCCGCCGCCCCGCGCCGCTCGGCGCCGCGGTCGTCGGCTGCGGCTACTGGGGCCCGAACCTGGCCCGCAACCTTGCTGACAGCGCAGAGTTCCAGCTACGCGCCCTCTGCGACCGCGACCCCGAACAGCTACACACGCTGAGCCGCCGCCACACAGACGCGCGGGCCACGTGCGAGTTCGACGACGTCCTCAATGACGACACGGTTGAGGCGGTGGTCATCGCGACTCCGCCGCAAACCCACTTTCCGCTGGCGAAGCGAGCGCTGCGGGCAGGCAAGCACGTGCTCGTCGAGAAGCCGCTGGCCACCAAACTCGCCGATGGCCGTGAGCTCGCCGAGCTCGCCAACGCGTCCGGGCTGATGCTGATGCCGGGCCATACCTTCATCTATAGCCCGGCGGTGAACACCGTGCGAGACCTAATCCAAACTGGCGTTGTCGGCGACATTCACTTCATCACCTCCTCGCGGATGAATCTCGGTAAGTACCAGCGCGATGGGGTGGTCTGCGATCTCGCGCCTCACGACCTTTCGATCCTTATGTACTGGCTCGGCGAGCCGGTAACCGAGATCGCCGCATCGGGAAGTTGTGTGTTTCACGAGGACGTGCCCGAGACCGCATTCCTGACGCTCACTTTCGCGAGTGGAACCACGGCCAACGTGCAGCTCTCCTGGCTTGCACCCCGCAAGGTCCGGCAGATGATCGTCGTTGGCAGCCAGCGCATGGTGCAATATGACGACACCGCCTCCGACGAGCCTGTGCGGGTGTACGACCGTGGCATGGACGTCAAGCCGCCATCGAACTTCGGCGAGCACCAGCTGGTGTATCGCAGCGGCGACGTCGTGATCCCTTGCGTGGAGCCACGCGAGCCGCTTCGCCTCGAGCTGCAGGACTTCGCCAACGCGATTCGCACCGGCACGGAGCCCCGTTCAAACGTCGCGCTGGGCTTGGATATCGTCGCCGCCGTCGAGATGGCGGGAGCTTCCATGCGCGACAACGGCGTCCCGCTTGGCTTCGATCTCTGCCTCGAGCCTGCGGCGGCGTAGTCCGCAGCTGCACGTCGCCGACTACCCCGAGATTCAGGCCGCGGCTACCCGTCAGTGGTCGCCCGCACAACGTCGCAAGCGCGCGCGAGCGTTGATGGATCGAGAGATTTGCGGGCCTGGACGGGAGTACGAGGCGACGCTATCCGTTCCTTGAACATGCGAAATAAGGGCGTCGTCGTCGTTCCGGGAACGAGCAGCTGGCAAGGCCCCTTGTTTGGCGCAACCCGCGCAAATTCGCTGCAGCGGGTGGCGAACCGGCCGATACTCTGCCACGTACTCGACGCCCTATGTGCCGCCGGTGTTGGCGAAGCCGCCGTGATCGCCCCAGCGGAGGAAGCGGACGAGATAGTGGCCTGTGTCGAGAACGAGGGGACGCCTGGCGTCGTTGTGAGCCATTTCCTTCATGAGCAGGGGGACGCCAGCGACGGTCTATGCGCCGCGCAAGAATTCGTCGGCGATGCCCCATGCATTCTGCACCGCGCCGACGGGCTGCTAGGACAGCCGCTGTCGTCGTTCGTAGAGCTGGTCCGCGAGGAGTCGCCGGATGCCATGCTGCTCGTCGAGGAGCACTGCACACACCACCGGCGACTCAGGTTGGTCACCGCTCCCGAGGCCAGCGCCGCCGATGGAGACTCAGCGTCCTCGATAGCTGGGGTCGCAGGCGTCTGCTTACTGGGTCCAGGCGCGTTGCGGCAGTTGCCAGGAACGGAGAGCTCGGCACGGCTGGTCGATTTCGCCGCGCTCGTTGAGCAGCTCGCCCATCGCGGCGGGCGCCTTCAGGTGCGGGTCGCACGTAAATGGCGTCACTTCGTGGGCGATGCGCTCGACCTGCTCGACATGAATCGGATTATGCTCGACGCGCTCGAATCCGAAGCGGCGCCAGCCCCGGAGGATCGTAATCGCTTTGAGGGTCCAATCGCGATCCACCCCACCGCGCTCGTGACGTCAAGTGTCATAATCGGGCCTGCGATGATTGGCGCGGAGAGTGTCATAACCGACACCTATATCGGTCCTCATACCTCGATCGCGGAGCGAGTTCGCATTGAAGGGGCCGAGCTCGAGCGCTCGATCGTGCTAGCCGATGCGCGGGTGCTGCATGTTGGGGCCCGCCTCGTGGCGAGCATCGTGGGTAGCGAAGCGCGGATCTTCCGCGATTTCTCGATGCCGCGTGCGCTGCGCCTACAGGTCAGCGACGGCGACGTGATCGCGCTGTGCTGAAGCTGCCCGCGTCTTTGCGCGCCAGATCACGACTCAGGGCAGTTGCCCAACGACCGCGGATTCTCAAGTACCGGGCGCTCTCGAGCTGTCGACGAGTGAGCGGCTCTCCGATCATCCTGCAGCCTGTGCTGTTCGTCGGGGATGGCTCGATCGTGCTCGGCAGCAATGTTGAGTTCGGATGGCCCACGTCGGCGTCGTTCTACACCGGTTACAGCCACGTCGAGGCACTGACGGTCGAGTCGGTGATCGAGATCGGTGATGCTGCGCAGATCAACAACAACGCATTCATCAAGAGCGAGGGGCCAGGAATCCGGATCGGTGCCAACGCGCTGCTCGGATCATACGTGACGATCTACGACAGCGATTTTCACGAGCTGCGAGCGGATCGACGTCGCGGCGGTCGGCCGCGCATGGGCGCCGTGGAGCTCGCGGAGAACGTATTCGTAGGGGACCGCGTGCTGATCCTCAAGGGTGTTACGATTGGCGCCGACTCGGTTATCGGCGCCGGGAGCGTCGTGACCTCCTCGATCCCCGAGGGCATGATCGCCGCGGGCAATCCTGCTCGGGTGATCGGCGAGGTGCCCGAGGTCAGAAGAATTAGACCATCAGACGTTCGTGCGCGGTGAGATCAGCCGACGCTCGCGGGGTGCGATTATGCCACGACAACTTCATTTGCTGCTCATCGAGACGCTGGTGGTACTGGTTCTCGCGCTGCCGCTGATCCGGCCGCACGCCGCGACGGCAGCCGCAGACACGATTTTCGGCACTGCGACCCCAGCGACAATCGACTCTGGGGACGCGAAGGCCGTGGGCTCCGGGCCTGCCTCCGCGCGCTCGAACCTGGTCACGCCGCTCGCGGCGGCGATCGCCTACCCAGACCTCCAAGTGCTAATGCCTACTGGGGAAATCTCGATCATCCACAGCTCGGGCAAAAAGCTGCTTGAGTTCACGCATATCACCGAGGACACCGGCGCTGGTCCATTGGAGATCCGTCCACAGTTTAACCCGCTGACGGGCATCTCGCAGGGCTACCAAGCCCTCTACACGATGCCCAGCCCGGGGGTTTGGACGTTCGCTTCGACCGTCCCGATCGTGGGACCGATGATCTGGACGCCACCGAGCGACTACAACTTCCCACTGGACAAGTTCTGGCTGTATAAGGTCGCATCTGGCGGCGGGGTCGGCAGCCTCGTGGGGACGAGCCCGAAGGACCTATTCTGCATGACCTCCGACACCTACGTTGGCGGGGTGCCCAACACGCCCAACAACAACGAATATCCGGGCGACCCCGATTGCCTGGAACCGGAAGGCAAGCTCGGCCTGAGCGTCGGCTGGGGTGACCAGTATGACGCGACCGACGGCGGCGAGGGCATCCCGATCGCGAGCCTCCCGAACGGGACCTACTGGCTACGCGGCGAGGTCGACCCCGACCACTACCTCACCGAGTCGAACACCGCAAACAACATCACTGACACCAAGTTGCAGATCGAAGGCGACACCGTGAAAGTGCTCGAACAGATACACCCCGAACTGCCGCCGCCAACCGTGACACTTACGAGCCCAGCGGCGGAAGCGACGCTCTCGGGAAGCGTGGTGCTCAGCGCCACGGCCAGCAGCTCGGCACCGATTTCCTCGGTGCAATTCCTGCTTGACGGCCAGCCAATCGGCGCGCCGGTCACAAGCCCGCCGTATAGGATCGAATCGCCAGTCGGGAGCATTCCACCCGGTAAACACTTCCTCAGCGCACAGGCGACCGATGGCAACGGCTTCATCGGCACCGCCGCGGACGTCCCCGTAACGGTAGCGTCTCGCATCGGCTCCGTGACAATCGGCAACGTCGTAAATCAGACTGGGACGACCACCACTACGACGCCGGCCTTCTCGACCTCGCAAGCGGGCGAGGTTCTTCTCGTATTCGCCGATTCCGACGGCCCCTCGGCCGGCGCGCAAACGCTAAACGTCTCGGGCGCCGGGCTGAGCTGGTCACTCGTAAAGCGCGCGAATGCCCAGCCGGGCGACGCCGAGATCTGGACGGCCAAGAGCACGGAAGCTCTGTCTAACGCGACCGTCACAGCGACAGCCGCGGACGCCGGTTATAGCCAATCCCTCACCGTCGTAGCGCTTTCGGGCGCCACCACGGTGGGATCCTCCGCTAGCGCAGGCGCACCAGCAGGCGCGCCGACCGTCAAGCTGAGGGCCACAGGGGTCGGCTCGGCGGCTTTTGCGACGGGAAACGACTGGGACAACGCGGTCGCTCGAAAGCTCGGCTCGGGTCAGGAGCTGCTCACACAGACTCTGGAAAAAGTCAGCGGAGACACATTCTGGTCACAGTACGCCAAGGCCCCCAGCACCCGCGTCGGCCAGACCCGGACGCTCAAGGACACAGCCCCGACCGGCGATCATTGGAATATGTCCGCCGTGGAGGTGCTCCCCGCGGCCGAACAGCCCGACACCGAACCTCCGTCCGCGTCGATCGTCAACCCGGTCGCAGGCGATACGGTCTCGGGCACGACACAGGTAACGGCTAATGCTAGCGACAACGTTGCACTCCGCTCGGTGCAGTTCTTCCTCGACGGAAAAGCGCTGGGCGCACCAGTGACAAAGCCGCCTTACGCGATCAGCTGGCATACTGCTGAAGCTACTAACGGCGGACACACTCTCACCGCAACCGCGACCGATACGTCGGGCAATGTCGGCAGTTCCAAGCCGGTAGAAGTGACCGTCGCAAACCCGGCAGAAGAAAGCCCGTGCTTCGTACGCGATGTCACCACTTCGGTCGAAGGCGGACGGACTGTTACGACGCCGGCCTTCACCACCGCTGAACCCAACGAGCAGCTGTTCGCGTTCGTGAGTGCCGATGGACCGGCGGGCGCGGGAATGCAGTCGACAGCGGTTTCGGGCGCCGGACTAGAATGGAAGCTCGTGAGACGCGCGAACTCACAATCCGGCGACGCGGAGATCTGGACTGCAACGGCAACCAAACGCCTCAGTGCCAGGAAAGTCAAATCGACACTGGCCACAAAAGGCTACGATCAAGCGCTCACATTGATCTCAATGGAGATGTCTGACGGCGTTGGCGCGTCGGTTGCCGGCGGCGCGGCGAGCGGGGAACCGAGCGTCTCTCTCATCACGACGGAAGACGCGTCGCTCGTGTTCGCCGTCGGCAACGACTGGGACAGCGCAACCACGCGCGTCCTCGGCGCCAACCAGGTCCTGCTCCACCAGGATCTCGATACGGCTTCCGGGAAGACGTTCTGGTCACAATACACGGGCGCGATCACGGGGTCCGCGGGCAGCGTCGTGACGCTCAATGACACGGCCCCTACGAACGACCAGTGGAACATGGCGGCCGTTGAGATCCTTGCTGACGGGCCCGGCACATAGCGTCCACCCGGTGCTCCGAGACCGATGTCGAGGCATCTATGCATCGCGCTCACCGGGGATGCTGCCGGCAGGACTAGAGGCTTGATGTGGGTTCAGCGTCCGTCGTAGGCGGCGAGCGCGCGTGGTGGGCGGCCGGTGTGGATGTTGAGGTAGATGCCGAGTGTGAGTGCGAGCAGTCGTCCGGCGATGCGCTGCGCGAGGCCGGGAGTCGTCTTGGCGAGGTGCGCTTCCAGGCGCATCTGGCGCTTGAGGTTGGAGAACACCGACTCGATGATCAGCCGGATGCGGGCCTTGGCGATCTCGCTGGGAGGTCGTTCTCCGAGCTTGTGCTTGTCGGGGGTGACGAGCTTGATGCCGATCAGCTCCATCGTGCTGTCGTACTCGGCGCCCCAGAAGCCGCCGTCGGCGAACAGCAGGCTGCCGGGGTGGGCGGTCGCCAGGCGGAAGGCGCTCTCGCGCTCCTCTCCGGTCTTGGGGCCTGCGAGGTCATAGCCGACGGGGACACCCTTGCGGTCGCAGATCACGACCAGGCGCATGCCCCACACGAACTGGCTCTTGGACGGGCAGTAGCCGTAGGCGGCGTCAGGCGCGAAATCGCTGTTTTTGGCGCAGCCGGGGTAGTTGGCGCAACTGATCAGCGTCCCGTCGACGAGACGCACCTGGCCCTCGGCGACCAGCTCGGCGACCATCAGCTGCACCGTCGTGATGTGAGGCGTCAGGCGCCGCAGGCGCCGGTTGAACTGAGTCTGGTCGGGCAGGTGTGCGAACCAGCCAGGCAAAAGCCGTCTAACCATCCCCAGGAACTGTCGGTCGCTGGGAAGGCCCGTCACGGCCTGCGCGACCGCGAGCGCAATCAGCTCTTGGTCTGTGATGAGCCCCGCAGGGCCGGGTCGAGGGATCGACAGCGACGTGGCGAACACATACGCTGCAACGACGAGGGTCTCCAGCTCAGCGGTCATCTCGTGCTCCAATCACGAGTTGGCAGGACTGGAGGCCCTCTTCTTATCTCGACGCCGCGCTCCTGCCGCGCGGCCCAACCCACATCAGGCCTCTAGGTGTTCTGCCCGGGCAGGTTCCGACGTCGCGTGATGGGTGGGTGGTTTTCGATCGCTGAGTGTCGCCGTGTTGCGTTGTAGTGCTGGAACCAGTGTGGCAGTGCTCGCGCGCGGTGGCGTGATGAGCGGTGGCGCTGGCCTAGGCTCCACTCGCGCTTGAGCGTCTGCTGGTAGCGCTCTATCTTGCTGTTGCGCTTGAATGTGCTCGCGCCGCGAGGCTTTGGTGCGCCGGCGATCGCCGGTGACGGCGTGACCGGGCGCGGAGAAGCACGCGAAGTGCTTGATGTCCATCTGCAACAGATCGCCAGGGCAGGGCCACTCGAACCTGCGCACCTCCTGCTTGGCTGGCTTGGGCCGGCGCGAGCCGCCCCGACGCTGAAGGCAACGTGACACCGTGGCGTGCGCCATAACGACGGCGCCCTCCACGACCTCAGAAGGCAATGAGCATCTGTTCGCGTTCGCGGCCTCCGATGGCCCAGCGGGAGCTGGAAGGCAGTCGGCAAAGTCTCGGGTGCCGAACTCACCTGGACGCTTGTCAAGCGCGCGAACTCGCAATCGGGCGACGCCGAGATCTAACCGCGGGCGTCACTTTCTGGTCACAGTTTAGGAGCGCTCTCGCCGGCGCGGCTGGCGAAGCCGTGACTTTGAATGACCGGCTCCCACGAACGATCAGTGGAACATGGCGGCGGTTGAGATCCTCGGCGATGGCCCAGCCAGATAGGCGTAGCCAGCGCGGCCGCAAGGATTAGGACCGCGCGCCCGCTGCCGCCAGACGCCGCTTCACCCCGAGCAGCGGGTTGCGTCCGGGCAGGATACGCTCCAAGAATGCGCGTTGAGTGCGCCACGTAGCCCGAAAGCACACGCGCAGCGTCAGCAGATAGGGCGGGATTGCCACTAGTCCAACCGCGAGCAGCCATGGGAGGGCGGGCACCCGGGAGGCCGTCAGAGCGAGACTCACAGGGAGAGCAATCGCGGCGAGCGCGCAGCAAGAGACGACGGCCGGTGCGATGTCCTTCCACAGACTATGTAGCGGCCGCTCAGCCGAGCCGCGTAGCATCAAAGCGTAAGCGATGATCAGAAACACCGTGTGCACGACCGCGGCGTCGACGGCGACCGCCACGATGCCGAATGGCACGACGAGGAACACGGTGAGCCCGTAAACGACGAAGTGTGCCGCACCGTAACCTAGGAGCGCCCGCGCACGGCCTGCCGCCATCAGCATCGTTCCCACCGCATCGATGACGAGGGTTGCCGCACCGCCTACCGCCAGAACCTGCACTGGCACAACCGCTGGCGCCCAGTGAGGACCGAAGAGGAGCGGAACGACCACCGGCGCTGCGATCGCCAGCAACACGAGCAGTGGAAACAGCACGATCGTCAACAAGCGGACCATCTGCCGGTATAGCTGGCTAAGCTCGGCCGCGCTGCGCGTGCGTGCTAGCACCGGGAAGCCCACTTGGGTCATCACCACGCTGACCTTACTCTGGTATTCAACGCCCAACGTGTAAGCGCGAAAATAAAAACCGGTCTGCAGCGCGCCAAGGCGCGCACCGATTAACGCGTAGTCGACATTACTGAAACCGATCCAGGTTAACGAGGCCAGTGACACGGGCAGGCTATAGCCGACCAACTCGCGCGCGGCAGTAAGCCGCAAGCGCGGTAGCGGCGGCGGCGCGCTGATCCAAGCGACGAGCGTCGCCGCCAACGTGCCGGCGACCACGCCGAGCACCAGCGCCTCGCCGCTCAGGCCAATCAGCGCCAGGCCGACGCAGACGGCAGCACGAGTGAGGGTGCTGAGAACTTCGATCTCGCTCAATCGCCGGAAGGCCATGCGCCTCTGCAGCGTGGCCATCGGCACGGTGCCCAGAGCGGAGACAAGGCATAGCGGCGCCATCAGCCGAACGAGCAGAGCGGTACGGGCACCGAAGATCGGGGTCACCAGCAGGCTGGCGGCAGCCAGCGTCAGCGCTGCCAGCGCAACGCCCGCGATCAGCCCGAGCGCCATCCCGGTCTGCAGGTGCTCGCGCCTGATTCTCTTGTGTTGGACTAGCGCGCTTCCGAGTCCAGCAGCGATCATCATGTACGCCACTTCCTGGGCGATCAGCGCTATCGCGAAGCGACCGAATTCGGCGGGCACGATCAAGCGCGCCAAGATCACGATCGAGCCAAGCTGGATCAGCTCGACGGTCGGACGCGAGATCGCAGACCAGCGTACACCGTGCGCGGCCGCTGTACGAAGCTCCTCCGCCGACCTCGAATCGTCACTCATGCCGGTCTCTTCCAGAGCATGGCGCGAGCAGCGAACTCCCTAGGCCCGAGTCGATGGCTGAGGTGTCGCCGCGGTTCTGGCTGTGCGCCGGCACACCAATCGACATTCATCGCAAAGCCACTGGATACAGAGTCCCCTTGAGTCTGCGCTTGATCGAGACCAGTCGATCGGCAAGCCGAAGGGAATATCGATCCGGGGCTGAGAGAACCAGAACCCAGGCCAGCGCCCGCAGCGTCGGCCTGCGGCGGAGTGAGGACAGGAATACCGCCCGCGCCTCACGCGCGCGGTTCTGACCGCTGAGTGCCCGAGCGATATTCGAGAGGTCGAGCGCCTGCACCTTCCGCACGAGCCGCAAGTCTTCTACCAGTCCAGAGTGCCAGCCATGCACCCGATAGTCGGCCTCGCACATTCGCTGCATGTTGGCGGAGACCTGCTGCTCGTGGGCCCGGTAGCGAACGAGAACTTTCGGATCGTAGAAGAACACGGCGCCGGCCCTGAGCGCGCGCAGCCAGTAGTCGTAGTCTTCGCAAGCGAGCCCTTCCACAAACGGCCCCAGCTGCTGGTAGAGGCTGCGTCTGACTAGCGTCGACGAGGCGCACACGAAATTTGTGCGGTAGAGCCGCCGCACCAAGTCTCGTGGCTCCAGGACGCCCGCTTCCGGATAGAGCGTGCGCTGTCCCTCGGTGAGCCCGAAGAACCGGGCGCCGCTGAAGGCGATGTCGATCTCGGGATGGATCAGGAGCGCCTCGACCTGCCGCTCGAGCTTGTCCGATTCCCAGATGTCATCGGCGTCGCACTTCGCGACGTACTCGCCCCGAGACTCGTTGAAGCATCGGTTCATTGCCCCGGCGACACCTCGATTCGCCTGTTTCACCACGCGAATGTCGGCGCGGAACCGTGCCAGCTCGTCTTGCGTCGCGTCTGTCGAGCCGTCGTCGACCACAACGACCTCGTCCGGTGGACGGGTCTGTGAAAGGATCGCCGTCAGGCACTCACCGATGTACTCCTCGGCGTTGTAGACCGGGACGACCGCGCTGATTATCTGGGACTTCATGGCAGCGATTGATGCCGACCGCCGCGTAGACTGTCGTAGGCGCGGCTGGCGCCGGTTAGCGTCCGGCCCAGCGGGTCCCGCGCGTCCGCCGGCAGTCCCAGGATGGCGACCCACACCAGCGCTCTCACATTGGAGGCGGACGCGATGTCGCCCAGCCCGTATCGCAAGGATCGACGGAACGCGTGCCGGGCCGCCCGCGGATGACCGTCGTCGACCAGCTTGCGGCCGGCCGTGAAGAGCGCATCGGCAAGTGCGCGATCTGTGACGTCCGCCGCGTACCAGCGGCGCACCTGAGCACTGCACTCATTCATCCAAGCCGTCCGCCGGGTGAGGTTGCTCTCGTGTTGGCGCCAGCTCAGCATCGGACGCGAGTCGTAGTAAAAGCGAGCGCCCGCGCGCAGACAGCGGAACCAGTACTCCCAGTCGTCGGCCCCGAAATCCTCCACGAATGGCCCGAGACGCTCGAACAGCGATCGCCTGATGACGACCGACGATGCGCACACGCAGCATTCTCGGAAGAGAGCGTCTCTGAAAGCAACACTGTCGAGCATGCCGACACCCGGCGGGCGGGCATGCTCGGCGCTGCAGCGGCCAACCAACCTTGCGTGCCCGAAGAACACATCCGCCTCGCCATGTGTCTGGATCGCCTGCGACTGCCATTCGAGCTTCTGCGGCTCCCAGATGTCGTCTGCGCCGCACATCGCGACGAAGTCCCCGCGCGCCTCTCGGAAGGCGGTGTTGAACGCTGCCGGACAACCGCGGTTGGGCTGTCGGACGATGCGAACCTTCTCGGCAAATCGCTCCAGCTCGCGGGCAGTTCGGTCCGTCGACCCGTCATCGACCACCACCACCTCATCAGGCGGGCGGGTCTGACCGAGGATCGACTCCAGCGCCTCGGCGATCCACTCCTCGGCCTGATAGGCGGCCACAACGGCCGAGATGGATGGTACGGACTCGGTCGGCATATCGTCAAAACAACGAGCAACCGTCTGCGGTTCTCACGGTTCTCGTGTCCGTAGCCAGCGTCCTCGCGCCGCGGCGCGGCTCCATCCATCGCGGCGACTGCGCTCCTCGCGTGGAAAATCAGCGCCCCGGCGGTCGTTGAGTGATCATGTGGTGCTCTGAACATGCGCGGTGAACGCGCGCTCATCACGGGCGGAGCGGGCGCGATCGGCTCGAACATCGCCGACCAGCTCGTGCGCGCCGGTGCTCAGGAGATCGTCGTGCTCGACAACTTCGTGCGCGGCCGCCGCGAGAACCTCGCCTGGGCGCACGCCAATGGACCGCTCCGGGTCGTCGAGGGCGACATCCGCGATCGCGAGCTGGTCGCGAGGCTCACGCAGGGCATCGACGTCGTCTTTCACCAGGCGGCCCTGAGGATCACGCAGTGCGCCGCAGAACCGCGCCTCGGGCTCGAGGTGATGATCGACGGCACCTACAACGTGATCGAGTCGGCGCTGCGCGAGGAAGTGCGCAGGGTCGTGGCTGCCTCCTCAGCATCCGTCTACGGCCTCGCCGAGACGTTCCCGACCGACGAGTCGCACCACCCCTACGCCAACGACACGCTCTACGGCGCCGCCAAGACGTTCAACGAGGGCCTGCTGCGGAGCTTCCACGCGATGGCGGACCTCGACTACGTCGCGCTTCGCTACTTCAACGTCTACGGCCCGCGGATGGACATCCACGGCGTCTACACCGAGGTCCTCGTGCGCTGGATGGAGCGGATCGAGAGCGGCGGCTCTCCGCTGATCCTCGGGGACGGCTCGCAGACGATGGACTTCATCAACGTCGATGACGTCGCCCGCGCGAACCTGCTCGCAGCGGAGATTGACTGCAGCGACGCGGTCTTCAACGTCGCCAGCGGCGTCGAGACCAGTCTGCTGGAGCTCGCCCGCCTGCTGATCGAGGTGATGGGCTCGGACGTGTCGATCGAATACGGACCGGAGCGATCCGTCAACAAGGTTCCCCGACGACTCTCGGACACGACGCGAGCACGCGAGGGCCTGGGTTTCGAGGCCAGCGTCGATCTCGAAGAGGGCCTGCGACGGCTGGTCGCCTGGTGGCGCGCGGAAAGCCCGAAAGCCGTGCCCGCCGCCGTCGCAGCCACGTCATGAGGGAGATCCCGATCACCCGCCCGCACCTTCACGGTGGGGAGGTCGCGGCGGTCGCCGACACAATCGCCTCCGGCTGGCTTTCGCAGGGCCCGCGGGTGAGGGAGTTCGAGGACGCATTCGCCGCACGCGTGGGGGCCGCGGCCGCCGTCGCGACAACGAGTTGCACGACGGCATTAGCGCTCGCGCTGCACGCATCGGGCGTGGGACCCGGAGATGAGGTGATCGTCCCCTCGCTCTCGTTCATCGCGACCGCCAACGCCGTCTGGCACTGCGGCGCGCAACCGGTCTTCGCCGACATAAACCCGCTGACCTACAACCTCGATCCGTCCGCGACCGAGCGCGCGATCACCGCTCGTACGAAGGTGATCATGCCTGTCCACCAGGTCGGGCTGCCGGCTGATCTGGATGCGTTCTTTGACCTCTCAGAGCGTTACGAGATCCCGATCGTCGAGGACGCCGCCTGCGCGATCGGCGCCGCCTACAAGGGGCGGCCCATCGGCTCGCTGCCCTCGCTCGCGTGCTTCTCGCTGCACCCACGCAAGGTGATCACGACGGGCGAGGGCGGCATGATCGCCGTGCAGGACCCCGCGGTAGCAGACCGTCTAAGGCGCCTGCGGGCACACGGCATGAACATGTCCGACCTGGCCCGGCACACGGCCAGGGACGTCGCCTTCGAGGCCTACCCCGAACGCGGGTTCAACGCCCGCATGACCGACATGCAGGCCGCACTCGGGCTCTGCCAGCTGCAGGCACTCGATTGGATCCTCGAGCGCCGGCGGCTGCTGGCAGAACGCTACACGGCAGCGCTCGAGCGAATCCCATACCTGGAGCCACCGTATGACCCGCCGTATGCGGCGCGCACCTGGCAGTCCTACTGCGTGCGTGTCGCTGTCGACGCCCCCATCGGGCGAACCGAGTTGATGCGGCGCCTGCTCCGCGAGGGCATCGCCACGCGCCGCGGGGTGATGGCAATCCATGAAGAGGCGGCCTACAGCGACCGCGCAAGGATCGGCCAGCACACGCGGCTCGAGCACACCGAGGCAGCGGCCCGCGAGACCGTGATGCTGCCGCTCTTCCCAGACCTCACCGACGAGCAGCAGGACCGCGTGATCGAGCATCTCGCAGGCAGCATGCTTTCGCGCGCCGCGTGAGATTTCCGCTCGAGACGGCGCAAGCTTGGGCCACCGCCGCTCGTTAATTCGGTTGTGTCGACAAGCGCAATCGAAAAGCATGCTGAACCGCGCTTTAGCGACCCCGGCAGGCACCGTAGCGCCGCTCAGCAGCGCGCCGGCTGGCTACTGGACGCCAGCTGCCGGGTGCTTGACATCGTCGGCTCGGCAATCCTGCTGACCGTCCTCGCGCCCGTCCTCGGGCTGGTCGCGGTCGTGATCCGGCTCGATTCTCCGGGCCCAGCGCTCTTTCGCCAGCGGCGCCTTGGACGCGACCTGCAGCCGTTTACCGTCCACAAGTTTCGCACGATGGAACACGGGGTCGCTGATGACCATCACCGCGAGTTCGTGACGGAGCTCATTGTGGGGAAAGAGCCCGAGCAGGACGCGCCCGGCCCCCGCTACAAGATGACCGAGGATCCACGCGTGACGCGCTGTGGTCGGATACTGCGGCGCTCGAGCCTCGACGAGTTGCCACAGCTGTGGAACGTGTTATGCGGAGAGATGTCACTCGTCGGACCCCGACCCCCGATCCCCTACGAGGTCGAGCAGTACCCGCCACACTGGTTTGGCCGGTTCGCGGTCAAGCCCGGCGTGACCGGTCTGTGGCAGGTAAGCGGACGCTCTGAGGTCACCCTCGAGGAGATGGTGCGGCTCGATCTCGAATACATCCGGCGACGCTCGTTGTGGCTAAACATGGTGATCATCATACGCACCGTACCTGCTGTATTAAGCGCAAGAGGCGCGTCGTGACCCGCGTGGGCGTCGCTCGGAGTCAGGCCCAGCGGTTAGCAGGCAGGCCTACCCTGCTTGCGCTTCTGGGTATAGCGATCGTCTTCTTGCTCTCGCCGATCACCTGGGCAACCGCGGCGGTGGAAACGGAAGACAACTGTGCATCGGCTGCCAACCCAATTGTGTGTGAGAACGCTTTACCGGGCGATCCAGAATCCAAGTGGCAAGTGACTGGGGTGGGCGATTCGTCGATCCAGGGTTTTGCGACGTCGATGAGCGTTAATGTCGGCGAAACGGAGTCGTTCAAGATTAATACGCCGGCGAAAGCGTATAACATCGAAATCTTGCGCCTCGGCTATTACGGAGGCAATGGTGCCCACATCGTGGCGTCAGGCATAACGCCGACAGCGACGCTGCCGCAGAACCAGCCGGAATGCTTGAAAGAACCCTCGACCGGGCTGATCGACTGCGGAAACTGGGGCGTCTCGGCGCACTGGACTGTGCCGAGCACCGCCGTTTCGGGAATATATATGGCTCTTCTCACACGAACTGATACGGGCAAGAAAAGCCAGATCATCTTCGTTGTGCGCAACGACGCCAGTCATTCGAAGATCCTCTTGCAGACCTCTGACGCTACTTGGGAGGCGTATAACGCGTACGGCGGTAACAGCCTCTACACCTGCACCGTCGACTGTCCGCCGGGCAACCCCAAAAGCTACAAGGGTGCATTCGCGGTCTCCTACAACCGACCCGACGACGGTTCTCTGGTGACCGACGCGGGCGCCTCCTACTACTTCTACGCCGAATACCAGTTGGCCCTCTGGCTCGAACGCAACGGTTACGACGTTAGCTACACGGGCCAGGCCGCGGTCGATCAGAAAGGTTCGCTGCTCAAGAACCACCAGATCTTTATGTCCAGCGGGCACGATGAGTACTGGTCGGCGGGGCAACGCGCCAACGTGGAAGCCGCGCGCGAAGCGGGCGTAAACCTGACGTTTTTCAGCGGCAACGAGATCTTCTGGAAGACGCGTTGGGGGCCAAGCATAGATGGCTCTGAAACGTCCTACCGGACTCTGACCACCTATAAGGAGACGCACTTCGAAGGACCGGTCGACCCCAAGGATCCGCCGACGTGGACGGGAGCGTGGCGCGATCCGCGCAGCCCACACGCGGACGGTGGGCGGCCCGAGAACAGCTTGAGCGGGCAACAGTTCGAGATCAACTCCGGGACCTCTGAAATCGCCGTGCCCTCGCAGTACAGCAAGCTACGAGTGTGGCGCAACACCGAAGTCGCCAGTTTGAAAGCGGGGAAAACCCTGACGCTCGCCCCGGATACCGGCACGCTCGGCTATGAGTGGGATGAGGACGTCGATAACGGCTTCCGCCCAGCGGGCGAGTACGACCTCTCCTCGACCACCGACAACGGCTTGCAGGCGTTCACCGACTACGGCAGCACCCTCAACGAAAACGCCACCGCCACCCACCACCTCACCCTGTACCGGGCACCCAGCGGCGCGCTCGTCTTCGGGGCCGGCACTGTGCAGTGGTCCTGGGGCCTTTACAACGAAAATGCCTGGAATGAGAGCAGTACCGCGCCTGGGGAACCCGACCCCAACATGGAGCAGTTCACCGTCAATCTGCTAGCCGAAATGGGTGCCCAGCCCGGGTCGCTCACCACGGGCCTCGTCGCCGCAAGCCAGTCCACCGACAAAACCCCGCCAACCTCGACGATCACCTCCCCTGCACAGGGAGAAACGCTCCAGGACGGAAGTAGCGCGACGATCACCGGTACGGCTACCGACGCCGGTGGCGGTGTCGTCGCCGGAGTGGAAGTGTCCACTGACAACGGGACAACTTGGCATCCAGCGACCCTCACAACGCCGGCAGAATCATCGGTCAAATGGTCCTACACCTGGACAGCGAACCACTCTCCCACGACAATCATCAAATCACGCGCGGTCGACGACAGCGGCAACCTCGAGACGCCCGCCGCGGGCGTCCAGATCAAAGTGTCCTGCCCCTGCTCGATCTGGGGAACCGGGGAAACGCCATCGACACCCGACTCGGGCGACTCGAACTCAATCGTGCTCGGTGTGAAGTTCAGCTCGGAAGTCTCCGGCACCGTCACCGGCGTTCGCTTCTACAAGGCCAGCACCAACAAAGGCACCCATATCGGTAGCCTCTGGAGTGCGAGCGGGACGCTCCTTGCATCGGCCACCTTCACGGGTGAAACCGCCTCTGGCTGGCAGCAAGTCACCTTCTCGACGCCCGTCCAGATCGCTGCGAACACCACCTACGTCGCTTCGTATCTCGCTCCTTCGGGCCACTACGCCGACTCGCCGGAGTACTTCTACACCCCGCCCCCGACGGGTGGCAATATCCTGAACAGCCCGCCCCTGCACGCAGTTTCGGCGAGCGGTGAACCTGTGGGCGGCGTTTACGGCTCTGAAAACGGCCTCTACGCCTATAGTGCCAGCAACGCCTTCCCCACCAGCACCAACGAAGGGGACAACTACTGGGTCGACCCCGTCTTCGAACCCGCGACGCTTCCGGGCCAGGTCACGAACGTCCAGGCGACCGCGGGGCTCGGGTCGGCGAGCGTGAAATGGAACGCGCCCTCAAGCGGTGGGGCGGTCACCAAGTACACGATCACCCCGTACATCGAATCCGTCGCGCAGCCGAGCACGACGATCACGGGAACCCCACCGGCCACCAGCGCCACCATCAGCGAACTAAAAGGCGGCACCAGCTACACCTTCACGGTCACCGCCTCCAATTCCGCCGGCTCCGGGACGCCCTCACCAAGCTCCAACGCCGTCACACCCACAGGGTCGAGCGTCCCCGCGGCGCCGACAGGCGTCACCGCTAGCGCCGAAAACGAAAAGGCCAGCGTGAGCTGGACAGCGCCACCCAACAACGGCAGCGCGATCACCAAGTACACGGTCACCCCGTACAAGAACGGCGTGACTGAACAGACGCCAACTACGATCACCGGCAACCCCCCAGAAACAAGCGCCACCATCACGGGACTTAGCAACGGCACCAGCTACACCTTTACCGTTACGGCCACAAACGGGCTCGGAACCGGACCCCCATCCTCGCAGTCAAACGCCGTGACACCGGCGGTGCCGGACACGATTTTTGGCTCGGCCACGCCAGCGACGGTCGACTCGGGAGACGCTAATTCCGTTGAGCTTGGCGTGAAGTTCAGCTCAGAAGTCGCCGGCAACATAACCGGCATCCGCTTTTACAAGGCCAGCACCAACACCGGCACCCATATCGGCAGCCTGTGGAGCGCCAGCGGGACGCTGCTCGCATCGGCCACGTTCACCGGCGAGAGCGCCTCGGGCTGGCAGCAGGTCAAGTTCTCAAGCCCAGTGGCGATCAGCGCAAACACCACCTACGTCGCGGCCTACCTGGCACCCAAAGGGCACTACTCCGACACCGCCTCGGCCTTCACCAAAGCCGGCGTAAGCAGCCCGCCGCTGTTGGCGCTCGCGAACACCACCAGCCCCAACGGCGTCTACAGCTACAGCACCACGAGCGTCTTCCCGACCAGCAATTTCAAAGCGACCAACTACTGGGTCGACGTCAACTTCGAACCCGCGTCCGCGACCGTTCCGGGCCAGGTCACGAACGTCCAGGCGACCGCGGGCCTCGGGTCGGCGAGCGTGAAATGGAACGCGCCCTCAAGCGGTGGGGCGGTCACCAAGTACACGATCACCCCGTACATCGAATCCGTCGCGCAGCCGAGCACGACGATCACCGGAACCCCACCGGCCACCAGCGCCACCATCAGCGAACTGAAAGGCGGCACCAGCTACACCTTCACGGTCACGGCCTCCAATTCCGCCGGCTCCGGAACGCCCTCACCAAACTCCAACGCCGTCACACCCACAGCGTCGAGCGTCCCCGCGGCGCCGACAGGCGTCACCGCTACAGCCGGCAACGAAAAGGCCAGCGTGACCTGGACAGCGCCACCCAACGGCGGCGGCCCGATCACCAAGTACACGATCACCCCATACAAGAACGGCGTGACCGAACAGACGCCAACTACGATCACCGGCAACCCCCCACAAACAAACGCCACCATCACCGGACTTAGCAACGGCACCAGCTACACCTTCACCGTCACGGCGAGCAACGAAGTCGGGGAAAGCCCGAAGTCGAACGCCTCCAACGCCGTCACACCCACGGCGCCAACCGTCCCCGCGGCGCCGACGGGCGTCACCGCTACAGCCGGCAACGAAAAGGCCAGCGTGACCTGGACAGCCCCGGCCAACAACGGCAGCCCGATCACCAAGTACACGATCACCCCGTACATCGAATCCGTCGCGCAGCCGAGCACGACGATCACGGGAACCCCACCGGCCACCAGCGCCACCATCAGCGAACTGAAAGGCGGCACCAGCTACACCTTCACGGTCACGGCGAGCAACGAAGTCGGGGAAAGCCCGCCGTCGAGCGCCTCCAACGCCGTCACACCCACGGCGCCAACCGTCCCCGCGGCGCCGACGGGCGTCACCGCTACAGCCGGCAACGAAAAGGCCAGCGTGACCTGGACAGCCCCGGCCAACAACGGCAGCCCGATCACCAAGTACACGATCACCCCATACATCGAATCCGTCGCGCAGCCGAGCACGACGATCACGGGAACCCCACCGGCCACCAGCGCCACCATCAGCGAACTGAAAGGCGGCACCAGCTACACCTTCACGGTCACGGCGAGCAACGAAGTCGGGGAAAGCCCGCCGTCGAGCGCCTCCAACGCCGTCACACCCACGGCGCCAACCGTCCCCGCGGCGCCGACGGGCGTCACCGCTACAGCCGGCAACGAAAAGGCCAGCGTGACCTGGACAGCCCCGGCCAACAACGGCAGCGCGATCACCAAGTACACGGTCACCCCGTACAAGAACGGCGTGACTGAACAGACGCCAACTACGATCACCGGCAACCCCCCAGAAACAAGCGCCATCATCACGGGGCTTAGCAACGGCACCAGCTACGCCTTCACCGTTTCGGCCACAAACGGGCTCGGAACCGGACCCCCATCCTCGCAGTCAAACGCCGTGACACCGGCGGCGCCGGCGGTGCCGGACACGATTTTTGGCTCGGCCACGCCAGCGACGGTCGACTCGGGAGACGCTAATTCCGTTGAGCTTGGCGTGAAGTTCAGCTCAGAAGTCGCCGGCAACATAACCGGCATCCGCTTTTACAAGGCCAGCACCAACACCGGCACCCATATCGGCAGCCTGTGGAGCGCCAGCGGGACGCTGCTCGCATCGGCGACCTTCACCGGCGAGAGCGCCTCGGGCTGGCAGCAGGTCAAGTTCTCAAGCCCGGTGGCGATCAGCGCAAACACCACCTACGTCGCAGCTTACCTGGCACCTAACGGCCACTACTCCGACACCGCCTCGGCCTTCACCAAAGCCGGCGTAAGCAGCCCGCCGCTGTTGGCGCTCGCGAACACCACCAGCCCCAACGGCGTCTACAGCTACAGCACCACGAGCGTCTTCCCGACCAGCAATTTCAAAGCGACCAACTACTGGGTCGACGTCAACTTCGAACCCGCGTCCGCGACCGTTCCGGGCCAGGTCACGAACGTCCAGGCGACCGCGGGCCTCGGGTCGGCGAGCGTGAAATGGAACGCGCCCTCAAGCGGTGGGGCGGTCACCAAGTACACGATCACCCCGTACATCGAATCCGTCGCGCAGCCGAGCACGACGATCACCGGAACCCCACCGGCCACCAGCGCCACCATCAGCGAACTGAAAGGCGGCACCAGCTACACCTTCACGGTCACGGCCTCCAATTCCGCCGGCTCCGGAACGCCCTCACCAAACTCCAACGCCGTCACACCCACAGCGTCGAGCGTCCCCGCGGCGCCGACAGGCGTCACCGCTACAGCCGAAAACGAAAAGGCCAGCGTGACCTGGACAGCGCCACCCAACAACGGCAGCCCAATCACCAAGTACACGATCACCCCATACAAGAACGGCGTGACCGAACAGACGCCAACTACGATCACCGGCAAACCCCCACAAACAAACGCCACCATCACCGGACTTAGCAACGGCACCAGCTACACCTTCACCGTCACGGCGAGCAACGAAGTCGGGGAAAGCCCGCAGTCCGGCGCCTCAAACGCCGTCACGCCCGAGGAAATAAACACGATCTTCGCTCTCGCGACACCTGCGACGGTCGACTCGGAAGACGGGAATTCCGTTGAGCTTGGCGTGAAGTTCAGCTCAGAAGTCGCCGGCAACATAACCGGCATCCGCTTTTACAAGGCCAGCACCAACACCGGCACCCATATCGGCAGCCTGTGGAGCGCCAGCGGGACGCTGCTCGCATCGGCCACGTTCACCGGTGAAACCACTGAAGGCTGGCAACAGGTCAACTTCTCAACGCCCGTGGCGATCGCCGCCAACACCACCTACGTGGCGGGCTATTTTGCACCCAACGGGCACTACTCAGACAGCTCTTCCGCGTTTGCCACAGCGGGCGTAAGCAACCCGCCACTGTTCGCGCTCGCGAACACCACCAGCGCCAACGGGGTCTATAGCTACAGCCCCGTGAGCACCTTCCCGTCGAGCACCTTCAACGCGACCAACTACTGGGTCGACGTCGAATTCGTGCGTGGCTCGTGATGTCCCCTCGCCTCTCATCGACCGTCAAGCTGCTCTGCGTGATTCAGGTTTTGGCCGCTGGATTGCTGATCTCCGCTTGTGGGGGCTCGTCATCAACACGCCCCGCGACCGAGCCGGGTGCTCAGAACGCAGCCAGTGAACCCAGTCTCGCTGGTCCAAAGGCTAATCGCGACACTCCTGCAAAGGCTAATCGCGACCCAGTGACCAACGGAGTGGTCACGCATCGGCCCTTCCACGGAACCGGAGGCGGTGAAGTCAACGACGACAATCCCGGTAACGCGGACGCTCCCGGCGCTGGGCACACCGACGTCCGGCGGGCGCCCGGTCCGTCTGATCCATGCACGCTCGTGTCCAGAGCTGAGGCGCAGACCATCGTTGGCGCGCCGATCGACAAACCACTCGAGGCGCCGCTCGGTCCGACCTGCATCTACCGGCCGGCGAGCGCAAAGAACTTAATCACCTTGACGGTCGAGTCCATGGACGTTGCGAAGATAACAGCGCACATCCGCAACCGGAGGCACCTGGATGTCAGCGGTCATGCAGCCTACTGTGGCAACTACGGACAACCGACAACCTTCGTCCAACTTGCGAGTGGCCGCGTCCTGACCGTTACCGCGCCATGTGCGATCGGGGTCCGCTTCGCCGCGAAGGCCTTGCCCCGACTGAATACTTGACCACCTTCGACGGCCAGACCCCGTAAGTCCGGTCCGCTTGGTCTGGACCTTTGTCCGCGCTCGGCGCTGGCGATGGCGCCTGCCAAGCTCGCCCATCTTGCGCCACTTTCTTCGTTGTCAGCTGTCGAGCGGCAGTCGGCGCGGCGGCGGACGGGACAGTGAAGGAGGCCTCTAGGTCAGGCTCTCATCGGTCACATTGCCGGTCAGGCCGCAGCCCTAGGACCGGTCACGTGCCCGGCCGGGGTTAGCGCCCATATCCGCTCCATGCCCTCCGAGCAGTGATACCGCAGATAGCTGCAGTCAGCCAACCACAGCTCATCGGGATGGCTCGCCAAGAACTCGCGCTGCACGAGGTCAGTCGCGCTCTGAGCCCGCGGGTCTGGACGAGTCGTGCGCGGCGGCTTTCCCGTGCGCTTGGCGCCCTGAGTGCCGTTCCGGCACATCAGCCGGCCGACACGATCATGGCCGACGATCTCACCGCTCCAGCGCATCTGCCAGGCGCACGAGGCCAACTATCTGGCCTATGGGCTCGCGGCGGACGTGGAAGGCGCTGCTTGAGCTCTTTGATCGCTCGGATCGAGCGCCGCCCGGATACTCGCTCGTAGTAGGCGGACGCCGACGCCCAGGGTGCTGCAGATCGGCTCGACCCCGAAGCGCTCGCGGTGCTCGTCGACGAACGCGCTCGCTTCGGACGGTGTGGATCGAGCTCGTCCGCGAGAAACACACAGGGAGTCTTCGGGATCTCGTCCGCTCGGCTCAGCTCGTAGTTCTCGCGCCGCGGCTTCTTGTCTCCGCGCGCTCCTCGCTGCTCAGCAGGTCCTTGCGCCGGCCCTCATCAACTTCAATCTGGCGGAGGTGTTTGCGCAGCATCTCGGACTCGATTCCCACATCACGCGTGAAATGCGCGATCGGACGTCCGGATCAGAGCACCAGCCGCGTGCCACGCTCAAGCAACCCCTCGGTACTTCCTCGCTCTCGCCATGACCGGAGAGTTCTCCTTCCACCAGGCGAACCCTGGCATCAAGTCTCCGTCAAACAGTGAGGATGTTTGTGGGTGTGCTGCTGGGGGTCTGACCGGCCGTTAAACTGGCCCGCTTGCGGTGTCGTTCTTGGGACCTGTCGGCTCTGGGTGGCCGCCCGTGGCCGCTCATTTGGGCGCGGCGAACTGGCAGATCCCGTCGAGGCCGCAAAGCGGTTGACCTCCAGCACCCGCACCTGCCTTTGCCGCATGTGGCGCGTGCAGAACATCGACCGGCTGCACAGCGACGGCGCGTTCGCCGCGCTATGCGGCGCCGGCCCAATCCCCGCCAGCTCAGGCAAAACCAGCCGCCATCGCCTGAACTACGGCCGCGACCGCGACGCGAACCGCGCACTGCACATGATCGCCGTCTGCAGGCTCCGCCACTGCCCAAGAACACGCGCATACGCCGAATGCAGAGCCACCGAAGGCAAAACCAAGCGAGAAATCATCCGCTGCCTCAAGCGCTACATCGCACGAGAGACCTACCGCACGCTCCGCGAAGATCTCGCCATCACCACTTGACATCTATAGGAACGTCCCAGGGTGGCTCAGGGGGCCTTTCGCAGGCCGGAGCCGGTCCCATGCTGAAACGACTCAGAGGGTGCTTCCGGTTCCGGTTCGTCGTTGACAACTCCGGCGCGGGTGATACTGATGATGTGATTGCCAACCAGGTTGTCGGGGCCTCGACTAGACTGGGGCCAAGCGCGACTATATTCTTCGGCGTTCAGTAGCAGGCTTTTCCCCTGGTCTTTGCCAACGAGCATTCTTCGTGGTTGTCGTCATAGAAGTTGCCTTCCCATGTTAAGGGGCGCGTGGTGCTAGTGAACGCAAACTGTCCATATTGGCCGCCACGGGCGTAGTATCCAGTACCTTTGGTTGGAGAACAGACCGTCGCCGTGGTACATAGTTCATAACGACCGACAGAACCCGGGATTGCTTTCTGACTCGCGCTACACAAGTACAGCGCATATTCCCTTTCTTCCTTAGCCACTTCGGGACAAGCGCGAGCGAAGCGGTTATTCTTGACTATCTCCGGATGTCCCGCGGTACCGAATTCTTCGCTACCGGGCAAGTAAATCGTATAGCCTCCGCCCGCTAAAAAGTTTTCCTTGATGACCACTTCTGCCATCGGAAAGAAATGCGCCTGCAAGAAAATCGATGCAGTCTGTTCTTTGGGATTGAACAACGTGTTGCCTTCCAGGATGAGCGGAGACTCTGGTTCGTCGCCATCATCAGAGACACACTCGCTGTGTTCCCCTTTGAATTCGATGCTCATGTTACAAAAATCATGCTTGATGACGCCACCCGCCGTAGGTTTGATGCCACCACAAAACATGAAGCTATCGTATTCGGCATGCAGTTCCCCGGCCGAGTAGCTGATCAGGCATTCAAACAGAGCGCCACTCGTGCTGTTTACCCCCCCCAATCTGTCATGGTCGACAATCGTCCCCGTCGGCTGATTAGCCCCGGTCTTCTCCGCGCCTCGTTCTATTTTGACCGACGCTCGCCCGCTACCCGTACCAGTATTGATGATTTCATCATTGATGAGGTGGACGTCTCTCGCGCCCGGCTTGATGAAGATTTCGCCTTCGATCCGCTTACCTTCGATCGTGATTGGCGTATTGGTCCCATCCAATTCCATACCACCGATCGTTCCACTGCAACACTTACCCGGTTCAGGACCCGTATTGCGAAGCCCCGGATATCCACACGATTCGATCGTGGCCGTGCCTTCTTCAGGATCCTCAAAACATCTAGTCGCACTCAGGTGGGGGCGCTCTTGAGCTGTGACGACGGGGGCGGCCCGCGAGATCGTTCGTCTGACTATCGTATGGCCGCATCCGGCAATGCCGAGACCGACAAGAAGTAGCGCGGAGAGCTTTTTCACGAGGCTGTGACTCCGTAGATCGCTTCGCATTCTTACAGACTAGGTCCGCCACGAAGCGTTGAGTCTGAGACAAAGCTGGCGCGCCTGCGCCCGGCTACCGCGATTGGTCAGACTCGCTTGGTCCAGACTGAGCGCTCACGTCGCCCCCGCCACGGGTCTTAAGCCCTTTAGACGCCGAGCCAGCTCGCGAGCGGGTAACACGTTGCCCTCGGGCCCGGCAGCGACGACTGTAGTTAGCGCCGCCACCACGAAGAACATATACGGAGCCTGGGGGAAGGACAGCGCGTCGAACAGTCCACAGGCGACCAGAAAGGCTATGCATCCACCCGACGCCGCAAGCGAAAGCGACGCGATCGTCGGTCCACGCTTGCGGATCGCCGCCCGGGCGATCACTACGGGGGCGAGGATCATCCATGCGAAAGCGAGGAGTCCGACAGCGCCGCCCTGCCACGCCTCATCAAGATACTCGTTGTCGTTGATACGGAACTGGGATGGCTTTTCGGGGTTGATCGTGCCAAAGCCGCGACCCAGCACCGGATGCGCCTCCAAATCGGGCGCCAGACCAGCGAGGTCATTGGCGCGGTGTGTCGTCGATTTGTTGCCCAGGTAGGAGCTGGGGCTGAAAACGGTCCCAAGTGACCCGGGCGAGGCGACGTGAATGACGGCGATGATCACCACGAGGCCGAGCGGCGCGAGACGCAGCACCTGGCGTGGGCGATAGAACGCCAGGTAGATGATCACGGCGAGCGGAACGAGCAGGGCCGTCTTGCGATCGGTCGCCATGGCACCCGCGACCATGAGCGCGAAGGCTACGGCGTTGAGCCACCAAGACTTGCGCGACGTGGCATCCAATACGCGCATCAGCGCGAAGGGCATCACTATCACCAACATGGTAGTAGCAGCGAGCCCATGGGCGGTCGGGCCCACGACGTTAACGCGGCTTTCCTGTCCCAACGCCGGATGTATCACGGTGGGCGACGCCCCGACTTTTGCGATCGGAGAAAGTATCGTTTGACTCAATTCGTAGAACACGTTGTACCCGGTATGGCGCTCGACGAGTAGTCCGATCGACATCAGGCTCGCGAGGCCAATCAAGTAGGTCATGAAGCCGCGAACGTCCTCAAATCGCAAGGCTGTGAGCACGAACCATGAAAGGATCAGGAACGACCCCAACAGGGCGAAGCGCTTCTCCGCAAGCTGTAACTCACCTAAATTGATGATTCGTGGCGCGTCGGCAAAGAGGCTGGCGACTGCGACGACGAGAAATGCGCAGGCTGCCCCGACAAACAACTTGGAGCGCCGCGTGCGAACGAACGCGCGCTGGTCGCCCCCAAACCATAACCAGGCAAGAACGAGAACGATGACTGCGAAGCGGTCGATCCGGGAGTCAACCGGGAGCGAAATGTTCAGTTCCGTCTCCTCGATCGGGACAAAGAACAGCATCGCCAGGAACCCAGCCAGGAACCATGGCAGTGGACGACGGGTGTGGGGAAAGGCATCGCGCGCGAGAGGCCGGACGCGCATCCGAGCTCTTGTCGGCCGGAGTCCACGCGCTACGCCGGTCGGGTCGACGGCGGTCGCTGTGCTCATACTACCCGGGGGACTGCTTCTGGGAGGTGCTCACCGCATGCTCCGCGCCGGAACCGCGGGCAAATCAGCGTCGCGTCCGGAAGGAACGTCAAACAGTCCGTCCTCGGAGTCATCAAACATAACGCCGTCGGGGTCACCCGCATAGTCCCCGTGCCTAGCTTTCTTCGCACCCGTCGGTGCGCCGCCGTTCCTCTGAACGGGCGGCGTCTCGCTCCATCCGACGGGCGAGTCTTGCAGTGAGGCGCTCTCGCGCCAGATCTCGCGAAACCGCGAGGCCACAAGCACGAGCACGCTCCACAACACGAACACTGCAATGAACACCATGAGGGCCAGCGACTTGCTGATTGACGCATTGACCACGCCACCATTTGCCGGACCGAGCTGACGAATCACGACCGCCGAGTGGGGTGGGACGTTGTTCGCGATATCAACCTTAGCGACATATCGCTGCATGGCTACAGCAGCGGCGTTCGCGAGGGCGATCGCCTGCTTCGTAGTGGGAGCCTGCGAGTTGATCGTGATTGTTGGAAGACCTGCCTGGCCTTCGAAGCTCAGGCGGTACGGCTTCGTCTCGCCCGTGACTTGGACGTTGCGCTTGAGGGCTGTGGGCTCTTGTTCGACGCGGGGCTCGTTAGCGTTGACCGGGCCGGCGGCGTAGATCTGTTCGCCTGAGAGCCCTACCTGCTGACCGATCAGGCTCAGGATCGCCGGACTCGTCATAAAGTTTGCATAAACGGCCGCGCGCGCCGCCAGCGGTTCGAACGCCTGCGAGACGTTGCCGAGAACCGACGACTGAGCGTCGACGAGCACCTGAGTGCTCGCACTCGAGTACTGCAGCTGTCGGGCCTTGAGCGAAAGGCCGTCAAGGCGACAGACGCTCGCAACGGCGGCGACTGTGGAAACGAGCACACCAACGATCAGCAACCGCCGATGTCTCGATAGTTCACGTAGTACAAGCGCAAATCCCATTTCGACCCTTCTACTGCTATCTGTCTGGACGTTCCGGGCTCGCATGCGGGTTCGCAGCGCCGCAGACCCGGCCCTTCATCGAAACCAACGCTTTGGAGCCGCCGTTTTTTGCGGTCGGGCCAGCCCAGATCGAGCGACCTCAGGCAGCCTGGCGCGGCCGGATCGGACGAGACGGTCGGACCTGTCGAGCCGCGGCGCAGTCGGCTCGGCTTGGATCGGCACCCCGCTGGGCGGATGGGCGCCGGGGGGCCAGCCGCGACGGGCGCAGTGGCAGCCCCTGCCGTTCGTTGAGACGCCCCAATGGGAGGACGCTCGCCACCACGCCACCCAGAACTCGCTGGCGATGCCGATGCCCCGGGTGCGTTGCAAGCTAGGGCATCGCGCCATCGTTCCTGAAGACGTGAGCTACGAGCCACCAACGTCAAGCGCGTCGCTGCATGTCTAGGATTTCGTTACTTAGCCCCGAGAGCCAGCAGTGGCGGGCGTTTGCTCGGGAGCATGCAACGTCGCCGCTTCAGGATCCCGCCTGGCTCGACGCGATAACCGGCGCCTACGGACTCCGGGCGCGGGTCATGGCGCTAACCAACTCGCAAGGCGCGCTCCTGGCTGGCTTGCCAATGATCCGCAGCAAGCTGCCGTGGCGATCCGGATGGACCTCGCTTCCTTTCACCGACACCCTCGAGCCCGTGGCCGTCAATCACCGACACCGCGAGGAGCTGCTGATCGCGGTGGCCGACCATGTCGACGCCGGCCCGATCATCATCCGCACGCGAGCGGAGCTGCCGGGTTGGGTCTCCCGGCAGGTCGGAACGGTCCAGGTGATCGACCTGTCAGATGGTGCCGAAGGCGTCCTGCGTGGCGCGGACGGGCACCATCGTCGCTCAGTCAAGCGAGCTCGCCGCGCCGAGGCGGGCTTGAGCGCCCGGAGCATTACCTGCCGAAGCGTGTTCCTAGGCGCGAACTCGGCGCTCATTGCGCGCTCGCGACAAAGACTAGGCGCACCGACCCAGCCGCGACGCTATTGGTCCCGCCTTTGGGAGCTCCACGAGCAAGGTCAGGCGATGACTATCGGAGTCTATTTCGCGGACGAGCTCGTCGCCAGCGGCGTCTTCATCATCGGCCGCAGTCACGCGGTCTACAAGTATGGCGCATCAGATCATGCGACCCGTCAGTTGCGCACGAGCTTCCTGATGTTCATAACTGCTTTCGACTCACTTGCGGTTCGCGGTGTTCGATCGATCGATTTCGGCATTACCGACTTGCACAATGCGTCGCTACGCGGTTTTAAGGCGCGCTGGGGCGGCGAGGAGCAGCCTGCCTACTTTTCAGCCACAGATGCACGCCTGCTTCCTGCGACGCTCGAGCCCGGACCGCTCCTAACCAAGACAATCCAACACACACCTGTCTTCGTTGGACGAACGCTAGGCTCAGTTGCTTACCCGTTTGTCGCCTAATGCTCAGGAACGGGTACAGACCTCACTTGAGCAACGGAGCCCTCGAGACAACGGTGGGTCCAATCGTCGACGACCCGGCTGCTGCGGCCCTAGAGGTCACAGACCGCGCGCTGATTGCCAGCTGGCGCGACGAGCGCTGGGATGCTCTGGAAAGGCGCGCCGGTCGTCTGTCGACCCGCGATCCTGCGTCGTGGTATGAGTGCTTGATCTTCGAACGCTGGAAGGATGACAGGAACGCCGGAGGATTGCCATCCTACGCCCTAAAGCTGTACTACCAGATCAAGCGCTTCATTCCGCGCTCTATCCAGCTAAATATGCGTCGGAGACTTGTCAAGCGACAGGGTGATCAAGCATTTCCGGCCTGGCCCTTTGAGACTGCCGGGGCCGAACTCCTGCGGATAGCCGTTGCTGATTCACTTTTGGACCGCGGCGTCAATGCAGTGCAGTTCCCATGGTTCTGGCCCAACGGCGCCAAGGCAGCGGTCACGCTTACCCATGATGTCGAGTCGGCGGCGGGTCTCTCACACGCAGCAGAGATCGCTTCGTGGGAGGAGCGGCACGGGTTTAGATCGTCGTTCAATATCGTGAGCGACTGGTATCCCATCAACATTGATCAAGTAGCCCAACTTGCTGACCGAGGTCACGAGATAGGCTCTCACGCTATCCACCACGACCGTTCGCTGTTTGCGTCTCGCGCCTCGTTCGAGCGACAGCTGCCCTTGTTGCGCGAGGCCGCAGAGTACTTCGGGGCGGTAGGTTTTCGTTCTCCGGCCACTCATCGCGTCGTCGAGTGGATTGCCGAGCTTCCATTCGCCTACGACTGCACCATGCCACACTCAGATCCCTACGAGCCGATTCCGGGCGGCACGGCCGCGCCATGGCCATACTTTTACGGTGACGTGATCGAGTTACCCTACACCGCTCCTCAGGACCACACGCTCTTCAACCTCCTGAACCACCGGGACTCGTCGCTGTGGAAGCAACAACTCGAGAGGCTTGTTTCGTGCAACGGTCTATTCCAGGTAGTTACACACCCAGATGATGAATACCTTGGCCGCCCGATGATCGGCGATGCTTATCGCGAACTGCTCCAGACAATCGCGCGGCGCGATGACGTGTGGATCGCGCTGCCACGAGATGTAGCCGCTTGGTGGAGGCGTCGAACGCAGGGGCTCACCCCACGCGCCAACGGGCAAGCGACCTGGACCGGATCAGATATCGAGATCACAACGCAAAGATCGATTGAGAACGGTTAGTCGACTGTGGGGCTACACGATCGGGTTCAGGCAGACGTGGTGATGGTCCTGGAGAACTGCTGCTATCCGCTCGATGCTCGCGTGCGCATGGAGGCGGAGACGCTGGTGGCTTCTGGCCTGTCGGTGGAGGTGTTAGCGCCCCGCGAGCCCGGGCGCCCGGTGCGCGAGTTGATACGCGGCGTTCGCGTGACACGCTTTCCTCTACCCGACGGCAAGGGCAAACTTCTTGGCACTGCGCTCGAGTATCTTGCTGCGTCGTGCGTCATCACCGTAGCGATTCTCCTACGACTAACCCGTAGCCGGGGCCGAACTCTGCATGTGCATAACCCACCCGACTTCTTCTTTCCCCTGCTTTGGCTTGCTCGCCTGCGAGGTTGGTCAACTGTCTTTGATCATCACGACGATGCGGCCGGAATGATGCAAGCCAAGCTTGCCCGCAAAACGCACATATCCTCGCTGCTGGCGTGGATGCGGATGCAGTCGGCGCGGGCGGCCGACCTGACGATCGCAACCAATCACACCCAACGGACGCTACTCGAATCCGATGACGCCCGGCGCGTGACCGTGGTGCGCAACAGCCCCCCACAGTGGTTTGCGAATCACAAGCCATCGCCACCAGCGGGTCGCGCCAAGCTTGTTTTCCTCGGGGAGATCGGTGTGCAGGATCGCGTCGAGCGAACCATCGACATTCTCGCAGAACTCCTGAAGGATCGGCGAGTCGACGTCGAGCTCCTCATTATCGGCGATGGACCAGAGCGCCGAACGGTCGAACAGCGGGCCGAGCAACTCCGAGTCTCCGACCGCGTCACAATCACTGGATGGGTTCCCTTCGAAGATGTTCCAATCCTTCTTGCATCTGCACACGTAGGTCTTGACACTGCGCCGCCAACAGATGTCAACCACGGATCTACGATGGTGAAGGTCCTTGAGTATCTGGCCGTGGGCCTTCCGGTTGTCGCGACGGCCCTACGCGAGACGGTCGTGACGGGCGGTGATGCCATCACTATGGTCGGTGAGGACACGACCGAGGGATTTACCGGCGCCATCCTAGCTGTGCTTGAGTCGACCGACTCGTGGCGGGCGAGCGCTGATCGAGCGCGCGCTCGAGGTATGGAGCTTCTGTGGCCTGCGCAGGGCGAAGCACTCATCGACGGCTACCGCGATCTCCCCTGAGACAAGGTGTTCATCCGAACGGTAGGCATGCCGGCGTCAGGTCTATCCACCCGTGCCCGGCGAAGCCGCCGAAGGACCCGCACGCGAGTCCTGGTTTCGTCGGACCCGGTATGGGGCTGGTCGCCCGCGCCGGCAAGCCGGCGCCATGCTCATCGACGCTTGAGCCCGGTGGGCTCCCGCTGGCCATATGTCGCGTCGCGGCAGGGTCGCGGCCGGAAGCCACTGATAGTCGACTTGCGCGAACGTACAGACGTCGTCGATTCGTTCTATTGCACATGCGTCTTGACGCTATATCGCCCGAATGGCCGCCGCACACGGCTCCGCTAACACCTGCCCGCGGGACCACGTGGCAGCTGACCCGGCACATCGATCAAGGCAGGGAGAACGAACACGTCCGGCGGTCGGCGGTGCGCGCCGACGTGATCGGCCTCAGCTCCGCTCGCTTGCGCAAGCGACGGACCGGCCGACTGCGCAGGCAGATCTACGCCGCGTGTCCGCTTACCGTCAGAGCATCGAGCGCCCGTCCGCGCCGGCGCCAACCTGTCCCTCTGCGCTCGAGGTTCGACCGGAGATGAGTCGACCGACCCCGATCGAGCGCGCGCGTCAGACTCGACGCTTGCTTGGTACCGAAGGCTGCGCAAGAGTCGCGGCCAGACTGCTCGACCGCGCTTCTCGGTGGGCGTCTCCAGCCGGCGGCGAGCGGCTCCGTGTCGCACGTGAGGACTTAGTCCAGGCGGCAGAGATCGCAGCAGGTGGCTGGAAACTCCCAGCGCCGCTGCCGCTCGCCCGTGACGAGCCGCTTGACATCGCATGGAACTGCATTCCACCGGCCGAGGGAGGCGGAGGATTTACGACTATCTTTCGGCTGGCTACTTTACTCGAACAAGCCGGGCACCGATGCACCGTGTACTTGCATGACCGTCACGGATGGTCTGTAAAGCAGCACGAGAAGACCATCCGGTCATGGTGGCCCTCACTCCAAGCCGACATCCGCGACGCGGCCGATGGACTCGAGGACGCACACGCGATCTTCGCAACCTCCTGGGAAACGGCATACCCAGTTCTGACGTCTCCGGCGCGGGGCGCCCGCTTCTACCTGGTCCAGGATATTGAGCCGCTGTTCTACGCTGCCGGAAGCGAGGCTTTGCTCGCGGAGGCCACGTATCGTTTTGGCTTTCATGGCGTCACGCCCGGACGTTGGCTTGCGCAAGAACTCGGGCGACGTTACGGCATGGCAGCTGATCATTTCGAATTCGGGTGCGACCTCGATCGCTATCACTTCGTCAATGCACGGGAGCGCACTGGGATATGTCTGTATGCACGTCCCTCGACTCCACGTCGAGCGTTTGAGCTGGCCGTTGCGTGCCTGGATCTCTTCGCTGAGCGCCATCCGGAGATTGATATCCATCTCTACGGCGAGTCCGTGCGCCGCTTGCCGTTTCCAGCGACCGATCACGGCCTCCTCAACCCTAATGAACTCAACGAGCTTTACAACACTTGCGTCGCGGGCCTGACTCTCTCCGCAACCAACATCTCGCTAGTACCCCTTGAGATGCTCGCAGCCGGCTGTATTCCCGTGGTAAATGATGCCGAACACAACCGGATGGTACTTGACAATCCAGAGGTGGCATATGCCCCCGCGACACCATTCGATCTCGCCAATGCGCTTTCCCTCCTCGTCGAGCGGCCTCTTGGCGAGCGACTCGCCGCCGCGAAGGCCGCCGCGGCGAGCGTGAGAGATACCTCCTGGGATGACGCGGGAGCCTCGGTAGAGAGCATTATTCGCGACGTCATCGAGGCAGCCTGCCGTGAGGCCGATACCGGGACTTACATTACCTTATGACCTCGCGGCTATTGCTCATCACTCCAGTCCACAACGAGGAGGCCTATCTCGAGCAGACCGCCTACGCCGTCGCCAACCAAACCCGCCGGCCGGATTTGTGGATCGTCGTGGACGACCGCTCGACAGACAAAACGCCCGAGATTCTCACGAGGCTCGCGGCCCGGATCGATTTTCTACGAATCGTCAGGTCCGACGCCGGTTTGCCAAAGACACGGGGCGCCGTTAGAGACCGGCTCGCAACCGCTGCCGCGCCGAGGACGTTCAACGTGGGACTTAACAGTGTCGAGTGGCAATCTTTCACCCACATCGCAAAGTTAGATGGCGATACTGAGCTGCCGCCCCACTACTTCGAGCGCCTACTCACAGAGTTTGAGCGCGATCCAAAGCTGGGGTTGGCGGGAGGGTTGTATGCCGATCCGGAGCCGCACGGCAAGGGCGACGGCTGGAGGGTGATACACATCCCAGTTGAGCACCACGTGCCGGGTACGCTCAAGTGCTATTCACTCGAGTGCTTGCAAGCAATCGGCGGAGTGCGCGAGCAGCTCGGTTGGGACACGATCGACGAGACGTACGCGCGCATGCGGGGTTATCGTACGCGCGCGTTTCCCGATCTAGTTGCTCACCACCACCGCCCATGGGGCAGCGCAGACGGTACGCTTCGGGGCCGAGCTCGGCACGGCCAGTGCGCATACATCGTACAGTTCACGTTGCCATGGGTGACCTTGAGGGCGTTCAAGGTTGCACGCGCGCGTCCGCGGGGCCTGTCGGGTCTTGCGTTCCTCTACGGATACCTGAGTTCGGCCGCTCGCCGCGTCCCACGAGTCCGCGATCGCGAGTTCCGCAAGTTCGTCCGCGCAGAGCTGCGTGCTCGCTCTCGTAGTGAACTCGTTGCTCGACTAGGCCACCGCCCGAGCCTACTCCCGGCGCAGCGCGCGCTGAGATAACCTGATGTGCGGAATCGCAGGCATCGTGCACGCATCGCGCGCCGCGGTGGAGCGCGAAATCCTTGAACATATGTGCGAAGCGCAAGCACACCGCGGGCCGGATGCTCGTGGTCTGCACTTTGACGAGGGGATCGGGCTCGGCATCCAACGCTTACGCGTGCTCGATCTTGTGACAGGTGACCAGCCCATCCACAACGAGGATTGCTCGGTTACCGTGGTTTTAAACGGTGAGATCTACAACTACCGCGAGCTGAGGCGCCGCCTACGTCGCAACGGGCACCGCTTTGCAACCGAGGGCGACACCGAGGTGATCGTCCACCTCTACGAGGATCTCGGTGTGAGGTGCGTTCGCGAACTGCACGGGATGTTCGCATTCGCGCTATGGGATAGCCGAAGGCGCCAGCTCCTAGTCGCGCGCGACCGCGTCGGCAAGAAGCCCCTGTTTTATTGCGAGCAAGGCGGAACACTAAGTTTCGCATCGACGCTCGGATCGCTGATGCAGAATCCGGAAGTGCCACGCGAGGTCGACTATCAAGCTCTGGATGCGTATCTCGCATATGGTTATGTTCCTGGCCCACGAAGCGCGTTTGCAGCGGTACGCAAGCTTATGCCAGGAGACGTTCTTACCTATCAGGACGGAACGGTTCGAACTAAGAACTATTGGCGCCTTGACTACTCGCACAAGCGCGCGCCACAGCCACCGCAAGTCGTGCAAGAGGAACTTCGGGGCGTAATAAAAAAGGCAGTGCGGCGGCGGATGGTTGCAGATGTCCCAATGGGAGCCTTCCTTTCGGGCGGAATTGACTCCTCGACGGTGGTCGCGGCGATGGCCGAGGCGTCATCACAGCCAGTCAAGACGTTTTCGATCGGATTTGAGGACGAGCGCTTCGACGAGCTCCCGCAGGCTAGGCTCGTGGCCCAGGAGTTTGCGACCGACCACCACGAGTTGATCGTGCGCCCAGACGCCGTCGAGCTGCTACCGGAAGTGGTTCGCCACTATGGCGAGCCGTTTGCGGACCACTCAGCGATCCCTTCGTTCTACCTTGCACGTTTCGCGCGCGAGCACGTGACGGTGGCGCTCAACGGCGACGGCGGCGACGAGAGCTTTGCAGGCTATCAGCGTTATACGACCAACCTTGCCCTCGCTGGACTGGACCGGCTTCCGCTCTGGCTGCGGCGCGCCGCGAGCGCTGTCGCACGTCGTGCGCCTCTCGGCGGGGATCCTCGTCGCCTGCGCAGCAAACTGGGGCGTTTTGCTCTGGCGGCTGAGCGCGACCGCGAGGACCGCTATATCGCGCAGCGTTCGATGTTTACCGCGGTCGAACGGGCGCGCCTTTATACGCCCGAGTATCGTGCTTTGATCGATCCGTCGCCGGCAGCCGAGGTAATACTCGCACCATGGCGTTCCTCGACTGCCACGGAACTGCTCGATCAATTTCTCGACATCGATGTCAGAACCTATTTGCCCGATGATCTATTGGTAAAGATCGACGTCGCTACAATGGCCTCCTCGCTAGAGGCTCGCTCACCGTTGCTCGATCACGAGCTGATGGAGTTTGCAGCTGGATTGCCATCTGAGTTAAAGGCGGGACGCGGGCGACGTAAGCGGATCTTGCGCTCTGCATTGCGAGGCTGGATTCCGGACACGATTCTCGACGCGCCAAAGCGCGGCTTCGAGCTCCCCGTGGCAGGCTGGCTGCGCGGCGAGTTACGCGATTACGCCCGAGAAGTGCTTCTCGACCCAACCGCAACATCGCGAGGCTGGTGCAACGAAGACGGGGTCCACCGGCTTCTACACGAGCACTGCACTGGCACCCATGACCACGGGCGCCGCATCTGGACCTTGCTGATGCTCGAGCTGTGGTACAGGGACGCCCTTGAAGCACCCTGCCGACCAACGAACGGGGCATACCCGCTCTCGCAGAGCGCGGCAGATGGCGTTCACGCGCCGAAAGAACTCGGCAAGGCGCTTCGTTAGATGAGCAAAGGTAGATACCGGCGAGGCAAAGGAGCGCGAAGCGTCTTATGAAGACACTGGTGACCGGAGGGGCTGGCTTTGTGGGCACCCACGTGGTGCGCGAGCTCGTGCTGCTCGGCGACGACGTCGTTGTCCTGGACTCGTTGGAGCCGCAGGTGCACGGCGGCGCAACGCCAGATCTGCCGGCCTCTGTGGAGCTGATCGTGGGCGATGTGGGCGATTGCGACGCCGCTGATCGCGCGCTAGCAGGGGTTGACCGGGTAGTGCATCTCGCTGCGGCGGTCGGCGTCGGGCAGTCGATGTACGAGATCGCCCACTACACCGAGCGCAACTCGATGCAGACGGCGATCTTCCTGGAGCGCCTGGTAGCTCAACGCCCGCTGCCTGCGAAAGTGGTCGTGGCGTCGTCCATGTCGATCTATGGCGAGGGAGAGTATGAGTGCTCCGAGCATGGTCGCATGGCACCCGCGCCGCGTCATGAGGAGCAGCTACTCGCACGCGAGTGGGAGCTCGCGTGCCCGATGTGCGGGTCTCAGCTCGCCCCAGTTGGCACCCGCGAGACTAAGGCACTAATCCCTACCTCCGTATACGCGATCACGAAGCGCGACCACGAGGAGTTGTGTCTGGTGACCGGTGCGGCGTACGGTATTCCGACGGTGGCACTGCGCTTCTTTAACGTCTACGGTCCGGGGCAGGCGCTGTCAAACCCTTACACGGGAGTGGCAGCAATCTTCGCTTCGCGCCTGCTCAACGGACATCCGCCGATCATCTTCGAGGACGGCAAGCAGTCGCGCGACTTCATCCACGTAAGCGACATTGTGCGCGGGATCATGCTCTCACTCGAGAGCGAACAGGCAACTGGGCAGGCGATCAATCTCGGTACAGGAAACCCCAGCACCGTCCTGCAGATCGCGCAGGCCCTGTCGGCCGGCCTAGGGTCCGATATCGAACCGACACTCGACGGTCGATACAGGGCAGGCGACATCCGCCATTGCGTGGCCGATCCTACCCGCGCGCTCGAGCTGTTGGGTTTTACAGCCACCACGACACTGCAGGACGGGATGAGCCATCTCCTTAACTGGCTCACCGACCAAAAGGCAGTCGATCGCGTCGACGGTGCGACGCGCGCGCTGGCCGCGCGCGGTCTCACCCGCTGACCAAGGGGCAAAGGATGTTGCGCGACGATCTGTCAGGCGAGGCGGCCGACCTCGCAATCGTGGTGGTGTCCACGAACGAGGCTCACTGGTTGGCGCGTTGCCTGTCTACGGCGTTGGACCGAGCGGGCGGCGCCAGTCTCGAACTGATCGTCGTCGACAACTCCTCGACAGACGGTACGCGCGAGCTCGTGCAGTCGAAATTCCCACAGGCGCGAGTTGTGAGTTCGCCGAATCGAGGCTTCGCATATGGCAACAACCGTGGGCTCGAACAAACGCACGCCCGTTACGTCCTTCTCCTCAACCCCGATACGGAAGTGATCGACGGGAGTTTCGGAGAGCTCGTGCAAATGCTCGATGCGCGCCCGCACGTAGGTTTGGCAGGAGTGCGCCAGATCACCGATGACGGCGTTCTTTGGCCGACGATGCGTCGCTTCCCCAGCGCGAGCCGAGCGCTCGGCGAGGCTCTGTTCTCCGAGCGCTGGCCAATCCATCCGGGATGGGCGGGCGAGCGCGTGCTCGACCCCGATCGATACGAGCGGGAGGGTGAATGCGACTGGACCTCGGGCTCATTCATGCTTGCACGCCGTGAGGCGCTGTTGAGTACAGGGTTGCTCGACGAGCGTTCATTCATCTACTCCGAGGAGCCCGATCTCTGCCTGCGTGTCAAGCGCGCGGGTTGGCAGGTTCGTCACATGCCGCAGATGACGATCGTCCACCATGCCGGCAAGGGTGGAGAACAACCGCAGATGGTCGCCCAGGATGCATACACACGCAAGCAATATGCGCATAGGCATTTTGGCCCGATCTATCGAACGCTCTACCTTTCAGCATGCGGCCTACGCCATCTGATAAGAGCAACCGGCGTTGGTGCTCCACAACATTGTGCGCCAGCACGCCGCCGAGGCGCGCTTCGCGCCTTGCTCACGCTTGCGGGCCGGACCGAGCCTCCATTCGGCGTGCCACCTCCCACGGCGGTCGCCCCGACGGCAACCTCGCCAAAGTGGCACTACGAGAAGCAGCGACCCATGGCTGACCAACGGGCCACTGGTAGCCAATGAACAAAACGCGACATAACTATGCATCTCGCTCTCAAGCTCCGGCGAAGGCGCGCGCTCAAGGCACCATATTAAAAGGTGGGTGCGTGGGTCGTATTCGCGACTGGCACCCAACAGTGCCAAAGAGAGAGCTGATACTCACCTTCCATGGTCTTGGAAAGCCTCCGGATAGCGTTCCTCACTCCGAGCGTAAAGTGTGGGTGCCGGTGCATTGGTTCGAAGCCATTATCGATGCGCTACCGAGCTCCGGAGTGGGAATTGCGTTTGACGACGGCAACGCCTCAGACATGGGCTATGTACTGCCAGCTCTCTCGCGGCGACAACTGACCGCGCGCTTCTTTCCGCTTGTGGGGAGGATCGGCACCGCCGGATACCTAAGCGCCCACGACATTTCGAGACTGAGCTCCAAGGGGATGGTCATTGGAAGTCACGGACTGCACCATCGTGACTGGCGTACGCTCAACGACCGAGATCTGCAGAACGAGCTCACAGTGTCTCGGCACACCCTCGCCGAACTCGTTGGCGAAGATATCACTGAGGCGGCGTGCCCGTTCGGTTCTTACGACCGGCGCGTATTGCGTGCGTTGCGTGCGGCCGGCTATCGCCGCGTCTTCACTAGCGATGGTGGCATCGGTTCCGTCGACTCTTGGCTCTCGCCGAGGACGACGGTGGACCGAGACCGTCCCGCGCAGTACTGGGGCGACCTCGCCGCGGCCGGGGCATCTGCCCGACGTCCTCCGGCGCTGCTGGGCAAGCGACTTTTGAAGCGCCTACGTTGAGTCAGTTCCGGCACTCCGTGCTTGTTGGCTTCGCGAACGCGCTGGCTGCTCCGGAGGCCGCCGCGAGCCTTCTCGAAGCGGGACATCGGGTCGCAAGCTTCTCCCGTCGAGGGCGCCCCGCTCCGCTTCGGCGCATGCGCGGTGTAGAGATCGTCGAGGTGACAGCGCCCGAGGACGACCTTGCTGCGTGCGTTTCTGAGGTGACTGCCCTTGCTGGCGCCTACGATGTGATCATGCCGCTCGACGACGAAGCGGTGCTGGTTTGCGACCGCGGCCTTCCTGCCGATGCACTGGTTGCCGGACCGCGCGGCGGTCAAGCGCGATTCGCGCTGGATAAGCGCCTTCAGCTCCAAGGCGCCGACGCCGCTGGGTTTGACGTTCCTCCATGGACGGTGCTGCCGCGCGAGACGAACCTGCCATCCGATTGGTCGCTACCGGCAGTGTTAAAGCCTGCGTTATCGGCCGAAGAGGTTGACGGTCGGCTGCGACGCCTTTCGCCGCGTCTGGTAGCAACACCTACGGAGTTCAGCGAGACGCGTAGCGCGTGGGGACTGTCGACGCCGGCTATCCTGCAGCGCTGGGTGCGGGGAGAGGGTCGCGGTGTATTCGGGCTCGCGGAGGATGGTGTTGCCCACCATCTCAGCGCGCACCGCCGCGTGAGGATGATGAATCCGGCTGGTTCCGGCTCAAGCGCGTGCGCCTCCCTACCGGTGCCGCAGACGCTTCGCCGCCAGATCGCAAGTCTCTTGGAACCGGTTGATTGGCACGGTATGTTTATGGTGGAGCTGATTTACGCCGACGACAGATGGTGGTTCCTAGAGCTGAACGGACGAGCGTGGGGAAGCCTGGCCCTGGCGCGACGGCTTGGCTTTGAGTACCCAGCATGGGCGATCGCGCGCTTAATGGACCGTACGGCTCAAATCCCTGACGCGCCCCCATTTGCAAACTTGCTGTGCCGTCATCTGGGTCGCGAGCTCGTACATCTGCTATTCGTTCTCAGAGGACCGGGATCTCACGTTGGCGCGTGGCCCGGTCGACGCGAAACAGTGCGCGCACTGTTCAGGAGCGGCGTGCGCACGAGTTGGTATAATTTCTCGCCCGACATGCGCGGCGTTTTTCTTGACGACGCGTGGCGAACGGTCATCGATCAAACGTTCCTAAGGGGACAGTCGTGACTACCGTTAAGGCCGCTGTCCACGTTCATTCGGAGTGGTCCTATGACGGCGCGCTTCGGCTCGATGAGGTCGCAGCGTTGTTCCGGCGCCACCGTTACGACGCCGTATTCTTGTGCGAGCACGACAGGGGCTTTAGTCGCGATCGCTTGGACGCTTACGTAATGGCGTGCGAGCGAGCCAGCCTTGACGGCCCTCTGCTCATCCCCGGAATCGAGTATGCAGACGCAGACGATCGCGTCCATGTACCGGTATGGGGTCGTGTGCCGTTCCTGGGAGAACGCATGTCCACGACTTCACTGCTCGAAGCTGTCCACGAGCACAACGGCATAGCCGTCCTCGCACACCCCGCCCGGCGCAGTGCATGGACGATCGTCGATCCGGATTGGCTGCGGCTTTGTACGGGGATCGAGATATGGACCCGCAAGTGGGATGGTTGGGCCCCCAACGAACGCGCGTGCCATTGGGCCGCCGACGCTGGTCTAGTCGGAGTGGCAGCGCTCGATTTGCACACTCCTAACCAGATCTTCCCACTAGCAATGGACCTCGAGATCACAGCCCCGCTTAGCGGCGAGGCATGTGTAGACGCGTTCAAACACGGACGTTGCCGGGCCACGTGCGGTGGCTTGCCGGCCGCGCCGCTCACCACGGGGCGACTCGCGAGCGCTGCCCGCGCGGCCGAGACGCTGCGCCGGCCCATCTGGCGTAGCGGGCGCCGTGTTCGTGATCTCCTTCACACCGGACAACATCGAGCGCGACAGAGGACAGCACGAGCTTTGTAGATGACAGGAGTATGTCATCCAGCGCGTTGACCTCCGAGCGCCGTGACGCGTACCGATCAGTAACAGGTTTTGCCTCTCGTCGTCGTTAGCGAACATTCTTCGTGGTTGTCGTCGTAGAAGTTGCCTGTCCACGTGAGAGGACGCGTGGTGCTCGTGTACGCATACTGACCATATTGGCCGCCGCGTGCGTAATATCCGGTGCCCTTGGTCGGAGAGCAGACCGTCGCCGTTGTACACAGTTCATAACGACCGAGAGAACCTGGGATCTCTTTCTGACTGGCGCTGCACATGTACAACCCATATTCATCTTCTTCCCTAGCGACTTCGGGACAGGCTCGAGCGAAGCGGTTATTCTTGACTATCTCCGGATTTCCCGCAGTACCGAATTCTGCATTGCCTGGCAGGTAAATCGTATAGCCGCCGCCCGCTAGAAAATTTTCCTTGATGACCACTTCGCCCATCGGAAAGAAGTGCGCCTGTAAGAAAATAGACGCAGTCTGTTCTTTGGGATTGAAGAGAGTGTTGTCTTCTAAGACAAGGGGGGACTCCGGTTCATCGCCATCATCAGAGATACACTCGCTGTGTTCCCCTTTGAGTTCGATGCTCATGTCGCAGAAGTCATGCTTGATGACGCCACCCGCCGTAGGTTTGATGCCACCACAAAACGTGAAGCTGTCGTATTCGACATGTAGTTCCCCGGCTGAGTAGCTAATCAGGCATTCAAACAGAGCGCCGTTGGTCCTGTTTACACCCCCCAACCTGTCGTGGCTGACAATCGTTCCCGTCGGCTGGTTAGCGCCAGTCTTGTCCGCACCTCGTTCCATTTTCACTGACGCTCGCCCACCTTCGGTCCCCGTATTGATGATTTCGTCGTTGATGAGGTGGACATTTCTCGCACCTTGCTTGATCAAGATTTCGCCTTCGATGCGCTTACCTTCGATCGTAATCGGTGTATTGCTGCCGTCCAGCACTTTGCCGCTGATTGTGCCACTGCAACACTTGCCCGGTTCGGGGCCTGTGTTGTGAAGCCCTGGATACCCACACGATTCGATCGCGGCTGTACCTTCTTCAGGATCCTCGAAGCATTTGACGGCAGTAAGGTTGGGTTCTTCGGAGTTGGGTTCTTCTGACGAGTGTGCTTTTACCGCTGCCGTCGGCGCCGAGCTCGCCGCAGTCGAGCCGCCCTTATTGCTCGCGGTGACTACCACCCTCACTGAATGTCCGACATCAGTCGCGCCCAGCCTGTAAGCCGAGCTCGTCCCACCGCCCACACTCGAGCAGCCTCCACCTGAGGCGCCACAGTCCTCCCACTGATATGCGTAGGACGTTGGGCTCCCTGACCACGACCCACTGCTCGCGCTCAAGATCTGGCCTTCTACTGGCGAGCCGCTGACCGATGGCGGCACCGTATTCGCCGGGGGCGCCGGCGGCGGCGATTCCGACACGCCGACCACCACATTGTGCTCGACCGTCGCCGACCTACCCGACGCATCTGTCATCACCAGACGTATGTACTTCGTGCCCGGTTCCGAGAACGCGAAGGACAAGGTCCGCCCGAAACCGATCGGCCACAAGGCCGGGATCGGACGCGTCGCGGATCCATCGTCTGACCACGCGTAGATACACGGCGTATGCCGACAGGTCGAGGCCCTCGCATCGAACTTGACCAGCTGACCGGTCAGCGGCGAGGTCGGTGAGTAGCGAAAGCTCGCCGTGGGGCGTTGGGCGACGTTTCGGCGCTGGATCGTACGATGGATAGCGCGCCGGCTTCTGCGATGTACGGCGCGTGCGGCGAGCGCCGATGCGACCGAGACGGTGGTCAGCGCAACCGCCGCCACAAGAAATACCTGTGTGAGCCCCGTGAAGCATCGCATGCCTCTCACGTAGGACCTGCTTCGATGTAGGCCAGCGATCATCGCTTGACTTCCTCTCCTCCTGTATGCGGCGCCCCCAATGGCCCGGGCGTCCGATATCGACGTCGACAATGCCGCCGCAGGCGACCCATACCGGTCGGCGGCAGCGCACCGTTGCCCGCAAACACGAGATTTCAAACATCGGCCCGCACGCGGCGCTCTGGCGGCAGACGGCTGCGGGCTGCAACCGGCTTGCGCTCGGGTCGTAATTCGTTATTTTTGGCCCTATGCAACCGTCAACGAATGCCCCAAGGGTGTTGATCGCGGACGATCACCATTTCTTCCGCGAAGGCCTGCGCGAGATGCTTGCCGGCGCGGGCATGGAGGTGGTCGGCGAAGCGAAGGACGGCGCGGGCGCCGTCACGCTCGCGCGCGAACTGACGCCGGACGTCGTCGTGATCGATCTGAACATGCCGAACGCCTCGGGCCTCGATGCGCTGCGCAAGATCGCCACGGCGAGCCCCGGCGTGCCGATCGTCGTCCTGACCGTCTCTGCCAACGACGCCGACATGCTCGAGGCGCTTGCCGCCGGTGCGTCCGGCTACCTACTCAAGGACACGCGCGCTGACGAGCTCGTCGACGCCGTGCGCGTGGCCGCGAGCGGGCCTGCAGTTCTCTCACGTGACGTGCTGCGGGCTTTGGTCACACGAGTGCGCAGCGACGTCCAGCCGGCCGAGCGGGCGAACGGCAGCGCGACCGCTCTCACGGCACGCGAGCTCGAGGTGATCCGCCTGATCAGCGCGGGCGCCGACAACGCCGCGATCGGCCGTGAGCTGTCGATCAGCCGGCATACGGTCAAGCAGTACGTCACGAACATCTTCGAAAAGCTCGGCGTCCAGAGTCGCGTGGAGGCTGCGGTCTACGCGGTGCGCCGCGGCCTGGTCTGAAGCGGGCGGCGCGGGCAGAGAGCTGTTCGCTAGGCGGCTTCGCTCCCGATCGCCTCGATTGCCGCGTTGCGGTCGGCGACCCCGAGCTTGGCCATCCCGGCGGAGATGTGGCGGCGGACGGTGACCGGCGAGAGCGACAACGACTGGCTGACCTCGGCGGTCGTCGCGCCCGAGCGCAGCATCCTGAGGATCTCCGACTCCCGTGCCGTCAGTTCGATCCCGCCGATTCGAACCGGGTCCTCCGCGGCCAGCGTGTAGTCACGAAACCGCTGCAGCACAACCCCCAGCAGGGCGCGCGGCAGGGCGGCCTCTCCCTTCAGGACGCCGCACAGCGACGCGGACAGCCGATCGGGGGTGGTGTCCTTGGGCAGGTAGCCGACCGCCCCGGCACGAAGCGCCGCGAGCACGTCGTCGGCGCTGCTGGACACGGTCAGCATGACGCTCAGCGTCGAGGGCGCCAGCTCGGCGATCCTGCCGGCCGCGACGATTCCGCCGCCGGGCATGCGCACATCGAGCAAGCAGACGTTTGGGCGCTCGCGCAGCACCGCCCTGACGGCGGCGTCGCAGTCCGACGCCTCCGCGACGACGACAAACCCGGCGCGTTCGAGCGCGATGCGCACGCCGACGCGGATCACCGGGTGGTCGTCGGCGATCGCGACCGTTGGCGCTTCGCCCGCAGCGGGCAGGCGACCGACGGCTGGATCGCTCACGGCAGGATGACCTCCACCGTCGTGCCCGCTCCGAGCTGGCTGCGCACATGCAGCGTGCCGCCCAGCGCGCTCGCCTGCCGGTGCATGCTCGCCAGGCCGAAGCCGTCGCGTACGCCGGTGTCGAACCCCCGGCCGTCGTCGCGAATCCGCAGCCGCCACTCATCGCCATGCTCGAGCTCGACGTCGATCACGCTTGGTGCGGCGTGCTTGATCGCGTTGGCGACCGCCTCGCGGCCGACATGGACCAGCGTGTTCCACGTCGGCTCGTCCGGCTCGCTGCTCGCCGGCACCCGGCGCGAATCGAAGCGCAGCTCGACGCGGCCCGCGGCGCTGCGTGCGCCGGCCTCGACCGCCTCGGTGACAGGCTCGCGCTCCTCGGCGCTCAGGCCATCGACGAGCTGGCGCGCGTTCGCGAGAGCGCGCTCCCCGGCGGAGACGATGATCCGCGTCTCGTCCCGGACGGCGGGCTCATCGGCGAGCGTCCGCGCAGTCGCGAGCGCCAGCGCGAGATCCTGCATGATCAAATCGTGGATGTCCGCGGCCAGACGACGGCGTTCCTGCGCGAGCGCTGCCGCGATCGCGGCGCCGCGGCGATCGCGCGCCCGCGCGCTTACGCCCCGGACGGCGGACAGCGGACGTGGGAGCGTCGATAACAGGCCCCGCCGCGAGCTGGTCGCGGGCGAAACCGTCCGAGTGGTGATGCTCGAGGCGTACACGACAGCGCGCCCGATGCCGGCCAGCGCCAACGCGAGCGCCAGCGGAGCCGTACGAGCGCGCGGAACATTCTCCCCCCCCTGAGCCTTGCGAGCGACCATTCCTTGTTACCTGCCTTGGTTATTTGCGCCGACACGCTTATGGTCGACACCTACGTCCACACGCTTTAGCCGACTGCTCGACCTAGAGGATCCAGACCCCCCACCTCCGCGATTCCTTGTCCGCTTTGATGTAAGGACGGGTAGACCCAGGTCCTAGCTCCCAGTCGCCGGTTCGGCGTGCTTGGTCGGCATCATACCCGGAAGAAGCCGCAATTTCCAGTAAGAAGGGCCCTATGCGGATCGCGCCAAGAACGTCTCGGGGTGGTGGGACGCCGGGGCGAGGAGTCCGTTCGGGACGACATCCATGTCGGCTTATTCGGCCGGAAACGTACTCCGTTTTGGCCAATTGCTCCGGATCCTACGGGATGCGGGCCGCACGACACCGGCACCGAGCGTCATCGCAGGGATGCCATGACACTCGTGATGCGCGGGCGCACCCACCGCCGAGCAGGGTCGTCGCAAGCAAGCGGCAGGCGCCCTACGCCTCAGGCTCAGCGCTCTGGACGTGGCGCTGATCGAAAGGGGTCCTCTATGCCTGCTTGCGATGCGCTATTGCGACAGCGTCATCCTGCCGATACATCCGGATCACCGGACCAGCTCGCATGCGCCGCCCCCACGTCATCAGCCTCGCAGGGATCCTGTCGATACTCTGTCTGATCGCCGCCCCCACGGCGGCTAGCGCGGCGCCGACGTTCACCAACCCGAGCTTCGAGTCAATCCCGCTGGCGAGCGGTCTCGACCTCCCCACCGACGTCACGTGGGCACCCGACGGGCGGATGTTCATCGCCGAGAAGGAAGGCTATGTTCGCGTGGTCGAACCCGACGGGACGCTGCTGCCGAAGCCGATCATCGACATCCACGATCACGTCTTGCCGTACGGCGATCGCGGCTTGATCGGGATCGCGGCCGCGCCGGTGAAGGAAAGCAGCGACATCCGGCTCTACCTGCTCTACGATCACGGCAGTCCGGAAGGCACGAGCACGGAAACGATCGCGACCGCGACGCTGACATGGGTGACGGTCGACCACAACGACACAGTCGTCGGCGGCAAAGACGGCGGCCCCGTTGACCCGACCGAGACGACGGTCCTCGGCTCGGTCAACGCACCCGGCACGACCTACGGGTTGGCCTGCGCGAGCGAGAACATCGACTGCATCCCGGCTGACGGCTTCACCCATTCGATCGGCACGATCCTGGTCGACCCGCACGACGGCTCGCTGTGGGTCGGCTCGGGCGACGGGCTCAACGACTTCGAAGCCGAGAAGGGCGGAACAGCCAGTCCGTTGCACATCCGCGCGCAGGAACCCGAGAGCCTTGCGGGCAAGATCCTCCACATCCACACCGACGGCACCGGCTTCGAACATTCGCCGTTCTGCCCCTCAGACGCAGACCTCAATGACAATTGCACCAAGGTGTGGGGAGATGGATTCCGCAATCCGTTCCGTTTCACACTGCGAAGCGTGAGCGGCCAGACCCTTCCCGTCGTCGGCGACGTCGGCGAGGGCCATTGGGAGGAGGTCGACCTCCCGCTCGCCCGTGGCTTCAACGGCGGCTGGCCGTGCTATGAGGGCAAGGAAGCGAATTCGGATTTCACCGGGACGCCGCAGTGCATGAACCCCACGACCGCCTTTGACGCGCCGCTGTTCGTGTACAGCCATTTCAACGACGAGTGCAGCTATCCGGGAGCGCCCGAACCATGCGATACGAACAACGAACCCGGCGCAGCGGTCGCGTCGGCCGGGTTCTACGCGGGCGAAAGCTACCCGTCGGAATTCCACGGCAAGCTGTTCGTCGCCGACTATGTGAACGGCTGGATCAGCGCGGTGAACGCGGCTGAACCCCCGCCGACGGGGTACTCGTCTGGTAAGGGCATGCCGTTATTCGCACAGCAGCTCGGCGAGCTGGTCGACGTGACACAGGCGCCCAACGGAAACCTCGTCTACGTAACGCTTTCGGTCGAAAGCGAGACCGCGCCCGGGCTCGGCACCGTACGGGAAATCCGCTACGCACCCTCCGACAGGTCTCCGGTCGCTGAGCCAACCGCCGCCTCAAGCTGCGTCAACTCGAGTGTCGATTCGCGCCAGGTCAGCTTCAGCGGCGATGACTCCTACGATCCGGACGGCGACACGTCGCTGACCTACCACTGGGAATTCGGCGACGGCGAAAGCTCGAGCCAACCGGACCCCACCCACCTCTATGCGGCCGACGGCGAATACGAGGCCCGCCTGACTGTCACCGACAGCCACGGCAACAGCGCGAGCGACTTCCTCGCCATCCATATCCACAAAGGACAGTCCGGGCAGCCGCGCGCCAGCATCACCGCGCCAGAACCCGGCGAGCAGTACCTCGCTGGAACGAACGTGAAACTCGCCGGCAACGATGAATCGGCGGGCGCGAGCTCGCAATGGCAGGTGGTCAAGTACGACGGGCTCAAGCTGGTCAGCGCGATACCGCCAATCGAAACGGGCGATCAGGGCGATGCCCAGTTCCCGACCGACGCCTCACCCGCGCATACCATTCATTACGGGCTGCACTTCGTCGCGAGCAACGGCACCTGCACCACCACGGTCAGCTCTGACATCGGGCCGCAGACCGGCCGTCTGGACCTAGTCGCCCAGGACGAAGCTGGCGATCCGCTTGCGGTGCCGCTCACCTTCGGCGGCGAACCACCCAGCCCGGCACCCGCCGAGCTGACCGTAGTCAAGAACATGGAAGCGAACCTCAGCGCGCCCGAGACGTTCATCAACGGCGGCTACACCTATACGTTCAGCTCCTGGTCAGACGGCAAGAACAGCGCCAGTCGCGAGGTTCAGCCCTATCCCGAAGGCCACGGCGAAGATCCGCAGACGCTGACCGCGACCTACACGAGGTCCGATCGGCCTCCGGTCGCTTCGATCGACTCGCCCGCAAACGGCGGCACGATTGTCTCTGGCCAGCAGATCACGGTGAACGGGTCGGCCACCGATCCCGAGGACGGCGCCGAGCCAGGCGAACATCTGGCATGGACCATCGCGCGCCACGCGAACGGCGCGGAAACCAACGTCATGGTTCCCAATGGCAGCACAGCCACGTTCACACCCGACGCCGCAGGCGATCCCCAGGCCACGTACTCGATCAGCCTCACCGCGACCGACTCCCATGGGCTCGTATCCGCGCCCGCGAGCATCACTCTGCAAGTCGCCCAAGCCGAGGAGATTCCAGGCAGCTCGTCGTCTGCATCGAACCCGCCCGGCTCGAGCTCGATGATGGGCGTCCCCAGCTCGACGGACTCGTTTTCGTCTCAATCGAATCCGGCCGGCTCCAGCTTGGTGACGAGCATCCCCGACTCGCCGGCATCGCTCAACGCAGTCGCGCCCCGCGTGAGACTCGATCGGCTCAAGCCAAAGCCGACCTCGCTCAGCGGAATCGCGACCGACGCGGTCGGGATCAGCCGCCTGCAACTGGCGATCCGCCCACAGAACGTGAGGGGACGAGCCTGCGTGTGGTGGTCGACGAAGCAAAGGCGACTCGTCCAGGTCGCCTCGAGCTGCGCTCACCCGTCGTGGTTGACGGTGCGCCTGCCCACAGCGAATGGGACTGTGCGGTGGACGCTCGCGCTGGGCGTGCGACTCCCGCGGGGGCGCTACCTGGTGCTCGTGCGGGCCGTGAACCGCGCTGGACGCACCTCCACACGCCTCGAAGGCGACCCTTCGGGCAGATTCACAGTGCGCTGAACGCGGAGCAACGCGCCCTCGCCGCCACGTCGCCGGGGCGCGCTAGCCGCCGTGAATGAAGTCCGCGACGCGAGCTGCTTCGCGTTCAAGCGTGCGCTCGCGCGCGCGCACGTGGCCCGCTTCGACCAGCGAGTCGCGCAGCGGCGCGTCGCCCGCAACCGAGCACAGAGCATCGGCGGCCGCAATGGCATCTCCCGGCGGGATCAGCAGGGCCGCGGCATCGGCCATCTCGGGCACACCGCCAACCGCCGTCGCCACGACAGGCAGAGCGGCGGCCCAGGCCTCGAACAGGACCTGGGGAACACCCTCGGTCCACGACACGTGCAAGAAGGCGTGCGCGTCGCGATACGCCGCCCGCAGCTCGCCGAACGGGATATAGCCATATAGCCGAGCGCGCTCGCTCACGCCGAGCTCGCTCAGGCGCTCCCGCAACGCGATCTCTAACGAGCCCTCGCCGCACACGATCAGCTGCCAACGCGGGGCTCGCCGGACCAGCTCTGTGAGCACATCTGCGAGCAGCAGAGGATTCTTCTCGCTGTCCAGCCGCCCGACCGCAAGCACTCGCAGCTCGCCCTCGTAGGAGCGCTCACGGGCCAAGGCAGGCTCCAGTATCTCTCGCTCGCGCACGAGCGACACCGAGACGGTCAAGAGCGACCGCGCATGTCTGTAGGAGTGAGCGAGGCTAGGACCGACGACGACTGTGGGGGCAAAGCGGGCGAGCGCGCGCCAGGCGACCTCCTCCACGCCGGCTGCCGCAAGCAGGAGACTGCGTCCGGGGTATCGCGTGCGGGTGTACTGCACGAGCTCTTGGCGCGCACCGAGCACGACTCTGCGCCCTCGCAACGCGGCCAGTAGCGCATACACGAAAGAGTGCAGGTAGGGGCCCAGCAGCCAGACCACATCAACCCTGCCGAACTCGCGCCAGACCCGACGCAGCGAGCGCACCAGCGCGAGCAGCACGCGCCCGGGCCGGGTCAGGCTCTCATAGAACGGGAGCGCAACGAAGCGGACACCGGCAGGCAGGGGGTAATGCGAGCGCTCCCCGCTCGGATCGAGCCTGCCAAGCACAACGAACTCGTCGAAGCGACCGCCGACCTCGCACATGAACGTCACAAACGCACGCTGTCCGTAGACCGAGCCGTCGACTTCCGAATATGCGTAGTCGGTGTACACGCACAGCCGCACCGCTCAGCTCGCGTTCAGCGATGGCGCATAGACCGATCCATGCGGTGGCGGGACAAGTCGGCCGAGTCCTGGGATCCCGATCGCTCGTGCCAACGCGGCCCACGGCATGCCGAGTCGTGCGACACCGCGCAGGAACCCGAGACCCATCCCCAGATGCATCGCCGCGAGCACGAGAGGGACCGTTGCCGCTACACCGGGCGGGCCCTTGCCGATGGCGCTGGTGCCCACGGAGCCAATCGTCACGAGGTAGCTAGCGACGCCCGTACGCGCGGCCGAGCGCAGTGGCCGCGGAGCGATGACCGCGGCGGCTCCACAGCAGACGAGCAGCGGCATCAGCAACGCCGAGCGCCGCAGGCTGTCTGGATGGCGCAGCGCAGTCGCGACGCGGTAGAAGCCGTAGCCCTCGTACTGACGGGCCACGCCACGAAGTGAGGCGCGCGGCGTGTAGCCCGCGGCCATCTCCGCGAGGCACACCAGGCGCGAGCCGTCCTCGAGGAAGCGAGCAGCCATCTCGGAGTCCTGGTTGCGCCGCCAGCGCTCATCCCAGCCGCCCATCTCGAGGACCTTCTCGCGCCGCCACACGCCAGTGAACACGCCGCTGTCCAGCTCCCACTCACTCGGCCCGCGAGCGCTCGCCCGCCCGGCGGCCCACCGGCGCGACCCGCCGCGGCCGAGCCAGCTCTCGAGCGCCAGCGCGAAGGCGCGCTGGACACGCCCCTCGCCCTCGACCACCTGGGGTCCGCTGACCCAGTCGACGCCTCCTGCCCGCAACCGATCGATCCCCGTCTGAAGGTAGTTCTCCGGATAGAACGCGTGCGCATCCATGCGAGCCACGTATTCGCCGCGCGCCTGCGACAACGCGACGTTCAGCCCGCTGGGAGTAAGGCCCGACGGGTTCTCAAGGACTGTGATGCGCGCGTCGCCAGCCGCCATCTGGTGAAGCAGCTCGCGTGTACCATCGCTGGAGCCGCCATCGGCGAGCAACAACTCTACGGAGCCCTCCACGCGCTGGGCCAGCATCGCGTCCACGGCCCGGCGAATGCTTTGCACCTCATTGAGAATCGGCACGAGCACGCTGACAAGGACTCGCGCCGCGGCATCCTCTGCGCTCGCCGCCACATGAGCTGGCATAGTAAGCGCCAATGGTACCGAGCGGCTCCTATGCGGCGCCTTGGTTGGGTCCGCGGCTCGAGGAGGAGGGCCTGCAGCGCTACGCTCGGACGATCCGCCAGCGTTGGCGCGTGGTGTTGGTGTGCGTCGTGCTCGCGCTGGCCGGCGCCGGCGTCTACATCGCGCTCGCACCCAAGGTCTATGAAGCGACCAGTCAGCTGCTCGTCACGCCGGTCGAACCCTCCGACCCGACGACGATCGGTCTGGGGCTGATCTCGACGTCCAACGACCCCGGACGAGACGTCGCGACCGCGGCGAGCCTTGTGACCAATATTCAGATCGCGCGCAGCGTCGCCTCCGTCCTGCATCTCTCCGAAACACCGACCAATCTGCTCGCGAAGGTAACCGCGGTGCCATTCGCGAACACGAGCATTGTGAGCATCACCGCGAGCGCCTCGACACCTCAGCGCGCACAGGCGATAGCCAACGGCTTCGCCCAGCAGACTGTCGCTCTGCGCACCGAACGGGTGCACGCCATCGAGGACCGAACGATCGCCCTGCTGAGGGCCGAGGTGGCACACCAATCAAAGGAAGAACGCAACGCAGGCGAAAACAACTCGGTAGCGGCGCGGCTGGCGGGCCTGGAAGCGCTGAGAGCGCAACCCGACCCTACCGTCAGCGTCGCGTCGCTGGCCAGCCTGCCGACGTCGCCCGCGTCGCCGCGCAAGGGGCTCTCGCTGGCGGCCGGCCTGTTCGCGGGTTTGATCGTCGGGCTTGTCGCGGCGTTCGTGCTACAGAACGTCGACCCCAGACTGAGGCGCGAGGAGCAGCTGCGAGAGCTGTTCCGGCTGCCGATTCTCAGCCGGGTTCCGCGCGAGCCCGGCTCGCGCGGAGCGGGAGCGCTGCTGCCGACGCGACTGAGCGCCCCCACCACCGAGGCCTTCCGCATGCTGCGCGCAACGGTCTTCAGATCCGAGCACACGGAGGGCCCCGGCCAGGCGGTGCTCGTCACCGGCAGCTCTCCCTCGGAGGGTAAGAGCAGCACAGCCCTGAACCTCGCCTACTCGGCCGCCCACGCCGGGCAGCGCGTGATCCTTATCGAGGCCGACGTTCGGCGCCCAAGCCTCGCTGCGGCACTGCGAGCAGACGTGCGCTTTGGCCTTGTCAGCGTGCTGGCGGGTCAAGTGTCCGTCGAGGACGCGCTAGTGAGGGCGCCTGAGTGCCCGGACAATCTCAGGCTGCTGCTGGTCGAGCGTCCGGAGCCGGCAGCCGCCGACCGGCTGGCCCTGCCGATCGCGCGGGACGCGCTGCAGGCCGCGCAGTCGCTCGCCGACTTCGTGGTGATCGACTCGCCGCCGCTCAGCCAGATCATCGACGCGCTCCCGCTCGCTCAGGCGGCCGACTCGGTCGTGATCGTCGCACGTCTCGGTGTCAGCCGCGTCGGCGCCCTCGCGGAGCTCGGCGAGCTGCTCGCTCAAAATGGTGTCACACCGCTAGGAGTGGTTCTCGTCGGCGCCGAGCATGCGGGGCGCGACAGTGACTACTACTACGTTGAAAGCTCGCGCTCTGAGACGCCCGCGAGCGGCGCCCGGACCGTTTGAGTACCGAGGCGCATGGGCGCACGCGCAAACCCGGCCTTCCCGCCGTTGATGCTGCTCGCCCTGCTGACGGCGGCCGCAGCAAGCGGCGTGCTCTCGGGGATCGACCCGAAGATCGGGGTAGGTGTCGCGTTTGGACTGGGGTTCGCGGCGCTGGTCCTCAGCAACGTCACCGTCGGCTTGTGCGTCCTGGCCTTTCTCAGCTTCCTGGACGTCCTTTCGACATTTGGCGCCCTCAGCCTGGCGAAGATCGCGGGACTGCTGCTCGCAATCTCGTGGATCGCAACGAGCACGACCCGTCGCGACGCCCCTAGCCTTGCTCGCGACCGACCCTGGCTGACGACGGCGCTGGTCTGCTTCGCCGCGTGGGCAACCCTGAGCATCGTCTGGTCGGAAAGCCGGGGCACGGCGACGACAGCCCTGTTCCGCTACCTGCCAAACCTGCTGCTCTTTCCAATCGCCTATACGGCCGTGCGGGAGCGAAGGCACGTCTCCGACGTCGTGCTGGTGCTGATCGCGGGGGCGACGGTGGCCGCTGTCGCCGGCATCCTCAGCCCGCCGTCCAATCCCGGCGCGTTCGAACCGGCGCGCGCGACGGGAACGATCGGCGACGCCAACGAACTGGCCGCGGCGCTCGTCGTCGGCCTGTTCCTCGCCGCGACGATCGTCCTCGACCGTGCCCGCCCGACGCTCCTGCGGGTCGCGTGCCTCGGCTCGGCCACGCTGTGCCTCGGGGGGATCTTGCTGTCGCTTTCCCGCGGCGGCCTCGTGGCTTTGGGCGTGGCCGCGCTCGTGGCAGTGGCGGTCGCCGGCCGCTGGCGGGCGCCGATGCTGGCCGCGGGCCTTATCGTGTGTCTGAGCGCCGTCTTCTACTTCGCGGCCCTCGCATCGCTGCCGGCGCGCGAACGTGTGACTGAAGTCGGCACAGGCACCGGGCGGACGGACCTGTGGACGGTCGGTCTGCGGATGGTCGACGCGCGACCGCTGAGCGGCGTCGGCGTCGGCAACTTCCAAAACGCATCGATCCACTACCTACTTCAGCCTGGGCTGATCCGCCGGGCCGACTTCATCATTACCACGCCCAAGATTGCCCACAATACCTACCTGCAGACGTTCGCTGAGCTGGGAGTGCCCGGCGGACTCCTGTTTCTGGCGATCATTCTCACGGGCGCCGGCTGCATGCTGCTGGCGGCGCGCGCCGCCGCGCAGACGTCCCAGCGAGAGCTCGAGCTGCTCGCCCGCGGACTGTTCGTCGCGACCGCCGGCTTCCTGACGGCGTCCTTCTTCATCTCCGAGAATTACTCCAAGCTCATGTGGCTGCTGCTTGCACTCGGCCCCGCTCTGCTCGCGATCGCAAGACGATCAACGTAGAGGGCTTCCAGGCGCGCACACATCGCCTCGATCGTGAACTCCCGCCGGCGGCGCTCGCGCGCGGCCGCCCCCAGACGCTCGGACAGCTGGCGATCGCGCAGCAGCCGCGCGATCGCCGAGGCGAGAACAACGTGGTCACCGGGCTGCACGAGCAGGCCGTCCTGTCCGTCGTCGATCAGGTCCGGGTTGCCTCCGACCGCGGTCGCCACCACCGGTCTGGCGGCATCCATGTACTCCATCACCGAGATCGGGCTGCCCTCGTGATCCGAGCAGCAGACCGCGACGTCGAAGCCGGGCAGCAGGCGGACCACGTCGGCACGCCTTCCGAGCAGGACCACGGTCTCGCCCAGACCAAGCTGTCCGATCAGCTGCTCTATCGACGAGCGCTCGTCGCCATCGCCCGCGACAAATACACGAAGCGACGGGAACTCCGCGCGCAGGATGCCTGCCGCGCGAACGAGCAGATCAAAGCGCTTGCGCCGATGCATGAAGCCGACGCTGCCAACGGTCGGCGTGTCGGGCGATACGCCGAGCAGCGATCGGGCATCAATCGCGGTCGTGGGATCGCTTGTGGGAGCGCCGTTCGGGATGAAGACCGTCGACGCGGCCGGAATCCGCTCGGCCTCGATCATGTACCGCTGGTCGGCGCGCGAAACCGCCACGAACGCGTCGCCGAAGCGCGCTATCAGCTCGCGGTCGATCAGCCTGCGCAAGCGATCAGAGCGGTAGGGGTCATTGCGGGTGTGCTCGTGCGCGACTATCACTGGCACCCTCGCGATCCGGCCCGTAAGGGTCCCCCAGGCGTTCGAGCCGAACATGTGAGCGTGCAGCACGTCGATTCGCTGATGCCGCAAGAGACTCACGAACGGAGCCCAGCGCCACACGTCGAGCTTGCGGTGACGACCTAGCGTGTGGTAGCGCACGCCGGCGCCGCGCAGCACGGAGATCGCCGCGTCCACGTCCGGGTCTGTTCCCTCACGGGGAGAACGGCTTGCGCATAGGTGCGACTCGAAGCGCGCTGGGTCGAGCCCAGCCGCCACCTGCACCGCGAGCAGCTCGGCGCCGCCGACGACGTCGACGTGATCGATCAGCGCCATCACACGTATGCGGCGACCGGTGGACGGCGAGGCCATGTTGATAAATCTATGGGCTGTGCAGGCGGCCGGCAGGCTCACGCAATGCGACCGGGTGGCACCGGGCTCGCGGACACGGAGCTAGACAATGCCGCTCCACATGCGAACACAACTCCGAGCGCCGACCCGAGGAGCGGGCGAGCCGGCATGACAGACACGCTCGTCCTCTGCTACCACGCGCTCAGCGAGCATTTCCCGGCACAGCTCTCGACGACTCCCCGGCGGTTCGCGCGGCAGCTGGCCTGGCTGGCGCAGCGCGGCTATCGCGGAATCACGTTCTCGGAGGCCGTCGAGCATCCGCCGGGGCGCACGGTGGCGGTCACATTCGACGACGGGTACCGGTCCGTCCTACGGCTGGGGATGCCGATCCTCGCGGAGCTGGGCTGGCCGGCGACGATTTTCGTGCCCACCGACTTCATCGGCAGCGAGCGGCCGATGTCCTGGCACGGCATCGACCGCTGGCTGGGAGGGGACTACGAGCGCGAGCTCGTGCCGCTCTCATGGCAGGAGCTCGCCGGGCTCGCCGATCGCGGGTGGGAGGTCGGGTCGCACACGCGCTCGCATCCGAGGCTCACAGAGCTCGACGACGCGACGCTTCAACGACAGCTGACTGATTCGAGGGCTTCGTGTGAACTACGCTTGGCGCGCCGCTGCTCGTCACTCGCCTACCCATACGGCGACGTCGACGAGCGCGTCGTGCGGGCCGCCACCGCGGCCGGCTACCGCTCCGCCGCGGCGCTCGGCCGCCCAGCCGTCGCCGCCCGGCCGATGGAGTGGCCACGCGTGGGCGTGTACCTGAAGGACAACCAGGCGCGCTTCTCGGTGAAGACCTCGGCGTTCGTGCGTCGCATCGGCCGCTACCGCGCCGCGGCGACCACGGTAGGCACGTCGCCGCTCAGGCGCATGCAGCGGCTGTGAGCGGGCATGCTGAAGTCGCCCGCTCCAGGGTCAGTGAATGGCGGTTCGGCTAGGAGATTGCCGCTCGCGCTGAAGCCGCCGCTGTTCGCGTTTAGCCGCGTAAGGATCGACGTGCCGATGCAATTCTCGGTGACGATGTTGTCTCGTCCACCGGGACTGCCCGCCTCATACCACGATTCCACATTCGAGCGCACCTCCGAACCGCCGATAATGTTGTGAGCGACGAGCGCCCGGCTGGAAGCCGTGTGGGCGTCCCCAGCAATGAGAACGCCCTCGCCGTTGCCGTAGATCACGTTGTGCAGGATCCAGGTGTCCTGAGCATTGGGATAGAGCTGTACCCCCCGGTCAGCGTTGGCGAATATGAGATTCCAAGCGATTCGCACGTCCCTCGTGTTCTCCACGTAGATCCCATGCTCGTGGTTATTGGCCGGCATCCGACCACAGTCGTGAACGAGGCTGCGTTCGATGTCGATGTGCTGCGCGATCTCGCCGCCGGCGGACCCCAGGTCGAAGCAGATGGAGGAGTGTTGGTTGGTGACATCGTCCCCCGAGAAGGTCACGTCGCTGCCGAGCACTGTAGGGCTCGGCAGTAGCCGCCCGTTGAGCCCATCTAGCCCGAGGCGCAGGAAGCGGAGATAGTGGGCGCGCGCCCTGACGTAAAGACGACCAACCAGTCGCCCGTACTGCCCCGGAAAGCTCGTTAACGTGAGCGGCTTGCCCGGAGTACCACCGCGAGCGACGGTGACATTGCCGGCGTAGATGCCCTTACGCAAGCATCCGACCTCGCCCGCACGCAGCGAGTCGATCAGGTGCTGGGCGGTTGCAAATGGCGCCGCGACGGTCCCGACATTCGCGTCCGAGCCGCCTGGCGCAGCGACGCGCGAGCAGCGCATAGACGTGCGCGCGAGCACCTGCTCGCCTGACGGCCTCGGCGTAGCGCGGCTGCGGGTCACCGAGCGCTTCGTCGGCGGATCGCCACGCGCGGGGACCGGGCATGCCGCTGCAATGATCCCCAACGCACACAACAACACGAGTTCGTGCGTTCCCCGACACGAACGCAATGTTCCTCGCCAGGGACGCAGCGCAGCTCTATCGTCCGCCACGGCGCGCCCCGCTCCCGCCGGTGCGGGACTGCCCGGTGTCCGCTCTCGTGGACATCATGCCGCGCGGGTATCGTAACCTGCCTGGCTCGCCCCGATCGCATTTGCGCAGGCCGACGTCCGTGACCGACGAACAACGGCGCAGGCAGGCGGCGAGCGAGCAGCGATCCCCGACCGCGGGCCGGCGGCAAGGATTGGTGCGCAGCGCCGGGGTTGCGCTTACCTCACAGCTCGCGACTGCCGCGTTCACGGCGATCCTCACGATCTTCCTGGCTCGCCGTCTTGGCCCTCACGGATATGGCGTGTTCGCAGTGGCAGTGAGCCTGGGCGCCGTGCTGGTGCTGCCGGCCGACGCCGGGGTGAGCTCCTCGGTCGCGCGTTTCATAGCCGAGCGCCGCGACGAGCGACATGCAGTCGCCACCCTGCTCGCCGACGCGTTGCGACTCAAGCTCGTGGTCGGGCTGGTCGTGTGCGCCACGCTGATCGGCCTGGCCGGGCCGATCGCCGACGCGTACGGCATCGCGGGACTGGAGTGGCCGATACGCGGCATCGCCATCGCGCTGTTCGGCCAAACGCTGCTCATGCTTTACGCAGGAGCGTTCGTGGCGCTCGGACGGCTGGGCCTTCAGCTGCGCGTGACCGTGTCGGAGAGCGCCGTCGAATTCGCGTCGAGCATCGCGTTGGTCGTGCTCGGCGCAGGAGCGACCGGCGCGACATTCGGACGCGCCGCCGGCTACCTGTTCGGCGCGCTCGTAGGGTTGGCGCTCGCGATCCGGCTCCTGGGCCGGCGTGTGCTGCCGTCGCAAGTGCGGCGCGGGCACGGCTTCGCGCGGCAGATCGCGGGCTACGCCCGCGCGCTGGTCATTGTCGACTCCGCGTTCACGCTGTTCGAACAAATCGATGTGCTCCTGATCGGCGTCTACCTCGGCGCGACCGCCGCCGGGCTGTTCCAAGCGCCGCTGCGCCTGGCGACGTTCCTGCACTATGGAGGGCTCGCCGGCGGCAGCGCGGTGGCGCCTCGACTCGCACGCTCTCCGGGCTCACCCCCCGACACGGGCGCGTTCATGAGCGCCATGCGGTGGCTTCTGCTGACGCAGGCCGCTCTGATGGCGCCCGTCATCGTGTGGGCCGCGCCGCTGCTGCAGCTCGGGCTGGGGAGCGGCTACGGTGAATCGGCCGCCGTGCTGCGCGCGCTCGCGCCGTACATCTTCCTGAGCGGAATCGCGCCGCTCGTGTCGCTCGGCGTGAACTACCTCGGCGAGGCTCCGCGGCGGATCCCGATCGCCGTGGGAGCGATCGCCGCAAACCTGGTGATCGACGTGATCCTGATCCCGCGGATCGGGATCATCGCCGGAGCGATCGGGAGCGACGTCGGCTATGCCGTGTACGTCCCACTGCATCTGGCAATCTGCAGAAGCCGGCTCGGCGTCGACCTGCGCCCGCTGATCCCGGTCCTTGTCCACGGCCTCCTGGCAGCTGCCGCGATGGCGGGCGTACTAGTCGTGGCCGGAACCGGAGCGACGCTCAGCCCCGCCGAGTGGGCGTTCGGGGCGATCGTGGGACCGCTCGCTTTCCTCGCCGTTCTCCTCTTGATCGGCGAGCTCGCCATAGCGGACCTGCGCGGCGCGTGGCGCTGGGTCGCCGCGCGTTAGCGCATCCGCCCCAGGCGGGCGCCTAACACCCGCGCACGCTCGCGGATGTCACAGGGGGTGGACAGATGGTCGATTTTTACGTTGCGCCGTTTGCTTCGTGGGTGCGCTTCCTTTATGTTGGGCTGGGAGGCCGTGTTGGTCTTCTGGGCTGGGCGCAGTGCCCGCTCTCGATAAACGCAAACCCGTCGTGAGGCGGGGACGCAAAGCCACGAGACCGCTGCCAAGCGGTTGGTCGGGCTACCGAAGGAGCGATCCTGATGGCAGCAACCGCCCGCCCATGCGCGAGCCGCACCGGTCTCGCCGGCGTACTGGTGATCCTTTCCATCGCGCTCCTGCTCGCGCTCGCGGAACAAGGCCATGCGAGCGCCACTTCTTGCGCGCTGTATACGGCCCCCAACGGCTCGGACAGCGCACCCGGCACCCTCACTCGACCATTCGTGAGCGTCCAGCATCTCGCGGACGCGCTGAGCGCCGGACAGACCGGATGCGTGCGCGGCGGCGCCTACACCGAAGACGTCACGATCACCGACGCCGGCGCGCCGGGAGCGCCGATTACGATCGCCAGCTACCGTGGCGAACGCGCAACGCTGACCGGACGGCTATGGGTCCACAAGGGCGCAAACTATGTGACCGTCTCCGGTATGAACCTCAACGGCCGGAACACGAACAACCTCCCCAGCCCGGACATCAACGCCGCGTACACGACCTTCACCGCCGACGACGTCACCAACGAACATACCGCGATCTGCGTCGACATCGGCTCGGACACAACCTACGGCCGCGCGGAAAACACGATCATCCAAGGCAACCGCATCCACGACTGCGGCACGCTGCCAGCCGCCAACCACGACCACGGCATCTACGTCGAGTCCTCAACCGGCGCCCAAATCCTCGAAAATGTCATCTACAACAACGCCGACCGCGGCATCCAGCTCTACCCCGACGCCCAAGATACAGTTATCGAACACAACATCATCGACGCAAACGGTGAGGGCGTTCTGTTCTCCGGAGACTTCGGCGTCGCCTCCGACAACAATACCGTCGCGCATAACATCATCACCAACGCCAGGCTACGCGACGACCTCGAAAGCTGGTACCCCGCCGGCAATCCCACAGGACGAGGCAACACGGCCCAGGACAACTGCGTATGGAGTGCAGCCAATGAAATCATCGAAACACCCGAAACAGGCTTCATCGCCACGAATAACATAATCACGAACCCCGAATACGCGAACCCCGCGACAGGTGACTATCGGATCAACAGCACAAGCCCCTGCGCCGCCTTCATCACCGACACCAACACCCCCACCCAACCATTCAACCGTCACCATCACCGAGCAGCGGCCGCAGCGAGCAGGATCGTCGCATTCGATCACGGCAAGCCTCACGATCTCCATCAGAGCAAGTGATCGCAGGCGGCAGCTGCCGGGGACGCTCCGTGCGACTAATCCACCTTGCGGACTACGGCGGAACCTATCCCGGCTCGTTCATACCAATGGTCCGGACGGTGCTCGATGCGGCCAGACAACGCGGGTGGAGCGTGGAGGCCGTGTTCTCGCGGATCGCTCACGATCGGAGCTGGCTGGGCGAGCTGCGCGCCGAAGGGTTCCGGTGCCGGCTCGCTGATACCGACCGGCGCAAGCTGTCCCCGGAGCTGCTCGATGAGATCACAGCCTGCGATCAGCCGATAATCCTGCACACGCACTTCACGTCGTTTGATCTGCCGGTCGCCGCGGCAGCGCGTCGGCATAGCCATGTCATCGCCTACTGGCACCTGCACAGCGCATTGCGCGGGGCTCCTTGGTGGCAGCTGCGCAACTGCGTGAAGCTAGGGCTGCTCAGCAGGGGCGTCGAGGAGATACTGTGCGTCGCCCCAAACATCGTCGATCAGGCGCGCCGGCGCCTAGCTCCGCGCGAGCGCCTGACACTCGTTCCCAACGCGATCGACCTGACACGATTTCCCCCAGTGACTCAGGAGACTCGCCGGCACGCTCGCGAGATGCTTGGACTGCCGCAGGCTGCCCCGGTCGTGCTGCACTTCGGATGGGATTGGCGGCGCAAGGGCGGCGACGTGTTCCTCGAGGCGATTGCGGCCTGTGTGCGCGCGGGCATGGACGACCTAATCGGCGTGACCGTCGCGGAGCCACAACCTGCGCGCGCGCTGGCTGATTCGCTCAAGATCGCCGACCGTGTCCGCACGCTAGCCTCGACTGACGACGTACAAACGCTGTATGCGGCTGCAGATTTGTTCGTCGCGCCAAGCCGGGGTGAGGGCCATCCGTTCGCCGTCGCCGAGGCGCTGGCATCCGGGTTGCCTGTTCTCGCTTCACCGATCCCCGGACACGAGATGATCGCGCGCGGCACAGACGCATGCCGGATCGTCGCGCTCGATTCGCGGGCGCTCGCAAGCGCGATCGAGGCTACGCTCGCCGAGCGCCGAGTTGGACGGGAAAGCGACCGGCGTGCTACACGGGATTGGGTGCTAGCCGAAATGGACATCGGTCCGTGGGCTGAGCGCATGCTCTCGCGCTACGACGCGGCCCTCGCGCGACGCTCTCGCGCATAGACCTCAGCGCCAGATGCATGCTCTGCGACCTGCCCCCGCCGGCAGCATCCGGCACGAGGACTCAGCGCCCGCGCCGACTTCCGCGCAACGCCCGGCCGATCCTTGGCGCGCGTCGCCGGTAGCGCTCCAGCTCAGGAGGCAACTCCACCGGGCGACCCGCAAGCACAGCGGCAGGCACATCGTACGTGAGCCATGTTTGAAGCTTGCCGACCCCCGGAAGAACCGTGTCGAGCCCGCGCAGATGCTCCGCAATTCCAGGTGGACGGCTGTTCAGATCGTGCATGTCCGATGCGACGTTGTGCACCGTGCCGCGCTCGAGCAGCGAGATTGCGAAGCGACGCACCGTCTCGCCGAAGCGTCCCGACAGGGCGGCGGCCGTGATCGAGACGACGACGCCGTCGAGCACCATACGCTTCAGACGCTCGGGCTCTCGCTGCAGCGTTGGACAGCGCTCGGGATGGGCCAGGACAACATGTCGCGGACGCACGCCCGGAACGTCCAGCATGAGCTCGAGGTCGCCGGCCGCCGGGCTAAGCGGCGCCTCGATGAGCAGATACGGACCACCGCCCAGGCCGAGCTCGCTCAACTCGCGCTGTCCGAGATCTGCCAGTCGCGAGACCGCCACCTCGGCGCCCGGTAGCACCTCGATCGAAATCTGCTCGCGAGCCAGCTGCTCGTTGAGAGCGATGACGGCCGACCCGATCGCGGTCGCGCGCGTGTCATAGACGTGGTCGACGTGCGGCGTCGCGACGATCCGGCTCACGCCCTTCGCGGCAGCCTGCCGTGCCATCGCCACAGCCGTGGCCATGTCCGGCGCGCCGTCGTCGATGCCGGGCAGTACGTGACTGTGCAGGTCGATCATGCCTGTCGAGCGGGCGAGCACCACCGGGCAAGGCTAGCGCCGAGGGCGGAGTCGACCACGGGTACCGCAACCGGCCACCTGCGCGTGAACGCGGGGCGTGGGGCATGCGGCGCGCACCGACTGTATTCAGTGCCTACGCGTCAGACACGCTCGCAGGCACGCCCCTAGCACTCGGCTGGTCTAGAGGCCTGATGTGGGTTGGGCCGCGCGGCAGGAGCGCGGCGTCGAGATAAGAAGAGGGCCTCCAGTCCTGCCAACTCGTGATTGGAGCACGAGATGACCGCTGAGCTGGAGACCCTCGTCGTTGCAGCGTATGTGTTCGCCACGTCGCTGTCGATCCCTCGACCCGGCCCTGCGGGGCTCATCACAGACCAAGAGCTGATTGCGCTCGCGGTCGCGCAGGCCGTGACGGGCCTTCCCAGCGACCGACAGTTCCTGGGGATGGTTAGACGGCTTTTGCCTGGCTGGTTCGCACACCTGCCCGACCAGACTCAGTTCAACCGGCGCCTGCGGCGCCTGACGCCTCACATCACGACGGTGCAGCTGATGGTCGCCGAGCTGGTCGCCGAGGGCCAGGTGCGTCTCGTCGACGGGACGCTGATCAGTTGCGCCAACTACCCCGGCTGCGCCAAAAACAGCGATTTCGCGCCTGACGCCGCCTACGGCTACTGCCCGTCCAAGAGCCAGTTCGTGTGGGGCATGCGCCTGGTCGTGATCTGCGACCGCAAGGGTGTCCCCGTCGGCTATGACCTCGCAGGCCCCAAGACCGAAGAGGAGCGCGAGAGCGCCTTCCGCCCGGCGACCGCCCACCCCGGCAGCCTGCTGTTCGCCGACGGCGGCTTCTGGGGCGCCGAGTACGACAGCACGATGGAGCTGATCGGCATCAAGCTCGTCACCCCCGACAAGCACAAGCTCGGAGAACGACCTCCCAGCGAGATCGCCAAGGCCCGCATCCGGCTGATCATCGAGTCGGTGTTCTCCAACCTCAAGCGCCAGATGCGCCTGGAAGCGCACCTCGCCAAGACGACTCCCGGCCTCGCGCAGCGCATCGCCGGACGACTGCTCGCACTCACACTCGGCATCTACCTCAACATCCACACCGGCCGCCCACCACGCGCGCTCGCCGCCTACGACGGACGCTGAACCCACATCAAGCCTCTAGTAGTAGATGACCTCAGGTTGTGCGGATGATCAGCACCGAGCAAGGCGCGTGGTGCGAGACCTTGTTCGGCACAGAGCCGAGCAGGAAGCGCTTGGCGCCGGTCATCCCCTTGTTGCCGACGACGATCAGGTCCGCTTCGCGCTCCTCGGCAACGTCGAGGATCGCGTCGGCCGGATCGCCCTGACGCGCGAACAGATCGGTCTCGACCCCTGCCGCACGCGCGATCGCGGCGGCGTCCTCGAGCGTCGAGTCGACATCCTCGCGCGGGTTGATCGTCCACTGCAGATCCTCGGGCGCTTCCCGCTTTTCCTCGCGCAGACGCGCGGACGGCACCGGCTCGTAGGCGCTCACGAGCTCCACTCTCGCCCCGACGCTGCTGGCGAGCTCCACGGCCTGGCGTACCGCCTGCGATGCCGTCTCCGAGCCGTCGGTTCCTACCACGATCGATTTGAACATGCTTCTCCTTGATTACCGCCAACCACCAAGCGCCATCGGCCTCGGGCCCTACATCTGAACAACGTCGCAGAGCAGCGAGAGTTCACACGAGCTTCGTGATCGCGATCACCATCCCGATCAGTACGAACACCACGATCGCGATCTGCATCCAGATCCAGGTTGGCGACACGACTCCCCACAGCCTAGCGAGGCGACTCGGTGCGCGCGTGCGCCGCGCTCAGCCCGCGTTGCGGAAGGCCGCCGCGACCGTGAGCAGCAGGATCTTCAGGTCGAGGCCAAGCGACCAGTGGGCGATGTAGTAGTTGTCCCACTCGATGCGTTCCACGAGCGAGGTCTTGCCGCGCAGGCCATGCACCTGTGCCCAACCCGTGATTCCGGACTTGACCCTGTGGCGGTCGCTATAGCGGTAGACGATCGACTCGAACTGCTTGACGTAGCTCGCGCGCTCCGGGCGCGGCCCGATCAGCGACATGTCCCCGGCGCAAACGTTCCACAGCTGCGGCAGCTCGTCGATCGACAGCTTGCGCAACAGCAGTCCGATCCGCGTGCGCCGATCATCGCCGTCCTGCTCGCCGTCGTCCTCATCGGGCTCGTCCGTGGAGTGGTCCGAGCGCTCGCTCGCTTCGTGTTCTCCATTGAGGATTCGCTCTGCCCACGCGGCGTCGCTCTCGCCATGCTCGCCGGGCGTGCCGCGCATCGTCCTGAACTTCAGCATCTCGAATTCGCGGCCGTCCAGACCGATTCGCGGCTGGCGAAACAGCACCGGGCCTCCGGTCGACAGCTTGACCGCCAGCGCCACGACGGCCAACAGCGGCGACAGTAGCGCCAGCGCCACGCTCGCGACGACTTTGTCGATCGCGTACTTGATCATGAACTGTGCGCCGTGGGGGTTGATGCTGGTGAAGGACATCACCGGCAGCCCGCCGACGTTGTCGTAGACGACCCGGTCGTTGATCGCGTCGAACATGCGCGGCACCACCGACACGTCGACGCCCAGCTCCTGGCAGCGTTGGATCAGGCGGCTGACGCGGGCGTCGGCGACCGACGAAAAGGCGACGATCACGTCGCGTACACCGGTGTCCTGCACTATCTCATAGAGCTCCTCGACCGCGCCGAGCACAGGCACGTCACGGCCTCCCACCTCGGTCGTCGAGCGCGGGTCGTCGTCGATGAAGCCCACCGGCAGCAGGCCGTACTCGGGATGGCTGTCCAGCCGGCGCGCGATCTGCGAGCCGATCACCCCGGCGCCCACGAGCAGCACGGGGCGGCCCACCAGGCGACGGCTGCGCGCCCAGCGTTGGGCCTGGGCCAACGCCAGCCGGCCCGCCGCCACGGCGACGAGCGCGAACAGCCAGGCCCGCGCGACGTGCGACTGGGCCGGCGCCTGGCCGTTGAGGAACAACCCAATCACCGCCACGCCCATCGCGCCGATCGACACGGTCCCGACCATCGGCACGATGCCGTCGAGAACCAGCGCCCGCAGGCGCCTGCCATACAAGCCGCGAACATACATCAGCGCCAGCACCAACGGCGGCAGCGCGAGCAGCGGAGCGCCGATTGCCGAGACGTGCGCAGTGGCGCTCGGCCCACCCAGGGCGATCACCAGCGCCGCGCACAGTAGGGCGAAGTCGACGGCCGGGCGGACCAGCTTCCAGCCGGGGCCATCGAGCACCCACTGCCGAGTTCTCGCCGCACCTTGCCACCCAATCGACTCCGGTTGCGCCGCGGCCGGTGGCGGCGCCAAGCGCCCGAGCTTCCCGGCGAGGGGCAGAGCGGTGGATGTCAGTCGGGTGATTTGCGGCGCGTGTTGGTCCATATCTAGCGGGTGGCTTACCTAGTGCTTCGGCTCCCGGTTCCGATTCCTTTAGCAGTTGGCGATCAGCGCTCGGGCGCTCCCCGCCGCGACGCACGTTCGCCCCCGCGAAACCCCAGCACCCGACACATAGCTACTCCGTTCTTACACCAAATACCTTGTCCTTACACGACGGAATACCGGGGTTTTAGCAGGGCGCGCCTGGTTCGCCCGCGGTGAGCCATCCCGATCGGGCCGCGGATCGGCCGACGCTCAGCGCCGATGGGCCGGCAGGAGAGAGCGACGCCAGACCGTCGATAATCACTGCGATGGAAAGCCACAGCGAGCTCGTCCGCTTCTATGACGAGGCCTACACCGGAGCCGATCCGGCCGACGGAGCTGTGTACGCGGGCTGGCGCGCCCTCGGCGCGGCAGGCAAGGCCGAGCATGTGATCGCGCTATGCGACCAGGCCGGCATCCGCCCAAAGAGCACGCTCGAGGTCGGCTGCGGCGACGGCGCGCTGCTGTGCGAGCTGCGCCGGCGCGGCTTCGGCGGCTACCTGGCAGGCGTCGAGATCACGCCGGCGGCCGTCGCCATCGCGCGCAAGCGCGCCGAGATCGACGCGGTCGAGCTCTACGACGGCTCGCATCTCGCCTTGGCCCCGGGCGCGTTCGATCTCGGCATCCTGTCGCACGTCCTCGAGCACGTGCCGGACCCGGCCGCGCTGCTCGCGGAGGTCGCACGCGCGTGCGCTGCGGTGCTGGTCGAGGTCCCGCTCGAGGCCAACCTGTCCGCGCGGCGCGCCTCCAAGCGCGAGCTTTCAGCCCAGATCGGCCATCTGCATCGCCTCGATCGGGCAGGCGCTCGGGCGATCGTGGCCCGCGCGAGCCTGGCGGTCGCGTGCGAGCTCGAGGACCCGCTGCCGCTCGCGATGCATCTCTACTTCGCGCGCACCCCGCAGGCGCGCGCGCGCGCCCGCGCGAAGTCGCTCACCCGCTCCCTGCTGCATCGCCTGGCGCCGGGACTCGCCAGACAGCTGTTCACAGTGCACTACGGGTGCCTATGCCTGCCCGACGCGTGACCGCAGCGAACAGCAGCGACAGGATCCGGCCCATCAGCTCGTCGGGAACCGCGTCGGGGTCGGTCAGCTTCTGACGAGCGATCCCATCGGCGAGCGCGTCGATCGCGAGCGCCAGATGCTCCGCCGGGAGCTCCAGCTCGAGCTCGAACTCGCGCACTCCGTCGGCGATCAAGCGCGTCAGCAGCTCGCGCATCTGTCCGAACTGCGCCGCCACTCGCGGGCGCATGGCCGGGTCGCGAACGCCGTAGGCCCAGAACTCCATGAACAGCAGCAGCAGCTCCGGCTCGCGCTCGATCATCGTCATCCACTGCCTCGCCCCCCCGGTCGCCCGCTCGGCGACCGAAGGGCGCTCCTTGACCGCGGCGGAGATCTCGCGCGCGTGCGCCTTGATCTCGCGTTCCATCAAGGCCAGGAACAGATCCTCCTTGCCGCCGAAGTTCGAGTACAGCGCGCCGGTCGAGAACCCGGCCTCCGAGGCGACTTCCTCGACTGAGGCCCCGTGATAGCCGTTGCGCGCAAAGACCGTGCGCGCCGCGCTCAACAGCCGCTCGCGCGTGTTGGCCTTGCTCTGCTCGCGTGTCAGGCGCGCGCCGTCGCGCTCGCGTGTCGATCGCTCGCCGCCCTGCTCGCGCGCCGGTGAAACCAAGTCCGCCGATCCACGTCTCATCGGAGCGATCTCCACGCCGCACATTCTACTTGACGGAACAATCGCTATTTCGATAACGTTCATTATCTGCTCGCAACGCGGGCGCCACGGCCGAGCGGTCGTGGACAAATGTGCGACCGAGCTTCAGACAGGAGCAGCGATATGGCGACCGCATCCTCTCCCACCACGCCCGCCACCGCGAGCGCGCCGAACGGGTCACTCCAGCCACGCGACGCCGACGGTGCGGCGAGCCTTCCGGCTGACGCGATCTCCTACGAGGACCTTTACGCGCGCTGGGAGCGCGGCAACTGGCAGGCAACGGAGCTCGACTTCAGCGAGGACGCGCGCCAGTGGCGCGAGGATTTCACCGAGTTCGAGCGCACCGCGGCGATCTGGAACTACTGCCTGTTCTTTTGGGGCGAGGACGCGGTCGCCGACAACCTCTCCCCCTACATCGACGCCGCTCCCAAAGAGGAGCAGAAGTACTTCCTTACGACCCAGCAGGTCGACGAGGCACGGCATGCGGTTTTCTTCAGGCGCTTCATGCACGAGGTCTGCGGAATCGGCGACGGCTCGATGGACAGCGGCCTGCGGGCGATCAAGCCGCAGCTGACGCCCGGCTTTCGCAAGATCTTCGACCGGCTCGATCAGATGGCCGACGAGCTGCGCGCCGACCGCTCCCCGGCCAAGCTCGCCGCCGCCGTGACGCTCTACCACATCGTGATCGAGGCCGCGCTTGCGCAGCCCGGTCAGCATTTCATCTGCAGCTACCTGGAAGAGCGCGACACGCTGCCGGCGTTCAGGCAGGGAATGCGGAACATCGCCGCCGACGAGCAGCGCCACATCGGCTTCGGCGTCAAGCTGCTCTCTGACCTCGCCCGCGAAGATCCCGTGCGCGTGCCCAAGGCCGTCGCGAAGATCCTGCGCGAAGTCACCCGCTACACCGCCCAGGTGTTGATGCCGCCGGGCTGGGACGAACGCTACATCACGGTCTTCGGCGCGACCTACGACGAGGTCGGCGTCGAAGGCATCACGTCGATGACCACAAAGCTGCGCTCCGCGGGCCTGGCGATCGACACGCTCCCGGGACCAGCGTTGCTGCCCCCCGGGCTGACCCCGCTCGAAGTCTCTCAGCGAGGGCACATCCTTGCCAAAGCGGGCGTGATCGGGGTACGCCAGGGACCATCGCAGCGCGACCCGGAGATCATCGCGCTGATGTTCGACACGATCCTCCGCCAGGTGAATCCGGCGCATGGGCTCAAGCGAGCGACCACCTTCCAGTGGGAGTTCACCGATCCCGACATCCCCACCTGGCATCTGACGGTTGAAAACGGCTCCAGCTCCGTCGCCGAGGGCGCGGCCCCGAACCCGGACCTGCGCATGCGCCTGTCCTACCAGGATTGGATCGACATCGTCGGCGAGCGCCTCGATCCACGTCGCGCGATGCTGACCGGCCGGCTGCGCCCGCGCGGCAATCCGCTCGCGCTCGCCCGGCTGGCAAAAGTCTTCCCATCCGAGTGAGCCGCTACAGGCGTCGCTAGCCGATGCCGAACTCGCGTTCGGCGGGCGAGGGGCTGCTGGGGGCAGCCGAGGAGGAGCCGCCACCCGCGGATGCGGGCGACGCCGGCGCCGCAGAGGCAGCCGGCGCGGCCGAGCTCGTGCTCGACCCAGCGCCAGTCGAGCCGGCGCCGGACGCGTGATCGGCGGCGCCACCGGCTTCGCCTGCGGACGGTTCCGCCGCCGCGCGGGCGTCCCGTCTGGCGTGCGCGATTCGAGCGCGCGCGTGTTTCGACGCTCCTGCGCTGCCGGAGGCCGGCTGCTCGAGGCCGAACTCGCGGCTCGCCCTGGCCGCGGGCGCCAGCGCGGGCGGCACGCCGGCCGGTGCGGTCGAGGCGGCGGCATCAGCATGGGCCGCAGCATGCTGTTGAGACGCCGCGCCGGCCGGCGGCGGGATTGCCGGACTCGCTGAAGCGGCCGCGACGGCCGGCCTCCGAGCGTCGTCCCGGCCTGCGACGGGGGCGCGCAGCGCGTTTGCGACCCGCCGGTGATGGACAGCAGGCTCGGGCTCGCGCGGGCCGACGGTCAGGGCGATACAGCTTGCGCCCACGCCCACGGCGAGCAGACAGCCGACGGCCAGCTTGGCGCCGAGCCCTCCCCCGGCTAGGAGCCAGCCCCCGCCCGCGGCTCCCCCGGCGCCCGCCACTCCGCTCGCCGCCCCGGCGCCCGCGCTGGTGCCGGCCGCCGTCGTGCCGGCGCCCGCGGCGACACCCGCACCGAGTGCCAGGGGCAGCGGAGGCGCGGGCAGCACCGATGCGAGTCCACGCAGCGACAGGACATATGCGCGGCAGCCCGGACACTCCCGCTGGTGGGCCCGCGCGAGCGCATAGCGTTCGCCGTCGGGGTCGAGGATCCCGAACGCGAGGCCCCGCATCAACGAGGACTGCTCGGCGCAGAACGACCCCGCGCGGATCGTCTCGAGCAGCTGACCCACCTTCGCCGCGACGCCGGGCGTGCCCGATCGCGAGCCGTCCATCAGCTTGCGCATCCGCTTCGCGCTGATGCCCATCCGCGCGGCCGCGTCGGCCCGCGAGAGACCCTGCAGATAACAGAGCGCAGCAGCCTGGCGCTCACGTGGACCGAGCCTGGCCCGCAGACCCTCCAGCAGCTGCCGCAAGCGCTCGCGGTCATCGAGCTCGTCGACGACGTCGCGCCCGCGCCAGCGATCGTCGCCGGCGAGCTCGCGCCCCTGACACGCCCGCATACGCGCGCGGTACTCGTCGATGGCGCGGCGGTAGGTAACAACCGCAAGCCAACCCGCCGGGTTGGTGATCTCGCTTTGCCCCTCGAGCATGGTCGTGTATAGCCCGTGCCAGGCCTGGGCGTAACAGTCCTCCAGATCGCCAGGGTCGAGGGACACATGGGAAGCCCGCAGCCGGGCTCGCACCGTCGCCAGCACCGCGGGGCGCAGCCCCTGGAACTCGTTGCGCAGCAACCGTTCGGCTCGATAGCGGCGAACCGACAGCGGACTCATCCGGCAGAAGATGCCGCCTCGAGCTGCACGCGGCCCGGCCAAATGCCGCTATTTGCTGAGGCTTACGCATCTCATGTGCTCGGCCGCGTGCTCGGCGATGTGCCATCGCGCCAGCTGGGCGAGGGTCTCATCGAAATCCCAGCGCGGGTGCCACGCCCGCTCGGCGCCACACGTAGGCTTTTCGCGTGCCGTCGCCCAAGGTCAGCCATGTAGACCTGATCGTCAGCTCAATCGAGCGCAGCTTGCCTCGGTGCTCGAGAAGATCGTGACGCGTTGCGCCACCCCGGCCGGCCTCGTTACCGCGCGGGTGGCCCGGGTTGCGAAAGGCTCGCCGTGGCGAGCGGAGTGCACCACAGGGCCGTTAACAGCGCCGCGGGCAACAGCGTCGCCGTAGGTTTGACCCGGTTCGTGGGCGACGACGTGGGTCCTCTGCCGAGCGCGTTTCGTGCGGCCACCCTGAAGCGGTAGCTAGCGCCATTTGTAAGGCCGACGATCGCAGCGCTCGTGCCCGAGACCGTTGTCGGCCTCAAGCGCCGAGAGCCGGCGTAGGGCGTGACGGTGTACGTCGTGATCGGGCTCCCCCCGTTCGCCGGCGCCTTCCAGGTGACCGTCGCGCTCCGGTCCGCGGGGGACGCGACCACGTCCGCTGGCGCCGCGGCGGGTGCGGCCGGCGGTTCGGCGACGGGCGCGGGCTTGAATACGATCGCCGCCATCAGCCAGACCGTCGAAGCCCCCGTCTGCACGCTTGCGCTGGGGGTCGCGCCGGCTGCGCCGGTCAGCGCATCCTCGACTACGAGCTCCATGTCACCGGTCGGTGAGACGTCCACGCGGCCGTTGAAGCCCATCCGCGGCATCACGGCGTCGCCGAAGCCGGAATCCGCGTAGAAGCCGACGACCAGCTCGCCCGGTCCCGACGTTGGCGCGGTCGCCGGGGTCGAGACGCCGGCTGCTACGGTCGTCGTGCCCGTGGCGTGTGCCGTCTGATCGACGACAGCGGCTCCGCCGGCCGCCGAGAGCCCCGCGTATTCGACGACGGCGATTCCGACGTCGGCCGTGGAGGTCGGCGTCGCGGTGATCGTCGGCTTCGTTCCGGCGCCGACGCTGACCGGCGCCGTCCACACGCTCATCTCAGTGCCATCGGAGGCTTTGAAGTGCAGCAGCTCTGTGAAGGTGTCACCGGCCGCGTCCTTCACGCTCGAGGTAGTCGCGTGAGCGCTGTTCCACATGCCGACCTCGACCACCAGGCGATTCCCCGCCGTGAGGTTCGTCCCCGGGGTCACCGCGAGACTCGCGACGTTAGAGGCGTGCCCGGACGTCTGCTGGACGAACGCCGGCGACGCGGTCGAGGTCGGCGTCACGGCGTTCGACGCCGACGAGGCCGGTCCCGTGCCGATCGCGTTGGTTGCTGTCACCGTGAACGTATACGTGATGCCGTTGGTCAGGCCGGTGATCGTGGCGCTCGTTGCCGGTGGAGCGCCCGTGACGGTCGTCGCCGGCTGGGCGGTGGCGCCGATGTACGGCGTAATGGTGTAGTTCGTGATCGGGCTGCCGTTGCCCGAGGGAGCGCTCCAGGTGAGCGTCGCACTGGCGTTGCCCGGACTCGCAGCGAGTTCCGCCGGCGCGGCCGGCGCGGCCGGGCCCGAGGGCGTGACCGCATTGGAAGCTTGCGAGGCCGGTCCCGCACCTACGGCGTTGTTTGCTGTCACCGTGAACGTATAGGTGGCGCCGTTCGTCAGGCCGGTGATCGTGGCGTGCGTCGCGGGCGGGGCGCCCGTGACGGTCGTCGCCGGCTGGGCGGCGGAGCCGATGTACGGCGTCACCGTGTAGCTCGTGATCGGGCTCGTTCCCGCCGGCGGTGCGGTCCATGTCACCGTCGCGCTGCCCTGGGTGGCGGTCGCCGTCACCCCGGTTGGCGCCGCGGGAGGCGACGGCGCGGCGCTGAGGTTCAGCGGCGCCGACACCGAGGGCACGCCCTTGTCGTTGACGAGGAACAGCATGTAGTTGCCGTACGGCGCAAGGGCTGAGTTCGCCGGCGTCTGCACGGTCAGCGAACCGGAGTTTGCGGTGAACGACAGCGGCACGAAGTGCTGGGACATGTCGCCCTGGTGGGTGTCCGCTCCGAGTGAGACGAGGTTGACCGCTCTGATCGACGAGGCATCCGGGGTCGAGACCGTGATGGCCGAGTTGTAGGTGGACGCGGCGGGTGCCGTCGTGATCGTGGGCCGTGGGCCCTTGAACAGGTAGGGAGGCGAGTAGATCTGGGCCGAGAACTCGCCGGGATCAGAGAGCCCGTTCGGGTGCCCGCCGCCGGCTACGAGCACCGTTCCGTTCGGCATCAGGATCGCGGTCGAGTGGTAGTTGCGCGCGGCGGCGATCGGCGCGGCCATCGACCACGTTTCGGTTTCGGGATTCCAGATTTCTGTCGGCAGAACGCCGCTCGTGACGACCTCCTGGTCGCTGGTCTGCTCTCCTCCCACCGCGAGCACCGTCCCGTCGGCGAGCATCGTCAACGTGTGGTAGATGCGAGCGTTGTGCATTGGTGTGACCTGCCGCCATTTCGTCGTAGCAGCCGTCAGGTCGATGACTGAAGTGTTCGCCGATGCTTCGGTGGTGCTCGTGACGCTCGGGGCACCTCCGCTGTAGAGGATCTTTCCGGGCCGATACATGACCGACGAGCCGTTGGTGATTCCGCTCGCTCCACCGGCCGACGTCCAGGTCTGGTTCGCGACGTTGAGTTCGTAGGAGACGTCCTCGGACGGGCCGATCGTGAACACGTTGCCGTTCGGAATCAGGTAGGAGAATGGGTACTCCTCCTCGTGGATCTGGGATGTTGATACTTTTGTGAGCTGCGTCCAGGTGTTGGCCGTCGGGTCATAGACCTCGGGCCTGTTCGCCCAGGTGTTTTCGTTCGCCGAGTTGCCGCTGATCGCCACGTAGTCACCGTCGGGAAGCTCGGTGACATCTGGATACCAGCGCCGTTCGTGCATGTTGGCGACCTGCGTCCAGCTACCTGTTGACGGATTGTAAATCGACGTGTCGACGGTTCCGAGATGGCCGTCCGTGAGCTCGCCGTAGCCGCCGACCGTCATCACCTCCCCGTTCGGCAACTGTGCCATGCCCGAGCAGAAGTTGCTGCTGGGCGCCGTGCTCGACGTAAACCTCTGGGTAATCGGGTTCCATTCGTAGGCGGGCTCTGGCGTCTGCCAGCCGTCGAGCGCGAGAACGTTCCCGGTCGAGAGCAGGAACAGGTGGATGCCCACAATCGGCCAATTCATCAGCGGCGTCCATTCGCCTTCGGGCTCCGTCCCCGGGGTCGCGGGGTTGGACGCCGCCGACGCGGGCCCGGTTCCCAGCGCGTTGGTCGCGGCAACGGTGAACGTATAGGTCGTCGCGTTCGTCAGCCCGGTGATTGTCGCCGTCGACGCGGGCGGCGAGCCCGTTACCGTGGTCGGCGTCTGGGCGGTCGAACCGATATACGGCGTGATCGTGTAGCTCGTGATCGGACTGTTGCCGTTCGGCGGGGGCGTCCAGGTAACCGTCGCGCTCGTGTTCCCCGCTGCCGCGCTGACGCCCGTCGGAGCCGCGGGTAGGGTCGGCGGACCCGACGCTTCACCCGCCTTGAGGACGACGGTCGAGGTGAGCCATGTCGTGGCGGCGCCGGTGCTAACGGATGGGTTGGGCGTCGTGCCGGCGGCCACGATGGCGTCTTGCGCGAGGAGCTCGATGTCGCCGTCCGGTGACACGTTGGCTCGCGTGGTGTACCCCGACCCGCCGCTGAGTGCGTCGCCGAAGCCGGAGTCGACGTAGAACCCGATCGCGAGCTCATTGGCGCCCTGCGTCGGCTGGGTTGCTCCTGAGGAAATGGCTGCTGGCGCCACGGTGGTGCCGGAGTTGAACGCCGACCGATCTACGACGCTTCCGTCGGAAACCGTCGACACCCCGGCGTACTCCAGCGCCGCGACGCCCACATCGGCTTTGCCCGATGCCTTGACCGTGATGGTCGGACGGGTTCCGCCGCCAGCGGTGATCGGGGCCGTCCAGATGCTCATCTCGGTCTTGTCGGAGGCCGTGAAGTGCAGCAGCTCAACGTAGCTGTTGCCCGCCGAGTCGGTCACGCTCGCGGCGGACGCCCCCCCGCTGCGCCACACCCCTACCTCGACAACCAGTCGATCGCCCGCGGTCACGTTCGACCCCGGCGTGACTGTCAGGCTCGTCACGGAGCTGGAGTGCCTGGTCGCTGCCTGCACAAATGCTGGCAGCGCTGTCCCGCCGCTGGCGAGGTCGGGCCCGTCCCCGACCCAAAGCGCCGCCATCACGCACAGCACCAAGAGCGCCATCCACGGGCCGAGCCCCGCAACTCTCAGCGTCATCGGTCCCCCGCGATCCTCGCCTGCACACGCACAGCTAACGCAAATAACCAGTCCGCGAGCGAAAATCTTTCGCGCCGTCTCGGAGCATGCCGCGGGAGACGTTCGCGCTCCTACGCCGGTTCGAGCCGCCCGGCGAGGTCCTCGAGCGTCAGCCGGCCTTCGCACGCGGCGTCACGCAGCTGCGGCACACCGCGCTCGCGCTTCGCATCGGAAGCAAGTACCGGCGGTCGATCGCCGCGCTCGTCTCGAACTTGATCGTGGGTGAGGAAAGCTCGCGCAGAGCGGCGTAGTCCCACCGGGCCAGCGCCTCTGCTCCCCACAGCGCGATATCGAGGTTCTCCTCCGACGTCTCCTACCCCCCTCCTCGTCGCGCCGCTCGCGGCGGCGCGGACGCCGTCGATGTCGGTGCAGTTCTTCGACGACCGCCCGCGAGATCCGCAGCTCCGCGAGCTCGCGGCAGCGAGAGACGCTCTTTGCTTCAGCGCAACTCCAGTCGGCGAAGCGACGCCAGCGAACGGCCGCCGCGCGTTACGCTTCCGGGTCCGCAGCGGAAACCGAAGGGGGCACACGATGCAACTGAAGCTAGTCGGAGCAGGGCTCGGACGCACGGGTACGATGTCGCTGAAGAAAGCTCTCGAGCAGCTGACCGGCGGTCCCTGCTACCACATGTTCGAGGTGTTTGAGCACCCCGAGTCGGTCGCCATATGGCACTCCGTCGTGCGCGGCGAGTCCGACGACTGGGACGCGCTGATGGACGGTTACAACGCCAGCGTTGACTGGCCCGCGTGCGCCTACTGGCCCGAGCTGTCCGCCGCCAACCCCGACGCGATCGTGCTGCTCTCCTCGCGCGCCATGCCCGAGGAATGGTGGGCGAGCATGGAGAAGACGATTATCAACGTGCTCACCACTGACCTCCCGCCCGAGGCTCAGGGGATGGTCGCGCACAGGGCGATGGTCCTGGACCTGTTCGCCCGGCGCTTTACCCCCGACTGGCGCGATCCGGAGGCAGCAATGGCCGCTTACACGCGGCACAACGAGCGCGTTCGCAGCGAGATCCCTGCCGAGCGGCTGGTGGACTGGCAGCCGGGCGATGGCTGGGACCCGATCTGCGCGGCGCTTGGCGTATCGGTCCCGTCGGATCCGTTCCCGCACGAGAATCGCAGCCCGGAATTCCAAACCAACATCGATGGTCGCGTCGACGCCGAGGCCGCCTCTGACGGTCGCTGAAGCGGCAGCCAGCCCTGCGCATATAGGCCGATTGTCGTGAACTGGCAGGCATCGCCTAGTCCTCCAGGCCGGCCGCTTTGAGGGGCTCCGCCGGGTCTAGGTACTCCTCGACGCGGGTTACGAGCCCATCCCGGACGGTGACTACGAGGGCGATCGGTACCCGCACATCGACGCCGCTCCCGCTTCCGGTCCCTCGCACGGTGCCAATCGCGATCACGTTTACGCCGGCGTCTAAGACCCGGTCGTACTCGATGCGCACATCAGCAGCATGTCCCTCCATTCCCGCTGATACTCAGCCACCGCCTTGTGGCCCTGAGCGTCCCGGCGTTCGGGTGCTGCCTGGCCACAACCCATTCAATATCTGAATCGAAGGATTGGAATGCAGCACCAAGGTTGCCGTCGGTCGTCACGGCATTGGCGCGTCGCACGATCTCCAGGTTCTCTCGAGACACCGCCTACTCTCCCAAGCCGGGGTTGGGAAAAGCGCGCTCGCGGTCCCAGTAGATGACGAGCTTTACGATCGCCTACTCCGCCTGGCCTACGGCCTGGAGGGCTTCGTGGGGATCGTTGAACCAGCGAAAGCGAACCGCTTTGCCATCGCGGACCGTCCAAACGTAGCCCTGACGCCAGCGAGTCTCGAGGCCACTCGCAGCCGTGCCGCGAGCGACCCCGATCACGGCGATGTTCTCCCCTGCGTCCACGAACCGTTCCGGCTCCACGTGAAAGTCTGGATAGACCTCGCGTATCTTGCCTAATGTGCTCCGGCTGCGGCGCGTTCCCGACTCCACCGCATAGGAGGGGTTCACATACTCAAGCTCTGGGTCGATCAAATGACGAGCCGACTGTCCGTTGCTCCAATGCTCGTAGATGCTTCGAACCAGCTCCACGTTCTCCTGCGACATCCTGTCGAGTATCCCACGGCCCGACGAGGGTCGGCCACGCGCTCGTCAAGTTGCCGGTATTCGTCGGGTGCGACGAGGATCTGCTTCCAGGCTTGAAGCCACTGGCGGCTGTAGGCCGCGATTCGGCGAGCCCCGACCAGTGCCTGGCGTAGGCCCGTCGGTGGACGCATACTCGATCCCGGAATGCGGCCACGCCACGCTGCTGAAGTCGCCCCGAGTACTACGATTCGGGACACGATGGCGCTGAAGGTTGTCGGCGTAGGGCTCGGCCGTACGGGGACGAACTCCCTCAAGGTCGCCCTCGAACAGTTGCTCGGCGGCCCGTGCTATCACATGTTCGAGCTGATCGCGCACCCTCAGCAGGTGCCCGTTTGGGAGCAGGCGCTGCGCGGCGAGGACGTCGACTGGGATGCGCTTTTCGACGGATATGTCGCCACCGTCGACTGGCCTGGCTGTGCGTTCTGGCGCGACCTGAGCACGGCAAATCCAGACGCTCCGGTCCTGCTATCCACGCGCGACAGCGCAGGGACCTGGTGGGCGAGCATGCAGCACACGGTCATCCCGGCCCTACAGGGCCCAATGCTTAGTGACCACCCCGACCTCATGCGCGGGCAGGAAATGGTCCGTGAGCTATTTCGCACGCGCTTCACGCCCGATTTCGCCGATCGCGACGCGGCGATCGCCGAGTACGAGCGTCACCGCGATGACGTGCGCCGCGAGGTTCCAGCGACACGACTCATCCAGTGGCAGCCCCGCGACGGGTGGGAGCCCATATGCTCGCACCTGGGGCTCCCTGTACCCGAGACGCCATTTCCACACGAGAACACAAGCGAGGACTTCGGCGAGAACGTAGACCGCTCAATCGCCGACAGCGAACGCGCGCTCGGCTCATAACGCGTGGCAGAACCCGCGCCCCTGGAGGACATGCCGCTCCTGGGCGTATCGTTACTTACGGAGCTGCGGATCCCGCCCTGACGCGGGATCAGCGTCGCGAGATCTGCATCACCATGACGTGCCAGGTGGTGGCAGCGCGGCGGGGGTCGGCGGCGATCTTCGCGCGCAGACGCTCATGGAATCCAGCCGCGAGCTGGTTCTGTTCGCTAGCGTCGCGCCTCGGATCAAGCTGGGCCCACAGGGACGGCTCGAAGGCAGCGCAGAAGAAGTCGGCCACCGCCGTTGTGTAGCGGTCAAGATCGCCGTCCTGCTCGTAGGCGCTCAGGTAGCTGTCCGGAAGCGTGCAAAACGTATGGCGACACAGGTCAAGACCATCGGGCTGCGGTCGCGAGTCGAACGGGGCTAGGAACTCCGCGGCGGTCCGGTTCCAGGTCGGGATGGTCATCCGTTCGCGCTCGGCGGGGCTCAGCTCCCGCATGTCTTCGAGCTGCGCAAGCGCGTCGTTGGCCATGGTCATGAGACCCCTGCTCCGCTCGTGCCATCATCCGCTGCGGCGCCGCCAGTAACGATCAGCGACCCGCCGCTGCGAAGCTCAGCGGCGCGGTGAGCCAAGAACACCCGCGGGGTCGGCTGGACGTGGGGGCTCGACCTCCCGCGAGCGAGGCCGACGTCGGCGAACGCCCGCTCGCGGTCCCAGTAGAGGACGAGCCGTACGACCTTGCCCGAGCGTACGTTGAACACGTTTGCGTTCTGCTGCTGCATCCCCGCGAGTTGCACTCCGCTTGTCCTACCGCGCCCGCTCATCCGCGTGTGCACCAGCACGCGCTCGTCGTCGAGAGCTCGACACTCCTCCGCCTCGATGCGCCAGTCCTCCCATGCCAGCAAGAAGTCCCGCTGAGCGGTCGCCATCTCGGCTACGCCAATCCAAGTTCCAGGATGAGGCCCGTCGACGAAGACGTATTCGATCTGCGGGTGTGCCCAATCAGCTCGGCTGAAGTCACCGCGTTCCCAGTCCGCATAGATCGAGCGCACGAGGTCGAGATTCGGCGAACTCACCGCCGAAGGGTGGCAGAACGGCCCTCTGGACGACGTCCTGCTCCTGGGCGTAACAGTCCTCCAGGCCGCCAGGATCGAGGGACACATGAGAGGCGCGCAGCCGGGCGCACACCGTCGCCAGCACCGTGCCGCGCAGTCGTCGAGATCCAGCGTCGGCGCTGCCCCAGCTCGGTCCCACACGTAGGCTTTTCGGGTGCCGTTGCCAAAGGTCAGCCATGTGGATTTGGTCGTCAGCTCGATCGAGCGCAGCTTGCCCTTCTACCGCGACCTGCTGAAGCCGATCGGGTGGACCGGTCTGCGGAAGCTTCGCGGAGAGCGCGGCGAGACGATCTGGTACCTCTCCGTCGCGGGCGCCGGCGTGGCCGCGCTGGGCCTAAGAGAGAAGCAGTCCGACGCCCACGCCGTCCCGTATGAGCGTTACGCGATCGGGCTGCATCACCTTTGCTTTGACGTTCCCTCGCGCGAGATTGTCGACGAGCGCTCGCGCTGGCTGGCTGAGCAGAGGGCGACAATCGAGAGCGGACCGCGCGAATACGACTACACGCCCGGCTACTACGCGGTCTTCTTTTACGATCCTGACGGGATCAAGCTAGAGCTGCTGCACCGTCCGACGTATTGGGCCGCCGACTGAGGGCCCGCCCGATCTCCCGGCCCTGCCTGTCGGGTTCGATCAGCCAGGCGAGGGCGTAAGAGTCTTGCGCTTGGCGGCTTTGCTCCGAACCGTAACGCCGCCCATCAACGCGAACACCCGCACGTGCAGCCGTGGCGCCCCGGGCCGGGGCTGGGCGTCCTTGATTCGAGCCGACTTGCCGCCCATCACTGCCAAGCCGGTGACCTCGACCGCAATCCCCTCCGGGACGACGATGTCGATCCCGCCCATGATCGCGACCGCGCGGATCACAGGGTCGGGCGCGGTGAGCTCGGCGCCGCGCAGGTCGAGCTTGCAGCCACCCATCACCGCTATCGCCCGACAGCGCTTGCCCAGCCGCCAGCGCCCTGAGCGGTCGGCGCCGGACATGATCGCGATGACCGAGCTCGTTCCGGTGCCGCTCTCGACCGCCGGCGCCGGAGGCTGGGCCGGTAGATCGCGCGTCACGAGCTCGAGCTCCTGGGATGTTCGTGCTCCGTACGCCGATTCCACCCGCCCGGCCAGCTCCTCGAGCGTCAGCCGGCCTTCGCCGGCGGCGTCGCGGAGCAGCAGCACAACGCGCTCGCGCTCCGCATCGGAGGCGAGTACCGCTGGTCGATCATCGCGGTAGTCGGGCACGTGCCGACAGCCTATCCCGGCGAGTCCCGATCACGTCGGCGGATATCGGCGGGCGAAATTTGCCGCGGTTGCCGTCTCCAGCGCCTCGAGATCGCGGGAATCGACAGGCGCGCGGCCCGTGGCCACAGCGGTCGGTGGCTCAGCTAAATGCCTCGATCTGTTCGAGGCTGACGCGCCTCATGTCCTCGCCCGCGCGTTCGGCGACGTGCCAGCGCGCCACCTGCGCGAGAGCCTCGTCGAGATCCCAACGCGGGCGCCAGCCCAGCAGCTCCTCGGCTGCGGAGGAGTCGAGCTCGAGCCGGGCCGCCTCCGGCGGTTGGGTACCGCGATCCAGCTCCACGCCGAGCGCGCCGTCGAGCCGCTCGCCCAGCCGCCGGACGATCTCGGACACGGTGCAGCAGTCCTGCTCTGGCGGACCGAAATTCCACGCGCGGGCCACTCGCCGGGAAGCCCGATCGCCGGCGCCGGCCGCCTCCTCGCAGAGCGCCTGGGCGAGACGCAGGTAGCCGCTCAGCGGGTTGAGCACGTGCTGCCATGGGCGAACCGCGTCCGGGTGGCGCAGCGAGAGGGTCTCGCCACAGCGATGGGCGCGCAGGATGTCCGGTACGAGCCGGTCCTCGCCAAAGTCGCCGCCGCCGATCACGTTGCCGGCGCGCGCTGTGGCGATCCCCGCCCGCGCCGCGTCCGCAGAGGGGAACGAGAAAAACGACTCGCGGTAGGACGCCGTGACCAGCTCGGCGCAGGCCTTGGAGCTGGAGTACGGGTCGCGGCCGCCGAGCGGATCGGACTCGACGAAGCGCCGCGGCTCCTCGGGGTGATTTGCATAGCACTTGTCCGAGGTCACGACGATGACAGCGCGCACCGAATCACCCGCGTGGCGCACGGCGTCGAGCAGGTGCACGGTGCCGAGCACGTTGACCGCGAACGTGAGCACCGGGTCGCGCAGCGACTGCCGCACCAGCGGCTGGGCGGCCAGATGCACAACGATCTCCGGGCGCGCAGCATGTACGGCCTGGCGGACGCCGGCTGCATCGCGAATGTCAACGGACTCCTCAGTGGCCATGTGCGCGCTGACCCGCGCGAGCCCGTACAGCGAGGGCTCGGTGGGCGGAGCCAGCGCGAGGCCGCTGACGCGCGCGCCGAGCATCTGCAGCCACAGCGCCAGCCAAGCGCCCTTGAAGCCGGTGTGACCGGTGAGCAGGACCTGCCGGCCGTCCCACGAGTCTGGATCGATGATCGCCACAGCCGCCGGTATCTTCACCTAATCGCCACGCCGAGCGCCCGCACCCTCGACACGCCGATCCGACTTGAGCGAGCGGAGGTTCTGGGCATCCCGCTGGCGGTGTCGGACTACGAGCAGGTGATGGACTGGATGGACGCGATGATCGCTCGCGGGGCGCGCGGATACATGACCGCGGCGGCCGTGAATCTCGTGATGAACGCGCAGGAGAACAGCGCGACGCTCGAGGCGGTGATGGCGGCGACGCTGGTGGTGCCAGACGGCCAGCCGCTCGTGTGGGCGCTGAAAGCGTTGGGCCACGCCGCGGCGACACGGGTCTACGGACCAGATCTGATGGCCATGTATTGCGCCCGCGCCGCCCGGAGCGCGACCCCGATCTACCTGTATGGCGGGCGAGGTGACGCGGCGCGCGAGCTGCTCGGCGACAGGCTGCGCGAGCGCTATCCGGGGCTGTCGATCGTCGGCGGCGCGAGCCCGCCGTTCCGGCCGCTGACGCTCGAGGAGGACGAGCGGCTGCTCGCGGATATCGATGCTTCCGGCGCTCAGGTCGTCTGGGTCGGGACCGGACAGCCCAAGCAGGAGCAATGGATGCACAGGATGCGCCCGCGGCTGCAGGCGTCGCTGCTGGTGGGGGTCGGCGCGGCGTTCGACTTCCACGCCGGCTTGGTCAAGCAGGCGCCGCCGTGGATGCAACGCAACGGGCTCGAGTGGTCCTATCGGCTGGCCCGCGAGCCGCGGCGCCTGTGGCGCCGCTACGCCCGCTACAACCCGCGTTTCGTGGCCGCGTTCGCGCGCCAGTACGCGCGCGATCGCAGCACCGCCGCGAGCGGCCGCTAGGCCGCCGGCCGCGGGGCAAGCCCCGCGCTGGGGGCGCCGCGCGGCGGGCGCGTCGGCGAACTGCCCGCAACGCCGACCGGTAGGGTCCCCGCGATGACCAGCAAGCCTTCGGCGTTGATCACCGGGATCACCGGGCAAGATGGCTCATATCTGGCAGAGCTTCTGCTGGAGAAGGGCTACCAGGTGCACGGCATGGTGCGCCGCGCCTCCACGGAGAAGTTCGAGCGGATCGAGCATCTGCGCGATCGGATCACGCTGCACCAGGGCGACCTTCTCGACCAGCGCTCGCTCGTGGACGCATTGCGCGCGGCCAGGCCGAGCGAGATCTACAACCTGGCGGCGATGTCATTCGTCGCCGTCTCCTGGATCCAGCCGACCCTGACCGCGGAGTTCACCGGGGTCGGCGTGACGCGGATGCTCGAGGCGATGCGCGAAGTCTGTCCCGAAGCGCGCTTCTATCAGGCGAGCTCGAGTGAGATGTTCGGCAAGGTCCGCGAGGTGCCCCAGACCGAGACGACCCCGTTCTATCCCCGTTCGCCGTATGGCGTGGCGAAGGTGTACGGCCACTTCATCACGGTCAACTACCGCGAGAGCTATGACCTGCGCGCGAGCAGCGGCATCCTCTTCAACCATGAGTCCGAGCGCCGCGGCTTGGAGTTCGTCACGCGCAAGATCACCTGGCACGCCGCGGCGATCAAGCACGGCCTGCAGGCCGAGCTGGCGCTCGGCAACCTCGACGCCGAACGCGACTGGGGGTACGCGAAGGACTACGTCGAAGCTATGTGGCTGATGCTGCAGCATGAGACTCCGCAGGACTACGTGATCGCCACGGGCAAGGCGCACTCGGTGCGCGAATGCTGCGAGCTCGCGTTCGACGAGGCCGGATTGGGCGACTACGAGCGATACGTCAGGGTCGATCCCGAGTTCGTTCGCCCGGCGGAGGTGGATCACCTGATCGGCGACCCGGCGAAGGCCGAGCGCGATCTCGGTTGGAGACCGGAGACCTCGTTCGAGCAGCTGATCCGCCTGATGACCCGCGCCGATTTGGCGGCACTCGCGCCGCGCTGAACGCGATGGCGGTGCCGCTGTTCGACACTGCCGCGCCGCTCGAGTCCCTACGCGAGCAGTTGCGCGACGCGATCGCGCGGGTGCTCGACAGCGAGCGCTACATCCTCGGCCCGGAGGTGGAAGCGTTCGAGCGCGAGTTCGCCGCCCACTGCGGCGCCGAGCACGCCGTCGGCGTCGCGAACGGGACCGACGCGATCACGATCGCGCTGCGAGCGCTGGGCGTGGGCGAGGGCGACGACGTGGTCGTGCCGTCGTTCAGCTTCTACGCGTCCGCGGAGGCGATCCCGCCGACGGGCGCGCGGCCGGTGTTCTGCGACATCGATCCCGAGACATACTGCCTCACCGCAGAGACCGTCAAGGCCGCGCTCACGCCGCAGACGAAGGCCGTCATCGCGGTGCATCTGTTCGGCAACGTGGCGCCGATCCGCGAAATCGAAGCGCTCGGGGTCCCGGTCTTGGAGGACGCCGCGCAGGCGGCTGGCGCTCGAGGCCCAGACGGCCGCGCCGGAGCGCTCGGCAGGGCGGCGACGTTCTCTTTCTTTCCCTCGAAGAATCTCGCCTGCTTCGGCGACGGCGGGATGATCACGAGCTCGGATCGCGAGATCGCGCAACTGGCGCGGACGCTTCGCGTCCACGGCAGCCGCGACAAGCTGACCTACGAGCAGGTCGGCTACAACTCGCGCCTGGACGAGCTCCAGGCGGCGATCCTGCGCGTGCAGCTGCCGCATCTGAACGCCTGGGCCGAGGGGCGCCGCCGCGCCGCTGCTCACTACGAGCAGGCTGGGCTCGGCGAGCTCGTCACCCTGCCAAAGCCGGTTCGCGCGACGATGCCCGCATGGCATCTGTACGTCGTGAGCGATCCCGAGCCCGCGCGGCTAGAAGCAGCACTCGGCAATGCGCAGATCGGCTGCAAGGCCTACTACCGCGCCCCGATCCACCGCCAGCCCGCGATGCGCCGGTGGTCCACCGCAGTCGAGCTCCCGGGTACCGAACAGGCCGCCCGCACCCACCTGGCAATCCCGATGAGCCCGCTGCTCGATGCGGAGCAGGCGAACGAGGTTGTGAGCGCGGTGCGGGCCGCGTGATTCGCCACAACCAGCCTGCGCGAGCGTGACTTCAGCCTTCTGCTTCGCCTTCACACGTTTCTGTCGCTTCCTTGCCCAATTGCCTGAGATTTTCAACGACTACCGTCTTGCCGCTGCGGTCGCGGACAAGCAGTTCGCTTGGCACCGTCGCTGAAACCGCATACGCGAGTACACCGCCGGCGTGCAGGTGGCTGGGAATCGCCACCCGGTGAAGCGCGCTCAGCTTGCCCGATGTGCGCGCCAACACGGTGTCGTCGGGCCGCTTGAGCAGTCCGTAGAGGATCGCGTATGGATGCGGTTGACATGCCGTCCATAGCGACCAGGAGAAGAGGTTGGGTTTTTGCCCGCGAGGCCTTTCGCTGCCGCCTCCGTTAGAGGTTTCCACCTGGAGAGCGAAATAGATCTGCCCGAGGAACCGGTAGGCCTCGCCCACGATTGAGAAGGTCGATCCCCGTGGGACGCGGCCATGCACGAGCGTGCGGATGCCTCCTTTCAGGAATTTCAGCAGATGCTTGGTGCATCCCACAAAGCGATGCAGCTTGAGCACGCGCAGGACCTTGCCGTGGGCGTCGAGCTCGGCGAGTGAAACCGGGATCGGGCTGGGACCGCGGACCACCTGGTAGTAGAAACCCGTCGGGCCTCCCAGCCGCGGCGGCACGAACGCGACGCGCGAGGCGATCTCCCTGCCGTTGCTCATGCGCAGCCGCGCGCTGCGGACGGCAGCCGGTGTTCGGGCTTCGATCGTGAGAAGCCCTTCGTCGCAGTTAACGAGCGGTGAGGTTGTATCTTCTGTGCGCGAAAAGCATCCGCTGAACCCACCCTCAGAGTTGGTGACGGTCCTCACGTGCAGCGGCATCTGCGGCGGACATTCGCTTTCAGTGTGACTGCCAGATTGTTCGTTGGTTTCCACCCACACTTCATACCTGCCGCCCGCCGCGGTCGTGCCCTTTCCCACGACAACCGCGCCTGGGGGCGGATGCGACAGGGTCGGTTGTGGTGCGTGAGCGTTTTCCCCGGTTCCCAAGGTCGCGGCCAGTCGTTGATAAACGCCGTCGAGTCCGGCAAGCGCCTGTTTGATCAGCTTTTCGAGCTTCGCCGTCCTTGCGATCAGCGCCTTCTCGGCACTTCCCTCGTAGGGCCGCAACAGCCTCTCGACCGCTTCCCGAGGGACGACCCGAACGTTGCGTTCGATTCGTTCTTCCTTGGCGCGAAGTTCTTTGGTCGCGACTGGGAGTGTCCTGTAGCCGCTTCTGACCCACGCGGTTATGTCCGCACACACGTCCGGAACCGGGAGCGCAAGCTCTTCGCGCACTCCGGCGACCTCGGCGCCCACCAGCCGGGTAAGCTTGGGGTCACTCCAGCGCAACGAGCCGATCACGTCAGCAAGACTCGCCAGCGGCTGGCGATCTGCCTGCTCGAGGATCAAGCTCAGCGCTCGACGCAGCTCGCGTTCTAGCTCGTTCCGCTGTTCATCCTCGCGTTTGGATTCACCGAAGCTCCGCGCAGATAATGTGGATGATGCCCGCGAGAATTCCGGCGGTGCAGCCTTCAAGACCCCGGGGCACTCGGAACCGATACTCATCACCCGCATTTCCACTTCCGCGCGAGCCGCTTGCACATTCGCGAGCGACTGCTGTGCCCAGCTGTATTGCGCCGTCAGATAAGCATCCGTTTCTCTCCTGTCGGCCGACTGCGCCGCGAAAGAAGCCGCCGCGGTGGCCAAAATCACCAAGCCCGCAACTGCTGCGCCGCGTCCAACCAGCAGCAACGAACGTCGGCGTACCTGCCCCGAGCCTCCATGCCCGCGTCGCGAACTCATCGTCGCCGAAGCATACCCCCACCTATCCGCGCCGCTCGAGCAGATCCTGCTCTGGGACCTCGCGCACGACCCGCGCAGGGACGCCCATCACGACCGCGCGGGCGGGCACGTCGCGGACGACGACAGCCCCCGCCGCGACGAACGCCTCCTCGCCGACCTCGACGCCGGGGGTCAGCACCGCGCCGCCGCCGACGCGGCAGGCGCGCCGCAGGACCGCGCCGCGCAGCGGGAAGTCGGGGTCGTGGCGAGCCATCGTGTCGTCGTTGGTGGTGGTCGCGCCGGGACCGACGAAGACATCGTCCTCGATCAGCGTGTACGCGGTCAGGTAGACGTTGGTCTGGATGCGAACGCGCGCGCCGATCGCAACGTCGTTGTCGACGACGCTGCCGCGTCCGATCACCGACTCGGGCCCAACCGTGGAGCGCTCGCGCACGAAGCACTGGTCGCCGAGGATCACATCTGACCCAATCCGCGCGCCGGCCAGCACGACCGCGCCCGTGCAGACGGTCACGCGCCGGTCGAGGACGAGCTGCCCAGCCTCGCCCCGCGCCGAGGAACCGCGGGCCAGGCGCGGGCGCTTGCCGAGCGTCGCGTGGTCCTCGACGATGCAGCCGTCGCCGATCATGACCGCCTCGTGAACGACGGCGCCAGCTCCGAGCGCGACGTCCGCGCCGATAAAGACGCGGTCGTGGAGCACCACGTTGGCCCCGAGGTTCACGCGCTCGCCAACCTCGACATCCGCGCCGCACAGCAGCCCGGGGGCGCGCGAATCGCTGCTCAGCACCGCCTGCCTCCAACGCCGCGCGCGCCGGCGGGACGCGTGGCCACGCGCGCGCAGGCGCTCACAGCCGGACGATGTTGCCGGCGTCCGCCGCGGCGCGCGTGACGCCGCGCAAATCGACGACCAGGCGCGCGCGCCTCGCCACCAGCTCGTGGTCGACGCTCGGGTGGGCGGTGACGATCAAGGTGAGGTCGGCATCCGCGAGCGCGTCCTCGAGCGCGACGCTCGACAGGTCCAGCTCGGTCAGCGCGGGCACATGCGGATCGTGGTAGCTGACCTCCGCGCCGCTCGCACGCAGCAGTTCGAGGATCTTCAAGGCCGGCGAGTCGCGGATGTCCGCCACGCCGGGCTTGTAGCTGACGCCGAGCACGGTCACGCGCGCGCCCTTGACAGACAGACCCGCGTCGTTCAACGCGCGCTGAGCCTTGGCGACGCAGTGGTAGGGCATCTGCTGGTTGACCTTGCCCGCGAGCTCGATGAACTCGGTCGACATGTCGAACTCGCGCGCGCGCCAGCTGAGGTAGAAGGGGTCGACCGGCAGGCAGTGCCCGCCCATGCCGGGGCCCGGCTCGAAGCGCATGAACCCGTAGGGCTTGGTCGCGGCGGCTTCGACCACCTCCCAGACGTCGATGCCCATGCGGTCCGTCAGCATCGCTAGCTCGTTGACCAGCGCGATGTTGACGGACCTGAAGATGTTCTCGAGCAGCTTTGCGAGCTCCGCCGCCTCGGGGCTCGAGACCCGTATCACGCTGTCGCAGATGACCCCGTAGAGCGCTTCGGCCCGCTCGGCGCAGGCGTCGGTCAGCGCGCCGAGCAGCTTGGGCGTGTTGCGCAGCGTGAAATCGGTGCGGCCCGGATCGACGCGCTCGGGAGAGAACGCGAGATGGAAGTCGCGCCCCGCGGCCAGACCGGACTCCTCGAGCAGGGGCGCCAGGCGCTCGCGCGTGGTGCCGGGATAGGTGGTCGACTCGAGCACCACGAGCTGGTCGCGCTGGAGCACCTCGGCCAGCGAGCGCGCGCAATCGACCAGCGGGCCGAGGTCGGGCTCGCGGTTGCGCGTCAGGGGCGTCGGCACGCACACGACGACCGCGTCGGCTTTGGCCAGCGGCGCATAGCGCGAGGAGGCCTGGATGTTTGCGGTGGCCTCGCGCAGCTGCTCGGATGCAACGTCCTCGATATACGAGCGCCCTTCTCGGATCGCCTCGATCTTGCGCGCGTCGACGTCCACCGCGATCACCTCGCAGCCCTCGCGGGCGAAGGCGACCGCGAGCGGCAGGCCGACATAGCCCAGTCCGATCACGCCGACACAAGTCATGCGCGAGCCAGTCTACGACGTGCCCGCGCCGCTCAGCTCGCGCAAGTCGGCTTGCACCATCCGCTCGACGAGCTGCTCGAAGCCGACCTCGGGCGTCCAGCAGAGCCGTTCGCGCGCCTTGCTCGGGTCGCCGACGCTCGGCGTGGGCTCCGGCGCACGTACGAGCGCCGGGTCGACGCGAATGTGACGCTCCGCTTCCAGGCCCACGCAGGCGAACGCCGCGTTCGCGAAGTCGGCGACGGTGTGGGGAGCTCCGCTGGCGAGCACGTAGTCGTCGGCGCGCTCCTGCTGGAGCATCAGCCAGGCGCCGCGGACGATGTCTCCGGCAAACGACCAGTCGCGCACCGCATTGAGATCGCCGAGCGTCAGCTCCTGCTCGTGACCGAGCGCGATCGCGGCCGCGCCGCGCGTGATCTTTCGCGTGACGAAACGCTCGGGACGACGCTCGGACTCGTGGTTGAAGAGGATGCCCGAACCCGCATGCAACCCGTCGTGCGCGCGAAACCGGCCGATCAGCTGGTGCGCGGCGAGCTTTGCGACCGCGTATGGCGTCAGCGGCCGGCAGGGCGTGTCCTCGCGCTGGGGGCTCACCGGGGTCTCGCCGAAGATCGCGCCCGAGGCGGACGCGAACACGCGCGTGCCGAGCTGCAGGTCGCGCACCGCTTCGACGATCGCCGCGGCCGAGCCGGCGATCGCGCGGATCGTCTGCTCGGGGCGTTGCCACGACGCGGGGACGAACGACGGCGCCGCGAGGTGATAGAGCTCGTCCGGGCGCACCCGCTCGACCGCGGCGCGCAGGCTGGCGGGGGCCAGCAGCTCGCCGTACACGAGCTCGATCCGCGAACGCAGATGCGCGGAACAGCCGAGCGGATCGGGTGCCGAATCGCCGGCAGGCTGATCGCTGCGCTCGCGCGCGAGCCCCGTTACCCGGTAGCCCTCGGCGAGCAGGAGCTCCGCCAGGAACGAGCCGTCCTGGCCGGCGATCCCGGTGATCAGCGCATGTCGAGGCTGGGCGGCGGCGGACACGGCGCCAGCTTAGGCTCTGCCGGCGCAGTTGTAGACGTCGTCCAGCCGCCGAGCGATGACCTCCGGCGCGCAGAGCGCGCGTGCCCGTTCCAGCGCGCGCCGGCCGGCGAGCGAGTCGCGGGCCGCCCGCGAGATCGTGTCCGCCAGCGCGACCGCGTCGCCGGGCGGCGCGAGATACAGCGGATCGACCAACTCCGGCAGCGCGCCCGCGCGGCTGGCGGCCACCGGCAGTTCGGCGGCCATCGCCTCCGCGGCGGCCATCCCAAACGTCTCGCCCCACAGCGAGGGCATCAGCGCCACGGCCGCGCCCGCGCGCAGCCGGCGCAGCTCGGCGTCGCCGACGCGCCCGACGAAGCGCACGTCGGCGCCGGCGCCCAGGCGCTGCAGAGACTCGCGCTCGGGGCCCTCGCCGGCAACGACCAGCGGCATCCCCGCGATGCGACAGGCGGCGATCGCTATATCGATGCCCTTCTCGGCGGCGAGCCGCGAGACGACGAGCGCGTAGCGCGGCGAGCGCACGGCGCCCGACCCATCCCCGGCGGGAGCTCCCGGTGCCGACTTCCCGTCCGCCGCTTGCGCGTGTCCGGCCGGCGAGCTTGCAGCCAGCGCGCGAACCGGCGGCGCGAGCACGTGCACGCGATTCCAGGGCAGCGGCGCACCCAGCGCGCGCAGGCGCTCGCGCGCGAACACGCTCGGGACGATCAGCGCGTCGGCGTTGGCGATCAGGCGCCGCTGCCACAGCGGCAGCGCCACGCCGTAGGCGAGCGCCTCGGGGCGACTCGCGCGACAGTTCAGGCGCACCCCCGCGAGCGTGTTGCGCCCGTGGCAGCGCGTACAGTCCGCGCCGCGCGTGTAGCAAACACCGATCGCGCAAACCAGCCGGTACTGGTGAAGATGCAACACCACCCGCGCGCCCGCCGCGCGCGCCGCCGCGAGCGCCCGCCAGCCGAACGCCGGGTGCAGGTTGTGCGCGTGCACGACCCGCGCGCCGCCGAGCCGCACGGCGCTCGCGACGTCGCGGGGCTCGAGTCCCCCGCGCAGCAGACCCGCCGCCGCCGCGCCTCGGCTGATCGCGGCCGAATCCCGCTCGAGCAGCTCGGCCGACTCGCGCAGGTGCTCGCGTACGAGCCACAGCAGGTCCGCGACCGTGCGCTCCTCGCCGCCGGCGGTGCGGTAGCGGTTGTGCAGGAAGAGGATCATCCGACGCGTCAAACCTAGACTCTCTCTCGCCGTCATGTCCTTGCCCGCCTCGATCGTCATCCCCACGCGCGCACGGCCGGCGTATCTCGAGACGGCGCTCGCCTCGCTCGCGCCGCAGGCAGCGGCGGCGCGCGCGGAGATGCTGGTGATCGACGATGCGGGCCCGACGCCCCAAGCGCGCGCCCAGGCCGAGCGATTCGGTGCGCGCTATGAGCCGCACGAGCGTCCACTCGGCCTGAACGCCGCGCGCAACACCGGCGTGCAGCGCGCGCGGGGGCAGCTCGTCGTGTTCGTCGATGACGACATCGAGGCGCGCCCGGGCTGGCTTGACGCGCTGCTTGGGGCGGCCGCGCAACACCCGGACGTCGAGGTCTTCACAGGTCCGATCAGGCCCCGCCTGGAGGGCAAGGCGCCACGCAGCTGCGGGCGCGAGCGAGCCCCGATCACCACACTCGAGCTCGGCGATCAGGATGTCGACACCCGCTATGCGTGGGGCACGAACATGGCGATCCGCCGCGAGGCTCTGGCACGGGTGGGCGCCTTCGACATCTCGCTTGAGCACGGCGGCGATGAGCAGGAGTGGCAGGACCGCCTGCGCGCCGAGCGCCCGGGCGCGCGGGTGCTGTACGTCGCCGACGCCGGCGTCGATCACCGTCGCGCCGGCGGCGATGCGCGCCTGCGTTCGCTCGTGCGCGTGGCTCACCTGCGCGGCCGAGCCGCCCGGCGCTTCGACGGGCGGGCCGGCCGCGCGCCGTCGCTTGCACGCGAGCTCGCGACGTTCGCCGGCTGCGCGTGGCATGTGCTGCGCCGCCGCTGCCCCGCGGGGCTGACAATGGTCGCCCACAGCGCGGGGCGGCTGCGCGAGGGCCTGCGCGCGGCGCTCGTGCGGCGCCGTGCGCAGCCGCGCGGCGAGGCGGAGCTCGACTTTCTCTCGGGCCAGAGCGGCACCGTCGGCGGGGTCGATGCGCTGCTGCGCGGGGCGGGCGATCAGGCCCTCGACGCGTGGGAGATCGCCAGCGGCAGGCGCGTGCGCCTCGAGCGCGCCGCCCGGCGCGAGCCTCCGCCGCGCAGGGTGCTCGCGCTGGGGGTAGTACGTCCCGAGCACAGCGCGCTCGCGGACGCCATCGGCGCGGAGCTCTTGCGTTCGAGGCACGACGTCGAGCTGCGCACATGTCCGCCGCATGGACTGGGCAAGTTCGAGAACCTCAACCGGCTGCTGGCCGAGCATCCGCCCGGCGAGCGCGACTGGCTGCTGATCGTCGACGACGACGTCGAGCTTCCGCGCGGATTCCTCGACCGGCTGCTGTTCCTGTGCGAGCGCTTTTCGCTGCAGCTCGCCCAGCCCGCCCACCGGCTGAACTCGCATGCCGCGTGGCCGCTGACCAGGCGCCGGCCCGCGAGCGTCGCGCGCGAGACCGGATTCGTGGAGATCGGCCCGCTGACGGCCTTCGCGCGGGCGACCTTCGAGACGCTCCTGCCGTTTCCGCAGCTGCGCATGGGCTGGGGGCTGGATGCCCACTGGGCGGCGCTCGCGCGCGAGCACGGCTGGCGCTGCGGAGTGATCGACGCGGTCGCGATCGGACATCGCGCGGCGCCCGCGGCGAACTCCTATTCGCGCGCGGCAGCGGTCGCGGAGGCGCGTCAGTTCCTCGCGGGGCGCACGTACCTGGGCGCGAGCGAGTCCCAGCGGATCCTGGCCACCCACCGCCGCTTCTGAATGAAGGTCGCGGTCATAGCCGAGTTCTACCCGAGCCGACGAGACCCGGTGCTGGGCGTGTGGGCCCACCGCCAGGCGCTCGCGGCACGCGACGCGGGCGCGGAGGTGCACGTGCTCGTGCTCGACCGCCTGGTGCCGCCGCGGGCCGCGTTCGCCGCGGGCCCGCGGACGCTCGCCGGTGAGCTTCGTGGGCGCGTGCGCGAGCCGCGCAGGCAGAGCATCGACGGTCTGAGCGTCAGCTACGTGCCCTACGTGTCCCCGCCGCGCTGGCGTTCCTACCCCGCCTGGAGCGCCTGGGCCGCACCCGCTCTGGGCCTGGCGCTGCGCCGGTTGCGGCGCGGGTTTCCGTTCGAGCTGGTGCATGCCCACAACGCGGTCCCGGCCGGCGACGCGGCCCGCCGGGCGCTGGCCGGGCGGGCCCTGGCGAGCCTGCGACGAGGCGCGGGCGAGGTCCCGCTGGTGATCTCCGTGCACGGCGGCGACGTCCTGTACACGGCCGCGCCGGCGCCCCGCGGAAGCCGCGCCGGGGAGATCACCGTCGCGCGCGGGCTGGGCGCCGCGTGCTTGACCCTGGCCAACAGCCAGGGGATCGCCGAGCTCTGCCGCGAGCACGGTGCGCGCGAGGTCCAGATCGTGCACCTCGGCACCGACCTGCCCAGCGCGAGTCGCCGGCGCCGTCGCGACGGACCGCCGACGCTCGTCACGGTCGGGCACCTGGTGGCGCGCAAGCGCCACGCGGACGTGCTGCGCGCCGTGGCAGTCCTCGGGCGAAGGTATCCCACGCTGCGCTACGAGATCGTCGGCGCCGGCCCCGAGCGGGGCGCGCTCGAACTCCTGGCGAGGCGCCTGGGGGTGTCCGACCGGGTCGACCTGCGCGGTCAGCTGCCCCACCCGGAGGCGGTCGCCGAGGCGCGCGGTCGCACGCTGTTCGTGATGCCCTCCACCGAGGAGGCGTTCGGCGTCGCCTACATCGAGGCGATGGCCGGCGGCGTGCCCGCGATCGGGTGTCGGGGTGAGCCGGGGCCGGAGGAGATCGCGGCCGCCGGCGACGGCTTCGTGCTCGTTCCGCCCGGCGATATCGAGCGCCTGACGCAGAGAATCGACGAGCTCCTGTCCGATCCGCACCGGCTGCGCGAGGCCGGCCAGCGGGCGCGAGCAAGCGTCGCGGCGAACTTCACCTGGGAGCGCTGCGGCGAGCAGACGCTCGCGGCGTACGAGCGCGCGCTGCAGCTGGCCCGGTGAAGCCGCCGCCGAAGCCGGTGCTGTTCGTCACGGGGCACGCGCCGCCGGACCGCGTCGGCGCGTTCGCGGCGCTGCACGCCCGCGAGGACATCGAGCTCGCGCTGTTCGGGGGGCGCGCCAAGCACGGACCGCCGGCGCTGACGCAGACCTGGCCCGCCGCGTTGCCGCTCCCGCACCGGCGCGTGCGCGAGCAGGACACCGGCCGGCTCGCGGCGAGCGGCCGCTACCGCGCCGTGATCTGCTCGAGCGGGGGGCGCGTCGCGCTGCCGCTGACGTGGGCGGGCGCGCGGCGGGCTCGCGTGCCCCTGATCCTGTGGGCCTCGCTGTGGGCGCACCCGCGCAGCCCGGTGCATCTGTTCAGCTATCCGGCGATGCGCCGCCTGTACCGCTCTGCCGACGCGGTCGTCGCGTACGGGCCGCACGTGGCCGCGTATGTCGCCGCCAGGGGCGCGCGCACCGTGTACAGCGCGCCGCAGGCCGTCGACAACGCCTTTTGGGGCGCGCCGGTCACGGCGGCGCCCTGCGATCCGGCCTGGCCGTCCGCGGCGCAGGCGACGTTCATGTTCGCGGGCAGGCCTGCTCCCGAGAAGGGCCTGCCGACGCTGATCGAGGCCTGGTCGAGATCGGACCTGCAGGCGCGCGGCGCTGCGCTGGCGCTGGTCGGAGCCGGCGCGCATCCGCCGCGGGGCGCGCCCGCGGCCGGCGTGCACTACCTGAAGCCGGCAGCGCCCGAGCGGCTGCGGGAGATGTACGCCGCCGCCGACGCGCTGGTCGTGCCCTCGATCGCGACCCGTATGTTCCGCGAGCCGTGGGGTCTGGTTGTCAACGAGGCGATGAACCAGAGCTTGCCGGTGATCGCCAGCGATGCGGTCGGCGCGGTCGCGGGCGGCCTCGTCCGCGACGGGCGCAACGGCGTCGTCGTGCGCGCCGGCGACAGCGACGCGCTCGCGCAAGCGCTGCGGCGCCTCGCAGGAGACCGCGCGCTGCGTGCGCGTCTGGGCGCCGCGGGAGCGCAGGACGTGCGCGCATACACCTATGACGCCTGGGCGCAGGGTTTCTCGCAGGCCCTGGCAACCGTCGGACTCTCCCGTGCGCATTGCTAGCTTTCCTTCTCAACGGATGAGCTTCGCGCTTGCAAAACGTGGCCTCGTCTTGCCGGCGGCGCTGCTCGCGCTGGCCGCGGTCGCACTTGCCGCATTCGCCGCCAGCGCGCGCGCGAACGCCGGCGAAACGGTCGTCCAGCGCTGCCTGCATGGGCAGTCGGTGACCGGCTTCAGCCAGCAGGCTTATGCCGAAGCGCTGAAAGACTTGACCGCCGGCACCGAAGAGTATTCGAACTGCTCTTCGCTGATCCATCAGGCCCAGCTCGCGGCGGCCGCGGGCGGGGCCGGCGCCGCCGGTGGCGCCGGCGCCGGCGGTATTGGCCTTGGAGGAGCGTCTGGCGCTCCCGAAGCCCCGTTGGCGCCGACCCCCGCCGAGCAGCGGGCGATCTCGCACGCGGTGCACGCGGGCGCAGCGCCGGTTCCGGTCGGCGGGAAGGCGATCGAGCCCGGGGTCGTCCACGCCAACATCAGCTCCGCGGTCAACACGCTGCCGACGCCGCTGCTCGCGGCTGTCGCGTTCATCCTGGTCTGCCTCGCGCTGGTGGCGGGCGGGGCGCTCAGAAATCGCGTTCGCGGCCGCGGCAGTCGATGAACCTGCCCACGATTGCAGCGCCCGGTGACCGTGTCCGCGCCGACCCTCCCGCTTGAGCATCCGCCGCCGCCGGGTCCGGCGACGCCGCTGACCGGGCAGACGCGGCGCCCGTTCGGGCCAGGCGCCGGCCCGGCGTGGGTGAAAAGGCTGTTGCGCGCGGACGCGCTGTGGTGGCCGACGCTGCTGGTCGCGGGGTTCGCGTGCTTCGTCGCGTTCCTGCCCAAAGGCGGCCTCAACCTCGAATCGCTCACCACGACCGAGCTCGTGCTCACGCTCGCCGGCGGGGTGGTCGCGGCGTTGGCGATCATCTTCACGCCCGCCGCCCGATCGCTGCTCGAGGGACGCAAGTACGGACTCTGGCCGCTTGCGCTGCTGCTCGCGTTCACCGCGCTCAGCGGGCTGTCGGTCGCGTGGTCGGTGCAGCCCGACGCGAGCTATCAGGACGCGGCGCGCCTGCTCGCCTACAGCGCGGTGTTCGGCGCGGCGATCGCGCTCGTGCGGCTCGCGCCCGAGCGCTGGCCGGCGATCCTCGGCGGGCTCGCGCTGGGCGCCGCCGTCGTCTGCGGCTACGCGTTGGCGACGAAGGTCTTTCCCGGCAAGCTCGCGCCGGTGGTCAGCTATGCGCGGCTCGAGGAACCATACGGCTACTGGAACGCGATCGGCCTGACCGCGGCGCTCGGGACGATCGCGTGCATGTGGCTCGGCGCCCGCAGGACCGGGCACGCGCTGCTCAACGCGCTGGCATACCCCGCGATCGGCATCATGCTGGTGACGCTGATGCTCGCCTACTCGCGCGGCGCGCTCGCCGCGCTGGCGGTCGGCTTGGTGCTGTGGTTTGGCATGGTGCCATTGCGGCTGCGCGGCGCGACGGTGCTGATCGTCGCAGTGCTCGGCGCGGGCGCGGTCGTCGCCTGGGATTTCACGCAGCACGCGCTGACGACCAACAACGTAGCCCTGGGCGAACGCGCGAGCGCGGGGCACCAGCTGGGGGCGCTGCTGCTGGTGATGCTCGTCGGGCTGACGCTCGCCGGTGTGGCGATCGGCTTCTTCGGCGCCCGGCGCCCGCGCTCGGCGGCCGCTCGCACGCGCACCGGCGCGATCCTGATCGCGCTCGTCGTGGTCGCGCTCGTCGGCTTCGTCGGGGCGCTCGCAGCATCTCACCGCGGGCTGACCGGAAGCATCTCGCACGCGGTCAGCACGGTGACCAACCCGAACGCGAAGCCGCCCCCCAACACACCCGGGCGGCTGACGGCGGTCGCGAGCGTGCGCGCTCGCTACTGGAAGGAGGCGCTGCAGGTATTCGCGGCCCACCCGGCTGTCGGGGCGGGCGCGGGCGGGTATGAAACGGCCCGCCTGCGCTACCGCACGGCGCCGCTCGAAGTCAAGCACGCGCACGGGTTCGTCGTGCAGACGCTCGCGGATCTCGGGGCGCTGGGTCTCGCGCTGGCGCTCGCGCTGCTGATCGCCTGGATGGCTTGCGCCGGTCGCGCGACCCACCCTTTCAACCGCCGCTGGACGAGCTGGCGCGCCTGGCTGGACATCCGCGCCGGCGCGCGGCCGGGGTGGCACAGCGCGCCCGAACCCTATGCGCCCGAGCGGATCGGGCTGCTCTGCATGATCTGCCTGGTCGTCGCTTTCGGCGTGCACTCGTTCGTCGACTGGACCTGGTACGTGCCCGGCAATGCGTGCGTGGCGCTGCTATGCGCGGGCTGGCTGGCCGCCCGGGGACCGCTCGAGATCGCCTCGGCTGAGCCCTCGGCGACGCGCGAGTGGACGCTCGTGGGCCCGCCGGGGGTGACCGCCGCGCACGCGCACAGCCCCGGCGCGGACACGCACGACGACAGTCCCGGCGAGACGGAGACGGATCGCCTGACACGGCTGGCACGAGGTCGGCTGAACCCGATGCGCGTCGGCGTGGCGGCGGCGGTGCTGATCGCCGCGTTGCTCGCCGCTTGGGCGCAAGCGCAGCCGCAGCGCTCGGTCGACGCCGCCCAGGAAGCGCTCGCGCTGCTCGCGCGCGATCCCCGCGCCGCGCTCGCGAGCGCGCACACCGCGGTCGCGCGCGATCCGCTCTCCGCCCAGGCGCTGTTGACCCTCGCGACCGTCCAGCAGGCGACCGGCGACGAAGCGCAGGCAAGAGCGACGCTCGAACGCGGCGTGCGCGAACAACCCGCCAACCCGGTGACGTGGCTCGCGCTCGGCCGCTATCAACTGCCCCGCGAGCCGGCGTCGGCGGTGAAGACGCTGGAAGCCGCCATCTACCTCAACCCGGAGTCGATCTCCCCCGAACAGATCGCCGACGGAAACCCCGAAGCGATCGCGATCCGCAACGCATACATCCGCGCTCTGCGCGCTTCCGGGCGGGCCGGTGGGGCCGAATCTCCGACCGCGGGCGCGGACGCTGCGACGGGCGCTGTGCGCAGCGCTGCGCCGCTCGCGGGCGCGTCCGCGCTGGCCGCAGGCGCGCGGCGCGCCGCGCGCACGGGGCCGGCCTCGCGCGCGCCTACGCGGGCGGGCGAAGCGCCTCGGCCAGCAGCAGCCGGCGCGCGCCGGGCGGCCCGGCGGCGCGGACTACTGTCGGTCCTTGGAATCCGAACTTCTCGAGAACGCCGATGAGCGAGGGGCCGCTGTAGAAGCGCAGGTGGTCGGCGAGCGGATCGAAGTGCTCCGCGAAGGCCCGGCGCGACAGTGCCAGGCGCGCCACCCGCAGACGCCCGTGGTCGGGCGTGCTCAGCAACAGGCGCCCACCGGGGCGCAGCACGCGTCGCGTCTCGGACAGCCAGGCGCCTGTGTCGGCGACGTGCTCGATCGTCTCGCCGGCCCAGACGACGTCGAAGCTAGCGTCGGCAAACGGCCACGCGCCGTCCGCGTCGACGAGCGCAAGCTCGAGCTCGGCGTCGCGCTCGCGCGCGCGACGCAGCGGCTCGCAGGCGACATCGATGCCGACGACGTTCGCGCCCGCCCGCGCGAGCTCTGAGGCGAATATCGCCTCGCCGCAGCCGACGTCCAGCACGCGCTCGCCGGCGCCGACCCGATCGAGCAAAAAACGCTTGCGCAGGGCGAAATCGGGCGGCTCCAACCCCGCCGGGACGCTCGCCCAGAGCGCCTCGTGATACGCGCGCGACGGCATCGCGCAGAAGCGTAGTCCGGCCTGCGGCAAGCTCGCAGCCATGCACGACGGGCGCCAACCGTCTATGGTGCGTGCGTGCATCTCCGGGAGCAGAGGTGGACCGTGCGTAGCCGCGCCCGCTCGAGCATGGAGCGCCGCGGGGCGAGGCGCCGTCTGGCGCAGAGGGAGTCGCGATGAGGGTTGCGTTCGATAGCCGGCTGTCCGCTGACCCGCGTGGCGTGGGCCGTTACGCTCGCTGCCTGTTGCGCGCGCTGCGCGACACGGGGGCCGCGCGCGGGGAGATCGTCGAGACGCACCGGCCGCGGGCGGCTTACGACGTCTTTCATGCGCCGTGGATGCAGGGCGCGATGTTGCGCAGTCCCTGTCCGATGGTGGTGACGCTGCACGATCTCGCGGCGCTGAAGCGGCGCAGCGAGCAGCTGCGCATGGGCGTTCGCGTGCGCTTGCGCCAGCTGGCGGTGCAGCGCGCGATGGGCGTGATCGTGCCGACCGAGGCGGTCGCGCGCGACGCGGAGTCGCGCATGGGCGTCGATCCCGAGCTGATCGCGGTGATCCCCGAGGCCCCGGACGTCGCGATGTATCCGCGCTCGCAGGGCGAGATCGCCGAGGTACGCGAGCGTTACCGGCTGCCCCAGCGCTACCTGTCGTGGGTCGGCTGTCTGCGTCACCCGGACCCGCGCAAGCAGGTCGACAAGCTCGCGGCCACGCCGCGCGAGCTGCCGCTCGTGCTCGTCGGCCCGACGCGCGACTGGGCGCACGAGCTTCCCGACGTGACGCTCACCGGGCACGTCCCCGACGACGATCTGGCGGCGATCTACAGCGGCGCGGAGGCGCTCGTGCTGCCGTCCGCGGACGAGGGCTTCGGCCTGCCCGCGGTCGAGGCGCTCGCGTGCGGCACGCCGGTCGTCGCGTGCGCGATCCCGGCGCTGCGCGAGGTCCTCGGCGAGCGCGCGACATTTGTCGAGCCGGGCGACCTGCTCGGCTTGATCGAGGCGGCGCAGTCGGCCCACCGCCCCGCGCCCGCTCCCCCGCAATGGACCTGGGAGGACGCGGGCCACGCGACCTGGGACGCGTACGAGCTGGCGATCGCCGCCGGCAACAGCACCTAGGTGTAGGCCCCGCCGGTCAGTAGGCGCCGCGCCGGGAAACCACCGCGGGGACCGTCTTGAGCAGGATCGTCATGTCGAGCGCAAGCGACCAGCGCTCGAGGTAGATGAAATCCAGGTGCACGAGCTCGTCGAAGTCGAGCTCTGAGCGTCCCGAGACCTGCCATAGCCCCGTGATCCCGGGCAGCACCAGGTAGCGCTTGCGATGCCACTCCTCGAGCATCTCGTAGTCGCGCTCGGGCAGCGGCCGGGGGCCCACGAGCGACATCTCGCCGCGGATCACGTTGACGAGCTGGGGAAGCTCGTCCAGCGAGAACCGCCGCAAGATGCGTCCGACCCAGGTCAGGCGGGGATCGTGGCGGATCTTGAACAGCGCACCAGATGCCTCGTTCAGTTCTTCCAGGTCCGCCTGGCGCTGCTCGGCGTCGCTGTGCATCGTGCGGAACTTCAAGCACTCGAATGGCTTTTGCCCGATGCCGCGGCGAATCGAGTGGAACACGATCGGCCCGCGCGAGGTCAAGCGCACGGCGATCACGATCGCGAGCAGCAGCGGGCTCAGCACGATCAGCAGCAGCGCCGCCCCGACGAGATCGAACGTGCGCTTGAGCGCGAAGTCGATTCCCTCGAACACCGGCGGACCGAGCTCGAACAGCGGCACCGACTGCCCGGGCACGAACTCGGCGCGCTGGATCAGGATCTCCATCGTCGACGGCGCGATCCGCACGCGCACGCCGCGTCGATGGCAGCGATCGACCAGCTCGACCGCCTCCACCTGCGGGAAATCGGGGTCGGCGATGATCACCTCGTCGATCCGCTCGGCGGCGAGCACGGGATCGAGGTCCGCGAGCTGGCCGAGCCCGCGCAGGCCGTTCTCGGGCGCGGCGTCCAGCGAGATATAACCGACGACCTCGAGCGGCGTCTGGCGCGAGCCGTCGCCGAGCGCGTGCGCGACGTCGCGGATCTGCTTGCCGGTGCCGACGAGCAGCGCGCGACGCCGGTAGCCCGCGACCGCCAGCAGCACCCCGGTGGTCCACTCATAGCTAGCGCGCAGCGTCGACACGTACAGCAATGCGAACGCGAGCGAGCCCCAGAATATGTAGAAGCTCGTGAACTGTTCCCCGCTGACGACCGCGAAGATCAGCGCGACGAACGTCACCTGAAAGAGCGAGCCGACGATGCGCGACAGCCCCGGGCGCTGCCCGCGCGCCGCATACAGCCCCGAGCGGGCGAACAACAGCGCGGTCAGCAGATACACGAACGGGACGAAATGCTTTGTCTCCAGGTAGACGTCGTGCAGGTCGACCTGGCCGAGCACCGCTTCCTTCAGCGCGAGCGCGGTGAAGATCGCCAGCGCCACGCCTGCGAAGTCCAGTGCCAGCAGCGTCGCCACGCGCAGCGCGCGGCGCAACGTCTCCATCCGCATCAAGAACGACATCCACGCTGGGCGCTTGCTGCGCATGTCGCGGTCCGAGCGCTCCACGCGCGGCGCCACCCGGCTCGGCGGGGTGGGCGCGGCACGCGGCCTCAACTCGCGCGCCGGCGCATCTGCAGGCCCGGAAGCCTCGATCGCGGAGGTCGCGAGCCTGTGCGCGCGCGCTGACGTGCTGGTCGCGCGCCGATCTTCGACGGGCGGGGTGGGCGGAGCGGACGTTCGCGAGGAACGTGATCCCATCTCACTGCTCACAACCCGTTAGCCTCGCAGATGGAGCGGTCGCTTGACGGCCCGCGCCTTCCTGCTGCAACGAATCTGCCAGCCCCGCGAGCCCGCTCAGCGGGGACCGCCGACGAGCAGATCGACGCCGGACTGCTCGATCGTGAGCTTGAGGCCTTCGCGCAGCGACACCGCCGGCGACCAGCCGAGCAGCTCCTGCGCGAGCGCGATGTTGGGCCGGCGCTGCTTGGGATCGTCGACCGGCAACGCCTCGTAGACGATCTCCGAGCTCGACCCCGTCAGGTCCTTGACCGTCTCGGCGAGCTCGAGCAGCGTGAACTCGTCGGGGTTGCCGATGTTCACTGGCTCGTGGTATCCGGACTCGCCGAGCGCGATGATCCCGGCGATCAAATCGCTGACGTAGCAGAACGAGCGCGTCTGCGCTCCGTCGCCGAACACCGTGATCGGCCGGTTGGCCAGCGCCTGGCGCAAGAACGTCGGGATCGCGCGCCCGTCGTGCGGGCGCATGCGGCTGCCGTAGGTGTTGAAGATCCGCACGATCGCGGTGTCGACCCCCTGCTGGCGGTGGTAGGCCATCGTCAGCGCCTCGGCGTAGCGCTTGGCCTCGTCGTATACGCCGCGCGGGCCGATCGGGTTCACGTGCCCCCAGTAGCTCTCGGATTGCGGATGTTCGAGCGGATCGCCGTAGACCTCGCTTGTCGACGCGAGCAGGAAGCGCGCGCGCTTGGCCTTCGCCAGCCCGAGCGTGTGGTGCGTGCCGTAGGAGCCGACCTTCAGCGTGTGCAGCGGCAGCCGCAGGTAGTCGATCGGCGAGGCCGGCGAAGCGAGGTGATAGACGAAGTCCACCGGCTCCTCGATGTGGTAGGGATCGATGATGTCGATATTGACGTGCAGGAAGCGCTCGGGGTCGCGGATGTGCTCGATGTTCGCCAGCGAGCCAGTCTCGAGATTGTCCACACAGATGACGCGCTGCCCGCGGCGCAAGAGCTCGTCGCACAGATGCGAGCCCAGAAAGCCTGCGCCGCCGGTGATCAAGCAGGTGGCCACGGCACGCCAGGATACTCGCGCGCTGCCGCGCCTGGGCTCTGGTGGATGACCGCGCCGCATGCGGCGCGGTCCGGGCCGTGCATGCACGGCCCGCGGCGGTCGCACATGTGCGACCGCGCCGGTCAGGCATATCATCCCTCGTGTGGCGACCACCGAGCACAGGCACGCGCACTCCGATGACTCCGAGCACCTGACCGTCGCACCTGTCGTCGGCCCGGACGATCCGCGCCGCTTCACCGATTCGGGCATCGAGATCGCCGAGCTCTACGACGAGTCCGACCTGCCCGACGAGCTCGACCTGGGCGAGCCAGGCGCGTTCCCCTACACCCGCGGCGTGCATCGCGAGATGTACCGCCAGCAGCTTTGGACGATGCGCCAGTACGCCGGCTACGCCTCCGCGAAGGAGTCCAACGAGCGCTACCGCTACCTGCTGTCGAAGGGCTCGACCGGGCTGTCGATGGCATTCGACCTGCCCACGCAGCTCGGCCTGGACTCCGACAACCCGCGCTGTCTCGGAGAGGTTGGCCGCACCGGCGTGGCGATCGACACGATCGAGGACATGCGCACCGCATTCGACGGCATACCGCTCGAGCAGGTCTCCACGTCGATGACCATCAACGCTCCCGCCGCCTGCTTGCTGTTGCTGTATGAGCTCGTCGGCGAGGAGCAGGGCGTTCCGAGCGAGCAGCTGCGCGGGACCACGCAGAACGACGTCCTCAAGGAGTACATCGCCCGCGGCAACTACATCTACCCGCCCGCCCCGACGATGCGCCTGACGACCGACATCTTCCAGTACTGCGCCGAGCGCATCCCCCGCTGGAACACGATCTCGATCTCCGGCTACCACTTCCGCGAGAAGGGCTGCTCCGCCGTCCAGGAGGTCGCATTCACGCTCTGCTCGGGCATCGCCTACGTACAGGCCGCGATCGACAAGGGCCTGTCCATCGACGATTTCGCGCCGCGCCTCGCGTTCTTCTTCAACGGCCACAACAACGTCTTCCAGGAGGTCGCGAAGTTCCGCGCCGTGCGGCGCATGTGGGCGCACATCATGCGCGAGCGCTTCGGCGCGACGAACCCCAAGGCGACGATACTGCGCTTTCACACCCAGACCGGCGGCGTCACGCTTACCGCCCAGCAGCCCGAGAACAACATCGTCCGCGTCGCGCTGCAGGGCTTCGCCGCGGTGTGCGGCGGCACGCAGTCGCTGCACACCAACGGCTTCGACGAGGCGCTCGCGCTGCCGACCGAGCGCGCCGCCAAGATCGCGCTGCGCACTCAGCAGATCCTCGCCCACGAGTCGGGCGCTGCCGACACGGTCGACCCGTTCGCCGGCTCCTACTTCGTCGAGGCGCTCACCGATGAGATCGAAGGACGCGCGAACGAGCTGATCGCGAAGGTCGACGCGCTCGGCGGATCGGTCAACGCGATCCAGTTCATCACGGGCGAGATCGACGAGTCCGCCTGGGGCTATCAGGAGCGCTATCGCATCGGTCAAGACGTCGTCGTCGGCGTCAACGCCTACGAGGAGGACGACATCGAGGTCCCCGAACTGCTGCGCGTCGACCCCGAGTCCGAGCGCCTGCAACTCGAGCGCCTCGCCGCGTTCAAGGCCAACCGGCAGCAAACGCTCGTCCAGCAGCGCCTGGATGAGCTGCGCGACGTCGCACGCGGCAGCGACAACCTGCTGCCGAGCATCCGCCAGGCGCTGAAGGACCGCTGCTCGCTCGGCGAGGTCTGCGGTGCGATGCAGGACGTGTTCGGCAAATACGCGCCGACGTTCTGAGCCGTCGCCCGCTAGGTTGCGCTTCGTGATCGTCGCGGCGTCGGCCTACGAAATCGTCCTCGCCATCCACATCATGGCGGTGGTACTTACATTCGGCTGGGTGTTCGCGCTGCCGATCGTCTTCGTCGTCGCGGCCCGCCACGATCCGCGCAGCCTGCCCGTGCTGCACCGAGTCGAATACACCGTCGAGCGCGCGCTCGTCAACCCGGCGCTGCTGGTCGTCCTCGCCGCCGGGATCTTCCTCGCCAGCGACGGGCACCTGTGGAGCGAATTCTTCGTGCAGTGGGGGCTCGCCATCGTGATCGTGATCGGGGCGATCGTCGGCGCGGTGATGATCCCCACCGCTAAACGCGCCGAGGAGGCCGCCAAGCACGACCTGGAAGCCGCCGGCGGCGGCGAGTTTCAGCCCGGCCAGGAGTATCAGGCGTTGACGCGGCGCCTGAACATCGTCGGCTCGGCGATCGGCGTGCTCGTGCTGCTCACGATCCTGTTCATGGTCGTCAAGCCCTAGCCGCGCGCGTGGCCGGCGTTCGCAGCCAAGCTCAGCGCGCCGCGCGATACATTGAGAGCGCGATGAGCGGGGGCTACCGGATAGCGGTCGTCGGCGCGACCGGACAGGTCGGGACGTTGATGCTCGAGCTGCTGCGCGAGCGCTCGTTCCCCGCGCGCGAGATCGTCCCGTTCGCCTCCGCGCGCTCGCTCGGTCGCGAGCTCGCGGGCGGACTGATCGTCCAGGGTCTCAGCGACGAGTCGATCCAGGGTTTCGACCTGGCGCTGTTCTCCGCCGGCGGCAGCACATCCGGCGAGTGGGCGCCGCGGTTCGCCGACGCCGGCGCGGTCGTGATCGACAACTCCTCGCGCTGGCGCATGCAAGACGACGTGCCGCTGGTCGTCAGCGAGGTCAACCCCGACGCGATCGCCGGTCACCGCGGGATCGTCGCCAACCCCAACTGCTCGACGATGCAGATGGTCGTCGCGCTCAAGCCCCTATATGACGACGCCCAGATCGAGCGCCTGGTGATCAGCACCTACCAGGCCGTATCCGGCACCGGTAAGCGAGCCGTGGACGAGCTGCTCGACCAGTCTCACACGCTCCTGCATGAGCGCCCGATCGAGCCGCCCAGCGCTTATGCGCACCAGATCGCGTTCAACGCCCTCCCCCACGCGGGCTCGTTCGCCGCCGGCGACGATCACACCGACGAGGAGCGCAAGCTGATCAACGAGACACGCAAGATATTGGACGACGACGCGATCCAGATCTCCGCCACCTGCGTGCGCGTGCCCGTGGTCAATGGCCATTCCGAGGCCGTCAACGTCCAAACGCGCCGCGCGCTCTCCCCGGAGCGTGCGCGCGAGCTGCTCGCCGCTGCGCCCGGCGTCAGCGTGCTCGACGATCCCGACGCAGCCCTGTACCCGCTCGCGATCCACGCCTCCGGCCGGGACGAGGTCTTCGTCGGACGCATCCGCCGCGACCCTGGGCACGAGCGCGCGCTCGATCTGTGGATCGTCTCCGACAACCTTCGCAAGGGCGCCGCGCTCAACGCCGTCCAGCTCGCCGAGCTTCTGAAGGAGCGCGACCTGATCGCCGCGCGCCCCGCGCGCGCCGCCGCCTAGCTGCCCGGGCGCCCTGCGACCAAGCGCGCCAGGCAGGAGTCCACGCGCCGCGCGCGAATCTCGGGGGGATGGGCGTCTCGTCGGAGGTCAAACGAACCATCGTCAAGTCGCCGCCGGAGATCTGGGCTGAGCTCAGCGATCCGGCCGCCCTCGCCCGCCAGCTCAGTGAGCTCGGCGAGGTTCGGATCGTCCGCACCGAGCCCGAGCGCGCCGTCGACTGGGAAGCCCCCCAGGCCTCCGGCCGCGTTCAGATCGAAGCCTCCGGCTGGGGCACGAAGGTCACCCTCACTGCCACCCGGACCGCGCCCACCAAGCAGCCCGAGCCGCCCATGGTCGAGCCGCAGCCGCCCATCGTCGGGCCGCAGCGGTCACCCGCCGCGACCGAGCCGCCACCCGCCGCGACCGAGGCGCCACCCGCCGCCGCCGAGGCGCCACCCGCCGCCACCGAGCCACCACCCGCCGCCACCGAGCCACCACCCGCCGCGACCGAGGCGCCACCCGCCGCCACCGAGCCACCACCCGCCGCCACCGAGCCACCACCCGCCGCGACCGAGCCACCACCCGCCGCGACCGAGGCGCCACCCGCCGCGACCGAGGCGCCACCCGCCGCCACCGAGCCACCACCCGCCGCCACCGAGCCACCACCCGCCGCCGCCGAGGCGCCACCCGCCGCCGCCGAGGCGCCGCCGGCGGCCGCCCCTCAGCCGAAGCCGCGCCGGCGCTTGTTCGCGAGGCTCTTCCGTCGCCGTCGTGCGGCCCAAGCGCGGCAGGGTCCTGGGGCTAACCAGGGGCTGACCGCAGCGAACGAGCCGACGCGCGATCCCGAGCGCAAGTCCGAGCCCCCAGCCGCCGCCGAGGCCCAGCCCGCTCCCCAGGCCGAGGCCGAGCCCGCTGCCGAGGTCGAGCCCGAGCCCGCCGACCGGAGCGTTTCCGGGTCCGCAGATCAGACGGACCTGGGGCCCTCGGATCAGGACGTCGGACGCGCGGACGAGGCCGACCCGGCGCCCCCAGATCAGACCGAGCTGCAGCCCGCCAACCGGTCGGACTCTGGGCCGAGCGGCGCAGCGGACCCCGGCGGGCACGTTCGCGTTGAAGAGCCGCCCGCGGCGCGTGACATCGCGGCGGAGCTGGCCGGGTTGGAGGAGCAGACCACCGCGGTGCTGACGGGGGTGCTCGATCGCCTGGGCGCGGCGCATCACCGCCCGTTCTCGCGAGCCTGAGCTTCACTCGCAACGCGTGCACCGCGCCCGCTGTGGGCCGCGAGCACCTGCCCCGGATAACATCGTGCGCCCAATGGCCACGAGCCCCCGCAACCGACAAGTCGACGCCGCCCTGCTCGCGACATCACGCAGCGGGCATAAACGCCCCTCCCGCCAAAAGGCCCCTGAGAGCTACGAGGAGAAGCTGGCCCAGCTGGAGGACCTGCGCCACGCGGCGCTGCACTCGGCGCCGGAGGCCGAGGAGAAGCAGCACGCGCGCGGCAAGTACACCGCGCGCGAGCGGGTCGAGAAGCTGCTCGATCCAGGAAGCTTCCACGAGCTCGACACGTTCGTGCGCCACCGCACCTACGAGTTCGACATGCAGAAAAACCGCCCTTGGGGCGACGCTGTCGTGACCGGTCACGGCAGCATCGAAGGACGCACTGTCTGCGTGTTCAGTCAGGACTTCACCGTCTTCGGCGGCTCGCTGGGCGAGGTGATGGGCGAAAAGATGTGCAAGGTGATGGACCTTGCGGCGAAGATCGGCTGCCCGGTCATCGGCATCAACGACTCCGGCGGGGCTCGCATCCAGGAGGGGGTCGTGTCGCTGGGCGCATATGGGGACGTGTTCGTGCGCAACGTCAAGTGCTCCGGCGTGATCCCCCAGATCAGCTTGATCATGGGCCCGTGCGCGGGCGGCGCGGTCTACTCGCCGGCGATGACCGACTTCATCTTCATGGTCAAGGAGACCTCGCACATGTTCATCACCGGCCCCGACGTGATCAAGACCGTCACGGGCGAGGAGGTCGGCTTCGAGGAGCTGGGCGGCGCGATGAGTCACAACACGAAGTCCGGTGTCGCGCACTTCGCCTCCGACGACGAGGACGCTTGTCTCGAGGACTGCCGCTATCTGCTCAGCTTCCTGCCGCAAAACAACCTCCAGACGACGCCGCGCGCGCAGCCGGACGACGACGCTGAAAGGATGGATCCGGAGCTCGACCAGGTCGTTCCCGACAACCCGAACAAGCCCTACGACATGCGCGACGTGGTTCGCCCGATCGTCGACGAGGGAGAGTTCTTCGAGGTTCACGAGCACTACGCGCGCAACATCATCTGCGGCTTCGCGCGGCTCGACGGCTATGCGATCGGCGTGGTCGGCAACCAGCCGAACCAACTCGCGGGCGTGCTCGACATCGACGCCTCAGCCAAGGCAGCTCGCTTCGTCCGCACCTGCGACGCGTTCAACATCCCCTTGCTGACGTTCGTCGACGTCCCCGGCTTCCTGCCCGGCACCAGCCAGGAGTGGGGCGGGATCATCCGCCATGGCGCGAAGCTGCTGTACGCGTTCACCGAGGCGACCGTGCCGAAGCTGACGGTGATCACGCGCAAGGCATACGGCGGAGCGTACGACGTGATGGCCTCCAAGCACATGCTCGCTGACTTCAATTTCGCCTGGCCGACGTCAGAGGTCGCGGTGATGGGCCCGGAGGGGGCCGTGAACATCATCTACCGGCGCGACATCGCCTCGAGCCCGACGCCCGACGAGCGGCGCAAGAAGCTGATGGAGGACTACAAGGCCCGCTTTGCCAATCCCTACACGGCCGCCGAACGCGGGTACATCGATGACGTCCTGATTCCCCACGAGACGCGCCCGCGCCTGATCGCGGCGCTGCACACGCTGCTCACCAAGCGCGAACCGGGCCCGCAGCGAAAGCACGGGAACATCCCGCTGTAGCGCGCTCAGCTGGGCGCCGCACGCCGCCGCGCGCGCCGTTCGCCCAGCCACAGCCACCACGGATAGGTCAAGAACAGCAGCGCCGAAACGAGATGGGTGCGCAGCCCGCTGCGCCGCGCATCGAAGCGAAAGACGCCCGAGTTGAGCATCCAGTCGCGCCCGCTGCGCGCCCCGCAGGCCTTCCAGATCGGGCGAGTCCAGGGACGGTCGAGGTAGAGCGAGACGCTGGTGACCAAAAACGCGCTCGCGGTCGCGAGCTGGGCCGCACGCGCGGCAGGCGTCGGCTCGGGCAGCATGCGCCCGTAGGCGCGCCCGGTCGCATACAGCCACGGGGGGTCGATCAGGAAGGACATGGACGTTCGAGCAAATCGTATGCCAGGCGGGTGGCGAGCGCCATGATCGTAATCTGCGGGTTGACCCCGAGCGAGCTCGGCACCACCGAGCCGTCGGCGACGTGGACCCCGCGCACGCCGTGCAGCTGTAGGCGGCCGTCGACGACGCCGTGACTCGCGCGCGCGTCCGCCCGGGCGGTGCCGAGCGGGTGGAAGGCCATCAGTTTGAGGTCGCGCGCCCGCGCGCGCTCGGGGGGCACCCCGTCCGGCAGCGGCAGATAGATCTCGCGCGCGCCCGCAGCTTCGAACAGCTCGCGCATGCGTGCGAGGCCCATCCGAAAGCGCGCGACATCTGACTCCATCAGGTCGTAGCGGATCAGCGGGCGGCCGCCGAGCGAGCGCACCGAGCCGCGCGAGGAGTCGCTGACCATCAGCCCGAACTGCGCGAGCCGGCGGTAGTCGGACATCGCCTCGGCGTGACGGGCGCCCGTCAGCGGCAGCGACATCGCCACGTATGAGGGCGGTCCCGCGACCCCCTCGAACATGATCCCGTCGCCCGCGAACTCGTCGACGTAGAAGCTCTGCGGCACGCCCCTGGCCATGTCGACGATCTCCTCCATCCGTGCGAACGCGGCCGTCGCCGGGTGCAGCGCGAGGTTGCGCCCGAGCTGGCCCGAGCCGCGGCCGAGTCCGCTGCGCCGCAGCAGCAGCGGCGTGTGAACCGTGCCGGCGGCGACGATCACCTCGGGGGCGCGCACCTCAAGGCGCGCCCCCTCTTCGAGCCGAGCCTCCACGCCCTGCGCGCGCCCGCCGCGGGTGAGCACGCGGCGCACATCTGCTCCGGTCAGGATTTGCGCGCCCGCGGCCTGGGCGCGGGGCAGATAGGTGATCGCGGTGTGCTGCTTGGCCGAGGTCGGGCAACCGAACGCGCAGACGCCCGAGCCGACGCAGCCGCGCGCGTTGCGGCGCAGGTAGCCGCTCGACCAGCCGAGCGCCTGCGCGCCGCGGCGGGCGACCGCGGCGTTGCGCCCGGCCAACTCGGGAGCCACCTCGGCGACCGACAGGGCCCGTTCGACGCGCGCAAAGCAGGGATCGAGCGTCTCAGCCGTAAGCTCCTGCAGGCCGTACTCCTCCCGCCAGCGCGCGAGCACCGGCGCCGGCGTGCGAAAGCAGGTGCCCGAGTTGACCAGCGTCGTGCCGCCCAGCCCCCGGCCGAGCGGCAGCAGGATCGGCGGCGCCCCCAGCGTGGCTCCCTGGCCCCCGTCGCGGTACAGCCGCGCCGTCATCTCGACCGGCCGCGCGGAGAAGCTGTCTGCGTCGTGGCGCTGGCCCTGCTCGAGCACGACGACCTTCGCGCCTCCCTCGGCGAGCTCGGCCGCCACGACCGCCCCGCCCGCGCCGGCGCCCGCGACACATACGTCTGCCTCGATCAGCTCGGGCATCGCCTCAGGGCCGCCCCTCTTCGCGGCGCAGTGCGCGTCCGCGGGCCGCGACCGCGTCCGCGTCCCACCCGAGCGTGCGAGCGACCGCGGGGTCATCGAAGCGCGCCATCGCGAGCAGGGCGCCCGCAAGCTGATCCGCGGGTGGCAGCCAGCGAAGCAGGCGCCATCCTCGTCGCCGGCGCGCCAGCGCGACCAGCAGCCGAACTGCCGCGCGCTGCGGCCACGGCCCGGCCGCGATGAAGCGCTCCAACGCTTGCGAGCTTCGTTGCTGAGACACTCGCTGAGCCTAGCCGCCGGTCTGCCAGCGGCTGCGTCAGACTGTGCGCGTGATCGCCGATCGCCCCGCAGCCGCTCTGATCGCGGACTCGGCGTCGGCCGAGGAGGCCGCGGCGATCGCGGCTGCGCTCGCGCGCTTCGCGCAGGACACGGCGACCGCGCCCGCGGACGCCGGCGAACGCCAAGACGGCTGGGCGCGCGCGGCGCTGCTCGAGGGCGTTTCGCGCCAGGCTCATCCTGGTACGGTCCACCCTTGGATAAATACCTAAAAGTCGCTAGGCTTTAGCGCCAATAGTCTTCTCTGCCTATTCGACAGCAGCCCGGGCGAGTCGCCCGGATCAGGAGGATTCGTACATGGAGCCAGGTTCCGCCACCGCTCATCGCGGCACCCTCGAGGATCCCGAGATCCTGCAGAACGTGCCCGGGCACATCATCCCGATCCTGCAGCGGGAGTACGACGACTTCAAGACCGAGGCGACTAAATTCCTCTCAGGCGAGACGCCCGAGGACGAGTTCATCAAGTTCCGGCTCAAGCAGGGCGTCTACGGGCAGCGCCAGCCGGACGTGCAGATGGTGCGCGTCAAGCTCCCGTTCGGCGGGATCACGCCCGAGCAGATGGACAAGTTCGCGGAGGTGATCGAGAAGTACGCGCCCCTGAACAAGGGCCACATCACCACGCGCCAGAACGTCCAGGTCCACCACGTGCCGCTGCTCGAAGCCGAGCAGGCGATCCGCGAGCTGGGCGAGGCCGGGCTGTCGAGCCGCGAGGGCTGCGGCAACACGATGCGCAACGTCACCGGCGACCCGTGGGCGGGCGTCGCCAAGGACGAGCTGTTCGACCTGACCCCTTACGCGGGCGCCTACGTCCGCTACTTCGTGCGCCATCCGACCACGCAGGGGATGCCGCGCAAGGTCAAGACAGCCTTCGACGCCAGCGCCGAGGGCCGCGCAATCGCAGAAATCCACGATGTCGCCTTCCGCGCGCGGATCCGCGAGATCGAGGGGCGTGGCGAGGTTCGCGGGGTGCAGATGCTCGTCGGCGGCGGCACCTCGATCATGCCGCGCACCGCGCCGGTGCTGTACGAGTTCGTGGAGCTCGACAACGGCGACTACCTCAAGGTCACCGAGGCGGTGATGCGCATCTTCGACCGCCAGGAGTGGCTGCGCGTCAATCGCGCGCGGGCCCGCATCAAGGTGTTCGTCGACAAGTTCGGGATCGACGAGCTGCGCCGCCAGGTCGAGGAGGAGCTCGAGGGCGACTGGGTCAGCGAACGCGATTTCTCGATCGAGCAGCGCCTGTTCGGAGACGACGAGCGCGAGTCCGCGCCCGCTCCGCCGCAGGTCTACGGCAGCCCCAACGGCGAGCGCTCGGAGTTCGAGCGCTTCTACGCGGCCAATGTGGCAGAGCAGAAGCAGGAGGGCTTCGTCACCGTCGAGGTCAAAGTCACGCGCGGCGACCTGACCCCGGAGCAGTTCCGCGGCCTGGCCGAGATCATGCGCACCTACACGGGCGGCTATGCGCGCACGACCGTGCAGCAGAACATCGTCTTGCGCTGGGTGCGCGAGGAGAGCGTCTACGACGTCTGGCGAGCGCTGTCGGACCTCGGGCTGAGCGAGCCCGGCTCGCGGGAGATCGCCGACGTGGTGTCGTGCCCGGGCACCGACTCGTGCAAGCTCGGGATCACGAGCTCGATGGGCCTCAATCAGGCGGTGCAGGAGCGGATCGAAGCGTTGCAGCTGAGCGATCCGCTGACCCGTCAGATCCACATCAAGATGAGCGGCTGCCCGAACGGATGCGCCCAGCACCACATCGCCGACATCGGCTTCTACGGCGCCTCGATCAAAGTCGGCGAGCACACGATCCCCGCCTACATCCCCCACGTCGGCGGCAACTACGAAGGCGCGCCAGTCGCCTTCGGGCAGCGCCTGAAGCTGCGTCTCCCGGCCAAGCGCGTGCCCGAGGCGATCGAGCGCTGGATCCGCCACTACGAGTCACACCGCGAGGACGGCGAGCAGTGGGGCGCGTTCGCTGCGCGCGTCGGCACCGGCCCGCTCGAGGACCTCGTCAAGGACCTGTCGATGCCGGTCGACTTCTCGCTGGAGACCATGAACCAGTTCATCGACTGGAGCCGCAATGTCCCCTTCGAAGTGATCCGCGGCGAGGGCGAGTGCGCCGTATAGATCGCGAGCGCAGCCGCACGAGAGCAGGCGACCAGAACAAACCCCACCGAGAGCGACCGATATGAACCCCACCCGCAGCGACATAATCCCGGCCGAGGAAATCCGCCCGGCGGCGCCGTCGGCTGTCGATCCGGCGCTCAGCCTGACGCACACGCTGCGCGAGGCCGCGCGCCACGGCGAGCGGACCGTGCTGCTCTGCTCCTTCCAAAAGGAGGAGTCCGTGCTGATCGATGAGCTGGTGCGACTCGACCAGGGCACCGCGGACGCTGTCCGAATCGTCACGATCGACACCGGCGTGCTGTTCGAGCAAACCCTGCAGACGTGGCGAGCTTTCGAGCAACGCTTTGGAGTGACGATCGAGGTGGTTGATGCGAGCAATCCGACGCAACCCTGGAGCGGACCCGAGCACTGCTGCTCGGCGGCGAAGGTAGCGGCGCTGGAGAGCGCGCTCGCCAGCGCGGAGAGCTGGATCACCGGCGTCCGCCGCGAGCAGGGCCCGACCAGGGCTGCGACCGAGCTCGTCGAACGAGACGCGGCGCGCGGCATCCTCAAGTACAACCCGCTGGCGCATTGGACCGACAAGGACCTGTGGCGGCGGATCCACGAGCGCGATCTGCCCTACAATCTTCTCCACGATCAGGGGTATGAGTCGATCGGCTGTGCTCCCTGCACCCAGCCGGGGGCCGGACGCGAGGGCCGCTGGGCGGGGACCGACAAGACCGAGTGCGGCTTGCACGTCGTGTCTGGGAACTATGAATAACGAGCTGACGGTTATGGACAACTGGAAGTCGCGATGAGCTCTCAGCTCTCGCACGTGCGTGCGCTCGAGAGCGAGGCGATCCACGTGATGCGCGAGGTCGCCGCTGAATTCGAGCGTCCGGTGCTGCTGTTCAGCGGCGGCAAGGACTCGATCGTGCTGCTGCGCCTCGCCGAGAAGGCGTTTCGCCCGGCGTCGTTTCCGTTTCCGCTGATGCACGTCGACACCGGGCACAACTTCCCGGAGGTGATCGAGTTCCGCGACAGGCTCGTGGCGGAACTCGGCGAGCGGCTGATCGTCGCGAGCGTGCAAGAGTCGATCGACCGCGGCCGGGTCGTCGAGGAGAAGGGTCCGCGCGCGTCGCGTAACCGGCTGCAGACGGTGACGCTGCTCGACGCGATCGCCGAGCATGACTTCGACGCCGCCTTCGGCGGCGCGCGCCGCGACGAGGAGCGCGCGCGCGCCAAGGAGCGCGTGCTCTCGTTCCGCGACGAGTTCGGCCAGTGGGATCCGAAGAACCAGCGCCCGGAGCTGTGGAACCTCTACAACGGCCGCATCAGCAAAGGCGAGCACGTGCGCGTGTTTCCGCTGTCGAACTGGACCGAGCTCGACGTCTGGGAGTACATCGACCAGGAGCAGCTCGATGTTCCCGTGATCTATTTCGCGCACGAGCGCGAGGTGTTCCAGCGCGACGGGATGCTCTATGCCTGGCACGAGGACGTCACGCTGCTGACCGGCGAGGAGGTCTTCACCGAGACCGTCCGCTACCGCACCGTCGGCGACATGAGCTGCACCGGCGGCGTCCGCTCGCAGGCGAGCACGCTCCAGGCGGTCGTGGCGGAGATCGCCTCGACGCGCATCACCGAGCGTGGCGAGACGCGCGCCGACGACCGCGTCACCGAGGCCGCGATGGAGGATCGTAAGAAGGCCGGATACTTCTGATTCGCGCTCCCCGCTCGCCGGGCGGCCGGTTCGGCCGAAAGCCACGTTCGGCTGGCGGATCGGCAGGGGAAACCCGCGGCGCAGCGGTCGTGCTCCGCTAGGGTTCGGGCTCGGATGTTCAGCAAGGTTCTCGTAGCCAACCGCGGCGAGATCGCCGTGCGCATCATGCGCGCGCTGGGCGAGCTCGGCGTCGGCGCGGTCGCCGTGTACTCGGAGCAGGACCGCTACGCGCCGCACGTCGATCGCGCCGACGAGGCGTACAACCTGGGCGACGGGCCGCCGGCGGAGAACTACCTGAGCATCGGCAAGATCCTCGACGCTGCCAAACGCGCGGGCGCCGAGGCGATCCATCCGGGCTACGGCTTCCTCGCGGAGAATGCCCCGTTCGCGCGGGCATGCGAGGAGGCTTCAATCGTCTTCATCGGGCCGCCCGCGAGCGCAATCGAGGCGATGGGCTCGAAGACCAAGGCGCGGGCGCTGATGCAGGCGGCCGGGGTGCCGATCGTGCCCGGGACGACCGAGCCGGTTGCGAGCGCCGAGGATGCGCTTCAGATCGCCAGACGGGAGATCGGCTTTCCCGTCGCGGTCAAGGCAGCGGGCGGGGGCGGAGGCAAGGGCTTCCGGGTGGCGCTGGTGGAGGACGAGCTCGAGGGAGCGTTCGCGGGTGCGAGCAGGGAGGGCGAGAAGTTCTTCTCCGACCCGACCGTCTATCTCGAGCGCTACCTGCCCGATCCGCGCCACGTCGAGGTCCAGATCCTGGCCGACACGCACGGCAACGCGATCCACCTGGGCGAGCGCGACTGCTCGATTCAGCGCCGCCATCAGAAGCTGATCGAGGAGAGCCCTGCGCCCGAGTGGATCGTGACGCCCGAGCTGCGGGCGCGGATCGGCCAGATCGGCGTCGAGGCGGCGCGCGCGGTCGACTATGTCGGGGCCGGCACGATCGAGGGCCTGTTCTCGACGCACGATGGCGAGGCCGAGTACTACTTCCTGGAGATGAACACGCGCGTGCAGGTGGAGCACTGCGTGAGCGAGATGACGACCGGCATCGACATTGTCAAGGAGGGCATCAAAGCGGCCGCGGGCGAGCGCTTGAGCTACGCCCAGCAGGACGTCGAACTGCGCGGACACGCGATCGAGTGCCGGATCAACGCCGAGGACGCCTCGAAGAACTTCGCTCCGGCCCCCGGCAAGATCGGCTCCTACCTCGAGCCGGCTGGACCGGGCGTGCGCGTCGATACGGGCGTCCGCGCGGGCAGCGAGGTCTCGCCGATCTACGACCCGATGGTCGCCAAGCTGATCGTCTGGGACGCCGACCGCGCGCAGGCCACCCAGCGCATGCTGCGCGCGCTCGGCGAATACCAGCTCGAGGGACTGCGCACGCTGATCCCCTTCCACAAGGCGCTGCTCGCCACCGAGCAGTGGGCGCGCGGCGAGACCTGCCGCGACCTGATCGAGGACCGCAAGTGGCTGAAGACGCTCGCTGTCGCACCCGCGGAGCCCGCTGGCGACGCCGGCGCGAGCGCGGCCGAGGCGCTCGAGAAGGTCGAGCGCACCTACGAGGTCGAGGTCTCGGGCAAGCGCTTCGACGTGCGCGTGCTCGGCCCGCCGTCGACGGGCGCCGGCGCGATGAACGGCGCGGCGGACGTGGCGCGCAGGCGACCGCCGCGCTCGAGCGAGCAGCGGTCTGCGAGCAAGCGCTCGGGCGGCGGCGGACCGGACACGCTGCAGTCACCGCTTCAGGGGAACATGTGGAAGGTGCTCGTCAAGCAGGGCGACACCGTCGAGGAGGGGCAGCTGCTGTGCATCATCGAGGCGATGAAGATGGAGAACGAGATCGTCGCGCACAAGGCGGGGACGATCGCCGAGCTGCCGATCATCGAGGGCACGCCGATCGGTGCGGGGGACCCGATCGTGACGATCAACTCGCCGCCAGGCGACTGACATTCTCCCCGTGCAGGCGCCGCTGGGCCGCGTTGCGCCGACCCGCGGGGAGCTCGGCGCGAGCGCCGCGGTCGCGCAGCGCGAGCAGGTAGGCGAGGTCCTCCTCGAGGATTCGCTCGGCTTGCTCGGCGCTCAGCAACGGCCCGTGCCCCGGCACGATGTGCTGCGCGGCCCGCGCCAGCACGCGCAGGCGCTCGAGCGTCGCGAGGTAGTCCTCGAGCGATCCGCCGTCGCCGAGCAGCGGTAGCTCGACCTGCGAGAGGTAGTCGCCGACGACGAGTACGCCCGCCCACGGGATCACGACGGCCATGCCGTCGCCGGTGTGACCGCTCGCGTCGTGCAGCTCGAGCTCGCGCTCGCCGAGCGCGCACCGGCCGGGGACGGGCAGCGCCTGGATCGAGCCGAGCGAGAGCGGACGCTCGCGCTCGATCAGCAGCTCTTCGTCGAATGCACGCAGCTCGCGCTGCGCGGCGCCCGGGGAGGCCGCGAGCCGTGCTGCCGTGCTCGCCGGGCAACCGAGCGCGAGGTCCGGAAAGGCGAGCCTGCCGAGCAGGTGGTCCCAGTCGCCGTGCGTCGCCAGCAGCCCACCGGGCCGGGGAAAGCGTGCCTGCTGAACGAACGCCGGCAACGCGCCAAGCTCCTCGGGGAGAACCGGCGAGTCGATCACGAACGTCTCCGCGCCGTCGCGCGCGACCACGCAGTTGACGCTCAGGATCGCGCTGGTCGCGACGAGGACGTCGGCGTGCAGCGCCGATGCACGCACGCTCAGGGCGCGCCCAGCAGCTTCGCAGCCTCGCGCAGGTTGTGGACCTCGGCGGTCGGCTTGCGCTGGGAGGAGTCGAGCTTCTGCTTGTTGCGATTGACCCAGATCACCGGGATCCGCTGTTTGACGCACGGCACCACATCGTGGTAGTGGCTGGCCGCGACATGCACCCAGCCGCGCTTGCCGCCCATGCGCCGGGCGCACTCGGTGAAGTGCGCCGGGTCGGGCTTGTACGAGCGCACCTGCTGGGCGGTGACGACGAGGTCGAAGTCGATCGGGATGTGCCGCCGGGTTTGGCCGAGCAGCTTGTCGTCGATGTTCGAGAGCAGGCCCAGCTTGTATTTCTTTGCGAGCTTCTGCAACTGGGTGTTGGTTTCCTTGAACGGTTTCCAGCGTTGCACCGAGTCGGGCAGAAAGCCCGAACGGGAGGGCTCCAGCTGCCAGTCCAAGCGCCGCGCCACCTCGATCGCGGTGCGCCGCAGGACCTCCGCGTAGAGCTCATAGGAGCCGGCCTCGATCTCGCGACTGATCTCGCGGACAAGCGCCAGCAACTCGTTGCGGTCGATCTCGATGCCGTCGCGAGCGGCCTCTTTGGCGAACGCTTCGTAGACCCCGGTGTCCCGATCGATCAGCGTTCCGTAAACGTCAAAAGTGACAAACGTGACGTTCTTCGGGATGGGCATCGCCGGCGCATTATGCCCTGCGGCTGCGCGCTCGCGCGCCCCGACGCGGCCGAGCGCGAGCACACGCTGAGCGCCCGCCGCGGATGCGCTCGAGGGCGGCTCGCGGTAGGGGCCTTTTCGGCTAGAGTCTCGCGCCGCGATGGACCTGCTCGAGTATCAGGGCAAGCAGCTGTTCGCCAAACGCGGGCTGGCGGTGTCCCGGGGCGAGACTGCGACGACAGTGCGCGGCGCGCTCGACGCGGCGAGCGCGGTCGGCTACCCGGTCGTGCTCAAGGCGCAGGTGCTGATCGGTGGCCGCGGCAAGGCCGGGGGTGTGAAGCTCGCCGACGACGAGGCCGCGGCGCGAGAGCACGCCGAGAACATCCTCGGCATGGATATCTCCGGTCATACGGTGCGGACGCTGTGGATCGAGCACGCGAGTGACATCGCGAGCGAGTACTACGCCTCCGTGCTGCTCGACCGCTCGGCCAAGCAGCCGCTGGTGATCTTCAGCGTCGAGGGCGGGGTCGAGATCGAGCAGGTCGCGCGGGACAGCCCCGGGAAGCTGGTCCGCCGCCACGTCGACGCGCTGGCGGGATTGTCGCGGCGCGAAGCAGTCGAGATCGCCACCGAAGGAGGCGCCGCGGAGGACGTGATCGAGCGGGTCGCGGACGCGCTCGTCGCTCTGTACGAGGTCTGGAGCGAGGAGGACGCGCTGCTGACCGAGATCAACCCGCTGATCGTCACTCCTGAGCGCGAGGTCCGAGCGCTCGACGCCAAGGTCACGCTCGACGACAACGCGCTCTACCGCCATCCCGACAGCCAGGGCCTCGCCGATCGCGAGGGCGAAGACCCGATCGAGCGCAGAGCCAGGGAGCAGGGTGTGCAGTACGTCGCACTCGACGGCGACATCGGGATTCTCGGCAACGGCGCGGGTCTCGTGATGTCGACGCTCGACGTGGTCGCGCAGGCGGGCGGCAGACCGGCAAACTTCCTCGATGCAGGCGGCGGCTCGGACGCCGCGAAGATCAAGCAGGCCGTCGAGCTGATCCTCTCCAACGACGCGGTCAAGGCGGTGCTGTTCAACATCTTCGGGGGGATCACGCGCTGTGACGAGGTCGCGCGCGGGCTGATCGACGCATTCGCCCAGATCCAGCCGAAGGTCCCGTTCGTGGTCAGGCTCGACGGCACCAACGACGCGCAGGGGCGCGAGCTGCTGCGCGCGGCAAACCTGCCGCATGTGGCCACCGCGCAGACGATGAGCGAGGCCGCCGAGAAGGTCGTCGCGCTCGCCGCCGGGCGCGCTGGAGAAGGCTCCCGCGCCTCGGCAGGCGCACCGGCGGAGGCCTGAGCGGATGTCGGTCCTCGTCGATGAGCACACGCGACTCGCGGTCGCCGGGATCACCGGCAAAGAGGGCGCGTTTCACACGCTCAACAACAGGCGCTATGGCACGAACGTCGTCGGGGGAGTGACCCCTGGCAAGGGCGGCCAGGATCTCGAGGGCATCGCCGTGTTCGACGACTGGGAGCAGGCCGTGCGGGCCACCCGGCCGAACACGGCGATGATCTTCGTCCCGCCGCGATTCGCCGCGGACTCGATCCTCGAGGCCGCGGCCGCGGGGGTCGAGCTCGTCGTCGCGATCACCGAGGGGATCCCGGCACACGACGAGCTGCGCGTCTACAACACGCTCAAGCGCGACCATCCCGGTACGCGGCTGATCGGGCCGAACTGCCCGGGGATCCTCTCGCCCGGCAAGGCGAACGTGGGAATCATTCCCGCAGCTTTCTTCAAACAGGGCAACGTCGGCGTCGTCTCGCGCTCGGGAACGCTGACCTACCAGATCGGCAACGAGATCGCACAGGCGGGCTTCGGCTGCAGCACGATCGTGGGCATCGGCGGGGACCCGGTGCCGGGGAGCTCGTTCGTGGACGTGCTCGAGCTGTTCGAGGCGGACGCGCAGACAGAGCTGATCGTGCTCGCGGGCGAGATCGGGGGCTCCGCGGAGGAGGAGGCCGCCGAGTACATCGCGGCGCATGTGAGCAAGCCCGTGATCGGCTACATCGCGGGGTTCACCGCCCCGGAAGGCAAGCAGATGGGCCACGCGGGCGCGATCGTGTCGGGCTCGGCGGGCACCGCCAAGGCCAAGGCGCAAGCGCTGGAAGCCCATGGCGTGCGCGTCGGCCGGACCCCGACGGAAGTCGCGGAGCTCGCGGTGGGCGCGCTCAGCGGAGCGTCCAGCTCGGCGGCGGGCTAGCGCCGGTCGGGCACGGTCGCAGCGTCCTGTCGGCCGCTAGGCTTGACCTGATAGTGGATCGGCAGATGGCAGAGACCCTGGGCGAGCTCGAGCGCAAGCTCGGCGAGCTCGAGCGCGAGCTCGCAGCCGTCGGCGCGGGAAGGCTGGTCGACGAGGCCTTGGAGGCCCGCGCCGGGACCAGCGCGCCCGGCGCCGCCGAGGCGCAGCCGCGCGAGCCGCAGCAGCAGCGCGCGCCCGAGCACTCGAAAACGTCCGAGCAGCAGCGCGCCCCCGAGCCGCAGCGCGCGCCCGAGCAGCAGCGCGGGACCGAACCAAGCGCGGTCGCGCAGGCGTCGGTCGCGGCGGGCCCGGAGGCGCAGGAGCTGCTGCGGTTCAGGGAGCGTCTCGAGCGGACGGCCGCAGAGTTGACCCGCGACTACGACCGGCTGCTCGGACGCATAAGCTTCGCGCCAGCGATGAGCGCTACGAGCGGCCAAGCGGTCAAGACGATCTCGTTCGCGCGGGGAGCCCCGTCGCTGGACATCGTCGACGTGGAGGGACTCAAGCTGGCGGCGGCGCAGGCGCTGGAGCACGATCCGGGCGGGACGACCGCGTACGGGACCTCGATCGGCTATCCGAAGCTCAGGGAGTGGATCGCCAACAAGCACGGGGTTGCGGCGGAGAATGTCTTGGTGACCAACGGCTCGATGCAGGCCGACGCGTTCCTGTTCGAGCTGCTCGTCGGCGCGGGCGACGAAGTCATCGTCGAGCGCCCGACATACGACCGCACGCTGCTGTCGCTGCGCAAGCGCGGCGCGCGCATCCACGCGGTGCAGCTGCAGCCCGACGGGATCGACACCGACGAGCTCGGACGCCTGCTCGAGGGCCCGACTCGCGCCAAGCCGAAGCTCGCCCACGTGATCCCGAACTTCCAGAATCCGGCCGGACACACCCTGTCGGCGGCCAAGCGCAGGGCCCTGTTGTCGCTGGCGTCCGAGCACGGATTCGTCGTGTTCGAGGACGACCCGTACGTGGAGCTGCGGTTCACCGGCGAGCCGGTTGCGACGATGCTCTCGACCGACCCCGAGCGGGTCGTGTATGCGTCGTCATTCTCGAAGACCGTGTGTCCCGGAATCCGGGTCGGCTACCTCGTCGGGCAGAAGCAGCTGATTGCCGATGTCGCTGAGCTCGCGACCAACACGTACATCTCGCCGAACATGGTCTCGCAGGCGATCGTCTTCGAGTTCTGCGCCTCGGGCGCGGTCGACCGATCGATCGCGACGGTCAAGACGGCGCTCGCGCAGCGCGCGGGCGCGCTCGCCGACGCGTTGCGCAGCGAGCTGCCAGAGGCCGAGTTCGTGCCGCCGCAGGGCGGATACTTCATGTGGCTGACGCTCCCCCCCGCAGCACCGACGTAAGCGCGCTGCACCGAGCCGCGGCCGATTGCGGGGTCGCGTTCGTCAAGGGCAGCGACTTCATGCTGGAGGGCGGCGAGAACGCGCTCAGGCTGGCCTACTCGGGCGTCACCCCGGAGGAGATCTACGAGGGCGTCAGGCGGCTGGCCGCGGCGTATAGGTCGCTCTAGCGCGTCAGCGACCGTACTTCTGGCCCAGCACAAGCTGCTCGGGAAGCGCGGTGCGCGGCGGCGGTGAAGGGTCCGCGATCACCGAGACGGTCTCGGCCACCGACGGGGTCAGCGTGCAGCGGCGGCCGTCCGCGGTCTCGAGCACGACCGCGGAGTCCTCGCGCGCGGCGAGCGTCGCCTCGAGGCCCGGCTCCAGGCCGGAGGTCTTGAGATAGCGCAGCAGATCCTCGGCCTCGTTCTCGAAGCGCAACACGCGGACCTCGGCGCCGACCGCGACATCCGCGAGCGGGACGCCCGGCAGGCGCTCGCCGGCGACGATCGGGTGTCCGTGGGGGCAGGTCTTCGCGTTGCCGATCGCCGCGAGCATGCGGTCTTCCAGGACCGGCGACATCGCGTGCTCCAGGCGCTCGGCCTCCTCGTGCACCTCGTCCCAGGGCACGCCCAGGACATCCGTGAGGAAGCGCTCGATCAGGCGATGACGGCGCACGATGCTCTCGGCGTGGGCCGAGCCGTCGGACGTGAACGAGATGACCCTGTCCTGGCCGCGCTCGATATATCCGTCGCGTTCCAGGCGCCCGACCATCTCGTGGACCGTGGGTGCGGAAAGCTGCATCGCGCGGGCGACGTTCGCGCCGGTCATCGGCAGGCCTGCCTCCTGCAGCCAGAACAGGATCTGCAGATACTCCTCCTCCGCGGCCGTTGCACCTTGGGAGGTCATGCTCGCGCCTCCGTCCGGCTGGCGCCTGCGATCGAGTCGGGCGACCTCCAGTCGCCCTTAACCGCACCTTCGGTGCTCATTGCTGCAACTGATCATAGGTGCACTCCCGCGCCGGCTTGTCCTCGCGCCAGCGGCGGAGCTTGGCGCCGTGGCGGATGCGCCCGGCTGAGACGTGGTCGAAATCGATCTCGACGACCAGCTCGGGGCGCAGCGCGACCCACTCGAGCTCGCGTCCGGAGCTCCAGCGGCTCGGATCGGCAGAGCCGCGCTCGCCGGTCTCAAACGGAGCGAGGAACCCGACGAGGCGGCGCTTCTCGGCAGCGCTCAGGCCCGAGCAGTGACCGACGATCCGCAGCTCGGGCCCGTCATAGAGGCCGAGGATCAGCGCCCCGACCGTAGCGGGCTCCTTGCCCGGGCGCCAGCCGGCGACGACCGCGTCGATCGTGCGCACGCGCTTGACCTTGAACATACCGGTGCGCTTGCCCGGCTCATACGTAGCCGAGCTGCGCTTGGCGATCGCGCCCTCGGCCTCACGCAGCCAGCGACGCGCACCGTCCGCATCGGTCGTGGCCGGCATCAGCTCGACGGGCGCGTCGGCGAACGGCGCTTCGGCGAGCAGCTGCTCCAGCGCCGCGCGGCGGCGGTTGAAAGGCTGCTGAAGCAGCGCTTGATCGGCGCGGGCGAGCAGGTCGAACGCGACATAGGTCGCGGGGATCTCCGCGGAGAGCAGTTTGATGCGCGACTCGGCCGGGTGGATGCGCTGCTGGAGCGCGTCGAACTCCTCATGGCCCGAGTCGTCGCGGATCACGATCTCGCCATCGAGCACGTAGCGCCCTGACGGGAAGGTCAGCTCGGGGAAGTAGCGCTGCAGCGGCTTTGCCCCGCGCGACTGCAGGTAGACGTCCTCGCCGTCGACGAAAGCGAGGCAGCGAAAGCCGTCGAGCTTGATCTCGTAGGTGAAATCCTCGCCGACCGGCAGCTCCTTGCGCGAGAGGGCGAGCGCAGGAGTGACCGGTGGCGTAAGCGGCAGGCTCATCGTGCGCGGTCCTTGCGGGCGCGGCTTGGCTGTACGCGCGGGGGCTCGGAGCGCTGCTTGCGAAAGTGGGGCGGCCACGGAGCGTCGCCCAGTCCCTCGCGCTCGTCGCGCGCGGCGAGCTCGAGCAGCGAATCGAGCGAGGCCGGATCGTCATCGATCGTCGCGGATGGATCGCCGCGGTCGCGCAGCCGCTGCGGCACCGTGTCGATGCGCAGGTCCGCCGGCTCGACATCCGCAACCTCGTCCCACTCGAGCGCGCACGAGACGCGCGCGTCTGCGACGGCGCGCACGGAGTAGGCGGAGGCGATCGTGCGGTCGCGAGCGTTCTGGTTGTAGTCGATGAACACGCCTTCGCGTTCCTCCTTCCACCAGCGGCTGGTCGCGCGACCGGGCATCCTGCGCTCGACCTCGCGCGCGAGCGCGAGCGCCGCCCGGCGCACTTCGGAGAAACCCTGCTCGGGCAAGATCCGCACATAGATGTGCATCCCGCGTGAGCCTGAGGTCTTCGGATAGCCGCGCAGCGAGTGCTCGACGAGGACCTCGCGCACGCCGAGCGCGACCTCGCGCACCTCCGCGAACGGCACGCCCGGGCCGGGGTCGAGGTCGACCCTCAGCTCGTCGGGATGGTCGAGGTCGGCGCGGCGAACCGGCCAGGGGTTCCAGTCGATCACGCCGAGGTTCACCCCCCACGCGAGGTGAGCGCCGTCGACCACCACCAGCTCGCGCGCGTGGCGGCCGCTCGGAAATGTGACCGTCGTCGTCTGCAGCCACTCGGGTGCGCTCTCGGGGACGCGCTTCTGAAAAAACGGCTCGCCCGCTACGCCGTCGACCCAGCGCTTGAGCACCGTGGGGCGCTCGCGCAGATGGCGCACGACCGCCTGTTCGCAAGCGAGGTAGTAGTCGAGAAGATCGAGCTTGGTGAAGCCGCGCTCGGGAAAGAACACCTTCGCGGGGTTGCTGATCGCGATCGGCTGCCCGCGGACCTCGATCGTGACCCGCTCCTGGCGTGCGCTCATCCCTGAAAGGATGCCCTATCGCAATGCTGCTACCGGACACGCTGTTGATCGCGTCGTGCCGCTTCGGCCCGCGGCTGGACGCCCTGCAGGTGGCCGACGCGATCGCCAACGGGGTGTCGGCGGCTGGCCGGCCTGCGCCCGACGTGTGCGCGATCGAGGAGCGCCGTTCCGCGGATGCGCTCGCTCGCTCGCTCGACGCGCTAGCCTTCGACGAGCGCATGCACCGCGCGCGCGCGCTCGTCGTCGCGGCGGTGCGCTTGGATCGCGAGACGCTGCGAACGAGCGCCGCGTTTGAGATCGCCACGCGCGCGCGCCAGGCCGGCGTGCCGGCATACGCGATCGCGGGCGAGAGCGGGCTCGACGCGTTCGACGCGCGCCTGCTCGATCTTCAGCTGATCCTCACCGCGCGGCACGCGCGCGGGCTGAGCGCTGCCGGGCGAACGCTCGCGCGCCTGGCCTGACTACGCCGGCGCGGCAGCGAGGGCGAGCGCGACTCCGTAGAGGAGGCGTGCGGCGTCGGCGGCGGTCCCGTAGTCGAGGTTCGCGGGTATGTCGCTCGGCAGGTGGTAGTTGGCGGGAGCGCGCCAGTCGGTCATCGAGATGAGCGTCGCGGTCGGATAGCCGGCGCGGCTGGGGATCACGCTGTCGGTCGAGGCGCGCGCGCGAAAGCCGCGCTGCAGGTCGACGCCTAGCGCCACGGCGCGCTCGGCGAGCAGCTCGCGCAACCACGGGCCGGCGTACTCGTGCATGCGCACCGGGCCCTCGGCCTCGAGCATCGCCAGGTGGGGCGAGCCGACCGTGTCGAGGTTGACAAAGCGCGTGCTGCCCGGGTCCAGCTCGTGCCGGTGACGAGCGATGAAGGCGCGGATCCCGTCCTGGAGCGTCTCCTCGGCGCCGCAGGAGACGAGCAACACGCGCTGACCGGAGATCGGGCGCTCGCTCAGCAGCTCGGCGATCGCGACGAGGCAGGCGGCGCCGGACAGGTTGTCGTTGGCGCCGGGGACGGTCTGGCTGCGCCACACGTCGGCGACGAGCGCCGTGCCGAGCAGGCCGAGGACCAGTCCCGTGCGAGCGCCCAAGCGCCGGCGCCGGCCGCCGAGCAGCGTCGCCAACGGGCCGGCGAGGCCCAGCCACCACTGCGGGAGCGGCGTCTTGAAGCGTTCGATCACCGCGGGCGCGCGTTCGTAGAGCTTGCGCTGGAACGTCTGGTCGAACACGACACCCGTCTGGGGCGCGTCGTGATGCGCGATCACGACCAGTGTCCTCGGAGCCTGCGGGTCTCCGGCGCGGGCGATCACGTTGACCGTGCTGCGCCGGCGGCGCACGGCGCGGCGCAGGATGCGAGGCCCGTTGTCGGCCTCGTCGACGATCCCGGCGAACGTCGCGCAGGCGAGCAGCCCGCCGAGCAGCCGGTGCCCGCGCAGCGTCAGCAGCGCGCCGAGCGCGCCCGTCAGCCCGAGCCCGGTCGCGGTCGGAGGAAAGGTGCCCCAGGACGGCTCGACCTCGAGCTCGGCCTCGACGCCCGCGAGCGACCCCAGGCGCTCGTGCAGCCACTCGGCCGCGACCCGCTCCCCCGGCGAACAGGGCGCGCGATCGAGCGGCGCGAGCGTCTCCACGACCTCGCGCAGCGTGCCTTCGATCGCGACCGGTGGAGCGTCGAGCGCCTCGCTACTCACAGAAAGCATTGTCCCTCTCCGCGGTATGTCGGAAGCTGCTCGACCACGCGATCGCCCGCGAGCAGGTGAAGCGCGGTGAAGCGCTCGCACAGCTCGCCGGCCTTGGCGTGACGAAACCACACGCGGTCGCCCACCTGCAAGCGCTCAGCGGCGGATCCCAGCAGCGGGGTCTGCACCTCGCCGGCGCCCTCCTGGCGATCGAGGCGCAGGCCGTCCGGCAGATGCGGTCTGGGCAGGCGCGCGGCATCGGCCGGACCGGAGGCGAGGTAGCCGCCGCCGAGCGCGGTGACTACGCCGGGGCCCGGGCGGCGGACGATGGGCAGCGCGAACAGCGCCGCGGGGCGCGGTTGGAATGAGCGATAGGAGTCGAACAGCAGCGGGCCGTAGAGGCCCGAGCCAGCGGTGACCTCGGTGACGCTCGGCTCACGCGCCGTCAGGTGCAGGCTGCCGGTCCCGCCGCCGTTGACGAGCTCGAGCGGGCTGAGCTCGCGCACGGCCGCGACAGCCGCGGCGCGGCGGACGGCGAGCTCGCGCACGGACAGCGACTGCAGCGCGCGGATCGCAAGCGAGCGCAACGGCCGACCCGGCGGCGCGTCGCCGAGTCCGGCGGTCTGGGCCTCGTAGGCCATGATCCCCACGAGCTCGAGGCCGTCGCGGGCGAGAATCGCGCGCGCGAGCGCCACCGCCTGCGCCGGCGTGTGCACGGGCGAGCGCTTCGCGCCCACGCGCACCCGCCCGCCGAGCATCCGGTAGCCGGCATCGAGATCGATGCAGACGGGCACGCGCGCGACCTCGCCTTCGGCGGCGCGGGCGGCTTCGATCTGCGCGAGCTGAGCGACGCTGTCCACCATGACCGCGATGCGCACACCCGGTCGCGCGGCCGGGAGCGCGACGAGCTGGCGCAGCGCGATTCGATCGGCCGTCGGGTAGGCGACGAGCAGGTCATCGAAGCCATGCTCGGCCAGCCACAGCGCCTCGGGCAGCGTGTAGGCGAGCGTTCCCCGAAAACCCGCGCGGGCGAGGACGCGCTGCTGCAGCTCGCGGCAGCGCAGCGACTTGCTCGCCAGGCGGATCGGCTTGGGCGCGGCCCGACGTTCGAGTGCCGCGGCGTTGGCCCAGAACGCGTCGAGATCGACGAGCGCGAACGGCGGGTCGAGCTCGGCGGTCGCGCGTTCGAGGCGCTGTAGTTCGACATCGGCCATCGACCGGACCTCAGGCGGACGGCGGTCCGAGGACGCGATCGGTCCAGGCGTTGGCGAAGCGTCCGTGCGGATCCAGGCGGGCGCGTACGGCCTGGAAGCGATCCCAGTCGGGATAGCGCGGGCGCAGCGTGGCGGCGCTCTGGGAGTGGCGCTTGCCCCAGTGCGGGCGGCCATCGAGCTCGTCCATGATCTCCTCGACGGCGCCGAAGTACTCCTGCCAGGGCATGCCCTCGAACATGTGCACCGCCACGTAACCGCTATCGCGGCCGCAGGCGGTGCTCAGGAAGGCGTCGTCGCCGGCGACCGTGCGCACCTCGATCGGAAACGGCACGGCGAAGCCGCGCTCGCGAACGAGCTCGAGCACGCGCCGGACCGCCTCGGGCGTGGCCTCGCGCGCAAGCGCATACTCCATCTCGGTGAAGCGCACGAGCCGCGGGCTCGTGAAGATGCGATCCGAGCGGTCCACGCGCGTGCTCGAGTCTGCCAGACGAGTCACGAGACGGTTGATCTGCGGGATGCACGCTGGGAAACGCCTGCTTGCGCGGCAGCACAGCGCGAAGGCGTAGTTGGTGAGCAGGATGTCGTTTGCATAGGCGGACAGCCGTCCGCGCGGGCGCGGCGGCGCATCGGTGCGGTTGTTGGTGCGCGTCAGCGCGACGGCGGCGTGCGGGAAGACGAAGAATTCGAAATGCTCGTTGGCCAGCGCGAGCTCATCGAAGCGCGCGAGCATCTCGTCCAGCGGCCTCGGCGCGTCGACCCCGCGCAGGGTGAAGGCGGGAACACAGCGCAACGTGACCTCGGCGATCACACCGAGCGCGCCGAGCGAGACTCGCGCGGCGCGGAAGACGTCCGCGTCGAGCGCGTCGGCGCAGTCCAGGGTCGAGCCGTCGGCGAGCACCAGCGTGAGCGCGTCGACCTGCGATGAGAGGTTGCGCAGGCGGGCACCTGTACCGTGCGTCGCCGTCGAGATCGCGCCGGCGATCGTCTGCACGTCGACATCGCCGAGGTTCTCCAGTGCGAGCCCGTGCTCGGCCAGCCGCAGGTTGAGCTCGTGGATCGTGATGCCGCCCTGCACGCGCACGAGTCCCGAGCCGCGGTCGACGTCGAGCACCCGTGTGAGACGGTCCAGGCGCAGCTGCACGTCGTCGGCGAGCGCGATCTCGCTGAATGAGTGGCCGCTTCCGGCGACGCGCACGCGGCGGTCGTGCGCGGCGGCGCGAGCGATCGCCTCCGCCAACTGCCCGGTCGAGGCGGGGTTCTCGATCGTCGACGGCGAGCAGCGCTGATCGCCGGCCCAGTTTCGCCAGGTCGCGGCTGTATCGCTCTCGCTAGGCTCGCTCATCAGATGACCGAGCCGGAGCCTACTCCGAGCCCGAGCGCCCGGGTGCCGCGCACGCTGATGTTGCCGGCGACGGGCCCGAGGCGGGCGACGGTAATCGGCGGGGGCTCGTTCGGGACGGCGCTCGCCGTGCTGCTGGCCCGCGGCGGCCTGCGCACGACGCTGCAGGCGCGCACCCCCGAGCAGGCCGCTCTGCTCGAGTCCGAGCGCGAGAACCGCGCCTACCTGCCGGGCGTGGAGCTGCCCGCGCAGCTGCGCATCGAGCCGACCCAGGCGGGCGTCTCGCGCGCGGACCTCGTGTTCATCGCGGTACCGTCCCGCGCTGTGGGCGAGGTGATCGCGGGGCTCGAGGAGGCGGGGCTCGACCCGCGCGCCGCGATCGTGTCGGTGGCCAAGGGCCTGGTGCCCCCCGACGGCGTGCCTCCGACGCAGCTGCTGAGCACGCGCTTCGCAGCGAGCCGCGTGGCCTGCGTGGGCGGCCCGGCGCACGCTCAGGAGATGGTCGATGCTGGCGCCGCGTTGGTCGCAGCGTCGGACGAGGAGGAGCTCGCGAGCGCGCTTGCGTCGGTCTTGACGCGCGCGGGTGTCGTGTGCGAGCGATCGAATGACCCGATCGGCGTCGAGCTGGCGGGCGCGGCGAAGAATGCCGCGGCGCTCGCCGCCGGCGCGACCCAGGCGCAGGGGCTAAATGCAGCGGGCGCGGCCGCCGGACACATCTTCGCGGAGGTCTGGCGCTTCGCCGAGGGACTCGGCGCGCGCCCGGAGTCGCTGATCGGGCTCGCCGGCACGGGCGACCTGGTGGCGACGGCGCTCGCGCCCGAGAGCCGCAACCGGCGCGCCGGCGAACTGCTCGCGGCCGGCGTGCCCGCGCGGCAGATCCCCGCCGAGATCGGCCAGGCGGTCGAGTCGCTCGAGTCGGTGCCGCTGCTCGGGCGCGCCCTGGAGCGCGCGGGCGTCGACGCGCCGGTCACAGGCGCGCTCGGACGGTTGATCTCCGGCGAGCTGCCGCTGGGCGACTGGGTCGCGCTCGTCCGCGCGACCGTGCCTCCGCCGGCGCGGTGGCGCAGGCGCCCGCAGCCGGGCTTTTGGCGGCGCGTCTGGGCCCGCGTCTGGACCCGAAGCGGCCAATATACTTGAGGCACCGGGGCTTGAAAATGCGAGGTAGTAGACTCACCACATGGAGCCCGCAGCGCGCCCCAAGACACTGCTCGACGCGATCCGTTACTTCTCGGATCTCGACGTCTGCACCGAGTTCATCGCGCGGCTGCGCTGGCCCAACGGCCCGGTCTGTCCGCGGTGCGGCTGCGCCGAGCACTCGTATCTGACGACGCGCAGAGTCTGGAAGTGCAAGGGCTGCAAGAAGCAGTACTCGGTCAAGCTCGGGACAATCTTCGAGGACTCGCCGCTGGGTCTCGACAAGTGGCTGCCGGCGCTGCTGCTGAGCGCGAACTCCCGGCACGCGATCAGCTCGCACGAGCTGGCGCGTCTGCTCGGGGTCACCCAGAAGTCCGCTTGGTTCATGCTGCAACGCATCCGCCTCGCGATGCAGACCGACAGCTTCCTGCTGTCCGGCGACGCGCCTGTCGCGCAGGCGCCGCGCGGGGGCGAAGGCCGCGACGCGCGCAGAACGGTCCGCCCGCGCAACGTCTCCGGCCCGCACTCGCGGGAGGCCCTTCCGGGTCGATCGCTCTCGCCCGGGCGCGCACCCCCGGCGCGTCGCGCCGGTCGCGCCGCCTCGCGCTAGTCGCGGCTGGATTTCTCGCTTTTCTGGGCGGCCTTCTCGGCGGGGGCCTTCTCGCCAGATTTCGCGCTCGTGCGCTTGCGTTTCTTGTCCACTTCGGACTTCGGGACCTTGACGATTTTGCGCGTCAGGTCCTCGATCCGTTCAAACACGTCTTCGCCTGCGGGCGCCTGTTTGAACAGCAACGGCGGCGTCGGCTGCTTGGCCTTACGCTCGTCGCGCAGCTTTTCCCGCTCATCCTGGAGCGCTTTGCTCATCAGGACCTCGACGATGCTCTCGGTCGGCACGACGATCGCGATGCCCGCGTTGGCCGCGAGCGCCACCGAGCCCACGTTGTCACCCCCGGCGAGGTCGCCGAAGAAGAAATCCTCGCCCGGCTCGGCCGGATAGTGGGCCTGCACGAAACCGAGCAGCAGCGGCTTGGAGCCGACCATCTCCTCGCGGCTCGCATCACGCGCGGCGGGGAAGTACACCCATGCCGGCGATCCGCTCTGACCGCCCCACGAACGCGCCTCGACCAGGTAGGCCGTGACGGCGACCTCGGGCGCGCCCTTGGCCGCGCTGATCTTCGTCTTGATCGGCTCCTGCGGCATCAGCGCGATGTTGCCGAAGCGGATGATCGGCAGGACGTGGCCCTGGTGCTGCAGGTGCGAGAACAACGACACGATGAACACCTCATCGCCCTCGCCGACCGGCATCAGCCCCTTGCGATCCTTCGGCGAGACGAGCGAATCCTGTGGATAGGCGTGCAGGTCCAGCCCGGCTGGCACGTCCACCCTGGCGACCGTGACATCGGTCGATGGGTGGGGCACCCACCCCTCGGGGGGCATTTTGATGTCTTGCACGCCCGCCCCGTCGGCGACGCGCAGGAACAGCGCGCGAGCGCCGTTGAGCTCGCCGGCCTCGATCACGTGGCGCGGCGCGACCGCGTAGATCGCACGTGCGTTCCAGGCGTACTCGAACTCGACGAAGAAGGCGGTGCCCGCCGGTTGCCGCTCCACCCCACCCCCGTTTCGGGGCATATCCATCATCACAGACGCAACGGCTCGGCGATACGAGTGGTCGATCAGCACGCTCGGCGCTCTCCCTGACTAGACGACCGGTGAATGCATCATACCCGAACTTGGGTGAGCCATCTATATCAAATTTGCCTCGTCTTTTCTCGACGTAATAATCGGACCCTATTCCCGATGGCTGTGCCGGCACGAGCCGCGCGCGGCGCCCGGCTCGCGCTCGCGTCCGGGCAGAGCGCCCGCTCAAGGCGGCCAAGCGCGCGCTTCAGCCGGTCACGAGCGTGCTCACGACCGCTTCGTAAACGCCCGCCCCGTGAGCGGATTCGCTGACCCTTACGTTCGGATAGGCCGCGATCGCCTCGCGCATCGAGGGGTCGCGGCGGATCGCGTTTGCGACCAGCCAGAAGACGCTCACGTGCTCCGCGCAGGCGAGATCCTCGCGCGAGTCGCCGACCGCGAAAGTCTGCGCGCGGTCGTAGCCGCGAGCGCGTCGGTGAAACGCCACGGCGGCCGCCTTCGAGGCGCTGGCCGGCACGAGGTGGTAGCCGCGCACGTGCTCGAGCTGAGCGAGCGCGGGCGAGCGGCGGCTGACGACGCCGTTGTCGACCATCCGCAGATCCCCGTGGCCGTGCTCGCTGAGCACCGCATCGACCTCCGCGGCGTCGACCAGCCCGCGGAACAGGTGCGAGACTTCGCGCCCGACGTGCCACGGCTCGTGGTACTCGAGCCGGCCGCGGTAGCGCTCGAGCAGCAGCTCGGGCGCGCCAGAGCGTCCGATCTGTTCGGCGATCGTCAGCTCGCCCGGGAGCAGATCCCCGGTCAGCCAGTGCTCCTCGCCCCCGAGCTTCGACCCGCCGCCGAGCACGACGCAGGCGCCGGCCTCGAAGATGAACGCGTCCTGCCCCAGCAAGCGCGCGTCCTCCTGCACCGGGCCGCGCCGTCGTCCGGACATCAGCACGACCTCCACGTCGGCGCGCAAGCACGCCTGCACGGCGCGCACGCCCGCGAGCGAAACCCGGCCCTCGCCGTCGTGCAGCAGCGACGCTCCCTGCCCGAGCAGCGTGCCGTCGAGATCCAGGTACAGACACCTTGCGCTCAACGGTTACGGCACCTCGCGCTCATCGCCGGCGGCGCCTCGGGCTCACCGGGCCGCGGGGGCCGCGGCCAGCGGCGGGCGCTCGAGCACCGGATCTGCGAGCTCGACGCCGGCCAGCCTGCCCTCTTCAACCATGCGGCGCGCGATCACCGCCAGCACTGTCTGAGCCATCGGTGCGAGCGCGGCGAGCGGCTGGTGGCGGTTGCGGTGCTCGTCGAGATCGACCTGCGCCATCCCGGCCAGCCCGACCTCGCGCCAGACGTCGATCAGCATCGCGATCTCGATCCCGTATCCGGCCGCAAACGGCACTCGCTCGAGCAAATCGCGCCGCGCGGCGACCTCCCCCGCCAACGGCTGGCGCACACCGGCGAGCTGCGGATAGAAGAGCTCGAGCGCGGGTCGCGCGAGCAGGTGGTTGACGCGCCCTCCGCCGTTCTGAAGCGAGACGCTTCCCTGCTCGAACGGACGCCTGTAGAACGCCTTCACGAACGCGATCGTGTCGGGCTCGCAGACCAGCGGTCCGAGCAGGCCCGCGACGTAGTGCGCCGAGAAGCCGGCCGTGTCCGCGTCCAGGTAGCAGACGATCTCGCCGCCGAGCGCGGGCAGGACCCGCCACATCGCGTCGCCCTTGCCGAGCACGGGACCGAGCTCGGGCATCAGCTGGGCCTCCTGACAAACCTGCGCGCCCTCGCGCTCTGCGATCGCGGCGGTGCCGTCCGCCGAGCCGGCGTCCACCACGACGATCTCATCGATCGCGCCCTGCGCCCGCAGCTGTGCGAGCACGGCGACGATCCCGCCGATCGTCTCAGCGCACTCGCGCGCCGGCAGGCAGACCGACACGCCGAGCTGCCGCTCGGAGCGCGCCGCGGCGATCTGAGCGGGCGAGTAGCGCGAATGATGGAAGCTGCGCGTTTGCGACCAGCGCTCGGCGGCGGGTGCGAGGGCCATCGCTCTACTATCGCAAGACGTGCCCAGCGAATCCTCCGCCGCGACCGCTCGACGACCCACTGGCGGCCAACCGCGCAGGCACGAGCCTTGGCATGAGCTGCTGCACGACGGTCGCGCGGACGCGCGACTCGTGCGCGAGGCCCGCGAAGGGCGCCAACGGGCGCGCCTCGTGGACGCCCCGGCGGAGCTTCACCCCGAGCTGCTGGCGGCGCTCGCCCGCGCCGGGATCGATCGCCTGTACTGCCACCAGGAGCGCGCCCTGCGCTGCGCCTGGGCGGGGCCGACGATCGTCACGACGGGGACGGCGTCGGGCAAGTCTCTGTGCTTCAACCTGCCCACGCTGGACGTGCTCTGCCGTGATTCGCGCGCGCGAGCGCTGTATCTGTATCCGACCAAGGCGCTCGCCCAGGACCAGGCCCGCGCGCTGCACGCGTTCGCGCTGAGCAAGCGCGTACACCCGGCGATCTATGACGGCGACACCCCGCGCGAGGCCCGCGCCGACATCCGCCGCAAGGCCAACGTGGTGCTCACCAATCCCGACATGCTGCATCTCGCGATCCTGCCCAATCACGCCGCCTGGGCCGAGCTGTTCGCGAATCTCGCGGTCGTCGCGATCGACGAGGCCCACGTGTACCGGGGCGTGTTCGGCTCGCACGTGGGCTGCGTGTTGCGGCGGCTGCGCAGGATCGCGGCCGCGTACGGCACCGAGCCGCGCTTTTTGCTGACCTCGGCGACGATCGCGAACCCGCTGGAGCTGGCCGAGCGGCTCACGGGCCTGGAGGACTTCGCGCTGGTCGATTCCGATGGCGCGCCGGCGCCCGGGCGGCGGATCGCGCTGTGGAACCCGCCGTTGACCGACGAGGCGCTCGGCAAGCGCCGCTCGGCGATCGTCGAGGCGGCCGAGCTGCTCGCCCGGCTGGTGCGCGAGGGCGCTCGGACGATCTGCTTCATGAAGTCACGCAAGGGGGTCGAGCTGCTCAGCCGCCTGGTCGTCCAGGAGCTCGAGCGCTGCGACCGTCCGCAGCTGGCCGGCCAGGTCGCACCCTACCGCTCCGGCTACACGCCCCAGCAGCGCCGCGAGCTCGAGGGCCGCCTGACCCGCGGCGAGCTGCGCGCGGTCATCACGACCGACGCGCTCGAGCTGGGAATCGACATCGGCGAGCTCGACGCGGCGGTCGTGGTCACCTTTCCCGGCACGGTCGCGTCGCTGCGCCAGATGTGGGGGCGCGCCGGCCGTCGCGGCCGCGGCCTGGCGATGTACGTGGCCGGCGAGGACGCCCTGGACCAGTTCTTCTGCCGCCATCCAGACGAGTTCCTCGAGCGGCCCGTCGAGGCCGCGATCCTCGATCACGAGAGTCCGTACGTCTACCGCGCGCACATGCTCTGCGCGGCGCACGAGGGTCCGCTCGAAAGCGCCGACGCGGAGTTCCTCGGCGCGCGCTATGAGGCGGCCGCTGAGCAGTTGGTGAGCGCCGGGCAGCTGCGCAAGCGCCCCGCGCGCGGCGCCGGGGTCGGCGGCGCCGAGGCCTACGTGCCGCGCCGCGCCGACCGCTACCCGGCCGCGGACGTCTCACTGCGCTCCGCGTCGCCCGACAGCTTCGCGATCGTCGACCTCAGCACGGGCGAGCTGATCGGCCACACCGAGGCGGCCCGCGCCCACGCGACCGTGCACGCGGGCGCGATCTACCTGCACCAGGGTCGCTCATATGAGGTGCGCGACCTGGACCTGCCCCACCGCCGCGCGCTGGTCGTGCCGTTCGACGGCGACTGGTACACCCAGCCCAAGCGCGAGACGCAGACGACCGTCGAGCGGCTGCTCGATCGTCGCGAGACGCTCGGCGTGCGCCTCAGCTTCGGCGAGGTATCCGTCACGGAGACCGTGCTCGCCTACCAGCGCAAGCGCCTGTCAGACCATGCCCTGGTCGACCTCGTCGCGCTGGACCTGCCCGAAACGAGCTTTCAGACGCAGGCCCTGTGGTTCGAGCTGAACGCCGGCCAGCTCGCCGGTGCCCAGCCGCAGGCGGCGCGGGATGAGCCGATCATCCCGCTCGAGTCGCTGCTCGGCGCGCTGCATGCGACCGAGCACGCCCAGATCGCGGTGCTGCCGCTGATCGCGATGTGCGATCGCTGGGACATCGGCGGGCTCTCCACCAACCTGCACCCGCAGACCGGCGCTCCGACGATCTTCATCTACGACGGGCACCCGGGCGGAGTCGGCATCACCCGCACGGCGTTCGCCCGCTTCGAGGAGCTGTGCCGGGATGCGCTGCACCTCATCTCGGGCTGCGGCTGTGCCGACGGCTGTCCGTCCTGCGTGCAATCCCCGAAGTGCGGCAATCTCAACGAACCTCTGTCCAAGGCGGGCGCGCGTCTGCTGCTGGAGCGGATGCGCGCGCAGGCGCACGCCGCGGACGCGCAGGCCTTCGCCAAAGCGCCGCTCTGATCGCTCGCCGATGCTGTTCAAGCAGATGCATCTCGACATCTCAGAGCGGGCTGCCGCGGCGGCCCCGCTGACAGCGACTGTGCTCCGCACCCACCCCAGAAAGATCGCGCTGATCGCGCTCGCGGCCTGCACCGCGCTGGCCAGCGCCGTGCCCGCGGCGACGAGCCCGCCGGGCGGCTCGCTACTCGCCGCCGGAGCGGCCAACCGGACCCAGCTGAGCAGCTGGACGCTGCGCAAGGACTCCGCCAACCGCGGGTTGCGGCTCGGCTGGCAGAAGGGCGGCTTCAGCGGCACTCGCGTGAGCGTCCCGAACGTCGTCAGCCCGTTGCCCTACAGCGGACGCGCGGCGCAAGCCAGCTACCAAGGCTCGGTGGCGTGGTATCGCACGACCTTCAACGCGCCGAGCGCCGGCGCCTATGCGCTGACATTCACGTCGGCCAACCTCCAGGCAAACGTCTGGGTCGACGGACATGCGCTCGGCTCGCACCGGGGCTTTTATTTGCCGTTCGAACTGCGCCCGCAACTCGCGGCGGGGGCGCATACGCTCGTGGTCCGCGTCGACTGGCGCGATCCGGAAGCGCAGGCCAAAGAGGGCTTCCATCGGACATGGTTCAACTGGGGCGGGCTCGACGGCGAGGTCAACGTGCGCGAGCTCGGCGCGAGCGACCTGTCGGACCCGGCGATCGCGACCACGCTGCCGCAAGGCGCGCCAGGCGCCGGCCCAGCGACGACTGCGAGGGTCACGGTCAGCGTCCAGGTGCGTAACGACGGCGCCGCCGGGCGCGCGATCCTCCCCGAAGGGGCGCTCACGCGCGGCACGCAGACGATCCCTCTGCGCTTTCCAGAACAGGTCCTCGGCCAGGGCCAGGCCGCGCGGGTGAGCACGACCGTAAACGTGCCCGAACCGGCGCTGTGGGCGCCAGGCAGTCCGAACTTGTATGAACTGACGCTCTCGTCGGGCGCCGACAGCAGCTTCTCCGCGCGCGTCGGTCTGCGCCAGATCACCTGGCATGGCGGGCACGTGTACCTCAACGGGCAGCCTCTGCTGCTGCGCGGCGCGACGATCCAGGAGGACGCGCTGGGCCGCGGCGACGCGCTCACGCCCGCCGACGAGAACACGATCGTGCGTGAGCTCAAGGAGATCGGGGCGAACGCCGTCCGCACTCAGCACCCGCTCGACCCGGCGCTGCTGGAACGGCTCGACGCGGCCGGGCTGCTCGTGTGGCAGGGCATCGGCCCAGTCGAAGGCGCGGGCAACTGGTACTCGACCACGCCGGCGCTGTTGGCGAGCGCGGAGAATCAGGCCCGCACGGCGGCGATCGCGGCTGAGCTTCACCCATCGATCTTCGCGTGGAACCTCGTGGACGAGGTCGCCAACAACGGTCGCGACAGCGCGGAGGTCTCCTACGTACAGACGATGACGCGCTGGCTGCACGAACACGACCCCACGCGGATAGTCGCTGTCGACGTGTGGGGCGACCACCCGCCGACGCATCCCGGAGCTCTGTACCGCGGGCTCGACGCGATCGCCGAGACCGACTACTCGGGGTGGTATGACCACCCGCACAACGCGCCGGCCGTGGTGAGCGCCGAAATCTCGCGGCGTCTGGCCGCGATGCAGCGCACGTTCGCGGGCAGGGTCCTTGTGATCAGCGAGTTTGGCGCTGAATCCAACGGGCTGAATCCGCCCGGAAGCCCAGGCAGCTATGGCTACCAGTCGCAGCTGCTCGAGCGCCACATCCGGCTCTACGCGGCGGACCGCAAGCTCAGCGGCATGTTCATCTACCTGCTGCGCGACTATGCCCTCAACCCGACCTTCGCCGGCGGCTCGATCCATGGAGTTCTGCCGCGCGTCAAGTTGATCGAAGGGCTCGACCAGAAGGGCCTGTTCACTTACGGCGGCGGCGCCAAGCCCGCGGTCGGCGCGGTCGCGGGGCTGTACAAAGCGCTCGCGCAGAAATAGATCCGCCCCGAGATCCGCTCCGACTGAATTCCGGGCCGGCCCGCTAACTGCGGTTTCCGCGGGCGATGCGGCGCAGGTCGATCGTCGCGTCGTACAGCTTCGCGTCGACGCCCTCCTCGAGCGCGACCTCGCGCAGCGGCCGGCCGCTGCTCGTGGCCTTCTGGACGATCGCGGTCCCGCGGTCGTAGCCGATCGCTCCGTTCAGCGCGGCCGCGACCGCGAGCGTGGCCTGCGCCAGGGCGTCGGTCCGGGCGCGGTTGACCCTGATTCCGTCGATGCACTTCGCGGCGAACACCCGCGCGGCGTTGGCGAGCAGCTGAAGCGACTGCAAGAGGTTGCGGGCGATCAGCGGGATCCGGACGTTGAGCTCGAACTGGCCCTGCAAGCCGCCGATCGTGATCGCGGTGTCGTTCCCGATCACCTGGGCGGACACCTGCAGGACGACCTCGGGGATCACCGGGTTGACCTTGCCCGGCATGATCGATGAGCCCTTCTGCAGCTCGGGCAGGAAGAGCTCAGCGAGACCCGCGCGCGGACCCGAGCCCATCAGCGCGAGGTCGCCTGCGATCTTGGTAAGCGACACGGCGATCACCTTCAGCGCGCCCGACAGCTCGACCAGCGCGTCCCGGTTGGCCTGAGCCTCGAACGGGTCCGCGGGCGGCGCGATCTCGCGCAGCCCGGATTCCTTGCGCAGGCGGGCGCGCACCTTCTCGGCGAAGCGCGGATGGGTGTTCAGCCCGGTGCCGGTCGCGGTCCCGCCGAGGGGGATCTGGCCCACATGCGCGAGCGCCGCCTGAACCCGCTCCTGGCCGAGCGCGACCTGGGCGGCGTAGCCAGCGAACTCCTGGCCGAGCGTCACCGGCACCGCGTCCATCAGATGCGTGCGCCCCGACTTGACGACGTTCTGAAAGCTCTTGCTCTTGCGCGTGAGCGAGCGCTCGAGCTGCTTGAGCGCGGGCAGCAGCTCCTGGTGGGCGACGTCGAGCGCCGCGAGGTGCACGGCCGAGGGGAACACGTCGTTGGAGCTCTGGCCGAGGTTGACGTGGTCGTTGGCGTGCACGCTCTCGCCGGCCAGCATGGCGATCACCTCGTTGGCGTTCATGTTCGTCGAGGTGCCCGAGCCGGTCTGGAACACGTCGATCGGGAACTGCGCGTCGTGGCGGCCGGAGGCGATCTCCTGTGCGGCCTTCTCGATGCGTCTCGCGCGACCCTTGTCGAGCAGGCCGAGCTCGCCGTTGACCGCGGCCGCGGCGCCCTTGATTCGCGCGAGCCAGCGGACCACCGAGACGGGCACCGTCTCGTTCGAGATCGGGAAGTTTTCGACCGCCTTGGCGGTCTCGGCGCCCCACAGCTGCTTGTCAGGCATGTAGCTCTCTCCTTTGTCGAGTCGCGAACCCTATCCGCAGAACGCGACGAGCTCGCGGGCGAGCCCGACGGGGTCGTCGTAGGCCATCAAGAAGCCGGTGCTTTGCAGCAGCCTCAACTGGCCCTGGGGCAGCCTCCCCAGCGCCTCCTCCGCGACGGAGATGGGGTGCAGCGGATCCCTGTCGGCCCACAACAGCAGCACCGGCAGATCCAGCGCGGGATACAGCGCGAGCAGATTCTCGCGCGCGCCGCGCGGCCAGCGCCGCGCGCACTTCGCCCACGAGCGGGCCAGGCTCACGTTGCCGGGCACGTCGGCGAAGGCGTGCCTGAGAAGGTCGCGCGCCGCGGGGTTTCCGCGCACGGACAGGTGTCTCGAGGCGCGCTCGGGACTGAACAGCGCACGCGCGCCGTAGCCGATCAGTCGATCGAGGCCCGGGATCGCCCCCGCCATGCAGGCAGCGCGCCACGAGGCCAGCGCCCATGGGCGCTGCGGCGGGGCGTGCAGCCGGCTGGGCATCAACACCAACCGCCGGGGGCGCAGCAGGCCGGTCCGGATCGTATGCAGCGCGATCTCCGCACCCATGCCGTGTCCGCCGATCGACGCGCTCGGACCGAGCACGTCCGCGGCGAAGCCGCCGATCACCTGTGCGTACCAGTCAAGCGTGTACGGGTGCATCGGATCGTCCTCGGAGTCGCCGTGCAGCGGCAGGTCGGGAAGCACCACGCGAAAGCGGCCCGCGAGCTGCTCGACCGACGGTTCCCACTCCTTGTGCGAAAGCAGCGCCGAGTGCAACAGCACGAGCGCCCGCCCGGTACCGAGTTCGCGATAAGCGATGCGCGTGCCGTCGTGGTGGTGATAGAGCCGCAGCTTCATCGCGCGAAAGATCCTAGGCCCGTCGCTGCGCCGCGCGCGGTCCCCGGCGCTGCAGCCGCGCGACCGCGCTGCAGCGGGCCTTGCGCGGGTTGCCCCGAGGACCGGTAGCGCTGAACATCTCAGAGCATGGCCTCGATTCGCACGAACGCGGCGGCGGCGCTGCTGGGCGTCAGCCCCAACACCCTGCGCAGCTGGGAGCGGAGGTTCGGCTACCCGGCGGCGCGGCGCAGCGAAGGCGGCCATCGCCAATTCGAGCTCGCGCAGCTCGAGGCGCTGCGTCAAGCGCTCGCGGAAACGCACGACATCGCAGCGGCGGTCGCGATCGTGCGCGAGCGCGGCGAGGGGCCCGCTTCGCCGGCGCGCCTGCAAACGGCGTTTGCCGCCTTCAGCGAGGACGCCGCCGACCGCGTGCTCGAAGAGAGCCAGGCGGTGCGCTCGGTCGAGCGTACGGTCGAGTCGCTGCTGCTGCCGGCGCTTGCGCTGCTCGATCAGGGCTCGCCCGAGCGCGCGTTTGCGCTGCGCTACGCGACCGGATGGCTCGCGGCGGCGACCCGCGTCGCCCCGCCGGCGACGCGCGAGGAGGGCGTGCTGATCTTCGACGCGGCGCGCCCGGGCGAGCTCGAGGCGCTGCACGTCCAGGCGCTCGAGCTGTTCGTGCGCCGCAGCGGCCTGCGCGTGCTGACGCTGTCGGTCGGGCTGGAGATCGAGCGCGTCGGCACCGCGCTGCGCGCTTTGCGTCCGGGCGCGCTCGTGCTCGCGGGGTCTGCTTCGTCTGAGCCGCTCGCGCGGCTCGTCTATGCGGCCCGCCAAGCTGAGCCGGGTGTCGAGGTGTTCGACTATCGCGTCACCCGGCCGAGGCTCGAGGCCTCGACGGTCAAGCGCATCGGCCCCGGGCCGGGCGCCGCGGCGCAGGCGCTGCGCGAGCGCCTCACCGGCGTGGTGCTGCTGCAGCCGCTCGCTTCCGCGCGCTGAGCCGCCGCACGCGCGCCGGCTGGGCGCCTGCGGGCCAACCTAGAATGGGCCGCCATGCTCGACGGCGCGCACAGACACCCGCTGATCCCGCCGCGCGAGGTCGAGGCCAGGCAGAACCTCCCCGCGCTCGAGCTGGACGTGCTCGCGCGCTGGCGCGAGCGCGACGTGTTCGCGAAGTCGCTGAGCATGCGCGCGCAGGCGCCGCGCTGGGTCTTCTACGAGGGGCCGCCGACCGCCAACGGCCCGCCGGGGGCCCATCACGTGCTCTCGCGCGTGTTCAAGGACATCTACCCGCGGTACCAGACGATGCGCGGGCGACTGGTCGAACGCAAGGGCGGTTGGGACTGCCACGGGCTGCCGGTCGAGATCGCGGTCGAACAGCAGCTCGGCTTCACGAGCAAGGCGGACATCGAGCGCTACGGGATCGCCGAGTTCAACGCGAAGTGCCGCGAGTCGGTGTTCGCCTACCTGGAGGACTGGAACAGGCTGACCGAGCGGATCGGCTTCTGGATCGACCTCGACCACGCCTACCGCACGCTCGATGAGTCCTACATCGAGTCGGTCTGGTGGGCGCTCGCGCAGATCGCGCAAGGGGGTCTGCTGTACGAGGGGCACAAGGTGGTCCCCTACTGCTATCGCTGCGGCACCGCCCTGTCCTCGCACGAGGTCGCGCTCGGCTACAGGGATGTCGTCGATCGCTCGGTCTACGTGCGCCTGCCGGTGCTTGACCCGCGCGCGCCGCTTAGGGAGGGGGACTCGCTGCTGATCTGGACGACCACGCCGTGGACGTTGCCCGGCAACGTCGCGGTCGCGGTCGCGCCTGAGGTCGAGTACGTGCGCGCGCGCTTGAACTCGCAGCAGGTCGTGCTCGCGGCTGCGCTCGTCGAGCGGGTGCTCGGCGAGCGAGCCGAGATCCTCGAGCGCTTTCCCGGCAGCAGCCTCGTCGGCGCGCACTACCGGGGGCCGATCTTCCCGCTCGGGGCGCACGCCGGCGCGGGCGGAGCGGACCCCTCGGACCCCTCGGGCCCCGAGGCCGATCCGTTTCCGGTCATCGCGGGCGATTTCGTGACCACCGAGGACGGCACCGGCCTGGTGCACATCGCGCCGGCATTCGGCGAGGATGACTTCCGCGTCGCCGCCGCGACGGGCGTCGGCGGATTCGATCCCAGGCAGCCGCGCACGCTGTTTAACCCGGTCAGGCCCGACGGAACCTACGACGCGAGCGTGCACAGCGACGAGGGCGGCTCCTACGCCGGCCGCCAGGTCAAGGATCCCGAGCTGACGGAGGCGCTGATCGAGGACCTGCGCGCCCGCGGACTGCTGTTTCGGGAGAAGCCCTACGAGCACTCATATCCGCACTGCTGGCGTTGCGGCACGCCGCTGATCTACTACGCGAAGACCGCGTGGTACATCGCGACGACGCGGCTGCGCGAGCAGATGCTCGCCGCGAACGAGACGGTCGACTGGCACCCGGAGCACGTCAAGCATGGGCGCTTCGGAGGCTGGCTCGAGGGCAACGTCGACTGGGCGCTGTCGCGCGAGCGCTATTGGGGCACGCCGCTGCCGGTATGGCGCTGCCAGCAGGGCCACACCGAGGTGATCGGGTCGTTCGCCGAGCTCGCGAGGCGCTCCGGGCGCGAGCTCGCCGACCACCATCGCCCGTTCGTCGACGAGGTTGAATTCGCCTGCGCGCACCCGGGAGACGCCGCTCAGGGCGAGTGCGGCGAGCGCATGCGGCGCGTGCCGGAGGTGATCGACGTGTGGTTTGACTCGGGCGCGATGCCGTTCGCCCAGTATCACCATCCGTTCGAGAACGAGCAGCTCTTCTCCGAACGCTTCCCGGCCGACTTCATCTGCGAGGCGCAGGATCAGACGCGCGGTTGGTTCTACTCGCTGCTCGCCATCTCGACGCTGCTAGAGCGCCCGGCGCCCTATCGAAACGTCGTGTGCCTGGGGCTGATCCTCGACGCGGAAGGTCAGAAGATGTCGAAGTCCAAAGGCAACAGCGTCGAGCCGTGGCAGGTGATCGACAGCTACGGCGCAGACGCGTTCCGCTGGTACTTCTTCACCTCCAAACAACCCTGGGACGGTTATCGCTTCTCGGCCGAGGCGATCGCCGAGGGGGTGCGGCTGTTTCTCATGCAGCTGTGGTCGACGTACTACTTCTACGTGTTGTACGCGCGCGCGGGCGCCGACGCGCTGAACGCGAGCGGCGCCGAGCTGGCAACCGCGCGCTCAACCGAGAACCTCGACCGCTGGGCGCTTTCGCGCACGTCCGCGACCGCGACTGCGGTCGCTGCGCATCTCGATGCCTACGACGCGACGTCCGCCGGCAGGGCGATCGCGGCGCTCGTCGACGAGCTCTCCAACTGGTATGTGCGCCGTTCGCGCAGGCGCTTCTGGGAAGCCGACGCAGCGGCGTTTGCGACGCTGCGCGAGTGTCTTTTGACGGTCGTCAAGCTGCTCGCACCGCTGTGCCCGTTCGTCGCGGATGAGATCTATGACAACCTCGACGGGACACTCGCGAGCGTGCACCTGTGCGACTTCCCCGCCGCCGACACGCTGCCCGAGCGCGACCGCGAGCTCGAGCAGGCGATGGAGCTGGCACGCGAGACGGTGCGGCTGGGTCTCGGCGCGCGGGGCAAGGCGAAGCTGAAGAAACGTCAGCCGCTGCACGAGGCGGTCGTCGTCGCCGACGGGCGCGAGCGCGACGCGATCGAACGCCTCGTCGAGATCGTGCGCGAGGAGCTCAACGTGCGGCGGGTCCGGTTCGTCGCCGCAGCCGAGGAGTTGGGACGCTACGAGGTCAAGGCGAACTACCGCACGCTCGGGCCGCTGTTCGGCAAGGACATGCCCCAGGCGGCGGAGGCGATCACGGTGCTCGATCCCGCGCGGGTCGCAGCGGCGATCCGCGACGACGCCGGCGAGCTGGGGATCGCGGTCGGGGGCCGCGAGCACACGCTGTCGGCTGAGGACGTGATCCTCACCTTGCGGCCGCCCCAGGGCTACTCGGTCGAGCGCGAAGGCGCCCACGCGGTCGCGCTCGATCTGACGCTGGATGACGACCTGCGGCGCGAGGGGCGCGGTCGCGAGATCGTCCACGCGATCCAGAACGCGCGCAAAAACGCGGAGCTGCAGGTGGAGGATCGCATCGAGCTGTGGCTGGCGGGCGATCCCGCGCTGATCGACGCCGCCGAGACCTACCGCGACTTCGTCTCCGAAGAGACGCTCGCGCTCGCGCTGACCCTCGGCGAGCAGGGACCGGACCGCAGCTACCGCGAGCGCGCGAACGTCGACGGGATGCAGCTCGCGATCGCCCTGTCCAGGACGCAATCGGCAGGCTGACGCTGTCGACCGGCCTCAGGCGACGAGGGCCGGCTCGAGCTCCTGCTCGAGCTTCTGCTTCGGGTAGGCACCGATCACCGTCTTGACCGCCGAGCCCCCCTTGAAGAGGATCAAGGTCGGGATCGAGAGGACCTGATAGCGGGCCGCGGTCTGCTGGTTGTCATCGACGTTGAGCTTGACGACGCGCAGGTCGGGCCGCTCGCTGGCGATCTCTTCGAGCACGGGCGCTACTACGCGGCAGGGGCCGCACCATGGCGCCCAGAAGTCGACGAGCACGGGGCTCGCGGACTCGAGAACCTCGGCGTCGAAGTTGTTGTCGGTGACTTCGCTGAGAGTGCCGGCCATCGTGATCTCCTCGCTCTTTAGTCGCTGTGTTCCCTCGGCGGCGGTGCTCATCCGCCGCCCACCACACCTATCACTATACAAAATGAACCACCCTCACTATACAAAGTGAAGGAGGGCGGCCCGAAGTGGCCCGTGCCGACGAGAATGTCCGCGGCGAGCGGCGGGCGTCGAACCCGCGCTGGGCGAGGCGCTAGTCCGCGGCGGGTGCGGCGGCGGGCGGCGGGTTGGCGGGCGCAGGCGGCTGGGGACCCACGCGCAGCAGCGGCACGAGCCACGCCGCCTCGACGGCGATCCGCCAGGACATCTTGCTGCGCCCGCGTTCGCGTTCGCGAAAGACGATCGGCACCTCGACGACGCTAAAGCCGGCGCGAACCGCGCGGTAGGTGAGCTCGACCTGGAAGGCATAGCCCTGTGAGCGGACCGAGTCGAAGTGAATCGCTTCCGGCACCTCGCGGCGGAAGCACTTGAAGCCGCCCGTGAGGTCGCGAACATGCAGGCCGAGCACCCAGCGTGCGTAGGTGGAGCCGCCCTCGCTGATCAGGCGCCGCAAAACGCCCCAGTCGGCCACGCCGCCGCCGGGGACATAGCGCGAGCCGAGCGCGAGATCGGCGCCGGCGCGCACGGCATCGAGCAGCCGGGCGAGATCGGCCGGGTCGTGGGAGAAGTCGGAGTCCATCTCGAACAGATAGGCCGCGCCGTGGTCGAGCGCATGGCGGAACCCGTCCAGGTAGGCCGGTCCGATGCCGCGCTTCTCGGTGCGATGCAGCACCCCGACCCAGTCGTGTTCTGCCGCCAGACGCTCGGCGATCTGGCCGGTTCCGTCCGGTGAGCCGTCGTCGACGACGAGGATCCGAAAGCCCTCGGGGGCGCTGGCGGCGAGAACCTCGCCGGCCGCGGCGACGATCGCCTCGATGTTGTCGGCCTCGTCGTAGGTCGGCAGGATGAGCCAGGGAACTCCGGACATGCGTCGGCGTACCCTAGAACAGTGGACCTCTCGAATGGGGCGATCGCGGATGCGCTCGAAGAACTGGGGGACCTGTACGAGCTCGACGGCGCGATCGTGCACCGCGTCCTGGCCTACCGGACGGCGGCCAAGGCGGTCCGCGAAGCGTCGGTATCGGTCGGCGCCCTGGCGCGTGAGGGTCGCGCGAACGAGCTGCCCGGGATCGGCAAGACGCTGCAGGAGAAGATCCTGGCATTGGTGCAGACCGGGACGATCCCGGCGGCGGAGAAGCTGCGAGCGAAGTTCCCGAAGGGACTGATCGAAATCACGCGGCTGCCGGGCATCGGCCCGAAGCGCGCGCGCCTGTTGCACTCGCGGCTGCAGATCGACTCGCTGCAGGCTCTGCGCGAGGCGGCGCTCGCCCAGCGCGTGCGCGACGTGCGGGGTTTGGGGCCGAAGTTCGAGCAGGGGGTGCTCGACGCGCTGGAGCGAGCGGCGGCACGCCCGGACGAGCGGGGATCGGCACGACTCCTGCTCCCGCGGGCGCTCGAGCTCGGCGAGGCGCTCGCGCAGGCGCTCGCGCAGAGCAGCGGCGGCGAGGGCGCGGTCGTGCACGTGGCGGGGTCGGCGCGCAGGATGGCCGACAGCGTCAAGGACATCGACCTGATCGCGGTGACGAACAGGCCGCTGGCGCTCGCCAAGAGCCTCGCTGGGCTCGAGCAGATCGAGCAGGTTGGCTCCGCGAGCCGCTCGGGCGCGAGGGCTCGCAGCCATTCGGGCTGGGGCGTCGATCTGCGCATCGGCAAACCGGCCCAGCTGGGAAACCTGTGGCAGCACTTCACCGGCTCGGGCAGGCACAACGCGGCCTTGCGCGAACAGGCGGTGCAGCGCAATCTGCACGTCTCCGAGCACGGCGTCAGCCGCGACGGGAGCGCACGCGCGCGCACGTTCACGAGCGAGGCCGAGTTGTATGAGCTGCTCGGCTACGCATACATCGAGCCCGAGCTGCGTGAGGACCGCGGCGAGCTGCAGGCGGCCAAGCTGGACGGAGCGGGCCTGCCGCAGCTGATCGAGCTGGGTGACATCAAGGGCGATCTGCACTGCCACACGATCGCCTCGGACGGGCACGACACGATCGAGGAGATGGCGGCGGCGGCGCGCGAGCGCGGATACGAGTACCTCGCGATCACCGACCATTCGGCGTCGCACGGGTTCGGCAACGAGGTCTCGGCGGACGAACTCGCACGACAGATCGAACGGGTGCGCGCGATCGACCGGCGCCTACCGGGGATCGAGCTGCTGGCGGGCAGCGAGGTGAACGTCCTGCCGGACGGCGAGCTGGATTACGACAACGAGCTGCTGGCGGAGCTCGACTGGGTGGTGGCGAGCGTACATACGGCGTTTGGCATGGGCGAGCAGGCGATGACCGAGCGTGTCCTGGCCGCGATCGAGCATCCGCTGGTGGACGCGATCGGCCACCCGACGGGCCGGCTGATCGAGCGCCGGGAGCCGTACGAGATCGACCTCGGGGCGGTGTTCGCGGCGGCGGCGAGGGCCGAAACGCTGCTCGAGATCAACGCGAATCCGCAGCGGCGCGACCTCTCCGATGCGCACGCCCGCAACGCGGTCCGCGCCGGCGCGAGGATCGTGATCGACTCCGATGCGCACCGCACGCGGACGCTCGCGAACATGCGCTGGGGGATTGCGACGGCGCGGCGCGCATGGCTGACCACGCACGACGTCGCCAACACCAAACCGTGGCGCGAGCTCGAGCGCTCGCGCAAGCGGCACGCCTCGCCCGGCGCCCGGCAGTGGGCCGGTGCCGGCTCAGCGCGCCGGGCGCGCGCCGAGTAGCCGCGGCAGCAAATCGCCTGCGACGGTCTCGTCGATCGCCTCGCGACGGAACGGCGCGAGCGCCTGCGCGGCGCGTTCGCGATAAGCGGGCAACGGATCATCGAGCGCAGCCCTGAGACCAGCCCCGAGATCGTCTGCGACCAGCCGCGCGTCGAGCTCGCGCGCGATCGGCAGCGCGACGTACGGTCCGGCCGCGGGCGTGGTGACGAGCAGGCACCCGTCGGCGAGCGCCTCGAGCTGGGCGATCCCGTAATCCTCGCGGGCGGGCGCGCAGACGAACACGCGGCTGCGCCGCAACAGCGCGCGGTACTCATCCCGAGGCAAGCGCCCGACGAGGCGTATCCGCGCGGCGTCCGGGCGCGGCAGCGCGGTGCCCGCGCGCCTGAGCTCCGTCTCGTCCGCCCCGGCGACGACGAGCTCCTCCGATGCGGCGCCCACGCGCGCCCACGCGGCGAGCACGCGATCCAGGCCCTTCTTCGCGGGATTCGCCGCGTAGGTAATCGCGGCGATGTCGCGCTCCGCGCCCGCCGGGCCGGAGGGCGCGACCGCGACCGGCAGCACCAGCGTATGCGCTGCCCCGTGCAGCCGCGCGGGCAGGCCGGCGAACCCATCCTCGCTCTCGGCGAGGAGCAGCGGCGCGTCGCGCAGACGCGCACGCTCGAGCGGGCGCTGCCACAGCCCGTGACGACCGCGACGGTTGGCGGCGGCGAGGACGTCGAAGTAGATCGCGCCCGCGCGCGGCCAGAACAGCGCGGCGGTGATCGTGCAGTAGATGACCGCGCGGGGGCGGTGCTCGCGCAGCGCGCTGACAGCCGCCACGCGAGCGGCGCGCGCCCAGACGAGGTCGGTGAGCATCAGCGTGCGCACCTCGCGCGGGCGGACGGCGCGCGCCAGCGCGACGCCGGCGCCGGCGCGCTGCAGCGAGCCGCACAGCTCCTGATCGGCGGCGCGCAGTCCGCTGGTCGAGCCCAGCGAGACGACCAGCACATCGACGCTCAAGGGTGGACCTTCAACGGCGGCCTCAACCGGCGTATCCGTCGACCCGCTCGGGCCGCTGCGCTTTGAAACCGGGCGTGCGCTGGAGTGCGATCGGGCGCAGGGGCGAGGTGCGGCGCACGTAGAAGCACACGCCGTCGCGCTCCTCGATCGCGGCCACGGCGGCGTGCTGTCGGCGCCAGGCGAGCGCCCAGATCAACGCGAACCCGGTGGCGATGCCGGGTATCTGCGGAGCCAGGAAGGCGAGGCCGCCGGCGATCAGCGTGAACACGAGCAGCGGCCACAGGCGGTTGAGCAGAATCGCCCCGGGGTGGTGCTCGGGCAGGGCGGTGCTGGCGCGCGCGCTGGCGAGCAGCCGCCCGATCGGCGGGCTTGTCTCGGCGCGGCGCCCAAGCCAGCTGCCGATCAGCGCCGCGACGACCCACCATCCCACCGAGATCGCCACGAGGCGGGTCGCGGAGCTCGCGCCCGGCCGCGTGCCGGCGGCGAGCACCGTGACCGTGGCGAGCGCGGTCGCGGCGCCTGCGCTGAGCATCACGGTGGTCTTGAGGAAGTCCACGAAACGCACGTCTATACCGGCCGGGCTGGGAGTATCAGCGCAACCCTAGAGCAGAGCCCCGAGCAACCCCCGTACCTCGCCCGGGCCGTCGAGCACCAAGTCGGCCTCGGCGGACAGCTCCGGCGGTGTTTCGTCGGAGCCCACCGCGACGCAGACCGCGCGCTCGAGCTCGCCGGCCGCGACGAGCGCGTGCAGGCCCCGGAACGCGTCCAGGTCGGTACGGTCGTCGCCTACATACACGGCCGCGGACACGTGCTGGCCACGGAGCAGCGCGGCGATCCCGAGGCCCTTGCCGAGCGGGACCGGCGGGCGGACCTCCAAGACCTTGCGGCCCCAGTGCACGGCGAACCCCTGCTCCTGGGCGCGCTTGGCGATCTCCCTGACAGCAGCTTCTGCAGCGGCTTCGTCCGGCGCACCGCGCCAGTGGAAGGCGGCGATCGCGTCCTTGTCCTCGGCGCTGACACGCAGGCGTTGATGCTCAGGCGTGTAGACGCGATCGGCGAATGCCCGCACGCGCGATGTCCATGCCGCCAGGGCCGGGTCGAGCTCGGCGCTGGTCGCGCCGGGGCGTAGCAGCTCGCCGCCGTGGTTGCCGAGGTAGGCGATCGTTCCGATCGCGACGATCTGGCGTGCGGTCGCAGCGCGGCGGCCGCTGACGCAGCCCACCACGCGGTAGCGCTTGGCGATCTCGATCAGCAGCGTGCGGGTCGCCTCGGGCACGTGCGCGTCGGCGGCGTGGCGAACGATCGGCGCGAGCGTGCCGTCGATGTCGAGTAGCACCGCGGCGTGGCCCGGGTCGGCGCGAAGCGGCTCGAGCGCCTCAACGGGCGTCGCGGCGGAGGACACGACACTAGTATGGCGCGCACCTTGGCCACCGAGATCCGCCCCACAGGATCTGTCTGCGCCGCCCGCGGCGAGGGCGCCGATTGAGCGCGTCGCCGGCGACGGGAGGAATCTCGGCGCGGTCGCTCAAGCTGATCGCGATCGGCACTGCCGCGGGCGCATTCAGCGGCCTGTTCGGCGTCGGCGGCGGCAGCGTGATCGTGCCGCTTTTGGTTCTGTGGCTGGCCTATGGCGAGCGCGAGGCGACGGCGACATCGCTGGCGGCGATCGTCTTCATCGCGGGCTTCGGCGCGGCGACGCAGAGCCTGTACGGCAACGTGCACGTCGGCGATGCGGTGCTGATCGGGCTGCCCGCGCTCGCCGGCGTGCTGCTCGGCACGTGGCTGCAGCAACGCCTGCCCACGCGCTCGATCGCATTGTTGTTCGCGGCGCTGCTGGTGGCCAGCGCGGTTGAGCTGGTGGTGCGATGATCGGCGCGATCGCGATCGGCCTGGCCGGGGGGATCATCGCCGGTCTGCTCGGAGTCGGGGGTGGCGTGCTGTTCGTGCCGGGACTCGTGATCTTCCTCGGCCTGAGCCAGCACCAGGCCGAGGCGACCTCGCTGCTCGCGATCATCCCGGTCGCGATCGTCGGGACCTATCGCCAGGATCGCTACGGCAACGTTCGCCGCCGCGACGCGCTGCTGCTGGGTCTGCTGTCGGCGGGCGGCGCGGCCGCGGGCGTGGCGCTCGCCAACGCGCTGACTGGGAGCGTGCTGCGGGATGCGTTCGCGGGCCTGCTGATCCTCACCGCGGCCCAGCTCGTGGCGAGGACCCTGCGCGATGGCGGCCGCTCGAGCACTGCGGATAAACCCCTAGCGGCCGACCAAGCGGATGCATTAGACTGAGTGGACCGATGGGACTCGACAATCCCCTGCATATCGCGTTCCTGGTGGTGATCTTGCTGCTCGTGTTCGGCGCGCGACGCCTGCCGGAGATCGGGCGCTCGCTCGGAAGCGGCATGCGCGAATTCAAGGCCTCGGTGACCGGCGAGAGCAACCCGGCCCAGCCGACGCTCGCCGCAGGCGCGCCCCAGCAGCAGGCGCCGGCGCAAGCTCAGGCCCCGGCCGCACAGCCCCAGCCGGAGCCGCAGCCCGCCGCGGCCGCGCCGGCACCACCGCAGCAGCCACCAGCCGCCTGACGTTCATTGACGTCCGCCTCGTGCTCGAGCCGGTGTCGTCCGTCTCGCTGCTAGCTGACTGCGGGCCGCTCGGCTGAGTCCGCGTCCACGGCCGGGCGCGACTCGCTGAGCAGCTGCGCGCCGCAGTGCCAGCAGTAGGCGGCGCCGCGGCTGTGGACCGCGCCGCAGGAGCGGCAATGCCCGGCGACGCCGGCCTCCGCGGTGGCGAGCAGGCGCTGCACCTCGCCCAGCTGCGCGTCGGCCTCCTGCAGCTCGGCGGCGCGACGCGCGAGCACGTCGAGCCGGTAGTGGTCGCGGATTGCCATCTCGTAGGTGAGGCCGCCGAGGTCCCAGGTCAGTGCGGCGACACGCTCGGCAAGCTGATAGCGGCGGCGGCGCAACCCGGCCATCGACCCACTGGGAGCGACCAGGCCGCCGACGGGCACGACCTCGCCGCTGACGGGCTGCACGCCCAGCTCCTGGGTCGCGTCCACCGGGGATGAGCGTCCGTTCGGCGTGGACATCGCCCGGCCTCAGCCGCCCGTTTCGATCGGCTGGGCGCCGAGCGAGTTGATTTCTTCCTCGTGCTTTTTGCCGGTCGTGCTGCCGAGTTTTTTGAGTTTCGTAGAGTTGATTTTCACCGCTTTCGGCGGCGGCGTCTTTTCGATCGCCTTCGCTTCCTTGACTTCGGCGGCTTCGACTTTCTTCGTCGCGGCGGCTTTGGCCGACGCGCTTTCGGCGGGCGGGGCGGCCTTTTTAGCGGTCGTCTTGGTCGTCGCCGGTGTGCTGGTGGCCGCGGCGGTCTGCGGCGCAGCGGCCGCGAGACCTTCGACTTTCACAACCTGCGGGCCGGCCGGAGCCTTGTTGTTCTGGGTGATCCAGTGACCCACAAGCAGGCCGACGATGATCGCCATCAGCAGCACCGACAACAGTCCGAATAGGCCCGCGTAGCGGCGCATCCAGCCATTCGCGCCGGAGGCCGGTTCGAGCACGGTCGCATAACCGGCCGGCACGGCACCGGCGGGAGCCTGGCCAGGGCCGCCGAGGTGGGCGTCGCCCTGCAGCACGTCCAGGAACGCGAGCCGTACGGGCGAGACCGGTTGGCCGCAGGCCAGGCAATAGCGCTGGTCGGGCGCGAGCGCTGCCGAGCAGTTCGCGCAGCTCGCACCCTGCGGCTCGGCGGGGACGGGCGCGAGGCTCATCGCCGAGCTCCAGGCGGGTGGCGATCCGCGGCCCTCATCCGAACGCGCCCGCCACATAGTCGCGCGTTCGTTGCGCGCGCGGCTGCTCGAAGACCTCGGCGGTCGTCCCGTACTCGACGAGGTCGCCGAGATACATGAAGGCGACTCGGTCGGCGACTCGGTGCGCCTGGGCGAGGTTGTGCGTGACGATCACGACCGCCAGCTCGCGGCGCAGCTCGCCGATCAGCTCCTCGATCACGCCGGTGGAGATCGGATCGAGCGCGCTGCATGGCTCGTCCATCAGCAGCACCTCCGGGCGGGGTGCGATCGCTCGCGCGATGCACAGCCGCTGCTGCTGGCCACCGGATAGCCTGAGCGCGGGACGGTTGAGGTCGTCGCGAACCTCCTCGTACAGCCCGGCGCGGCGCAGCGCGTCGATCACCAACGGCTCGAGCTCCCGCTTGCGCGGGCGCTTGCGCGCCTGTTCGCGCAGCGCGAACGCGACGTTGTCGAAGATCGACATCGGAAACGGATTGGGCTGCTGGAAGACCATCGCCACACGCGCGCGCAGTGTCGTGTCGGGCAGCTCGTGGATGTCCTCGCCGTCGAGCAGGATCTCTCCCGCGCGCGCCGCGCTCGGAGTCAGCTCGGTCAAGCGGTTGAGCGTGCGCAGCAGCGTCGTCTTGCCGCAGCCCGAGGGCCCGATCAGCGCGAGCACCTCGCCCTGGTTGATCGACAGCGAGACCGATTTGACGGCCGGCTTGCCGGCGTAGTTGATGCTCACCTCGCTCAGGCGCAGGCGCTCGGGCCCACTCGCCGAGCGGCCGGGCTCGCGCAGGGGATTGCGCTCGTGCGCGGGCGGCGCCACGGGCACGGGCGCCCGGTCGAGCACGATCGTGCGCACCGGCGGCACCTCGGCGAGCGCGCTCGCCTGGGCGTGGGAAGCGTGCGCGCGATCGCGGTGATGGCGCGGCTCGGGTTCGGGCACGCGATCGGCTTCGCGCTGCGGCTCACCGATCTTCCACTGGTCCAGCAGCATCTCCTCAGGCCTCGTCATCCGAAAACGTGTTCCCCATCAAATCGAGTTTCTCAATCGAATCACTGATCTTATCGCGCGCGAGCGGCTCTGTGTGAAGGAATCGCAAGGTTCGACCTGCCAGGTCCGCCGGCGCTCGAGCCCCACCGACAGCTCACACCGCGCCGCCGGCCACCGACATTCCCGTGGCTTTCGCGTGTGAGCGACCGATCCGGTCGACGATCAGGTTCAGGACGAGCACCAACATCAGCAGGACAAACGCGGCTGCGTAGGCCTTCTGCGGTGCCGCGCCTTCGCCGGCGGGGGAATTGTCATAGACGTAGCTCGTCAGCGTCGAACCGGTCCCGCGCAGCAGGTTGATGAAGGGCACCGGCCCCTGGGTTTCGATGTGCAGGGTCTCGCCGAGAACGAGTATCACGATCGCCGTATCGCCGATGATCCGGCTGACGCCGAGGGTCACGCCGGTGGCGATGTTGGAGCGCACGCCCGGCAGCAGCACACGGCGGATCGTCGCTATGCGCGTCTTGCCGAGCGCGAAGGCGGCCTCGCGCATGTGCGCGGGCACGGCCTGCAGCCCGTCGCGCGTGGCCGCAAATAGCGGCGGCAAGGCGATCAGCGACATCATCGCGCCCGCGGCAATGAACGACCTGCCGTACACTCCGCCGCCTTCCGCGCGAAACGACAGCGGCGCGAACACGCCCAGCTGGAACATCGACAGGCCGAACAGCGCGAGCACGATGTCGGGCGTGCCGGCGACGATCTCGATGCTCGACTCGACCACCCGCGCAAGCCAGCTCGGACGCCCGTACTCGGCGATCCAGACCGCGCTGGCCACGGCCAGCGGAAACGCGAGCGCGATCCCGATCACGGTCAAAAGCGCCGTCCCAATCAGCGGGTCGAGGATGCCCCCGCTATGGCTCTGCGAGGTGCTGATCGCCGGGCGCGTAACGAGCAGTCCCGGGCTCAGATAGCGAATCCCCTCATAGCCCATGTAGATCACAATCGCCGCCGCCACCGCGCACAGCCCGATCCCGGCAGTCCAGGCGCACGCCAGCACGAGCCGATCCAGCCAGCGCCACGTCAGCAGCGACGAGCGACGCCCCGGCTTGGTGCTCATCGGCGGGCCGGTCTGCAGGTGTGGCGCGAAGGAGCTCATCGGCGGTTCTCGGTCAACCTTGGGTTTGATACCTGCGCAGCGGCAGCTTGATCAGATAGCCCGCGATCGACAGCACGAACGCGGAGAACAAAAGCAGCGCGCCGAACGCGTACAGCGTGGCGCTCAGCGCCGGGGCGCCGAGCCCTTCGTGGTAGTCGACGATGGCCGAGGCGAGCGTGCGCAGCGGCTCATAGAAGAAGACCAACGCGCCGTTGGCTAAGTTCGGCGTGTACGAGCGCCCCCCGGAGACCATCTGGATCATGACCGCCTCGCCCAGTGCGCGCGCGGTCGCGAGCACGGCGGCGGCGACGATCGCCGGGCGCACTGCGCGCAGCGTGACCGCGAGCACCGCTCGCAGCGGGTTGAGCCCCAACGCCACCGCCCCCTCGCGCCAGGACCTCGGCGCCGCCATCAGCGCCTCGCAGACCAGTGCGATCATGATCGGCGTGATCATCACGGTGAGGATCACGGCCGCGACGCCCAGGCCGGCGCCGGTTAGCTCGACGAAGTTCTGCACCGCGGTCTTCTGCGAGGCCGTGATCAGGTGGTTGCCCACGAATGGCACGAGCACGAGCACGCCGATCAGCCCGTAGATCACCGACGGCACCGAGGCGAGCAGGCGGATCACGGGAATCGCGACCGCGCGCAGCGGCGCGGGCGCGAGCTCGACGATGAAGATCGACGAGAGCACCGCGATCGCGATCCCAAGCGTCACCGCGATCGTGGTCGTAAGAATCGTGCCGTAGACGAGCGGCCACGCGCGCAGGTGATAGGCCGAGGCGGGCGGGTTGACGCCCGTGGCCTGCATGTTGGCGATCTGGTGTTCGAGATTGCCGCCCGGACCCAACCAGCTGAGGCCGTTGTGCTCGAAGATCGGCCACGCGTGCACCCCGACGAACACGATCATCGCGATCACGCACACGCCGATGAGCAGTGAGACCGCGCCGAGCGCGCGCTCGGCGCGGCGATCGGGCCAGGGCTCGCGCACGCGCGCGAACACGCTCGCGGCTACGCGCCGAGCAGCAGACGAGAATCGCGGGCCGCCGGCGCCCGGCAGGCCCGCTTGCGGCGAAGCCGGCCCCGCGCGATGGTGCGGTACCGGCTCCGTGTATCTGCCCTGCCAGTTCACGCTCGGCCTAGGTGACCGGGGTCCACTGGCTGGAGATGATTTTGCGAGCGGCGCTCGACTTCGTGATCCACGAGATGAACGACGCGCCAATGCCCTGCGCCGCGCCGCGGGTCACCTCGTAGAAGCGCGCGATGCCCGCGTACTGGCCGGACGTGACGGTCGACTTGTTGCAGGCCACGCCGTTGTAGTTGACCGCTTTGACCCCGCCGAGGCTCGCCTGGTAGTCGGACAGGAAGCCGATCGCGTTCGGGTCTTTGGAGACCGTCTGGCGCATCAGACCCTCCGAGGACTCTTCAGAGGCGAGCGACGAGACTTTCTTGCCTTCGAGCAGCAGTGTCTGGAAACTGCTCAGCACGCCCGCGGTCGAGGTGCGGCTGATCAGATCGATCGTGCCGCTCGCGCTCGCGCCCGGCACCTGGCTCCAGTTGCGAACCTTGCCGGTAAAGATCGACATGAGCACCGAAGACGTGAGGTTGCCGAGCGCATTGGAGGTCGGCGTGACCACGCAGATTCCGTACTTGGCGATCGGATAGAACACGAGCCCGGCCGGATCGGTCGGCAGCGGGTCGCGCGAGACGTCGCCCATCGAGACGCGGCCGGCGGCCACGTCGTTGATCCCGACCTGCGCGCCACCCTGGGAGATCTTGAATTTGACGCTGTGCGGTTTGAGCTTGACGTACTTCTGGGCGAGCAGCGACACCAGCGGGTAGGACGCGGTGGCGCCGCTGATCGTGATCGTCGGACTCGCCGAAGCGGCTGCGGGCGCCATCGCGAGCCCGAGCGCACCAACCGCAAAGAGAGCGGCAGAGCGACGTCGTAGACGGCGATTTCGGTTCATTGTGACAGGGCTCCGTTTTCGTGATTGTTTACAAGTATTTGACAAAGGGCCGAGGAATCTACCATAATCCTCATTACTTTGACTGATTTAGGCTAGTTTATGAGAAACGCATCGCCGACGCGTCGGTTCACGGGCCCCGCCCCGGACGCCGGCACGCGGACACAGGACAGTGACGAGTACCCCGCCCAGCCCTCCGCCCGCAGACGCGGGCCCCGAAGCGTCGCCCGCGCGAGCGCACGAGTCCCCTGCCACGCCGAGCGCGGACGCCCCCACGCCCGGCGTTCCGCGACTGCCCTCGTTGCGCGCCGCCGCGGTGCTCGCGGCGGGGATGCTCGCGCTCGGGGTGGCGGTCGGGGCCGCGATCGGTCCGGCGCCCGACGCTTCCTTCGCGGGCCCGGCGGACCTGCCCGCGCTCCTGCCCGCGCTCACCGCGCTCGCGTCTTCCGGCAGCTCGGCGAACCGCGCCACGCCGCCGGCCCCGCCCGCGGTTGAATCTGAAGCGACGCCGGCGGTCGCGCCTTCGGCGGCAGAAGCGCCGGCGCAGAGCGCCTCCGTGGTGGTGCGCCGTGCCGTGCCCAGCACATCTTCGGCGTCAGCCAGCGCGCCTGCGGCGGCGGAAGGCGGCGAAAGCGGCGCAAAAGGCGGGGAAGGGTCCAATCCCTCGAGCTCCTCGAAGCTCCCGGCGGTCACGAACGTGTGGTTGATCGAGCTCGCGGGATCGACCTTTACCCAGGCGCTCGCGCAGGCGACATCGGCTCCCTACATCAACTCACAGCTGCGCACCGGCACGCTCCTGAGCGGCTGGTCGGCGCTCGACGCGAGCGCGTTCGCGAGCGACGCTCCGCTGCTCACCGGCAAGCCGCCGCAGCTGTTGGACACGATCGTCCAGCCGCCCTGCCCGGAAGGCGTGGCCGGCGCCCAGTGCGCACCCGAAACCGCGGGCGCTCTCGGCGCCGCCGACAGCTTCCTGCAGCAGACGCTGCCCACGATCACGAGCTCGGTCGCCTACCGCGAACGCGGGCTGATCGTGATCACCTTCGGCGCCGTCGGCAACGCCACCGCGAGCGGATTGGCCGCCGGCGCGGCGACCGCCACGCTCAGCGCCGAACCGCCGGCCGGCGCGCTGCTGCTCTCGCCGTTCGACCGGGCTGGCGCACGCCCGACGATCGCGTTCAACCCAACTTCCCCCAAGCGGAGCACGGAAGCGCTCCTGCATCGATGAAAACTGCAGTCCAACGACCAATGAAATGAACGGAGACCCACAGTGCATGGACTAGACCTCGCCCACCGCAACGCCACGTGGTGGCTCGTCGCGATCGTGGGCTGCACCCTCGCGCTGGCGCTCGCCAGGCCGGCGATCAGCCAAGCCGAAGAATCGAATCCCAACAACTATTCCTGCCTCGGCAGCATCGCCGCCGGAACCCCGGAAGTGGGCAGCGAAGAACAGCAGGTGCAGTACACCTTCTACTGCAACGGCCCGATCACCGGCTATCAGCTCGAGGCCCAGATCCCGCTCGCGGGCGTCGAGGCCTCTCCGCTCGTGACCGCGATTCCGACGGGCGCCCCCGTGACCGACACCTTCTCGTGCTCGGGTGAAGTCCCCGGCTTCGCGGCGAACTGCGTCGGCGCAACCAAGGCGGGGTACGAGACGATCACCGGACAGTTCGCGATCGGGACCAAGCTGTGCGCCGAGCCGCGGGTGGACCCCCTGCTGTCGGTCACCTACGCGTATCTGGAAAAGGGCGTCGTCACGCAGGCGATCTCCGGGCCCTTCGACCTCGGCCGCCCGACCGGCTGTCCGGCGGACGCGGATTCAGGCTGGACGCGGCTGAACCCCAAGCCACTCAGCGCCAGGGCCTGGACGCGCCTCAACCCCGAGCCAATCAAGACCAAGGCCAAGGGCAAGCACAAGGGCAAGAAGGGCAAGCACGGGGGCAAGACGGGCCACGGCAAGAAGCCGGCTGCCGGGCACCCGAGCAAAAAAGCCTAACCGCAATCGCGCGGCGATCCGGGGCGCGCGGCGAACATCGCGCGCCAGCGTGCCCCGGTCGCGGCGGGCGACAAAAGCCGTGGGCGACGGCGCGCCGGGTCGCGGCCAGCGGCAAGAGTCGTGGGCGAGCGCGCCGGCATCAGGTACGGTGATAGGCATGCCGCCGCTCATCTGGGATCGTCGGCCGCACGGGCTTCGTTCGCCGGCGATGATCTGCGCATTCCAGGGCTGGAATGACGCCGGTGACTCCGCGTCGGGCGCCGTCGCGTTTCTCGTCTCGGCGCTCGAAGCCCGTCGCTTTGCGCACATCGACTCCCAGGAGTTCTACGACTTTCAGGCCAACCGCCCGTGCATCCGCCTCAACGAGGAGGGCGCGCGCGAGATCATGTGGCCGACGGTCGAGGTCTTCGAGGCGCAGGCGCCGCGTGCGGCACGCGATCTCGTGCTCGTCCAGGGCGTGGAGCCATCGATGCGCTGGCGGGCGTTTAGCTCGCATCTCGTGGACCTCGCCGAAGCGCTCGGGGTGCAGGTGATCGTCTCGCTCGGCGCGCTGCTGGGGGACGTCGCGCATTCGCGCCCGGTCACGATGACCGGCTTCGCCTCGGACCCGATGCTGATCGATCGTATGGGGGTCAGACCCTCCACCTACGAAGGTCCCACCGGCATCGTCGGCGTGCTGCACGCGACCTGCATGGAGGCCGGCCTGCCATCCGCGAGCTTGTGGGCAGGCGTCCCCCACTACGTCGCCGCCGCCGCCAATCCGAAGGCCGCGCTGGCGCTCGTGCGCCGGGTAGAAAGCCTCGTCCGGGTCTCGGTCGACGTCACCGAGCTCGAGCAGGCGGCCGACGACTACGAGCGCCAGGTCGGGCTCGCGGTTCAGGGCGACCCGGACATCCAGGCGTTCGTCGAACGCCTCGAGCAGGAAGCCGACAGCGAGGCCGAGCTGGCGCCCAAACAGATGCCCTCCGGCGATATCCTCGAGCGCGAATTCCAGCGCTTCCTCAAGCAGCGCGGCATCAGATAAGCGGCGCGTGGCCTAGCGCTCGGCCGCGGGACAGACGATGCGAAAGTCGCAGATCGAGCAGGCGGCCTTCGACGGAGTCGGCTCAAAGCGCTGGCTGAGGATGCCCTCGCCGACCTCGCTGACGCGATCCTTGACGCGCTCGGAGTCGGTCTCGCTGGGCAGGGCGACCTTGAGGTCGTCGAGCACGTAGTAGTAGGCGCGGCGCGCGGCCTTGAGGTTCCAGGACTCGCGCGCAGCGAGCGCGTACAGCGAGAGCTGGATGTCATCCCCCAGCTCGGCGGCGCTCTTCGGGCGCGAGGTCTTGTAGTCGATCAGCTCATACTCTTCGCGCGCGGTCGATCCGTCGGCGCCGGGTGCGAGCCGGTCGACACGATCCACGCGGCCGCGCAGATGGTGGGGACCGATCTGCAGCGAGAAGGGGCGCTCGAACCAGACCGGCTGCGAGCTCTCGCCGTGTAGCCGCGCGTGATAGCGCTCGAGCGCGATGCGCGCCTTCGCGCGCAGCTCGCGCTCGGCCTCGCCGTCTCCGAGCCCGCCTCGCCGCCAGCACGCGTCGAGCAGATCGAGCAGCTGCTGAAGCGTTTGCCCCCCTGCCGAGTGGTAGCGCTCGAGCACCTGGTGCACGACGATGCCGAAGCGCTGGCCAAGCGTCGACTCGGTCGGAATGCGCAGCACGCGCGCGAACTTGTAGCGCAGCGGACAGCTCCGGTAGGTCTCGATGTCCGACGCCGACAGCGCCAATCCCACGCCCTTGCGCGGTAGGAAAGGCCCAAGCGAAGGCTCCCCGCGCGGCGACACAGCCTGCGCGCGCGCCGCCCGCTCGTCGTAGTCGCCGGCCGCCGGCCCGCCCAGGTCCGCGCCGCCCGCGGCCTCGGCCGCCAGCAGCGTCGCGTCCAGCGGCGAGCTTTGCAGGATCTCGCGCTGCAACGCGGTCGTCGCCGCCAGCAGCCTGGCGTTGACATCGGCGAGCGCGTCGCTCACGCTCTGCTCGGCCGGGCGCTGCGCGAGCGCTGAGAGCTTCAGCAGCTCCATGTATCGCGCCACCCCGTGCGAGATGTCGAGGTAGGTGTCGAGCCGCAGCTCGCTCAGGCGCGCGCCGATCCGCGCGACGTCGGCGAGCACCTCTTCGCGCACGATCCGCTGGATCTTCCGCAGCGCCTCGTCCGGATCGCCGGGCCGCGCCGGGGTGGACCCCCCGGCGAACGACTCGCGCTCGGCACCCAGCGCCGCGCGCGCGAGCAGGTCGGGACGGGCCGCCTCCAGCGCGGCGGCCGCGGCGCCGTGCAGCTCCAGGAACCGCTGGATCCGCGCGCGCGCCTCGGGCGGCAATTGGGGCGACTCGATCGCGGCGCGCAGGGCAGCGAGCATGTCCAGTTTGCGCCGCCGCGCGATCTGGATGACGCGCGCGAGATCCACGCCCCTGAGCTCGATCGGCGGTCTCGCCAGCGCCCGCACCACCGCGGAGGCGTCGCTCGGGTCGGCCAGGAGCCGCGTCCAGGCGACCACGTCGCGCACCTCCACCCGCTCCACCTCTGAACCCCGCTCGCGGCGGTCGGTCCGCGCCCCGGCCAGCTCGCGCCGCTGGCGTCGCCCGCTGAGCGATCTGCCGCCGGCTTCCGGCTCGACCCTCGCGGGCGGGGCCTCGGCGGCCTCCGCAGCGGAGCTCAGATCTTCAAGTTCGCGATCGAGCGGTGCGCCCACGCTCCTAGGATATGTCCATGGACCCCGCGTCGCCGATCGATTGGGACACCGCTCAGCGGGTGGGCGAGCTCGTCGCGGGCTCGCCGCCGTACGGCAGCGTGCTCGCTGGATCGATCCAGCCGCTCGCCCACGACTTCGCGCGCCGCGTCAGCGACTACACGGGGCTCGCGCTGCCGGCCGAGCTGCCGCCGCTCGAGGCCGTCGACCGGCCGGCGTGGATCGCGGCGAACCTGCAGACGATGCGCCCGCTGCTGCAGTCGCTGACCGAGTCCGTCATCAAGGATGGCGGCGGCGGTCTGTTGGCGGGCTCGCTGCAGGCGGCGTCCGGTCATCTGCTCGGCGCCCAGCTCGGCGCGGTCACCGGTTTGCTCTCGCAGCGGGTGCTCGGCCAGTACGACGTTTCGCTGCTCGACGCCACGACCCCGCCGCGGCTTTTGCTGATCGCGCCGAACCTCGCCGCCGCCGCGCGCAACCTGCGCGTGGACCGCGACGAGCTGGTCGCGTGGGTCGCGATTCACGAGATCACGCACGCGGTCCAGTTCTCGGGCGCGCCATGGCTGCGCGAGCACCTCGGCGGGATGATCCGCGAGCTGCTCGAGGGCTTGCGGATCTCGCTCGCGGGCCGGCCGTCGGGCAATGGCGGCGACGACTGGCGCGCGCGCGTGCCCGACTTCCGCGACCGCGCCAAGCTGGCCGAGCTCGCGCGGGCTCGCTCGGATGAGTTGCGCGAGCTGCTGGAACGCGCCCGCCGTGGGGAAGTGCTGCGGATCACCCTCGGCGAGGATCGCTGGCAGCTGGTCGAGCGCATGCAGGCGACGATGTCGCTGATCGAGGGTCACGCCGAGCACACGATGGACGCGGTCGGAGGCGATGTGCTGCCCTCGCTGCCTCGCCTGCGCGCGGCGATGACCCGCCGGCGCGATTCCCGCGGCCTGCCCTGGCGGGTGCTCGAGCGGCTGCTCGGCCTCGAGCTGAAGATGCGCCAGTACGAGGTCGGACGGCGCTTCTGTGACGCCGTCGTGCGGGGCGCTGGCACTGAGACGCTCGCGCTCGCCTGGCGCTCACCGGCCGAGCTGCCGACCGCCGCCGAGCTCGCCGAGCCGGCGCGCTGGCTCAAGCGAGTCTCCGTCCCCGCCTGACGCCTGGCGACCGTCCGCCCGCTCGGCCACGGTCGAACCCCTGATCGCCGCGGCGCCGCCCGCCACGTCGAACGCATGTTCCGCGTGTTACAAGCTGGTCAGGCTCGGAACGCCCTTGCTCGCGGGCTTTTTCGGCAGATGCGGCTTTGCGTGTGTAACAATGTCGCCGGGCCGGGTTACAAACAGGTGTTCGTGCTAAGCTCGCTTTCTGGGCGTCTTACGCACAACCTCCACGGTAAGCACAACCTCAGCACAAACGTAGCCTCACGCACCGCAACCGTCCTCGCGACCGAGCCCAGGACAAGGAGACCTTCGCTAGATGCCAGACGCCACCAACTCTTCCCGACCAGCCACCAAAGCCCGCAGACAGGCCGTGAAAGGAACGGCTGCGGCGACGCACGCGCCGGGCGCCAAGCGCCGGCCTGCCGCCGCCACCAGCAACAACACGTCGTACGCCGAGCGCGCGGTTCTGATCCCCGTCGGCGCAGCCCTGATCGCGCGCGATCGCGTCGTCTCGGGCGTGAACGACACGATCTCGACCTATTCGAACACTTCCAAGACCCAGGCTCAGCTACGCAAATTCGAGCGGCGCGGCAACACCGCGCGCAAACGCGTCGAGCGCGAGATCCGCAAAGCGCGGATCAGCGTCGAGCGCGAGCTGCGCAAGCGCCGCCACGACAGCACCGAATTCGCAGACCGTCTGCAGGGGCGCATCCAGAGTCTGGTCTGAGCGACACGAGCTTCCCCGCCCCGGCCCAGGAGAGCCGGACGCGGACAGTCTGCCGGCCCACATATCCGCCGGTGGAGTAGGACCCTCTCCTCCCTCGCCCCCGGGGCGGTTCCCCGCCGCCTCGGGGGCTATTTCTTTTCGCGCTCGCGCTGGCCGCCCGGTCCGGTTTGCCACAATGGAGGGCGTGACCGGAAAGGCTGAGATCACCAAGGCGCTGGAGGGCGTCATCGATCCCGAGCTGCGTCGCTCGATCGTCGAGCTCGACATGGTCCGCTCGATCGAGCTGTCGAGCAACGGCGTGGTCGACGTGACGGTGTCGCTGACGACGTCCGGCTGTCCGATCCGGGGCCATTTCCAGACCGCCGTCGTCGACGCGCTCTCCGGGCTCGACGGGGTCACGCACGTGAACGTGTACTTCGACGTGCTCAGCGATGCCCAGAAGGCCGCGCTGCAGCAGAAGCTCGGGCGTGGCAGCCTGCCCGACGGCACGCTCGCGCAGGTGGCCAACGTGCTCTGTGTGGGCTCCGGCAAGGGCGGCGTCGGCAAGTCCACGCTCACCGCCAACCTCGCGGCGGCGCTGGCCGGCGAAGGCAAGCGAGTCGGCGTGCTCGACGCGGACGTCTGGGGCTATTCGATCCCGCGCATGTACGGCCTGGGTTCGACCCGCCCCCCGGTCTCGCCGCAGCGCAAGATCATCCCGCTGCAGGCGCACGGCGTGAAGGTGATGTCGATTGGATTCTTCGTCGCCGAGGACGCGGCTGTTGTGTGGCGCGGCCCGATGCTGCACAAGGCGCTTGCCCAGTTTCTGCAGGACGTCGACTGGGGCGCGCTCGACCATCTGCTGATCGACCTGCCGCCGGGCACCGGCGATGTCTCGATGACGCTCGCCCAGCTGCTGCCGCAGGCCCGCTTCGCGATCGTCACCACCCCCCAGCCGACGGCTCAGCGCGTGGCGCGGCGCGCCGCCGAGATGGCGCACAAGGTCTCGCTCGAGATCTGCGGGGTGATCGAGAACATGTCCGGCTTTAGCACCCCGTCGGGCGAGCGCTTTCAGATCTTCGGCGAGGGCGGCGGCCAGGAGCTCGCGGACGAGCTCGACGTCCCGCTGCTCGCCAAGATCCCGCTGACGATGCCCCTGCGCGAGCAGGCCGACGGCGGCGTGCCGCTCGTGCTCGAGGATCCCGACGATCCGGCCGCGCAGGCGATCCGCCAGGCCGCGCGCGGCCTGCTCGCGATCGCCTCCCCGCCGCCGCTGCCGCCGCTGCCGACGCTGCCGCTGGTCGAGGTCGGAGGAACCTCCGAGCCATCCGCGGCAGAGCGAAAACCGGCGGGTATGTCACTGCCGATGGCGTAGCGGCGACCAGCAGGACCGCTCCGCACACCCCGCTGGATCGCTTGACAAGCGCGACCCACTTGAGAGGATCGACCGATGCCCGTATCAGGACAACCACAGGAGGACCAGCAAGACGCGCTCGAGCAGCGCGCCGACGCTTCGCTGCTCACCGCCCCGTCCGACGCCGACCAGGACGGCGCGCTCGAGCTCGACCAGCGGCGCTTGAAGATGGAACGGATGCGCGCGGAAGGGATCGACCCCTACCCGCATGGCAGCCTCGTGCGCGACCGCACCACGATCGCCGAGCTGCTCGCCGCACACGACCCAGCCACGCTCGCGCACGGCGAACACCCCGAGCTGCGCTATCACCTGGCCGGGCGCTTGGTCTCGCGGCGCGGGCACGGCAAGACCGCGTTCCTGGATCTACGCGACCTATCCGGCCAGGTCCAGATCGTGCTGCGCCAGGACACGCTCGGCGAGGAGCCGTATCAGCGAATCTTGCAGCTCGACATCGGCGACATCATCGGCGTGGAGGGCTGCGTGTACGTGACCCAGCGCGGGCAGCTGGCGTTTGCCGCGCAGCGCTGCACGCTGCTGACGAAGGCGCTGCGCCCGCCGCCCGACAAGCACCACGGGCTGGGCGACACCGGCACGCGCTATCGCTACCGCGAGCTCGACCTGCTCGCCAATGATGAGACGCGCGAGCTGTTCGTGACGCGCGCGAAGATCGTCGCGGCGATCCGCGAATGGCTAAACGAACGCAGCTTCGTAGAAGTCGAAACTCCGGCGCTGCAATCACTCGCCGGTGGTGCGGGATCGCGGCCGTTCACGACGCATCACAATGCGCTCGACCGCGAGCTGTACCTGCGCATCTCGGTCGAGCTGTTTCTGAACCGCTGCGTCGTCGGGGGCCTCGAGAACGTTTATGACATCGGCAAGGTCTTTCGCAACGAGGGGATCTCCCCCAAGCACAGCCCCGAGTTCACGATCATCGAGTTCATGCTCGCCTACTCCGACTACTACGACATCGCGAGAGTTACCGAAGAGATGTTCGCGGACGTCGCGAGACGGGTGCTCGGGCGCACCGAGATCAAGCGCGGCGGCGAAACGATCGACCTCGCGAAGCCATGGCGGCGCATCACGATGCGCGAGGCGATCCTCGACGCGGTCGGCGTCGATTTCATGGGCGACGATCGTGCGGCCGTGATCGCGCAGCTGAAGGAAGCGCTGGAGGAACGCATCCACCCGGCGACGACCTGGGCGGAGCTCGTTCAGGCGGTTTATACGAAGCTGATCGAGCCGTCGATCAATCAGCCGACCCATGTCTTCGACTTCCCGCTCGAGCCGTTTCCGATCACCAAGCCGCACGCAGAGTATCCCGAGCTGGCCGAGCACTTCGACGCTGTCATCGGTGGCATCGAGCTCGTCAGCGGCGACACCGAGCTGAACGACCCGGTCGACCAGTGGCGGCGGTTTGTCGAGCAGCGCCAGCGGCGCGCGGTCGACGACGGCGACGTGCCGCATCCAAACGACGAGGAGTACGCGCGCGCGATCGAGTACGGCTACTCGCCCACCGCCGGCGGGGGGATGGGGGTCGACCGGCTGGTGATGATCCTCACCGAACGCGACTCGCTGCGCGAGGTGATCCCGTTCCCGATCGTCCGCGACGTCCGCTGAGCGGCTGGCGGGGGAGCGACATGGACTCGAAGCTCGACCTCGACCCAGGCGTCGTCTCGGCCGCCCACCAGGCGGCCGCGCAGATCGCCGCTCAAGTCGTAGATGAGATCGCTCCCAAGACGAGCGTCTCGGTCGAGCGCACGGTCGCGCGCCTGCTCGGCGTGGACGGCGCCAACGAGCTCGAGGCACCGCTGCCGAACGTGCTCGTCGACCACGTCCGCGACGGCGGCGGTCTCGGCCGCGGGATCGCCTACTGGCTGGGCAACGCGCTGCTGGCCGACGAGTCGCGCTCGCCGCAGGCGATCGCCGAGGAGATCGAGGCGGGGACGCTCGAGCTGTGCGCGGTCCCGCGCGCCAGCGACAGCGCGATCCGCGAGCGGATCGCGCGCGAGTGCGAGCGGCGCCTGGACGAGATCCGCGCCCGCATGGATGAGCGCAGGGCGCTGCGCGAGCGCCTCGGCGAGAGTCCGCCTCCGCTGCGCTACGTGCTGACCGCCACCGGCAACGTGTACGAGGACGTCGTCCACGGGCTGGCCGTGGCCGAGGCCGGCGGGGACATCGTCGCGGTGATTCGCTCGACGGCCCAGAGCCTGCTCGACTACGTCCCATACGGGCCCACTACCGAGGGTTACGGCGGCACGTTCGCGACCCAGGAGAACTTCCGCATCATGCGCGCGGCGCTCGATGAGTTCTCCGCGCAGCACGGCCGCTACGTGCGCCTGTCGAGCTTCTGCTCGGGCCTATGCATGCCGGAGATCGCCGCGATGGGCGCGATCGAGGGGCTCGACAACATGGTCAACGACGCGCTCTACGGGATCCTCTACCGCGACATCAACCCGGTTCGCGGGCTGATCGACCAGCGCGTGTCGCGCATGGTCAACGGGTACTTCGGCGTCGTCATCAATACCGGCGAGGACAACTACCTGCGCACCGCCGACGCGATCGAAGCAGCGCCGTCGGTGACCGCCTCGCAATTCATCAATCGCCAGCTGGCGCTCGACTCGGGCGTCCCCGACGAGCAGATTGCGCTCGGGGACGCGTTCGAGATCGATCCGCCCGTCGTCAACGGGTTGCTGTACGAGTGGGCTCAGGCTCAGCTGACGCGCGAGCTGTTCCCGGACTGCCCGGTCAAGTACATGCCGCCGACGCGGCACATGGACGGCAACCTCTACCGCACGCAGGCCTGCGACTCGCTGTTCAACCTCGTCACGATCGCGACCGGTCAGGGCATCCAGACGATCGGCGTGCCGACCGAGGGGATCTTCACCCCCCACGTGCACGACCGCGTGATCGGGCTGGAAAACGTAAACTACACGTTCAACTCCGCGCGCGATCTCGGCGAGGAGATCGAGTTCAAGCGCGGCGGCATCATCCAGTCGCGCGCGCAGGAAGTGCTGCGCGGCGCGCTCGAGATCCTCGAGGCGATCGCCGAGACCGGTCTGTTCAGCGCGCTCGGGCAGGGCGTGTTCGGCGACGTGGAACGCGAGATGCGCGGAGGCCGCGGGAGCGAGGGCATCGTCGAGACCGAGCCCGGGTATCTCAATCCCCTGAGCGAGCTGATGCGCGGAGCGCCGAGCCGTGCCTGACGCGCCCGCGCAGAGCGGCCCGCCCGAGCAGGCCACGCCGGCCGCCGGCGAAGCCTCCGCGTCTGCGCGCCGGCGCGTCGACCTGGAGCGGGTAAAGCCCTACGCGGACCACCTCGGCGACGGAATCGTCCAGCTCAGCTTCACGCTGCCGGTCCCCTACGGGCTGGCCGCGCGCAAGGCCGCCCAGGAGCTCGCCGCGCAGATGGGCCTCGAACATCCCGAGGTCGTCCACTATCAGCGCCTGACGGACGGATACAGCTACTTCGTGATGTTCGGCGAGTGCGCGCATACGGTCGACTACGCGTCGCTGACCGACGAAGCGTTTGACATCGAGTACATGACCGAGGATGAGATCGAAGCCTTCGCACGCGAGCACATCGGCCGTCCGGTCGTCGTCGTCGGCGCTGCGACCGGAACGGACACGCACAGCGTCGGCATCGACGCGATGCTCAACCTCAAGGGGTTTCACGGGCATCACGGCCTCGAGGGCTACAAGTCCTTCCAAGCGCACAACCTCGGCAGCCAGGTTCCCAACAGCGTGCTCGTCGCCAAGGCGATCGACCTGGGCGCCGACGCGATCCTCGTATCCCAGACCGTCACCCAGCAGAACCTGCACATCAACAACCTCACCGAACTGGTGGAGATTGTCGAGGCGGAGGGCGCCCGCAAGCAGTTGATCCTCACCTGCGGCGGCCCGCGCGTGTCCAACGAGCTCGCCAAGGAGCTGGGCTACGACGCGGGCTTCTCGAAGGGGACCTACCCGCACCACGTCGCCAGCTTCATCGTGCGCGAGCTCGCGGCACGTCTCTCCGAGGAAGGCGCGCGGGGGCGCGCGAGCGCCGCGGACACGCGAGCGAGCGCGAGCACCCCCGGCGCGAATGGCTAGCGCCCCGCCGCGCCTCGCGCAGCTGCTCGCGCCCATTCGGCGGCTGGCGCTGGTCGGGTTGGCGAAGAACACGGGAAAGACCGAGACGCTCGCAGCGTTGTTGCGCGAGCTGCAAGCGGCGAGCATCGCGGTCGGCGTGACGTCCGTCGGACGCGACGGCGAGGAGCGCGACGTGATCGACGCGCGGATCGCAAAGCCGCGCGTCGACCTCCCCGCGGGCAGCCTCGTCGCGACCACCGGACCGATGCTGCGCGCGAGCGCGATCGCGCACGAGCGGCTGCTGCAGACCGGCATGCGCACGCCGCTCGGCGAGGTCGTGGTCGCCAGACTGCAGGCACGCGGCACAGTCGAAGTCGCCGGACCGAGCGCAGCGGCGGACGTCCGCGCGGTGAGCGAGGCGATGGCCGGCCTGGGCGCCGAGCAGGTGCTGATCGACGGCGCGGTCGATCGCCGCGCGGCGTCGTCCCCGGACGTCGCCGACGGCCTCGTGCTGGCCACCGGCGCGGTTCTCGACGAGCGCATCGAGCGCGTCGTCGCGCTCACGCAAGATGCGGTCGAGCTGGTGCGACTGCCGCGCGCGACGGGCGCGAGCCAACCGGCGACGGACGGTCCCGCGCCGGCGGACGCCCCGGCGCCGGAGCACGATCCACAGCAGATCACGCTGTCGCGCCGCCTCGTGTTGACCGCCGATCCGGGGCAGATCGGGGCGCTCCTGCGGGCCCACCCTCAGGCGAGCGTCCTGCTGGTGGACGGCGCGCTCGGCGAGCGCTTCCTCGAGGGCCTGATCGCCGCCCGGCGTGAGCGCGCCGGGCGCGAGCTGCGGATCGTCGTGCGCGATCCCACGAAGGTGTTCCTCCTGCGCCACGGACCCGGCTGGTTCAGGCGCCAGGGTCTTGCGATCGAGACGCAGCGTCCGATCGACCTGCGCGCGATCACGATCAACCCGGTCGCGCCCCAGTCGCACCGGTTTGACTCAGAACGATTGCGCGAGCTGATCCAGGCAGTGGTCGGCGAGGTGCCTGTGCTCGACGTGCTGCACCCTTCCTACACCGGCGCGAGCGCCTGAGCGAAGCTCGCTGAAATGCGCCCGCGGCCGAGGGCCTGCGCACGAGGCGGCCGCGGCCCAGCGTGGGTTAGGAGCCGTCGCCGTTGCGGTAGTAGTCGGCGTTGACCTGCGTGTACTTCTGCCACTCCTCAGGGAGCTGGTCCTCGGCGAAGCACGCATCGACGGGGCAGGCCTCGACGCAGGCATCGCAGTCGATGCACTCCTCAGGGTCGATATACAGCATCTCGGCGGCGTCATAGCCGGGCTCATCGGGCGTCGGGTGGATGCAGTCGACGGGGCATACCTCCACGCAGGAATTGTCCTTCGTGCCGATGCATGGCTCGGCGATCACGTAGGCCATACGGTTCTTTCTCGGTCGGATTTAGGGGGAATCTTGCGCTCGGAGAGCCTATTGTACGAAGGCATGTTGCTGCTGACCGGGGCGACCGGCCAGGTGGGCTCGGCGCTGCTGCGCAGGCTCGTGAACGAGCAAATCGAGGTGCGCTGCCTGGTGCGCGACCCGCGCCGGCTGGGGACCTGGCGGGTGCGCGTGCAGATCGCGCTCGGCGACCTCGCTGACCCGCGTTCGTTTCGCAACGCGCTGCGCGGCGTTGACACGGTCGTGCACCTCGCGGCGTCGATCCGCGACCAGCCCGGCGGTTCGATCGAGGAGCTCAACGGGATCGCGACATGGCGCGTCGTGCACGCCGCGCAGCGCGCGGGCGCGCAGCGATTCGTGTTCTTTTCGACGCTCGACGCCTCGATGCACCACCGTACGCGTTTTCACCGCGCGAAGGCCCTCGCCGAGCAGGCGGTACGCGAGACCGATCTCGATTGGACGGTGTTCGCACCCTCGATCATCTACGCGCCCGGCGACCGCTGGCTGACACAGCTCGAGCGCCTGGCGCTGGCGCCGGTGATGCCGCTGGCCGGGACGGGCCGCAGCCGCTATCAGCCGATCTGGGCCGACGACGCGGCTGCGTGCGTGATGGCCGCGCTGGGCACATCCGAGAGCAGGCGCCGCCGCTATGAGCTCGCGGGCCCGCAGACGCTCACGCACGCCGAGATCGTGCGGCTCGTGCTCGACTCGCTCGGCCGGCCGCGCGCGCTGCTGCCGGTGCCGACGCCGGTCCTCTCGCGCGCGCTGCGCCTGCTGGAGGCGACGGTCGGCGTCAAGCGCGCGTTCGCGACGTGGGACGAAGCGGAGCTGATGCAGTGCTCGCTGCTCGCCGCCGGCGGCGTCGCCGACGCGCAGCGGCTGGGAGTCTCGCCCAAGGCGATGCAGGCGGTGCTCGCAATCTGAGCGCTCGCGCTCGCGCCGCCGTGGCCGCGCGAAGCTCGCGAGCGAGCGCTACCCGACCTCGGCCGCGACCGGCGCGCGCCGCTCGGCCCACGGTACTGCCTCTTGCAGCTGGCCTGCGAGTGCCAACAGCGCCGCCTCGCCGGCCGGGCGGCCGACCAGCTGCACGCCCAGCGGCAGCCCATCCTCGCCCTCGAACAGCGGCAGCGAGATGCCCGGCTGCCCGGTTGCGTTGATGACCGGCGTGAACGGAGTGAACAGGCCCGAGCGGGTGAAGGTCGACATCGGGTCGGGAACCCCCGTGTCGAGCGTACCCAGCGGCAGCGGGCGCTCGGCGAGCGCGGGCGTGAGCAGCATGTCGTACCGCGCGAGGAACGCGACCAGGCCGCGCGCGAACGCCTGCAGGCGTAGCGATGCGCTCAAGCTCTCGAGCGCGCTGATGTGCCCGACCATCGAAAAGATCGCCCAACTCATCGCCTCCATGTCCTGCGCCGTGGGCTCGCGCCCGGCGATGCTCGCGGAGTAGGCGATCGAGAGGGATATCTGGGTGGAGAAGACACCGCCGAACAGCGCCGCGAGCCGCTCGTCCCGCCACGGCGGATCGACCTCCTCGACCTCGTGCCCCAGCGAGCGCAGCAGCTCGGCTGTTTCGCTCACGGCGCGCGCGCACAGCGGGTCGACGGTGGCGTCGGCGACCGGGGGCAGCGCCGTCGCGGCGATCCGCAGACGGCCGGGCGCCCGCTGGGCGGCCGACGCGAACGGCTCGGCCGGGGGTGGCGCCCAGGTCGCATCGCCTGGCTCGTAGCCGGCGAGCACATCAAGGATCGAAGCGGTGTCGGCGACGTCCCGGGTGAGCACGCCGTCGATGCCCAGCGCGGAATCCCCGAGCTCCGGCGCGAGCGAGATCCGTCCCCGCGCGGGCTTGAGGCCGACGAGTCCGCAGCACGCCGCGGGGATCCGGATTGAGCCGCCGCCGTCGTTGCCGTGCGCGACCGGCACCAAGCCGGCGCTGACCGCGGCGGCGGCCCCGCCGGAGGAGCCGCCGGGGGTGCGCTCGAGGTCCCATGGGTTGCGCGTGGCTCCGAAGATGCGCGCCTCGCTGACCGGCAGAATCCCGTACTCGGGCAGCGTCGTCGTGCCGACGATCACGAACCCGGCGTCCTTCAGGCGCCGGGTCACGTTGTGGTCGTAGTCGACGACGAAGTCTTTCATCAGCGTGCAGCCGTAGGTCAGGCGCAGACCCCGCACGGCGCGGTTGTTCTTGATCGCAATCGGGACCCCCGCAAACGGGCGCGGGTCGCCGGGTCCGATGTCGGTGGCCGTAGCGAGTGCCCGCTCGGCATCGATCTGCACGAACGCGTTGAGCTGAGGATTCAGCTGCTCGATCCGCTCCAGTGAGATCTCGACGAGCTCACGCGCGGAGCACTCCCCCGAGCGGACCATCCCGGCAAGCTCGCTCGCTGAACGGAACATTAGATCGCTGTCCGGCATCGGCTACCTCCCTTGCTGTGAGCACACGCGGACAGTTAAGCCCGCTCGCGGCAGCCTAGCGCGGACGGCGCGGCGAGCCAGCGCGATCCCGGCCAGGCGCCGGCGCTGCACCGCGCCCGCGCCGGGCTCGCGCGTGCGGCATCGCGCGGGGCATTCCTGCGACGATACGAGGCTGCTCACAAGGCAGCCACCCCGTCAGCATCTAGCCCAGAAAGCGAGTGCAATGAGCGCGGTTCAGACAGCAGCACCGGAGGTCCAGTCGGGCCTCGAGGGCGTAGTCGCCTTCGCAACCGAGATCGCAGAGCCGGACAAAGAAGGTGGCGCGCTGCGCTACCGAGGCGTGGACATCGAGGACCTGGTCGGCGCGGTCCCCTACGAGCAGGTCTGGGGCCTGCTGGTCGACGGCCGCTTCAAGCCGGGGCTGCCACCCGCCGAACCGCACGTGCTGACCGTACGCTCGGGCGACCCGCGCGTGGACGTCCAGGCGGCGCTCGCGATGCTCGCGCCCGAGTGGGGCTTCAGCCAGCTGATCGACATCTCCGACGAGCAGGCGCGCGACAACCTCGCGCGGGCATCGGTGATGGCGCTGTCGTTCGTGGCCCAGTCCGCGCGCGGGAGCGGGCAGCCGCCGGTGGCCCAGGAGGAGGTTGACAAGGGGCGCTCGATCCCGGAGCGCTTCCTGATCAGATGGCGTGGCGAGGCGAATCCCAAGCACACGAAGGCGATCGACGCGTACTGGATCTCCGCGGCCGAGCACGGCATGAACGCCTCGACCTTCACGGCGCGCGTTGTCGCGTCCACCGGCGCGGACTGCGCGGCCGCGCTTTCGTCGGCGGTTGGCGCGCTGTCGGGGCCGTTGCATGGCGGCGCGCCCTCGCGCGTGCTGAAAATGCTCGACGAAGTCGAACGCTCGGGCGACGCCGAGGCGTGGGTCAGCAGCGCGCTCGATCGCGGTGAGCGGCTGATGGGCTTCGGGCACAGGGTCTACCGCGCCGAAGATCCGCGCGCACGTGTGCTGCGCCGAACCTGCCGCGAACTGGGCTCTTCGCGTTTCGAGGCGGCCGAGGCCTTGGAGAAGGCGGCGCTCGCGGAGCTGCAGGCACGCAAGCCCGACCGCGTGCTCGCCACCAACGTCGAGTTCTGGTCCGCGATCACGCTCGATCTCGCCGAGGTGCCGCCCGATCTGTTTACCTCGCTGTTCACCTGCGCCCGGGTCGCGGGTTGGTCCGCACACGTTCTCGAGCAGAAGCGCGAGGGCAAGCTGATCAGGCCGACAGCGAAGTACGTCGGACCGGGGCCGCGCCCGGTGGCGGCGGTGGCGCAGTAGTTCGCCGGGCGACCCCGGCGAAAGCGAAAAGAGGGCCGGCATCCGTGCCGATGCCGGCCCTCCGTTGACGCGTCCGCCGCGCGGCGATCGCTCGTGACGAGCGCCCGCGCGAGCGCTAGATCACATCATCCCGCTCATGTCCGGCATACCGCCGCCGGGTCCAGCGGGTTCCTTCTCGGGAACCTCGGCGACGATCGCCTCGGTCGTGAGGATGTTCTTGGCGATCGAGGCCGCGTTCTGCAGGGCCGAGCGGGTCACCATCGCGGGGTCGATGATGCCGGCGGCGACGAGATCGACGATCTCGTTGGTCTGGGCGTTGAGACCCTGGCCGCTCTTGGCCTTGCGCACGTCGTTGACCACGACGGAGCCCTCGAGGCCGGCGTTCTCGGCCAGCTGACGCAGCGGCTCCTCGAGCGCGCGCAGCACGATCCGTGCTCCGGTGCGCTCGTCGTCGTCGCCGGCGCCGTTGACGCTGACCGCCTTGGAGGCCTGTAGCAGGGCGACGCCGCCGCCCGGCACGATGCCCTCCTCGAGGGCCGCGCGCGTGGCTTGCAGCGCGTCCTCGACGCGGTGCTTCTTCTCCTTCATCTCCGTCTCGGTGGCGGCCCCGACCTTGACCACGGCGACCCCGCCGGAGAGCTTGGCGAGGCGTTCCTGCAGCTTCTCGCGGTCGAAATCGGAGTCGGTGTTCTCGATTTCGCCTTTGATCTGGTTGATCCGGCCTTTGATCGCAGTGGGTTCACCGGCGCCGTCGACGATCGTTGTGGCGTCCTTGCCGATGACCACGCGCCGGGCGCGCCCGAGCTGGGAGACCTGGGTGTTCTCCAGCTTCAGGCCCATCTCCTCGGTGATCACCTCGCCCTTGGTCAGGATCGCAATGTCCTCGAGCATCCGCTTGCGCCGATCGCCGAATCCGGGCGCCTTGACGGCCACGCCGGTGAACGTGCCGCGCAGCTTGTTGACGACGAGCGTCGCCAGCGACTCGCCCTCGACATCCTCGGCGATGATCAGGATTGGCTTGCCGCTCTGAATCACCTGCTCGAGCACGGGCAGCACGTCGCGAACCGAGCCGATCTTCTGGTTTGCAATCAGGATGTAGGGATCCTCGAGGGTCGCCTCCATGCGGTCCTGGTCGGTGACCATGTACGGCGAGATGTAGCCCTTGTCGAACTGCATGCCCTCGGTGAACTCGAGGTCCATGCCGAACGTCTGACCCTCCTCGACGTTGACCACGCCGTCCTTGCCGACCTTCTCGATCGCATCGGCGATCACATCGCCGATCTCATCGTCGCCGGCCGAGATCGTCGCCACGCGAGCGATCTGGTCCTTGCCGTTGACCGTCTTGGACTGCGTCGCGATGTTCGCCACAACCTCCTCGACGGCCTTCTCGATACCGCGCTTGAGCGCCAAGGGATTGGCGCCGGCCGCGACGTTCTTCAGCCCCTGGCGGACGATCGCCTGGGCCAGCACGGTGGCCGTGGTGGTGCCGTCGCCGGCGACATCGTTGGTGGCGGTGGCCACCTCGCGCACGAGCTGTGCGCCTTGGTTCTCGAAGACGTCCTCGACCTCGATCTCACGCGCGATCGTGACGCCGTCGTTGGTAATCGTGGGTGCGCCGAACTTCTTGTCGAGTACGACGTAGCGGCCCTTCGGGCCGAGCGTCACCTTGACCGCGTTCGCGACCACGTCGACGCCCGACTCGAGCGCCTTGCGCGCGTCGGCGTCGTACTTGAGCTCCTTGTGTGCCATGTTCTTAAGTCTCCTTCGCCAGGCTTCGAGGCCTCGCTGCTTGAAGTTGCCTGCAGGGCCAGGCGGCCCCGCGTGTGTGTCTGGGGTCGTCCATCGGGCCGCGTCTACACGAGCTTGGCGAGCACGTCGGACTCGCGCAGCACGAGCAGATCCTCGCCCTCGATCTTGATCTCGGTGCCGCCGTACTTGCTGTACAGGACCTCGTCGCCGTCGGAGACGTCGAGCGGAACGCGCTTGCCGTCGTCGTCCAGGCGTCCGTCGCCGACCGCCAGGACCTTGCCCTTCTGCGGCTTCTCCTTCGCGGTGTCGGGCAGCACGAGGCCACTGGCCGTGGTCTCCTCTTCCTCGATCGCCCGCACGATCAGCCGATCGCCCAGGGGCTTGAGCTTCATGTCGTAAGAACCTCCGCGTTTTGGGGAATGCTTGAGAGTTGGGGCGCTTCGGAAGCTTGGGCTTCTGAAGCGTTCGTGCGTCAGTGTTCTAGCACTTTTGGCACTCCGGGGACGTGAGTGCCAACGGCCCTAAATATAGCTCAGTTTTGGGCTCCGCCAAAGCCCTTGATCGCCTCGGTGATGCCCGATGGGTTCTCGACGATCTGCGAGAAGCGCACCACCGTGACGGTGTCCTCCATCGAGACGGTTCGGCCGTAGATCTGCTCGAGGAAGTGGATCAGCTCCTCGTGGCGGCGGAACTCAGGGTTGTCGTGCTTGATGTCCCGCGGCGAGAGGTCGGAGACCTTCATCACCTCGACCTGGTCGATCACCGCCTCGAAGATTCGTTCGCGGGGCGAGTACTGATAGCCGATCGTCACGAGCACGGCCTGGTTCTTGCGGTACTTGCCGGACTTGTCGCCGAGGCGAATCGTCGCGGTCTTGCGTCCGCGCTTGAGCTCGTCGGCGAATATGGTCGAGTAGAAGTTAAGTACCTGCACCGAGCGCAGGCTATCTCACCAGCGCTTGCCGTCACCCACCGATTGCGCGATGCGCCGCTCGCCCGCTAGGAGCCGGCCCGCACCCCGTCTTCGCGCAGGCGCTCGAGGGCGCGTTCGATGATCTCTCGTTCGCCCGCGTAGGTGAGCGCTGAGCGCGCCTCGCTCAGATCGATCCAGCGGGCCTGCTCGATCTCGTGGTCGTGGTCGGAGGTCTCGCCGGAGACGTAGCGAAAGAGAAAGAAGACCACCGACTTGCCGACGGTGCGCCCGCCGCGCCGGTACCGATACTGCACCTCGCCGAGCTCGCCGAGCGGGGCGGCGACGATACCCGCCTCCTCGTGCACCTCGCGGGTGGCGGCCTGTAACGGCGTCTCGCCGGGGTCGACATGTCCCTTGGGCAGGCCGAGAACGCGCGTGCCGTCGGCGGCGCGCCGCTTGGGCACGATCACCGCGACCTGCTCGCGACCCGGGTCTCCGCGCACGACCACACCCCCAGCCGAGGACTCGCGCCGGCGTGTGCGCGAACGCTCGCCCGCGCCCTCGCCAGCTTCAGAAGACATAGCGCTGGAGCGCCGCGACGTCGTGCACGACGAGGCGGCCGCGCCCTTGCGAAATGACGCCAGCCCGCTCGAGCACCGCGAGAAAGCGGCTCGCCGACTCGCGCGAGGAGCCGGCGAGCTGGGCGAGATCGGCCTGGGTCGCGGTCACGAGCACGTCTGCTGACTCGCTCGCGCGCTCCCCGGAGTCGACCGCGGGCGGGGCCGGGGCGGGTTCCCGGTCCTCGCGCCCGTCATCTGGCGCGGGACGCTCCTGCGCGACGAGCTCGAGAAGCACCGCCGCGACGCGGCTCTGGACGGTCTGAAATGACTGCCGCGCGAGCCGCTCGTTGGTTTCGCGTAGCCGACGTCCCAGGGCGATCACGAGGCGTGTCGAGATCTGCGGGTGTTGGCTCATCAGCCGGCGCATGTCCGGGCCGAGCACCGCCACGACCGTCGTGGGCGCGGTCGCCTCGATCGTCGCCGAGCGGCGCTCGTCCTCGAACAGAGCCAGCTCGCCAAAGATGTCGCCGGGTCCGAACGTCGCCAGCGTGATCACGCGCCCGTCGGAATGCGCCCTGACCGCGCGGGCGCGCCCCGAGCGAACGATGTAGCAGGTATCGCTGGCATCACCCTCGCGGAACACGACCTGCCCCGGGTGAAACTCGCGCGGAACCGCAAGGTCGGCGATGCGCTCCAGGTCATCGGGGACGAGCGTCGAGAACACGGGAACATGCGCCAGGAGCTCGACGACCTCGGCTGAGCGCATGGCGGCCACGGCGCAGGGATATCACACCGCAAGCCTGCAAGCTGAACCGCCGGGAACCGGGTGGCCGGGCAGCACTCGAGCGCTATCTTCAATCGCATGGCTCGTCGCACATCCGTCGTCCTCGAGAGCGCGCTCGCGCTGGGTTTGCTGGCGGGTGCACTAGGCGCGTCTGCGCTGTCCGCGACCGCGCCCGCGGCATCGGCGCGGACGAGCACGGCGCACCAGAGCTCGCTGCTTCAGTCCCGGGAACTGTGGGCGACTGTCGATTTATGCAACCCGGCGGATCAACGCGACACGATCGGCATCCGCGGCTCGATGCCCGGCGACGGGAGCTCGGGCGACTCGATGTATATGCGCTTTCAGCTGCAGTACATGTCCTCGCATGGCAGCTGGTTGAGCCTCGCGCGTGGCGGCAACTCGGGCTTCGTCGCGGTCGGCGTCGCGAAGGCGACGCGCCAGGCGGGCACGAGCTTTCAACTCATGCCCGTAAAGGGCAAGCCGGCATATCTGCTGCGCGGCTTCGTGACCTTTCAGTGGCGCCAGGACGGGAAGGTCCTGCACGAAGCGACGCGCACGACCTCCGCGGGTCACCACGGCGTGGCGGACGCCGACCCGCGAGGCTACACCGCGGCGGAGTGCAAAATGAGCTGAGCGAGGACCGCGCTCGGAGTACCCACAGCCGACCGTCGACGCTGTCACAGCCGACCGTCGAGGCCTTCACAGGCGCCGCGCCGACAGGTGACGCGGCGCCCGCGGAGACCTGGCATCGTCGGGGGAACGCCTGATCTCTCTCGAGCATCGCCGGAGAGGTGAGCGACGCCCAAGCTCGCACCGCCGTGCATGAACCGCGAGAGCCGTCGGGCAACGAGCGTCTGTATGTGGTTCGCCCGCTAACTCTAGTTGCCAATGTCAGATAACCGCCATTGCTGTTTCCCATTTACCGCAAAGATCTTTCCAAATTCGGAAACAGCGAAAAAAGCGAGCTGGATCGGATCGCCGAGCTCTCGGCAGAGCTCGACACGGCAGACCTGGCGCTGCCAGCGACGGGCGCAGCCTCGCACGCGCGCCGGCATCTCAGCAGGCGCTGTACGTGTTGGTTTGGATCAAGGCGAGCGGTGCGAAATGCGCGAAGGGCTGAGTCCTGTTTGCCGCCACGACGGTGCCCATCGCAATCGGAACCGCGAGCAGATGGTTACACCGATGGATCCTGACTTCGCCCTGCACTGTCTGCACATGTGCTTCCTGGAGTGCATCGCGGACCTTTGTGGGGTCGGTCGAGCGCGCTTTCTCGATGCCTTGCGCGATCACCTGAATCTGATTGAACGCGTCGCCCGCGGCGCCGCCGTTGGCCACCGTTGTGCCCAACGCTGCCAAGTCCGCGGCGAACGGCGTGCGGTAGATCGCAGCGGATGGATATACGGTGTAACCCTGCGCACCGACGGGCGGCTCCGGCATCGCAGCGATTGTTCCGTAATCCATGACTCCGAAGAAACGGGTCGCGTTGAACAGTCCGGCCGGCCGACCCTGCGCAACGAGCGTGACCGCGTCTTCACTGATGACCGTCGAATAGACAACGTCGGGGCGGGCTGCAAGCAGCGCATGGATGTACGGTGTGAAGTCCTTGCCGCCGCTCAGCACGAACTGCTGGCTCACGACCCTCTGGCCACTGTCGCCGATCGCTCGCTTGAACGCCGCCGTTACCTCAAAGCCGTAGTCGGAATCATCGCCGATCAGACCGATCCGCCTCCAGTGCGGCTGAGAGCGAACGTATGCCGCGGCATTTCGCCCCTCGATCGTGGCTGTCGGGATCGTGCCGAACGCGTAGCTGCTGGGAGCGCCTTCAAAGACGCTCGGATCAGCGGCGCCGGTTACGTAGAGCACGTGGCCGGGGTTCGCGACGAGCTGGGCCACGCGCTGCGCGACCGCGCTGGTACACGTACCCGCCAGATATTTGACCCGGCCCCCTTCGATCAGCTGGCGCGCCCGGGCAACCGCAGTCGTCGGGTTCGCTCGGTCGTCGCGCACCGCGAGCTTTAGCTCGTGGCCGAGCACACCCCCTCGCGCGTTGATCTGTTTGACCGCGAGCTGGGCGCCTTCGACGTACTGGCGGCCATAGCTCGAGCAGTACCCGCTGAGCGACGCGAGGTAGCCGATGCTGAGAGGCGCGCCGGGCGCGAGGCTCGAGTTCGACGAGCCGCAGCCGCCGGCTGCGAGCGCCGCGATCGCTAACGCGCAGGCGACAGCGGCTGCCCGCGCCCTAGCCATCGCTCGACCAAGACACGATGTTTATAATCGTCTGCTGTCCGCCTTCGCGGGCAGGCCACAGCAGGTGCGTGTGCCGCCATCGCGTGCGTGTGCCGGCCTCGCGTGGGTACGCCGCTCGAACACGGCGCGCCCGCCGGCGCTGGGTATGCAGGCAGGTGGGCACGCAGCCCCGCGGGGATATGCGCATGTAGCCGACGGTTGCTTTCAAGGACGATTGCCAATACCGAGACAGGAAACAGGATCTAATGCCCAAAACAACTTCGAACACTTCCAGAGACGCCGATACAACGCAAGATTCCGCCTGGTCCATACCAAGCCTGCGCGAGCCGCGCTACTCGCAGTCGCTGGAGCGCGGGCTCGCGATCCTCGGCTGTTTCACACCCACCCGCCCGGTGCTCGGTATCGCCGACATCGCTGAAGAGCTCGGCATGAGCCGCTCGACCACGCACCGTTACGTGATCACACTGGTGGCGCTGGGCTACCTCGAGCAGGGCGCGTCGCGCAAGTACCGCCTCGGCCTGCGCGTCACCGACCTCGGCATGTCAGCGCTGAACGCGACCGGTCTGCGCGAGCACTCACACCCCTACCTCGAGGAACTTCGCCAGCGCAGCAGCTACACGGTCAACCTGTCGGTGCTCGACGGTGCGGAGATCCTCTATATCGATCGTGTACGCAGCTACCGCCGCGGCCAGAACAAGATCGACCTCGGCCTGCACCTCGGTTCGCGGCTGCCCGCGTACTGCACCTCGATGGGCAAGCTCCTGCTCGCGCATCTGCCTGACCCCGAGCAGCGCGAGCTGCTGGCCGAGATCAAGCTGGCCAAGCGCGGACCGAACACGATCACCAGCAAGAAAGCGCTGCGCGAGGAGCTCGACGGGGTGCATCAAGCGGGCTTCGCGGTCAACGACGAAGAGCTAGCGCCCGAGTTGCACGCGATCTCGGCGCCGGTTCGCGACGAGGCCGACGAGGTGGTCGCAGCGGTCAACATGGCGGCACACGCTTCGATGATCTCGCTGGAGAGGCTCGTCGACGCGCTCGGCCCGCATCTCGTCTCGACCGCGGATCGCATCTCCGCCCGGCTTGGATATCGCCGCGAGGACGAGACCGACGACTGAGCGCCGGTCCGCGAGCTCGACCGCGGAGCCCTCGCGCCGTCCGCGCGCGCGGTCGCGTACCCTGCGCCCGATGGGTCTGACCCGCACACCGCGCGCGACGAGCGCGGCCCGCTTGCTCGCGCCGGCCTGCGCCCCGCTGCTGGCGCTCGTCTTGGGAGCGTGCGGCAGCACTGTCTCGACGACCAGCTTCAAGGGCGAACAGCACGCGGTCGCGCAGACGATCTCAAACCTGCAAAGTCACGCTACGGCGCTGGAACAGAAGAAGGTCTGCTCGCAAGACCTCGCGAGCGCTGTCGTCAAGCGTCTGAACGCCGCGCCAGGAGGCTGCAACAAGGCGCTCGAAACGCAACTGAAAGAGATCGACAGCTTCGAAGTGAAAGTCGAATCGGTTCAGATCAGCGGCGACAGCGCGATCGCGCACGTCAAGAGCGTGCACCAGGGCAAGCAGCGAACGGACATGCTGACGCTCGTCAAGGAGAACGGCAAATGGAAGATCTCCGGCGTCGGCTAGCGGCGTTGCGCTGCACGCCGCTCACACGGCCGGCTCGGATCGGCTGAGCGCCTTGCCGTATTGGCGTTCATAGTAGGCGCGGTACTCGCCTGAGCGAATCGGCTTCCACCACCAGCCGTTTGCTCGGTACCACGCGACTGTCTCGGCGAGACCGTCCTCGAACCGAATCGCCGGTGCCCATCCGAGCGCGCGCACCTTCTCCGAGGAGAGCGAGTAGCGGCGATCGTGACCGGGCCGGTCGCTGACGTGCTCGATCTGCGCGTCCGAGGCGCCGGTCAGCGCGACGATCCGCCGCACGACATCCATGTTGGCCTGCTCATCCGGTCCGCCCGCGTTGTACACCTCGCCGGGCCGGCCGTGTTCGAGCACGTAGCCGATCGCGTGCGCGAAGTCGCTGCAGTGGATCCAGTTGCGCACCTGCATGCCGTCGCCATATACGGGCAGGCCGTCGCCGTGCAGCGCATTGAGCACCATCAGCGGGATCAGCTTCTCCGGGTACTGGTAGGGACCGTAGTTGTTCGACCCACGCACGATCGTCGCGCGCAGGCCGTAGGTGTGGAAGAAGCTCTGCGTGAGCAGATCCGCGCCGGCCTTGGTCGCCGAATAGGGCGAGGACGGGCGCAGCGGAGAGTCCTCGGTGAAACTACCCGTCTCGATCGAGCCATAGACCTCGTCGGTCGATACCTGCACGTAGCGCAACCGGCGCTCGCGCGCCGCCTCCAGCAGCACGTAGGTGCCGAGCGCATGTGTGCGCACGAACGCGTCGGGATCTGCGATCGAGCGGTCCACGTGGGTCTCGGCGGCGAAGTTGACGATCGCATCGACCGCGCCGGCGACCGCCCCGCCCGCTTGCGCATGCCCGCTGGTTTCATTGCCACTGTCCGTGGGCGCGCCCGACGGGCTGGCCTCGAGCGCGCTCGCGACCGCCTGGGGGTCCTCGATCGCCCCGCGCATAAAGCGAAAGCGCGGATCGTCTGCGAGCTCTGAGAGGTTCTCCTCGCGCCCGGCGTAGGTGAGCTTGTCGAGCACCGTCACGACATCGCCGTGCTCGCGCACGCGCTGGCGTACGAACGTAGAGCCGATGAACCCGGCGCCGCCGCAGACCAGGAGCCTCATGTGCGGATCATCCCAACCCGGCAGGCGAGATAACCGGCGAGCCCGTCCTGCCAAGGGGGCAGCGGCAGTACGTCCTGGCGTTCGGTTTCCAGCGCCGACCAAGCGGGGCGCGGGGCCGGGCGCGCCATCTGCGCGGTGCTCACGGCCTGTACCTCGTATGCGACCTCGGCTTGGCGAAAGATCTCTCGGGCAAATCCGTGCCACGACACCCGACCGGAGCCCGCGAGGTGAACCAGGCCCGAGACCTCGCGCGCGAGCAGACCGATCAACTCGGGCGCGAGATGGCCCGTCCAGGTGGGGCTGCCGATCTGATCGTCGACGACCTGCACGGCCCGGCGCTCAGTGGCGCGGCGGAGCATCGTCGCGGCGAAGTTGCGTCCGTGTATTCCGAACAACCAGGCGCTGCGCACGACCGTATGGCGCGCGCAGGCAGCGAGCACCAACTGCTCGCCCGCGAGCTTGCTCTGCCCATATACCGAGCGCGGCCCGGTCTGGTCGGACTCGAGATAGGCGCGCGCGTGTCCGCGGCGATCGAGTGGAGCGGCCCCGTCGAACACATAGTCGGTGCTCACATGCACCAGCCGCGCGCCGATCTCCGCGGCGCTGCGCGCGAGGTTCCCCGCGCCCTGGGCGTTGACCGCATGCGCTTGCTCGGGATGCTGCTCGGCGCCGTCGACATCTGTCCAGGCCGCGCAGTTGATGATCGCGTCCGGTTGCTCGCCCGAGAGCAGCGCCCGCACGCCGGCGTGATCGGCGATGTCGAGCTCGGCATGGCTCGCCAGCAACGGCTCATGGCCTGCGCGCTCGGCCGCGCGCGCCACATCGGCGCCCAGCATTCCGGCGGCCCCGGTCACGAGCAGGCGCATCAGATGATCGAGATGTCCGAGTTGTCGCCGACCATGAACCGGTACGCGCGCGGCTGCGCGCCCGAGCGGCGGACGGTCACATTGCGACCGAGCAGCGAGGACTCCATCCGCCCCTCCAGATCGCACACCGAGGACCCGGCGAGCAGGATCGAGTGCTCCACCTCGGAGGCGACGATCCTGCAGTCCTCGCCGACTGCGGTGTAGGGACCGACGTAGCAATCGCTCAGGCGCGCGCCCCGGCCCACGATCGCGGGGCCGCGCACCGTGCTGCGCTCCAGGCAGGCGCCGGCGTGCACGACCACCCGCCCGTCCACCTGAGAGTCGACCAGCTCGCCCTCGATCTGCGCGACGCAATTGTCGAGGATCAGCCGGTTCGCCTCGAGCATGTCCTCGAGGCGACCGGTGTCCTTCCACCAACCGCGCACGATGTGCGGCTCCACGCGCATGCCGGCGTCGAGCAGGTGCTGGATCGCGTCGGTGATCTCGAGCTCGCCGCGCGCCGAGGGCCTGATCGCGCGCGCGGCGTCGTGGACGGCGGGGGTGAACATGTACACGCCGACGAGCGCGAGGTCAGTGGCGGGCTCGCTCGGCTTCTCGATCAGCCGCAGCACTCTGCCGACCTCGCCCGCGGCCGCCGGTGCCAGCTCGGCTACGCCGTAGTTCTCGGGGTCCGGCACGGGCGTCAACAGGATCAGCGCATCCGGGGCGTGCTCGCGAAACGCAGCCACCAGGTCCGCGATCCCCCCCTGCAGGAGGTTGTCGCCGAGATACATGACGAACGGGCTGTCCTGCAAAAACGGCTCGGCCGTCAGCACCGCGTGGGCCAGCCCGAGCGGCTCGTCCTGGACGATGTACTGCACCCGCACGCCAAACCGCGAGCCGTCACCCGCGGCTGCTTCGATCTCGGCGCCGGTCTCTGGGGCGATCACGATCCCGACCTGCTCGATCCCCGCTTCGGCCATCGCCTCGATGCCGTAGAACAGCACGGGCTTGTTGGCGACCGGTACCAGCTGCTTGGCGCTGGTGTAGGTGATCGGCCGCAGGCGGGTGCCCTTACCGCCGGAAAGAATGAGGCCCTTGAGGTCCGAGGGGGTCACCGCGCCCAGCAGCCTACAAGGGCTCCTGCTGGGACTGCTCAGCGGCCCGGCCCGCGAGCGGTCACCCGGGCGGCAAGGCTTTCCGACCTGGCATCGCTAGTAACCGCCGCCCAGCTTGCGATGGTCGAAGCTGACGCGGCAGCGCTCGCGGAACTCGAGGGCGACCCGCTTGGGCGCCTGGGCGTCGACTGCCGCGCGCGCCTCGGGCGCGAGCGCCGCGGGTGGGTCCTGATCGCGCGGCAGCGCGTTGCGCAGCAGGATTGCGGCGCCCAGGGTCGCGACCGTATCGAGGTCGCGATGGATGATCGTCTCGCACTCGAGCATCACGCCCCTCAGCTCCGCATATGCCGCGCCGGCCTCGATCTGCAGCGTCGCGCGCGGGTCGCGCTCGAGATTGCGCACCTTCTGCGAGGCCCCGTAGGTCCACGCCCAGATCCGCGGTCCCGGTTCGCCGGCCGGCACCTCACGGAGCACATACCACAGCGGCATCAGATGCGGCCAGCCACGCGGACCGGCTGTCGCGCACGTAACCGTGCGCTCGGCCAGCAGGAACGCCGCGAGCTCCGCGTCGCTCATCTTGATCTGCTCGCGGCGGCTCATGGCAGAGGGCGCGCCCCTGCCCTGTCAAGCCGAGGCTGCACGATCGCGGCAGGCGAGCAGATCAGTGGTCGATCCACCAATCGGCGACGCGCACGCCGTCTCCGCCCTCGGGACGATCGGCGCCGACGGCGATCAACTCGAGCCCGTCCGAGCCGCCTTCGAAACCGCGTACGACCTCCGGCGCGACGCGCACGACATCCCACTTGCGCAGATCGACGACCTCATCGTCGAGCCGCACACGGCCCGAGCCCCCGATCACGATGTACGCCTCCTCCTGCTCGCGGTGGCTGTGCCCAAACGGCGAGCGAAAGCCAGGCGCATAGCGGAAGTAGCTGACGCCGAGATGCTCGGAGTCGAGGTGCTTGCGCGCGAAACGCGCCTCTAGATCGGGCGTTCGCTCCCCAGCGGAGTTCTCGACCTCCCTGAGATTCTTGATCGTAAAGCCGCTCATTCGGGACCGCGCGTTGGTTCGCCGCCGGAGTCTATTCGCCAAGCACCGGCGACGCCTGCTGCAAGGCGGGACCACTGCGCCGTCCGAGGCAGGTCCTAACTTCAGCAACGTGTTCATCAATGAGCTACAAGACGGCGCCGAGCTCGACCAGGTTCTGCTCGTGCGCGAGGCCGAACGCCGGCAACGGCGCGACGGCGGCGACTACCTGCGCCTGATCCTGGGCGACCGCTCCGGCGCGGTCGCGTCGATGGCCTGGGAGGGACTCGGCGAGATCGAAGGGCTGGTGCAGCCCGGCTCACCGGTGCACGTGCGGGGGCGCTACACCGTTCACCCTCGCTTCGGGCCCCAGATCAACCTGCGCGAGTTGGCGGCGCCTGCACCCGGGACCTACGCGCTCGAGGATCTGCGCGACGGCCCGTCGCATGCGGTCGAGCGGATGGAGGCGGAAATGCGCCAGCTGCTCGACACGGTTCGCCGGCCGCAGCTGCGCGCGCTCTTGGAGCGGGTGTTCGGCGCCGAGTCCGAGCTGTGGGCTGCATACAGGCTTGCACCGGCGGCCAAGCGCTACCACCAGGCCTACCGCCACGGCCTGCTCGAGCATTGCTTGAGCGTCGCGCAGGCGGTCAGCGCGATCAGCGCGACCTTCCCCGGGATCGATCGCGACATCGCGGTCACCGGCGCGCTGCTGCACGACATCGGCAAGCTCGAGGCTTATGTCGAGGATCCACACGCGATCGAGCTCACCGACGCGGGCCGGCTGCAAGGCGAGATCGCGCTCGGCTACTACCGGGTCAGGCGCCTGATCGAGGAGCTCGGGATGGACTTCCCGTCCGAGCTGGCCCAGGCGGTCCTGCATATCGTGCTGTCTCATCACGGCAGCCTCGAGCACGGTAGCCCCGTCGTTCCCTGCACGCGCGAGGCAACGCTCGTGCACATGATCGACAACCTCGGTGGGCGCCTGGGCAGCTTCGACCGGCTCGAGAAGTCGCTCGCGCCAGGCGCGCGCTGGTCGAGCTTCGACCGCGCGCTTGAAACGAGCGCCTTCTTCGCCGAGCAGCCGCCGGCGGGCGACGACGAGCAGGAACGACGCGCGGCCTGAGGCGCGTCGCAGCCGGGCGGCGCGCAGCATGACGCCGCCCGACCCGCTCGCGAGGCGGCCTGAACGTCCGGGGAGAACTCGCAAATAGCGGGGCGCGCGAGCGCGCGCGTCAACCTTCACGCCGCCGGGTTCTATGGTTCTTTGCGATGGCCAAGGACACTGAGAAGCTGATCCGCCAGCTGTCGCTGATCTCCTACCTGATGGCCGAGCGCCGGCCGGTGACCGCGCTCGAGATCCGCCGCGACGTGGAGGGCTACAGCGGGATGAACGAGGACGCCTTCGCACGGCGCTTCTACGCAGACCGCTCCGAGCTCGAGTCGCTGCGCATCCAGCTGACCGTCGAGCGCCCGACCGACGGGGCGGCGGAGCAGGAGAACTACTCGCTGCGCCCCGAGAACTTTCATCTGCCACCGATCGCCTTCTCCGACAAGGAGCTCGCGGCGCTGCAAACGGCGCTTAGCCTGCTCGACGGCGAATTCGCCTACGCCGAGCCACTGCGGCTCGCCCTGCAGCAGATCACCTGGGGGCGTCCGAGTCCGCTGCGCGCGCCCGAGCAGCGCTCGGTGGCACTCGGCATCACCGCGTCCGCCGGCGGACACGAGCTGTCGGCCCGCCTGGCGAAGATCGAGACGGCGATCTTCCGTAACAAGACGATCACGTTCGACTACTACACGATGCAGCGCGACGAGACCGGTCCGCGCCGCGTCGATCCCTACCACCTGCTGTTCCAGGGCGGTGAGTTCTACCTGCTGGGCTACGCGCACGAGCGCGGCGCGATCCGCGTGTTCCGTCTGTCGCGCATCCGCGGCAAGGTCTCGTATGCGACCAAGGCCGAGCACGACTTCCGTCGCCCCGCGGACTTCGACCCGCGCGCCTATGCCCGACGCGCGGACTGGCAGCTCGGCGAGCAGGCCGGGGTCGCCGAAGTCCTCATCTCAGAGCGCATCGCATGGCAGATCGAACGCCATTTCGGCCGCTACGGCGAGATCGTCGCTGCGGACGCGGACGTCGACGCGAGCGACGGCGACATCGTGTTTCGGACCGGTTATTCGAGCGCGCGCACGATCGTCGCGTGGCTGCTCGGCCTCGGCGCCAACGCGCGCCTGCTCGGCCCCGAGGAGCTCGGAGCTGAGCTCACGCGGCGAATGGATCTGCTGTTCGAGCGCCATGGCGAGACGTTCAGGGAGACGCTGGCAGCGCGAGCGCCGCGGACCGCCACGCGCGCAGCGGCCGAGCGCAGGCGCCCGAAGGGGCGCGGCGCACGGCGCGGCACCGCAGCTGGCGTCGGCGAGGAGGGCGCAGCCGGCGACGGGCGCGGCGGCGAGGCCGCGATCAGGCCGGAGCGCTTCGCGCGCCTTGTCACGCTCGCAAGCATCCTGATCCAGGCTGGGCGCGCGGGCGAGACCGTCGCGATGGCCGAGGTCTGCGAGCGGCTGCAGCTCAGCGAGGAGGAGCTGCGCGAGGACATCAACGTGCTGAACGTCGTGAACTTCGGCGGCGGTTCGTACGTGCTCTACGCGGAAATCGAGCAGACGGAGGCGGGCGAGGTGATCAAGGTCGATCCCGAGCCCTACAGCGACAACTTCGATCGGCCTGCGCGCCTGCTGCCGGTCGAGGCCAAGGCGTTGATCGCCGCGATCGACCTGCTCGGCGAGCACATTCCCGAGGGGTCGCTGCAGAGCGCGCGCAAGAAGATCGTCGCGGCCCTCGGCGAGGACCCGATGGAGCAGGGCCTGCAGGTCGCGCATGACGCGGGCGACGACTCGGACATCGCGCGCCTGGTCTCGACTGCGATCGTACGCCACAGGCTGATCGAGCTCGAGTACTACAAGGAGAACGAGGACGAGATCTCGCACCGCACGATCGAGCCATACGCGCTGACGAACGGGCGCGAGGGCTGGTATGTAGCTTCGTTCGACCTCGAGCGCGACGCCGTACGCCATTTCCGCCTGGACCGGATCAAGCACGCTCAGATCTCCGAGCGCAAGTTCGAGCCGCGCCCGGAGGTCGACCCGGCCGCGGAGGTCGACGGGTGGCTGCGCACCGGCGAGGTGCAGGCCTCGCGCACCGCGCGCGTGTGGATCTCGCCCGAGCGCGCGCGCTGGGCGCGCGAGACCAGGCGGGTGGTGGAGGAGCTCGCCGACGGCTCGCTCGTGATCGAGCTGAGCTACGCCGGCGGGCGCTGGCTCGTGCGCGAGATCCTCAAGGAAGCCGGCGACGCGGCGGTTCTCGAGCCGGCGGACGCGCGCGAGGCCGTGCGCGCGGCTGTCGCGCGATCGCGCGCGGGCGGCGCCGTGGCGGCAGGGGTGTAGCTCGAGGCGCGCTGGACGCCATGGACACCAAGTATTGCTGAGGCCCACATCAGGGCAGCAGCCGGTGCGGCCCCCGATACAGGAACGTGACCTCACGCACGTTGTCCTGTCCGAGCAGCTGCATCAGCAGGCGCGTGAGCCCGAAGCCGAAGCCGCCGTGGGGCGGCGCTCCGTAGCGGAAGAAGTCGAGGTAGTAGGAGATCGGGCCCGGATCGACGCCCTTGTCCTTGGCCTGCGCGAGCAGCACGTCGTGACGGTGCTCGCGCTGCGCGCCGGTCGTCAGCTCGATCCCTCGCCAGAGCAGGTCGAAGCTCCGCGTCAGCGTCTGATCCTCGGGGTGGCGCATGTGGTAGAAGGGCCGTACCGAGGTGGGGTAGTCGGTCACGAACGCGAACTCGTGGCCGTGCTCGGCCGCGACGATCGCGGATAGCGCGCGCTCGCTGGGCGGGTCGAGATCGTGGTCCTCGCCGGGCACGGACTCGTGGCCATGCTCGCGCAGCAGCTGCTTCGCGTCCGCGAGTGCCATGCGCGGAAAGGGCACGTCAGGAACGACCAGCTCGACGCCGAACGTGCGCTCGATCTCCTCCCCGTGGACGGCCTTCACCTCCGTGAGCACGTGCGCCAGCCAGCGCTCCTCGAAGGCCATCACGTCCTCGTGCGAATCGATCCACGCGATCTCCACATCGACGCTCGTGAACTCGGTGTCGTGGCGCGAGGTGAACGACGGGTTGGCGCGGAACACGGGTCCGATCTCGAAGACCCGTTCAAACCCGCCGGCGATCGCCATCTGCTTGTAGAACTGCGGCGATTGCGCGAGGTAGGCGGTCGTGTCGAAGTACTCGACCTTGAACAACTCCGCGCCTGACTCGCTCGCGGAGCCCATCATCTTGGGGGTGTGAATCTCGACGAAGCCCTCCGCGCGCCAGTACTCGCGCATCGCCTGCTCGGTCGTCGTCTGCACGTCGAAGATCAGCCGACGGTCGGACCGACGCAGATCGAGGTAGCGCCAGTCGATCCGCTTGTCCAGCGCCGAGTCGGCCGTGATCGGCAACTCGGGATCTGCGAGCGAGTCGACTTTCAGGTCCTGAAGCTGCAGCTCCAGTCCGCCGAGCTTGACCCGCTCGTCCGCCACGATCATCCCGCTGACGGTGACCGCGGACTCGGGCGTGAGCGCGGATATGGCGTCGTTGAGCGCGCTCGGCTGCTCGTCCTTGCCGAGCACCGCCTGGACCGCGCCGGCCTCGTCGCGGACGATCACGAATTGCACGCGCTTCTGATCGCGCACGGCCTGGACCCAGCCCCGCACCGTCGCTTGTTCCCCCACCCGATCCGGTAGGTCGGCTGTCAGCGTTCTGCGCACCGCGGGCACCCTATCTAAGGACCCGCGCATGGGCGCGCCGTGGTCGCATGCGGGCCGTCCGCGCGCTGGTGGGTCGCAGGCGTTCGCTCAGGCCAGCTCGACTTCGACCGCAAACTCGTCTGACTCGAGGAACTCGATCTGCTCGATCGCGCCCGCTTGCATGAGATCGTCGAGACCGAGCTTGAGCGCTTTCAACCGCGCGGCGGTGTCCTTCACGCAAACCCGCCGTACCGGCGCACGCATCGGTCGCTGCGCCTGGGTCTTGGCCTTGCGCACCTCGCGCAGCACATCGGCGGTCACGGCGAGCGCTTCGTCATCCTCGCGCGCGTCGCGGCCGGCCAACTCCGCGCGCAGCTCGGCGGCGTCGGGCCAAGCCGCGAGATGGATCGACCCTGAGTGCCACCACGACCACACCTCCTCGGACACGAACGGCAGGAACGGCGCGAACAGCCGTTGAAAGGTCGACAGCGCGAGCCGCAACGCTCGGCTCACCGACGCCGCGCCATCGACACCGTTGGCGGATTCGGCGCCACGGCCATTCGCGGTGCCAGCCGGGCCCGCGGGGCCGTCGCGCGTGTCGCGCGCCGCGGCGGGGCCATCGCTCGCACGCGCCGCGCCGCCGTAGCGTCGCCCCTTGATCAGCTCCAGATAGAAGTCGCAGAACCACCAAAAGAACTCCTCCGTGCGTTGCAGCGCCCGCGCGTAGTCGTACGCCTCGAAGCTGGCAGTAGCGTCGTCAACGATCGCGGCCAGCCGCGTGACAATCCCGCGGTCCAGCGGGTGGCTCAGCTGCTCGCCCGCGCCGGGCAGGCCGTCGAGCGCGAACTTCGACGCATTCAGCAGCTTGACCGCGAGCCTGCGCCCGGTTTTGATCTGTTTGGTGTCGAACGCAGTATCCGCTCCGGGGCGCCCGCTCGCGGCCCAGTAGCGCACTGCGTCCGAGCCGTGCTCCTCCAGCAGGTTCATCGGTGTAACGACGTTGCCGCGCGACTTGGACATCTTCTTGCGGTCCGGATCGAGCACCCAGCCGGAGATCGCCGCGCCGCGCCACGGCAGCTCGTCGTAGTCGAGGTGGGAGCGCAGCACGGTCGTGAACAGCCAGGTCCTGATGATCTCGTGCGCCTGCGGGCGCAGGTCCATCGGAAACACCCGATCGAAGAGGTCGGCGTCCGGCTCGCCTGCAAGCCCCGCAATCTGGGGCGTGAGCGACGACGTCGCCCAGGTGTCCATGACATCGGGATCGCCGGCGAACCCTCCTGGACGACCGCGCTGCTCGGCGGAATATCCGTCGGGAACATCTGTCGAGGGGTCCACCGGCAGGCGCTCGACGGGCGGCACGAGCGGCCGGTCACGGAGCACCGCGCCGCTGTCGTCGATCGCGTACCAAAGCGGGAACGGCACGCCGAAGAAGCGCTGGCGGCTCACGCACCAGTCGCCCGCGAGACCGTTCACCCAGTCCTCGAAGCGCGCGCGCATGTACGGCGGGTGCCATTCGAGCTCGCGTCCGCGCGCGATCAGCTCGTCGCGGTGATCGACGGTCTTGAAGAACCATTGGCGGGTCGTGATGATCTCGATCGGGCGCTCGCCCTTCTCGTAGAACTTGACAGCGCGACTCACCGGCTGGGGCTCGCCGATCAGATCGCCATCGGCCTTGAGCAACTCGACGATCCGCCGCCGAGCTTGGTTGACGGTCTTGCCGCGCAGCTCCGCGTAGCTCTCGCGCGCTCGCTCGAGATCCTCGCTTTCCCAGCCCGGCTCTCCCCAGGGCACGTCCAGCAGCCGGCCGTCCTCGCCCAGCACCCCGCGCGCCGGCAGGCCGAGCTCGCGCCACCACACGACGTCGGTGAGGTCCCCGAACGTGCAGACCATCACCAGACCCGTGCCCTTGTCGGGCTCGACCAGCGGGTGGGTGAGCACCGGCACGCGAACGCCGAACAGGGGCGTCAACAGCTCTTTTCCGGCGAGCTCGCGCCAGCGCTGGTCGTCCGGGTGCGCGAGCACCGCAACGCAGGCCGGGATCAGCTCGGGTCGTGTCGTATCGATCAGCGCGACCTGGTCGGCGTGGGCCTCAACACCGTCGCCGCCGGGCGCGAGCGCAAAGGACACGCGGTTCATCGCTCCCGGGCGCTCACGGTCCTCGAGCTCGGCCTGCGCTACGGCGGTGTGGAAGTCGACGTCCCAGAGCGTCGGCGCGAGCAGCTGGTAGGCCTCGCCCCGAGCGAGCAGACCGAGAAACGAGCGCTGGGAGACGCGCTGCGCGACGGTTCCGATCGTCGTATACGTGCGCGACCAGTCCACCGACAGCCCGAGCGTGCGCCACAGCGCCTCAAACGCCCGCTCGTCTGACTCCGTGAGCTCCAAGCAGAGCTGCACGAAGTTGGGTCTCGACACGGAGACCGGCTCCTTGGGAGGCTCAGCGGGCGGTCTGAAATCGGGCTCGTGCGCGACCGACGGGTCGCAGGTCACGCCATAGTGGTTTTGCACGCGCCGCTCGGTCGGCAGGCCGTTGTCGTCCCAGCCCATCGGGTAGAAGACGACCTTGCCGCGCATCCGCTGATAGCGCGCGACCGTGTCGGTATGGGTGTACGAGAACACGTGGCCGACATGCAGCGCGCCGCTCACCGTCGGCGGCGGCGTGTCGACCGAGAACACCTGCTCGCGTTGCGCAGAGTCGTCGAAGCGGTAGATCCCGTCGCGCTCCCAGATGGCGCTCCACTTCTCCGCGAGCCCGTCCAGGCTCGGGCGCTCCGGGACGCCCGGGCTGTCGTTCGAGATCGTTGTTCGTTGAGTCGCCAAGCCGAGATCGTATCCGAGCCGTGTCAGCGCTCGTGGACGCTGACCGTGTTGGATGCGCCCCTCGCGAACGGGTAGTCGGCTTCAGATTCGCTTACAGCCCGGAAGAAATAGCTCGCGGGGCCCGGGAACCTGAAGCGATACGAGGCGTGGTAGCGGCCCTTTCCGTTTGTCTTGACGACGTCGAACTCGATCCACGGGCCGCCCGGCGAGCGCGCCTCGAGGACCAACTGCTTGCCTCCACGCGGGATCGGACGGCCGAGCAGCCTTCCGGTGAAGAAGATCCTCCTGCCCACGCTCGCGGTGTGCGGGCTCACGTGCAGCCGCGCCCCGGCCGCGACGGTCAACTCGAGCGACTCCATCGCGACCGGCAGCGCGTCACCCATGTGCTCGCGGTAGGCAAATTGGAGGGTGCCCGATCCGGCGCTACCCGAGATTCGCAGCCTGAAGCGCCCGTTCGCTCCTGTCTCGGGGTGCGCGATCACCGCCGTCTTCGCGCCCGCGTATGCGGGCGTCATCGTGCAATCGATCTGCGCGCCCGCGATCGCGACGCCGCCCGGCCCGGTCAGCCGTCCTTCGATCGTGTGCGCGTGACCGTATCTGCTCGCGAGCCTGGTCTTCTTCGTACCCGCCCAGCCGACCTCGAGCGTGGCCTGGGGAGATGCGTTGGTCCCGTTCGGCGGGCCTGGAGCCCCCGGATTGGCGATCGTGACCTCCCGATCCAGCACCGGAGCAGAGTTGCCTGCCGCGTCGGTCACGGTCACTAACAGGTGATGGACCCCGTCGCTGACGCGCGTCGTGTCGAACGGCACATCCACGCTCACGCTCGCCTTGCACGGCTGCACATATAGGAACGCCGGCAGCCCGTCTCCGGTCCCGCCTACATCCACGCACCTGCCACCGTTTTCGTCGACGACCGTGCGCTGCACCACCTGCCCATCCACGCTGAAAACCGCCTGGTACACCCCCGATGCCGGATCGCTGGCGTCGAACGCGACATCGCTCGTGCCCCGCACGCTCGGCGCCGTCGCCAGTTCTCCCGTCACGTTGCTCGCGCTCGGCCCGACGCTCTGTTCGAGCTTGATGTCTGCCGCGTAGAGGTAAACGACCGCCGCATAATCCTGGGCGTCGTGCTGACCTTGAGCGCAAACGTAGCCCGGCGGTCCCACGCACGATGCGTCCATATAAAGGCGTGAGCCCAGATTGGCCACTGGTGCGGTCACGAGGTTTTCCCTCGAAAGAGGGTCACTTACGTTCCCCCGACCAGTCGGGCAGGCCAGCCCGCTTTCACATTGCCCAAAGGCATTACTCGGGTTTGGAAGATTGTTCGGCCCAGCGAACCAGAACTCATAGACGGCCCCTACTTCTACGCCCCCATCCGCATCCCCGGCACGCCAAAGGTTTGCGCTCGCAATCGTCTCACCGGGTGGAGCTGCGAACGTCCAGGTGGCTATGTCGGTGTTGCTTTCACGTGTCGGCTGGTCGCCGAGGGCGGCGATCAGTGCGCCTTCTGCCTGAGGGCAGGTGTCTAGGGCATAGGAATACGAACCGGTTTTGGACGGGCTCCACCCGTCCACAGGCGCGATCGCTCCCCAGGGTGTGCGACAGGAGTAGACGTGGTAGCCGGCAGCGTCCGCAGCTGAAGCCTGGAGAACGCCTATGGGATCCGCGAGATCGGCGAGACCGCAGACGTACGCAAGAGCGCTCGCGCATAGCACGCACGCGAGGCTTGCGAGCGGTGACCTGGTCCTGTCGATCGACACAACAGCCATCTCTAAGGTGTCGCTTCAAACCTCCTGAAGGCCCCCCCGCGGGATGGTTCCTGCAAGCGCTCCCACACTACAGGCTCGTCGGGGTGACCGACACTGGGGCGCGGGCTTTGGGCGCGGATGGGCTTCGCGTCTGCCCGAAACCAGCTCGGCCCGACGGTCGCAGCACCGAAGCCCACGCAAAGACGGTTCTAGCTCGAGAACCTGATCGGCAGCCGCTCGAGGCCGTAGATGCCTGAGATGGTCTCGTACGCGGGCTGCCCGTCGAGCTCGAGCTCAGCCACGTGGGTAGCCAAGAAGTTCAGCGCCTCACGCAGCTCGAGGCGGGCAAGGTTTGCGCCCAGGCAGTAGTGGATGCCGGCGCCGAACGTGAGTGGGCGCGCGCGGCGCCGGTTGGCGGAGATGTCGAAGCTGTCAGGCGGCCCCTCGTCGCGATCCAGGTCGCGATTGCCGGTGAACGCGCAGACCATCACGACCGTGCCGGCAGGGAAGGTGACGTCGCGGAACGTCACATCGGCGGTCGTGATGCGGGCGGTAAACGGCGTGATCGGCTCGTAGCGCAGCGCCTCCTCGACGGCTCGCTCAGCGAGGTCGGGCTCGCGCCGCAGCAGCTGCCATTGGTCGGGATGTTCGGCGAGCAGCCTGATCGCGTGCGCCAGCTGACTCTGCGTCGTGTCGACGCCGCCGATCAGCACGTTGAAGACGAGGTTGATGCACTCGACGTCGCTCAGCTTGTCCCCCGCCTCCTCGGCGGCGATCAGCCTGGAGACGAGATCATCGCCCGGGTCTGCTCGCCGGGCGGCGACCAGCCGGTCGGCATACCCGTAGAACTCGCGCACGGCCTCCTCGATCCGCGGGCGCTCGTTAGCCATCGAGCCGGCGTCGAATTGACGCTGGATCCAGTTCGACCAGTGGTGCAGCCGCGGCGCGTCCTCGATCGGAGCGCCCATCACGAGTGCGATCGTCTGCGATGGGTAGGGCTTGGCGAAAGCCTCGACGAACTCGCAGCGCACGACCCCATTGCCGTCGGTGTCGCCTGCGTCGGTTGCGCCAGGGTGGCGGCGACCGCCGCTGGGCGCCGGCCGCCGGTCGGCGCCGGCCGCCGTGCGCACCTCGGCAAGCAGGCCCTCGAGGAACCCGCGCATCGCTGGCCTGTAGCGCTCGACCGCGCGTGCACTCAGCGCCGGATTCACGAGGCTTCGCAAACGCGTGTGATCGGGCCCGTTGACATGCAGGATGTTGCGCTTCATCTGCTCGTAGAGGGGGCCGTCGCGGACGTCGAAGATCTCGGCGATCGTCATCCCCGGGAAGATCGCGTCGCGCGTACGCAGGAAGTGCTCAGCCGATTCGCGGTCGAGCACGACGTAGCCGTATGGCCCGGAGGCGAGCCAGCCCCGGGCGCGCAACTCCCGCATGACCTCGTGAAAGCGCTCCCCCCGCAGCGATGGATCGGTGTAGTCGAGCTCGGGAAGCTCCAGCTCGCTCACGAGGGCCATGGCGGCGGCAGCGTCCTACTTCGGGCTCACCGTCTGCTTCAGCGACGCTCCGGCGCTGAACTTGGGCGCCTTCGAGGCTTTGATTTTCACGCGCTCGCCGGTGCGCGGATTCACGCCCTGGCGCGCGGCTCTTTTAACGACCGAGAACTTGCCGAAGCCTGTGATGTTCACGTCGTCGCCTTTCTTCAGCGTCTTGCTGACGGTGTCGACGAACGACTCGATTGCGCGCCCGGCATCGACTTTGGAGAGACCGCTGTCCGCCGCGACCGCGTCGATCAGCTGAGACTTGTTCATGAAGACGATCCTTTCTGTGTAGGCGTGGACTGCGACGCGAGGGTAGCGCGGCTGACAGAAGTTGGCTCTGCGACTGCAATCAGGGTAGGAAGCGATTCGTCCCGTAGCGCGCAGGCGGGACCGCTGAGCTGACCAGGTGTTTGGCGAGCATCCAGTCGGACAGCGCTTCGATATTGCGCGCCTGGAGCGTCCCGAACGGGACCTTCGCTTCGCCCTCGAACAGAGGCAGGTAGGCGGCGAGCGACGCCTGCGTGAACTTCCGCTGCAGCGTCGGGTTCGCTGCCAGCAGCTCCTGAAGGCTGCGCTTCGGGTCGGCGAGGGTGTCCTCGTAGCCGTCCACCGTCGCAGCGACGAAGCCGCGCACCAGCGCAGGGTCGGCGGCGATCTCGCGCCTCGTCGTGAAGGCGACGAGCCCCGGATAGGCGGGCCCGCCGTAGCGGTCAAGCGCGAACGCGGTGATCGGCCGGCCGCTGACTTGCAGCTGGACCCCGTCTGCGGGGATGAAGCCGGTGAACGCAGCGATTTTGCCGGCGGCGAGCGCCTGCGCGCCGTTGAAGCCGATGGTCACCACATGCACCTTGCCCGGATCACCGCCTGCGTGGGCGACCTCGGTGTCCAGGACCGCTCTGTCAGAGGGCACGCCGGTGATGCCGACCGTCTTGCCCTGCAGATCCGCGGGCGTGTCCAGGTGCTCGGCGGCGAGGCCGATCAGGCCGCCTACCGGGCGTTGCAACAGCGCCATCACCGCCTGCGCGTCCCCGCCCGCCGCGATCAGGCCAGCGACGTCGCTGCCGTCGGCAAGCCCAAACTGGGCGCTACCGGCGTCGATCAGCTTCAGCGGGTCGGTGGTCGCGCTGGGCTGGATGATCCGCAGTTCGATCCCCTGCTGGCGGTAGTACCCCGCGGCTAACGCCCGATAGATCCCCGCGTGCACGGCGTTCGGCACGAAGTCGAGAATCAGGGTCGCTTTCCCAAGATGGCTCGAGCCACCCCGCGGCCGCGCAGCAGGCGCATTCGGACCCGAGGACGAGGCGGGAGACGCAGATTGAGAAGTCGCGGTGGTCGTAGACGACGAGGACCCGCAGCCGGAGAGCGGCAGCAGCACGAAGCATGCGAGTAGCGCGGCGCAAGCGCCCGCGGCGCGGGAAAGCGACGAGAGAACGTAATGTCGGCCTGTACGATCTGAGGGCATGGCAATAAACGCGACCTCACGGCTGGACGCCGCCGGCCCAGCCTCCGATCGGAGAGCCGCCGGCAAGACCCTATCCGGGGAGCCGGTCAAGGAGCTCTACACGGACGCGGACCTGCCGGAGCGGATCGGCGGCCCAGACGACCCGATCGGGAGACCCGGCTCCTATCCGTTCACGCGAGGCGTGTATGAGTCGATGTACCGCGGACGGCTGTGGACGATGCGCCAGTTCGCGGGCTTTGGCACGAGCGAGGAGACCAACGAGCGATTCCGCTACCTGCTCGACCATGGCCAAACCGGTTTGTCGACTGCGTTCGACATGCCGAGCCTGATGGGACACGACTCGGACGATCCTCGCAGCCTGGGCGAGGTTGGTCGAGAGGGTGTCGCGGTAGACACGCTCGCCGACATGCAGACGCTGTTCTCCGGGATTGACCTCGGGGAGGTCAGCGTCTCGATGACGATCAACGCGCCCGCTGCGATCATGCTCGCGTACTACGTCGTCGCAGCCGAGTCCGATGCCGCGCATCCGACCCCTCCCGAGCGTCTCGCGGGCACGATCCAGGCGGACATCCTCAAGGAGTACATCGCCCAGAAGGAGTGGTGCTTTCCGATCGATCCGGCGATGCGGCTGGTCGGGGACATGATCGAGTGGTGCACGATGCACATGCCCCGCTGGCACCCGATCTCGATCTCGGGCTATCACATCCGCGAGGCCGGCGCGACCGCGCAGCAGGAGCTGGCATTTACGCTCAAGGACGGGCTCACATACGTCGAACAGGCGCTCGCCCGAGGGCTGGATGTCGACGACTTCGCGCCGAGGCTGAGCTTCTTCTTCAACGCCCAGATCGACTTCTTCGAGGAGATCGCCAAGTACCGAGCCGCGCGGCGGATCTGGGCGCGGGAGCTGCGCGAGACATTCGGCGCCAAGAGCGAGCGCTCGTGGCTGATGCGCTTCCATTCGCAGACCGCCGGCGTGAGCCTGACCGCGCAGCAGCCGCTGAACAACATCGTGCGCACAGCCGTCGAGGCGCTGGCGGGGGTCCTCGGAGGAACCCAGTCTCTGCATACGAACAGCTACGACGAGGCGCTCGCGCTGCCCACCGAGCAGGCGGTCAAGGTCGCGCTGCGCACCCAGCAGGTGATCGCGCACGAGACCGGCGTCGGCGCGACCGCGGATCCGCTCGGCGGCTCGTACTTCGTCGAGGCGCTGACTGATGAGATGGAGCGGCGCTGCTACGAGTATTTCGACAAGATCGATGCCCTCGGCGGAATGGTGGAGGCCGTCAAGCGAAACTTCCCGCAGCGCGAGATCGCGGACGCGGCGTTTGAGCTGCAACGCGCGATCGACGCGGGCGAACGCATCGTGGTCGGCGTAAACCGCTACGACGAACCGGACGAGGAGCCGATCCCGATCTTGCGGGTCGACCCGGAGCTCGAACGCAAGCAGCTCGGGCGCTTGAACGCGGCGCGAGCCTCGCGCGACGGCGCGCGGGCGGAGCGGACTTTGGCGTTGCTGCGGGAGGCAGCAGCGCACGAGGATCGAAACCTGATGGATCCGCTGCTCGACTGCGCGCGGGCGTGTGCGAGCGAGGGCGAGATTGTTGAATCGCTACAGCAGGTATTCGGCGATTACCGCGAGACCCCGGTCTTTTGAGTCAAATATACGAGAATGTATTTGAGTCAAATCGAGCAGAGTGGAGCCCGCAGTCAAACAGGACAAACCGGCGTTGAGTCAGATGGCTCAGACTGGCGCAAGGCCGAGTCGTGATTCTTAATTTCTTACAAACGTGTCGTGTCTTGCGGTTAGGATCGCACCCGGACACGGCCTGTGGCACGAGCGAAACCTGAGAATCTCACTCGACAAGACTCACCGACGCCTGCGTCGGGTACTGATCTTCGGCGCAGCGCTGGTGTCGGTGTCTAGCGCAGGAACGCTCGCGGTCGCCTCGGCGCGCATCACCGCGGAGCAAGCCGCGTACCGGGCGCCCGCGTCCCCGCGCTGCACGCCCTCGCAGCTGAATCGCTCGGATGTGCTGTCCGGCACGAGCCTCGCGGTCTCGCCGCTGCCGGACTCCTACGACGCCTCGGCGCGAACGCAGATCAGCTTTCTTGGCGCGCCTACGTCGGCGCTCAGTGCGGTACACGTGAGCGGCGCGAGGAGCGGCTCGCACGCGGGTGCGCTGCGCGCCTACTCGCAGGGGGACGGGGCGAGCTTCGTGCCCGACAAGCCGTTTGTGCCCGGCGAGGCGGTGTTTGTCCGCGGCCGCGTGCGCACGGCCGGGAAAACTAAATCGTTTGCTTACCGCTTTCAGGTCGCCTACCAGGACGTCCTCAAGAAGGTCGCGCTGGCAAAAGTGGCGCGCGACTACAACGAGATGCAGCACTTCCGGTCGGCGCCGAGCCTCTTGCCGCCCGCGCTGGCGGTGACGGCCAGTTCAGGCGAAATCGCACCTGGGTATATCTTCGCTGCGCCGTACGTCGGGCCGGGTCCAAGCGGACCTGAGATCTTCAACAACAACGGTGAACTCATCTGGTTCGATCCGCTTCCCTCAGAAACGTCCGCGACCAACCTGCAGGTGCAGCAGCTGTTCGGCAAACCGGTGCTCACCTGGTGGCAGGGTTACATTCCGGAACAGGGGTTCGGCGTCGGCGAAGAGATCATCGACAACACCTCCTACAAACAGATCGGACGCGTTCATGCCGGCAACGGCTACAAGGCGGACCTGCATGACTTCCACATCACATCGCAGGGCACCGCAGTGCTCACCGTCTTCAATCCGATCGCCTGCAACCTCTCGGCAGTCGGCGGGCCCGCAGGCGGCGACGTGACCGACAGCGTCTTTGAGGAAATCGACCTGCGGACCGGGCTGGTTCGCCGCGAGTGGCACAGCCTCGACCACGTCCCGCTCAGCGACTCCTACAGCGCGCCCGAGGGTTCCAGCGCGGAATGGCCGTACGACTACTTCCACATCAACTCGGTCGACCAGCAACCGGGCAGCATGACGCTGATCAGCGCCCGCAACACCTGGGGGTTGTACGAGCTGAGCACGATCACGGGGCAGGTTGCGCTGCGCATCGGAGGCAAGCACAACGAAGTCAAACAGCTGAACGGGGCCGCAACTGCCTTCCAGCACGACGCGACCGCCCTGAGCAACGGGACGATCACGGTGTTCGACAACGGCGCGGTGCCCAAGGTCCACTCGCAATCGCGCGCGATTGTGGTTTCGCTGGAACCGAAGTCCAAGACCGACACCCTGCTGGCCCGCTACGAACATCCCTCTCCGGCGCTGAGCGCCGGCAGCCAGGGCGACGTGCAGACGCTCTCCAACGGAGACCTGTTCGTCGGCTGGGGCGCGCAGCCGTACTTCTCCGAGTTCGCGCCCAACGGGCAGCTGCTCTACGACGCGCACATGCGCGGCTCCTACCAGTCCTACCGGGCATACCGCTTCCCCTGGAACGGCACGCCGGGCGGCCGGCCCGCGATCGCCGCCACGAGCAGCAAGCAGGGGCCGGTGACCGTCTACGCCAGCTGGAACGGGGCCACCGAGATCGCCAGCTGGCGGGTGCTCGCGGGATCGTCGCCGTCGAAGCTCGCGCTCGTCACGAGCGCCGCCAAGAGCGGCTTCGAGACCGCGATCACGACCCCCAGCGCCGCCCGCTACGTCGCCGTAGAGGCCGTAAACACGGGCGGAGAAGTCCTCGGAGCCTCCGGGACGATCAGGGGCTGAGCGGGTGGGTTTGACAGATAGACATGGGCCCAAGGACCCAGAGGCTTGACATTTAGAGATTGGGCTTGACTCATGCGGAACGGTTCTGATACTCTCGTCTGGCTCGGTGTCAAATAGAGGTTTCGAGGTGGGGAGCTCAGTGCGCGGTACATCGACCAAGCGCCCTTCTGACGCGGACGCTTCGGCGGCAAGCGTCAACGGCGCAGGAAAATCTCTGTCGGGAAAATCGCCCGGTGAGGCTCGCATAGAGCCCAAACGGGCCCGGAGAACAGCGGTCAGGAAAGGCAACGGCCAAGCGAAGGCGCCGGCGGGTCCGGCGCGCTTCGAAAAGACCAAGGACCTGCCCGTCAAAGGAGGCTCCGATCGCTACCGGCGCCTGCCGACGGGGGCCCACAGCCTCGACCCGGAGGAGGTGCGGCGCGACCAGCGCGAGCGGCTGCGCTCGGCGCTGATCGAGCTGATCGCCGAGCGCGGCTACCAGGCCGTGCGGATTCTCGACTTGACGAAGCTCGCACGGGTCTCGCGCCCGACCTTCTACAGCTTGTACACAGACAAGGAAGAGCTGTTCCTGGCCACCTTCGATGAGATCGCCAAGCGCGGAGGGCTGTCGATCGCGGAGGCCTACAAATCGCAGGGCTCATCGGCAGAGCGCCTGCGCGCGGCGATGCGCGCCTTCGCCGAGCTGGCTGCGGCTGAGCCGGAGGCAGTGTCGCTGCTGGTGCTCGGCGCCTTCGGTGCGGGACCGAAGGCGTTCGAGCGCCGCAACCGTACGCTCGAAGCGTTCGAAAAGGGCATCACCGCGGTGCGTTCGCCCACGCCCCGGGGAAACGCCGCAAAGTCGCGCAGCCGCCAGGCGAACTTCGAGGACGACCTGACGGTGCGCATGATCCTCGGCGGCATCCGCGAGGTCACTGCGGCGCGCCTGCGCCAGCGCCGCGCCGACGAGCTGCCCGAGCTCACGACCGATATGTGGAGGTGGGCGGCGTGCTATCCGGTGAAGCTGCCCGCCGGCCTCGAGCCGCCCCCCGCGGCGCGACGGCGCGCAAAACCGTCGGGCAGTAGCGAACGGCTCGAAGAGTGGGATGACGCGGACCGGCGTTCGTCCGATCGGGCGCTCCAGGCCGAGGGGCGGCTACCGAGCGGGCGCCACGACCTGCCGCGGCACTTCATCGTCAAGAACCAGCGCGAACGGATCGTCGACGCGACCGCGGAGATCGTCGCCGAGCGCGGGCTTGCCGCGCTGACGATTCCCGAGATCGCGCGGCGCGCAAACGTCTCACACCAGACGTTCTACGAAATGTATCCGACCAAGCAGGACGCGTTCCTGGGCGCGCAGAAGGTGGGACTGCACCAGGCGCTGGGAATCGCGGTCGAAGCGTATGAGGCCTACACCGACGACTGGCCGAGGGGAGTCGCGGCCGGGCTGACCGCGCTGCTCGACTACCTCGCGTCGGAGCCGGCCCACTCGCACCTGACGATCGTCGACACGTTCGCGGCGAGTCCGCTCGCGATCGAGATCCGCGATACGGGTCTGCATGCGTTTGCCTCCTACCTGCAGCCGGGCTTTCATTTCCCCACCGGGCGCAAAGCACCGGAGATCGCGCCCGAGGCGATCGCCGGGGGAATCTGGCAGATCCTGCACCACTACGTCGAGCATGACCGCTTCGACGAGCTGCGCAACGCGGGACCCCAGCTCAGCTATCTCGTGTTGACCCCGTTTTTGGGGCCAAAGGAGGCCGCGCGCGTAGCACGCAAGAGCAAGACGGCGGCCGCCCGCAGGTAGCGCCCGGGCGCTAGCTCAGGCGCGGCCCTGGGAGCTAGGCCGCGCCCGCAGGTAGCGCGTAGGCCGTTTTGCCCTGGCGGCTCGTCTTGACGATCGTCCCGTCGCCGAGAAGGCGGCGGATATTGGCGCGGATGTTCGCGTCTGCCATCGCAGTCACCACGACGAGCTCGCGCACGGTGTGTGAACCGTGCTCGAGCGCGGCCAGGATCGCGTCGCCCGCGGCGCCGCGAGGAGCGCGTGCCGCCCGGCCTGTCCGCGTCGCGGGCGAGCGCCGAGCCACCCGCCGTCGCGGAGCGCGAGCCGTCGAGACGCCTGCGTTCCTGCGCTGCGCAGAGCCGAGCGAATCGACACTCGACAGCAGCTCTTCGTACTCGCGGACGGAGGGTCGCAGCTCGTCCATCCGAGCAGCGATTTCGGCACGAATCGTGGTGAACAGGTCCGCGGGCATCTGAACCGCCCGAAGAATATCTCGCCGCCTGTTGCGAGCGCCGGTCGAGCGTCCGGCTGGGCTCGCCGGCAATCAGCTGAGCGCGGCTCCGTGCAACCCCGTCAGCGGGCGCTCGCGCGCGTCCCACCAGTCGTTGAGGGTCTCGAGCGCCCCGCCGATGATGCCCTCGCGGAAAGACGTCGTGTCGTTCAACCGGGGCAGCGGCTCGTCCGGGACGGTCACCGCGAGGAACGCGCACAGCGGCTCCCAGCCCTCGCGCGGGTCCCAGACGAGCAGGCGCTCGCTGGGAACCGTCTGCTTGACGGTCTCGTTCCAGCGGTCCATGATCGCGATCAGGCCCTCGTCGCTGTAGGTGTCGCCGGCGAGCACGCCAGTCTCGGGGTCCCAGTTCATGGCCTGCATGAGGTCGATATAGCCGCGCCACAGCGGGTCGACCACGGTGCGTGCGTCGGACACGTGGTGGATCACCGAGTCGCCATGGAAGATTCCCCAGACCGTCTCGCGCATGCTGCTCAGCCACGCGTCGCCGTCGCGCACGGACAGCAGAACCTTCGCCTCGGGGTAGACCTGCATCAGCTCGCGATAGAACCGTGCAGAAGGCCAGTCGACGGTCGACTGAGCCGGGCCGAATATCCGCTCCCAGTCAGGGTTGCCCGCCATCGCTGCCTGCCAGAGCGGCAGACCTGTGGGCAGATCGGCGAGCAGGTCGCGCATGTGATAGCAGGGCCCGAAGCCGAGGTGTTCGAGCGCGAACATCTGGGTCGTCGTGGCCGTGCGTGGAAGTCCGGCACCGATGAGCTGCATCGCCCACGGTTCTAGCGATCGCGCATAAGAGCGAGCGAAGTATCGAAACAGCCATCCCGCACGCAGCGCGAATGTTGCCGTCGGATGAGCCCGTAACCTGAGCAAATGCGCGAACGGCCAGGCGCGAGACGATTGCAAGAGATCAAAGGCAGCTATCGCTACGGCCTCGTGCTGCTGCTCGTTTTGTTCTCCACTGGGCTGCAGATGCTTGTCCCGGACACGTCCGCCGCGTGGCTGATCCAGGCGCTTCTGATGGCCGCGACGGTCCTCACCGCGATGTTCGCCCAGGGCGCCACCCGGGCGCGGTGGCGCAACACCGAGATATTTGTCGGCGCTTCGCTGATCGCCGTCGTGGCGGCGGCGATCGCGGGCCGCGGCAACGCCGAGCGCGGCATCCTCTTCGGTCTGACGGGCATATTGGCGGCGGCCGCGGCGGTGATCGTCATCCGCGGCGTGGTCGCAGGCATCCAGCAGGAGCAGCGGGTGAGCGCGCACTCGGTGATGGGCGTGCTGACGGTCTACCTGCTGGCCGGGTTGATCTTCGGGTTCGCCTACGGCGTGATGGACGCGATCGCGGGCGCGCCGGTATTGAGCCATCTAGGCTCAGACAAACACGCTGAAGAGGTCTACTTCAGCTACATCACGCTGACGACCGTCGGCTACGGCGACATCGTGCCGATTGCCGGCGCCGCACGGATGACCTCGGCCTTCGAGGCGCTGTTCGGCCAGCTGTACCTGGTGACGATCGTGGCGCTGATCGTCAGCAACGTCCGCCCGCGTAGCCGTAGGAGGATGGGCGCAAGCGGCGATCAGGCGAGCCCTGGCTGATCACACCGTGATCCGGGGCCCCGGGGCTCCGGCCAGCAGCCACGCAACCCGGGCATCCTGGACCTCGCTAGCCCGCCCACCTGCCGATGCCGTGGCGCGCGAGCTCAAGGCGCGCGATCACGCCGCGATGAACCTCGTCCGGGCCGTCGGCCAGGCGCAGCGCGCGGGCCGCCGTCCAGGCCGCGGCGAGCGGCACGTCGTTGCTCAGGCCCGCACCTCCGTGCAGCTGGATCGCCATGTCGACCACCCGCTGGGCCATGTTCGGGGCGGCGACCTTGATCTGCGAGACGGCGCCGAGCGCGTCGGGCGAGTCGGTGTCGATCAGCCAGGCGGCGTGGAGCACGTGCAGGCGGGCCTGGTCGATCGCGATGCGCGCGTCGGCGATGCGCTCTCGGTTGCCGCCAAGGTTCGCGAGCGGCTTGCCGAAGGCGACCCGCTCGCCGGCGCGCACGCAAGCGAGTTCCAGGGCGAGCTCCGCGAGACCGATCAGGCGCATGCAGTGGTGGATCCGGCCAGGACCCAGGCGCGCTTGGGCGATCGTGAACGCCTGACCGGGACCGCCGATGATTGCGCTCGCCGGCAGCCGGACGTCGCTGAACGAGACCTCGCCGTGGCCGGTCGGCGCGTCGACGAAGCCCATCGCAGGGAGCATCCGCTCGACCTGAACGCCGGGTGCCGGCAGCGGAACGAGCACCATCGAGTGGCGGTGGTAGCGATCGCCGTCGGCGTCGGTCACGCCCATGAAGATCAGGACCCGGCAGTCCGGATGGCCGATGCCGGTCGTCCACCACTTGCGCCCGTTGAGGATCACTTCGTCACCGTCGAGCACCGCGGTCGCCTGCATGTTCGTGGCGTCCGAGGAGGCGACATCGGGCTCGGTCATGCAGAAGCCCGAGCGGATCGAGCCTTCGAGCAGCGGCACGAGCCAGCGCTCGCGCTGCTCATCGGAGCCGAACTGCAACAGCACCTCCATGTTGCCCGTGTCGGGGGCGTTGCAGTTGAACACCTCGCTGGCGATCAGCGAGCGGCCCATCTGCTCGGCCAGCGGCGCGTACTCGACGTTTGACAGCCCGGCGCCGAACGGTTCACCGCCGACTTGCGCGCCGGCCGGCAGGAACAGGTTCCACAGGCCCTCGGCCCGGGCTTTGGCCTTCAGCTCGCCGATCACCCCCGGAACAGAGCTCCAGGGGTCGGCGCTCGCGAGCATTTCGCGGTGATAGGACTCCTCGCGAGGGTCTATCTCCCGCTCCTTGAAGGCGATGACCCGCGTGAGCAGCTCTTGCGCGCGCTCGGAGAGGGCGAAGTCCATCGGCGCTCACTGCCCGCGCACGTCGAGCACGATCTTGCCGGTCGCGCGGCGCTCATCGATCTCGCGCAGCGCGTCGGAGGCGCGCGCGAGCGGGAAGCGCGCGCCCACGATCGGCCGGACGAAGCCGCCCTCGATCAGCGGGCGCAGCGCCTGGTCGATGTTGCGGCACAGCTGCGGGCGGCCCATCGCGTATGCGCCCCAGCCGGCGCCGATCACCTCGGTATTGGCGAGCAGCAGCCGGTTGACCTTGACCTCGGGGATCGAGCCGCCGGTGAAGCCGACGACCACGACCCGGCCCTCCTCGCGCAGCGAGCGCAGGCTGTCGGTGAAGCGGTCTCCGCCGACCGGGTCGAACACGAGATCAACCCCGCCGCCGGAGATCTCCTTGGCTTCGTCCTTCCAGGCGCCATCCGAGCGCACGACCGCATTCGCGCCGGCCTGCTCGGCGACGCGCTGCTTCGCGTCGCTGGACACGACGGCGATCGCGCGCGCACCGAGACCCTTGGCCACCTGTAGGGCCGCGCTGCCGACGCCGCCGGCCGCGCCGTGCACGAGCACCGTCTCCCCTTCGGCGAGACGGCCGCGCAACACGAGCGCAAAGTAAGCCGTGTGGTAGTTGAGGATCAGCCCCGCGCCCTGGGCGAAGTCGAGCTCGGGCGCAAGCGCGAAGGTGAGGAACTCCGGCGCGACTGCGAGCTCGGCGAACGCGCCGAGCACGCAAAACGCCGCGACGCGATCACCCGCCTGCACCGCGGCGTCGTCGGGAGCCTCGCGGACGATCCCCGCAATCTCGCTGCCGGGCACGAACGGCAGCGGGGGCTTGACCTGATATTCGCCGCGGGTCTGGAGCACCTCGGGGAAGGACACGCCCGCGGCATGCACCTCGACGAGCACCCCGGACCCCGGCGTCAGGATGTGCGACGGCGGCGAGTCGGGCTCGGGTAGCTCGCGCAGCGCGAGCGCCTTGTCGGGGCCGGAGAGGTCGACGATCTGGACGGCTTGCACGCCGGGGATTATGCCGATCGCGCGCTCACAGCTCGAACGCGGTCCGCCCGCCGTTGTCGATGAACTCGCGCAGCTGGGCTCGCCCGTCGCCGATCACAGGGCCGCCGTGCGCCAGCAGCAGATGCTCGAAGTCGCGCTCCGCGAGCAGGCGGGCGAAGGCCGCGAGCAGTCCTTGCCTGGTGAGCTGCGGCTCGTCCATCAGCGCGTCGGGGACGAAGCCGAGCGGCCCCGTCTGTCCCTGTGGGCCGCCGCGCACGACGCCATCGGCGATCACGAGCGCGCGCCTGTCGGCGAGGTAGAGCGCGGTCTCGTCGGGACAGATCACGCCGACCTCGCAGGCGAGCACCCCTCCCGGCAGTTGCTCGCCGATCTCGAATCCGCTCACTTTCTCGCCCTGCGTGAACTCGTGCAGCCCTGCGCTGTTGCACATGACAGGGCAGTCGAAGGCCTCGATGAAACGAGGGCTGTCGCGGTAGTGGTGCCGGTTTGAGAGCAGGATCGCCTCGGGCGATCGCGCGCGCTCGGCGAACCAGCCGACGCCGACATCGCCCGGCACCAGCGGATCGATGAGCACCCCGCCATCATCGAGCCAGTAAGAGGAGACCTCGATGGCGAGCTTTGGATGAACCGCCGGCCAATGAAAAACGCCGGGGAGAATCTCGCGCATCGGCAAACACTACCGGCGCGAGCGGAGCGCGCCCGCGTCGCCGCTCGCGGCCGAAGTCGAAAGCGCGCGCAGGCGTCCGCCGAGACGAGCGTTGCCCGCCTTCCCGAACAGACAGCCGCGTGGTATTTTGGCGCGACGCCTGTTTGCAAACAGGGGGGTGGCAGCGGTGGGATTCGGATCTGGGCTGGCTCACAGCGCGCGCGGCGCGCTAGCCGTGTTCGTCCTCGTCCTGACCGTGAGCGCGCTGCTCGCCCTCCCAATCGGCTCGACGGCCAGCGCGGCAGGCGAAGGAAGCGGAGAAATCGGCGGCCAGGTGACCGACTCCGGGACCAGTGCGCCACTCGCAGGCATCGAAGTGTGCGCCTACGCGTTCGAATCGGAAGCGTTCGAAGAAGGCGTCTTGGAAACCGAAACCGAAGGCTCCCCCTCGGACTGTGCCAGCACGGGCGCCGACGGCCTCTACGCGATCTCAGACCTGCCGAGCGGAGAATATGCCGTCGAATTCTCATCGCCGGCCGAAAGCGGGCTCAACTACGTCACCCAGTACTTCGACGGCAAGGCCTCGCCCGAAGAAGCACAACCTGTGGCGGTCGCCGCGGGAGAACTCACGCCCGGCATCGACGCCGAACTGCAAGAAGGCGGGCGGGTCGCGGGCCGGGTGACGAGCGCTGCGACGAGCGCAGCGCTCGAACGCGTGCTGGTCTGCGCGCTTCCGAGCGACGGCTCCGAATCAGGCTGCACGTTCACCAACGCGGACGGCGAATACACGATCTCCGCGCTCGCGGGTGGACCATATAAGGTGGGCTTCGTCGCAGCCGGCTACGCGGCGCAGTTCTATGACGACAAGCCCACATACAGCGCAGCGCAGTTCGTGCTGGTCAGCGCTGGAGACACCACGCCCAGCATCGATGGCGCACTGACACCGGCGCCCACCCCTGCGAGTCACGGGGAAGGTTCGACGCGTGTCCTCGGCGAAGCGCGCCGAGGCCTGCGAGCGACCCCGCTGCTCGCCCTCACAGCCGCGAAGGTCGTCGTCTCGGGGAGCTCGGGCTCGGCGCGTGTCGAGTGCGAGCAGGCAAGGTGCGCCGGGCTGCTCGAACTCGCGACCCGGATCGAGGTCAGGCGGCGCGGTGAACACGGGACTGTCACGGCAAAGCGGCGGGTTGTCCTCGCGAGAGGGTCGTTCTCGCTGGGTGAAGGTGCGAGCGCGACGGTCATCCTTCACCTCACCGGGGACGGCAAGCGGAGGCTCGCGCACGCCAAGCGCCATCCGCTCGCGGCGCGACTCATCGCGCGCCTCAAGGACGGCTCCACGGTGAGCAAGTCATTGCTCGTCAGCTGATGGACCCGCCTGCGCGTGCGGCAGCGGCCCCGGCGCTGTACGCCCACCGGCTCGGGCGCGCATACGGTCCGGACTCTTCGCGCGCGGCGCTCACGCGCACGCTGAAGCAGCCGGTCGACGGGCTCGAGACCGACTGCTGCTTGACCGCCGACGAGCAGCTCGTGCTGCTGCACGATCCGCTGCTCGAGATCGGTACGACGCTGTCTGGCTGGGCACACGGGCGGACCGCAGCGCAGCTGCGCGACGCCCGTCTGCGCAACCGCGACGGCACGCCCAGCGACGAGCAGCCGCTGCTGCTCGACGAGTTGCTCGAGCTCGTGCCGGCGGACATGACGCTTCAGCTCGAGATCAAGGCGCACGCCGACGCAGACCTCGCGCTCCGCACGACGGCGGCCGTCTGCAGGCGGCTACGCGACGAGCCGACGCGCGAGCGCGTCGAGCTGATCAGCTTCTGGGCGGACGCCTGCGCGCTCGCGGCCAGTCTGGGGTTCCGCGCGCGGCTGTTACTGATCGCCGACTATTGCGTCGCCGAGCTCGCCGCGTGGGCGCAGGGCGCGGGCCTGTCGGGCGTTGGCGTTGAGCATGGCCTGCTTTCGCGCGCGCTCCTGCAAACGCTGCGCGAGGCTGGCCTCGGCGTCGGGGCTTTCACCGTCAACCACCCAGCGATTCTCGAAGCGATCGCACGCTTCGAGCCGGACGCGGTCACGAGCGACGCCCCGCACGAGCTGCGCGCGGCGCTTGGCCGGCCGGAGCCCAGCCCCGCGATCTGAGCCGCCGCGACGCGGATCCGGCGGAGGCTGCCAATCTTCAGACGGAGTCCTTCAGCGGCAACCGCGGGGCGATCGTGTTCCACACGTCGAGCGCGATCGACGCGCTCGAGCGCGGGACTCCCGGCGCTTGCCCGCAATCGATCCGCGCCCAGGTCCCCCCGTGCGCCTCCGCGTCGGCCAAGGCCAAGAACACTTCGCGCGAACTTGACATGAATTCACGATCGCGCTCGTGAATATCCTCCGCAAGTGAGGTGTAACTGCGCGCGGCCTTGCGACGGACAAGCTGCCGGGCAGCGGCGAGCGGCATATCGAGCAGCAGCGTCAGCTCGGGCCTGGGCATCTGGTAGATCCCGAACTCGATCTCGCCCAGCCAGGTGATGAAAGCGTCACGCTCCGCCCGCGCCAGCTTGGCCGCCTGGTGGGCCATGTTCGACGCTACGTACCGGTCGCACACGACCACTTCGTTGCTCTCGAGCGCCTCGATCAGGATCGGTCGGCTGGCAAAACGATCACCGGCATACAACAGCGCTGCGAGCTTCGGGTGAATAGCCTCGCTCGGCCCGAAGTCGCCATTCAGATACGCCGCTATCCCTTGCGCAAATGCGTTCTCGCCATAGCGTGGAAACGACAGGACCGCGCACGTGATGCCCTCGGCAGTGGCTCGCTTGCGAAGCAACTCGGCCTGTGTGCCCTTGCCGGCACCGTCGATCCCCTCGATGGCAACCAGGACGCCCACGGGGCGAAGATAGCAAGCGGTCTGCCAGCGCCCACCCGAGCTCGAGCTGCCGGCAGCCGGGCGCCCGTCTCGTGCCCGCCCTCTTGACAGGTGACCAACAGGTCACCTATAATCTGCCGTACGACGCAGCGGCCCAGCGGACAAGCACGAATCGAGAGGACATGAGATGAACACGCAGAACAGCGGCAAGCGACCCTGGACGGCCTCATCGACGGAGAAGGTGTTCGAGATCTACATCCGCACCACGCCCGAGCGTCTCTGGGAGGCCATCACCGACCAAGAGTTGCGGCGGCGGTACAGCTTCGGCTTGGCGGTCACCTCCGACTGGCAGCCCGGGTCGTCATACGAGCTCTCGGCTGCGGGCGTCGGTGCGATGGCGGCAGGCGAGAATCTCGAAGTCGATCCTCCGCACCGGCTGGTGCAGAGCTTCGAGGCCCTGTGGAGCGACGATGTCAAGCGGGAAGGCAGCTCGCGTGTCACCTGGGAGATCGAACCGGTGGGAGACTCGTGTCGCTTGACGGTCACGCACGACGAGCTGCGCGAAGACGCTCACGGCGAGATCTACGGCGGCTGGCCGCAAATCCTCTCGGGTCTGAAGACGCTGCTCGAGACCGGCCAACAGCTCACCACGCCCGGCTCACTGCGCTACTCACAGGCTCCGCAACCGGCCGCGTGAGGCCCGACGATTCGATCGAGGCGCCGCGCTAGCGAAGCGGTGCCTCGGTCGGTATCACTCGGGCTCGGTCTTTGTGGTCACCCCTTCGCGGCCTCTGATCGCGCGCGCCAACCGGCCGCCGAGCGCACCGATCAGCATCCCTATGATCGCATCGATGACCACGAGAAATGGCGGAAAGCTGCCAAGCGACACTTTCGCGTGCGTCCCCGCGATCGCGTGGGCGATCAGGAGCCCGGCACCAAACAGCGCCCCGCCGACGAGGCCTCGATCGGCGCCGCCCCACCCGTCCTGATGCTCAAAGCCGGCCAGAAAGCCGCCGATCGCCGCCAGCGCGACCAGTCCCCAATATCCCCCGCTCGAGACCCCGATCACGATCCCCACGACCCCACCGAACAGGAAGGGAATGACGCCGCCGAGAATGATCTGGACAGGACGCGGCCTGTCCCGGAACAGTGTCGGCGCATGCATGCGATCCTCCTCCCGGGCGTCTGCTCAAGCCTCTCCGCCCGAGACAGTACCAGTCCGGAGTGCCAGGGCCCGCCGCTTGCCGCCCGACACGCTATGGCGCGCGCCGCGCCGCGCCCGCTCGCGCAGCGACGCGCGACCGCAGCGCCGGTCCGCTCGCTGCCGCTGGGCGGGCGCGAGCTTGCCGGCGCCTAGGACGAAGGCTCGATCGACCGCCAATCGGCCGCAGCCTTCTCCAAAACGATCGTTCATGCGGCCACTGATCTGCAGCCGCGACGTTGCCTGTACCTTGCACGGGACAGGATGCAGCGGCTGAGTTGAGCGGTAGACGAATGTTGGGTAAGTGAGAACGCGAGTCGAACGCGGTCCGGGCCCGGACATCGATGAGCACTGAAGCTGAGACGGCAGTGCGCCTGGCAGCGCTCGCGGATGCCGACAGGATCGGTCAGCTTCTGCACGACTTCAACAGCGAATTCGACGAACCGACGCCAGGCCCACAGCGCCTTGCTGAACGCGTCCGCGAACTGCTCGGCGCGGGAGAGATCACGGTGCTGCTCGCAGGAGCCGGACCGGACGGGCTCGCGGTGCTGCGTTTCCGCCCCGCGATCTGGACGGACGCGCTCGAATGCTATCTCGCAGAGCTCTACGTCGTGCCCGAGCGGCGCGGCAGGGGACTCGGGCGAGCGCTGATGCAGGCCTCGATCGCACTCGCGCGCGCCCGCGGCGCCACTCATATGGACCTTGGCACCAGCGAGGCGGACCATGTGGCGCGCGCTCTGTATGAGAGCCTCGGATTCAGAAATCGTGAAGGCAGGCCCGATGGCCCGATCATCTACTTTTATGAGCGAGAGCTCTAGCCCCACGCCTGTCACGGCGGGCGCTGGGTGCTCGGGAAGTGGTTTGCTCTAACTGTGCGAGAGTCGCCAGCTGACCTCGTCGCTTTGCAGCAACTGCTCGACCGTAGCTACGCGAGCGCCGGCGCGCACCTGCTCAGCATTCACACCCCCGAGCGACGACTCAGCGCCCGGCAGGTCGCTGAGCGGCTGACGGGTATGTGCCTGCTCGCACTCGCCACCGTGACCGCCGCCGGAAGGCCCGTCGTGGGGCCGGTGGACGGGATCTTCTACCGAGGCGCGTTTCACTTCGGTTCTACGCCCGAGTCGCTGCGGTTTCGACACATCCGCGCCCGGCCCCACGTCAGCGCCACACATCTGCCGGGTGAGGAGTTCGCTGTCACGGTCCATGGGCAGGCGGTCCCGATCGATGTCCGCGACAAACGCAGGCGCAGGCTTCAGGCAGCTCCTGCTGGACATATACGTGCCTCGCTACGGAGCGCAGTGGGAGGAGTTCCTCGATTCCGGGCCGGTCTACGCCCGCGTCGATGCCGAGCGGATGTTCGCGTTCGCGCTGGCACCCGGGTGAGGATCAGGGCTGTCGGGAAGCTCGCGGCGGCTGGCGGCGTGAGATGAAAAACGCCGTGATCAGTACCGCCACGCCCAATACCACGCCGACGATCCCGAGTGGGGTGCGAGGCGCCGTATCGCCGTGAGTGGGACCCAGAAACCCTGGCAACGCCTGGCATTCGACGGTCAGGTAGACGACGCCCACCGCCAACAGCGCCAACCCGAGGATACTCACAACCAGCATCGGAACGAGCACATCGCGCCGCATGCGTCGAGTCTAGCCACCCGCCAGCCGATCCGCCCAGCCGCCGCCTGACTGCAGTAGACGCTCGGTCACCGCGTCCGCGGTCCCGCCGAAATACTCGGTCAGGACCTGGCGAAACAGTGAATCGTTCGGCGCTGCCGCGTGGGCAAACAAGGTCATCGACGAGCGGAGCTTGAGCGCGTCTGTCGTCCCGAAGATCTCGCACGCGGTTCGTCCGCTCAGCTGGGTGAGAATGCGCGTGCACTCGATCAGCCGGGGGCCGAGAACGGGATGTTCAAGGTAGGCCTTCGCTTCTACCAGCGAGGAGATGGCGTAGGTCCTCGACATCGGGCTCCGCCCGAGACCGGCGAGCTGAGGAAAGACGAACCACATCCAGTGGCTCGCCTTGCGCCCCGCGGTCAGCTCGGCGACGGCGCGTTCGTGCGCTCCCGCTTCGTCCTGGGCAATTTCAAAGCGCATCAGCGAGCTACGATCGTGCATGTCAGCGCACGAGCACTCGTCGCAACTGATGTCGCGGCGGCGAGGTGCTCAGATATTCACCGCTGCCATCCCCGTCTCGTCGTAGCGCGCTCCTGCCGCCGCGGGTATCTCAGCATCGATCCTTGCCAGATCATCGGCGGATAACTCGACGTCGACGGCAGCTGCGTTCTGCTCGAGGTAGCTGCGCCGCTTGGTGCCGGGGATCGGGACGAGGTCGTCACCTTGCGCGAGCACCCAGGCGAGCGCGAGCTGAGCTGCGGTTACACCCTTGCCGTTCGCGATCGCCTGCACCTTGCCGGCGAGCTTCAGGTTCGCGTCCAGGTTCGATCCGGTAAAGCGGGGGCCGAAGCGACGAAAGTCGCCCTCGTCCAGATCGTCCGGCGATTTGAAGCGCCCGGACAAAAAGCCGCGCCCGAGCGGCGAGTAGGGAACGAAGCCGATACCGAGCTCGCGGCAGGTCGGCAGAACCTCCTCCTCGGGGTCGCGCGTCCACAGTGAATACTCGCTCTGCACGGCCGCAATCGGATGCACCGCGTGAGCGCGGCGGATCGTCTGCGCCCCCGCCTCGCTCAGCCCGACGTGCAGAACCTTGCCCTCGCGCACCAGCTCGGCCATCGCGCCGACGGTCTCCTCGATGGCCACGTTCGGGTCCACGCGGTGCTGGTAATAGAGATCGACGTGGTCTGTGCCGAGCCGACTCAGCGACCCCTCGATCGAGCTGCGGACGTGCTCGGCGGAGCCGTCGAGGCGGCCGACAGTGGACATGTCGCCGGGCCGCGCCGCGTCCATCCTGCGGGCGAACTTGGTCGCGATCACATACTCGTCACGGCGCCCCTTGATCGCGCGCCCGACCAGTTCCTCGTTCGTCATCGGTCCGTACAGCTGCGCGGTGTCGATGAAGTTGATCCCGAGCTCGAGCGCGCGCTGGATCGTCGCGATTCCCTCGCCTTCGTCGGTTGAGCCATAGAAGGCCGACATACCCATGCATCCAAGTCCGATGGCGGAGACCTTGAGATCCGCCAGGTCGCGTTGCTTCAACATCGATTCAGCCTTTCGCGGTAGTCGTTGGCGCTTGACACCTAGCAACGCTAGGTATAGGCTCCGATCATGAAGACCGAAGCGCTGAAGGGGCATCTGGACGCGTTGATACTAGCCGTAGTCGGACGCGGGCCAATGCATGGTTACGCGATCATCGAGGAGCTGAGAACCCGCAGCGGAGGGACGCTGGCGCTGCCGGAGGGAACGATTTACCCGGCGCTGCACCGGCTAGAGGACGCCGGGATGCTGTCCAGCTCGTGGTCGGACGGGGCCCGCAGACGGCGGGTATACCGGCTCACACGTCGTGGCCGCCGCGAGCTCGGGGTCCGGCGCGGCGAATGGAATCAGTTTGCGCGGGCGGTGGAGGCTGTGCTCGCATGAGCTACGTACGCGAGCTATGCGCCGAGCTCGAACGCGTCGGAGTCTCGCGGCGACTTCGTGGTCGCATCCTCGCCGAAATCAGCGATCACTTGACCTGCGATCCAGATGCGGCTCTGGGTCGACCAGTCGATCTCGCGTGCCGGTTCGCGGACGAGCTCGGCACGAGGCGCGCGCGGCGCGCGGCGCTGGAGACCTTCGTCGCATTGGCGATCGCGGGAGCGTCGTTCGCGGCAGCGTTTCTAACGGCCGGTGTGACGGATCCTTACGCGACGCGCGTGGACGCGAGCTCGGGGCTGCTCGGCTACCTCGGGATCGTCCTTGTCCTCGCTGCGCCACAGCTGGCGCTGGTCGCCGGATCGCTTGCGGCGTTGCGCGCATTTCGCTACCGGCACGACCCGATCATCGCGAGATCGGAGGCCGTCGTCATCGGGCGCCGCAGCGCGGTCGGCCTCGCCGCCGGGCTGGCGAGCATGACGGGACTCGTGCTGGTCGCACTCGAGTTGCAACGGCGCCCGGCCGGTTGGTGGGCGACGCTCACGGTGAGCGGTGCGGTCATCGGCGCCTGCGCGCTGGCGATTGCTACACCGGCGGTCTGGTCAGCTTGGCGCCTGCGGCCAGTTGCCCGCGGTCGGGCGGGCGACATCTTCGATGACCTCGGGGGCCTTGTCTCGTCCGGGCTGCGCGGTCATTCGTGGCGACTCGCAGCCGTCATCGCCGGAACGATCGCGTTGATCATCACGCTGGCCGGGTTGGCTCAGTCCGACGGCATCGACGGAGCGCTGCGGGGATCGGCCGACGGGCTGGCCTGTCTTGCGGGGTTTGGGCTGCTGGGGCGCTGTCTAGGCCTGCGGCGCGTGACAGAGCGATAGCTCTGTCACGAGCAGGTCGGCATCGCGCCGATCGAGAGCGTCGAACGCGCCGCGCCTACACGTCACTGGGCGGCTGGCGCGGACTCCAGCTGGGCCTTCATCGCCTCCGCAAGCGCGAGCGCACCGGACAGCGGGCGCACCATGACCACGAGCTCGTCGATCGAACCGTTGTCGTTGACGTGCAGAAAGTCACAGCCCTCGATCTGCTTGTCGCCGACTCGCGCCTGAAAGACAAGCGCGTGATCGCGCGCGTCGGGCGCGCCGATTTCGCGTGTGTAGGAAAAGTCCTCAAACACCCTGGAAACCGCCGCCAGAAGCGCGCCCACGGCGTCGCGGCCGCGATAGGGCTTGAACACGATGGGGCTCCGGAACACGACGTCATCGTCGAGCAGGGCTATGGCGGCGTCGAGATCACGTGCTTCGACGGCGGTTCGAAATGTCTGCATTTTCAATCTCCTTGACGTGGGTTGTGTTGAGAATCCGTCTGCGCTGAATCTCAGTCGAGCCACATGCCGCTGGCGACCGGCACCTGCACCAGCCGCGGACCGTCCTGAGCGCCGATGCTCTCGCGCAGCGTCTGCGTCAGCTCCTCGCGACCCGTGACTTCGCGCGCGGTCACGCCATAGCCGGAGGCGATCGCGGCGACGTCCAGCCCGGGGAGGTCCAAGCCGGGAGCGCCGGTAGCTTGCTCGAGCTCGGCGAACCACTTGAGGATCATGTACTCCTCGTTGCGCAGGACGAGGAACGTCACCGGGACGCGATAGGCGGCCGCGGTCCACAGGGCCGTGATCCCGTACTGCGCGGAGCCCTCGCCGAGCACGCACACGACCGGCCGCGACGGCTTCGCGAGCTGCACGCCCACTGCAGCCGAGATCCCATAGCCGAGACCGCCGCTCGCGCTGAAGTAGTAGCTCCCGGGCCGGGAGATCCGCAGCCGGTTGCGCAACGCGACGGTGCTCGAGGGCGTCTCGACGACCACGATCCCGTCCACCGGCCAGGCATCGGCGAGCGCGGCCATCGCCGTCGAGCCGCTCATCGGGTCGGCTTCCGCCGGCTGCCCCGGCTGTGGGCGCGCCGGCGGCAGCTCGCGGTCGGAGTCCCCGGCCAGCTCCAGCAGTCCCGCGATCGCGAGCCCGACATCGCCGAGCACCGCTTCGCCCATCGGCGCGCGCGCGGCCTCGCCCGGGTCGCTCGTGAACTGCACGAGCGTCGCCCCCGACGGCAGCAGGTTGCCGGGAATGTATGGGTAATAGGGCAGGACCGAGGAGCCGATCACGAGCACCAGGTCGTGACCCTTGAGCGCCTCGGACGCCGGGCCGATCGCCGGTGGCAGGATCCCCTGAAACTGCGGATGGTTCTCCGGGAACCCGAGCCGGCCGCCGCCGGTCGCGGGTGTCGCCCAGACGGCCAGCCGCTGGCGCTCGGCGAGCGCGACCGCGTCCTGCCAGGCGCCGGCCGCGTCGATGTCGGGGCCCGCCAGGAGGACGGGGTTGGACGCCTGCGCGAGCGTCTGCGCCACCCTGGTTAGGACCGCGGGGTCTGGTCCCGCCCGGCCGGCGACAGTGCGGGCGAGCGCGTGCGCGGTTGCGTCCTCGTCGAGGCTCTCGCCCCAGTCGTCCATTGGCACCGAGACAAACGCCGGGCCCTTGGGCGGCAGCGAGGCATGGTGGATCGCGCGCGCGATTGCCGCCGGGACATCCTGGGCCCGCGGGGGCTCATAGCTCCACTTCACATACGGCCGCGGGGCGAACACCGCATCGCGGTTGGTGAGGTTTGCCTCCATCGTGATCTGCGCGCGCACCTGCTGGCCGGCGGTGATCAGCAGCGGCGAGTGATTGGCCTGCGCATTCAGGATCCCTCCGACCGCGTTGCCCACCCCGGGCGCCGTGTGCAGGTTGACGTGCGCGACGTTTGCGCTGGCCTGTGCGAAACCGTCGGCCATCCCGACGACGACCAACTCCTGCAGGCCGAGAACGTAGCTGAAGTCATCGGGAAACCCCGCGAGCATCGGCAGCTCGGTCGAGCCTGGGTTGCCGAAGATCGTCGTGATCCCACGCTCCCGCAGCAGCTCGAAGGTCGCGTCGCGCACATCGGCCATGCGCCTGCCTTCGGTCGCAGTGCGCCCAGGCTGCGGCTCGTGGGCGTTCGGCGCGCCGCTTGGATTACGTGCGCTGACTGAGGCCATCGTGCCCATTATCGAGTCTCGCCCTCGGCGAGGTTCTGCGCCGCGCCTCCCAGCGCCGTGGAAGTCGAGTTAGGCAAGCCCCCGATTACAATGTTCGCTTATCTTTACCAAGTGTATACTTAGATGAATCGATGACGGCAGAACCCTGAGCACACCGTGGACCGAGCACCCCAGCCGCTGAGCGAACGCAGCTCGAGCCGAGCGTCGGCCGAGTCGGGGGCGCCAACGAGCGAGAGCACGCAGACCAGGGCCGTCGAGGAGCCGTCCACGGAGGGAGGGCGGGAGACAGCGACAGCGCGCGAGCTGCTCGAGCGAGCGCTGCTGCCCACCAGGAACGTGCTCGAGGAGGTCGGCGAGATGGTGCTGTTGACGGGCAGGACGATCGTGTCCGCGCTGCGTCCGCCGTATCCCTACGGCGAGGAGTTCGTGTGGCAGTTCCTGTTCGTGTTGCGCCTGGTCTGGTTTCCGCTGCTGGTCACGACCGTCGCGATCAACTATGGGGCGCCGGGCCTGCAGGCGGCGAACTTCCTGCGCCTGTTCGGCGCGACCGACCGGTTGGGCGGGTTCTTCGTGCTGGCGGCGATCCGCGAAATCGGGCCGCTGATCACCTCGATCGTGCTGGCGGGGATAGCCGGTACGGCGATCACCGCGGATCTGGGGGCGCGCAAGGTTCGCGAGGAGCTCGACGCCTTGCAGGTGCTGGGCGTAGACCCGGTCAAGAACCTGGTCGTGCCGCGCTTTCTGGCTCTGATGTTGATCACCGGTCTGTTCGACCTGTACGCGCTGCTGTTCGGCATCTTCGGCGGCATCCTCGCGGCGATCGTCACAGAACAGCCGCTCGGCCCATTCTGGGCGACTCTGTTTGCCAACGCCACGTCCACCGACCTGTGGGGATCGGTGCTCAAGACGGTGTCGTTCGGGGCGCTCATCGCAATCGTCTGCTGTTACAAGGGAATGACCGCTTCCGGCGGCGCCCAGGGCGTCGGCAGGGCGGTCAATCAGGCGGTGGTGATCTCCTTCCTGGGAATCGGCGCTTTCAACTACGTGTTCACCCAGACGTTGCTCGCGACGCATCCGAACATCCTGGTGATCAAGTGAGGGAGCGATGAGCGAACTGCTGGCGCTGCCGCGCGCATGGGTCGCGGCGGCAGGCGAGATCGGAGGCTTCACGGGCCACGTGCTGCGCGACGTGTGGGGTTTGCGCGTGCTGCGCTTCTTCGGCGAGGCGCTGCGTCAGGCCGGCATCCTGATCGTCGGCTCGACGCTGGTGATCTGGGGACTCGTGTTCATCACCGGCCTGGCCACGTGCGGCATCGAGGGGGCCTACTTCCTCGAGTCTCAGGGCGCTCCTGCGTACGCCGGCGTTTTCACCGCGCTGTGCAACCTGCGCGAGGCCGTCCCGTATGCGTTTGGCTACATGATGTCCGCGAAGGTCGGGACGGGGATCGTGGCGGAGCTAGGGGCGATGCGCATCAGCGAGGAGATCGATGCGCTGGAGGTGATGGGGTTCGACTCGATCACCTTTCTTTGCGCCACCCGATTGCTGGCCTCCTGGATCGTGCTGCCGTTCATGTACATCTCTGCGATCGGCGTGGCATACCTGGCCTCCTACATCGCCGTGGTGCTGCAGGTAGGATACACCTCCCCGGGGGGTTACCTACTGTCCTTCTGGGAGTTCCAAAACCCGCCGGACCTGTTATTCAGCGTGATCAAGGGGATGACGATGGCCACCGCGGTCGTGCTGGTGGGCTGTTATTACGGCTACCACGCCAGCGGCGGCCCTGTCGGGGTGGGCGAAGCCACGGCGAAGTCGATGGTGCTGAACCTGGTGCTGGTCACGCTGATCGGGATGCTCGGCACGCAGATCTTCTGGGGCACCAATCCGCGCGCGCCGGTCGGGGGGTGAAGCACCGGTCTGGGGGTGAAACTTTTGCGCGTGGAGCGCTCGGCGGAACACGAGGTTCGCACCGAGGATCAGCTACGCAGAGTCACGGGTGATCGGCCAGCTCGCGTTCTGAAAGTACCCGTGGTCGATCGTTCGCATTGTGCTCAGTGGCTGCGCGCTGCTGTGGCACTCGGCATAGAGGCTCCCCCAGTCGTTGGTAGCGTGCAGCTGGGCGAGCACCGACGCCAACGCTACCTCGATCCGCGTCCAGGCGCAGTACTCGGGCGATAATTTCGCGTAGCGCAGGGCGTTTGCCGAGGGTCCGTTCGGCGAGTATCTGCGCTCGATCCAGCTCGCCGCATACTCGGGCGTGACGGTGAACGGCTGCTGCGCCCACACGTAGCGAAAGGGCTCGTGCCACCAAGCGAACACTTCCTCGGGGCTGACCGGATCGCGGGAGCTCCAGAATCCGGCCTCGACGCACGCCTGCCAAGTACCAAGGACGTCGCCGCGCATGCATTCCCGCACGACGCCCGTCATCAGCTCGACCTGGTCGCGGCGGTAGCGCTTTACGCAACCGAAGTCGAGAAAGCTCACTCTGCCGTCGTCGTGGAACAGGTAGTTGCCGGGATGCATGTCGCTGTTTGTTAGGCCAAAGCGACTGTGCGAGCCGTACACAAAGCGCCAGATCGCCTCTGCCCAGCGGTCGCGCAGCTCGGGCTCCGCGTCGACGGCCTCGCTCCAAGGCCGGCCCACGCAGAGCTCCTGGGTAAGCACGCGAGCCGTGGACAGCTCTCCGACGACCTCGGGAACGTGGATGAACGGGTGCCCCCGGTATCGCTTGGCGAACTCCGCTTGATTGGCCGCCTCGAGCCTGTAGTCGAGCTCCTCGGCGATGCGCGCGCCCATCTCGCGGGCTGCGCCGCGGAGGTCGAGGCTCAGTGGGCGTGAGGCTACGCCTCCGATCACGCTCAGGAACGTCGCCAGCAACTCGGTGTTCTTGAGATCGGCACGAATCGCGTCGGCGACCCCTGGATACTGGATCTTCACGGCGACCGCGCGCCCGTCGGCCAGGCGCGCGGCGTGCACCTGGCCGATCGATGCGGCCGCGAGGGGCTCCCAGTCAAACTCCGCAAACGCCGTCATGCTCGCGCGACCGAGCTCGCGTTCGAGGACCGTCTCCGCCAGCTCGCCGGCCATCGGCGGCGCGTCATCCCGCAGCCGGGCCAGCGCCGTCTGGTACGCCGACTGAAACTCGCCGGGCACCGCCGAGCCGGCGGACACGACCGACAACATCTGACCGACCTTCATCAGCGCACCCTTGGAGCGACCCAGCAGCTCGGCGTAGCGCTCCGCCGAGCGTTCGTGCATCGCGGCACGGTCCGCGCCTGCACGCTGGCCGCGCAAACCGGCAACGGCCGCCGCGCCGGCGGTGCGCGCCGCGAGCCCGACCAACGGAGCGGTGCGGCGAACACGTCCCCGGCCAATGCCATCGCGCAGCCGTGGCGCGTCGGCCGAATCTGTAGGACGCTCGACTGCGGACACCACTCCGCTCCTTTCTCCTCGGCGATTCCTTTCCCTTATGACTATACTGGCTTGAGCTAAGTATATGCTTAGGCCGTGACATGTCAACGTCAACTACTACTCGCGAACGGATCGTCGACGAAGCCATGCGTCTGTTCAGCGAGCGCGGCTATGCCGGCACCAGCATCGCCAAGATCGAAGCCGCCGCGGGACTGACGCCGGGAGCGGGCGGGCTCTACCACCACTTCAAGAGCAAGGAGGCAGTGCTTGCCGCTGGCATCGAGCGCCAGCTGGCGCGACTGCGCGCGCTGCGCGATATTCGCCGCGTGCTCACGCCCATCGGCGACCTGAAAGCGGAACTGACCCTGACCGCGCGCTACATCCTCGCCGAGCTCGACAGCGAGTCCGAGCTCTTGCGGATCGTCGCCTCGGAAGCTCGCAATCGCAAGCAGCTGTTGACCGCCGCCGTGGATCAGCTCGTGAGCTCGACGTTCGAGGGCTTCGCCAGCTGGATCCGCGAGCGCGCCGAGCGTTCGCTCACGCAAGAGGAGGCAAGCGGCATCGCCGCGGTCGGTCTCGGGTCGCTGCTCGGGGGCCGCCTGGTACGCGACGTGCTCGGCATTCCCAGCCCTGTCGAGGACGAGCTGCTCGTCGACACATGGGTGGCGCTAATGCTCTGCGCGATCGGGGGCAGCTGATCGACGGTCCGCAGATTGCGCGGTGCGACCCTCTCGACGGCCGCTCCTCACTCCAGCAGCTCGTAGGCAACCTGGGTCATAAACTCGGGCAGGTCTTCCTGTAGCGCGACTCGCTCGAACACCGCGCGAGTCTCAGCCGGACGCCCGGCGGCCCACACCTCCTCCCCGACGTCGGCGCGGATGCGCTCGGTTTCCTCATCGATGATCTGGCGTACCAGCTCGCCGGTGACGGTCCTGCCGTCCTCGAGCCGCGCCTGGTGGCGGATCCACTGCCAGATCTGAGAGCGGCAGATCTCGGCAGTCGCCGCATCCTCCATGAGGTTGTCGATCGCGGCGGCGCCTCTCCCCGCCAGCCAGAAGGAGATGTAGCGGAAGGCCACGCTCACGTTGGCTCGCAGGCCCGCCTCGGTGATCCTCCCGGGTGTCGCGGCGACGTTCAGCAGCGCCCGGGCATCGCTGCTCGTGTCACGGGCGTGCGCGCCGATCTGGTTGGGCTCCGGACCGAGGGCAGCGTCGAACGGTGACCGCGCGGCGTCGAGCACATCCGGGTGGGCGATCCAAGTTCCGTCGAAGCCCATCGTCGCCTCGCGCTCCTTGTCGCTTCGGACCGCAGCGATCGCTCGCGCGGTGGCCTGCGGATCCTCGCGCGAGGGGATCAGCGCAGCCATCCCACCCATCGCGAATGCACCGCGCCGGTGAGCGGTGCGGACGAGCAGCTGCGTGTACGCGGCCATGAACGGCACGTCCATGGTGACGGCGCCACGGTCGGGAAGCACGAACTCCGGGCGCTCGCGGAACGTCTTGATCGTGGAGAAGATGTAGTCCCAGCGGCCGGCGTTCAGGCCATAGGAGTGATCGCGCAGCTCGTACAGAATCTCGTCCATCTGAAACGCCGCCGGGAGCGTCTCGATCAGAACGGTCGCGCGGATTGCGCCGTGCGGCAGACCGAGCCGCTCCTCGGTGAAGGTGAACACCTCATTCCAGAGTCGCGCCTCGAGATGGTGCTCGAGCTTCGGCAGGTACAGATAGACGCCTCGCCCGCTCCGGTCCAGGCGAGCGGCGCAATGGAACGCGAACAGGCCGAAGTCAAACAGCGCACCCGCGATCGGCTGCTCCCCCACGCGCAGGTGTCGCTCCTGCAGATGCCAGCCGCGCGGGCGCACGATCAGCGTCGCGGTCTCCTGCACGAGCTCGTAGTTGCCCCCGCTGTGATCGGTGTAGGAGATCGTGCCGTCGATCGCGTCGATCAGGTTCGCCTGCCCGCTTACCTGATTGCGCCAGGTGGGTGAGTTGGCGTCCTCGAAGTCGGCCATGAAACCTCGCGCGCCCGAGTTCAGCGCGTTGATTATCAGCTTTCGGTCAGTTGGGCCGGTGATCTCCACGCGCCGATCGATGTAGTCGGCCCGTGGCGGCGCCACGTGCCACGCCGCCTCGCGCAGCTCCTGCGTGTCGCGCAGGAAGTCGAGCGTGGCTCCGTCGCGAAGCGCTGCTGCACGCTCGCGGCGCGCCTGCAGCAGTTCGCGGCGACCCGGCTCGAACCGCTGGTGCAAATCGCTCAGCAAGGTGAGCGCCGGGACGCTCAGGACCTCCTCGCGGCAGCGCGCATCGATGTGCTCGAGGACAGCGGTGGTACTCACGTCGCTTTGCTTTGCTCTCGTAACGCTCGCCGATCGTTGGCTTGACGCGCGTCCGCCCGGTTTCGGGTGATCGACATCGCGCAAAGCGACCCGGAGATTAGCGTTCGCCACGTGGGCGCGGACTGCCGGTCGCCGTTGGTTCCGGACTCGGCGCGCTAGCATCGCGCCGCTTGGAGCTTCCGCCGACCATCACCGACTTCGAGACGCGCGCAGCCGACCTCTTGCCAGAGGGCGCCCACGGCTACTACGCCGGGGGGGCTGGCGATGAGATCACGCTGCGCGACAACGTGGCGGCCTGGCAGCGGCTGGCGTTGCGCCCGCGCGTGATGGTCGACTGCGCCGAACGAGATCCTTCCACCACCGTGCTCGGTCGCCGACACGCGCATCCGCTGATCGTCGCCCCCACCGCGTTCCACACGCTGGCGACGCCCGACGGAGAGACGGCCACGGCCCGCGCCGCGGCCGCCACCGACACCCCCTTCTGTCTATCGACGCTGTCGACGACCGGCTTGTTGGAGCTGGCGACGCGCGCGCCCGAGGCGAGGCGCTGGTTTCAGCTGTATGTCTTCAAGGACCGCGGGATAACTCGCGAGATGGTCGCCGCGGCCGTCGACCATGACTATGAGGCGCTCGTGCTCACGGTCGACCTCCCCGTGTTCGGCAGGCGCGAGCGCGACATGCGCTCGGGCTTCGTGCTCGAGCAGGCCTCGGCGATCCCCAACGTCGGCGCCGCGGGCGCGCGCGGCACGCTCAGCCTCCAAGAGCTCGGGGAGCTGTTCGATCAGAGCCTCACCTGGGAGGACGTCGGCCGCTTCGCCGCCGACAGCGGCCTGCCGGTGCTGGTCAAGGGGGTACTCACACCCGAGGATGCCCGCCGTGCGGTCGACAGCGGCGCCGCCGGGATCGTCGTCTCAAACCACGGCGGGCGCCAGCTCGACACGGTCCTCTCGGGCGCCGACGCATTGCCGGCGGTGGTCGACGAGGCGGGCGACGAAGTCGACGTTCTGGTCGATGGCGGCATCCGTCGCGGCACCGACGTGCTCAAGGCGCTCGCGCTCGGAGCCCGCGCTGTGATGATCGGCCGACCGGTCCTGTGGGGGCTGACGGTGGGTGGCGAGAAGGGCGTCCGTCGGGTGCTCGAGCTGCTGTTGGCCGACATCGATACCGCGCTGGCGCTGGCCGGCGCACCGCGCGCGGCGGAACTCGATCGCAGCTGGGTCCAGCGCGCCCCCTGGGCGGCAGCCACCCGAGTAGAGGAGCAGTAACGACCGCTCAGCGGCGCGCGCGCTTCTGCACGTACACGAGCTGTCCGTTGTTGAGGCGATAGACGGTTCCCACGGGCTGACCTCGTCCGCTCGCGGAGGGCGCGTTCGCCGGCGACGGCAACGACTGCAGGCGCTGTGTGCTCGCCGGGGCGGTCGCTGGGCGGCTTTCGAGCCGATGCGCGGAGCGGTTGAGCGTCAGCCCGAGGCCGGCGATCAGGAACGCGACCGCGAGCACGATGCCGATGTCGAACAGGTTGACGAGCCCGTCGAGCGGGTCGCCGGCGCTGTCGGCGATGCGCCGGTGTCGCCCGAGGCCCGTGCGCTGCGTCATCTCCCCTCCACGAGCCGAGCGGGAGCGTCGCCTTGCGCCGGGGCGCGCGCCTGGGTCGGCGGCGGAAGCGGCGGCGGTGCCTGCCCGCTCGCGACGCGCACGGACGCGGCACCGAATCCGCGCTCGAGCGCGGTCAGGTCTTCGCTGTAGAAGCGCGTGCGCGTGAGCGTCAGCGCAAACGCGACGGTGCCGACGAGCAGCCCGATCGTGGTCGCGGCGAAGGCCGTGCGCAGGTCGCCGGCGAGGGTGCTCACGTCGCCGCGGCCGAGCGCCGCGAGTCCCGGCGCGAGTGGTATCAGCGTGCCCATCAAACCGAGCGCCGGCCCGGCGCGCACGAGTATCCGGGTGCGATTGAGACGGCGCTCGACGGCGAGCTCGAAGTCCGCCAAAGCGTGCTCGACGCCGACGGGTTCGCCGGCGAGCTGCGCGCGACCAGCCACCAGCAGCGCAGCGGCTGCAAACGAGTTGGGCGCTCCCTGCGCGATCAGCTCGGCCTGCCCCGGGTGGGCGAGCACCTGGCCCGCGAGCGACTGCAGCGAGCTGCGCCTGCTGCGCATGCGTGTGAACGCCTCCATGCAGAAGCGTCCCGCTTCCAGCGCGCACACGAGCAGCGCGAGCAGGGCAAGGACGAGCACGGGCGTGCGCAAGGCCGAGGCTATCTGCGCGAGCGCTTCGGCCAGCGCACCGTTGCTTGCGGCGAGCACGCTCACAGGATCGCCCGCGGCCGTCTGCGCTCCAGGTGTGCGCCGAGCAGCGCAAGCGCGGCCGCAGCGAACGCGATTGTCAGCGCCGGCCATGGCGACTCGTCGCCGCCGGCACCGGCGCCGCGCAGGCCGGGGGCGCCCGTTTCCAGAGGGCCGTGGAAGGCGCTGAGCTGCCCGCCGACCACGAGGCCCGTCACGGTGCCGGACCCGCCCCCACCGCCGTCGCCGCCCGCGTCGGCCGCCGCCTCGCCCAGTTCCGCGGATCCGGCGCCGCCCGCGGAGCCCTTGCTGGAGGCGCCCCGCTCGTTCTTGGCCGAGCCCGCGGCAGTCTTCTGTGCGCTGGTGTTCCGTCGCGGACCGGGGTTGCGGCCCGCCGCGGCGCGCGCCCCACGGCGGTCGTTGGCGAGCTGGCGCACGCCACCCGGGGTATGGCCGCGGCTCTGCGGCTGCGGTCTGCTGAACGCGGGCGCCCCCGCCGCGCCCCCGTCGGCGATCACGCCCGGCCCGGGCTGCGATGACTCGCCTCCCAGACCTGGTTCTCCGGCAACCGAAGCCGTTGTGCACGACGGCGGCGGATTGCCAGCGCCGATTGGCTGGGCGGGTGGGTTGGCCGGTGGCGGTACGAACTGCAGCGGGAGGTAGTCGCCGGCGAACGCGATGCCGGCGTACGCGGTCATCCAGACGGCATTTTCATCGTTGCCGGCCTTGTATTGCAGGCTGCCATCTGCGCGCTGCATCGATTCCATGAAGCCGAGCGGTTCCTTGCCGTTCACTTCCCAGGTTTCAGGGTTTTCTTCGGCTGCGAACAGCGCCTGTACCACCCAGGCCGTAGAGGCGACGTTGGATTCGCTTTCTTCGAGAAACTCGGGCCAGCCGCCGTCAGGATGCTGAGCTTCGTGCAGGAATTTGAACGCTTTCGCCTGTGCTTCTGAGTGGTGCAACCCGGCGGCGTTCAGCGCCTCGATTGCGGCGCTGGTCATGTCCACTTCCCCGCCGCTTGCGCCGGCGGGCCAACCCCCATCATGAGGATCCTGGAGGCGCTCGAGCCAACCGGCGGCGCTGCTGACCGCGGTTTCGGTTGCGGGTTCGTGGATCGGGCTGAGCGCGAGGATCGCGAAGATCGTGTCGTAGGCTCCAGGGGCGCTGCCGCCGGCTTCATGGGTGAAGGCGCCGGCTTCGGCGCCTTGGTGGAGCTGGCGGCCCAGGATTTCCTTGACGAGCTTAACCCCGCCGAAGTCTTCCGGGTGGGTCCCGGCGGCGTCGACGACGAGCAGTTCTCGCTCGAAGTCGGTGGTCGCGCTCAGTTCACCTGCATGGGACCTCAGGAATTCGTAGGCGCTCGCGCACCCTTCCCTGGCCTGGTCCTGGGGGTTGATCCCGGCGGCGGCGAGCGCGAGCGCGGCCCAGGCGGTGAACTCCGCGGTGGGCGTGCCTCCAGGGTTGCCGGCGAAGCCGCCGTTGATGTTCTGGGCGTTCTGGAGGTAGCGCACGGCGTTGTCGAGCCGCGTCTGATCGATCGCGCTGCTCGGCTTGGCCCCTGCGGGTCCGGGCGACCACGCGACCGCGGCGGCACAGACAGCCGCGGCCGCCGCCGACGCGCACGCCGCCATGGGCAGACGCCGCTCAGGCTTCGACCGTCGCGCCATCCAAATCGACCGTGCCCCGCAGCACGCGCAGACTGACGGTGCCGGCGTGTGCGCGCGCATGCGCTGTGATCTGACGCTGCGCAGCCGCCGCGCCCGTGGCGATCGTGAAGCGTTCGTGCCGCGAGCCCGCCCGCACTTCGACCTGGGCGCGGCTCGACGTTGCCCGCATCACGAACACCGGCCGCCCCGCGCCCAGTCTGACCGACACCTCGGCGCCCCTGCTACCGCGGCTGATCGTGCCCAGCCAGGCGTCGGCCTGTGCGAGGCGCCGCCAGTGCCCGCGGTAGCGAAAAACGCTCGAGCGGTCGTCGTAGGGCACCAGCACCCGGCCGATCGGCATCGTGGTCGCGCGGCCCAGCGCGTCGATGAAAGTGATCTGCAGTTCGTAGACCGCCCCTGCGGGGAGCTTCAGCAGTGCCGAGCTGAGGGTGCCGCTGCCGCTGAGCCGCGGCACGTATCCCCCGGCCGCGCCGAGCGACCTGCCGGCAATCGTCCACGAGCGCACGCCGGCTCCCGCTTGCAGGACGGTCCAGCTCACGCCCACCAGGCCGCGGGCTGCGCCCTGGCCGTCCAGCCCCAGCGCGCCCACGCGCACGGTGCTCGCGATCTGTGAGGAGAGGCTGTTGCCGGTGCCTGAGGTGGAGCTGGGGCCTCCCGGGTTCGGTTTGCCAACGTCGGGCGGTTCCGATTCGCCTCCCCCTTCCCGTTCGCCTTCCCCTTCCCGTTCGCCTTCCCCTTCCCGTTCGGGGCCACTGCCGTCCATGGGTTCGATCCGCGGAGAGGTGCGGGCGCCGAACGACCAGCCTTCGACGGAGTTGATCGGCGAGCGGGTTTTCGGGCTGCCAGCGCCCGAAGGACTGTATTCCCAGCTCCCGCCAGGTTCGCCGCGGTAGTAGGACCAGTAGGCGGTTTCAGGAGGGGTCGTCAGACAGCTGTCTTCGGCGGCCGTGGGCTCGCCGTCGATACGACAGATGAATTCGAGTCCGTAATTCGCGGTGCCTTGCAGGGCAAACCCCGCGTGTTCCAGCGCCTGCACGCCGTCCGCCTGTTCCCCGAGCGCGCAGCCGATGTAGATCTTGCCTTCGCCGAGCTTCTGGTCATCGACGATCACGGTGACGCCCTCGTTCGGTTCACATGGTTCCCAGCGCGCGATCAATGCGGGGTTCGGGTTGGCGACGTTCGCCGCCGTCGCGCTCGCGCCAGGCACGAGGCCGACTACGAGGACGAGCACAGCGAGCAACGCGAACCGCCTGCGCTCGGAGGTGATGCTGGAGTCGGGCATGTCTGTCGCTCCTGTGGCTCGGGGCGACGGACACGCATCCCGCGCCTGCGCGGGAGTCGGGCCGGCCGCCTGTCACGCGAGACGGTCAACTCCTCACGGCCGGGTATTCGGGCTCGGGCTCGTCCTCGCGGATCTCCTTCCCAAGCCTTCTTTTCGCTCGGCTCAGTGGACCTGCGATCCGCTCGTCACCCACACCGCTGCGCGCCAGCCCCGGAGTCCCACCGGGTTCCCCGCGCTCGTGAGCTCGGCAGATACTACCGGTGCGGGCGCTGCGCCCGCAGCCGGTAGTATCGTGGCGGCCAGGCACGAGGCCGTGCGCGACCGCCCGGGTCCTCATTTCAGAAGCAGGTAGATCGTGTCTCCGATTGCGATCCCCGTCCCGCGCTTCGCTTCCCGTTCGGGGCCGCCGTCGATGCTGACCCGCCAACCCGCGCCAGGGGGGTTGGGCAAGCCGTTGATCGAGGTGATCGCGCCGCTGCCGCGGGTGGGCGTGAGCGCGCTCACGCAGCCCGCCGGCCGCGAAGACGTCTCAGCCGCTTCGAGCACCTTGGCGAGCGTGGTTTTCGCGGCTTGGGGGGCGATGCTCACCGCGCACGCACCCAGCGGCGAGGTGCCGTTGTCGATGATCAGCGTGAGCTCGGCGCTCACCGTGGGACTCGTGGAGAAGCTTTTTTCGAACACCCACAGCGGCTGTTCCTTCGCCTTCACAGGCTTGACGGTGAAGCCGGCTCCCGCCAGCGCGCGCACGGCGTCCTGGCTTGAGTACAGGTTCGGGGCGCCTTCTCCGGGCGCGAACTGGAAGCCCCCGCCGGGGAGCTGCTGGGAGATCAGGAAGTCGATCGGGGTCTTGCCGTGCGAGGTGGTGAATTCGGGGCTCTGCGTTGCGATGCCGCATGCATTCAGCCCCTGCACGGCCCAGGCGTTGGTGTCGGTGTTGACCCCGAATTCGCTCTCGAACGCGCCGCTGCCGAGCGGTTCGGCGTCGAGTTCACCCTCGAGGTATTTGACCGCGCTCTTGATCGCCGGATCGCTGCTGGGCACGCCGGCGGCGCACAGCGAGGCGATCGTGGCGCCGGTGAATTCGGCTTCGGCGGGCGCGGCGAGCGCTTCGCTGCTGCCTTCGGCCTTCGCAAACGCCCAACCGCCGTCTGTGTGCTGGTTGCGGCGCACGGCTTCGACCGTCTTCTCAAGCAGCACCTGCGGGACGCGCTGGGCGCCGCCGCGAGTCTTGGCGTCGGCAAGCGCCAGCAACGCGAACACCGTTCCGTTGAACAGTTCCGGTTCGCCGTAGTAGCCGGGCGCGCTGGGCTGATAGCGGGCGACGATCTGCGCGATCAGGTTCTGCGTGTCGGACACGCGCGCGGGGTCGATGCCGGCCGCGTAGGCCGCGAGCGTGGCGGCCTCGTAGTCGGCCACCGGCGGTTCGCTGCCGCCGGGCCAGGTGGCTGCGTCGCCGATCAGGTCGCGGTAGAAGGTGCGCGCGTCGGTCGCGCCTGCGCCGCGCTTGACGCCCGCGGGCGCGACGCGCGCGGCGGCGAGCGCGGTCAACGTCCATTCGCCGCCGAAGCCTTCGAAGCTCCCGTCAGTCTTCTGTTGAGATTTCACGTATTCAACGCCGCCGCTGATCGCGCTTTTGATTTCCGCGGGCGAGGAGTCGGCCAACGCGGGCGCCGAGCACAAGAGGGGGCAGGCGGCCGCGAGCGCCGCGACGAGCCGTGAGCAAGTCATGCGCATGATCTACGGATCTCCTTCTGGTCTGGGACGGAGGCTGCTTCGTCCGGCTCAAACCAGAGGCCAGAGTGGTCACGACCTGCCGTCCGTTCGCGAGAACAGGGTCCTGTGTGTGCCACTCGACGGGTACTCGGACTTGGCCGGCTTGCCGCACGCGGCCCGCCGTCCACACCGTTGCGCGTCAGTCCCGGATTCTCACCGGGTTCCCCCGCGCGGGTGGCCGGCGCGACGATATCACGGCGTTCTCGCCCGTGGCTGAGAGGCGGGCTCGAAGCGAACCTCCATGCGCCTCCTGGCGCGCTCGAGCACGCGCGCCAGCTCGAGACCGAAGAGCAGTCCGAACAGAAGGCTGGCGACCATCTCGGTCAGGTCGTAGGGCAGGCTTACGCTGGCGACCGCCAGCAACGCGGCGGGCGTGTGGCTCGCGCCGATCGTCCATTCGTAGACGTTCATGATCTCCTTCGCGGCGAGCGCGGCGAGCGCGCAGCCGAGCGCCAGCGGGACACGGCCCACATGTCCTCGGCTGAGCGCCCCGAGCGCCGCACCCGCGAGGCCGACGCCGCCCCAGGCGACCATCTCCCACGGCGTGTACGGGCCTTGTCCGAGCAAAAAGTTCGACAGCAACATCCCCAGCGCGCCGACGCTGAACCCCGGCAGCGGGCCGAGCGCGTAGCCGACCACGAACGTCATCGCCGTGATCGGCTTGACGTCGGGCAGCGCGACGAACGCGTCGCGCCCGAGCGCGGCGAGCGCGGCGAGCGTCCCAACGACCGCGACCATCCGCGCCGACGGCCGCTTGCGCTCGTACGCGAGCCAGCCCACCGCCAACACCGCGGCGACGATCGAGAACGACGCCAGCGGCCAGCTCATCGCCCGACCGTCGGTGTGGTTGCACCGGCGCGAGCCGGTGCGTTCGTCGTCGCCTGCGCGGCTGACCGGTCGCCCCGTGGCACCGCCACAGGGTCGCTGGCCTGCGTCAGCGGGTCGCCGGGCGACCGGGCAGCGAGGCGCTCGCGCAGCAACTCCGCGCCCCGATCGGGCAGCAGCACGCCCCCGGCCCCGCCGAGGATGCGCGCTGTCTCGGTCGCGAAGTACCAGCCCCCCGCCAGCAGCTCCTCGGCGGCGCCGTCGGCGATCACACGCCCGTCGGCGAGCAGCACGGCCCGCTGCGCGCACGCAGCTGCGAACTCGGGGTCGTGCGTGGCCACGATCACCGCCTGCCCATCGGCGGCTCGACGCCGCAGCTCCGCGGCAAGCTCGGCCTTGGACTCGCGGTCCATGCCGCGCGTGGGCTCGTCGAGCGCGAGCACGGCCGGCGGCTCGCCGCAGCCGGCGACGATCGCCAGCGCCAAGCGCTGGCGCTCGCCGCCGGACAGGTCGCGCGGGTTGCGCTCTGCCAGCTGCTCCAGCCGTGCAGCTGCGAGCGCCTCCGCGGAAGCCTCTTCGGCGACGCGCCCGTGGATCAGGTAGTCACCGGGGTTCTGCAAGAGCAGCGCGACCCGCCCGTCCCGCTCGATGCTCCCACGCGTGGGCTGCATCAGCTCCGCCGCGTGGCGCAGCAGCGTCGACTTGCCTGCCCCGTTGCGGCCCATCAACGCGATGCTCTCGCCGGCCGCTACGCACAGGTCCACGCCGCGCAGGATCGCCGGCCCGTCGCGCAGCTCGTGCCAGACGCGCCGTAGGCGCAGCACCGAGGTTCGCTCCGACGCGCCGCGCCCGCGGAGCCCAGCGCGGCGCTCGGGGCGCACGCCAGCAGAGGCAGCGGACGGATCGCCTTGCCCTGGGCCAAGCAAGCCGCGCCGGCGCAGAGCCGCGCGCGCCTGCCTGACACCGGTCGGCGCCGGCGCGAGGCCCGCGAGGTCGAACAGGCTCGCGCCGGGGGTGCGCAGTGAGGGCGCACACCGCGCAGCCCACTGCAGAAACGACGCCGGCGTGCCGTCGTGCGCCACGCGCCCGCGCTCCATCGCGATCACGCGATCGGCCGCGCCGAGGCAGCGCTCGAGACGATGCTCGGCGAGCAGGATCGTCGTCTCCCACTCCTCGTTGAGCCGGCGCAGCAGGCCGATCAGCTCGTCGCCCGCGACCGGGTCCAATTGCGAGGTCGGCTCGTCGAGCAGGACCACCGGGGGGCGACCGGCGAGCGCCGCGGCGAGCGCCACCCGCTGCTGCTCGCCCCCGGACAGCTCGTGCGTGCTGCGATCGAGCAGGCCATCGATGCCGAGCGCGAGCGCGACCTCCTCCACGCCCCGGGCCACCGCCGCGGGAGCGTGTCCGCGGCATTCGAGAGCAAGCGCGAGCTCGGCGCGCACAGAGCTCATGACGAGCTGCGTCTCGGGGTCCTGGAACACCGCTCCGGCCACCTCGCCCAGGCGCGCCGGTCCGTGCTCGCGCGTGTCCAGTCCGGCCAGCTCGACCGTGCCGGCGAAGCTCCCACCGTGGAAGTGCGGCACGAGCCCGCAGACTGCGCGCAGCAGCGTCGACTTGCCGGATCCCGAGAGCCCGGCCAGCAGGCAGAACTGTCCCTCCTCGATCCGCAGGCTGACAGCGTCGAGCGCCGGCTCTCGCTCGCCGGGATAGTGGAAGTCAACTCGCTCGAACCTGACGATCATCGCTCGATCCCTCGCCGGTCGAGGAACGGGAACAGCACGACCGCGCAAAGCGCCGCGCACAACCCCCACGTCGCGGGCGCGCTCGACACTCGCAGCAACGGGTAGGCGTCGAACGACGCCGCCCCACTCGCGCTCCCGGCGATCACCAGCGCGAGCAACCCGACCGCCGAGCAGACGAACGCGAGATCGTGGCGCGACCACGCTTGGTGCACGCGCACCGGTGCGTGTCTGGCCCGTCGCCCCGTTGGCCGTCGGCCGCGTGGAGCGCCGGCGAGGGCGAACCCGCGCAGCTCGAGTGTGGCCGCGACCTCGCTCGCGCGATCGAGCGAGCCGCTGACGATCGCGCTCACGAGCGCCACGCGGCCGCGCAGGGCGCGCGCAGTCGCAGCCGGTCGCGTGCGCTGGGCCTCAGCGAGCCGGCGCGCGTCAGCGCCGAGCAGGGGGATCATGCGCATGGCCAGCGCGAGTGTGAGGCCCGAGCGAAACGACAGCCGGCGGAACCCGCGCAGCAGCTCGTCCGGGTCAACCGACAGGCTCGCGAGCGTGGTGATCAGCATCAGGAGCGTCACTTTCAACGCGATCACCGCACCGTACACGACGGCCTCCAGCGTCAGATCGCCCTGACCGAACGGCCCGAGATCGCCAAGCCGCGCGAACACCGTGAGGCCCTGGCGTGAGACGAGCACGTTGATCGCGACGATCGGCAGCGCGACGAGCAGCGCCAGGCGCAGCATCCTGGCCAGCTGCCGGCCGACGCCCGCGGCGGCGCCGGCGCCGAGCACCGCGAGCACCAGGGCGCCGAGCGCGATCGGGTCATAGAGGATCAGCGCGGCCGCAAGCAGCGCGATCGACCATGCCGCGGCCACCCCCGCGCGCGCGGCATGGAGGGCGCTCGCGCGCCGCCGGTAGAAGAGCTGGCCTGCTGCGGCGGCGTTCACGCGCGCGCTCCGATGGACGCATCGGCGGTAGCCGGCACGGACAGGCCCGCCCCGCTTGCCGTCAGCGCGAGCGCGAAACGGTCGCGCAGATCGCCGGCGTCGAACGCGCTCGCCGCGCGCTGCACGCCGGCGGCGTCGGTGCCGCTCACCACCCACACAGGCGCGTCTTCGCCGTGACGGGTGGCCGCGACCAGGCCCGCGCCTGCGCCCAGCCTGGCGACGGTGCGGCCCTGCGGGTCGAGCACAGCGAGCCGCGCGCCGTCAGAGAAGAAGCGCGCGTAGACCCCGCTCGCCCGCGGGCCCCGTTCGATCGTGTCCGCATACCCAGCCTTGCGGATCGCCGCCCACGCGCCTACCAGCACGCGCGGCGTGTGCGACTGCTCGCGCCGGTCGACCGCGCCGAGGTTCGCGGGCACGCCGAGCCCACGCAGGCGAGCGGCCACCGTGCGGCACGACGGGCTGCTCGCCGGCGCGCAGTCCACGGGCACCGGGAGGCGACCGCCTTGAAGGCCGGTCGTGAACGGCGCCGGAAACGAGCCGACGACGGCCGGGGAATCCTCGCTCTGACTCCAGTCGTGCAGGTCCCACCAGATGCGATCGCCCGAATGCACGTTGGTCCCCGCGGCGCCCTTCGCGGCTTGGACGCCGTTAACGAAGTAGAACCAGCCGATCGGTTCCCCCCCAGCTGTCCGCCCGCGTGCCCGTCGATGCTCTGCACGAAGCCGCCGCCATCGCTCGTGCCGACGCTGGCGTTGCGCATCAGCAGGTTCAGCACGGTCTCTTCCCCGCTGGCGCGCGGGGCGTCCAGGGCGCGAATCGTCTTGGCGCCAAATTCGCGCGTGACCGTGAGCTGCACGTCGCTTGGGGTGCTGCCCGCGCCGAGCCCGCAGCCGGCGAGCGACGCCGCGAGCACGACTGCCGCCACGGCCACGACAGGTCGGGGCGTTCGCATGCTGCGCCAGCCTACCCTGATCGCGCCGTCACTTGGTCGAGCTTGCTCGTCGAGCTGTCTCGCTCGTTGAGGTCTCGAGGCCGCTAGGACGCTCCGGTCGCTCGCTCGGCGGCGAGCGTGGAGCAGAAGGACCGCAGGGCTTCGGCGAAGGCGGGACTGGCGCTCGGCTTCTCGGATGTGGAAACGCGCTGAGCAGCCGGAAACGCGGCGACCGCGTCGGCGTACCCCTCGGGCGTGAACATCAGGCACCCCTCGTGCCGCGCGAACAGCATCGGCACTGCGCGAGCCGCGAAGTACTCGAGCGTCTCACGCATCGACGGGTCGCGTTCTTGCATCACCTTCCCGAACCGCGCGGCGATGCTCGGCGGAACACGCTCGAGGTACCGTTCGACCAGCTCGTCGTCGTAGGCGCCCTGTGTGACCTGGGTGATGTGGCGAGCCCACGTCCGCTGATCGGTCTGCGCGACCTGGACCAATACCTCCAGCACCGCGCCGTTGACCGGCGCTCGATCGCCCGCGACGTCGTGCGTGAGGCTGGCATGGCCGAGTGCCAGGCCAGCGACCGCCTCGGGCCGCATCCGGGCCGCCAGCAGCGCGGTTGGCACCCCGAACTCGTCAGCGACGAGGACGCAGCGCTCCCAGCCGAGACGGTCGAGCTCCTGAAGCCCGCGGCGCGCGATCGCCTCGCGGTCGATCTCGCCGGCCGGCGTCTCGTCGCCGACGCCAGGCCCGTCATACGCCGCGACCTCAGCCCAATCTGACAGGCGTGAGGCGATCGGCCAGTCGAGCGCGCACACCTGGGGGACGAGCAGCAGCCGCGGACGCTCCATGCTGTCATCAAACCACTCGGACGCCGCGGCGTCACTCGCGAGGCCAAGCGGCCGCGCCGATCTCCGCCAGGAAATCCCTGAGAACCTCGACGAGCCGTGCCGGGTTATCGCCTTGGATGTTGTGACCAGCTGACTCCACCTTCGCCCAACGGCCGTTGGGCAGCAGTTGTGCGAAGGCTGCTGCCTCTTTGTCGCTGTACACGTCGCTCTCGCCGCCGCGGACCACCAGCACCGGGCAGGTGATCGTGTCGATGCGCTCGCGAAGCTGCTCGACGCTGGCCTTCGTGCTCGCAAAGAACTGACTGTTGGCCCGCCGTGAGTCGTGCTTCCATGTCCAGCGCCCGTCCGGCAACTGGCGCAGATTGTGCAGCAGGCTACGCCGCAAGAGGCGTGGGTCACGCCGGTGGTTGAACGCAACGGCGCGATTGACGAAGTCCTCCAGTGAACCTGGGCCGGGGTCGTCCAGCGCGAACTCGACGATGCGCTGTGCTCCCGCAGCCTCGATGCCCGGACCGACATCGATCAGGGCAATACCGGCGAGCGGCGTCTCGGCCGTGGCGGCATAGGTCATCGCGTGCAGACCCCCCAGCGATTGACCGATCAGGACCGGCCGCTCTACGCCCAGCTGCTTGATCCACGCGCCGATGTCGTGCGCATTCGCCTCGGGCCCGTACTCGAGGTCCTCCGACAGTCGCTGTCCCCGTGACCGCGCTGGTCGAGCGCCAGGCAGTGAAATTCGGGGCGAAGCGCCAGGGAGACGAGGTCCCAGGTGTGCGCTGTCAGGTGCCCGCCGTGTAGAAAAAGCAAAGCTGGCTGGCCGCGCCTGCCCCAGTCGAGGTAGTGAAGCCGCAGCCCATCGACCACGATGTGCTCATCGGCGGGAAGGACGAACTCGTCCACGCGCACGCCGGCCCACTTGCTCGCCAAGCGCAGGTGCGCGAGGCTCTCAGTGCGCGCGGACCCCGCGCTTCGCCCCTCCGGGCTTCGCCGCCTGCGGCCCGCGCTTCAGCAGAGCGCCCCGCGCCCGCATCAGCGCACCACGTTTTCCTCGGAGAGCGACGCGCCGCCGAGCTCGCGCTCGATCAGCGGGCGGAGCGTCAGCGGTCGGACGATCAGAATGACCTGGTGCATCGCGCGCCACTATACGTTCGTTCAACCCCATGGCCCATGAGGCGACCGATTTGAGGCGACATTGAGCGATACCTACATCGAGCCCGCCTTTACCTCGGCGGCGCTCCTGACGATCGACGTCCAACGCGACACCCTGGACGGCGGGCCGCTCGAGGTCCCCGGCACCTCGGCGGCGCTCGAGAGGATGGCGCTGGTGGCGGAGGCCTTCCGTGCTGCTCGCCGACCGATCATCCATATCGTGCGGCTCTACCTCCCCGACGGCAGCAACGTCGACCTCTGCCGCAGGAGCGCGGTGGAGGCCGGCGAGCGCTTTCTCGCTCCCGGCGAGACCGGCTCGCAGCTCGCCGCCGAGCTTCTGCCGGGCCACTCGCAACCGCTCGACACGGAGCTGTTGCTCGCGGGTGGGGTCCAGCGTCTCAGCGAGAACGAGCTCGTCATCTACAAGCCGCGTTGGGGCGCCTTTTACCGCACCCAACTCGAGCAGCAGCTGCGCGAACGGGAGGTGAGCACGCTCGTCTTCTGCGGCTGTAACTTCCCCAACTGCCCCCGCACGTCGATCTACCAGGCAAGCGAGCGCGACTTTCGTGTCGTGCTGGTGCGCGACGCGGTCTCAGGCCTTTATCAGCGTGGCGAGCACGAGCTCGAGCGGATCGGCGTGGCACTCATGGGCGCCGCCGAGGTCAGCGCGGCACTCGCGCTCGAGCGCGGGGTCGGGTAAAGCTCGGCTCGGGCGTCAGTCGGTCGTGCGGCGGCGATAGAGGTGCGTGGCGAGCGGCGCGAACAGCGCGATCAGCGCGACCGACCACAGCAGCGACGCCAGCAGCGGATGCTGCATCGGCCAGGCGTGGATGCTCGCCGACGGGTTTGGCTTGGAGAACAGCTCGCGCACGCTCGAGGTGACGGCGCTGACGGGGTTCCAATCGGGGATCGCCCTTAGCGGTACGGGCATGTGCTCCGTCGGCACGAGCGCGTTGGAGACGATCGCCAGCGGAAACAGCAGACCAAGCCCGTGCTCTGGACCGACTCGGGGCCCTTGCTGATCATGTCCAGACAGGCGCAGCCCCACGACAGCGCATAGCTGAACAGCAAAAAGATGCCGAAGCCGCAAAGCGCTGCGAGCACGCCGCCATCCGGACGCCACCCGACGATCAGGCCCGTGACCGCGACGAACGCGGAGCAGATCATCGCCGTCAGCAGGTCGGCGAACGTGCGCCCGACGAGCACGGCCGGCCGCCACATCGCGAGCGTGCGGAAGCGCTCGATCACGCCGCTGCCCAGATCCGTGCTCAGGCCCACGGCGGTTCCCATAGCCGAGGTTGTCAGGTTCATCGCGAGCAGGCCGGCGATCGCGAAGCTCGTATAGCTGCCGCCTCCGGGCAACACCACGCCGGCGCCGAACACGTACACGAACAACAGCGTGAACAGCACCGGCTGCACGGTCACGTCGGAGAGCTGCAGTGGCTCACGTGCGATGTGCACGAGGTTGCGTCTGGTCAGCACCACGAGGTCGCGAAGCCCCTTCATGCGGGCACCTCCTGCGGATCGGCGGCCACCTTGCCGGGATGGCCGGTGAGCGCGAAGAACACGTCGTCGAGCGATAGCCGATGGATCTCGACGTGGTCCACCGTGATCGCGGCGTCGTCAAGCGCGCGCACGATCGTCGTGGCCAGGCCCGCGGCACGGCGCACGGGCGCCAGCAGCTGTCGACCATCGCGGCTCACGAGCACCGGGCCGGCGGCGAACCCTCGAGGGTCGCTGCGGCATCCGCGTGCGGCTCGCTGAGCGTTACCTCGAGGCGCGCGCCCCCCCGTCTTTGCCTTGAGCTCCGCGGCGGTGCCGCTCGCGATCACGCGCCCGTGGTCGATCACGACGATGCCGTCCGCGAGCTCGTCGGCCTCGTCCAGATACTGAGTGGTCAAGAGCAGCGTCACGCCGTCGGTCACGAGGGCGCGGATGACCGTCCACATGCGGACCCGGCTGGTCGGGTCCAGACCGGTCGTCGGCTCGTCCAGGAACAGCACCGGCGGGCGCATCACCAGCCCCGCGGCGAGATCGAGCCGCCGCCGGATGCCTCCGGAGTAGGTCTTCAGCAGCCGGTCGGCCGCGTCGAGCAGCTCGAACTGCGCGAGCAGTTCCTCTGCACGGACGGCCACCTCTGCCCGGCGCAGCCCGCCCAGGCAACCCACCACCGCGAGGTTTTCGCGACCGGTCAGGACCTCGTCGACCTCACGCTGCTCCAGCAACAGCTGATCGGACGACGCGTGCCAGCCGGGGCAAAGCTCGACATCCTGCCCAACTGCAACCGCCGGGCCGCCAAAGCGGTGGGTCCGGGGGACTGGAATTGCACCCTCTACGTGTACCTGCCGCAGGCACAGTCGGTCCCGTTTCAGCAAACCTCGGTCGAGTATGACGTCAGTGTGCAGTACAACGGCTGCTACAAGGCCCAGTCCCCTCCCGCGTTCATCGGCGGCCCGACGATGCTCGCCGCGCACGGGAAAAGCGTCGCGAACCCGCTGTACATCGTCTACGGGTGCTTCAACACGTTGTGAGTCGCCGCCCGCGCCGGCGCGACCGTATGGATCCGTGCCAACGCAAGCTACGCTGTCCACACGAGCCCGCGCAATCTGAGTCACGCTGAAGCGAAACCGCGAGCACGTCCAGGGGCATACCCGATCGCATTGCTCGCGGCAGCTGCGCTCGCGCTCACTGTCGGTCTGAGCGTGGCGTCGAGTTCCGCGCGCGCGTCTGCGCAGCAGGGCTCGTGCCAGGATGGACCCGCGAGCGCGGCCGCGCTCGGCTCCCCAAGCCAGGGAGCCGCCTGGCGCGCGCAACCTCTAACTACCGAGCGGCCGCTTCGAGCGCTCCCTCGCTTCGGCCAGGTGGCTCGCGCGAGCTCTCAGCTGTTGAACCCCGAAGTGACCCCGTGGCTGCTCGTACTCGGCGTCAAGCGCGACCGCGGGCGCTGCTGGATCGAGCTCAGGATGCCCTGGCGCCCGAACGACGCCTCCGGCTGGCTGCCTGCAGCTGGTCTGCAGCTTCAGGCCACCCGATTTCGGATCGCTGTCTCACCCGCGGCACGCATGCTGACCGTCTTCCGCGCCGGCAAGCCGCTGCGCACCGTCCACGTAGTCGTCGGCAAGCCGGCAACGCCGACGCCAACGGGGCTGTTCTCGATCATCGGCGCGTGGCGCTCACCGCCTGACGCGTTCCTGGGCTCGTGGATCCTGGCGCTCACGGCGCACAGCAACGTGCTGAGCCACTTCGAAGGCGGCGACGGCACTGTCGCGATCCACGGCCGCGGCGGCGCGAGCCTGCTCGACCCGCTGGGCTCGGCGCTAAGCCACGGCTGCATCCGCCTGGCCAACAGCGCCATCGACTGGATCGTGGACGAGATCGGCGAAGCGAACCTCGCTGGTATCCCCGTGATCGTGCGCTGAGACGCGCGAACTCGGTGAGACCGCACCAACGGCTGGCGCCTCTCGCCGGTGGCCCCCTTTCCGTCGGCGGCCACCGGCGATTGTCGAGGTCAGCGGCTGCTCACGGGCGTCGTGACTTCGGGCCCGAAGAAGTTGCCGCTGATCGTGGTCGTGCCCGGGTCGACGTTGAGTGTCCAGATCCCGATCTTGTTCTGAACGATCCGGTTGCCGCGGATGACCTGTGTTCTTGATCGGCCCAGGTCTCAGGAATTCGGGCAGCCCTTCGGGGGGTTCACCCGAGGCCACCAGGATCGCGGTGGTTTCGGTGTCCTGGGCTGCTTTGAAGTCAAAGTCCCCATCGAGGTTGTTTTCGCCAAGGGCATTGTCTTCGACTGTCTGAACGAACGTCGCAGCTCTCTCGGATCACAAATAACCGCGACGTCGAAACCAGGCGAACAGCACGACGCAGGGAGATAACGAGCGTTCCGATCCCGTAGGCCAGGAACACCCCCAGAGACGTGATGTGCCCTACCAGCCAACCGAAGTTCATCCCGAAGAACCCAGTGATGAAGGTCAGCGGCAGGAAGATCGTGGCGATGATCGTCAGCTGCTTGGTCGTCTCGTTCTGGCGTACGCTCAAGACCGCGACGTTGGACGCTAAGACGCCGTTGAGCAACTCGCGCTGGGCGGTAATCTCCTCATTCACGCGCTGCGCGTGGTCGTAGACATCGCGGAAGTACTCGACCATGCCCTTGGGCACTCGCGGATCGACGCCGCGCTCGATGAGCGCGAGTGGCGCGAGCAGTGGATGAACGGCGCGTTGGAACTCAATTACCTCCCGGCGCAGAATGTAGATGCGCTCGGTCGGATCGTCGGGCGCGCTGAACACGTGGTACTCGATGTCCTCGATGTCGGCTGCAAGCTGTGCCGCGACCGGCTCGTAGTCGTCGACTACGTCGTCGACAACGGCCCACATCGCGGACACAGGGCCGGTCCGCATAAGGGTCCGGTTGGCCTCGAGGCGGGTTCGCGCCGAGTGCAGGTCGCTCGCAGCGCCATAGCCCAACGTGATGACGAAATTGCGACCGGCGAACACATGGATCTCGCCGAAGTTCAGCTGCTTCTGCTGTTCGTCATACTCCACCGTTCGTAAAACGACGAACGTGTGATCTGGGTACTCCTCGAGCTTCGGGCGCTGATGTCGTTTGTGAGCGTCCTCGAGCGCAAGCTCGTGCAGCGGGAAATGCTTCTGTAGTTCATGCAGCTCGGCCCCCGTGGGATCGCGCAGCTCGAGCCAGACAAAGCCCTCTCCCTCGGCGGCACAGCGGGCGCCTCGTCGATCGAAAGCCGGGCCTCGTGGCGACGAGCGCCTGCCACATAGTGCGCGCCATCGACGATCATCTCGAGTTCGGTTCTGCCCGCCTACCCCGGTTCCTGCCCACGCCGGCGAAGCTCAGCTCCGCTTCCGGAGCGGGCTTGCCGGCGGGGCTGAGGCGTCCGCAGACTGCGGCCTTGAAGTGGGGACAGTCGAGGCCACGCCCTGAGTTGGCAAATCTCGCGCAGGTGTCGCTAGCCGGCGCGGGGAATGATGTGGGCCGCGAATCGATAAAACGAAACCTCGCCGTAAAGCTGAGGGTGCTGCCCTCGTTTAGGTTGCGAGTCGCGAGGGGCGCGCCGGGCTCCGATCGACGCCTCGGGCGCAGCCGCTCTTGTCAGAGCCCGAGGACGAGCGCGAGCACGTTGTCGACCGCGCGCATCTCGATCGCGTCGAGGACTCCAGCTGAACGCCCCAGGCGAACCGGGTCAACAACGGTCGTCTGCTCGACAAGGACTCGCGTGTGCTCGCCTCGGAGATCGATCGTGGGACGAAAGCTCGCCGGACGAGCGCTCGTCGACGTCGGCGCGACGAGCGTCGTGCTGAGCTCCAGAAACTCGTTCGCTTGCACGACTACCGCGTAGCGTGCGCCCCGCTGCTCACGCCCACGCGCACCACGGGGCGAGGGGAGGCGCAAGACTTCGCCGCGAACCACGTCAATCCGCTGGGCGCGGCGCAAGCTCCGCCAACTGCTCGCGAATGACGCGCATTTCCTCGCGATCGCCCTGATCGGCAGCCAGGCGTTGCACCTCCTCGCGGACGGCCGATCGAACCCGGCGACGCGCCGCCGCCTCGCGCAGCGCCGTCCGCATCGCCTCAGAGTCCGTCAATCCCTCGGCCCGAACGACACCGAGCGCGGCCAGGGACGCATCATCGAGACGCACGTGTAGAGACCTGGCCACAAGCCGGACTGTAGCACGAATCATGCTACACCTGGCCTAATCGTGCTCGGCTCCATCGGCGGGCGTGCCTCCGCCCGACGTCGGCAGCGAGAAGCTAGCGTGGTCCTCCTGCGGACGCGCGTTGAAAATTCTTGCTGGGCGTGTCGATTTGGCCCCTCCTCGTTCGACGAACGGGTAGAAGCGTCCCCACCAACCAAGAGGAGACAAGCAATGCGTTTCATGGTTCTGGTCCCCGGCAACCCCCAGTCCGAGGCGGGCGAGATGCCCAGCACGGAGATCCTGGCGGCGATGACGAAGTACAACGAAGAGCTCGTCAAGGCGGGTGTCATGCTCGCTGGCGAGGGCCTTCACCCGACGTCCAAGAGCGTGAAGGTGCGCTTCGACGGCAGCGAGCGCACGGTCATCGACGGCCCCTTCACCGAGGCCAAGGAGATCGTCGCGGGCTACTGGATCTGGGAGTGCGGGTCGCGCGAGGAGGCGATCGAGTGGCTCAAGCGCGCGCCGTTCGGCGGCGGCGTAGAGATCGAGCTGCGTCCGATCTTCGAGACCGAAGATTTCGGCGAGCAGCTGACGCCGGAGCTGCGTGAGGCCAACGAGCGGCTGCGCGAGCAGGCCACTGCGCAGAACTAGGCCGTGGCGGCGTCGGCCACAGATCGCGCGATCGACGCGGTCTGGCGGATCGAGTCGGCCCGGCTGATTGCCGGGCTGACTCGGGTCGTCGGCGAGGTGTCGGTGGCCGAGGACCTGGCCCAGGACGCGCTTGTCGCCGCGCTGGAGCAGTGGCCGCAGTCGGGCATCCCCGACAATCCCGGCGCCTGGCTCATGGCCACCGCCAAGCGCCGGGGCATCGACGCGCTGCGCCGGCGCGTCACGCTCGAGCGCAAGCAGGAGCTGATCGCGCACGAGCTGCGGATCCTCCAGCAGCTCGATCAGCCAGATCTCGCCGCACAGGTCGACGGCGTGCAGGATGATGTCCTGCGCCTGATCTTCATGACTTGCCACCCGGTCTTGTCCCGGGAGGCGCGCGTCGCGCTTACGCTACGTCTGCTCGGCGGCCTGTCGACGCCGGAGATCGCTCGGGCGTTCCTCGTCTCCGAAGGAACCATCGCACAGCGCATCGTCCGCGCCAAGCGCACGCTCTCGGAGACGCACGTGCCGTTTGAGGTCCCCGGCAGCGACGAGCTCGCCGGCCGGCTGTCCGCGGTGCTCGAGGTGATCTACCTGATCTTCAACGAGGGCTACGCCGCTACCGCCGGTGAACGCTGGACCCGGCCGACGCTGTGCAACGACGCCCTGCGCCTCGGGCGCATCCTCGCCGCGCTGATGCCGCGCGAGCCCGAGGTCCACGGCCTGCTGGCTCTGACGGAGCTGCAGGCCTCGCGACTGCGCGCGCGGATCGGGCCGCACGGCGAGCCGGTGCGCCTCGCCGAGCAGGACCGCGCACGCTGGGATCACCTGCTCGTGCAGCGGGGCCTCGCGGAGCTGCGGCGCGCCGAGGAGCTCAGCGACGCGCTTGGCCCGTACACGCTGCAGGCGGCGATCGCCGCCTGCCATGCCCGCGCCCGGAGCATCGAAGCGACCGACTGGCCGCGAATCGTCGCGCTATATGACGGCCTGGCGGCGCTCACTGGCTCCCCGGTCGTCGAGCTCAACCGCGCGGTCGCGGTGACGATGGCGTTCGGCCCGGAGGCCGGGCTCGAGCTCGTTGACTCGCTCGCCGACGAGCCCGCGCTGCGCGACTACCACCTGCTGCCGAGCGTGCGCGGCGATGTCCTCGTGCGCCTCGGGAGGCTGGCCGAGGCACGCGAGGCGTTCGAGCGCGCAGCCGGCCTGTGCGTCAACGAGCGCGAGCGCGAGCTGTTGCTGTCGCGCGCGGCTGCCTGCGACACCGCGGAGTGACGTGGGTCAAACCCTCCTTTGGCATCGCGTCGACATGCGCTGACCCGACCAGGGCAGGATCTCTACGTATCCGTCTGTTCCATGCACGCGGATTCGCTGCCCGTCCCGGATCAGCTGGGTGGCATGCTCCACCCCCACGACGGCTGGCAAGCCGTACTCCCGTGCGATCACCGCACCATGGGTCATCAGGCCCCCCACCTCCGTCACCAGGCCCGTGATCGCGACGAACAGGGGCGTCCAGCTGGGGTCGGTGTAGGCGGTGACCAGGATGTCCCCCGCTTCGAGATCGGCCTGCGCTATGTCCAGGATGACGCGGGCCCGCCCCTCGACGGTCCCGGCGGAAACAGGTAACCCGACCAGCGCGCCGGCGGGGGCATCGTCGCGCCGGTACCTCCCGGCGATGACCTCGCCGTCCGAGGTGAGCACGCGGGGCGGAGTCAGCGCTTGGTATGACCTGAACGCGTCCTTGCGCTGACGGAGGAGCCGGTCATCCACTCGATCCGTGCGCACGACGTCGTGGAGCTCCTGAAACGACAGGTGGAAGATGTCCTCCTTTTCACGAAGCACGTGGGCCTGCACGAGACGCTCAGCCTCTGCCAACAACGCTTGCTTGTAAACGAAATAGCGGCTGACCATGCCGTACTTCGGATACTCCCGGTACCCGCTGAAGATCCGGACCCGCTCGATCATCCGCTTGGCCTCGTCGGCCTTCCGTTCCCCGTCCGGCAAGGCCCGCAAACGGGCCAGCAGCTCCCGTTCCTTGTTTGAGGACTCCCGCCGCCCTTGCTCGAGGCGCCGCTTGCCGGCGCCCGGCTCGAAGTTCTTGACGTTGGCGAGGATGATCGGGATGAGCGTGCTGGGGCGCTCGCTCCAGCGCGGCTTGGTGACGTCGATCTCGCCGACGCAGCGCACGCCGTACTTGTCGAGGTAGGCCTGGATGGCGTCTCGCGCTTCCCGCCCGCCTGCGAGCGTCGGCAGCTCGTCCAGGAAGCTGTCGTCCTGGACGTTCTGCAGGAAAGCCACCACGTCCCGATGCGGGCGGATCACGTCTGCGACGTCGAGCAGCGCCAGGCCCATTTCCGACGTGACGTTGCCCGGAACCGACTGCGTGAGGGTGTCGACCGCGTTCTTCTCGCCCAGCCACGCCTGCAGCTGCTCATTGAGCCACCAGGCGGCCTCCATCGCCGCCCTGATCACCTGAAGGCTTTGCGGATCGAACAAGATCCGTTTCAGCTCCTGGATGTCCGCCAGGATGAAGTCGAGCAGCGCCGGTCCGGACTTCGTCCGGATGTCGCGCTTCAAGGCCGTGATCGAGGCGTGGTTGTGCCCGATCAGCTCGGCGACGATGGCCGGATCGTTCTCGATCGGGACGGGCAGGCCGCCAGCCGGCGTCCCGCCTGGTCGGTCGTCCGCCAGCATCGGGATGAAATCGCCGCGATCGAGGATGGTCTGCAGCGCGTCCCCGATCAGCGGATCGGATCTCCCCAGGGCCTTTACGGGGCCCGCTCGGCCCGCCGGCGAAGCCAGCTCCCGGGTGACATCGACGAACAATCTCCCGGCGGCCTCGTACATCGGCCGCGTCGTCGTCAGCTGCCACAGGGAGAGCCCCAGGGGCCTCATGGGGTCGGTCATCATCTGCTGATGACCGACGGAGACGTAGACGTGGTTCTTTTGATCGCCTGCCGCGGGGATCGGAAACAGCGTGGTGATCGGGCGGCTCTGGACGATCGAAAACCCATCGTCGATCAGGCACCACTCGATGTCCTGGGGGTGGCCGAAGCGCGCTTCGATCCGCCGGCCCAGCTGCGCGAGTAGCACGATCTGCGCGTCCGTTAGCGCAGGCTGCTTCTGACGCTCCGGCTCGATCGCCTGTTCTTCCGTCCCGCCTGCAGGCGAGGCGTGGATAGCCCGCCGCTTGGTGGCGACCGCCCTGGCAACGACCTCGCCGTCGCGCACCTTGTACACGTCCGCGTTCACCAGGCCGGAGACCAGGCCCTCGCCGAGGCCGAAGCTGGCCTCCACCGAAGCGACCTTCCGGTTGGAGGTGACGGGGTCGGCCGTGAACAGGACGCCGGCCGCCCGCGGGAAGACCATCTGCTGCACGACCACGGCCATCTGCCCCTTCCGATGCTCGAAACCGTTCCGCAGGCGGTAGGTCACGGCCCGCTCGCTGAACAGCGAGGCCCAGCAGCGGCTCACGTGCTGGAGGATCGCCGCCGACCCCAGGACGTTCAGGTACGTGTCCTGCTGGCCCGCGAACGAGGCCGCCGGCAAGTCTTCCGCCGTCGCGCTGGATCGGACGGCGCAGGCGGCCCGCTCGCCGAGTCGGGCGAGCGAACGGGTGATCGCCGCCGCCAAATCCTCAGGGACGGCGATCCCTTCGATGACCCGGCGGAGCTCCGCGCTGAGCGCTCGTATCGCTCCCCGGTCGTCCGGCTTGAGGCGCGACAGCCGATCGAGCCAATCGTCGATCGACGGTGCTTCCGCGATGACACGCTGGAAGGCGTCCGTCGTCACGCAAAAGCCAGCCGGCACACGAATGCCTTCGATCCGCGAAAGCTCCGCCAGATGCGCGCCCTTGCCGCCAACGAGCGCAACCTGGGTCTGGTCGATCTCCTTCAAATCCAGCAGGTAGCAGCCCATCGCTCACCTCCTTCGGAGCTGACCCGATCAGCTCCACTCCTGTTGTTTGGTTCCAAGCGTGCGGCGGGCGATTATGCGACAGAAATCGCGGCCTCATGAGAAGCTCTTCTGCGGTATAAATTGGAGGGGGAGAGGAGCGGGTAGCGGGCCTCCGCGATTGGACGCGGGCAACGACGACCGTCACCGGCAAGGACATCGCCGTCGCGTCCGCGACCGCGGCATCGCCGCGACGCTGCGCTACCAGCGTCGGTCTGGTCGCGAGCCCTCTTGATCCTTGCGCATTCGAGTCCTCTCGGGTTGACTGGTCGCCCTGGGCGAGCGTTCAGGACCCGGCCGCAGAGCAAGGCTCGAGCTGGCCTAGTCGGAGGTCACTTGCCCGGAGAAGTAAGCCGGGAGGCTGAACACGTCGAGGAACTGCTGGACGCGATGGTCGGGGAACTGCGAGGTGATCGCCTTACGGGCGGCGTCAGCGTCGCCGGCTTCGACGGCGACGGCGAACGCCTGAAGGTACTCGCGAGTGCCCTGGATCAGCGACAGCCCGCCAGCGGGCCCATGCCCGGGATGGATCGTGTGGATCCCGCGTCCCGCGGCGAGCTGATCGAGCTCGTCGAGCCGCGCGAGCCACTGCTCCAGGTTGTGCTCTTGGAGGTACAGGTGCGCGCCGTTGTAGATCACGTCTGACGCGACGATCGCATGGCGGCCTTCGAGATACAGTGCCGCGTGGTGCTTGGCCTCGCCGACGCCGAACTCGACGATCCCGATCGAGCTCGCGCCCAGCTGCACGCTCTCGCCCGCGACCGCGGTCGGCTCGACCAGGCGCTCGGGTCCCTCGCGACCAAGCTTGCCCTTGAGCAGGTCGAACATCCATGGCCATCAGCGTTCAGATCCTCGACGACGTTCGCAGTGCTGAGCACCTGGGCGTCGGGGAAACGATCGAGAATCACATCGAGCTGGAGGAAGTGGTCCGGGTGCGCGTGTGAGATCCACACCTTGGTCAGCTTCTTTGCTGACGTCTCGACCGAGTCGGCCAGCTTCTGCGCGTTGCTGCGAAGCTGAAAGACGTCGAACAGCAGCGCCTCGCCACCGTCGCTGAGGAGATACGAGTTGGACCATGCGCCCGGTTCGCTGGCGCTAAAACGCTCTACCGCCACCATCGAGGTTGCCCGTGAGCTGGTTGTCATTGGGATCTACCTTTCTGCGGGCACGTTGACGATGTAGACGATCTCAGGGTGGAAGTACCGCTCGGCGGCGGCGATCGCCTCACCGCGGGCGACGGCGTCGAGGTAGGCCTCCGCGAGCGCGGCGGAAGACACCGCCTCCATGTTCACTCCCATGAAGAGTCCTCGGCGGGCTTGGTCACGGTAGCCCAGCGCTCCGCGATCTTGTCGCCCTCAAAGCGCCACAGGACGAAGCCGTGGAACCCCATGTTCGTGCCCGAGCTGGCATCGGTCCAGCGCCAGTGGTTCCTGCAGACGACCTTGTCGCCCTCGGCGATCAGATCTTCGATCGTGAGGTGAAGATCGGGCATGGCGGCGTACATCTGGCGCATCATCTGCTCGTCGCCAGAGACGTCCGTGGGCTCCTCGCCGGGGCCGTCGTGGTCGTAGAAGTCCGACGTCATGTTGGTCCGGATCACTTCGGCCCTGCGGTTGTTGACGAAATCCTCGAAATGCGAGAGCACTTTCGCCTTCATCTGATCAGTGGTGAGCGTTGTGGGCATTGGTACCTCCATCGGGTCGGTCTGTCTGAGTCGGTGACGGCGCGGATCCGGTTTGCGCGACTCGGCGCCAAGCATGCGCGGCGATCGCCGAAGAGTCCAAGACAAACTCCTCGTGGGTCAATAGGCCGGGCCTATCGCCGCACCTGCCCGCTCCCAGCGTTCGCGCTACCGCGACAGCTCCCGATGCCGGGCGCCCCGTTCAACGGATCAGATCGTTTGGCTGGCCGGTCACGAGCGACTAGGATTGGGCGGCGAACAGTTGAGGACCGGGCGGCGAATTCGGTGCCAGATATCTCCGACGGTAACAGCGCTCCAGACCGGAAGGCGAGCGACCCTTCGCCCGCACCACCCGGCCAGCCCGTTAGCCCGAAGGCGCGCTGGGCGGAGCATGCCAACGCGCCGCGAGGCGGCGAGCGGCCTTCGCACGATGAGCGGCCGCGGTCGGTCGACCGGCTCGACCTGCGGCTCATCGAGTACTTCATCGCGGTTGCAGAGGAGCTTCATTTCGGCCGCGCGGCGGAACGACTGCACATAGCCCAGCCGTCCTTGAGCCAGCAGATACGGCGGCTCGAGGGGATCGTGGGCGTGGAGCTGTTCGAGCGCAGCAGCCGAAACGTGAGCCTGACGCCAGCGGGTGAGGAGCTGCTGCGCGAGGGGCACGCCCTCCTCAGCCATGCCCGCTACGCAACTCGCAGAGTTCGTGCGGCGGGCGCGCCAAGGGTGAGCGTCGGCTTCTACGGCTCGGCGGCAACCGAGCTGCTCCCCGAGGTGCTCAGGGAGTTCGCAGTGCGCCACCCCTCGTTTGCCGTCTCGGTGCGCGAGCTGCGGCTCGGCGGACTTGACGACATCACCGACGGGCAGGTCGATGTGGCCTTCACACGACTGTTGCCCGCGCAGGTGGATCTCGACCTCGAGATCGAGGTGCTCGCGGAGGAGCCGCGTGTGGTGGCGCTGGCCGCCGGGCATCCGCTTGCCGGCCGCGACGCGGTGTCGTTCGCCGATCTCGCGGCAGAAAGCTTCATTATCAACCCGGTCGCCGATTTGCCCGTGCGGTGGCTAGCGGAGCAGCGCCGGCACGAGCTCCCGGGCCGCGCTGCGGCGACGGCGACGGCAGTCGAGGAGATCCTGACGCTGGTCGCGGCGAAGCATGCGGTGTGTTTGGTGCCCGCGACGGTGGCGCGCAACTTTCCGCGCGATGACGTCGTCTACGTGCCCGTCGAGGACGCCGAACGGGCGGTGGTGTCACTCGCGTGGCGACAGGGCACCCTGCGACCCCCGGCCGCGGCGTTCGTCGAAACGGTGCGCGCCGTGGCGTCCGGTCGGCGTCACGACGCAACGCTGACCGACGTCCCGACTTCACGCTAGTCGACAGCGAGCCGAACGACCCCGGCGATCCGGGGCGCCGGCCATCTCGAGGCGGGCTCCCGCACAGTGCGCCGGCGATAGTCGACCGACTCATAGGAGCCGCCTACCGGCGGACGAGCCGGTCTTGTCTGTTATGCCCGGTGGCGTTAGGATATCGCTGAACATCTACGTGGGAAGCCGGTGCGGAGAGCGTCCGTGTGCGAGGGGGGTCGATCGAGATGGGCAGAAGCCGTCGTGTCAAGCTGTGGTCCGCCATCTGGGTGGCCTTCGGTCTCGGGATGCTGGTCGCGTCGGGGCCGGCATCGGCCGACACGATCACGGTGACGAACACCAACGATGCCGGCCCCGGCTCGCTGCGCCAGGCGATCACCGATGTGATGCCGGGCGGCACGATCGTGGTGCCGTCGGGGTCCTACGCGGTAGCCAGCGGTGAGCTGGCGATCAGCAAGAGCGCGACGATCTCCGGCGCCGGCGCGGCGAGCACGGTGATCAGCAACGCCGGGAGTTCGCGCGTGTTTCACACGACCGGGTCGGGCAACACAATCACGATCAGCGGCGTCACGATCCGCCTCGGTCATCCCCCTACGGCGATGGGGGTCGTCAGCGGCGGCGGCGTCCTCAACGACGCGGCAAAGCTCACGCTCAGCGACGACGTGATCGCGGATAACGTTGCCGATGCCGACGCGGCCGGTACCGGTGGGAACGGCGGAATCGCGCAGGGCGGGGGCGTGTTCAGCGGCGGCGGGGGCACGCTTGTCGTCGAGGACTGCGAGATTGTGGAAAACCAGGCCACGGCCGTCGGCGCCCCCAACAAATTCGGCGGCTCTGCGGGTGGTGGCGGTATCAACACCGGCGGTACACAGACGATCGAAGGCTCGACGTTCAGCGGTAATACGGCCGACGCCAGCGGCGGCGCCGGGGCGCTGGGCGGAATCAGCGACGGCGGCGGGCTCGAGGTCGCCGCCACCGGCCCAACCACTCTGCTGGCGAGCACCTTCAACGACAACCTCGCCGATGCCGCGGCGGGTAGTGGCGGCACGCCCGGGGGTATCGCCGAGGGCGGCGGGGCATTCATGATCACCAACGCGCCCGCGATGTCGGCGGCGAACGTCACCTTCACAGCCAACATCGCGCGGACGACCACCGGCGGGAGCGTCGAGGCGGGCGGCTTGAGTTTCGGATCCAACAACCCCGCGATCACGCTTACGAACGCGACGCTGAGCGCCAACACGGCCACCGGCGGCGACGCCCAAGGAGGCGACGCTGCGCTCGGAGGCCCCACCACAATCGTCGAGAATACGATCGTCAGCGCCGGAGCGGCTGACCCCGGCAATGAGAATTGCGTAGGCACGCCGCTTTCCGCTGGCCACAACCTCGACAGCCTCGATCAGTGCAATTTCCACGCAAGCGGTGATCAGGTTAACTCCGACCCGATGCTCGGACCCCTGTCCGACAACGGTGGGCCGGTGGCGACGATGGCGCTCAAGGCGGGCAGCCCAGCGATCGACGCGGGCACGAACCAGGGCTGCCCCGTCACGGACGCGCGAGGGGTGTTACGTCCGGCCGGCTCCGCCTGTGACATCGGCGCGTTCGAGGTCGCAACGCCCGCAGCGACGACTCGCACAGCAACTTCGATCACGACCGGCACGGCCGTCCTGAACGGCAGCGCTTCAAACCCGGACTTGTCACCCGCAAGCGCTCATTTCCAGTTCGGCACAACGACGGCGTACGGCTTCGACATCCCGCTGACCCAGGTCGGGCCAACGGCTGTGAATGCGCCGGTCACGGCCTCGATCTCGGGGCTTGCGCCGAACACGCTGTATCACTACCGGCTCGTGGTGACCAACGGCGCCGGAATCGCGTTCGGCTCCGACCAGACGTTCACGACCGCCTCGTCGGCCGCGCCGCCCCCGCAGACGCTCAAGATCTCCGGCCTCGTCGCGCCGCCTGCGCCGGCGCCGAAGACACCGAAGATCTCCGGCCTCAAGCTCTCCCCCTCTCCGTTCGTTGCCGCATTACACGGGCGAGCCGTCACCTCCGTCAAGACCGGATCGACGGTCAGCTACAGCGACACGGTCGCCGCTACCACCACGTTCACGGTCGAGCGCCGGACAACAGGACGGCTCGAGGGCAGGTCATGCGTCAGGACGACCAGGAGCAACCGTTCGCGCAAGCGCTGCATCCGCCTGGTCAAGATTGGCCACTTCAACCATGCTGACCGCCCTGGGAAGAACCGGTTTCACTTCACGGGCCGCCTCCAAGGACGCACGCTTGCCTTCGGTAGCTACCTGCTCGTCGCGGTCGCGCGCAACTCGGCCGGAGCCGGCCCCGCAGTCAAGGTCGACTTCGCGATCAAAGCGCGCTGAGCTCTGAGGCGCGCCCGACGTGCCCATTCCCGAAGTCACTGCCGGTCACCTCCAGGGTCGTTTGGATCGCACGCGCGAGGTCGGCCGCGACTATCTGTTCGTCACCCGCACGAAGTGGCGCTGCGGCCGCCCGCGGCCGACGCGGGCTGCTCCGGCGCGACCCGCAGCTGCTCAGCTGAGGTGCCCGAGCTGGCGTGGCATGCCGAGGTCGTCGCGCGCGCCCCAGTGCTCGGCGATGCGGCCGCCCTCGAGCCGGCACAGGTGGATGTGGTCCACCACGAACGACCTGCCTGTCGGCGCGTGGCCCATCCACTCGCGCGTGTTCGTGCCGCGCATAGTGCACCGAAGCACGACCTTCTCGCCGCATTGCAAGGCATCCTTCACCTCGTAGGAGACGTCGTCGAGGCCGGAATGGATCCAACTGATCGTGCCCTTGAGAGCCTCACGCCCGCGCGTGCCGTTGGGCGGTCCGCCGTGGTCGATCACGTCCGGGGAGCGCGCGTTGCGCCTGCTGGCCCCCGGGCGGCACCTGCAGTACCGTGCCTCTGACAACAAACAGGAACTACCAGATACGAGGAGGGATCGAGGTGACTAACCTATTCCGCGGCCGTGCGTTACCGGCCGCTGTAGCTTGCCTTACGATCGGCGCGCTCGCGGGCCCCGTGTCGGCCACGGCGGCTCCCCCGGTCAGCCAGCGTCCATCCGGCACGAACGCGACGGTTTCCTGTACGCGGCTGAACCCCGGCCAGATCCGCTGTCTGATGACGATCAAGGGCGGAGCTGGTCTCAGTGGCACCGTGACGATGCGGGTCACGCGCGGAAAGCTGCTCGTGGCGTTCGGGCACGGCCACGTCACACGAGGCAAGGCGATACTCAGGATGCGGGTGCTTCATCGGATGACGCCGGCTCAGTACACGGTCGCGATGGTCGTCACTCTCAACGCGAGCAAGGTGCTGAGCCTGCGCTGAGGGTCGGGGCACACAGACAGACTCAGCGATCCAGTTCGCGCACAGCTTTCAGCGTCCGCGAGCGCCTCCGATCGGCCGGTCTGCGCAGCGGCTCGGATGAACGCCGGAGAGCCCGTACCGCGCGCCGGCCGCGAACGTGTCTAGGTCGATTTCCAGGCATTGCGTCTGCCCCCTCACCCCGATCCGCGCGAGCCAGCGACCCGGCTGCCGGCGCTCGAGCAGCTCAGCGCCACAGTGTGAGTGGCAATCGCGGCCGGCAAACGCGGCTAGCGCCGTCGTGGCGTCGGCTAGCGCGATTGAGCGTTCAGAGGGACGCCACCCCGACGTCTCACGGTCGCGCAGGTAGACCCAGGCCGCCAGCGAAAGGCTGGCGGCCAACAGGCCGATTGTGACGCCCAGCCATCTCATGCTCTGCCAAACCTGAAGGCCTGAATCTCACGCTGGCCGTCGCGAGCACGGAACAGGGGACCGATAGCCACCACCTGCGAGCCCCACGGAGGCGTCGCCGTCCCGTTGGGCAGCCGCACGATCACCAGTTGGAAATCGCCAAGCACCGCGATGTGCGCCTCGCCGGGCCCGGGCCCGTGGGTCGAGCCGATCACGCGCCCGTCAACGCGCGCGCAGAATGCCAGCCGCACGCGGTCTTCGCGCGGCTGGCCGCGGGTGCACCAGTGCACCCACGAGGACTCCGCCGCTGCGCCGCTGCCGTCTGTGGCCGGCCGCTCAGCGAGCACCGTGAGCGACCCCGGCGCGCACATCAGCAGCACTGCACCCAGCAGCAACGCCGCCAGCGCCGCGGTAACGCGCCACAGCCTCGGCCGGTCTAGCGCGCGTCGGAGCGTGCTCGCGAGAACATGAGCGGTGCGCGTCACCCGACTTCGCGGCCGAATGGGAGCTGGCTTGGGTGCAACGGAGGCCGGCCGCGGCGCAACTGGTGCCGCCTCAAGCGACGGGGTCGAACGGAAGGCTTGGCGGCAGATATCGCGAGAGCCGATTGCCAATACCGATCTCCCACGGGGAAAGCGGGCGATTGAAGAGCTTGACTTCGTCGATGCGCCCGCTGAAATCCAGGCTCTGGCTGGGGCAGCCGGGGTAGTCACCAATTGTCAGATCGTTCGAGCTGGGCAGGCCGTAGCCGATCGGCGCTGTGTCTGGTGTGCCCGAGCCGACTTCCTGGCCGTCGACGTAGAGACGTACGCTCGAGCCGTCATATGTGCCAACCACGTTGTGCCACTTTCCATCCCAAACGCTCTGGCCCGCGTCCGGGGAGAGGGTGTAAAACATCCCTTGATTGGTCGACACGTAAAACTCCAATCCCCCGTTTGCTCCTGTGTAGAGCCCATACGAGGCGGCGACGCAGCCGTTCGCCCCCTTGGCGACGATGTACTTGTCGCTGCCAGGGCTTGCGCCGCTGTTGACCCACGCGCTGACGCTGACGGATGCGGAGTCGAGCGACGAGCTGTCACTTACGCGCACGGCCGCGGCGTTGCCGTTGAAGTTCAGCGCCTCCTGGAAGCGACCCGGCGCCCATTCCGCGAGCCCTTCGAGTTTGCCGTCGTTGTGATGCCCTGAGTAGTCGTACGCGACCGTACCTCGACCTTCGTTGAACGGCCACATGCCGGTTGGGATGATGTCCGCGCCCGCGGGCGCCGACCCGATCAGGAGAATCGCTCCTGCGAGTCCAACGATGGCCTTCGCGTGCCTCATAACAAAACCTCCATGTCTTCCTGGCTTCGGGCCTCGCAGCGCTCGGTCCTCATTGCCAGAAAACGGATCCGCACGGCTTGCTCTTCTGCGAACCTGGATCGGATCTGGCCTGGTTATCCGCTCGCCAGGTGGGGCACGGAAAGTCGCTCGCTATGCGGCTGGGTCTGGTCGCGAGGGGGCAGCGGTCGCGAGGGGGGCAGCGGTCGGTATGTACCGCGCAATCCCCTGATGAGATAGGCTGGACGTGAGCGATGAGGCTCGCTCTATAAGCGCGGTGCGCCGCTGATGGCCTCTACGACGTCAAACGACGAGTTGTGGAGGCACGCAGATGGACCCCGTTCAATTGGCAGCCATTCTCCTGGGAGCTGCCCTCATCGCAAGCATGGTCTCGATCGAGATCGGCGTGTCGGTCGCGTTGATCGAGCTCGCGCTCGGCATCGCACTTGGCAATATCTTCAAGCTTGACCCGAACGCGAGCTGGCTGACGTTTATCGCCGGTTTCGCGTCGGTGGTGCTCACCTTTCTCGCCGGTGCCGAGGTCGACCCAGACGACTTTCGCGAGCGATTCGGCGCATCTGTGGCGATCGGGATCGCGTCCTTCGCGGGACCGTTCGTCGTGGCCACCCTGATCGCTCTCGGTCCGCTGGGCTGGACCACGAAAGCGTCGCTGATCACCGGTACCGCGCTCTCTACCACCAGCCTCGCGGTCGTCTATGCGGTTCTTGTCGAGACCGGCTTGAACACGGTTCGGGTCGGCAAGCTGATCATGAGCGCCTGCTTCGTGACCGACATGTGTACCGTGATCGCGCTCTCGACGATCTTCGTTCAACCGACCGTCTGGCTGCCCGTCTTCCTGGTCGTGTCGCTCGCGCTGATCGTGCTACTGCCGAAGCTCTCCCCCTGGTTCTTTAGCCGCTACGGCGATCGCGTGATCGAGCCGGAGATAAAGCTCGTCTTTGCGATCCTGCTCGCGCTGATGGTCCTCGGAGACGCGGCCAACAGCCAGGCTGTTCTGCCCGCTTTCGTGCTCGGATTGGTCATGTCACGCCACTACCAGCGCCACAAAGAGGAGCAGCGGCGCCTGCGCGTGGTCGCGTTTGCCTTTTTGACGCCGTTCTTCTTCCTGCGAGGAGGGCTGAACGTGTCCCTGAGCGCGGTCTTCGCAAACCTGGGCATCCTCGCTGCGCTGGTCGCGGCGAAGATCGTCCCCAAGCTCAGCCTGATTTACCCGCTCGCCCGTCGCTTTGCCGGACAGCACGCCACGTTCGCGACATTGCTGATGAGCACAGGTCTCACGTTCGGGACGATCAGCGCGCTCTACGGCTTGAACGCGCACATAATCGACCGCACCCAGTTCTCCTTGCTCGTCACAGTCGTCGTGCTCTCGGCGATCGTGCCGACGGCCATCGCCCAACGTTGGTTCTCGCCCCCCGTCCACGAACCCGCGGAGCATCCACAACACCTGCTGCCGCCCGAGCCGGCCGAGATCCTCACGGGCGATCCGACCTAGCAGCGAAGCGCGACCTCCAGCAACGTCGATTGCGCCGGCACGCGAGGCCCACCGACCATCTGTAGCGGTCTGACGTGATCGCCTCTGCAAGCGCCGCGACGACCGCCGTATCGTGACAAAGGCACTTTGTAACAAGTTGCAACTTGTTACAAAGTAGTGCTACGCTGCCTGGTGCCGCGAGCCTGAGTCATCGCGACGATCGTTGCCCCGAAGCGAGGGAGGACAGATGCCTGAGTCGCCGAGCGTCACTGTGCAGGGGACAGCTTCATCCCGAACTGCTCGCCGATCGCGCGTCACGCCGGGTTTGCCGCCGGGGTCGCGTTGGCCATCGCTGATACAGACGGTCGCGTTGCTGCGGTTCGCCGAGCCGTGGGTCCGGCTGGGCCATCGTCGCTTCGAGTCGATGGCGACGGCCCGCCCGTTGGGCTTCGGTGAGGTGGTTTCGGTCTGGGATCCGAAGCTGATCAAGGAGCTCTTCACCGGCGATCGTCACGTCCTTCATGCCGGAGAGGCCAACGCGCGCGTGCTCGGTCGCGTCTCGCCGAGTTCCCTGTTGGCGCTCGACGGCGAGCGCCACGTGAGGATGCGCCGGCTGATGTCGCCCCCCTTTCACGGCGAGGCGGTGCGCAGGTATGCAGAGCTCATCAAGGAGCTCACCGTGGCTGAGGTTCGGCGCTGGCCCATCAACGAGCAATTCGCGATTCATCCGCGGATGCAAAGAATCGCGCTCGAGGTGATCCTGCGCGCGGTAGTCGGCGTACGCGACTCGGTCCGCATGGCAGGGCTACGCAGGCTCGTGCCACAGATCGCGCAGGCGAGCCCGCTCGCGTTCATTGCGGAGGCGAACAACCCGCGGCTTGCCGATAGCTGGATCGGTGCTCGGTTGGGGTGGGTGCGCGCCCGCCGAGAGGCTGACGTATTGCTCTATGAGGAGATTGCTGCGCATCGCAGCGACCCGGAGGGTCGTGAGGACATCCTCGCTCTGCTGATGGCGGCGCGCGACGAGAAGGGCGAGCCGCTCAGCGACGAAGAATTGCGTGACCAGCTCGTGACGCTGTTAATAGCGGGACAGGAGACGACAGCGACGGCTCTCGCCTGGTGCTTTGAGCGGTTGCTGCGCCACCCTGTGGTGCTCACACGGCTGACGCTCGAGTTGCGTGGCGACGACGGCGACGCCTACCTTGATGCCGTCATCAACGAGACGCTGCGCCTTCGCCCGCCGCTCGATGCCGCATGGCGCAAGCTAACCGTCCCGCTCGAGCTCGGCGGCTACCGGCTCCCCGCCGGGACCTTTGTGGTGGCGTCGATCATCGGGTCGCACCTGTCCGAGACGTTCACGGAAGCTCGGCAGTTTCGTCCCGAGCGGTTCCTGAATCAGCCCCCGCCGCCGTACGCGCTCATTCCATTCGGCGGCGGGTCGCGCCGCTGCATCGGCGCAAGCTTTGCGCTCATGGAGATGAAGACGATTCTGCGCGCGGTGCTCGAAAGTGTCGAGCTTCGCGCACCAACTCAGAGGCCCGAGCGACCGGTGCGCACTCGTCGAATAACCACCGTACCGGCTCAAGGAGGAAGGGTGATCGTCACGTCAAGACGTTCTCCGTTCGCAAGCACCAGCCCCCGCGAGAAACACGACGGGAATGCCGCTGCCGTGGTCGCGATAGCGCAGGCGCCCCGATGAGAGCGAGGCAGTGCGCAGCGGTCCGAGCGCTTGCTCGAATGAGTGGTGGTCGGCTAGTTCGCTCACGCCCGCCTGCGCTAACCCATCATCCGCGTGTTATTCGGTAGGCGCCTTCTCTGAACAGTGCCTGGCTCGCCGCGTTCCAGCGCTCGAGCTGCTCGGGCGTGTAGAAGGGTTGCGGCAGGTGGCGCTCGACGGCGTCCCTGAGCAGGACGGTACCGAGCACGAACACGACCCCGTGCAGCGCCGTCCAGGTGAGGTCGGTAGCGGGGTGCAGCAGACCGTGGTCGGCCAGTCGCTGCCATTGACGCTGGGCGATCGCGACGAACGCATCGAATATCTCGAACGCCGCCTGATCGCCGTCAGCCGCGGACCTTGCCACGTAGAGCACCGCCGTCGGGTGCTCGCGCACAAACGCAGTCACACGATCGCCGAGCTCTTGTTGAGCCTCGACCGGCGAGCTGCTCGCGGAAAGATCGCTGAATGCATCCGTCGCGATCGCGACCACGTGTCCGTTGACAGCCTCGACGAGCGCTGCCTTCGTCGAGAAGTAGTGTTGAACCAAGCCGGGCGAGACCCCGGCCTTCTTTGCGACGTCCCGGATCGAGGTGGCGGCCACCCCATCCCTGGCAAAGCTCTCCAGGGCAGCGTTGCGAATGCGCGCCAAACCGGTCAAGTCGGAAACCGCTATGCCCATTCATCTGTAGTGTATCCTATATGATCGTATGGGGCACGCGGTCGTACAGCTTTGCGCTACTGCTGGTCGCGACGTTCGTCCAATTGAGCGGCTGGAGCGAACTCGCGAACCTGCTCGCCGCGGGGGCGATGGCGCTCTACTTCTATGCTGCAGTCGCCACATACACCGTGCAGGGCTGGCGCCACGAGACCGACAACCAGTTTCGCGACCCCGTGCCGGGAACTCACGCTTTCATGGTCAGCCTGATTGTGGCTGAGATCGGCGGGTGGCTGGTGCTGGTGGCCGGTTTCCTAGACGGGCAGCTATTCTAAAGGCGCAAGCGCGGCAAGGCCCGAGCCCGTTCGACGTCCTGTTGGCTGCCCAATTGCACGTTAAGACCCGAGAACTGAATTGTTACGTTTGTCGCCGACGCCGCTTTCGACATAGTTCACGGGACAGGTTCCCACCCCGACCCCGTCGCGGGCGAGCCAGCGGGGTTGCGCCGGCGATCCGCTCACAAAGGCCGTGATCGCAAGCAGGCTTCGAGGACCTTGCCGCGACCGTCACCACGATGGCGTCCGCCTCTTTGGACTGCCGGTGCCAATGCACGCTGTTATCGCTGTCGTCCACCACGTTAACCAGAGTCATCACTTCCATCGTGTCCGGGCCGGAGCCGACTACGTCGGCGTATTCCTGGCTGCTGGAGTGAGCTGGGTCGCGTTCCCGGGGCCGGGCGAGGCCGCCCTAATCGCAGCGAGCATCTCCGCCGCGCATGGCCACCTTGACCTGACGGCGGTGGTTGCGGTTGCCTGGGCTGGCGCGATCGCCGGAGGGACCGCGGGCTGGATCATCGGCATGAAGGGCGGCAGGACGCTGCTCACTGCGCCGGGACTGTTGCACAACCTGCGACTCGCGCTGATCGCAAGAGGCGATCACTTCTATGAGCGCTATGGCCCGATCGCGGTGCTGTTCACGCCGTCGTGGATCGCGGGGATCCACGATATGCGCTGGTCTCGCTTTCTGCTCGCCAACACGGTCTCGGCGCTGACATGGGCTCTTGGCGTCGGTGTGGGCGCGTATCTGATTGGGCCGTCGATCACCGACATCGTGGCTGACGCAGGCCTGGTCGGCACCATTGTCGTAGCAGCGCTGGTTGTGGTTGCCTTGCTTGTGTTGAAGCGTAGATCCTCAAGCAGAGGGAGCGGGTGAGTCGCGCGACAGAGTGGGCCTCGGCGACCGACGCCCCTGCCGCAATGAGGATGCGCTCTCGGTTGAGTCGATCGCGGCTTGCTCGATTCAAGGCGCTCGTGATGTCGCGGTTTTGGGCGCTTCGACGGTGCTCAGCGATCGGTCAGGCGCCGACGCGCGAGCGGATCGCTTCGCGGGCGCGATCGAGGATCGCGTGGTCGTCATGCAGGACGGCCGCGAGGTTGGCCCGGCGAGGATCGCGCCGAGCTCGAACGCGAGCTGCTCGGGGTCGCTGTCGCGGCTGACCGCGCCGGCGGCGTGCGCGTCACGGGTGGCTTGGGTGAGGAGCTCGCGCCATTGTCGTTGGTAGTCGGCGACGCGGTCGCGCACCGGGCCCTGGCGGCCGCCCAGCTCCGCGGCGGCGGTGACGAAGAAGCAGCCGCCGGGGAGTCTCGGACCTCTCCGCGACCCGTTTTCACGACGCGGGGCGTACGTGACCGTTGACGTTGAACGCCTTTTTTCGCGCGGGGCAGCGGGGGCAGCCGGACCACGGCCGGGTGAGCAGCTGAACGGCCCGCAGTTTTTGGGGATGATCTGCCAGTGCGGACGGTTGTGCTGATTGAGGCCGCGACGAGCGCCGGCGCGTATGCGCCAGGCCAAGAGGACGGTCCACGCGCGTTGCTCGACGCGGGCCTGCGCGAGGGGCTTGAAGCGGGGGGCGTCACGGTGCAAGTTGGCGGGCAGGCAAGCCCGTCTCGATGGCGGCCGGACCCCGAGAGCCCGCGGGCCGCGAACGCGGGCGCGGTCATCGAGCGCGCAGGCCAAGTCGCCTCGCTCGTCCTATCAGCTCCAGCCGCGGACACGATTCTCGTCCTCGGAGGAGATTGCACCGTTGGTGTCGGTACGGTGGCCGGACTACTGGAGCGCAGCGCGCGGCTGGGCCTCGTCTACGTCGATCGGCATGCTGATCTCAACGTGCCCGGCAGCACGGTCGACGGCGCCTGGGACTGGATGGGGGTGGCGCACATGCTCGACATCGACGGCGCCGTCGATGGGCTCGCCGCGCTCGCCGATCAGCGACCGATGCTGGGCGCCGGGCAGATCAGCTTCCTCGGGCTCGGCTCACGCACGGACTTTGAGGCTGAGGTGATCGCCGACCGCGGGCTGTCTGTGGTCGACGTGCGGAGCACCGCCGCCGATCCGCGGCGTAGCGCTCGAACCGCCCTCTCTCCGCTGGCTGCTTGTGACAGTCTGGCCGTCCACTTCGACGTCGACCTCGTCGACTTCCTGGACGCGCCGTCGGCGGAGAACACCGATCGCGGCAGCGCCCCATAGCTGAGGGCATGCGGCGAGATACTGACCGCGTTGCTACGCGATCAACGTGCGCGTGCGCTCACGGTAACCGAGTTCAACCCGCACCACGGATCCCCGGACGGGGACACCACCCGGCGCCTTCTGGAGGTCCTGATCAAGGTCCTCGACGAATCTGAGTAGTACCGTCGCCGATCACCGCGGGAGCGAAACCGTGACGCGCAGAAACGTCGCGGATATCGACGTAGGGCTGTCGCTGCCATTGGTGCTCTGCTCGTTGAACAGGGCGTCCAGTTGGCTCTGCATCTCGACCTCGCGGCCACTGCCGGCGGCCGCCTCGAACGCGTTCGTCGTCGGCCCGTAGTACGACCTGAACTCGCCAAGAAACTCCGACGGTGTGCCGGGGAAGTTAAACGTATACGTGGCCCGTTCACACGCGATGTTCTCCTCGGGTACCCCCGCGGCGGCGAATCGCTCGATCACGTTCGCCTCCACCCCCCACGTCATCGGGCTGATGAACCCTTCCGGGGGCGGCGGCGCGTAGGAGGCACTGATCCTCAGGAATCCAGTTCTCCATGACAATGCGACCGCCTGGCTGGGTAACGCGGACAACCTCCTTGGCCACGTCGAACGGACGGGGCGCGAACATCGCAGCGAAGACGCTGAGAACGAGATCGAAGCGGTCATCCTCGATGTCGTGCAGATCCGTCGCGTCACCCACCTGAAACCTGCAGTTGGTGACACCGAGGCTCCGCGCACGAGCGTTACCGGCCTCGACCAGGTTGCTCGCGATGTCGACACCCAGCACGTTCGCGCCGAGTTTCGCCGCCGGAAGCGCAGTGGTGCCGTCGCCGCATCCGAGGTCTAGAAGCTCGAGCCCCTCCGTGATCCCCAGCTCGTTGACGAGCGCCTCACCGCTCTCTCGCATGCTCGCCGCGATCCGCGTGAAATCGCCCTTCTCCCAAGCGCCTTGTTCGCATTCATCATCCGACTCCCGGTATGTCCGTAGGATCGAACGCGCCAGCCCAGAAGTGCGCCGACCTCGGCTAGCCGTGGTCCACATTAGCGAGCGAGGCAATGGTAGACCCGACGAGTACGAAGACGTCCAAGAGCTGCGCGCGCAGCTGAGCGGATTTGGTCGAGAACCCTCCCGGGCCCGATTGGCAGGACGTTTCTTCGACGGGAGCGACGGGGGTCAAACCCGCGATTGTCACCCCGGAGATCGAGATACGGATCTAGCTTGCGTCTCGCATTGTGTCGAGCAGATCACCTGTGGTAAAGACATCGAGGCCTGTACTTGCAAGGTCCTTGTCCTGTGACCAGACCGGCAGCTCGAGAGCGAGAGCCACGGTGGGCCAGTCATCCGGATCGCGCGCCGCGATGTGCTTCTCGGCCTCCTCTCGCCGGGCTTCGCAGTCCACCACCGGTCTCCAGTCAATCGGCATGACTCGAAGCGCAGCGAACAGGAGCACTTGATCCAGCCCGCCCTTGATCGCAAGGTCGGGCATATGTCGAGCGATCTCCTCGGCCACGGCCTTCTCGTCGACGGGTCGGTCGCGCAAGGCGGCGCCGCTGAGGATCAGGGCTCGGGGGCCGACGAGCAGTCGCTGAACCCGGTCCTCGAACATCGCACATCGCCGCAGCCTATTTGGCGCCGACTCGAGCCCGCCGCTGGCGCATTATCCTGGACCGATGGGAGGTCTTGGCTGGTTGATTGAGTTGGTCACAGGGGTTGCGGCGGCGACCCGCGCGCCGATGTCGTGAGCTAGGGCCTTGTCCGCAACAGCAAGCTGTCCCGTCTGCGCAGAGCAGATCGATGCGGCCCAGCGGTTCTGCGGCGCCTGCGGCAGCCCCCTGCAGCAGACATGCCCGGCATGCGGCGGGGAGAACCCGCCTGCTTTTCGGTTCTGCGGGGCGTGCGGAGCGGCGCTGGCTGCGCCCGCGCGTTCGGACACCGATGAGGAGCGTCGCTGGGCGACGGTGCTGTTCGCGGACCTCTCCGGCTTCACGGCCCTGTCGGAGCGGACCGACCCGGAGGAGGTTGGCGCGATGGTCGACCGCTGCATGCGCGCGATGGGCGAGGTCGTGGATCGCTACGGAGGATCCGTCGACAAGGTCGTCGGGGATTCCCTGATGGCCGTCTTCGGCGCTCCGGTCGCCCACGAGGACGATCCCACGCGCGCGGTCCGCGCTGCGCTCGATATCCGGCAGCGCGCGGCGCAGAACGTCGAGGAGTTCTGCGGGCTGTGCGTTCGCATCGGCGTCAACAGTGGGGAGGTCATCTTCGCGCGCGTGGGTCCGGAAGGGCGGCGGGAGCTGACGGTGATGGGGGACACCGTGAACACCGCCTCGCGGCTGCAGGCCGCCGCCCCGACGGCGGGGGTACTCGTCGGCGAGCAGACACGTGCCGCGACCGGCGATGACATCGAGTACGAGGCCATCGCGCCGGTGCAGGCGAAGGGCAAGGCCGCACCGCTGCCGGCGTGGCTCGCACTCTCCGCCGCGGCCACTCCGCCGGAGAGGCCCGTCTCGAGCGCGCCGCTGGTGGGGCGCGGTACCGAGCTCGAGCTGCTCGAACGTGCATGGTGGCGGACAAGCGGGGAGCGCTATCCGCAGCTGCTCACGATCCTGGGCGCGCCGGGCATCGGCAAGACGCGCCTCGCGCTCGAGCTTGCGCGCCACATCGAACGTGAGGGGGGACGGGTGCTGCGGGGGCGCTCGCTCCCGTACGGCGAGCGCGCCGCCTACGGGGCCTTCGCGCAGATCATCAGGGAGGCCTGCGACATCTTCGCCAGCGACACGCCCGCCGCCGCGCAGGCCAAGCTCGCAAGCCGGCTGCAAGCGCTGCTGCCGGCGGAGGAGAGCTCGACGACGGCCTCGCACCTGTCGATCATGGCGCGGCTCACCGAGGAGACTGTGGGCGAGCGAGAGAAGCTGTTCGCCTCGGCCCAGCGTTTCCTGGAGGCGTCAGCGCGCGAGCAGCCCACGCTGGTGGTGATGGAGGATCTGCAGTGGGCAGACCAGGGGCTGATCGACCTCGTCGGCTCTCTGTCCCTGCGGCTGCTCGACGCGCCGCTGCTGCTCGTCGCGCTGGCCAGGCCGGAGCTCGTCGACGACCAGCCGCTGTGGGCGCGACTGCCGAAGAACCTGACGGTGCAGCTCGACGCCCTCAGCAGCAGCCACGTCGAGGACCTCGTGCACAGGTTGCTCGGCGGGGAGTCCGGAACCGGGGCGATAGCCGGCAGGGTCGAGCGGGCAGCAGGCGGCAACCCGCTGCTGATCGAGGAGCTGACGGCCTGGCTGTCCGAGGGTGGAGCGTCAGACACAGACGAGCTGCCTTCAAACGTCAAGACGATGATCGCGGCGCGCCTGGACCGCCTGCCCGCCTCCGAGCGCCAAGTGATCCTGTGCGCGGCTGTGATCGGCGACGGCTTCTGGCCCGGCAGCCTAGAAGCGCTCGGAGCCCCGGAGCCGCTGCCTGAGCTGTTGCAGTCGCTTGAACTTCGCGATTTGATCCGGCGCATGCCCGACTCGCGCATCGAGGGCGAGCCGGAGCTGAGCTTCAAGCACGGGCTGATCCGTGAGGTCGCCTACGCGACGCTTCCAATCGCCGCGCGACGCGCGCGGCATGCGGAGGTGGCGCGCTTCATCGAACGGGCGACCGGCGACCGCGCGGCGTACGCGGCGATCCTCGCGCACCACTGGCGCTATGCGGGAGACGGCTCGCGCGCCGCCGACTACCTGCTCGCCGCCGCCGACCAAGCGGGGCGCGGCTGGGCGCACCAGGATGTGATCAGCCTCTGCAACCAGGCGCTAGAGCTCATCCCCGAGGAGGACGAGGGGCGCCGCCGCCGGGCGCGTCTACGCCTGGGCGTCGCGCTTCAGGAGCGATATCACGCTGAATTCGACTTCGGCGCCCGCAATCAGTCGAAGTCGTCGGGAGAGATGTCGCCGCCGATCTCGTAGATGTGATCGATGCTGTGGTCCCCGAGCATGCGTGCGTGCTCGCGGATGAGATCGGTGTTGGGAGCGGAGTAGACGCAGAACGACTTCACGTTGCCGTCCTCATCCATGACGGTGTGCGAGTGCTCCCACACGACAGGCGAGAAGCGGTCGTTCTCTTCGAGGATCCGCTTGGACAGCGGCCCCTTGGCCGACATCTCCTCCTCTTCCATTGGGTCCCACACTCGCTCGATCAGATAGCGCGCCATCGCGTCCTCCTACGCTCGACCGTGGCCAGATCCTAGCGCCCCCAAGGGCCGGGCTCCGCGGGCATCCCCAGCTCACCACAACTTCGCGCCAGGTATCGTGTCTGACGCTCGCATGCGGGCATCTCAGGCGAAACGGCGCAGAAGGGAGAAGCGCAGATGGACGTTCAGGTGGCTATGCCGTTGGAGTTCACCGAAGGATTTCGGGGCGAACTCTTGCGGCCCGCGGATGAGGGCTACGAGGAGGCGCGCGGGCTCTTCAACGGGATGATCGACAGGCATCCCGCGCTCATCGCGCGCTGCGCGGACGTGGCTGACGTGATCCACGCGGTCCGCTACGCCCACGCGCAGGGCCTGAAGCTCGCGATAAGGGGCGGCGGACACAACGGAGCGGGCTTGGGGAGCTGTGACGGCGGGCTGGTCGTCGACCTCTCCGCCATGAGGGGAACACGCGTCGACCCCGGGGCGCGCACGGTGCGCGCCGAGGGCGGCTGCAAGTGGAGCGACGTCGACCACGCCACGCACGGCTTCGGGCTAGCGACACCCAGCGGAATCGTCTCGACGACTGGGGTGGGCGGCCTCACGCTCGGAGGCGGTGTCGGGCACCTCGCGCGCGGGTACGGACTGTCGATCGACAACCTGCTCGGCGCAGACGTGGTGCTGGCAGACGGAAGCCTCGTGCAGACCAGCGAGGAGGAGCACTCCGACCTCTTCTGGGCAATTCGCGGCGGGGGTGGGAACTTCGGCGTGGTCACCTCGTTTCTGTTCCGCCTGCACCCTGTGGACACGATCATCGGCGGCCCCATGCTGTGGCCGCTAGAGCGCTCGGGCGAGATCCTGCGCTGGTACCGGGAGTTTCTACCCGCCGCGCCCAGGCAGCTGGGCGGCTTCTTCGCGTTTCTCGTCGTGCCGCCCGCCGACCCGTTTCCCGAGGGGCTGCACATGCAGAAGATGTGCGGCGTCGTTTGGTGTCACACCGGATCGGAGGAGCAGGCCGGCGAGGCGCTGCGCGAGGCCCGCGCGCTCGAGCCGGCGCTCGACGGGTGCAGCCGATGCCCTACCCGGCGCTCCAGTCGGCCTTCGACGGCCTGTATGAGCCTGGATATCAGTGGTACTGGCGCGCGGACTTCGTCAAGGAGATCAGCGACGAGGCGGTCGAGCGCCACGTCGAGCTGGGCTCGCAGATGCCGACGATGCACAGCACGATGCACCGGTATCCGATCGACGGTGCGGCAGGCGAAGTCAGCGACACGGCCACGCCCTGGGCCTACCGCGACTCACGCTGGGCACAGGTGATCGTGGGCGTAGATCCCGAGCCCGCGAACGCGGAGAAGATCAAGCGCTGGACGATCGACTACTGGGAGGCCCTGCATCCCTTCTCGGCCGGCGGCGCCTACGTCAACTTCCTGGGCGAAGGCGAGGGCCAGGATCGCGTCAGGACCACCTACGGGAAGAACTACGAGCGGCTCGCGCAGATCAAGGCGCAGTATGACTCCGGCAACTTCTTCTGCGTGAATCAGAACATCGTGCCAGCCGCCTAGCCCGGCAGACCCCGCGGCCTCATAGCCCGCTTCCGGATTGGTGGGCAACCGGCATGGAGAGCCGCTCTGATGCTCTGAGACTTTGCATTAGCGACGTTTGACCGCGGTCGAGTAGCTGTCGCGTTCGCGTCGTAGGCGCGCGACACGTTTCATGACACTTTAGGCGACACCACGGCATCGGACTTTTGGCTCTGCAGAGCCGCTCCGCCTGCCGGAGCGTCGAACGGGCGTCGTGCGGTCGGTCATTGACCACCCCCCGCTCAGCCTACGCTTCGATGAGGGTGGTCAATGACCTCCCAACGTGGGGTGTCAAGGGAGCGGGCAGAGCGGTTGATGGCTAGCGGGTGCGATTGATGCGTGGGTCCAGTTGTGGATGGCGGAAGAGAAAGTCAACAAGGATCCGGTTCGAGATCGAGATCTGGTTGGGGATGCGAGCTGGCTGTCACAGGTAGGCCGGCACTGTGCTGGCCGCCGGACCGGCCTCCCTCCACATATTACGTAGCTTGACAGTAATGCTTACGATGATATGATTGGCATCTCGTTACTTCGATCCTGGAGGTTGACGTGGCAAGACAGCCGCCCGAGAAGCAGGGCGGTGCACCCAGAGGAGTCCTCGCCGAGATCGATCGGCGCCTCGCACAGATCGAAGCGGAGCTCCAGGGGCACCGGGCGCTGCTTTTAGAACGCGACCGCCTGCAGCGCGCGCGTGCGAACCTGCTCGGAGAGCCGCCCGTCGCGCAGATCTCCCAAGAGGACGTCGCGTCCTACCTGGCCGAGCATCCAGGTGCGCGGCCTGGCGAGGTCGCCAGGGCCCTCGGGGTCTCATCCGGGACAGTCTCGGCGCATCTGTTCCGCGGCAAGCGCAGCCGCTTTGTTAGCCGAGGCGGCGACTGGTACGTGCGCCAGCAGGGCCAGGGAGGCAGGCGATGAGTACCGTCGCGGGTAGCCTTCGGCTCCGCGGGCGTCAAGGTCGGCCCTCCGGGCTCGCCCTTCAGGCGACCGCTGACGCGGCTCCCGTGACTGCGCGTCGCCTTCGGCTGTCGATCGCTCATGTCGGCCTGGCGAAGTGGACAAAGCCGGGATCGGTGTGGGCATCGTGCTCTCCTCCTTTTTGCTGTTCGTGCGCAGCCTCGACCACGCTAAGGGCTTGGCGCGATGCCGGGCTCGCGCCTTCCGTCTCAGCAGCGCAGGAGCGGAGCCGGTCGATCGGAAGCCTTACTCCTCGTCGCCGTCCCTGACGGTCGGCAGGCCCCGCCCTGGTTCGCCGACTGGTGGCTACGCCGCGGACGTGAGCTCACCAGGCTCGACGCCGATGGGTAACCGCCGGCAGCGCGCCGCCGCCTACGTCCGCGAGTCCAGCGAGGAGCAAGGCCAGGGCTTCTCCCCCGACGCCCAGCGCCAGGCGATCGCCAAGTTTGTCACCGAGAACGACCTCGAGATGATTGACGAGTACTGCGACTTTCACTCTCGCTGGCGTAAGTCGGAGGCGCGGCCGCAGTTCCAGCGGCTGATGGCAGACGCAGCCAGCTCGACGAGAAGCTCGCGGCGAGAGAACGGGCACGAGAACCGGACTGCGCTCGCGCGCAAACGCGCGATCGTGCCCGGCGGCCCGCTCGCACCAAATATTTTTGGCGGCCTGGCCGCACTCTGGGCGCCTCAAAACGTCGTCGGCTCCCAGCCTGGGACGGCAGCGGCCTACGAAGCGGCCTCCTCCCGCGCCGGGCTTCCTGGCTATCTGATGATCGCCGACCGCGGCAACAACCGGATCCTGATCGTCGACCCGCAGCGGCGGCTCGTGTTTCGCTACCCCCCGTCAGGTAGCACCTCGCTGTTCTTCGACGACGACACGTTCATTGAGCCGGGCGGCGAATACATCATCTCCAATGAGGAGGGGGATGACGCGATCGTGCATGTCGATCTCGCAACCCGCACCTCGCAAGTGCTATTCGGAGTACCCGGAACACCCGGCGCCGATGCCACCCATCTGCGCGAACCGGACGACGCCTACATGCTGCCGGACGGCACCGTCACGGTCGCCGATGCCGAGAACTGTCGGGTCCTGTTCATCCGTGCGCACGAGATCGTGCGCAGCTACGGGCAGGCGGGCACCTGCCGTCACGATCCGCCCCGCTTCTTCGGGCAGGTCAACGGCGACACGCCGCTTGCGAATGGTGGCGTGTTGGTCAGCGAGATCGAAGGCGACTGGCTGGATGAAATCGGCCCCGAAGGACTGCTCAAGTGGGCGATCCAGGCACCCGTGAGCTACCCGTCAGACCCGCAACCGCTGCCCAAGGGACGTGTGCTTGTTGCGGACTACTCCGATCCCGGCCACGTCCTGATCATCGACCATACGGGGCGGGTTCTGTGGCGGTATGGGCCGGCCCAAGGCTACGGCCGGCTCGACCATCCCTCCCTGGCTATGCCGCTGCCAAACGGCGATGTGGCCGTGAATGACGATTACCGCGACCGCGTCGTGGTCATCGATCCCCGGACCAAGAGAATCGTCTGGCAGTACGGACACACCGATATCCCCGGGACGGCCGCCGGGTATCTGAACACTCCCGACGGCGTGGACTTCATTCCCGCGGCGCCAAACGGCGCACCCGACTACCAGGCCGTGGTGCACCCATAGCAGTCGTTGAGGCACGGTCTCACTCGCGCCTGTGAGAATTCTCACCTCGCGTGTACCTCGCCCTTAGTCGACAGGAGCAGGCTGATGGTGTGTTTTCGAGAAACCACGCCGCGCTTGCCCTCTGTCCTGTTGCCGCGCTCGTCGTCGGATGCGGAACCGGGAGCTCGAGCGGGAGCAATAATCAGGCAAAAACAAGGGCCGTGTCGGGGCTTGCAAGTGAGTCGCCACGAGATCGAGTCGGAGCTACGCCGAGTGCTCCGACCCGAGGCATAGCCACCGCGATCGCCGTTGCCAAGCATATCTACAACAACGAGATCACCGGTGTCCGTGCCCGTGGCGACATGCGGTTGCTCGCCAGTGACCAGGCGCTACTTCATGATCTGAGCCGTGGGCAGCTCGCCGCCGCGCAGGCCGAGGCATTCCGCCAAATGACGAGCCACCGCACTGAGCACATCACCCGGGTTAGCGTCGAACGTGGGCGACGTCTGCTCATCAACGCCGTGTGGAACAACAACGGTTCGTTTGTAGTCGCGCCACTGGCACAAGGGCTCGATATCAACGGACGAAGATTCGGAACGCTGCTTGTGTCTATCCAAGATGTGATCGGCTATGTGAAACTCGTCCACATCTACACCGGGGCCCAAGTGGCGGTACGCGGAGCCTCGGGCCAGGTGCGCGCATCGCTGACTGCGGCCACCCATACTCGGTTACCGAGCTCTGGATACCTTACGCTTTCCGGACGGCGGTACGCCGCGGGGACGTTCCACCTACGAGGCTGGGGCGGAGAACTGCTGACAGTGTCAGTGCTCAAGCCGGCGTGAGCGAGGTATGAGCCGCTCGTCGCCACACGGAAGGCGAATGTGGGGTACCTCTCCTCGTTCTCGCGCCGTGATCGCTGGTTGGACGCTCGGCTTCGGGCGTGCGCGCGCCTGAGGCGCCCGGCAGGCCACGGGCAGGAGCCTGAACTAATGCGAAGCCGGCGCCAGCTTCAAAATGGACGCGACGGTGCCCCGGGCGCTGAGACCGCCGGCAAGCCAGACTCGTCCACCGATGAGCAGCGCCGAGGCGTCCGATAGACCCACCGGCAGCGCTCCCGCGCCAAGCACGCGTCCGTTGTTCGGGTCGATCGCGAAGATCGCTCTACTCTGGGACCCCGGGGCAGCGCCACGGCCGCCGAACACGTAGACGTAGCGGCCGAGCGCGACGGTCGCGGCGTGCGTTATCGGGCTCGGCATAGAGCCGATCTGCTGGACCAAGCCGGTTGCCGGGTCAAAGCGCAGGATCGCCCGCGTGACCACTTCGCCGCGCGACCCGCCCACGATCACCAGCTGCCCGCCGCTCGCTGCGGCCCCCGCGTAGCGCACTGCATAGGGCAATCGGGCGACGATCTCAGGACTCATCCCGGGGCGCCACGCGACGATCGTGTCGAGTGCCCGTTCACCGTCATAGCCACCCACCACGTAGGCCGTGCCCGCGATCGCCGCGACGGCCGCGTCAGACGTGGGCGTCGGCAGGCTTGCCACCCGACTGACGCGCCGATTGGCAGGATCGTAGGCGAGGATGTGACTGTAGGAGGCAAGCTGACCGCCGCCGAACACGTAGACACGTCCGGACAAGAGGGCGCCCTGTGCGTCGTGCTGGGGTTCGCGCAGGACCCCGCTCGCTCGCACGCCGTTTGCGCCGAGCAGGCTCACCGTCGCCACCGAGCTATCGGAGCCGTTCAGACCCCCAAGCAGCACCGCGCGCTCAGGCCCGATAGCCACGGCAGCGGCGTCCTGTACCGGGAAGGGAAGAGTTAACGCCGTCGGCGTGACGAGAAAGCGCGCCGGAAGGGGCGCGCCTACGGAACCTGATGGGGGCCGGAGGGGTGTGCCTCGCCGCAGGCGTACAGCGGAGCCCGCAAGGCTGACCCACAGAGCGGCCGCGATCGCAAGACACAGCGAGAGCGCGGCGACGCCCCGTCGTTGCGCCACCTTCTGACGACGTCGCGCAGCAAGGCGCGAGCGCGATCGCTGAGAGACTCGATCCACAGCTGCCCCGGTGTACCGGACGCTAGTCGCCCCGTGCGGCCCAGTAGGCCTCGGCGTCCGCCTCCATTGCGGCCAAGCGCGTGTAGTAGTCCGGAAACTCATTCAGGTGCGCTCGTGCGATCTTCGCGGTAACCGTCTCGTCGTCGTTGGTCACGTTGGTTTCGGTTGCGCGCGTTCCATGCTCGAGCTCGACATCCATACCCATCCGAAACTGCTCGACGTCAAATCGGGACACTTCCCAATCGATGCCGATTCGCTCACCGGCCAAACGGGCTTGCTCTGCCGTGAACCTGGCCCGGTCGCTCATGCATAGAAGCTTACGCTCACTCCCAGACGTCGTCGCCTCCGTCAAGCATTGTTGTGAGAATCCTCTTACGGCCTTTCCTCGGCGCTTTATTGGACGAGACGTATCCGGCCGGGTCGCTGCTCCGGTCGAAGGCGCCTACCCATGAAAGGACGCGAACAGCCCCAGGCGCCAGCTGTGGCAGCTGGCACTTACTTGCCTTCGCCACCCGGGACTGGCGCGCTCGCCAGGATGCCACTGACCGCGCCGGTGCTCTGGCGAATGTTGAGTGCGATGTCGAGCGAAAGTTCACGCCCGTCGCTACGCCGTACCTTAGCGGCCATTCGGGTGCCGTTGAGCGCGGTAATCCCCCCCTGATAAACGGCCGGTGTCGAGGTCGAACCGAGCGTCACTAGGCTGCTGCCGAGCGCCACGCCGCCCTCGGGGAGTGATTCTCCGTCGATCTGGACACCCAGTTGCCCAGAGGCCGAGCCGCCGAACGTTGTCACGATTTTGATGTCGACCAACCCGGGGGTAGGTCCCGGACCCTGGCTAATCGTGCCGACGAGGCGCGCCCGGAACGGGACGCTCAGCCGACCAGGCCCCGAGCTGCGTTCAGCGGCCGCCTGTGTGGCGCGCGGCGCGTGTCTGGAGGAAACGCTAGATGCCAGTAATGCCGCCGGCGTTCCGGAACGCCGCGCCCAGTCGCTCCCGAGCGGCCCGCCTGGCAGCCATAGCGCGAGCCCGATCGCGAGGAGCGCCGCCGAGGCGAGCGAGCCCGTGCGCACGAAGCGGTGTGCAGGCCAGCCTCGGATGCCGCGGACCCCGACAGCCACTAGCACGGCGACAATGCACGTCGCGCTCAGCGTGAGCAGCCAGCTGCTCTTTACGTCGCTCCCCGTCCCGAAGCTGTGCAAGAGAGCGATCGGCCAGCATGCGTAGGCTAGCCAATGAGTCGTGCGCCAGGCCCGATATCCCAGGCGATGGCGCACCACGCTGGTTATCGTGACCGCCAGTAGCAAATCGAAGGCGACCGCACCCAAGCCGAGCCACAATGGCCGGTAGCTTCCGATGAACGGCAGCACCGCCTCGAGTAGCGAAATCGGCGCGAAGCTATCGAGCACAGCCGTGACGATGTGGACACCCAGGAAGGTGAGCGCAAGCATCGAGACATTGCGATGCAGAGAATCCAACATGAAGCGTGGCCAGCGAAGGCTACTCCAGCGGCTGACGTTGACTACCCCGAGGACGACGGACCCCGTGAGCAGAAGCAGTGACACCGCGCCCGTCGAGCGCGTCAAGTACCAATACGCGCTCGGCCCGACGCTGGCGAACATCTCGCTCATCGCCGGCCGGCTCTTGATTTCAGCCGAACGCACGGGGCGAGCACCTGGCACGGCCGAGACCGCGTCTGCGGGCCCAAATTGCAGTCGCGGTCAGTCCAGCATCTCTGGCGTGGTCTAGTGCTCACGGATTACCCCTGATTTTTCCGCAGGGAGCACAACGCCAGGTAACGCGTGGGTGAGAAATCGCTCACCTTGTATACCGAGATGGCTGGCAGCGTTGATGTTATTGCCGGCAGGTCAGAGGTGCCACGGGCGAAACCCGGCGGAACGAGCGCTCGCCGCGCGTTGCGCCTCATCCGGCGCCAGTTTGGCCCGGCTCACAGCCAGGCGCGCCTGTGCCCGGGCGAGGCTGCCCGAACGCGAACCCGTCCGCTAGCGCGGGTGGCACATATCAGGTGTCGTGATTCGTGGTGCGCATACCGGCAGCGTCTGGGCGCATGTACGTGCTCTCGCCGCGGGGCTCCTGGGCCGCGGTCCAGCGCGGGTAGTGCGCGTACGCCCAGCTACGGTCGACGTCGCCGCTGAGCATCCCCGCCAGCCCTCCGCGCGAACCGCGATTGATGATCGCCATGTACACGTGCCCGACTACCAACACGCACGCTGCGATGGTCGCGATCTTGCGGGCTGCGAACACGAGGTTGTGGTGGGTTCCCTCGACGATCGTATCGATCCCCGAGACGTACAACGCGGCGAGCAAAACGCACACGCACGCGAAGTTGAGCTTCTGCCCGGCGTTGAAGCGCCCGGCTGCAGGCTCGGTAGCCCCCGCGACGAGCTGGGCCGGCGCCTGCGCGAGCCAACGCGCGTCGTGCTCCTCAAGGGTGAGCAGCTGGCGCGACGAGCGCCCCAGCGCCCTACGGTTGCCCAGCAGCACGACCATCGCCAGTCCTCCGACCAGCACGGATCTCGCTCCCCCTTACTCGCTAACCCAACGGTTCGCTGCCCATATGCGCGCTCCCTGACTGCTTGCTGGCCGGCCTAGTGTGCTGTCCGGGCGAGTTCGGTCGTGGACAAGACCCGCACGAGCCGGCCCGGCGTCAATCGGCCAGATTCGTCTACGAAGGAACAATGGCAGGCGTCGGACGAGCGCACTGGGAGCGCTCCCCGTCGCGCAGCGAGCGTCCCGTAGTCACGATTGTCGCAATCTGCCAATCGGGTGCTGAGCCGCGGCAGCCGAACAAGCGCGTAGCGCCCGGCGCTCGTTCGCTCTCAGCAGATGAATGACTGCTTTCTAACTTCTCGTTTATTGGCGCCTTAGCCAACCGACGGATAAGGCAAGCATGTGGTGCCGAGGGTTGCTGATTGCGAAGACAGCCGGCGCCGGCCCAGCGGCTGCCAAGTCGAACGAGGCCTCAAGATTGTGTGGTGCAGTCGCCGGCGAGATGTTCAATGACAAGCCGACCGTCACCCCCGCCGGCCGCCAGCTGGCGGCCGGCGGCAGACAGCCGAGGCGGGGCGTCTCTCTCCCCAGGTCCGCGCAAGCTGGGCCGCGCGGGCCGTTCGGTTCATAAACCCGGCGCTCCTACTCATGCGGCCCACGAGTACTCGTGGATCAGCCCTCCGAGCCGATCACGGCAGCTAATTGCGGTGTGGTGGTGAGCGCAGCGGAATCGCCGGTGGCGAGGCGGGGGCGCAGCCGAGATATTGCGGCCAAGTTGTCGCCACGGCCGCCGCCGAAGCGCCGACGCCCCCGTAACGACGGGGGTTTTGCTTGATCGGGGCGCACGGATTTGAACCGGGGACCTCACCGACCCGAATCGTGGGTAGCAGCCCCTTCAGTGACGATAAATTCCTTGCAATTTGACAGCTTTGTGTAGCAACTGGTGTGCGCCGACGAGGGCGGATTTCCGTACGGATATGGGGAGTTTAGTCATACAACCGGCCTGTATGACCAAACGCGACGGCGGCCGTCGGTGAGACTTTCGAGATGTCCGGAGTCTGCTTTGCAGTGCAGCACCGTCACGAGCCATCACCTGTATTCGGTGTCTACGGAGCCGCGACTCCCCAGCCCCAACGAGGGACCGGCGCGTGAGCGGCGGTCTGAGCCCCGGGCTGAGAGTTGTGCAGCGCAACACGGGTGCCCCACTCTGCATAGCCCATGATCGCGGCGCGAAACTCCGGGTCGGCGGGGAGCCCGGCATCATCCGCAGCGCGGCTGAGCAGGGTCACGAACTGGAGTCGCTGCTCGGCTGTGATCGCCAGGTCGCGGTGGTGAGCGAGCATGTGCTCATAGCCGCCGTGGCGCTCGCTGTAGCGGGACGGGCCGCCCGTTACCTCCGCCCACCAGTCGGTCACGTGCCCACGATGCTCGGTGCTCACGCGGTCTCGGAACAGCGCCGCGATTTCCGGAGCCTCCTGTTCCACAAGGTCGTAGAAGCGGTTTAGCCAGCGCGCAAACGCATCGCGACCACCGCCCCACTCATAGATCGTAGGCGTCGTCATGCTCCGGATGAGTATGCCGCGATGATGCACGACAGCAACGCCACTCCTGGCCGCGCGCTGGCGGCGGAGCGGAGACCGTTATTCGTAGCTCGGGGTGGGAGGGATCGGCTCGCCGTTGCGCACAGCTTCGACCACAGCTTGGGCGTCAGCGGCGTGGTACTCCTCTCCATAGACGGCTCCGGGCCGCCGGGGGGCCTCCATCGGCTCGCACATGCGCGTGCCTCCGAGGTCGACCGCGAGGTAGCCCATGCCCTCGATCAGCCCGCCCACAAGCTCCTTGGCCTGGGGATCATCGCCGCACATCCACTGCACGACACGGTCGGGGCCATCCCGGTCCGCGGCCTGCTCCTGGAAGCCGGCGGTCAAAGTGTTGAAGGACTTGACATAGCGCGCGCCTGGCATCCGCTCTGAATTGAAGGACGCTGCCGTCTGTCCGGGCTCCGGCATCGCGCCGGCGCCGTACTGGTTGGTCGTGTCGATCACCACCTGGCCGCTGAGATCCCCGGCCTGAGCCAGCGCGTCGGGGATCGCTCCCCACGGGACCGACAGGATCACGGCCTCGGCAAACGCCACCGCCTCGGCAGGGGTCCCGGACGACGCGCGATCGCCGAGCTCGGAGGCAAGGTGGGCGAGCTTCGAGGGGTCACGCGCAAACGACAGCTTCACTTCGTGCCCGGCCTTGACCGCCAGGCGCGCGCAGTTGCCGCCGATGCGACCAGCCCCAATTACACCGATCTTCATCTCACACCCCCAACGCCTCGATCACCATCTGCGCGACCTTACGACCCGAATACTGCTGCTGGCCGGTAATAAGCCGACCGTCGCGGACAGCGAACGCCTTGAACAGGCCGCCGTTGATGTAGTTGGCGCCGCGTTGCTTGAGCACATCCTCGACGCGCCACGGCATCACCGTCTGGCCGACGAAGGAGTCGCTGAACTCCTCCTCGACGTTCGCAAAGCCCGTCACGGTCTTGCCGTCAACCAGATACGAGCCGTCCGAGAGCTTGAGGTCGGCCAGCGCTGCGGTGCCGTGGCAGTAGATCGCAGTCGGCTTCTCTGACTCGTAGAAGTGCCTGATCGCAGCCTTGACGTCCTCGTTGTCTCGGAAGGTGAACATCGGCGACTGCCCCCCAGCGACCATGATCGCGTCGAACTCGTCGAGGTCGAGGTGGGACAGCTTGGGCGTGTCCTCGAGCAGCGCCATCAACTCGGGAGTGTTGACGAATCCCATCGTGATCAGATCCTCCGCCGACCACTTCGAGTCATCGCGCGGATCGCTGAGCGAGTCCATGTCAACGTTGCCACCATCCGGGCTCGCAATCGTGACATCGACGCCACGCTCCGTTAGCTCGTAGTACGGATGGGTCAGCTCCGCGCCCCAGAAACCCACCGGCCATCCCAGCGTCGTCGACGTCGCGGGATTCGCCACCACGATCAGAACCTTCTTTGGCTTCGGCGAGAGCGCGTCGACACGCATGTGGTGATCTGCCACAGCCTGAGCCTGATCCAGCTCGCTCATAGAAACCTCCTCGGCAGTAGTAGCGGCGCCCCTGCACGAGAGGCGCTGCATCTCCTTACGACACTAGTTTGGGCCCAAACTAATAGCAGAACAGCAAGTATCCTCGGTGCATGACGCCACGCCGAGCCGAATCCTTGCGCGACCCGGTCGATGCGGGCGAGGCTCCGGTCGAGGACTCGATCGCTCGGGTGATCGCTAGCTGGCGCGAGACCAGGCCAGAGCTACCTGTCGAGCCGATCGCCATCACGGCCCGGCTCGCGCGCCTGCAGGCCCTGCTCAGCCCCCTGCTCGAAACGGTCTTCGCTCGCTATGACTTGCGTGGGGCGGACTTCGCGGTGCTCGCCACGCTTGTTCGCCTTGGCGCTGGCAGCGTCTCGCAGGGCCGCCTGGCGGCGGAGCTCGGCCTCTCCGCGGGAACCGTGAGCCTTCGCCTCGATCGGCTCGCGAATCTCGGCCTCGCACAGCGTCGACCAGACCCCCACGATGGCCGCGGCGCCCTCATCGCCCTCACTCGCCGGGGCCGGCGCCTGTTCGAGGCGTGCGCGCCCGAGCATCTAGCCAACGCACAAGAGCTCCTCGCTGGCATGCCCGAGCGTGATCGCGAACAACTCGGCCAGTTGCTAGGCAAGCTGCTGCAGACGCTCGAGGAGGCTGAAACAGACGACCGCGTTGCCCCAGAGACTACGTGATGCGATTCCTCGGCGCGCGACCAAGCCATCCCGCGAGGCTCTCTCGAGATGTCCAGCTCTGCGAGCTCAACGCAAACCACAATATTTGAGCTGATGGGCGCCGCGAGCTTCTCGCAACATGCGGGGGATCGATGGGTGTGGCCGTCCGATCGCCCGCTAGGATAGGCCAAATGGCGCAAACGAAGCTAACCAGTGATGACCGACGCGTGCTGAGCGACTTCAGGGAGGCGCTCGATCAGTGGAGCGCGGCGCTCGAGGCGCATCGTCTGGCGCCTCCCGATCAGAACTTCGCCGCTCGTCTGGCTGCTTTGGCCAGGGCTGCACGCGAGCAGGCGCGCGCGTGCCGCGACGCTGATGCTGCGGACTTTGACTGGACACCCCATCGTGCCGCGCACAGCGACCCCCCGTACGAGCTTCGGCCGGGAACCGGCAGGCGGGGCCCCGAGGATCTATGGCGGCGCTTTGACGGCGCCGTCGCGACGCTGAGCGCGGTGGCGACGGGCCGAGACATCCGGACGGTCGCCGAGGCCTTTGAAGAGCTCGCCGCGGCCGCGACTGATCTCGTCGACGCGGTCAGCCGCGAAGACCGCCCTGCTACGCGACGGTCACGAGCGGCGCGTACGCGCCGTTCTGCTTGACGCCAGGCGCCCGCCGGCTTCGGGCGATCGCCGGCTCAGTGGGGCCGAGGTTGTCTTCCGCGCTGCGGGTGGGTCTAGTGGTGGGGTTTTGAAGGCGCTATTGGCGCTTGGAGGGTAGCGCTGCGTCGCTGGCCTGATCCCATAGGTCCGCGCCTCGATCGTCCTCTCGGCGGCGCTGCGGTAGGCCGAGTGTCTCAGGAGCCCACAGGTCGCGGCGGGTGGCCAGCGAGGCGCTGTCGGCCTGCGCGCGGGCGAGCAGGCTGTCGACGTCCTCGCGCCTTAGGCGGTAGCTGCGTCCGATCTTGGCGGCTGGCAGCGCTCCGCCCTCGATCCAGTTGCGGATCGTCTGGGTGGTGACCTGAAACTCTTCGGCGACCTCGGTGACGGTGAGCAGCGGCTGGGAGGGCATGAACCAAATAAGCAAAACGAGATCTTGGAATGGCTTATGATACGGGATGCTCGCCGGACCGCGATATGGGAGTGATCATGCCGCCACGCGACAGCGACGGCTTCACCGAGGATGAGCTCGCCCAGGTCATACCGCTGCGTCGTCGTGAGCGCGAGCGCCCCGATCGCGACCAGTGCGAGAGCGAGCCTGTGGGCGTGTTCGAGTCTCCCGAGGAGCCCGAGCCGGCTGGGGAGTGACTCGATTTGGGAGCAGCCGATCGCCGAGCTCATCCGACGCGAGCCCAAGGACCCTCCCCCCTCCCCTCATCTGCGACGTCCACGATCATCGCTTCGCCTTTGGCGACCACTGGCCGTGGTCACGCTCGTGGGCGCCGGCGCGCTCGCCGCGGTGGCGCTCGCGCTCAGCCTCGGCGGGCACCATCGTCCGCCGCGCCTGGCGCTGCACAACGGAGAGTCCTCTGCGGCCGGCAGCGATGCTTCACAGGTCGCGCGCGCGGGAGGGTCGGGGCACTCGGCGCTGGCGCACCCGCACTCCCCAGCTTCGCCGACGCGACATCACCGTACCGCGCGTGCCTCAGCCAAGACGACAAAGCCTCATCACTCGCTGCCACAGCAGCAGCCAGCGGAACCTACGCAGCCGGCGGCGACCAGCGAACCGTCCTCCGCTCCCAAAGAAGCTGTCGAAACGAGCACCGAAGCGTCCTCGCCGCCGCGGACACAGTCGCCAACAACCGTCTCCATACAACACGACGAAGCCACTCCCTCCACACATGCCGGCGAAGGTGGTCCGTCTACCGCAGAGTCTCCCGCGGGTCAGAGCACGGTAGCGTCATCGACGCCGCCGGCGAGCGCCACACGCGAGTTCGGATTCGAACACTAATGCCAGCTGGACCCGGCGACTGCTCTCGTTCCAGACCAGGTCTGTCGAGTAGAGCAAATCGACAGTCGCTGACTGCCGCTTCGGCACGAGCGTAGGCGGAAGCCGGGAGCGCGGCCACCAGCCAGCCGCGCTCTCGAGATCGTCCGTCCGCGAGTGCGCGCAGCAGTGAAGCGTCGCCTGCTATTTGAGTCGAGCGATAGCGCTGGTGCTCTCAGTTACCGGGGCACGGTGCCCTTTTTGTCGACGAATGTGCCGGTTGGCCCGTTAGCGTCGATCGTGGCCATGCGGATCATGATTTCACCTGGGAGTGCGACTGCAATACCGGCTACCCGACGAGTCCTGCGACGCCTTCCCGCAGCAAAGACACAGCGAGCACCGTGGCAATGATCAGCGCGATTGCCCGGGCGTGTAGCTCAATCCAGGCGCCGGCGCGTCTGAGTCTCGGCACGGTGGGTCCCGGCGCGAAGCGTAGAAGCAGGAGGGCGACGCCCAGCGGCAGCAATAACACCAAAGCGAGCAGGGTCCAGTCGAGTATGTACTGCAACGTGCTCGGGTCCAGCTGCGAGATGTCCTTTAGCGCGACAACCATAAGGATACCCGCGTTCGCCAGCACGGCGCCGACGGCCACGACCGTCAGTGGACTTGCGTGGTCGAGCTCGCGAATCCGCGCCACGGTTGCAGCCGTCTTCTGTGGGTCGCTCTTGCGCCAAACAGCCCATGCGACGTAGGCCAGAATTGCCACTCCGGCGAGGACGTTGAAGATCGACACCCACGTCTTCGGTGTCGACGTTGGTGACGCGGCCGCGTCGCCGAGCACCAAGGCTGCCAGCACGCCGACCGCCAGAGTGGCACCAAGCCCACCGACAAAGAACCAGAAGCGTCACGCCGAACGCCGAGGAACAACCAGAAGCCGGTTCGCCCTGGCCGTTCGCCGAGCACAGGGCGAGCACGGTGAACGTGAGCGTCGTCGGTGAGAGCATCGCGGCCAGAGCAGTCAGACCGAGCTCGACGTCGACGGACGTCATCTACATGAGTCCGTATCATCGGCCGACCCTATGACGGGGACCCCGGCCGGCCGGCTGGGGTCGTTCCGCAGCACCGCTCTCGCTGATCTACCGCACCGTTTGACTGCAACCAGGGGACTGTCCACCCTTAGGCGTGGGGAAACTCCGCCTCTGTCTGGCGGCGCAGCACCGCCGTGCCGAAGAAGGCGAGAACGAGGAAGACGATGATGCCAGCAGGTTTGCCTGTGGCAGGGATCGGGTTCCAAATGAAGATCAGCGCCATGATCGCCGCAACGATTGCATACGTCCACGCCGGCTGCTCGCGCAGGAACGGCGCGATCGTGCCGCGAGCTTTCACGGCCAGGCGTGCCGGTCCTGCGAACCACCCGGCCGCGATCAGCGGGATGCCGACGATGATGAATGCGCCGGCGATTTCCGAGAGCATGCCGGTCGCGATCGAGATGATCGCTTCGGCCGCAGGCTTGTTCGCTTCGACCTTTACCAGTGAGTCGACCGTCGCCGACTCGACGATTGAACGTCCCACGAAGACGAGCAGGCCGGCGAACACGATCGCGAAACCGACGCTCATCAGCGCCTGACGCCGGCGTTCACGCGCGAGGAAAATCGCGAGCGCGTAGAGGAGCGGAACGATGATCGTCAACAGCAGGTCGAGCCCTTTCAGCGCTTTGACCCCGTCCTGGATCGCCTTGAGACCCTTGGAGCTCAGGATCTTGATGTGTGCGATCGAGGGCGGGATCTTGGAGCTCACGTTCGGCAAGCCGAGGCGGTTGGTGATGTTGGTCACGATCGGGGCGAGGTCGAGCGTCACCTGGCCGCCGTTGGTGGAGACGGCCCCCTTGCCTTCGACGATCGCGATGAACGTCTCGATCGACGCGCGGTTGGCATGCTTCCAGGCTTCCTGCACGCGCGCGTTGGCTAGCGCACGTTCGGACGCCGTGACCGCCAGGTTTTGCAGCGCGCCCGCCACCGGTGCGGCAAGCGGCTGCAGCTGCGCCGGGAGCCTGGTCTTGAGTTCTTCGGCGACGTTGACGTTGGCATACAGCTGGTCGACCAGGTAGTTGGAGGTCGCTTCGCGGATCTTCGCGTTCTGCAGCAACTTCGTGCTGGTGTTCGCCCAGTTGTTCGGGTTGAGCAGCTGCCGGTTGGCCCAAACCGCGAAGATCGCCACCACGGCGAGCACCGTCGTGCCCCAGATGAGCAGCCGCACGAGCCACCGCCGTTCACGACGAACGGATGGAGCGCCCGCGCGCGGCTGGCCCGCCCCCGCATCCGGTGGACCACCGCTCGCTGAGGGCTCCCTCGCGGAGCCCTCAGCGAGTGTCTCGCCGTCTTCCATTCCTAGCGCCGGTCGCGGCGGTCCTCGCGGCGGTCTTGACGGTCATCGCGGCGGTCCTCGCGTCGATCGTGGCGGCGCTCGACGCCTTTGCCGACGACGGCCGCCGTGCCGACTACCGCCGCAGTCCGCGCGACCGGTGCTCCGATCACGCCTCGGCGGCCTACACGTCTTCTTGCTAGAGGCATCTCATACTCCTTGGGTTGTGGCTAGCTCTTCGGCTTCGACTGCGGCGAGGATCGCCTGGGTCGGGATGCGTCCGTTGGCCACGAGCTGGCCACCGGCTCGGCGTACCGCCGAGCCGAACGGGGCGGCCCAGCTGTTCTCCCACACGAGCACCCCTGCGGTGCTGCCCGGCTCGAGCGTCCGTCCTATCGCCTCGATGTCCTGCTCGGCGAGCAGCATCGCGACGTCGCCCTCGAACTCGCGCAGCTCACCGAGGGCGCTGTCGTCGAACTCGTGCAGCTCAAACGCCTCGACGGATCCATCCGGGTCCCTCGTGAGCAGGATCAGGTCGAGCACGCGCACCACGCCGCGCTCAACCAGATCCTTCAGCTCATCCGCGATCTCACCTGAGAAGTTCGCTTTGTCGGCCGGGAACTCGACCACCAGGTAGTCGACCGGCCCGAGTACGTCCTCGTCAGTCATGGTTTGCTCCTCGTTTGTTGGGGTTTGGCGACTGGGTATCCCGCATCTGCTCAGACCTTTTCCGGCTCGCCTAGCACGAAGAGGCCGTAGATGACCCACAAGCACACTGCGAAGACGCCGAGCGACCACCAGGGGTGCGGTCCGCCGACGTTGGCGAGCGACTCGATCGCGCCGAGGGTGGCGGCGATGATGCCAATCACCCGTCCATACATGTTGCCGGCGAAGAGGGAGACGGCCGCGGTGACCTGGATGACGGCTAGAACGATGGTGATCCACCCCCACGTGTGAAGACCGCCGAAGACGTAGCGTTCTTCGGCGACGTAGAAGCTCGAGTTCGCGACGGCGGCGATGCCGTAGAAGAAGTTCAGGACGCCGACGATCATCAGAAGAATCCCGACGAACATTGCGCGTCCCACACCTCTGAGCGATTCTTCTTCTCGACTGCTCCTACCAGGTGCTACTGAGGTGCTCCTGGGATCTTCTGCTGAGGCGCTCATTTTGCTCTCCTTCGGTCGTGGACACCATGTGCTTTCTGAACGGGATGACCAGCCCACACGGTCTCTTGGTTGACAAGGCCGGCATTAGGACCGACCTAGGCGTCGCCCCAGCTGCCTGGCCCGGACGCCGGACAGCTGGATTAGCACACGACGTTATCTCGCCGATGAGCGCTCGTGAGCGACCATCGGCGTGGATCACCCGGGTGATTCGCGGAGATCGAGTACGCCCCGTGAAATCGAGTAAGTAAAGTCGTCCCGACCGAGAGTGCGGACCTGCAGTGCTCGGCGGCGCCGGGTGCTTCGCCACGCCGCGCGGAACGAAGTCGACGACGGAGGCATCAGCATGGCGCTACATACACAGACATCGCGCGACGACGCGCTCCCAATCAGCGTCCATCCGCAGTTTTGTCGATCGGGCGAGACCGGTCAGGTCCCGCGCCTCAACATGCCGGATCGGGAGATGGACCCTGACACCGCCTTCCAGGTTGTGCACGACGAGCTGATGCTGGACGGCAACGCGCGCCTGAACCTGGCCACCTTCGTCAGCACCTGGATGGAGCCCCAGGGCACCCTGCTGATGGCAGAGGCCGCGGACAAGAACATGATCGACAAGGACGAGTATCCCCGCACGGCCGAGATCGAGATGCGCTGCGTGAACATGCTCTCTCGCCTGTGGAACTCGCCCTCTCACGAGGCCGCCACCGGCTGCTCGACAACCGGGTCGAGCGAGGCCTGCATGCTCGCCGGTCTGGCTCTGAAGTGGCGCTGGCGAGCGCGCCAGAGCGCGGCGGGCAAGCCGATCGACAGGCCCAACATCGTGATGGGCTCCAACGTGCAGATCTGCTGGGAGAAGTTCGCGCGCTACTGGGACGTGGAAATGCGCCTCGTGCCTGTTAGCACGCAGGCGACCTACCTGACACCTGAGGGGGCGGCTGGGGCCTGCGACGAGAACACGATTGGCGTGGTAGCGATCCTGGGCTCGACCTACGACGGCGTGTATGAGCCAGTGGCGGACATAGCTAGCGCCTTGGACACCCTGCAGAAGGAGAAGGGCATCGACATCCCATTGCACGTCGACGGCGCCTCCGGCGGTTTCATCGCACCCTTCATCGACCCCGAGCTGGTGTGGGACTTTCGTGTACCGCGCGTGCAGTCGATCAACACATCGGGGCACAAGTATGGGCTCGTGTACCCCGGCGTAGGATGGATCGTGTGGCGCAACCCGCAGGCGCTGCCCGCAAACTTGGTGTTTCATGTGGACTACCTGGGCGGCGACATGCCAACCTTTGCGCTGAACTTCTCGCGCCCCGGAGCGCAGGTCGTTGCCCAGTACTACAACTTCCTGCGACTCGGCCGTGAGGGGTACCGACGCGTGCAGCAGGCCGGGCGCGACATCGCCAGAGCTCTAGCCCAGGACGTAGCCAAGCTTGGTCCATTCGAGCTCATCTCACGCGGAGACGGTCTCCCCCTCTTCGCCTTCAAGCTGCGCGATGAGATCGATACCTACACCGTTTACGACGTCTCCGAGGACCTACGCGGTGGCGGCTGGCTCGTGCCCGCATATCGCATGCCCCCGAATATCCATGACATGGCCGTGCTACGCGTGGTGGTGCGGAATGGTTTTAGCTACGACCTTGGTCGACTGCTCCTGGACGATCTGAGCCGTGTGATCGAGCGGCTAGAGAAGCACGGCGGAACCCCGGTCGAGGAGGAGAAGCGCACCGGCTTTCATCACTAGACGGTGGCGCAACGCAAGCTGTGTTTCCATGGTCGCGTGTCGCTCGACGTAGAGTTTGCACTCGCTGCCGCAACGACATCGTAGGCTTTAGAGGCTAGGCGTCAGCGCCATGTAGAGTCCCATGCCACGTCAACCCCGCACTCACGCCCGCTTCGCACTGCGCGATAGGCTGCGAGCTCTGAGCCAGGAGCGCTGGATGGCCCTCTGTTTCGCCGGCGGATCGATGTGCTTCCTCATCGGGCCCTTTCCCGGATATGCGAGCCTTGTCGGGGATAGCGCAGACGCGGTCACGTTCTTTATTGGCTCGATCATGTTTACCGCGGGCGGGGCATTACAAAGTTCGCTGGCGTTTCCTGAGCGCCACTCGACCGGCGCCGCAAGATTTGCGTGGCTTGCAGCCATCATTCAGTCGGCAGGCACTTTGTTCTTCAACGTGACCACCTACCAGGCGCTGCACACTGCGTTGTCAAGCCCAGAGTACAACCGGCTTGTGTGGCGGCCGGATGCGCTGGGCTCGATCTGTTTTCTCATCTCAGGTGCGGTTGCATATCGCGCCTCGCCTCGCCGCGGCTGGCTGCCGGAGCGCGGCGCTCCCGGATGGTGGGAGCCGGCGACTAACCTCCTAGGCTGTATCTTCTTCGGGATCTCGGCCATCGCCGGCTATGTGGTTCCGAGCAGCGGCTCGATGATCGATCTTGCCGCCGCGAACTGGAACACGTCACTCGGTGCCGCATGCTTCCTGGCCTGCGCAGTGGCCACGCTACGCAGCGGTCGCACGTTGAAGTCACCACGGCTGCGCCGCCTAGATAAGCTCGAGCGCGCACTAGAGGCGAACGTCTAAGCTCGAGGTGCGATGAGGCCTGGGGGAAGTCCCCAGTGCCTGCCCGTGCTCGCGTCGTACTCCTCAGCGTACAGGCCGAGCGGCGAGGCGACGCTCAAGAGCTTTTCCATCAAGGCGCGCGCGCGTTGTTGCTCGGCTACGATCGCGAGGCCGCACTCGCTACCCGAGACTCCGGCCGGGAACCGATGGGTACCAAAGCTCTCGCAGTTCCCGATGAAGCGCCCCATACCCCAGATCGCATCGATTCTCCCTGCGCAGATCCGCCACAGGACTGGCGAGATCCGCATTCCACCGCAGGCGAAGACTGGCGACTACGACCTGGTAGTGCTCGCGTGTCCCACTTGGTGGTTCCAGACGAGCATGCCAATACGCTCGTACCTCGAATCGGACGAGGCGAAGGCGGTGTTGAACCGGAAGCCGTTCGCGTGCGCGTCGATCTCCCGCCGCTACTACAGCATCAACCTCGGGCAGCAGAAGAAGCTCGCTGAGAAGAACGGCGGGCGCTGGATCGACAAGACGCACTTCGTCGTCGCGGGCGGCCAGGTCAAGTCGATGCTCTCGTGGCTCGGATACATGAAGCATGGCGAGCCGCAGGAGCGCGTCTTGGGGCTGAAGATGCCTCCGCCGAACCTGAAGCCCGACTTCGGTGAGCAGGCGCGCAGGTTCGTGGACGGCGTCGTGGATGAGGTCTTCGGTCAGCGTCCTGGTGCGTAGACGTGGCCGCTGGCCTACTCGACGCTGTGGGAGCTCGCGGGAGATCCAGCCTCCGGACGTTGGGCATACCGAGCACCATTCATCGCGAGTCGTTCACGTCTGAGGGGCGGCTGGTGCCGAGGCAGCGGACCCGGGTGGCTCTGCTTGCGTGGGCGGGTCCTCGACGCGCCCGCGGAAGACGTGGAAGGACCAGCCCTGGTAGGGCAGCACGACCGGGAAGAAGACCACCGCCACGATCGTCATCACTGTCGGCGCGTGGGAGCCCGCGGCGGAGTTGTTGATGGTCAGGTTGAAGCCGGCGTTCGTGCTCGAGACCATCACGTTGGGATACAGATCGATGAAGATCGATCCGACCGTGGCCGCGATCGCGATCGCCGACGCCATGAAGGGCCAGCCGTCTTGGTCGCGGCGAGCAAGCCGCGCGGCGGAAGATGACCGCGATCAGCGCCAGGAACTCGACCGGCTGGGGCACGTCGGCGTGCCCGGCCACGGTGCGGGTCCAGATCGCCCAGCCCTCTACCAACGCGATCGCGGCCCATCCCAGTGGACCCGCTAGGGCACGGGCTCGCTCGCGCAGCTGACCGGTGGTCTTCAGCTTCGGGAACGCAGCGACGTGCGACAGACACAGCCCCAGCAGGATGAGACCCGTCCAGATGCCATAACCCGTCAGCAGGTCGAAGAAGTTGCCCGTGTGGTCGTGGCTTGCGTTGAGCGGCAGGCCGTCCAAGAGGTCGCCGAGCGCGACGCCGATCAGCAGCGGTAGCAGCACGCTGCCCAGCGTCAGGCACCGCGTCCACGTCGCCAGCGCTGATCCTCGCCCTTGCCCTTGAACTCGAAGGACACACCGCGCGCCATCAAAGCCGCGAGCACCAACAGCAGCGCGATGTGACAGGGCACTGAAGATCGTCGCGTACCAGTTCGGGAAGGCGGCGAAGGTGCCCGCTCCAGCGACGACCAGCCACACTCGTTGCCCTCCCACCACGGGCCGACCGTGTTGATCGCGACGCGCCGCTCGGTTTCGGACTTGCCGACGAGCGTGTGCAGCATGGCGACGCCGAAGTTAAAGCCCCTGCGCAGCTGCAAAGGGGCGTATCCCGGGAGGCCAAGCCAAGAACGTCGCCCGCTCTGGACGGTAGGCCAGGCGTACGCTAGGATTTGGGCTACAGGGATCGACGCGCGTGGCCACCGGTTGTGCGTTCGATTGTGGCTCATAGCAGCAGAACGAGACTCGCGGTGACACCGTGGTCGGTTACTGGTCTGCGACATCGGGTGGCTCCTCTCGGAGCCAGGGGGGCGGATGTGCGCGTCGACGTCTATCGCTCACTTGCTAGCGGAGCGCCGGAGCTGGCGAGAGTGCCCTGGTGCCCGTTGCGCCTCGACCTGTTGCGCACGGCGATGGCACGGTCGGGCCACAGGACCAGGCCTCGGGCTCGCCGGGCGACGGAGGATTCGGGGGCACTCGTGAGGGCGGGCCGGGGAGCACGGGATGAGGCTGGTGCGTGCACGCTCGCGATGCGCCATCCTGCCCGCTGGTGGTCGCGATGATGAATCCGAGCTGTCCACGCCGTGGCCTGTCGCTCCCCCCGACGGGCACGCTGTTGGCGATCGAGCATTGTCCGCGATGCATCGCACGCAGCCGCATCCGCGTCAGGCTGTTCGCCTCGACGCTGCCGACAGACGAGCCCTATGTAACCGCCTCGGCAACTAAGCCGTGCGCATCGGCGGCTGCCGAATCGCCCGGACCAACGGGTGTGAGCCTGCGATCGATCGGCTCCAGGTGATGAATCCACAGGCCGCGGAGGCAGAGGCCCCAACAGCGGAGGCAGATGTCCCTGGTCTCCGGGTGATCGAGCCAAAGCTGATGCCGCCCCGGATTCAGCCCGGGGTGCTACGGCGAGCGCGCCTACTGGAGATGCTCGGCAGCGACGGCGGGGCTGCGCTTACCGTGATCAACGCGCCGGTCGGCTACGGCAAGACCACGCTTTTGCGATCGTGGTGTGTAGAGCGACCCGAAGCTGTCATCTGGCTCACTCTTGATGCGGCCGACGACGATCCCGTACGCCTATGGAGGCACCTTGCGACGGCGGTCGAGCGGGTCGGTGACGGCCTCGGCCGTCGGGCGCTGACAGCTCTCAGCGTTCGAGGTGCGCCGATCGAGACCCCCGTTGACGAGCTGATGAACGGCCTCGTCGCCTACGGTCGGCCGCTCGCGATCGTGCTGGACGACCTCCATGCCGTCAAGCGCGAGACTTCGCTTCGCTCGATCGGCTACGCGATCGAGCGGCTGCCTGCCAACGTGCGCCTGCTCGTGTCGACCCGGTCGGACCCGGCGATCGGCCTGCCACGCCAGCGCGCGCGAGGAGCGCTCGCGGAGATTCGCGCCCGGGAGTTGGCCTTCACGATTCAGGAGACGCACGAGCTGATGGCGCGCGAGGACATCGTCCTGTCTCCTAAGAGCACCGAGTTGCTCAGTCAGCGAACGGAGGGCTGGCCTGCCGCGTGCTACCTCGCGGCGCTGTGGCTGCGCGACCTCGACAACCGGGACGAGGGTGTGCGGGCCTTCGCCGGGAGCGCCCGAAACGTCGCCGACTACCTGTCGGATGAGGTTCTCGGCGCGCTGGCACCGGAGACCAAGGACTTCCTCGTGCAGACCTCGGCGCTCGAACGGTTCACCCCCGAGCTGTGCGACGTGGTCCTCGGTAGCACGGACTCGAGGAGGCTGCTGCAGGAGCTATCGCGAGCGAACTTGTTCCTGGTCCCCTTGGACGTCCGCGACGAGTGGTACCGCTATCACCATCTCTTCGGCGAGCTTCTGCAACTGGAGCTTGCGCGCGAGGACGCGCGTGGGCTGCGTACCCGCGCAGCGGCTTGGTGTCGCGCCCAGGGGCTCATAGAGGATGCAATCGAGCACGCTATCGCCGCTGAGGACCTCGATACGGTGGCCGAGCTGCTCGTCGAGTACGACCGCGAGCTCGTCTGGGGTGGGCAGGTAGCCCAATTCCTTCTCCGGGTGAGGAGGCTTCCCTCCCAGCTGCTCCTGGAGCATCCCTCGCTAGCGGCGGCAGGCGCATTCGCCGCAGCGCTGCTCGCCCGACCAGAGGTCGAAGTCCAGCGCTTGCTCGCGGTCGCGGAGCGCTCCCGCAAAGAGCGCCCACAGCTTTGGTCGCCATACATCGAGACGCTCGTCGAGGTGACGCGCGCCGCGCAGATCGAGCATGGCGAGGTGGGGGCAGCCGTCGAGCATGCTCGTCGCGCGGTCGCCGCCGCCGCCGTGGGCGCTGACGTCCTCAGCGTCGGCGTGCTAGCGAGTCTGGCTCACGCGCTGTTCTTTGCCGGCGATCTGAGCGGGGTCCGCGGCACGGCACTTCAGGCCGTCCAGCGCCCGGGCGCACCCGACGTTCCCGACGGCTATGTAGCGAGCCTTGGGCTTCTTGCCCTGGTCGACGCCGAGGAAGGGCGCGTCGAGAGTGCCCAGGCGTGGGCCCGTCAGGCGATAGGCCACGCGGAAGCGCGATTCCAAGCGAGACTTTGGACCGCGTCGATGGCCCATCTCGCCCTTGCTCTGGCGCTTGCCGCGTCTGGATCTCTCGATGAGGCCGAGCGTGAGGCGCTCAGCGGCGAGCGTCTGCGCCGGACGCCACAACCGAGCGTCGGCCATGCTCACGCCCTGCTCGTGCTCGCGCAAGTGCGCACCGCACGGTCACGGCTCGCGGCGGCGCGCAAAGATTTCGAGCGCGCGCAAAGGATGATCGCGGAGTTTCCCGATCCGGGCCGTCTTCCGACGATTGCAGCCACAGTAGACCAACAACTGGCTGGGGTCCAGGCGCATGCCGAAGAGATCCACTTGATTGAGCAACCGAGTGCGGCCGAGCTGGCGGTCCTGCGCTGTCTGGCAAGGGGTCTCTCGCGACGCGAGATCGGCGCGGAGCTCTACATCTCGCTGAATACGGTCAAGACGCATATCCGCGACCTGTACCGCAAGCTAGGGGCAACTTCGCGAGAAGATGCCATCGCGCGGGCAGAGACGTTCGGCCTTCTCGATCTCGATGAATCACCCGGGTGATTCCCGCCAAGCACCGGCGGGCACGAGCGGGTGTGCGCCATGCTGCATCATAGGATGTCAATTGGCCGTTATCGCATCGTGGTAGAAGGAGAACTAGGGCCACGCTATGCCTCGGCGTTCGGCGGGCTGGACGTTCACGCCGCAAGCGGTGACACCGAGATCACCGGGCCGATCACCGACCGCTCACATCTCCAGGGAATCCTCGACCGGGTTGCCGACCTCGGACTCACGCTCAAGAGCGTAAATGCACTCGACAGCGGACAGTGAGATCCGGAAAACGGTCCTAACGAGGTCGCACACGAGAAGAGGATTTGGATATCTCGACTCGGCGACCTGCCTGGAAGGGCAGATGCAGGACAGCAAGACAGCCGCCGACGCGGTTCCTGCGCACGCGGGGAGCGTTTCCCGCGAGGGCGGCGCAGCTGTGGAGACAGCGCGCCCGGGGAGCCGACCTCGCCACCGCTCCTCGCACGGGTGCCGGGTCCTGCGAAGTCATAGCTTCGGTCGTGGGCTGCGAGGCGCGCGGGTTATGCGATCCGCGGCGGGCGCTTTGAGACAGTCGCGGCTGACGCCTTGGTCGAGGAATAGCGGCTCGTAGTCGCCAACCGCCGGCGCTTTCGGGGAGGGCGACGTTACTCCTCCCGGGCCGCACCACGCGTTCTCGACCTCGGCGAATCACCCGGGTGATCGTCGATCGCCAAGGCCTCATCGCGCCCGGCGTGCGTCATGGTGCTGTCTATGCGTTGCAGGGAGTACACGTCGAGATGCTCGCGTTCAGCCTTCTAAGGATGAACATTTCGCACTTGCCGCGATGGCTCTGATCACCCGCTGAGGATGAGGAGGCCGTAACGATGTCGAGCCAACCCGATCGAAGCAAGCTTCCGATCCGCAGGGCGCCGTTTGGGGGCGTTGCCAACAGGACTCTCGACGGCTCGCGTCCGGACTGGGACGCGATCGGCCACGTCGAAGCACCCGATGGCGCGCCGAACGTCCTGCTGGTGCTGATCGACGACGCCGGCTTTGGGAACGCCGCAACTTTCGGTGGTCCGATCGACACGCCGAATTACACGCGGATCGCTCAGGGAGGGATTCGGTATAACCGCTTTCACGTCGCGGCGCTCTGCTCGCCCACGCGTGCGGCGCTTCTCACGGGGCGCAACAGCCACGCGGTTGGCTTCGGCTCGGTCGGCGAGTTCTCGACGGGGTTCGCGGGCTATACGGCGTTCGTTCCGGACGACTGCATTCCGTTCCCGAGGATCTTGCGCGACAACGGCTACAGCACTGCCGCGTTCGGCAAGTGGCACTTGACGCCGGACGGCCAGCAGGGCCCTTCCGGGCCGTTCGACCGCTGGCCCGTCGGCTGGGGGTTCGACTATTTCTACGGGTTCCTCGGCGGGGGGGCGAGTCAGTGGGACCCCTGCCTGGCCGAGAACCAGAAGATCATCGGTACTCCCGCGGGCTTCTACGACGAGCAGAATCCCTACTACATGCCCGACGCCATGGCCGAGAACACGATCGGGTGGCTGCACGCAGTCCGGGCGGCGGACGCCGGCAAGCCGTTCTTTGCCTATTTCTCAACGGGCTGCAGTCACGCTCCGCATCACGTGTCGGCCTTGTGGGCCGCGAAATACCGGGGCAAGTTCGATCAAGGCTGGGACAAGCTGCGCGAGGAGACGTTCGCGCGTCAGAAGGCGCTCGGGGTGGTCCCCGATGACGCGGAGCTGACGCCGCGCGACGATGCGTTCCCCGCGTGGGAGGAGGTCCCCGACAAGCTCAAAACGTATTACGCGCGCCAGATGGAGGTCTACGCGGGCTACTCCGAGAACGCCGACCACAACGTGGGCCGCGTACTCGACGCGATCGAGGAGCTGGGCGAGCTTCAGAACACGCTCGTTCTCTGGATCTGGGGTGACAACGGTGCCAGCTTGGAGGGAACGATCACCGGCTCCTTCAACGAGCTGACGATGCAGAACGGGATTCCGCTGACCGATGAGATGCAGCTGCAGCTCGCCGAGCGCTACGGCGGCGTCGAGGCGTGGGGCGACCAGATGATGGACCCCCACTACTCGGCCGCGTGGGCGTGGGCGGGCAACACGCCGTTCAAGTGGGGAAAGCAGGTGGGCTCGCATCTGGGCGGCACACGCAACCCGCTCGTGGTGCACTGGCCCGAGCGGATCACCGAAGAGGGAGCCCTGAGGACGCACTTCACCCACGTCATAGACGTCGGCCCGACCATCCTTGAGATCGCGGGCATCCCGATGCCGAGCCACATCGACGGGATCGAGCAACAGCCGATGCACGGTCTGACGTTCGCCGATTCGCTGAGCGACGCAAATGCTCCCGAGCGCCACACCCAGCAGTACTTCGAGACGGTCGGCAACCGGTCGATGTACAAGGACGGCTGGTGGCTGTCGATGAGGACTGCCCGCATCCCGTGGGTGCTGACGCCCGAGGCCATCAAGCCTTATACCCCCGGCGTGTGGGACCCCGAAAAGGACCCCACCGAGCTGTACTACCTGCCCGAGGACTTCACCCAGGCGAAAGACCTCGCCGCACAGCATCCGGAGAAGGTCAAGGAGCTCAAGGAGCTGTTCTGGCGGGAGGCCGAGAAGTACAACGTGCTTCCGTTGATGGCCCCGCTCGCGGCGTTCTTCGGCATGGTGCCGCCGCTGCCCGATATCGCCAAGTACGAGTTTCGCGGGGACGTCCAGAACGTCTTGTCGGGCATGATCCCGCGGATCTACAACCACTCGTACACGATCAGTGCCGAGCTCGTGATCCCGCCTGGGGGCGCCGAGGGGGTGATCGTCGCCGAGGCCGACCACCTGGGCGGGTTCTCGCTGTTCGTCGACGGCGGCAAGCTGACGCACACCTATTCGATGATGGGCGTGTTCGTCTTTCGCCAGCAGGCCGAGGAGTCGCTGCCCGAGGGCGAGGTGACCGTGCGCATGGAGTTCGCTGCCGACGAGGCCAAGCCGGCGACCGGCGGCGAGGTCACGCTGTTCATCGACGATCAGCCGGTCGGCAAGGGACGGATGGATCACACGGTCCCGATCCGCTTCTCCGGCTACGCCGGGATGGACATCGGCCGCGACAACGGCGGCGTCGTCGATCTGGGTTATGCGAGCCGCAAGCCGTTCGCGTTCACCGGCACCATCAAGAAGGTCGTGTTCGACGTCAATCCGCCCGCATCGGCGCAGGAGGCGCACGAGCTCCACAAGGCCGTCCACCACGGGCACGCGGCGCACGCGCTCAGCGCATGAGGGGGCGCACGCTACGAGGAGGATCCCGATGAAGCTTCATGACACGATTGACGTGCTGATCGGAGGCTATCTCTCGAAGGACGCCGCCGAGGAGGACTACAACGCGGTGCTCGATTCCGGCGGGCACCTGCAAGGCGCGGTAGTCGTCAGCAAGAACCTCGAGGGCAACGTGTCGGTCGAGCAGACCGACCACATGGTTCGTGAGGGGGCCGAGGGCCTCGGCGCCGTCGGCTTCGCTGTCGGGCTGTTCGCGCCGCCGTTGCTGGCCGCAACGGCAATCGGCGCCGCGATGGGCGCCGGGGCCGGCAAGTTGCTGCATCACAAGGCCGCCGACAAGCTCGGCGAGCAGGCGGGAGCGACGATCCCGGTCGGCGGGGCCGGCCTGATCGTCGCGTACTCACACCCCGAGGCCGCGAAGGTCGAGTCGGCTGTCACACGTGCCGTGCAGAAGGTCGTCGGCGAGGCCGACGGGAACCACGTGCAGGCCCTGAAGGGTGCGCTGGCGGATGCCCAGAAGAAGATGGCCGAAGAGGACGGCGCCTGAGCAAGCTCACCTGACCGCGACAAGGCGATACACGCCGCACCGGGAGGCGACAAGGCTGGGCCTCCGAAGTGTGAGCCACGGTGCGCCGCCCGGGCGACGACCCCGGCAGTTAGAGGCACGTCTCGGCTGCGATTCCTCCGACTCATGCCGCGATCGCCGAGATTCTCGGGAGCTGTCTGACGTCGATAGCGGTCGACGACCGAACACCAGGCAAGCCGCTCGCGCCGATCGACGGCTACGCGTTTGGTCGGGGCCCTGGGCGGGCGTCTTTCGCTTCGACCTTGGGATCAATGTCGCTGCCGAGCGCGCCAGGGGGCAAATCACCCGGGTGATCATGCCGTCTGCTGGCCCAATCCCGCCCGCCCTGCGGGATGCTCATGGAGTTACAACGGTCGCGATTGTGCTGACCGGGCCACGGACGATTGGAGTAGTCGAATGATTACGGTGCTGGCTGTCTCAACGGTCGGCTGGCTGATCTTTGTGGCCATCTGGATCGCTCTCGCCTTTTGGCCGGCGCGCGTCGCGGGCCGCAAGGGGCATAGCTTCGTCGGGTACTTCATCTTCAGTCTGTTCTTTTTCCCTGCCGCGCTGATCGTCGCCTACATGGTCGACAATCGCGTCGTGACCGCGTAGCTCATGGCGATGGCGACCAAGACGACCTCGCGAGTACCCCATCTGACCGTCGCCGAGCGGGCTGCCCGGGGCAAGGCAGCACGGGCCGAGGCGCCGCGCACAAGCCACGCCGTCTTCGAGCCGCCTTCGCGCCGCGTTGATCCGATCAAGCTGCTCGAGCGCCAAGCAAAGACGCGCGTGCCGGAGCTCGTGCCGATCCGCTACGGGCGCATGCTGGTTTCGCCATTCACGTTCTACCGGGGTGCGGCCCTGATCATGGCCAGCGACCTGGCGTCGACGCCGCGCTCGGGACTTACGGTGCAGTGCTGCGGTGACGCGCACCTGTCGAACTTCGGCGTTTTCGCCTCGCCCGAGCGCCAGCTGGTCTTCGACATCAACGACTTCGACGAGACGCTCCCTGGGCCGTGGGAGTGGGACGTCAAGCGCTTGGCGGTGAGCATGCTGATCGCCGCGCGCGACAACGGCTTCGCCGGCAAGGACCAGGAGCAGATCGTGCTTGACACCGTCGAGGAATATCGCACCGCGATGGCGCGCTTCGCCGCGATGAAGAACCTGGAGGTGTGGTACGCACACCTAGACATCGAGGCGGTGCTACAGGAGTTCCGCTCGCAGTTCAAAGCCAAGCAGCTTAAGCGAGGGGAGAAGCAGATCGCCAAGGCGCGCACCAAGGACAGCATGGCGGCCTTCTCCAAACTGACACACGAGGTGGACGGCGAGGCGCGGATCCTCGCCGAACCGCCGTTGATCGTGCCGATCGATGACCTCGCGACGGGCCGCGAGCGCGATCAGATGTTCGACCTTCTGCACGAACTCATACGCTCCTATCGCAGCACGCTTGAGCACGACCGGCGCGTGCTGCTCGAGGAGTTCCGCCTGGTCGACTTTGCGCGCAAGGTCGTCGGAGTCGGGAGCGTCGGCACGCGCGCCTGGATCGCGCTGATGCTCGGCCGCGACGGCCAGGACCCACTGTTTTTGCAGATGAAGGAAGCCGAGGCCTCGGTGCTCGAGCAGTTCCTCGACCCAAGCGAGTTCGAGAACCACGGCGAGCGGGTGGTCACCGGACAGCGTCTCATGCAGGCCAGCAGCGACATCTTCCTCGGCTGGCTGCACGTCGCGGAGGGTGAAGGCGGCCTACCCCGCGACTTCTACGGGCGTCAGCTGAAGGACTGGAAGGGCTCGGCGGAAATCGAGCGGATGGTCCCCAAGGCGATGGCGCAGTACGGCAAGCTCTGCGGCTGGACGCTCGCCCGCGCACACGCGCGCAGCGGCGACCGCATCGCAATAGCCTCCTACCTGGGTAGCGGCTCGAGCTTCGATCGCGCGATCGTCGTGTTCGCCCACGCCTACGCCCAGCAGAACGAACACGACTACCAGGCGCTGGTCAAGGCGGTCAAGTCCGGGAGGGTCACCGCGGAGACGGGCCTCTAGAGTGCCACGCCGGGACACTGCCCTCCGAGCGTTGCAGCAATGACACTTCGCCGGGTCGATGACTAACCGGGAGATCTCATCGCGGCCGACTGGCGACGAGCTCTCCGCGGACATGGAGCCGTCGGATTCCGCAACCCGATGGGACGAGCCGGGCGACGCTGTCTTCGAGGCACCCGCCGTGCTTCGCATGCTGTGGGCCGATCCGCAGTACATGCCCGAGCACCTTGCGCTCTGGTCGCTCAAGCGCTTTGGGCCGAGGGCCTCCTCCGCGATCGAGAAGCTCCGGAACTCGCATCCGGACGCCGATCAGGGCGAGCTCGATCGGATGGTGATCGAGCGCCAGACGCGCATTTCCATGACCGAGGGCGCGTTCGTGGGCGGCCCGTTCATCGTGCTGATCCCGGTGGCCTTTTGCGCGGCACTGCTCGCCCAGGCCCAGATGGCGCTCGAGCTAGCGGCCCTGGCGGGCTACGCCCCCAGCGACCAGATGCGGGCCGCCGACCTCCTCGTCATGCAGGGTGCATATGCCTCGACGTCGGAGGCCAGCGCGGCGTTGGCGAAGGTCGCGCGAGATACGAAGGGGCGCGAGGGAAAGAGGCTCCCCCGCGGAAGCCGCATGAACATGATCAAGCGCATGGCCTACATGCTCGGCGTTATCGGATCGAGCGAGGAGAAGCGCAGCCGGATGGCCACGGCGCTCCAGATCGCCCTGATCACGGTCGTGGTGCTGGTCGGATTCGTGCTCCCGCTGATCTGGGTCCCAGTCATGGGCCTGGCGTTTCGAAAGAGCGGGATCCAGATGGGCGAGCGAGCGACGGAGTTCTACGCGCAGAGCAGAACCAGCGAGGCTGGAGTCACGGTCAGGAAGGCCGAGACGGTTCGAATCGGAATGTCGGCGGGGCTGATACGAATGGCGCTACTGATCCTTGTGCCTGTTGCCGTCGCCGTGATCGCGCTGCTGAGCGGTGCGGAAATCGGCGGTGGTGAATGGGTCAGCGCCGGAATCCTATTGATCGCCGTCTCCGCGCTGGCGACAATCGCCTGGTTTGCTAACCGTTGGTGGCGCCGCAGACGCCGGTTGGCAACCAAGCTCGCGGCCGGCCCGGAGGGGATTTCGGGGTAACGTGCACGCCCCGAACCGGATGATGTGATCGGCTGCGGCGCTCAACGACGGCAGATCGTAAGGAGCTCACGACCATGACCACGACGAAAGGGAGGGCGGCGGCTCCCCCGCCGGCCCATCCGCGAGCAGAGAATTTCCTGCTGCGCAAGCCGCTTACCGCCCCGCGGGCGGCGCGGATCATCGCGTCCTTCACCGTCTCCGCGACGATCATCGCCGGGGTGCTGATCCACTTCACCGACCAGCAGAACTTCCCCAACATAGGCGACGGCCTGTGGTGGGCCGTGCAGACGGTGACGACCGTCGGCTATGGAGACCTCGTGCCGACGAGCACTACGGGACGGCTCATCGCGGCGCTGGTGATGATCGGCGGGATCGGCTTTCTGACCGTCATCACGGCCGCGATCACCTCGACTTTCATCGAGAATACGCGCAGACGCATCGAGGGCGCCGAGAATGACGTGGTCTCCGCGAAACTCGATCAGATCTGCGTGCGTTTGGCCGTGATCGAGACCGCGCTCAAGGACATCGGCACGCGCGACAGCGATGCTCGGCGCTGAAGTCGGCGGGCCCGTGGAGACGCGCGCGCCGCGTCAAGATGGCCCAGGAGGGCCGAGCGCAGACGCGGAGACTGAGCATTATTCAAGGATCTCGAATCTCCACGGACTCGATGTCCCCCGCCCCCCGCGCGGCATCAGACATGTGACGCCATGAATGACGCCGCTGCCCTCCCGACTGATCCGGGCTCGCTGATCCGCAGTCGCCAGTACCGCGTGCTGCTTGTGTTCGCCGCGCTTATCGGGGTGCTCGTCTCGCTCGCCTCGTGGGGCTTCCTCGAGCTCGTCTACTACATCCAGCACGGGATCTATAAAGATCTGCCGAGCGACCTGGGGTTCAGCAGCGTCCCCTGGTGGTGGCCGCTGCCGTGGCTTGCCCTGGCCGGTGTGCTCACCGCGCTTGCGATCATGCGCCTGCCGGGACGCGGGGGCCATGTGCCCGCCGACGGCCTGAAGACCGGGGGAGCTCCGACCCAGCCGATCGAGCTCCCGGGGATCCTGCTGGCCGCGCTGGCCACGCTCGGTCTTGGGCTCGTCCTCGGCCCGGAGGCGCCGCTGATCGCCCTCGGTATGGGACTTGGGGCCCTGGCGATGCGACTGGCCAGGAAGGATGCGCCCGATCAGGCTTTGGCGTTGATGGCGGCCGCCGGGGCCTTCGCCGCCATTTCCTCGCTCTTCGGCTCCCCGGTTGTCGGTGCCGTGATCATCATCGAGGCGACGGGGCTGGGTGGGGCGACGCTGCCGGTCATCCTGCTCCCGGGGCTGCTTGCTGCCGGAATCGGCTCGCTCGTGTTCATCGGCATGGGATCCCTAACGGGTCTGAGCACGAGCGCCTACGCCTTGAGTCCGCTTGCCCTGCCGGCGTTCTCGCAGCCGAGCTGGGGCGACTTCGGCTGGACGATCGCCTTGGCCATTGCTGCAGCCGCCGTGACCTTCGCGATCGTCGAGCTCGCGCGATGGTCGAAACGCTTGGTCGCGGCTCGGCCTCTGCTGCTCACGATTGCCGCGGCGCTGGCCGTCGGCGGCCTTGCGATTGCCTACGGCCAGGCGACCGGCGAGTCGGTCGACGCTGTGCTCTTCTCCGGCCAGGACGCCTTTGGAGAACTCCTCAAGGCCGGCCCGACCCTGTCCCTGTCCACGCTCGCGCTCCTGCTCCTGTTCAAGGGACTCGCCTGGAGCCTGTCGCTGGGCAACTTCCGGGGCGGCCCGACGTTTCCGGCGTTGTTTCTCGGCGCCGTCGCAGGTCTCCTTGCTGGGCACCTTCCCGGCCTGTCCGAGACGCCGGGGGTCGCTGTGTTGATGGCAGCGGCATGCGTATCGGTGCTGAAGCTCCCGCTCTCCTGCACCGTCATCACGCTCGTCCTGACCTCCCGAGCGGGACTGGGGGTCTCGCCGCTCATCGTGGTCGCGGTGGTCGTCGGCTACCTCACCATCGAATCGCTCTCAGCACTGCGCACTGCGGTCACCCCGACCGCGCCAGCCGAGGCGAGCGCATCGTGATAGGTCAGGCCTGTATGCCGAGCTTCATCCACGGGCTTCCGCTGACGCGGGCCGCCGTCGCATACGCGAAGCGAGCAAATGATGGACAACGACGTAAGGTGGATGGCGCCCGGTTCATCGTGCACCCGCTCGAGGTCGCCTCGTTGCTTTACTACACCGGCGCCCCGGATCACCTGATCGCGGCCGGCGTTTTGCACGACACGATCGAGAAGACCCACGTGGTCGCGTCCGACGTGCGCGAGCGCTTCGGAAGACGAGTCGCCACGCTCGTGCTCGCCGTCAGCGAGGATGAGTAAGTCACAGGATACGCGCGGCGCAAGGCCGCGCTAGGCGAGCAGGTGGCAAGCGCGGGCGAGGAGGCGCTGATGCTGTTTGCCGCCGACAAGCTCTCGAAGGCCCGCGACCTTCGCCTGGACGCGGCGCCCGCTCGCAAGTCACTCTCGGGTGGCGCCGGTATCAATCGGTCGCGCGCTCGTCGATTGACGAACTACCGTCACTGCCTCCAGTTGCTTGAGGAGCAACTACCCGGCTCTCCACTAGTCAGGCAGCTGCGGACAGAGCTCGACGCGGGCGGGGACGGCGCCATCACCGAGCCGGTGCTCGCCCGCGAGGACGGCCGGACAGCCTTGCGAACGAAGGAGGCGAAGTGACGGCAGCGGCAGACGCGACCACGGAGTAACGGCACTGCGGCCGATCGCCGATTGGTCATCAATCGTATGGACCACGGCCAGCCGTTCTTCCCGCAAGCCCCGAAATCTGGGGGGCAAACTGACCAGACAGGAGACTGTTTCGGTCAGCCCTACGTCCCGATGCCCAGCGCCACCAGCATCGTCAGCAGCGCCGCCACGACGAGCAGCGGAAGCTGCACGCCAGCGAGTTTGGCCTCAAGCTCTTCGGCCCGCTGGTTCGTGGCAGCGACGGCGGGCTCGCGGTCGGAGACGAGGCCCACCGCCGCGACGAAGACTGCGAGGACTCCCACGACACCGGCAATCGATGCCGCCCAGGCCCAAGCCGATGGCTCGCCGCCGATGTAGATGATCAACAGGGCAAGGCCTGCGCTAGCCGCCAGCGCCTGAACCCCGAGCGAGATCCTCCCTCGAAACAGTCCCGCGCCGAGCGGCAGCGCAATAAAGAACACGATGACCCAAACGAAAAGGGCGAACCACTCCACGGCGTCCGCGCCCCAGCTATGCGACCGGGCCCGGCGGGATGTCCTGGAAGCGAGCCTCGGCCTCGCCACTCTTCCTTCGCGACATGTGCCGATGTCGTTGGCTTCGCACTACCACCACTCCCTGGCGTAAGCAGCTAAGGCAGCCCGGGCTCTGCGCGCCGGAACTGCGATGAGGCGGAGTGCCGGCGCCAGCAGGCTGATCGCGATCATCGTGCCGGCGAAGGACGTGTCCCGAGATCGGACTCCTGCGATGCGGCGGGGTCCCTCGCGTAGCACGGCGGCCGCGCTCATCGTGCCGGCGAAGGATGGATGCCCGGGCCGGAAAACTTTGAGCACGGGCGCTGCGATGCGGCGGAATGCGAGCGCCAGTATGCCGATCGCAAAGATCGTTGTGAGAAGCGACGCGTCCGTAGGGACTCCTGCGATGCGTCGGAGCGCCTCCTTGAGCAGGCGGAACGTGACGTACGTGTCGCCCACGAGCATCCTGGCGTCGCCGGGATGCTCAGCGCGGCTCAGCGTCGGCTGTTGCATCGTAGGCCTCTCGTTGGCCATGTTCGTCTAAGTCACGCCGGCCCGGGCAGCGGCCCTCGGCGATCCTGGACCATGTATGCCGTGATCAGTGCGATTGGGAAAAGGAACAGGCTGAAGATGAAGTACCCGATGAAGCTGTGCCCCTTGCGGCCCGCGACGCGAGCCGGCCAAAAGGCGAGGGCGATCCAGATGGCCGCAAAGAACAGCCAGCCGATTGTTGAGACAGCGAGAACGGTGGTCATGAAACTCCTCCAATTGTGTATGGCTCGGCTAGTGCGAGAGTGATCGTGCCAGTACGCTCTCGGTGTTCATTTTTAGAAAGACTGAGACTCGAGCGGTCAGACAACGTCATATGCAGCAGCATGCCGCACGCCGGGCGCGATCCGGCCGGTCGGCTGGAGGATCACCCGGGTGATTCGCTGAGATCGAGACCGTCCAGTGCCGGCGACAGCCAAAGCTGATGCCGCCTCGGAGTCAGCCGGGAACGACTGTGCATCGCCCGCTCTTAGCATTCAGCTTCGCGGCGATGCGGATCCCTTGCCCCTGATCACGCGGCGCGGTGAAGGGCACGCTCCCATGGGTCGGCGCGGGGCACGCCTTACCCGGTAGGTGCGGGGGCCCGGACGTGCGAACCCTCGCACCATGCTCAGGCAAGCTCCGTTTAGACGTTTTCCGGCTCGCCGAGCACGAAGAGGCCGTGGATGACCCACAGGCAGATCGCAAAGACGCCGAGTGACCACCAGGGGTGCGGTCCGCCGACATTGGCGAGTGCCTCGATCGCGCCGATGGTGGCCGCGATGATGCCGATCACCCGCCATACATGTTGCCGGCGAAGAGCGAGAACGCCGCTGTGAACTGGATGACGCCCAGGATGATGGTGATCCATCCCCAGGTGTGAAGACTGCCGAAGACATAGTGTTCTTCGGCGACGTAGAAGCTCGAATTGGCGAGGGCGGCGATGCCGTAGAAGAAGTTCAGCGTGCCCACGATCAGCAGCAGAATCGCGACGAAGAACGCACTTCCTACACCTCTGCTTGATTCTTCTCCTCGAATGCTCCTTGGATCTTCTCCTGGAGTGCTCATTGAATCTCCTTCGCTAGTGGACTCATATGACGTTTGACCGCGATGAGCGGCCCACGAGCAGGACTGCGCAGACTGCATCAACGTCTACCTGCTCGACCTCCGTTTCTTCCTGATGCCACGACCGCGGTGCTTCGCACGACGGGGTCCTGCGATCTCGCACGACCGGTCCTTCGATCACTCCGGCTCGTCCCACACGCCGTATCGCAAGTGGCATCTCACGCTCCTTCGGTGGGGAATTCCCCGGCGGTCTGGCGGCGCAGGACCTCGGTTCCGAAGAAGGCGAGCACGAGGAACACGATGATCCCTGCCGGTTTGCCGGTGGCCGGGATCGGATTCCAGATGAAGATCAGCAGCATGATGAACGCGACGATTCCGTAGGTCCATGCCGGCTGGTCGCGCAGGAACGGAGCGATCGCGCGGCGAGCTTTGACCGCGATCCGCGCCGGGCCGGCGAACCAGGCGGCGGCGATCAGGGGGATGCCGACGATCACGAACGCGCCCGCGATTTCCGAGAGCATCCCGGTCGCGATCGACAGGATCGCTTCGGCTGCGGGCTTGTTCGCTTCGACCTTGACCAGCGAGTCGGTCACCTGCGACACGACGATCGCGCGCGCGGCGAAGACGAGCAGGCCGGCGAGCACGATCGCGATCCCGACCTGCATCAGCGTCTGGCGGCGGCGGCGGCGCGCGAGGAAGATCGCGAGCGCGTAGAGCAGCGGAACGATGATCGTCAAGAGCAGGTCGAGCCCTTTCAGCACTTTGACCGCGTTCTGGATCGCCTTGAGATCCTTGGACTTCAGGATCGTCACGTGTGCGACCGAGGGCGGGAGCTTGGAGCTGACGTTCGGCAATCCCAGGCGGTTGGTGATGTTGGCGACGATCGCGGCGAGGTCGAGCGTCACCGTGCCGCCATTGGTCGCGACGGCTCCCTTGCCGTTGATGATCGCGATGAACGTCGCATCTGCAGCGCGATTGGCGTGCTTCCACACTTCCTGGACGCGGCCGTTGGCGAGCGCGCGTTCGGCCGCGGTGACTGCCAGGTTCTGCAGCGCCCCCGCGACCGGCGCCGCCAGCGGCTGGAGTTGCGGGGGCAGCCTCGTCTTGAGTTCTTCGGCGACGTTGACGTTGGCGTAGAGCTGATCGACCAGGTAGTTGGAGGTCGCTTCGCGGATCTTGTCGTTCTGCAGCAGTCTTGTGCTCGTGTGTGCCCAGTTGTCCGGGTTGAGCAGCTGGCGGTTGGCCCAGACCGCGAAGATCGCCACAACGGCGAGAACCGTGGTGCCCCAGATGATGACGCGCACGAGCCACCGCCGTTCTCGAGGGGGCCCTGGCGCGCCGGCGCGTTTCTCACCCGGCGGTGCCTCGGGGGGAGCGCCCGTCGGGGCGCTGTCCCCGGGGGAAGCTTGAGCGGATGTGTCGCCGTCGCGCATTCGGGCCGCTGTCAGTCTGCTCTGTAGCTATGAGTCTGCGACGCCGATTAGCGGCGCTCGCGGCGGTCCTCGCGCGGCTCTTGACGGTCATCGCGCCGGTCCTCGCGTCGGTCATGGCGGCGCTCGACGCCTTTGCCGACGACCGCCGCGGTGCCGACGACGGCCGCAGTCCGCGCGACCGGTGCCCCGATCACGCCCGGGCGGCCTACACGTCTTCTCGCTAGAGGCATCTCATGCTCCCTTGCTTGTGGTTTGCTCTTCGGCTTCTACTGCGGCGAGGATCGCCTGGGTCGGGATGCGCCCGTTGGCGACGAGCTGACCACCGGCTCGGCGTACCGCCGAGCCGAACGGGGCGGCCCAGCTGTTCTCCCACACCAGCACCCCCGCGGTGCTGCCGGGCTCGAGTGCCAGCCCGATCGCCTCGATGTCCTCCTCGGCGAGCAGCATCGCGACGTCACCCTCGAACTCGCGTAGCTCGCCGAGGGCGTTGTCGTCGAACTCGTGCATCTCAAACGCCTCGACGGATCCGTCCGCATCCTTTCTGAGCAGGAGGAGATCGAGCACGCGCACCACGCCGCGCTCCACCAGATCCTTCAGCTCAGCCGCTATCTCACCGGAGAAGTTGGCCTTCTCCGCCGGGAACTCGACCACCAGGTAGTCGACCGGGCCAAGCACATCAACATCGTTCATAGCGTCCTCCTCTCGATAGTCTGAACCTTGCCTCAATCAAAACAACCGTCCTTTTCGGGTAGCCAGCTCGGCCTCGTGGGGTGCGCGCCTCAGCCAACGTGCTCTCCGTTTTCCAGTGGGGTGACGCTGTTGAGCGTGAGCCCTAGGCCAGCGATCCGCTCGAGCACTGCCTGGAGATGCGACGAATCGGTGATCGGTCCGCTGATCTCTGTCTCACCATTTGCGGCGTGAACCTCCAGCCCCTCAAAGGCCGACAGATAGCGCGGTCCCAGTTCTTCCTTCACGACGATGCTGTAGCGACCCGCTGACATTCCAGAGTGCAGCATTCCGCACTCCCACCTGGGTCCGCCCGACGATCGGGAGAATCACCCGGGTGATTCGCTGAGATCGAGAAGGCCTTGCGCCTCTGCGTGCGCGACCGCTTCCTCTCGCGATGTTGCGCCCAGCTTGCGGTACAGCTCGCGGATGTGGGTCTTAACGGTGTTCAGTGAGATGTAGAGCTCCGCGGCGATCTCGCGTCGGGAGAGACCACGTGCGAGGCAGCCCAGCACGCTCAGCTCAGCGGCACTGGGCTGCTCGACCATGTGGCTAGCCCCGACATGCGCTCGGGCTGCCGCGAGGTCTTGCTGGACCGTGGCCGCGATCGCCGGTAGACGTCCGGGATCGGGAAACTCGGCGATCGCCCTACGCGCGTGCTCGAGATCCTTTAGTGCCGGCGCGAGTCGTGAGCGTGCGATACGGACTTGCGCGAGCACCAGGAGGGCGTGAGCGTGACCGACGCTTGGCTGTGGCGCCCTTCGCAGCTGCTCGCCGCGCAGCGCCTCGCGCTCGGCCTGGTCGAGCGATCCCGTCGCGGTGAGGGCCAGAGCAAGCCCGAGGTGGGCCAGCGACGCCGTCCAAAGCCTGGCTTGGAATCGCGCGCGCGCGAAGCTAAGCGCCTGTCGAGCCCACGCCTCGGCACTCTCGCTTCGCCCTTCCTCCGCGTCGAGCAGGGCAAGAAGCCCGAGGCTTCCGACGTAGCCTTCGGGATTGTCCAGCGCATCGGGGTGTTCGACTGCCTGGAGCGCGATGCGTCGGGCCTCGGCGAGATCGCCAGCGAAGAAGAGCGCCTGGGTCAGGCTCGCCAATGTGCCGGTGCTCAGGACGGTGGCGCCCGAAGCGGCCGCCGCGACCGCGCGACGAGCATGCCCGACGGCCGCACCCACATCGCCCCGCTCGATCAGCGCGGCACGCGTCGATTCAACGATTACCTCGACATACGGGGACCAAAGCTGTGGTCGCTCTTTGCGTGCACGCTCCGCGATCCCAAGCAGGCGCCGCACTTCGACCTCAGGGCGCCCCAGCAGCGCTGCCGCCACCGCGCCTGCCGCCGGCAGGGAAGGGTGCTGCAAGAGCAGCTCGGACGGGAGCCTCCGCAACCAGGCCAGGAACTGGGTTATTCGCCCGCCCCAGACGAACTCGCGGTCGTTCTCGACGAGCAGCTCGGCCACGGTCTCGGCGTCCCCCGCGGCGGCGGCGTGCTCGATCGCGTCCTCTATGAGCCCCTCGGCGCGGTACCAAGCCGCCGCGCCGAGGTGCAGCTCACACGCGTCCTCGCGCGCGAGCTCCAGTTGCAGAAGCTCGCGGAAGAGGTGGTGATAGCGGTACCACCCCCCGCGCGCATCCAGAGCGACCAGCAACTGGTTCGAGCGCGAGACCTCCGCGAGCAGCACGGCCGAGTCCTCGCGGCGAAGGACGGCGTCACATAGCTCGGGCGTGAACCGCCCGAGGGCGGAGGTGCGCACCAGGAAGTCCCGGGTCTCGGGCGCCAGCGTGGCGAGAACCTCATCTGCCAGGTAGTCGGCGACGTGTCGAGCGCTCCCCGCGAAGGCCCGTACACCCTCGTCCTGGTTGTTGAGGTCGCGCAGCCACAGCGCCGCTAGGTAGCACCCTGCGGGCCAACCCTCCGTTCGCTCAGTGAGCAGCTCGACGCTTGTAGAAGACAAGGCGATGTCCTCGCGCAGCATCAGCTCACGCGTCTCCTCGACCGTGAAGGCCAGCTCTCGCGCGCGAATCTCCGTGAGCGCCCCTCGTGCCCGCAGGCGCGCGAGGCTGATCGCCGGATCCGAGCGCGTCGAGACCAACAGGCGGGCGTTGGGAGGCAGCCGCTTGATCGCATGTCCGATCGCTCGAAGCGAAGTCTCGCTCTTGACGGCATGGAGGTCGTCCAGCACGATCACGAGCGGCCGGCCGTATGCGACGAGACCGTTCATCAGCTCGTCGACAGGTGTCTCGATCGGCACACCTCGAACGTTTAGAGACGTCAGCGCGCTCTGTCCGAGGCCGTGAGCGATCCGCTCGACGGCAGTTGCAATGTGTGTCCACAGGCGCGCCGGGTCGTCATCGGCCGCGTCCAGGGTGATCCAGACGACGGGTTCGGGCCGCTCGGTACACCAGGATCGCAGGAGGGTGGTCTTGCCGTAGCCGACGGGCGCGTTGATCACGGTGAGCGCCGGCCCACCGTCGCTGCCGAGCATCTGAAGCAGGCGTTCCCTGCGCAGCATTCCCGGCTGAATCCGGGGCGGCAGCAGCTTCGGCTCGATGAGCCGGGAGTTCGGATGATCGGTGGGCGCGCTCTGCGAAGTCACTCTTTTGCAGTCGCTCCGATCACCCGGGTGAACATTTCGCACGACCGATAACGCACGGCACCGCAACTGTGATGATGGTGCTGCCGTTAGAAGAAGCGCGCACCGATGAGCTCAAGGAAAGGTCCGCCACCGAAATGCCCCCCAAGGTTCAACACAAGCTGGCGACCGGCGTCGTTGTGCAGAATGCCACGACCGCTGCCGTGCGTCAAGGCTTGACCAAATCGGCCCGGTGTTGGCGACACTACGAGATCGCGCTTTGATCCCCGGCCGCCAGGCATCGAAAGGACGAGAGAATGAGCACAACGGTACGACCTCAACGATCAATTGTCGGTCGCGGGAATCGTTACGACGAGCCCCAAGCCGCGCCCGTACATCCGTATGCCCCAGGCTCCTGCGGTCCGGCCGCGGGAGACGAGCTGGTTGCGGGGTCCGGTAGGTCTCGCGGCCCGTGGGGGGAGTCATGAGCCCGGCCAGGTCAACCAAGGCTAAGTCCGGCGCCGCCAAGACCGCGGGCGCCGCCAAAAGCACGGGCACCGTCAAGAGCGCACGCGCAACTGCGCGGGACGCCGGCGAACAGCCGGCGACGCCGCGGGGCGCGGCGACACCGCAGAGCGCGGCGATGCCGTCGCCCTTTCCGCCGATCGCCGACTATGCGTTCCTCTCCAACTGCCACACAGGCGCGCTCGTGGCACTGGACGGGACGATCGACTGGCTCTGCGTCCCGCGCTTCGACGCTCCGAGCGTGTTCGGCACGCTGCTCGATCGCGAGGCGGGGGCCTTCCGTTTCGGACCCTTCGGGATCAACGTGCCGTCGGCACGCGTCTACGAGCCCGGTACCAACATCCTGCTGACCACTTGGAAGACCACGACCGGCTGGGTGCTCGTGCGCGAGGGCCTCACCCTGGGACGCCGTACACACGAGGATCTCATCACTCCGCACACCCGCCCTCCGGCTGACGAAGACGCCGATCACCTGCTCGTCCGCGTCGCGATCTGCCTGGACGGGGAGGTAGAGATGGAGCTGACGTGCGAACCGGTTTTCGACTACGGACGGGTTCCGGGCCAGTGGTCGCTCACCGAAGAGGGCCACAGAGCCGACGCGAGCGGCGAGGAGGTGACGATCAGGCTCCAGACGGACATGGCGGTCGGCGCCGAGGGCGATTGGGTCCGGGCCCGGCATGTGCTCAGGCAAGGCGAGCAGATCTACTGCTCGCTGTCCTGGGCCGAGGAACTCGCCGCGCCCCAGAACATAGATGAGGCCAACGAGCGCCTGGCCGCGACCACCCGCTACTGGCGCGGATGGCTGGGGCGCGCCCGTCTACCCGACCACCGGTGGCGCGACCCGATCCAACGGTCGGCGCTTGCGATCAAGGGCCTGACGTACATGCCGACCGGCGCGACCGTCGCGGCGCTCACGACCTCGCTGCCGGAGACACCCGGGGGCGAGCGCAACTGGGACTACCGGTACACGTGGCTGCGCGACTCGACCTTCACGTTGCAGGCACTCCATTATCTGAACCTTGACTGGGAGGCCGAGGAGTTCATGCAGTTCGTCGCCGACCTCGAACCCAACGACGACGGCGCCCTGCAGATCATGTATGGGATCGACGGACGGCGCGATCTGACGGAGTCCACGCGCGAGGACCTCTCGGGCTACGCCGGAGCGAGCCCCGTGCGGATCGGCAACGGGGCTTTCGACCAGCGCCAGAACGACGTGTTCGGCGCCGCGCTGGACTCGATCCTGCTGCACACCCGCCGCAGCGAACGGCTACCGCGGCGGCTGTGGCCGCTCGTGCAGGCGCAGGCTGAATGCGCGACGAACGTCTGGCGCAAGCCCGACCAGGGCATCTGGGAGGCGCGGGGCAAGCCGCAGCACTACGTCTCTTCCAAGCTCATGTGCTGGGTCGCGATGGACCGCGCGGGGAAGCTCGCCGAGATTCGCGGCGACGCCGCACTCCAGGCCAAATGGCAGGCGACCGCCGAGGAGATCAAGGCGGACATCCTCGCCCACGGTCTTACCGACGCGGGGGTGCTGCGCCAGCACTACGACACCGACGCGCTGGATGCCTCCAACCTGCTGGCGGCGATCTTCGGGTTCCTGCCCGGAACGGACGAGCGCCTGCGCGCGAGCGTGCTTGCGATCGCCGACGATCTCACCGAGGACGGCTTCGTCCTGCGCTACCGTACCGGCGAGACTGACGATGGCATGTCCGGCAAGGAGGGGAGTTTCTTGATCTGCTCCTTCTGGCTGGTCTCCGGCCTGGCGATCGTGGGCGAGCAGCAGCGCGCCCGCGACCTCATGGAAAAGCTCTTGCGGGTCGCCTCGCCGCTCGGGCTCTATGCCGAGGAGTTCGACACTGCCACCGGCAGGCACCTAGGGAACTTTCCCCAGGCCTTCTCCCACCTGGCGCTGATCGAGGCCGCGGGACGCATCATCCTCACCGAGCGCCTTGCGGAGATCTCGGGATGAGCACGCCTACGACTGATCGTGATGGGCAACTGCGCGCGGGCCGCCACCACAGGGGTGCTGGATCGATCTGGCGTAACCGGGATGTGCTCACGCACAAGGCTCGGCGCCGATCCCCAAGAGGCCGAGGTCAGCGAGATGAGATGACACGTCGACGGCTTGTGGGCCTCCGTAGAGATGCAAGGGGAAGTACGGATACCGACCCGGGCACGCAGACCTAGGTTGCTGACCATGGCAGATAACGCGCTGACACACAACGAGTCCGTCCCTCCCGGTGAGGACCCTGTTCTCGGGTTGCTCGGTCCGCGGAGCCGACATTTGCTTACGCTCGAGTTTGGGTCGAGGGCCGACTTCGACGACCCGCGACTGGAGTGGCGCAGGCTCTTCTCTGAGTTGCTCGGCACATTCGCGCTAGTGCTCGTGGCCGCCGGCGGCGGGATCCTCCATGGTCAGGGTCAGATCAGCCTTGCCGCTGCGGTCGTCGCGCCCGGTCTCATGGTCATGGCGATCATCCTGTTCATGGGCGCGATCTCCGGAGCCCACCTGAACCCGGCCGTCTCGCTGGCCTTCGCGCTGCGCGGCGACTTCCCCTGGAAGCGCGTGCCGGGTTACATCATCATCCAGCTCATCGGTGCCAGCCTCGCTTGCCTGTTCCTGCTCGCGGTGTTCGGCAACATCCAGCACCTCGGGGCGACCCTCCCTGGCCCGGGCTACGAAGACTGGCAGGCGCTGCTCATGGAGATCGCGCTCACTGCACTCCTAGTCAGTGTCATTCTCGGGACGGCGTCGGCGGCGCAGAACGTTGGCGCGATCGCGGCACTCGGCGTAGGCGGGTACATCGCCCTGGCCGGGCTGTGGTCGGCGCCGGTCAGCGGCACCTCGATGAACCCGGCGCGCTCGTTCGGACCCGCGCTGGTGAGCGGGGACTTCACGAGCTACTGGGTGTACGTCGTAGGGCCGCTCGCCGGTGCGCTGATCGCCGTCGGGTGCGCCGTGGTGCTGCGCGGCAGGGGCGGTGACGCGATCGCTTACGCGGCGGGCTCCGGAGTCCTCGACGAGGGCAGCCTCGCCGCGAAACAGCGACTCTCACAGGACATCGACCGGGGCAAGGTCGTGCCACCCGGCATCGCCGACACTGACACGCAGAGGAGCGAACAATGACGGCGACGCGCGATGCGCTACTGCTTTCGCGTGATAGGTGCCGCGCCCAAGAACCGGATCAACACGCTGCAACTAGATCAGTCAGTGACGTCCTTCACCCACACGATTGGCCCATGGAGCTGGCAGCCTCAAGCGGTCAACGCAACAGTGCCTCCATCTTCTCAGCTGGTGTGCTCCATTGGAGGGTTTGTCTGGGACGGCCGTTGAGCTCGGCGGCGATCTGGTCTAGTTCGACTTGGCTGCGCGCAGCCAAGTCGAACTTGCGTGGCAGGTATTGACGCAGCAGCCCGTTGGTGTTCTCGTTCGATCCGCGTTGCCACGGAGAGCGGGGATCGCAGAAGTAGACCTGGATGCCGGTGTCGCTGGTGAAGCGCTTGTGGGCGCTCAGCTCTTGGCCCTGGTCCCAGGTCAGTGACTTCAACAGATGCGCGGGCAGCTCGGTGATGCGTGCCTTGAGCGCCTGGACCACGTTTGCGGTGCTGCGATCGTGCCCGAGCCGGGCAAGGAGCACATAGCGGGTCTGGCGCTCGACCAGCGTCGCGATCGCCGACTTGTTCGCGGCACCGATCAACAGGTCTCCCTCCCAGTGGCCGGGAACGCGACGCTCATCGACCTCCGGTGGGCGCTCGGCGATCGGGACCATCTCGGCGATTCGCTCGCGTGCGTGGATGCGACCGCTTGAGCGGCGGGTCGAGCGGCCGGTCCGCAGGTTCGCGGTCAGCTGTCGGCGCAGCTCGCCGCGCGACTGGACATACAGCGACCGGTAAATCGTCTCGTGGCTGATCCGCATCCCCTCATCGTCGGGATGGTCGACCTTCAGTCTGGCCGAGATCTGCTGCGGCGACCAGCGCCGCTCGAGACCGTCCTGGACCGCCGTCACAAGCTGCGGGCAGCTCGACAGCTTCGTCGCCTTCGGTCGCCGCGCGAGCCGCCGCGCGACGCGCTCGGCCTGAAGGGGCCGATACTGCCGGCGCTCTGAGCACCTGCGGATCTCCCGCCCGACCGTGGACCGATGCCGACCGAGCGCCCTCGCGATCTCGCTGTCGCTCTCGCCCCGACAAACCCCGACGAAGATCCGCTCCCGCTCCTCAAACGACAGCCGATGCGCCGAACACACCACTCGCGGTCGCGTGAGCGCCGTTTCAGCCTGAATACGACACGCGGAGGTGTGCGGCACACCGAACCGCGCCATCACCTCCCTGACGCGCGCGCCAGCGCGAAACCGCGCTTCGATCTCCGCGCGCTCCGTCGGCGTCAACAACCGATACGGCCCGCGAGGACCCCTTCTCTTAGCCATCTCATTCTCCGATCACGCGACACGAAAAAACGATCGTGTTGCGCCGACCGGATGAATCCACCGCTCTCATGTACCCAATACCCGCCGAAATGAGCACAAGTTGGCCGTTTTCCGCGCTTTGACGCAGTCCAAGAAAATTGCTCGTCTACGCAGGAAAAACGGACCTCAGAGCCGCTAACGCTCTGGGACCGGATCAAGGGCTTGAGCGACAAGCACGGGCCGACGTGGCTGGTCGAGGTGTCGATCACTTCGAAGTCCCCGACGGAGACGCAGTACGAGTGTTCGCGGGTAATGGATGGCATCAGGCTGGATCGGACGTGGGCGAGTGGCTGCGCGACCACCGGTATGTCACCTTCCACTATCCAGAAATGCACCCGGCGAAAGCGGAACGCGGCGAGGAGGAGATCAAGGAGGCGCGGCGTGACCGGACCGCAGCACCTTCGCCCGCACTCCCCCCGACTGCCCCGCTCTCCCGGATTCTCCGCTGGCGGTGGCGCCTACGAGGCGACTCCGTGCGCGACGGCGTGGATGCTCGCGTGTTCGTGCAGCGCTTGCTCGTGCTCGGGGTGGGCTGGCTTGAGGTCGAATACGACCTTCTTCACTGTGCCGGTGAATGCGTAGGGCGCCTTGTCCTCGTAGGCGAGGTCGACGACGCCGCCGTTGTCGCGGCCGATGTCCATGCCGGCGTAGGTCGTGAAGAGCATGGCGATAGTTTGCGGCATGTCGCCCTCGCCGATCTTCTTGTCATTGGCCCATAGGGTGACGCGGCCCCCGGCTCCCGGCTTGGATTCGTCGGCCTCGAATCGCATCTTCACGATCACGTTCCCGCCCGGTACGGGCCGCGTCGAGGTCTGCTTGTAGGTCTCAACTCCAAGGAACTGGTAGGTGTGGTTGAGGTGGCCCTTGTCGTCGATCCAGAGGGCGAACCCGCCGATGAAGTCGGCGTTGGCGACGATCACACCCTCGGCGCCGTTGTCCGGCACATGCAGATGGCCCTCGATGGTGTAGGAGCGCCCCTGGATGCGGGGGAGCATGGTCGGCCCGATGTTCTGGACGTCGCCTGCGAAGGTGAAGCGGGTGACGGTCGGCAGCGGCGGGAGGATGCCGAAGAACGGCGCGAAGCCCCCGAGCAGTGGGAGCACGCGATTGCGCTCCGCCTCCTGCCAGAACAGCTCCTTGAGCTCTGCGAGCTTGTCGGGGTGCTTAGCCGCGAGGTCCTCGGCCTGCGAGAAGTCTTCAGGGAGGTGGTACAGCTGCCAGACGTCCTGCTCGGGGTCGTACGTGCCGGGCGCGAACCGCTTCAAGGTCTCGGGGGTGAGGTCCCACGGGATCTTGTCTAGCTTGGCGGCGGCCCACCAGCCATCCTTGTAGATGGCACGGCTGCCGTAGTTCTCGAAGTACTGGACCGTGTGGCGCTCGGCGGCATTCGCGTCGTCGAGGGTGTAGGCGAAGCTCGTGCCGTCCATTGGCTCCTGCTCGATTCCGTCGACCGCCTCGGGCTCGGGGATACCCACGAGCTCCAGGACGGTCGGCGCGACGTCGATGCAGTGCGTGAACTGTGTCCGCAGCTTGCGGTCGCGCTTGATCCGCTGCGGCCAGGCGACGACCATCGGGTCGCGGGTGCCGCCCAGGTGGCTGGCCATCTGCTTGCCCCACTGGAACGGGGTGTTGTTGGCGTGGGCCCATGCCGCGGCGAAGTGCGGCGCTGTGTGGAAGTCCCCCAGCGCTTCGATGCCACCGAACTTATCGATGATCTTGAGCTGCTGCTCGGCGTCAAGCACGACACCGTTGAAGAAGGTCGTCTCGTTGAACGAGCCGGTGACCGTGCCCTCCATGCTGGCACCGTTGTCACCCCAGATGTAGAGGATCAGCGTGTTCTCGAGCTCGCCCATCTCGGCGAGCTCGTCGAGCAGCCGGCCGACGTTCCAGTCCGCGTTCTCGGAATAGCCGGCGAAGACCTCCATCTGGCGGGCGTAGAGCTTCTTCTGTGCATCGGTGAGCGAATCCCACGCCGGGTAGAGCTCGGGGCGCTCGGTCAGCTCGGTGTCCGGCGGAACGATGCCAAGTTTCTTCTGGCGCTTGAGGGTCTGTTCGCGGTACTTGTCCCAGCCGCCGTCAAACTTGCCCTTGTACTTGTCCGCCCACTTCTTGCCGACGTGGTGCGGGGCGTGGCTGCAGCCTGTCGAGTAGTACAGAAACCACGGCGTCTCGGTGTTCTGCGCACGGACCGCGTGCAGCCACTCCACGGCTTTGTCGGTGATGTCGTCGGGGAGGTAGTAGAGCTTGCCGTCCTTCCCCTCCGGCACGCCGACGATCGTGTTGTCCTGGGTGATGGTCGGGTCGTACTGGCCTGTGGCGCCGCCAAGGAAGCCCCAGAAGTGGTCAAAGCCCCACGCCGCCGGCCAGTTATCGAACGGGCCCGCGGCGCCCATGGCGCGCCCCGGTGTGAGGTGCCACTTGCCGAACCCGCCGGTGACGTAGCCGTTGTCTCGCAGAATCCGCGGGAGGGCGGCGCAGCTCTTCGGTCGAGCGCCCGTGTAGCCCGGAAACGGGCCGGGGAACTCTGCGATTCCCCCCATGCCCACCCGATGGTGGTTGCGCCCCGTCAGCAAAGCCGCGCGGGTAGGGGAGCAAACCGCGGTGACATGGAACCGGTTGTACGTCACCCCCATCTTCTGAACTCGCGTGAGGTTCGGCGTCTTGATAGCGCCACCGAACGTCTCGGGACCGCCGAAGCCGGCATCGTCGATGAGAACGACCAGCACGTTCGGGGCATCATCGGGAGGCTTCGGTCCGGGGATCATCGACCAATCGACCACCGACTGGTCCATCGTGCGCCCCGCCGTGCCTCCGAAAGCGCGGTCCGGGATCGGCAGCCTCGTCCGGTCGGGCTCGAACTTGTGCATCGCCTCCGCCAGCGAGTCCTGCAAAGGCTTCATCAGACCGCTGTCGTTGGACACGACGACTGACTTCGCCGGCGAACCCGCGAGCGTCTGCTCAATCGCCAGACGGTGCTCGCTCGGGAACACCGCGATGATGCCCGCCGAGCCCGGCGGCAGCTTCTCGCCAATCTTCTCGCCGAGCCCGCTCTTCAGCCGATACTCGGCGAACTTGCCGACCAAGCCGCCCGCGACCGCCCCGGTCGCCACCAGCGAAGGAAGCAGAAGCGGCGCGAAGATCCCTGCGACAAGGCCGACCCCGCTCCCACGGAGGGCACCCTTGCGGCCCATCTGATCGCCCGCGCTCACCAGGTTTACTTCGCCGTCGGCGCGATGCTCGATGAGGATGACGCCCTCGACCTTGACCTTCTTCGCCCGGACGAGCTCCGTGACGGCGTCAAAGTCGGCTTGGGCAGCCTCGAGGTTCTCGTAGGGGGCGACCAGGACATCCACCGTCTCTGTGCTCACTGTCGTTCGCTCCTCTCGGACAGGCGATCTCGATCAGAGATGCCACATTTCGCCCCTCCAACGGGGTCGCTCATGCGGGCCGCCGCCACCCTCGGGGTCAGGCTTTCAGGCGAGGACTGGCCCTGCATCCGTGGACGGGTGCGACTGCACTGCGGATAAGTACGTGCCAGCGGACGCTCGCTGGTCGAGACTGAGCTCGAGATCGCCCTGATCGGTGTCGTGGTGCTGGTCGGGCTCGTGCTCCCCCTCGTCTGGCTGCCCGTGATGGGACTTGCGTTCTGCAAGAGCGGCCTCCAGCTGGGCGAGCGGGCTACACAGTTCTACGCGCGCCCCGTCGCTGCGTGGGGGCATTCGTCCTCCTCGGCGACCCCTCGCTCCAGAAACCCAAACTCGACGAGGCGACAGCCAGCGGTAGCTTGTCACGTGCGGGTTCTCGACCACGAGCGCCAAGTAGTTCGCCCCCACCAGTCCGCGAGAGGCTGCCGAGGCGCGGCCCTTCTCCTGAGTGTAGGTTGACAGTACGACTAAACGACCGGCGGCGTTGCCGCCAAAGGGGGGCATCATGTGGTGGGGAATCGGAATCGGCGGAGTCTTTTTGTACTTGCTCGTGCTCTTCACGCTCGGCTTTTCGACGCTGAGGCACGGTCACGGGTGGATGTTCTTTTTCGGGATCTTCTTCCCCCTGTTCTGGCTCGTCGGTGCCTTCATGCACCCGTCGGGGCCCCAGCCCGCGTAGCGTGCTCCCAACATGGCTAGCGAGAGGCTAACGATGGCGCAACCCGCCCTGAACCGCGTTGAGCATCCTGGCGCCGCCAGGACCCCGAGGCCCGAGCGGAGCCGAAGCAGAGATCGTGGATGTAGTTGCCAGCCTCGCAGCGCCACGCGTCCCATCGCAGGGTCGCAAGCGATGCGAAGAAGCAGAAGCCTGGGCGGGACCGCATGCGCAAGGTGATGCGTCCGTGGGGAGTGAAGGTCTGATAGGCCGTCGCCACGGTGTCCGCTCTAGCGAAGCCATCGCAGGGCAGACAGGCGCTCGTCACCACCACTGCAACCGCGACGCTGACGCATCCCCGCATCTTGGCGATGGTACGCCTCTAGTTCGGCCGGGGGCCGATACGCGGGAGGGGACGCGCGATGCCTAACGACGGACCAGCCGTCGAGATCACCATACCGGGCACCTCTGCTGTGAATTTGCCTTTGAGCAGCAAGGTTCGAGACAACAAGCGCCAAATCTCGCGATTGCGAGAGCTGCGGCACGCCACGAGAACGCGTCCGACGACACCGGGTCTAGGAAGGCCGGCGCGGCGGGCGGGCCGCTGCACCCGTTTCTGCGACACGAACCCGAGGCGAGTCGTGGCCGAAGGTTGTTGACGCCTTAAGTTTGGCGGCGGTTTGTTCGCCGCGAGCGACGGCGATCACCCGCTGGAACGACACCCGGTTATGCGACTTCCCAGTTGGTCTAAGGGCGTCACTCGCCGGGCGCAGCCAATGCCGACAGGCGACGGGCCTGTTCAAGCTGCGTCAGCAGCCTGCCGATCTCGCGCGTCAGGTGCGCCTCGTAGCGGCTCGCGACTTCGACCGCATTTGCCGGTGCAAGCGCACGCGCCAGCGCGCGGCCGCGCTCGAGGGCCTCTGGATCGCTCGGATTGCCGCTGTCCAGTTCCCTGAGCAGCCGGACCGTCTCTGGCTCAGGAGTGTGATCCCGCTCCAGCGCCGTGCCCGCCTCGAAGGCCAGCACTCGCCGGGTTCGCCACAGCGCAGCGGCTATACGTTCGACCAGGAGCGACTCCAGCAGCGACGAGGGCGCTAGCTCGCTGCAGAGCTGATCGAGCAGAGCCTCGAACGCAGCGCCTTGCTCGCAGGTGTCACCCGCGCAGACATCAGCGGTGAGGATGCCGTGCTTCGTCGCGTTGCGGGCTGATCGCCGCTTGCCCGCGGCTGTGACAGGTCCACGACCATGGCACCCATTTTGGCGAGATGCTGCCGCTTGCGCTGCAGTGGTCAAAGATCCAGCTCCGTCCACATGTCCTGGATTCTGGCGCATCGAGATGACGTCCGTCGGTCGTTCGTGTGCTGCGCTTATACGAGCTGCACTGGAAATGTGAAGACTGGCCTGCGCGACAAACGCCAACAGTCTTCGCCCTCAGGCGCTGTTTAGCGGCCTTGAGCGTGTGGCCGTTGACCGCTCGTCCGTGCCGTTTGTAGGAGCCACCCGCGTCGGTTCGGGTGGCTTGCGCCTTTCGCCTGAGAGTGGCCGGGTCACGCAACTGCTTTCAGAAGGTGGAGCTTTGGCTGCCCTTGTTTCTATCCGTGCCGGCTCGTATCGGCTGCGGCACCGGGGCTGCGCAGATCGCTCGCGGGCGAGGCCGTGGACGGCTTTCTAAGCGTCGCCGACCGCGCCCGCTGGCTTCTCGACACAGGGATGGCGGAGAAACCGCACAGATCGTCTGGGGGCCGGGCGGTCGCAGGTTCGAATCCTGTCTCCCCGACTGATTAGCCGCTGATGCAGGGAAGTGCAACGGAGTGCAAAGTCCCTGCAAAGCGGCTGCAAACTGGTGCAAGCGAGTGCACGGCGTTGGGCACGCGGATCGGTGGCTTCCGTACGGTTCGGGAGCAGTTCGGGAGCAACTTGATCCCGAAATCGATACGCCGCCACACCAGAGCGGCTCGAGCGCGGCCTCGCCGACGCGGCGTCGGAAGTGGGCGGCCTGACGTTAGCTCCCAAAGTCCGGGACGAACGGAGGGGGTCGCTTGGCTTGCGGAACGCGGCCGAGTCTGATGGCGCAGAGCCGCTCCCGCTGATCCTCGGGGCGGAGATCGCGGCGGGCGCCCCCCGTTTGGCGTCCCCGACTAGCCGCTATCGCAATCGCGCGGATGCGAGGGTCTCCAATCATCGAGGGCTGGTTGCTGCAATCGTCCGGAGCAGGCGTGCGCGCGGCCCTCACCCCGGCCCTCGCTCGGCCCGGAGGCTGTCGGGAAAGGGGGTTCATCCGGCGCGGCTTATTCAATTCTGGGATGCCCCAGAACTTCATTGCTTGTGATCGGGATCAGGCGTATTTGATGGCGTCGTCGCTTGTGGATTGGGTGGTTGAGGATCACCTGGTGTGGAGCGTCCTCGACTCGGTCGGGGAGCTGGACCTGGATCAGTTCTATGGCGACTATCGCGTTGACGGTCATGGGCGTGCGGCGTATGACCCGAAGATGATGGTGGCGCTGGTGCTTTACGCGTACGCGCGCGGGAGTCGCTCGTCGCGGGGGATCGAGCGGGCGTGTCGTGAGGACGTGGCCTATCGGGTGATCTGCGCGAACTTGGTAGCGGATCACTCGACGATCGCGGAGTTCCGTTGCCGGCATGAGAGGGCGCTGAGCGGTCTGTTCAGCTCGGTGCTGTCGCTGTGCAGGAAGGCCGGGCTGGTGGAGGTGGGTGTGATCGCGGTCGACGGCACGAAGGTGTCGGCGAACGCGTCGATGGATGCGAACCAGAGCTATGAGCGGATCGTGCGCGAGATCCTGGCCGAGGCGGCGGAGACCGATCGGCGCGAGGATGAGCTGTTCGGCGACGCGTGCGGCGATGAGCTACCCGAGCAGCTGCGCACGCGCGAGGGCCGCCGGCGAGCTTTCCGGGAGGCCAAGCGAGACCTCGACGCCGAGCGCGCGGCGGTTGACCACGAGGGGAGCTCAGATGCTCAGGAGCCGGTCGTGACGTTGGACATGATCGCGAGCGGCTGGTCAACAGTGAGCAGGGCCGCCGTGGGTGGCAGCGGGAGGCGCGCCGACAGCTCGATGAAAAGCGCCGCCAGAAGGCGCGGCCGATCGCCGGCCCGCGGCCTGAGCGCCTGCAAGAGTCAAAGCGCCGCCTGGAGGAAAACCATCGGGCGGAACTGGAAACGAACGCCGCCTATGACACCTACCGGGAAACCGGGCGGGATCGGTTAGGTCGGCGGCTAAGCTGGGCTGTCTCCGGGTGCTCCCGACAGTTGGGGGCTCGATAGGTCTTTGAGGTTTGGACGGGTTCCCGGATCGGGGAACCCGTCCGTGCCTCGGCTCAGGCTGCCTCCTTCACCGCCAAGTGAAGAGAAAGGTTGAGCCTGATGACCAAGGATGACGTGCTGTTCGGCTACCGCCAGCAGCTTTTCGCGGAGGCAGCGAGGACGAACGTCTCGGCAGCATGCCGGACGTTCGGGGTGCACCGCTGCACCTACTACGCCTGGAAGCGCCAGGTCGACCGGTACGGCCTGGAGATGCTCAGGCCCCGGGAGCGCCGCCGGCCGCAGATGCCTAATCAGCTGGCGAAGATGGTCGAGGAGAGGATCGTGTCGTTCTCGATCGCTCATCCCGGGCTCGGGCCCAGACGAGTCTCCTCGGAGCTGGCCCGCGAGAAGTGGGGCGGGATCATCGTCTCCGCGAATGGCGTGTGGAAGGTGCTCTGTCGCCACGGGCTGAACACCCGCGCGAAGCGCCTCGGGTTGATCGCGGGCTACGCAGCTCCCTATGAGCCGCCGAGAACGCCAGAGCCAGAGCGGCATATCGACGTCGATCATCCTGGTGAGCTGGTCGGGATCGACTGCTTCTACGTCGGGCGCCTGCGCGGCACCGACGGCGCGATCTGGCAGCTCACCGCTATCGACATCGCCTCCTCCTACGCCTGGGCAGAGCTCGTGATCTGCAAACAAGGCAACCCCACCGCAACACAGGCCAGCAAGCTCGCTCAGCGTGTCGCTAGGGAGCTGAAGGCCACCGGCTGGAAGCTCGAGAGGATACTCAGCGACAACGGCAACGAGTTCAAGGGCGACTTCACGAAGACCGTTGACGCGTTGAAGGTACGCCACACCCGCATTTACGCAGGACGCCCACAGACCAACGGACACGTCGAGGCACTGCACAAGACGATCCTGGATGAGTGCTGGAGACCAGCGTTCGCGCGCTACCTATATCCCCGCTACACCGGACTGAAAAGAGAGCTCGACACCTACCTGCACTTCTACAACACTGACCGCATGCACCACGGCAGACTCACACAAGGACGCATCCCCGCAGACATCGTCTACCGTGCCCGAAAGATGGAGGCCAGATGAGCCGAACCTGTCGGCACATCCCGGAGGCCGCCCAGACTAAGCCGCCCGCCGGATCCTTACGCGCCGCCTGAGACGCCCGCTGGGACGATCAACACCACTGATCACGACTCGCGAATCATGCGCACCAAAGGCCAGCCGGCGATTCAGGGTTACAACGCGCAGGCGGCCGTGAACGATAAACAGATCATCGTCGCCGCCGAGATCAGCGTCGAGACCGTTGACTTCGGTCACCTCGAGCCGATGGTCGACGTCACCATCAGCGAGTTGGGGAAGGCTGGTGTCCGCGAGTCACCCGAGACGGTCCTCGCCGACCCTGGCTATTGGCACAAGCAGCAGATGGAGCACATCGTCGCCAACAAGCACATCCAGGTATTGATCCCGCCCGATTCCCGAACACGCAAAGGCATCAGGCCGGGGTGGAACAAGGGCCTGTATGCGCACATGCGGCGAGTGCTGCAGACCGAGCTCGGCCAGACCGTATATCGAAGACGGATGGCGACGGTCGAGCCCGTTTTCGCTCAGAACAAGTTCAACCGCGGCTTTCGTCGCTTCCAACGACGAGGAAGGGCGGCTGCGGAGTCGGAGTGGCGGCTCCAGGCAGCGACCCACAACCTCCTGAAGCTGCACCGCCACCGATTAGCGGCCGCAGCGCCCTGAGAGGCCCCGCAGGCAGCCCAATCATCCAGCCCCTCGCACCCGGGGCCGAAGCCCCCACGACCACCACGGACCCGCCCTCACAGCTTTTCCCGACAGCCTCCCCGCAAAGCAGTAGCGCGCCGAGGTGATGCCCGGCGCCGCGGGGTACAGGCCGCCACCCTGCCTCCCACAAGGGAGCTTTAGCGCCTGGCTCTCCGGTTCTGCCGTCGGCGAACACCACACACGGATACCGGGCTTAGCGGTCGGCCGATCGGGTCGATGAACAGCGAGCACGGCCCAGAGCTGTCGGGCACCTTTCCCTCAAGGACGGTTGCACCGTAGGTCAGGTTAGTCCCGTCCAGGCGGGGGTTGGTGAGTGTCACGACGACGTCCTCGGGCATCTGGTCACCCTCCTCGAGGAACGAGAGAACCGCGTTGGGAGGATCGTCGAGGAAGCTGTTATCACCGTCTGCCCAGCCCTCTATGAACTGGGCGGCCGTGAGGTGTCCGACGATGCGCTCGGGCCGGTCGGAGAACATCAGCGTGGAGGGCGCGAGGTCGTGCAGCGTGAACTCGCCGTCGCTGCTCGTGACCCCCTGGGCGCTCTGTACGTACAGCGCCTCGAACTCGCTGGGCTGTACCGCTGGTTGTGATGACATCTGGGCCTCCTTCTAGGGCGTCAAACCGGCTTCACACGAAGCACGGCGAGATCCTATACCGGCGCACGACACCTCGCAGCGGGAGTTCGCCGCACAAGGATGCCGCAAGTACCCGAGATCCCGCGGACGCGCACAGCGCGCGCTCTCGTTTGCGTCCAATGTCGGCCACAGGGCGCTGCCGGGTATGGTGGCGTCGTGAATTGGGGGCTTGCGACTGTCGGCCTTGCGCTGCTGCTGGTCGCGGCGGTGTCGCGGCGACTTTCCAACACGCCGATCACGCCGGCGATGGTGGTGGTCGCTATCGGTGTTCTCGCGGGCCCCCTGGTGCTCGACGACCTCATCGTGGGGCCGACGAGCTCGACGGTACGGAGGCTGGCCGAAGCCACGCTCGCGGTGGTGCTGTTCTCAGATTCTTCCCGCATCGACCTCAGGGCCCTGCGGCGGGAAGCCTCCCTGCCGGTGCGCCTGCTCGGTATCGGTCTGCCGCTGACGATCGCGCTGGGCGCGCTGGTCGCACTCGCCCTGTTCGGGTCGTTCTCACTGAGCGAGGCATTGATCCTCGGTGTGATCCTCGCGCCGACGGACGCGGGGCTCGGCAGCGCGGTCGTGACGGACCCAAGCCTTCCGCAACGTGTGCGGCAGTCGCTCAACGTCGAGAGCGGACTGAACGACGGGATCTGCGTCCCGATCCTGTTGATCGTTCTGGCGACCTCCTCCGAAGCCGGTGGCGCGGCCCATCCGGCGCAGGTGATCGGCGAAGAGATCGGCTATGGGCTCATTGGCGGCATCATCGCGGGGGCGATCGCCGCGGCAATCGTGAACACCGCCGGCGCCAGACGCCTGATAGCCGATGAGTGGCGGCAGATCATCCCGGTGGCCGCGGCGGTGCTCGCGTACGGGATCGCGGAGGCCCTCGGTGGGTCGGGCTTCATCGCTGCCTTCACTGCAGGCGCGCTGTTCGGCCTGATCGCCCGCGAGAACTCCGCCGGAGCGATGGGCTTCACCGAGGAGACGGGAGCGCTACTCGACGCCGTCACATTCCTGATCTTCGGTGCCGTCCTGCTCGGCCCCGCGCTCGAGCACGTGAGCTGGCAGATCGCGCTCTACGCCGTGCTCAGCCTGACGATCGTTCGCATGCTGCCAGTGGCCCTCTGCCTGTTGGGCACCAAGGCGCTAGCCCCGACCGTGGCGTTCATCGGCTGGTTCGGTCCGCGCGGGCTCGCGTCGATCGTGTTTGCGGTGATCGTCGAGGACACGCATCAGGCTCATGGCACGACGATCCTCACGGCCTGCTATTTGACCGTGGGCCTCTCGGTCCTCGTCCACGGCCTCTCGGCGTCGCCGCTCGTGAGCCGCTACGCCACCTGGTACCGCGCCGCGGCAGGTGTGCGACCTCCAGAGATGGAGAGCGAGCCCGCGCACGAGCATCGGGCCCGGGGACCGAGCGCGCTAAAGGGCAGCCAACCCGCCGTCGAGGCCTGAGCACAGTTGGGCCTGAGCGGGTCAGCCCGGCAGCTGGCCGCTCACGTGCGGACCCCATGGGCACGGGACCGGTGTCGTGGAAGCGCCTCGAAGAGGATCATGTAAAGCGCGACGGCGAAGTAGAGCACTACGGCCACTCGTGGTGCGACGAGCCCGATGAGGATCGCGACCAGGTACCCGCCGAGCACGGGAAGCAGTTCGAGTGGTTCGTCCTGCTGCGCCTCGCCCGCTTGCGGGGGCGAGGAGAGGTGCTCGCGTCGCGCATAGGCATCGAGGGCGAAGCCAAGAACCCGGATGGCCAGCAGGGTCAGCCCGTACATCGTCACAAAGACGCGCTCGCTTGTGTTGGAGTGCAAGGCGTCCGCGACTAGTTTCGTCGGGAATGGCAGGAACGCCACCACGAGCAAGACCAGCAGGTTGATGCGCAGCAACAGCGGATCTGTCCGCGTGAGCCCCTCGGTGAGCTGCGTGTGGCCCAGCCAGGCTGCGCCGATCGTGAGGAAGCTGACGACATACGCGAAGTAGAACGGCCAGGCTTTGAGCACCTGTTCGAGTGCTGTGCCGGGCGGATGAATCGCGATGTCCAGCACGAGTAGCGTCGCGGCGATCGAGAACACGCCGTCGCTGAATGCTTCCATGCGCGTGGTGCCAAGCGATCGGCGTGCGCGCGGCAGCTCTTCGCCGGAGGGCACGCGGCAATCTTCCCAGGTCCGGCGCTCGATGGCACGGAGACGCAGGCTGCCGCCCGAGCGAAACAGCCCACCACGTCCGAAATAATGCACGCTGAGCGGTCGGTGCCCTGCCTGCGAACCTGCGCTTTACGGCGAGCGTGACCTTATCTCGCACGTCAAGGGGAAACCCGTCCCTGGTGGAGCCCGGTCACGCGGCTGCAGCCTTACCGATGACCGAGGTGCCGGTGTTTGGTGGGCTAGCCAAGCCGGTCGACGCTACATCGACCGGGCAAGTAGGCTCAGCAGTCCCGAGTCGGTGAAGGCCGTCAAACGCAAGAGGGGAGTCCGTGATGTTCAAGACCTTCAGTAAGACGCTCGTCCTCACATCGCTCTTCGTCAGCGTGCTGGGCCTAGCTGCGTGCGGCGAATCCTCGCAGGAAAAGGCGACCAAACAGGTGTGCTCGGCGACCAAGGAAATCTCCGCACAGATCAAAAAACTCGAAACGCTGCCCATCTCCTCGAGTTTCCCAACCGAAGCTAAGACGAGCGTCGAAGCGATCGACAAGAGCATCAAGCAGATCGATGAAGCGGCACCGAACCTCCCCACGGCGAGCAAAGAAGAAATCAACGCCGCGGACAAGGCCTTCGAGACCGAAATCGCCGCGATCACCGCGAGCGTCGTCTCGGCAAGCAAATCCTCGAACCCCGAAGCAGCGCTCAAGAGCGCTGAACCCAAGATCAAGGCCTCGCTCAGCAAGCTTGGCGCCGACTACAAGAAAGCGTTCGAAGCCCTCAAATGCTCGTGACCTCACCGTCGGGCACGGGGCTGTTACGCCCCGTGCCCGCAACATCGCAGGCTGCCGAGCTCCCGTAGCGGACACCAGACCAAACCAAGACCAAGGAGTCGAAATGAGCGACAGACCGGTTTTCATCTACGCCGCGACCTATGCCGACCGCGCCGGAGCGGAAGCGGACTACGACGCCCTTCTCGAGCTGCATGCGGCGAAGCTCGTGGGCACCTATGACGTCGCGTTGGTCACCAAGGACGCCGACGGCAAGGTCCAGGTCGAGAAGCACGAGAAGCCCACCCAGCACGGAGCATGGGGAGGCATCGCCGTCGGAGCGGCGGTCGGCGTTGTGGCTGCGCCAGCGGTCATCCCCGCAGCACTCGTCGGCGGCGTCATCGGCGGCCTCGGCGGACACTTCAAAAAGGGCATCCCCGGGGACGCCGCCAAGGAACTGGGCGACCTCATCGAAGCCGGAGAGGCGACGCTGTTCGTGATCGGCGAGTCGCGCCTTGAAGAGCAGCTCGACAAGGCGCTCACGCGCGCCGAAAAGTCGACCGAGAAGGAAATCGACGTCGACGCCAAGGAGTTCAAGAAGGAACTCGAGAAGGCCGAGAAGGAGTACGCAGCGAGCTAGCCGGCCGACTCCCCGGCGTCTGATCACGAAGGGCGGTGAGCTCGGTGTCGAGTAAGGCAGCCGCGGCGGCGGCTGGCGGTGTTCTGCTGACCCTGTGCGCGGGTCAGTTCCTGATGATGCTCGACAGCTCCGTGATGAACGTGTCGATCGCGACGGTCGCGAAGGACGTCGGCACGACCGTCACCGGGATCCAGACGGCGATCACGCTCTACACGCTGGTGATGGCCGCGTTCATGATCACCGGCGGCAAGATCGGCCAGATCATCGGCCGCAAGCGAGCCTTCGCGATCGGCTGCGTCATCTACGGCTGCGGGTCGTTCATCACGGCGATCTCGCCCAGCCTCGGGGTGCTGCTTCTCGGGTGGTCCTGCCTCGAGGGCATCGGGGCGGTGCTGATCCTGCCGTCGATCGTCGCGCTCGTGGCGGTGAACTATGGGGCCGACGAACGGCCGCGCGCCTACGGGCTCATCGCCGCGGCGACCGCGATCGCGATCGGGGTCGGCCCGATCGTCGGCGGCCTGTTCACCACCTACCTCTCATGGCGCTGGGTGTTCGCGGGCGAGGTCGCGATCGTGCTCGCGATCCTCGTCCTCGCCCGCCGGATTCCCGAGGGGCCGCGTGAGAAGGGGGGGCACCTGGATCTCGTGGGCACAGCGCTGTCGGCGCTCGGTCTCGGGCTGATCGTCTTCGGGGTCCTGCGCTCGGGCGTGTGGGGATTCGTCAAGCCCAAACCGGGGGGGCCCGAATGGATAGGGCTCTCGCCGGTGATCTGGCTGATCCTCGCGGGTGGGCTGGTCATCTATCTGTTCATCGAGTGGGAGGATCGGGTGCTCGCCCGTGGCGGCGAGCCGCTGCTGGACCCCAAGATCCTGAAGGTCCACGTGTTGCGCGGCGGCCTGAACTCGTTCTTCTTCCAGTTCTTCGTGCAAAGCGGGGTGGCCTTCGCGGTGCCGCTGTTCCTGTCTGTCGCACTCGGGCTCTCCGCGATCCAGACAGGGGTGAGGTTCCTGCCGCTATCGATCGCCCTGATCCTCGCGGCAGCCGGCATCCCCAAGCTCTTCCCCAGAGCATCGCCGCGCCGGGTGGTCCAGCTGGGTTTCATCGCGATGTTCGCCGGCCTCGTGATCTTGGTCGCCCTGCTCCAGGAAGGCGCGGGAGCGGGGATAACGACCTTCCCCATGCTGCTCGTCGGCCTCGGAATCGGAGCCCTGTCCTCCCAGCTCGGGGCCGTCACCGTCTCGTCGGTTTCCGATGAGCAGAGCAGCGCGGTGGGCGGGCTGCAGAACACGATCACGAACCTCGGCATCTCCATGGGCACCGCGCTGACGGGCGCGATCGTCATCGCCGCGCTGAGCAGCTCGTTTCTGACGGGGGTGCAGCAGAACTCTGCCGTTCCCGCGCCGGTCAAATCGCAGGCATCGACCAAGCTCGCCGGTGGCGTCCCGTTCATCTCCGACAAGCAATTGACAGAGGCGCTCCACAAGGCCCATGTGCCACCCAGGGCCACAGACGCCATCGTCGAAGAAAACGCGAAAGCGCGCCTCGACGGGCTGCGCGAGGCGCTGTCGATACTTGCCATCTTCGCGTTGATCGGACTGGCCTTCAGCCGGCGGATTCCTGCCGAGCAGCCCGGTTCCTCCAAAGAACCGGCTCCCGCGACAGAAACGGCTCCGGCTACCCGAACGGCTGCAGCAGCGTGACTTTGCCCAGCTCCGCGAGAGCAGATCGTGGTCGGGATGCCTGAGGGTCTTTCGGCGACCGAGGTGGGCAAGGAGATCGCCGAGCACAGCGAGCACGCAGGCGATCACACCCGGCGTGACCGCTACGTGTCGATCGCCGAGGCGGTGCTGCTCTCGCTCGTGGCGATCATGGCCGCATGGTCCGGGTACGCAGCGGCCAAGTGGGGGACCGACTCGTCGCTTTCGCTGGCGAAAGCCTCCTCCACACGGACCAAGGCCAACCAAGCCGCCATCGAAGCGACGCAGATCCGCACGCTGGACTCGGTGGACTTCAATGCCGCAATCACTGCCTACGCCTCGCACAATCCCCTGCTCTTCCGCGTCGCGCTCAAGCGGCTGCGCCCGAGCGCACTCGCCGCCGTCGAAGCATGGCGTGCCACCAAGCCCCTCACGAACCCCAACGCGCCAGCGGATCCGTCCGACATGCCGCAGTACCGGATACCACAACAGGCGCAGGCCAAGGCCCTCAACGCAAAGGCCGATGCCTATTTCAACCGCGGCCAGTCGTCCGCGGGAACCGCGGACAAGTACGTGCGCCTCACGGTCTTCCTCGCGGCCGTCCTGTTTCTCGTCGGGATCGGCAGCCGCCTACCGCTCCCCGCAGCGCGCTATGGGCTGGTCGGGGTCGCCAGCGTGCTCTTCCTTGTATCGGTGGTGGAGCTCCTCAGCCTCCGCGGACCACCGAGCTGACGCCGCCGAGCGCCTCCCGCGCCGCGGGTCTGGAACACGCTTCCCGAGTCGGATCAGTGCCCAGCAGCGCTCGGAGAGCCCGATCTCTCGGTCCGAGGCTGTCGCTCTTGACTCAAAACAATAACCGCTAGGGATCACATCTCGCTCCCGCCTTGGACGGTGGGTGTTGCACAAAGGGGTGTCGTCCGGTGGGTTTAAGACGATGCCGGTATGCCCCAGAACTTCATCGCGTGTGACCGTGAGCAGGAACTGCTGCTGCCGCCGAATCTGAGGGAGTGGCTGCCGGAGGATCACCTCGTGTGGTTCGTGCTGGCGACGATCGAGGAGCTGGATCTGTCGGCGTTCTATGGCGCATACCGCGGTGATGGCCACGGCCGTGCCGCGCACGAGCCGGGGATGATGCTCGCGCTGCTGCTGTATGCCTACTGCAAGGGACAGCGCTCTTCGCGGGTGATCGAGCGCGAGTGCGTGGAGGACGTCGCCGACCGCGTGATCGCGGCCAATCAGCGCCCGGATCACACGACGATCGCACGTTTTCGCCAGCGTCACGAGGCGGCGCTCGCAGATCTGTTTGGTCAGGTGTTGGAGTTGTGTGCGGAGGCTGGGATGGTGAAGGTCGGCCTGATCGCGATCGATGGAACGAAGGTGCACGCGAATGCTTCGCAGCACGCGGCGCGCGACTATGAGCAGCTCGCGAGAGAGATCCTTGGCGAGGCTGACCGGGTCGATCGCGAAGAGGACGAGCGCTACGGCGAAGCCCGCGGCGATGAGCTTCCACCAGAGTTTCAGACTGAGCACGGTCGCAAGGGCTGGTTGCGGGAGGCCAAGCAGCGCTTGGACGCAAAGCGCGCCGAGGAGGCCAAGCCGATTGCGCGCTCACGCCCTGAGCGTCTGCGGGAGTCCAAGCGGCGCCTTGAGGAGGAGCTCGCAACCGAGCAGCGCGCCAACGTTGCCTATGAGACCTATCGCGCGCGTGGAGTGATGCGCGACGGCCGGCGATTCGGCGGCGGCTCCAAGTCCTATCAGCCGCCCGAGACCCCGGCCGGCAAGGTCAACGTGACAGACCCCGACTCGCGCAATGTGAAGACCCCGCGCGGGTATATGCAGGGCTACAACGCTCAGGCCGCCACGAACGAGCAGCAGATCGTGATCTCGGCCGAGATCACGATCGCCTCATCGGACTTCGGACATCTGGAGCCGATGATCAACGCCACCCAGACCGAGCTAAAGGCCGCGGGCGTGACCGACGCGCTGCAGGTCGTCGTCGCGGACGCCGGCTACTGGCATCAGAAGCAAATGGAGGCCGTGATCAACGACGGCATCCAGGTCTTGATCCCGCCCGATGCCGGCAAGCGAAGAGGGACTCGACCGGGATGGGACGGCGGCCGCTACGCACACATGCGGCGAGTGCTGGAAACCGACCTCGGCGGTGCGCTATACCGGAAACGAAAAGCGATGATCGAGCCCGTGTTCGCGAACACGAAGTTCAACCGGCGCATCGACCGCTTCCAACGACGAGGCAGATCCGCCGCACGCTCCGAGTGGCGACTGATCACCGCCACTCACAATCTATTGAAGCTTCACAAGCACCAAATAGTCGCCGCAGGGGCCTGAAAGGGCTCCCGCCGGCCAACCGCAAGACCACGGCTCCGTCCGGGCAAGCACCACTCGACTCGCTGGCCAGCGACGATTACCGACGCGGGGCCCTCACGACGGCGGGCCACACTCTGTAGGGTCGGCGGGAGGACTCGACGGACTGCACGGCATGGCCGACTGGTCCGGGGATGCCTCCCGCCGCCACTTCGAACCGTGCGTGCGGTTCTCCCGCACACGGCTCACCGACATCGTTCACCGGCTGGCATACGCAGTCGTGGGTCGGACGGTTCCTCTCAGGCGATGGACACGCAGGCTGTCTAGCCACTCGTAGTTGAAGCGGGTGACCCAGTTGCGGCCCGTCAGTCCGTGTTTGGTGCTAGCCAAGAGCGCGAGCCGCTCGTTGACGTAAGCATCGATGAGAGAGAACTTCGCGGCGGAGTTCCCGTAGCGAAAGTACCCGCCCCAACCCCACAGCACGGGGTTGAGTTCAGCGACGACGACGTCGAGCGGCAAGCATGCATAGCGACGGTCGGTCCGCTCGCGAATCTTGCCTCGGATCGAGGCCATCGCTCGCGGGCACGGCCATTGCTGCAAATACCAACGACCCCGATACTTCCAGGACTCCCGCATGCGATGGTGGAAGCCCAAGAAGTCAAACCCCTCCGCACCCCGGGTGAGGTGCGCGACCCTGGTCTTCTCGGGATGCAACTGCAACCCGAGCGTCCCGATGGTCGCCGCGACCAGCTCGCGGGCCGCTTCGGCCTGCTCGTTGGTCGCGCAGAGGACGACGAGGTCGTCGGCATATCTGGCGAGCACTCCCAGTCGCTGCCCCTCACGCTGCCACGTCTGATCGAGCACGTGCAGCGCGACGTTACAGAGCAGCGGTGAGATTGGCGATCCCTGCGGCGTCCCAGCCTCGATGGCCGAAACGATCCCGCCCTCAAAGACCCCCGCCCGAAGCCAACCGCGCAGCAGCTTGACGACCCGCCGGTCGGACACCCGCCGCTCGACCTGAGCGAGCAGTGCCTCGTGCGAGATCTCATCAAAGCATGCCTTGATGTCGGCATCGAGCACCCACGGCCGGCCCCGGTTGACCGTCATCCTGACGGTCTCCAGGGCATGATGCGCCGAACGCCTCGGGCGAAACCCGTAGCTGGATGGCAGAAAGTCGGCCTCGAAGATCGGCTCGAGCACGATCCTCGCTGCCGCCATGACCACCCGGTCGGCGACCGTGGGAATCCCGAGCGGACGGGTCTGTCCCGGCCGCCCCTGCTTGGGGATATGCGCTCGCCGCAGCGGCCTGGGCCGGTACGTCCCGGCCTGCAGCTGCCCCGCGAGAGCGTTGAGAAAGACGCCGGCCCCGGAGCACTCAACCTGCTCGATGGTCACACCATCGACGCCGGGCGCCCCGCGGTTGGCACGGACCTCGCGCCAGGCTCTCCACATGACGTCGCTGCGGGCGACCTTGTCAAAGAGGGCATGGAAACGACGGTCTCGATCCTGCTTGGCACAGCGGTAAAGCACGCGCTGAAGGGCACGAACCCGATCCACACCAACCGTGCGGCTGACGGACCTAGCCGATCTTCCGGCACTCACCAGAGGCTCCTCTCGTTCTTCGCGTGCATCGATGAAGTACGGGCCCTTCGCTCCTGGCGGGTTATGTTGTCCCGCCGCTCAGCACTACTACGGCCCGCTCCGACTCCCGCTCGGCCACGCCACCATTTCCCGGGTTCGCCGGTTATAGGCGCGCATCGCTTCCCGCCGCACCGCAGCGACGGGGCCAAGACGGGTCTCCCCAGTTCCCAGGACAGCCTTCCGTCCGTTCCATGCCCAATACGCCGGAGGGTCCTTCGGCGCCCGCTCCTGGATCCCAGACGCCTTCCATGGCCTTCACCGCGCACAAACCGGCTCGGCTCCCTCTCTTCCGTCCCAAAAGGACGAGGCTGTGACGACGCTTGCTCAGGCTTCACTCACGTTACGGACCGGACGGTCGCACCCGCCCCGCTTCGCACCCGACCTCTCGATCACGCACGGGGGCATAGCTACCAAGGACCCAGGCATCTCCCCGGGCCGGACTCCCACCGGCCGGCTGTCCTGAACTTATCGCTCGATCTACGTCATGACGAACTCCTTCTCCTCACAACGCCCAAGCAGTCTGGGCGCACTTACGCAACAGCCACGACGACGAGCACGCGTCCGTGCTTCGGCGCACGAGACGCTCGCTTCGCCATGGCGAAGGAGCAGTCTCGATAGCGCGAGGCAAGAGGATCGAGATTCGTCCGAAGCAGCGACGCCATTGGCGCCGACGCTGGCTACCGCTCGCCAAGGAAAAGCAAGCGCCGCGGCCCCGCAGTTGGCGACGAGCAAGGCAGAGACCGCTTGAGCATGTGGGACCTGCTTCCGTCGTTCCGCAGGCCCGCGGCCGGTGTGCGGGCGATCGCATGCGTGGCACGCCGGCGTGCGGTTGCGGACGTCGGCGACGGGAAAGCGGTCGCCCGCTCGCCGAGATCTCGTCGCCGCAGTCCCGACCGGTGGCCCTCGGAGAATGGCAGCGTGCCTCAACACGGTCCAGTCATCGTCCGCCTACCGACGGGACAGAACGCTGCACCGTTCCAAGCGTCACTGACCCAGCACTTCGGCTTCACGGTCCAGAATTACGGCGGCTCGGTTGCCGTCGACCTCCGTGAGGGATCAGGCACGGTTAGGAACTACCTCACGGCGACGCGGCTGTGCGGCTCCGGCGACATCCTGGCGGACGCGACCTGGGATCCGCTGCGCGCGGTCCAGCCACACGAGCACGACCGGACTGCTGGGCGGCGGCTCTGGGACTGGGCCGACGAGTACCTGGACGCGACAAGACCGGGCGACAAGGACCGACTCTGGCGACAGATGCGAGTCCTTCGCGCACGAACCTTCCTACTCGGACGCGAGCTGCCCGATTACCTGGCGCAAGAGATGCCAACCATCTTTGATGGGATGCCCGGGTCGTCGCTCTGGCTGATCAGCGTCGACGAGCTGCTGCTACGCCGGTTGATGTTCCTCCGTGCGCAGCTCGCGCTTACTTTGACGCCCGATGTTCCTCTCGTTGCCGGCGAGTTCCCGGGCTTCGGCCTGCTCTCAGCACACGGCCTGACCCGAGGCATCGACTTCTCAAATGCGCTCGCATTGCCGCTCGTGATGTTCTCGCCGGGGCTGCTCGGCATCCCGTTGAGCTGGGAGCCCCACGCACTCGTGCTCGTCTTCGGCCAGGCCGTCGACTTGCATCAGCCTGACTTCGCCACGCCGAGTTCGGCGCTGAGGCCACCAGCCTTCATCCGCCCCGAGGGCTGGAGCGACCCACCCTACTGGGAGCGTCTCACCCCGGCCGAGATGGAACCGCTGATCCCCTGGTGGGTGGATCGACTGAACGTGCTGTACAGCCACGCGGCCGACCCGACGCAGTTCTCGGACAACCTCGGCCACCACGACGTGAGCGCCCAAGCCGCCTGGTTCCTCACGATGGAGCGCATCCTCGTCGACACGCTGATCATGGCAAGCGACCCGACGGCTGGCGATCTCGTTCGTGCGCAGCTTGCCTTTGACGTTCTCGATAAGACCGAGGGCCTCCTCAACTACGACGAGAGCGGACCAGGCTTCAAGGATCTGCTTTGGCGGTCCAACACGCTGCCCCGCCTCCGCCAGGCGTGGAAGGATCTTCCACAGAGCATTCCGGCCAGCGTCGAGCGGCGGCTCCGGCTCCATAGCAAGACCACGTTCGACGCCCTTTACGCCGACATCCGCGAGCACGTCACGCTCCCGAGCCGCCTCACGCCCAACGGCATCAAGATCGCGACCACGGACCCCGCCACCCTCCGCAATGTCGCGATGAACGAGTACGTGGGCCGCCTGCTCCGCGAGACACGCAACACGGCCCACGGGCTCAAGCGCAGCCTCCGCGAGGACAGCAAGTACATCCTTGCGACGCACACTGGCGACATCCCTCTGCAGCTCACTCACCTCGCGGCGCTGATCGTGTTTGCACTAGTCGCCGATGCGGAGAAGCTCTGTGCTGGGACGTGGTGGTGAGCGCGGAGGACGTCGTACCGCTTGTTACGGCGGCATTCGCTGCCGTTGCTGCGGGTGGGTCACGGGCGACCGTCTGACAGGCCCGCCGCGAGCGGCGCGCGGCAGCGACGTACGATCTACGGCTCGAAGTCGTCGAGGAGCTGGCCAGCATGCGGATCACGATCGCAATGTCACGAGGTTGTCGAGATGCGATCGTCCGAATCCGGGCTTGACGCTCCCCGTACCCCGCGTGCGAGTTTGCCCGAGCGATTGCCTACGGAGTAAGGAAGCTCTCGGCAGGCCGGCGCTAGTAGCGTCACGAGTATGCGCGTGTTCGCCTATGCCTGCTGCAACGTGGACACGCCGGTGAGACGGGGGCTGCTACCGCTGACCGAGCTCACGATCCTCCTTGGCCCCAACGATTCTGGCAAGAGCTCCTGGCTTCGCGCGGTCGAGAGGTGACCTCCGCGGCGGACACGTGCCGAGGACTGATGAACGAGGCGAGCACGCCATTGCCGGCGTCTTCTACGCCCGGCTCACGCCGTGGGAGATCGCCCACGTCTTCGATGAGGCGCTCGCTACGAGAGCCGGGGTGGGCGCCGGGCGCTCGTGGGCCGGAACCCGGCCTCCGTGGGATGACGGGCTCTGGCATGTGGACGGTAGGCAGGCGCGGGAGCTTTCGCTCGCGATGGACGCGGACTGGGCAAAGGAGCTCCGCACCGAGCTCAGCGTCGATCATGCCGAGCGCCTGCCGATCCTCGAGGCGCTCGCCGCGTCCGACATCGTGGCGTTCGAGCCTGCTAAGCACGAGTCGGGAGAGAGGCTGTGGAACGTTTACTGGTGCCTGGCTGCCCTGGAGGATCTGCCGAAGACTGTGGCGCAGGAGTTGCGCGCGTCCTCGCTGTGGTGCTTTCGGGAGGCTCGCGCCCGAGCCGCCGGCGAACGCTGGGTCGGCACGTTCGCCAAACCATATTCGCGTCGAGGGCGCGCCCGTCGCGGTCGTGGCGGTCGGGCAGGTACAGCGCTTCCCGATGCCGGCCGGGCTCGCGGTGCCGACCGCTCCTGACTCGATCCGGGACGCCGTGATCGGTGCGGTGACACGCTTGTCGGAGGCCACCAGATACGGGCTCGGCGACACGCAGGCGGAGGGAGAGGTGTCACGGCAAGAGCGCGAGCGCCGCCAGCCTCCGGGGGGTTGGCTTCACCAGAGAGAGGGATACTCTCGCGTCGATCCCGATGTGCTCGGCGCATGCGCGTTCGTCCGGGAGGCCGCCCGCGGTGCTCGATTCGCAGGCCCTATGGCGCTACACCAGCGCCAAGGTGGCGGTCGCCACCGACAAGTTCACCCCCGAGCGATTCAACGAGCTGATGGGCGACGAGAAGCAACTGGCCGCGCTCAGGCGCAGCGACGCGCCCGAGGAGACAAAGGCGCTCGCCAAGCTCATTGGCAGCGCCCGTCATCAGGGCAAGCAGGTCCACCTGCTTGGCCATCCCGAGGACGATTTGCTCGACGCCATCGATGAGGACATCGTTATCTCGGTCTATAAGCGCTACCCCGGACACGCCGAAGCCCGGCGGCTCTGGTCAGAGGAGCAACAGCGCGACAACCTGCCCGCCGCGCACAAGAAGATCTTCTATGAGCAGCGCTTCGCGGTACCGAACAACGTGACGACCTATCAGCGACTCGGCGAGGAGCTTGCCGCGAAGAATCGCCGGCCCGCGGCGCTTGCCCAGATCGTGGCGAACGCTGGGGCACTCGCCCTCGCCAAGTAGCACCTAAAGCGTGACGATCGTTCAAGCCCGGAGCCGCACATGAACTCCACCAGTCTCAGCGAGTGTGCTGCTCCTGAGCAGAAGCGAGCACGCTGGCAGTGCGAGCTTAGTCTGTCGCCTGGGACGACGGATGTTGCTCCTATGTCAAGGCGAAGCCGCTATTTGGCAGGTTGCAGTAGATCGAGATTGGCTTCTGCGGATGTGCGTCGCGCGAGGCCCGGGACTTTGAAGGAGCTTCCAAACGCGCCGGGCGAGCTCGCGGATGAGCTGGCCTTGGAGGTCGATGATGCGGACGTTGCGGTCGGCGACGAGAAGCTTGACGATGCGGCCCTTGTGGGCTCTTCCGAGGCCGATGTGGTGGAGGCGGCTGTCGTAGCGGAGCGTGACTGTGCCGCTCTGGTTGACCTTGTCTTGGCGCACGCGGAAGTGGCTGACTGGGTTGCTGGCGGCGGGTCTGGCTTTGATACGCGCGCCGTAGGCCTGTAGCGGGGTTTGGCCGCCGAGGGCTCTGTGGGGTCTGATGTCGTTGTAGTAGTGCGCGAAGGTGTCGAGTTGCGCCTGGAGCTGTGAGAGTGTCGCTGGCGGAGTTTGCTTGGCGAGATAGCGCTTGAGTGTTTGGTGCAGGCGCTCGACCTTGCCGCAGGTCTATGGGTGGTAGGGGCGTGAGTTCTTAAAGTCGATGCCGAGGCGCTCGAGTTCTGCTTCGAGCAGGACCTTGCCGCGGCGCGAGGCGCCGGTGAAGACCGCGCCGTTGTCGGAGAGCAGCGAGTAGGGAAGGCCGTGCAGCTCGGCTGCCTTGTGGAAGGTTGAGACGACGTCGGCTGCTTTGACGCGGTGGTAGGCGTCGCATGCCAGCAGCAGGCGGGAGTGGTCGTCGATCAGGTTGAGGATCTCTGCGGGCTGTGCGTCGGCGAGCTGCCAGGCCGTGATATCGGCCTGCCACATCTCGTTCGGCAGATCGGCTTCGAAGCGCAGGCGCGAACAGGCAGGACGCTTCTGAGGCTGCGGCACGATCAATCCGTGGCGCTTGAGGATCCGCCAGATCGTTGCCCTCGAGGGTACGCCCTCGTGGTGGGCGGCGAGGTGGTAGCGGATCGTCGCTGGCCCGCAGTCATGGCCGGCATCGTCGAGCTCTCGCCGTAGCCGCAAAACCTCCTCGACGAGTTCCCGCGGTGTCTCATGCGGGCAGCTGCGCGGCCTGCGGGAGCGAGGCTCGAGCGCCTCATACCCCGCGGCCCGGAACCTCCCGACCAGTTCATAGATCCAGCTCTTCGAGAGCCCATGCACCCGCGATCAAGTACGACCGCCGCGATCAAGTGAAGGGCACCGTGGCCTAGGTGACACTCGTGATATTGGTCCCCAGTGCGTGGCTGGTTGTAGCGACGGTCTGCCTAGCCCTGTGCCACACGGCGGCGTGGGGCGATGATGCTTTAGCGCCCCGGCGAGATGGACCGCTGCCCCGTTCCGGTCAAACGAAATCACCCCGTCGACCAGGAAGTTCAGCGCAGCGAGCGGGGCCTTACGAGAGCTTGGGCGATTGCTAGCTCCATCAGGCATCGCCCAAAGCGGCGCAGGAGAGCAGAGCGCCTCCCAGCGCCATAGCAACGGGTGCGGGGAGCCCTCCCTCGGTGTCCCCGCACCCAAATGCGGCCTGTGCCTCTCCTGACGCGGCCAGCGACTCCTCGATCACGGCGAAGGCGGTGCCGGACAGGGGATCTCCGTCGGCGCGCGAGAACGACAATTGTCCCGCAAACTGCGGGACATTTCGATGTTTCGGATGTTGAAACTAGCAGTCCGTCGGGTTAGCGTGCGGCCATGCGCGCCTCGCGGCCCGTCTGCCGTGCAGTAATCGCACACCTCCACGCGCTATCGAGGCCCCTCCAGCTGCCGGGCGAACGCGCGGGGTGCGTATTGGCGTCCGCCGGGTGATCGATGCGCTCCGGGCCGGCTGAACGCTGATGAGCGACCAGCCCGGCACCTTCGAGCTTGCCGCGCTCGAACTGGCACGTGTGGTGGGGCAGGTCACGGGCCGCCTCGGCGAAGAACGAGCGCTGGAGACGTTCGCCGAGCTGGGCGTGCAGTTTCCCGAACAGCTCCTGAGCGACGCGACCTTCAACTCCGCGCGCAACTCGATCGTCACCGCCGGCGAAAACCTGCGCTCGGAGGTCGCCGAACTCGAGCAGGCCATCGCCGCTGAAGAAGCCGGCGACATCGTTGCCGCGGCCGTCAAGCTGGCGACCTCCATCGGCCAGCTGATCGCCTCCTTCGACCAACTGGTCGGCGCGCTCCAGAGCGCCCGGCCCGGCCTGCCGGGCATCACCGCACAACAGGTCGACGACCTCGTCAAAGACCTCCCGGAACGGCTGCTCGACCTGCTCCTCTACGACCTCTTCACACGCCTGCCGAGCATCGGCGCACTGCTCGAGGTCTTTGGCGTGATCGAACGCACCTATAACCCCGGCGATCCTGCCAACCCCACCAAGCCGGCCTATGAGGCGATCACGCTGCACCTCGACCGGCTGCTGACGACACTCACCAACCCGGTCGCCCAGCTGCAGTCGCTCTATCACTGGGGCGGGACCAACCTCGACGCCGCCGCGCTGCTGCAGGTGCTCGAGGACGCGCTCGGAGCGGTCGGGCTGCCCGTCGCGCTGCATCCGGCGACGGCGACAACTCCGGTTACCCTCGACGTTTTCGGACTCGAACTGAAGCCCACCAGCTCGGGCTCGCCGCCCGGCCTGGAGCTGGACTTCGCCCAGTCGCTCTCGATCGACGGCAGCTCGACGTTCCCGATCTCACCGCCCACCTGGAACGCGACGGTCAGCACCAAAGCCACGCTGGCCGCGAAAGTGAGCGGCGCGCTGCGTCCGCCGCTGGCGCTCGAACTGAAACCGCCGTCCGGCCAGCTCACCGCGAGCAGCTCGCTGGCGATCGCGGCCCAGCCGCCGGCGCCGATGATCCTGCTCGGAGAAGCCGGTAGCTCACGCTTGGAGCTGGCCGCGATCAAGCTCGCGGCGGGGGCGGAACTGGCATGGAACGGCAGCGCCGCCACCGGCGGCCCGACTGCTTCGGGCTCGATCACAGGCGGCAAACTGCTGATCGACGCCTCCGAAGGCGACGGCTTCATCAGCACGCTGCTCGGCGGCGGCAAGATCGAATCGAACTTCGCGCTGCAGTTCGCCTTCGCGCCCGACTCCGGCGTGCGCTTCCAGGGCAGCGGCTCGTTGGAACTGCAGCTGCCCGTCCACGTCAGCGTAGGCCCGATCGACATCGAGTCGATCTATCTGATCGCCGGCCTGTCCGGCTCGCAGATACCGATCGAGCTCTCGGCCGCCTTCTCGGCCGAACTCGGCCCGCTGGCGGCCTCCGTCGAACGTCTCGGCGCGATCGTCACGCTCGGCTTCCCCGCCGGCGGTGGCAACGTGGGCCCGGCGCAGATCGACGTCGCCTTCAAGCCTCCCACCGGCGTAGGGCTCTCGATCGAAGCCGGCGTCGTCACCGGCGGCGGCTTCCTCTCGATCGACACCGCTCGCGGCGAATACGCGGGAGTGCTACAGCTCGAGCTTGCCGAAATCGTCTCGGTCACCGCGATCGGGCTGATCAGCACGAAGAACCCCGACGGCTCGCCCGGCTTCTCGCTGCTGATCATCATCACCGCCGAATTCGGCGAGGGCATACAGCTCGGTTTCGGCTTCACGCTCAACGCGGTCGGCGGCCTGCTGGGGCTCAACCGCATGGTGCTCACCGAACGGCTGATCGAAGCCGTCGCCAGCGACGCGATCGAGGACATCATGTTCCCGAAAGACGTCGTCGCCAACGCGCAGCGAATCATCAGCGATCTGCGCGCGATCTTCCCGACTCAGCAGGGCACGTTCCTGATCGGGCCGATGGCGAAGCTCGGATGGGGGGAGCCGACGCTGGTCAGCGCATCGCTCGGCGTGATCGTCGAGATTCCGCCCGGAGACATCGCGATCCTCGGACTGCTCAAGCTCGTCCTGCCCGCCGAAGAGCTCGAAGTCCTGCGCCTGCAGGTGAACTTCGCGGGCGCGCTCGAATTCGACAAGAACCGCCTCTACTTCTACGCCACCCTCTACGACTCACACCTGCTGTTCATCACGATCCAGGGCGGCATGGGTCTGCTCGTGGCGTGGGGCGACGAACCCAACTTCGTCGTCTCGGTGGGCGGCTTCAACCCGCACTACACGCCGCCCCCGCTGCCCTTCCCGACGCCCCAGCGCATCCAGGTCGACATCATCAACGAGTCCTTCGCCCGCGTGCGCGCCGAAGGCTACTTCGCGGTCACCAGCAACACGGTCCAGTTCGGCGCGCACGTGGAAATGTTCTTCGGCTTCTCCGCGCTGTCGGTCGAAGGGCAGGCGGGGCTGGACGCACTGATCCAGTTCTCGCCGTTCATGTTCATCGTCGAATTCTCGACCTCCTTCTCGGTCAAGGTGTTCGGGCTCGGCGTCTTCGGCATCGGCATGAGCCTCACGATCGAAGCGCCCACGCCGTGGCACGTCCATGGCTCCGCGTCGATCTCGCTGCTGTTCTTCTCGATCGAAGTGCCCGTCGACCTCACCTTCGGCGAAGCGCGCAACACGACCCTGCCTCCGGTCGAAGTCATGCCGATCGTCAAGGGCGAGCTGGAAAAGCGCAGCAACTGGAAGGCCCAGCTGCCCAGCGGCTCGCACCTGCTCGTGTCACTGCGCGCGCTCGAACCCTCCGAAGCGGCGCTCGTCCTGCACCCGCTCGGGACGCTGCAGGTCAGCCAGCGCACGGTCCCGCTCGACCTCACGCTCGCCAAGTTCGGCTCGCAGAAGCCCAGCGACGCCAACCGCTTCGAACTCGGCGTCGCCTCCGGCGGCATGTCCAAGACGCGCGAGCTACAGGAGCAGTTCGCCCCGGCGCAGTTCGAGGAAAGCGATGACGCCACCAAGCTCTCCGAGCCCGCCTACTCGCCCCAGGACAGCGGCGTCGAGCTCGCACCGGAAGGCAACCTGTACGCGACCTCCACCGCGATCACCCGCACCGTCCGCTACGACCTCACGATCATCGACACCACGCTCGAGCCGAAGCGCTTTCGCTTCTACGTCTATCCTGGCGCGCTCTTCCAACACTGGATGGCCGGCGCGAGCGTCGCGCGGAGCACGCTGTCGGAACACCGCGAGCAGCTGACACACCCCAACGAAGGCACGGTCTCGGTGGCCGGCGAGTCCTACGTCGTCGCCAACCAATCCGACAACACCGCCGCCGTGAGCGGGTTCACCAGCCGCGTGGCGGCGCGCCAGCACCTCGACAACATGGTCGCCGGTGAACCCGCTCTCGCCGGGACCCTTCACGTGCTCCCCCAGTACGAGGTGGTCGGCAAATGAGCGAGATCGCGACCTACTCGTTCCTGCCCTGGCTGCGCACGGGCATCGCCAACACGATCACCGACCCCGACGGCGACCAGGCCATTCACACGCGCGCCACAACCCAAGTCGAGCTCAAGATCACGGGCAACCCAGTCGCGAGCAGCGCCGAAGCGCTGACAGCGGAAGTAGGGCAGGAAGTCGCGCTGTACGGACCCGGGGACATCGTCGGCATCGACGAACGCACGATCGTGCGCACCGAGCCGCGCAACTGGATCACCAACTTCGAGTCCAACTACCTGGCCGCGATCGACTTCTACGACGAGGACTTCCCGTGGCGCTACACACCCGCCGCTCCCGACGGGCTCAAGCTGCGTCCCTGGATCACGCTGGTGGTGCTGGCCGAGAGCGAGTTCACCGAAGGCAAGAACATCGCCGGACGCTCGCTGCCCTTCATCACGATCGCCGACCTCAGCGTGCTGCCCGCCGCGGAAGAGCTGTGGGCCTGGGCGCACGTACATGTCAACCAGCCGGTGGACGCTCCAGGCGAAGTCGTCTCCAGCGAAACCAAAGCCGTGCTCTCGCGGCTGGAGTCGGCGCTCGGGCAGAACCACGACATCGCCTACTCGCGCCTGCTGTGCCCGCGCCAGCTGCAGGACAACACGGCCTACCACGCCTTCGTGATCCCCACCTTCGAGACCGGCCGGCTCGCCGGCATCGGCGCGAATCCCGAAGTCGCCAAATTCGCGACTGCCTCGGCGTGGGAACAGTACGAAGGACGACCCGAAGGCAACGAGTTCCCCTTCTACTACCGCTGGTACTTCCGCACAGGTTCCTATGGCGACTTCGAGTATCTGGTGCGGCTGCTCAAACCCGAGCCCGTCGACGCGCGCGTCGGTTCACGCGACATGGACGTCACGCACCCCGACCCGAACATCCCCGGGATCCCCAACCCGGCCCTCGGGGGCGTGCTGCGCCTCGGTGGGGCGCTGCAGGTGCCCGAAGCCGACCTCAGCGAAGCGGCCCTGGCGGAACGCAAGACGTTCGAAGAATGGGACCAGCCGTACCCCGAGAAACCGTTTCAGACCTCGCTGGCGGCGTTCATCAACCTCGCCGACGACTACAACGCGCAGCCACCCGCCAAAGCGAACGCGGCGGCGGAAATCCTCAGCACGACCGAAGGCAAACCGGATCCGGATCCGCTTGTCACCGCGCCGCTCTACGCCCGCTGGCATGCGCTCACACAGAGGCTGCTGACCGAACGCGACGGCACTCCCGTGCCCGACGACCGCAACTGGGTCCACAACGTCAACCTCGACCCGCGCTACCGGGTCGCCGCCGGCTTCGGCGCCGACGTCGTCGAGAAGAACGCCGAAGAATATATGAACGATGCGTGGCAGCAGGTGGGTGAAGTGCTGCGCGCCAATGCGCTCATCCAGCGTCTGCACCTCGCCACGGCGGTCGCCTCGCGCTGGTATGACCGGCACCTCACGCCGTTGGCATCGGCCCAACCCGAGCGAGCGTTCGGGCTCACCGCGCCCGTGCAGTCAAAGGTGATGGCGAGCCCGACGACCGTCGCCTACACGCGCTCGGCGAGCCTCGTGCCGCCGGCACTCACATCGACCGCGATGCGCCGGGTGCTGCGCCCGCAGGGACGCCTGATGCGGCTGCTGCCGTTCGACTCCAGCGTCACCCCGAGCAACCTGCTCGCCCGCGTCAACGCCGGTGTGGTCAGCGCCGCGCCGCCCGTCACGGTGCCTGGCGGCGTGGTCACGGTGGGCGAGGTGGTGCCGGCCGCACAGCCGAGCGGCGTGCCGACGCCTGTGCTTGCCGCTCTCGCCGCGTATCCATGGCTGCCCTGGGTGCTGATCGCGATCGGCCTCGTGCTGCTGGTCGTGCTCGCTCTGCTGCTGCCGCTTGGCATCGGCCTGGCGGTCGGGCTCGCGATCCTCGCGGCGCTGGCCTTCCTCGCCTGGCAGCTGCTGCGCTGGGAGGCCGCGGACGCCCCCGCCCTCGCGATCGAAGAACACAATCAGACTCCTGCGGGGGTCGAAAAACTTCCTGAAAATCCGACCTTCACAATCACCGAACCGGGCTCCGGCACATCGACGCCGACCGGCACCGGCGACAGCCCGACCGCGGAACGCTTCAAGCAGGCGCTCGGCGATTCCTTCGCGCTGCAGCAGGCGAGCGCCGCAGTCGGCGCGCGACCGCAGCCCACCACGCTCGACCTCTCCGGGCTCACCTCCACCGTCGTGGGCGCGCTTGAGCCGACCGCGACGATCCCCGTGCGCGGCTTCGCGACGATCCAGATCCCCGAATGGGTGAGGGCCGAGCTGCTCGAAGACTACGGCGAAGTGATGGCCTACCCGAAGATCGACCTGCCGATGTACGAACCGTTGAAGGCCATCTCGGTCGAACTCTTCCTGCCCAACATCAACCTGATCGCGCCCAACAGCGTCACGCTTGTGGAGACAAACCAGAAGTTCATCGAGTCCTACATGATCGGACTCAACTACGAGTTCGGACGCAAGCTGCTGTGGCGCGAGTACCCCACCGACCAGCGCGGCTCCTATTTCCGTCAGTTCTGGGACGTGCGCAGCGTGATCAACTCCGAAGGCCTGAGCCAGAACGCGCTCAAGGAGAAGCTGTACGACATCCCGCCGCTCAACAAGTGGCCCAAGGTCTCCACGCTCGGCGAACACAACAACCGCCTCGGCGCCGGCGAACAGGGCGATCAGGCCGTGCTGGTGATTCGCGGCGAACTGCTCAAGAAGTACCCCACCGCGATCATCTACGCCAACCGCGCCGAATGGGAGTACGAGGCCGACGGTAAAACCCCCGACCTGACCAAGCCGCGCAAGCTCGTCCCGCTGACGGAAGCCGAGGAACAGAACCCGCCGCCCAGCAAGATGCGCCTGCCGCTGTATGAAGCGAAGGCGGACCCCGACATCTACTTCTTCGGCTTCGATCTCACGATCGCCGAAGCCAAAGGCGGCAGCGGTCACCCGCCCGACACCGATCCCGGTTGGTTCTTCGTCATCAAGGAGCGGCCCGGGGAGCCCCGTTTCGGACTCGAGCTCTCGCGTACGGGCCCCTTGGAGGTCGTGGAGGAGGTCACCTGGGACGAAGCCATGCCGGGCGGCAAACCAGGGCAGTTCCTGCCGGCCGGCAGCCTCGCTGCGGTCGCCCTCACCGAACCGCCCAAAGGCGACCCCGAAGAAAAGAAACCCCAGTACGAAGAGGACAAACAGGCCGACGCCGCCGCGGTCAGCTCCGCGCGCTGGGCCTACATGCTGTTCCGCGCGCCCGTCATGGTCGCGATCCACGCCGACCAGATGCTAGGGACCTCGTGAGCACCCCCGAACAGCCCGGCGTCCCCGGCCGGCCGCCCCCCGGTCAGCCTCCGCCGGGACAGCCGCCCCCCGGCGTGCCCACCCCCGTCCAGCCGACACCGATCCCACCGCGTCCGCCGATCGGCAGGGAAGAACCGATCGACCCGCGCAAGGGGATCGGCAAGCTCATCACGGACACGCCGCTGGTGCTGCTGCCGGTGCGCATCGAGACGCGCTTTGCCAACGTCGGCAGCGCCGATCAGCCCCAGCACCAGCTGTGGGTGCGCATCTACCCCGACGACTGCTCGATCGACACCTTCGAGGAAACCCTCTCCGATGTGGAGGTGGCCAACGCCAAGCTCTACTGGCAGGGCATCTGGCGCGCCGGCGGCGTCGAAGCCGACGAACGCGCCGCCTGGCGCTCGCTGGTCTCCGCGCACGGCTCCGGACGCGCGAGCTACATCGTCGACACCTACCAGCCGGCGAACCTGAAAGAAAAGCCCGTTAAGGCAAAACCCAGCGACGAGATCCTCGTGATCGGCACCCACGCGCCCCTCCCCAGCGCCCAAGCCGCTGCGATCGGGGCCTACTGGGAGGCGATCTGGGTGGCGGGCGAAGACGCCGCCGAACGGCGCGCGGCGGCGGAAGCGCTCACGACGGCCGTGGGAGCCGGCCGCGCGGAAGCGCTGCAGAGCGAATACGTGCCCTTCAACCTCGCGGACACGCCGACGGCGCCCGCGACCAGGGCGGGCGTGGCGCGCCCGACGGCGTTCGTCGTGTTCCCGCCGGACCCGCCCGCCAAGCCGTGGTCCTGGTCACAGGCGCCCCAGGTCAAGCAGCTGCCCGAACGCTTCGTGGTGCTCGGCTACAGCGGCGAAACGCAGACGTTGGAAGCCGTGGGCGGGCCGGTCAAGACACCGCTGCACGTCGGCCCCGACCCGTCGGTGGAACCCCACGAGACGATCCACCCCGAAGGCGAAGAACTGGTGGTGCCCGAAGAACTGCGCTGGCTGGTCGACTTCGAAGCGGCCGTCGCGGTCGGGATGGGCATCGCGATCGACATCGACCCCGAACAGGCGCGGGCGGGCTTCGACCGCCTGCTCGTGTTCGGCGTCCAGCTCGAACCCAGCGCCGCCGAGGGCAGGCAGGCCCTGGAAGAACTGCTCCAGCACCACCACGCCGGGCTCGGCGGGCTGGAGATCCTAGCCCAGGGCACGGCCACCCACAACACGACCGGAACGAGCTCCGGCTACGGACGGGGCGACGACTCCGACTCCGAAGCGAGCTTCGACGACCGCAAGGCGATGCCGCTGTTCACGCCGACGACCGAACCGCTCGGCAAGCGCGACGGCCAGGTGCTCGCCGAAGCGCTCGGCATCGACCCCGCGATCCTGCAGGGCGTTCACGGCGCCGACGGTGAGGACCAGTTGCGCGCCCGGGCGATGCAGCGCGCCCTGTGGCCCGCGACGGGCGGCTACTGGATCGACAAGATGCTGACCCCGATGTTCGGCGACGAGACGGTCGCCGCCGCGAGCTGGTTCTTCGCCAACCACGTGCGTGGCCGCGGGGCGGTGCCGGCGCTGCGGATGGATGGGCAGCCCTACGGGATCATGCCCACGACCGCCTTCTCGCGCATCTCGTGGCTGTCCGAGCAACCCGAGCCGCGTGGGCCGCGCGCGGAACTGGACGCCGGCGCGCTGCCCTTCCTCGCCGGGATGCTGCGGCTGCTGCGCGCGATCGATGGCGACTGGAAGACGATGGCCGAAGGCGCCGCCTACGTGGGCAAGCCCGGTGACGCCCACCAGACGCTGCTCGACGTGGTGGGGCTGCAGTCCGGCTCGGTGGAGTACCGCTGGCGTTACTCCGAGAGCCTTACCGAGATCTACAACATCATCAACCTGTGGGGCCTCGGGCCCGAATTCTGGGAAGCCCTCACGGCGCTCGCCCTGCAGGCCTCGGGCGAGGAACTGCTGGCGCGACTCGGCTACAGCGGGGCGATGCCGGAGATCATCAATCACGCCTTCCTGGACGACTCCGGCGTGATCGACAACCTGATCGACGACCGTCCGCTGTCGGAGAGCGAACCGATCCGCGCCTACACCGAAGACAAACGCAACTACATCGCGTGGCTGATCGACGCCGCCAACACCTCGCTCGACGCGCTGCGCGAAGAGCAGGGCTTCAGCGGTGGGGGCTCGCCGCAGATGCTGCTCTATCTCTACCTGCGCCAGGCGCTGCTGCTGGGCTACTACGACACGAGTTACGAACTGCACCGTTCCGCAGGCTTCCTCTCGGCGGCCGAGCTCGCGGCGATGAAGCCCGAGCCGAACTTCATCCACGTCGAAGAGAGCGCGCCCTCCAGCGAGAGTCGCTACGCCGCCCTGTACAAGACCGAGTCGCGCATCACGAGCAGCCCCACGCTGCTCGTGGCCGACTACATCGCCGAGCACCTGGGCACGCTGCCCGAGGCGGCCGGCCTGGTCGAACAGCTGCAGGCGCTCTCGGCGTTGGCGCAGGCGCCGACCGCACAGCTGGAGCGCCTGTTCGCCGAGCACGTCGACACCTGCAGCTACCGCTTCGACGCGTGGCTGCTCGGGCTCGTCGACATGCAGCTGGAAGCGATGCGGGCGGCGCCCGGCACGCAGGAACAGCAGCAACCCCCGCCACCGCATGGCGGTCTGTACCTCGGCGCCTACGCCTGGGTGGAGGACCTGCGTCCCTCCGAGACCCGCCTTGAGCCGGTGCGGCTGCCGAGCGAACTGCAGCCCACCTTCGGCGCCGGCGCCAAACCGCTGCTGCACGACGCCGAGAACGGCGGCTACCTGCTCGCGCCCTCGCTGACGCACGCGCGCACAGCGGGCGTGCTGCGTAGCGGCTATCTGGCCAACGCGACGCCCGAAAACCCCGAAACGATGGCCGTCAACCTGTCATCGGACCGCGTGCGGGTCGCGCTGTCGCTGCTCGAGGGGATCCGCGGCGGGCAGAGCCTCGGCGCGCTGCTCGGCTACAACTTCGAGCGCGGACTGCACGACGACTACGGGCTGGCGGAGGTGGACAAGTTCATCTACCCGCTGCGCAAAGCGTTCCCGCTGGTCGCCAACTCGCTCGCCTCGACGAGCGAACCCGACGTCTCGGTCGAAGCGATCGCGGCGAGCAACGTGCTCGACGGGCGCAAGCTCGCGAACAAGATCCGCGAAAGCCGCCAGACCGAATATCCCTTCGGCGTCGAAGAACTGCCAGCCGCGACTGCGGCCGAGCAGGAAGCGATCGACGCCCAGGCCAACGTGCTACTCGACGCCTACGACGCGGTCGGCGACCTCGCGCTCGCCGAGGGCGTCCACCAGGCGGTGCAGGGCAACTTCGAACGCGTCGGCGCCACGCTCGACGCCTACTCCAGCGGCACCTTCTCCCCCGACCCCGAAGTCGTGCAGACGCCGACCACGGGGACGGGGCTCACACACCGCGTCGCCCTGCAGCTCACCCCGGGACTGACCGCGCCCGCCGGCGCCACGCCGCGGGCGCAGGCCGAGCCGGCGCTCGACGCCTGGCTGGGCGAAATGCTTCCCGAACCCGGCCGGGTGGGTTGCACGGTCGTCTGGACGGACCCCGTCGGCGGCGCGAAACGCTCACTGGAAGTGACGCTCGCCGACCTCCACCTGCGTCCACTCGACGTGCTGGAGCTCGTGCGTCCGGACGACGTGCAGGCGATGAGCGAGCTCGACGACCGCATCCTGCGCTACGTGCTCGGCAAAGCCAAACCGCGCCCTGACGCGGCGCTCGAAATCCACTACCGCGGCGCGCCGGCGGCCGGCAAGCTCAGCATGTTTGAGGTGGCCGCCCTCGTGCAGAGCCTGCGGACGCTCGTGCAGGGCACGCGTCCGCTGCGCACGACGGACGCGCTGCCGCCGCGCGAAGCCACGCCCGAACACGACGAAGCCGTGTTCGCCGACCGCGCGCGCGTGGCCGGGCCGAAGGGGCAGCTGGACACGCTGTGGACGGAAATGAACGCGTTCCTCGCGACGCTGCAGCCGCTGCTCGCCAACGCCGAAGCCAACCGCGCGACGCTGCTCGCGGGCGTCGACGGCTACCTCGATGAAACCGTCGAGCTGCTGGCGCGGGCGGCGAGCTTCGGGGTCCCCCAGAGCGGCTGGGGCTTCGTCTACGAATGGCGTCGCACGGCACTCGGCGAGCTGCTGGCGGCCGTCGCCGCGCTCGTTGCCGGCTGGGACAAACGGCTGAGCGAATTCGACGCGCTGGTGACCGCCTACGACGCGCTGCCGGAAGGCACGAGCGAACCGGATCGATTCAGGGCCCTGCAGGCGGCCGAGGCGCTCGTCGCGCTGAAGCTCGAACCGCTGCCCGCGGAACCCGCGACGCTCCGCAAAGCGCTCACCGGAATGCGAGCGTCCCTGGCCACCGTGCGCGGCACCTACGAGGCCGCCGTCACCGCGGCCTACGCCTCCTTCCACGAAGCGCTCGCCGCAGTCCAGGCGCTGCCGTCGATCGCCGCCTACAACGCCGCGCCGCTGGATCTGGGCCCGTTCGAAGCACGCGCGCTCGACGTAGCCGCGCAGCTCGCGGCCAACCTGAGCGGTCACCTCGCCACGATCGCCGCACGCCGCCAGGCGACCCAGACGCAGATCGAAGCGCACGACGCGGCCGCCGGCGCCCAGGCGCAGGTGCAGGCGCTGCAGGAGGCTGCCAAGGCGCTGCTCGGCGAATCCTTCACGCTGATCCCCGAGTTCCTGCCCGGCAACGCCGAAGGCGCGGCGTGGGCAGCGGCAGTGACCGCGTTCTCCGGCGGCGAACCGTTCAAGCACCTCACCGAGACGCTGAAAATAGGTCGGCCGGTGCAGGAGTGGCTGTGCGGCGCCGCGCGCGTGCGCTCCCCGCTGCGCGCCTGGGAAACGAGCGCGATGCTCGCCGCTGCGCTCGGCCGCGCCGAACCGGCGATGCTGCCGATCCAGCTGCCCTTCCAGGCCGGCGACCCGTGGCTCGCGATGCAGCTGCCCGAAAAATTCACGGTCGAAGGCGAACGGTTGCTATACACGGCCCACTACAGCACCCCGTTCGCCGCCGGCGCACACCAGTGCGGCCTGTTGCTCGACGAATGGACCGAGGTCATCCCGGGCACGACCAAGGAGGCCGGCGTCACGTTCAACTTCGATCGCCCCGACAACGAGCCGCCGCAGACGATCCTGGTCGTGACGCCCGCGAGCGTCGGCGCGGTCGTGGGCATCGGCGGCGGGGTCGCCCGCGGTGGTGTCGCGGGTGTGCGCGAGGCGGGCGCGGTGAGCATCGGAGAATCGGGCGGATGGCAGTGGGAGGACCTCGTCGGCGCGCTCAACGAGACGCTCGACCTAGCCAAGAAGCGGGCGCTCGAGCCGGCGCAGATCGAACCGACGCCCTACGCGCGCCTGCTTCCGGCGACGATCATGGCGGTGACGCTGTACGGGATCTCGATCACGACCGCGCTCGCGGTGGCCGATGGGGTGCTGGCGAACGAGGAGGTGGCGCGGCGTGCCTAGCTCACTGCCGGTCGGGGACATGGTCGAGGCGCTGCAGCTGCGGCGCTTCCCCTCGATCACGACCTGGAACCGGCTCGAAGGCCGGCCTCGCAGCGCCAACCTCGAACGGGCGCTGCGAGCCGAAGTGCGCGATGCGCTGTGGATGCTGACCAAGCAATGGCAGATGGGGGAGTTCCGCGGCAGCGACGCGGGCTCGCCGATCTCGGCCAAGTTGCGCATGGACATGACCCGCCTCACCAAGTACCGGCCCGGCGAGGCAGGCAAGACCCAGCCGTTCCCGTACGAAGTGCCGTTGGAGGCGACCGTCGAGCGCCGCGCGATCCCGCTCAGCATGGGCGGGCGCGGGATCGCCGTTGACCTGCGCATCACGATGGGACGCGAATGGCTCGCGCTGATCGAAGGCATCGGCAGCGGCTACCGCAAAGAATTCACCGACGCCTACCCGATCGCCGAACCCAATCCGACGCAGGAAGCCGACGCAGACCGCGCCGCCAACCCGCAGCAGTTCGCGCTGTTCGCTGCGCTGGCGGGGCGCGCGATGGACGGTGGCGCGCTCTACGAACACCTGACGGCCAGCGCCGCCAACCACGCCTATGACGGCGTCGCCGGCGTCGCCGAAGGGGACCACAAAGCGCTCGACGAAGCCGCCGCCGGCTTCCGCGCCTGGTTCGAGCGGCTGATCCTGCAGCCGCCGAGCGGCGGCGAAGACGCCTGGGAACCGCCGCGGCTGGACTACGCCTTCGCGGCCTCCGCTCCCGAGCCGGGAGGCGGCGAGAAGGTCTACGCGGCCGATGCCTACGGCGGGATACGGCTCGACTGGTACAGCCTCAACGCGGACGCCACGGGCAAACTCGAAGCGGTTCCGGGCTCGGAAGCGACCGGGCTGCCGCCGCAGGAAACGCGCACGACGATCCCCGTGCCGGTGTCATTTGCCGGCATGTCGAACACGCGCTGGTGGGCGTTCGAGGACGCGAAGACGAACTACGGCGACATCGACGCCAACACGACCGACCTGGCCAAGCTGCTGTTCCTCGAGTTCGCGCTCGTGTATGCGAACGACTGGTTCGTGATCCCCTACACGTTGCCGGCCGGCTCGATCGCCTCCGTGCGCGGGCTCGAGGTGACGAACACGTTCGGGGAACGCTTCTGGATCGAAGCCGCCGACGCCGGGCCCGACGCCGAATGGCAGCGCTGGAGCATGTTCACGATCGACGTCGAGCACGCGAGCGGCGCGCCGGCCGACACCAGCCTGTTGCTGCTGCCCACCACCGCCAAGGTCGAGCACGGCGCGCCGATCGAGGAAATCATGTTGATCCGCGACGAGGTCGCCAACATGGTCTGGGGCGTGGAGACCATCGTGCAACTGCCGAGCGGTGAAAGCGCCTCGGGCCGTCAGGTGGCCGGGCAGCTGCACGCCTACTACCAGGGGCTGGTCGGCCCGGTCGTGGCGCCACCGGCGAGCAAAGCTCCGATCCGCTACCAGGTGATGAGCAGCGTGCCCGAAAACTGGATTCCCTTCCTGCCGGTGCACGTCGAAGGCAGCAACCGCGAAACGCAGCTGCAGCGCGCGGCGATGCCGCGGATTCTCGAAGGTGGCCCGGCCGCGCCCCCACCGGTCCAGCCGCGTACGGCGCTGCTGCGCCAGGGGCTCGACGAACCGGTCCCGCAGCCCTACTTCATCCACGAAGAAGAGGTGCCGCGCGCGGGCACGATCGCGCTGCAGAGCTACGAGCGGACGCGCTGGAGCGACGGACGCGTGTTCGTGTGGCTGCGCGTGCGCCGTCAGACCGGACGCGGCGAAGGCTCGAGCGGCCTGCGCTTCGACGAGATCATCGACGTGCCCGAGAAGTAGCAGCTCGGGTTGGCCGCTACGCCGGCCCGGCCGCCGTAGCCGCCCCCTTCAGGCGCTCGACGATCTCGCTGTGGCTGAGCCCGGCGATGTCGGGTAGCGTCGGCAGCACCCTGCGCGCATCCGCATCCAGCGCCGCGCTGCCGGAGCGTTTTATGGCCGCGGCCATGTCCTCAAGGCAGGCGCGGATCGGGCGGCCCTGGATCTCCTCGGGGATACGGGTCTCGGGCCGGGAGAAGGCGCGTATGAGCAGCTGCATCAACTCGGCTGCACCGCTGCGGTGCCAGGCGACCGTAACGCGGCGGTTGGAGTGCACGAGGTCCGAGAGCTCCCGGCCGTGGCGGTGGTAGAGGTCCGCGTACCACGCGCCCTGCTCGGTCGTGCGCAGCTCCCGCTCGAGCCGCAGCGCTTCTGCGCTCGTGATCGGCGCCGGCTGGAGCTGCTCGGCGGCGCTCATCGCCACCGTGTGAACTTCGCCTGCTTTTTCGGCCGTGGCGACGCGTATTTCGAGGCGTTCTCCCGCGGACAGCTTTTCGGCGAACTTGTCGATCAGGTCTTTGATAGGAAAGGCGACGGCGGTGCCGTTGGTCGTGGCGGTCGCGAAGCTGGCCGAGAACACGATCCCGACGACGAAGCCGCTTTCGTTGAGCAGCGCCGAACCCGAGTCGCCGGGGAGCGCGAAATCGACCCCTGTCGTGGGATGTTCGGGGTCGGGGTTGGGTGCAATCACCATGCCGTTGGTGTAAGTGCGGTGCACGACCCCGCCGGGCTTGGTGACCGTGCCGCTGGTCCCGGTGTGGGTGATGACTCCCCCGGTCCTGCTCGTTGTGCGCCCCCGCTTCTGGACCGCATAGGTGTTGGGGGGGTTGGCTTCGGCCGGTTCGACGAAGTGGGTCGCTCCGACCGGGCCGACTTCCTGCACCTCCGCCAACCATTCTTCGCCGCCGTTGAGCTTGATCAGCGCGATGTCGACTTCCGTGTCGCAGACGGCGGCCAGCACGGTGCCGACGATGTCCTGGCAGCAGCCCGACGAGCTGGTGGAGCCGTCGGCCTGGCCGACCTGCTCTTTGTTGGCTTTGTCGGAGCAGTTGGTGTAGATGACGTGGTGGCAGGTGGAGGCGATGACCGTTTTGGGGTCGGAGGGCATCGTGAAGAGGCAGCTGAAGGTGCCGAAACCCTGCCCTTCCCGTGCGCACTGCGTGCCGCCTCGGATCGGGCGGTATTTTTTGGTGTCTTCCCGTTTGGCGCCGAAGAGCTGCCCCGGCTGCTGGATCGTCTGGGGCACGGGCATCTCGATCACGTCCGTCTTGACGCCCTCGATCTCGTCCGGTACGCGCTCGTCCGCCGGCACCTCGGCGGGCGGTCGCTTGTGCTCCACGAAGACCGCGATCGCAACGTCTTCGGTCCGCTTGCCCGCGACCTGCTTGGCGCCGACTCCGACCGCGTGCACCCCGGGCAGCGCCAGCAGCCGCGGGGCGGCCCGTTCCTTGATCTCCATGTAGTCGGGCTCGGCCATGCTCATGTCACCTCGACCCGCAGGCGCTCGATGATCTCGCCTTCGGTCAGCCCGGCCAGGTCCGGCAGCGTCGGCAGCGCGCGGCGCAGGTCGGCGACCAGGCCGGAGCTGCCGTTGCGGCTGAGCGCCGCGGCGAGCTCCTCGACGCAGGCCCCGATCGGCCGGCCCTGGATCTGCTCCGGGACCCTGACGCCGCGCTGTGTGAAGACACGCACCAGCGACTGGGCCAGCTCGGCTGCACCGCTGCGATGCCAGACGACTGTGACGCGGCGGTTCTTGTGCACGAGGTCGGCGACCTCCTGGCCGTGGCGGTGGTAGAGGTCGGCGTACCAGGCGCCGCGCCGCGAGGAGCGGCGCACCTCCTCCAGGCGCTGGGCGGCCTGCGGCATCAGCATCACCCGCTCGGCGGGCGGGGGGCTGGCGCTCATCTGGACCACGGTGCGGTCTTCGCCGGCGGCGGAGGCCGAGGAGACCGACAACGCGACGTGCCGGTTGGCGGGCAGCGTCGGGCCACCGGGAACGATCGGTTCGCCGTTGAACTTCTTGACGATCGTCTCGATCGGCGTGCCGTAGCTGTAGCCGCCGCTCCCCGCGAAGTGGATCGCGATCACCTGGTTGGCGGCGTTCAGGTATGCCGCGCCGGAGTCTCCCGGCCGGGTGAAGTCGCTTGGACCGGGCGAGGCGCCCGGGTTGGCCTTGACCATGATCGCCCGCTTGTATTTACGCGTTGGGGTTTCCCCGTCGTGGCTGATGTCTTCGACGATGCCGCCGGTCAGTTCGGTCGTCCTACCGCGCTTGGTCACTTCGTCGTTTTTCGCCGGGTGCGGACCGATGCCGTGAACGACGATCGGGCTCGAGTTGAACATCTCGATCCGGCACTTCATGCCGCCGTTGACCCGGACCAGCGCGACATCGACGTCTTCGTCGTACTGCGCCTCGAGCACCTGCCCGAAGATGTCATCGCAACTGGCTGAGGAGCTGCTGCACCCGTTGGGCTGTCCCACGAGCGCTTGGATCGGGTTATCCGCGACGTCGTTGGCGACGACGTGGCGGCATGCCAGTGCGACGAGCTTCTTTTCGTCTTTGTCGAGATCGCAGAAGCAGCCGAGCGTGCCGGCGCCTGGTCCGTTGTGACGCGTGATCTGCGTGCCGCCATACAGCGGACGGTGTTCACCGGAGTCTTCGGGACTGGGCGTGGATTCGGAGATGCCGGCGACCTCCTCCACGGGTATCGGCGTCTCGACTACGTCGGTCTTGAGCCCTTCGATCTCGGCCGGGACGCGCTCGGCCTCGGGGATCTCATCGAGCGGGCGCTTCTGCTCGACATAGACGCGGATCGAGGTCTCGGGTGTGCGCTCACCGGCCGTCAGCTTTGCGCCGACGCCGACGCCGTGGACGCCGGGGATCGCCAGCAGCCGATCGGCGACGCGTTCCTTGACAGCGATGTAGTCCCGATCCTCCATGCCTCTTTCTGCCCAATTTGGGCGGATTCATCGGGGAAGGTGGCGGTCTCGACGCGACCTTACTCGACATGCGCCACCGGCGCCAGATCCCGGCAGCGTGAACCGGGTCAGGCTGTGGATTGCTCCGCGCGCGACTGGAAGGCCGCCACGACGTCGCCGACGGTGCGCAGCTCCATCGCGAAGCAGTTCGACTCCGGCAGCTCGATGCCGAGCTGATCCTCCAGCCTGCAGAGCACCTCCATGACGGCGATCGAATCCGCGGCCAGCTCGTCGTAGAGCTCCGTCTGCGGCGTCAGGCTGCTCTCGTCGACCCCGAGACCGCTCGCGAGTGCGGTCCGTACAGCCGCGGCGATCGTGGCGGTTCCGACATCGCCCATTGCGTGATCATGCAGGATTGCCCCCATGGCCGCCGGCAGCGTCACCGATCGTGCGAGCTTCGTGGACGTGCTGCGCGCGCGCTGCGAAGAGGAACCCGAGCGGATCGCGTTCCTGTTCGAGGACGAGGGCGAGCCCGAGCGCTTGAGCTACGGCGAGTTGGACGAGCGGGCTTGTAGGGTGGCGGGGGCGCTGCAGGCATGTGGGGCGCGGGGCGAGCGCGTGCTGCTGCTCTACCCGCCCGGGCTGGACTACGTGGCCGGGCTGTTCGGCTGCCTGTACGCCGGCGCCGTCGCCGTGCCCGCGTACCCGCCCGACCCGATGCGGCCGGCGCGAACGCTGCCGCGCCTGATGGGGATCGTGCGCGACGCGCGGGCCACGGCGATCCTCACGACGAGAACCATCCGGGGCGCGCTGGAGCAGCGCGTGGGAGCGGAGGTGGGCGCGGCCGAGTGCGGCTGGGTGGTGGCCGAGGGCGGGGCCGTGGTCGAGGGCGGGATCGTCGCCGAGAGCGCCTCGCGGGCGTGGCGCCCGCCGCCCCTCAGGCGCGAAGACCTGGCGCTGCTGCAGTACACCTCCGGATCGACTGCGGCGCCGCGGGGGGTGCTGCTGACGCACGCCAACCTGCTGCACAACTCCGAGTACATCCGCCGCGCATTCCGTCACGGCAGCTCCAGCTGCGGGGTCATCTGGCTGCCGCCCTACCACGACATGGGGCTCGTCGGAGGCGTGCTGCAACCCGTCTATGCGGGTTTCCCGTGCGTGCTGATGGCGCCGGTCACGTTCCTGCGGCGGCCGCTGCGCTGGCTGCGGGCAATCTCAGAGCATCGGGCGACCACGAGTGGCGGGCCCAACTTCGCCTATGAGCTGTGCGTGCGGCGGATCGACGCGCATGAACGCGGGCACATGGACCTCTCCTCGTGGGAGGTGGCTTTCAACGGCGCCGAGCCGATCAGGCGCGAGACGATCGACGCCTTCAGCCAGACGTTTGGGGCGTGCGGCTTCCGTAGTGAGGCGTTCTTCCCTTGCTATGGGCTCGCTGAGGCGACGCTGATGGTCACGGGCGGCCCGACGGGGCGGCGGCCCGAGGTCCGCGAGCTCGATGCTGCCGGCGGCTCACAGGTCAAGAAGGTCGTGGGCTGTGGTCATCCGGGTCCCGACCACCGCGTGGCGATCGTCGATCCGGAGTCCTGTGAGCGTCTTGACGCTGGTCGCGTCGGCGAGATCTGGGTGACGGCACCCAGCGTGGGGCAGGGATACTGGCAGAGCTCGGTGGACACCGCGGCGACGTTTGCGGCCACACTGCCAGGCACGGGGGAGGGGCCCTTCCTGCGCACCGGGGATCTCGGTTTGGTGGACGAGGACGGCGAGCTGTTCGTGACCGGCAGGATCGACGAGCTGCTGGTCATCGACGGGCGCAACCACTACCCGCATGACCTCGAGCTGGCCTGCGAGCAGGCCGTCGCGGGTCTGCGGCCTGGCTGCGGCGCCGCCTTCGTCTACGAGGTCGATCGCAGGAACCGGGTCGGGATCGTCTACGAGGTCGCCGACGAGGATGCGCGGGATCACGATGGGACGATGCTCGCCATCCGACAGGCGGTGGCTACGGCAGCCGAGGTGCAGGTTCACTCCGTCGCGCTGGTGCGCGCGCGAACGATCCCCAAGACCTCCAGCGGCAAGGTGCAGCGTCGCCTGTGCGCGGAGCTGGTCCGGGCTGGCGGGCTCGAGGTCGTGGCTTCCTGGTCGCTTGGGCGGGGTGATGCCGGCGCGGCTCGGAGCGCCTGACGGACCTGGCTCGTCGTCTCCAGTCGGCCCGGATCGCGGGGCTTGGCGGTGCTCAAGGTCCCTGGCGCCGCCGGTCAGTCGCTTCGCACCGCATGCAGCCATGCGCGATCGAACCGGTGACCTCCTGCTTGCAATCCAACCCGCCACGGTTGCTCGGTAGGCCTGCCCTGTGGCAACACTCTGGCAACAGTCGACTTTCCAGATCCGTCCGGTACGTCCACAAGACCGGACGAGACGGACGTATTGGGCGCCGGCGGACGCGTCGTTCGCGGGTGTCCACGGTTCAGTACCATGCCCCGGCAGTCCTCCTCTTGGCCGGCAGCGGCAGTGAGAGACACGTTGCCGTTGTGGATCGTGGAGCCTCATCCGCTGCGCATCCGGCTGCCGGTCAGGAGTCAGCTCACCCAGAGCAGCCGATCCTCAACTGACGACCACCGCGTCACAGGCGGTGACGATCGGTGGGGCACTCCATGACACGGCGCACCTCAGCGGCGGCGCCATCCCGAGCGGGACGATCACCTTCAGGCTCTTTGGCCCGGGAGACAGCGCCTGTGCGGGGCACCCCGCATTCACGTCGACCGTGGCTGTCGCCGGTAACAACGACTATGCCTCCGAGTCGTTCGTGCCAACCGCCGCGGGTGTCTACCGGTGGGTTGTGAGCTACTCGGGCGATGCCCGTAACAACCCGGCCGGACCCACGGCCTGTGGCGACAGCGCCGAGATCGCGTTCGTGCGAGAGCTCGGCATTACTCCCCTCGTGATCCCAGTTTTCTCGACCACCGCGTCGCAGCCGGCGCAGCTCGGCACGCCCCTGTATGACATCGCGCATCTGAGCGGGAGCCTCGACCCGGGTGGCACGATCACGTTTTCGCTCTTTGGTCCCGACGAGCCGAGCTGCTTGGGCCCGCCGGTGTTCACCACGACCGCTGCGGTGACCGGCAACGGCGACTACCGCTCGGGCGCGTTCGTCGCGGGCCTGCCCGGCACCTACCACTGGGTGGTCACATACTCCGGCGATGCCAACGACACCGGAGCCGGGCCGACCGCCTGCGGCGACAGCGCCGAGACCGCATCCCTTGCCCGCGCCCCAGTCCTGACCCCCTCTCCCGCCCTGACGCCTGGCGCCAACCCCGACCCGGGCCCGAACTTCGCAGCGCCGCGTCCCGCCAAGCCTCACCACAAGGCCAAACACCAGAAGGCCAAACCTCCTCACCCGCACAAGGGGCAGCCCCCTCCGCCGGTGACTGGCTGAACAAGCAATCTCCCATCACGCTCGAGCCATTGGAAGTGTCACCCATCGCAGAACGGGCCATGTCCCTCGCCGCACCCGCCGTGGAAGTGAACGAGCGTCGTTGAGCACAGCCCATAAACACACCAGATCGCCCCGCACGATCAGCGCACGTGCTGGTGCTGTCGCGCTGGCGCATCCGGGTTGTAGGCCACGGCGGATCTCCGCCGAGCTTCAGCGCTAGAAGAGGGCAGCCTGCGGATCACGGGCCACGGTGTCTGGAGAGTCTTAAGCGCCACGGCGTCTCGACGCGCTCAAGGCGCCTGATATTGATCGCCGGCTACGCCGACGCCTATGAGCGAAAGCCGCCACAGCCGCCACAGCCGCCGCCCGACGTCACAGCCCGCGCCTCCGCCCGTGCCTCTCGACGAAGCTCGGCCATCCTCACGCTCGCTTTGCGGTCGAAAGCACGCGGGAAGCCCCGGGCCAGCAGGGCGCCTAGGTTTCGTCCAACTCAGCAGTCTCGGAGTTGACGGCCGGCGCGCTCGCTGTTGTGGGAATGCGATCGTCAGCGCCGAGGCCGTCGCGGTCTGAAACGCCACCATATGCTGCTCGTCGGCGGCCGAACCGGTGGCGCTCCGTCTGGCGATTGCGACCGGTCGCGCTGCCGGTCGGCGTTCGACTCATACATCCTGCCTAACCCGCAGGCCTGAGCGATCAGCGCACGCCGTCCTCATTGCGAGCCGCCGGTCGCTGGCGGGCGTGTCGCGATCGAGGAGCGCCATCCTTGGGGGCGACCAGTTGCGCGCGGGCGAGCGCCAGCAGTTCCTCGACCGAGCCGGTCATGGCGTTCAGCATCACATCGAGGTCCGGCACGGTGTCGCGGTCGGCGACCACGCCGAAGAAGACACTGCCGTCGTAGCTCGCGGCGGCAACGCCGATGGCATGCTCGGCTGCGAGTGGCACGAGCGGATAGACCTCGCGCATCGGCGCCCCCAACGCGTACAGCGTCAGCTGGGGGCCGGGCACGTTTGTGATCGTCACGTTGAACAGTCGCGTGGCGTAGATGGCCTGCGCAAAAAGGGCATGGATCGCCGGTGGCGCCAGTCCTGCCAGCTCAATCACGGCGGTGGTGCCCGCCGCCTGTTGCCCCTCGGACTTCAGCGACTCCGAGCGGGCCACGGTTTCGTGATAGCGCCGCACTGGGTCGGCCTGCGCCACGGGCAGCTCCACATATAGCGAGGAGACCCGATTCCCAAGCGCAAGATGCTCACTGGCAGCGCGGACGTTTATCGGGACCATCGCTCGCAGGCCTACCGCCGGCAGTGCCTCGCCGCGCGACTGCAGCAGCGCTCTCAGCCCGCTCGCGGTGACCGTGAGTACGACATCGTTGATCGTGCCGCCGAGAGAGGTCTTGATCTCCTTTAGCTCCACGAGCGGGACGCGGACAACCTCGAAACGGCGCAGCGTGCCGATCGGCACATTGAGACTCGTGCGCGGCGCCGCGTGCAGCTCCTCGCCCACGATCACGGCGAGCGCCGATCGCGCGCTGCGCAGCGCGTCACGTGGGTGAAGCACGCCGTGGGCTCCCATCTGGGCCCCGCGGCTGATCGTGTCAACTGGCAGCAGCCCCGCCCACGCGTGCGCCAAACGCGCCAGCGAGCCCGAAGCAGCCGGCCTGGCAGGGGACGTCGGGCGCTCGACATCGAGATAGGAAGGCGCACCTTCATCGCGGCCGCCGCTTGCGGAGGATGGCGCCCGCGGAGCAACCGGCGCCGCGTCCGGGGTAGTGTCGAGCAGCAGGTGGCCGACGTCGGCCGAGCCGACACCGTCGACCATGCAATGGTGGGTCTTGGTTGCGATTGCCCATCTACCGTTGGCGAGCCCCTCTACGAGCGCCATCTCCCACAGCGGCCGATGGCGATCCAGGCGCTGGGAGAAGAAGCCCGATGCCCACTCCGCCAGCTCCTCATCGCCTCCAGGGGCGGGGAGTGCCGCCCGCGCGACGTGCCTGTCGATGTCAAACGCGGGATCGTCCTGCCATGCGGGCCACGACATCCCGCCCGTGTGGGGCTCCGACAGGCGCTGCCCGTAGCGCGGCAGCTGCCCCAGCCGGCTCGCAAGGTACCGGCACACTTCCTCCCGCGACGGCGAGCGACCGTCCGGCCGAGGATCGAAGATCATGATCACGCCGGTGTGCATGTGCGCGCTCTCGTCGGCCTCCTCAAGCTCGAGGAACGTCGCGTCTAGGGCTGTCAGATGTTCGCTCATGAGCAACGCAAGCCAGGCATGCTACGGTCGATTGCGTCCGTAAGTGTCGTGGGCCTTGACCCACTCCCCGGCGAGGATCGCCCAACCGAGCGACAGCTCACCACAGAGCACCGTCGCCGCGACGATCTCAGCCAGCTTGCGAACCTTCCCGGTCCCGTGGCAACCGAGGAGCTCCAGGCACTCGCGCTGCGTGGCGAGCCCAGTGCCGCCGCCGTAGGTCGCGACGATCAGCGACGGGATTGTGATCGAGCCGTAGTAGTCACCGTTGGGGAGCAGCTCGCTGAAGCCGAGAGCCGCGGAGGACTCCGCGACATTGGCGGCGTCCTGGCCGGTGGCGATGAACAGGGCGGCGATCCCGTTGGCCGAGTGAAGGCCATTATTGTTGACACCGGACATGAAGCCGCCGAGGTTCGACACCTGCCGCGCGCGGAACAGCTTCTGGCCGCTGGTGTGCATGTGCTCCTCGATCAGCGCGGCCGGGATCGTCGCCTCCGCGACGACGCGCTTCCCCCGAGTGCGCAGGATGTTGACCTGCGAGCTCTTCTTGTCGGTCGCGAAGTTCGACTCCAAGTAGAAGTCGGTGATGCCCTCGTAGTTGGAGGTGATCCACGCGCACGCCACGGCGGTCGCCTTGCCCGTGAGGTTCTGCCCAGCTGCGTCGCCGGTCGTGTAGTCAAATCGCGTGAAGAGGATCCGGCTGGCGGAGTACTGCTCGATGCCGCGCAGGCGGCCGGTACGGGTGGTCGTCTCCGCTGCCTGCTTGATCTCCGCGAAGTGCTCGGTCACCCATTCTCCGAACGCTCGTGCCTCACGGGCGCTCTCGAACACGAACGCGGGAGCGCGCTGCATCGCGTCGTCGAGGATGGTGGTCCTCACGCCACCGGCCTCGCGCAGCATCTTCATGCCGCGGTTGTAGCTCGCGACCAAAGTGCCCTCGGCGGTCGCCAGCGGAACGTAGAACTCACCCTGCGCGTGCTCTCCATCGATGAGCAGCGGACCGGCAATGCCGATCGGCACCTGCGCGACCCCAGTGAAGTGCTCGACGTTCCCGGGGAGAATCGCCGGGTCGAAGGAGTAGTGGGAGACGTGCTCCAACGCCACACCGGTCTGTTCGGCAAGGAAAGCACGGCGCGCCTCCGCGGCCGCGGGCGTGTAATCGTTCTCGCGATCGCGCGGAATCTTCTTACGGGGTGACCCGGCAACTCCAATGTCCTGCCTGCTAACTGTCGTGGGCTCCTGCGACATCGCGTTGTCGGTATCGCGCAGGCAGGGCGTGGGCCGGCCGCGTCTGAAACCGCCCTACTTCCCGCCGTCCGCCCTGCTTAGCGTCTTGCCCGCACTGTCCACAACCTTGCGCAGGAAGTCGTACTGGGTGTGGACCAGTCGGTCGGCCATCTCCAAGGCGGCGTCGACGATCTCTTGCCGCCTGGACGGATGCTCGTCGTCGACTGCCGGCAGTTTCTCGTCGACGGTGTCGACGAACTTTTGCACCGCCTCGATCGCAGCCCGCTGCCCCGACTCGACCGACTTGAGCACCTCGTCGGAGAGCTTGGTGGTCCGGTCAACTGCGCTCGCCTGCTGGCGCTTCTTGCTCTCTACGGCGGAGCGCGCACCGGTGGCCGGCCCTTGGCGTGCCACCGCGCTGCGCTGGATTTTGGTCTCTGGCAATGGTGATACCTCCTTCGCGGGACATGTGTCGCGTTACGACTGACATTCAGCAGACCGGTCAGTCAGCATTCCCGACTCGCGGGCTCCGCTTCACGACCGTCTTAGCCACGACCCTACGCCAGCCCACGGGCCGTGCCATCAGTAGAGAACTCGGACGTGGCCGGGCTGAAGTACGCGCCCAGGTCACCCGCCAGCGTCCGGGCGGGCCAGTCACGGAGGTGGGTCGGTATGCAAGGTGTCTAGCTCGACACCGGGCTGGGCGGCAGGCCGTGGTTGGTGACCGCGCTGCTGGGGAGCCGCCGCGCTGGCAAATGCGGTTGCGCGAGTAGTCTGATCTGGATGTCGCCCGGTATTGGCATACAACTCGAGGCCTGCCTCCGCGATCACGGCGTGAGCTTCGATGTGGTCGAGCACCCGCACAGTCTGCTGTGGCCGAGGCGCGCGCGGCGCACCTCCCGGTGGGGCAGACCGCGAAGACGGGCGTGCTGCGCACGCCCGGTGGCTATCGGCTCGCGGTCATTCCCGCCTCGGCTCGGTTCGACGTGCACAAGGCGGCCGACGCGCTCGAGGTGAGCCGGCACGAGCTCCGCTTCGCGAGCGAGGCGGACATGGCGGCCGACTTCCCCGCCTACCAGGTGGGGCGATCCCACCGCTCGGCCCGGACACGCCCGCGGAGCTGGTCATCTGCGTCTGCTCGACTACCGGCATGTGCTGTACCCGGCGGGCGACCACGACCACTCGCTGCTGGTCGATCCCGCCGACATCGACGCGTCACCGGGGCGCGAGCGGTGGACCTCCGCCAGCAGTAGAAACGTCTAGCCCCGCGCTTGGGTCAGGGCACGGTCTGCGGTCACGACCACGAGCGGCGCCGCCGGCGTGGCGGCGAGGGTGAGAATCCAATCGATGACGCTCGCTGACACCCAGCAGCAGCGACTGCTCGAGCGACTGCGACGGGCCGGCGATCAGCCGGTCACTTTTGGCGAGCTGCGCCCGGTGGGATTGACTTCCCGGCCACGGTCGTCAGCGAGCTCCAGCTGAATGGACACGCGATCGACCGTGTCTATGAGCACGGGAGACTTGTCGGCGTGCGCCTGCTCAATCCAAAACCTCCCCGCACTCCCGCCGCACACCGGCGCCCCCTACGGCTGTGGCGGCGGCGATAACCAGCGGCGCCCGACTAACCACGACCATTGACGACCCGGCCGCGTCGCAGCGTCGCGCTCACCGGGCGGGCGTGGCTGGTCCGATCACCCCGAGAGACGGGAATTTTCGACAGGACTAACTGGGCCTTGCCACACCCGCTCCCCCGATTTGACACCGACACATCCCGAACAAGGGCAGCTTCAGTCCGGTCGAGCAGCCTGACTGGCGCTCCTGTACAGAAAGCAGGCGATGGCGCTGCGTGCTCTCGTCCCGGACGATACGCGAGCCGAAACCGGGAGAGCGTGAACGAGATCGAGCAGTTGCCGCCCACGAAACAGCTACTAGCCGGCGTTGGGGCGTGCGCGTTTGGCTGGGCGTTTTGCCGCCCGTTTCGCGGGGCGTCTTGCTGCGCGTTTGGCGGGGCGTTTGGCGCGACCGCCATTGCGCTTTGCCCAGAGCTCATCCAGGAAGGAGGCAATCTCCCCCGTGAGCCGCTCGGGGCGCAGGCGCAACTCCACGAGCGAGTCGGCTTCCAGCAGCCGGCCGTTCGGTAGCTCTTCGACGAGCATGCCGGCGTCAGTGAAGAGATGAACGGGGTCCCGATGGTGACCGAGCACGAGCGTCGGCGTCTGGAATGTGCGCCGCTCGCTGCGGTGCGGGGCGATGCGCGCGAAGAACAGCCCTTGCAACAGCGCGCCACCGGGACCGGGTTCCTGGCGCACGACGTCGAGCAGCACGTTGCCATAGTGGGGAAGCAGCCGCCGCGGCACGGCGCGCGCGGCCCGCGCGAGCAGCTCCATCACCGGCTCGCCCAACGTGAGCGCGACGAGCAGCGGCGTGAAGGTCAGCGCGCTGGGGAGCAGTCCGTTGTCGAGTACAGGCATCTCGATCACCATCCCCCGCAACCGCTCCGGCGCCGCTGAGGCCATCTCCAGCGCCGTGTTGGCTCCTAGCGAGGTGCCCATCACCGCGGCCTGCTCGATCTGCAAGTGGTCCATCAGGGCGATCACCTGCGCGGCGAAGAAGCCCATCGAGTAGCGCCACATGTCGCGCGGGCGGTCCGATTCGCCGTGGCCCAGCAGATCGACCGTGATCACACGGTTCCCGCGGGCCGCGAGGTCCTCGGCCAGCGGCCAGTGCATCTGCTGGGACAGAAGCAGTCCGTGAATCAGGATCAGCGGTCGCGTGCTCGCCGCCGCGCTCCTCGCCGTCCGCCCCCGCCCGCGCGCCGCGCTGATGGCGGCCGGGCCACCGCCGAACTCGGTATAGGCGATGCGCTGCCCCTCGAACTGGAAAAAGGACATCCATTCAGCGTACTGCTGCTGGTTCGTCGTCGGTCGGCGTCACAGCGCCGCGACGCCGCGGATGACCAGCGTCGGCTCCATGGCTCTATGCCACAAGGTTCAGTCGTACGGGACCGGAAGCAGTGGGAAGGACCACGCCCTCGCCGGGCGCTCGGCTGACCCCGATACCGTGCAGCGCGTTCCATCGAGTCGTCCGGTGCCTGCTTGGTCGGATGCGAGAGCGAGCCACGGGCCGGGGAGGACCAGCTCCGCACATTGCGGAAGCGCCGCGAGCGCCGGCCAAGAGTGCCGGTGGTCCTCAAGAGCAGCACTGTGCGGCTCGCTTCCGGGTTGGCGACAAAGGGGCAGTCTTGCGTGCGGCAAAGGGCAAGTGCAATGCGAGCTCACCGGGGCTGCAAGAGCCCAGTTGCGATCGCTCTCATTCCTTGGCTTTGACCTCGAGCGGTTCTTCGTTCGTGTTCGCATACGTGCTCGTGAGGCCGGCTTCTTCGGGTGGCATTGGGGGGAAGGTCTGTTCGAGCGTGAACGCATGTTTAGGGCCGCCTTCGAAACGGGCGGGTTTCTGTTTGCCGACGGCTGCTTTGAACTTGAATTTGAACGTCGTCGACATCTTGTCGATCGGCGTGACCGGCCCGATGCCCCCACCTTCGAGGTGGTATTGGTTTTTGTTGGGCCCGCATTCGAAGGTCTGGGGATCGCTCAGTTCCAGGCTCATTCCCACCGAGACGATCAGTTTTCCTGCTTTGTTGATGAAGTTCTTGATGAATCCGTATTCGCCGAACATCACCAGGTCGATCTCCCCAGGCGCACTGTTGTGGCATTCGACTTTCAGGGCCGGTTCTTTGCACCCGAAGAGTTTCACGTGGATCGTCTCATCCTGCGGAAACGGCTTGTAGTATTCACCTTCACCGGCGAACGCTGCGCATTCGATCTTTTTTGCTCCCGTGGTTTCAAGCACGGTCAAGCCACCGCTGCTGGTGAACTTGGTCTTCGTGCCCATCTGCCAGTCGTATTCTCCCCCGGCGGCTTTTCGCCCGCCCACGCACGAGGCGACTACGTATTCGCCAGAACCGGGAGCCACCTTCACACATCGTCCGACTTCAGGAACCCCAAGCAGGGCCGAGGACTGCGCGGGTCCCAGAGCACACAGCGCCAGCATCGCGATCGCGCACCCCGCCAACATCCTGATTTGTAACATCGCGCTTACTCCCTCCCCGTAGTGGAGCGCTCGGCCTCACGCACCGAGCGCTGCGGGCGCGAACGCGCGCAGCCCACCATCATGCCGCCGAGACCAATACGCTCGCAGCGCTGCGTGCGACGCACCATAGCGGTCTTTCACGTCAGGCGCAACGCGCTGGTCTACCGGCCTTCGCTGTAGGCTCATGCAGTTCACACGCAATGGGTATGCCGGCAACCCTGCTGACCGGTTAAGCAGCCGATCTCCCAACCGGCGTCAACGCGGAACTCAGCCTCCTACCCGATGACAGCCGCGAGCTCGAGCTGGCTGCCCTGCGCGATGCCATTACTTCGGGCGAGCGGCCGGAGCGGGACGCAAGGGAATCGAACGCGACGAAGGAATCTGGTGGACAACGTTTGACGGGAGCAACTGGGCGCCACAACAGAACGTGCCTGGCGTGGGCACAAGCTTTCGACCGGCGCGGTGTACGACGGGATCCTTTACATGGCCTGGAAGGGCATTCAAGGCGACGAAGGGATCTACTGGACGACATTTGACGGAAGCAACTGGGCGCCTCAGCAGAAGGTGGGCGGCGTAGGAACAAGCGTAGGCCCCGCGCTCGCACCCGGCTTCGATAGGTTGCTCTATATGGCGTGGAAGGGGATCGTTGGCGACGAAGGGATCTACTGGAGCACCTTCAACGGGACGAACTGGATCTAACATCGTCGGCTGTCGTCGCAAAGAGAATCAAACGAACGCAACGCGTAGGATGTCGGTTGGCGACGCAGACAGCAACCCGAACGCGGTCTATCCTCTCGGCAGCAGCAGCGGCGAGAGCGCTCGCCTGCAGCGACGGGCGGACGAGCTCGCACCCGACAGCTCGGCACCACTCGACAGAGATGGCCTAGGGCGTGGCGACAGAGCGATCGATCTCGGCGGCGGCGCGCGCGGTGTGATCGAGCTGCCGTGTGAGCGGGTCTCGCCGGGCGGGCGGGTCGTCGGCCTCGACGCTGACCTAACCAGCGACCCAGTCCGACGGTCAATGCCCGACGGCCAACCTGTCTGTGACATGCGCCTGGCAGTCAACGACCGCCAAGACCAACCCACGTACATCGACGTCGCGACATTCGGCGCCCGCGCCGGGGCCTGCACCGAGCACCTCAGCAAGGGCCGTGCGATCGCCGTCAGCGGCCCGCCTCACCTACCGCGAATCGCAATACGCGCTCGACCCCAGCGGGGTTGCGACTACGATCCCGTCGCCCGCAAGGCGGACGTAGAGCTCTTGGTCCACGCATATGCCCCGCTCAGCGCGCGGAAACTAGAACCTCCTACGTTCTGGCAAGCGCGGGAGCCGCGCCGTTACGCTGGCGTGATCTCGAGGTAGACGGTTGCGACCCCGAGGGTCCCGCCGATCCGTTCGTAGGCCTTGCGCCCGACCCCGTAATTGGCTTGCAGAGCAGCCTCTGCCAGTTGCTTGTGGCTGGATTCCTCAAGCACCCGCGCCCGCCCCTCCGCGGGCGGCCCGAGCGGCTTGCCACGCGCGGTGCACGGGGCGACTCGCACGTGGGGATCGTTGCGGACGCGCTTGACCTTGGCGACGTTTGCCTCGCTCCGAACGTACACGTTCCCCTCGCTGAGCCCGAACCACACGGGGGTCGGCACAGCCTCACCGCTGCGCTTGTAGGTCACGAGCAGGCAGTACTTGTGACCCTGCAGGTGTTCGAACCCCGAGACCGTCCGTTCCTCGCGTGCCAGCGACTGCGCCGAGGGATCACGGATCCAGTGGTAGAACCGATTCGGCAGCGAGCTCACCCTGGGGAAACTACAGGGTTCGCGCGCCCGCTCCGCGACCACGACGGGCATCACCACACCACCGTCCCCGCGCGTTCGATCTTCGCCATCCAGGCTGGTGCACCGTGGGCGTCGAACCTTGTCTGAATCCGATCTGGAGTGACGGAGGCGACGCCCCAGCCGCCGCCGCGTTTTAACGCTGCCCACAGCTCCCTCCTGACTACGGCATGCGGCCGGTGCCAGGTCCGACGTCACTAAAACAGAGCACGTACAGTTGCCCTATCGACAGACCTCGCGCCGGACTTGCGTGAGCCACGGTTGTCCGCCACGCGGGGGGTTCGCCGTGGCTGTGGGCACTCGACGGTCATCCACGTATTATCACCGGGCAACTGCCAACGACCGAGGAGCGAGGATGAAGATCGGAATCATCGGCGCTGGAAACATCGGCGGCGCGCTGGCTCGGTGCTTCACGGAGCTCGGTCACAAGGTGTCGGTCGCGAACTCCCGCGGGCCGGAGACCTTGCGCGAGGTGGAAGCGGAGACGGGCGCCACCGCGGTCTCGGCGCGCGAGGCCGCCCGGGGTAAGGACGTGGTGGTCGTCACGATTCTCGAGAAGAACGTGCCGCAGCTGCCCAAAGATCTTTTCGAAGGCGTAGGCGACGAGGTGGTGGTCGTCGACACGGGCAACTACTACCCCCGGCATCGGGACGGCCGGATCGCCGCGATCGAGGCGGGGATGCCGGAGAGTGCGTGGGTCGCGCAGCAGCTTGGAAGACCTGTGGTCAAGGCGTTCAACAACATCTACGCCCAGCACCTGCGCGATTACGGCCGCGCGCGAGGGTCAGATGACCGGATCGCGCTCCCTGTAGCGGGCGACGATCGGGCGGCGAAGTCAACCGTGATGGGGCTGGTCGAGGAACTGGGCTTTGACGCCGTCGACGCTGGCAGCCTCGAAGAATCCTGGCGCCAGCAACCCGGTACGCCCGTGTACGCGACCGATCTTGACGCCGACGGCGTGCGGCGCGCATTGGCGGAAGCGAGCCCCGACCGTCCGCCGGACTTCCGCGCCACACCAAATAGCCCGGGCACTTACAGCGATCCCGCCTGAATGAGCAGCCCGCGCTCAGCACCCGGTACACGGCCGTTGTGATCACTGGGGTCGCGGTTGAGGAGCCGCTGGAGATCCGCCTCGACGACCGGCCCCTAGAGGTCCCGGATTCGGTACCGCTGGGATCAGGATGCGCTGCCCGATGACTGAGAGTAGCCATCGGCCTATCTATGTTCGTCTCGAAGCGCGGCGCGGCGGCTATTGCTCTTCTTCTTCTTCCTCGGCCTCAAGCTCGGCCTCGAGCGTGACGATCGCGATCCCCAGCGCCTCGGTGATCTTCGCGGCGGCAGACATCGTCCGTGCCGTGCCAACGATCGGCGCTACGGCGATCAGGATGTCTTGAACCTGCTCGACGGTCACCCCGGCGTCCGCCGCAGGGCCGATGTGCATGAGATAGGAGGCAGCAGGCGCGTCGACGGCCACGAGCGCAGCGATTCGCGCGGTAAGGAGCGGGTTCTCCTCCAGTCCGCAGCGCGCGACCGACTCCGCGGTCATCGCGGCGAGCGTGTCGAGGACGGGAGTATCAGAGTCGGTCATCTTGGGCCTTTCCGGTTGCCGGTGCGGTCAAGCCAAACTGTCGCACACAGGGTTGAGCCTCGCATCACCGCGACCAGCTCCAGGCGGCTGGTTTCACGGGCTGAGCGAGCGCCTGAACTGAGTACCGACCGAGACGACTGGTCTTCGTCCCTTCCGATGGCGTCAGCTGCCTTACCCAGGACGCCGTTTGTGTGAGGCCATGCGGCTCATCCAGGAGTGCGTGCGGGACTGTGCTCGCGAGGCGTCTGTGGTCAGCGGCGTGGTTTGCGGCTCTCACCTTTCCGCGTCCGAAGTCCCGCGGCCGCCTTCGTGAGCTCGGCCGGCTGGCGCAGGGTGCCGATCGTCCGCTCGAAAAGCTCGGCCTGGCGCTTCATCAGCCGTGCGGTTTCCTCCAGCGCGCGTCCTGCAGCTTCCAACGCCTCCGCCTGCCGGCGCAGCGTCGCCCCGGTTTCCTCGAGCAGATCAAAGACGGCGTCCACGGGCGCAACGAGGCGACCGGTCAACTCCTTCTGCAGCCGGCGCTCACGCTCGACGACCTCTTGCACCAGCTCGAGCTGACGTTGCATCGCTCCCAGCAAATCATGCGGAAGGCCTGAGCCTCCAGCCGCGGACGCCGCCGAAGCGATCACGGAGTCCATCAGCCGCCTCCACTCGTGAAGCAACTCGCGGCCGCTGAGGTCAGCCATCAGGCATCAAAGCTCTCAGCCATGATGGCATCCACAAGTGCTGAGGCTGCCCAAACCCAACTACTCACTGACGTGCGCGCGACGCAGCTCATCCATGCGGTCCTCCCCGAGGCGCGCCAGCAACCGGTCGAATCGACCAGGTCACCGAACACCACGATCGCCACCCTCACCATAAGACATCCTCCCGCATCACGCTTATGGGAGCGCAGCGATCGTCCAACGTTTCACTGGGCGGGCGTTCGGCCCCGCGTCGCATATTGCGGCCACACTGATGCTTACGCGGCCTTGCGAGCGTGTCGGCGGAGGGGTCGCGTCCCCTCGACTTTCGCCATTTCTGATGGTGGGTGGGGCGGGATCTCGGCTCTTCTGGCGGCAGAGGAGCATCGGCGGCTCCCCCGAACTCGTGGGTGACATATCAATGCCGCGGGGAGGTCGCCGAACCTTGCCGCGGCTCCCACGAGGAGGTCGCCGCCGATGTTCCAGGTTCCCGGTTCGCTGGCCGAGCTTGTGTCCCTCTTTGCCGGTTGTTTCACGCAGCCGACGTTTCGTACCTTCCGTGCGCTGCTGGTCGGTTTCATCGCCAGAGTCGGCGAGCACACGATCACGGGCTGCCTGGTGGCCTGCGGGGTGGCTGGCGGCTGGCATCACACTCGTGGTCATCGCTTCTTCTCCCGCGCGCGCTGGTCGCCGGACGGGCTTGGGCTTGTGCTGCTGGACCTGATCGTCGGGCGCCTGGTCGATCCCGGTGCGCCGCTTTTGATCGCTGTCGACGACACGCTGCTGAGGCGCTCGGGACGACGGGTGTGGGGAACGGCCTGGCATCACGACCCGACCTGCAGCGCGCCTCCCCGGCGGTTTGCGTGGGGCAATAACTGGGTGGTGGCCGCGATCGTCGTGCGGCTGCCATTCCTGAGCCGGGCGGTGGCGCTGCCCGTGCTGTTCAGGCTGCAGGCCAAGCGCGAGACAAGCAAGCACGAGCTCGCCGCGCAGCTGATAGCGCTGATCGCCAAATGCTATCCGCAGCGGCGCATCGACCTCGTCGGCGACGGCCACTACGCTGGCCCAGCGCTGGTCTGCCAGCCAAACGTCACGCTGACCGCGCGCCTGCGCACGAATGCGGCGCTGCACGAGCTGGCGCCACCGAGGACGGGCAAACGCGGCCGCCCCCGCGCGATGGGAGCCAGGCTGCCCTCGCTAGTGCAGATCGCCAGCGACCCAGACACCGCCTGGCAGACCGTGCAGGTGCGCCGCTACGGGCAGACAGCGACCGTGCAAATCCACCGCCTGACGTGCCTCTGGTACCGCAGCCATCGCGACCGGCTGCTGACGATGCTGCTGGCGCGCGATCCCTCAAGCAAGGAGGCCTACGACCTAGCGCTCATCTCGACCGACCTCGACGCATCCAGCGTCCAGCTCGTCGAGCGTTTCGCCTGCCGCTGGTCGATCGAGGTCGCTTTCGAGGACGCCAAGCAGCTCATCGGCGTCGGCGAGGCCCGCAACCGCACCGAGTTAGCCGTCAAGCGCACCGCCCCCTTCGGCCTGCTCTGCTTGAGCCTGACGATCATCTGGTACGCGCTCCACGGCCACAGCCCCACAGACGTCGCAGAACACCGCGCCCGCGCGCCCTGGTACCGCACCAAGACCAACCCCTCGACCGCCGACATGCTCGCCAAGCTCAGACGCACGATCATCGCCGCGCAATATTCGCCCGGTCCGCTACGCGGCCCCTACCGCCAGAAAATCAACGCCATCCAACAAGCCTGGGCGGCAGCACTCCACTGAATGGCGAAAGTCGAGGTCCCCCAACTGCTGTAAATGGCTGAAGGGCCGTCAAGGTCGCGGCGTAGGTTCCCCAAAGTCCTGCAAGACCAAGAAGGGAGACCTACGCCGTGAAGAGAACGCTACCGCCGTCGGCGGAAATAGAGGCACAGATCGAGCAGCTGCTTGCCGTCGGGGTCGGCGAGAACCCCAGAGAAGCACTGTCTGAGCTGGCGAAGCTCGGTGCGCGGTTGATCGTTCAGCGCGCTGTCGAGGACGAGTTCGACGCGTGGCTCGCCAGAGCGCGCTATGAGCGCCGGCCCGATTATCAGCGTGGGCTTCGCAACTACGAGTCGGGGCTCAGACACGGCTATCGCCCTCGGCGGGTGCAGACCGCAGAAGGGGAGCTGGAGGTCGAGATCCCGCAGGTCCGCGAGGCGGCCGAGCCGTTCGTGTCTGCGCTGTTCCCGCACTCGACGAAGCTGCTTCGCACCCGGCCGCTGGAGGCGATGGTCGTTGGCGCCTTCGTCCGCGGCCTCTCGATGCGAGACGTCGAATCGCTGTGCGAGCAGGCGGGGCTCGGCAAGCTCTCGAAGTCGACCGCGTCAAGGATCTGCCAGGAGCTGCGCGAGCGCTTCGAGCAGTTCAAGCGCCGTGACCTGTACGGGTCGGACTGGTGGCGCTATTCCTCGACGCGATCTTCCTCAACGTTAGGCCGAAGGGCCCGAAGGAGGGCGTCCTTTGCGCCTGGGGCTTCACCGAGCAGGGCGAGCGGGTCCTCGTCGGCGTGTGCCTCGGGATGCGCGAGTCACACGAGGACTGGCTGTCTCTCGCGAGGGACCTGATCGCCCGCGGGCGCGGGGCTCCGATGCTCGTCGTCGCTGACGGCGCCCCCGGATTGATCAAGGCGGTCGAGCAGTGCTGGCCTTCCTCGGATCGCCAGCATTGCTCCGTTCACCGGGCGCGCAACCTGATCGCGAAGCTGCCCGAGCAAGACCGCGAGCGGGTGCGCCGGGCCGATTGGACGGCGCTCGACGAGGCCAAGGACGAGCGCGACGGAAGGCAGCGGCTTCAGGCCCTCGTCGCCGAGCTCGAGCGGACCGGGTATGCGTCGGCCGCGAGATGCCTCGCGGCCGATCTCGATGCTCTCGTCGCCCATCTGCGCTACCCGCTACGCCACCGCAAGCGCTGGTGTTCGACGAACCTGCTCGAGCGGACGCTCGGCGAGGTGAAGCGAAGGACGAAGGTGATCGGAAGGTTCCCCGGCGAGGACAGCTGCCTCTCGCTCGTCTGGAACGTGCTCGACCTCCAGATCAACAACACCTGCAACGGCATCCGACTCTCCGACATCGACCGCCACAAGCTCTACCGACTCCGCCACCAGCCAGCAGAATCAGACGCCGAGCACAAGGAGGTCGCTGCGACTTAGCCTCGATCCACCGATCGGGTGGGTTGATGTGGCTGATTTGGGCGGGTTGTCGGGTTGTCGGGCGGTTGCGGACGGTTCGTGGCTGGGTAGTCGCGGCGTGGACGGTTGGTGGGTGGTTTGGGAGGCGTTTTTGCGCAGCGGGGAATGTGCCGGTGTCGACGGCCGGGTGCGCTCGTCGTGGAGTGTGTTGCTCAGTGAGCGGCAGGGAGCGCCCGGATGCGGGTTAGCGCGCGGATGAAGTCGCCTTGCCAGGGCCAGCGGGCGGGGAGGTGAAGCGTCCATTGGCGGGCGGTGCGCGTCAGGCGGCCGGGGATCTGTAGCAGTCGGCGGCGTAGTGTGCGGGCGGCGCGGGGTGTGTGGCCTGGTAGCCCGATCGTGGTGGTCCAGCGGGCGAGGTTGTGGGCGATTGCGGCGATGACGGTCCAGGCGCTGTTGGCGTTGAACTCGCCGGAGGGGAAGTGCGCGAGTGCTTGGTCTTTCAGATCGCGGATCGTGAGCTCGACGACGGCGTGCTGACGGTGCTCGGCCTCGACGAGGGTGATGTGTTCGCTGCGGTTGGTGAGGAACGGGAAGTGCCGCCAGTCTGGCCACAGCTCGGCCTGCGCTCCGAGCAGCCGGGTGCGTCTGACGATCATGCGCTTGCCGGCGTAGCTGGTCTCGGCGATCTGCGCTTCTCCGTCGGCGGGGTAGTCGGCGAGCTTCTGCCAGTCAGCCTCGGGAATGTTCGAGATCAGCTCGGAAACGCCCTTTTGGCAGCGGATACTGATCGAGTAAAGCCACCCGGCTTGTTCGAGGCGCTTCATCAGCTTGTTGTTCCAGAACGCTGAGTCGGCGCGCAGGAGCTTCTCGCCGCTGGCGCCCGCGCGGGCGACACGGGCGATCAACTCCTCGGCGAAGCGCACGATCCCGCGCGCGCTGTTGGCCTTGCCCTTGCGCAGGCGCACGTGCAGCACCTCGGCGGTGCCAGCCCGGCTGGCCATCAGCGGGTGATACCCCCGCTTTTTGGTGTACCCGAAGGACGCACCCTGCTTTTTGTAGCCGTGGACCTCGCCAACGAAACTGTCGACATCCACGATCAGGCGCTCCTCGCCCGGGCCGGCGCCCGCCCGCCACGCGCTTGTGAGCGCCTCGGCGAGCAGCCGGTCGAGCTGGCGCACATGCCCGAAGGTGAACGCCCGCAAGAACGTCCCCAGCGTCGAGGGTGCCGGTAGCCAGCCGCCCAACAGCCGCCGCGTGCGCCCGGCTCTGAGCACCTCGCAGTCATCGATACTGTCAGCGCCGAGTAGCATCGCGTACACAAGCGCCATCACCTTCCGGCCCGCGTTCGCCGCACCCGGCCGATCACCAGCAAGCTTCACCAGCCGGCCCGCGAGAGCCTCGATCCCGAGCCGGCCCGCGAGCGTCGCCACCAGCGCGATCCCCGCGTCGGAAACCAGCCGCTCATCGTCGAAGACGACCTCGACGCCGTCCAGTCCGACCGCCGCGTCATCATGCACCATCCAAGTGACCTCCTGACACCGGCCCCCGACTGCCCGCACAGTCGTGGAAAAGGCCTGCTCAGGAGGTCATTTAAATTTCAGTCCCGGACAGAACCACCCACCCAAACGGTGGATCGAAGCTTAGACTGGCGCCAAAGGAACCGAAGCTGCGGCGAAGCTACAGCAGCTTTGGGACGCGACCGCGGAGGGCGGTCGTGCTCCTGGATTGGACGAATCGCGAGCGCGTCGTCGGCCGCTGGTGGCGTCCAAAGACTGCTGTAAATAGGTGTGGGTGCTGTCAGAGCGACGGCGTACGGATGAAAGTCAAATCCTTGGAGCCCGTTGCATGGGATCGTGCAACAGTTCGTGTGGCGCCGGTGACGACGAGCTAAAGCGCAGGCGTTTGGGCTGTCGCCTGCCGCGCTGCTTGCCGCTTTGACGGCCTTGAAGGTGCGCGCCCACGTGTCGCGCCGGCGCCTGTATTCGGTGGCCCGGTTGCCTTCCAGTCGGCGATCAGCCGTCGGTAGGCGGTCTCGGCCTGCTCTACAAGCTCGCGCTCGGCGTTGCGTTCGGCTGCGTTGGCGCTGACGCGCTTGCCGTCGTGGCGTGTCGCGAGTCGCGCTGCTCCTGCGGTGCGCTCGACCTGGCGCAGCTTTGAACGGACCATCGATGGGCGTGCGAAGGCGTAGTCCTGTTCCTTCGTCAGCAACTCCCAGCAAAGGCAGGCGAGCTTGCGCGCGATCGCTACTGCCGCCACCTGAGCGCCTCTGCGAGCGCGGATCCGCTCTGCAAAGGCACGCAGTGGGCCGGGCTGTCGAATTGCGCTCCAGGCGGCCTCGACCAGGACCGAGCGTGCTTGGGCGTTGCCGCGCTTAGAGATGTGCCCATGGCGGGCGGGCTCATCGCCGGACTGACGGACCTTTGGATCCAGTCCTAGATACGCGACGAGCTTTCGTGGCGAGGAGAAGCGCGAGATATCGCCAATTGCCGCGATCAATGTGGCGGCTGTGCCGGCACCGATGCCGGGGATCGTCATCAGCCTCTTGGCCTCTTTAGATGCGCTCGCCCACTGTGAGAGTTTGCGGTCTATCTCGGCGATCTCTGATGAGAGGAAATCGATCTGACGCATGCAGCCATCGATCGTCTCTGTCTCCGCATCGTCGAGCTCCTGCTCTTTGAGCCACGCCCGTCCTTCCTTGCCGAACAGGTCCGAGGTGGGCGAGCGTCCGAGCAGGCAGCGTGCGAGAGTTGCATGGACCTCGTTCTTGGCCCGGGTGCGCTGACGTACAAGAGCAGCGCGGCGCGCGACCCGGCGACGCAAGGCGGAGATCTCGGCGTCTGGGACCCACACGGACTCGAGCATGCCCGCGTCGAGCAGCTCCGCCAGCGTGCGCGAGTCAAAGCGGTCGGACTTCACCCGCGCATGGGAGATCGCACGCACCTCTTGAGCATTGACCACCACAACACGTGCGACACGGGGCTCGATAATGCGGGCGATCTCCATCGCGGGACCGGTTGCCTCCATCACTACCTCATCGCTTGGGGAGAGGCTTCCTGCGAACAGCTCAAGCGTGGCGCGATCGGTTGTGATGCGGCCAGCCGCGCGTGTCCTCCCAGCATCGCGGATCGCCACCTCGCAGAAGCTCTGATGGATGTCGAGTGCTACCTGGCGCATATTCCTCCCTTGGTCTCGATTAACGGTGGAGCAGCTCGGGGGCAAACGACAACTACGGATTCGCGCTCGCAGCGCAACCGGGCTGGTCGCAGGGGCGGCCACATAGGTTCACGGGCTCACAGCCCAAACGCCGTAGCGGCCTGCCCACTTCGTCTGCTCCGGGAAGGCCCCTGTCCCGATCAGCCGAAGCTATGGCCCGGGCCGGACAGCCTCCCGCAGGAAAGTTTCATGCCCGTAGGTTCCCTCAAGTCCTGGCAGACGATGAAGGAGGCCTACGCCGTGAGACGCACCGTACCGCCGTCGGCGGAGATACAAGCTGAGATCGACAAGTTGCTGTCCGGGGGGATGGTCGATGATCCCCAGAAGATGCTCTCCGAGCTCGCCCGGCTGGGCGCCCGGTTGATCATCCAGCGGGCGGTGGAGGAGGAGTTCGACACGTGGTTGGGTCGGGCGCGATATGAGCGCCGGCCGGAGCGCCAGCGGGGCTTGCGCAACTACGACTCGGGGCTGCGTAACGGGTTTCGCCCCCGCCATCTGCAGACCGCGGAGGGGGAGCTGCGGATCGAGATTCCGCAGGCCCGGGAGGCGGCGATGCCGTTCGTCTCGAAGCTGTTTCCGAGGTGGCACTGCAAGCGGTTGTTGCGAACGGACCCGCTCAAGGCGCTTGTGATCGGCGGGTTCGTCCGTGGCCTGTCGATGCGCGACGTCGAGTCGCTGTGCGAGGAGGCCGGGCTCGGGAAGACGTCGAAGTCGACGGTCGCGACGATCTGCGCGGAGCTGCACGAGCGGTTCGAGGCGTTCTGTCGCCGCTCGCTCTACGACGTCAACCTGGTCGTGCTGTTCCTCGACGCGATCTACCTCCCGGTCCGTCCCAGCGGCCCGAAGGAGGGCGTGATCTGTGCCTGGGGGATCGACGAGAACGGCCACCGGGCGCTGGTTTCGGTGCGGTTGGGAGCTCGCGAGTCAGAGCAAGACTGGGTCGAGCTCGGCCGCGATCTCATTGCCCGCGGGCTGGCGGCGCCCCGGCTGGTCGTGGCTGACGGGGCGCCCGGACTGATCTCGGCGGTCGGGGAGATCTGGCCGCGCGCAGACCGTCAACACTGCGCCGTTCACCGCCTGCGCAACCTGCTGGCCAAGCTCCCCAAGGCAGAGCAGGACCGGATCCGCTTCAACTACTGGTCAGCGCTCACCGACGCCACCAGCGTCAAGGACGGCAAGCTGCGCCTGCAGGTCCTCATCTCAGAGCTCGAGCACCGCGGCTACGAGTCGGCTGCCCGCTGCCTCGCGGATGACCTCGACGCGCTCGTCGTGCATCTGCGCTACCCGCTCAGGCACCGCGAGCGGTGGCGCTCGACGAACCTGCTGGAGCGCTCGCTCGGCGAGGTCCGCCGGCGCACGAAGGTGATGGGCCGCTTCCCCGGCGAGACCAGCTGCCTATCCCTCGTCTGGGCGGTCCTCGACCTGTTCTTCAGCCACGCCAGCAACGGCGCCACATTCACCGACGTCGACCGCCAGCACCTCTACCGAATCAAGTACCAACAAGCCGACCCCAACACGCTCGACGAGGAGGTGACCGCCGCCTAAACTCACACTCGGGAACCAAAGCCCGCGCCGAATTTACAGCGGCAAATGGACGCAACCGCGAGACGAGGGGGCCCTGCTCGTCGCCAATTGCACGTCTCGTCACGAGCAAACGCGGTGTCGCCGGAGCGGTCGCTCGCCACGGACACGACCGAGGACGAATGCGATCGTCGCGACATGTCCGGTTTCCGCGCAGATGCGTCGAAATGGCGCCAACGATCGTGGGGCGCAGGTTTCGTTACTCATAGCACCGCCCGGGAGGCTCTGAGGACGTGGGGCAGCGGGGGCCGGTCGGCCGGTCCCTGCTGCCACTCACTGGAGCCGCGAGAGGTCAGCTCTTAGCGGCTGTCAGCCCGTCTACGGCTGGGGTACGAACGTGACGGTTGTGTTCCACGGACGCGCGAGCGGCCCGCCGTCGACCGGCGTGAACGGGATCACCGCCCTCCCCGAGCATGGGAACGAAAGGCTCGTCGAGATTGGCGCCTTCACGTAGTACGAGCTGAACGAGGCGAGCAGGATCTCGAGCGTGTTCGAGATCGCGTACGTCGCCTCGATCTGGCGGGCGGTGCCGGTGAACCCCCATGCGACCGGATTCGCCACGGGCCCGACCCGGCTCACCTCAAGCGTCTGACCGGCGAGCGGGTGGCCGTGCTCGCCAGGCCGCGACGGCCCGAAGCACGCCATCTCGATCACCGCGTTCGAGCGGCTCCCGTTCACGAGCCCGACAAACGACTGGTTAGGCCCGATCGGCAGCGGGTCCTGCACCTGTGCGAATGCGACTGCGGCGGAGCCGAACATGGCGACTACTCCGATCGCGACACCAACGGCAAGCTGACGGATCATGGGTCCCTTACCTCCCTGGATGGGTGATTGTTGAGCCCGCAAGATCGCACAAGGCCCGGCGCAGATGTTAAGGGCTCGCAACGCGGCGTGACGATCCTGCGCATGTCGAGGACGAACCCCACAGCGGCGCCTGAGCGCGGATAAACCCGCCGCGCGAGACGGCGGCGCACCGCAGCATCCATCGGGCACGTTCTTGGTCGCTGTTGCAGTCGCGCGCCTCAGCGCCGTTTCAGACGCAACAGCGATCGCCGGCGTAATGCTCGCTTGCCGCGCAAGGCGGGTACGACCGGCAGCGACGGGTAGACGCCAAGGCATGAAAGCGGGTCTCTGACCTCGGATGGCTTTCATGAGTCCCTCGGCCCGAGCGCGATCATGAGGCCATGACCGGAGCGGCACCGACTCTGCGCCCGTTTACGGGTGCAGGTCTGGCGATTGTCGAGCCGTGGTTTCGCGACCCCGAGACGCAGCGGTTCCTCGGCGGGCCGCAGTGGCCGGCGAGGATGCTCGAACTGGGCGACTGCGGCGTCGGGCAGGAGTTTCGCGGTGCAGTGCAGACCGGCGCCTACCGCTACCTGGCAGAGGTCGAGCGCCGGGCCGTGGGCTACATCGATTGCGGTACCTTCGACCGCTGCACCGTCTACGCCGACGAGGGGGCAGACGGTCCGATCATCACCGACTCGATGGATGTCGCGACCGGGTCAATCGCTTTCGTGGTCGATCCACAGCTTCGCCGTCGCGGTCTGGGTCGCGCGATGATCGTCGCGGTGATGGGACGTCCCGAGCTTCGGTCGGTGGTGCTGTTCGAGGCCGGGGTGGAGTCGGAGAACACCGCATCGCGCCGCTGCCTGCAGGCGGCAGGCTTTCATCTCCGCTCTGCGCGCCCGGACTTCGAGGGAATGCTCTACTACCGCGCCTGGCGCCACGCGAGCGACCGGAGCGCGACATTGCCGCGATGAGGTCGAAGCGCATCTTCTGCAGCGGTCGCTGGACACGGTCGCCCGGGATCAGCCACCGTTTCCCGAGCGTCCGCGGCGCACGAACTTTGTATCCGCGCATTCCGGGTGGGGTCTTGGCCGGGCGTCGATCGTTCCGTTTTCGCCGAAAGCAGGCACGTCGTCGGCGCGAGACGAGACGCATGCTTGGGACGACAGACGCGGGAGCGCGACCCACCCCGCTTATGAGTTGCGAGATGGACGAGGACCAGCGGTCCGAGGACGAGCTTGTCGTGCTCCTACTTGTGCATACGAGCGGCGTGAAGCAGAAGTGTCGATACGTCGGTTCGAGCCGCGGCAGAGTGCCCCGATGGAACGCGAGCTGCACATTCAGCTCGAAGCGATCAGCCTTCTCCTTCGCCAAGGGGTTGCAGCACTCCAGCCCGGCGCCGCCGCGCTACTACAAGGGACGATCTCCGAGCGCGTCGACCGACGATCGGCTTACGCTCGCTCCCGCGTGCGAAAGCTTGCGAAGTAAGCAGGCGGACCGTCGAGGCGGCGCATAAATCCTGCGCGAATGAACTCGTGAGTGCTGAGCGCAACGCGCGCCTTGCGCCGTAGGATCGGTGGCCATGAGCTTCGCAAGCGAGGTCCTTGCCCGGCGCATGCGCCTTCCGCACGCGCTGACCCTCGATGTCGTGTGCGAGCGCGACCTGGGCGCGAGGATGGACGACGGCGCCGTGCTGCTGGCCGACCGGTACGTCGCGCGTGCTAACCGCGAGCGCCCCCAGCCGACCGTGCTCGTGCGCTCGCCGTACGGGCGCCGGCAGCTGTTCGGCGTGATCTTCGGACGGCTGCTGGCCGAGCGCGGCCTGCAGGTCGTGATCCAGAGCGTCCGCGGCACGTTCGGCTCGGAGGGTGCCTTCAGCCCCTTCGACGAGCGCGCCGATGGTCTGGCCACGCTGCGCTGGATCCGAACGCAGCCCTGGCACGCCGGCGGGATCGGGATGATCGGGCCGAGCTATCTGGGGCTCGTGCAGTGGGCCGTCGCGCCACAGGGCGGCGAGGACCTCGCGGCGCTCGCGATCCAGGTCAGCGCCTCACAGTTTCACGGCCAGACCTACCTCGGCGGCAGCTTCGCGCTGGAGACGGCGGCCTCGTGGATGGTGCTCGTCGCCGCCCAGGAGCGCCGCTTCGCGCTGCTGGCGATCTTGCGCGCGCTCCGGCGCCTGCCGCCGCTGCTGGCGCGACTGCCGATCGGCGAACTCGATGCGCTGGCGACCGGCGCCGAGGTCGGGTGGTTCCGCGAGGGGCTGGCCAACCCGGGCCGCGAGGGCGCCTATTGGGTCGCTCGCGACTTCGCCGCGGGTGTCGGCAGTGTGGCTGCGCCGGTACAGCTCATCGGTGGCTGGTACGACATCTTCTTGCCGTGGATGCTCGAGGACTACGCCGCGCTGCGGGCGGCGGGACATCAGCCACAGCTCATCATCGGACCGTGGGCCCACACCGCCCCCGCGTTGGTCGCCGCTGGACTACGCGAGGGTCTGGGCTGGCTGCGCGCCCACTTGCTGGGCGATGATCGCCTCGTCAGCGGGTCGCGCGTGCGTGTGTTCATCACGGGCGAGCAGGCTGGGCGCGGCTGGCGCGAGCTGAGCACCTGGCCACCACCGCACGCGGCCGAGCACCGTCTGTGGCTGGCCGCCCGCGGTGCCCTGCAAGCCGCCCAGCCGCTCGAGAACCTCCCCTCCGGTGAGCGCTACCGCTATGACCCGGCCGATCCGACGCCTTCACTCGGTGGCCCCGCGCTGCTGGCGCGCGAGCCGGTGCTGGACAACCGCCCACTCGAGGCGCGGGCCGACGTGCTGACCTACACGACGACACCACTGCCCGCGACGCTGGAGGCGATCGGCCCGGTGCGCGTGGAGCTGTTCGTGCGCTCCAGCTCGCCCTATTTCGACCTCTTCGCGAGGATCTGTGACGTCGCGCAGAGCGGTGCGTCCTTCAACGTCTGCGACTCGCTCGTGCGCGTGGCACCTGGGCGCTTCGAGCGAGCCGAGGATGGGAGCACGCGCGTTGCCTTCGAGCTGTGGCCGATCGGCCACCGCTTCGCTGCGGGCAACCGTGTCCGCCTCCAGGTCTCCTCCGGAGCCCACCCGCGCTACGCGCGCAACCCCGGTACGGGCGAGGACCCTGCCACGGCGAGCACCCTGCGCGCGGTCGAAGTTGAGCTGCTCCACGACGCCCGGCATCCCTCGGTCCTAGTGCTGCCGAGGATCACGCAAGCAGCTGCGCACGCTCGCGAGACCGGTGATCTGACGCCAGCGTCAGCGAGGCCCGTCTCGCACTGGGGCACGCGGGAGTGACCGACTGGGCCTCGGCGCCATCCGTGGCCCCTGGTCGTGAGGGAAGCGCGAGCAGCGCCAACAACGCCGCGCTGAAGGCGACGCACGCAGCCACGGTCAGGCCGAGGTCCATGCCACTGATCAACGCCGTGCGGGCGCTGTCAGCGAGCGCCTGGCCGAGGACTCCGCCGAGGTGGCGCGCGACGCTGAGCGCGCCGCCCAGTTTGTGCTGATTCTGATGTATTGTTGTCGCTAGTTATCGCTTGGTCGCCGGCAGGCAACCGAGCGAGTGGTTTAGTTTGGTTCGCGTCAGCGCAGGCCGCGGGTAGCGGGACTGCATTAGGGGTGGAGGCGTGTGATGCTGACCCGGCGAGAACTTATGAAGAGGGGCGCGGCCGGTGCCGCCGGTCTGGTGACGGCAGGGATGTTCGATCGGCTCGGTGCGTTTGCGGCCAGTCCGGTGGCGAAGCGGCTGACGCCGTACATGGACAGGATGCCGACGCTGCTCGACAATGTGATCGACGCGAGTGGGGCTCGCGGGGCCACGTACGACCTGACCGTCGCGCTCGTGAGGCGCAAGGTGCACAGGCAGCTTCCGGCTGCCCAGTTGTTCGGTTTTCTCCGTGGCGGCGGGCCGGGTATCAGCGATCCCGTTGCCTCCTACCTCGCCCCTACGTTCGTGGCTAAGCAGAACATCGGCTTTAACGTCAGGTACCACAACAAGCTGGCGCCGGGCGACTACCTGAAGGTATTCAAGACGCCTGGCGCCAGCGGTAGCAGCTACCTGCAATTCGCGCCGCACCCGGAGGTCAGGATCCTCACCCATCTGCACGGCGGGTTCGTGGCGGGCAAGGACGACGGCAACCCCTATCAGGATTTCGATGCCGTGCCGTCCGGCGAGGTCCAGAGCGTCACTTATCCCAACGAGGACCGAGCGACGCTGCTCTGGTACCACGACCATTATCAGGGGGCTACGCGGATGAACGTGGTCGCAGGGCTCGCTGGCGGCTTTCTCGTTCGCGATCTCCACGACACCGGCAACGGCAACTTGGGGTTGCCGCACAACGTTCCAGGCCGGGGCCTGTATGAGCTCCCACTCGTGATCCAGGATCGCCGGTGGAACGCGGATGGTTCGTTGCTGTATCCGGTCGCCCCGCGAACGAGCAACGGGCCATGGATCAGCGAGTACTTTGGCGACACGATGCTCGTCAACGGCAAGATCTGGCCGTTCCTTGTCGTCGATCCTTGTCTTTACCGGTTCCGGATCCTGAACGGCTGTAACGCTCGGATCCTCAGTCTCAACATCCCCGGCGCGAAGATCACGGTCATCGGCTCTGAGCAGGGCTTTCTTCCTGCACCGGTGAGCGCGACAGCAATTGTGATGGCTCCGGCCGAGCGGTACGACGTGCTCGTCGACTTCAGCGCACTGGCGGGGAAGACGACGTCCATCCAGAACCACCCACCCGCCAAGCCCGTCTCGACGCCCGCGCCACCGCTCACCCCGGTGATGCAGTTCCGCGTCAACGCGAAGATCACCGGTGGAGGGCACCGGAGCTGGCCAGGCATCCTGCCGGAGTTCAGCGGCGATCTTCGTGTCCCGCACGGACCGCCGAAGCTCAGCGGTGGCACGGTCGCGGGCCGTACGATCGCTCTCAACGAGATCGGGGCAGAGACGCCGAGCTGGAAGCTCAACCTCAACGCCACCCCCTTCGATGGGAACGGGAACACCTTCAGGCAGACGCTCCAGCACAACGCCGTCGAGGACTGGTACTTCGTCAATACCACGGAAGACACCCACCCGATGCACACCCACCTGTTCAGCTTTCAGGTGATGGGGCGTTACAACTACGACGCGGAGGGTCTTAAAGCGGCATTCAAAGGAGTCAACGGCGTCGGACAAGTCCCCGTGACACAACTGACAAAGTACCTCAAACCGAGTCTGATCGGGTACCGTCCGGAGGAGGCTGGCTTCAAGGACACGGTCAACGCAAACCCGAGGCAGATCACGGTCGTGCGGGCGCAATACAGGCTCCCGAGCACCGCGCTCAACGCGGACGGCACCGTCGCGGGCGGTGTGCAGCGCTACGTCCATCACTGCCACATCGTCGAGCACGAGGACAACGACATGATGGAGCGCTTCGCCGTCGTCGACCAGGCGCCACCCCCGCCGCAATAGGGAAGACCGGCAGCTCGAAACTCGGTCATCGCGATCGAGCCGTGTCCCAGATGATGCTCACCGACTTCCGGCTCACGCCCGCGGTGTCAGCGGCGAACGCCCTTGACGTGCCGCCCCTCCTCGAGATAGACGCAGTGCTTGCGGCCGGCGGTCGCCAGAACCCGACGCCGCACTGGGCTGCTGAGGAGCGCGGTGGCCTCGGACAGCTCGGCAAAGCGGTGCTCGTCGATCTCGGCGCCGTCGATGGTGATCGCCGCCAGCTGCTCATCGCGGAAGGGGCCGCAGTCGAACAGGAAGCGCACGCCGCCGGGCCGGCCGGGGCGAGGATGCAGGAAGTCGACGCAGGCCAGCCGACCGCGCTGTATCTCGAGTCCGCACTCCTCCAAGGTCTCGCGCAGGCATCCCTGCCACGGCGACTCGCCGGTCTCCTCGATCTGGCCGCCAGGGATCGTCCATCCCGCCTTGTAGTTAGGCTTCAGGATCAGCAGCCTGCCGGTCTTGTCGAAGATCAGCGCGCCGGCCGAGGCGGGGATCCGCGGGATATCCCAGAGCGAGTCGACACCAGCGGGATTGACCATGACGTAATGATCATCGAAGCCTCGTGCGCGCGAGCCGTCAGCCGCCGCGCGCACCGGTTGTCACACGGTTGCGCAATCTGCTTGCCGCTGCCGCGACGGCACGTTGGACCGGGCCGGCGCACGGGCGAGGATACTGAGGCGCCAGATGCTCGTCCCGCTCCTGTCACGATTTCTTCACCACGCGATTGCGAGTTTGCAACTCCGAGAATAGGAGTGCCTGCGAGCCTACGTCTATGGCGGCCTTTCCGGACAGCGCGGACACCTATGCCCGAGTCGCACCGACGTTGTGAGGCCACGTCCGGGGGACCGGAACCGCGGCGCGGCGCGGGCGCTCGGTCCGCGCCCCGAGCGCGCTGCGGAGCTCGGTGACTGGGCGATCGCGATCGCAGCACGGCAGCCCGGCTCCGTATGGGGGGTTTGCCGCAGCACCGGCGCGGGTCCTATCCGACGGCGGGAGCCGCGGCCTGAGCTAGCATCAAGCTCGGGCACGAAGGAGAAGGTAGGCACCATCTCAAAGGATCGCATCATCGCGACGCTCGGCGAGATCGAGCTGCTGTTGCCCGATCTGATGCGCCGTGCGCTGTCGGCCAACGACCGGGTCAAGTACGTGCTCACGCTGCTGCAGAGCGCGCGCGCCGCGGCGGACGGCGATGCGGATGCGTCCGATCTGCGTGAGGAGCGGCTCGCGAGCGGAGTCTCGGACCCAGGCCTCGATCGCGTTGTCCACGCCAGCGTGCGGCGCGACGACGGCTCCTACGCCATCCCCGGCGCTACCGAGCTGGTCCGCGTTGCGTTCGGCGAGGTGGAGACCATGCTCGGACCGCTGCGCGTGGCCAGCCCGGAGGCGTCCGAGCAGCTTGACGAACGCTTGCTCCAGCTCGGGCAGGCAGTCCGCCCAGACGGGGATGCGGTCCCGGCTGAGAGCATCTCCCGGCTTACGGCGGGCCGGCGAGGCGATCAGGACAGCCTTCACCTCGCCGTGATGGATGCCCATCGCGAGCTGAACCAGGTGGCGGGACGCCTGGCCAGTGAATCGATCGCGGGGGCGCTGGCCTACGGAATCGAGGTAAGCGATCGCCCGCTGGTTCGCGCGTTTGCGCGCGGAGTCGAGCGCACCCAACGCCTGCGCTTTGACCATCCGGGTCTCGGGACCGTGGCCACGCGCAGCGGCGATGCACTTGTCGTGCAGAACGACATCGGAGAGACCGACGCGCACGTCGTAGTGGTGAAGGTCGTCGACCGTGCCGTGACGGTGATCTATACCGACGTTCACCTCCCGCGGCTACTGTTCCTGCAGCGTATGCTCGCCGGGCGCGAGATCCGCTGGGAGGACACCCGCTCGCGCAGCAGTGACGCGGCGAGCGAGGATCTCTACCACCTTGCTGTCGGCCGCTTCCAGGCCGACGCCGAGCCAGCGCTCGAGGCCTTCCTGGAGCTGCTCGGCTCGCGCATGGTTTTCCTGATTGACTGGAACCGCGCGCGCAAGCGTCTGCGCAGCCTGGTGGGAAACCGCGCTGGGGTGGAACTGCTGGACTGGGCCGCCGAGCGCGAGCACGGGCACATGGCGTTCCTGCTCGCCGGCGGCGAGCGGCTCGTGTATGACGCGCTGAACTTCGCCACCGGGCGGGGCACGCGCGCCGGCGAGTCGCTGATCGACGTGCTCGGCCGGCCGGCGGCCATCTCCTACATGCGCGTGGTCCTGCGCATTTGCTCCGAGGGCCTGCTCGCGGGACGATCGCTGGCGCTGGTCGGCGACGAGGTCCGCGCGGAGCTGATCGGCTACGTCCGCACCGCCCGCCAAGAGCTACTCGAGCTGATCGGCGCCCATGCCGAGCTGGTGGTGGCGATCGGCGAGGCGGCGCGCGACGCCCTCGAGCAGGCGGCGCTGGCGCACCCCAGCCGCGATCGCTCCGAGATCGCGCGGCTGGCGCGCGATTGGGAGAAGCGCGCCGATGAGCTGGTCAACGAGGTGCGCGGCGCCTGTGCGCGCGCCGAGGATCCGGCACCCTTCCTGGAGCTTGCCCGAGAGGCCGACGACGTGGCCGACACGTTGGAGGAAGCGACCTACTACTGGTCGCTGTTGCCGCAGGGACAGATCTCCGCGAACGTGCTGGACGAGTCACGGCGGATGACGGCGCTCACGCTCGAGGCGGCTCGCAGCCATCTGCGCGCCGTACACCTCGCTCGCGAGGTTCAGCGCGGCAGCCCAAGCGAGGATATGGACTGCTTCCTGGAGGTGACGCACCGCATCGTGGCGCTCGAGCGGGATACCGACGATGCACTGCGCAGCGTGCAGGCTGCGTTCGTCAGGGAGGTTGATGCGGCCGGCGAGCTGTTCGTGCTCGCGCACGCGACGCAGGCCTGCGAGGAGGCGGCGGACGCACTGATGCGGGCCGCTCATCTGCTGCATCGCCAGGTTCTCGGGGATGTTGTGCGCTCCGAGCCACCGCTATCCCGTCCGGAGTCAAGGCCGACCCGGACTGTGCCGACACGCGACGAGAGCGAGTCGATCGAGGATCTCTATGTGGTTGGACAGGGCGGCAGCGAGGTGCCCGACGTCGCGTCGATCGGTGCCAAGGGTCGCGGCCTGGCGCGCATGGCGCGCGCCGGGCTGCCCGTTCCCGAGGCGGCGATCCTCGGCACGGCCGTGTACCGCAGCGCGGCCGCCGGGGGCGAGGACGGGCGGCTACGGATGCTCCTGTCCGCCGCGGTTGGCGCGCTGCAGTCGCGCAGCGGCCTGCGCCTGGGAAGCGCGCGCCGGCCGCTGATTCTCTCCGTGCGCTCCGGGGCCCCCGCATCGATGCCCGGCATGCTGGAGACGGTCCTGGACGTCGGGCTGTGCGGCGAGAGCGTCGAGGGCCTTCTCGCGCTGACCGGCAACCCGCGCCTGGCATGGGACTCCTACCGGCGCCTGGTCGAGTCCTTCGCCCACGTCGTCGCCGCTTGCCCACTAGAGCCCTTCGAGCGGGCGACCCGCGCGCAGATGGAGGCCGCCGGCGTGCGACGTCCGCGCGACCTCGACGCGCGGACGCTGGCCGAGCTCACCGGCGAGCACCTGAAGCGCTTTCACGATCTCAGCGGTGAGCCGTTCCCACAGAACCCACTCGATCAGCTCGAGGCAGCCGTGCGCGGCGTGCTGAAGTCCTGGGATGCGCCGAAGGCGCGCGAGTACCGGCGCCTGCACGACCTGCCCGATGCGCTCGGCACGGCAGTGATCCTCCAGCGCATGGTGTTCGGCAACGCCGGGGGCGTGTCGGGCTCAGGTGTCGGCTTCACTCGCGATCCCGCTACCGGCGAGCGGCGACCCTTCGTCGAGTTCCTGCCTGACGCGCAGGGCGAGGACATCGTCGGCGGCCGCCACACGCCCGACGGTGCCGGACAGCTCGCGCTGCTGGCACCCGAGGTGCAGCAGCGCCTGGATGAGGTCTGCCACGCGCTGGAGGCGGAGTTTCGTGACGCCCAGGAGTTCGAGTTCACCGTTCAGGAGGGCGAGCTCTTCCTACTGCAGTCCCGGACGGCCAAGCGCACGCCGTGGGCGGCGCTGCGCACCGCCGTCGATCAGGTGCAGGAAGGCCTCGTGTCGGCGAGCGAGGCCCGCGAGCGCCTGGCCGGGCTGGACCTCAAGGACATCCGCCGCGCGCATGTGCGCGACGTCGATCAAGCCCGCGCGATCTGCCAGGCCCAGCCGGTGAGCATGGGCGTCGCAAGCGGTCCGATCGCCCTAGACGTCGCGGCCGCCGAGCGCATCGCGAAAGAGGGCTGCGCGCCCGTGCTTATACGTCGCGACACCAGCACCGAGGATCTCGCGGGGATGATCGTCGCGGCGGGCTTGCTCACCGGTAGCGGAGGGCGCACGTCACATGCCGCCGTCGTCGCCCGCGAGATGGGCAAGCCGTGCGTCGTCGGCGCCACCGGGGTGGATATCGACCTGGATCGGCGCCGCGTCAGGATCGGCGGCCGTGAGTTCGCCGAAGGCGATGAGATCAGCATCGACGGCGAGTCCGGGCGCGTGTTCGCCGGGGCAGTGCAGATCGAGGAGGAACGGCCAACCGCCGACCTCGCGATCGTGGCTGGCTGGTAGACGGGCTGAGGGCAGGAGCCCGCGATGGAGATCGAGCGCAAGTTCCTCGTCACCCGCTCGCCGCCCGACTTGGAGCGCTATCCCCATCAGCGGGTGGCGCAGGGCTACCTGATCAGGCGGGCGAGGACCTCGACGTGCGCCTACGGGCCCGCGACGGCGACAACCTACTGACGATCAAGCAAGGCAGCCGGCGCGTTCGAGACGAGCACGAGACGACCGTCGAGCCGGCTCGCTTCGCCCGTCTTTGGCCGCTCACCGAGGGTCACCGAATCGAGAAGACGCGCTACCTGATCCCCGCCGAGCAGGGGCTGGTTATCGAGCTGGACCACTACGCTGGCGCGCTGGATGGGCTCGTCACCGCGGAGGTGGAGTTCCACTCCGTGGCCCAAGCGGAGGACTTCACGCCTCCGGCACGGTTCCGCCCCGAGGTAACCCGGCGATCCTCGCTACTCCAACCAGCGGCTGGCCGACGACGGGCTTTCTCGTGTGCCGGCGCACAAACCAACGTTCAGCTTTGATCCCGGCGAGCCCCTGGGCGCGGGCCTCCGGCGCCTCGTTCGCGAGCAGATCGACGCGGCGAGCGAGCAACTCAGCGGCCAGGCGGGAAGCGATCGCGCCGAGGCCGTGCACGAGGCCCGCAAGAGCTTCAAGCGCGTGCGCGCCGTGGTCAAGCTGGCGCGCGATCAACTGCAGCGAGATGTCTATGAGCGCGAGATCGCCAGGTTCCGAGACGCCGGTCGACGCCTCTCCAGCGCGCGCAATAGTCAGGTTCTGATCGAGACCTTAGACAGCATCCGCAAGCGCTCTGCACAGGACCTTCCCGCCACCGGCTTCTCGGCGCTGCGCGAGACGCTCGTGGCAGAGCTGCGGACCGCCGAGGGGGTATCAGGGGAGAGCGCCGAAGCCACAACCGAAGTTCTCAAGAAGCTACAACTCGCCCGCCAACGCCTGCCGGAGTGGCGTCTTCAGAACTGCGACATCAAGGCGCTGGCGAGCGGCTTGGAGCGCATCTAACGCAGCGGGCGACGCGCGGTCCGGACGGCCGGCGCGGACCCCAGCGACGACCATTTGCACGAGGTGCGCAAGCGCACAAAGGAGGTTTGGCACGCGGCCGAGGCCCTCAGCCGCGTCGCACTCGAGCAGCTGAAGAAGCTCATTCGGCGTGCCCACCGCCTGTCGGAACTGGTTGGCGACGACCACGATCTCGCGGTGCTCGCCGCCCATGCCCGGCAGCGGGGGGACTGCTTCGCCGACAGCACAGAGCAGGCAAGCCCGCAGATGCTGATCGCCCGCCGGCGGGACAAGCTCCAGCGCCGCGCCATGCGCGTTGGCGCACGCGTCTACCGGTCCAGACCCCGGCGCCTGGCCGGCCCCATCGAGGGCCCCGCGCACTGACCGCCTTGCCCGAGCGTCAGGGCATTTGCGGATGCCTCGGTTCGCGATCGAGTCGCGTTCACGAAAACTCCGCTTGAAGCGATGACGAACACTGCGCTTCTCGGGGCCGAGCGAGCGTGTGCAGCGAGTCCGTGCACGCCACTGCCTTGGAGACGAGGACCAGCGGTCTGAGGACGAGCTTGTCCGGCTCCTGCTTGTGCGTGCGCGCGGCGTGACAGAAGTGTCGACACGCCGATTCGAGCCGCGGCAGAGTGCCCCAATGGAACGAAAGCAGTCGCGACTCCCAGTCAGGCCGCGCGACCGCTTTCGCGTGATAGGGGCACGACTCGAGGCGTGGAACGAACGTCCGCGCGCGGAGGCTTTCGAGCTGTGGAGCGTCGGCAGAGTTAAGGCCCATGGAGCCCCCTCATGGGCCTTAACCCAGCCGAACTCAGCCCAAATGAGCCGGGATCGGGTCTTGAGCAATCCCACCTTTTGGGCCGTTTTGCAGGGAAAACGGGCACATAGTGCCGCGAGGTCCGATACGGGACTCTCGGGCCGGTCCGCGACCGCCTGGCCGCCGCCTTCCCAAAGGATGCTCGCCATGGCCGTGCGGTCCTCCTGCGAGGCGAGATCGATGCCCAACGTTCGCACGGTCGGATTCAACCAGAGAGATGGATCACCATCGGCGCGCGGGCCAAAGCGGTCGGGTGCCTCGCGCACAAGGGACCTCGCAGCCCACTGTTCCTAGAGGCCTGATGTGGGTTGGGCCGCGCGGCAGGAGCGCGGCGTCGAGATAAGAAGAGGGCCTCCAGTCCTGCCAACTCGTGATTGGAGCACGAGATGACCGCTGAGCTGGAGACCCTCGTCGTTGCAGCGTATGTGTTCGCCACGTCGCTGTCGATCCCTCGACCCGGCCCTGCGGGGCTCATCACAGACCAAGAGCTGATTGCGCTCGCGGTCGCGCAGGCCGTGACGGGCCTTCCCAGCGACCGACAGTTCCTGGGGATGGTTAGACGGCTTTTGCCTGGCTGGTTCGCACACCTGCCCGACCAGACTCAGTTCAACCGGCGCCTGCGGCGCCTGACGCCTCACATCACGACGGTGCAGCTGATGGTCGCCGAGCTGGTCGCCGAGGGCCAGGTGCGTCTCGTCGACGGGACGCTGATCAGTTGCGCCAACTACCCCGGCTGCGCCAAAAACAGCGATTTCGCGCCTGACGCCGCCTACGGCTACTGCCCGTCCAAGAGCCAGTTCGTGTGGGGCATGCGCCTGGTCGTGATCTGCGACCGCAAGGGTGTCCCCGTCGGCTATGACCTCGCAGGCCCCAAGACCGAAGAGGAGCGCGAGAGCGCCTTCCGCCTGGCGACCGCCCACCCCGGCAGCCTGCTGTTCGCCGACGGCGGCTTCTGGGGCGCCGAGTACGACAGCACGATGGAGCTGATCGGCATCAAGCTCGTCACCCCCGACAAGCACAAGCTCGGAGAACGACCTCCCAGCGAGATCGCCAAGGCCCGCATCCGGCTGATCATCGAGTCGGTGTTCTCCAACCTCAAGCGCCAGATGCGCCTGGAAGCGCACCTCGCCAAGACGACTCCCGGCCTCGCGCAGCGCATCGCCGGACGACTGCTCGCACTCACACTCGGCATCTACCTCAACATCCACACCGGCCGCCCACCACGCGCGCTCGCCGCCTACGACGGACGCTGAACCCACATCAAGCCTCTAGTACTCGCCAGATCCTCGGAAACCCCATCCTTACATCAGTACCGGCGAGATCATCGCGACCAACTCGACAGCGCTCATCATCGTTGCGGCAATCACCGCATTGACTGATGCGGGACGTCAGACGGGTCATCGCGTGGTCTGGATTCGCTAGGAGTACGCGGTCGATCTCCCTCAGCGCCGTTGGAGTACCGGCGGAGAAGTATCCGCGGAGTGATCGTCGGCACCGTCGGTGCCGTACCGCTGCAGCAGACGCCGCGACCGACGCTTCCAGCCGCGAGCCGGACGCGGCATCCGGCGAAGCGAGCCGCTCCGCAGACAGAGCATCCACCCACCCCCGCGAGACACGTCGAAAGCCGCCCGTGCCTTGCTCGGGGCCCACCACCACCACGTACGGATTACGCGCTCCGGGTCCTAACTATAGATTATTTTGCATATTTGTCCTAGATCTGTGCATGCTGCCCCAACCAACCAAACCGCCCCGACCCGTCCTCACCGGCCAAAACGTCTTGAGCGCCCGCGAGGTCGCCGAGCTGCTGCACGTGCCCGCCTCAACGATTTTTGACCATGCCCGCCGCGGCCTGTTGCCTGGCCACAAGCTCGGACGGCGCTGGATCTTCATACGCGACGAGCTCGATACCGCAGTCCGCGCGACGCCAACCTCGGCCCAGGCGCCCGCGTCAGCACCGCCGGCGCCGACGACCGCCTCCAAGCGCCACGGATAACCGACGCGAACGTGATCGCCGGTCTCGCAGCTCCCGCGGAACCTCCGGCCTGACGATTCGCGCCGGCCCGTTCCGGATCACAATCATGGCTACGCGTGGTACTCGGCCGTGGTACTCAGCGTCCCAAGGTTGACCCTAGCGATCATCGAATCTCAAAGAAAAAGCCCAGATTACCTGGGCTTTCACTCGACGGGAGCGACGGGACTCGAACCCGCGACCTCCGGCGTGACAGGCCGGCGCTCTAACCAGCTGAGCTACGCCCCCGCGTGGGTTGCGCGGGTGGCTGCTGATCGCAGTCCTGCGCGCGTCCTCAGTATGCCAAGCCGGATCGTTGTCGTCCCGCGACCCCGCGGGCAGTGCGACGGGCGCTTCAAGCTGGCCAGCCAGCCAGTTTTGGTCTAGGCTTCGCTCGACATGACACTCGAGAGCCCGCCTCGCCTGCGCTCCTACAACCCTTTCGTCGTGCTCGCGCACGATCTGCTCGACGAGCGCTCAGCCACCGTCCCGTTCCCGCCCGGCGAGACCCGTCCCTCGCTGATCCGCACGCAGCGCTTCGCTTCGGACCCGCTGAGGCTGCTGGTGGACTCCTATGAACGCTACGGGCCCGTCTTCACGCTGCGGCTCTTCCATGCAAACGCCGTTTTCGTCCTCGGACCGACCGCGAACCACTACATCACGGTTTCCAACGCGTCCAATTTCCTGTGGCGCACGTCTTATTTCCGCGACCTGATCGGCTTCGCCGGCGACGGACTGCTGACGACCGACGGTGACTTCCACCGCACCTCACGGCGCATCATGCTGCCTGCGTTCCATCACGATCGCATCGCCGCATCGCTACAGACGATGCTCGCCGAGACGGCGTCGGCGCTCGAGTCCTTCGCGCCAGGCCGCACGCTGGACCTCTACAAATGGACGCGCCGACTCGCGCTGCGGATCGCGATGCGCGCGTTGTTCGGCCTCGACCCGGACGGCCCTGACGCGCGCTCGATCGACGCGGCGGCGCTGTTCGAGCAGACCCTCTCTTACTACGCGCGCGACTACACGCTGCGCCTGCTGCGCGGCCCCTTCAGCCCGTATGACCGCCAGCAAAAAGCGACCGGCGCGCTGAACCGCCTTATCTACTCCGAGATCTCCCGCCGGCGGCGGACCGGCGCGCGCGGCGACGATGTGCTCTCGCTGCTGCTGGACGCCTGCGACGAGGCTGGCTCGACCCTGACCGACCAGCAGATTCGCGACGAGGTGATGACGCTGCTGTTCGCAGGTCACGACACCACGACTTCGACGGTCGCCTTCATGTTCTACGAGCTCGCCCGCAATCCAGAGCCGCTCGCGCGCCTGATCGCCGAGCAGGACGAGCTGCTGGCCGGAGCGCTTCCGACGCCCGACCAGCTGATGGGCGAGGGCCTGCCCTACCTGGAGATGGTGCTCGATGAGACGCTGCGCTTGTACCCGCCCGCCTGGATCGGTCCGCGCCGCTCGATCGAGCCCTTTGAGCTGTGCGGAGTCTCGGTCCCGGGCAACGCGTTCGTCAACTACTGCTCTTGGGCCTCGCATCACCTCCCCGACGTCTACGCCGACCCCGAGCGCTTCCAACCCGAGCGGTTCGCCCCCGAGGCGAAGGCGACGCTGCCGCGCGGCGCCTATGTCCCGTTCGGGGCGGGCTCCCGCACGTGCATCGGAATGCGTTTCGGCCAGCTCGAGGTGCGCACGATCGCCACCCTCATCCTCTCGCGCTTCCTCCTGTCGCTGCCCGACGACTTCGAGCTCGCAATCCGCCAGATGCCAACTATCAGCCCCAAGCACGGCCTGCCGATGACCATACACCCGCGTGCGGGCGCGGCGCTAGCCGATCTTGCGGCGGCGGTCTAAGGTGGGCTGTCTCCGAGTGCTCCCGACAGTTGGGAGATCGGTAGGTCTTTGAGGCCAGACGGGTCCCGCCGATCGGCGGGACCCGTCTGGGCCTGGGCTCAAGCTGCCTCCTTCACCGGCAAAGTGAAGAGGAGCAGAGCCTGATGACTAAGGATGACGTGCTGTTCGGCTACCGCCAGCAGCTTTTCGCGGAGGCCGCGAGGACGAGCGTCTCGGCGGCGTGCCGCACGTTCGGGGTGCACCGTTCCACCTACTACACATGGAAGCGCCAGGTCGACCGTCATGGCCTTGAGATGCTCAGGCCCCGCGAGCGCCGTCGCCCGCAGATGCCCAACCAGCTGCCGAGGATGGTCGAGGAGCGGATCGTGTCCTTCTCGATCGCGCACCCTGGCCTTGGACCGCGGCGTGTCGCCTCAGAGCTGGCCAGGGAGAAGTGGGGTGGGATCGTGGTCTCCCCCAACGGCGTGTGGAAGGTCCTCTGCCGTCACGGCCTGAACACCCGCTCAAAGCGTCTCGGGTTGATCGCGGGCTACGCAGCACCCTATGAGCCGCCGAGAACACCACAGCCAGAGCGGCACATCGACGTCTCACGGCCCGGCGAGCTGGTCGGGATCGACTGCTTCTACGTCGGGCGCTTGAAGGGCACCGACGGTGCTATCTGGCAGCTCACCGCGATCGACATCGCATCCTCCTACGCCTGGGCAGATCTTGTGATCTGCAAGCAGGGCAATCCCACCGCACTACAGACCTCAAAGCTCGCCCGGCGGGTCGCCAGGGAGCTCAAGGCCGCTGGCTGGCAGCTGGAGCGGATACTCAGCGACAATGGCAACGAGTTCCGCGGCAGCGACTTCCCCAACACGCTCGAGAAGCTGGGTGCCCGCCACAGCCGCATCCACGCCGGCAGACCCCAGACCAACGGCAACGTCGAGGCGCTCCACAAGACAATTCTCGACGAGTGCTGGCGGCCCGCCTTCGCTCGCTACATCTACCCGCGCTACACAGGGCTAAGGAGAGAGCTCGACACCTACCTGCGCTTCTACAACAACGACCGCATTCACCACGGACGACTCACACGGGGACGCATCCCCGCAGACATCGTCTACCGTGCCCGAAAGATGGAGGCAAGATGAGCCGCACCTGTCGGCACATCTTGGAGGCTGCCCAGTCTAAGGCGGAGCACCGAGCCTCGCGGTAGCGCATGCATGCGCGCTTCGGCCGGCTCACCTGAGGCTCGCCCACATCGACAAGCGATAACTCGGCCCTTCGCCGGGCGCTCCTTGGACCCGGCGCGCTTGTACCCCTTCGATGTAGACCCTCCGGTCCGCGAACAGTACGAGTTTGAACTCCGCCAAGAGGCTCGAGCTCGGCACCGCCACCAGCTCGCCATTCTGCGCACGCGCCACCGCTTCAACGCTCGCGCCCAACCCGAACAGTCCTCCGCTCGCACGGACCGTCACGGTGCCGCCTTCGCTGCCCACCAGCGTCACGTCAAACCCTGGGGGCAACGCCCGCCTGACGTCGCGTTCGCTCAGCAGACCGACGCCATACAGCGCGCTCCCATGCTTCAGAAAACGTACCTGCGTCAGCCTCAGCGGGCCCTCCTGCACGACTTCGGCGCTCGCAGCCACCTTCGCGGCGCCATGCGCTTCCGCGACCAGCGCCGCGGACTGTGCGGGGGTCAACTTGAGCGCCCCGGCCTTGACCCTCACTTCGTCCACGTCGCCCCACAGCAGCTTCACCGCCGGCCACGCCTTCACGCTTGCGCTCTTCACGGTCCCATAGCGTCCGACCGTGTCGCGCACGCGCTGCTCGGCGATCACCGGCAGCAGCAGCTGGGCGAGCACGAGCAGCGCCACGATCGCCGCGAGCGCCGCGAGATCGCGATCCTCAGCCTCCGGGCCCGGCGTCCGGTCTCGCCCACTCGCGCAGCTTGGCACTTCGCTCGGCCCACCGCTCGATGCGCCTCGTGGCCCGCAGCGCGCGCTCCGCTAGCCTTCTAACCCCGACCCGGGCGCGTAGCTCAGCTGGCCAGAGCACCTCGCTTACACCGAGGGGGTCGCCCGTTCGAGTCGGGCCGCGCCCATCCGCATTTTCGATGAACGAGTCAACCGCTAACGACGACCAGCCCCTGCGCATCGCCGTGATCGGCTCCGGACCGGCCGGGTTCTACGCCGCAGGGCACCTGCTCAAGGATTCCGCCGGGCACTTCGATGTGGACATGTTCGAGCGCCTGCCCACCCCCTGGGGCCTGGTGCGCTCCGGCGTAGCTCCAGACCATCCCAAGATCAAGTCGGTCACGCGCATCTATGAGCGCACCGCCGCGAACCCGCGCTTTCGCTTCTTCGGCAACGTCACGTTCGGAGAGCATGTGTCTCGCGAGGACCTCCTGGCCCACTACCACGCGATCGTCTACGCCACCGGTTGCGCGTCCGACCGCCCGCTCGGCATCCCCGGCGAAGGCCTGGCCGGCTCGCACACCGCGACCGAGTTCGTCGGCTGGTACAACGGCCATCCCGACCACACCGATCTCGAGATCGATCTGCTCTCCGCCGAGCGCGCGGTCGTGGTCGGCAACGGCAACGTCGCCCTCGACGTGGCGCGCATGCTCGTACTCTCGCGGGAGGAGCTCGCCCGCACCGACACGGCCGATCATGCGCTGGAGATCCTGCCCCGCAACCAAATCCGCGAGGTGCTGGTCGTCGGGCGCCGCGGACCCGCCCAGGCATCGTTCACCAACCCGGAGCTGCTCGAGCTCGGGGAGCTGGCGGGCGTTGACATCATCGTCGACCCCGATGAGCTCGATCGCGCCCTGGCCGTGCCCGACCCCGGCGCGCAGGCCAAGGCGATCTCGCGACGCAACATCGAGATCCTCCGCTCCTACGCTTCAAACGCTCCCGCCGGCCACGCCAGGCGCATCGTGCTGCGCTTCCTGCTGTCGCCCACCGCGCTGCTTGCAGACTCCTCCGGTCGTGTCAGCGCGGTCGAGCTCGTGCGCAACCAACTCGTGTCCACAGACGGCGGGCGGCTACGCGCCGAGGCGACCGGCGAGCATGAGACGGTCCCCGCGAGCCTCGTATTTCGCGCGATCGGCTACCGTGCCGACCCCTTGCCGGGCCTGCCCTTCGACGAAGCCTCCGGCACGATCCCCAACGCGGCTGGACGCGTCCTGTATCCCGACACGAGCACTCCTCTGACGGGCGAGTATGTAGTCGGCTGGGTAAAGCGCGGTCCCTCGGGTGTCATCGGCACCAACAAGAAGGACGCCCAGGAGACCGTCGATGCGATCTTCGCCGATCTTTCTTCCAACGGCCGCGGTCCCGCGCGCCACGTTCCCGACACGACCGATCCGAGCGCCGCCGAGGCGATGGTGCGCTCGCGGCAGCCCGAGCTGGTGACGTATTCCGGCTGGGAATCGATCGACCGCCACGAGCGCTCCCGCGGTGCGCCCTCTGGCCGCCCGCGCGTCAAGCTCACCCGCATCGAAGAGCTGCTGCGCGCCGCCGCCTCCGAACAGCCGTCCGCGGAGAGCTGATCGCGCCCGCCGCCTAGCACCCCGGGATCGCACGGGCATGTGCCAGACTGCGACGCGCAGGCCCCGTTAGCTCATCTGGTAGAGCCCCGGACTTTTAATCCGGTGGGGCGGGTTCGAGTCCCGCACGGGGCATGTGCGTTGATTTACAGGGCTTTTGTGATCTCGATGAGCCGATTAGAGGCCGGATTTGGGCCTCATGTTCCAGGTTCGTGTTCCCTATACGCCCACAAATATGCCAAAACGGCCTAGGTCGACGCCAGTTGTCGCGAACCTCGCTGCGACGATCGCGATGCGCTGACGAGCGTCGCCTGGCTCTCAAGCGACGGTACTCGCGCGAGCCCTCCGCAACTCGGCCACAGCCGTGGCCCGCGTCTGCCACTCGCCCTCGACCCGCACGCGCTCGAGCAGAAGCGCAAGCCCGCGAGGTGCCTACGCAGAGTGTTGGGTTCGTTCCACACGAGCACTCTGCCGCGGCTCGAATCGGCGTGTCGACACTTCTGCTTCCGCCGCTCGCACGCAAGTAGGAGCACGAGAAGCTCATCCTCGGACCGCTGGTCCTCGCCGCGGCTGTTGCCACCGGGCCACGTCCGCCGCCGCGGGTACCGCGGGAGTTAACAACGGAGCGCGTCTACCTGCGACAGGCGGCGGCTAGAGCGCGGGCGTGGTGTAGTTGTGGACTGGGAACTCCCTGATGTCCGGCGGGCCGGGGAGCGCGCGGTCGCCGAGCTCTGCGACGGCTGGCATGAGCCGGCTCTGAGCGAACTGGTCGAAGGCGTTGCGGCTGTGCCAGAAGTCGAGTATGCCCCAGCCCCCGTCGATCGGACCGGATGAGTGAAAGATCAGCCCGTGGGGTGGCCTGTTCTCGATGTCAAGGTGGTCGTGGACCGCGATGTATTGCTCCTGGGTTCCCCCCGGGAACTTGAGCCTGAGGCCGATGGCCATTGTGGGTCCTTTCGTTGAGGGTGTCGGGCGAGCCTATTACTCCTAGTCCGGCTCATGCGACCCGGCCTGCACTTTGACGCGCCGCCTTGCGGCGCCTCGGATTCGTGTCGGTAGGCACGTCACGAATGGACAGCACGTGCTGCGCAGGACGCGTGGTGGCGCATCCTCGCCTTCTCCGCCGAGCACCTTGGCTGAGTCTGGTCGCCCGACACGTCAGCGTCTTGGTCGGTGCCTTGGGCACATCTATAACGTGCTTACGATCCGCTGGACGCTTCTACCTTCCGGAGCAAGAGCCCACCCGCCGGGATTTCGAGGGTCGGAGACTTCCGGAGCCAGTGGCAGGCAGCATTGGCGCGGGCCGTACGCGTTGGCGGCGAACAAGCGGTGCGCCTATCGTCGGCGTTGCTGCCGGGGTTGGGCCGCCCACCACGTAAGCAGCCGGTTTAAGCGTTAGGAGCGCCGCTTCAGCACGCCGGCCAGTAGAACGAGCCCGACGACGAGCAGGGCTCGGCCGAGCGTGGTGCTCACGGTTGTCCACGCGGTCCCTGCGAGGGTCCCTACCGCGGTGAACAGAATGGCCCAGATGACGCAGCCGGCGAGCGTCATCGCGATGAAGCGCGTCAAGGGAATCCGCCGGGCCCCGGCCGGAAGTGACACGAACGTGCGCGCCAACGGCAGCATCCGTGCGATCAGGACACCGCGCGTTCCGTGCCGCTCCAGCAGCCGCTCCGAGCGCAGAAGCACCCCGCGGGCGCCGGGGATCCGCTCGAGCACGCGCGTGGCGCCGAGCGCGTAGGCGATCAGCGAGCCGACGAGGTTCCCGGCGGTGGCCGCGAGGACCCCGGCCGGGAAGCTCATCCAGCCTTGGTGTACCGCGAACCCCGAGAACAGCAGTGTGACCTCGCTCGGGATCGGGATGCATGCGCTCTCGGGGACCATTAGCAAGAACACGCCGAGGACCCCGAAGCGGGTGATCACACTGGTCATCGGTCGGCGCCGAAGAGCGGGGCGTGAGCCGGTGCGGCGGCGGCACGGGCTGCGAGAATCGCGAAGACGCTAACACTCATTATCTGTTAAGCATACTTATCTAATGCGCCGCCACGTCGATCACCCGCGGAGGCTGCCGAGGCGCTCGCCGCAGTCGCGCCGCTGGCCAGCCGTTGGATCGAACGGCTGCTTGCCGGCCACGAGCCGCCGGTGACGATCGCTCAGTTCCTCGCGCTGCGTGCGATCGGCGGAGAGGGCGTCTCGGCGTCAGAGCTGGCGCGGCGCACAGGCGTCTCGGGCCCGGCCGTATCGCAGCTGCTTACTGGTCTGGTTGACTCGGGATTGCTGCAGCGCCGCGAGTTCGCCGACGACAGACGTCGCCAGACGCTCGCGCTGTCGCCAACGGGCCAGCAGGTCGTCGCATCGGCGCAGGCGCTGCTGCGCGATCGTCTCTCTGAGCTGCTGGCCGGCCTTCCCCGGCCGGAGGCTGACGCCCTTGCACGCGCGCTTCCCCATGTTGAAGCGGCGCTCCTAGGGTCGCCACCCCCGCGACGGCCGCCGCCCAGCCACCCGCCAAGACCACACCGCAAGCGCTAACGACAGTCGAAGACCAGCATCCACCAAACAGCAGAGCTCACGACGAGATCCTCGAGTGCGCCTGAGACCTCCAGGTCGGGCGCCAGCAGTTCGGCGAGCCGGCATAGCCCTGGAGCGGCGGCCAATGACGGTCGCACGGGAGCACGCGCAATCGATCGCGGTACTGCCGAATCCGAGCCCGGGGGGTCGACCGTCACGCTCGCCGGCGCTGCCGCTTTCTAACTTGGGTTCGCCGAAGCAGGAGACTGCTGAATGCCCGTCCGCGTGCCCGCAGCCGTTCCATTGGGCACTCTGCCGCGGCTCGAATCGGCGTGTCGACACTTCTGCTTCACGCCGCTCGCGCGCGCAAGCAGGAGCCCGACAAGCTCGTCCTCGGACTGGCCGACAAGACGCAGACGCCGCGTTCGCTTGCACCCGACAGGTCCTCGTGTGAGCGCTGCCTCGGGTCGGGCACTCGATGGGACGTGATCGGGGGCCGCCCGGCGCGCCTGGCCGTTGGAGCAGCTCAAGCTTGATGCGGTCTGGGTCTTAGAAGAAGTCGGCGTGGTAGCCGGGCGTGTAGTAGTACTCCCGCGGCCGCTCTCGATCTCACTCCCGCGATCGTGAAGCCACTCGGCTCGCTCGTCCGTCACCGCGATCTTGCCTCCGAGGGAGCCGCTACGGGCGACGAGTTCGTGACCACCACCGGCTGACGGTGACACGAGTCGAGCCAACAAGTGCTCGCAGGTGTCCCCGTGCGCCGCAGCTTCTTCGCCATTCATGCTCGCACGGACGGGAAAAACGCAAGAGCGTCACAAATCCGTGTCACGCACTGCCGCCCGTGGTGACATCTCGTCGTCGTCGCTACCTACCGCCTTGCCGCGGAAGCGGGCGCAACCGCGCTCGCGATCGAGACCGTCGGAGCGGATGAAGACCGGGCGCGCACAGTGCCGTTGTCTGTGCTATCGCAAAGCACGATGCGACCCCCTCTGCCCATCAAGCGGTCGGGATGACGCGCCGCGTTGCGGCGCCTGGGATTCGTGTCGGACGCACCTCATGAATGGACAGGACGTGCTGCGGAGGACGCGTGGCGGCGCATCCTCGCCTTCTCTGCCGAGGACCTCGGCTGAGGCTGGTCGCCCGACACGTCAGCGTCTTGGTCGGTGCCTTGGGCACACCTATAACGTGCTTACGATGCCGCAACTCGATCGCCTCATGCACCAGTTCCGCTACGGCGTCCAGCTTGCCGGCGCAGCGTGGCCGCAGTTCCTGCGTCCGCTGGTGCTCGAGCTCGCATCACACCGGGCGATCCGCGAGGTGCTCCCAGGCGTGTGGCACTGGACAGCGATCCACCCGAAGATCAGAGTGCCCGTGGACTCCTACTACATCGAGTCCGCCCGGGTCGTGCTGGACCCGATGGTGCCGCGCGAGGGGCTCGAGTGGTTCGAGGGGCGAGAGACGCCGAGCCAAATTGTCCTCACCAACCGCCACCATCTCCGCCACAGCGAGCGCTATGCGCAGGCCTTCGGCTGTCCGATCCGTTGCAGCGAGACCGGCTTGCACGAGTTCGAGCGTGGCCTGAAGGTCGAGGGCTTCGCGTTCGGGGATGAGCTGGCCCCCGGGATCACCGCACACCAGCTGGGAGCGATTTGCCCGGACGACACCGTGCTGCACATCCGCAGCGGCGACAGCGGCGCGCTGGCGTTCGCCGACGGCCTTACGCGCCCGCGCGGCGACGGGCTTACGTTCGTGCCCGGGCTCCTGATGGGCGATGACCCCTCCTCCGTTCGGGCCGGGCTACGCGAAGCGCTTCGCCGGCTGCTCGACCTCGATTTCGACAGCCTCCTGTTCGCGCACGGCGAGCCGCTCGGCGGCAGCGGCAAGGTCGCGCTGCGCGAGTTCGTCGCCCACGACTGAGCTCGCACCGGCCACGGCGTACCCCTGCCGCGCTGTGCTCAACGGGAGCGACGGCAGATCTCGACCTGCCGCACCCGGCCCTGACGGTGGATGTCCTCGCCCTAACGTGCCAACCACCTCCTCGGGTGCTGCTTATCCAGTGCGCGCACTATCCGTTCGAGGCCGGCGGGAGCCGAGCGGCTCGTGGCCAGCGCCGACACGATTGCGCGCAACGATCGGGGAGAGACGGGACGCGTCGAGGACCTAGCACGGATCCAGCTGTTCGCGGCGATGGGTCGCGTGGCGAACAAGCGACGACGCAGTTGAGAACACGCTGCATGCTGGGCTCGCCCGTGCTGCGCCCCCGCGATCTGCGGATCCCGCAGCAGCTGCCGCCGAGATCACTCTTGACCGGGCGGGCCGCAAGCTGAAACCAGTCAAGTACCAGCTCGTTGCCACCCCAACCGCTGTGGGCAAACCGGGCGTGCCGCAAGCACTTTGCATTCCGGATCATCAAGTAGCCGGACTCGGCGGAGCGATGATCGACCAGCCTGCGGAGATCAAGGCGCGTAGTTGGCCACCTCGATATGCGGGTTTCAGCGGTGGTCCGCGTGCGCGCCGAGTCCTACGGTCAGGGTCAAGGCCAACGCTGTTGTGGAGAGGGCAGCCGCTAGGGGAGGTTCGACGAGCGCTGTTCCTGCTCGACACGAACCACGGGAGGGACGATGTTAACCCGCAGACAGCTCATCAAGCGAGGTGCGCTAGGGGGTGCCGGTGTCATTGCCTCACGCGCGCTGCTCACGGGCGCGGCGCTTGCCGATACGTCCGTGGCGACGAGACTCACGCCGTATGTCGACCCCATGCCGCTGCTGGTCGACAACGCCATCGACGCGACCGGTGGAGGCACGCACAACCTGACGACGGCGCTGATCTCGCGCAAGGTCCACAGGGACCTTCCGGCAACGACGCTGTTCGGCTATCTCCGCTCGGGTGGTCCGGGCACAAGCGATCCCGTCGCGTCGTATATCGGCCCGGCGGTCGTGGCCAAGACGGGCGTCCCGATCGCGGTCAACTACCGCAACAACCTGGCGCCTGACGACTTTCTGCGCGTGTTCACGAACGGCGGGAGCAGCTACCTGCAGTTCCCGCCCGCTCCGGAAGTTCGGATCCTGACCCATCTGCACACTGGGTTCGTCGCCAGTAAGGACGATGGCAATCCCTACGCGCAGCCCGCTGCTTTCAAGTCTGGGAAGACGCAGTCGGTCACCTACCCCAACGAGCAGCCGGCGTCGCTGCTCTGGTACCACGACCACTATCTGGGAGACACGCGCATGAACGTCGTCGCGGGACTCGCGGGGGGCTACCTCCTGCGCGACGGATTCGACAGCGGCAGCAATCCGTTGCTGCCGGGACCGATCGGGCGCTACGAGCTGCCGATCGTCGTGCAGGACCGCCAGTTCAACGCCGACGGCTCGCTGCTCTACCCGGTTGAGGACCCTGACAGCAACGGCCCCTGGATCGGCGAGTACTTCGGCGATTGCATGCTCATCAACGGCAAGATCTGGCCAGAGCTCGTCGTCGAGCCGGCGGTGTACCGGTTCCGCGTCCTCAACGGCTGCAACGCGCGGATCCTGAACCTCAACATCGGCGCGGCGCCGCTGTACATCATCGGCGCGGAGGGAGGGCTGCTGCCGAACGATCCGGCTCCGACCGACAAGCTCGCGATGGCGCCGGCCGAGCGGTTCGACGTGATCTGTGACTTTCGTGCCTTTGCTGGGCAGACCGTTTTCATGAAGAACACCAGCCCGCCTGCGCCGATCTCGACCCCGGCGCCCTCGCTAACGCAGGTGATGCGGATTCGGGTCAAGCATGCGGCCTCGAGCGACGCCCCGATGAGCGTGCCACCGGCCGGCTCGCTGCCGGCGAACTCCGACCTGCAGACGCTCGTGGGCCTCGGGCCGCCCCGGCTGAGCGGCGGCTCGGTCGCAAGCAGGATGATCACGCTCAACGAGGTTGGCGCGGACACGCCGAGCTGGAGGCTGAATCTGAACGCACGCCCCTACGGTGACCCGAACCCGGTCATCGAGACGTTGAAGTGGAACAGCGTGGAGGACTGGTACTACGTCAACATGACGCCCGACACTCATCCGATGCACACGCACCTGTTCACCTTCAAGGTGATGGGACGCTACAAGTTCGACACATCCGGTTACGCAGCCGCATACTCCGGGCAGAACGGCGTGCCACAGCAGGACGTCTCCACACTGACGCCCTTCCTGAAGTCCGGGCTCATCCCGCCCGACGCCGGCGAGGCCGGCTTCAAGGAGACCGTCAAGGCCAACCCAGGGCAGGTCACGGTCATACGGGCGAAGTTCGCGCTGCCCAGCACCGCCCTGAACAAGAAGGGGCAGCTCGTCACGCCACAGAAGTACGTGCACCACTGCCACATCGTCGAGCACGAGGACAACGACATGATGGAGCGGTTCGTGGTCCAGCCTTGACGGGGAGGCGGGGCTGTCGTTCGGTGGCCCCCAGTGCCGGTCGAGACGAGCGCACTCCAGTTGAGCTCGGGTTCAGGCGCGCCCGCCCCTGCGTGCGAGCGAGCGTGTCAAACGACCTCCGACAGACGCTCGCTTGCGAACGATTTGAGCAGCGCCACGGCCGGCATGGCGAAGTACCGCGGCCACGGCGAAGCAGGTGTCAGGCGTGCGAGACGAGGGCGCCCTGCTCGTCGCCAACAGCAGGAGCCTCGAGTAGGTGCCTACTTCTAGGATGGCCGGGTTAGCGCTTTGCTGTTCGCCGGACTGCCGCTCTCGGACTGCGGCAGGACGAAGAAGAAGTCAGCTAGCCGCGGTTGCTCGGATCTGCTCACGTTTCCCGTTCCTCGGGCGAGGCGCTCGGCGGCTGCGCGGGCCGTGTCGTTGCCGTGCTACTCCGCCTCGTGTGATCTCGTCGGCGTTCTGCTGGCATGGCGCCGGTGGCTTCGACGGCGATCACGGCGATGGTGAATCCGCTCCCGTCGGTAGTCCACGACTTTGCTCAGGAACTCGTACTGGGTGTCAATTAGTCGCTGGGCCATGTCCAGGGCGGAGTCGGTGATCTCCTTCCTGCTACGAGGTCCCTCCTCGCCGCGCAGCGGCACCGCCTCCTCGACGGTCTCGATGAAGTTGCGCATCGCGTCGAGTGCGTTCCGCAGGCCCTCCTCGAGCGACTTGAGCAGGTCCTCTGAGAGCTGCGTCGTCCGATCCACTGCGCTGGTTGTCTCGGCCTGGCGCGGTTTGCGAGTAGACACTTGTTTGCGGGCCGAGGCTTGTTTTTTTGCCGCTAGGCGGCGTTGCTGGGCTCTTGTCTCGGGCATGAGCTTCACCCCTTTCGATATATGGTCTCACGTAGCTTGGGAAAGCTGGTTCCACTGCCTATCCTCGACGGTTGGCTTGCAGAGCCTCCGGCTTTCGCCGTGAATGTAGGTGAGATGGGTGGTCCTGCCATCCGCAGGAACTCCTATTCAGTCTTGGGCAGACTACGGCCAGCCGTTACTGGTCGCCGATAAGTGCCTGAGTGTGTGCTCGTGCTCGCCCCAACGAGCAGCCAGCATTGGGCGCACGACGCCGCGCAGAGCGGTCGCTGGCTGCCGAGTGCCTTGACCACCGGGCGCGGTGCACACACGCGCGCAGCGCCAATCAGCTCAGCCTCGAAGCACAGTGAAGCGCAGGCTGCGGGGTGCGAGTGGCGGTGGCGGTTGTCGATGGCGGTGATGACCGCGCGACAGCGGCCTGGCCGAAGAGCACGTCCCCGAACCGACCGCTGAGCGCAACGCGCGGTTGAGACAGACGTGGGAGCGCCGTTGAAGCGTGCCCTGGACTCTGCCAGCGCACGTCGATCTGCGCCGAGCTGTGCTGTCAGATCCCTGCTCAGGCCGATAGGCTCAGCGGTCCGATCCGTCGAGTCCAGAGGGGGCCAAGTGGAGTTTCGAGTCGACGTGCGCAGCTCGCGCGGGGCAACCGGCGCGGAGCGGGTCAGATGAGTGAGCTCACCCCGCGTGCACTGGCCTGGCAGCAGTCAGGAACCTTCGAGGAGGTCGAAGGGCACAGGATCTTCGTGCGCGAGCTGCCGGGCGTCGACGACACGCAGCCGTTGCTGCTGCTGCACGGCTATCCGTCGAGCTCATTCGACTGGCGCCACGCATTCAGCATGCTGCCGGGACGGCGCCTGATCGCCTTTGACTTCCTCGGCTACGGACTCTCGGACAAGCCCCGCGATCATCGCTATTCGCTCGCAGGGCAGGCCGACATCGCCGAGGTGATCGCCGGCCGATTCGCGACCGCACGAGTCGTGCTTGTCGCGCATGACATGGGAAGCTCAGTCGCGACCGAGCTCCTCGCGCGCGACATCGAGGGAAAGCTAACGTTCGGGCTCGCCTCGGCGCTGCTGTTCAACGCCAGCCTCGTGCGCGAGCGGGCGAGCCTGCTCTGGGGCCAACGGCTTCTGCTCAGCCGCCTCGGGCCGCTGGCGGCTCGCCTGACGAGTGAGTTCGTGTTCCGTCGCCAGTTCGGCGGAGTCTTCTCACGCGAGCATCCGCTCAGCGCTGAGGAGGCGACCGACCAGTGGTCGCTGCTCGCTAACAACGGCGGTCAGCGGCTGCTCCAGCGACTGATCTATTACAACCGCGAGCGGGTGGGAGCACCGGGGCAGCGCTGGCATGCCGCGCTGCGGGACTGGCCGGGACGCCTCGAGCTCGCGTGGGCGGAGCTCGATCCGATCTGCACCGAGGCGGTTCTGCAGGCAGTTCTATCGCTGCGGCCGCGCGCGGAGGTCACACGGCTACCCGGCCTCGGCCATTACCCGCAGATCGAGAATCCCGCCGCGGCGATCGGCGTGCTCGAGCGGCACGCGTCAAAGGGATGACGCGGCCAGCTAAAAGCCTGCGGCCCGGGGCTCTGAGCCTTCGCGTTTGCCGGATGCGTCGATTCGGTAGGGCCAGGCCTCGGTGTCAGGCGGCGGCTACGGCCAGAGCTGGTGTTTGTGGAGCTTCAGGATGTTGTGGGTGGCGTTGATGAGTCGCCACTCGGTCCGCACAGCGGAGCGCCCGCGTCTTCGGAACCGGGCCATCCCGCGGTTGGACTTCGTCTGTGCGAACACGGACTCGATCATTCCCTGGCGCTTGCGGTAGAGGCCGCCGCCGTGGTCGGTATCCAGCACTCTTCTCATGTGGTCATACAGACCGCCCTGCCATCCCGGCCGGGCCGCCTTGCGGTTGGGCGATTCGTCCGGCCGAGCGTGAGGGAGGCCCTGGTCGCCATGGGTTTAGACGACAAGCGGCGTAGGATTCGCCTATCGAACCTGCTGAACGGCAGCGGCCGGCTGTTGGAGCGTCCAGCGGTTCCCGTCTGGGTCGGTGAAATCGGAATGAATCGCTCCCCACGGCATGGTCGCCGGATCGCTGAGCTCCAACCCGCGGTCACGCAGTTCATCGCAGGCAGTCTGAATGTCGCTCACGACCATGACGAGGCCGTCGGTTGATCCAGGCGACTGCTTTGTGATGCCCTCTCCAATAGCGATTGAACAGGCCGAGCCTGGGGAGTCAGATGCTCTCAATCGGCAAGATCGCGCTCGGCCAGCACCGCTATTACGAGCAGCAGGTCGCCCGTGGCGGCGACGACTATTACTCGGGCCGGGGCGAGGCGCCCGGCGAGTGGGTCGGCTCGGGGCCAGACGCGCTCGGGCTCTCCGGGCGCGTGAGCGCCGAGCAGTTCGGCGCGCTGATCGCGGGATGCGATCCGCGGGACCCCGGCATCCGTTTGCGGGCCTCGGAGCAGGACCCCAAGATCGCCGCGTTCGATCTGACCTTCTCGGCTCCGAAGTCGCTCAGCGTCCTGTTCGCCGTCTCACCTGAGCCGGTCTTCGGCCAGCTGGTCGCCTGTCACGAGGCCGCGGTCGGGGCGGTCCTCGGGTATTTGGAGGAGGAGGCCGTGATGGTGCGCCGCGGCAAAGGCGGGGAGCGCGTCGAGCGAGCCGGGGGTCTGATCGCTGCCGCCTATCGGCACCGAATGAGCCGCGCCCTTGAGCCCCAGCTCCACACCCATGTCGTTGCCGCGAACCTGTCACGCGGGAGCGACGGTCGCTTCACGGCGCTGTACGGCGCGCCGCTCTATCGGGCCGCGAAGACGGCCGGCTTCCTCTATCAGTCCCACCTGCGCGCTCTGGTCACCGAGCGCCTGGGCCTGGAGTGGGGACGGGTGCACAAGGCTGCGGCCGAGCTCTCGGGGGTCGAGCGCCCGGTGCTCGAGCAGTTCTCCAAGCGTCGTCATGAGATGCTCCGCGAGGCGCTTGCGGGCGGGATCGGACTTGGGTCGAAGGCGGCGGCTGAGAGTGCGGCGCTCGCCACGCGCGAGGGCAAGCGATACGGGGTGGAGACCCACACTTGGCGCGAGGACGTGCGGGCGCGTGCCGGCGAGCTGGGACTCGGCAAAGACGAGCTGGCCGAGCTGATCGATGCGGGCCGGGAGCGTGTCGAGTGCGGCCTGGCCGTGCGAGACGAAGTGGACGAGCAGGTCCTCGGCGATCATCTGGCGAGCCCTCGTGGTCTGACCGAGCGCAGCAACACCTTCGATCAGCGTCCGGTGCTGCAGGAGTTTGCGGCCGCGGCGGAGCAGGGTGCCTTTGCGAGCGAGGTGCGCGGGCGGGCCGAGCGGTTCGCCGCGCGTCCGGAGGTCATCCGAACCAGCCGGGTTGAGATGACGACAGCCGAGCTCGTGGATTGCGAGCGGCGTCTGATTGCCGCTGCGGTCGGCCGCGCGGAGGAGGGGGCCGGCATCGTTGATGTCTCGCTCGCTGAGCGTGCGATCGCACGCGCTGACCGGCCGCTGACCGCCGAGCAGGCGATGGCCGTACGCGCGACGGTGAGCGCGGGGCACGGGGTCACCGTCATCCAGGCGCTGGCCGGCACCGGCAAGACCTACACCGCCGGCGTGCTGCGTGAGGTCTACGAGAGCGCGGGCTTCAAGGTGCTGGGCGTGGCGCCCACGGGCCGCGCCGCGCGTGAGCTCACCGAGCAGGCGGGAGTCACATCGCGCACGCTGGAGCGCCTGCTGATCGATCTGGAGCAGCTCGGCGAGGAACTGCCACAGGACTGCGTTCTCATTCTCGACGAGGCAGAGATGGCGGCCACCCGCTCCAGCGCGCGCGTGCTGGAGGCGGCCGAGCAAGCAGGCGCGAAGGTGATCGCGATCGGCGACCCCCGCCAGCTCGGCTCGGTACAGGCCGGCGGTTGGCTCGGCGCCGTGGGTCGTGAGCTCGGCGCGCTTCGACTGACAGAGGTCATGCGCCAGCGCGACCCGGCAGAGCGCCGGGCGCTCGGGGCGCTGCACGACCGCCGTCCGCAGCACTACCTGGACTGGGCTGAGCGGGCTGAACGCATCGACACGTTCGGCGATCCGGCTGGCGCGTATGAACAGGCGCTCGGCGAGTGGCGACGCGCGATCGCGACGGTGGGGCCGGCGCAGGCGGTGATGATCGCCAGGGACAACGACACGCGCGCAGCGCTAAACGGCGCAGCCCGAGAGCTTTTGAGGGCTCTCGGGCTGCTCGGCGAGCAGCCCGCCTACGGCACCGTCGAGGTTGCGCTCGGCGACCGTGTGGTCTGCCGGCGCAACGATCGGCTCATCGACGTGGACAACGGGATGCGCGGCACGGTGCGCCACCTCGACGCCGAGCGTGTCGTGGTCGACACCGACTCGGGGCTCGTGCGCGAGCTGTCGGCCGCCTACGTTTCAGAGCACCTCGAGCACGCCTACTGCCTGACCGGTCACGGGATGCAGGGCGCGACCGTCGAGCACGCCGTCGTGGTGGCCTCAGCCCGGGAGCTCACCGCCGGGTGGAGCTACACCGCGCTCTCCCGTGCAAGGGCGGAGACGCGACTCTTGATCTACGAGCATCAGCTCGCTGAGACGCGCAGCGAGTTCGCGCCCGCCGAGCAGCGGCCGACAGCGACGCGCAGCGATCTCCTCGCGCGTCTACACAGGCACATGCTCGAACGCGACGACGAGGACCTCGCGATCGAGCAGCTGCCCGGCGCGGGCCGCGCGGACGATCCCGCGCTGGCCGGCTCCCGGGCGCTCGCGGCTGAACTGCCGCAGGAGCGGGCCGCCGCACGCGCAGAGCCCGCGCCACCGGCCGCGGCGAGCGCGGCGCTGCTGCAGGAGCTGCGCGAGCGCGTCGAGCAGCTGCACACGCAGCTTCAGGGGCTGCCGCTCAGGAAGCTGCAGCGCATCGAGGATCTCGATGACCGCGTGCGCAGGCAATCAACCCAACGCGAGCAGCTCGCCGGGCAGCTCGCGCAACTGTCACAGCCAAAACGCCGATTCGGACGCGAGAAGGACCCCCACGCCCTCGAGCGCGCCCATCTGATTAGCACGCTCCAAGCACACGATCGCGCGCTTGACGACCTGCTGGCAGAGCGCTCCCATCTGGCGGGCGAACTAGGCGACCCCGCCGAGATGCGCGCCGAGCGCGATGGGCTCGAAGGCGCGATCACGCAGTCAACGCACGAACACAGCGCGATACGCGACGCGCTCGCCGAGCGCGAGCTGCACTCTCCGGGCCCATGGGTGCGGGGCACGTTCGGCGAGCGCCCCGATGAGTCGTGGGCGCGCGAGGAATGGGAGGTCAATGTCCGGCAGGTTGCGGGCTACCGGGTGCAGCACGACATCACCGACACGAGCGACCCGCTTGGGCCACGACCCGACACAGGTGACCAGCAGCACGCTTGGGACCAAGCCAGTGAAGCGATCCAGCAGGGCGAACGACGACTCGGCGGTCACGTGGCGACCGAGCGTGACGTCGACCTCGGGATCGGGTTCTGATCGGCCGGGGCCGAACCGGCGTGTCGGGAGCAGGCCGTCGCAGCCCCATCCCTCCCAACCCAATAATATCGTTGTGTTATGATACCTGAGTTCGACGAGCGTGGGGACCTCCCGCCCGGAATCCACGACGCGAGCTGGGATGAGATCGTGACGCGCTACGCCACCAACACCCGCCGAATGGAGCTGACCGAAGGGCTCCTGCGTGCGCTGCGCTCCCTTAGGGCCGCGGGTTGCAGGGCCGCCTACCTCGACGGCAGCTTCGTCACCGCCAAGGAGCAGCCCGGGGACTTCGACGCCTGCTGGGAGTCCACGGGCGTCGATCCGGCGCACCTGGACAGCGAGCTACTCGACTTCAGCGACGCGCGCGCAGCGCAAAAGGCCCGTTACGGGGGCGAGCTGTTCCCAGTGGAGGCCAGCGCCGAGCCCGGGGGCACGACGTTCCTCGACTACTTCCAACGCGACCGCGAAACCGGCGAGCCCAAGGGCATCATCGCGATCGGCCTCGGAGACCTGCGGTGATCGCCAACGAGCGCCAGTACCGCATCACCAAGGCCGCGCTTCAGCGCCTCGAGGAGAACCTCGCCGCACAGGACGCCCGGAACCCGAGCCCTGATGTGGACCCACGCATCCACCGGGCGATGCGCGAAGCGATCGCGAGCGAGGCTGAGGAGCTGCGCGCCCAGCTGCACCACTACGAGCAGCTACGCGACGGCCACATCACCGAACGCGAGATCACCTCGCTGCGCGAGCTGCCAAGCGCGCTGATCGAAGCCCGCATCGCCGCGCGGCTCACCCAGCGCGATCTCGCCGAGCGCGTCGGCGTGGCCGAACAGCAGATCCAGCGCTGGGAGGCCAACAGCTACGCCGGCGTCAACCTCGAGCGCCTGCAGAGCATCGCCGACGCCCTCGGCGTCGACATCCAAGAGACCATCATCTACCGCCCCGCCGCATAGGCTCTCGGGCATCCTCGAGGAACCTCAACGCGATGAACGAACAGCAGCTCCTAACCGTCGAGCAGATTGCGTCCGAGTTCCAGCTGACGTCGCAGACGATCCGTAACTGGATCAAGAGCGGTGCGCTTCAAGCGGTGAAGATCGGCCACGTCTACCGCGTCAGGCGCGAGGACGTAGATGCCATGCTGCGCCGTCATCAGGGCGAAACCGCCCCGCTCGGGACCCATCGCGACCTCTGGGCTCCCGAGACCCTGGGGATGCCCTACCGTCGTCACGAGGACCGCCGGCAGCCGTCGATCTGGGACGGCACCAACAGCGTCATCCAGCCGACCAAGCGAAGATAGCTCTCGCTGACCGGGCACGCCGGGGCTGCTCGAGGCCGGGCTCAAGCCGAGCGGCGCGCGCGTGCTCGCCGGGTCCGCACGGCGCTCGCGCGGTCTTCGCCCTCGACGGCCTCTGCAAGCTCCCCGGCGATCGCTGCCAGGTCTTTGTAGGCACGCGCGACCTCGCCCATGTCCTGACCCGCCGCCATCGTGCTCAGTCGCGTGATCGTGTGATCAAAGCGTCGCCACAGCTCATCCGGACCACGCCGCCCGGTGCCCGGGCGCAGCTCATACGGCGGCTCACTGTCGGCCTTGCGGGCAGGCGGCCACTGGAAGCCCGCGGCATCCGCCTCGCCACACACGCGCGCAGCATCCGCCGCCCCGCGCGCAAGCGCGGCCAGTCGATCGGCGAAGTTGAGATCCGGTGGCGCCTGCTTGTGCGCCTGCACCGCGCTGGCCCAGCTGGCCATGCCGTCCTTGAAGTCGCTGAGTACCCGCGTATCGGGGTCGACGGTTTTGTCTTTGCTCATTTGCCGATGCTACCTCGCGGATGTGACGGGCCGCGGCGAACCTGCTCGGGATCCCGCGCTCGTCTGTCTACGCCTACGCCAAGCGCGGCGAGCTGCCGCACGTCAAGATCGGCCGGCATCTGAAGTTCATCCGCAGCGACCTCGAGCGGGCGTTGATCGAGCGACGAGTGGGTATCTAGCGTCCGAGCTCGAAGAGGGAAACGCCCGACTCTTCGGCGAACGCCGCCGATATCTTGGCCGCGTCGGAGTCCTGGGGGTAGAAGGCCGTGTAGATCTCGGTCGTGGCAAGGTCCGAATGGCCCATCCACTCCTTGATCGCCGTCTGGGGGACGCCCTTGGCCGCGCAGACCGTCCCGAAGGTGTGCCGAAGATCGTGGATGCGCATGCGCTTGAGCCCCGCGCGCTCGAGCGCCACGTAGAAGCGCTGTCGCAGCGCGTTGGCGTCCACATGGCGCCCTTCACGCCCCGCGAACACGAGGTCGGCGTCTGACTTCACGGGCCCAGCCTTGGAATGCTCGGCGAGCGCGCCTGCGACCTCGGGAGCCATCGGCACGGCTCGCCCGCTGCCGGACTTCGGAGTGTCGCTGACGTTACGCACGAGGCTGGACTCGACGTGGATCGAGGAGCCAGCGAAGTTGACCGCGCCCCAGCGCAGGTCGAGCAGCTCGCCCAGGCGCAGACCGCAGAACGCCGACACCAGGAACATCACGCCGTCCTGCCCGTTGACCCGCGCAGCGACGCGCACCAGCGCATGGACATCCACCGGTCGAAGGAACTGTGTGGTGGCCAACGTCCTTCGCTTGCGCAGCCGGCCGGGCCGGTCCACCAGGGCGACTGGGTTGGTGGTGATCGCGTCAAGCTTCATCGCCCGCTTCATGATCCCGCTCAGACTGATCAGGTACTTGCGCTTGGTGCGCGGGCTCGCGGGCGTGAGCTGTACATGCGTCCCGTCGGCGAGACGCCGGATCTGCGTGCCCGCGGCACGCCGCTTCTTCGCCTCCGCCGCCGAGAGCCGTCGTTCGGCTTTCAGGCCCGCGATCCACCGCTCGAGGATCTCCGTGGTGATCGCTCGCACCGGGGTGGCAGCTCCCAGGTCTCGGCATATTCGATCGCACACGTTGCGGTAGTCGCCAAGCGTCGAGTACTTGACCTCGTTATCGGCCTGCACCCACTCAAGCCAGTTCTCGCAGGCCCCGCGCAGCGTCAGCGAGGCCGCGGCAGACCGCGCACGCCTGACCCGGCGCTTCGGCGCGGCGGCAAGCATCTCGCGAAGCCTCTCCTCGGCCTCCGCCGGCGTCAGATATCCCTCGGGCTTTCTCCCGTCACGCGCTGTCCACTTCACCGCGCCGCGAGGCGTGCGCTTGCCCGAGTCCTTCACCCAGGCTGGGCCGAGCTTGCGCTGATGGCGCCCCTCGGCGTCTCGCACCAGCGCGTAGAACGCTCGGTTGCCGCGCTCGCCCTTGACCTGCAGATGCCCCGTAGCCCGAACCGAATCCTGTGACAGCAATCAAAGCCCTTCCGCCGCCGCCGGCGCCCGCGGCGCCACTCGAGCCGGGGCTCACTCGATCGCCGTGTTCCCTATGTGTTCCCAAATCGGCTATTCGAACTAGACGAGCGAGCACAAAACCGCATAGGAAAGCCCGATTCTACAGCACTTTGCGCCACGTGGCCAGAACTTTTAATCCGGTGGGGCGGGTTCGAGTCCCGCACGGGGCATAAGATCGGCCTGCAAAGGCGCCGCGTTCGGCGCTGGGCTCGGAGCACTGCTCGACTTGGTCGCGGATTTGTTGCGAGATTTGTACCCGTAACTGCGGGCAACGGGTCGCGATCCGCAGGCCGGGCCTTGCTCCGCTAACGTCTGCCGAGCAGATGTCCGACCAATTCCCTCAAGTGATGTTGCAGCCCCAGTTACGGGGCGCTGCGTGGCGACCTATCTCCAATCCAGGAGCTATCCACGCCAACGCCCTTCGCCGAAGATGCGAGCGCTGAACGGACCACGCGCAGGCATCCACCGGCGAGGGCGGCCCTAAGGGCCGCCTTTCTTTTTGCTCTGACCATGCTGCTCACGATCACGACCACACGCCCGCCCGCCACCGATCTCGGCCACCTGCTGCACAAGCACCCGGAGCGCTTGCAGACATTCTCGCTGCCGTTCGGCCGGGCGCACGTCTTCTATCCGCACGCCACCGACGACAGCTGCACCGCCGCGCTCCTGCTCGACGTCGATCCGGTCGGCCTGATCCGACGAGGAGTGCGGTTCCCGCGCCTCGATCAGTACGTAAACGATCGCCCCTACGCCGCGTCCTCGTTCCTGAGCGTGGCGATCGCGCGCGTCTTCAACTCCGCAATGGCCGGGAAGTGCTCGGCACGGCCTGAGCTGCCGGACCAGGTCTTGCCACTGGGCGCACGCCTCGCGGCGATCGGGTGCACGGGCGGCGAGGAGATCCTGCGCCGGCTGTTTGAGCCGCTTGGCTATTCCGTGCACGCCCTTCAGCATCCGCTCGACGCGCAGTTTCCGGAGTGGGGCGAGAGCCGCTACTTCACGGTTGAGCTGAGCGGTCGTGTTCGGCTGCGGGAGCTGTTGACGCACCTCTATGTCCTCGTGCCGGTCCTCGATGCGCAGAAGCACTACTGGGTCGGCGAGGCCGAGGTCGAGAAGCTCCTGCGCCGCGGCGAGGGATGGCTCGCCGAGCATCCCGATCGCGAGCTCATCATCAACCGCTACGTGCGCTATCAGCGCTCGTTGCGCGAGCAGGCGCTCGCGAAGTTGCTCGAAGACGAAGACCCGGACCCGGATCGCGCCCGGGAGACCTCCGAGGCCGAGGAGCAGGCGGTCGAGGAGCCCCTGCGTCTGGGCGAACAGCGGATCGGATCCGTGCTGGCGGTGCTGAAGGCGAGCGGCGCCAGGCGCGTGCTCGATCTCGGCTGCGGCAGCGGCAAGCTGCTGAGCGCGCTCATCAAGGAGCCCTCATTCGAGCAGATCGTCGGAGTCGATATCTCACACCGAGCGCTCGAGCTCGCCTCCTCGCGCCTTCGCCTCGAGCGGCTCGCGCCCAGCCGGCGCGAGCGCGTCCAGCTCTTCCAGACCGCGCTCACCTACCGCGATAAGCGGCTGTCGGGGTTCGACGCAGCGGCGGCGGTCGAGCTGATCGAGCATCTCGACAGGCCGCGACTGTCCGCCTTCGAGCGCGTGACCTTTGGCGAGGCGAGACCGGCGACCGTGGTAGTGACGACCCCCAACCGCGAGTACAACGCGAAGTTCGAACGGCTCCCCGCAGGCCACTTTCGCCACCGCGACCATCGCTTCGAGTGGACGCGGCGCGAGCTTGAGGACTGGTCCGGCGAGGTGGCCGCACGGTTCGGCTACGGCGTGCGGTTCCTTCCCGTTGGCCCGGAGGATCCGCGGTTCGGGGCACCCACGCAGATGGCGGTGTTCGAGCGATGAGCGGGGAGGGACCCTCGACAGCCGAGCGGCTCGACGTCCCCGAGCTGTCGCTCGTCGTGCTCGTCGGCGCCTCCGGGTCCGGGAAGTCGACGTTCGCGGCCAAGCACTTCCGCCCGACAGAGGTGCTCTCATCCGACCATTGCCGCGCGCTCGTCGCCGACGACGAGAACGATCAGAGCGCCACCAACGACGCCTTCGAGCTCCTGTACTTCATCGCCGCGAAGCGGATGGCGGCTGGCCGGCTCACGGTCGTCGACGCAACGAACGTAAAGCGCGAGGACCGGGCGCGGCTCGTCCGTCTCGCGCGCGAGCATCACTTCCTTCCGGTTGCGATCGTGTTCGATCTGCCCGAACGCCTCTGCCGCGAGCGCAACGAGTCCCGGCCCAACCGCGACTTCGGCTCGCATGTGATTCGAAACCAGGTCCGCGACCTGCGCCGCGGCCTGCGGCGCCTGCGTAAGGAGGGCTTTCGTCATGTGCACACCCTCTCTACGCCAGAGGCGGTCGCGGCGGCGGCAATCCGGCGCACGCGCCTGTGGAACAACCGCACGGACGAACACGGCCCGTTCGACGTCGTCGGCGACGTTCACGGGTGCTGCGACGAGCTCGAACACCTACTGAGCCAGCTGGGCTACAGCGTCGCCGAGTGGCGCGATGGCGAGTTCCCCAACGGCGGTCCGGTTTATACGCATCCGGAGGGGCGCATCGCGGTGTTCGTCGGCGATCTCGTCGACCGCGGTCCGCGCGTGCTCGACACCGTCCGGCTCGTGCGCAACATGGAGCAGGCGGGATCGGGCCAGTGCGTGCCCGGCAACCACGACATCAAGCTCATGCGCAAGCTCCGTGGCCGCGATGTGCAGATCGCCCATGGCCTCGACCGCTCGCTCGCGGAGCTCGCAGCGCTTCCCGACGAGCGCCGCGAAACGGCCGCCAACGAGCTGATCCGCTTCCTCGACTCGCTGGTCAGCCATTACGTCTATGACGATGCGAAGCTCGTCGTCGCGCACGCGGGGATGAGGGAGGAGATGCAGGGCCGGGGCTCGGGCAAGGTGCGCGACTTCGCGCTGTTCGGCGAGACCACCGGCGAGACCGACGAGTTCGGGCTCCCGGTCCGTTGGGACTGGGCGTCTGAGTACCGGGGTCGCGCGGTCGTCGTCTACGGACACACGCCCGTCCCGGAGGCGGAGTGGCTCAACCGCACGATCAACATCGACACCGGCTGCGTCTTCGGCGGTCGCCTGACGGCCTTGCGCTATCCGGAGAAGGAGCTCGTGAGCGTGCCCGCGGCGGCTACGTACACCGAGCCCGCGCGGTCGTTCCTGCCCGACGGCGAGGCCACGCCGCCATTGACAGCCCAGCAGCGCGAGGACGAGCTGCTCGAGATCGAAGACGTGATCGGCAAGCGGATCGTCTCCACGCGCCTGGCGCGCCATGTGACGATCCGCGAGGAGAACGCGATTGCGGCGCTCGAGGTGATGGGCCGCTTCGCGATCGACCCGAAGTGGCTGATCTACCTGCCCCCGGCCGTGTCCCCGTCGTCGACGAGCAGCGAGGGGGACTACCTCGAGCACCCCGCCGAGGCGTTCGCGTACTACCGCCAGCAAGGGGTCCCGCGCGTCGTGTGCGAGGAGAAGCACATGGGTTCGCGCGCGGTGGTCGTGGTGTGCGCAGACGAGGACGCCGCTCGGCGACGTTTCGGCGTCGCAGACGAAGGATTTGGCGCCTGCTACACGCGCACCGGTCGTCGCTTCTTCGAGGACGGAGAGATCGAGAGTCAATTGCTCGCTCGCGTCCGTGACGCGGTCACCGGCAGCGGGCTGTTTCAACGACTCGACTCCGACTGGGTGCTGCTCGACTGCGAGCTGATGCCTTGGTCCGCAAAGGCACAGCAGCTTCTCAGCGAGCAATACGCGGCGGTGGGCGCCGCCGCGCGTGCCGGGCTCAGCGAGACTGTGAGCGCGCTTGAAGCGGCGGCCGGCTCGGGCCTCGACGTCGGTCCGCTCCTCAATCGCTTCCGCGACTCGGCCGAGAACGCGGGCCGTTTCGTCGATGCCTACCGGCACTACTGCTGGCCCGTTCGCGCGATCGACGACGTGAAGCTCGCGCCGTTTCACCTGCTCGCCAGCGCAGGCGCGGTCCACGTGGACAAGGACCACATCTGGCACATGCAAACGCTCTGCGAACTATGCGATGCGGACTCGATCTTGCATCGCACCGCATACATGGTCAGCGACACGACCGACGCGGCGAGCGAGCGCGCCGCCCGCACGTGGTGGACCGAGCTCACCGAGCGTGGCGGCGAGGGGATGGTCGTAAAGCCGCTCGACTATCTCGCGCGTGGAAGGCGGGGACTCGTCCAGCCGGCGCTCAAGACGCGAGGGCGCGAGTACCTCCGGATCATCTACGGGCCCGACTACACCAGGCCGGCGAACCTCGATCGCCTTCGCGAGCGCGCGCTCGCAGCGAAGCGCTCGATCGCCCTGCGCGAGTTCGCGCTCGGCATCGAGGCACTCGAGCGCTTCGTGCGCGGAGAGCCGCTCCGACGTGTACACGAGTGCGTGTTCGGTGTCCTCGCGCTCGAGAGCGAACCGGTGGATCCTCGGTTGTGAAACAGCCGCCGGCCCAGCTTGCCAGCGACGGTGCGAGTTGCGACGGACCTGCTTCCAAATCCGAATTGGCGTCGAGCCTCTGCGTTGCGTTTCGGCTTCGTGGCGCCCCTTAAAATTGGCCCGGTGGGAACGGCGAGCCCTCGTTCGCGCCGCCAGCGCCTGGTCGCCGGGACCGAGCTGCTGGTGCAGGCCATCCGCGATGACGATGTGGACCTGGCCGACGCCGTACTCCGCCTCAGCCGCCGACGGCGCATCTTCGCCCCGCTCGCGTTCGGGGTCGGCGCCTTTGCGATGCTCGTGGAAGGCCTGCGCCTGCTCCTGTCCAACTGGCGTTTGCTGTTGATCCAGGTCGTCCCGGCGGTGTGGGTCTGGGCGGCGATGCTCGATCTCAGGCTGCACGTGCTGCATGGCAGGTCCTTCTACGACATCCGCGGACCGGTCCTGATTCCGCTCGGGCTCGTGATCGTCGCTCTGACGATGGCGAGTTTCTTCCTCAACGCCGTGTTCGCGTATGCGATCGCTGGATCAAGACCGCCGGACATCAGAAAAGCGTTCGCGTCGGCGCGCGAGCGCCTGCGTCCCGTTTTGATATCCGGGGGAGTCGTCGGCGTCGCGCTCGCGATCGCGACGCTCGTCGCACCGCGCTGGAAGTCGCCCTGGTTCACGCTGCTGCTCGGACTCGTGGTCGCCGTGATGATGATCTCCTACGTCGCCGTGCCTTCCCGTTTGATCGGAGTCAAGAAGGCCGCATCGAGGCGCGACAAGCTAACGGCCTCCGTGGTGAGCAGCGCGATCGGCGCGACCGTCTGTACTCCTCCCTATCTGCTCGGGCGCCTCGGCATCCTGATGCTCGGCACGCCCGCGCTGGTGATCCCGGGGATCTTCGTTTTGGTGCTTGGCTTCTCCTTGCAGGCGGGCGCCACGGGCGCCGTACGCGCGATCAAGTTGGGAGCCTCGCTGGCCACGGGCCGGGCAGCCACCGCGCCGGCTGACGCCTAGCCCGCGCCCGCCACCCGGCCGCTCGCCTCGGCCGGCGGGGCCGACTCGGCCGGCGCGGGCGCTTCACGCAGGAACTCGCGCATGTGCGCCGCGAGCGCCGCCGGCTGGTCCTCGGGAATCAAGGTGTACGAATCGCGTATCTCCACGAGCCGGCCCTGTGGCAAGAGATCCGCGAGCCGACGGCCGTGCTCGGGCGGCATCAGGCGGTCTTCGGGCGTCCACACGACGAGCGCCGGGCGATCGAACGAGGCCAGCGCCTCGCTCGCGGCGAGCAGGTCGCCCCGGGCTTGCGCCGCGCCGCGCACATACTTCTCGAGGTCACGTCGGATCTCGCGCTTGCCGAGCTGTGCGAACCAGCGATCCATGATCTCGCGCGGGACCGGCCGCCGGCTGAGCGTGCCGTACGTCAACGGCAGCCTGCGCAGCGGGTCGAAGCGCAACGGCATCAGAGCCGCGCCCAGACCGCCGGGGACGCGCGCGAAGTACGGAAGCATCCGCGCCGCCCCTTTCGGCGGGACGTTGTCGAAGGCCTCGCACGAGCAGATCACGAGCCGAGCGATGCGCTCGTCGCGGCGATCGCCGATCAGCAGCAGCGGCCCGCCCCAGTCGTTGATCGCGAGCGTCACCTCGCGCAGATCCAGCCGCTCTATGAACTCGCCCACGATCGACGCGATCCCCCGCATCGACAGATCCGCATCAGAGTGCATCGGCCGTCGGTGCGCGCCGAGCGGCAGCGTCGGGAGCAGGCAGCGGTAGTCCGAGCGCAAATCCTCGACGACGTGGCGCCAGGCCGAACCGTCCATGATCAGGCCGGACAGCAGCACGACCGCTGGTCCGTCGCCGCCGGTGTCCTCGTACTCGATGGTCCCTGCTGAGAGGTCGAGCTCATGCATGACGCGCTCCTGACGCTTCGGCCGAAAGCCGTTTGGCTCACGGATTTGATAGATCGCTCTACTAAGCTCGGAGCGTATCATTCTGTGCCCAAGCGACCGCGAGGAGAGCGAAGTGGCCAACACCAAGGAGCGGATCATGGATTCCAGCGCCGAGCTGTTTCGCCGGCAGGGATACACCGGCACCGGCGTCAAGCAGATCGTGTCCGAGGCGGACGCCCCATTCGGCTCGCTCTATCACTTCTTCCCGGGCGGCAAGGAGCAGCTCGGTGAGGAGGTCATCCGCTGGTCGGGAGCGATGTACATCCAGCTGTTCGCGAGCATTGCCCTGCAGGCGCCCGATGTGCTCACCGCGGTGGGCGAATTTTTCTCCGGCGCCGCGCAAACCCTGCGCGACACCGACTACGCAGACGCATGCCCGATCGCCACGATCGCGCTGGAGACCGCCAGCACCAACGAGCAGCTGCGCAAGGCCACCGCCGAGGTCTTCGACAGCTGGATCAGCGCCGCGACGAGGTATCTCCAGAGCGCCGGGATTCCGCGCGAGGACGCGCGATCGCTCGGCTTCTCGATGCTGTCGCTGCTCGAGGGCGCATTCATCTTCAGCCGGGCGATGCGCAGCACCGAGCCGATGCAGATCGCCGGGGCGAGCGCCGTTGCCGCCGTCCGGGCGGCCATAGGCAACCCCCCCGAGCCCGCTCAGGGCTCGGCGAGCGGAGCCACATAGCGTAGGAACGGCTCGGTCTCGAGCCGTCGTCCCGTCGCCTGCTCGATCAGCGGAACTGTGTCCAGACGCCGCCCGTAGCGGTGCACGTGCTCGCCCAGCCAGCGCTGGATCGCGGCCACCTCACCGCGGCGTAGATCGTCCTCACGCGGCCCGATATCCGCCTCGATCGCCTCCCATAGTTGGGCGGCGATCAGACAACCGAGCGCGTAGCTCGGGAAGTACCCGAAGCTCCCGGCGCCCCAGTGCACGTCCTGCAGGCACCCGAGCGCGTCGGAGCGGACCTCCACGCCGAGCAGGCGCTGCATGGACTCGCGCCAGGCCGCGGGCAGGTCGCGCACGGCGAGCTCTCCTTCGATCAGCGCGAGCTCGAGCTCGAAGCGCAGAATGATGTGCAGCGGATACGTCATCGGATCGGCCGACACGCGGATCGCAGAAGGTTCGACACCGACCAGGCTGGCGTGCAGCTCGGCGGGAGCGATCGCAAACCCGCCGGCGTCGAGCTCCGCGGCGAGCACCTCCGCAAACGCACGGTTGCGGGCGACATGGTTCTCCCACAGCTTACTCTGAGACTCGTGGATCGACATCGACGTTCCCTGACCGAGGTTGGTGCGCTGAAGCGCGGGGTCGATCTGGCGCTCGTACAGCGCGTGGCCGTACTCGTGCAGCGAGCTGAGCAGCGACTCGACGCCGCCCTCGCTGTAGCGCGTCGTCACGCGCGTGTCGCCGGCGCTGATCCACGCCGTGAACGGGTGAGCCGACACGTCCACCCGCCAGCTCGCGGCGTCGACCCCCAATCGGTCCAGGGTGCTCGTGACCGCGGCCCGCTGTGCGTCGATCGGCACCTCAAGCGCGCGACGGGGCGAGCGAACTTGCGCCTCAGCGACGAGCGGCGGCAGCGCCGCTGCGAGCTCGCCGAACAGGCGCCGCAGGTCATCGGTGCGCAGGCCGAAGTCGTAGTCGCCGAGCAGCCCCTCGTATGGAGTCTCACCGTCCTCGGCCAGGCAGCGCCCGTGCGTTTGCGCGAGCTCGACGTTGCGTTCGAGCGCGGGGGCGAAGGCAGCGAAGTCATCAGCGGCCCGCGCAAGCCGCCAGCTCTCCTGACCCGCGGTGCTGGCCCGGGCGAGATCAGCCGCGAGCTCCTGCGGGATGCGGCGAGCGCGCTTCCAATCGCGCGCGGCCAGGCGCGCGATGTCGCGCTCCAGTGCGCCCAGTGTCGCCCCCTCGAGCTCGCTCAGCCAATCTCCCAGCTCCTCGGCCGTCGCCCGTTCGTGCGTCAGACGAGCGAGCGCACCGAGTTGCTCGGCCCTGCCTGAGGCGCCGTCCGCGGGCATCATCACCAGCTGATCCCACCCGAGCAGCATCCCGATGGAGGTGAGATCCGCGAGCTCGGCCATGCGGCCGCGCAGCTGCTCGAGCGCGTGCACGCACTAGAGCCTATGCGGCCTCAGGCTGCGACGCGTGGGCGTTACGCGCGGTTCGAGTGTTTCGCGTCCGGCACCCGTTCGGCGTCGTCCGCTTCGGCGGACGTCGCGCAGGAAGCGGCCTGCATACGGCGCGCGGCACATTCCGCCCGCGCAGGTCGGAATCGCCCCTCATCACTGGGCGCTAGGACGTCGCGAGCGCGACGGCCGCTGGGCGCGCGCCGGGCGACGCGGTCTCGACCATGACCTCGACGCCGTGCCTCGGCGCGAGCGTGATCCCGCGCAGCACGACTTCGTCGGGGCGCTCGCGCAGCGGGCGAAGCTCGCACGCGGGCACCGCCACGCGTAGCACCTCGGCGATCTCGGCCTGCGCGAGCGCAGCCCCGATGCAGCGTCTGATCCCGCCACCGAAGGGCAGCCAGGTATAGGACTCCGCGCCCTCCTCGACGAACCGCTCGGGCCGGAATCGCCGAGCCTGCGGGTACAGGTCCTCGCGCATGTGCACCACAGCGATTCCCGGATAGACCTTCACGCCGGCGGGAAGGTCCCAACCAGCGACCATGCGCGGCTCGGTCAAAGTTCGCTCGGCCGCGTCGATCACCGGACGCAGGCGCAGGGTCTCCTTGGCGACCGCGTCGAGATACCCGTCGCCGTCGCCGGCGGCGATCTCCTCGCGTAGGCGAGCGAGCACGCGCGGGTTGCGCAGCAGCAGATCGAACGCAAACGCGAGCGCTGTCGCGGTCGTCTCGTGCCCGGCGGCGAGCATCGTGAACAGCTCATCGCGCAGCTCGCCGAGCGTCATCTCCCGCCCCTGCTCATCGCGCGCGCGCAACAGCAGAGAGAGCACATCCGAGCGCGTATCGAGGTCGGGCTCGCCCCGGCGCCGTTCGATTTCCTCTACGAGCGCGCTATCGGCCGCGCGCAGGCGGCGTGCGAAGCGTCCCCCCGGGCTCAGCGGCCCGAGATCCTTGCGCGCCGCAGCCACGGCCATGTACAGCGGGCTGCTGTCGATCACCGCTACGAGCCGTTCGCGCAGGTTCTGCACCCGATCGGGCTGCGTCACGCCGAACACCGCCCTGCAGATCACCTCGAAGGTGAGCGAGCGCATGCGCTCGCGCAGCACCAGCTTCGCGCCCGGACGCCAGCCGGCGACCTCGCGCTGGGCCACGTCGCGAATCACGTCGCGGAACGCCGCCACGCGCGAGCCCTGAAACGGTGGCAGCAGCAGCTTGCGTTGGCGCAGGTGCTCGGGCCCGTCGAGCACGAGCACCGAGCTGGGGCCGAGCACCGGCTCCATGAACGAATTCGCCTCGCCGGCGCGAAGATCCGACTGATCGCCGGTGAACAGTTCGCGAATCGCGTCGGGATCGGCGATATAGACGCCCGTGCCGAACCCCGTGATGCTCACTGTGAAGACCTCGCCGTAGCGCGCATGCCACGCGCGCAGCACGCCGAGGGGGCGGCGCGCGAACCGCAGCGCATTGACGACAGCCGGCGTTCGTGGCCCGGGTGGGAGCGCCATCGCTCGCAAGTCTAGGGCGTGTTGCTCTCAGCGCGAGTGCTTGGTCAACCGCTCGAGCTCGCGCCCGAACGCCGCCTCGACCTCCTGGGACATCGTCAGCTGGAAGACCGCGAGCAGCGTCTGCGAAGACAGCGGCCGCAGGCGGTCGATCGACTCGGTCACCTCCGGCCAGCGCTCTTCGGGGTAGCCCGCCTCGGCGAACGGCTTCCACAGGTCCTCCAAGTACAGCTTCACGAACTCCCGCGCGACCGTTCTGCACTGCTCGCGCACCTTGCCGAGCACGCTCAGCGCGTGCTTGATCGGTACGCCGCGGCCGACCACCTCTTCGGCGGCGTCGAGCAGCGAGGGCATCGGCGCCTCGTAGCGGCCGCCCCCGAGCGCGGTCAGCAGCCCGACCTGCTCGGCCCGCACGAGCGTCCTCGCATCGGCCTGTCCGGCGAAACGCTCGAGCAGCTCCTCGGTCGTGAACACCCGCGGCTCCTCGGTCTCGAACGGGGTGCTGACGGCGTCCCTGAAGCTCAGCAGCTGCCCGGGCCTGCTGTGCGTCTCTTTCAGCAGCCGGGCGATCGCGCGCAGGTTGAAGCCTTCAGCCTGCATGCGCGAGATCAGACGTAGACGCGCGAGATGCTCGGAGCCGTAGTAGCCAACCCGCTCGCGCACCTCCGGCGCCGGCAGCAGTCCGCGAGCGCGGTGGGCCCTGATGTTGCGCACCGTCATGCCGCTCTGCGCGGCGAGCGCCTCGATCGTCAGCTCGTTCCCGCTCCGCATCCCTGCAGCATATCCCCAAACAACGACACCTCATACAATGTGACATCAAACGATGTAACATCGATCGATGCATAGCGTAGCTGGCGGGTAATTGGGGAGGGACTGGCCCTCCCAGACAGACGCGTACGATGCGAGCACAAGGAGATACGACCATGCCGACCGTCGATCAGGCCGCAGCGACCGCGCGGGTCGCTTCCGCCGAGGATGCCACCGCGACCGCCAAGCGGATCCGCGACAACGAGCCCTCCTCCGACGCCGTCCGCTCCGCCGCGGCGGCGCGCAGCGAACTTCCTCCAGGTCCGCGCATGCCGGTGCCGGCGCAGAGCTTCCTCACCTGGCATCGGACCGTATCCTTCTTCGCCGCCAACCGGCGCAAGTATGGCCCGATGTTCACGATTCGCGCAATGCCCTGGGGGCGTGCGGTGGTGATCGACGACCGCGACCTCGTCAAGCAGATCTTCACCGGCGACCCGGCGGTGTTCCACGCCGGCGACGGCAACTCGATGCTCGCGCCGGTGCTCGGCCAGCGCTCGGTGCTGGTGCTCGATCGCGACGAGCACCTGCAGGTCCGCAAGCGCCTGCTGCCGCCGTTTCACGGTGAGTCGGTGCGCCGCTACGGCGAGGTCGTCGAGCGGATCGTCGCCGAGGAGATCGACCGCTGGCCGATCGGACGGCCGTTTTCGCTGCATCCGCGGATGCGCGCGATCACGCTGGAGACGATCCTGCAAGCGGTGATCGGCGTGAGCGACCCTGCGCGGCTGCGCGCGCTGCGCGAGGTGCTGCCGGCGACCGCCGAGGTGGGGTTGGGGATCATGGTGATGTGGGTCGTGCCCGGCCTGGGACGGGTGGGGCGTTGGCGCGCCTACCGGAGCACCGTGTCCGAGGCGAACCGCCTGCTGCACGAGGAGATCGCCGCCAGACGGGTCGATCCGCAGCTCGAGCAGCGCCAGGACGTCCTGTCGCAGCTGGTGCGCGCCGGCGAGTTCGATGACGACGAACTGCGCGACCAGATCATCACTCTGCTGATGGCCGGTCATGAGACGACGACGACCGGGCTCGCGTGGGCGTTCGAGCGCCTGCTGCGTTACCCCGACGTGCTCGCGAGGGCGCGCAAGGGCGACGACGCGTATCTCGACGCGGCCGTTCAGGAGACGCTGCGTGTCAGACCAGTGATCCCCGCGGTGCTGCGCCAGCTGCAGGCGCCGGTCGAGCTCGGCGGCTGGCGCTTGCCTGCCGGCGTGACGCTGATGCCCGCGATCACGCTGATGCACTCCGACCCCGAGCTGTTCCCCGAACCCAAGCGCTTCAAGCCCGAGCGGTTCCTGGACGGCGGCGAGGGCTCGACCTACACCTGGATCCCGTTCGGGGGAGGACGCCGGCGCTGTCTCGGCGCCGCGTTCGCGAGCTTCGAGATGCGGGTCGCGCTGCGCACGATCCTGCGGCGCACGAGTCTGCGCCCCGATTCGCCCGAGGACGAGGAGGTGCGCAACCATCACATAACGCTGGTACCCGCGCTCGGCGCCCGTGTCGTCAGGGAGGCCTGAGATGGGCGAGCATCATCGCATCGCGATCGTCGGTTCCGGCTTCGCCGGGCTGGGCACGGCGGTCAAGCTCAAGCAGGCGGGGATCGAGGACTTCGTCGTGCTCGAGCGCGACCGCGAGGTCGGCGGCACGTGGTGGGCCAACACGTATCCCGGGTGCCAGTGCGACATCCCCTCGCACCTCTACTCGTTCTCGTTTGCGCCCAACCCCGATTGGACGCGGAGCTATTCGCTGCAACCCGAGATCCTCGACTACCTGCGTCGCGTGAGCAGCGAGCGAGGGATCGGCGCGCACATCCGCTTCGGCCAGGAAGTGATCGCGGCGCGCTGGGACGAGGACGCCGAGCTGTGGCGGATCGAGACGCGCGCGAGCCCGATCGGGCAGAACGGCTCCGCGGCGCAGCAGAACGGCTGCGCGGCCCAGCAGAACGGCTCCGCGCCGCGCGAAACGCGAACGCTGACGGCTGAGCTGCTGGTCGTCGGCCCCGGTCCGCTGAGCGACCCGAAGCTGCCGAGCATCAAGGGAATCGAGAGCTTTCAAGGCAGGATCTTTCACTCCGCGCGCTGGGATCACGAGCATTCGCTGCTGAGCAAGCGCGTAGCGGTGATCGGCACAGGCGCCTCCACGATCCAGTTCGTCCCGAGGATCCAGCCCGAAGTGTCCAAGCTGCATGTGTTTCAGCGCACGCCCCCATGGATCATCCCTCACCGCGACCGGCCGACGACGCGGCTCGAGCGCGCGCTCTACCGCGTCCTCCCGCCCGCCCAGCGGCTCGCGCGCGCATTCACGTATTGGTCGCGTGAGCTGTTCGTTTTCACGCTGATGAACCCGCGCGCGGGCACCCCGGCTGAGCGGATCGGGCGCAAACACCTGCGCGAACAGGTCCGCGACGCCGAGCTGCGCTCCAAGCTGGCGCCCCACTATCGCATCGGCTGCAAGCGAACGCTGCTGTCAAACGACTACTACCCGGCGATCCAGGAGCCGAACGTCGAGCTGGTGACCGACTCGATCGAGGCGATCACGCCCGACGCGATCCGCACTGCGGACGGCAACGAGCGCGCGGTCGACACGATCATTCTCGGCACCGGCTTTCACGTGACCGATACGCCCGCCGCCGAGTGGGTGACCGGACGCGGCGGGCGCACGCTCGCCGAGATCTGGCAGGGCAGTCCCCACGCGTATCTCGGCATGACGATCGCCGGCTGTCCGAACCTGTTCATGCTGGCCGGCCCCAACACCGGGCTCGGTCATAACTCGCTCGTGTTCATGATCGAGTCTCAGCTCAACTACGTAATGGATTGCATCGCCCATCTCGACCGCCTGGGTGTGCGCACGTTCGAGCTGCGCCCCGACGTGCAGCGGCGCTTCAACGAGGCGCTCCAGCGCAAGCTCGAGGGCAGCGTCTGGACCTCGGGCGGATGTGTGAGCTGGTACCTGGACGAGCACGGACGCAACTCGACGATCTGGCCGGGCTTCACCTGGCACTTTCGCAGGCGCACGCGGCGCTTCGATCCCGCCGACTACGAGCTGCATCCACGCACCGCCGCCCCCGCCGCGCCGCCCCCCGCGCCAGCGCCAGCGCCCGGCGTACCATCGCGGGCTGCGGCGACGGTGTCCGCGTCATGAGCGGCCAGAACCGCCCGTCTGCTCGGCGTGCCAGGCCAGACCACCATCCCACGAGGAGGCCAGTTCCATGAGTCGTTACAGCGAGTCGCAGTTCGATGTCAACGGACGCACGGTGTTGATCACCGGCGCCGCGCGCGGGATCGGCGCCGCGACGGCGGAGCGGCTCCACGGCAAGGGCGCCAATGTCGCGCTCGTCGGACTCGAGCCCGAGCGCCTCGAAGCCCTGGCGACGCGTCTTGGCGAGCGCGCACACGCCTTCGAGGCCGACGTCGCGGACTACGACGCGGTGCAGCGGGCGGTCGACGGCACAGTCGAGCGCTTCGGCGCAGTCGACGTCGCGATCGCGAATGCCGGGCTCGCCTTCACGGGGGCGCTGGCAACCGCGCCGATCGAGCAGGTCGAGCGCACTTTCGCGGTGAACCTGCTCGGCGTGTGGCACACCGACCGCGCGGTGATCGGCCAAATCTCCGCGCGCCAAGGCTATCTGTTGAACATCGCCTCGCTGAGCGCCGTCGCGCACGCTCCCCTGATGGGCCCCTACACGGCGACGAAGGCCGGGGTCGAGGCGTTCACCGACGCGCTGCGGATGGAGACCGCCCCCAGCGGCGCCCGCGTCGGCTGCGCGTACTTCGGGTTCATCGACACCGATCTCGTACGCGCCGCCTATGCGCAGCCGTCGTCGCAGGTCGTCAACCGGCAATCGCCCGCGTTCCTGCGCGACCCGGCGCCGTTGTCGAGCGCGGTCGACGCGATCGAGCGAGGCATCGAACGGCGCGCCGCGCGCGTCTGGACGCCGCGCTGGATCGGCGCGGCAATCGCGCTGCGCAGCCTCGTGCAGCTGCTGACCGAACGGCGGGTCATGCGCGACCCGGCGCAGCTCGAGGAGGCGATGCGCCTGGCCGAGCCTGCCACGGGCGAGGCGCCGGGAGAGGATCCTCTGCTCGGCGTCGCCGCGCAGGCGCTCACTCCGCCCGCGAGAACTCCCATATCCCGATAGACAGCATCACCAGCCCGAGCGCGGCGATCACCGCGGCCTCGAGCGCGGTGGGCACGTGCCAGCCCCACCAGGTCACTCCCGGGTTCAGCGCGTGGTGCGCGGCCTCGGAGACGTTGAGGTGAGCGAAGATCGCGCTGCGCATCGGGGAGACCGCGTAGGTGAGCGGATCCAGCCGGTTGAGGATCGCCAGCCACGCCGGCAGGCTCGCCACCGAGAACAGGGCGCCGGACAGGAAGAACATCGGCATGATCGCCATCTGCATCAGCGCCATGAACGACTGCATCTGGTTGATCCTCGCAGCGAACATGACCCCGAAAGCGGTTATCGCGAACGCGAGCAGCAGCGCCAGCCCGAACAGCGCGAGGATCAGCGTGAGTTCATAGGGAATCCCCACCAGCGGCGAGATCGCGATCACGATCAGGCCCTGAAAGGTCGCGACGCTGGCGCCGCCGAGGACCTTGCCGAGCACGATCGAGCTGCGCCGCACCGGCGCGACCATCATCTCGCGCAGGAACCCGAACTCGCGGTCCCAGACGATCGAGGCGGCGGAGAACATCGCCGTGAACATGACCGCCATACACAGCACGCCCGGGTAGATGAACGTTTTGAAGTTGACCCCGTGGGTCCCGGCCGACGCGAGCGTCGACAGGCCCGTTCCGAGCACGAACAGAAACAGGAAGGGCTGAACCAGCGAGGTGAGGATCCGCAGGCGGTCGCGGCTGAACCGGATCAGCTCGCGCTTCCAGACCACGCGGATCGCGCGCAGCTCGCCGCGCACGCTGCGCGCGGGCACGTGCACGCGGGCGGTCCGGCCGCCGGCGGGGGGCGCCGGCGCGACCGGCGCGCCGGTCGGGGCGGTGACGGTCTCGGTTGCCATCGATGGCTAACGATAGAGCGCGCCCGGCGCGCCCCCGGGCCCCGGCGGGCGTTCGCTTGCCTTCAGCGATTCATCATGCGCGCGAGGTTGCGCCGCATGTCGGTCGTCCCGGCGGACTCCTCGGCGTCGCGGATCGTCGTGCCCGTGTGCGACATGAAAACGTCGTCGAGCGACGGTCGCGAGACGTTCACCGAGCGGATCGGCTGGCCGAGCTCGGCAAACAGCCGCGGGACGAACTGCTCGCCCTCGGGCACGCTGAACGTGACGGCGCCTTCGGCGACGACCGCATCGATTCCAAGCCGCTCGCGTAGAGCCGCGATCGCCGCGTCGTCGTCCTCGGTCTGAATCTGGACGCGGTCCTTTCCGACCTGCGCCTTCAACGCCTGCGGCGTGTCGAGCGCGACGATCTTGCCGCGATCCATGATCGCGATGCGCTCGCAGTACTCGGCCTCGTCCATGTAGTGCGTCGTGAGGAAGATCGTGATGTCCTCGTCGCGCTTGAGCTCGGAGATGTAGCTCCAGATCGAGCTGCGCGTCTGCGGGTCAAGACCGACAGTCGGCTCGTCGAGAAACAGCACGCGCGGTGAGTGCAGCAGGCCGCGCGCGATCTCCAGGCGGCGCTTCATCCCGCCGGAGAACGTGCCGACAAGGCTCGCTCGCCGCTCCCACAGCCCGACCATCTCCATCACCTGCTGCAGGCGCTCGCTGACGCCGCCGCGAGGCATGCCGTACAGCTCAGCGTGCAGGCGCAGATTCTGCTCGGCGGTGAGATAGCCGTCGAGCGTCGTGTCCTGGAACACGAGCCCGATGTTGCGCCGCACCTCGTCGCGTTCGCGCACGACGTCGTGGCCAGCGACGTACGCCGTGCCGGCACTCAGCCGCACCAGCGTGCAGAGAATGTTGATCGTGGTCGACTTGCCGGCGCCGTTGGGGCCGAGGAAGCCGAACGTCTCGCCGCTCTGCACGAAGAAATCGATGCCGCGCACCGCCTCGATCTCGCCGTAGCGCTTGACCAGCCCCTCGACGACCACCGCCGCGGCCGCGCCCCCGCGCGATGAGTTGCGATCGGGGGACGCGGCGCTGGCGGGATTGGAGTCCGGACGCGCTGGATCGCTCACTGATCGGTCACGTTACCGCCCTGCTCATCTCCGTCGGCCAGGATGCGATACAGCTCGCGCCGGGCGTCCACGAGCAGCTCGCGCGCCTTGGCGATCTGAGCATCGCTTCCGGTACGCATGACCTGCATGAACGCAAACCCGACATCGCGCATCAATTTCCCGAGCTCGAATGCCTCGCTGCTGACATCGCCGCCGATCTGCTCCCACGGCGCGGGCCGATCGGCATCGCGCTGGTTGACGTGGTCCTGTCCGGCGTCGGTCAGCGCGAACAGCTTGCGCCCGTCGATCTCCTGCGAGCGGATCAGCCCCTCGTCCTCGAGCTGTTGAAGCGCCGGGTAAACCGAGCCGGGGCTCGGGCGCCAGACGCCGTCGCTGCGCTCCTCGACCTCCTGCATGATCTGGTAGCCGTTGCGCGGCTCCTCGGCGAGCAGCAGCAGCGCCGCGGTGCGGATGTCGCCGCGGCGCGCCTTGCGGCCACGGCCGCGCGGACCTCCTGGGCCGAAGCGACCGAACGGCGGATCTCCGAAGTCGCCTCGCCCCCATGGCCCAGAGCCGCGGTGGCGATGGCGCCGGTGACGCCCGTAGCCGCCGGCGCGTTCCTCGCCCGTTGAATAACCTGTACTAAACATATCGATTCCTATCTTGAGCTATTACGATACGATCATGATATATCGATAGCTGCCAGCCTTCAAGTCCCCCGACACACCCGTCCCTGCGCCGACTCTCGATGCAGGATGCGAGCGATACACGCGATCAGCTGCTTGCGATCGGCTGGCGAAAGGTCGCATGTCCGGGCATCGATCTCTGTCGAAACGCGGCCGGCCAGGTATCGCGCGGTTTTGCGCCCATCTCGCGTGAGGAGGACTCGGATGGCTCGGCCGTCAGTGAGTGCCGGAGCGCGACGCACGAGGCCTCGACGCTCGGCTCGCTCGACGAGGCCGCTGACGCTCGACTTGTCGAGGCCGAGCGCATCGGCGAGTTCAATGATCCCCGGCTCTCGGTCGCGAAGTATGCCGAGCAACCGGACCTGCGTCAGCGACAGGTCGTGACGCGCAGCCAGGCCCGCGAGCAACGCCTGAATCGAGAACGTCAGCTGGACGAGCGCGTCTGTCAGATTCAGTTCGCTGGCGGGACGCTCCACGCGACGCATCGTAGTTGACTTAGTGTGTGACACCAACTAATGTAGTTGGTATTACCAACTACCTCGAGGAGCTTCCGTGAACGCCGCCGTTGTTCGATCTTTTCAGGAGCCACCCCGATACGAGGCCTTCGAGACGCCTGAGCCATCCGGCGATGGCGAGATGCTGCTCGAAGTGCTCGCCGCCGGCCTACACCCGCGCGTGCGCTCGGGGGCGTCAGGAACCCACTACACGAGCACCCACACCCTGCCGCTTATCCCCGGCATCGATGGAGTGGGGCGCTCGGTTGACGGCCGTCTCTTGTATTTCGTCGCCTCCGACGGCGCACTCGGGACGATGGCCGAGCACGCGGTCGTGGACAAGCGCCGGGTCGCTGGGCTCCCCGACGATGCGGATGTGCCCGCGATCGCCGCCGGCATGAACCCGGGGATGTCTTCGTGGGTTGCTCTGCGCCGGCGAATCGCCTTCGAGGCTGGGCAGAAGGTGCTCGTGCTCGGGGCTACGGGGAACGCCGGACAAATGGCGATTCAGATCGCGAAGTTCCTCGGAGCCGGCTACGTCGTGGGAGTCGGTCGCGACAACACTCGTCTATCCGCCCTCGCCAGCGTCGGAGCCCACGCCACCGTTTCATTGCCCGGGGAGCCCGATGACATCGCTCGCGTACTTGGCTCGGTGGCCACAGACGTAGATGTCGTGATCGACTACCTGTGGGGCCAGGTAGCCGAGCAGGCGATCCCTGAGATCGTAAAGGCGCGTGCCGAGCCCAGCCAGCGGCTGTCGTGGATACAGATCGGGTCGATGGCCGGACCGGCGATCACGTTGCCCTCGGCGGCGCTCCGGGCGGCCAATCTGCAACTGCTGGGAAGCGGTCAGGGCTCCGTTGAGACAGCCGCGATCGTCGCGGAGCTCCCCGAGCTCGCCGCACAAATCACCGCAGGCTCATTCGCCATCGACGCCGTGACCAAGCCGCTCAGCGACGTCGAGGCCGTCTGGACCGCTCCAGCGACCCCAGGACAACGCATCGTGTTCCTACCGTCAGACGACTCGGACAGCGCTCGTGACGGCGGCGAAAGCATCCGGAAATAAGGGCGGGCGATGTCGGTCGCCGACGCGCGGCCAGGATGTGTCGGGCTAGTGGCGGAAGTGGCGTACGCCGGTCGCGACCATCGCCACGCCCGCGGCATCGACCGCCGCGACGACGTCGGCGTCGCGCACCGAGCCGCCGGGCTGGATGATCGCGCTCACGCCGGCATCAATCGCGAGCTGCGGCCCGTCGGCGAACGGAAAGAACGCGTCGGAGGCAAGCGAGGCCCCCGCCAACAACGCAGGCTGCGCCGCCTCGGCCTTCTCGACGGCGATCTTGACAGCGTCGACGCGGCTCATCTGACCGGCGCCGATGCCGATCGTCGCCTGATCGCGCGCGATCACGATCGCGTTCGAGCGCACGTGACGGCAGACGGTCCAGGCGAACAGGAGATCGCTCCACTGGGCCTCGCTCGGCTGCGTCGCGCCCATCACGCGCATCTGCTCGCGGGTCTCTGACAGCACGTCGTGGGTTTGCACGAGCTGGCCGCCGAGCACCGGCTTGCCTTCGACCTCGCGGCTTGGTGGCGGCCAGTCCGCGAGCTCGAGCAGGCGGACGTTCTTTTTGCTCCTCAGGACCTCGAGCGCCTCGGGCTGGTAGCCGGGCGCGAGCAGCACCTCGATGAACTGCTCGTCCAGCCGCCGCGCACACGCGACGTCGACGGGCCGATTGAGCGCGATCACTCCGCCGTAGGCGCTGATCGGGTCACACGCGTAGGCACGCTCATAGGCCAGTTGCGCGCTGTCGCCGAGCGCGCAGCCGCACGAGTTGTTGTGCTTGACGATCGCGCACGCGGGCTCGGTGAACTCCTCGACCAGCGCGCGCGCGGAGTTGAGGTCGAGCAGGTTGTTGAACGACAGCTCCTTGCCGTGCAGCTGGTCGACGCCCTGCAGCAGATGCGTCGGCGAGCCGACGCGCGCGTAGAACGCGGCCCGCTGGTGGGGGTTCTCGCCGTAGCGCAGGTCGATCACCTTTGCGTAGGCGTCGCGCCAGGCCGGGGGGAATCCCTCGTATGTGCGCAGCGCGAACCAGGTCGAGATCGCGGCGTCATAGCGCGCGGTGAGCGCGTACGCCTTGGCGGCCAGACGCGTGCGCGTCTCGAGCGTCAGCCTGCCGTCGGACTCGCGCAGCTGCGCGAGCAGATCCTCGTAGTCCCGCGGGTCGACGACGATGGCGGCGAAGGCGCTGTTCTTGGCGGTCGCGCGGATCATCGTCGGCCCGCCGATGTCGATGTTCTCGACGATCTCCTGCTCGCTGGCGTCGCCGCGCGAGAGGGTCTGCTCGAACGGATACAGGTTCACGCACACGAGATCGACCGGCTCGATCGCATGCTCGGCGGCCGCTTGCAGGTGCTGGTCGTCGTCGCGCAACGCGAGCAGGCCCGCATACAGCCGCGGGTGCAGGGTCTTGACCCGGCCGTCGAGCATCTCGGGAAAGCCGGTGAAGTCCTCGATCGAGCGGACCGGGACGCCCGCCTCGGCGAGCGCGCGCGCCGTGCCCCCCGTGGAGATGATCTCCACGCCGAGACCGGCCAGACCGCGACCGAACTCCACGACGCCGGTCTTCTCGAACACCGACACGAGCGCGCGCCTGATGCGGACATCGCCCGGCGCCGCGCGCTCGATCCGTCCGCCCGACGCCCGCTCGAGCTGGTCTCCGAGCTTGTTCTGTTGCGTGGTGCCCGGGCTCGTTGTGAGGTCTCGCTCCGTCGCCATGACGCTCCCAGCCTATCCCTCGACCACGATTCGCCGCGGGCGCTCGGGGTCGGCGCGCAGGGCGCGGCGCGCGAACAGGCGCACCGCTTCGGGCAGGAGCGCGTGCTCGAGCGGACGCAGCGCCGCGAGGACCTCGTCGGGGTCGCGCGCGTCGGGCAGCTCGAGCGCTCGCTGCAAGATCACCGGGCCGCTGTCCACGCCGGGATCGACGAAGTGGACGGTCACGCCGAACACCTTCACTCCGTAGCCGAGCGCCTGCTCGATCGCGCGCAGCCCGGGAAACGCGGGCAACAGCGACGGGTGCACGTTGATCACCGCCCCGGGAAAGCGATCGAGGAACGGCTCGCCGAGCAGCTCCATGTAGCCGGCGAGCACGATCAAGCGCGCGCCGCGCCCGCGCAGCCAGTCGCCGAGCACGCGGTCGCGCGCGGCGCGGTCCGGGTAGTCGCTGCGCGCGAACACCGCCGTCGGCACGTCGCGGGCGGCGGCGCGCTCGAGCGCGGGCGCCCCGGCGACGCTCGAGGCCACGCCCACGACCAGCGCCTCGCGCGTGTGGACCGTGTCGAGCAGCGCCTGGAGGTTGGTGCCGGTGCCCGACACGAGCACCGCGATCGGCAAGGGGTCCGGCCCAGGCTCGCGCGATCGCGCGGACAAAGGAGCGGCCGCTGCCTGGGCCGACGCGGGCGCGTACGGTGGGTCGCACACGCGGCGCACGATAGCCGCCGGGCATCAGCCGCTACGCGCGAGGCGCCGCCTTGTGTGACGCAGCTCACGGAGAGCGCGCATGCGCCCCGCTTGAATCAGTTCTGAGGGCGGAGAGTGGGCGCCATCACGAGCTTGGATAGGACGGGAGAATGATCGCAGCCATCCTGATTACCGCACTCATCACGGGCGCGCTTGCGTACGCTTTCAGGCCGGGCAGATACGGCGAAATGATCGTCAGCCGCCCTTATAACAATCGCTACAACGACGCCTCCGGGGCCCGCGACGAGTCTTACGGGCTTGGGGTCGACCAGGCCGCCGAGGCACACGGCGCGTCGCCGCGCTAGCTCGAGGCCGGCTAGGCGTTGACCAGCGGGAGCGGCGGACCCGGCTGCCGCTCCCTGGCGGACTCGCCCTCCAGGGCGTACTTGCCGCCGGCTTCGCGCGTGCCGTCGAGCGGGTAGCGGCCGCTGAAGCACGCGTCGCAGTGGCTCGCGCTGTCGCCGCCGATCGCCTCGTAGACGCCGTCAAGCGAGAGGTAGTGCAGCGAGTCGCAGCCGAGCTCGGCGGCGATCTCGGGAACGCTGCGGTTGTGGGCGATCATCTCCTCGCGTGTGGACATGTCGATCCCGTAGTGGCACGGGTGCTCGATCGGCGGCGCGGAGATCCGCAGGTGCACCTCGCGCGCGCCGCCGTCGCGCAGCATCTGCACGATCTGGCGGGTCGTGTTACCGCGGACGATCGAGTCGTCGACCACGATCAGGCGCTTGCCGGCGATGACCTCGGGCAGCGGGTTGAACTTCAGACGCAGGCCGTGCTTGCGCAGCTCCTGGCCGGGCTGGATGAAGGTGCGCGCGACGTAGCGGTTCTTGACGAAGCCGTCGTCCTGGGGCAGCCCGGCGGCGCGCGCGAGACCGCGGGCGGCGGGGTTGCCGGAGTCGGGGACGGCGATCACCAGATCGGCGTCGACGGGCGCCTCGCGCCACAGGATCTCGCCCATGCGGGCCCGCGCCACCTGCAGGACGTGGCCGTTCATGTGCGAGTCGGGCCGCGCGAAGTAGATGTACTCGAATACGCACAACGCCGGCTGGGCGCCTGTCTTGACCGGGCGGCTGCGCAGGCCATGCTCGGACAGCGTGACGATCTCGCCCGGCGCCACGTCGCGCGCGAAGCGAGCGCCGATGATGTCGAACGCGCACGACTCGCTCGCCACACACCAATGCGTTTGATCGAGCTCCCCCTCCGCGCCGGCCCCCGCGGCCCCGGCCGAGGGCAGCGTGCCGAGCGCGAGCGGGCGCAGGCCGTGCGGGTCGCGGAAGGCGATGACGTGCTCGCGGGTCAACACGACTATCGAGAACGCGCCCTTCAGCCGCGGCAGCACGTCGGCGATCGCGTCCTCGATCGACGGCGCCGGGTGAGTGGCGATCAGCGCGGCGATGATCTCCGAGTCCGAAGTGGAGCTGAAGGTCACGCCCCGGGCGCTGAGCTCGGCATGCAGCTCGACGGCGTTGATCAGGTTGCCGTTGTGGGCCAGCGCGAGCTCGCGATGGGAGCCGTGGGTGCCCTCCGAGCGCTGCACCGGCTGCGAGTTCTCCCAGGCGTTGGAGCCGGTGGTCGAGTAGCGCACGTGCCCGATCGCGAGCTCTCCGGCGAGCGTGCGCAGGTCGTTCTCGCTGAACACCTGGCTGACGAGCCCGAGCTCGCGGCGCGTGACGATGTGCCCACCCCGATCGGCTGCGGCGATGCCCGCGGACTCCTGGCCGCGGTGCTGAAGCGCGTAAAGAGCGAAGTACGACAGCCGCGACACCTCGTGTCCGGGTGCGTAAAGGCCGAAGACCCCGCACTCGTCGCGTGGTCCGTCACGCATCGTGGCTAACACGCTAGCAGCACGCGACTCGGCGACTACTCGAAAAGCTCGCGCAACGCGCTCTCGGCGTGGCTCAGCTCGGCGAGGGTGGCAACGACGCTGACGCCCGCGAGCTCGATCTCGAGCAACTCACCCCCGACCACGCCGATCAGCGCCAGCTCCACGCCGCCGTCGGCGATCGAATCAAGCGCGTCACCGCGCCCGCTCAGCACAAATCCACCCGCCCCCTCGCCGAACAGGGTCTCGAGCGCAGGCGCTGCCGGGAACGCGCCGTCGAGCGTGATCCGCGCGCCGAGCGCACCCGCCAGAGCGCACTCGGCGAGGGCGACCGCGAGCCCGCCCTCGGCGATGTCGTGCGCGCTCGCGACAGCCCCGCTGCGGACCGCCTCGCGGACCGCGCCGTGCGTACTGCGGATCGCGGCGATGTCCGAGCCGGGCAGCTGATCGGGCAGCCGCGCGCCCTGCAGCTTCGCGAACTCGCTCGCGGCGAGCGAGGGCGTGAACGGCCCGGCCAGCGCGATCGCGTCGCCGGCGCGTTGAAAGCCGAGCCGGCCGGCCATCCGCGCATCGGGCAGGCGCCCGACCATGCCGATCACCGGCGTCGGGTAGATCGGCCCGGCCGGCGTCTCGTTGTACAGCGAGACATTGCCGCCCACGACCGGAGCGCGCAGGGCGCGGCAGGCGTCGCCCAGCGCGCGCACCGACTCGCTCAGCTGCCACGCGATATGCGGCTTCTCCGGATTGCCGAAGTTGAGGTTGTTGGTCGTCCCGAGCGGCTCGGCGCCGACGCAGGCGAGATTGGCGGCGCACTCGAGCACAGCCTCGATCGTGCCGCGGTAGGGATCGGCGGCGACGCGGCGACCGTTGCAGTCGATGCTCGCCGCCAGCGCGCCGCCGCCGGGGAGCGCCAGCACCGCGGCGTCCGCCTGCGCGGGGCGCCGCACGGTGCGCGACTGGACGATCGAGTCGTATTGCTCGAACAGGGGCCGGCGGGAGGCGATGTTCGGGCAGCGAAGCAGCGCGAGCAGCCCGTCGCGGGGCGAAACATCACGAGCGAGCAGCGCGGCGGGCGCAGGGTAGATGGACGCGGAGGTCTTGGCCGGCGCGAGGTCATACAGCGGGCACTCGTCGACGAGCGCCCGCACCGGCATGTCCCCGAGCAGCGTGGCGTCTTCGAAGACGCGGATGTGCAGGGATTCGGTGACGCTGCCGAGCACCGCACCCTCGACCTCCCACTTGGCGCACAGCGCGAGCACATCTCCTACGCGCTCGGGTCGCGCGACGCAGAGCATGCGCTCCTGGGACTCGCTGACCATGATCTCGAACGGCGCCATTCCCGGCTCGCGCAGGGGAACGGCGGACACGTCGATGTCGATGCCGACGCCGCCCTTGGCGGCCATCTCGGCGGCCGCGGACGTGAGCCCGGCCGCGCCAAGATCCTGCAGGGAGACGAGCAGGTCCCGCTCGAGCAGCTCGAGCGAGCACTCCAGCAGCTTCTTCTCCGCGAACGGATCCCCCACCTGAACTGTTGGGCGCTTGTCCTCCTCCCCGCCTTCGTGCTCGCCGCCGAGCTCGGCCGAGGCGAGCACCGACGCCCCGCCGATCCCGTCGCGCCCGGTGGATGCCCCGAACAGGATCACGACGTTGCCGGGACCCGTGGCCGCGCTGCGCACGAGCCGCTCGCGCGCGCCGAGGCCCAGCGCCATGACGTTCACCAGGCAGTTCTGCTCGTAGGGGCCCTCGAAGTAGACCTCGCCGGCGACCGTGGGCACGCCGATCGAGTTGCCGTAGTGGCCGATCCCCGCGACCGCGTGGTCGAGCAGATACCGGCTGCGTCCCCCCGGCGCTCCCGGCTCGCCGAAGCGCAGCGAGTCGAGCACCGCGATCGGCCGCGCGCCGATCGCGAAGATGTCTCGCAGGATCCCGCCAACGCCGGTGGCGGCCCCCTGGAAGGGCTCGACCGCGCTCGGGTGATTGTGCGACTCGACCTTGAACGCGCACGCGAGCCCATCTCCGACGTCGACCGCGCCCGCGTTCTCGCCCGGGCCCATGACCACGTAGGGCCCTTCCGTGGGCAGGGTGCGCAGCAGCCGCTTGGAGTGCTTGTAGGCGCAGTGCTCGCTCCACAGCAGCGAATACATCGCCAGCTCGAGCTGATTTGGCGCGCCGCGCTGGTGCTCGCAGATCAGCGCGTACTCCGCGCGCGTGAGCCCCAGCGCAAGTGCATCTTCGACGCTCGGCAGAGCCGCGGCCTCAGGCAAGGACGCCCTCCTCGACCGCGAGTCGCATCGACTGAAAGATGCACAACCCGTCGCTCGAGCCCCCGGCGAGCTCGTCGACCGCGTGCTCGGGGTGAGGCATCAGGCCGAAAACGTTGCCCGCCGGGTTGCGCACGCCCGCGATGTCGCGCAGCGAGCCGTTGAAGTTCTCCCCCGGCCCGTAGCGCAGCACGACCTGACCGCGCTCCTCCAGATTCCGGAGGGTGCGCTCGTCGGCGTAGTAGCGCCCCCAGGAGTGCTTTGCCGGAATGCTCAGAGAGCTGCGGGGGCAGGCGCGGGTGAAGGCCGTGGCGGGCGCGAGCACTTCTAGCTCGACCTGCCGGGAGGTGAACCGCAGGTTGGCGTTTGGCAGCAGCGCGCCCGGCAGCATCCGCGCCTCACACAGCACCTGAAAGCCGTTGCAGATCCCGAGCACGAGCCCGCCGTCGCGCGCGAATGCGGCCACCGACTCCATCGCGGGCGCGAAGCGCGCGATCGCGCCCGCCCGCAGGTAGTCGCCATAGGAGAAACCGCCGGGCACGACGATCGCGTCGGCCCCGCGCAAATCGCGCTGGGCGTGCCAGATCAGCTCTGCGTCGCCCACCCGGCGCGCGGCGTGCAGCGCATCCACCTCGTCGCAGGAGCCGGGGAAGCGCAGGATCCCGAATTTCATCGCGGCGTCGCGAGCGCTTCGGCGTCAGTGGGATCGATGCGCTCGGGATCTGGGATCCCGTCGAAGTCGAGCTCGGCGCTACCCACCCTACTCGCCAAGGTGCTGGATCTCATAGTCCTCGACGAGCGGGTTCGCGAGCAGCCGCTCGCACATCGGCTGAAGCTGCGCCGGATCCTCGACATCGAGCTCGATCAGCCGCCCGACGTGCACGTTGGCCGCGCCCGCGAAGCCGAGCGCCGGCAGCGCGCGCTCGACGGCCGCGCCTTGGGGGTCGAGAATGCCCGTCTTCGGGCGGATCAGCACGCGTGCTCTCATCGCACGCGCGGCCAGGCCCGCCGCCGCTCGCCGGCCGCCCCGCGGGTCATGCTCCCTGCGCGGTTCGCTGTAGCCAAGCCTCGAACGGATCGCCGGTGATCAGCTCATACGCTTCGAGATAGCGCGTGCGGGTGCCCGCGACGACGTCCTCGGGGATCGGCGGGGCCGGCGGGCGCTTGTCCCAGCCGCTCGCGCCCGCCCAGTCGCGCACGTACTGCTTGTCGAAGCTCGGCTGGCCGCGGCCGGGCGCGTAGCCGTCGGCCGGCCAGTAGCGGGAGGAGTCGGGGGTCAGGACCTCGTCGCCGACCACGAGCGCGCCCTCGCTGTCCAGGCCGAGCTCGAACTTCGTGTCGGCCAGGATCACCCCGCGCGCGCGCGCGCGCTCGGCGGCGAACGAGTACAGCTCGATCGAGACGTCGCGCGCGCGCTCCATCAGCGCGCGGTCGCCGGTCAGCTCGACGGCCTGCTCGAAGTCGATCGCCTCGTCGTGCCCGACATCGGCCTTCGTGCTGGGCGTGAAGATCGGCTCGGGCAAGCGTTCGGACTCGCGCAGGCCCGCCGGCAGCGCGATTCCGGACACGCTCCCCCCGGCCAGATAGTCCTTCCAGCCCGAGCCGGTCAGGTAGCCGCGCACGACGCACTCGACCGGCAGCATCCGCAGCTTGCGCACGACCATCGCGCGGCCGCGGGTCTCCTCGGGAACGCCCTCGCTGACGGAGATCAGGTGGTTGTCGACGATCTGCCCCGTGATGCGAAACCAGAACTCCGACAGCCCTGTCAGCACCTTGCCCTTGTCGGGGATCGGGGTCGGGTGAACGGCGTCATAGGTCGAGATGCGGTCGCTCGCGACCATCAGCAGGCGCTCGCCGCCGGACCCATCCAGATCGTAGATCTCGCGGACCTTCCCGCTGGCGATCAGAGGCAGGTCGGCGAGCGCGCTCACGAGTCGGACGATAGCCCGTCGAGCCGCTGGATGATCTCGCCGGCGTGGCGCACAAAGTGCCCGTAGTCGAACAGCTGATCGAGCTCCAGGGCGGCGGTGCGCTGGTCGCCGGCCAGCAGCTCGCGCAGCGGCGTGCGCGTGTCCCAGGCGCGCTGGGCGAGCTCCTGGACGATCCGGTAGGCGTCGTCGCGCGCCATACCGGTCGCGACCAGCGCCAGCAGAACCCGCTGTGAGAACAGCGCGCCGGCGGTCAGCTCGAGGTTCGCGCGCATCCGCTCGGAGTCGATCGTCATGTCGCGCACGAGCGTGATCGCGCGGTGCTGCAGATAGTCGAGCAGGATCGTCGAGTCGGGCAGGATGATCCGCTCGACCGAGGAGTGCGAGATGTCGCGCTCGTGCCACAGCGCGACATCCTCGAGCGCGGCCTGAGCGTTGCCGCGCAGCACGCGCGCGAGCCCGGCGATCTGCTCGCTCTTGATCGGGTTGCGCTTGTGCGGCATCGCGCTCGAGCCCTTCTGCCCGGCGCGGAACGGCTCGCGCACCTCGCCGATCTCGGTGCGCTGCAGATGCCTGACCTCGGTCGCGAGCCGCTCCAGGCCGGCGCCCGCCAGGGCGATCGCCTGCGCGAGCTCGGCATGGCGGTCGCGCGCCACAACCTGGGTCGATATGTCCTCGCGTGCCAGCCCCAGGCGTTCGAGCACCCGGGCCTCGAACTCCGGCCCGTTCGCGGCGTACGTGCCGACCGCGCCCGAGATCGCCCCGACCGCAGCTTGCGCGAACGCCCGCTCCAGGCGGATCGCATTGCGCTGCGCCTCGAACGCGTATCCCGCGAGCTTCAGGCCGAACGTCGTCGGCTCCGCGTGGACGCCATGGGTCCGCCCGACCGTCAGCGTGCGCTGTTGCTCGCGCGCGCGGGCCGCGAGCGCCGCGACGAGCTCCCGCGCCCCCGCCAGGACGACCTCGCCGACCGCCCTCAGCTGCAGGGCGAGCCCCGTGTCCAGCACGTCCGAGCTCGTCAACCCGAAGTGGATCCAGCGCCCCGCCTCGCCCGCGGAGGCCGCGAGCACGTCGACGAACGCCGCCATGTCGTGGTCGGTGAGCCGCTCGCGCTCGTCGACCGCCTGCACGCTGAAGGTCGCCGCCGCGATCGCCTCGAGCTCCGCCGGAGTGGGGCCCTCGTCGCCGAGCAGCGCCGGCAGCTCCTCGCACGCGGCGACCTCGACCCGGCGCCAGCTCTGCATCCGCGCCGCGTCCGTCCACAGACGGCCGAGCTCCGGACGGGTGTAGCGCTCGATCACGCCGCTGATTATCGCGCGCGCGCGCTGCGAGCCCGGTGCGTCGTGGGGGCTGCGCGCACGTCCGCGAACCGGCGGACTGGCCCGAACAGTGGGGCTACGCTTGTCGTCGATGCTAAGCCATCTGTCCACGCTTCAGCTGCGCGCCTCATGGATGCGGCGAGATCGGCCGATGCAAGTATCGAGCCACGAGCCCTCAGCAGCCACGAACCTCCCAGCGAACACGATCGAACAGCAGCCACGCCCAGTTACTGGAGCAAGCCAGCCTCGCCCCCTTTCGCCGCGGAGCATCGTCTGTGCCGGGCTGTTCGCGGCTGTCGTCCTGGCCGTCTTCCTGACGCTGGGCGCTTCCGTGGCCCAGGCCGAAGTGACCGCGAGCAACATCACCTCGCCCGCGGACCCCTCGTTCTTCGAGTTCCAGGGTGAAGCGAGACCAAGCTTCACGATCACTGGGACGACGGTCGGTAGCGGCAACGTTCAGATCCGCTGCTACTTCGGAAAAATGTCCGTGCAGTTCGTCAAAGAAGTTCCCGTCCACTACAACGGCGAATCCGGCGAATTCTCTGAAAAAGTTACGCTTGCTGCCAGCGAAAAAATTAGGGACGGAATTGGAACCTGTATTCTCCGGGCCGTGCCGCTGGAAGCTGTAGGCTCGTTGAACCTCGAATCGTTCATTGGCCCGCGCCTGGGTTTGGGCGACGAGCGAGGCTTTAAGATTGCCAAGGGCCCAAACGAAGGCGACCTCTACGATTTCTTTGCCGAGTCTGGCCAGCTCGCGGGCTACGCTGATTTCCGCTCATTCAGCTTCGGTGGCCTATGGGAAGCCCGGCCAATGAATACGATCAGCCTCGAATCCGGTGGCATTAGTCCCGAATTCGGCGGCGATGTGTTCTATGGAAACGACGCTTACGCCGCATTGACCGGCAAAGGCGCGACACGCTCGGACGTCCAGGTAGATGGCGTGAACGCGTTCGGATCTGCCGCCGCTCAGGCGCTCCTCGCCGACTCCTCGGAATTCTCCGGCTTCCCGCGCCCTCAGCTTCAACCAGAGCTACGACCTCGCCAACGGAGATCTGACGATTCACGAGGAAGAGCCGCTCGTCAAGTGTGCGCCGGACGCGGTGACCTACCCGCCGACGAGCGACAGCTGCACCAGCTTCGCCCCCACCGGCGTGGCAGTCCGACGCAGCATCGTTCAGGATCACAACGGCCGCCAAGCGACGATCAGCGACAGCTACGTCAGCACCGACGGCGGCGCGCACCAGCTGAACATGATCTCGGTCGAGGACGCAGAACAAGCCGAAGCCGGCTACGAATTCCCCTGGGCAGGCGGACCGACCCGCACACGCCACGCTGGCGAAACTATCCCCAGTGCTCCGGTGGCCCCGGCCAGCGTGTTCGTCAACTTCGACAACGTCCTCGCGGACGAAAACGAAGAAGGGGCGCAGGGCGCAATCACGTTTTCGACCCCTCCCGACGGGCTTGAATTCGGCACCGAAGGCATCCCCCTCGAAGGCGAAGAATCCCCGGCGGGAACCCATCTCCTGGCGCGCTTTGTGCGAACCGTGCCCGCGGGCGGATCGCTGAAGTTGACGCAGACCTTCTCCTGGGCGTTCGCCAAGGCCGAGGCGCAGACGCTGGCCGGCGAAGCCGAGGCCGCGATGAGGCCGAAGATCGCGATCATGTCGCCCGCCAGCGGCATGACCGTGGGCCAGTCGTCCATACCCGTATCGGGCAGCGTCACCGGCGGCGGAAACGGCATGCCGGAAGCGGTCACCATCAACGGCGAGTCGGTGCCGGTCGCACCCAACGGGGGCTGGTCGGCGACCGTTCCACTGGCTGCCGGCCAGAACACGATCACGGCCAGCACAACCGACCCCGGCGGGATCGGCGCCAGCGCGCAGATCGCGATCGCGTATCAGCCGCCGTCGACATCCCTACCACCCGAACCAGCTCTCACCTCGTTGTCGCCTCAGCCACCTCCTTCAGGTCCCCCCGCCAAAGCGGCGGCAACGATCGCCAAGAGCGGCTTCAACGGCAAGTACGTCTGGCTCAGGCTCGCCTGTAACCTCGAATCACCCTGTACGGGCAAGGCGAGCGTCAGCGCCAAGCTCAAGGTGACGATCAAGAGCAAGAAGGGCGCTCACCCCAAGACCCGCATCGAGCACACGACCGTCGCGTCGGGGAACTTTTCGATCTTGCCCCGCGATACGGCGACGATCAAGCTGAAGATGACCAACTCCGCCAAGGCGCTGGTTGCCCGACTCGGGAAACTGTTCACCACGGTCAGGGTCACGCTTAACCAGCCCGGCAGCAGCCACACACCGGTCACAGCGTTTCTGATAATCCGCAAGCCGCCCGCCAAGCACAGCAAGCACTGATGGGCCGCGCCACGAGGCTGCTGCGCAGCGCCTAGGCGCCGAGGATCCGCGCGGCGAGGATCGCGGCGTTGCGCGCGTTGTCCAGGCCGACACACCCGACGGGGACCCCAGGGGGCATTTGCACGATCGAGAGGATCGCATCGAGCCCGCCCGCCGCGGTCAGGCGCCCGGACAGCGGCACACCGATCACCGGCAGATCGGTGTGGGCGGCGACGGCGCCGGGGAGCGCCGCGGAGATGCCGGCACCGGCGATGATCACGCGCAGCCCGCGCATCCGCGCGTTTTTCGCGTAGTCGGCGACGATGTCAGGCTCGCGGTGCGCTGACATCACGCGCAGCTCGTGCAGGATGCCGCGCTCTTCGAGCTCGTGCGCTGCCTTCTGCATCGTCTCGAGATCGGTCTTCGAGCCCATCACGATGCCGACGCGCGGGCTGTCGACGTCGATCTCCTCGAGCTGCGCGCTCACCTCCGCCTCGGCGAGCGGCGTCGCGATCGGCGACACATCAGCCATCGCGGCCCAGCCCCAGCCCCGCGCCGACCCGGCGCTCACCGGCGGCGCGCGCCTGCTCGAACCAGCTCGCGAGCGAGTCGGATCCGCCCGGCAACGGCGCGCTGTGATCCGCGCGCGCCGCGATATCCCGCCGCAGCTGCTTGCCCTCGAACGAGATCATCCCCGCCGCAGCATACGCCGACTCTCTCGCCGACTTCGCGTCCGCGCCAAGTCCGGTGACGTTCAGCACGCGCCCGCCCGCGGTGACGATCTTCCCGTCGGGCGCGACCGCGGTGCCGGCGTGCGTCACCTCGAGCTCGTCGGGTACGCGCTCGAGACCGGTGATCGCATCGCCCGTCGATGACGAGACAGGGTAGCCGCCGCCGGCCAGCACGACCGTTACGGCCCAGTCGGGCGACCAGCGCACGAGCGCCTCGTCAAGGCCGTCGGCGGCCAGTCCCCCCGGCCGCGTGCAGCGGCGCAGCAGATCGAGCAGATCCGAGCGCAGACGAGGCAGCACCGCCTGGGTCTCGGGATCGCCGAAGCGGACGTTGAACTCGAGCACGCGCGGGCCCTCGGCGGTCAGCATCAGGCCGGCGTAGAGAATCCCGTGGTAGGGGGTGCCCTGCTCGCGCATCCAGTCGACGATCGGCTGTTGCAGGAAGCGCGACAGGTCCAGTACGTCCGCGTCGCTGAGGCCGGCCACCGGCGAGTAGGCGCCCATCCCGCCTGTGTTCGGCCCCTGATCGCCGTCGCCCAGGCGCTTGAAATCGCGCGCCGGGGCAAGCGGCACCGCCGTCCTGCCGTCGCACAGGGCGAGCAGCGACAACTCGGTGCCGCTGAGACGCTCCTCGACGACCGCACTCGCCAGCTCGGCGCCGAAACGGTGCTCGACGAAGATTTCGCGCAGCGCGCGTTTGGCCTGCTCGGGCGAGTCGGCGACGGTCACGCCCTTGCCGGCCGCGAGCCCGTCGGCCTTGACGACGACGCCCGGCGCGGACAGCTCGGCGACCGCGTCGATTCCCTCCTGCAGCGAGCGCGCGTAGCGCCAGCGCGCCGTCGGCACGCCGGCCTGCGCCATCGCTTGCTTGGCGAACGCCTTCGAGCCCTCCAGCCGCGCCGCTTCAGCCGAGGGGCCGAACGCGGGCAGCGCCCGCTCCGCCAGCGCATCGACCAGGCCAGCGACGAGCGGCGCCTCGGGCCCGACCACGGTGAGATCGACGCGCTCGCGCTCGACGGCCGCAACGATCCCGTCGATGTCCTCGGCGGCGACGTCCAGCAGCCGCGCGTCGCGCGCGATGCCGGCGTTGCCGGGCGCGCACAGCAGTTCCATCGCTTGCGGCGAGCGGGCGAGCGCCCGCACGAGCGCGTGCTCGCGCCCGCCTGCGCCTACGACTAGTACCTTCACGCGCCTTCCTTCCCGCGTATCACTCGGGTACCGGCGGACGATCCGCGCAGGCTGCGCTCACAGAGATGCGATGAAATCATCGACCGGGATCGCCGCGAGCGTCTCGTAGCGCCCGGTGCCGCGCGAGCCGAGCTCGAGCGACACGCGCGCCATCGTCGCCTCGTCGGGCGCCTCGACGACCGAGATGAAGTCCACGTGTCCCAGCGTCGCCCACTGCGCCTTGACGCTCGCGCCGAGCTGCTCGACCTCCTTGTTCACCTCCCTGATCCGCTGCGGATTGTTCTTGACCGTCTGCACACCCTCGGGGGTGAGGGTCGAGAGCATGATGTAGGTGGGCATTGCGCTTGGCCTCCTCCGTCGGTTGGCCCTCACAGCATACGCGCGGGTAGCGCAGGGGAACTGCATGCGGCCGTGTAATTACGCGTACACTTCGCCGCCAATTCGCAGTCGACGGAGGGAACCCATGCGCAGACGTCTTACGTATGCAAACGTGGCGGCTACGCTCGCGCTCGTCTTCGCAATGAGCGGCGGAGCGCTGGCCGCAACGCACTATCTGATCACCTCGACCAAACAGATCAAGCCCAGCGTGTTGAAAGAACTGAAAGGCAAAGCCGGTGCCCGCGGGCCGACGGGAGCGACCGGGCCGGCTGGAGCGACCGGACTGCCCGGACCAAACGGTGCGACGGGGCCCGCCGGAGCGACCGGCGCAACCGGAGCGACGGGGTCAGCCGGACCGCCTGGAGCTCCGGGCAAAGAAGGACCACCAGCGCAGCTCAGCCCGCTCAGCGAAGAACGCGGCGAATTCAGCGAAGCCGGCGAATTTGGTTCGGAATTCGAAGACGTCGCGTTCTCCGAAGCGGTGTGTCCGCAAGGAGCTCGCGCGATCAGCGGCGGGGCCTACATCGAAGAAGGCAAAGCCCTGGTTGAAGAGGAATCCAACATGATTGAAAACCAGGAAGGCTGGGAAGTCTTTGGCTTGTTTACGGAAAACAAAGGTGGCGTAGAAGCCATCGCCTACTGCGCGACCGAAGGAGCCGCGGTCGAGGTGAGGGCACGTTCCCTCACAGCCGCGCAGCGGCACGCCCGCGCGGAGGCGCACATCAGAGCAGTCGTGCAGAGACTCGCCCAACGCCGCCACTAGCCTCCTACCTCGAAACCGCCGATAGCGCAGGAGTCCTCGCCGGTCACAGCACCGGCGGGGGCTCCGCGCTCAGGCGACGCTCGCGCCGGCAGGCTCGGCGGCCGGCTCGGCGGTCTTCAGCGTGAGCTCGCCGCCGGCGGCATCGACGGTGACGGCATCGCCTTCGCGCACGCTGCCGTCGAGCAGCGCGAGGGCGAGGCGGTCGACGAGCTGCTTCTGGATCACGCGCCGCAGCGGGCGCGCGCCGTAGCTGGGGTCGTAGCCCAGGTTGGCGAGCAGCCGCTTGGCGTCCTCGGTGAGCGTGAGCTGCACGCCGCGCTCGGCGACGCGCTCGATCACGCGGTCGACCTGCAGCTCGACGATCTCGCCGATCTGCTCGCGCGTGAGCTCCTGGAAGCGCACGATGTCGTCGAGGCGGTTGATGAACTCGGGCTTGAACTGCTGCAAAAGCGCGCTGCGCAGATCGGCGTCGGACAGACCGGGAGGCACGGGGAAGTTCGAAGTCATGATCAGCACGGTGTTCTTGAAGTCGACGGTCCTGCCCTGGCCGTCGGTGAGGCGCCCGTCGTCCATCACCTGCAGCAGCGTGTTGAAGACGTCGGGGTGCGCCTTCTCGATCTCGTCGAGCAGCACGACGGTGTAGGGGCGGCGGCGCACGGCCTCGGTCAGCTGGCCCCCCTCTTCGTAGCCGACGTAGCCGGGGGGCGCGCCGACGAGGCGCGAGACGGAGTGTTTCTCCATGTACTCGCTCATGTCGATGCGGACCATCGCGTCCTGGGAATCGAACATGAATTCCGCGAGCGCGCGGGCGAGCTCGGTCTTGCCGACGCCGGTGGGACCGAGGAACAGGAACGAGCCGATCGGACGGCTCGGGTCCTGCAGGCCGGCGCGTGAGCGGCGCAGCGCGGTCGCGACCGCCTCGACCGCCTCGTCCTGGCCGACGACGCGTTCGTGCAGCCGCTCATCCATGTGAATCAGCTTCTCGACTTCGCCCTCGAGCAGGCGGCTGACGGGGATGCCGGTCCAGCGCGCGACGACTTCGGCGACGTCGTCGGCGTCGACCTCCTCCTTGACGAATACCGGTCCGCCCTCCTGCCCGGCGCGCTCGCTGGCGGCGGCTTCCTGCTCGCCGAGCTGGCGTTCGAGCTCGGGGATCTCGCCGTAGCGCAGCTCCGCGGCACGCTGCAGGTCGGCTTCGCGTTCTGCACGCTCGACCTCGCCGCGCGCCTGCTCGAGGCGTTCCTTGGTCTCGCGTACGCCCTGGAGCGCGCTCTTCTCGGCTTCCCACTTGGTCTTCATCTCGGCCGAGCGCGCGCGAAGCTGATCCAGTTCCTGCTCGATCGCCTCGCGGCGCTCGCGTGAAGCGTCGTCTTTCTCCTTGCGCAGCGAGGTCAGCTCGATCTCGAGCTGCATCACACGGCGGTCGACCTCGTCGATCTCGGTCGGCAGCGAGTCGATCTCGATCTTGCGCCGCGAGGCGGCCTCGTCGATCAAATCGATCGCCTTGTCGGGCAGGAAGCGGTCGGCGATATAGCGTTGCGAGAGCGTGGCGGCGGCGATCAGCGCGCTGTCCTGGATACGCACGCCGTGATGGACCTCATAGCGCTCCTTCAGGCCGCGCAGGATCGCGATCGTGTCCTGCACCGTCGGCTCGCCGACGATTACCGGCTGAAAGCGCCGCTCGAGCGCAGCGTCCTTCTCGATGTACTTGCGGTACTCGTCGAGCGTGGTCGCGCCGACACAGCGCAGTTCGCCGCGCGCAAGCATCGGCTTGAGCAGGTTCGAGGCGTCGACCGACCCTTGGGCGGCGCCGGCGCCGACGATCGTGTGCAGCTCGTCTAAGAACAGGATGATCGCGCCATGGGCCTCGGAGACTTCTTTGAGCACACTCTTGAGGCGTTCCTCGAACTCGCCCCGGTAGGCGGCGCCGGCGACGAGCGCGCCCATGTCGAGCGCGATCACGCGCCGGTCGCGCAGCGACTCGGGCACGTCGTGCGAGACGATCCGCTGGGCGAGACCCTCGACGATCGCGGTCTTGCCGACGCCGGGCTCGCCGATCAGCACGGGATTGTTCTTGGTGCGCCGCGAGAGCACCTGGATCACCCGGCGAATCTCCTCGTCGCGGCCGATCACCGGGTCGAGCTTGTTCTCCTCGGCGACCTGCGTGAGATCGCGCCCGAAGCGCTCGAGCGGGCGCTGCTCCGCTTCCGCTTGAGGCTGTTGACCCTGGGCTTGAGCTGAGCCATCAGGAGCCATTGCGCATCCTCCGTTTAGTGGAACCCAACGACGCACGGAAATCGGCCGCGCGCACGATGTCCGTGCCGCCACGGTAGGGGACCAGCTCGGCGCGGAAGGATCGCCGGACCTCCTCCAGCCGTTCGGCCAGCTCCACCTGAGCACGCAAGACTTGCACTTCGAGCTCCTTGATGCGGGTGTGCATGCCCTGCACCTCGGTCTCGAGGTCGAGCACGCGCTCGACGCCCGCGAGGTTGAGGCCAAGCTCGGCGGTCATCTGCTGGATGTGGCGCAGCTTCTCGACGTCCTCCTGGGAGTACAGGCGGGTGCCCTTGGGCGAGCGCTTGGGCGCGACCAGCCCGCGCGCCTCGTAGGTGCGCAGCGTCTGCGGGTGCATGTTCGCGAGCTCGGCGGCGACCGAGATCATGAACACGCCGCGGTCGGTTTCGACTTCGACGCGCGCGGCGGACCTGGCCAGGGGCTTGCGCGCGCTCACGACGAGGCCTCCTCGAACAGGGGTGCGCGCGGGTTGCCGTTCATCGTCTTGGCGAGCGCGTCGACGGCCGAGCGCTGCTCGCTGGTGAGCGTGTCGGGTACCTCGATCGTGAACCGGTAGTGAATGTCCCCGCGCGAGGAGCCGCCCAGCTTCGGCGGGCCGGCGCCGCGCAGGCGCTGGACCGCGCCGGGCTTGGTGCCGGGTTTCACGCGCAGCGTCTTGACGCCGTCGAGCGTCGGGACCTGCACCTCGGCGCCGCGCAGCGCCTCGGGGATCGTCAGCGGGACGTCCACCTGGAGGTTGTCTCCCTTGCGCTTGAACACGGGCGACGGCGAGACGTGCGTGACCAGGTACAGATCGCCTGCGGGGCCGCCGTCGCGTCCGGGCTCGCCCTTGCCGGCGAGGCGGATGCGGCTGCCGTCGCGCACGCCGGCGGGGATATTCACGCGCAGGCGCTTGACGTTGCGGACCGCGCCGGCGCCGCCGCAGGTGGGGCAGGGATCGTCGATCACGGTGCCCGAGCCGCCGCACAGCGAGCAGGGCTGGGAGATCGAGAACATCCCCTGGCCCTGGGTCTCGATCCCGCGGCCTTCGCAGCGCGGACACACCTTCGGCGTCGTGCCCGGCTTGGCGCCGGTCCCGTGGCAGGTCGGACACGTGTCCTGCATCGGCACCGACAGGGGAACTTGCGCGCCGCTGATGGCCTGGTCGAAGGAGATCGAGACCTGCGCCTCGAGGTCGCCGCCGCGCTGCGCGCGGCTGCGTCCGCGACGCCCGCCCGAGCCCCCGCGTCCGGCGCCGCCGAACAGGTTCGAGAGGATGTCGCCCATCCCCGAGGTGTCGAAGTCGAAGCCCTGAAAGCCGCCGAAGCCGCCGCCGGCGCCCGCGCCGGTCGCGAACGGGCCGGTGCCGCTGTCGTACTGCTTGCGCTTGTCGGGATCGCCGAGCACGTCATACGCCTGCGAGATCTCCTTGAAGCGCTCCTCCGCGGCTTTGTCGTCTGGGTTGCGATCGGGGTGGTACTTGCGCGCGAGCTTGCGGTAGGCCTTCTTGATCTCGTCGGGCTTGGCCTTTTTGTCGACCCCCAGCGTCTTGTAGTAATCGGGGCGTGATGCCATCTCTGGTTGTCTCCTCGTGGACTACGCGGCGACCACGACGCGCGCGGGCCGGATGATCTGCTCGCCGAGCGTGTAGCCCGGCTGGTAGACCTCGGCGACGATTCCGCACTGCACGCCCTGGACCGGATGCTGGGCGATCGCTTCGTGGAAGGCCGGGTCGAACTGCTCGCCGGCCGGTGAGAAGGACTCGACGCCGACGCGCGCGAGCGCCGCCGCGAGCTCGTCGCGCACCAGCCGTACGCCCTGCAGCAGCGGATCGTCCTGATCGGCGGCGTCGAGCGCACGGTCGAGATTGTCGAGAGCGGGCAACAGCTCCTTCGTGAGCTTGGCTATGCCGCGCTCGGCGGCGAGCGCGGACTCGCGCGCGACCCGCTTGCGGAAGTTCTCGAAATCGGCCTGCGTGCGCTGCGCGAGCGCGAGGTACTCATCGCGCTGTGCGCCGACCTTGACGAGCTCGTCGAGCTCCTCCTCGATCTCGGCCGCAGCTCGATCCTCGTCCGCTCGCGGCGCAACCTCGCCGTCGACCGGCCGACCGGCGCTCGTGTGATCGTGGGCGCCCGGCGTCGGATTGGCCGCCCGCGCCGGACCGCGGCCCGGCGCGGACTCGGCCCCCGGCGCGGCGTGCGCGCCGGGGGTCTCCTGCACTGTCTGCTCGTGGGTGTCGCTCATCGCAGCCGTCCTTTATGACTGGGGCTCGTCGACGACCTCGGCGTCGACGACATCCTCCTCGTCGGAGGATCCGGACGCGCCGCTGCCGTCGCCCGACGCGCCGTTGCCCGCCGCGGCCGCCTGCTCCTGCTGAGCGCGCTGATACATCGCCTCAGAGACGGAGTGGAACGCCACCTGCAGGGCCTCGGCCTTGCTGTTGATGTCCCTCGCGTCCTCGGACTCGAGCGAGTCGCGCACCTCCTTGACGGCCTGCTCGATGCGCGACTTGGAGTCCGTATCGATCTGATCGCCGAGCTCGGCGAGCTGGCGCTCGGCCTGGTAGGCGGCGTTCTCGCCGTTGTTGCGAGCCTCGGCGAGCTCGCGCGCACGGCGGTCCTCCTCGGCGTGGGTCTCCGCGTCGGAGACCATGTTCTTGATCTCGTCCTCGGACAGCCCCGAGCCGGCCTTGATCTCGATCTTCTGCTCCTTGCTGGTGCCGAGATCCTTGGCCGACACGTTGAGGATGCCGTTGGCGTCGATGTCGAAGCCGACCTCGATCTGCGGTATGCCTCGCGGCGCCGGGGGGATGCCGGTCAGCTGGAACTTGCCGAGCGACTTGTTGTACTGCGCCATTTCGCGCTCGCCCTGCAGGACGTGGATCTCGACCGAGGGCTGGTTGTCCTCGGCTGTCGAGAAGACCTCGCCCTTGCGCGTGGGGATCGTCGTGTTGCGCTCGATCAGCTTGGTCATCACGCCGCCCTTGGTCTCGATGCCGAGGGTCAGCGGGGTGACGTCGAGCAGCAGCACGTCCTTGACATCGCCGGCGAGCACGCCCGCCTGGATCGCGGCGCCGACGGCGACGACCTCGTCGGGGTTGACGCCCCGGTGGGGCTCGGAGCGGGTCAGCTCTTTGACCTTCTCCTGCACCGCGGGCATGCGGGTCATCCCGCCGACGAGCACGACGTGGTCGATGTCCTTGACGCCCTTGTCTTTGGCGTCATCGAGCGCCTGGCGGACCGGCGCGACAACACGGTCGAGCAGGGCTGATGTCAGTTCCGACAGCTTGGCCCGCGTCAGGCGCGTGTCCAGGTGCTTGGGGCCGGACGCATCGGCGGTGATGAACGGTAGGTTGATCTGGGTCTCCTGGGTGCTCGACAGCTCGATCTTGGCCTTCTCGGCCGCCTCGTACAGGCGCTGCAGGGCCATCGGGTCGGCCGCAAGGTCGATCCCCTGGGACTTCTTGAACTCGGCGACCAGCCAGTCGACGATCGCCTTGTCGAAGTTGTCGCCTCCGAGATGGTTGTCGCCGGCGGTCGCCTTGACCTCGAACACGCCGTCGCCGATCTCGAGCACGGACACGTCGAAGGTGCCGCCGCCGAGGTCGAAGACGAGGATCGTATGGTCGGCATCCTTGTCCAGGCCGTACGCGAGCGACGCTGCGGTCGGCTCGTTGATGATGCGCTTGACGTCGAGACCGGCGACCTTGCCGGCGTCCTTGGTCGCCTGCCGCTGGTCGTCGTTGAAGTAGGCCGGAACGGTGATCACCGCGCCGTCGACGCGCTCGCCGAGATAGGCTTCCGCGTCGGACTTCAGCTTCTGCAGGATCATCGCGCTGATCTCCGGCGGCGAGTGCTGCGTGCCGGTGACCTCCACGCGGGCGTCGCCGTTGGGGCCTGCGACGACTTTGTACGGGACGATCGACTCCTCCTCGCGCACCTCGGCCTCCTTGCGGCCCATGAAGCGCTTGATCGAGAAGATCGTGTTCTGCGGGTTGGTTACCGCCTGGCGCTTGGCGACGGTGCCAACGAGGCGCTCGCCGGATGCGGTGAACGCAACGACCGATGGGGTTGTGCGCCCGCCCTCGGCATTCTCGATGACCGTGGGCTCGCCCCCCTCGAGCACGGCCATGCACGAGTTGGTCGTGCCGAGGTCGATGCCTATGGTCTTAGCCATGAGTGCTACTCCTTAGGGTGTTGAAAGAGGGCTTGTAAGGGCCCTAGAAATCTAAGTCCCATTGAAGCAGATTTCCTGATCGGCTTCAAGGGAATTCGCTCATTCTCGAGGACCGGCTTTCGTGCGCTTTCGCGCATCGTACCGCTCGCTGCAAATGGCGCCGTAATCACCCGGGTACCCGTGGGTATCCCCCGGAGACGGGCGAATCCCCGGAGGCCGCATGACGAGGCTCGAGCGCAACGCGAACATCGCCGCTGTTGTCATTCCGTTCTGCGGCACGGTCGCCGCAGCGGTGCTGTTGTGGAACAAGTTCCTGAGCTGGACGGACATAGCCGCGTTCGCGGTCATGTACGCGCTGACCGGCGTCGGCGTGACGGTCGGGTTTCACCGGCTGCTGACGCATCGCGCCTTTCAGACGCGCCCCTGGCTGCGCTACACGTTCGCGGTGCTCGGCTCGATGTCGGTGCAGGGACCGGTCATCGACTGGGTCGCTGATCACCGCAAGCATCACACGTTCGCGGACGAGGACGGCGATCCGCACAGCCCTCACGCCGGGCAGGGAGCCGGGCTGAAGGGCATGGTCAAGGACCTCTGGCACGCGCACGTCGGCTGGCTGTTCGAGACCCACGGCCAGGCGAGCTCGCGCAGATTCGCGAGCGACCTGCTCGACGATGCGCGCATGCGCAAGATCAACAAGGCCTTCCCGTGGATCGCGCTCGCGAGCCTCGTCGCGCCGTTCCTGCTCGGCCTCGCGCTCGGGGCAGGCGCGCTCACGGCCGGGCTGAGCGCGCTGCTCTGGGCTGGACTGGTGCGGATCTTCCTCGTGCACCACGTGACCTGGAGCATCAACTCGATCTGCCACTTCTTCGGCAAACGCCGGTTTGACACCGATGACGAGTCGACGAACGTCTTCTGGCTCGCGCTCCCCTCGCTGGGCGAGGCCTGGCACCACAACCACCACGCCTTCCCCCAGTCGGCGTTCCATGGATTGCGTTGGTACGAGCTCGATCCGTCGGGCTGGCTGATACTCGCGCTGGCCAAGCTGGACCTCGCATCGGAGGTCGTGCGGGTCACGCCCGAGAAGGCCAGCGCCAAGCTGGCGAGCAGCAAACCGGCGATCGAGCACGGCTCCTAGCGAGCGCTCAGGCAGCTTGCTGCAGCGCGCTGGGCAGCGACCCGACCCCGAGCGCGTCGCGAACCTGCGCTTCGAGCTGGCTGCCGAGCCACGGCACGTGGCGACTGGCGATCATCGCGCGCGAGGCGAGCATGACCGCGGCCGCCGCCGGCAACGCGCGCGGATCCCGCTCGGGCAGGCCGGCGAGCGCCCGCAGCGAGCGCGGCACGAGCGCGGTCGAGGCGTAGCCGAGGGTTCGGAAGGCGGGCGTGAGCGGGGCCGTCCACGGACTGGCGGGAAGCTTTGGGCGGCGCACGAACGCGATCGTGGCTGCGGCCTGCACGCTCGAGCACAGGCTCGGCAGGATCCGCGCGAAATACGCCCTGTATGTAGCGAGCGAATCCGGCACGATCGCGCCCGGGATGTCCATCAGCTCGGCCGCAACGACCTGCTCGGCCAGATAGCGGTCCTGCTCGTCGACGCTCAGACGCCCCCCGTATGCCCGGTAGCCGGCCATGAACGAATGCACCTCGACGCAATGCACCCACAGCAGCGTCTCGTGATCCATCGCGGAGAACTGCCGGCCGGTGACCGGGTCGACGCCCTGCACGCGCCGGTGCAGCCGCTTGACGCGTGCGGCTGCACCGCGGGCCGCGCGGGTATCGCCGAAGGTCACCGCGTGCACGTAGGCGCTCGTCCCGCGCAGGCGCCTGAGCGGATCCGAGCGGAAGTCCGAGTACTGCGCGACGCCCGCCATCGCCAGCGGATGCAGCGCCTGGATCAGCAGCGCGCGCAGGCCGCCGACGATCATGACCGGATTCGAATGCACCTTCCAGGTCACGCTCCCCGGCCCGAAAAGCCCGTAGTCCACGGGCTTCGCTCGGCGCGCGGCGCCATGCTTGGCTGGGCTCATCTCGCTGGCAAGACTAGCCCCTGGGGCTCGCCGGCGTACGCTGCGCGCGCGCAGGTGCGACGCGCGGCGCGCGTGCAGACGGCGCGCGCGGAGCTTCGACGGTACCGTCCCACAATGAACGCGTCCGCGAAATCGGCTGCAGCGAGCCTCCCCGCAGCTGCAGCGAGCCTCCCCGCGGCGATCAAGCCGAGGCTGCGCGGGGTCTCACACCAGTACGCGTTCTTCGTCTCGCTCGCCTGCGGCGCGGCCTTGATCCTGACGGCGACGGGCGGGCGCGCGCGGCTGGCGGCGGGCATCTACGCCGCCGCGGTCTCGGCGCTGTTGGGCACGAGCGCGCTGTACCACCGGGTGACCTGGCGGCCGCCGGTGCGCCGCTGGATGCGCAGGCTGGACCACTCGATGATCTTCGTGTTGATCGCCGGCACCTACACGCCGGTGGCGCTGCTGGCACTCAAGGGACAGCTGGCGAACGCGATCCTGATCGTCGTCTGGGCGGGCGCGATCGCAGGCTCGCTCTCGAAGCTGCTGTGGATCGATGCGCCGAAGTGGGTGTTCGCGGCTGTCTACGTCGCGCTCGGCTTCGTGTCGGCGGCGGTGTTCGGCGAGCTCCCGGCCGCGATCGGCTGGCTTGGCGTCGCGGGCCTCGCCACGGGAGGCCTGCTGTATACGGTTGGCGCGATCGTCTACGCGAGCGAGCGACCGAACCCGGTGCCGAAGGTGTTCGGCTACCACGAGGTCTTCCACGCGTTGGTCATCGGCGCAGCGGCGCTGCATTACGCGGTGATCGCTTTCGCCGTCGTCCCGCTCGGCTGAGCTCGGCGCGCGTCAGCCGGAGGCGCGCCAGACGCAGGCGCAGCCACAGAGGAGCTACGTGAACAACGAGCGGCTCGGGCACATGCGTGCGAGCGCGCACTCTCGACAGGTGGGTCGGCGCGCGTGGCAGGTGCGCCGGCCGTGGCGCAGCAGGTTGACGTGCAGCTCGAGCTCCTCGCCGGGCGGGGTCAGGGCGAGCATCTGGTCGTGCAGCTGCTCGAAGGGCGCCCCGGGGCGGAGCAGATGCAGGCGCATCCCGACACGCGAGACGTGCGTGTCCACCGGCACTTCGCGCAGGCCGTAGGCGAACAGCAGCACGCACGCGGCGGTCTTGCGCCCGACACCCGGCAGCGCGGTCAGGAAATCGCGCGCTTGAGCCAGCGGCACATCGGCTAGCCAGTCGAGCGACAGCTCGCCGCGCTCGTCGGCGATCGCCTGAAGGATCGCCTTGATGCGGGCCGACTTCACCTTTGAGATTCCGCCGGGCCTGATCGCCTCTTCGAGCTCTGAAACCGGCGCGTCCATGACCTGCTCCCAGGTGGGAAAGCGCTCGCGCAGACGCAGATAGGCGACGTCCCTGTTGCGGTCGTTGGTGCTCTGCGAGAGCACCGTCAGCACGAGCTCGGCGATCGGGTGCCGATGCGGCTCGATCCGCGGGATCCCGTACACCGCGCGCAGCCGTTCGCGCACCCGCACGACCCGCGCCCGCGCCGGCGGCTTCCACGCCCCTGGTGTCATTCCCGCTCGCTTCGCCGGCACGCGCGCAAGGTATACGTCCGAGCTGGCGGCCGGGCGGGTTAACATCTCGCTCCGTGCATGAGGTCAGCGATCGCGAGGCCACGCTCGACGGATTGCCTGTCTTCTGGCGCGAGGCGCCGGCCGCGGGCGAGCTCGCGCAGGCCCCGCCGCTGTATGTGCACGGGGTGCCGACGAGCTCCGACGAATGGCTACCGTTTCTCGAGCGCACGGGCGGATTGGCGCCTGACCTGCTGGGCTTCGGACGCTCGGGCAAGCCGGAGTACCTCGACTACACGATCGAGGGCTATGCGGACTTCCTCGAGCGCTATCTCGAGTTGGCGGGCGTGAGCGGGCAGGAAGGGGAGCCAGCTCGCGTGAGCCTCGTCGTTCACGACTGGGGCAGCGTCGGCCTCGCGTTCGCCCAGCGCCACCCGGATCGCATCGCGCGCCTGGTGGTGATCAACGCGGTGCCGTTCCTGCCCGGCTATCGCTGGCATCGCGTGGCGCGGATCTGGCGGACCCCGGTGCTCGGGGAGATCGCGATGGGGACGACGACGCGACCGGTGTTGCGGTTCATCTCGCGCGAGGCGAACGCGACCCCGGGGCCGATGCCGGACAGCTTTCTGGACAGCGTGCTGGCCCACTTCGACCAGGGCACGCAGCGGGCGATCCTGCGCCTCTATCGGAGCTCGCCGCCGCCGGTGCTGGCGGAGGCGGGCGCGCGACTGGGAACGCTCACGATGCCCTCGCTCGTGGTGTGGGGCCTGGCCGACCCGTACATTCCCTCGCGCTTCGGGCGCGCATACGCGCAGGCGCTGCCGGACTCCGAACTGGTCGAGCTGGCGGACGCGGGCCACTGGCCCGCGATCGATCGCCCGGACGTGATCGAGCGGGTCGCGAGCTTCCTGTCAAAGGGCGCGGGATCGAGCTAGACGATGGCCTCGCGGACGGCGGAGCACGAGCGCAACCAGACCGCGGTGGGACTCGGGCAGACGGGCGGCGGGGCTGGCCGGGAGGGCCACGCACGCGGCGGGCCGCGGGGCTCGGGCGCGGCGGGATATGCGGCGGCGCTCGAACGGATCCCGGCGTGGACGATCACGGCGGTGCTAGGCCTCGCGTACGTACTCGCGGCCCCGCCGAGCACGGACCTCGCGGCGGCGGTGTACCGCAGCGATCTGTTCGCGCACGCTGGCTTCACCCTGTGGGACAACAGCTGGTACGCGGGCCATCATCTGCCCGCGTACTCGCTCCTCGCGCCGGCGCTCGGGGCGTGGCTTGGCCCGCAGCTGTTGGCGGCGCTGTCGATGACGCTCGCGACGGCGCTGTTCGCACTGCTGATCGACGGCTTCTTTTCGCCCAGGGCGACACGCATCGCCGCGCTCTGGTTCGCGGTTGGGGCGTCGCTGTCGCTGCTGTCGAACCGCGTGCCGTTCGACCTCGGCCTGGCGCTCGGCCTCGCGTCGCTGCTCGCGGCGCGATACCGCTGGCGGATCGCGACGCCGGCGCTGGCTGTGCTCTGCTCTTTGGCCAGCCCGGTCGCGGGAGCGTTCCTGGCGCTCGCATACGTGACGTGGGCGCTGGCGCGCGCGTCGGGCGCCGGCCAGTGGGCGCGCGCCGGCCGGCGCGCGTCGTGGCCGCTTGCGCTCGCGCTGGCGACGCTGGCTCCGCTGGCGTTGCTCGCGCTCACGTTTCCCGAAGGCGGGACGCAGCCGTTTGCGGCATCGGCGTTCTACCCGGGTCTGGTGGGCGTGCTGCTGATCGCGGCATTGATCCCGGGCGCGCGCAGCGAGCGCGCGCCGGGCGAGGCACGGGTGCAGGGGATCTCGCAGGCGGGCGCCACGCCGGAGGAAGCGCGGCGGCTGGCGGCGGCGCGGCGGATGGTGCGCGTCGGCGCGTTGCTGTATGCGCTTGCGTTGCTGGGGGCGTATGCGATCCCGACTGCGATCGGCAGCAACGCGGATCGCCTGGGCGCGCTCGTGGCGGGGCCGGTCGCGGCCTGCCTGCTGATCGGCTGGCGCCCGCGCTGGCTGGTGCTCGCGCTGGCGCCGTTTTTGCTCTATTGGCAGGCGAACGCGCCGATCACGGACTTCGTCTCCGCCGCTGAGGACCCAGCGGTACACGCCTCCTATTACGCGCCGCTCGTGCGCGAGCTGCGCTCGCTCGGCGTCGGCTATTCCGCGCGTCCGGTGCGGATCGAGGCGGTCCCCACCGCTGACCATGGCGAGGCGCGCTACCTCGCGCCCGACTTCCCGCTCGCGCGCGGCTGGGAGCGGCAGCTGGACGAGGGTCGCGACGCGATCTTCTACGAACACCAGCGCCTTCCGCTGAGCGCCGCGCGCTACCGGCAGTGGCTGTCGCAGATGGCTGTCTCGTACGTCGCCCTCCCGGACGCGCCGCTCGATTATTCGGCAACGGCCGAGGCGCGGCTGCTGCTGGGCGCAACGGCGCGGGACGGCGACCTGAGCGCAGCGGTGGACTCGCGCGCAGCGGCGGCGCCACCGGGCTACCTGCGCGAAATCTGGCGCTCGGCTCACTGGCGCCTGTTTGCGGTGCTCGATCCGCGTCCGCTCGTGCAGCGGCCGGCGACGATGACGCGGCTGAGCGAAGGCTCGTTCACGATCGCGGCCCCCGCCACGGGCAGCTACGCGGCGCGGGTGCGCTTCACGCCCTACTGGGCGGTCGCCGGCGGGCACGGCTGCGTGCGCGAAGCTCCGGGCGGCTGGACCGATGTGCAGGCGCGCGGGGCGGGCGAGATCACGATCGCGATCAACTTCTCGCTCGCACGGATTTTCGAGCATGGTCCGCGCTGCCGTTAGCCGACCCATCGTCTAGGCTTCTCGCGATGGTCGCCCGCGTTCGTGTCCTGCAGGCGCGCCTCCTGCCGCAGGGCTGGTTCGACGTGCTGCGCCAGGTCGCGTTGTTCGCGGTCGCGTATCTCGCGTATCGGCTCGTCCGCGGGCTGGTCGAGGGCGATGCTTCGGCGGCGTTCGCGCACGCGCGCGATCTGATCGCGATCGAGCGGACGACGCACATGTTCGTGGAGCCCTCGATCCAGGCGTGGGCGTCGGGCAGCCGCGCGCTGATGGACTTCTCGAGCTGGCTGTATGTCAACGCGCAGACGACGGTCACGGTCGGGGCGCTGGTGTACCTGTACCTGCGCCACAACCGCAACTTCTACTTCGTGCGCAACATGTTCATGGTCGCGATGTTCATCGCGCTGGTGGGCTACACGGTCTTCCCGACCGCGCCGCCGCGGTTCATGCCCGAGTGGGGCTTCATCGACTCGGTGTCGGACTTCACGGGCGTGCGCGTGTCGCATGCGAGCGCGTCGATGAACGCGCTGTTCAACCCGTACGCGGCGGTCCCCTCGATGCACGTCGCGTTCGCGCTGATGATCGGCTGGCCGCTGGCGCGCCTGACGCGCAACCGCGTCGCGCGCGTGCTCTGGTTCGGCTATCCGTTTTTGATGGCGTTCGTGATCGTGGTGACCGCGAACCACTTCATCTTCGATGCGCTGCTGGGGGCGCTGACCGCGGCGGTGTCGGCATACGCGGCGAGCTGGCTGGCGCGCGCGCGACCGACGGTGTGGCGCTTCTCGGGCAGCGCGCCGTCGCGCGCGGGACCGGGTTCGTGGAGCCCGCATCCGGCGCCCGCGCCGCTGTTCGCGAGCGCTCGCGAGGGGGCCGGCGGATGAGCGAGACCGACGGACGCACGGCGATGACCCCGCGTCGTCACGAAGCGCCGCGCCGCCCGCGCAGGGGCGCGCTGCGCACCCGCCGCCAGCGCCCGCGCGCGCCGATCGGCGCGGGCGAACGGCGCGAGCTGATGCGCAACGCCCTGATCGAGTCGCGGCTGACGCCCAACGCGATTTCGCTCACCGGGCTGGCGCTGAACCTGGTGGCGGCAGCGCTCGTCTGGGAGCAGCTGTTCTTCCTGGGCGGGATCGCGTTCATCGTCGGCTCGACGATGGACACGCTCGACGGGCGCTATTCGCGCATGTCGGGCAAGGGCACGCCGTTCGGCGCGTTCCTGGACTCGACGCTGGACCGCATCGAGGAGGGGATCGTGCTCGCGGCGGTGGCGGGCACGTTTGCGCTGCACGGGCAGCGCATCGCGGCGGCGGCGGTCGTCGTGGCGGTGCTCGCGGCGCTGACCGTCAGCTACACACGCGCGCGCGCGGAGGCGCTGGGCGTGGCGTGCACGGTCGGGATCGCCACCCGTCCGGTACGGGTCGTGATCCTCTCGATCGGGCTGATCTTCGCGCGCGGCGCGTCGCTCGGCGACTTCCAGCTGCTGGCCCCGGCGGTGTACGTGCTGGCGGCCCTGAGCAGCATCACGGTCGTCCAGCGCGTCGTGCACGTCCGCCGCGAGCTCTCGGCGCCGGTGTGACCAGTCGCGCCCGGCGGAGTAGTTTGCCTCGTCCCCCTAAAAGTACGGAGATCTTGACTTTGAGCAATCACGGCAATGGCGCGCGCGGCGACGGCGCGGTGTCCAACGGCAGCGCGCGCTACCGGCGCGAGCAGGTGCGGGTCGCGATCATCGGCGTGGGCAACTGCGCTTGCGCGTTCGTGCAGGGCGTGCACTACTACCGCGACGCCGACCCCGAACGGCGGGTTCCGGGGCTGATGCATGTCGACCTCGGCGGCTATCACGTGCGCGACATCGAGTTCACGGCGGCGTTCGACATCGACCGCGCGAAGGTCGGCAAAGACCTCGGCCAGGCGATCTGGGCGGGGCAGAACGACACGATCAAGTTCGCCAAGGTCCCCAAGCGCCTCGGCGTGCCGGTCCATCGCGGCATGACCCACGACGGGCTCGGCAAGTACCTCAAACAGAAGATCGTCAAGGCGCCGGGCGAGACCGCGGACATCGTGCGGATCCTCAAGGAGACCCATACAGACGTCGTCGTCTCCTACCTGCCGGTGGGCTCCGAGCAGGCGACCAAGTGGTATGTGGAGCAGGTGCTCGAGGCGGGCTGCAGCTTTGTCAACTGCGTCCCGGTGTTCATCGCGCGCGAGGACTATTGGGACCGGCGCTTCAAACAGGCGGGGCTGCCGATCGTCGGCGACGACATCAAGTCCCAGGTGGGCGCGACGATCGTGCATCGCGCGCTCGCGCGCCTGTTCGCGGAGCGCGGCGTGGAGCTCGAGCGCACGTCGCAGCTCAACGTCGGCGGCAACATGGACTTCTACAACATGCTCGAGCGCGAGCGGCTGGAGTCCAAGAAGATCTCCAAGACGGACGCTGTCACCTCGATCATCGACCACGAGCTGCCTGCGGACGACGTCCATGTCGGCCCCTCGGACTACGTTCCCTGGCTGACCGACCGCAAGTGGGCGCACATCCGCCTCGAGGGCCAGGCCTTCGGCGACGTGCCGCTCAACCTCGAGCTCAAGCTGGAGGTGTGGGACTCGCCGAACTCGGCGGGCATCGTGATCGACGCGGTGCGCTGCTGCAAGCTGGCGCTCAACCACGGCGTGAGCGGCCAGCTGGACGGCCCGTCGGCCTACCTGATGAAGTCGCCGCACCGGCAGCGACCCGACGCGCAGGCGCGCACGGACACGGAGAAGTTCATCGCGGCCTACGCGCGCAAGCCGGGGACCCGCCCGAAGCGCGCGCGCGCCTCGGGCGCTGCTGGCGCGGCGGGCGCGCGCGCCAAAGCCACGGCAGCGCGGACGCGAGCGGGGGGCTGACGCGCGCGACCGGCGGATCGAGTCGCGCGGCAGGAGGCTGAGCGAGCGATAATGGTGCGAGCGATGGCCTGCACAGAGCGGTTTTCGATCGCCCACGTGACTCCCTATCCATGGGAGGCGCAGGACAACCCGGTCAACGCGCACGTGCGAGCGGTGGCCGAGCAGCTGTCGCTGAGCGGGCATCGCGTGCTGGTGCTCGCGCCGTCGCGCTCGCAGGAGCGCGTGCGCGGCTCACGCCGCGACCTGCGCGCGGCGCGCGCGCACCCGGAGAGCCTGCTCGAGCGAACCGACGGCGGCGAGCCGCGGGTGATCGCGGTCGGCGAGGTGCTCGATGTACCCGGTTGGCCGATCACCGAGCGCTCCGCGCGCAGGCGCGCGCCGGCGCTGCCGATCGACGTGGCACGCACGATCGAGGAACTGCTGAGCATCGTGCCACTCGATTTCGTGCACGTACACGAGCCGTTCGCACCGAGCACGTCGAACGCGGCGCTGCGCCATTCGCGCTCGCTCAACGTCGGCTCCTTCCACGCCTCCACGGAGCGCCTGCTGCTGGCGCTGATGGCGCGGCGCGTGGTCGCTGCGTTCTTCGGGCGCCTCGACGCGCGCACGGCCAGCTCGCCGGCGACAGCGCAGCTGATGGACCGCCACTTTCCCGGCGACTACCGCGTGATCGCCGACGGGGAGGGCGCGGCGCTCGAGCTCGAAGCGATCTACCGCGAGCTCGCGGCCCGCCGTCAGGACCTGGAGGGCGATCCCAAGCTGCGCGGGCGGATGGCGCAGCGAGCGCTGATCGACGTCGATCTGCACATGCACACCGACCATTCGTATGACTGCGCGACGCCGGTCGAGGTGCTGCTGGCGAGCGCGCGCGAGCGCGGCCTGGGCGCGATCGCTGTGACCGATCACAACGAGATCTCGGGCGCGCTCGAGGCGCGTGAAAAGGCGGCGGCGGCGGGCATGAAGGTGATCGTCGGCGAGGAGGTCAAGACGGCCGACGAGGGCGAGGTGATCGGGCTGTTCATCGAGCAGAAGATCGAGCCCGGCAGGAGCCTGGCGGAGACGGTCGCGGAGATCAAGCGCCAGGGCGGCCTCGTGTACGTGCCGCACCCGTTCGACCGGCTGCATTCGGTTCCCGACTATGAGCATCTGCTGAAGATCGTCGGCGAGGTCGACGCGATCGAGGTCTTCAATCCGCGCGTGGCGATCGGCGCGTTCAACGACGAGGCTGCGCGCTTCGCCGCCAAGTACCGGATCGCCGCGGGCGCGGGCTCGGACTCGCACGTCGCCCAGGGTCTCGGCTCGGTGCGCATCAGGATGCGCGACTTCGCCGGGCCGGTCGAGTTCCTGCAGGCGCTGCGCGACGCGGAGATCGTAATGCGCCCGACGAGCCTGCTGTACGTGCAGGCGCTGAAGTTCCTGCAGACGCGCGCGACCCCGCCGTCGGCGCGCAGGGCGAGCCGCGCGCGCCGGGTGAAGCGCGCGCTGGACGCCAGCCGCAAGTAGTGGTGCAGCGTCAAGGACAAGTACCCCATCCGTCAAAACCCCTGGGGTCGATGCCTGCGACCGACGATGAGATCCGCGAGAAGTACCTCGAGCGCGCGATTCGCGAGCTGAACACGCTGACGCGCGAGCTGCAGGCATGCCCGCACTGCCCGCGCGGCAACCTGATGCCGGTGCTCGGCTCGGGCCACCCGCAGGCGGATGTGATGCTGCTCAAGCACGCGCCGCTGCCGTCCGAGGTCGAGGAGGGCGTCGCCTTCTACGGCCGCGCAGGGGGCGCGCTGATGAAGTCGCTCAAGCGCCTGGCGATCGACCCGCTCGCGGTCTATGGCACGCTGTGCGTGAAGTGTCCGCTGAGCGATCCTTCGCTGGCGGACTTCGCGTGCGTCTCGCGCGTCGTCGAGGAGGTCGCGATCGTGCAGCCGCGGATCATCGTCGTGATGGGCCCCGAGGCGCTCGCGGCGCTCATCGAGATGGACATACCCCTGGCGCGCGAGCTCGCGCCGCGCGTTGGCGAGATCCAGCAGCTGACGCCGACGATCGACGCGCTGTATGTGCCGAACATCGACGAGTCGCTCGACGATCAGCAGTCCAAGCGCAGCTTCTGGGCAGCGTTTCGCACGCTCGGCGACTGGTACGCGGCGCAGCCGCCTTATTAGCAGAGCACGCCGCATGCGGCGTGCTCAAACCGAACTACACCTCCAGCACGATCTTGCCGAACTTGCCGCCCGCGGCGAAGCGATCGTAGGCGTCCGCTGCAGCCTCGAGCGGATAGGCCGCGGCGATCGGCACGTGCAGCACGCCTGCCCCGAACAGCGGCAGGACCTCGTGCTCGAGCGCCCGCGCCGCGAGCGCCTTCTCCTCGAGCGGCCGCGCGCGCAGCGTCGAGCCATGGATGCGCGCGCGCTTTCCCATCAGCGCGAGCAGGTTCAGCTCGGTGCTCGCGCCCGCTGACACGCCGATCACCACGATCCTCCCTCCGAGCGCGAGCGCGGCGATGTTCTGCGCCATGTTCGGCGCGCCGACCAGCTCGAGCACGACGTCGAACGGACCGTGCTCGGCGACCTCCTCCGGCGCGATCGCCGCGGCGCCGAGCTCCGCGACCTGCACGCGCAGCTTTGGATCGCGCACGCTCGCGGTCACCTGCGCGCCGCTCGCCCGCGCGAGCTGGATCGCAGCGGTGCCAACGCCGCCCGCGCCGCCGCTGACCAGCAGGCGTTCGCCAGAGCGCAGGCCTGCCTGCACGAAGATCGCGTCGTGGGCGGTGAGGAAGACCTCGGGGACGCCGCCCGCCGCAGCCCAGTCGAGCGGCGCCGGCACCGGCATCAGCTGGCGCTCGTGTACGACGCACAGCTCCGCCTGCGCGCCACCGCCGACGATGGCCATCACGCGATCGCCCTCTGCGAAGCGTTCCGCGCCGGGGCCGAGCGCGCGCACCTCGCCGGCGAGCTCCATTCCGGGGATGTCCTGGGGCGAGCCCGGCGGCGCCGGGTAGAAACCGCGGCGCTGCAGCATGTCCGCGCCGTTCAAGCCCGCCGCGCGCACCCCGACCAGCACCTCGCCCGCGCCCGGCACCGGGTCGGGACGCTGCTCGATCACGATCTGCTGCTCGCGGATGACCACTGCGCGCATCGCGCGCGAAGCCTATCCGGCCTGCGCCACCCGCTCCGCTAGGCCCGCTCGAGCAGCGCGACGCACTCGACGTGGTGGGTGTGCGGGAACATGTCGAGCGGGCGCACCCGCTCGAGCCTCCACCCCGCCTGGCCGAGCTCGGCTGCGTTTGGCGCGAGCGTCGTCGGGTTACAGGACACGTACACGATCCGTTTCGGCGCAGCCTCGATGATCCGCCGAACGACTTTGCGCGAGAGCCCCGCGCGTGGCGGATCGACCACGAGCACGTCCGGGCGCCCCGCGCGCCGTGCGAGCTCCGCCAGCGCCAGGCGCGCGTCGCCGGCGAAGAAGCGCGCGTTCGTCACCTCGTTGGCGCGAGCCGTCGCGATCGCGTCCGCGACCGCCTGCTCGACCAGCTCGATTCCCCACAGCTCGGCCGCTCGCGGCGCCAATGTCAGCGCGATCGTGCCGATTCCGCAGTACAGGTCATACACGCGCTCCCAACCCTGCAACGCCGCGTACTCGCCGATCACCCCGTACAGCAGCTCGGCCATCTCGGTGTTCGTCTGAAAGAACGCCTCCGGCGAGATCCTGAGCTCGAGCTCCCCCAGCCGCTCCGGCAGCTGCTCCTCGCCCCACACCAGGTTGGTGTCCCCGCCCGCGGTCGTCTCCGCGAGGCTGCGCGAGCGCGTCCACAGCACGCCGCTGAGATGCTCGCCGAGCGCATCGCGCAGCGCCAGCGCGAGCGCGCCCGCGTCGAGCTCGCCGGCGGTCGTGACCACCCTGACCTGCAGCTTCGGGCCAGTTCTGCGGCCTTCGCGAACGATCAGGTTGCGCAGCCGCGCGCGTCCGTCGGCAGCGGCGTCGGTGCTTCTGACGCTGCGATCGCGCGCTTCGAGGCCCTGCTCGCGACACCAGCCCAGCGCGACCGCGCGGGCGCGGTTGCCGAGCTCGGAGGCGAGCATGCAGTCCTCGATCGGCACGACCTCCTTCCAGCCGCCCGGCGCATGAAATCCGCAGACGAGCGCCCCCTGCTGGTCGGTGCCGAACGAATACTCGAGCTTGTTGCGATAGCGCCACCGCGCGAGCGCCGGCACGATCTCCTCGAGCTCGAACCCGTCCAGGTGCCCGAGCCTGCGCAGCGCCTCGTCGACCTGGCCGCGCTTGATCTCGAGCTGTCGCTCGTACGGCAGAACCTGCCAGGCGACGCCGGGGTGATCGGCGCGCGGCGCGATCCGCTCGGGGCTCGCCCGCAGGATCGCCGTCGTGTATGCGCGCGCGTAGCTGCGCTTGCGCCGGCTGACCGTCGCACGTACGCGGTCGCCCGGGATCGCGCCCGCGACGAACACGACATAGCCCTGGTCGCCGAGCCGCGCGACCCCCTCGCCGCCGAACGCGAGCGACTCCACCTCGAGCTCGAGCTCGTCGCCCGGACGCGGCTTGGCCGGTTGCTCGTTCGCGAGCGAATCCCCGCCGCGCGAGCTCGCGGTTCCGGCCTGCGCGCTCATGACTGCGCGCCGCGCCGCGCGGGCGCGGGCGTGTCGCTCGAGGCCCGCTCGTCGCTCGGCGCCCGCAGGTCGTTTGACGGCGGCGTTTCGCGCGACGCCGGCCCGAGGAGAAACTCGAGCAGGGCCTTCTGCGCGTGGCGGCGATTCTCCGCCTGATCCCAGATCCGCTGGCGCTTGCCATAGAGCACCTCGGCGGAGATCTCCTCGCCCGCGTGCGCCGGCAGGTCGTGCATCGCGAACGCCCCCGGCGCGGCCTCGTCGAGCAGCGCGTCGTCGACCCCGTAGCCGGCGAGCTTCGCCCGGCGCTCAGCAGCGCTCGCCTCATCGCCCATGCTCACCCACACGTCCGCGTACACAGCCTGCGCCTGTGCGACCGCCTCGCGTGGGTCCTCGAACAACGTGAGTGTCCCGCGCGCCTGCGCCGGCGCCGGCAGCGGCGCCTGCGCGTCGAGCGTGTAGCCCGCGGGAGAAGCGACCGCGACGTGCATCCCGGCGAGCATCCCCAGCAGCGCCAGCGAGCGCGCGACGTTGTTGCCATCGCCGACGTAAGCCACGCGCACGCCCTCAAGCGTTCCGTATGCCTCGCGCAAGGTCAGCAGATCGGCGAGCGCCTGGCAGGGATGATGCAGGGCCGTGAGCATGTTCACCACCGGCGCGTCGCTGTACTCGGCCAGCTCGAGCAGCATCGCGTGCTGCCCGGTGCGCACCCCCACGGCCGCGACATGGCGGGAGAGCACGTAAGCGGTGTCGCGCAGCGGCTCGCCGCGCGACAGCTGCAGCTCGTCCGCGCGCAACACCAGCGGCCAGCCGCCGAGCTCGTGTATGCCGACCTCGAAGGAGAGCCTGGTGCGCGTCGACGGCTTCTCGAATAGCAAAGCGACGCTGCGGCCCGCGAGCGCCTGCGAGGACAGCGGCGCAGCCTTCAGGGCGAGCGCACGGCCGAGCAGCGTCTCGAGCTCTGCCGGCGCCAGCTCGGCCCCGGTGAGGAAATGGCGTGGCATCGAACGGCCAGTGTAGGTCCATCTAGGTCAGGGCCGACGGGTCCCGGTCAGGCCGGACCGGCCCGGCCGACTGCAAGCTCGTTTAGGCTGAAGGCAAGCTCCGCCGAGAAAGGATCGATCGATGAGAAGAGGCCCAGTCGCAGTCGCGATCGCGTGTTGTGCGGTGCTGCTCGCAGCAGGCTGCGGGTCGAGCAGCTCGAGCTCGAACACCACCACGAGCACCACCACGATCACCAACGCGAACGGCTCGACTGCGACCACCTCCAGCACGGGCACCTCGAGCAGCTCGTCCACGCCGAAGGGATTCACAGCCGACACGACGCCCAAATTTGCTTCCCCGTCGTCCTCCGCGCCCGTGCAGGGCGGGGTCGTGCAGATCGCCTACCGCAATATCGCGATCGCGCCCGACACAGTCAAGGTGAAGGTCGGCAGCACGATCAAGTGGACGAACTACGACTCGGTCGAACACAACGTGACGAGCAAGGGCGGCGTCGCCACATTCCACTCCAAGAACCTCGGCGAAGGCGAAAGCTTCGAAATCAAGCCGACCAAGCCCGGGATCATCCACTACGAGTGCACGATCCATCCGACCACGATGAACGGGACCATCGAAGTCGTCAAGTGAACTCGGCGCGCCCCGCTTCGGGCGTCGACGGGCTCGCGTAGTGGCGCTTGGGGATGCGCCCGGCGAGGCGCGCGTGGCGGCCCGCCTGGACCGCGGCGCGCATCGCTTCGGCCATCCGCACCGGGTCCTGGGCGCGCGCGATCGCCGAGGCGGCCATCACCGCGTCACAGCCCAGCTCCATCGCGATCGTCGCATCCGAAGCTGTCCCGACTCCCGCGTCGAGGACGATCGGCACATCGACCATCTCGCGAATCAGGCTGATGTTGTAGCGGTTGCCAACCCCCATGCCACTGCCGATCGGCGAGCCCAGCGGCATCACCGCCTGGCATCCGATGTCGACCAGACGGCGCGCGAGGACCGGGTCGTCGGTCGTGTATGGGAGCACGACGAAGCCTTCATCGACGAGCTCCTCGGCAGCGCGCAGCAGCTCGGGCGCGTCGGGCATCAGCGTGTCCTCGTCGCCGATCACCTCGAGCTTGATCCAGTCGGTCGCGAACGCCTCGCGAGCGAGCTTCGCCGTCAGCACCGCATCGCGCGCGGTGCGGCAGCCCGCGGTGTTGGGCAGCAGCTCGACTCCCGAATCCGCCAACGTGTCGACCAGCGAGCCCCTGGCCGCAGGGTCGACCCGGCGCAGCGCGACCGTCACGAGCTCGCTGCCGCTTGCCGCGATCGCAGCCGCCATCAGCTCGAGCGACGGGAATCCCCCGGTGCCGAGCAGCAGGCGCGAGCGCAGCGTGCGCCCCGCGAGCAGCAGCGGGTCCTCGCGCGCGGACGCGCTCGACCCGTCGAGCGTCTGCCGGTCCTGCAGGCGTGGCTGAGCGGTCCGCGCTTGCACTATCCCCCTTGCATCGCCGTCAGCACCTCGACGCGCGCGCTCTCCGCCAGGGCGAACGTCTCCCACTGCGCGCGCGGCACGACCTCGCCGTCGACCGCTACAGCAACGCCGCGCGCCCGCTCCGAGACGCCCAGGCCGGCCAGCACCGCCGCCAGCGTCTCGCCGGCCTCGATCTCGGCGCGCTCGCCGTTGAGGACGATCACGCCGCTGCCCCCGCGTGAGCCACGTCCTGCGCCGGCGTAGTGCGCGCGGGCACGGGGAAGCGATCGGGCGCGCACGCAGCCAGCAGGCTGGGGGCGCTCTCCCGCGTCTGCCCGCTGAGCAGCTCCGCCACCAGCTCGGCCGTCAGCGGCGCGAGCAGTATCCCGTTGCGGTGGTGCCCAGTCGCCCAGACCAGGCCCGCCACCGCACCCGGCCCGATCAGCGGCGCGTTGTCGGGCGTGCCCGGGCGCAGCCCCACCGACAGCTCCTCGATCTGCAGCTCGTCGATCCCCGGCAACAGCTCGCTCGCGTCGCGCAGCAGCTCATATACGCCGCCGACAGTCGGCTCGAGATCGAACCCCTTCTCCTCGACCGTCGCCCCGAGCACGTAACGTCCGTCCGCGCGGGGAACGAGATAGCCGCCCTCGAAGCGCAGCACGCGCCGCAACAGGCCCGGGCCGGCCGGGTCGCGCAGTCGCAGGATCTGTCCCTTGACCGGCCGCACCGGCACCTGCTGATCGCCGGGCAGCCCGGCGATCTGCCTCGTCCATGCGCCCGCGGCCAGCACCACCTGCCCGCTCGGGACGCGCTCGCCCCCGCGCAACGCAAGACCGCTTGCGCGCGCGCCGGAGCCGTCCAGCACCAGCGACTCGACGTGCGCGTTCTCGCGAATGGCGACCCCACGGGCCCGGCACGCTCCGCGCAGCGCGCGCAGCACGCTGCGCGGATCGACGGAATGATCGTCCGGCGCGTCGACCGCGAGGCGCACGGTCGGCGCGAGTGCGCGCTCGCGCTCGCGCGCGGCGCTGGCGCGCAGGCGCTCCGCGCGCAGGCCGAGCGAGCGCCGGAACGCGAGCTGGCGCTCGAGCTCGCGCGCCTCGTCATCGTCGCGGGCGACGATCAGCGTACCGGTCCGCGACAGGCCCACGTCCGCGCCCGTCGCCTCGCGGAGCTGCGCCGCGAACCGCGGCCAGAGCTGCGCCGAGCGCAACCCCAGCTCGAGCAGTCGCCGGCCTGCGTCGCCGAACTCGGCCTCGGCGACCGGCGCGAGCATCCCGGCCGCCACATGCGATGCTCCGCCGCCGGTCTGGCCGCGCTCGAGCACCGTCACCGACAGCCCCTGCTCGCGCGCGCGCCACGCGCACGCCAGGCCGATGATCCCGCCGCCGACGATCGCGACGTCGGTCGCTCGGCCGGCCCCGGCGCGTGCAGGCACGGCTCGGCTGCTCGCAGACATGCTTTGATGCTAGTGCCGTCCGCGCGGCGCAGTGGCTCCTGCGAGACTCAGAGCGATGGCCACCTCCGACTCGCGCGCAGGCAGGCGAGTGCGCCTCGCGTCCGCACAGCTTTACCTCGTCTGTCAGGCAAGCGGAGGTCTCCCGTCCGGCGAGCCTCGCCGGCTGGGAGAACTGCTGGCGTCCGCGATCCCCGGGGGCGTCGATGTCGTGCAGCTGCGCGAGAAGACCCTCGACGACGAGCCGTTGCTGGCGCTCGCGGGCCAGGCGCGGTCGCAATGCGAGCGCCTCGGCGCGCTGTTCATCGTCAACGACCGCCCGCAGCTCGCGCGTGAATCGGGCGCTGACGGCGTCCACCTGGGCCAGGAGGACATGCCGGTCGCGCAGGCGCGCGAGATCGTCGGGCCCGAGCTGCTGATCGGGCTATCGACGCATGCGCCGCGCGAGATCGATGCTGCCGACCCTGCGCTCGTCGACTACATCGGCGTCGGGCCCGTCCACGCCACGCCGACCAAGCTCGGCCGGCGCGCGGTCGGCCTCGAGCTGGTGCGCTACGCGGCCGCGCACGCGCCGGTGCCGTTCTTCGCGATCGGCGGTATCGACGCGGACAACGTCGAGGAGGTGCTCGCGGCGGGCGCGTCGCGGATCTGCGTCCTGCGCGCCGTCGCCGATGCCCCGGAGCCCGGGCTGGCGGCGCACGCGCTGCGCGCACGAATCGACCGCGAGCCGCTCGGCGATCGCGCGGGCGAGGGCTGAGCAGTGGAGCGCCCCAACCGGGACCCGCGGCGCGACGAGCGCGCGCACATCGCGCTGACCCCGCTGGCCGACGATGAGCGGCCGCCCGCCCTGCTCGTCGCCGTCGTGGTCGCCCTGGCGCTCGCGGTCGCGGTGATCATCGGGACCCTCACGATCCACAGCCTGAGTCGCAACGGCGGCTCGCTGCCGGGCGGAATCTTCATCACCTGTGTGCTCGCGCTGCTCGCCTGGGGCATGTACGAGCGGCGCTACTGGGCGGTGCTCGGTTTCGAGGCGCTGCTCGCGTTTCAGATCGTCGTCACCTCGCTCGCGCTCGTGGTCGCCTCGACGCTGCTCGCCGCTGGGCTCTGCCTGGTCTCGATCGTGCTCGCGGGTTGGCTGTTCTGGAAGCTCGTGCGCGTCATGGGACGCATCCAGGTGGGCGGACGATAGGCTCAGCGCCAGAAATGGCCGAGACCGCGTATGACTGCATCGTGATCGGCTCGGGACCAGGTGGCTACGTCGCCGCGATCCGGGCCGCCCAGCTCGACAAGAGGACGGCCGTCATCGAGAAGGACAAGGTCGGCGGGCGCTGCCTGAACTACGCCTGCATCCCCGCCAAGACCGTGCTGCGCTCGGCTGACCTGCTCGGCGAGATTCGCGGCGCCGAGGAGTTCGGGCTGAAGGTCGACGGCGTCGCCGTGGACTATGCGGCGGTGCAGGCACGCCGCGCGAAGGTCGTCTCGACGCTCACCTCCGGCGTCGGCGGTCTGTTCAAGAAAGGCGGGATCGAGCTGATCGAGGGCGAGGCATCGCTGGCGCCGGGCGGAGCAGCCGCCAACGGCAGCGCCGGCGGCGCAGTGCGCGTGCGCGCCGGCGAGCGCGAGCTCGTGGCCGCGACGGTCATCCTCGCGACCGGCTCGGTGCCGCGGGCGATCCCCGGCGTCGAGCCCGGCGGCCGGGTGATCGGCACCGAGGAGGCCTGGGCGCTGACCGAGCTGCCGGCGCGGCTGGCGGTCGCCGGCGCGGGCGCGTCGGGCGTCGAGATCGCCTCGGGCTTTGCCCGGCTCGGCACCGAGGTGCTGCTGCTCGAGGCGTACGATCGCGTGCTGCCGGGGGAGGATGCGGACATCTCGCGCCTGGTCGAGCGCGGCCTCAAGCGCCAGGGCATCGACGTGCGCACCAGCACGCCGATCGGGGCCGTGCAGGCGTACGAGTCCCGGATGAGCGTCAGCCACGGCTCGGAGGAGGCGACCACCGAAGTCGACTACCTCGTCACCTGCACCGGCCGGCGCCCCGACGCCGACGCCCTCGGCCTCGACGGCGCGGGCGTCGAGCTGGACGACAGCGGGTTCGTGCGCGTCGACGGCGCGCAGCGCACGAGCGCGCCCGGCGTATACGCGATCGGCGACCTGGTGACGGGGCCCGCGCTGGCGCACAAGGCCAGCGACGAGGGGATCATCGCCGTCGAGGATTCCGCCGGGTTGCCGACCCACCCGATCGTCCATGTCGACATCCCGCGCGCGACCTTCTGCACTCCCAGCGTCGGCTCCTTCGGCCTGACCGAGGCGCAGGCGCGCGAGCAGGGCTACGACGTCGTCGTCGGCAAGGTCCCCTACGGCGCCGTCGGTGGCGGCACCGTCTACGGCGATCGCACAGGCCTGGTCAAGATCGTCGGCGAGCGCGCCTACGGCGAGCTGCTCGGGGGGCACATCGTCGGCGCGCGCGCAACCGAGCTGATCCAGGAGCTCGTCAACGTGCGCGCGCTGGAGGCCGGCTACCCCGAGGTGGCGCGCATCATCCATGGCCACCCGACCCTGTCCGAGGCGGTGATGGAGGCCGGACGCGCGGCCGACGGCTGGCTGATCCACGGCTAGCGAGCCAGCCCACCCCGATCGGCCACGCGCGCCCGCGGCTGGCTAACCTCGGCCGGGTGAGCTCGCCGGCCGCCGCCTTCTATTTCGATCTCGCAAGTCTGGACGCGTATCTCGCCGCCGAGCAGATTCTGCACGTCCTGCCCGGCCCGGTCGAGTGGCAGCCGGTGCTCGCGCGCGAGCTGCCCGCGACGGTCGACTACGAGGCCTGGCGCTGCGAGGCCGAGCAGGAGGCGTTTCGCGAGAACGCCGCACGGCGCGCCGCCGCGCTCGCCCTGCAGCCGCTTCGCTGGCCCAGTCCGTTCCCGTTCGACAGCCTGCTGGCGATGCGCGTCGCGACCTATGCCAAGTCGATCGGGCGCGCTGTCGCGTTCGCGCAGGCGGCCTTTCGTCAGGCGTTCGCCGGCGGACGCTCGCTCGCCGACGCCGACAACGTGCTGATCGCGGCGGCCGCCTGCGAGATGCATCCCGCGGCGGTCCTGCGCGCCGCAGAGCTGCGCTCGGTGCGCGAGCAGCTCGCGGCCGCAACCGCGCTGGCGGCACGAGCGGGCGTGAGCGAGGTGCCCGCGGTGCGCGTCGGCGAGACCGTGTTCAGCGGCGAGCGGGCGCTCGTGGACGCCGCGCGCGCCCTCGCCGATCGCGCCGGCGCAGGGACGCGATGAGGGCCAACCGCGCCTACCGGCTGATCGTCAGGCGCGGCGGGCGCGCCCCGGCGCTGTTCGCCGACGCCGACCGCGTCGATCACATCGAGGTCGTCGAGATCGACAGCGGCGAGGTCGTGCTGTTCTGGGATCGCCCGCCGCAAGCCGCCTCGCGCATCGCCCGCGCGCTGCGCGCCGACCTCTCCGACCTGCAACCAGAGGAGTTCATCGCGCGCTGGAGTACCGTGGAACCCTGATGGGCAACCTGCCGGAGCCCGACGTCGCCCGCGAGTGGCTGGCGACGATGACGCTCATTCGCCGCTTCGAGGAGCGCGCCGGCGAGATGTACGCGCGCGCCAAGATCGGCGGCTTCCTGCACCTCTCGATCGGGGAGGAGGCCGCGATCGTCGGCTCGGCACGCGCGCTGCGCGACGACGACTACCTGGTCTCGACCTACCGCTCGCACGGCCACGCGCTCGTGCGCGGGACCCCGCCGCAGAGCGTGATGGCGGAGCTGTTCGGGCGCGTCGGCGGATGCTGCAAGGGGCATGGCGGCTCGATGCACATGTTCGATCTGCGCCGGCGGTTCATGGGCGGCTACGGGATCGTGGGCGGCAACCTGCCGATCGCCGCGGGGATCGGTTTCGCGTGTGATTACCGCGCGGGCGACGACGCGGTCCTGTGCACGCTCGGCGACGGCGCCTCCAACCAGGGCACGTTCGGCGAGACGATGAACCTCGCCGCGCTCTGGCGGCTGCCGGTCGTGTTCCTGGTCACCAACAACCAATTCGGCATGGGCACCTCGGTGGAGCGTCACTCCGCGGTCACAGAGCTGCGCGTGAAGGGCGAAGGCTTCGGGGTACCCGGGCTGCGCTGCGACGGCATGGACGTCCTCGACACCTTCACGGTCGTCTGTGAAGCGCTGAAGCAAACGCGCAGCGAGCGCCGGCCGATGCTCGTCGAGGCGGTCACCTATCGCTTCCGCGGTCATTCGATGGCCGACCCCGAGGAGTACCGCACGCGCGAGCAGGTCGAGCGCTGGCGCGAGCGCGACCCGCTGAAGCTGTTCGCCGAGCGGCTGCGCAGTGCGGGCCTGCTCGCCGACGATGATCTGCAGCGGATCGACCAAGAGGCGCTCGCCCGCGTCGACGCCGCCGTCGCGTTCGCGGAACAGTCGCCGTTCCCGGAGGCCGGCTCGCTGTATGACGACGTGTACGCGCTGGGCGAGCAGGTACACGGCTGGTACTCGCTCGACACGACCCGCAGTCCCGGGCGCGCCGCCGGCGCGCCCGCCGGTCAGCCTGCGCAGGCGTCGGCCAACGACGAGATTCCCCAACAGCTCACGCAAGCCCTCGCCGCCGGCGAGGACGGATACAACCCGCCCGAGGAGACGTTCTGATGGCGCAGATGCGCTACCGCGAAGCGCTGCGCGAGGCGCTGCGCGAGGAGCTCAGCCGCGACGAGCGGGTCGTGCTGCTCGGCGAGGACATCGGCGTGTTCGGAGGCGCGTTCAAGGTGACCGAGGGTCTGCTCGACGAGTTCGGCGAGCGCCGCGTGCGCGACACGCCGATCTCCGAGAACACGATCGTCGGCGTCGGCGTCGGCGCCGCGATGGCCGGCCTGCGGCCCGTCGTCGAGCTGATGACGATCAACTTCGCGCTCCTGGCGTTCGATCAGATCGTCAACCACGCCGCCCACATCCGCTACATGTTCGGCGGCCAGGTCTCCGTGCCGCTGGTCATCCGCATGCCGCAGGGCGCCGGCCACCAGCTCGGGCCGACGCACTCCCACTGCTTGGAGGCGATGTTCCTGCACGTTCCCGGCCTGCTCGTCGCGGTTCCCGCGACGCCCGCCGATGCGAAGGGGCTTCTGATCGCCGCGATCCGCGACGACAACCCGGTGATCTTCATCGAGCACGAGTCTCTCTACGGCGTCCGCGGCGAGGTCCCGGAGGGCGAGCAGGCGCTCGTCGACTTCGGCCGTGCGCGCGTCTGCCGCGAGGGCTCGGATGTGACGATCGTGGGCGTCTCGCGGATGGCGCTCACCGCCGAACGCGCGGCCGCGATGCTCGCCGACGACCAGCGCGTGCAAGCCGAGGTGATCGACCCGCGCACGCTGCGCCCGCTCGATCTCGACACGATCCTCGCCTCGGTGCACAAGACCAACCACTGCGTGATCGTCGAGGAGGGCTGGCCGCACGGCGGCGTCGGCGCCAACCTCGCCGCGCTGATCGCCGAGCACGCCTTCGACGAGCTCGACGCGCCCGTCGCGCGTGTTTCCGGCGCCGACCTGCCGATGCCCTACTCCAAGCCGCTCGAGGACATCGCCTATCCGCACGAGGACGAGATCGCGCGCGCCGCGCTCGGCACGCTCGGCCTGGCCGCGGACGCCCTGTCGGGGGCGGCCGACGGGAAGGCCGGCTGATGGGCGAGCTGGTCATGCCTCGCCTTTCGGACACGATGGAGGAGGGGACGATCCTGCGCTGGCTCGTCGCCGATAAAGCAATCGTGCAGCGCGGGCAGGAGCTCGTCGAGATCGAGACCGACAAGGCCAACATGACCTATGAGTCCGACCTCGAGGGCGTCCTCGAGATCGTCGCCGCGGAGGGCGACACGCTGCAGGTCGGCGCGCTGATCGCGCGGGTCGGCGCTGCGGCCGAACCCGCGGCTGTCGTCGCCCCGAGCGGCGAGCCGGCTGCGGCCGGCCCCGACAACGGTCCCGCGCGCGCCGAGCCGGCCTTCGCGCCCGAGCATGTCGAGCAGCCGGCGAGCGCGGAGCCAGCCGGCGCGGCGCCAGCCGGCATTGCGACACCCGCCGGCCCTCCCCATTCGAGCGGCCCGCCGAGTGAGGAGCGCGTCAAGGCCTCCCCCCTGGCACGGCGTCTCGCGCGCGAGCGCAACGTCGATCTGCACGCGCTCGCCGGCAGCGGACCGGGCGGGCGCGTGGTCAAGGCCGACGTCGATGCCGCCGCCGCGGGCGTCGCCGGCGGCGCTGGCCGAGCCGGTGCCGGCCGAGCACAACCGAGCGCCCCCGTGGCGAGGCTCGCCGGCGTCGCGACCGCGAAGGGCGAAACGACGGAGATCGAGCTTTCCCGTACGCAACAGACGATCGCGCGGCGGATGGCGGAGTCGAAGGCGACGATTCCCCACTTCGCACTCGAGCTCGAGATCGACATGCAGGAGTGCGCCGCGCTGCGCGCCCAGCTCAAGGGCTTGGCCGCGGACGCCCCCGGCGCGGGCCGGGCGAGCGCACCGGCCAAGGCGGTTGCTAGCTCCGCGCCGGGCCCGAGCTCCGCGCCGGTCCCGACCTACAACGACATGGTCGTCAAGGCCTGCGCCCTGGCCCTGCGCGAGCACCCGCGCGCCAACTCGAGCTACCGCGACGGCCGCCTGCAGTTGCACTCACGGGTCAACGTGGGAGTCGCAGTCGCAATCGAGGGCGATAGCGCGAGCGGCGGCGCGCTGATCGTGCCGACCGTGTTCGACGCCGATCGCAAGTCGCTCGGCGAGATCGCCCGCGAGACGCGCGTCCTGGCCGGGCGCGTGCGCGACGGCTCGATCACCCCGCCCGAGCTCGGCGGCGGGACCTTCACGGTCTCCAACCTGGGAATGTTCGGCGTAACGAGCTTCACCGCGATCATCAACCCGCCGCAGGCCGCGATCCTGTCGGTCGGCTCCGTGCAGGCCAGGCCGGTCGTGCGCGATCGGACGATCGTGGTGGGCGAGCGCATGACGGCCACGCTCGCCTGCGACCACCGGATTCTGTATGGCGCGGACGCCGCGCGCTTTCTCGCGCGCATCCGCGAGCTGCTCGAGCGGCCCGCGTCGCTCACCCTGTGAGCGCGTGGCCGAGCGGGTCGCTCCGGCGGCGCTACGCTGCAGGAAGGTCATGAGCGCCAGCGACAGGCACGCGAGCGAGCAGCTGTGGGTGTGCGACCTCGGCGTGGTCCCGTACCGTCAGGCCGCGGCCATGCAGCGGCGGGTGCGCGGGCGCCGCCTGCTCGGCGAGCTCCCCGACGTGCTGCTGCTGCTCGAGCATCCGCCCGTCTACACCCGGGGCCGGCGCTCGCGCGCGCACGAGCTCGCGCTCGGCGAGGACTTCTACCGCTCGCGCCAGATCGAGGTCGTCGACAGCGACCGCGGCGGGCGCGTCACCTATCACGGGCCGGGCCAACTGGTCGGCTATCCGATCATGCGCGTGGATGACGTCGGCGCGCACCTGCGCACGATGGAAGCCGCGATCGTCCGCGCGCTCGCCGACGCAGGCATCGCCGCGCGCTCGCGCCACCGGGAGGGCCCGGACTACACCGGCGTGTGGGTGCAGCAGCGCAAGATCGGCTCGATCGGCGTCCACATCTCGCGGGGGATCAGCACCCACGGCTTCGCCGTCAATCTCGACGTCGACCTCGAGCCGTTCTCGTGGGTGATCGCGTGCGGCCTGCCCGACGTCACGATGACCTCGCTGGAGCGCGAGCTGCCGCCCGGACGCGAGATCGACGCGGACGGCTTTAGGGCGAGCATGACGTCCTGCTTCTGCGCGGCCCACCGACGCCCCGCACGACACGTCGCAGCCGCAGAGCTAGGCCTCGCAGCCGCGCCACGGCCAGCTGCCCAGCTGCGGCGCCGCGCGCCGCGCGCGCACACGGCCGCGGCCCCCGGAGCCCGGGTATGACCCCCGGCGAATCGAGCTCGCCCGAGCCGGCGTCGACGCGCTCGCGCGCGAACCCGGGCGGCATGGACGTGCTCAGCGTGCTCGGGCCGAACGTCAGGCCGCTGCGCGAGCGCAAGCCGCCGTGGTTCAAGGTGCGCGCGCCGGGCGGCGAGCGCTACCGCGAGATCTCCGAGCTGATCCACGCGGAGAACCTGCACACGGTCTGCCAGGAGGCCGCCTGCCCGAACGTCGGCGAGTGCTGGGAGCGCGGCACCGCGACGTTCATGATCCTCGGCGACACCTGCACCCGCCGCTGTGGCTTCTGCAACGTCAAGACCGGCAAGCCGAGCTGGAACGACCCGCTCGAGCCCGCTCGCGTCGCGCGCTCGATCGCGCGCATGGGCCTGCGCCACGCGGTGATCACCTCCGTCGATCGCGACGATCTGCCGGACAAGGGCGCATCCGCGTTCGTCGGCGTCATCCGCCAGGTCCGCCGCCAGGCGCCCGGCTGCCGGGTCGAGGTGCTGACGCCCGACTTCCAGGGCCAGGAGATGCCGCTGGCCAAGGTGATCGCCGAGCGCCCCGACGTGTTCAACCACAACGTCGAGGTCGTCCCGCGCCTGTACCCGCTCGCGCGGCGCGGCTCGGAGTTCCAGCGCTCCTGCCGCGTATTGCGGCTCGCCTCCGAGCTGGGCGAAGGCGAGCTGCTCACCAAGTCCGGGCTGATGGTCGGACTCGGCGAGACGCACGAGGAGATGCTCGATGCGCTCGGCGCTCTGCGCGAGCACGCCGTGCAGGTGCTCACGATCGGGCAGTACCTGCGTCCATCCGCCCGCCACCTGCCGGTCGTGCGCTACTGGCACCCGGACGAGTTCGCCGAGCTCGAGCGGGCCGCCTATCAGCTCGGCTTCGAGCACGTCGCCGCGGGGCCGCTCGTCCGCTCGAGCTACCACGCCGACCAGCACGTCCCGCAGAGTCGGGGTGGCGCACTTCCGCTCGCCGCGCGCGGGTAGGCTCGGCGGATCTTCCCGCTCAAGGACAACATCCCCAGCGAGCGCTTTCCGCTCGTGACGGTCGTCCTGATCGCGATCAACGTGATCGCCTACCTGCTCGCGATTCGCCACGGCGGCAGCTTCTTCGGAGGGCCGACCGACACGACCGTCGTGCGCTACGGCGCGATCCCGTACGAGCTGACCCACCCGCACAGCCATTGCGCGCTCGTGTCCGTGGCGACCAGCGAAGGGTCCGCCAGCACCGTCGCCTGCCAGGGCCAGCCCGGCGTGAGCGGGACCCCGCCGCCGCAGCCCGCCACCTGGACAACCCCGTTCACCGCGATGTTCCTGCACGCGAACTTCTTGCACATCTTCGGCAACATGCTGTTCTTGGCGATCTTCGGGCCCAACGTCGAGGACACGCTCGGCCGGGGGCGGTTCCTCGCCTTCTACCTGATCGGCGGCCTCGTCGCGCTGGGCGCGCAGGTGCTCGTCGGCCCGAACTCGACCGCGCCGACGCTCGGCGCGTCGGGGGCAATCGCGGCCGTTCTCGGCGCCTACCTGGTGCTGTACCCCCGCGCGCGCGTCCTCACCCTGATCTTCATCGTCTTCTTCGCCACGATCGTCGAGGTCCCCGCGGTCTACCTGCTCGGCTTCTGGTTTTTGCTGCAGCTCTACTCCGGGGCGTCGGGGCTCGCCCACCCGGTCGGCAGCGGCGGCGTCGCGTACTTCGCGCACGTCGGCGGGTTCGCGTTCGCCCTGCTCATCGTCTGGCCGTTCGCCAAGCGCCTGCGCAAGCCGATGCCGCCGAGCCTGCCGGTGTACTGAGCGGTGAGACCGAGGTGACCCGCCTGCTCGTCCTTTGGGCCGCGCTGCTGTTCATCACGGGCTTCGCGTTCCTGACCCTCAGCGCGGTGTCCAAGGAAGGGTTTAGTCTGGCGAGCGCGATCTCGATCTTCATCCTCGTGCTGCTCGCGGTCGGGATCGTCGGAGCGCTGCTGAACCCGCCTCGACGATGACCTCCAGGCACTTCCCGTTCATCACCCGCGACCACAGCCGCCCGCCCCGCGGGGGCCCGCGCCGGCGCTGGATCGCGATCGCGGCGCTCGCGATCGCGCTGGCCGCGGCGCTCGTGGTGATGGCGCTGGCCCACACCCACCGCGCGCACGGCTCGGCGGCGTCGGCGCACGTGCGCGCGCATGCGCGCGTTCACCACGCTCGGCCGGCGCCGCAATTTGTCTCGGCGATCGGCCTGCCGCTGAGCAGACCGGCGTTCTCGCTGGTCGGGATCGGCCACGCGGCGCAGGATCCCGTCCAGGTCGCCTTTGCGGTCCCGCCGTCGGCCGGGCTGCTGTTCAACCTCGACAGCGGGCAGGTGCTGTGGCAGCGCAACCCGGACAAGCGCCTGCGCATCGCGAGCCTGACGAAGATGATGACCGCGCTGCTGACAGTCCGCTCGGCCCCGCCGGACGCGCGCGTGCTGGTGACCCACCGCGCCGTCGACGCCAGCGGCTCGGTCGTCGGCCTGCTGCCGCTGGACAGACACGTGCGACTCGAGAGCCTGCTCTACGGGCTGCTCCTGCCCTCTGGCAACGACGCCGCGATCGCGCTCGCCGAACACGTGGCCGGCAGCATCAACAGCTTCGTGCGCCGGATGAACGTCGAGGCGGCGAGGCTCGGGATGGGCTGCACCCGCTACTCCTCGGCTTCCGGCTACTACAACGAAGGCAACTTCAGCTGCGCCGCGGACCTCGCGCTGCTCGCGCAGGTCGATCTGCAGCAGCCGCGGATCGCGCGCATCACGCACACCGCCACGGCCGCCCTGCCGTTCCCGATCAAGGCCGGCAAGCTGTACCTGTACAACAACAACCCGCTGCTGATCTACCACTATCCCGGTGTGACCGGCCTGAAGACCGGGTACACGATCGACGCCGGCCGCTGTCTGGTGGCGACGGCCGAACGCGACGGCGTGCGCCTCGGCGTGGTGCTGCTGCACTCCCCCTCCCCGGGCATCCAGGCGCGCGACCTGCTCGACCGCGGTTTCGAGGACGTCTATCGCCAGCCGCCGGTCCCCGAACCGCCGATGCCGCCCGGCGCATAGGAGAGGAACCGACCGGCGCGCAGGGGAGTACAGTTGTTCGGACCCCCGATTGACTGGTCAGTCAGCCAACCGCGGCGGAGGAAGGCGAGCGAGGCAAAGGAGCAGTTGTGGATCTGGACGACACACCTGAGCAGGCCGCATATCGCGCGAATGTGCGGTCTTGGCTTGAAGAGCATGCCGCGGAGGCACCGGTGCTGCAGGGTCCCGGAGCTATCGAGGATGAGGATCAGATCATCGCCGCGCGGCGCGCGTGGCAGGGCAAGCTCGCGGAGGGGGGACTCGCGGGCGTGACCTGGCCGAAGGAGTACGGAGGCCAGGGACTCGGGCCGATCGAGCAGGTGATCTGCGGCCAGGAGATCTCCCGCGCCAAGGTCCCGGGGATTCTCGACGCGATCGGCGTCGGCATGCTCGGCCCGACGATCATCGCGCACGGCGACGACGAGCAGAAGGGACGCTACCTCGGACCGATGCTCCACGGCGACGAGGTTTGGTGTCAGCTCTTCTCCGAGCCCGCTGCGGGGTCGGATCTCGCTGCCGTGCAGACGCGGGCGCGCCACCTGGACGACGGCAGCTGGCGGCTCAGCGGCCAGAAGGTGTGGACGACCAACGCCCAGTTCGCCTCGTTCGGCCTGTTGCTGGCGCGCACCGATCCGGACGTGCCCAAGCACAAAGGCCTGACGATGTTCATCGTGCCGATGGACGCGCCCGGCGTGGAGGTGCGCGGGTTGCGCCAGATCTCCGGCGAGGCGGAGTTCAATGAGGTCTTCTTCGACGACGTACCGCTCGACGCGGGCGCGGTCGTCGGCGGTGTCGGCAACGGCTGGGGCACGGCGCTGACAACGCTGATGTTCGAGCGCGTCACGATCGGCCTCGGCGGCGAGGCGCTTGGCTACAACTCCAGGCGCTTCGGGACGGCGCTCGCGGCCGACGAGCACGCCCGGCGCGACCCCGCGGTGCGCCATGAATTCGGCGAGCTCGCGAGCGAACTGCTCGCAGTCAGGTTCATCGGCTACCGGGTCCTGACGGCGCTGCAGAAGGGTCAGATCCCCGGTCCCGAGGCGGGCCTCGCGAAGGTGACGATCGTCAACGGCGCGATCCGCGCGGGCGAGTTGATCGCCGACGTCGTCGGCCCCGACGCGCTCGCGCAGGGCAACGAGTGGGCCTACATGATCTCGTTCCTGCCCGGGCTGAAGTCGGCAGGCGGGACGGAGGAGATATTGCGCAACACGATCGGCGAGCGCGTGCTCGGTCTGCCGTCCGAGCCGCGGCTGGACAAGGGCATCCCCTTCTCGGAGCTCCGCTCAAAGGAAGGTGCGCCGGCATGAACCTCGAGCTCTCCGACGAGCAGGTCTTCCTGCGCGAGGCGGCGCGCGGCGCGCTGTCGCGCTTTCAGACGCTCGAGGCCGCGCGCGAGGCGCTCGACTCGGACGCGTCGCGCCTGCCCGACACCTGGCCGGCCGCGCGCGAGGCCGGTTGGCCCGGGCTGCTGATCGGCGATGACCACGGCGGCGCCGGGCTCGACGCGTTCGACGCGATGCTCGTGCTCGGCGAGTGCGGCCGCGTGCTCGCCCCGGTCGCGCTGCTCGGACACCTGCCGGCGACGGCGATCCTGGTCGACGCCGCCAACGCGGGTGAGCTGCTCGATGCGCTCGCGACCGGCGAGCGCCGAGCCGCCTATCTGCCCGTCAGCCCGCCGAGCGACGTGGACGAGCGCTGGAGCGTGGACCCGCCGAGCGGGCTGGACCGCCCAGCGGCGCCCCGCGCGACCCGCGCCGACGGCGCGACGGCCAAGGTCAGCGGGGAGTTCTCGTTCGTGCCCGACGCTCCCGGCGCGGATTTGCTCGTCGGGGTCGCGCTGCTCGAGGGAAAGCCGGTCGGCGTGGCGATCGAGGCGAGCGCTGACGGCGTGCAGATCGAGGAGACCAGGCGCTACGACGTGACCCGCTCGCTCGGGCACGTGTCGCTGAAGGACGCCTCCGCCACCGTGCTGGACACGCCCGCGGAGTCGCTCGCCGCGGCGTGGCACCTGGCGCAGGCGCTGATCGCGGCCGAGTCCGTCGGCAGCGTCGAGACCGCGCTCGACGTGTCGGTCGCCTACGCAAAGGAGCGTCACACCTTCGGTCGCGCGATCGGCTCCTATCAGGCGATCAAGCACTCGCTGACCGAGGTCCTGCGCCGGCTCGAAAACGGTCGCTCGCTGCTCTACTACGCCGGCTGGGCGCGCCGCGGCGCGCCGACGGAGTTCCCCCTCGCGGCCAGCTGCGCGCGCTCGGTCGCGGGGCGCGCGCTCGACTACGCGGCGCGCACGATGATCTCGGTGCACGGCGGCATCGGCGCCACCTGGGAGCACGACGCGCCGCTGTATTTCAGGCGTGCGCAGCTTTCGCGACGGCTGCTCGGTGGGACCGCGAGCGCGAGCGACCGGGTCGCGGGCGAGCTGTTGACGGGCGACCTGCTGGGCGAGTTGTTGACGCGGGCTGGCGCGTGAGGGCCGCGAGCACCGGCGCGCCGTAGGCCGCGTACACGGCCGCGACCATCGCCGGGTCGAGGCCGCAGTTGCTGCAGAAGCCGTGCTGGGACCAGCTGATCGCGCGCGCGATCACCTGATCGGCATAGGTGACGCCAGCGGCGTCGTGGCCGTAGTAGTCATACGCCGCGTTCCACGCTTCGCCGTTCAGCGCGAGCCCGGCGCCGTCCGCCGAGAGCAGGTGCGCGGCCGCCATGATCGAATCGAAGTCGTCGTAGATCGACGGATGGGTGAGGGTGCGGTGGTTGTAGACGGCGGGGCGCGGAGCGTAGATGTAGGAGTCGCTGACCCGGCTCCAGGTGCTCACCGGACGGTTGCGCACGTTGAACTGCATCGGGCCGCCGCAGCAGCCGGCACTGTTCAAGCCGTAATAGGTGCCGAGCGCGGTCGAGAACGCCGACTCCTGGCGGTGGATCGATGCGATCAGCAGCCAGTTGACCCCGAACGTGCTCTGTGCGACCGAATAGATCGGATAAAAGCCTTCCATCCAGCGCTTCGAGACCGGGTGCTGGAGCGACTCGTAGTAGTTGGCGAACTGACGCTGCTGCTGTTCGGCGAAGGCGCTCGCGCCGTGTACGCCGCCGGCTGCCGGCGCGGGAGTCGCCGTGGCGATCAGTACCCGCGGGGGCGCCACCGCCGGCGCGGCGCCGCCGATCAGCCCGCTCAGCACCGCCGCGAGCAGCGCTGCGCCCAACGCCGCGATCGCCCCGGCGAGCAGCCAGTAGCCGCGTTCCGACGGCGGATGGGGGACGTGGCCGAGCGCAGGCGCGCTCCTTTCGCCCGAATTCATCGCCCCACCGTAGCGGGGGCCCCTAAACGGCGCCTTTGCATCCCGGCGCGCGTTCAGACCCCGAGCGCGCGGCGGATCAGACGGTCAAATGCGGCGCTCGGCAGCAACGCGTGAGCGAGGACCATCCCGCGCGCCTCGCCGCCGACGAGGTAGCGCGCGCGGGGGCGCCGGGCGGCGAGCGCACGCTCGATCGTTTCGGCGATCCGCTCGGGGGCGACGCCCCGACGCTCGGCGTCGTCGACGACCTTCGCGGCCGCGGCCGGCATGCGCCCGTAATACTGCTGCAGCTCAGGCGGGACCTCGAACTGCGCGACGCTGGCGCGGGCCTTGTCCCAGATCGATGTTTTCACCCCGGCCGGCTCGATCAGCGAGACCGCTATGCCCGAGCTCTGCAGCTCCCCGCGCAGCGCGTCGCCGATCGCCTCGAGCGCGTGCTTGGACGCCGAGTAGGGACCGTTGAACGGCACCGCGACGCGGCCGCCGACCGATGACACGAGCACGATCCGGCCACTCGCCGCGCGCAGCGCAGGCAGCAGCGCGCGCGTGACCGCGACCTGGCCGAACACGTTCACCTCGAACTGCGTGCGCCAGTCATCGGCCGAGACGAGCTCGACCGGGCCGCCGATGCCGACGCCCGCGTTGTTGACGAGCGCGTCGAGCCTGCGGGCAGGCGACCCAGCGGTTGCGGCGGCGCCGGTTCGCGCGCCCACCAGCTGCGCCGCGGCCGCGATCTGGGCGGGGTCGGTGACGTCGAGCGTCAGCGGCGTGAGCGCTGCGTTCGCGCCGGCCTCCGCGGCCAGTCGCTCGCCGGCGGACGCGTCGCGCACGCCCGCGAACACCGTCCAGCCCTTCCTCGCCAGGCGCAGCGCGCTCGCGCGCCCGATGCCCGTCGAGGCTCCTGTGATCAGCGCGGTCGGCACAGCGCGACCCTAGCGGATGGCCGCGGTTTCAAGCGCTTAGCATCTGCTGCGATGCTTGCTGGCCTGGTCAAGGGTTCATCCGCGGCACGCGCGGCGATCCTCTGCGCGGTGCTCGCGGCGTGCGCGGCGCTGGCCGGGTGCGGCTCGAGCGTCGACCCCGATTCGGCGAACGACCGGGCTGGCGCGAGCGCCTGCCCGACGGTCGTGCTCGGAGTGCTCGGCCCGATCGCGAGGCGCATCTACCACGAGGGGGTGTTCAGCGAACGCACCGCCTCCGCGCTCAGCCTGATCGGTCGCTCGAGCGCCCTGCGCACGGCGGTCGAACGCGACGACCCCGCGGCTGCGCGCGCGGCCGTGCGCGCGCTGCTTGCGACCGGTCACATGACCGACGTGACGGTGATTCGCGGCGGTCGCGTGCTCGCCGACCTCGGCAGCTCGCATGCATTGGCGCCGCTGCATGGCGAGATCCGCAATCGCGCCGGGGCACCGATCGCGAGCTTCCTCACCACCGTGTGGGGGGACAGCGGCGTGATCGCCGAGACGAGCGGACTCGCGGAAGCGAAGATCGCGCTGCGCCAGAACGGCAGGAGCATCGCCGGATCTTTCGCGCTGCCGCCCGGCGAGCTGCCCGCGCAGGGGGCGCTCGCGGTCAACGGCGTCGCATACCGCTACACGTCCTACCCGGCGGCCGTCTACCCGACGGGCCGGCTGCGCGTGTACGTGCTCAGACCGATGAGCACGATCGCGCGCCTCTGCGGGCAAACGGCGCAGGACACGATCGTCAACACCGTCAGCCAGGTCGCGACGACGATCTACCAGGCCGAGGCGGGCCATCGCACGCTGCGCCAGATCGCGCGCGTCCAGCGCGACCGCGCGCTGCTGCTCGCGGTCGCGAGTCGCAACCGCGAAGCCGCGCGCGTCGCGATCGACGCACTGCTCAACCAGCACATCGTGCGCCTGCGCGTCAACGCGGGCGCACGCCTGCTGAGCGATGTGGGCGGCCCCTACGTGCTCGCCCCCGTGCGGGCTCCGCTGCGCCTCAACGGCCGGCGGATCGGCAGCTTTGTGCTGTCGATCCAGGACGATCTCGGCTATCTGAAGCTGGCCCGGCGACTGGCGGGCGCGCAGGTCGTGATGAAGCGCGGCTCGCGGCTGGTGATGAGCAGCCTGCGTCCCGCGCCCCCGAACCCCCCCGCGAGCGGCCCGTTTCGCTACGCCGGCCACAGCTACCGCGCGTTCACGCTCCATGCCCAGGCGTTTCCCTCGGGGCCGCTTGAGATCACGCTGCTGATCCCGCTGCCCTATACGTAGCGCTCGGCCGCACGGAGCGCGGCCCGCCGCCGCGCTCAAGCCGGCTGAAGCGAAGCGTGCTTCTCGGCCAGACTCTGCTGGAGTTCCTCGAACGAGGCGGAGAATTTTTCGACGCCCTCGCGCTCGAGCGTGTCGGTGACGTCGTCGTAGTCGATCCCGGCCGCCGCCAGCTGATCGAACAGCGCGTGCGCCCCCTCCACGTCCTGCTCCAGACGAGGCTCGGGATCGCCGTGCTTCTGGTAGGCCTCGATCGTCTCCAGCGGCATCGTGTTGACGGTTTCCGGGCCGATCAGGTCGTCGACGTAGAGCGTGTCCGGGTAGGCCGGATTCTTCGTCGACGTCGACGCCCACAGCACCCGCTGCGGGGAGGCGCCCTTGCCGGCGACGAATTCCCAGCGCGGTCCAGCGAACGTCTTCTGATAGAGCTCGTACGCCAGCCGCGCGTTGGCGACCGCAAGCCTTCCCTTGAGGTCGTCGTGGCCGCCGATCTCATCCAGGCGGCGGTCGGTCTCGGTGTCGATCCGCGAGACGAAGAAGCTCGCCACCGAGCTGACCTTGCGCGGATCGCCGCCGCCGGCGATCAACCGCTCGACCCCGCGGATGTAGGACTCGGCGACCTCCCGGTAGCGCTGCAGCGAGAAGATCAGCGTCACGTTGATCGACTTGCCCTCGGCGATCACGTCCTCGATCGCGCCCAGCCCCGGCTTAGTCGCCGGGATCTTCACGAACAGGTTCGGCCGCGCGACGCGTTCGTGCAGGCTCAGCGCCTCGCGATAGGTCTCGAGCGTCTCATATGCGAGCGTCGGGTCGACCTCGAGCGAAACATACCCGTCGCGCGCGCCCGTCGCCTCGAACACCGGCGCGAACACATCGCACGCCTCCTGCAGATCGACGATCGCGAGCTCCCAGAAGGCCTTGCGCGGGTCCCACCCGTGCAGTTCGCGCAGCTGTTCGTCGTAGGCGTCGCCGCTGGACATCGCCTTCTGAAAGATCGTCGGGTTCGACGTCGCGCCGACGACGGCGTCCTCGTCGATCAGCTTGCGCAGCATCGCGCCGCGGGTCCACTCGCGCGAGAGCGAGTCGATCCATACGCTCTGGCCAAACGCGGAGACTCGCTGCAACGGAGATAGCGCCTGGGGGGAGGATTGTTTGTCAGTGCTCATGCGGCTCGCTCCTTATCGACTCGTAGGTTTTCCCGCGTGCGTCAACCCACCACACGCCCGGCGCGCTCGAGCACCTGGCGCGCCCGTGCGGCGATGTTCTCGGCGGTGAAGCCGAACTCGGCGAGCACCCACCCGCCCGGCGCGGATGCGCCGAAGCGATCGAGCCCGAGTACTTCGCCGCGATCGCCGACCCAGCGCCACCAGCTCAGGCTCGCGCCCGGCTCGATCGCGAGCCGCGCCGCTACGCCGGGCGGCAGCACCTGCTCGCGATAATCGGGTGTCTGGGCTTCGAACAGCTCGACGCAGGGCATCGAGACGACCCGGACGCGCGTCTGCTCCGCCGCCAGGGTGCGCGCGGCCTGAAGCGTCGGCGCGACCTCGGTCCCGGTCGAGATCAGGATCAGCTCGGGCTCCTCGCCGTTCTCCGCCGCGTCCCAGAGCACGTAGCCGCCGCGCACGAGCTCGCTCGCCTGCCCCAGCCCCTCGCCCGTGCGATCGAGCACGGGCACGCCCTGGCGCGAGAGCAGCAGCGCCACCGGGCCATCGTCGCGCTCGAGCGCGACCCGCCACGCCTGCACGGTCTCATTCGCGTCGGCGGGCCTGATCACCCACAGGTGCGGGATCGCGCGCAGCGCCGCGTAGTGCTCGATCGGCTGGTGCGTCGGCCCGTCCTCGCCGAGTCCGACCGAGTCGTGCGTCCACACCCACAGCACCGGCAGCTCCATCAACGCCGACAGCCGCACGCTCGCGCGCATGTAGTCGGAGAAGATCAAGAACGTCGAACCGTAGGGCTTGACGATCCCCCCGTGCGCGGCGGCGCCGTTGATGATCGCCCCCATACCGTGCTCGCGGATGCCGAACGGAACGTTGCGCCCGGCGTGCGCCCAGGAGAACTCGCCCGCCCCCGTGAACACCGTCCTGGTCGACTCGACCAGGTCGGCGGCGCCGCCGAGCGTCGTCGGCGCATATTGCGAGAAGGCCGCCATCGTTTCGTGGCCCGCAACGCGCGTGGCCATGTTCTCGCCGGGCTCGAACTCCGGCAGCGCCTCGCGCCAGCCCTCGCGCAGACCGTCTCCGTTGAAGGCGAGCTCCCAGGCGGTGGCGAGCTCGGGCAGCGCCTCGCGCCAGGCCTCGAACCGCTTCAGCCACTGCGCCTGTGCCCGGGCGCCGTCGTCGATCAGCGACATGTGCGCGCGCACCCGCTCGTCCACCCAGAAGGTGCGCTCGGGATCCTCGAAGCCCATCGCTTCCTTCGCCGCCCGGACCTCCGCCGCGCCGAGTGGCGCGCCGTGCGCGGTGGCGGTGTCGACCGCGTGCGGCGCGGGATACGCGATGTGCGAGCGGATCGCGATGAACGACGGGCGCTCGGGTTCCTCGCGCGCCGCTTGCAGCGCCGCCGTGAGCGCGTCCAGGTCCTCGGAGTCCTCCACGCTCTGCACGTGCCAGCCGTTGGCGGCGAGGCGCGCCACATGGTTCTCGCGGTCGAACGACAGCGCGGTGGTGCCGTCGATCGTGATCCGGTTGTTGTCGTAGCAGACGATCAGCTTGCCCAGCCCGAAGGCCCCGGCGATCGAGGTCGATTCCTGGCTGATGCCCTCCATCAGATCGCCGTCCGAGCAGATCACGTACGTGTGGTGATCGACGATCTCGGCGCCGGGCCGGTTGAAGCGCTCGGCCAGGAAGCGCTCGGCGATCGCCAGCCCGACCGCGTTTGAGATGCCCTGCCCGAGCGGCCCCGTGCTCACCTCGATGCCCGGGGTGAGCCCGCGCTCGGGGTGCCCGGGGGTGCGCGAGCCCCACTGGCGAAACTGCTCGAGGTCCGCGAGGCTGAGGTCGTAGCCGGTCAGGTGCAGCAGCGAGTACTGCAACACGCACGCATGCCCCGCGCTGAGCACGAAGCGGTCGCGGTCGGGCCACTGCGGGTCGCGCGGGTTCGCGCGCAGGAACCGCTTGTAGAGGACATAGGCGAGCGGCGCCAGCGCCATCGCCGTGCCGGGATGCCCAGAGTTGGCCTTCTGGACCGCGTCCATCGCCAGCGCGCGGATGGTGTCGATCGACAGGCGCTCTGTGTCCCGAGCGGGCACCACTCGATCCTAGAGGCTGGATGGCGCGTGCGCCACCCCCGCGATCAGCCGGCGCTCGCGGTCGCGAACGCCGCAAGCGAGCTTTGCCGGGTCGAGCGCCCCTACCCCATGTAGGGGCGGCGGCGCTGGGCTGGGAGGCAGGCGACCTGATGCACGCGTCCGGTCATGCAGTTGCTTCGTCGCGGGCGAACTCGCAGCAGCCAGTGCAGATCGTGACGGCAGTGCGAGCGGCGAAATGGCCAACGCCCGTGGAGCGAACGAAGCATTCGCTCCTCCTCACAGACCATGAATCTCATATCTACCCTCCCTACTCACTTCAGAGTCGCCGACCCGGCATCCTCCACGACGGCTCCGAACCTCCCGACTACGAACCCAGCGGCGCTGCTACCGGCTGCGGGCAGCAACGCGCAACATGTGGTGCAATCGCCTCCTCTCCAATTGGCCTGAGTTCATCATGCCCGACGTTCGCTCCGCGACCCGGTTTGCTACCCCACGGTCCGTACACCGAGATCGCCGAGACCGTCCCTCGAGCAGCAACCCACCTGCTCAGACACTGTCAGCTGGCTGCTTTCCGACTTTCGGTATATAAATCACAGATTACGCTGGCTGTCAAGGGTCGGGCCAGGGTATCTGTCAAGGGCTGTGCGCAGCCGCCGGCGAGGGTCGGCCGCTCGAGGGGGGTCTTCCGCTGATTGGCGAGATCCGGCCTACACGACGCGCACGACAATGACCAGGACGAGCACGATCACGAGCGCCGCCGCGATCCCGATCACAGCGGGGAGGATGCTGGCGTAGCTGCCTGATAATGGGTGACGAGCGTGTCCGGGTCGCGTTCGATCACCGCGACGGCCGAAGGGTAGACTGCTCGGTACTCGCCCGCGAGCGCCTGCAGCTGCTGGCGTGCCTCGCCGGTTGAGCAGGCCTCGTCGAAGATCCTCCACCAGCGCGCCTTGATCTCCGCGTGGTGGCGTTCGGGCAGCTTTGCGGTCACGTTTCTGAGCGCGTGGATCGTGCACCGTTGCTCGCGCGCGGAAGGCCACAGCTCCCGCACCGCCTTCCACAGTCCAGGCGCACCATCGGCGATCACCAGCGCCGGGATACGCAGGCCACGAGCGATCAAATCCCGCCCGAAGGACAGCCAGCTGTCGTAGCTCTCGCGGCTCCCGAGCGCCAGGCCGAGCAGCACCTTGCGGCCCTCCACTGTCACGCCCCAGCACACCAGCACACCCTCGGCTGGCTGATCCTCTGGGCGCAGCTTCAGATAGATCGCGTCGAGGAACAGGTAGACGATGTCGTGCTCATCCAACCCCCGCCGACACCACTGCCGGTAGCGTTCGCGGGTGTCCTCACAGACCCTGGAGACCGTGCTCTTGGAGGCGATCGGCTCCTCGAAGACCTCCTCCAGGGCTACTTCCACGTCGCGTGTCGAGAGAGCCCGCAAGAACGAGCCGATCACTAGCGACTCCAGCGCATGCGTGCGTGCCACGCCCTTGCCGAGCACCCGACTCTCGAACCCGAGCTTGCTCGCGTCGCGCACGCGCGGGCGCTCCAGCCGCATCGGACCCGCTCGTCGTCTTGACCCGTCTTGGGTTCGTGTCCGTTGCGATGGCTGACCGGCTCTCCAGCACACTGATAGCGCGCCCTGCCAAGAAACTCGGTGACCTCGTCCTCAGCGCCTGCTGCAAGATCAACCGCGCTCCCAAGCGGCCGACCGTCTCGACCGGATCCTGCTCCCCGCCGACACCGGCGAGCACCTCATCCAGCTCTGCGCGAAACCTCGCGCTCGGGGCTACCTTCTCCATGCGGGCGTACCTCCAATCGCTTCGACTTGTCTGGTCAAAGCGCAGGCTACGCCCGCCTCAAAATCCCCCGGATCACGGGACGCGACCTAGCAGAGTCGGATTTGGCGCATGAACGCCAGCATGTCGGGCCCGCGCCGGCGTGGGCGCAGCCGCGTGCGCAACCGGTCGGCGTGCACGTCATAGGCGCCGAACACGTAGCGCGTGCCCGCCCTGCGGCTGTAGTCGGCGCGCTGGCGCTGGGGACGCTTTTTGGGCGCCCAACCCGCTCCGGGCATCGGTCTGAGCGACACCGGGCCCATCTGGTCGAAGGAGATCACCGCCGATCTCTGCGGCGGGCGCTTGCAGAGCGCGATCACGCGCTCCGCCTTGGGCGCGTAGTCGGGGTCAGGCGAGGCCTTCCACGTGCGCGTGCGCTGAAAGGACAGCCCCGCGTCGCGCAGGATCCGCCCCAGATGCGACGGCGAGACCACGATCCCCTCGCGCTCCTTGAGGTAGGCCGACAGCCGCCGCAGCGACCAGCGCGTCAGCGGGATCCCGATCGAGTCGGGGCGGGCACCGGCCACGGCCACGATCCGCTCACGCTCGGTGTCCGTGATCCGGCGGGGGCGCCCACCCCGCCACTCAGGGTCCAGCGACTGGAACCCCCGCTCGTTGAAGACATGAATCACCTTGCGCACGTGCGACTCGTCCGAGTCCACCAGGCGGGCGATCACGGGCACGCTCATCTTCGTCGCCGATGCCCAGCAGATCAGCGCCCGCTGACGCTTGGTCTCGTGCTTGGCCGTTTTCGACAGCCGCTTGAGCCGGTTGCCCTCATCAGGCGAGAGCTCCCGCACAAACACTTCCCAGGAACGCATCACCACCTCCATGGTCGAGAGATGCCTCCCTATTCGCCACACACGGCGAGTTTCCGGTCAAACGTTCCGGCACGGGGCACTAGCAGGCCTGCCGCCGGGTGCCAAAACGGCGCCTGTCCCGCCGGCCAGGGAGGCCAAGGCCATCGTGAAGGTCGTGGCAAAACGGCCCCGTCCACGACCGCCGACCACCCGTAACCGGATAGCTAGCGTCGCCCGCCATCCTTCTCTGGCTGCGTCGGCGACGCGGCTACCGCGCGTTTATCCCGGCGCCGCTGCTCGCGGGAGTCGCCTCCACAGTCAGCCTATGTCACCGGCGTGAAGCTCACCTGCGGATTGGTCGGTCTGTACATGGGCGATCTGCCTGGTCACGCTGATCTCCCTGGTCACGCTGATCTGCCTCTTCAACCGGTTGCTCAAGACGACGCCGCTAACCGGCCCGCAGTTCGGGCTGGCCCTCGCCTCCGCCCTGCTGCTGTTCGTCCTGTGGGAGATCGGCAAGCTGATCGTGCCCCGCCGGGAGGCGAGAGCAGCGAGGACCTGATCCGGTCACAGCGCGCGTCTGCTTATTCCCGGGGGGCGGACGGCGAGCCCTGGGCCTGGATCTGCTCGAGCGCCGAATCGAGCGTCGGATAGAAGTGATCGCGATCGAGGGTCTCGAACAGGCCGTAGCGCAGTGTCAGCTCCCGGAGGCGGCCGCGCAGCTCCGCGAACGCCAGGTGGGTCCCCACGGCGTTGAGCTCGTTGTCGAGCTGCTCGAGCATCTCGGCGGCCGTGACGTCGATATCCGTGATCGCCTCGCACTGCAGGACCACCCAGCGGGGCTGGCGCTCGCGCACGATTTTGCGGATCTGTTCGCGGAACGAGCCGGCATTCGCGAAGAACAAGGGCGCCTCCCAGCGGTAGATGACGACGCCCTCGATTTGCTCCGCGCCCGGGTGCGTGTCCAGGTCGTGCCACCCCGCGTTTCCCGAGACCTTGCCGAGGATGGCACCGTGCGGCCACCAGTTGCGTCGAAAGAAGAGCAGGATCGCCAGTGCGACCGCGACGACGATGCCCTGCAGCACCCCGAGCAGCATCACCCCGGCAGTGGCCACGAGCGACACCGCGAACGCGCTCTTGCGTACCTGCAGGTAGCGGCGGAGCAGACCGAGGTCCATCAGCGACAGCGCGGCGACGATCACCACGGCAGCCAGCGCAGTCTGCGGCAGGTTTGCGAGCAGCGAGTTGAGGAACAGCAAGAGCGCCGCGACCAGCGCCGCGCCGACGAGGCCCGTGACCTGGGTCTTCGCGCCCGACTGTTCAGCCACCGCGGTCCGCGAGCCGCTCGTCGAGACGGCGAACCCCTGGAAGAGCCCAGCGGCGATGTTCGCCGCTCCCATGCCGATCATCTCCTGATTGGGCCTTACCTCGTCGCCGCGGCGCGCCGCGAAGCTCGTCGCGGTCGCGATCGTGTCGGTCAGCGACACGAGCGTGATGCCGACCGCGGCGATCAGCAACGGGCCGACATCGTTGGCGTTGGTCCAGGGCAGGGATGGGCTGGGCACACCTTTGGGCAGCGCACCGACGGTGGACACTCCGTGGTCGGCGAGTCCGAACGCCGCCGACGCCGCCGTGGCGCCGACCACGGCGACCAGCACCGCCGGCAGCCGTGTCGTGATGCGCGGCAGAACGAGCAGCAGAGCGAGCACCGCGAGCCCCACGATCAGCGTCGTGGCGTGCGTCTGGTCGAGGTTTTCCACGAACACGCGGACCTCCTTCAGGAACGAGTCGGCGCTTGTCGAGAACCCGAACAGCTTCGGCAGCTGGCCGATGATGATCGTGATCGCGAGACCGTTCATGTATCCGACCTGCACCTCCTTCGATAGGAGGTCGGCGACGAAACCGAGCTTGCCGAGGCCGAGACCGATCTCGGTCAAGCCCACCAGCACCGCCAGCATGCCCGCCAGGGCGATCGCGGTCGCCGGATCTCCTCCCGCCAACAACGGCGTGATCGCCGCCAGGATCAGCGGCGAGATCGACGAGTCTGGGCCGAGCACGAGCACCCGCGAGGGGCCGAGCACCGCGTAGCCGACCAGGCAGGCGATCGTCGTGTACAAGCCGGTCACCGCCGGGAGCCCGGCCAGCTGCGCATAGGCCATGCCCTGGGGAACGAGGATCGCGGCGAGGACGATCCCGGCGAGCAGATCGGCCCGCAGCCAGGCCCGCCGATACGTGCGGATAACGCGAACGCCCGGAACCCAGCGTTCGGCGCGCGTCGAGCTCGGCGTGCTCATCGAACGCGGTCCGCTCGCCGGCCGGGTGCGGGTGGTGCTCGGCGCACCCATCGCGGCAACCGCGAGGCGAGTGGGCCGGGACCGACCCCGATTGCGGCTCCCGCCGCGACGTCGCTGGGGTAGTGAACGCCGGTGTGCACGCGCGAGTACGCGCCGGCGCCCGCCAGCGCAAGCAGCACCGACGCGAGCAACGGAAGCTCGGCGGACGTAACCGTGGCGAACGCGAACGCGGCGGCTCTGTGACCCGAGTGAAACGAGGTCGAGCGGGGCACACGGACGAGCGCGGGCCACGCGCGTGCCGACGGACGACGGCGGCGGACGAGCAGCTTGGCGGGGCCGTTCGCCACGGCTGCGGGGATCACGATCGCGGTGATGCCGCGCTCGGCGGCCCTGCGTCCCTGGCGGCCGTCGAACGCCGCGAGCCCGCCCGCGATCGCCAGCCACAGGCGCGAGTAATTCGCCGCATAGATGATACCGACCAACGAGCGGTCCAGCACCGCCGAGCACGACCGCGCCAAGCGCTGCATCAATCGCTCATCCAGCTGCTGCACGCGTCTGCGCATCCTCAGCGAACCCTACGGTTCGCACACGCATCCGGCACCTACATCGCCGTATTCGCGACGATCGTCGGTGTCGGCGACCCGGCGCAGCCCAAGTAGACTCCAGCGCGAAGTGCATCGAGCGGCCGGCGAGCTTGACCCCGCTGAGCGCCATCCTGAAACTGTAAGGAGAGCAACATGCCAGGACTACTTCGCGGCGTGGCCCGCACCGCTGTTATCGCCGGCACGGCAACGCACGTGTCAAATAATGTGAGCCGCCGTCAAGCAGGAAGGTGGGCGCAGCAGGAACAGCAGCAGTGGGAACAACAGCAGCAGATGGCCGCGCAAGCGCCCGCCCAACCCGCGGCCGCGCAGGAACAGGACCCGATGGAGAAGCTCAAGCAGCTCGGTGAACTTCACGAGTCCGGCGTTCTGACCGACCAGGAGTTCGCGGCCGCGAAGGCGAAGATCCTGAACGTTTAGAGCGACCAGCCCGCGAGCGCGACACTCAGCCGGCGCGTCGCCTCGCCGAGACCAGCGGGCGGCGGGAGTGCGAACCGCAGCCAGGCTGCTGTCAGACAGTAACGCGCAGCTCGGGTGTCAGCCGCACGTTACGCGGCTGCGCGTAGACTGGCCGGCGGAGGTAAGCCGATCGCCGATCCGAGCACGATCATCGCCTACCCCAAGTGCCGCACGAGGAACCGCGTGCAGCCGACTCAGAGCGGCGTGCCACCCTGCAGCGTGTGCCACACCCCGCTCCCGTGGCTCGTCGAGGCCCGCCCGGACACCTTCGAGCAGGAGCTCAAGGCCTCAGTGCCGGTGTTGGTCGACTTTTGGGCGGCCTGGTGCGGGGCCGTGCCGCCTCGTCCTCGCCGCCGAACGCCGCGACGAACACCTGCAGAACGCTTGTCGTCATAGTCTCCGTCCTCTCGGTTGCGTTGATAGTCCCACCGTCACGGTCCTTAGGGCCTATGCCGGTAGGGCGGCCGTGGTGGTCGTCGCTCGTGTCTTCTTGAATGCGATCAGTCCGGCGGCGAGTTGTAGGAGGGCGAGGTGGTTCTCGTCTTTCTTGGACCAGCGGATCAATAGCGCGCGGTTGCGGTTCATCCAGGTGTGACAGGCCTCGACGACCCAGCGCCGGGCGCGCCAGCCGGGTGTGCGGACCTTCAGCGCGAGCTGCTCGCCCCGGCTACGAACTTGCGCAGTGAAGCCGTGTTTTGTCGCGGTCTCACGAACGCTGTCGTAGTCGTAGCCGCGGTCCAGGCACAGCCCCTGTGGCCGCTCGGGAGTGGGCTCGGGCCGCTCGATCGGGATCGAGTCGATCGTCGGCTCTAGCAGCTTGGAGTCGTGGCGGTTGGCGCCGTCGTGCGCCAACCCGATCGGGACCCCGCGCGCCTCGCACACAGAAGCGAACGCTTCGCCCCCTTTTGGCTCTATCAGTGGGATTCGGGCCGGTCTTTGGACCGCCCAGCGGCGCCTTTCCCATCGCGCCGTCAGCGGCCAGCCACTCCCAGTCGATCCCCACCACCGTGTCGTACTCCAACAGCCCCTGGCGCCAGATCTCGGCGAACACCCCGGCCCGCTCCCACTCTTGAAAGCGCCGGTGCGCCGAGCTCGAGGAGCAAATTCCCGATGCGTCCAGTGCATTCCACTGCATCCCCGTCCTGAGCACCAGCAGGATCGCGTCCATCGCGCCGCGATCCGGCACCCGCGGGCGGTGGGTTCCCAACGGGTGAAACGGCCGCGGCGGCAACAGCGGCTCGATCCGCTCCCACAACCAGTCCGGCATCCGCCAACCATCATCCCGGCAGATCAGCCCCATCACAGACCTCCTGATCGAGTAGCACCAAGGCCGGCCGATCAACAGATTCGACATGGGCTACATAACTCCTACCGGCATAGGTCCTAAGTCCCAGCCCTCACGGGCCCAACCGGTAGTCGGCAGGCTTGGCGAGCTGGTAGACCACGATCACCGATAGGGCGAACACGCAGATCGACCAAAACGGCAGCACGCGCACGTCCAGCAGCGCGACGATTCCGGCAAGCCCGGCGGCAAAGACGCCAAACCAGCGCCCGAACGAGCCCCCGCCGAACAGCGACAGCGCCGCGAGGATCTGGAGCACGCCGAGGATCAGCGTGATCCAACCCCACGTTTTCAGATCGCTGAAGACGTAGCGAGCGCCGCTCGCCGTGAAGAAGGACGATTCGGAGATCGCGACGATGCCCCAGATGATGTTCAGGGCGCCGGCGATCGAGAGGATGATCGCCGCGAAGATCCACCAGCCGGTGACCCTGTCTTGGTTATCCACAAAAGCCTCCTCGTGTTTGCCTCAGTCCGCCCTCACCCCCTGCGCGCAGCATCACAGAATTCGCGGCGGCAGGACGTGGCGGAAACCCGCGCTTTCCGGCGCTATCTGTCTCTCGAGATGTCCGAAGGCCGCATCCGGCAAACGCCGAGTCGGGTTCGATCGGCCATCCGCGCGGAGGTGCAACGCCTGGCTGCCGATCAAAGCGATCGCGAGGAGAGGCGCATCATTCGCGAGCAGATGGCGGAGCTCGCGCCACACCGAGCCGATTGAGGTGGTTCGCGGCGTTCTCCCGGCAGATCGGGCGAGAAGAAGTCGTTCCGCCGGTCTAAGGGAGACCGCCGGAGACGAATCCCTGAGCCTCCCTCCGGGGGCTTTGGGCGGCGCGAAACCCGAGCCCGCTGTCGTGGGCAGGTTGGCGGCCGAGCATGCGCACGATCGCCCCGCGATCGCCGCTGTGCGCGGCGGAGCGCTCGCGGTTGCGATGATCGCCGCGAGCCGATGCTCCACCGTGTCTGGTGGACACCGGCGGCGCATCTAGCGTATAGCGCCCGATTTCATCGAAGTGCACGCGAGCAGTGGCGACATAGGATGGGAGCTTGCTATAGCCGGCGTGGCTGTGGTGCTTGTGGCGGCGGTGTCGAGGCGCCTGTCGAGTACGCCGCTCACGCCCGCGATCGTGATGGTCGCGCTGGGCGTCCTAGTGGGGCCGCTCGTGCTCGACGAGCTCACCGCGGCGCCGACGAGTTCGCTCGTGCGCACGCTCGCGGAAGCAACGCTCGCGGTCGTACTGTTTTCAGACGCCTCCAGGATCGATTTGCCCGCGCTGCGGCGTGAGGCCGCGATCCCCGCGCGCCTGCTCGGCCTGGGGCTGCCGCTGACGATCGCCGCGGGGGCGCTCGCCGCGGCGGCGCTGTTCCCTGCGCTGTCCCTCAGCGAGCTGCTGCTTATCGCGGTCATCCTCGCGCCCACCGACGCCGGGCTCGGCAGCGCGGTCGTCACCGACGAGCGACTGCCGCAGCGTGTGCGCCAGTCGCTGAACGTCGAGAGCGGGCTCAACGACGGCATCTGCGTGCCGATCCTGCTGGTAGTGCTCGCGACGGCCTCTGGGCCAACGGGCCCCGCCCACGCTGTGCGGCTGCTAGCGGAGGAGATCGGATACGGCGCCCTCGCCGGGATCGTCGCGGGGCTGCTCGCCGGCGCTGTCGTCGTCGCGGGCGATCGGCGACGGCTGATCGACCCCGCGTGGCTTCAAATCGTGCCGGTCGCCGCCGCGATCGCGGCCTTGGGCGCCGCTATCGCCCTCGGCGGCTCGGGCTTCATCGCCGCGTTCATCGCCGGCCTCACATTCGGGCTCCTCGCGCGCCGACAGGCCGACGAGGCGATGGCGTTCACGGAGGAGACGGGGCTTTTGCTCGATGCCGTCACCTTCCTCGTCTTCGGCGCCGTGCTGCTCGGCCCAGCGCTCGAAGCCCTCAGCTGGCAGCTGGCGCTGTACGCACTACTGAGCCTGAGCGTCGTGCGGATGCTCCCCGTCGCGCTCGCGCTGCTGCGCAGCCGCGCGCGGCCAACCACAGTCGCCTTCATCGGATGGTTCGGGCCTCGCGGCCTGGCCTCGATCGTATTTGCCGTGATCGTCGAGGACACCGGCCAAGCGCATTCCCCAACGATCCTCACGGCGGTCTATCTCACCGTCGGCCTGTCCGTGCTCCTGCACGGCCTCTCTGCCGCGCCGCTGGTCGACCGCTATGCGTCCTGGTACGCCGGGCGCACACGTCGGCTGGCGCGCATGGAGCACGAGCCCGTCGCCGAGCACCGTGCCCGTCGAAACTGGCTGGGGGCCAGGCGCACGGCCGCCTAACCACCACGCGACCCAGATCGCGACACCAGCGGAGACGGCGGCAGCTGCAGCTTGGCAGGGCCCGCGTGGCAACCACAATCGGGCTTCACATGCCGCCCAGGAGCAGAGATCTTTGCCTCACGCCGGGCATCCTCGGCCGCGATGCGGCGTGTGATCTCGGCAGGAGCGCTGCCACGGCGCTGCTGCTCGGACAGGAAGCCATTGGCTCGTCGACGGGGTGGAAGAAGGCGTTGTATCCCTCGCACATGTAGTTCAGCCAAGGCTCGCCTTCAGGCGTTGAGATGACGCGATCCTTCGCACAGCCGCCGTTACAGACGAAGCGCAGTGACACTGCAGGCAATAGCGCGGCAGGGTTTCGCGCTTGGCCAGGCCCAAGTTGCGCTGCGCTCGGGGGCGACCAGCCCGCGCATGTGCGCGTCGCGAGCGTTGCCGAGCTTGTAGTCGGGCTCGACGAAGTGATCAAGTCTGAGCACCGTTTTTCATGCCCTCCAGACCGAAGCACCCACGCGGGTAAGAGACTCAGAGCGAGCCCAAATTGACCATATGCACCCAATTGTATGAGCCATCCCACGAGTAATCCTCACCGTGCCCAGCTAGGCGATAAATCCCCCACTCCCAATCGGCGAATGTCGGACAGCCAAGCCAGGTCATGCCGTACCATTCTCCACACCAGCCGTTCTCACGAACGAAGACCCGTGCGATCGTGCGCCCCGACAACGTACGCTCATGCGTGCTCGGAGGATTAGTCAAGCGGGCGAACGAGATGCTCGAGAAACGGGGCCTGCCGCCGTTGCCACAGAGGCGTTGTCATGGACGAGATGGGCCACACCGACCCGGGGCTCGCACTGCGTGTCTGCTGTCAATCGATGCGCCGCGATGAGGGCGAGAGGGGAGCGCTCAGGGCGCTGGTCGAGGGCCGGAACCTTGCACAGATCGGTACTCGCCAGGGTTCTCCCACCGCTCCCGCAGAAACGCGATGAAGGCGCTAGCGGCATCGATCGAGGCGCGAGCCAGGTGCTCTGAGACCGACAGATCGGCGTGCACGATTTGGTTCCGCCGTTCGACGTGGAGCTTGTAACTCTCCCACCACTCCTCGGCTGCGATCGCGACGCCGGTCAGCGCCCGAAGCAAAGCCTGGTCGCTTGGATCTAGCAGCGACACTTTCCGGAACAATCGGGAGGCTTTCTGATCGCCTTCGACCACACCGTCGGCGATATGGTCGAGTGCGCGTTTGGCGTACATCTCGGCCGCCGTCTGCGCTCGCACAACCGCCCACTCGTAGCTCTTTTCCTCGACGAGCGAGTCCGCCTCATTGAGCACACGCTCGTAAGGAGCTGCCGCGAGCAGCGGCGGGAGGGTACCGAGGATGAGCGCGGCCTTGGCAGGTAGACCGGCCTCCTCGCGCGCCCGCGCGTAGAGCTGCTCGGTTTCGCTCTCGGCATCCGCGAGTGACTCCGCGCGTGCGTCGATAAGGAGGGCGGGCGAGCCTTCATCCTCTGTGAGAGGAAGCCGCAGCTCCCACCGCGCGTGCGGCAGGAGGGCAAACATGGCCACTTCAATCGCGCGGGCCTCCTCGGGGTCTAGGGCGATGCTCACACGCCACGGGGCCTGATCGGACACGCTGCCAAGCTACACGCTCGGGCGGCCAGAGGCCCGGGATAGTCGCAGACGGTGGCAGACGAGACGAGAATCACGCCGAGAGTTCGGCGTGTCTGACATCGCCATGAAGTACCTCACCGGAGCGTTGAACGGAGGCCTGCAGGGGATCGTCAGCGAGTGACGTTGGTGGCGCTGGTGGTTTCGGTGCTGGCCTTCTATGCCTCGGCGCGCGCGCTTCAGCTCGGTCCAGGCGTGGCCCTAATCGCGTTCACCTCCTGCGCGCCTCCCTCATTGCCTACGAGGGAATCGTCATCACCACGGTCCCATTCCGTCTGTCGCGGTAAGCCCGAGACACTGCGCACGCCGGCCGTGAGACGCTTCGCTATCGCGAGATTGCGCTGGTCCACACCACCGCGGCGCATGTGCGCCGACAAGACCGCCTCGGCGAGCTGCTCCACGAGTACGCGCGCGGGGCGTGACGATCGGGTTTTAGCACCCTGCGCGGTGATCGCTGGGTCTACGGCGGCAGGCTATCGGTGCGACCAGGGCCGTCGGCGGCGCCGGTGTGCTGCGAGTGTGTCCCGGGGTTCTGGATGCAGCATGCGCACGCCGACGAGCCGCCCGTGCTCATAGACACGCTCGATGACGTATCCGTTTAGCTCGAGCTCGGAGACGACGGCGGCCGGGAAGTCAATCCCGGCGGTGTGCAGCTCGGCAAAAGCAACCGGCTGGTCGCCGGCCTGGCGCAGGCGCTCCAGCAACCGCTGTTGTTGGGCGTCGGGAAGTGTCATCGACCGATTGTCGCCCTCCACAGCGAGGATTGGGGACGCGTCGGACGTTGCAAACCCTGCTGCTGCCACCGGACGGGCTTGGCGCGACGTCCGAGATCCAGGATCACCTCGACGGGTCGTCGTCGGCCGGCCACGGATTCATGAAAGCCCATGGCCCTGAAGTGTCTAAACGCGGTAGAGGAACGTGTACACCGCGGACGGACCGCTCTGGGTCCACGCCGCAAGGCAGTAGCGGCACGTGCCTTCGTCGTCGGCTCGCACATCGACCGTACTCGGGGGACGGCCCTCGACGACCTGAGCCTCGATGCGCATGCCCCGCAGAGGGCCGTCATCCAGCGCGGCGGTAATGGTCGGCCCGACCTGTCGGTCGGAGATGCGCACGTTGGACGTCGCTTGGTCGCTAAGAGCTTGCGCGATGGCGTCCCCTAGCCCCCTAGTGATCTCGCCGGCTCTCACCATGTGCGACACCTCTGCGGCGATCGTGCCGCGGTTGGCGTTCAATCCCTTGGCCATCTCGCCGGTAGTGCTCTGCGGGTGGTCCTTCACGTATTCAAACATGCGCCGTTTGACATGGTCCTGGTGTTGACGCGCCGTGGCGCGACGGTTGCTGGCGCGACGCGCGGTTGCGCGACGCGCCGAGCGCTGCGGCACCACTGGTGCCCTGACAAACGTCGAATCCGGCGGGGACGCTCCATTCACGATACGCTGCGTCTGCATTGCCGAGAACCTCCTGACCCTCATGCAGGTGCCGCGCGAGAGGAAGAGGGTATGAGACCCAACGCGTGGATCAGTGAGCTAGACCCCGGGGGTCTCGATCATGGCCTCGAGCTCGTCGCCTCGGCGCGATCGCGCTTCGGTGGCTTTCGGGCTTCTAAGGCTGAAGTCCTGCCCGCAGGGTCAGCTCAACCACCCATACTATCCCTTTCCGGGTCCGCAACAAACAAGGGGCTTGCTACCCCGCCGCGCCGGGGTAGCAGTGGGTGCCGCTGCCGTCCTCGGCGACGGCGAGGACAGGCGGCGAGGCTACCCACCCGCGCCGTCTGAAGCGGTCGTGTGGAATGCGGCCCGCAACGGACCCCTCGCTGGCGATAGCGGGACCGGCGCGCTCGATCGTCCGCGAGTTGTGATGATTCGTCCGATGGGTTCAACCCTTACTTCAGACGCCGTGGCCGGTGTGCTTCGACGCGTGTAGGTCGTGGGGGTGCATACACCCGGTCTGCACGTAGCTCTCAGAAATGATGGGCGATCGGGAAGCGGCGGCGTTCACTGTTTTGCTCAGTAGCTTGGTGCGCCTTGTTCGTCGACGCGAGGTGACGCGTGTTCTCGTTGTTGTGTCTGGCGATTGGCCGGATCTTCGAGGTGCTCGTTCTGCTCGGCCGCTCGCGAGAGGCGGACGAGCTTGAGATCCTGGTGCTGTGCGATGAACTCAGGGTTGCTGGGACGTCAGGGCCGGCGGGTCCGCTACTAGGCGCGCGATCGGACCCTGTTTACCGCCGTTCTCGGTCATTGCCTCGCGCTCGCTGGTCGACGACGTTCGGGCGTTCGGCCAGCGACGCTGTTGCACTGGCATCGGCGTATGTCATTCGCCGCTGGATCTTCGCCACCGGCCGCCAGGGCGCCGAACGCCAACACGCACGCCGAGCGTTTCGTCGGCACGCTGCGCGAGGGAGTGCCTGGACTGGCCGCTCATTCCTTGGGCGGCGGCACCTCGAGCGTCTCCCAGGCAAAGTCTGTCGAGCATTACCACCGCGAGTTGTGAGCGTCGCGGATCCGTCGGATTACTAGATCGGCTTGATGTTGACGGCCTTGGGACCCTTGTCTCCGGCCTCAGCGTCGTAGGAGACCTTCGCGCCCTCGGTGAGCGAGCGATAACCCTCGCCCAGGATCGCTGAGTGGTGGGCGAATAGATCCTTGGACTGGTCATCGGGCGTGATGAACCCGAAGCCCTTGTCGTCGCTGAACCACTTGACGGTTCCAGTAGCCATCGTGCTTCCTCCTACATTCTCGTGTGCCGCGAACGTGGAGATTGCTTAAAGCAAGGCTACGACCGCCCACACCACTTGCGTCGGGCAACCCGCCCAACCTAACCGGGAGACCCTAGCAGCGAGCGGGCACACACGCTTGCGGCTCAAGCCCGGGTTGCGCCTGTCGCCTCAGCTGGGCAGGCGTCGCGGCGCTCACGGCGTCGCGAGCAGCTGGGCACCATACTGTTATACCGATGTGAACGTCCTGTAAACGACAGACGGGAGCTGATGCGTTGGCAGCCTATGCAAGCGCGGCCGAGCCGATCGAGCCGATCCCTGAAACGTCCGCTGCAGAGCGGGTCGTCGCGGACGTGCAGGCCATCGGCGCGCCCGCAGCGGTCGCTGAGCGCGTCCGCGATTCGGTTCCGCTGTGGTTTCACACCTTCGCGCTTGCGCCGGGGATCTACACGCCGGGGATCGCGCGCGACCATGGTTATCGCCTTGCGGTGCTCGGCGCGGATCGCTTTGCGGGGCGCAGCGTGCTTGACGTCGGCGCGTTCGACGGTTTCTACAGCTTCCTCGCGGAGCTCCGCGGTGCGCGGCGCGTTGTAGCAGTCGATAATGAGCAGTACGTCGAGTGGGTGCGCGCTCGCTTCGGCGTCACGCTGACCGGCGGTGTCGGCTTCCGCGCGATCGCCGGGCTGCTCGCGTCGAAGGTCGAATATCGCCGCATGGACGCACTGGATGTGCGCGAGCTCGGCGAGCGCTTCGACGTTGCGTTGTGCTTCGGGATCCTGCACCGGGTGACCGACCCGGTCGCGCTGCTGCAGGCGCTCGCGGACGTGCTGGCGCCAGGGGGCGAAATCGTGCTCGAGACCTACGGCTCGCACCTGGCCGCCGACGCTCCCGCGATCGAGATTCACGACCCGGGCGACGTGTACGCGCGCGATGACTTCGTCTACTGGGGCTTCTCCCCCGAGGGTCTGCGGCGACTGGGGCGGATCGTCGGCATCGACGAGTTAGAGATCGTCGACGAGCTCAAGATCGACGGCCACCCGCGGATCCTCGCGCTGCTACGAGCGGCCAGCTGACGACGACAGCTTACAGTTATGCTGCTCAGGCCGCCAGCGGCGTCGCGGCGAGCTCGCGGTGCAGCGCCGCCGGTCGATCGGCGGGTGATGACCTCGACGCCGAGAGCAGCGGCTCTCTGCACAGGGGTTGGGCGCGCCGGGCGCCGAGCAGCTGGCCGCGATCACGTTCGATCCGCGGGCGGCGCCGTCATCGCGCTCGCGGCGATCCTTGCCGAGGGCGCCGACTTCTCAGCGGTCATAGAGTGGATTATCGACGCCGGCAAACCCGAGACGACTCTGTCTGCGGCTCCGCGACGCGTCCTACACGGCTCGCGCCTCAACGACAGCGGCGGAACAGAATCCCGGACACCACTGCGCTTCGTGCTGCCGGCCGGCGCACTGCTCTGAGCCTGCAGGGTGCCAAAATCCTGATCTGGTCTGCGCGCCAGCCTGAAGCTGCCAAAAACCTTGTTCCGGTGCGAGGATCAATAGCCAGTCGAGGCACTCCACCAGCGCGGTTCGTGTGCGCGCTGCGCGAGGAGTGTCTGGACTGGCTGCTCATACTTGGCCGGCGCCACCTCGAGCGGGTCCTACGCGAGTGCGTTGAGCATTACAACCGCGAGCGCCCGCACTGAGCGCTCGAGCCGCGCGCCGCAGCCCTCGCCACAGGAGATTCCGCTCGGCCGGCAACACCAGACCGCGGTTAGCCGCCGTGATCGGCTCGGAGGGCTCATCCATGAGTACTCGCGGGCGGCATGAGGCATGCGCCGAGTTTCTGAACCCCACGGGCCCGGACCGCGGCGCGTGTATGTCCACCTCCGCCTCACGAGTTCGCGGTGCCAGCACAGCAGAGTCTGCGCGGTGACGAGCAGACCACGTGCCCTGGAGGAAGCAGGCGACTCGCCGCGGCAAGCAACACACGATCACTCGATCGCAGTCTTGGGCGCTCGACCTGACGCGCAGCACCTCCGCGGGCCGCTGGCAACCAACCAGCAGCTTCAACAAGGACACGAAGACGAGATAGACGAAGGAGAAGAGCATCCCGCGATGCTCCCAAAGCCCCCCCAACGCTGGCATTCAGAGGCCAGATCAGGTTTTGGCGCCCATCAGGCGCCCCGCGCGGCGTTTGCGGCCTTTGGCCTTCGTCGCCAGCGCCGATGTGGGGGATGCGACGGTTGAGTTGGTTTTCGACCTGCGCGGGCGACCCGGTCCCTGCTGACGAGCGGGGGCTCTGCTTGGAGTTGGGGCGTTCAAGCCGTCTAACGCCGACTTTGCCGCGTTCAGGCGCTCCCGTTCCTTGATCAATGGGTTGAGTCCTTCGAGCTGCGCGTCGAGCTGCTTAATCTGGTCTGAGATTTCCCGCCGCTTCTTGTCAAGAAAATCGGTCACAGTGGCGTCCTCGTCTGTAGAGAGGGAAGGATGCTCAACATATAGCGGATGCAGGTTTGGGACCGCTTTTTGGCTTTGGCATTATCCGGGCTTTCTTTCGGCGCCGTTTGACGCCGTTCAGGCCTTTCCGCCGCGGTTCGCGGGTCCCCGACGGCGTCCGCCGGGGCGAACTTCTGCGTCGCCGCGAGCTCCATCATCCATCGCCCCCAGGGTCCCCAAGATGGACGAGCCCTGCTTCTGACTACCAGCAACCTACTAGCGGAGCTCGACTTCCCGGTCGCGACGGGCCGCAGGCTAGCGATCCTGGAAGCGTGCGCCGAGGCGATGCAACCGCTCTTCGCGCTCATTATCGACGCAAGGCGGACCTCATCCGTGGCCACGATCCGCGCCGAGCGTGCGAACATGCTGAGCCAGTGGTAGCGACCGATCCCCGCTCGGCTCGATTGAAGGCTGTTGTGTTGTCGTTCTCAACCAGGCGCTCACATGCGACTTAGCGTCGATGCGTCGCTGTGAGCGCTGCGCATGCGCCGGATTCCTAGATCGGCTGGATTTTGACGGCCTTGGGACCCGCGCCCGCACGCCTCGGGCGGCGTCGTCATCGAGCGCGCGGCGATCCTAGCCGAGGGCGCTGACTTCTCAGCGGTCATGGAGTGGATCATCGCCCACGCCGGCAAACCCGAGACGACCTTGTCGGCAGCTCCGCGACGCGGCTTACACGGCTCGCGCCTCAACGACAGCGGCGGACCAGAATCCCGGACACCCCTGTGCTTCGTGCTGCCGGCCGGCGCACTGGTCTGAGACCCTCAGCGCGGTACAGGCGACGCGGCCGGTCACGCCGTTGCGGCCGCGTGGTGAAGACGACGAGTCGCTCGCGCGCAAAGACGACGTCAGTCACGCACCCCGCACGTCTCCCCGCGCCAGAGCTGAAACCTTGTCGACACGAAGCCGCGCTGGTGTTCCCTGAAGATGTTGTGTTGTACGTCGACGGGGGGCATGGCGCAGGTACCCGACGAGTTTCCGCGTGCTGACGCAGTCCGATTTCGGATGAACAGGCTCCAATCCGCGCCAGGCCTGCTCCCGCATTGTGAAAGTCTCCGCGAGCGACTAACTCGCGCAGCCAACGAGCTCCGAGAGCGGCGCGGCTCAAGCTCGCTGTCGCATCCACGCTCAGGTTTACGCGGCACCTCACGGGCCCGACACGACGGCTGCTTCTCGTCGAGCCGTTGCACAACGCCGGCTACGAGAACCTGCGTGGCGCTCCCTGTGACGGCCATCGAACGCGCTGGGGGCATCAAGGCCAAGCGGGGGCGCCACGCCCAGCGATGACCTTCGGGTTTTTCGACCGCACCCTCAGAACGGATCCAGTCAGGCCGGCGCGGCGCGGCCATGGCATTCATCGCGTGGTGTGGACCCAGGGGCGCATCAACGATGACTTTCTCGTTGCTCCGTCCAACGCCGAGATTGCGGCTGCTTCTTTGCGTGCCCGACATCGACGCGGTTGCCGATGTGCTCACGGTCGCGATGCCTCGGCTCGATGCGACCGAGCAGCGGATCGCGCTGACCCTTATCCGCCAGCTCGCGCTCGGCGCCCGTCGGCGTCAGCCATCTCGCCACCGCGGCTGCTGGGCGCTCATAACGGGTCCGGCCGGTCCGACCCGCGGAGATTGAGGCCCATGGAGCCACTCGTGGGCCTTAATCCCGCCGAAATGGGCCTAAATGAGCTGGTTTCCGGTGAGCAGCCTAGCTCTTCTTTAGTGCGCATTTGCAGAGAGAACACGCCTGATCGGGCTCTCTGCGGTCTTTCCTGATAAAGGAACAGGTCCCAGCTTTGACTCCTGGATCGCCTACAGGGCAGACAACCCAAATCGGGCCGGGTGAGCTCCTTTTCACATGCGAGAGGAGGCTTGTGTCGCGTCTGCCTGGTCATCGCCCGTCTCGGGCGGCGCAGGCTGGGCTGTGGCCGCGGCGTGGGCGCCCATGGCACCCAGCCCTCCGGCGAACAGCGAGGCAAGGGCCCAGCCGAACCCGGAACGCTCTTTGCCTCGTGCGGCATCCAGCGAGATCTCTCCCGGTCCGAGCTCGGCGAGCGCGAGTACAGCGGCGATCAGAACCAGGTTGTACTCATAGCCACCGTTGCTTGCCCATGGACCGTTCTTTGCGTGCACCCTGTAGATGGCGGTCAGCATCGTCGCGATCAGGACCGACGCGGCGAGTGGTGTCGCGAGCCCAGCAGCGAGCAGCGCCCCACCGCCTGCCTCGGCGCCGCCGGCCGCGATCGCGTTGCGCCGGCCCGGGCGCAGGCCGAGCTGCTCGAATCCCTGCGCCGTCGCATCGAGCCCATGACCGCCGAACCAGCCAAACAGCTTCTGCGCACCGTGTCCGATGAACAGTCCGCCGACCACAAGTCTCAGCAGCAATCGTCCGATTTTCAACTTTGCACCTCCGTTGGTTGGCCTTGAGTATGCAGCAGCACAAGCAAAACGACCGTCCGCGGGGCACAAGCGATCTCGTCAGTCGCTGATAACGCGGCCGATCAAATCACGCAGCTGGGCGGCGTTGCGGACCGCGTAGTCGCGATAGCAGTTGTTCATCAGCATGTGGCTCTCGCGCGCGTCCTGCGCGAGCTCGGCGATCGGCTGCGAGCATGTCGGTGTGCCGGTTGTGCTGGGTCGTCCCGGTCGTGCCTATCTGCGGTGCCGACCTGCGCGCGACCGCAGCTGCGAGCTTGAACGCTTGAGGCGTCAGAACGTCGAGATCGTAGCGGACATCTTTGGACAGTGGACCATACCGTCGCGGCCTCCTCCAGTGGACAATCAGTCGTGGTGCGCGGATGGTCACCAGAACCAACGGACGACGCCCCTGGCCGTTCCCTCCTCGCGGCCCGGAGTGCGTCGTCCGCCTCCAGATCGAACATCACCGCAAAGGTCAACAAGGGAGATCTCATGGCCAGGATCATCGTTACGACCGATCCAACCGAACGGCGCGACGCCCCGGTACTACTCGAAGAGCGCGTCTACCCGGTGCATCTCGACAATGAACACAACGCTGCGCAGCTCATCGAGCGGTTGGGCTGGGCGATCACGGACGCCGAGAACATCGAGCGGGCGACGCTCTAAGCGACTTCGCCAAATGGCACCAGCCTGCCGTGCCACTGCCACGATCCCGTCGAATCGCGACTAGTCCCAGCAGCAGCGTGTGGCACGCAAACCCTGATCCGTGCTCACGCCGCCCACTCATGGCTGAGTCCTCCAAGACGGTCTCGCCGGCTAACCGCGGCCTGGGGTCGTGGGCGGAGTGGGATCGCGTGCGGTGACGGTTGGGGCCGCGCGCAGCTCAAGCACCCGCTGTAGGCGCTCGCGGACCGGCCGAGCGCTCCAGGCGATCGCCAGCGTCATTGGGCCGGTCACCTGCAGCTTCACTATCCGGGTTTGACGCCGCGTGCCCGCGGGCACCGCCGCGAGCGCGGTGAGGAATGCGTTCCACGCCGCCGGGCGCTCACGGTCGCGGTCAAGGCTCCAGCCGCAGCGACGCGGGCCGGTCCCGAGCCATTCGCGAACCATGTCGCCGTCGAGAGCCGGCAGCTGCGGGCAGAACGGGATCTCATAAGCCCGGACCGCGTGGCGGGTGCCATTGGCCGCGCTCACGAACGGAAGGCTGCCGATACCGGTCGTCGCGAGGGGCGGAAGGCCGTCGGCTGCCCCGCTCATGCGACGCCCGCCTCGACAAGCGCGCGCCGACGGCGCGCGGCCTCGACGAGGTTGCGCAGCGCCTCACGCGTCTCCGGCCATGCTCGGGTCTTCAGCCCACAGTCGGGGTTCACCCATAGCCGGCCGCGTGGGATGCGCTCCTCGGCGAGTCCGAGCAGACCCTCGATCTCCTGCACCGGTGGCACGCGCGGGGAGTGGATGTCATAGACGCCCGGTCCGATCTGACCCGGGTACTCGAAATCCCGGAAGACCTCGAGCAGCTCCATCCCCGACCGTGAGGCCTCGATGGAGATGACGTCGGCATCAAGCCGCGCGATGTGCTCGATCATCTCGGCGAACTCCGAGTAACACATGTGGGTATGGATCTGGGTCTCAGGCCGCGCCGGCGCAGCCGTCAAGCGGAACGCATCGATCGCCCAGCGCACGTAGTCGTCCTGGTCGGCACGTCGCAGTGGCAGTCCCTCGCGCAAGGCGGCCTCGTCGATCTGGATCACCGCCGCTCCGGCCGCCTCGAGGTCTGAGAGCTCGTCCTGGATCGCGAGCGCGATCTGGGTGCACGTCTCGCGGCGAGGCTGGTCGTCGCGCACGAACGACCACTGCAGGATCGTGACCGGCCCTGTGAGCATGCCCTTCATCGGGCGGTCGGTGAGCGCCTGTGCATCCCGCCACCAGCGAACGGTCATCGGACCGGGCCGCGAGACGTCGCCAAAGAGAATTGGCGGCTTCACACAGCGGCTGCCGTAGGACTGCACCCAGCCCCAGCGCGAGAATGCGAACCCCTTGAGCTGCTCGCCGAAGTACTCCACCATGTCGTTGCGCTCCGGCTCGCCGTGGACGAGGACGTCCAGGCCGAGTTCCTCTTGCTCGCGAACCACCATCTCGATCTGCTCGTGGATGAACGCGTCGTAGTCGGTGTCGCTGAGCTCGCCTGCACGGCGCCGACGGCGTGCTTCGCGGATCTCGGCGGTCTGCGGGAAGGAGCCGATGGTCGTCGTCGGTAGCTCGGGAAGGCCCAGCCGCTTGTGCTGCGTCTCCAGGCGTACGTCGATCGGGCTGCTGCGCTCGTAGTCTGCGGGTCCGAGTGCCGCCACGCGGGCGCGCACCGCGCCGTCGTTGGTCTGCGGAGAGCTGCGACGAGATCCCGATCGGCGGCGGGAGTCCGCAAGGAGCCGGTCTCGGTCGTCGCCATCAGCCTCGAGCGCGCGGGCCAGCAGGGCCAGCTCGGCCAGCTTCTCCTCGCCGAACGCCAGCCAGGAGCGCAGCTCCGGGTCAAGCTCCGTCTCGCGTGCGGCGCTGTACGGGACGTGCAGCAGCGAGCAGGACGAGGCGATCGTCAGCCGCTCGGTCCCGATCCGCTCGACGATCCGCTCGAGGCGGTCCAGCGCGACGTCTGCCTCGGTAGCCCACACGTTACGGCCGTCTACAACGCCAGCCGACAACCGGGCATCGGCAGGCAGAGCCGCGAGCACGGCGTCGAGCTGTTCCGGGGCACGCACGAGATCGATATGCAGCTCGCCGATGGGCAGCGCGGAGATCCGAGCCAGGGTCGCTGCGTCCAGGCCGCCGAAGTAGGTGGCCAGGCAGACCCCAGGGCCGCCCGCGGCAGCGAGCGCGGCGTAGGAGCTTGCGAAGGCGTCCAGCTCTGTCTCGGTGCGATCCAGGACGAGCCCCGGCTCGTCGAGTTGCACCTCGGTGGCGCCTTCGGCCGCCAGGATCTTGAGCAGCTCCACGTAGAGCTCGGTGAGAGGCGGCAGCAGTACGAGCGGCTCCGCGAGCCCCTTGGAGAGCAGCAGCAGTGAGAGCGGCCCGAGCACGGCGGGGCGAACCTTCGCGTCAAGCTCACGAGCCTCGCGTAAGTGAGCGATCCACTTGTCGGGTCGCAGCGCGAACGTTTGGTCCGAACGCAGCTCGGGAACGAGGTAGTGGTAGTTGGTGTCGAACCACTTGGTCATCTCAAGCGGTGCGACACCGTCCGCCCCGCGGCAGGCTAGGAAATGTGCCGGTAGCCCACCGGCGCCTGCGCCGCCGTGCCGCTCGGCGATGATCGTCGCCATCTCGGCGGCGTCGAGTACGTGGTCATACAGGGCGAAGTCCCCGACCGGGAGCACGTCGATGCCGGCCTGCACCCCACGCCGAAGGTTCTCAGCGCGCAGAGCGAGCGCGGTGTCCTGCAAGGCTGCTGCAGTTGATCCTCCCGACCAGTACGCCTCGAGAGCGCTCTTCAGCTCGCGGTCAGCGCCGATACGGGGGAAGCCCAATACGGCGGTTCGTGCCATGGGTGCGTCTCCTTTGCCGGCGGCTTAGTTCGCGAGGCCGCGATTGTCGGTCCCGTCGGATGCCCTCCGGCGGGAAGTCGACAGGTCTTCGGACTTGGATACATGGGATCGGACCGCCTTCCCGTACCCGGGGATCCAGTGGCGTGGTGGCCGTCTCCGCATCCCTACCGCTGCGCGTCAGCTCCGGACTTGGACCGGATTCCCTGACCCCTGGCGGAGGCGAATCGACTTCGTGACGAACGATACCGCACGTAGCCGGGCTGGTAGACCAGCCATCATGAACGTCAAGACAGTCGCCCCAAACGCGGCTGCTAGCCGAGCATTGCGAGCGCGAGCAAGCACCCAACGCGAGGCTTGCGGAAAGAACGAGGACCAGCGGTCCGATCTCGCATCCGTCCAGCTCCTCCTTGCCGAGCTTTCCGGCAGTCAAGTCGAGACGATCCCTTTTGAGGAACCGAAATACCTTCGTGGCCGCGCCGTCCGCTGCCGCTCCAGCACCAGGTCGGCGAAGGAGCGGCAGCGATGCCCTCTACAGACTCAGCCCAGCGGTTGCCGGAATCATCGGCGCGCGGCGTGAGTGCACCGCGTTGATGATCTCGGCCGGGTCGATGCCCTGGAGATAGGTCGAGGTGGTGCCGAGGTCGGTATGTCCGAGCTGGCGCTGGATGAGATTTACCGCGATGCCCTCGCGGGCGAGCTCGATCGCGTGAGCATGACGGAGCTGGTGCGGAGCGAAGCGGCGCCGGACTCCAGCCTCGAGCGCAAGTCGGCGCAGCTCCGCACGCACGGCGGTGGCAGACCAGGCTCGGCCGCGCGTGGATCCGTCGATGACGCAGAACAGCAGCCCGATAGGGAGCTCCACGCGTCGCTCAATCCACCGCTTGAGGTGCTCGAATCCCCAGTCGTCCATGCCGGCCTCGTGGCGCTTGTCGCCCTTGCCGTGGCGCACAAGCACCGATCCGCGGTGCGGATCGACGTCGGACTCGGTTAGCGCGAGCGCCTCGGAGATCCGCAGCCCAGAGCGCCAGAGTACGGCGATGAGCCCTCGAACGCGCAGGCCGTGCGCGCTGCCACCGGCAGCACGCATCACCGTGATGATCTCCTCGACTCGCGGTGGATCCGCGGGAAAGTGCATGCCCTTGTTCTTGGGTGCCCGGCCGCACAGATAGCCCGGCATCGTCGCCGGCGAGCGTCGACGTCCGGCTGCATCCAGCAGTGAAGGTGTCATGGTTGCTCCTCGGTAAAGGTTTTCGCTGATCCTCCTGCGCGCTCGCCCAGGGAGCAACCATGGCGTCTCGCTACCATGACGTCATGGCTAGGAACTTGACGGTGCGCTTGGATGACGAGCTCGCCGCAGACACCGAAGCGCTCGCCCGCGCCGAGGGTACGAGCCTGAACGAGACCGTGAAGCAGGCGCTCAGAGAAGCGGCCGAGCGTCGCCGTCGCGACCCGGAGTTCAAGGCCAGGCTGCGGCGGATCATCGAGCAGGATCGCGAGCTGCTGCAGCGGCTCGCCCGGTGATCGTCGAGTATCTAGATCTCGTCGACTACGTCGCGATTGCCGCTGAGGTCACAGGACTCGACGTGCAAACCATCGTGGCACTTCCGAACCTGGGGCTCGCCGAGTCGGCGTTGCACGCCCCGGCGTCCGGCTTCGAGCGCGCCATCCTCGCGATCGCGTCGGGCGAGTGGGACCACGAGTAGACCTCCGCCTGGCTTCGCACTCATCTCGCAGCTCCGTCGCGATAGCCCCCGGCGACGCACGCCCGTGCTCGCCAGGGCAACGAAGCAGCAGCCTATGCAGCGGAGTGCGTGCCGGTGACGTTCCAATGGGGCACTCTGCCGCGGCCCGAACCAAGGTTTCGACACTTCTGCTTCACGCACCTCGCACACATCGTCCCTAAGCGCTGGCGCGATTCGGCCCGCGCAGGTGCCTGCTTTCGCGTGGTAGCCGAGCGTCAGCTCCACCAGCAACCACGGATGTTGTTCACGACTGTGCGGCGTGCTGGCCGCCGAGCTTCGGTCGGCCTTAGAAGTCGCGCACCCCGGTTCGTCACGCCGCTTGACAGGGGAGATGCGCCATGATTCTATTGTGCTAGTTATCTAGTGGAATGGAGTTGATCGCGTGATCGAGTTTCACTTGGACTCCCGCTCGGGCGTCTCGCCCTATCAGCAGGTCGTTCAGCAAGTGCGCCAGGCGCTAAGACTCGGGCTGCTACGCGAGGGCAACCAGCTGCCGACGGTCAAGGAGGTCGTCGCAAGCCTTGCGATCAATCCCAACACCGTGCTCAAGGCGTACCGGGAGCTGGAGCACGAAGGACTGGTGGCGGCACGCCCGGGGGTCGGGACGTTCGTGACGAGGACGTTGAGCGACAAGTCGCTTGCGGCCCACGCGCCGCTGCGCCGAGAGCTGCAGCGGTGGCTCGTCAAGGCTCGCCGCGCCGGGCTGGATGACGAGAGCATCGAGGCGCTGTTCCGCGACACCTTTCGGTCCGCCACTTTGGAAGTCGTAGCTTGAGCGCCGTCTTGGAGGCGAGCGCTCTGGGCAAGCGCTACGGGCGTCGCTGGGCGCTCAGTGACTGCACGCTGCAGATCCCGGCGGGACGGGTCGCGGGTCTCGTCGGCCCCAACGGGGCGGGCAAGACGACCATGTTGCACCTGGCGGTCGGACTCCTGAAGCCGACATCCGGCACGATCGCAGTCCTTGGGGAGCAGGTCGCGGCAACTCCAGCGCAACTGAGCCGCATCGGCTTCCTCGCCCAGGACATACCTGTCTACCCGCACCTGAGCGTCGGCGATCACCTGTCCCTCGGCGCTCATCTGAACCCCGGCTGGGACAGTCGCCTGGCCCGTACTCGGATCGGGCAGCTCGCACTCGATCCAACTCAGCGGGCCGGGCAGCTCTCCGGTGGGCAGCGCGCACAGCTCGCGCTCACGCTCGCCGTCGCCAAGCGACCCGAGCTGCTGCTTCTCGATGAGCCCGTAGCGAGCCTTGACCCACTCGCGCGGCGCGAGTTTCTGGCAAGCCTGATGGAGATCACTGCCGAGCACGAGGTCAGCGTGATCCTCTCCTCACACGTGGTCGCCGACCTCGAGCGCGTCTGCGACTACCTCGTGCTGCTGGCCGGCTCGCGCGTCCAGTTCGCCGACGACGTCAAGGACTTGCTCGCCACCCACCGCCGGCTCGCCGGGCCCCGCAAGGACCCCGCCACGCTCCCTCAGAGCCAGCAGGTCATCCAGGCGAGCCACACTGACCGCCAGAGCACGCTGCTCGTACGCACCGACGAGCCGATCCTCGACCCTGCCTGGACTGTCGAGGAAGTCAGCCTCGAAGATCTGGTGCTCGCCTACATGGGCCAGGCTGCCGCCGAGAGAGGCGACGGCGGACAAGAGCTGGGGGCTCGGCAATGATCTGGCTGACCTGCCGGCAGTTCCGCGTCCAAGCCGCGGTCGCGGTGATCTTCTTGGCGGTCGCCGCGGTGGTCCTGGGCATAAGCGGCTCGCACCTGCGCGATCTCTACGACACCAGCGGGATAGCGGCGTGCAATGCGCACGGCCCGTCTACGAGTTCACGCTCGATCGCGACCGACTGCGCCACGGTTTACGCCACCTTCGCCTCCCGCGAGAGCTTCCTGCGAAACCTGCTCGGCCCGCTTCTGCTCGCGATCCCGGTCATCACCGGGATCTTCTGGGGTGCGCCGCTCCTCGCGCGCGAGCTGGAGAACGGCACCTACAGGCTCGCCTGGACGCAGAGCGTCACTCGCGCCCGCTGGCTCGCGACCAAGATCGTGCTGATCGCGCTTGCCGTCACCGCCAGCGCGCTGATACGCCGCACCCTGCCCGCGATGGCCACAACCCTCGTCGCCTTCGTCGGCGCGCGGCTGATCGTGACCTACTGGATACGACCCCATCTCATCGGCCCGGCGCACACCACGACCGCCTTGCAATCGGCCACCAACATCGGATTTGAAGGTGGTCCCTTAGGCGAAACGTTCGTGGCCGGCAACCCAAGCATCCCGAACACCTGGGTTCTCTCAAGTCGAATCGTCGATGCAGCGGGCCGCGCCCCCACAACCCAATCGCTCCACAGATTTCTCCAGACGGCCTGCCCGGACATCGGTGCACCCCCGGTCGACGGCGGAGCACCCTCGGTCGGCGGAGGCCACCAACCTGCAAACCAAGAAACCTTCCAGGCCTGCATCAATCAGCTATCAGCCAAGTTTCACCTGGCCGTCACCTATCAGCCCGCGAGCCGCTACTGGCCGCTCCAGGGCTACGGACAGCCATCTTTGTCGGCCTCGCCCTTGTCCTAGTCGGATTGTGCTTCTGGTGGGTCCGCCACGGCGTGTCCTGAGATCACCGACAGGACCATGACGCTCGCTCTCGTGGACTAGCGGGGAGTGTCCGGGCTTCTGTGTAGGCATTGAGTCGAAAGGAGACTCATGCCTATTGCGACGCAGGTGCAGACGCAGGACGAGGTTGCCGCTGGCGTTTCGCGGAGCGAGCTCGTAGGGCGAGCGCAGCGAAATGCCAGCGGGCGCGATGCTGGTATCCCTCCCGGGGTGGCGGATTTGCCGGACCGGGTCAAGAAGCTGCTGCCGGACGAGGTGCTCGACGAGCTGCTCGCCGGCGCTCAGGACGAGGAGGAGATCGTCGGGCCCGGTGGGCTGCTCTCGCAGCTAACGAAGCGGCTGGTGGAGCGCGCGATGGAGGTCGAGCTCACCGACCACCTGGGCTATGAGCCGCACTTGGAGCCGCCGGGCGGCGCTGGGAACGCGAGGAACGGCAGCACGCCGAAGACGCTGATCACCGAGCAGGGGGAGGTGCGGATCGACGCGCCCAGGGACCGTGTGGGTACGTTTGAGCCGCAGATCGTCAGAAAGCGCCAGCGGCGCTTTGAGGGGTTTGACGAGAAGATCCTCGCGCTCTACTCCCGTGGTCTTTCGACGCGGGACATCGAAGCGCACCTCGCCGAGATCTATGGGGTCCAGGTCGGGCGTGATTTGATCAGCAAAGTCACCGACGCGGTCATGGACGACGCCCGCGCCTGGCAGACACGGCCGCTGGATGACGTCTACCCCGTCGTGTTCCTCGACGCGCTCGTGCTCAAGATCCGCGACGGCGGGTCGGTGCAGCGCAGGGCTTGCTATCTCGCGCTCGCGATCAACATGGACGGCGAGCGTGAAGTGCTCGACATGTGGTTTCAGGCCAACGAGGGCGCCAAGTTCTGGATGCAGGTCCTCACCGACCTCAAGCAGCGCGGCGTGCGGGACATCCTGATCTGCTGCGTGGACGGCCTGAAGGGGTTCCCCGAGGCGATCGAAGCAACCTTCCCGGCCACGACCATCCAGACGTGCATTGTTCATCTGATCCGCCACAGCCTGAAATACGTGCCCCGCAAGCAGTATGAGCAGGTCACCAAAGATCTACGGCCGATCTACATCGCCCTCGATGCCGACCAGGCGCTGCTCGCGCTCGAGGCGTTCGAAGAGAAGTGGGGAGAGCAACTGCCCGTGATCGGGCAGGCCTGGCGTTCGGCGTGGGAGCACGTCACGCCGTTCATGGCGTTCGAGCCCGAAGTGCGCAGAGTGATCTACACCACGAACGCGATCGAGGCACTCAACCGGCAGCTCCGAAAGGCGATCAAGACCAAGGGAAGCTTCCCCAGCGAGGACGCCGCCCGCAAGCTGATCTACCTCGCGATCGCAAACGCCGTCCCGCAATGGACCAGGACCCGCGGCTGGACAAAGGCAATGCTCGCGTTCAAGATCCACTTCGGAAACCGGCTACCCGACTGACAACAAAACCCGCCTACACAGAAAAACGGACGCCCTCGACTAGCGAGCATCACCGCTGGCGGCGACCGGACATTCGCGTTAGACGGTGGGAGTCGCTCAAAGTAGTCGACATCCTCGACGAGCTGCGATCGTCTCGCTGGGCGCTTGCGAGACTTCTCATTTACTGCGGGCAGTCGTGAGCTAGTCGGGTTCGACACCGGCATTCTCGTAGGGGGCGGCAATACGGCGGCTCCGGTGCGGTCAAGCTCGAGAGGAGCCCGGGCGTCGCTGCGGGTTCCTACTAATGGGCGAGAGTCCGCTGTAGGGTGGACTCGTGGTCGTGAGGCGACATCAGGGCGAAGCTGGCCAATAGGTCTGCGACAGGCGAGGTAATTGAGATGGCGGGTCGTAATGGGGCCGCGGCTGGCGCAGTTCTCGTGACGCTGTGCGCGGGCCAGTTCCTGATGATGCTCGACAGTTCGGTGATGAACGTGTCGATCGCGACGGTCGCCAAGGACGTGGGCACTACCGTGACCGGGATCCAGACGGCCATCACGCTGTACACGCTGGTGATGGCGTCGTTGATGATCACTGGCGGGAAGATCGGCCAGATCATCGGCCGCAAGCGTGCCTTCTCGATCGGGTGCGTGATTTACGGCTGCGGATCGTTCATCACCGCGATCTCGCAAAGCCTCGGCGTGCTGCTGCTCGGCTGGTCATGCCTCGAGGGCATCGGGGCCGCGCTCATCCTGCCGGCGATCGTCGCGCTCGTCGCGTCTAACTACGGACGCGAGGAGCGGCCGCGCGCGTACGGTCTGGTCGCCTCGGCCGCCGCGATCGCGATAGCGGTCGGCCCGATCATCGGTGGTCTGTTTACGACCTACCTCTCGTGGCGCTACGTGTTCGCCGGCGAGGTCCTGGTCGTGATCGCGATCCTCTTCCTTGCCCGCCGCATGGCCGAGGGCAGCGCAGCGAAGGAAGTGCGACTGGATCTGGTCGGGACCGCGCTCTCCGCGGTCGGCCTCGGTCTGATCGTGTTCGGGGTCCTGCGCTCGGGAACGTGGGGGTTCGTGCAGCCCAAGCCGGGCGCCCCGGAGTGGCTCGGCCTCTCGCCGGTGATCTGGCTGATCCTCGGTGGCGGGATCGTGCTGTGGATGTTTCTGACGTGGGAGAACCGGGTGATCGCGCGCGGCAGCGAGCCGCTGATCGACCTGAAGAGCATCCGCAACCCGCTGCTGCGCGGTGGCCTAACCGCGTTCCTCTTCCAGTACTTCCTGCAGGGCGGCCTGTTCTTCGCGGTGCCGCTGTTCCTCTCGGTGGCGCTGGGGCTATCGGCGATCGAAACCGGTGTGCGGCTGCTGCCGCTCTCGCTGACGCTGATCATCGCGGCCGCCGGCATTCCCAAGTTCTTCCCGCAAGCTTCGCCGCGAAGAGTCGTGAGAATCGGCTTCGTGATGCTGTTCGCGGGCCTCGTGGTGATGGTGGCGTCGCTCGACGGGGGGGCGGGTGCGGAGATAACGACCTGGCCGATGCTGCTCGCGGGTGTCGGGGTCGGGTGTCTGGCCTCGCAGCTCGGCGCGATCACCGTCTCCTCCGTCTCCGACGAGCACAGCGACGAGGTCGGCGGCCTGCAGAACACGATCACCAACCTCGGAATCTCGGTCGGCACGGCGCTCACCGGCGCGATCGTCATCGCTGCTCTGACAACATCGTTCCTGACCGGCGTGAAGCAGAACTCCGCTGTGCCCGCCACGGTCAAATCCCAGGCATCCAGCCAGCTCTCGGGCGGAGTGCCGTTCGTCTCTGACGCCGAACTGGAAGCGGGGCTCAAGAAGGCTCACGCGCCGCCCAGGGCAACCGACGCGATCGTCGAAGAGAACGAAACTGCGCGACTCGTCGGGCTGCGCAAGGCGCTGTCGGTGCTGGCCATCTTCGCGCTGATCGCGCTGCTCTTCAGTCGCTTGATACCCACCGAGCAGCTCGTCGCCACGCCAAAAAAGAGTTCCCCGGACCAAGCGGAGATGTCCACCGCGTGAGTGACCGCTCGAACACACGCTATCTCGACATACCCGGGCGAAACACTCGGAAGCGGCTCGCGTCTGCGCTGCGGCGAGAGCAGCACGTTGGTCCGGACTCCCACCTGAGAGCCGGAGGCGAGTTGACGAACCCGCCGCCGGCTGTGGTCCCGCAAGCGGACATGAGCAAGCAGGAGCAAGCCGAGATCGGCCGCGGGTGTCGAAGGCGTTCCATTGGGGCACTCTGCGCCGGCTCGAATCGGCGTCTCGACACTTCTGCTTCCGCCGCTCGCACGCACAAGCAGGAGCACGACAAGCTCGGGTCGCGTCCGCTTGTGGACGAATGCGGTGCCGAGCGGGCTCGTCCGAGTTTCCTGGCCGGTACCGGTAGCGTTTCGGCCGTTGGCCATGCGTGTGCTCTTCACAACTACGCCGGGGTGGGGTCACGTCCATCCGATGGTTCCGCTGGCTCAAGCTTTTCGTGATCGCGGGGATGACGTCCTGTGGGCCACGGCAGCCGAGGCGTGTCGGCGTTTGCGCAGCGACGGTTTCGAGACGACGACAGCCGGCCTCAATCTCAACGACAGCCTCGAGCAGGCCGAACGGAGGTTCCCGGAGCTCGCAGCGCTGGCGTCCCTTGAGCGTGCGGGACCAGTATTCATTCGAGTGTTCGCCGATGTGCGCGCGCCTGCGATGCTGGCCGACCTTTTGCTTGTCGTGCGCGGCTGGAAGCCGTCGGTGGTGATTCACGACGCCGCTGAGTTCGCCGCGCCGATCGCCGCCGCAGCAGTGGGAGTGCCAAGCGTGACTCACTCCTTTGGCCGATTGATGCCGGCCGAGGTCACGGCCGACGTGAGCGACGTCCTCGCTCCGTTGTGGGCGCAGCAGGAACTGCTGGCGCGGCCCCATGCGGGCAGCTACGACCACCTCTACGTGGACATCTATCCCCCGAGCCTGCAGACCACGAAGACCGAACACGTGCCGGAAGTGCAGCTGCTCCGACCGGTCACGTTCGCCGCCGGCCGGGAGGAGGCACTGCCGGAGTGGATTGCGCGCAGCGTCGCACAGCCACTCGTGTACGTGACGTTCGGCACGGTGCTTGCCACAGACGCGTGCCTGCTTTCGGTCGTCGTCGAGGCGCTGCGCGACCTGCCACTACGGGTGGTCGTGACCGTCGGGCCGGATCGAGACCCCGCTGTGCTTGGCGAGCAGCCGGCGAACGTACACGTGGCACGCTACATACCCCAGACCCAACTGATGGCGCACTGCTCCGCCGTCGTGTCGCACGCTGGCTCGGGCGTCTTCCTCGCCGCGCTCGCACACGGACGGCCTCAGCCGTGCCTGCCGCAATTCGCCGACCAGTTCCTGAACGCGGCCGTCTGCGTCCGCGCCGGCGCCGGCGTTGCACTTGAACCTGGGGACGTCACGCCAGACGCAATCCGCGTCGCGGCCGACCACGTGCTATCCGACCCAGAAGTGCGAGCTGCCGCCACGAGCCTCGGTCAGGAGATCGCACAGATGCCCGACCCCGCCGAGGTAGCACAGATCATCGCGAGCCGATTCGGGTGACGCGACGCGCAACTGCCTGGAACCATCACGCTGCCGGTCCGCGGTGAGCTTGGAAAACGACAGCGCGCTCCATTCCCGGCCACCACGAGCGCCCGACCGGCCGCGCTGTTCCTCGACGCGGTCTTCTTTTCGGTCCGCGGCGTGTAAGCACCCGGCTCCTCGTTTTTGGCGACGAGCGGGGCCCCCTCGTCTCGCACGCCCGACACCTGCTTCGCCGTGGCCGCGGTACTCCGCCATGCCGGCCGTGGCGCTGCCCATCGGTTGCTGCCTACCCGTGGACGCCGTGCCGGCGTGCTGGCGCCGCTCGCATGCGCGCTGGCTGCTCCCGCGCAGGTCGTGGTATGTACCCCCTCGTGACCGAGAAGCATGAGGCTGGGCTCGACTACTACGAGGGTCCTGACCTGACCGAGCGCGTGCTTGGCGCGCTCGAGGCGGCGGGCCTCTCGCCCGATCGCATCGACTCCGACGATCTCGCTGGGCTCGACGAGTTTCATGCGCTCGGCCGCCCCGCCACGCTGGCGCTCACCAGGCTCGCTGCAATCCAAGGCCATGAGCGCGTGTTAGACATCGGCGCGGGAATCGGCGGCCCCAGTCGCACGCTCGCGCGCCATTTCCACGCGCAGGTAACCGCGCTCGATCCGACGGAGCGCTTCTGCGCGCTCAACCGCGTTCTCTGTGAGCGCAGCGGCCTTGCCGGCCGAATCAACGTCGTCCAAGGCGACGCGCGCGACCTGCCCTTTGAAGGCGAGAGCTTCGACGTCGCCTGGAGCGAGGCCGTCTGGCAGAACATCGACGAGAAAGCACGTGTCGCCGAAGAGATCCACCGGGTGCTGCGTGAAGGCGGCCGCTACGCGCTCTTTGAGGTCGCGGCCGGCACAGGCGGGGAGCTTCATTACCCGGTTCCGTGGGCCGATCAGGCAACGCAGAGCTTTCTTCTCACGCCCACCGAGATGCGCGAGCTCTTGGCCCGCGCCGGCTTCGCGGAGGTCGCCTGGCAGGAAGGCCTAAGCACCCAGTCGAGCATCCAGCAGGCCGCTTCCGAGGGGCACGGGATGACCAGCGGAGCGCCGGGGCTGACGCTTGAGCTGCTGATGCCCGACTTCCAGGCGCGTATGACCTCGTTAGCTCGCAACGTGCAAGAGGAGCGGATAACACTCATCCAGGCGGTCGTGAGGCGTGCTTGAGCGCGCCACGCCATCGCGCGGATACACCGAGTACCCGGGGCCGCGACGCGACCTCAGGCAACTCGGTCGCGCTCGCTTCCGAGCGACCGGCCTGTCGCGTGGTCTGAAATGGGGACCGGACGATCGCTCCTGGCGCTCCCGAGCAGCAGCCGAAGCCACCCGGACGATGCAAGTGCTTACGCCTCGTGTCCCTCAGCCTCCGCCAACCCGGGCTGCTGGTAGATGCCAAGAACGTTTCCCGCCGGGTCACGAAACGTCGCGAAGACCTCATGCAGCTCGGGATCGACCGGCTGCACGATCTCGCCGCGGCTCGAACCGAGGTATCGAGATTTCTGCTTCACGCCGCTAGCACGCACAAGCAGGAGCACGAGAAGCTCGTCTCTCGGACCGCTGGTCCTCGTCGTGGCTGTTGTCACCGGGGCACGTCCGCCGCCGCGGGTACCGCGGGAGTTAACAACGGAGCGCGTCTACCCGCGATGGGCGGCGGCTAGAGCGTGGGCGTGGTGTAGTTGTGGACTGGGAATTCCTTGATGTCGGGCGGCCCGGGGAGCGCGCGGTCGCCGAGCTTTGCGACGGCTGGCATGAGCCGGCTCTGAGCGAACTGGTCGAAGGCGTTGCGGCTGTGCCAGAAGTCGAGTACGCCCCAGCCCCCGTCGATCGGACCGGATGAGTGAAAGATCAGCCCGTGGGGTGGCCTGTTCTCGATGTCAAGATGGTCGTGCACCGCGAGGTATTGCTCCTGGGTTCCCCCCGGAAACTTGAGTCTGAGGCCGATGGCCATTGTGGGTCCTTTCGTTGAGGTGTCGGGCGAGCCTATTACTCCTAGTCCGGCTCATGCGACCCGGCCTGCACTTTGACGCGCCGCCTTGCGGCGCCTCGGATTCTGTCGGTAGGCACGTCACCGGGAGGCGTGCTGAGGCGAGTATCGCTGGCTGCCGCTCCCGCACGGAGTGGTGGAGCGGCAGCGAGCTTTGCCACATGCGAGCGTTGCGCACCCGTTCCCTTCGCAGCTCTGTGAAGCGGAGGAAATCGACGGTCGCTGACTGCCGCTTCACGACGGGGGTAGGTCGGAAGCAGGAGTGCTGCGAGCCGCCAGCCGCGTTCTGGCAGCTCGTCCCTTGCGATCGTCGGCGCTTCAATCACCGAGACGCTCGAGCTGAGCCTCGAGCGCGGAGCGGAACTGAGGGCAGGCGAGCAGATCGCGATGTGCACATTGGAGAGCGTGCTCGATCAGTTTTTTCGCTTGCTGTGCGTCCACGATGCGAGCATCAAGCTCCGTGATCTTGCGCTCGGTGAGATCACTCCAGTTGCGCCGACCCCGGCTCCGAGCGGCGAGCAGTCGACCGATCTCCGCGAGCGTGAAGCCGGCGTCTTGACAGAGGCGAATGAGTGCCACGCGCTCCGCGCTCGACGCCGGGTAGTGCCTTCGTTGTCCGACCCGCGCGGTGGGTGACAGCAAGCCCACGCGCTCGTAATAGCGGAGCGCCGACGTCGCCACGCCCGTGCGGAGAGCCAGCTCTCCGATCGGCACCAGGCCATCTTGCGCCATGAACGTCCCCTTGCCTTGGAGATCGGCTTCGGGCCGGGCCTCGCGATACGCGAGCTCAGCCACATCGCACAGGAGGGCTGCGTGTGCGGGATCGACCACTCCGAGCTGATGCTCCGCCAGGCGAGCAGGCGCAACGCCGAGGGCATCCGGCTGGGGGTGGTTGACCTGCGCCTCGGCTCCGTCGACGCACTGCCCGTCTTCGAGGCGCCGTTCGACAAGATCCTGGCCGTCAACACGGTCCTGTTCTGGAGTGAGCCCGACGCGCGCCTTGAGGAGCTCCGCCATTTGCTGCGCTCTGATGGGGCGATCGCCATCGTCCACCAGCCGCGCGGTCCAGGGGCGAGCGACGATACGTCGGAGGCCAAGGGCCGGGAGATCGCGGCGTCACTCCCCCGGGCCGGCTTCTCCGAGGTGCGCCTGGAGACGAAGCGCCTGAAGCCCGCAGTCGTGTGTGCGCTCGGCATGAGCGGAGCAGGCGAGTAACTGTTTCCGGTGTTCGCCTGAGAGGAGCGCGCGCCCCGAACTCGCGCCGGCTCCCCGCTTGCTGGGCATGCGGGACAGTGGCGTCTCTTGCCCGGATTGAGTAGCGGACGGAGATACATACGGGGCCTCGCGTCCGTTGCCGCTTCTCCGCCCCGACCGTCGAGGCAGCGGCAGCGAGACCTCACCCCGGCGAGAGTTGCGCAGCCGTTCCGAAGGAGAAGCCTCGCCAGCGGCGTCGACGCTGACCCAGAGTTCTGGATCTTCGTGATTGCGGAAGTGTTGAGCGGAGCGGCGGGATTGGTTCGTGGTTTTTGGCCGCGGACATCAATGACCCGGTCGGGGGCGGCCGAGTCCAGCACCCGCGGCGTTCGCGTCAACACGGTCGCCTCCGGGTCGGCCTACACGGGTATCCAGCCGCGTGATCAAACAGTTGCAGTCGGCGCCACCACGATCCACGGGCGGCTGAACCCGACGAGATCGCCGAGGTCATCGGGTTCCTCGCCTCGCCCGGGGCAGCTAGATCACCGGCGCGACCGTCGCGGCCGACGGGGTCGTGCCGCCATCTGACGGAGCGGGCGATCACGTGGTGGTCGGCGTCCCTAGGCGTTACCTGCCGAGCAGCGCGCAGACAGCCGATGCCTGGACCGAGCGCAGCTGCGCCAGCAGGGCGCCCGTCGGCGCGGCGATGTTGAGCGAAGTCGTCACCGATCGCCGGCCGTCGGCCGTGGCCGCGGCCCACTGCACGTAGCCGGGGAAGTTGCCGGTGTGACCGTAGACGGTGCCGCAGCGCGTCTGGTAGCGGAATATCGCCAGACCCGCCGAGTTCCTGCCGGGACCGGCCGGGCTCGAAGAGCCGCGGACGAACTGCATCTGCTGACGTCCCTGTGTCTTGCCGAAGAACCGGCCGCCGAGATCCGCCCGGATGAACGCGCCGAGGTCAGCCGGGGTGGAGACGATGGCGCCCGATGCCCACGCACCGCTCGGGCTCAGAAATGTGGTGACGTCCTGCGGTGGCTTGCCCGGCCGGACCTCATAGCCGTGTAGGAACGGCGCCGGCAGCGAGAACCTCAGCGTCGGGAATGTCGTCTGCGTCAACCCAGCCGGCCGGAAGACGATCCTCGAGAGCAGCTGACCGTAGGACTGGCCACTGACCCGCTGTGCGATCAGACCAACGACGATGTTGTCGGTGTTGGAGTACTCATAGCGTGAGCCCGGCGTGAAGTTCAGCCCGGCACCGCGTACCCAGTCAATGATCCGCATCGGCGAGACGTAGCCCCTCGGGTCGTTGGTCGCCTGCTCGCGGAAGCCATCTGACTGGGTGTAGTCGGGCAGTCCGCTGGTGTGGTTGAGCATCTCGCGCACCGTGACCGCCGACCACGCCGCCGGCATCATCCCGGGAAGCCGTTGCCCGATCGTGTCATCCAGGCTCAGGCGGCCCTGGGCCACCAAGTGCAGCGCGACCGCGCCACTGAACGCCTTGGCGATGCTGGCGATGCGCATGTGATCGCCCAGGCGGGGGGCCCCGGGACGGGTCACGTCGGCCCTTCCGGCTCGGAGGACGGTCGTGCGACCGTTTCGATAAAGGGTCGCAATCGCGCCGATCGGGCCGCTCGGCGCGGACACGAGACGCTGGAGGCCGCGCGCCACCGACGCGTCCGTGGCGCGCCCGGCCGCCGTGGAACACACGGCGAGCAGGAGCACAACCGCAGCCGTGGTTGCCAACCCCCAGCCGGTCAGCGCATCCCAGCGTCGCCACCCCACGGTCAGAATGTTGCCCTATTCCGGTCGCGACCACAACCATTCTGCTCATTTTGGAGCCGAGCCATCGCCGCACCAGGCAAACGAAGAAGGCGTCCGCCCGGGTTCGCGCCCGCTGCAGACTCCTGCTCGGTCGCCAATCCAGCAGCCAGACAGACGACTTCTCTTGAGGACACGAAACACGCGACGCGAGCTGGCAAGCAGCTGCTGGTCCGGGGTCCCAGCTACGCAGGAGCAGTAGTGGACCCCCAAGCCGCACGGAGTTGAGCTCCCGTTCCATTGGGGCACTCTGCCGCGGCTCGAACCGAGGTATCGAGACTTCTGCTTTACGCCGCTCGCACGCACAGGCAGGAGCAGGACAAGCTCGTCGGTCGCGTCTCGGGGGGCTCGCAGAGGGAGCCCCACACCATAGAAATGGCGAAAGCGAGGTCTCGGAAGTGCTGTAAATGCCCCGGGAGCCGTCAACGTGACGGCGTAGGTTTCCTCCAGTCCTGTCAAGACGAAGTAGGAGGCCTACGCCGTGAGACGTACCGTACCGCCGTCGGCGGAGATCGAAGACCAGATTGATGAGATGCTCGCCGTGGGGGTCGGTGAGAACCCGGATGAGGCGCTCTCAGGGCTCGCTAAGCTCGGTGCCCGGCTGGTCATTCAACGCGCTGTGGGGGACGAGTTCGAGGCCTGGGCTGGGTCGGGTTCGCTATGCGCGCCGGCCTGAGTATCAGCGCGGGCTGCGCAACTACGACAGCGCTCTGCGCAACGGGTTTCGCCCGCGCAGGGTGCAGACCGCGGAGGGCGAGCTGTCAGTCGAGATCCCGCAGGTTCGCGAAGCGGCGGAGACATTCGCCTCCAAGCTGTTCCCCGGGACACCGAAGCTGTTGCGCACCGAGCCTCTGAAGGCGCTGGTGATCGGCGCGTTCGTGCGCGGTCTGTCGATGCGCGATGTCGAGTCACTGTGCGAGCAGGCTGGGTTGGGCAAGCTCTCGAAGTCGACCGCGTCGCGGATCTGTGAGGAGTTGCGGGAGCGCTTTGAGGCGTTCGAGCGCCGAAGCGTCTATGACACCCGGCTGGTGGCCGTGTTCCTCGATGCCGCGTTCATCGCCGTGCGTCGCAGTGGGCCCAAGGAGGGCGTCCTCGTTGCCTGGGGATTCACCGAATGCGGCGAGCGCGTGCTGCTCGCGGTGATGCTCGGGATGCGCGAGTCCTACGAGGACTGGCAGGCGCTCGGGCGCGACCTGATCGCCAGAGGGCTTGCGGCACCGATGCTCGTAGTGGCCGACGGCGCCCCCGGGCTGATCGAGGCGATCGAGCAGTGCTGGCCGGCCTCTGATCGGCGACGCTGCTGCGCCCACCGCGCGCGCAACCTCTACGCCAAGCTCCCCGAACGAGAGCGCGAACGCGTCAAGCACGCCTACTGGCAAGCGCTCGAGGACGCGATCAGCAAGGCAGACGCCAAGCAGCGACTCCAAGCCCTGGTCGACCAGCTCGACAAGGGATGGCTTCACCGCTGCAGCGAAGTGCCTCGCCGAGGATCTCGACGCGCTTGTCGTGCATCTGCGCTATCCGCCCCGCCACCGCCGACGGTGGCGCTCAACCAACCTGCTCGAGCGGTCCCTCGGCGAGGTGAAGCGCCGGACGAAGGTGATGGGCCGGTTCCCCGGCGAGGACAGCTGCCTCACGCTCGTCTGGACCGTCCTCGATCTCCTCATCACCCACGAGACCAACGGCATCAGGTTCACCGAGCTCGACCGCCAACGCCTCAACCACGTCAAGTACACCGAACCCGAACACACCACCGAGGAGCTGGCCGCCGCATAAACTGACCACTACCGGAAACCTACGCCGCGGCGAATTTACAGCAGCAAAGAGACGCCACCCGGCGGCACTCCGCTGGCTGCTGCTTTCTCTGCGATTGCGAGCGCGCGCTGGCCACGAGGGCGTCCGTTTTTCTGTGTAGGCGGGTTTTGTTGTCAGTCGGGTAGCCGGTTTCCGAAGTGGATCTTGAACGCGAGCATTGCCTTTGTCCAGCCGCGGGTCCTGGTCCATTGCGGGACGGCGTTTGCGATCGCGAGGTAGATCAGCTTGCGGGCGGCGTCCTCGCTGGGGAAGCTTCCCTTGGTCTTGATCGCCTTTCGGAGCTGCCGGTTGAGTGCCTCGATCGCGTTCGTGGTGTAGATCACTCTGCGCACTTCGGGCTCGAACGCCATGAACGGCGTGACGTGCTCCCACGCCGAACGCCAGGCCTGCCCGATCACGGGCAGTTGCTCTCCCCACTTCTCTTCGAACGCCTCGAGCGCGAGCAGCGCCTGGTCGGCATCGAGGGCGATGTAGATCGGCCGTAGATCTTTGGTGACCTGCTCATACTGCTTGCGGGGCACGTATTTCAGGCTGTGGCGGATCAGATGAACAATGCACGTCTGGATGGTCGTGGCCGGGAAGGTTGCTTCGATCGCCTCGGGGAACCCCTTCAGGCCGTCCACGCAGCAGATCAGGATGTCCCGCACGCCGCGCTGCTTGAGGTCGGTGAGGACCTGCATCCAGAACTTGGCGCCCTCGTTGGCCTGAAACCACATGTCGAGCACTTCACGCTCGCCGTCCATGTTGATCGCGAGCGCGAGATAGCAAGCCCTGCGCTGCACCGACCCGCCGTCGCGGATCTTGAGCACGAGCGCGTCGAGGAACACGACGGGGTAGACGTCATCCAGCGGCCGTGTCTGCCAGGCGCGGGCGTCGTCCATGACCGCGTCGGTGACTTTGCTGATCAAATCACGCCCGACCTGGACCCCATAGATCTCGGCGAGGTGCGCTTCGATGTCCCGCGTCGAAAGACCACGGGAGTAGAGCGCGAGGATCTTCTCGTCAAACCCCTCAAAGCGCCGCTGGCGCTTTCTGACGATCTGCGGCTCAAACGTACCCACACGGTCCCTGGGCGCGTCGATCCGCACCTCCCCCTGCTCGGTGATCAGCGTCTTCGGCGTGCTGCCGTTCCTCGCGTTCCCAGCGCCGCCCGGCGGCTCCAAGTGCGGCTCATAGCCCAGGTGGTCGGTGAGCTCGACCTCCATCGCGCGCTCCACCAGCCGCTTCGTTAGCTGCGAGAGCAGCCCACCGGGCCCGACGATCTCCTCCTCGTCCTGAGCGCCGGCGAGCAGCTCGTCGAGCACCTCGTCCGGCAGCAGCTTCTTGACCCGGTCCGGCAAATCCGCCACCCCGGGAGGGATACCAGCATCGCGCCCGCTGGCATTTCGCTGCGCTCGCCCTACGAGCTCGCTCCGCGAAACGCCAGCGGCAACCTCGTCCTGCGTCTGCACCTGCGTCGCAATAGGCATGAGTCTCCTTTCGACTCAATGCCTACACAGAAGCCCGGACACTCCCCTGGCCACCGCGGGCGGCGCTGTCGAGATCCTCGGGCTCGCCGCGCGCCCTCCGGGTGCGATCCGCTGGCTCCGGACGTGGTCGGCAATCACCCGCAACGCGCGACGCCCGCGGCAAGCTCGCTGCTTCGTCGCTCGCGGATGTCCGCATTGGCCCCCTTCGCGTTCGGCGCGGGTTCACCATCCTGGTGGCGGGTCAGTCTGGTTCGCGGCAGGGTCTACGCTTGTGACGTCCCCCGGTTCGGGGAGATAGGAGAGGGGACCGGGGGGCGCTTGCCATAGCGCTGGCCCCACAGGCGAACGCTGTTTGCCTGTGCTCCTCGCCTCGTCCGGAGAGGCGCTTTCGGCGGCTTTACGGGCACCGGCCGGCGTTCTGGCCGCAGGGCCAGTTCCTTAATGGTACTCGTACCAATCGAGGGGCGCAAGAAACCCGAGAGAGCTGGCTGGGAGTCGCGACTGCTTTCGTTCCCGTTAGAGCACTCTGCCGCAGCTCGAATCTGCGTGTCGATACTTCTGCTTCGCGCCGCTCGTCACGGACAAGCCGGGAGCGCGACAAGCTCATCCTCGGATCGCTGGTCCTCGTCGTGGATGTCGCGCAAAGGATCGCGGCCGCGGCGGTGCGATGTCGGCGACGGCGATTGCGTGGCCTGTGGTCTGTGTTGGTCAGGCCGTTGGTGCTGCTTGGCGGCCCAGTGGCCGCCCAGAGCGGTCTTTCAGGCCATTGCGACGGCTGTTTGGTATGTGTGGAGCGCAAGACCCTTGAGCAGCTCTGGGCCTCGCTCGCGCGTGGTGTAGGATTGCTTGACAGCGATCACATGCGCGGCCATGGGCTGTACGTGGGATTGCGACTCATAGCAGCGGAGCGAGTCTGCGGTCACATGCTGGCCGCCGCGTTTGGTCCGTGTCATCCCTTTGGCTTCGCAGATGCCAAAGGCCCAGTTCGTTGGGGGATGGATCGGATGGGTCTCTCTGACTCGCAAGCTGTTGGCGCCGGGCTCTGGCCTGGGGTGTTGAACGCCGTCGGTCCAGGGCCGCGGCTCGCGTCGGCGGGCTTGTGATGCCCGATCGGCTTTGGGTCCGCTGTCCCGACTGCCGCCGGGCGCTTCCTGCCGTCGTGGTCTGGGCCAACGACGACCGCTGCCCCGGCTGCGCGAAACTACTGCCCGGCGCCTGCCAGCCGGCGAACGAAGTAGACGCTCGTAGGGCAGCGACGGCGAGCATCATGGACGGGGGCGCCAGCCGTGTCGCGGCACGGCGGCCGCTTGGGATGGGGAGGACAGTGTGACCCAGCTCCCAGCGCGCGATACCCCGTCGCTGGGGCGATCGGTCTACTTGAATTGCGCTCGCTGCAGCCTGTGGATGACGGTAGAGCCCGGTCGGCTGGCGTTCCCGTGTTGTCCGCGGTGTCATGCACGCAGTCGCATCCTCATTTTGCCCACGACATCCGCACTGCCGAGGGAGCAGCTCTCCGCCGCCGGTAGGGCACCCGAGGGTGATTCCTCCACCGCGCGGCCGAGTGCCGATCTGCGTTCTCCGTGGCGCTTGCGTGGGCTTAGAGTCTGAAGTGCAGGGCCTTCGTCGGCTGTTGGATGTGGGTCGTACGCTGACGCGAGAGCTCGATCAGCGCGCCGTGCTGGACAGAGTCCTCGAGGCCGCCCAGGAGATTACTGGGGCGCGCTATGCGGCGCTTGGGATCTTGAACGAGCAGCACACCGAACTGGCGCAGTTCCTGACCTACGGCATGGATGACCCGACGCACAGGGCGATCGGGGATCTGCCACGCGGTCTGGGGTGCTGGGTGCGCTGATCGAGCAGCCTCAGCCGTTGCGTCTCGCCGATGCGGGTCCGCACCCGAGCAGCTATGGATTTCCAATCGCTCATCCGGTGATGCGCAGCTTCCTCGGCCTCCCGATCATGATCCGCGGCCACGCGTGCGGCAGCCTGCACCTGGCAGAAAAGACCGAGGGCGAGTTCACCGACGCGGATCAGCAGGCAATCGTGGCCCCCGCGAAGGATGCGGCGGACACGATCCGCTTTGAGCGACGCTTCCAGGGGAAGGAGGCGGCGAACTAATGGCACCCCTGGCCGTAGGTGACCCGCTCGTATTCCGACGAAACAGGGACGGAAGCAAGACTCGAGTTCCCACACAGAGCAGTGCGCCAACCAACAAGCAGGGAGAGCAGATGGAAACCGCACAGCTCAGCCATGGTGCGACTACCGAGAAGCTCGACTCGATCGCGTGCTTGAGCAGCCGCGAAGAGCACCTCGCGGCTGAGGCAGCCCAGCCCAGTTACTAACGTGCAGGTTCAGGGTCCCGAACGGGCGCACCTCGTGCCGCTCTATGACCGGGTCGTGCACGTCGGCCGCGGCTTCACCGCCGACCTGTATCTCGACGACAGCTCAATCTCGCGTTCGTCACGCAATCATCGTGCCGCACGGTTCCGGTCATAGAATCCTCGACGACCGGAGCTTAAACGGAACGTTCGTCAACGGCCAGCGCATCGAGCAGGCAGATCTGCACGACAACGACGTCATGACCTTCGGTCACTTTGAGCTGATCTACCACGAGGTGTAGACAGCAGCCGCGTCTACACCGCCCGGGTTGCTGTCCTCAGCCAAATGGCACGGAGCGGGGCTGGCAGCCAGCGGGCTCCCGCACTGTCGTGCTTTGCAATCAACGCTATTTAGCTCGCTTCCACTCTGCTTCGAAAAGCGACCGTCTCGATCAACTCGCCTTGGACGGTCGTACGAGCGCACGGCCAGGTCCGCCGCCGGCTCCTCCATTCGCCGCCTTCCAGTAGTGACGCGGAAAATGCCGCTCGTGAGGAGGAGGACCATACTGATCCTCTGCTCGACGGCTCCTGCTTTATTGGCGGCCGTAGGGTTCGAAAACTCGATTCCGGGCTTGGCGTGCGGGGCGGGACGCGAGATCAATGCGCCCGCAGCCAGGCGTGCTTCGCTCCCCGCTCCTTAGGCAGGCGATGAGTGGTCTCATGAGTGGTCTCTGTTCCTCTGCCGCGCGATCTGTCGAGCGTTTCAGTTGCTCGCGCCGGGCTGCGCTCAAGCGAGCGCAAGGGCGCATCTCGTGGAAGAGGACAGACGCTTCGGATGAAGCGATACGGCGAGGGCAGTCTCAGCTGACGGTGATCGCGCCGGCCAGCCGTGCCGCGGACGCGCGGTCGTGCGAGGGCAGATAGACGGTCGGATGCTCGGCGCAGTGGGCGAGGATGGTGTTCAGTGTCGCGACGTGCACCTTGGGGTCGGGTGCGACCGCATCGGCGCGCCGCGCCTTCAGCTGCTCCAGCGTGTCGGTCGCGTCGCCGGCGAGCATCATGTGGCGGCCCGCGTCATCGACGCAGATCACCGAGATATGACCGGGCGTGTGCCCGGGGGTCTCGACGGCGACGACGCGCCCGTCGTCGCTGAGCACACGGCTGCGGGCAAAGGCGCCGAACGGCCCGCCATCGAGCGCGAAGGGCTCGGGGGCGAACCCGCCCGGCAGCGGCTGGCGCAGGACGCGACGCATCACCCGGGGCAACGCGCCCGCGAGAAACAGCAACTCGGCGTCGTGGATCCGCGCCGGCGCGCGCACGTGGATGAGCCCGTCTACGTGGTCGCCGTGGTGATGGGTGAGCACGACCTGCGAGACGTCCTGCAGCGACAGGCCGGCCGCCGTCAGGGCGCCCGGAAGCTCTTGCCCGCGTTCCACCTCGAAGCGGGCGAACGGAATGTTCCGTGCCGCCGCCATCTCGCCGCTGTCGATGAGCAGCAGGCGTCCCTCGTGCTCGATCGCCCAGCAATGGATCGGAAGCGGCTCCGAGAAGGGGCCGGGCAGGAACAGATCAAGCTGCCGTCGCGCGCCGCGGCGGGGGAACAAGAAGGCGTGCTTGACGCGCACGGCGCCTGTGGTGAGGGCGTGGATCTTCATGCTGCGGGCTGCGATCTCGGGGTGTCCTTGTTGGTGCTCGAATCGGCGTTTTTGTCTGGTAGTTGCGCGGATTCTGTTGCTCGGGTGTCCACGAGCAGTCCTAGCATCTCACCAATCGTCGGCTCTCGACCGACGGCTTGTCGTAGAGGTAAATGAGCCTGGATGCGGTAGCGATTGCGACGGCCCTCCTTGTCCTTTACGACGTAGCCGGCCTCGGTCAGGTCGGTGACGATGCCGAAGGCCGTTCGCTCTGTGACGCCGATCGTCGCGGCGATGTCGCGTAGGCGCACCCCGGGGTCGTGGGCGATACAGACGAGGGCTCGGGCATGGTTCGTGAGGAAGGTCCACTCCGCCATCAGACAAGCATAGTCAAGGATTTCTCGAAACTGCTTGCTAGTTTTGCGAAACTAGAGTACGGTGCAAAGCAGACACCGAGGCTCGGCTCTCGCCGATTGCTGGGTTGCTTGTGGGTCAACCGAGAGGAGCCAGCCATGCTGGTGAGCGAGCGCCGAGCGCAGCCCGCCGTGACGACAGCGTCGCAGGCAAGGACCGCCGCAGATGTGAGCCTGATCGCAACGAGCGCCGCAGATCTGAGCCCAACCGCGGCATGGGCGCTGCGCGGGAGGAGCATCGGCGGACTGATTCAGGCGGCCTTCGCTGCCTTTTGGCTGATCCGCGGAAGCCTGGCGATTGGCGGCCGCGTGGCAGATGTACTGATCGCGGTTTTTAGCATCACCGTGATCGGCGTGTTTTGCTACGCCATCAGGGCCACTGGCGGCATTGCCCCCCGGCCGATGAGTTCGGAGGCCAAGCGGATCGAGCGAGCCATCACCCTCGCGACCGTCATCGAGCTCGCTGCAGCGTTCGTGTTGCCCGTTATCGTCATCGCCGCCGGCCACTCTGACTGGGTTTTGCCGTCGGTCGCGATCACGGTCGGGCCGTTGCTGCTGTATCTCGACCACCTTGTCCATATCCCGCGCTACCGGCCGGTCGGATGGGCGCTGATCGTCGGACCGGTGATCCTCGTTGCGACGATGTCAGGCACCGTACTCGTCGCCACCACGGGCATCGCCGGCGGTGCACTGCTGCTCGGCACGGCCGTCGCGGGCTTCCACGACCTCGCGCGAGATAGGCGCCGAGCGGAGCAGGCCGACACCAGCGATCTTGCCGTCTTTGCGAGCGCAGCAGCGCAGCCATGAGTGGCGATCGACTGCATGTGGTGTTCGGGGGCGGGCAGGTCGGGCGTGCGCTCAGCGCCCGCCTGACGGGGCTCGGTCTGGCGGTGCGGGTGGTCTCGCGCCACCGGCCGGTGGCGCTCCCTGACGCGGTCGACTGGCGGGCGGCCGACGCGAGCGACCCCGACGCCGCCACCGACGCGGCGAAAGGCGCATCGGTCATCTACCAATGCCTGAACGCGCCATACACGAATTGGCCGGAGCTTTTCCCGCCGCTGCAGCGGGGCGTGCTGAGCGCAGCCGAACGCAACAGTGCGCTTATGGTAAGCCTGGAGAACGTGTATGGCTATGGCCCGACCGGGGGCAAGCCGATGACCGAGGCTCTCCCGCTGGCCGCCACGACCGTCAAGGGCCGGACCAGAGCCGCCATGACCCAGGAGCTGCTCACCGCCGCAGACGCCGGCCGGGTCCGCATCGTCATCGGGCGCGCGTCGGATTTCTTCGGTGCCCGTGTCACCGAGACAACGCTCGGCGAGCGCGTCTTCGCCAACGTCCTGGCCGGCAAGCGGGTCGACGTCCTCGGCAACCCCGACCTTCCCCACACCTACAGCTACGTTCCGGACGTCGCGGCGTGTCTGGTCACCCTCGGTAGGGACAAGCGCGCCGTCGAAGGAGTGTGGCACCTGCCGGGGCCGAAGACCGTCACGACCAGACAGGTCCTGGAGCTCATCGCCCGCGAGGTCGGACACCCGGTCGCCGTTCGCTCGGTGCCGAAGCTGGCCTTGCGAGCCCTCGGACTATTCAACCCGATGATGCGGGGGCTGGCTGAGATGGCCTACGAGTTCGAAGAGCCCTTCGTGCTCGACGCCTCCAAGTACGAGGCCACGTTCGGCGCCGACGGCACCCCGCTCGCGACGGCCATCGCGACGACCGTCGCCTGGTACCGCAGCCGCAGCGGCACGCCCAACCTGCCACAGGAAGGACCGACCTCATGGCCCGCGCCGACACAGACCTCACCGCCACCACACACGCCCTTGACAGCTTCTGTCGCGAGAACGGCGCCACCGGCGCGCGGTTCCGACCCCTCGTCAACCCCGCGACCAGCGAGTGGATCCAGTTCACGGCCGTTCCCGAGAACAGCGACAAAGACATAGTCCGCTTTAACTGGCGCAGCATGCCCGGTGGCGCGATCCCCGAGCACTTCCATCCTCACCAGCAGGAGCGCTTCAGCATCGTCGCCGGCCAAGCCCACTTCACCCTCGACGGTGAGGAGCACGTGGTCGGGCCGGATGAGACGATAGTCGTGCCCGCCGGCGTCCCTCATTCAGAGGCCAATCCTGGATCGGTCGAGATCGAAGGCGTGGTCGAGCTCCGCCCAGGACTGCAGACCAGGGAGATGCACGAGGCCTTCGCCGGTCTGGCGGCCGAGGGCAAGACCACCCCCCGAGGCGCACCGAAGAATCCGCTCCAGCTCGGCGCCACCCTCTGGCACTTCCGCCACGAGAGCCGGGTTACCTCACCGCCCATCTGGGTACAGAACCTCATCCTCCCCCCGCTGTGGGCGCTAGCGAAGCTCTTCGGCGTGCGCCCCTACCATGACCGCTGGGACAGCCGGATCTCAGGGGGTGATTGAGGCCAGCCGAGCGCTCGCTGTCCCACAACCCTTCCGCCAGGGGCGGACCGAGGTTATCCACGTGCTTGCTTCGCTGCGCACCGAACAGCGCGATCCGGCGAAAGCAGGCGTGTTCTGATCTCGGTCGCCGCTGCCGAGATTCGTCCGAAGCGCAAGCGAGGCGCGGACCTGGTGAGACGCTCGCATCGCTCAGCGAGCAGGCGTCTAGATGGCGTCCCAGCCAACCTGGCGTGATGGAGCTACGCAAACCTGCCGAAAGCCCCAGCGGCGACAGCGAGCCGCGAAGTGAAACCTGTCCTATATGCGGGGCCGATCGCGGAACGTCTGCCGGCGCTCGCTAGGTGACCTTCCTGATGGCCGGGATTACGTACGTGCCGTCGAGGAGTTCCTTGCGCGGCGCGTACATCCGCAGGATCGGCCTGTACGGTCCCTCCGGGCACGGCAGCCAGTTCGACTCCTTGTCCGAGTCGGGCGAGTCTTTCTGGAGGTAGATGGTCACGCTGGCGTCTTCTGCGGTCTTCAGCCCTGGTGTGCGGTCGCCGATCGAGTAGCGATCGATCGGGTTGGCAACTAGGTAGAACTCAGGAGGGCGGTACATCGTTAGAGACCAGAACGCGTCGACCGGAGGGGTCTTCTCAAAGTGCAGTTCGTAGCGCTTTGACCCGTCGAGCGGGTCGCCGTCGGCGTCCACCCAGATGAGCCCGTAGTCGGCCTCGTAGCCGTGGTTGCCCCATAGGCCGCCTCGGGCGGCGATTGCTCGCGTGACGTAGGCCTGCTTGCGGTCGGCGATCTTCCATTCGGAGCTGTTGATCGTGCCGATCTCGAAGTAGTCGAGGTTGTAGTCGAATATGTGCAGCGCCGATTGCCAGCCCTCGGGAGTGGCGTGGACGTTCCTCATCAGTTCGTCGATCTTCGCCTGCCCAGCCTTGGCGCCCTGGACAAGCACGGCCGCCTGCTTGGGGTCCATGCCGACGTACGGGGAGTCTGCCTGGGTCAGCCCGAGCGGCTCGCAGAGCTTGACGAACGGGGCATCCTCCGGGGGTGGCGGGAAGGCCCGGAGCGCTATCCGGAACTTCTCCCACCATTCGAGGTCCTTGCCCACGCGAGGATCGGGCGTCGGGGTCCCCTCGGGCGCCTTTGCGGCGCCTCCGTTGCGGACCGAGAGCGGCGTCAGCGTGAACTGGTCCTGCAGCTCGTGAACGGCGGGCAGATCGGCCTTCCCGTTGACCTGCAGCCGGCCAAGGATCAGGAACAGCCCGGTTGGAGCATGGATTACCTGCAACCCCTTTGGTACGTCGCCTTTGTTGGTCTTCTCGCCATCCGGTGGTGAATGTGGTCGTGGGCCGGGCGTCAGCCCGGACCTGATCGTGGCGTGAAGCGGGGGCGGCCGGCCGGGTCAAGCGCGCGGAGTGCCTGCATCTGTGCGGGTTTGCGGGGAGGTTCGGGGGCTGCGGGCCGCGCTTGACGCGGGTGGACGGCTCCGCTACCTGCGCGCGCTGGAAGTTGCGCAGCTTCTGAGGCACGCACCCGCCCCGGCTCGGCAGGCTGCTGGTTGTTGAAGATCAGCGACTTGCGAAGGAGGACGAGGTGCGTGCCACTACGGCATTCAACCGGCTGTTGCGCCTGCCCGGGGCGTGGGTGATCGATGTCAGCTTCAGCGGCGAGGGGGTAATCGTGACCGTCCGGCTGCGCCGGCGCCGAAGGGTCTGCTCTGGCTGCGGGCAGGTGGGCGGCCAGATCCACGGCTGGCGGATAAAGCGCTGGCGCCATCTCGACCTCGGCGCCACGCGCTGCTTCATCGAGTGCGAGCTGCGCCGGCTGTGGTGCCCTGACTGCGGCGCGCGCTTTGAGGCGGTGCCGTGGGCGAGGGCGCGCTCGCGCTACACGCGCGACTTCGAGGACGTGGTCGCCTGGCTCGCGCAACAGATGGCCAAGAAGCCGGTCGCCGGGCTCTTGCGGATCGCCTGGGACAGCGTGGGGCGCATCGTCGAGCGTGTCGTCGCCGAGCATCTCGACGAGGGCCGTCTTTCCGGTCTGGTGGCGATCGGCGTGGATGAGATCGCCTACCGGCGCCACCACCGCTACCTCACCTCGGTCGTGGACCACCGCTCCGGGGCGATCGTGTGGTGCTCGCCCGGGCGCAACGCCGAGACCCTGCACGAGTTCTTCGACCTCCTCGGCGAGCGCAAGGACTCGATCCGCGCGGTCTCGATCGACATGTCCGGCGGCTATGAGAAGGCGATCCGCGAGGCGATCCCCCAGGCCCAGGTGGCCTTCGATCCTTTCCATGTGGTGCGCCTAGCCCAACGCGCCGTTGACCAGGTGCGCCGCGATGAGTGGAATGCGCACGAGCGCTCACACACTCCGACCGGCCGCTGGATCAAGGGCACCCGCTGGTCGCTGCTGAAGGCGCCCGCCAAGCAGAAGCCCGAACAGCTGCAGCTGCTCGCCGAAGTCCAGCACGCCAACCGCTCGCTCTACCGTGCGTTCCTGCTCAAGGAGGAGCTCAGGCTCCTCTACCAGCTCGAGCGTCCCGCGTCCGCGCCGGCGCACTTGGACGCGTGGCTCGCCTGGGCTTCACGATCCAAGCTCGAGCCCTTCGTCAAGCTCGCGCGCACCATCCGTGTGCACCGCCACGGCATCCTCACCGCGATCCGCCTCCACCTGAACAACGGACGCTTGGAGGGACTGAACAGCCGCATTCGCCTGATCAGCCACCGCAGCTTCGGGTTCCACTCGGCCGCACCACTGATCGCACTCGTCTACCTCTGCTGTTCAGGCATCACGATCGAGCTACCGCGATGAGATTCACCACCGAATGGTGCGAAGCGCCGCCTTTGTAGCCGGGCTCGACGAGGAGGTATTCGCCCTCGGCGGTGCCCGTCGCCCGTAGGCCGACGTAGGCGAAGTTGTTCGACCACGCGTCAATGAACTGGTTGACGTAGTAGCGACCGGCCGTGTCGGGTACGTGCAACACGAGCGGCTCGCCCCGCACATCGCACGCCGCGATCGAGTAGCACGTGTCGTTGTTGGGCGACACGAACTTCGTTGCTGGCCCGGCGAGCTCGCGGTCGTGGCCGAACCGGTTCCACGGGGACTTCATCGGCCAGGACGTGCCGGCGACGTAGGCCCCGAACTGATCGACATTGTCCACGAGCGCATAGCCGTAGATGTATGCCTCAGCCGCGAGCTTGACTTGCTCCGCGTCGGGCGCCTTCTGTGATTCGGTCGCCATCGATCACTCCATTTCCGCAATTACAGGTCGAATGTCAGATCACGTGGTGACGAGATCGAAGTCCGGGAGAGCCCAGCTGCGATCGAAGAACGGCTCGGTCGGCGCGTACAGGCGGAAGAGGACGAACCAGCCATCTGGGGCCACGTCTTCATCCAGTTGCTCTCCATGCCGGCTGGCGCGGACGCCCCGACGTATAGGTCGACGGTGCCGTCGTCGTTGTGCTTGAGCTGTTTGTCGCGGCTGTCGAGGCTGACGCTCCTGAGGGCTGTGCCGCCGTTGTCATACGGGCGGCGGGTGTTCTCGCTGTAGAGGGTGAGGCTCCAGAACTGTGCTGCTGGAACCTGGGCCGGAACGTGCAGCCTGTACGACCTGTCGGCGCGAAGAAGGTGCCCGTCGCTGTCGCGCTTGGTCGTCATGTACACCTGACCGGAGCCGGGCTGGGGGTGAACCATGCCCTTCGAGGTCGTCACTGCCTCGTAGAAGTATGTGGAGCGCTCGTCTAGCTGTAGCTTGACGTCGGTCTCTTGCGTGGTGTCGAAGTCAAACTCCTTGAACCAGCTCGTCGCGTCCCAATAGGGCTTGGTGTAGCGCGGGTTGACCTGGTTGTTTCGCATCATCAACTCGCCGAGCGCCGCGGCTTCGGTGAGGATGCGGGTTTGCCGCGTGTCCGGCTTGAATAGCTCGCCCTTGACGATCCCGAGTGGCTCGAGCATCGCCATCATGATCTTGTCCACCTCACGCACCGGCTCCTCGCTGAGGATCACTGCTAGGCACTCCCAGTAGGCCATCCCTCTCGGCGGGGTCGCGCTCCACTCCCGGTCGAGCCCTTCGACGAAGCGCACAGGTCGAGGTTCCTCCCCGAGGCGCGACATCGCCAGCGCCGCGTTGAAGCCCTCAGCGAACTGCGGGTCTGGGTTCAGTATTCGTAGCGCGATGAAGACATTGTTGGTGACCGATTGGACTACCATGCGCCCGCTGTCGGCGTACTTGCTTGCATCGTCCTGTGGGGCGATCACCATGTACTTGCCGCCCTTACCCGCGTCGGGTCCGGTAAGGCCCAGGTCGCAGACTGGGCGCTGCCAGAAGTCCAGCACTCCGCCCGCCGTCTGGCCTTGCGGATAATCAACGAGGACCGGCCCGTCGGACAGATTCGTCCAGTTCACGATGTAGGGCGTAGTCAGATTCGCGGTGACGATCCCGCGCTTCTCCTTGAGCGTGTCGAACACGACGAAGTCGCCGAACTTTCCCGCTTCGTAGACCCGGGCCTGCTCATCTCGCCAGAACGCGAAGGCCACGATGGGCAGCGACCAGTAGTACGCCTGTGCCGCGCGTTGCGCATCCATGACATCGAACAGCAGTGCCGAAGACTCATCCGTCGGGAAGCCGTGCTCAAGCTGCAACGCCCCATACGGCGTCGCGATCTTCTCATCGCCGAACAGCTTGGCCTTGACCAACGCCACAGCATCCGATGTCATAGCGGGTTCCCCTTCTCACTCGAGTGTTGATCGCACCCGCGGCGCTGGCGGGGAGATGCGCGTTTGGCATGCAGCGGGACCATAGCTGCCCGGGACGAGGCCGGCATCCGCCAAAGACCCGCGGCTGAGTCAGAGTTCTGGCTAGCGCTTTGCTGCTGGAAGCGGGGGCGCTGGTGGCCTCGGCTCGCGCGCTCGCTGCGGACGAGGACCGGCGGTCCGATCTCGCGTCGGTCCAGCTCCTCCTTGCCGAGCTTTCCGGCAGTCAAGTCGAGACGATCCCTTTTGAGGAGAGGGACCACTTTGATCTTCTGATCGACGGCTCCTGCTTTGTTGGTCGCGCGTGCATCTCGTTCAGGTCGACGTCGGCCGTGCAACGCGGGGAAGGGAGGGCCGCGGCGCCTGCTTTGCGTCAGCGAGCGGTAGCCAGCGTTGCCGCCGATCTCGTGCCCGCTTGGGACGGAGAAGCGCAAGGATGTTCACGGCCGGTGCCGGTGGCACCAACCGCTGCCGCTGGCGAGCGAGCGAGCGGCTGCCAGCGGAGGTGCACGGGGTGACCGCGAGCAGTTGCCATTCGCCGGGAACTCCTTGCAAGGCGTGGGCGCCGCGGTCGCTGAACTCGATGTCCGATCCGGCCACGAGGTCGCGAACGGTACTCGTGACGAGCGCCTCCCCGGGACTGGCGAGGCGGGCGACGCGAGCGGCGATATGTACGGCCACGCCGGCGAGATCCCCGCCGCGCTGGACGCACTCACCGGCGTGCAGCCCGGCCCTGACCTCTAGGCCGATTGCGCCGAGCTCCTCGCCGATCGCCCGCGCGCAACGGATCGCACGGGCCGGGCCGTCGAAGCACGCTAGGAACCCGTCACCGGTGCTCTTGACCTCCTGGCCGTGAAAGCGCGTGAGCTCACGGCGCACGGTTGAGTCGTGGGTCGCGAGCAGCTCGCGCCAGCGCCGGTCCCCGATTTATACGGCCCGCTCGGTCGAGCCCGCGATATCGGTAAACAGCACAGTCTTCAGCACGCGATCGATCTCGTGCTCGGCTCGCGTGCCCGTCAGGAACTGTTCGATCTCGTCGAGCGCGTCCTCGTCATTGCCGATCCCGCTGAAGTGAAAGGCACCCGGGACCTCCGCTAGGCGGGCGCCGCGGATATGCTCGGCGAGGTAGCGCCCGTGCTCGAGTGGTGTGACCGGGTCCTCGCTGCGGTGGACAACCAGCGTCGGCGCCGAGATCGTGTCAAGCGCCTCACGAGCGTCGACCCGTAGCAAAAAGCGGTTGGCCGCCGACGCCATCGCCGGTGTCGCCGAGCTACGCTCCAGGCGCGCGTAGCGGCGGCGCGTGGCCACGTCCTCGGGCGAGTCGTTGGTCGAGATTACCGGCCAGACGCGACCGGTACCCCAGAACGTTTGAAGCTGGTCGCAGAACGCGTCCCCCAGCTGCTGCTCAACGCCAAATGGATAGTCGGGTGCCCACGCCAGGCGCGCGAAGGTCGACCACAGCACAAGCCTGGTGACCCGCTCGGGATACGTAGCGGCGAACAGCAGCGACATCGGCCCTCCCTCCGACATGCCCACCAGTGAAGCCGACCCGCTACCTGCCGCGTCCATCACCGCGCGCACATCGTCCATGCGCTCTTCCAGCGTCGGCAGTGCAGCGCTTCGGCCCGAGAGACCCATGCCTCGCTTATCGAAGGTGATCAGGCGCGCGAACGGCGCCAGCCGCCGACAGATCGGCGCGGTCGCTGGCGTCTCCCAGCCCAGCTCCACGTGCGAAAGCGATCCGGCGACGCAGACGAGGTCCGGCCCCTCTCGCCCGTCACCTGGTAGGCGATGCCGAGATCGCCGCTTTTGACATAGCGGGTCTCCCCAGGCTCGATCCGCCGATCAGCGCCGCCGTGTGTCGCCTCGCGCGTCATCGCCGCTCACGCCCTCCGCTTTAGACGTTGACGCTCGCTATCCCGGCCAAGCGCGGTCTGTAACAGCGGAAGTCGACCTCGTCGAGATCCTCGGCGAGCATCTCGACCTGGCGGCCGAAACCCAAAGGTCTGTCATCAGGAGCGACACCATGTCGATAGCAGGTAAGCTCACGCGCCCATCATCCGACTTTCACGAGCCCGGCGCAACGACCCACGGTCTGCCGCTTGAGATCAGCCGTCTCGTGTTCACAACCGTCCGCCGACCAAGAGCGCTCCATTCCAACCAGGCAGGCGTCTCGACGATGCAGCCCGACGCGCACGGTGCGGACGAGCTGCGAAAGCTAACTCGCAAGTTCGCTGGCTGCTGCTTGCAGCGCTCGAGCTTCGCCTCATCCCGGGCGACGCTGTTGCTCGGTCATCTTCAGAAGCCTCCTCGTGGCGTCGCTGACCCGACAATCGCATTCTTAGACGAGGCTCAATGCGGGGCCGGTAGCGTTGGCGGGAAGCTGGGGCTAACCGCCCGTCGTCCGGCCGGTTCGGATTGGTGCGGGCATGAGTGCCGCGCCCGCGATCACGAGGCCGAAAGCTATGACCCGTGCGACGATCGCCGGCGCGCCGATCCCGATCGGGTCGCGGAAGACGAGGATCCCGCCCATGATCGCGGCGAGGTTGGCGGCAACCGAGGTGAACGCAATGACGGCGACGCCCGGACCGAGCTGAAGCCCGCGGGCCGAGGCGTAGAAGGCGAGCACCGAAGCCAGCAGCGCCACCAACGTCCACTCGCTGACGATTCCCTGCAGGCCGTCGTGCAAGGCTCCGGTGAGGTACTTCAGGGCGATGTCAGACACGCCGAAGAGCACGCCGGCGGCGACGCCGAGTAGCAGCCCCTCCGTGGCAGGCCCGAAGCTGGTGCGCATCGAGATCCGGATCAGCGCGGCACCGAGCGCGAAGACGCCGCACTCCACGGCGATCAGCGCAGCGAGCGAGTAGTGGCGCAACGCGCTTGTGTGTGAGCCCCCCGTGATCGCAATCAACGTGAGCCCGATGGCCGTGACGATCACGCCGGTCCACTGCCGCCGACCAAGTTGAAAGCCGAAATAGCGCTCGGCGAGCACGGCGAGAAACACCAACCCGCCCGACAACACGGCCTGCACAATCGACAGCGGCGCGAGCGCAAGCGCGCCGACATGAAGCCCCCATGCAACAACCGCCACCGCCCAGCCCAGCGTGAACGCGCGGGAGCGGAACAGGCCCGCGGCACTGCTCAGGGGATGACGCGCCCGCACAGGGGGCGCCGACACCGCACCGCGCTGCTTAAACAGGAATCCAAGATTCGTCCCCAGCGCAGAGCCCAACGCCAATGCTAAACCAGCAATCATCGCCCGCATTCTCAACCATCAGACACGCGGCTCATAGATCACAGAGTCGCGAGGCGACAGCTCCGCTACCTCATGGACGCCGCTGCAACCCCTCACGGTGGCAGCCGCGACCTCTAGAGCAATCGCCAATCCGCCCGGCCGGACTCGAACCAGCGACCTACCGGTGATGAGCGCCAAACTCGGCTTGGTTGCCTTTGCCTCCGTTCGATGAACTCCCTGCAATCGCCGGTCGCGCTCTCCCACGCGGCGTGGTAGAGCATCGAGTTCATTGACCTACGGCGTGCCATTACCGCCCCCCATACGCTTGTTGCGTGCCATCAACGCTCCGACACGAGGGACGAGCCCCTCAAGCACCACCTGCCTTACTTGCGCCTCGGTGAGCTGGGGCAGCAGAATCTCTGCGACCTCGTTGGGGCTAGGTTCCTTCTCATGCCTGGCTAACTCCGCCTCGATAATTTCATCTACGAAACTGTCGCCGGGTTCGCGGATGACACCCTGGAGATCCTCGGGCGTGAGTTCGTCGATCTCCTTGGTCGCGCCCGATGCGACGCGAACAAGGCCGCTGCCGCCCGCAGACGCACGCCGCATCGCCTCAGCCAACACCTTCGTGTTGTTCTGTTGTACACGCGTCTTCTCGTCCATTACTCTCGCCCTTTCACATGGTGGCGGGTTTCCTCTATCAGTCGCATCACGCCAGCAAGGGCCCGTAGGCTTCTAGAGAGGGTGTCAGCCGCATCGGCCTCAGCGGCGACGATCCCGACGTGCTCAGGCTGCTCGGGGTCAACGACGGCAAGCAGTTCGCCCGCAATAGTGGCCTGCTTGGCCGAGAATGCTAGCTGCGCACGCGCGGTCGATAACAGGCCGTTTAACATCTCGTCAAGATGTGCCTGTTGCTCGGGGGTCGCCTCCTGCAACCCCAGAAGCTCGTCCCGGCGCTCCTCAGCGAGCCGCACTTGCTGCTCGAGCGCTGTGGCCTGTTCCGCGGCGAGTTCTCGCATCCGCGCGGCGGCGTCGAATATCTCCCCCGCGTCATCACTGTCGGCCATCACGCATCCACCTCCGTTCTCATCGGGTTGGCTATCACAGGCAGGTTCAGCTCGATCCTGATGCCATCGTCCGTCATCGGTCCTCTGTCTGCTGGAGGCTCCCGGAGAGTCGGCTGGCGAAGAGAGCATCGCAAACAACTCAATCCCCGGCTGGGATCTCTCAGCGTGTCGCCGCGGAGCTCACGGGCAAGTGCCTCTTCCCAGCAACGGCGGCGGCTCGCTGCATTGCTCGAACAGCAGGCGGTGCCTGCGTCTCCACGCGAGCGACCCTCCGGTTGGTCACGCCCGAGATGCTCGCAAGGGACGGAGGGTGTTGCATAAAGCCGACTACGAAACCTGCGCGTCGCTCGCTGTGACGGTCGTGCGAGGTGCTCGCGGCGCCGAGGTCGAGCAGAGCGCGTTGCGGCCGAACGATGACCTTCGGCTTTCTCGACCCACCCTTAGTCAGTATGGATGCCGAGTGGGGCTGGCTCTGGGCGTTCGCAGGTGTCGCGGGTTAGCCTCGGCGGTGTTAGGGCCACGTTGGCCAGAGCCGCATACGAAGGAGAACCAGCCCCATGCCTGACGTTAGCTCGATCGCCCCTGCCGAAGTGAGGACGTGGGTTGTCATTGACCAGCACAAGTTGTCACTGGTCGTCGGTGTGCTGCCGGCGATTGGTGGCGAGCCCGAGGTGAAGCGCGTTGAGAACACCGAGCGTGCGATCCGCCGCTTGATCGATCGCCTGGGTGGACCCGAGGGCCTGGCGGTCGCCGATGAGGCGGGCCCGGGGGGCTATGAGCTTTACCGGCTGCTCAGCTCGATGGGCGTGGCGTGCGATGTGATCGCGCCGTCGCTGATTCCCGTCAGGGCGGGTGACCGCGCGTCAAGACCGATCGCCGTGACGCGAAGAAGCTCGTGCGTCTATACCGCGCCGGCGAGCTCTCTTGCGTGGCGCCGCCGTCACCGGTGCGGGAGGGCCTGCGTGACTTGGTGCGCTGCCGTGATGATCTGCGCTGCGCAAGGACCGCCGCCCGCCATCGCGTGGTCAAGGCGCTCTTGCGCCACGGGCATATCTACCGCGAGGGCAAGGCTTGGACCCTGCGCCATCGTGCGTGGATCGAGGCTCGGCGCTTGGACAATGCGCTCACGTACGCAGCGCTTGAGCACATGCTCACGCACCTCGCCGGTCTCGACGCCCAGCTCGCTGCGCTGGACCATCAGCTCGAGCAGATCGCGACCCGCGAGCCGTGGTCCGATCCGGTCGCGTGGCTGTGCTCTTTCCGCGGTATCTCCACGCGCACCGCACTGGGCCTGCTCGCAGAGATCGGCGACTTTCACCGCTTCGGGCACCCGCGCGAGCTGATGAGCTATCTCGGCCTAACTCCGAGCGAGTACTCCTCCGGAGAACAGCAGCACCGAGAACACATCACCAAGACCGGCAACCGCCACGCCCGCAGACTCCTCCTGGAGGCAGCCTGGCACTACCGCCATCGCCCCCGCCAATCCACCCGCGCGGCCCGGCTTTCAGAACACGTCCCACCCGAGGTCGCGACCCGCGCCTGGCAGGCCCAGATCCGCCTCCATCATCGCCATCGCGTCCTGGCTGAACACGGCAAGCGCTCGACCGTCGCAAACGTCGCCATCGCCCGCGAGCTGACCGGCTTCACCTGGGGCCGTTGGGGGTTTGGGCAGTAGCCCGGCGAGCGAAGCGGCTCGAGATCTTCGCGGATGAGGTGCAAGCACTCGAGGCGCGGATACCCGACGGGGGAGCGGCGCAGTTTCCTTGGCAGCGGGCGGGCTATCGGACGCTGTTGCTATGTGCGGGAGCCGGCGTCATGTGGCCGTACAGTTCGTAGTTGGCGAGACGGGATCGAGTTCATGCTGGTTGCCGTGGATGGCTTTAGAGGCTGATCGCCCCGCGGCGCTCGCGCCGCGACATCGACCGCATCTGCCTCTGCGGCATGCCTGTTGTCGCCGCCACCTCGCGCGCGGCATTGCATGCTCTGATTGATGTGCGTACGACCCGCCGCTGAATCGACCTGCGCTGGCCCACTGGACATCCTCCGCGAAATCGAACGCGAGTGTACGTTTCATTTCGACGCTTTGGGCCATACCGAGCGATTCGCCTGGGAGCGCAGCGCGAGGTGTATCTTTGGAGGAGGCGTCATGCCCTGGCTCGCCGACACTGACCTTGGCAGCGCGCGCGGGTTCGTGCGGGAGATTGCCGAGGCGCCGACGGTTGGCGATCTGCGCCGCAGCGCGCTGTCGGGGCTAGCGGAACTCGTCCCCGCCGACATGCTCACGTGGGACCGCGTCGAGCTCGCGACGGGCGCCGTCCGCCACGAGGCGGTCCCCGCTGATGCCGAGCCGATTGGCGTGTTCGAGGCGATAGTGAGGCGCGCGGCTGACCACCCGCTCCTGCGCGCGCATGCCGCCCGGCGGCGTCTGGCGCTGCGCCTCTCTGAGACCGTCGAGCCTCGCCGACTGGCCCGCAGCCAACTGTACGGCGACCTGCTGCATCGGTCCGGTGTCGCGTACGGCATCGCGATCTGCGTACGCACTGGGCGCGGCGAGGCCGTCGTCGTCGGGCTGGGCAGGACCGAGCGTGAGTTCTCCGAGCGCGACCGCGACGTCCTCGATCTCGTGCGCCCTGGTCTCGAGGTCGCACTCCGGTCAGCCGAGGCTCGGGGGCGCTTGGTCAGCGCGCTCGCGGCCAGTCCTACGCCGGCCACAGCCATTGTGCTACTCGACGAGTACGGCGAGATCGAGGACTCGAGCCTCGATGGCGAGCGCTGGCTCGCGGAGCACTTCGGCGCGGCTGAGCACCCGGGCTGGCTACCTGCCCCGGTGGCCGGGTGGTTGGCGTTGCCGCCGCGCCCGGCGCTCGTCAGCGTGCGTGACGGCCGGCGTCTGAGTATCCATCTGCTGCCCGGCGATCCGCACGCGCTGCTACTCGAGGAGGAGGTCGCGAGGTTCCGTACCGACGCGCTCTACCGGCTCGGCCTGACCCCCCGTGAGACCGAGGTGCTGGTGGCGGCCACCGCGATCGAGGACGAGGCGGACATCGCTTGGGAGCTGTTCCTCAGCTTGCATGCGGTCCGCGAGCGACTCGCGCGCTTAGAGGCCAAGCTCGGCGTGACTACGGCCGGCGAGGCCATCGCCCGGGCGCTCGGCGAGAGCGTCTAGGGATCGGGTATTGCGAGCGAGACGCTTCCTTGGCGCCCGGCGGCCGCGGGCAGTGTTGGGGTTCCGTGCTATCGGCGTGAGATCGAGTCGTTATGCGCCGGTCGCCGCTAGCCCGGGTGGGCGATCAGTCGCGGTCGTGCCACGCGCGCTCTTGTTGACGCCGGCCGGCCTCGGTTGGCCTCTAGCCGGGTGTTCGTCGGTGTGCCGTCTCGGGGTGCCGTGGTGCCTCTCCCCGCGGCGGTCGGCGGTCTCGGGGAGCGCACAGGGCGCCCACGGAGCGATGGCTGCGGATGGTCGGCCCGATTAGAGTCGATCTACGACGACGCGGTCCAGGTCACGGCTTGTCCTGCTCGGAAACGTGCGGCCTTGTGTTGGCGCCGGCGGGGTGTAAATTTGAGTGGTACAAGGCCTCTCGCGGCTTGTGCGAATCCGCCCGCGCATGGCCACCGCCGGCCGGACGCCCGCGGCGACCTTATGGACGGTTTCGTCCTCAGTCTGAAGAGGGCCGATTATCAACGAGGGTCGCGTAGTCCGAGCGGCGCTCAAGGAGGTGCATAACGATGCTGATGCAGTTTGATCCGTTCCGCGAGTTTGACCGGTTGACCGAGCAGCTCGCGGCGGGCGCGCGGACGCCGCGGCCGTTTCCGATGGACGCTTACCGGCGCCGCGACGAGTTTGTGGTTTGTTTTGACCTGCCGGGCATGGACCCGGGCACGATCGACCTCACCGTCGAGCAGAACGTGCTGACGATCAAGGCTGAGCGGCACTTTGAGCGCCGAGAGGGCGATGAGGTGATCGCTGCCGAGCGCCCGCACGGTGCGTTTACCCGCCAGCTGTTTCTGGGCGACACGCTCGACGCCGAGCGCCTTCAGGCCACCTACGAAACGGGGGTGCTGACGCTGCGCATTCCAGTGGCCGAGGCGGCCAAGCCGCGCAAGGTCCCAATCACCGCAGGCGCCGAGGAGCGGACGATCGAGGCGCAGGCCGCCCCGGTCAGTACGTAGAACTCGCTTCTAAGCACAACGACGAGCGAACGGCGGCCGCGCTTCCCGCCCGTGGAAATGGGAGGCGAGCAAGATTGGTGGGAGGCGAGCCAGATCGGACATCGCCGTCGACCGGTGCGCGCGTCGCGTGGCGGCTCGTCTCACGGCTCACGATCAGCTCTAGACTGGGTTGGGTTCATGCCAATATCTTCACTGAGGCACAGATCACCGAAACCCACCGAAAGCCACGAGGCGGGTGCACGGCCTGATCTCAAGTCAGACGAGGCGGCTGAGAATGAGGCGCGTCTTCGGGTGTCAGAGGCCGAGGCGCACAGTCGGGCGGCAGCGAACGAAGCGCGCCGCCAGACATCGGACAGCGAAGCCCGCCGCCAAGCAGCGGCGAACGAGGCTCGCCACCAGGCTGAGGACGGTCACTCCCAGAAATGAGCAGGGGCCCCAACCGCTCCAGCGAGGCCGCGTGTCCTCCACCGCCCTGATAGAGCGCTTGCCCTTTGGCACGCCCATAGTCGGCGGATCCCGACACGCCCAGAGTCGCCACCCCAGGTTCGACTCCCTAACGCGTTAGGGTGGCCTTCTACGTGTTTGCCAGAAGTTGCTCGGTTTAGTGCCCGAAAAAGGAGTACCCTTGAGGCAGGGCCGTTATCGGCCGCTGCTGCTCGAATATCTCGCGCTGGCTCCGGCGGGCAAGACCTGCCTCTCGCTGACCTCACGGGCTGTTTCGTCCAAAGCGACAGAAACGCCGTTTACAAGCAGGGCCCGTCCTTATTCGGGGGCCTTGGAAGTGGAGGAAAGTCCAATGGCGAGGATCATCGTCACCGCAGACACGCGAGGTAGCGACGCGCAGCGGATCCTGCTCGACGAGCGAGTGTGCCCGGCGCACATGAGCGATGAGCACTCCGCCTCGCAGCTCCTTGAACGACTCGGCTGGGCCGTTACCGACGCCGAGGGTGCTCCAGCCGTGGCCGCCCGCTAACGGGTCCGTCCCTGCTCCCGTAGGGCTATGCCCCGGGCAGGGGACGGACTACCGTCGCAGCCGATGAAAGCTGTGGAGCCGAACCAGCAGGTAAAGCGGTGGCCGGCTAGCCGGATTCCGCAAATGTAGGTGACGGGACCCGGGTCCTGAAAGTGGTGAAATTGATGCCCGAGACGAAGACCCAACGCCGCCCCGCGACAAAGACCCAACGCCGCCCGGCGGCAAGTAAGGAAGGGGCTCCTCGCAAACATCGCGCGGCCCATGCCGAGCACGATGCGAGGAGCACAGTCGAGCGGACCACCGAGCTGTCCGAGGACGTGCTCAGATCGTTGGACGACGGGGCGCGGAGCGCGATCGAGGCGGTGCGCAAGTTCGTTGAGACCGTCGACCGGGCGCTGCCGTCGCGCGGCGAGGGGCCGTCCAGGAGCGAGGAGATCACCGACTCCGCCCTGGAGATGGCTCAGCGGCTGGTGCGCACGCAGTCCGACTTCCTGCGCAAGATTGTGGACAGTGCAGCCAAGTCGCTGAGTAGATCAGGCGCCGCGAAGTAGCACGCGACAGGGAGCGGCGGACCGCGAGTCAGCCGCTCCCGATGCCCGCCGCCTCGTGCCCAGCACCACGAGTTCGACACCGCGAGGCGCCAGCCTTCAGCCGAGACCGAACCTCTCCGAGATGCCACCGCTCGCCGGGGCTCATCCGATGAGCAAGGAGTCGTGAAGGAAAAGACTTCATCGGCCGCCACTTGACCTTCGTGCCCCTGGGCGGGATCAAGGTCGGTCCCGATGAACTGCAGGTAGCGGTGGCGAAGGAGCAGATCAAGTCCGCGCCCAATATCGAGCAGCCCGGCGAGGAGCTCTCGAGTCAGACGAGTCGGCTCTCTACCATCACTACGAGCTGAACTACACCCCACTGAACACCGAGAGCGGACGCCGCCGAAGTCTCACGCCGAGGTCCGACCGAGCAAATCCCTCAAGAGACACGCGCATGCCCACCGATCACCTCGACGATCTGCGGACGCAGGCTCAGTACGCCCGCGAGCGCTACCAGCTCTACAAAGCGAAGGCCTACGGACAACGGCCCACCAGCCCGGAACGCCTGCGCGAGCTCCAACGCGCCTACGAGCAGGCAGAAGCACGCCTTCGCTTTGCCGAGGCCGAGGAGCAGCGCGCGGGCAAAGCGGGCGAGCATCAGCAGGACCCCGGCTGACGCCGGCAACCTGCGTTCATGCGCCCATGGCCTTCGTCGATCAGGCCGACCACCCCAACTCCCCGACCTCTAGCGCTCCGCGCCATCCGACTGCCGGCGCAGGCAGGCGCGATCAGTCAGCGAAGGATGTTCACGGCTCGCGCAGCAACCAGCAGCACGGTCGTCGCCGAGATCGCCGACTCCGTCAGCATCATCATCTTCGCGCGCCGAGTCAGCGGCATCGCATCCGTGGGTCTGAACGCGATCGCGTTGGTGAACGAGATGTACACGTAGTCGGCCAGTCGCGGATGCCAGGTCGGCTCGGCGAGCGTCGGATTCTCGTCGTGTGGGAACTGGAAGTCACGGGGCGGCGGGCGAGTGCCAGCGCGACCGTCCGGCGATGGCCCATCTGCTCCAGGCGATGCCTGGGTGCCGACCAGGAGAGCGCCACCAATGAGCTGCCTCGGGGACGGTGGGTATCAGCCAGACCCACCCCGGGAGCTCAATGAGTCGCCAACCGCCTCCTAGACTGACCAGCGCGAGGGTCAACTGCAGTCTGATCACGAGACCGACAGCAAGGGTCGCCTCAAACCAGCGACTCGATCTCCTCCTCGTGCACGTCGGCGGTACCCACCTCAACATAGTCAACCATCACTGCGCCGTTCCGTTTTCGGGTCGCGGCGAGGCTGCTCGGCCTCGCGTCAGCGCTTACAGAGGTGCCCCGTCCGCGCGAAGTGCGAAGCGCAGCGCCCCGTCAGCAAGGCCGCACGACGGCGATGCTGGGCGGCGCCAGAGATTTCCGAGTCGGCAAGTCGGAATGCGTTATAGTTGTTTGTACGTCCAGTGAGGCTCAGCTCTTCTCGCTCGCCGTGCGACATCTTCGTTCAGAAGGGTAGAGAGGCGGTCGGCGATGGCCACCGCACTAAAGAAGGCTCACGCGGCGACGTCGCCGGTTCATGCTGCGCGTAGCGTGCCAGAGGCAGCGTCGCTGGCGTTTCGCACCTATCAAGACAACGGCGGCAACTACCGCTGGGAGATCGCCGATGCCAGTGGTGAAATCCTCACTTACTCGGGGAGCTTCGCCTCTCAGCATGACGCGGAGCGCGCCGCGCGCTCTGTGCACGAGGGCGCCCGCTCGGCGTCCTTTGAACCGCGGCTGGCCAAAGAGCGCCACACCATGGCCGCGTGATATCCCGCCGGGATCTCGGCTGTCCGGCGTGGCGCATTCCATCAAGCACGAGCAAGGGAGAGTTTATGGCCAGGATCATTGTGACCACCGATCCGACTACCGATCAAGCCGCTCCAGTTCTGCTGGACGAGAGCGTCTACTCGACACATCTTGACGAGAACCACCACGCGGCACAGCTCATCGAGCGGCTGGGCTGGGCGATCAACGACGCCGAGAACACCCCAGCGGACCGAACAGACGCTGTAACCGAGAACCAGCGGGCGCGGCCTGCGCCGGTGCGGCTCGGGCTCGACGAGCTCGACTAACGCATCTCTCTTGGTCTTCGTCGTGGTGCCGCGGCGCACGCGGTGGCTTTTGGACGAGCGCTCGGCGACGGCAAGACAATGGCTCACCAACGCCTCTTGCGGGGCTCACCAACGCCTCTTGCCGCAACGCCTCTTGCCGGTAGCCTCTGCATGGTGGGGGCTGCGATGGTCCATCGAGAGACCCACGCTCCTCCCCAGCACAAGCGCTATGACACCGAGCACTGCCAGGATGCATATAGTCAGCACAGATTCGACGTGAGATAGCCGCGGCGAACTTTGCCGGCAGCCGTGTCCGCAGAGCGCTACAGGCGCGTCAAACGAACCCCTGATCGAGGTTCTGGCACCCTCACGCTGGGTTGCCAGCCACAGCCGGCCATCCGGTCGCTCGACGATCGCGACGATCGGAGAGCCGTCACGCGCTGTGAGGACCTCGTGCTCTAGCGGCAGCTTGGCAAGTGGTCAAGCTGGCGGCGGTGAATAGGGCGTTCATATTGCGGCCCCTTCTTCACGCACGGCTCCCTCCAGGCGCTCCAGGATCTGTTCCGAGGAGCGCAAATCGTCCAGGTGTGCTGGCGTGACCTGCTCCGCGTAGAGGATCCTGCCCCTGATCCCCTCCTGTAGGTGCGTGGCGTCCGCCATTACGATGATTCGTGCCATGAGGCATTTCCCTTTCTAGTCGCTGACGGGCGAGGCGGTGGCCACCTGCGCCTAGCCGCGCTCGTGGCCGCAGTCAGGCGGCCGTTCTGCTGGATGCGAATGATCTGCCCGGTGGGCTTTTGCACCAGTGGTGCGCTGTGGTCGACTCCGACTACCCGGTAGTCCTCGGGCAGCTCGGCGATACGGGCGCTCTGCTGCTGGCTGAGCTCTACGGTTTCCATGTGCCCTCCTTTGATCGTTGGTTGGAGCACTGCAACCGTTCAGGAGCGTCGGTCCTCGCGTCCGTCTCTGCTTCGTCCAAGTGCGAGCGAGGTCACTTGGGACTGGGGCGAGGACGCCGCCCAGGCGTCCGGGTTCCGCCCGGTTGCCGACAGCCTCGAGCGGCCGGCCTGTCTCGTGTGCGCTTTGTGCAGCGCGACGAGCGATCCCTGATCCGTGCACACCGGTGGACTCCTTGGTCCAGAAAAACCAACCATGTAACGGACGAGAGCTACGCCGGCCAACCGTGTGACCGCGAACTTCGTTCCGCTGTTTGAGGCGCAATGCCAAGCACAGCCGGTGGCCGCGTATGTGGGATCGCTGTTGCGGGCAATCGTAGCGCACGTATGCGCCACCGGTGTGGCACTTCCTCTGACTTTATGCCGCTCAGTCCGACAGTTTTGTTGCCACAGTAAGCCCCGCGCGCGCTTGACCGCTCGCCGAGCCTAGACTACGCTTTCGACGCGGCAAGGTTCGCAAAGTTGTCCAACCCCACAGACCCGGCCAAGGAACAGGAACGACTACGGACGGGGCCTCGCGAGCCCTGCCGGACCAGGAGTGGTTGAAGTGGACGCGCAGCCTATTGCAGATAGCACCCCGCTCGCCGGCGGACATCTACTAGCAGCGATCTCGACCAGCATCGTCGGCATCCTGCGCGAGCACTACGGGCGTGGTCCGATGAAGGCCAAGACCTACGCGCTCGACGACATCGTCGTCGTCGTCATGCGCGGGAGCGGCTTCACCCCCCTCGAGCAGACGATCATGGACAGCGGCGAGCCCGATCGCGTGATCGCCATGCGCGAGGACTTCCAACGCGTCATGGCCGAGCGGTACAGGCGGACGATCGAAGAGCTCACCGGCCGCAAGGTCCTCGCGTTCCTCAGCCAGGCCCATGTCGAGCCCGACATCACGATGGAGATCTTCTTCGTCGACGGCCCACTGGAAGGCTTCGGCGCAATCGAGGTCGTCGCACCCGACTAAAGCGACCAACCGCGACGAGTCGCGGGACAGCGCGTCATCGGGCGACTGCCGCGATCGCGGGACGCAGGCCCGCTCGACGCACCAGCGTGGGCTACCCAAACTGGATCGGGGGCCTTGCTAGTGGTCTAGGTCAGCTCTCGCCGTACTCGTGGCGGGTGGCTCGGGTGGGCGTTTCCCGCGGCTCGCGCGACAGCGTTTGCGTTGCGCGATCGTGAGCTGCGCAGGATGAGGGCGATTTAGGTTGTCGTAGGCGCATAAACCCGATCGTCACGCTACGCGCGCGTACTCGTGCAGTCGCCGATCGCCGCCTCCAGATCTTCCGCGATCTCCTGCGCGACCACATCCGGCGGCGGCAGGTCCTCGGAGTTCTCCAGCGACTCGTCGCGCAGCGAGATCAAGTCGAGGCCGACCTCGTCGCGCTGCGACAGCTCGTGTAGCCAAACGCCTTGAACCGCTCGCTCTCTGTCCGCTTGCTCCGATCTGCAGGCTGATAGGCGGCGATGAAGCCCTCGAGGTCCTCGCAACGCAGCGGGTTCTGCTTCAGCGTGAAGTGCAGGTTCGTGCGTTGCGAGGCCCTTCCGGCTCTCCAGAAATTACGAGCTACATATGCTATGCTTGTCGTAGCATATGATACGCGGACGAAGGGTCGCCCGGGCAAGGGCCACCCGCACAATTGAAGGGCACGGTATGACCGAAGTGAACGTAGGAAGCCTGCTGCAGCATCGTGAGCTGGTGACCATCCACGGGGAGCCGGTGCAGATACCGGAATCTGACCGGCTCGTGCACCTGCAGTTCCGCCGGTACGCGGGCTGCCCGATCTGCAACCTGCACCTGAGATCCATCACCCAGCGCCACGAGGAGATTCTCGCGGCCGGGATCGGTGAGGTTGTCGTGTTCCACTCCAGCGCCGAGACGATGCTGGGGTTTCAGAGCGAGCTGCCGTTCGCGGCGATCGCCGATCCCGACAAGAAACTCTACGCCGAATTCGGAGTGGAGTCGTCCCTCAAGGCCGTGCTGAACCCGCGCGCATTCCTGACAGGTTTCCGCGCCAGGAGCGTCGTGCATAGCGTGCGCGGTGCGATGGGCATCGGTGAAAAGCACCTCGGGCTCCCGGCCGACTTCCTGATCGCGCCTGACGGCCGGATCCTTGCGGCCAGCTACGGCAAGCACGCAAACGACCAGTGGTCAGTCGACGAACTGCTCGACCTCGCCAAGCCCCGCGGCCGACAGCTCGCCTCGTGAGCGACCAAGCCCCACAGCGGCAGCGTCGAGCAGCCCGAACCGTCCCCGAGCACTGGAAAGCAGGACCAGGTTTCGACCCGACGACGCTCGCCAACGCCGATCGGCCCACGACGCCCGCGGCCCCCCGTGCCCGCGCGTTCTGCGCGGGCAACTGCCGCAGCGTTGCCCGCCCGTCCGCCACCGTCTCATCCAACGCCGCTGACCGGGCTGCCACGCGCTCACGCGACCACCGCGCGTCCAGGCCCGTTGCACCACAGCGACACGCCGCGGTCTGCGGGACATCGCAGCTGCTTGTTCCCCAGTACCGGACACGATCCGCGAAGCACGTCATATGACTTCCGTGACACCCACGCGGGCGCAGGAAATACAGCGTCGTCAGCGGTTGAGCACCGAGATCCGGGATTCACTGCGCGAGCTGGGCATCCAACTTGCGCTGCTCAACCATTACGTCGGCGCACGCCTCGAACTTAAGGACGTCGACCTCGACTGCTTGAACCTCATCGATCGTCACGGTCCACTCAGCCCGAGTGCCCTCGCACGACGCGCCGGGCTGCACCCCGCCACGATCACCGGCATCCTCGACAGACTCGAACGCGGCGGCTGGGCAGCTCGCGACCGCGACCCCTCCGACCGCCGCGCCGTCCTCGTCCGAGCCTTACCCGACCGCGACGCCGACCTGATGCGTCTCTACTCGGGGATGAGCGCCTCGATCAACAAGCTCCTGGCCGGATATGGCGACACCGAACTCGAACTGATCGCCGATTTCCTCCGCCGCACCGCAAACGCCGGCCAAGACGCAACCGACCAACTAGCCGACGACTGACACAAGAACACGGCTGCGCGGCCACCGCGCTGCAGCAGTGCTCGTTGGCCGCCACGTCACCAATGCCGCGACCCTGTAGGGTCGGCGGGAGGACTCGACGGACTGCACGGCATGGCCGACTGGTCCGGGGATGCCTCCCGCCGCCACTTCGAACCGTGCGTGCGGTTCTCCCGCACACGGCTCACCGACATCGTTCACCGGCTGGCATACGCAGTCGTGGGTCGGACGGTTCCTCTCAGGCGATGGACACGCAGGCTGTCTAGCCACTCGTAGTTGAAGCGGGTGACCCAGTTGCGGCCCGTCAGTCCGTGCTTGGTGCTAGCCAAGAGCGCGAGCCGCTCGTTGACGTAAGCATCGATGAGAGAGAACTTCGCGGCGGAGTTCCCGTAGCGAAAGTACCCGCCCCAACCCCACAGCACGGGGTTGAGTTCAGCGACGACGACGTCGAGCGGCAAGCATGCATAGCGACGGTCGGTCCGCTCGCGAATCTTGCCTCGGATCGAGGCCATCGCTCGCGGGCACGGCCATTGCTGCAAATACCAACGACCCCGATACTTCCAGGACTCCCGCATGCGATGGTGGAAGCCCAAGAAGTCAAACCCCTCCGCACCCCGGGTGAGGTGCGCGACCCTGGTCTTCTCGGGATGCAACTGCAACCCGAGCGTCCCGATGGTCGCCGCGACCAGCTCGCGGGCCGCTTCGGCCTGCTCGTTGGTCGCGCAGAGGACGACGAGGTCGTCGGCATATCTGGCGAGCACTCCCAGTCGCTGCCCCTCACGCTGCCACGTCTGATCGAGCACGTGCAGCGCGACGTTACAGAGCAGCGGTGAGATTGGCGATCCCTGCGGCGTCCCAGCCTCGATGGCCGAAACGATCCCGCCCTCAAAGACCCCCGCCCGAAGCCAACCGCGCAGCAGCTTGACGACCCGCCGGTCGGACACCCGCCGCTCGACCTGAGCGAGCAGTGCCTCGTGCGAGATCTCATCAAAGCATGCCTTGATGTCGGCATCGAGCACCCACGGCCGGCCCCGGTTGACCGTCATCCTGACGGTCTCCAGGGCATGATGCGCCGAACGCCTCGGGCGAAACCCGTAGCTGGATGGCAGAAAGTCGGCCTCGAAGATCGGCTCGAGCACGATCCTCGCTGCCGCCATGACCACCCGGTCGGCGACCGTGGGAATCCCGAGCGGACGGGTCTGTCCCGGCCGCCCCTGCTTGGGGATATGCGCTCGCCGCAGCGGCCTGGGCCGGTACGTCCCGGCCTGCAGCTGCCCCGCGAGAGCGTTGAGAAAGACGCCGGCCCCGGAGCACTCAACCTGCTCGATGGTCACACCATCGACGCCGGGCGCCCCGCGGTTGGCACGGACCTCGCGCCAGGCTCTCCACATGACGTCGCTGCGGGCGACCTTGTCAAAGAGGGCATGGAAACGACGGTCTCGATCCTGCTTGGCACAGCGGTAAAGCACGCGCTGAAGGGCACGAACCCGATCCACACCAACCGTGCGGCTGACGGACCTAGCCGATCTTCCGGCACTCACCAGAGGCTCCTCTCGTTCTTCGCGTGCATCGATGAAGTACGGGCCCTTCGCTCCTGGCGGGTTATGTTGTCCCGCCGCTCAGCACTACTACGGCCCGCTCCGACTCCCGCTCGGCCACGCCACCATTTCCCGGGTTCGCCGGTTATAGGCGCGCATCGCTTCCCGCCGCACCGCAGCGACGGGGCCAAGACGGGTCTCCCCAGTTCCCAGGACAGCCTTCCGTCCGTTCCATGCCCAATACGCCGGAGGGTCCTTCGGCGCCCGCTCCTGGATCCCAGACGCCTTCCATGGCCTTCACCGCGCACAAACCGGCTCGGCTCCCTCTCTTCCGTCCCAAAAGGACGAGGCTGTGACGACGCTTGCTCAGGCTTCACTCACGTTACGGACCGGACGGTCGCACCCGCCCCGCTTCGCACCCGACCTCTCGATCACGCACGGGGGCATAGCTACCAAGGACCCAGGCATCTCCCCGGGCCGGACTCCCACCGGCCGGCTGTCCTGAACTTATCGCTCGATCTACGTCATGACGAACTCCTTCTCCTCACAACGCCCAAGCAGTCTGGGCGCACTTGCGCGACACCCACTGTGTAATGCGAGCGTTGGAGGGCGATCACGGCCCTTCGTTGCAATGCCTTCGGGAGGCGCAACGACTGCTGGTGGAGGTCCGCTGTAGTGCGTCGCATCGAGGGCGCGCAGTGATGCCGAGTACAGCGGTCTCGCCGAACCTGCCTCGGCGACGAAGATCCTCCACGCGGTATGTGCGACGACGTAGGAGGCGCGATGCGCTTTCCATTTCCAATGCTTGCCGGTCGCGAGATTCTCGGCGTTGACAAAGCCCTGTCGGTCGTGCCAGGAGGCTATTTCAGCGCCAATCTCTGGACTGCCGACGACTGTGCCGAGGTCGATGGGATGGTGGTGTCCGCACTTCCAGGCGAGAAGGTGAGCCGTGTTCGCCGGCGGTATATCGGCGACGCGAATCAGCACCCACGGACGCTCGGCTCCTTCTACCCGTTCGTAAACGCCCTCGCCCTCCAACCTCGGATGTCTGAGGCGTACTGGGGCGCAGACCGGTTGGATAAGGGCAGGACTGTCGAGATCTGAATACGCGGCCACCTCGGGATGCATTTTGCCCGGATACACTTCTCCGGATGCGAGGCTGAAGAGTTGTTCTGCGTCGCAGCTGACATTGCTGCCAGCGGCATAGTCGCGCGACGGAAATCGTGCCCACTCTGCACCAGAAGTGCTCTGCGCCGTGCTTGCGCACTGGTGAGGGAATCGACGTGCTGTTCCCAGTTCTGCTCGGGGCTGGACGGAGGTGGGCAGGGCGTCGCAGCGTCCATGCCGGCTCGGCGAGACCTGGGAGTGGATGCTCACCGAAGCGCATCGCAACACCAGCCGCAGCCGTTTGGGCCCGACCCCCTGTGGGTGCCGAAAACCCGGTCGACAGGGACGAAAAGGGAGCACGACCGAGTTCTGCATGCGAGTCGCGCCCACGCTGGCGCGACTGGCAGCCCCTGAGGACAGACAGGGGGCCAGTGGCCACGCTGTCGCTTGGCGCGACGAGCCGCCGCAGTTCCCGGAGCTCGGCAGCTCGGTGTCGGATCCGCGGCACGGCGGTCGCGGTTCAAAGCAAGCGTCGAACGCGTCGGCGAAGCTCGCGGGCCCCCTCGCCAGCCACTTCGCGCAACTGCTGGCCGGCGTCGCGCAGGATCGCGGCGACGCTGTCCCCGGATTCGTCCGCCGGCGCATCCGTGCCACCGTGGCGGGGAGGCATTCCGGCAAGCCGGCGGGCCTCGTCCTCAAGGCGCCGCGACTCGGCGAGCAAGTCCTCCATTCGGCCGCTCGAGGAGCCGGAGTTAGCAGCTGTCGGAGCGGCCCGCGGGCGGGCCGATTCCGCATCCCAAACGCGCCTCCTTGCGGGGTCGCGCAGCACCTCGTAGGCCTCCTGCACGGCCTCAAATGCAGCGGCGCTGCCGCCTGCGTCGGGATGGGTTCGTCTCACCGCATCGCGGTACGCCGCATGGATCTCCGCTTCATCCGCACGTCGCGCCACTCCGAGCACGACATAGGGATCGACTCCACCGCGCACTCCAGCGACCCTAACGGACTGGCGCGGTCGCGACGCGCCAACGAGGTGCAGCGCTGCTGGGACGGCCTCTGTCCAACATCAGAGCGAGCCGCTGCTCGGAGCTGGTCGCCAGCTCGTTTGCACGCTCGCGCGGGAGCCGGACCTGGACGGCGAACGGCACCCGGTAAGCGTCAGTCAGCGCTTCGCCCAGGTCATTCCTAGCCTGCAGCAGCTCGACGCCCGCGACCTTATCGAGCTGGCGCGCGGGCTTGGGCAGTATCGGCCCGGACTGCATCTCTTGGGGCGGCTGACACGCGCGTCAGCGGAAGTCATCGACGTGACGGGTAGCCCATTCGCGCAGGCTGCGCGCTAGGGAGCGTGTGATCTCCTGCACGGTCTGCGTGGTGCGCTCGGGTGCAGCCACGAACCGCGCCCACGCAGCGAGAGCGCTGTCAGCGAACGCCTCGTCGCCGAACGCGGCGATGAGCCCTGGGCGGGCGTCCTCGCGTGAGATCTCCTCCCAGCGCAGCGGCCGGCCGATCGCCTCCCCGATGGCGTCCAACTGCTCGATCTGGGTGAGGGCCTGCGGACCGCTGAGGACATACGTCGCGCCCGCGTGCCCAGTCTCTGTGAGCGCGCGGACTGCAACGGCGGCGATGTCGCGCTCGTCGATCAAGGACCTCGCGGCGGCGCCGTAGGGCCAGCGAACCACCTCACCGGCACGCATCTGCGCCGCCCACATCGACGTGTTCTTGGCGAACCCCGTCGGACGCAGGAACGTGAACTCTCCGGCTGAGTGTTCGATTAGTCGCTCAAGACGCGCCCAGAACCGGTCCGGATTGTCGGCCGCGGCGTCGGCCGAGAGATATACGACGCGCTGCACCCGTTGGGTAATCGTCTCGATGACCGTCGGCGCGAGCTCCGTGGCTGCGCGCTCAGAGGTAAACGGCCATACCAAGAACATCATCTCCACCCCGTCCAGACGGGCACTGAGACTTGCCGGATCGGCCAGATCGCCACGCACGAGCTCAACGCCTGCCGAGAGGTTGGCCGACTCGGGGTCACACACCAACGCGCGCACGGCGGTACCTCTCGCTGAGAGTTGCGCCGCGAGCTCGTGCCCGACGGTTCCTGTCGCACCTGCGATCAGGATCTTGCTCGGCTGAGTCATGATGATCCCTTCTTTGCTCCCGGTTGTGGGCCGTTGCGTCGCATCTGCCGGCGGTTTACATCGTCAGCAGCGTCTTGCCGAACACCGTGCGCGCTTCGATCGCCGCGTGCGCCTCCGCGGCTTGCTCGAGTGGATAGGTCTGGCCGATCACAGGCGTTAGCTCGCCACGCGCGGCCGCTGTGAGCGCTCGCTCGGTTGCCAGCTTGAGCGCTCGCTTGTCGAGCTGGACTGTCTCGATGCCGGTGAGCGTGACATCGCGACGCGCGGCCTGCTCGGGATCGATCGCGGCGAACTGCCCACTTGGCGTGCCGTGCGCCGAGTAATGTCCGCCGTCGGCGACCAGCTCGAAGGCGGCCTCGCCGAGGGCCGCGCCGACGTTGTCAAAGACGACGTCCGCGCCCGCGTCCCCGAGCGCCTCGCGAGCCTGCTCGATCCAGTCGGACTGCTCGGAGTCGACGACGCTCGCATCCGGTGCCATGGCGCGGATGCGCTCGAGCTTCGCCTCATCCCGCGCGACCGCGACAACGCGCACGCCCGAAGTCCGTGCGAGCTGCACGAGCATCAGGCCGAGGCCACCGCTCGCGCCGAGTACCAGCACGCTGCCGGCGGACGCGGCGCAGGTGACGTCGAACAGCGTCAGCGCGGTCGGCGCGTCGTGCAGGAGCGCCGCCGCGTCGGTGAGCGCGAGCCCATCGGGGACGGCCGACAACCCGTCGAAATCGGCGAGCGCCCGGTCCGCATACCCGCCTTCTCGGCCGATGTGGGCGACCGCTGCGCGGCCGATCCAGCCTGCCTTTCACGTCCGATCCGATGGTGAGCACACGGCCAGCCACGCCGTTGCCGGGCACGTAAGGCGGCTCCGGCGCCATGCCCTCGGGGGCGTCGCCGCGCCGGATCATCGTCTCGAGAAACAGGACGTCCGCGGCAGCGACCGCGAGCACGACCTGCGCACGGGCGGGGACCGGGTCCGACCACGCCTGCACCTCGAGAACCTGCGGAGGACCGAATTTCGTTACGACTGCCGCTCGCATGAAGGGATGCCTCCGTAGGTGGACTACAACGCACCGACCGGCCCCCCCGGACCGTTCCCGGTGTCCCCGCGTGACGCCATCGACCTCTATCACCGCGGGACTCGCTCGGCTCGGGGAACCGGATCATATGACGCTACCCGCGTAACGACATCTGACGGCAAGAGGTTCAGGTCAAAGCGGGTGCTGGTGCCCGACCTGATTGAGCCGTAGGCGCGAATGCCCGACCTACCATTGCGACCTCGGCCGCGTTCAGAGCGTAGTCGGAGGTAGATCAGGTCAGGTCCCGGTGGCCTATCCACCCCTGTAGCGTGCGCATCGGCATACGCCCCCTGGGCGTGGCACCCACGCTAGCTGCCAGTGGGCGCCGCCGAGCGGCTGCCACAACTTCGCCTGTTACGACGCCGTCACCGTTTAGGCGCCGATGTCGAACCCCTCAGGTTCCGTGAGCGTCCACTCCATGTCGAAACCGAAGGGGCCCGAGCCTGCCCTTGGAAAGGTGTCCTCGAAACTCTCGACGTTCGGCGGCGTCTTGACCCCAATGGCATTGCCGCTGTAGATGCAAAGGAATCCGCGTTTGTCATGGCCGCGGGCCGGGCAATGCGTGACCGGGCTTTCGTCGTGGTGTGAGCGACGTGGCTCGTCAGGATCGGTTCTTGCAACGGGATGCGCAATAGCGGAACTAGAAGCACAGCCGTTTCCGTTCGTTGCAGGCAGCTATCTCCCTCGGCACACCAAACGGCAGCGCGAGCTCGATTCCCGTTACTGACGACCACGTTCCGAACTCCACCTCGTTGCAGAGAACCACCACTTCATGAGTACTTGGCGACAACACAAATCGCACCCCGCCGTTGTTGACCCACTCCAGCGCATCGGGCTGATTCCTAGGGACCGCTGTCACACTGCGCACTAGCGTCGGCTTCGCGCTGTCGGTCCAAAACTGAGGAACAAGCCGCTCACTTCTGGGCCACAGATAGTGCTCCGCTAGTCAGCACGCATACAACACCTATGAAAAACCTTCTTATTACATGACATCTCTGAGAACCTTCTTATGACGTCTGAGGAGGAGGGATGTACGCTGCATCTGTTCGGACCTACCCCGGGTCTGGACCGGCCCCGGGGCGCTGGGTCCGCCGCCGGGGCGCTGGTCTGCGCGACAGAGGCTCCGGCGAGGTCAACACTCTCATCGCGAAGGCCACCGAGGCAAACGTCGAGAAGCTCGTCGCGGCTGACGCCGACGAGCGGCATCTCTTCGTCTCGATAGTCGAGGGGGCGGCGGAGCTGGGCCGCCCGGTGTCGAGCCCCGGCCAGCGTGCGATCATCGCGCGGGTGCTCGACGACGATGAGGTCCTCCTGGACGGCCGCGCCTCACCTATGCGCCCAATACCCACACGCGACCTTGACTCCCACGCATCTGGCACTAAGCTTGGGTGGCTTCTCAAAACGGGAGTAGAGGAGGAGAGTCTCTTGAGTGGTTCATACTCGTCAAAGCCTCGCCAACGTCTCTCAGCAGCACTCATGAGCCTCGTGGTCGCGGCGGTGGCAACGCCACTTGTCGTCGCCGCTCCTGCGCAGGCGCGGGATCATAAGCCGCCGATGTTCGCAGGCATCAAGTCGGCGACCACCTGCATCCCCGGTCCGATTGGCCCAGGAAGGACATCCGCCTATCACCTCACCTGGGAAGCCGCGAAGGACAATGCCACACCTTCGAGGAAGATCGTTTACAACGTCTACCAGGCAACTATGCCGGGCGGCGAGGACTTCTCGCAACCGACCTACACGACGGCCCCTGGCGTGACCTCCTTCGAAACTCCGCAACTCTCATCGATAGAAACGTTCTACTTCGTCGTCCGCGCACGAGATAGGGCGGGCAACGAAGACTCGAACACCGTCGAGAGGGAAGGGCAGAACCTCTGCGTGTGAGGCGCAGCTGAGCGCGCTGGACTGAATGGTGTGCGATCCTGGCTCGCGCGCCACAGTCGATCTAGCGCGGGATCCGCAGCTCCGCGAGATTTGTCAAAAGGTAGCGACACGCCCAGCCTTGGCAGGGCTCCATAGTCGGGATGCTCCATCGATGGCATCGGAGAACGTGGACCTTTGATCGCTTCCTGCAAAGGGTCGCGCCTCCTCGACCTTGTAAGCAGTCAGCGCAAGAAGCTCGACGATTTGCCGCTGCCCTGCGCCAGGAGATCGAACTGTTCTTCTCGATCAACAAGGACCTCGAGGCCAAGGCCGTGACCTCGAGGGTGGCGGTCACGTGAGGAGGCCATCAGCGAGGTCGCCGCGTCGCGAGCGACACCAAGAAGCTGAAATGGCGTAGACCGCACCGGCACCTGGCCGCCTGTCCCCCATGCTCGACAGACAGCGGAGCCCGCCTTCCTAAAGAACCCTCAACCTACTTCGCGATTTTTGCGCCAGTTTTGCGCCAGTTCTTTTCCCCAGCAGGCCGTTTCGAGCGGTCCCCACCGGACTCGCGGCCCCCGCCGGCCGCCATTCTCTACAGCCGCATCGCCTGAAAATAGGCGCAATCCGGCTCGAAAACGGAGGGGGAGGGATTCGAATCCTCGTCGGAGGAATCTCCCCCGAAACGGTTTTCGAGACCGCTAAGGCCACCTCCGTCGCGCTGGCCTGGTGATAAGGGACCCGAGCCGTCCGCTACCCCGAGGACTTCAGAGGTGGCCCGCACAGCGCCGCAAACCCTCAACCATTCTCAGGTTTTGGACCTGAAAAGGACCTGACGCGCAAAACGGCCCTTCGAGCGCCCCGTCAAACCACCTCGGCATTCGCCTCTAAACCAGCACATATGCAGGCATCTTTAGAAATGGCGAGACTCGGAATCGAACCGAGGACACCACGATTTTCAGTTGATGCTGAGAATCCTTGGCTAGGCGCGGATTTGCAGGATTTCTTCTGGTAGGCGCCTCGGCCGGGATGCAATCCGTTTGCAGGGGTTTTTAGCGGGAATTGGTCCTGGAATCCCGGCCGGTACCAATTCGAAGTCCGGCCGTTGTCGACAAAACTTGGCGGCAAATCTTTCTCGCTAAGGTGTCTCGATCAGGAGCGAGAAGCACGTCACCGGAAGGGCCCCGAAGACACGATCGACCAACCTCGCCGGTGTCCTCGAAGACACGAGGCCAGCGGTAGAAGTGGCGCTGGCGAAGGCGGAAGAGGAACTCGCGCAGCTCAACGCTCGCCGGAGAAAGCTCGAAGCGCTGATCGCCCGCGCTCGCGCCGTCACGGCTAGGGACGGACCGGTCTCGCCCGAGCCGCGAGCGCGACTCACTCTGCACCAAGCGATGGCGCAGGTCCTCAGCGAGAACGCGAACCGATGGATGTCCGTCCACGAGATCGCGAGCGAGATCAACGATCGCGAGCTCTACGCGAAGCGCGATGGATCAGAGGTAGATCCGAGCCAGATTCATGCGCGGGCAAATAGCTACGGCCAGCTCTTCGAGAAGGACGGTGCCCGGGTCCGCCTCGCTAGCCGCTAGCTGTCCGGGGCGAACGTGCTGTGCTGGTCGCTACGCGGGACCCGCAGGGTCGTGGATGGTACTGCAAGTTCCGTCGTCTTTGGCGGTGTTTGCAGCATTAGGGCGACATTGAGAGGATCCCTCTCGGGATGAGCGGCGCGCTCCAGTTCGACGAGGAGGCTTCGCGGCGGAGCGAAGCGACGTACATGACGCCCGACGTCGTCGAGCAGCGGCGTGCGGTGCGCGCGGCATTGGCGCTCGGAGAGGGTGAGAAGGTGCTCGATATCGGATCGGGCGCCGGACTGCTCGCCCACGAGATGGCGGCCGAGGTGGGCGCAGTCGGGTCGGTCGACGGCGTCGACCCGAGCGAGAGCATGCTCGCGCTCGCGCGCCGGCGCCAACGCGCCGTTGGGGCCGCCGAGATCCGCTTCGTCGCCGGCGACGCCTGCGCGCTTCCCTTCGCGGACGGGAGCTTCGACGCCGCCGTCGCAACGCAGGTGTACGAGTACGTGCAGGACGTGCCGGCGGCGCTCGGGGAGGCGTTCCGTGTGCTGCGACCGGGCGGCCGGCTGCTCGTGCTCGACACCGACTGGGGGTCGATCGTGTGGCATTCAGGCGACGCCGAGCGCACGCGGCGCGTGCTGGCCGCGTGGGATGAGCATCTCGTCGACCCCTATCTCCCTCGGCGGCTGACCCGGCTGCTGTCGGATGCGCGATTCTCGCTAACGCGCTTCGAGGCGATCCCGCTGCTGAACGCCGGCTATGACCCGAACACCTTTAGCGCCGGCCTGATGGGCTTCATCACGAAGTTCGTTCCGGGCCGGCAGGGGCTGACCGAGGCGGATGCGCAGGCCTGGGCGGAGGATCTAAACACGCTGGGGGATGACTACTTCTTCAGCCTCAACCGGTACCTGTTCCTGGCGGTGAGGTAGGGCTCGCCAGCCTCATCCGCTGAGCACGTGGCGTCGGCAGCGACATTCGCGAGGTTGTCCCGCGCGGCGTAGAAACTGAGGTGGCGGTGCTCTCGCCTCGTCCGCAGGATTCGAGGATTCTCGGGCTTTTCAGGGAGTTCTGCCCCTCCCTTCCTCATGACTCGAGGCCGCTGCATCTGGCTGCAGCCGCTGAGTACGGCATTAGATCGGGCTCGTGCCAAAGCCCTAATGCTGTAGGGCGGTGGGGCGCGGGCAAGTAGCACGACGCGTCGAGGCCGACGCGCTCGAGAATACCCTACGTGATGCCCTATACTGGGGCTTGTGCGAAAGAAGACCAGTGCATACCTCGATGGCCGTCAGGATCGGCGCCTAACCAGGCTGGCACGCCAGGAGGGTCGCTCGAGGTCGGAAATCCTGCGCGAGGCCATCGACACGTACGAGCCAAAGGGCTTGGCAGACCGGAACTTCGCGCTCGCCGGCTCAGGACACGGCGATGGGTCGTCTATCGCGGACGTTCCAGAGAGGGAGCTGCTCGAGGGCTTCGGCGAGTGAGCGTCATAATCGACGCCAGTCCGCTCGTGGCACTCGGCGACGCCAACGATCGGGAATTCCCGATCGTTCAAGAGCTGCTTCAGACTGTCCCGGGGCCACTCTATATCCCAGCGCCCGTTACGGCCGAGGTTGACTACATGCTTGGGAAGCGCGGCGGACACGACGCACGGCGGAGCTTCATCACCGACCTTGCCGCAGGACGATTCACAGTGACTTGTCTCGACCGCGCCGATTACGCGACGGTTTTGGAGCTTGAGGAACAGTATGAGCACCTTGAGCTCGGACTCGCCGATTGCTCGATCGTTGTAATGGCCGATCGCTATGAAACCGATCAGATCGTGACGTTCGATGAGCGGCATTTTCGCGTCGTTACCCCGATATCCGGGGGAACCTTCACGATCCTGCCCGCGGACAGCTGAGCGCCGCCTATTCGTTCTGGCCCCGAGACCAGGTAGGGGGGAGCCGAGATCGTGTGAGCTATTCAGTACGCAGGGCGCCTGCACCGCGCCCATCCCGGCAAGCAAGAGATCCTCATCTACGACTACGTCGACGCCGAGGTGCCTGTCCTCCGGCGCATGTTCAACAAGCGCTTACGCGCATACCGGACCCTTGGCTACGAGCTCGCCGAAGCCTGGCCTGGAAGCGGAGGATGTTCGCGCTTGGGCGGGCTATCGCCACTGTCTGGCGGCGTGGTTCCAGCGCCCGGCGGCCTTCGATGAGAGGATCGGGTCCAGCAGCTCGGCGGCCGCTTTGTAGCCGGCGTTGAGATCGGGCGTGATACCTGCCTCGCGTGCCAGCTCAGTGTACGGCCGTCCCCAGGATCGCGGCGGAGGCGGTAGGACATCAGGGAGGGATTGGCTTGCCCTTGTCTTGAACGTCAGCTCGAGCGCCTGGTGCAGACGCTCGCTGTTGAGCTCTGCGAGTTCGCCGATCAGGACGAGGTCGACGAGGTCCTTGACTCGCGTGCTCCCGGTGCCGCGGGCGCCGTAGCTGCCGGTGTAGGCGTGGAGCTTCTCTGCCATGTGCTGCTCCAGTGCGAGCACGGGGAGCATCGGCGCTTGGATTTCAGCGAACGCGAGCAGATCCGGCGCGCTCAGCCGATCCGCCTCGACCGCAAGACGCTCGCCAAGTGCGACATCCACAGGTAACTGCTCGTAGCGACGCCCGGCGAGCTCGGCGCGGACGGTGTAGCGAACCGCGTGAAAGCCAGCCGCGGCGTCGAGCGCGGGCGTGCGACGAACGTCGAAGCTGAAGAAGTCTTCGAGGTCGAGTGCAGCAGCTGCGGCCAGGTGCGCTGTGGCGGCCTGCTCGTCGCCGACTCGCGCGAGATCGATGTCCTTCGTCGTCCTGGTAGCAAGGCCGAGGCGAACGTCGAGCGCGAACGCTCCCTTGAGGACCCAATCCGCGGGTTGCGTGACCAGCAGGCGCGCCAGGAAGCGTTCGAACCCCACGCGCTTTCACAGCCGCGTCAGCGCAACCCCGCGCTCGGAGGCCTCGTTCTTCAGGCGTTGATCGAGCGCGGCGCGGAACGCCTCCGGCGTCCGGTACCTCATGAGCTGGCCTCCTCCGCCGCCCGTTGGATCAGCTGGGCGACCCGCCCGCCACGGCGCCGGGCGCGAGCGAGCAGCGAACGGCGCGTGACCAGCCCCTGCTCAAGCGCCTGACGGACGGCCATCTCGATCTGCTCAGGCGCGGTTCCCGCAGCGGCTGCGTCGATGATCGAACGGGCGGGCGCGGTCACGCGCATGCCCTCGCGGATAACGACCTCCGAGCGCCGAAGACCCGCCTTCGTGGTGTGCAGCGCGGTCCCCTGCGGCGGGTTCAGCCCGCGGTCTGAGCGGCTCACCAGCAGATGAACCATGTTCGGCAGCACGTCCGAGAGCCCATGCAGCTCGAGTGCGCTCTCATGAGAGACGACCGCCCTGCCAGGCCCGACCGCAAGCCACCTCGCTCGCACCTCCTCGTGGCTTGAGCCCGGATAGTCCCGCAGCCGATACAGCCCTCGGCGAACCCGCTCATATCGCCCTGAGCGCACGTGATGGGCGAGCAGCTGAGGGCTGAAACCGCGCTCATCAGCCTGGCGCACGGTGAAGAAGCCGTCCTGCGCATAGGCCACCCTGTGCAGAGCCACCGCATCGGGGGAGGACTTGATGTCAGCCATAGATAAAGCATAGCTTTAGTCATAGGCGACACCAATCGTCCCTTCATCGACTCGTGCCGCGCGATCGGCGGCCATGTCGCACGCTCGCGAAGATTCCAGTCGACTTGCGGGCGCGAGTATCGGAGATCCTTCGATCACCGAAGAGGTCTCCGCGGCGCATCTAGACATCGAGTAGGCAAGCTGCGCCGCGTGCTCGTGGGGCGGCTCGCGCGCAGGCGACCGTCCCCGTTGGCGCGCTGGGATACGCGCATCTGAGCGGCCGGCGCGATCGCGGTCGGGCGGGTGAACTTCTTGTTCGATCCATCACAGCAACCCCATCTCAGCGCCGCCCGATGACTGACCGCGCAGGCCGGTCCGGGGGGTCAGTACTCGTTCTTGAACGCGAAGAAGGAACCGCGAACGGTTCCGGCCAGCTTCGACTTCTGGCTCGCGAACTTGAACCGCGAGGCGAGCTCCGTGGGGACTTCCATCCCCTCGGAGAGCTTGAACCCGACCGCCCGCTTGTTGGGATCGTCAACGGTGTACATCAGGTTGATCGACAGGCCGCTCTCGTAGAAGTAGGCGCCGCGAGCCCGCTTGTGTAGGGCTCGGGCGCAAGGGAGGCGATCGGGTCGACTCGCTAGAGTTTCGCGCGTGCCTTAAGCAGCCGATCCTCCACGCCGAGATCGAGCTTGGCGATGACGGTTCTCGACAACCCGCGCGCAAGGCAACGCGGGTGTCGCCCCCCAAGGCTCTAGCGCGTCCCTGTTTTACGAATCCATAAACGTAGCGCCACTATGTCGTCAACCCCAACTAGCCCGCGCGCTCGGCGGATGCAAGGCCGCGCCGCGAGAACACGCCCAATGCAGCGGCGCCCGCGGCGAGCAGCGCGAACGAGAGCGCGACCTTGACCGGCGAGCCGGCGAGCAGCCCGCGCCCAGCCTCGATCACCGCGGTGGTTGGGTTCAGGTTCGACACGGCGTGTACCCAGCCGGTGAGCAACGACAGCGGCACGTATACGGGCGCGAGGAACAGCGCTACGAACACGGGCATCTGGATCAGCGGCCCCGCCTGCTCGGTGCGCAGGAACATCGCGATTCCGATCGCCCACAGCGCCGCGGTGAAGTTCATGCCCAGGCCGAGGCCGAACAGCCCAAACAGTTCGATCCCGTGGCCTTCCACGCTCATGCCGGCGATCAGGCCAGCGATCGTCACGATCGTTCCGGTGATGAGCCAGCGCAGCAGGGCGCCCAGCGCGTAGCCGGCGATGATCCCGCTGCGGCGGGGTGCGCCGAGCATGAGCCTCCGCGCGAACCCGGACTGGAAGTCGCGGGCTACGGCGAAGCCCGTGAACACGCCCCCGAACGCGGCGGACTGCAGGAACACGAATACGAACTGGAAGGACGTGTAGCCCGGCTTGTAGTGGAAGTTCGGAAGGTCGCTGATTCGGGATAGGCCGCCCGCGAACGCGACCAGAAAGAACAGAGGGAAGACGATCGATGGGACGATGATCGCCGGGTTGACGAGCGTGTTGTGGATCGAGCGCCAAGCGACGGCGCGAGTCACATAGAGGAAGCGCCTCATGTGCGCGCGAGCCTCGACTTCATCGCTGCGCCCGACAGCGCGAGCGAGATCAGGGCGAGCAGAAGCGAGAACCCGAACGCGAGCTCGAGCGCCTGCGCGTTCCAGCCCTGGATCACCAGGCTGCGCAGCCCCTCGAGCAGGTACGAGACCGGGTTGTAGGTGGCGATTTCGCGAAACCAAGTGGCCTTGATCAGGTTGCGCGGCAGGGTCGAGGAGCTCAAAAACAGGGTCACGAACAGCAGCGGGAAGATCCCTTGGATAGCTTCGCCGCTGCCGAGCCGCAGCGCGAGCAACCCGCCCAGGCTGGCGAATGCGAACGAGATCGCCAGCGACAGTAAAAGCAACACGAGCACTCCCGCGAACCCGCTGGCGAAGCTCACGCCGGTGGCGAAGCCGACTAGCAGGTAGACGACGGCCTGCACGCAGGCGAGCACGAACGCACCGCCGAGCTGTCCGATCAGCATCGCCTCGCTTCGCAGCGGCGTGAGCGCGAGCCGGTTGAGAAAGCCGGTTTCGATGTCGCGCGCGAGGCTGGTGCCCGCATTGATGGAAACGAACAGGGCGCCCTGCACGAACGGCATCGCGATCAGGAAGGCCCGGTAGCTGCTCGTCGGAAAGCCGGGGATCTCCGTCGCCTTGCTCAACGCGCTGCCGTTGATCGCGAACAGGATCAACGGGAACAGCAGCGGGAACACGAGCAGCGCGCGCTGCCTGTAGGTGGCCAACGCCGAGCGGCGCGCGATGACGCCGACCTGCTCGAACAGCGAGCGCTCGCGTCTCACGCTTCGCCAGCTCCCTCGAGCTTGCGACCGGTCTTGGCGAGGAACACATCGTCGAGCGACGGCTGGTGCAACTGCAGCGACTCGACCCGCAGGTGGTTGCTGTCGAGCACGCGGACGATCTCTGCGAGCTCCGCCTCCCCGCCGGGCAGCTGCACGGTTACGCTCCCGCGGCCGTTGCGTTTGGGTGCGCCAAAGCCGCTGAGGAGCTCGGCGAGCGTCTCGCCGGCGCTCGGGTCGACGGGCGAGACCTCGACGCTGGGGCTGCCGATCTCCGCCTTGAGCTGAGCCGGGGTGCCCTCGGCGACGATCTTGCCGCGATCGATGATCCCGATCCGGTCGGCCAGAGCGTCGGCCTCCTCGAGGTACTGCGTCGTCAGGAAGACGGTCATGCCCTCGTCGTGAGCGAGCCGCGCCACCTCATCCCACAACGCTGCGCGGCTCTGGAGGTCCAGCCCGGTGGTTGGCTCGTCGAGAAACAGGATCCGCGGCTCGTGCACCAGCGCGAGGGCGAGGTCCAGGCGTCGCTTCATTCCTCCCGAGTAACCGCCGACCCGGCGGTTGGCGGCTTCCGCGAGCCCGACCCTCTCGAGCAGCGCCTGGATGCGCTCCTTGCGCTGCTTGGCGGGGATCCCCTGAAGCGTCGCCTGCAGCCTCAGGTGCTCGCGGCCAGTGAGGATTTCGTCAAGCGCGGCTTCCTGAAGCGCCGCGCCGATCGCAGCGCGAACGTTCGCGCCCTCGCGGACGATGTCGAAGCCGCCGACGGTGGCGCGCCCGCTCGTCGGCGGCAGCAGCGTTGTGAGCATCAGCACGGTGGTCGACTTGCCTGCCCCGTTGGGGCCGAGAAACCCGTAGATCTCGCCCGTCTGCACGGCCAGGTCGATCCCGTCAACCGCGCGTGGGCCTTTGCGAAACTCGCGGACCAGCTGGCGCACCTCGATTGCTGCGGGCAGGTCGCTCATGAAACGCATCCTAGCTCAATAGTTGAGCTTGTCGAATATTGACTCGATGATATACTGCATCTGCAATGGCCACCGCACCAACGAGATCCGCTGAGTCGGTGGTTGCTGCTCCGGAGCAGAGCTCGGCTGCGAAGCCGAGCTCGGCTGCAGAGGAGGCACGTGCGCTGTTGCGCGACCTGCTGTTCGCCGAGCGGCGCCGCTTTTTCGGGGCGGCCGCCGAGTTCGAGCTGCACCCAGCCCAGGCCGGCGCGCTGATGCACCTCGACGAGGAGTCCGGCTTGCCCATGCACGAGATCGCCGCACACCTCGCGTGCGATAACTCCAACGTGACGGGTATCGTCGACCGCCTCGAGGTGCGCGGTCTCGTCACGCGACGGGCGAGCGAGCGAGACCGCCGCGTCAAGTACATCGTGCCCACGGCGCTGGGACTCGAGGTACGCGACGCGATGCGCGAACGGATGGCGCGGGCGCCCATGGGGATCGAGCGCCTCTCCGCCAACGACCAGCGTGTCCTACGCGACCTGCTCGCCCGTGTCGTCAGCGGCGCCCGTACCGGCTCGCTCGACTAGCAGCGCGGATAGATCCGAGGCAGCAACCGGCGTCCGGGCCGTTCCTGGGTGCGATCCGGCGCTCGGCAACGGCGGCCGCCGCTGAAAGCCGGGCCAGTTGCAGGGCGTTTGAGAGGGCAGGCCCTGGTGCTCGAGTTGGGGATAGCCGTGGATATTTGCGGAGTCTCGTCCGATTCAGGCACTCTTGGCGACGAGTGCCTGAAAACGACACGAGGGGACAGGAAAGGGAGGGGTCCGAAATGGCCCCTCGTTGTTTCCAAGCCACGTCTCCCGCAAGGCCGCGGGGTCGCGTAGCTTCGTACGCAAGTCGGACAACTATACCCGTACCTGCGGCTTTAGCCCCGAGTGCGGCTGAGCGCCGGTTTGCAGGGCTTATCTGAACTGGCGACCCTCCGCAAGGGGGTGGCGGTGGATGGTTGCGGATTGGCTGTTGTGTTGATCTGACCGCTTCGCGGACGCCCGGGCTTATCTGGGTGCTCGGCGTGTGTGCCGGCCACGTGATGGTCGATGGGTCGCTGCGTGGAAGCGACTCCGGCCGCTCGATCTTTTGTGGGCAGCCGCTTCTCAGGCGGTGGCCTCCCTGCATAAGGGAGCAGGCCGGAAGTTTCATCCTGGACGAGTGGGCGCACGCGCGAGGTTCGGTTAGGTGATGGGCGCGACCGCCTCGGGGCCGAGTTCCCTGAGTGTGTGGAAACAGCGGCGGGCGATCTTGCGCGCGATCGTCAGCGATGCCCGCACGTGCGACATGCGCTCGCGTAGCTGCTGGTAGTGGGCATGGTCGGGGCTGTTGGTCCGGCAAGCGGTTTGGGCGCACTCATACAGCGCCCAGCGCAGCTGACTTGAGCCTTGGTGGGTGAGCCGCCCCGGCCGCGAGCGCTTGTCCGAGCGGTGCACGCCCACATCCAGGCCCGCGCAGCGCACCGCCTTGCGTGAGGACGACAGGCGACTGACATCGCCCAGCTCGGCGAGGATCGTCGGCGCCATCAGCTCACCGACGCCGAAGTGCCCCATCAGCGCGCGACACCCGGGCTGACGGCGCGCCAAGCGGCGCAGTACTCGCTCAAGCGGCGCGCGCTGGCGCGCTCGAGCCAATCGATCATCGCCAAGCAAACCTCGATCCGCTTAGACGCCGCCGCCGGCAATGCGAGCTGCACAAGCCAGGCTCGCCCCCGCGCCGTCAAAAGCCCGCGCGGGGCGCCTTGCACGCCGAGGTAAAACAGCGTCGCGCCTGGATCCTCGCCAGCCACGCCGTGCGCTCGTCGACCAGCGTCTTGCGCAAGCGGGTCAGCGTACGCAGCTCACAGATCTACGCAGGCGCAATCCACGCCTCGGGCAAGCGTCCCTCCTCCAACAGCAGCCGCAGCCAGCGCGCATCCTGACGGTCGGTCTTGGCCCGCTGCTTGCGTCCCCGCCGCGCCCGTGTCTCGGCCACCCCGCCAGATGCGCGACCGCGCCCGCCCGCGCCAGCGCCTCACACACGAACAACCAGCCCGTGCACGCCTCGACCGCAACATGTATCTCGCACTCGGCGAACCCTGCCACCCACTCCTCCACAGCTTCAGGCGACGCACCGATCCTTCCCCGGGCCAGCTCGCCAGTCTCGCTGACCAGCGCGTCAAAGATGATCTGGGCACGATGCACATCAAAGCCCGCCGTAACGATCCCCATCGGGCCTCCCTCCTGCTCGAAAATTGATCTCGCGAACGCAATGTCGCCCGCTGAACGGATGGAGACCCGCCAGTTCATGCCATCTTTTCAGGGGATATTGGTACCGGCAAGGGTGTCAGGACCAATTCAAAGGGGGCTGGTAGCAAGTGCCATGCCACCCATAGTTGGAGCCGGGGTAACTGCGGTGGCGCTTGTCTCCTTCTGCAGATCCCGCAGCGTTTCCGGTCCGGCCGAGTTTGCGACCGAGACGTCGTGACCGAGTTCCACGAAACGCTTGGCCAGTGCGGCGCCGATGTTCCCGGCTGCCATGATTCCGATCTTCATTCTTGCTCCTCTATCGCTCGTTGACTGATGATGCGACTTGCAGTTCGAATACCCCGCCGAACCGGCTAGCGTCGCCAGTGCACCCATCCGCCTGCAATCCGACCCACCGCGGCGCTGATTCTCGACCTCCTCGGTGGATGCGGGTTAGCTGTAGTTCTCGGAGATCTCGTGGCAGAGGTTGCGTTGGCGCGCCGAAACCGCGCTAGGCGGTGTGGTCACATAACTGCTATTGTGGCCACATGGTTCAAATGGGCGTACGCGAGCTCAAACGCTCTCTTAGTCGGACACTGCGCGCAGTCAGCCGGGGAGAGCAGGTACGAGTCACCGTGCGGGGCCACCCCGTGGCGGACATCGTTCCCGCTGCGGCTGCCGGTGCCGATGACCGCCTCCGCGAGCTCGTCGCTGCGGGCCGGCTTGTAGCGCCGACCCGGACACGACCCGAGACCGCGCCGCGACTCGCGAAGTCTCGGACGCCCGCGTCGTCGCTGGTCCTCGCCGAACGGGACGCCGAGCGCTGAACCTCTATCTCGACGCGAGCGCGCTCGTAAAGCGCTACGTCGCCGAGCCGGATAGCGATGTGGTGCGCGAGACGATGCAGCGAGCCGACGGTTGGTTCATGTGTCGCGTCGGATATGTCGAGACCATACGAGCGGTGGGCCTCACAGCGGGAAGGACCGCCGTCAGCAGGCTCCGCCAAGAGTGGCCCGCGATCGGAATCGTCGAGCTCGACCAGCCGTTGGTCGAGCACGCTGCAGAGCTGACGCTCGCGTTCGAGCTCCGCAGCCTCGACGCGCTGCACCTCGCCGCAGCGCTCGTCCTTCCACGCGACGATCTCCTGCTTGCGACATGGGATCGCAGGCTCCACGCGGCCGCGCTGGGCAGCGGACTCCGAGTCCTTCCCGAAGCGCTCGGCTGACGCCCACGCCGCCGCTGCCCGTGCCCGCGGTCATGACCTGCATGGACTTCTACTCAGCGCCGACGCAGGTGGGTTCGAGCGCGGGCTGGGTCCATCCGTTATCGGCAGGGTTGATGGTCACGCCAAGTGGTTTGATCTCGTCGATGCGGTCCAGGATCTCGTCGGGCAGGGCCTACGTCGGCCGCCGCGAGCTGTGACTGGGGGCGCTCCACCGTGCGCGGACCGATGATCGCGGCCGTTATCGCGGGCTGGCGAATCGCGAAGGCGATCGCCATTTGGATCAACGTCAGGCGCGCCTGCGTCGCCTCGCGCGCAGGCCCGCGATCGTGCTCCGCGCCGGTCCTCTCGCGGAGGGCCCGGTCGCGGCCGGGCATCCCATGGTTAGCGCCCCAGCGTGCGAAGCAGCTGCTGGCCTGCCGGAGAGGCCACCGATCAGCCGGCGCGCATCCTCAACGGCGCGTGCCCCCGGGGCCGCTGGCGGCGTCCCGGGGCACGGAGCCTTGTGGCGGGCAAGTGTTCAGCTGGCGGTGATGTAGCCGCTCATGTAGCCGACGTGCTGCATCGCCCATTCGTCGCACGGGAGCATGCAGTACCACTGAAAGCGCCCGGCGGTCTGGACGAGCAGTGTGTAAGTGTGAACACCGGGCTTGACCGAGATGTTCACTGCCGCGGCGGGGGCGGTGATCGTGTGGTCGGCGCTGTCGGTGTTGTCGATGCGCAGCCTCAGCGGCTGGCCAACCTTGAGGTTGAATTCGGTCTTTGTGAAGGCATCGTGCTTCTTGCCATCGGGACCGAGCTTGTATTCGGGGATGACCCTCAGGCTGACGACGGGCGCGGCGACGGCGGACGTCGCGGAGGCGGTCGCAGTCTTCGCTTTCGTCATCGCGGCCATCTGCGGGCTGCTCATCTGGGTGACGGCGGCCGGCGTAGCCGCCAGCATTTGGTTGCTAGATCCGCTGCGGGCGAGCCCCACTGCCGAGATCGCGATCGCCACGACGGCGGCGAAGATCGCGACGCCGCTCAGCGCATATGGCGTGTCGCGCTTGACCGCTTCATCGAATTCGCGCTGGTCGCGCTCTTCGCTGGCTTGATCGCACTCCGAAACGTGCCTCATCCGCCTCACCCGCCTTTGGGTCGATCTTGATTTCGAGTAGCTGTGAGCAAGATCGCGCCTACCGCGCCCGGCGAACAGATCAACGGCGCAAGAAGTCATGCCAACCGCGGCCCAGGTCATAACCTGGATGCATGGCCGACCGTGCGAAGAGCGCGTCCGTGCAGGCGTCGCGGGCGCTCCGCGGAGCGCAGCTCGAGGAGCTGAGTGCGTTTTGCGCGGCGGTGGAGTTGGGCGGCGTGGGGCGGGCGGCGCAGCGCCTGCACATCAGCCAACCGGCGCTGTCCAGGCGGCTGCAGACGCTGGAGGCCCTCGCCGGGCAGCGTCTGCTCGAGCGCTCACCGCGTGGCGTGCGCGTCACGGCCGCGGGCGAGCGCCTCTACACCCACGCCCGCCGCCTGCTCGCGGTCATGCGCGAAGTGGACGACGTGCTGGAGGAGCTGCGAGGTCGCGGGGCGACGGTGCACCTGGCGATCAGCCACACCGCCGCCGAGTTTTTGATGCCGCGCGCGCTCGTGCTGATGCGACGGGCAACGAGCGCGCCGGTGGAGGTGTTGATCGCCAACTCGCGAATCGTCAAGCGCATGGTGGCCACGGGCGAAGCAGAGGTAGGGGTGGCCGCGTGCTTCACCGAGGAGGCATTAGACGGGCACGTGAGCATCCCCTTGGTGGAGGATGAGATCGCGATCGCGGTGCCCCTCGGCCACCCGTGGGCGCGCCGCAGGTCGATCACGAGCGCCGAGCTGCTCGCGAGCCCGATCGTGCTGCGCGACCCTGAAGCGCATACGCGCCAGGTGATAGACGCGGTGCTCGAGGCCGCCAAGCTGCCGCAGCTTCGGGCAGCGAGCGAAGTCGGCTCCACGCAGGCCGCCAAGGATGAGGCACACGAGCTCGGCCTGCCCACTGCGATGTCCCGCCTGGCGCTGTCCGCGGCCGACCGCCTGGAGGTGGTGGCGGTCGAGGGCCTGCGGTTCACGCGGGCGTTCTGCCTGCTACACGCGCCGGGCGCTAGCTCGGCGGCTAGCACACATCTGATCGAGGCGTTTTTGCAGGCGGCCGGTGACGCGGCTGTGGCGCCCGAGTAAACAGACGCACGGTCCGCGCGCGAGCCGTCTCCGACAGGTCGTCAGGCGAAGCGTCGTGCGTCGATCTTCGCCGGCACCTACGCCCCGGCCAGGAATGCCTTTGCGGCGACGAGCACATCTCGAAAGCCGCCCTCACCAACTCACCAATGCACTGGGCCGGCGACTGATCGTCAAGCTGTGGGTTCAACCCAAGAACCATGGGCGGATCGTGTCGGGACTCCAGTAGGTAACAGCGCAGACGCTGCTCGAGCTCGCCCTGAGGTGTCGCTGAGCGATGGCTGTGGCTCGAACGCAGCGGGAGTCCAGTGGAGCGAGCCGATTCGAACTGGCGGCCTCCGCGTCATCGACTGCGGGAGAGAGGACCAAAAAAAATGGCTCTGGCGAGGCTGTTGCATACAGGGTGGGTTGCACTCATCTGCGAGAGCGCCACACCGTTGCGCTGAGGAACGAACTCGACACTCGCCGATCCACTGTGGGCGCCTTCTGCATCCACGCGCGAAGGGGAACCCTTGTCCTGAACCGCTGGCGCTCCGACAACGCACACGCAGCGATACACTTTTCGCGCGCAGATCGGCTCACGGGTCGCCGCTGTCAGCCGACCCGTCCGACGGCACCGGCTGGCGCGCTTGAACTCGTCGCCCAGGGTACGAACGAAAGACAACACGATTTCTTGGTATGGTGCGCTAGGTTCGAAATTTTCAGTTGTCGAGGAGAGCATCTGGCTGAGCGCTGATTTGCAGGACTTTTTCTGGTAGGCCGCACGGGCGAAGTGGTCTCCGATTGCAGGGGTTTTAAGGGTATATTGGTACCGGCAACGGGGTGGATTCATCCGGTCGGCGCAACACGATCGTTTTTTCGTGTCGCGTGATCGGAGAATGAGATGGCTAAGAGAAGGGGTCCTCGCGGGCCGTATCGGTTGTTGACGCCGACGGAGCGCGCGGAGATCGAAGCGCGGTTTCGCGCTGGCGCGCGCGTCAGGGAGGTGATGGCGCGGTTCGGTGTGCCGCACACCTCCGCGGGTCGTATTCAGGCTGAAACGGCGCTCACGCGACCGCGAGTGGTGTGTTCGGCGCATCGGCTGTCGTTTGAGGAGCGGGAGCGGATCTTCGTCGGGGTTTGTCGGGGCGAGAGCGACAGCGAGATCGCGAGGGCGCTCGGTCGGCATCGGTCCACGGTCGGGCGGGAGATCCGCAGGTGCTCAGAGCGCCGGCAGTATCGGCCCCTTCAGGCCGAGCGCGTCGCGCGGCGGCTCGCGCGGCGACCGAAGGCGACGAAGCTGTCGAGCTGCCCGCAGCTTGTGACGGCGGTCCAGGACGGTCTCGAGCGGCGCTGGTCGCCGCAGCAGATCTCGGCCAGACTGAAGGTCGACCATCCCGACGATGAGGGGATGCGGATCAGCCACGAGACGATTTACCGGTCGCTGTATGTCCAGTCGCGCGGCGAGCTGCGCCGACAGCTGACCGCGAACCTGCGGACCGGCCGCTCGACCCGCCGCTCAAGCGGTCGCATCCACGCACGCGAGCGAATCGCCGAGATGGTCCCGATCGCCGAGCGCCCACCGGAGGTCGATGAGCGTCGCGTTCCCGGCCACTGGGAGGGAGACCTGTTGATCGGTGCCGCGAACAAGTCGGCGATCGCGACGCTGGTCGAGCGCCAGACCCGCTATGTGCTCCTTGCCCGGCTCGGGCACGATCGCAGCACCGCAAACGTGGTCCAGGCGCTCAAGGCACGCATCACCGAGCTGCCCGCGCATCTGTTGAAGTCACTGACCTGGGACCAGGGCCAAGAGCTGAGCGCCCACAAGCGCTTCACCAGCGACACCGGCATCCAGGTCTACTTCTGCGATCCCCGCTCTCCGTGGCAACGCGGATCGAACGAGAACACCAACGGGCTGCTGCGTCAATACCTGCCACGCAAGTTCGACTTGGCTGCGCGCAGCCAAGTCGAACTAGACCAGATCGCCGCCGAGCTCAACGGCCGTCCCAGACAAACCCTCCAATGGAGCACACCAGCTGAGAAGATGGAGGCACTGTTGCGTTGACCGCTTGAGGCTGCCCGGGTGTCAGGACCAATTCAAAAGGAGACGGTATCGATTGCCCACCCCGGCCGGATATCCCAGAGCCGAGGTAAATTAACTCCTGCCTCGGCAGCAGCAAGTTGTCGATTCGATCCCGCTTGGTTCGATCTCGCGGAATGCCTGCCGCGGCTGCACCGGTCAGTTCGCCTAGCCCTACCGAGAGCGGCCAGTCATCGAACGGCCGATCAGTGACAGTCCACGGCGACTCCAAGAGCCGCACATACCTGTCGCATGCGATCGTCGCTCAACCGTCCGAGGCGCTCGACAAGGACCGAAACGGACACGCTCTCGACCGAGTCGAGGTTTATCGCTGACCTGCGTGGGACTGGATCATCGCTCGGCTCGACAACAACCTCGCTCGCAAGGTCCCGGATCGTTGTTGTGCACGGCGCGATCAGTGCTCGCCTGAGTCGCGGGATTGCGGCGTCGCGCGAAAGTACGACAACGGGTCTACGCCCGATGTCCGGCAATTCGCACCACCACACATCCCCTCTCGCCGGGAGCGAGCGGGCGCTCACGATGACGAGGCCGCCTCGCGGAACGAAGCGAGATCACCCCAAGCGTCCGGCTGTTGAAGAGGATGCTCGTCGTACGCCGCGTAGGACGCATCTATCTCAGCGGCGCGGTGATTCGCCAGAAGCGCAGTGAGCGCCTTGTCGAGCAAGGCTGCATCGGTCAACATCGACAGCGCGTTGCGTGCATCTCGCAGGAGTTGCTCGTCGACGGTCGTGCTAACACGGGTTCTTGTCATGCCACTAGTATGCCATATCAATGCCATAGGTTCAACGGTCACGCATTTAAAGTCGGAACGCTTCCGCATCGACCTGGTTGGGTCGCAGCCGCGGATGGCAGGCGAACCGGACGAGGCGCCCATCGTGCCGGTCGAAATGCCAGAACTACGCCAGAAGGGATATCGGGCGTACAAGCTAGTCGAGCACGTCGCCCGTCAAGATCACCGCGACATTCGAGGACAACCCCCACTCCGGGGCTTCGGTTCCCGCGCTGTCTTAGGCTAAGCCTTGCCCTGGCGCTGCGGAGCCGAGTGCTGCAAGGCCGGCGGCGATTAGGAGCGCGATGTAAAGCCATCAGTCAAATCAGTCCGCAAAGCGACTGCCGCGGGCATGGCACACGTCCCTGCTCTCGCCGCCACCACAGTCGAGCGGATTGCCAGGCCCAGCGCACCACCCACTTGTGAGGACGTGTTCACGAGACCGGACGCCAAGCCAGAGTCGGGCCCATGCCCGAGATCCGTGAGCATCCGCTGTCCGTCGATCGTCACTGCATGCACGTAGCGCGCGATGTCGTCAACCAGCCGCTCACCTCGCCCCGTCCGTCAGCGCCGCCCACACGTCTGGATCATGTCCGGGAATGATCGGATACCCAGTTTCAGCCGCGATCTGCTTTAGCCTGAGCAGCGAGGCGAGGGCATCCTCGGCGCGGCAGTGCACGAACCCGCCTGGCGGACGCTCGTACTCGAGATTCTCCGAAAGATCGGCGGCATCGAACGCAAGCACGTAGCCGGTTCCCCCGGGTAGGTCCACTACGAAACTCTGATGACCGGGAGTGTGACCGGGGGTGAAAATCGTCCGTAGACCCGGGGCGACCTCGACGTCGCCATCGATGAGCCGCCAATCGATCTCGGGATCGTCGAAGTCGACCCGGAACGTGCCGTGGCGCTCCGGGAAAGGGTGGTCGCAGAGGCCATATTCGAGCTCGCGGCGCTGCACGGTCACCGGTACAGACCGAGCGAACAGGCGCAGACCGCCGGCGTGGTCGTTGTGCAGGTGAGACAGGTAGATGTGGGAGATGTCCGACAGGGCCAGGCCGTGCAACGCCAACGCGTCCTCGAGAGGCTCTCCCTCGCCGGGCGGCAGGATCGGCACGATCGCGTGGTTGCGTCCATGCAGGCGCTCGAACAGCGGGCGATCGCGGACCAGGGCAGTGTTCATCCCGGTGTCGAGGAGCAGCCAGCCGGCGTCGGTATCCAGCAGCACCCCTGGAACCGGCTCCACGAGCTCGGTGTCAGAGGCGTCTCCGTGCACGGAGTAGGACTTGGGAAGGCGCTCCCAGCCGAGGATCAGCGCGAACATCCGCCGGACGCTCGTCATGGGCTCACCGGGGCGCCTCGCGTGCGGGCCAGCCTCCGGCGTGCCAGGCGGTGAGGTCGATCTCGACCAGCGCGCCAACGGCCAGGCCGCTCACGCCCACGCACGTGCGCGTCGGCAGACGGTCGGGGAACCAGCGCGTGTAGGCCGTGTTGAACGATCGGTACTCGTCCCACTCGCGCAGGTATGCGCGCGTGGCCACCACGTCGGCCATCGTCCCGCCGACCAGCTCGAGCACGCGGGCGAGGTTGGCGAGGACCCTGTCGGTCTGCGCCGCGATCCCGCCGCTCACCAGCTCGCCGTCCAGGCCTGTCGGCATCTGGCCGGTGACGTAGAGAGTCTCGCCGGCAGCGGTGGCGTGGGCGAAGGATGCCACCAGCGGTGGCACGCCGTCTTCCGGTGTGAACGTCCACGAGCGGATCACTTATCGCTGAAGGGGAACGAGCGCTTATCGATGCGTGCATGAATGCCCTGGCGACCATCGACGACCTGTGTGACGGTGAAGTCGACCGCGATGCTGGCGAACGCGTAGGCGTCGTCGCGGCTCAGCCGGAAACGCGAACCGAGCAGGTCCAGGGTGCGGCGACTCGCGGCGAGCATCGCTTCGTCGAGGTCGTCGCCGAACCCGTGCACGAGAAGCTCCGCCGGGGTCTCGAGGACGGGGACGCGCACGTCGAGCTCCCGCCTGACCGTGAGGCGAAGGAGACCCGTAAGCGAGGCCTCGAGCGCCGTGCCGCTCAGCTCTCCGTCGCCCTGCGAGACATGCGGATCGCCGATCGAGAGTAGCGCTCCCGCGACCTGGATCGGATACAGCATTCGGGCGCCGGCTCCGATCCGCCAGTTGTCGATGTTGCCGCCGTGGTCGCCCGGCGGGATCGACGAGTGCCGGCCGGGCTCGGCGGGAGCCACGCCCATCGTGCCGAAGTGCGGGCGCAGCGCCACCTGGACGCCCTCAAGCGCGCTCTCGCGCGTGATGCTGCCGGGCTCGACGATCGTGCCGGGCGACTCGACCAGCGGCGTGGTCGTCCAGTCGTAGGCGAACAGGGCCCGTCCGACCATCGCCGTTTCGTCCAGCGCGAAGATCGTGACGCGCTCCTTGGCGAACTCGTCGTACAGACCGCCCCAGTGCGCCGCGAGGTTCGATCCGTACGGCAGCCTGGGCTCGGCGGCGAGGATCTCGACCTGAAGCACGTCTCCTGGCCTTGCGCCCCCGACCGCGATCGGCCCGGTTAGCAGATGCGGCCCCGGCCCGCGGTCGAGCACGTTCGCAAAGACTCGCTCGATGCCCTCGTCCATCAGCAGGTCCGGTGCGTCGCCCGCATGGTGGGTCAGCGTCTCGACGCGCACGAGATCGCCCGAGGAGACGGATAGCACGGGTTCCAAGGAGGGGTCGAAGTAGCCCCAGTGGACGGTCTCCGGCAGAGCTGCGAGGTCGTGGACGCGCATGCTCACGCGGCAGCCAGATAGGCACGCCAGCCGCCGTGACCGGTGATGTCGCGCGCCTGCGCGGCGGCGTGGCCCTCGCAGAGGAAGCCAGCGACCTGCGAGCCGCCGGCGAGCTCGACACGTCCGATCGCGAGCGGAGCGGGGACCTGGCAGGACAGGGCCCCGACGGCCGCGCGGGAGAGCTCCCACAGCTCGACCTCGATGCTTGCGCCCTCCCCCTCGACGCGCACCAGTCCCGGCCTGGCGAGATCTGCACCCTGCAGCGCGTACAGGCGGTAGACGGGGGCCGTGAGCTCCACCCCGACGAGCCGAGCTCCCAGCTCGGTCAGCTGGTGGTTGAGAGGCAGGCCGCTCATGTGCGCTCCCGCCACGGCCAGCTTTACGGTCCCGATCAGGGGCACATCCGCCTCCTCGCCGGTCCACTCCGCGGCGAGCTCGAGCAGGCGACGGTCGGCGAACGCCGGGGCCAGCAGCGTGACCCCGAACGGCAGCCCGTCTCTGCGCGACGTTCCCGGCAGCGCGACAGCCGCTAGATCCATGAGGTTGACGAAATTCGTGAAGCGCCCGAGCCGCTCGTTTACGCCCACCGGGTCCGCCGCCACCTGGGAATGAGTCGGGTGCACCGGGGTCGTGGGCAAGAGCAACGCGTCGACCTCCTCCCACAGCGATGCCGCGGCAGCCTGCAGGCCGGCCAGCTCGTGCATCGCCCCGAACACCTGGACCGCGCTTCTGCGCGCGCCCCCGGAGACGATCGCTGCGACCGTCGGGTCGAGCCCCGCCGGGCCGGCGTCGATGAATCGCGCGAGATCGGCCGTACGCTCTGCGACCCACGCCGCGTAGAGCAGTGGAGCAGCCTCGAGCAACGGGTCGACGTCGAGCGCCACGACACTCCAGCGTGCGGCCGCGCGCCGGCGAGAGCGCTCCCAGGCCTCCTGCGCCGCCACCTCCTCCGGTTCGGCCTGCCCGCTCAGCGGAACTCCCAGGCGCCCGGTCCTCGGCGTCGACGACGACAGCTCGCGGCGGGCCCAGCGGTCGTGCGGGTCGAACCCGACGGCGATGTCAAAGACCCGCGCCGCGTCGGCGACGGAGCGCGTGAACAGCGACACGCAGTCGAGGCTCGCGCACGCGGGCACCACACCGCGAGTGCTGAGCAGCCCGCGCGTCGGCTTGACGCCGACAAGGGCGTTGAACGCGGCGGGGACCCGTCCCGAGCCGGCCGTGTCGGTGCCGAGGGCGAAGGCCACGAGCCCGCCGGCGACCGCCAGCGCCGAGCCGGAGCTAGAGCCGCCGCTTACCCGCTCGACATCGAACACCGACGAGCAAGCGCCGTATGGGCTACGAGTTCCGACCAGACCGGTCGCGAACTGGTCCATGTTCGTCTTGCCGACGAGCAGCGCGCCCGCGTCCAGGAGTCGCTGCACGACCGGCGCCGTGCGCTTCGCGACGCTTGCGAAGCCGGGGCATCCGGCCGTCGTGGGCATCCCGGCGACATCGATGTTGTCCTTGACCGCGAAGGGCACGCCGTACAGCGGCAGGCCGGGATCGGCTCTGTCGAGCGCCGCAGCGGTCGCCATCAGCTCCTCGTCTGGTACCCGCGTGATCCAGATCGGCTGCTCCGCGTCGTGGGCGCAGACACGCGCGGCGAGATCCGCTGGCCGCATCGCGCCGGCGCGGTAGTCGCGCAACAGCTCGCCCACGCCCAGGCTCACGCTTACGCCCACGCCGCCACTGCGGTCTCGTCTTTGCGCAGCCACGCCTGGCGCTCGGCCGCGAAGGCGGCCTCGCGGCGGGCGCGGAAGCGCGCGATCGCCTCCGAGCGCTGCCGCAACGACCGCTCGTGCTCGGCGAGGACGAACGCGGCCGGCTCGGTGGGCGGAAGCCAGCCGCCGGCGGCGCTCGCGGCGCGCAGCTCCTCGAGTTCGCCCTCCTGGACGGCCTCGAAACACAACTGGTCGAAGTGGCGCAGGCGCCACGGCGGATCGTCGCTTTGATGCCACATCTGCACGGTGCGGCCGACCAGCTGGTAGCCGCCGGGCCCCTCGATTCCGTAAACACACAGGAACACGCCGCCGATTCCCACCGCGTTCGCGGGCGTCCACGTGCGCGCGGGGTTGTACTTGGTCGTCACCAGGCGGTGGCACGGATCGAGCGGCACGGCGACCGGAGCGCCGAGGTACACGTCGCCGAGGCCGAGCACCAGGTAGCGGGCGCTTAGCACGATGTCCAGCACGTCCTGTTCCTCCGCGAGTCCGTTGATGCGCCTGATGAAGTCGATGTTGTCCGGACACCACGGCGCGTCGGCGCGAACCGAGACCCGGTAGCGCTCGACCGCGCGCAGCACCTCGCTGTGACGCCAGCTCAGCGGCAGGCGCACGGTCCGACTCGCGATCACGAGATCGCACGGATCGGCGAGCTGGCGCTCGACGCGAGCGAGCGTATCGAGCACGGCGGCGGGCGACACACGGTCGGGGTCGTACTGGACCTGCAGCGAGCGCACGCCCGCGGTGATCGCTCTCAACCCTGCGACGCGCTCGCTCTGCAGCGCCTGTTGAAGTTGGTGGACGCGCACTCGCGAGCGCAGGTCGAGCGACTCCTCGCCGAACTCGACGAGCACGGCGCTCTCGCCGGCGCGTCGGCATGTCACGAGGCCGTGGGCGCCCTCGCGCGGGACATCGAAGGCGGCGCGACGAGCCGCGCTGCGTTCCTCGACGGCGTCGAAGTGGACCTCGTCACCGGCGCGAAGCTGTCCCAGCAGCCAGCGGTCGGCGCCAACCACCTGTCCGATCGCGACGAAACCTCCGAGGCTAGGCCCGTCCGGGCCGACGATGACCGCGGTGTCGCCGGCGAGCATCACCGAGCCGACGCTGTAGGGCGCGTCGAGGATGTTCGAGGGGTGAAGCCCCGCCTCGCCGCCGTCGGGGCGCGACCACGCGGGTCGCGGGCCGACGAGGCGTATCCCTGTGCGATCGGAGTGGTGGTGCACCCGCCAGCGCGCCGCGAGCAGCTCCGCGAGCCCCTTCGCGGTGAGGAAGTCAGGCGCGCCGTGGGGGCCGAGCACGATCCGCAGCCTGCGCGGCCGCTCGAGCTCGAGGCTCGGCAGCGCGGCGAGCTCGCGCTCGCCCGCACGCAGCGAGCCGAGCGGGATCGTGTCGCCCCGGCGCAGCGGCCGGCCTCCGAGCGCCGCCGCGGCGAACACGGATCTGCTGCCCATCGTCGCCGGCCCGTCGAATCCGCCGCTGACCGCCAGATAGGCGCGCACGCCGACGCTGCGGATCACGCCGAGGGCCAGCACCCCGCCAGCGGGTACCTCCAACGCTCTCCATTGCGCAACCGGAGCCCCGTCGAGCTCGACGCTCATCGGGGCGCCGGTGACCACGGCGCGGCACGCGCAGGTGAACCGCAGGCGCGGGCCCGTCAAGGTGACCTCGAGGCACGGCGCGCCGTCGGGGTTGCCGAGCAGGCGGTTCGCGGCTCGCAGCGAGCGGTCGTCCATCGGCCCCGAGGGCGGCACGCCGACATGCCAGAAGCCCTCGCGACCCGGCCAATCCTGGACCGTCGTCAGCGCCCCCGGCGACAGCACCTCGATCGAGCTCACGGAGCGGGCCAGACCAGCAGTTGCACCGGCGTCGGGTCATAGCCGTTGCACGGGTTGTTCAGCTGCGGGCAGTTTGAGATCAGGACGAGCGTGTCGCGATCGGCCAGCAGCTCCACATAGCGTCCCGGCGCCGATATGCCGTCGGCGAACTCGAGACCACCGTCGCTCGTGAGGGGCACGTTCATGAAGAAGTTGACGTTCGCCGAGAGGTCGCGCTTGGAGAGGCCCCCGGCCCAGTCGAGGGCGGTGAGCAGAAACGTGTTGCGACAGGCGTGCATGTGCCTGGTGTGGCCTCCGTAGCGGACCACGTTGGACTCCTGCGAGCAGGCGCCGCCGAGCGTGTCGTGACGCCCGCACGTATCCGCCACGACCGAGACGAGCGGCTCGCCATCGAGCGCGAGCAGGCGCGAGCCGAGGCCGAGATATGCCGAGCCCTGCGCGCGCAGCGTGTCGACCGCGCTGTAGCGGTTTGAGTAGTCGTGGGCGTCGAAGAAGAGGGTGTCGACGGCCTGGTTGCCGAACAGGTCGACGATCCGCAGCACCGCGCCGGCGGCCAGCTCGCCGACCCACCCTTCGCCGGCCGTTACCTCCTCGCTGACGGCCGCGGCGGCTGGATCTCGCTCGCTGTCGACGAGCGCGCTCACACCAGCGCCGCCTCGCTCGCGGCCATGCCTCGCTCGTTCTCGATGCACGCCGTGCGCACCGCGTCGTCCGCGGCCGCGAGCGCGACGCGCTCGATCGAGATCCGCACCGGACGGGGCTCGAAGCCGGCGCTCGGATCGAGCGGATGCGGCGCGCTCGCGAGGATCGCGAGCGTGTCGAGCTCGAACCTCAGCGTCACGAGCGATCCCGGCGGCGAATGGCCCTCCACGAACGAGAGCTCCCCGTCGTCGCCGATCGCGACCTTGGTAAAGAAGTTGACGTTCGCGACGAGGTCGCGCTCGTCCAAGCCGTGCTTGGCGAGCTCGACGAGCAGCAGCTCTCGCGCGCTGCGACGCCACTCGTTGCGCGCCTGCTGATAGGAGAGCGCGCCCCAGCGGCGCGCGAGCATCTCGGGCGTGAGGTGGCCGGTGATCGTGTCGTGCCATCCGCACGTGTCCTTGACGATCGAGGCGAGCACGCGCCCCATGTCGGAGTAAAGGGCGATGCCGGCGGTCAGGCGGCTGACGTGCTGGGCCTTGAGCGTGTCAGGCATGCAGTAGCGCTCGAGCGGGTCTGCGGCCCGGTAGAGGAGCGCCGCGATGCTCGCGCCTCCCTCGACGTCCACGAGCGTCAGCGCGCTGCCGCGCTTGCAGACGCGCGACCAGCTGCCGCCGGGCGGAAGCGTCTGCTCGAGCAGCTTGGCGTTCTGCTCGTCGTCCATCTCACACCGTCCGGATGCGCGGGTCGGCCCACGCCTGTGCGATGTCGACGAGGAAGTTGACGACGACGTAGGCGGCGCCCAACAGCAGGGTGGTGCCGGTTATCGCGGGAAAGTCGGAATATGCGATCGACTGGTCGATGTAGCGACCGAGACCGGGCCAGGCGAAGATCTGCTCGACGACGACGATCCCGCCGAGCAGCAGCCCGAACTGCAGCCCGCTCATCGTCAGCGCCGGCCCGCAGGCGTTGCGCAGCACGTGGCGCGCGATCACCGTGCGCTCGCGCAGCCCCTTGGTGCGCGCCGTGCGCACGTAGTCTTCGCGCAGCACCGCTTGACACGACGTCGCCAGGACGCGGGCGATCGCCAGAGCCGGGATAAGGGCGAGTGTCAATGCGGGCAGGAGGATGTGAGTCAGCACGCTGAAGAACACGTTCGGTTCGCCGTGCAGCACCGAGTCGGCGAGCAGGATTTTGGTCGGCCCTGTCGGTACCGCGAGCGTGTCGTCGACGCGCCCGGACGCGGGCAGCAGGTGAAGCGTGGAGTAGAACAACAGGATCAAAAGCAGGCCCGTGAGGAACGCCGGCACGGAGGCGCCGCCGATCAGCAGCGTGCGCAACAGGCGGGCAAGCCGGCCGCCCGCGGCCAGCAACAATCCGAGGCCGACGCCGATCACGCCCGCGATCACGGCCGCCGCCATCGCCAGTTCGAGCGTCGCCGGCGCGAACGTTTCGAGGTCCTGGGCGACCGGGTTGCGCGTGCGCAGCGATGTCTGCAGATTGCCGCTGAGCACGCGCTCGAGGTAATCGGCGAAACGGACCGGCAGCGGCTTGTCATAGCCGAGTTCGCGGCTCTTCTGGGCGACCACTTCCGGGGGTGCGCTCGCGCCCACCATCGCTCTCGCCGGGTTCTCCGGAACCACCGCCTGGAGGATGAACACGATCAGTGCCAGCCCGAAGAGAACGGCGACCAGCGCCGCGCAGCGATGCCCCACCACCCTCGCCATCAGCCGGATCCCCTCTTCAGGCTCGCGTAGCTGACGGTCCAGGGGTAGGCCGGGATCTGTTCTACCCCTTCGAGGCTCTTGCTGAGGACGAACGCGTTGTCGATGTCGCCGAGGAAGAAGATCTCGTTCTGGTTGACGACCTCCTGGCCGACTTCGCGTTCGATGCTTTCCGCTTGCGCCGGCGGCGCGCTGCGGGATCGTTCGAGCAGGGAGTTGACGCGCGGATCGTTGAAGCCGAGGAAGTTCAGACCGCCTTCCTTGAAGAACAGGATCCGCGACCACGTGTCGGCGTTGGCGGCGTCGGGCGTGTTGGTTTGCAGCAGCAGGTCAGGCGCCGCGGCCAGGTTGTTGATGTAGGCATACACCTGCGGCAGCTGCACCTCCTTGACGGAAACCGACCAGCCGGCCGCTTCGAGGGTCGCCTGCAGGATCTCGCCGACGCGTCGCTGCACGCCGGACTCGTCGGCCGTGTAGGCGAGCACGATGCTTTTGGTCGAGGCCTTGCGCGCGCCTTCCGCCGCCGCGGCCGGGTTCGGCGCGTAGGGCAGCGTGGGCTGATCGGAGAGCAGTTCTTTGGGGAACGGGCCGGTCGAGGGGGTGCCAGTACCCGAGTAGGCCTCGGTGACCAGCTTGGCCGGATCGATCGCCGCCCGCAGGGACGCGCGCACGGCGGGGTTGTTGAACGGCGCCTTGTTCGTGTTGACGTACAGCAGCAGCCGCAGGTAGGACGGGTACTTGAGTACCTTCACGCTCGACGGCAGCGAGGCGAGGTTCGCCGCGGGGAAGGAGTGCATGATCGCATCGACGCCGCCGTTTTCGAGTTCCAGCTGCTGGGTTGCGATGTTGGGCGTGATCTTGATCAGGACCTTCTGGAAGTAGGGCTTGGTGCCCCAATAGCCTGTGAACCTCGTCAGCACGTACTGGCGCCCGCGGGCGAATTCGCTCAGCTGATACGGCCCGGTGCCGTCGTCGTGGGTCTGCAGCCAGGCTTGCCCGAAATTGCTGCCGGCGTGGGTGACCAGCGCTTCGGGACCGATCATCTTGGGTCCCCAGCTCGAGGCCAGGTAGTCGAGGAACGGGTCGACGGGTTCCTTGAGCTTGACCACCAGGGTAAGCGGGTTCGGCGCGCTCATCGAGGCAATCGGCTTGACCATGTAGGCGGGCGCCTGGTTGACGTTCAGCCGGCGCTTGAAGCTCGCAATGACCGACTGAGCGGTGAACGGTGAGCCGTCGTGGAAGTGGACGTTTGGACGCAGGTGGAAGGTATAGGTGAGTCGATCCGGCGACTCGCTCCAGCTGGTCGCCAGGTCGGGGACGATCTTGTCCGAGTTGGGCGCGTATTTGACCAGGCCTTCGTAGGCCGAGAGGATCACCGAGTTGCCCTCGATGTCGTAGAAGATGTCTGGGTCGGGCACCGACATGTCGGCCAGGTAGGGGATCGTCAGGACGTTGCTGGCCGACGCCGAGTTGGTGGCGGACGTCGTGCTCGAGCTGCCGCCGCAGCTGGACAGGGGGGCGACTGCGAGAAGCAGCGCAGCGAGCAGGGCACGGCGAGGGATCATCGGGTTCTCTCCTGGTCGAGACTGCGGTTGGCATGTTCGCCGAGCAAGTTCGCCACGAGAGCGAGCAGCGCAGCGGCGGCGGCGGGGGCGATTGGCACCCACCAGTAGGCGAGTAGGTACTCGAGCCCCTGGGCGCTCATCGCGCCGAGCTCGGGGGCCGGCGGCGGAGCGCCGAGCCCGATGAACGACAGCGCCGCGAGGGCGAGGATCAGGTTCCCGACGTCCAGAGACATTGTCACGACCACCGGGGCAAGAGCGCCCGGGAGCAGGTGGCGCAGGACAAGCCGTGGGCGACCCACCCCGGCCAGGCGCGCGGCATCGGCGTGCGGGCGGGCCGCGTGTGCGCGAACCTCGCCGCGGACGATCCGCGCGTACCACGGCCACCACACGACGCTGAGCGCGAGCAGGGTGTGCAACAGGCTGGGGCCGAGCGACGCGACGACCGCGATCGCGATCACCGGGGCGGGAAGCGCGAGGAAGAGGTCGGTGACGCGCATCAGCACCATGTCGATCCAGCCGCCAAACGCCCCCGCGAGCGCTCCCACCAGGGCCCCGAAGGCAGCTCCGACGGCGATCACGCCGAGCGCACTCAACCACGACTCGCGCATGCCGTAGAGGACGCGCGAGAAGATGTCCCGGCCGACGTCGTCGGTGCCGAACGGATACGACCACGACAGGGCGTGGAAGGGGCCGGCGGCGGTGACGTCGGTGGCGCTGTGGGTCGCGAGCAGCGGCAGCGCGAGCACGATCAGCGTCACGAGGCCAACCGGCGCAAGCGCGCGTCGCAGCGAGCCTCCAGCGGTGAGCGTGACCGGACGCCGTCTGCCGAGCACAAGTTGCGCCGGCCGGCGGGCTTTCGTGGCTGCCGGGGGCGAACTCACGGGGATCTCGACCGTTTCCGTCGCCACCTTCAGGCAGCCTTCGCGATGTCGGGGACGGCGGCCAGAAGCTCCCGCGTATAGGGATGCTGTGGCGCGGCGAACAGCCGCTCGGTCGGCCCGCGCTCGACGACCAAGCCCGCGCTCATCACGACGATCTCGTCGGCGACCGCTCGCGCGACCGCTAGGTCGTGGGTCACGAACAGCAGAGCGAGCCCAAGCTTGGCGCGCAGCTCGCACAGCAGGTTGAGCACCTGCGACGCCAGCGAGACGTCGAGGGCCGAGACAGGCTCGTCGCAGGCGAGCAGCGTCGGCGGGACCGCGATCGCGCGGGCGATCGCAGCTCGCTGGCGCATGCCGCCCGAGAGTGAGCGCGGCAGTGCCCCGGCCGCCTCCGCCTGCAGGCCGACGGCATCCAGCGCTCCGAGCACGCGGGCCGCGCGCTCGGCTTTGCCCAGCGCGAGCGGCGCGAAGCGCTCCTCGATCTGCGCGCCGATCGACATCCACGGCGTCAGCGAGGCGCCCGCGTCCTGGAAGACGAGCTGTGGGGTCGCTCCTGCTCCCAGCAGGACGCGCCCGCTCGTCGGTCGCTGCAGCCCTACGATCATGCGCAGCAGTGTCGTCTTTCCAGATCCCGACTCTCCGACGATCGCCACGGAGCCTCCCGTCGGCACCGTCAGGCTGACGCCGTCGACCGCGCGAAGGGGCGCGCCGGGCTGGCCGACGATCCTCCGGCGCGGCGCCGAGAACTCGCAGACGAGCTCATCGACCTCGAGCGCGGCCACGGGACTCGCCTGCGCGGATGGGCCGGCGGTGTCCTGCTGCACCGAGCGCAGGAGCGCCTCTGCCTGGGTTTGCGAGGAGCCGTTCGCGGGCCACGCCGAGCACGCGCCGGCGTGGTGGCACTCGCAGCGTCTACCGTCGATCACCGAGACGGGCGTCGGCGTGGCGCAGGCCTCGTCGGCGACGGGACAGCGCGGCGCGAAGGCGCAGCCGCTGGCCGGGCTGCGCGGGTCGGGAGGCTGGCCGTGCAGGACCGGCAGCTTCCCGCGCGCGACGCTCGCGTCGATACGAGGGCGACTCGCCAGCAGCCCGACGGTGTAGGGATGACGCGGGCGGGAGAGGACCCGCGCGGCGGGGCCTACTTCGACGATGCGCCCTGCGTACGCGACCGAGATGCGGTCGCACAGCTGGGCGGCGACGCCGAGGTCGTGCGTGATCAGCAACAGCGCCGACCCGTGCTCGGCGGTGCAGCGTGCGAGCAGCTCGAGCACGCGCGCCTGAATCGTCACGTCGAGCGCCGTTGTCGGCTCGTCGGCGACTACCAGGCGCGGGTTGCGCGCCAGCGCGATCGCGATCATGACCCGCTGTCTGAGCCCGCCGGATAGTTCGTGCGGGTAACAGCCCACCCTCAAGCGCGGTTCGGGTATCCCGGTCTCGGCGAGCAGCGCGACGATCTGCTCCTCATCTGCGCCCGGCGCCGCCTCGGCGACCTGCGCGCCGATCCTCATCGAGGGATTCAGCGAGGCCATCGGGTCCTGGAAGACTGCGGTGATGTAGCTGCCTCGCCGAGCCCTGCGCTCGTCCTCGGAGGCACTCAGCATGTCCTCGCCGGCGAGGGTCACCGACCCCGAGATCCGCAGCTGGTCGGGCTTGGGCAGCAGGCCGAGCGCAGCGAGGCCGAGCACCGTCTTGCCCGAGCCGGACTCGCCGACGAGTCCCATGATCTCCCCCGGCCGCACGTCGAGCGTCGCGCCCCGCAGCGCATGGACGTCACCTCGCGGCGAGAGGAAGGTGACATGCAGGTCCTCGACCGCAAGCGCGGGCGCCGTCGCCACCGTAGTCATGCCGCCCCCGCCGTCACGAAGCTGCTCGGTGCCGGCGCACGCCCTGCACCCAGGATCGCTCGTACCTCCGCGCTGGAAACGAGGCAGTCGCGCTGCAAGTAGGCCATCGCGCGTAGCGCCGCGTCGTGCGCCTGCCGTGAGGACCCGCCGACGCAGTCGGTCACCACCAGACAGCGGTAGTCGTGCTGATGGGCGTCGACGAAGGTGTAGTGGACGCAGACGTCTGTCAAGGCGCCCACGAGGATCAGCGTCCGCGCGCCGTAGGACCTGAGGACCAGATCGAGCTCGCTGGCGAAGAAGCCTGAGTAGCGGCGCTTGCGTATGAGGTACTCCTTGGCCCGCGGCTCGAGTCCTTCGGCGAGCTCGGTGCCGGGATCTCCCTCCAGGCAGTGCACTCCCTCGACGCCGTCGAGCTCGCGTCCGAAGTCGATCAGCGACGGCTTGTGGACCTCTTGGATAAAGACCGCCGGCACGCCGTTCCCGCGCGCGAGCTCGAGCAACTCGCGGATGCGTCGATGGCGCTCGGCGCCCCCGTCCATGACCGGAACGCCGTGATCGCCCTGGAGCACCTCCGCTCGCTGTACATCGATTAGGACCATCACGGTGGTTTCAGCTGGCGACTTCAAGACGCTCCTTTAAAGACGAAGGCCCGAGAAACGAAGATGTCTCCCGGGCTTTTATCCCGCCGTGTCAGCGCGGCTATGTAGGTGCCGGCCAGCCCTCTCGGACCAGGCCTGCCGACGGTCTCGGCAGCGGAACCCTAGGGCGAAGCGCACACTAGACGGCTAGCAACAGCCACTCCATGGCCCAGCGTCCAAAAGTTGTCGCGGACCGCTTGGCAGTTTGTCGATCTCGACCTACGTACGACACGGCCCGGTGGCTTTGGTCGGCGCGCAGCGACTGGAAACAACCTTCAAGTGATGTGCGTCAACCCGGCACTACCGGTTCAAAACGGCGGCTCCAGGCTACTCGACCCATACGAGTCGACGAAAGCCGTTCCGGGCTTCCTCAAACACTACCTCCAGGTCCCGAGCGCGCCGACGCCCTGGGTCGCCGACCCCGGTCAATATTCGGCGCAGTGCGAGCACTCGAGCGAAACCACGTGGCTGCAGGTGACTCCGGCCGGACCGCCCGGCGATCCGCGCGAAGCGCGCTTGGAAACGCTCGGTCCGTCCTTCGGCTTGCACGTCGAGGACATCAATATCGCCCTCGGAAACCTGGTGGGGCTCACGTACCTTCAGGCGTTGGCCTACCAGTCCGCACGCTAGTCGGCCAACGCCGGCGAGCCGGTTTGCTCTTGGGGGCGCCTCGGTGCCCCCAAGAATCGCTCCGCCGGGTGTCGCTCCCGCGCGACGTCAAGCAGGCCTCAGATGACAACACAAGATCGCCGTCGACAGTCGGGTTGCATCGCGAGAGTCCGCAACCGAAGCAAGCGCGGAGGAGTTGGGCGACGACGGTTTCTCGTGAGTGGCGACGCCGTCGTGCTCGCGGTCCGGGCGATTACTCGGTCTTCTTCTCGACGACCACAATCTGTGCCTCCACGGCGGCGTAGCGGCCGGGCAGGCCCGCGACCTCGTGGCAGGCAGCGACATGGTCAGGCGCCCCGCTGGTGGCGAGGAACTCCCACCGGCGAAGCCGCGACCCGGGAAGGCCACCTTCCGTGATCTCTTGCAGGACGATCCACATGGTTTGAGCCTAATGCGAAACTGGCCGTGATCCACCTCGGCCGACGCTGGGTCGTCCCGGCTGCCGTCGCCGACGGCGGCCTCCCAAGCAGCACGCTGCTGCGCATTCGACAACGCCATGCAAGTCGTCTGCGATGCGCTCATCGCAGAAATGCCGCTGCGATATCGGCATGCTGTATCGCGGGCAATGCAGTCCCGAAGGCGGCGCGATACCTGTCGGCCTTAGTCTTCGCTAGGACCTGCCGGGCTCATTGCTCTGTGCCCACTCAACGATCTGCTGCGATCCGGTAATGACCTCTCCGCTGTCCAAGACGAGGATCGGAACGGCGCGTTGCGCGCTGAGCTGCTCGACTTCAGCACGATCGCGGGCGCGGGAAGGCCAGGTCCACGGCTTGAGCGATCCGCCCTTGACCTTCCGTAGCTCGTAGCGATGCCCGGTCGCATCGAGAGCATTCGCAGCCTTGGCGCAGGGATGCGGGGGCGCGCCAGCCTTCTCGAAGGCACAGGCGTAGAGCAACATGCGAGAGCATGCGCGGTGCCTCAGCTCAATAGTGGCGCCACGCGAGCGACGAACCGCGCCGGGTCGACGAGGTGCAGGAGGTGTCCCGCGCCGTCCCATACCTCGATCTCGGCGGTCGGCACCAGTCCGGTCAGCCATGCTTGGTAGCCGACGGGCAGCTGCGAGCCGTGGAGCGACAACAGCGGCGCTGTGATCCGCGGCAGCAGCGTCTCGCTGACCGCGTTGAGCTGCTCGCGCGGCACGACGAGCGCCTGCGACCAGATTCCGAGGACCACTTCTGGCGGGAACGCCCGCACTCGGCTCTCGAAACCCGCGACATCCTTGTAGGAGCCGAGGCCGAGCTCGCGATCGATCTCGAGCACGGTCTCCATCGTGTTCTCGCGCAGGCCCCGCTCATACCGGCGGAGGAGCGACGCGAAGTCCCCGAAGCGCAGCGACGCCTCGACACAGACAACCGCATGCACAGGGTTCGCGGCCGCGTACACCGCGGCAGCCGTCCCCCCGAGCGAGTGGCCCACGACGGCTGGCTTCGCGATGTGGAGTTCGTCGACCACCGCCCGCACGTCACCAACCAGCGAGGCCATGCTGTAGTCGCGCCCAAGCGACGACTCGCCGTGGCCACGAAGATCCACGCGGACGCACGTAAACTCGGCTGTCAGCAGTGCTGTGACCGGGTCCCAGCCCTGGCGGCGATTAGTGAGCCCGTGCAGGAACACAACTGCCGGTCCGTCGCCGGCCACGTCGTAGGCGATCGTCGTTCCGTCCGGGCGGTCAATCACGCCGGGCACCGGTGAGGCGCTCATCGCGCGCGATCCTCGCAGATTTCGCACACGGTGACGATCGACCGCGGGCGATCGCCGGGTCTTGCCCCACCGCGGGCCGCACCCGATGACGGCTCGAGACGCCGAGCCGAGTTCCTGATGCACAGGCGGCGCGACTGCAGAATCGGAACCGACGCCCGCAACGCGGGCGACCCCTAACGCGTGGATGAGCTCATGTGCGCGGAGCAACTCACGTGCCTGCCACCGATCGCGTTGCTGCGCGCCATGCCCAGGAGCAGCAGCTATGTTGTGTTGACCTCGACGGGTTCTTCGTTGGTGAGGATTGTTTTGAATATCAGCGCGGTTTGTTCGAAAGCCCCTTCGCCGAAGCCGGTTTGGAGTACATCTTTTCTTGTCCCAGCGAAGCCATCGGGCTCCACAAGCTTGAGGTCTTCGGGGTGGCGTTCAGTCTCGACGGGCAGCGGTTACCACCGCCAGCCCTGACAACACGGCACGCGTGGGATGCCGGCAGCGGCCACGAGCTGACGCGCGTCACCCACGACAATTACGTCGACGGGGTGGCGCTTTAGTCTGGGCAGCCTCCAAGATGTGCCGACAGGTGCGGCTCATCTTGCCTCCATCTTTCGGGCGCGGTAGACGATGTCTGCGGGGATGCGTCCCCGTGTGAGTCGTCCGTGGTGAATGCGGTCGTTGTTGTAGAAGCGCAGGTAGGTGTCGAGCTCTCTCCTTAGCCCTGTGTAGCGCGGGTAGATGTAGCGAGCGAAGGCAGGCCGCCAGCACTCGTCGAGAATCGTCTTGTGGAGCGCCTCGACGTTGCCGTTGGTCTGGGGTCTGCCGGCGTGGATGCGGCTGTGGCGGGCACCCAGCTTCTCGAGCGTGTTGGGGAAGTCGCTGCCGCGGAACTCGTTGCCATTGTCGCTGAGTATCCGCTCCAGCTGCCAGCCAGCGGCCTTGAGCTCCCTGGCGACCCGCCGGGCGAGCTTTGAGGTCTGTAGTGCGGTGGGATTGCCCTGCTTGCAGATCACAAGATCTGCCCAGGCGTAGGAGGATGCGATGTCGATCGCGGTGAGCTGCCAGATAGCACCGTCGGTGCCCTTCAAGCGCCCGACGTAGAAGCAGTCGATCCCGACCAGCTCGCCGGGCCGTGAGACGTCGATGTGCCGCTCTGGCTGTGGTGTTCTCGGCGGCTCATAGGGTGCTGCGTAGCCCGCGATCAACCCGAGACGCTTTGAGCGGGTGTTCAGGCCGTGACGGCAGAGGACCTTCCACACGCCGTTGGGGGAGACCACGATCCCACCCCACTTCTCCCTGGCCAGCTCTGAGGCGACACGCCGCGGTCCAAGGCCAGGGTGCGCGATCGAGAAGGACACGATCCGCTCCTCGACCATCCTCGGCAGCTGGTTGGGCATCTGCGGGCGACGGCGCTCGCGGGGCCTGAGCATCTCAAGGCCATGACGGTCGACCTGGCGCTTCCATGTGTAGTAGGTGGAACGGTGCACCCCGAACGTGCGGCACGCCGCCGAGACGCTCGTCCTCGCGGCCTCCGCGAAAAGCTGCTGGCGGTAGCCGAACAGCACGTCATCCTTAGTCATCAGGCTCTGCTCCTCTTCACTTTGCCGGTGAAGGAGGCAGCCTGAGCCCAGGCCCAGACAGGTCCCGCCGATCGGCGGGACCCGTCTGGCCTCAAAGACCTACCGATCTCCCAACTGTCGGGAGCACTCGGAGACAGCCCACTTTAGTCCTCGACGGCCACCGGTTCTCCACCGCCAGCTGCAACAACACGGCACGTGTGGGGATGCAGCCACCGAACTAACTGCAGACTACTAGTGCCGCGGCAGCGCGACCGACATCATGCCACTGGCCAGAAGGAGAGTGTTCCGTGTTCCGGCTGGTCTCGCTGTTTAGGAGTGACTATCCGCGAAGGAAGGGTGATGTGCTAGGCTTCGCAACCCTTCGTTAAGCCCATCAGACACGCTGCGACGTTGTTCTAGCCGTCGCCGCGAACCGAACAAAGCGCACCACGAATGGCGCTCTTGGTGCGCCAGTTGTCGAGGAGAGCATCTGGCTGGGCACCGATTTGCAGTTGTCGAGGAGAGCATCTGGCTGAGCGCCGATTTCCAGGACTTTTTCTGGTAGGTCGCGCGGGCGAAGTGGTCTTCGATTGCAGCGGTTTTCAGGGGATATTGGTACCGGCGAGGGGCATCGCTGTCGTTTGAGGAGCGGGAGCGGATCTTCGTCGGGGTTTGTCGGGGCGAGAGCGACAGCGAGATCGCGAGGGCGCTCGGTCGGCATCGGTCCACGGTCGGGCGGGAGATCCGCAGGTGCTCAGAGCGCCGGCAGTATCGGCCCCTTCAGGCCGAGCGCGTCGCGCGGCGGCTCGCGCGGCGACCGAAGGCGACGAAGCTGTCGAGCTGCCCGCAGCTTGTGACGGCGGTCCAGGACGGTCTCGAGCGGCGCTGGTCGCCGCAGCAGATCTCGGCCAGACTGAAGGTCGACCATCCCGACGATGAGGGGATGCGGATCAGCCACGAGACGATTTACCGGTCGCTGTATGTCCAGTCGCGCGGCGAGCTGCGCCGACAGCTGACCGCGAACCTGCGGACCGGCCGCTCGACCCGCCGCTCAAGCGGTCGCATCCACGCACGCGAGCGAATCGCCGAGATGGTCCCGATCGCCGAGCGCCCACCGGAGGTCGATGATGCCGGCACCAATTCGAGGAGGGCCAGTACCAATTCGAAGGTTTCCACTATGGGATCCCGTCAGTCCGAGCTGGCGGTAGGAAGGTGACGTGCCGCGCGCTTTCTGCTGACCTTCTGCCGACTCGGCAATCGCAGATTACGACGCAGCAGCGCCTGTCGGAGCATACGGCGTTGGGTTGCCGCGTGCGTGCCCTCCAGACTGCGCCAATAGCCGCTCTTGTCAGAGCCCGAGGATCAGGGCGAGCGCGTCGTCGACCGCGCTCAAGTCAGTCGCGTTGAGGCGTCCAGCAGGGCGCCCGAGGCGAACGGGGTCGACTACGCTCGTCTGCTCGACAAGGACTCGGGTCTGCTCGTCTCTGAGATCGATCGTGGGACGAAAGCTCGCCGGACGCGCGCTCGTCGATGTCGGGGCAACGAGTGTCGCGCTGAGACCCACAAACTCGTCCGCCTGGACGACAACCGCGTAGCGTGCGCCGCGCTGCTCGCGCCCGCGCGCGCCGCGGGGCGAGGGGAGGCGCAGGACTTCGCCGCGAACCACCTCAATCGGCCCGGTGCGGCGCAAGCTCGGCCAGCTGCTCGCGAATAATGCGCATCTCCTCGCGATCGGTTTCATCGGCAGCCAGGCGTTGCACCTCCCCGCGGACGGCCGAGCGAACCCGACGCCGCGCCGCAGCCTCGCGCAGCGCCGTCCGTACCGCCTCAGAGTCCGTCAATCCCTCGGCCCGAACGACGCCGAGCGCGGCTAGGGACGCATCATCGAGGCGCACGTGAAGAGACCTGGCCACAACCGGAATGTAGCACCGATCATGCTACGGATCGGGCGCTCGCGTGAACTGTGGTGCCTGACACGGGGTTCGAACATCCGGAGGGGCAGATACCGTCGGAAAGCGCGGTTTTCGAGACGCCCTGCCGCGGCGGGTTTTGGGATGCTGCGCGCAGTCGGCTACGGCGGATTGATACGAACGAGGAGGCTTTTGTGGATAATTTTGTGGATAACCAAGACAGGGTCACTGGCTGGTGGATCTTTGCGGCGATCATCCTCTCGATCTCCGGCGCCCTGAACATCATCTGGGGAATCGTCGCGATCTCTGAATCGTCCTTCTTCACCGCGACTGGCGCTCGCTACGTCTTCAGCGACCTGAAAACGTGGGGTTGGATCACGCTGATCCTCGGCGTGATCGAGATCCTCGCGGCGTTGTCGCTGTTCGGCGGCGGCTCGTTCGGACGCTGGTTTGGCGTCTTCGCCGCGGGTCTTGCCGGAATCGCCGCCCTGCTGGACGTGCGAGTGCTGCCGTTTTGGTCGATCTGCGTGTTCGCCCTTTCGGTGATCGTGGTCTACCAGCTCGCCAAGCCTGCCGAATACCGGTCAGGCCCCGAATACCGGTCAGGTGCGTGACGGTTGTGACTACCAACGCACCCGAGAGGTGAAGGCTCGTTTGGTTGCAGGGCCTCCTGCAGCTCGGCGGTGTCCTCGTCGCAGAGCGAGGTCTGCCAAGCTGGCTGATCGTCTTCAACGCTTCGGTCCCGCCCCCACGAGCAACGCACGCGGCCCTCGCCAGCGCACCTTGGGACAACGCGGCGCTCAGGGATGAACGGCGCCGATGAGCGAGAACCGCCAGACTCAGAGACGAAATTTGCGACTGCAAGAGCAAGACAATGATATGAGTGGAGTGGGTGGACGCGAACGCTTCTCAAGGACCTGACGCTGGAACGCAGGGGTGGGAGCGGCTCTTCTGGCTGGTCTTTGACCAAACCTCAAACCCGATCTTCGTCCTCGATTACCAGCGGCGCATCATTGAGATAAATCACGCTGCGCTTTCGCTCCTGGATCGCTCCCGAAACGATCTTCTGGGCATGTCCATGCTGGGGACCATGAGGCCCGCCGATCGATCTGCGGCCCTCAGAAACTGGCAGGCCTTCCATCGCACCGGCGAATACTTTGGAAGACGGGCCCTCGTACGGGCCGACGGCTCCGAGGTACAGATCGAGTTCGCGGCGCGGCTGGAGCACATCCGAGCGCAGCGGGTGGCGGTCTACGTGGCACTGCCGGGTCAGCGCTCCGCGCCGACGAGGTCCTCCGCCCTGGCTGGCGAGCTTCTGCTGACCACCCGCGAGCGAGAAGTCATCACCCAAGTCGCCCTCGGCTACGAGAGCAACCAGATCGCCAAAGAACTGTACATCTCGCCCCAGACGGTGCGCACTCACGTGCGCAACGCAATGATCAAGCTCGGAGCTCACACGCGTGCCCAGCTCGTGGCAATCGTCCTCTGTAGCGACGATGCGGTACACGCGACCGTCGTTGAACGGATGACCAGCTAGCCGCATCATCCTGCTCCGAACACGAGTCGCAGCCAAGCCATACATCCGTCGTATCGCTCGCCTCCCACAAGTGGGTGATCTTTCGGCCGGGACCGCAACCGAGGGTCTGCCTAAGGGTGTTGTGTCGAGCATGAAGCACATCGCTCAATGGCTTGGTCGCACAGACCCGAACCGACTTTCGTCTATCTAGGAGAAGAACGTTGTCTCGTAAAATCAAGACTGCCGCGGTCGCCGCTGCCTCGGCAGCGCTGTTCTTAGCGGCAGCAGGTCCGTCCTTTGCATCCGCCGGGTCGGGCGCCTTGACCCTCGGCAAGCTCGCCCCGCAGGTCGAGAAGCCTCAGTCTGATGTCGGCCTCTTTCAGGTCGGGACCTCGGTCGTGGACATCTCGCCCGGCAAGCCGATGCCCGATGGTGGCTACGGCTCGGACTACATCGTCACGGGCGGAGTTCACGATCCGCTGCAGGTGCGGGCGTTCTTCGTCGGCCATGGCAAGCAGGCCGTCGCCTTCGTGACGGTGGACTCTCAAGGCTGGTTTGCCGAATACCAGACGCCGAACGTAGGCGATGGGGGCGACAGCGCGCGCGCAGACGCGGCCGCTGCACTTGCCGCTCGTGGCTACGACGTCAACGCGTCCAACATCGTCCTGTCCACCACGCACGACCACGCCGCCCCGACGCTCATGGGCCTCTGGGGCCACACCGACCCGGCGTACCTGCACCAGGTGAAGGAAGCGGCGGTCCAGGCCGTCCTCAAGGCTGCGTCCAACACGCGCGAAGCGGAACTGTGGTCGGCGACGGGCACCATCCGCGGTCTGGTCTCGCAGCTGCAGGGCACCGATCAGACGGCTGGGTTTTCGGTCGACGATCAGCTGCCGATTCTGTGGGCGCGCCAGCCCGGCACCGGTGCGACGATCGCCATGTACGCCGACGTGCCGATCCACGCCGACCAGTACGATCCGACCGCGTCGGGCAACAACCAGTGGAGTGCCGACTACCCCGGGTGGGTGCGTGAACGCCTGGCCCAGCTGTTCGGCGGCACCGAGGTGGTCGCTGTCGGCACCCTTGGCCGGCAGGAGTCGATTGGCTCTGACCCTCACTACGCCGAGGTCGTCGAGCAGGGGCGCTTCATCACAAACGCGATTGTCCGTGCGCTCACCTACGCGCGCCCAATCACCGGCACGACGCTGGCTACCGACAACGTGCCATTCACGACCCAGGCCACGAACATGGGTCTGCTGGCGGCGATGGCGTGCAACCATCCCGAAGGGCCGCTGCCCTGTCCGGGCCCGCTCAGCGAGCCCGAAAGCAACAACGGCGAAGGCACATGGAACTGGGAAGCGGTCGGCGGGATTTTCACGATCAACCGCTCGCTGAACGCGCCGTACTTCAACGCTGAACCCCTCACCGTGGGCTCGTCGACGACCGTCGCCCGCATCGGAGATCAGGTGTACGCGACGGTCCCGGGCGAGGGGTTCCCGGAGGTCACCGAAGCAATCGAGCGCTCCTTCGCCGCGTCGCGCGGCATCCAGGCCGCGCATGTCATCGACGAGGGCAGCGACACGCTCGGCTACTTCGGGGACTATGGCGGGTACCCGCCCAATCAAATGGAGGGCGACTTGACCACCAACAACGTGGGCCCGAACGTAGCGCAGGACAACGTCAACGCCCTGGTGCAGGCCGGCGACAAGCTCAGCCTCAGCCCAACCCCCGAGCAGGTGACTGCGCACATCACCAACCCGCAGGCGTTCTCGCAGCCCGGGATCCAGTTCTACCCCGACCAGGTCGAAACCGATGATCCGACGGTGAGCTTCTACGCTTCGGCCCACGCGGCGGATCCGGAATCCCATTCGGCATCGACCACGATCGGCTCGAGCGCGGGCACGCAGGGCGACGGCTCGATCAGCTGGAATTTCGGGGATGGCACGACCGCGGTCCAACCCGACGAAGCGCGCTTTACCCACACGTTCCCGGGCCCTGGCGTCTACCTGGTGAAAACGAGCGTCACAGACAACCTCGGCAAGACCTACAGCTGGATCCAGCCGGTGCTGATCGACCGGCCGCTGACCGCAGCTGTGCTCCAGGATCCCGAGCGTGCTAACACGCTCGTCCTCACCGCTCTGGCCAAGGGCGGCGAGGGAAACGTGATGGCGGCCCACTGGACGTTCTCGGACGGAACGACCGCCGACGGCACGACCATCACTCTGCATCACAAGCACCTGGACGGGTCCGTGACGATCACGGACGGAGCCGGCAACACCGCGACGACCAGCGTGCACGTCAACTAACGATCACCGCGAGTCGGCCAGTGGCTAGGACGGCCACCGGCCGGCTCTCCTAACTGGATGGCCTCTGGTGTTGCACGCGTGCTCTGTCTCAGTAGGCGCGGCTAAGCATCAACGGCAGCGGATCCCACCACGGAAACTCGAGAGGAAACGACTCAATGAATAATGCTTTGAAGGTGCTCGTGGCCGATGATCATTTGCGTGAGCCTTCAGGAACGAGATTTGCTCGGATGGATGCGTCAGTCGCCCCGGGCAAGAGCGAAGTACCAAACGACCAAACGACCAAACGACCCTTGAGCAGGGAAAAGATGAGATGGCGAGACTCGGAATCGAACCGAGGACACCACGATTTTCAGCAGTCGAAAAGAACATTTGACGGATGCTGACTTGCAGGACGTTTTCTGGTAACTCGCACAGGCGAAGTGGTCTCCGATTGCAGGGGATTTAAGGGGATATTGGTACTGGCGAGGGTGTCAGGACCAATTGCGATGTCACCTACAGAACCGCGGCCGGGTATCGCGCTCGTAAAGCGCGCCGTTGCATATAGCGGCTCAGAATGACCGCGCGGCGAGTGCGCGGTCACGGGAACCCGCGAGCGTGCACCGTTCACACGGTCAGCCGTGATCAACGTCCTTGAGGTACACGACGCGGTCGTCGATCGGCTCGGCGGCGACGGTGCGAATCGCGGCGACCAGCGCGCTCCTACCAGCGGGGCGGCGCGAGAAACGAAATGAGAGCGCGATCAACACGCCTGCGTGGTGGCGGCCGGATGAGAGATGCTCTGCCGAGATGCGCGCGAAGTCTGCAACGTTCTCCGTGAGCACCGCATAACCCCCCGCGGTTGCCGCCGCAAATACATCGGGGTCGGACCTGCCCGCCAATCCCAGCTCTGAAGCAGTGCAGGCGTCGACCCCGGCGGCGCGCAGAGCATCGGCCAGCGTAGCCGGGTACATCTCGTCGATCAACAGCCTCAACGAACGTCAGCGGCGGCAGTCTCGCTGCGGTGCAGCTCGATGCGCGCGGCGATCTCGTCCGGGTAGGCGGCACGGTAGCGAAGCGCTGCATCCACCTGCGGCCGGGTGAGGACTGACTCTGCGACGAGCGTCTCAGGATCGCCCTCCGCCGCCATGTCGTCGAGCCACATCGCCACCTCCCAGACGTCGGGTCCGCCGATTATTCCCGCGCGTCTGCCCGTCGGCCCATCGCGGAACATGATCAGCGGATGCTCATCGTGGCGAGCGCCTTCCTCTGCATAGCGCCGTAGTCGATCCGAGACGGTTTCGCCAGCCGCGCGCGCCCGTAGGCGCAGACGCTCAGCGAGGCTCTCGTCGAGGCGGACGGATATGTTTACAGACATGTATGCACCGTAGCACAACGTCCGCATATCGTAGGGAGCCAGGCGCCTCACGATTCTTCGGCGATGCCATGGAAGGCGCATTCGGGCGAAAGCCAGGCCGCGCGATCGGGCGAGAAGAAGTCGTTCCGCCGGTCTAAGGTAGAACCCGTCGGCTCCTGCAAACCCGAACCAGTGGGCGCCCCGAGCCCGGCTCGGCAGTTAGGTGAGAGAAGCGAACCAGGTGGCTGGCAAAGCCATCGCTTCCCAGCAAGGACCTCCTTTCGGTCCAATGGGAGTACAAGGACCCCGTCAATGGCGAGTGGGTGGTACAGCCGCAGATCTCTGGCCCCATCACCAGCCAAGGCGAGCTGATCCTCAACCCCGACGGCACCTACTCGACTCACAATCCTTCTTACCTGTCCACGACCGCCAACGAAGCAGCCGCCACCTGCTTGCCCCCCGGCACCTACCGCGTCGAACTCTACGTCAACGGCCACCTATCAGGCACCGCGAACGCGGACACGTCGTGGCCCTCACTGCAGGGGTCCGCTTCAGAGAGGTGCAGGACGCCCACTATGACCGCTTCCTGGGCATCGGGGATGAGTACCACGCGCTGCGCAACGCCGACCCGAGCTTCGATCCGGCCCGCCCCGTGGCGGCCGCCTTCACGCGCCAGCCCTTCGACCTGAAGAGCGACGTCACCGTGATCACCGACCCGGGCGCGCACCGGATCGCCGAGCTCGCGACGATCGGCTACGAGCTCGTCCTCCACTGCTGACGAGGTTCGTCACGCACACCGACGAGACCGACGACCAGCTGAAGCTGCTGGTGGGCTCGGCGATCGATCTGATGGCGACCGTCGTCCGCCCCCTCGGCCACGCGCTGACGAGCCTCCCGATCGGGCCGACCGACCCCCGTCGCGCCGGGTTCGCGTTCGAGATGCACTACCTGATCGGGAACTTCGTCTCCTGGCGCGAACCCGCGTGGGCCCTGCTCCACGAGCGCATGCTGTTCCTCGCCGACAAATGCACGAACGACCCCGACGTCGTCCGCGCCGCGGGCGAGAGTGCGCAGTCGATCGCCACGGAGCTCGCCAAGCACGTGCCGGGCGAGCTCCGCTAGCGGCCCAGCCGGCTGCCGCTAGCTGTCCGGGCCAACGTGGTGTACTGGTCGCTGCGCGGCCGGCTTCGAGGGCAAGAAGCGTCAGCAACGAGCTTTAAACGTCACGTCTCTGCGGGCACAGTCCTAACATCTCGGGAGCAACGAGGCTCAACCAACCTATCTCCACCAAAGGAGGAAGCATGATTGGGTTACGCAAGACGCTCGTTCTCTGGGCTACCGGCGGATCGCTCGCGGCGATGATCGGCTTCGGGTGTGTCGCCACCGCATCGGCCGAATCGGGTTCGGAGCGGATCGTCGCGAAACCGTCGAGCGTGCTGGTCAACACGGATACCACGCTTCGCGGCACCGGATTCCCGGCGCACACCAAGGTAGCGCTCGAGGAGTGCGGAACGACGTTCTGGCTGGCGCCCAAGGACCCGTGCAACACCGACAACCGCAAGACGGTCGCAACCAACGGTCTCGGCCGCTTCCGCACCTCATTCAAGGTGGAGCTTTGCCCTGAAGGAGAACCAGGCGAATTTCCCACCTCGCGGATCTGCTACATCGGCGTACCTCGGTTCGGCATCGACACAGTGGCGCTCGAACCTGCGGCAAAGCTGACGGTTACATACCCGTGATCTAATCCTTTTGGCTGGAAGCTGTCTCGCAAGCGCCTCCCTACAAGGAGGCGCTTGCCCGCCATGGGCCTACAAGTCAGGGAGCGCCGCCGAGTGGTGGCGGTGCTCGTGAGCAACCGACGCCGCCCGCGTCAGGCTGAGCGGTTGGGGTGCCAGCGACGCTGCTTGAGCGGGCTGCCGGATCAGAAGATGCCTTCGACGCCACCGTGTCCGCACTGGTGATGTCAGGAGCGCAAAGCGAAGCCCGGCACCCTCAAGCGTTCGCGGATCCGTATTACACCATCGAGGGAAAGATTTGGCGGCCGCTGTAGGCGCATCGTCACGGCCAGGGTACCCGCCACCTAGGGCCGGGACGCGACACCGGGACTCTTGGTGATCGGAGTCGGAGTCATCGCGCTGTTGTGGGGCCGCCACGCAATCCACTCCGAGACGCATCAGCTTGCTCGCGTAACGTCCAAGCGTCGCTGCGCCATCACGCTGCTAATCGTGTCGGATTACCATCAGGGATCGAACGAAAGACACCACGGTGTCTCGGTGTGGTGCCTTGGATTAGAGAATTTTCAGGCACGGCTGAACTCGCCGGGAAAGGCCACAAAAGTCCTCCAAATCGGGGGGTCGCAGATCGGATGCACTGCGCCGCGATACCCGTCGTTTCCCGTAGATGCTCGGGGCTAAGGACATGGCGGGCCGCCCACGCCCAGGTCGCTGATCTCGCTGGTACGAACCTCGCGGCTGACTACGTGCTCACGTTCACCACGGTCGCTGCGCCGATCGCGCACGATTACACCGTCGGTACGGCCGCGGTCGGGAACACGCTGTTCGTGGTCGGATCGGGGACCGGAGCGCCGGGCGGGCCGAGCGTCACCGAGCAGCGCAAGCGACAGTGCTTTCGAACACGTCACCAACCCCGGGGCCGGATGCCCCGACTGGCCGGCGACCCTCACTCTTGCGAGCAGCAGCACGGCCAATGGCGGCATCGTCCAGATGGTCGGTTCCGGCAGCAACGAGGACAACTTCTACTACCAGCCGCCGGTCGGGTTCACGGGCACCGACACCTTCCAATACACGGCGAGCGACTCGTGCGGGTCATCCACCGCCACGGTCTCGATCTCCGTCCAGAACAAGGTCTGGTACGTCAACGACAACGACGCGTCCAACGGCAACGGCACCTCGACCTCGCCGTTCAATGCCCTCTCGCCGGTCAACGGGAGGCGGGAACCCGAGCGGCACCGGCGACTACATCTTCCTGTTTGGCAGCTCGACCCACCGTAGCCCTGCTGGCGGCCCCCGTCAAATGACGGATGCGCTGATGATCTGCCTTCAGCGGCCCGCGTCAGCGAGTCCCTCGCCGACCGCGTGGCGGAGTCGCGTGGCGCGCATAGTGTGCTCCTTGCCTGTCGAGTTCGTGAATCGTCAGACTTCGGCTCCTGGCGGGATCGCTTCTAGTCCACAAGCGCTCGGTTTCGGGGCGTGTGACGCACAGCGCTCCGCTGCTCGTGCGAGGTGCTGCCGCGCGCCTGCTGAGTCGAGAACCTGCTCCGGACCGCGCCCTTATTCCGGCAGGAGGCGTGCACGCTCCTCGCCTCACCGGTTGCTGGTCTGCGCGAGCCTGCGCTCATCGAGCTGCGAGCGTCGACGCCGCCCTGGTCAGCGAGCGGGCTCAGGCTCGAGCAGGGGAGCGGGTGACGCTCGCGGGATGTGGCAGGTCGGATCTCGCACCGCTGCTTGGTATCGGGCTCGGGCCGGCCCATCAGGTGTGGGCGCGCGTCGGTGGTCGCGGTCGGATCTCGCGTGGTCCAAGAGCGGTCCGGACGCTCACGGCGCGGCATGCGGGCGAGCTTGAGCTGGGACTAGCGTTCCCCGGTGAGTGGGCGGACGCGGATGGTGCGGTGCGAGGTGGCCGCCTGCGCTGGCGGGTAACGCCAGGCGGATTCACGGTGCTCGCGCTCGCTTGGGAGCGCGACACGGACGTGCCGGCTGAGCTACGCGCACTCGCAGGACGCCCGGGCACTGGTGCGCTGGGAGGGCTTCTGGGCGAGGAGGCCGACGCGGTCGAGCACGGTGAGTTGCGCGCTCCGCCCGAGGATTGGACGCCGCATCCCCTGATCGGCACCAGCACGGTCTATGCCGCCGACGGCGAGCGGATCGGATGCGTCACCCACGGCGACGCCGGGATCATCCGCCACCCGGTGCACACTCGGTTGGACGCGTCCACGCGGTTACGTTGGCGTTGGCGGGTTGACGAGCTGCCGTCGTTCCTGCCGGAGGACTCGCTGCTCACCCACGACTACGTCTCGATCGCGGTCGAGTTCGAGGATGGACACGACCTCACCTACCAGTGGAGTTCCAGCCTCAATCCAGGGCTCGCGTATCGCTGCCCGCTCCCATTCTGGCGCGAGCGCGAGACGCATGTGATCGTTCACTCAGGGTTCGAGCAACTCGGGCTCTGGATCGACGAGGAGCGCCCAGTGCTCGCTGACCATGCGGCCGCGATCGGCGGCGCGCCGCCGCAGTCAGTCGTAGCGGTCTGGTTGATCGCGAACTCGACGCTTCAGCGCCGCAAGGTGCTTGCGCTTACGCCGACATCGAGCTGACATCCAGTCATGAACAGATCCTCCTCGGGATGTGACGCGGCCCGCCGGAAAAGTCAGGAAAGTTCTGCAATTTGGCGGGTCGCCGGTTGAGCGCACTGCGCGCCAATGCCTGTGGTTTACCATGGTTACCCGCGGGTTAAGGACGTGACGCTGGCGCCACGTCCTTTTCAGGAGCCAGGTGAGAGCGAGGCCTCGGGCAGGGTCGGCTCGAACAGCTCGATCGGGTTGCCTGCACGGCAAAGGATCACGGGGGCGCCGTCCTTAGGCTTGCCGACCGAGCCGCAGTTGACCCACACCACCCCCCCGTACTTCCGTACACACGGTTTATGTGTGGCGGAAGACAAGGACCGGATCGTTCGTGGCTGCAGCAAGGCGTTCGTACAGACGTGCCGGCTTGTCCTCGAACAGGTACTCGTTGACTTTTCTTGGGGGCCGTGAACGTGATGTACATCTACGTGGCCGACAGCGAATTGCAGATCGAACGGCGGGCCGAGAAGAAGGCTTTGAGTCCTGGCTGGTGTGCACGAGCGTCCAGTCGACCGAGCGCTGACCCAGCTCGCGCTCCATGCAGGTTACGTACGCACAGCCGCAGTCCTCGAGCTCGCGTGCGACGACGTGGCCGTAGTTGCCGTAGATCGTGGGAATGTCGCGCTCTAGATCGGAGTTTTGGCACCCTTCACGCGGCGGGTGCGGCTGATTAGCACGGCCCGCCGGTACGCATGAAGTCGTGATCAGCTTCAACTCACCTGTGGCTATCACCGACTCCTGTCGCACAGGGGATAGAGTGATGTCTCTACGAGGAGGACGATATGGATCAACAACAAAAACGCAAGGATCACCTTGCCAACGCCGCCAAATCACGCAGGCTGGCGCAGGAGCGTCGAGCCGAGCGCACCGCTGAGATAGATGGAAAGCAAGCGCAGCTCAAGCGCGAGGCACGAGAGCGACGCGAGAAGCTCAAACCCAAGTGACGAAGGAAAATCGATGCGGTCCCGGGCCGCTTGAGGAACCGTCATCGTCGCGGCCGTGAGACGCGCCGGCTCGGGTAGGCGCGCCTCACACCTCGTTGGCCTCGCTCTTGCGGCTCGGTTCCGCGTCTGTCCTGAAAGTAAGCACGGTTTGGTCGATTTCAAGCCGTTGAGTCACCGGGTCCCCGCACGACGCGCGCTTGCTTTGCGATCTCTTTGATCTTGGCCTGGACGTAGCCTGCAGGGTGCCAAGTACTCTGTTCGATCACGCCGCGCCCTTGTAGTACTCGCGTAAGCATCGACCTCGAGACGGTGCGCGACGCGCTCGGTCGCCAGAAGTTCTTCCAAGAGTCCGCGGTGCGGACTGCGACGCCGGGCGATGTCACAGGACTGGCCGTGACCGGCGCGGGTGGAGACGTCCTGTTCGTCGAGGCCGCCGCGATGAAGAACGGCGGCTCGGGCGCCAGTGGGTTGTTTTTGACCGGTCAGCTCGGCGACGTCATGAAGGAGTCGGCGCGGATCGCGCTCTCCTACGTGCGCGGTAACGCCGAGGAGCTCGGCATCGAGGAGCACGCGTTCGAGAACAAAGAGTTCCACGTGCACGTGCCCGCCGGGGCGATCCCGAAGGACGGTCCCAGCGCAGGCGTGACGATGGTCACGGCGCTCGCCTCGCCGCTGTCCGGCCGCCCGGTCAAGCACACCGTGGGCATGACCGGTGAGGTCACGCTCCAGGGCCCCGTGTTGCCGATCGGCGCCCTGACGCAGAAGGCGCTCGCCGCCAACGCAGCCGGCCTGAGCGACGTGATCCTGCCCGAGCGCAACCGCGGCGATCTGGATGAGATTTCCGAGGACGTCCGCAACCAAATGAGCTTCCATCCGGTGATGACCGTTGAGGAGGTCCTCGACCGCGCACTGGAGCCCGCACGCGATGTCACGTTCGCCTAGATGCAAAGCCCGTCGCGAGTAGGTCCGTCGCAGGACGGCCCTACTGGAGCGCCGCTAGCAGCTGTCGAAGCGCAACCTCGCTCGCCATCCCAGTCAGCTGCTTGCCCGGCGCGGATGCGCGACGCCGCTGATGCGCGCCGCAGGCGCCGGTTAGCCGTGCAAGCGCACGAGGCGGTAGCGCCGCAGCTTCGGGGAACCTACGGGATGTTGGCGACCGGCTTGTCGCTCGCTTCCTCTCGTTCTCGGCGTCGATTGAACGTCTGGATGGTGCGCCGCGACAGTTGCTCACAGCCGCCTCACATTCTGCCCTGCTCGCCTTGGCGTAGTAGAAGAAGCGCCGGCGCTCGGCGAGCAGCACGGCGGAGCAGTCGTCCTCACAGCGAGCTCGATGCATGAGGCTGGGTGGCAGAGCGCGAGGTTTCCGGCCAACCCCCCGAGTGCGCCCGTCCGCTGGTAGGGTGAAGTGGTCGATCGCGCCCCGAACGTGGGTCCGCGATTGTGCGTTCGCTCGGTCCTTCCTGACCTCTCTTTCTCGCGACCGTAGCCCCTGAGAGGCTTGTGAGGAGCGCCCGTGAGTGTTATGGCTACAGGGTCTGATCGCAGGTCGCGTCGCTGATCTTCGGGGTGCCCGCCGAAGCGCCCCGTGGCTGCGATGCCCTCCCGACTGGCCGGCGCGCCGCTGTGCGTCGCGATGCTCGCTCCGCCTTGGATTTCCATTCCCCCGCCGGGGTATGGGGGCGTGGAGTCGGTGGTCGGCGTGCTCACGGAGGCCCTTGTCCGGCGGGGGCATGTGGTTACGCTCTTCTGCGCCCCGGGCTCTGTGTCGAGCGCGCGGGTGGTGCCCCTGCTCGAGGAGTCCCACCCCGAGGAGATCGAGCGTTCGCTGTACGAGGTCGACCACGTCGCGCGGGCGTTCGAGGAGATCGAGCTCGCTGCCTACGACCGGCATTTTGATGTGGTTCACGATCACTGCGGCTTCACGGCGCTCGCCATGGCCGACCGTCTCGATACGCCGTTGGTGCATACCCTGCACGGGCAGTTCACCGCCGGTACCGCGGCCTTCTACGCCCGCCATGGCCACAAGGCGGCGCTCGTGGGCATCAGCCAGGCGCAGCTCGCGTCGGCGCCGGCGGGACTGGGCCCGGTGGGTGCGATTCCGAACCCCATCGACGTGCGGGACTGGCCGCTGCGCGAGCACAAGGACGACTACCTGCTCTGGATCGGGAGGATGACCGCCGAGAAGGGCCCTCACCGCGCGATCGCCGCCGCCCGTACTGCCGGGGTGCCGCTCGTCTTGGCGGGGATCATCCAGCCCGGCCAGCAGGCTTTTTTCGACCGCGATGTGGCCCCGCACATCGACGGCGAACGCGTGCGCTTCCTTGGCGAGATCGCTGGGTCGGTCAAGCGCTCAGTGTTCGCGGGTGCCCGCGCGCTACTCATGCCGATCCGTTGGGAGGAGCCCTTCGGGATGGTGATGGTCGAGGCGCTGGCCTGCGGGACCCCGGTGATCGCATTCCCCGAGAGCGCCGCCGTCGAGCTCGTGCTCGACGGGCAGACCGGTTTCCTCGTCGAGGACGAGCTGGCCATGGCTGTGGCGGTCGACCGGCTTCCCTGCATCGCCCCGCGGGATTGCCGGGCCTGGGTCGCCGATCACTGCGACGTGGACGTGGTCGCCGCCGCCTACGAGTCGCCCTACCGGTCGGTCGTGCACCAGCGCACACGGACGCTCGCGCTTGTCTGAGCGCACTCTGAGTGTCCTGGACGGCAGCACCTTCGTCGTCGGGGACCGTCTCGGTGACGTGCGGGTCGATGAGGGTCGCGAGCACGGCTTCTTCTGTGACGACACTCGCTTCCTTTCGCGCTGGATCCTGCACGTTGGCGAGGCGCCGCTGGAGCTGCTCGGCCTCGACCAGAGCGCGCACTTCGCGGCTGAGTTCTTCTTGACTCCCCGTGTTGGGCCAGACGACCAGGCGCCGTGCTCGATCATGCGGCGGCGGCTCATCGATCGGGTGTGGATGGAGGAGGTCACGGTGGTCAACCACCGCCACGAGAGAAGCGAGGTGCGGGTGGTGCTGGCTCTTGACGCCGATTTCGCCGATTTGTTCGAGGTCAACGATGGCGCGGTGGCCGAGCGGCAGGTGACCCGTCGCCAAGGCGATGGGACGCTCACGCTGGCCTACGAGCGTGCTGGCTTTCAGCGCTCGGTCACAATCTCTGCCAGCCGTAAGGCGGCCGTCACCCGCCAGGGCTTCGCCTACTTGCTACAGCTCGCGCCCGGCGAGCAGTGGTCGAGCACCTTCACCGTCATCCCCCACGCCGCACAGCCGGGGATCGCATTCGCGCAGCGCGTGCCGCGGGGCTCCCTGGCGCAGCTGAGCGCCTCCAAGTCGGCCGAGCTCGAGGGATGGCTGGCCCGGGCGCCGGTGTTGCAGGCGCAGGATACGGCGCTGATCCGCACGTACCGCGCCAGCCTCAGCGATCTCGGCGCGCTGCGGCTGCACCCCGGTCTCAGCGAGGGCGCGACCCTTCCCGCAGCGGGGCTGCCGTGGTTCATGGCGCTCTTTGGCCGCGACAGCCTGATCACGAGCTTTCAGGCGCTGCCCTACCTGCCCGGGCTGGCCGCCACCACGCTGCGCGTACTCGCGGCCCGCCAGACCGAAGGGCGCGACGACTTCCACGAGCAGGAGCCGGGCAAGATCCTGCACGAGCTGCGCTTCGGCGAGCTCACCGCGCGCGGAGAGCGACCGCACTCCCCGTATTTCGGGACCGCCGACGCCACGCCTCTGTTCCTCATCCTGCTGGACGAGTACCATCGCTGGTCGGGTGATCAGGAGCTAGTTCGTGCCCTTGAGCCCGACGCCCGTGCCGCCCTGGCTTGGATCGATGACAGCGGGGATGCCGACGGCGATGGTACGTAGAGTATGCTTGCCGCAACCCGGCCACCGGACTCGTCAACCAGTGCTGGAAGGACAGCTGGGACGCGATCCAATTCGCCGACGGCACGCTGGCCACCGGGCCGATCGCGACCTGCGAGATCCAGGGTTACGTGTACGACGCGCGGCGCCGCTCAGCCCGCCTGGCCCGCGAGGTGTGGGGCGATGAGGCGCTCGCCGTGCGCCTGGAACGCCAAGCCGCCGACCTACGCGAGTGCTTCCGACGCGACTTCTGGATGGAGAGCGGGCCTGCCACGCGCTGGCGCTGGACGGCAACAAGCGCCAGGTCGACAGCCTGACCTCGAACATCGGCCATTTGCTGTGGTCGGGCCTGCTGGAGGAGGGCGAGGCAGCCACGACCGCCGAGCGGCTGCTCGACGAGCAGCTCTACTCCGGCTGGGGAGTGCGGACCCTCGACGCCCGCGAGGCGGGCTACAACCCACTCGGCTACCACACAGGGACCGTCTGGCCCCACGAGAACTCGCTGATCGCCGCGGGCCTGGCGCGCTACGGCCACCGCGAGGCGGCGAGCACCATCGCCTCCGCGATCCTCCGCGCCGCCCCCTACTTCGAGCATCGCCTGCCCGAGGTCTTCGCGGGCTACCCGGCGTCGGTGACATCGGTCCCTGTGGCATTTCCGACGGCCTCGCGTCCCCAGGCATGGGCCGCGGGGATCCCGCTGCTGTTGTTTAGCACGCTGCTCGACCTCCATCCCGAGCGCCCCGACGCGGACGTCGAGGTCCCGTGCGGCATTGGGCACGTCGCGCTGCGGGCGCAAAGAGACTAGTGTGAGCGAAGTGGACGATGATGCGATTCGTGCTCTGGTGACGCGGCTGGCGCGTCCTTACCCCTCCGGTGGCGAGGTCATCGAGCGCGCGGCGATCCTGGCGGAGGGCGCCGACTTTGCGGCGGTCATGGCCTGGATCACCGCACACGCCGGGATACCCGAGGCGAGAGTTGGCGCAGCCCCTACGCACGGCCTGCACGGCTCGCGGCTGGGCGACAGCGGCGGAGCAGAAGCCCGCACCCCACTTCGCTTCATTTTGCCGGCTGGCGCGCTGACCTGAGCCTTCCTGACGTTTAGATCCCGAAAGTTGCCGGCGGTCCAAACTCGGCTTGGTTGCCTTTGCCTCCGTTCGATGAGCCCCCTGCAATCGCCGGTCGCGCTCTCTCCCACGCGGGCTGGTAGAGCATCGAGGTCATTGACCTACGGCGTGCCATTACCGCCCCCCATACGCTTGTTGCGTGCCATCAACGCTCCGACACGAGGGACGAGCCCCTCAAGCGCCACCTGCCTTATTTGCGCGTCGGTGAGCTGGGGCAGCAGAATCTCTGCGACCTCGTTGGGGCTAGGTTCCTTCTCATGCCTGGCTAACTCCGCCTCGATAATTTCATCTACGAGACTGTCGCCGGGTTCGCGGATGACACCCTGGAGATCCTCGGGCGTGAGTTCGTCGATCTCCTTGGTCGCGCCCGATGCGACGCGAACAAGGCCGCTGCCGCCCGCAGACGCACGCCGCATCGCCTCGGCCAACACCTTCGTGTTGTTCTGTTGTACACGCGTCTTCTCGTCCATTACTCTCGCCCTTTCACATGGTGGCGGGTTTCCTCTATCAGTCGCATCACGCCAGCAAGGGCCCGTAGGCTTCTAGAGAGGGTGTCAGCCGCATCCGCTTAGCGGTGCGTCTTCTCCTGCGCCACGGCGATCAGCACCACGCCGACGCGTCCACCGCTCGGCGGTATGAGGCTCGCTCTAACCCTAGCCCGAGAGTAGGGATAGCTCGCCGGGCCAGTTGGGCCAATCCCCGACAGGAAATGTTCCAGGAAATGTTCCCCAATTGTTCCCCTGACTTAGGCACGGCGCGCGATCCAGCATCTCTGAAAGTCCCTCTCAGCAGGCTCTTTCTGAGAGGTGAGGGGACTCGAACCCCCGACCGCCTGGACCAACTCTATCCGGGGGTGTCGAGGCCGAGCCGAACGATTGGCTCTGGGCCGGGGAATCCGCCACCATAGCCGCGGGTCGAGTGTCGTCGGACGGTGTCGGGCATGTTTGCACCCTGTTCGCACCCTGGAGTCAGTCCTGCTGTTCCTGCTACCACGCGTCGAGCTGGGCGTCTATGCGCTCGACGTGCTCGGTGGCAGCCCCTTGGGCCGCCTTCTCCCACGCTTGAAGATGTCCGGCGTCCTAGTCTTTTCGAGCTTCGCAGCCATCAGATCTCCACACGTGCCCTCTCGCCGACGGCAGCGCACACGGCGATGTAGCTCTCCTCGTCCAGCTCGGCACGTAGCTGCTCCAGATCGTAGTTTTCGAAGGTGTGGATCTGGCTGCGGTCTTCGTCGTAGATCATGAGTCGCTCGTCGCTGGTCATGTAGACGTTCTCGGCAAGTTCGACGCCGGTCAGCACTCCCGTATAGGCGTCGCCGTCCTCGGTCTCCAGGGCTAGCTCATGCTCGCGAGATCCCCCGAGCATGCGTGCCAGTCGCGCACGACGGTTCAGCTCGAAGGCGACGGCACCGCGCAGCAGTTGGCTTAGGTTCAACTCGGCTGCCTTCGCCTGCTCACCGATGTCGTCGGGTAGGTATACATTGATCTTCATGGCTACTTATCCTCCTATAGTCCGCTTGTGGAGGGATAAGCCTAGCCGCGATCCGCCCACGCTGTCAGCTAGGCGCATATGTCGTACTATGCTGCGCTCACTTGGCATGGCCTGGCTATCGCGTATGCATCTCCTTGGCATACGCCTACGCCGTGAACCTGGGGGCGCGACAGTCGCGCCCCCGGGCGCGGCGCAGCTCCCTTTGGCCTTGATCCTACTCCCGGCCTTCGGCATCTCCAACGGCCTTGGCCAGCTCATCGAGGGATACGTCGAGCGCTTCGATGATCCGTCGCACCGTGCCCCACCCAGGGCTCTATTTGCTCGCCGCGATCCACCGCTTGTGCTCGGCGTCGGTCAGCTCCACGGTGACTTTGACGTAATTGCGGTGCCTCTTGTCTAGCAGCGTGACCCCTCGCACGACGCCACGGTAGTGCTCGGCGCTGTCTTCTGCGGCGACTTCGCAGCGATCGCCTACGTGGAACGGCCCATCGGTCGCTGGTCGATTGACGGTGACGAGGGGCATCGGCGGTCTAGTCGTGCAGAACGGGTCGCCCGTGCCATGACGCACCGCGCTCCCCTCGATCGAGTTCGTCTATCGCCCGGTCGAAACCAGCGTTGAACTCGGCAGCAGCCACTGCTTCGTCTCCATCGGCGAAGGCGCTAAACGAACCGTATTGACACTGCGGACACTCGCTTGGTGACTTCCCGCCCTCTGTCATCCACCGGCACTGATCGCAGACGTAGAACATCACGCCCCCGGCGTCCTGCGGGCCTTCTTGGCCTTGGCATCCTCGATCGCCTTCGCCCACGCCTCTTGTTTGCAGCCCTGGGACTGACCGCTCGCGGTCATCGAGCGCCAAGCCGACTTGAGCCCTCGGGCGTCTAGAGCGGCCTGTTGCTCGCGCGTGAGCGTGGCATACAGAACGCGCCCATCATCGGGGGATAACCCGACGAACCACTCCATCAGCTCAATATCGGTTGGCTCGGCCATCGACACCCCTGCCTTTTGGTTGATGCTACTCGGCTGGCTCGGCTTCGACTTTCGCGCTCGGCTTCGCCAGGGAGATATCGAGCGCCTTCGCGATTGAGCGAACCGCCGACCACCCTGGCTCTACCTTGCCATCCTCTATGCGCCCGCACATGCTCAGGGTGAGCCCGGCGCGGTGCGCGACTGAGGCCGCGCTCGGTATGCACCCGGCGCAGGACGGATGACAAGGCCGGGTCGGGGACGGATCAGGGGGCTATGCGCCGGGACGCTACTGGCTTTGGGCGGCGGACGCCTCACGTCTGCGCCCCGCTAGTACGCCATATTGGACTCCGTCTACATCGAGGCTACCCGCGCGCACCAGTCTCGAGTCGCCTACCGCAAGTCGGACTCGAAATCGACTTTTCGAACCTTCGCGGCTCGATCGCCGCCCACGCAAGGAATAGCGGTCGCTGGCGGTTAGCACCCCAGGAGTCAGAAGCCGGCGAGCGTCGGGCGTCGGCTTCTGAGATTCACCTCCCAGTTGGCGAGCGGAAGCAGGAACAGGACGGCGCCCAACGCGATCAGAATGAAGCCGGCCAGGGTGGCGATGCTGCCGACTAGCGACCATCCCCACGCGTTGAGCAAGAGACCGCGCAGCGTCTCGCCCTGAAACAGGGTCGCCTTCTCTTCCACGAGTTTCGCGTTCGTCGGCGCGGCCAGCGCGGCGGTGGCGACCTGGGCGTAGGTCTGGCCACCGGCGATCTTGGAGAGGTGGACGTTGATGAAGTTGTTGGCGTATGCCTTCGCTTGAGCGCCGTTCACGAGCTGCTGGCCCGCGTACTGCCTGATGCCCGGCAGCAACGCAGGACTATTCGCGGCCGGGAAGACGATCTTCTGCGGGACAAGCTGGTCGTGAACGACCTGCTTGGCGTAGCTGCCGCCGACGACGGCGAGGACGCCAACGACAATGATGCCCGCGGCGGCCACGGTGGCGATCGAGGTGAGGCCGGTCAGCTTAGCGAGCAGCGGGCTGCGCGGCGAGTGCGTGGGCTGCGGATCCCGGTGGTCTCCATCGGACACGGAATCCGCAACGTCCGGGGCCGTTACCCCGTTGCCGGTGGTCGCGGCGGGCGGATCTGGCATGACTGAGCTGGACACGGTGGACCTCGTTTCGATGGATGTGCGCAGAAGCGCCAGCGACCAGAGGGCACCGCGGACTTGAACAACATAGCACGAAAATGATATCTAGGAAATTATATCTAGATACGCTATTCTTGTTTTTATGCCCGAGGAGACGATTCCACGTTGGAAATTCCTAACCAACCACGCCCAGGTCCTGGTGTGCATCGCCCACGATCCCGGCGTGCTTCTACGGGAGATAAGCGAGCGCGTCGGAATCACCGAACGCGCCGCCCATCGGATCGTCACCGAGCTCGAGGCAGCCAGCTATATCACGCGGGAGCGCAACGGACGTCGCAACCAGTACACGATCCAGTCCGGCCTTCCCCATCCCGACCGCCTCGTTCGCGTCAAGCGGGTCGGCGACCTGCTCACGATCCTCGCCGGCAAGACCGGCGAGCTTCCGAATGCGCGCTCGGGGCTAGGATCACCAAGCGATACCGACACGCCCTGACGGGCGACGACAGTCACCTAGGCGAGACCATGCACGGGCTGATCCAGGACGTCGAGGGCTCTCAGCGTCATCTCGGCCTGCGAACATCAGGTCGTATCGCTCGGGTTTGGACTGCTCAAGCCAGGCGGCGAAGGCCTCGACGATGTGGTGCTTGCAGCGCCTGTCGATGGTCCTGCTGGCTGCTCCCCCAGCGTTAGCGGCTCGGAATCGCAGCCAGAAGCAGCTTGCGGAGGATCTCGCACCAAGCTCGCCCTCGCCGGCCGTAACGCTCGCAACTGTCTGCCAGGGCGGCAGATTAGGCCCCGCCCGGCGTTATCGGCACCTTCGCACCCGCGCTGGTCGTCGCGGGGTTGCTGTTCGGGGTGCTCGTCGCGGTGATCGTCGGCGATCAGCTCGCGGCGGCACGCCGCAAGCTACGCGGCGAGTCGACCGCGCTCGAGCGGCTCGAGGCCCCGCGATAGCCGCGCAACGGACTGCCCCGATGCCAACTCGGCGGAATCAGCTTCCGCAATGCGCGAGATCCGAGCGTCTCGCCTGTTTTCCACCTCACGACCGCTGCGGCCGCGACCCTGTAGGGTCGGCGGGAGGACTCGACGGACTGCACGGCATGGCCGACTGGTCCGGGGATGCCTCCCGCCGCCACTTCGAACCGTGCGTGCGGTTCTCCCGCACACGGCTCACCGACATCGTTCACCGGCTGGCATACGCAGTCGTGGGTCGGACGGTTCCTCTCAGGCGATGGACACGCAGGCTGTCTAGCCACTCGTAGTTGAAGCGGGTGACCCAGTTGCGGCCCGTCAGTCCGTGTTTGGTGCTAGCCAAGAGCGCGAGCCGCTCGTTGACGTAAGCATCGATGAGAGAGAACTTCGCGGCGGAGTTCCCGTAGCGAAAGTACCCGCCCCAACCCCACAGCACGGGGTTGAGTTCAGCGACGACGACGTCGAGCGGCAAGCATGCATAGCGACGGTCGGTCCGCTCGCGAATCTTGCCTCGGATCGAGGCCATCGCTCGCGGGCACGGCCATTGCTGCAAATACCAACGACCCCGATACTTCCAGGACTCCCGCATGCGATGGTGGAAGCCCAAGAAGTCAAACCCCTCCGCACCCCGGGTGAGGTGCGCGACCCTGGTCTTCTCGGGATGCAACTGCAACCCGAGCGTCCCGATGGTCGCCGCGACCAGCTCGCGGGCCGCTTCGGCCTGCTCGTTGGTCGCGCAGAGGACGACGAGGTCGTCGGCATATCTGGCGAGCACTCCCAGTCGCTGCCCCTCACGCTGCCACGTCTGATCGAGCACGTGCAGCGCGACGTTACAGAGCAGCGGTGAGATTGGCGATCCCTGCGGCGTCCCAGCCTCGATGGCCGAAACGATCCCGCCCTCAAAGACCCCCGCCCGAAGCCAACCGCGCAGCAGCTTGACGACCCGCCGGTCGGACACCCGCCGCTCGACCTGAGCGAGCAGTGCCTCGTGCGAGATCTCATCAAAGCATGCCTTGATGTCGGCATCGAGCACCCACGGCCGGCCCCGGTTGACCGTCATCCTGACGGTCTCCAGGGCATGATGCGCCGAACGCCTCGGGCGAAACCCGTAGCTGGATGGCAGAAAGTCGGCCTCGAAGATCGGCTCGAGCACGATCCTCGCTGCCGCCATGACCACCCGGTCGGCGACCGTGGGAATCCCGAGCGGACGGGTCTGTCCCGGCCGCCCCTGCTTGGGGATATGCGCTCGCCGCAGCGGCCTGGGCCGGTACGTCCCGGCCTGCAGCTGCCCCGCGAGAGCGTTGAGAAAGACGCCGGCCCCGGAGCACTCAACCTGCTCGATGGTCACACCATCGACGCCGGGCGCCCCGCGGTTGGCACGGACCTCGCGCCAGGCTCTCCACATGACGTCGCTGCGGGCGACCTTGTCAAAGAGGGCATGGAAACGACGGTCTCGATCCTGCTTGGCACAGCGGTAAAGCACGCGCTGAAGGGCACGAACCCGATCCACACCAACCGTGCGGCTGACGGACCTAGCCGATCTTCCGGCACTCACCAGAGGCTCCTCTCGTTCTTCGCGTGCATCGATGAAGTACGGGCCCTTCGCTCCTGGCGGGTTATGTTGTCCCGCCGCTCAGCACTACTACGGCCCGCTCCGACTCCCGCTCGGCCACGCCACCATTTCCCGGGTTCGCCGGTTATAGGCGCGCATCGCTTCCCGCCGCACCGCAGCGACGGGGCCAAGACGGGTCTCCCCAGTTCCCAGGACAGCCTTCCGTCCGTTCCATGCCCAATACGCCGGAGGGTCCTTCGGCGCCCGCTCCTGGATCCCAGACGCCTTCCATGGCCTTCACCGCGCACAAACCGGCTCGGCTCCCTCTCTTCCGTCCCAAAAGGACGAGGCTGTGACGACGCTTGCTCAGGCTTCACTCACGTTACGGACCGGACGGTCGCACCCGCCCCGCTTCGCACCCGACCTCTCGATCACGCACGGGGGCATAGCTACCAAGGACCCAGGCATCTCCCCGGGCCGGACTCCCACCGGCCGGCTGTCCTGAACTTATCGCTCGATCTACGTCATGACGAACTCCTTCTCCTCACAACGCCCAAGCAGTCTGGGCGCACTTGCGCGACACCCACCAGCGACAAGCAATAGCGCAAAAGGTCCTGCGGAGGCGCTCTCGCCTAGGACGACCTGCACCCGTCTCTGGGGCCCCAACTCATCCCGCCCGTACTTTGCGAAATCATCCTTTATTTCCTAATTTGGTCTCATGGCGGCTCCCGGACATGACCACGATCCCGATGCGGTTGCGATGGCGACGGCCGCCGAGACCCGCGCCTTCGGCACTTCGAGCCGTCATCATCGCTATGGCCGCAGCGCACCGAATCGACCACGCGCGCTCCCAGCTCATCGTGGAGCGCCAACTCGCCTCACGGCTGAGGATGTCATGACGGCCCGAGAGGTCGCAGGCCTGCTTCACACGCCGGTCAGCACCGTCGAAGACTGGGCACGCCGAGACGTGCTGCCGAGCGTCAAGGTCGGACGCCGCCGGCTCTACATACGCCAACACCTAGAAGCAACGCTGCTCAGAGAGCCTGCCACCCAGCCGTCGCACTAGGCTGCTTGGTACCCATAAGTGGTACCCACGGGCAGGACCCGATCGAACCATCCCGGCCATCCCAGCCCAAAACCCAATGATCATCGGGTGTTCTAAAGTGCGCCCGGCGGGAATCGAACCCGCGGCCTGCGGCTTGAAAGACCGCTGCTCTTTGGCTCCCCGAAGAGAACCGTTGACCACTGAGCTACGGGCGCGCGCTGTCTGTCATTGGACCCTACCTGCTGGTCCTGCGCCTAAATCTAAGCACGACTGCGTCGCGGCGCGTCGGCCGCTCCTCGCGCAAAGGCCCGGCCACGGCTGAGCACGGCGCGCACCCGGTCTTCGCCCGGCTCTGCGCGCGGGCCACGCGCACGGCCGAGCGTCGCGGCGGCGCGGAGCATCGCCGCCGGCTGCTCGCGGGCCTGAGCGGCCGCGTGATCGAGGTCGGCGCGGGCACAGGTGTGAACTTCGCCTACTATCCGGCTTCGGTCAGCGAGGTGGTAGCGGTCGAGCCGGAGCGCCACCTGCGGGAGCTCGCGATGGACGCAGCCGCGCACGCGCCGGTAGCGGTCCGCGTGCTCGAGGGCAGCGCGGATCCGCTTGTAGGCGACGCGGGCTCGTTCGCCGCGGCCGTCGCGTCGCTCGTGCTGTGCACGGTGCCCGACCAGCAGCGCGCGCTGGCCGAGCTGTTTCGCGTGATCGAACCCGGCGGCGAGCTGCGCTTCTACGAGCACGTGCTCGCACACGGCGCGTGGCAGGCGCGCGTGCAACGACTCGCCGACGCCAGCTTCTGGCCGTACGTCGCCGGCGGCTGTCACCTGGCGCGCGACACGGCCGCGGCGATCGAGCGGGCGGGGTTCGCGATCGAGGAGTGCGAGCGCTTCCCGTTCAGCCCCGCGCCGCTGCTTCCGAGCGACCCGCACATCCTCGGCCGGGCGCGGCGCAGCTAGCGATCACTCGGCGCCCGAGCGCGGCGCGGCGTCGATCGTGTTGGCGGGATCGGGCTGCTCGGCGGCCGGCGCCTGGCTGTAGTCGCCGAACGGCCGGTCGCGCGCGGCGACGGCTGCAGGTATGCCCTCACGCGCGGCCTGCGCGATGAAGCGCTCGGCGTCGGGCGTGTTGCGCATCAGTCCGTCGAGGATCGACCCCAGCGTCTGGGTCGACGCGAGGCCCATGTTCTCGTATGCCTGGTTGACGATCAGCTTCATCGCCGCGAGCTGGGAAAGTGGGATCTCTGCAAGGCGCTCGGCCTGGGCGCGGACCTCCTGCTGCAGGCGCGCGAACGGGACCGATGCGTTGATCAGACCCGCCTGCGCGGCCTCCTGGCCGGACAGCGCCCGCCCGGTCAAAGCGTGCTCCTTGGCCTTGGCCAGACCGAGTCGGTAAACCCACATGCCGCTGAGGTAGCAGCCCCAGATGCGCGAGTACGGGGTGCCGATGCGGGCGTCGTCGCTGGCGATGATGATGTCCGCGCAGAGGGCCATGTCGCTGCCGCCGCCGACGCACCAGCCGTGCACCTGGGCGATCACCGGCTTGGGCGAGCGCCACAGGCTCATGAACTTGGGCACGCTGCCGAGCGACGGCGTGGTTGTCGCGATGAAGTCCTTGCCGGGATCCCACGCGCCGTCGGTCGTCAGCTCCTCGTCCCAGCGATAAAATCCACCGGAGAAGTCAAAGCCCGCGCAGAACGCGCGCCCGGCGCCGCGCAGGACGATGACCTTCACTGCGCGTTCGCGAATCGCGCACTGCACCGCGTGCTCGAGCTCGTCGGGCATCGCCGGGACGATCGCGTTGAGCTGCTCGGGGCGGTTGAGCGTGATCGTCGCGATCGCGCCGTCGCTGTCGTAAAGCAGGGTCTCGTAGCTCATCGGTCTCCTTCCAGTCGATCGCGCCCGCGGGCCGCTATCCCGGCAGCTCGCGCCCGAGCCAGCCGCGGTAGAAGCCCGCGACGTCGGGCAGGAACTCGTGCACGACCGGGTAGCCGGGCTGGAGCGCCTCGACCTCGAGCTGGCGCGCGCACTGCGGGCAGTAGTACTCGCGCAGCTGCTGCAGCTTGGGATCGGGACCTGCCATCTTCGGGTAGACCTCGAGCAGCGCCTCCTCGCTGTCGCGCACGTAGACGACCGCGTCGAGCTTCCAGTTGCGGTTGTGCGGGCAGAAGTCGTGCCCGCAGTCGCAGCGGTAGATCAGCTGCCCGTCGGCGCGGCGGCGGACGATGTTCAGTCCTTCGCCCGCCGGCAGGACGACCGGATCCTCGTAGGGCACGCGCTGCTGCAGCAGCGCGACCCACTTCTGAAAGCGGTCGGGGTCCTTGTAGCCGGACTGGATCTCCTTGACCTCGCGCCGCGAGAGCTTTTCGTCGAGTAGCGCCGCCAGCGTCTGGCTGTCGAGCTCGGCGCCGGTGGCCGAGGCGCTGTCGTCCCCGGGCCGCGTATCCGATCGCGGATCCGACACCGGATCCGAAGCGGCGAGGAACGCGTCGGCGGCGGCGTCGGGGTGAAGCTTGCCGGGCTGCGCGCGCTGCACGGCGACGGTCGGCGTGGCGACGTCGTAGTCGAAATCCTCCGGGAGATCCCAGAAGCCGCGGTACTCGGCAGCCCAGCGCGGCGACAGTCGCATCGATTCGGCGTACATCGTCTTGACGGTCTCGTCGAGGTCCTGCGCGAGGATCCGCTCGCGCTCGGCCGCGATCCACTCGCGCACCGGGACCGCGCGCTCGAGCCGGCGGCGGCGAAACGCGTCGCGATCGGCGAGGCCGTAGACCGACTCGGCGAAGCGGGGGAGCAGATGACCTTCCTCGATGTCGGCCCGGATCGCCAGCTCGGGCCGCAGCAGCGGATCGCCGAGGCCGGCGCCGCCCTTCATCACCGACAGGTACAGGTCGCCGTTGGCGAACGGCTCGAGCAGGGTGAGGCCGTCGCGCTTGTAGTCGCGGACGCTGCCTTCGATCGCCATCAGCGCGGGGTTCTCGAAGTCGCCGTCGGCGACCGGATAGGCCTCGCCGCGCCGGGCGCGCTCGATCAGGTCGGCGCCGTGGATGTTGTGGATGTGGGCGGTCGCCCCCGGGTAGCCGCCGAACAGCCCGGCGGAGGCGAGTACGCGTCCGGTGCCGAGGTTCTGCAGCTCCCAGAACGGCGTCTTGTTGACCATGAACAGCGACTCGTAGCTCGACCCGCCGCGGTGGCGCCCGGGTCCGCCGGAGGACGCCTTGACCCGCCGCGAGAGATAAACGAACGGCGAGATCAGCTCCCACATCTCGACGTCGCCCATGTCGCCCTCGGGGTTGAACATCGCCGCGCAGTAGTCGGTCCCGTCGAGCACGTACTTGGCGCCCATGCCCTGGGCGGAGATCTCGAAGTTCATGATCGCCGACGAGCTGCCGTACTGATCGATGCCGCCGCCCTGCTGGACGTTCCCCGAGACCGAATAGGCGGCGAGCACCTCCTCGATGAACCCGCGCGCCTGCAGCGCCCGGGAGATCGTGCGCGGGAAACCCGTGAACGACGGCTGCAGAAAGGCCCAGGCGATCGCGGTCGAGCCCTCGGCCTCGCCGATGTTGGCGATCGTGCCGGGCGGGAAGTTGGTCTCGATCGCCAGGTACGCGCCGTCGTTGACCTTGTCGTTGCAGATCAGCGTCTGGGTGAACATCACCCAGATCGCTCCCTGCATCCCCGAGGGCGTGCAGTTCATCGAGTGCCAACCCCAGGCCGAGCAGCCGTCGTAGTCGAGCTCGTAGGTGCCGTCGCCGCCGATCCGCACCTCGAACGGGGAGTGCATGATCAGATCGCGGCGCGCGCGCTCGGGCAGCTGCGGCTTGTCGGCGAACTGCGCGTCGAAGCCCGCCGGGGAGCGATAGCGTCCGGGGACCGTCATCTCGCGGATGCGCGACTTGAACGAGCGCCTGCCCTCCTCGATCACCTCGCGGCTGAAGCGCTTGAAGCGCTCGCTGCCCTCTTCGGTCAGGATGCGCTCGACGGCAGCGCGGATCATGTGGCAGCCGGCCAGGCGCGTGCGCTCGTCGAGCATGTAGTAGACCGAGGCGCGGGTGCGCTTCTTGCAGCGCTCGAGGTGCCAGGCGGCGAGCTCGTCGCGCGCGCCGATCTTCATGCACGGCAGGTCGATGCCGTCTTCGTAGCGCATCGTGGGACCGACAGGAACGCCGCCCGGGGTGCTCGCGCCGATGTCGAGCACGTGCGTCACGCCGCCCGCCCAGGCGAGCAGCTCGCCCTCCCAGAAGATCGGGACGAACGTCTGCACGTCGGCGTTGTGCACGTCGCCGATCGTCGGATCGTTGTTCGCGAAGATGTCCCCCGGCGCGATCCCGGGGTTGTCCTCGTAGCCGTGGCGGACCATCCACTTGATCGCATCGGACATCGTGTGGACGTGGACGATGATCCCGGTGGACAGCGCCAGCGAGTCGCCCTCGGGCGTGTACAGCGCGAAGCACAGCTCGCCGAGCTCGCGCACGATCGGCGAGGCCGAGATGTTCAGCGCGGTCTCGCGCGCCGAGACGAGCCCGCCGCGAATCCGCGAGAACAGCTTCTCGTAGCCGATCGGGTCGCCCGCCATCAGCTCGAGCTCTGAGATGCCCGCGTAGTGGCCGCTGTCCGCGAACAGCTGCTCGGATTCGGCGAGCATCTCGTCCAGGCGCCGGCCATCCCAGCCGATGCCCGACGCGCGCTCCGCTAGCTCGCGAGTGACGTCAAGGACCCCCATGTTTTTATACCTCCGTGTTCGCGAGGTGGAATATGTGATGCCCGTCGAGCGTCGCGCGGCGTCCCGGCGGTATCGCGAAAGTCGTCGCCGCGTGCTCGACGATCGCGGGGCCGTCGATCGAGCTGCCGGCCGCGACCGACTCGAGCTGGAAGATCTGGCTCTCGACGAACCCGTTGGCGCTGGCCAGGCCCCAGTGGACCCGCCTGGTCGCCTTCAGCGGCGGCTCGCCGCCCTGTTCAGGCAGCTGCGGCAGCGCGGGCTTCTCCACGGCGGCGGTGCCGTGGACGATCACGTGCGTGACCAGGTAGCCGAACTCCGGCGAGCGCGCCGAGGACGCGTACATCTTCGCGTAGGCGTCCTCGAAGGCGGCGATCAACTGCTCGACGTCGGAGGCGTCCTTGAGCTCGGCGCGCGGCGATACGAGCTCGATGTCGTTGAGCTGGCCGTAGTACTGCATCCGCACCGCGTGCGTGTAGTCGATGCGCTCGCGCGCGATCTGCGACTTGGAGAACTCCGCCGCCACCCGCTCGCGCAGGGCCAGCCAGGCGCCGTTGATCATCGCCCCGATTCCCGCCCGTTCGGTCTCGCCGAAGCTCGGCAACAGGGGCATGTCGACCGTCTGGTCATAGCGGTAGTCGAAGTCCGCGCAGGCGCAGCCGAACGCCGAGAAGCCCGCGGCCCACGCCGGCACGAGCACCTCGCGATAGGTGACGTCCTCGGTGTACCCGGCGACGTGCAGCGGGCCGCCGCCGCCGTAGCAGAGCAGCGCGTAGTCGGCCGGCGAGTAGCCCTTGCCGAGGATCCGCCCGACGGCCTCGTTCTTGAGCGTCTGCTCGAACAGCTCGATCACGCCCGCCGCGGCCTGATCGACCGCCAGTCCGAGCGGACGCGCGAGTTGCCGCTCGATCGCCGCGCGTGCGCGTTCGACGTCCAGCTTCACCTCGCCGCCAAGGAAGTAGTCCGGGTTGAGGCGGCCGAGCACGAGGTTGAGGTCGGTCACCGAGACCGTGTCCGTGCCTCCCTCGGGCCAGCACACGCCGATCCGCGATCCCGCCGAGTCCGGTCCCAGCTCGGGGCGGTTGGAGTTGGGATTCACGCGCACGAACGACCCGGTTCCGGCGCCGATCGAGTCGATCCTGACGAGCGGGATGTTGAGCACGAAGCGCGCGATATCGGGCGTCTGGGTAATCTCGAAGCGCCCGTCGGTGATCAGCGCGATATCGAACGAGGTGCCGCCGATGTCGGTGCACAGCACGTTGCGCAAGCCCATCCGCTGCGCGAGCGCCTGCCCGCCGACCACGCCGCCGATCGGACCGGAGACGAGCGTGCGGCCGAGCTCCTTGGCGTCGATCGAGATCGTGCCGCCGTGCGCCGCCATCACCCGCAGCTCAAACGGCGCGCCGTGCGCCCTGGTGACCTCGCGCACCGCCTGCAGCGAGGCGCGCGACGGCTCTGCGGCGTAGGCCTCGATCACGGTCGCGTTCAGCCGCGGCAAATCGCGGCGCATCGGGTACAGCACCGAGGACAGGAACACCGGCACGGCGCCGTCCAGCCCGCGCTTGGCCTTCTCCTCGGCGATGATCTCCGCGACGCGGCTCTCGTGTGCGGCGTTGCGATAGGAGAACAGCAGCGACACGACGATGCCTTCGACGCCGTCGTCGAGCAGCTCGATCGCGGCCTCGCGCGCGTCCTCCTCGCGCAGCGGCAGAACCTCGTCGCCGAACACGTCGATCCGCCCGCGCACCCCCTTCATCCGCGAGCGCGCGACGAGCGGCTCGTTGTGGAAGTGGGTCGCGAGGTGCAGGCGATCGGAGTAGGAGAAGCCAAGATAGGTCTGGATCCCGCGCTCGAGGCGCAGGTAGTCCTCGTGGCCCCGGTTGACGATGCAGCCGATCCGCAGACCCTGGCGTTGGAGCAGGCGGTTGAGCATCGCGGTGCCCGAGTAGATGCCCGACACAATCGGCGGAAAGCCCCGCTCGGGCGTCGAGCCCCACTGCTCAAGCGCGTCGCGCGCGGAGGCCATGAATCCGATCGACTCGTCCTGCGGAGTCGTCTGCGCCTTGCCGACGACGAACGCGCCGCGCTCGTCCACGATGAACGTGTCGGTCATCGTGCCGCCCGCGTCGATCGCCAGAACGCGAGGGACTCGTGCGCCGCTTTCGGACATCCCACCTCCTCAGCTCATGCCGTACAAGCGAAGCTAGCAGACGTCAGGACGCGCCGGTCCTCCACAGGTGCTGGAGCGCGTAAGCGCGCCAGGGTCGCCAACCATTGGCGATCTCGGCGACGTCCTTCGCCCCCGTCGGCTGACCCAATCGGGCGAGCGCGCGCCGCACGCCGAGGTCGGTCGGCAGGAAGGCGTCGGGGTCGGCGAGCGCGCGCATCGCGATGTATTCGGCGGTCCATGATCCGACCCCGGAAATCGCGAGCAGTCGCGATCTGATCTCATCGCGGTCCGCGCCGCTGTCGATCACGATCTCTTCGCTGGCGAGCGCTCTGGCCAGCGCCTGCAGGGTCGCCCGGCGTCGCAGCGGACCGCCGAGGCGCGCCGGATCCGCTTCGGCGATCGCCAGCGGACTCGGGAAGAGGTGGGTCAACCCGGGGCCGAGGCCTTCGATCGGCTCGCCCAGAGTGCGCGTCAGGCGCGCGGCTGCCGTGCCCGCCGCCGGCACCGACACCTGCTGTCCGATCACCGCGCGCAGCGCGAGCTCCGCTCCATCGACGGTGCCCGGTACGCGCAGCCCGGGCGCGCCGGCGAGCAGCGGCCCGATCACGCCGTCGCGCGCGAGGTCGGCGGTGGCGGCCGCCGGATCCGCGTCGAGGTCGAGCAGCCGCCGGCAACGCCCGACCGCGGCCGCCAGATCCCGCAGATCGGCCAGCCGCAGGCCGCACTGGATGTGTCCGTTGCAGCGGCTCAGCTCGGCCACGCCGTGGCCACGTGGCAGGCGCAGGGTGCGCCGGTAGACGCCGTCGCTCACGTGCTCGACGCCGGCGATCGCGCGCGTCGCCAGGAAGCGCAGCATCTGCTCCCACTCGAGCGGGGCGCGGTAGGCCAGGCGCACGGCGATCGCGCTAACTCCGGGCGCCCCTGGCCGATCCGTTCTCTGCCGTCGCCGTGGGCTCTTGGCGCGCAGCTCGGTCGGCGTTCGCCCGTACGTCGCCCTGATCGTGTCGTTGAACTGGCGCACGCTCGAGAAGCCGGCCGCGTGGGCGACCTCGATTTGCGCGAGGCTGCTCGTTTCGATCAGCATGCGCGCGATCTGCGCCCGCTGGGCGCGGGCCAGCGCGAGCGGTCCCGCACCGAGCTCGGCGAGCAGCTGGCGGTGCAGATGACGCTCGCTGTAGGCGAGCCGCCGCGCGAGACCCGCCACGCCCTCGCGATCGACGATGCCGTCGGCGATCAGCGCGACCGCGCGCGCCGCGAGGTCGCCGCGTCGGTTCCACTCGGGTGATCCGGGCGCGGCGTGCGGGCTACAGCGTAGGCAAGCACGGAATCCGGCGTCCTGGGCGGCCGCCGCAGTCGCATAGAAGCGGACGTTCTCGCGCTTGGGCGTGATCGCGGGACAGCTCGGCCGGCAGTACACGCCAGTCGACGTCACCGCCACGAAGAACTGTCCGTCGAAGCGAGCGTCGCGGCTGCGCAGCGCCCGGTATTTGACATCGAACTCACTGGCCGGGGCTGGGCGGCCTGCGGCTGAAGACATACGCAGCACGGCCCGAGTATGACCTTCTCGGCAAGCGGTTTTCGGACATCAACGGCGGCTCGGCCGTCGCGGTCCAATTCCCGCTAGACACGGCTCGCGCGGTGCTGCAGGATCGCAGGCGTGGACGAGCACGCCCGTCAGCGTCGATCGAGCGGAGCAGCGAGTTGACCGATCACAGCGGGGTCAAGCACGAATATGCCGAGCTCGACGCGGTGCGCCTGCACTACGCCCGGGCGGGCCGAGGACCGCTGATCGTGTTCCTGCACGGGTTTCCGCAGTGCTGGTACACGTTCCGCCATCAGCTCGCGGACTTCGGCCGCGACCACCTCGCGATCGCCGTGGACCTGCGCGGCTATAACCTCTCATCCAAGCCCGCGAAGCTCGACCAGTACGGCCCTTGGCCCGCGGCGCAGGACATCCGCCAACTGGTGGACAGCCTCGGCTACGAGCGGTTCGTGCTCGTCGGACACGACTGGGGAGCCGCCGCCGCCTGGACCCTCGCGCTACACGAGCCCGACCTGCTGGAAGCGCTCGTCATCCTCGCCACCCCCCACCCGGCGACGTTCGACCGCGCGCTGCATGAGGATCGCGAACAGCAGCAGGCCAGCCGCTATCTGCTCGCGCTGCGCCGCGCCGATGTCGAGCCGCGGCTCGCCGCCGAAGACTTCGCGGCGCTGCGCGCCACCCTCAACCATCCGTTCCTCGGCGCGCAGGATCTCGCTCGCTACCTCGAGAGCTGGCGCCAGCCGGGCGCACTGGCGGGGATGCTGCGCTGGTACCGCCGCGAGGGCCTCGGACCGGCGGAGGATGGAACCCCCGCGCGCGGCAACTACGCGCCGCAGATCACGCCCCTGACCGTCGACGTGCCGACGCTCGTGATCTATCCCGCCGCCGACCTGTATACCCGGCCGGCGGCCCATCGCGGGCTCGACCGCTACGTCTCGCAGCTCACCTTCGTGACAATCGCCGGGGCCACGCACTGGATCGCCGAGCAGCACCCGGCCGAGGTCAATCGCTACATCCGCGATTTCATCGCCAACCAGCGAACCGCGCGCCCGCCGACCGCACCGCGGCAGATCGCGGGCCCGCCTGGTGATATCGGCTGATAGCAAGATGCTATCTTGTGGGCATGCCCGAGGACCGCGTCCCGCTGTTCGTCAGGCTCCCGCGCGAGCAGGCGGCGGCGCTCGACCGGCTGGTCGATTCGACCGGGCGCCGCAAGCAGCACCTGGTGAGCGAGCTGCTCGCCGATCAGCTCGCGGTCGGCCAGATCGAGATCTTCGAGGGCGCGAGCGGCGAGGAGGTGCTCACCCTGCAGGAGGCCGCGGCGCTGTTGCGGCTGCCGGACGAGTCGCTGCGCGAGAGGGCCCTTGCCGGAGATCTGCCTGGCCGCAACTTCGGCGAGGAGTGGCGCTTCTCGCGCTCCGCCTTGCTCACCTGGCTGGCCCGCGGCGAGGCCGCGGAGGCGGAGCCGGGGCCGCGCAGGGCAGAAGGCGATGGCTAGTTCCGCGCGGCGTCCGATCGTGCTCGTCCCCGGCGCGTGCCTCGGCGGCTGGGCGTGGCGGGACGTAGCTCCGCGGCTGCGGGCGCACGACCACGATGTCTACCCGGTGACGTTGACCGGGCTTGGCGAGCGCGTGCACCTCGCGCACGCGGGCATCGATCTGGAGACGCACATCGATGACGTCGTCAATCTGCTGGACTACAACGCGCTCGACGATGCGGTCCTCGTCGGCCATAGCTACGCGGGAATCGTGGTCAGCGCCGTCGCGGACCGCCGGCCGCAGCGGCTGAACGCGGTCGTGTATCTCGACACCGGTCCGCTTCCCGATGGGATGTCGATCGCCGACGTGCAGTCGCCCGCGCAACTCGAGCAGCAGCGTCGCGCAGTGGCCGAGCGCGGGGAAGGCTGGGAGTGGCCGGTGCCCGACCGTGAGCTGCTCGCGACCGGGATGTTCGGCAGCGTCGCTGGTCTGCGCGACGAGCACTTCGAGCTGATCGCCGCGCGCGCGACCCCGCAACCCTACGCGACGATGACCTCGCCGGTGCGCCTGGCGCATGCCAAGCCCCCGGGCGTGCGCCGGGCGGCGATCTTCGGCGCAACCGGCGGCCTCGACGTGGCGAGCTTGCGTGAGCTGATCGCGCGAGCCGATCCGCGCGCGCTGATCTTCGCCGAGCGCGACTGGGAGCTGTACGAGATCCCCACCGGCCACTGGGCGATGTTCTCCAAGCCCGGTCCGCTGGCCGAGCTGCTTCGCCAGATCGCCGCGCGCTGAGCCAGCCGGGGACTCGCGCGCATGAAGCACGCTTTCAGTAGGGCTTGCGGGCGCGAAACCGAAACGAGCGCGCGTTTGTCTTCACTTGCGGCTCGATCAGTCCCGCCGCTTGGAGGCGCGCGGGCAGGCCCTCGGGAGCTATGGGCACAAGCGTGTCGCGCAGATGCAGCAGCTTGAACAGCGAACCGGTGGCGAGGCTGTCGGTGCCCGCGAACACCCCGCCCGGGCGCAGGACTCGCGCCGACTCGGCCAGCAGCCGGTCCTGGCGCTCGGGCGACGGCAGGTGGTGGAGCATCGTGAAGCACACCACGCTGGAGAATCGGTCATCGGCGAACGGCATCGCGGTCGCATCCGCCTGCACGACCGCCACGTCGCCGCTCAGCGTGCGTCGCAGCCGTCGGCAATAACCCGCATCGAGCTCGACGACGCTCAGCGCACCGGGCCGGCCGGCGAGGACCTGCGTGGTCGCACCGAACCCCGGGCCGATCTCCAACACGTCATCGCCGAGCTCGACACCGGCGAGGCCCCAGGGCAGCAGCCGGTCTTCGACTACGCGCCTCCACCGGCCGGATGAGCAGATCACGGCATGCGCCACGTTCACGGTCTCGCCAATCTAGTCGCTGCTCCGCTCCTGTCGGCCCCCGCTCGCGCTCGCCCCAAGGCGCCGGGCCGAACGCGTTCAGCGCGCCACATCGTGGTCGCGCGCGAACGCGATCCGCCGCCTGCTGATCGGGGCGGTTAGCTGATCGAAGTGGACGAGCGCTTCTCCGGAGCCGGTCGCCACGCAGGTCAGTGGCGACTGCGCCAGATCCACGGGTAGCCCCGTTTCGGTGGCGACGAGCTCGCGAAAGCCACGCAGGAGGGTGCCGCCGCCGGCCAGCAGGATGCCCTCGCGAGCGATGTCGCCGGTGAGCTCCGGCGGGGTCCGCTCGAGCGCGTCCTTGATCGCGTCGACGATCTCGCGCAGGGGCGCGTCGATCGCCGCCCGCACCTCCTCGCTGCGCAGGTTGACCTCGGTCGGCAGGCCCGTGACCAAGTGACGGCCGCGCACATCGCTGACCTCTTCGGGGCGCAGCGGGACCGCCGATCCGATCGCGATCTTGATCCCCTCCGCCGTCTGCGAGCCGACCGCCAGCGAGTGCTCTGCGCGCAGGTAGCGGGCGATCGCTTCGTCCATCTCATAGCCGCCGACGCGCAGCGAGCGCGACAGCACGATGCGCCCAAGCGAGATGACCGCCATCTCGCTCGTCCCGCCGCCGATGTCGACGACCATCCGTCCGACCGGCTCGTCGATCTGCAGGCCGGCGCCGATCGCCGCGGCGATCGGCTCCTCGATCAGATGGACGCGGCGCGCACCGGCCGCGAGCGACGCCTCCTCGACTGCGCGCCGCTCGACCTGGGTGATGCCGGAGGGCGCGCAGACGATTAACCGCGGATGCGCACGATGGCGGTCGAGAACGCTGCGAATGAAGTAGCGCAGCATCGCCTCGGTGATCTCAAAGTCGGCAATCACGCCGTGGCGCAATGGGCGAGTCGCCGAGATCGTCGCCGGCGTGCGCCCGATCATCCGCTGCGCGTCTGCGCCGACGGCGTGGACGTGGCCGGTGCGCGTGTCCGCCGCCACGACCGAGGGCTCCGAGACGACGATCCCTTGCCCCGCGACGTAGACGAGCGTGTTGGCCGTCCCGAGGTCGATCGCCATGTCGCGAATGCCAATCGAGGGAGTCAGATAGCGACGGGCGAGGTCTCGGCGGGAGCCATCTCGGCGCAGGCGCATCCGAGAAGACTGCCAGACCGCGGCCCGAGGTCGCCGACGACGCGAGCCGCGCGCGTGCGCTCGCGCTCAGCGGTCGTCGTCGCGCTCCTGGTCGCCGGACACCGGCTCCCGCTCGACGCCGGCGCTCCCATCCTGCGCTCCCCGCGCCTCGACGTCGGCGGCACCGCCCGCAACTCGCTCGAGCTGGGCCGCCGTCCGGCGTACGTCCTCGAGCAGCCGCCGGCGAGCGTCGGCGGCGGCGTCGGTCTGCGCGTGCAGCTCGGCCAAGCGCCGCTCGGACTGCGCCTGCGCTGCCGCCAGCTCGTCCTGCAAGCGGCGCATGCGCTCGCTGGCCTGCTCGTGCGCGTGGGCGAGGATCTGATCTGCCTCCTGCTTTGCCTCTCCGCGCAGCTGGTGCGCGTTCATGCGAGCGTCTTCGAGCAGCTCGTCGGCCTCGGTCCTCGCCCTGGTCGTCGTCTCCTCGGCCTCGGCCAGCGCCGTGGAAGTGATCTCCTCCGCCACCTCGCGAGCGCGCTGCAGGACGCCGCTGGTCTGCTCGCCGACCTGATCGAGCGCGTGCTTGACGGCCGACTGCGGCGAGCGGCTCACTTCCAGCTCGGCGATCACCCGGTTGACCCGCTTGACGTACTCGTCGACGGCGCGGCGCTCGTAACCGCGGACGGAGCTCGGGAACGATACGTCGCGCAGTCCGGCCGGCGCTTCGCTGCGAAGTGCGTTGGGGGTCGGGCCGCGCTTGGGCTCGGTCGAAGCGGGTGCCTGCTCCGAGGGCTCGCTGTCTTGCGGATCGTGGTCGCCGACCACGACCATCAGTATGCCCAATCGCCACCTGCGCAGCGAAACGGTTTTTGCACGCGAACGCATGCGGTGTTTGCTTGGCTACGTGTGGGGCTTTTGCACCCACCGCATGCGGCGGTTGCAGCAACGCGTGTGGTGTTTATCGCAACTTTAGGGTTGCAGTCGGGTTAGAGCAGGCATGAGGGCAGGATGCACCCGCTCGGTATCCGTCTGCCCGGCATCGTCTGTGTCGGCGGTGCTGGCGCTGAGCCTGGCCACGATCGTTCTCGCGTTCGGCGGCGGCGCAATCCCTGCCGCAGCCGCCCCTTCCAAACCGGGGGCGAGCACGGGCGGCGTCTCGAACTTGGCGCCGACCTCGGCGGTGCTCCACGGCGTCGTCAACCCGCGCGGATCGGCGACCAACTTCGTGTTCCAGTACGGGACCAGCCGGCACTACACCGCCCAGACACCGCTGGCAGCCGCGGGCGCCGGTAGCCGAGCCGTCGGCGTCAGCCAGGCGATCGGCGGATTGAGCCCGAACACCGTCTATCACTATCAGCTGTTCGCGCTCTCGGGGACCACCACGCCCGGTGGTGACCGCACGTTCGTGACGCCGAAGATCCCGTTCTCGCTGGCGATCGCGCCCGGTCCGAACCCCGTGCTGTTCGGTAACCCGTTCACGGTGAACGGGACGCTGTCGGGCACCGGGGCTGCCGGACGCCGCGTCGAGCTGAGGCTCAATCCATTCCCCTACACCGGCGGTTTCCGGCCGTTCGGCGACCAGTTCACCAGCGCGACCGGATCCTTCTCGTTCTTCGTACCGGGCGTGTTGCAGAACACGCAGGTGGTCGTGTCGATGAGCGAAAAACCTCGGATCTCGAGCCCGGTCGTAACCGAGGGCGTCGCGGTCAGGGTTTCGCTGCACGTCCGCCACACCAACCGGCGCGGATTCGTTCGCTTTTTCGGCACGGTCACGCCGGCCGAGCCGGGCGCGCTCGTCGGCCTACAGCTGCTGGTACCGCACCACAAGTCGGTGAACGTCGGCGGCACCGGAGTCAAAGCCGCGGCGCCGACCTTCTCGCGCTTTGACCGGGTGATCCACATCCCGCGCGCCGGCTTCTACAAGGCGCTCGTCCGGATCTTCGACGCCGGACACGTGTCGGGTAGAAGCGGCGCGATCTTCGTTCGCTGAGCTCGCGCAGCTCAGTCGCCGTCACTAGGTCGGTCGACGGCCGCTGAGCTAAGCGGCCCGCGCGAGACCAGCGCGCGGCGCGGTCAAGTCGATCAGCAACGAGCGCATCTCGTCCACGCGCTCGGCGCCGAAGCGCTCGGCCCACTCCTGCTCGATCTCGGCGATGATCTGAAAGCCGGCGCGCTGGGCGGCGTGCCCGTGCTCGGTCAGTCGGATGATCTTGGCGCGCCCGTCGCGGGGATCGGCGACGCGCTCGGCGTAGCCGAGGCGTTCGAGATCGCTGACGGCTTCGCCGACCGCCTGCTTGGTCATCCCGGCGAGCTCCGCGAGCTCGGTCAGACGCATGCCGTCGGCACCGATGTTGCCGAAAACGCAGCCGTGCGCCCCGCGCACGTCGCCGTAGCCGGCTCGCTGCATACGCGCGGACAGCTCGCTGACCAACGCGTCCGCTGCGGCGAACAGCAGCGCGACGAAATCCTCGCGACGATTTGGTTGCAGTTGGTCAGGCGACATGATAAGGTTCCTTGATAAGTTGTCCTGACAAGGTCACCTGACCATTTTATACCAAGACTGGAGGATGTCAATGACTCGCAAGTGGTGGACTCTCACGGCGGTGGTCATCGCGACCTTCATGTTGCTGCTCGACATCACGGTCGTGAACACCGCGCTGCCGCAGCTCGAGAAGGGCCTCGGCGCAAGCTTCACCGACCTGCAATGGGTGATCGACGTGTACTCGCTGGCGCTCGCCACGGTCGTGCTCACAGCCGGCTCGCTCGCGGACCGATTCGGGCGAAAGCGCTCGTTTCTGGTGGGCCTGTTCGTCTTCTCCGCTGCTTCGCTCGCCTGCGCGCTCGCGCCGAGCACGAGCTTTTTGATCGGCGCGCGCGCCGTTCAGGGGATCGGCGGAGCGATCATGTTCGCGCTGTCGCTGGCGCTGATCGCGCAGGAGTTTCCGAGCGGTCGCGAGCGCGGGACGGCGATGGCCATCTACGGCGCCACGATCGGCGTCGCCGTTGCGATCGGCCCGCTGCTCGGCGGCGCGCTGACGCAGTCGCTCGGGTGGGAGTCGGTCTTCTACCTGAACGTGCCGATCGGCGTAGGCGCATTCGCGATCACGGCTCGCGAGGTCGCCGAGTCGCGCGATCCGAACGCCACCCGCCCCGACTGGCCCGGCGTGTCGACCTTCACCGCGGCCCTGTTCATGCTCGTGTTCGCGTTGCTGCGCGGTAACACGCTCGGCTGGGGGAGCGCCACGATCGTCTCGCTGCTGGCAGCTGCCGCCGTCCTGCTGGGCGCGTTTGTCGTGATCGAGCGCCGCTCGGCCAGCCCGATGCTGCCGCTCGAGCTGTTCCGCAATCACGCGTTCACCGGCGTGCAGATCGCGGCTTTCGCGATCAGCGCCTCGCTGTTCGCGCTGTTCCTGTACCTGACCCTCTACCTGCAGCAGTTCCTGGGCAACTCGCCGCTCGGCGCGGGCGAGCGCTATCTGCCGCTGACGATCGTGACGTTCGTGGTCGCCGCGTTGTCGGGCGCGTGGGTATCGCGCGTCGCCGCGCGCGCCCAGCTCGGGGTCGGGCTCGCGCTGTCGGGGCTGGGGCTGATCGTGATGTCGGGCCTGAGCGTGGGCGATAGCTGGACGGTCCTGCTGCCCGGCTTCATTCTCGCCGGCGTCGGCGTGGGAATCGTCAACACGGTGGTCGCCGACGTCGCACTCAGCGTCGTGCCCAAGGAGCGCAGCGGCATGGCCGCGGGCATCAACGACACCTTCCGCCAGGTCGGCATCGCCGTCGGCATCGCGGCGTGGGGAGCGATCTTCACTGCGCGCGGAGCCGACCAGGTCGCCTCGCTGGCACCGGCCGCGCGCACGCACGGCCGCCAGCTGGTCGAAGCGGTCTCGGCGGGCAGGCTGCACGACGCGGTCGCCGCGCTGCCCGTCGGGGCGCGTGGAGTCGTCGCCCACGCCGCGCGCCAGGGCTTCTTGTCCGGGCTCAACGAGGTGTTGTTGCTCGGCGGCGGACTCGCCGTGTTGGGCGCGATCGCGGCGACGCTGCTCGTGCGCGAGCGTGAGATCGAGCGCGAGCCGCTCGATGCTGCTCACGTGCCCGCGCCGGCATCCGCCTAGCGACTTTCAGACGCTGGCCGTCGCCGGCGGCTCGCCGCAGAGCTCGCGCGCCAAGCGCCGCAGCAACTCGGCGACCTCAGGGCGGCGGTCAGCGCCGTCGTCGGCAAGCGTCTCGGACAGCAGATCGCAGCGGGCGCGCACAAGGCGCCCGGCGTAGTCGCGTCCGGCGACGGTCAACTGCTCGGCGCCACCGTCACGGGAGACCAGACCGCGCGCGTCAAGCTCCGCCAGCACCTCCGCCACTCGTGCGTGCGCGACTCCGTTTTGCTCGGCCAGCTCTCGTGACGAGGACGATCGCGCTCAGCGCACCGGCCAGCAGCGATGCTCCGATGTAGTCGATCGCGGGCCGGGTCGTGGGCGTCGTCGCGGGCAGCGCGGCGCCGATCACCGCCAGCGCCACGAACCCGATCGGCAGGTTGACGTAGAAGATCCACTGCCACGACACCGCCTGGACGATCAGTCCGCCCAGCAGCGGGCCGCCCACGCTCGCGACGCCAACACGGCGCCGAACAGCCCCTGGTAACGCCCGCGTTCGCGCGGGGGCACGATGTCGCCGATGACCGCCTGGATCAGGACGACGAGACCGCCCGCGCCCAGGCCCTGCACGGCGCGGAAGGCGATCAGCTCGGTCATCGAATGGGCCTGCCCGCACAGCGCGGACCCCGCCAGGAACACGACGATCGCGCTTTGCAGCATCCGCTTGCGCCCGTAGAGATCGCCAAGCTTGCCGTACACCGGCGTGACGACCGTCTGGGCGAGCAGGAACGCGCTGGTGACCCAGGCCAGGCGATGGAGGCCACCGAGGTCCGAGACGATCGTCGGCAGCGCGGTGGCCACGATCGTCTGATCGAGTGCGGCCAGCAGTAGGGCGAGCAGCAACCCGGCGAAGATCAGCCGCACGTGGTACGCGCCGCGGGCGCGCTGGCGGCGACGGAGGCCGTACTTACGGTTTGATTCTCACAGAGCGCCCCGCGTTCGGTTTGACATCCCGGGCAGTATCTGACAGCATACCGGCCGGTATGCGAAACGGCCTCGCCGACCTCCCTCCCGGGCCTCGTCTCCCGAGCGCGGTGCAGACCGCGATCTGGTTTCGCCGCGCGCAATGGCTGTTGGCTACTTGTCAGGCGCGCTTCGGCGACATGTTCACGCTGCAGATCGTCAACGAGGGCACCTGGGTGGTGACGTCCAACCCGGAGGTGATCAAGCAGGTCTTCACCGGCGACCCGCGCCTGCTGCACGCGGGTGAGGCGAATCGGATCCTGCTGCCGGTCCTGGGCCCGAACTCGGTGCTGTTGCTCGACGACGCTCCGCACCTGCGGCAGCGCAAGCTGCTGCTGCCCCCATTTCACGGTGAACGCATGCAGCGCTACGGCGCGCTGATGTCGCGCATCGCCGGCGAGGAGATCGAGCGCTGGCCGACGGGCGAGCCCTATCGGCTTCGCCCGCGCATGCAGGCGCTTACGCTCGAGATCATCTTGCGCGCGGTGTTCGGCGTGTCCGAAGGCCCCCGCCTCGAGCGTCTGCGCGCCCAGCTCCGCCGCCTGCTGGATATCGCAAACAATCCGTTGACCAGCGGCGTGCTGATCGCGCTCGGCCCCGACCGCGTCCGGCGGCTGAGGTCTTTCCGCCGCGACCTCGCGCGCGTCGAGGAGCCGATCTTCGAGGAGATCGCAGAGCGCCGCGGCGTCGGCGACCTGAGCGAGCGCGAGGACATCATGTCGCTGCTGCTTCAAGCGACACACGAGGACGGCAGCCCGATGAGCGACCGGGAGCTGCGCGACGAGCTCCTCACGCTGCTCGTGGCGGGCCACGAGACGACGGCCAATGCGCTCGCGTGGGCCGTCGAGCGGCTCTGCCGCCATCCCGCGAAGCTCAGGCGTCTCCACGCTGAGGTGCGAGCGGGCGAGGACAGCTACCTGGAGGCCGTCGTCCTGGAGACACTGCGCCTCCGTCCGGTCATCTCGATAGTCGGCCGCCGGCTCGTGCAGCCGATGGAGTTCGGGGGCCACCTGCTGCCGGCCGGTGTCTCGATCGTGCCCTCGATCTATCTGGTGCACCGGCGCGCTGACATCTACCCGCGACCGGACGAGTTCCGGCCGGAGCGCTTCCTCGATCGGCCGCCGGGGACGTATACATGGATTCCGTTCGGCGGCGGCGTGCGCCGCTGTCTGGGCGGAGCATTCGCCCAGTTTGAGATGCAGACCGTGCTGCGCGAGCTTGTCTCGCGCCGCACCTTCACGCCGGCGCGAGCGAAGCCCGAGCGCGTGTACCGGCGGGCGATCACCGAGACGCCACGCCACGACGCCGAGGTGCTGCTCGGCCACCGCGCGGCCGACGCATCCGGACGCGGCGCGAGGCCCGAGGCCGGGGTAGCCCTGGTTTGAACGCCGCTCGGAGGAGCCGCGGCGCGCGCACGACGCGCGTCGAACGCCAGGCCGCGACACGGACGGCGCTGCTGCGCGCGGCGTCGCGTTCGATCTGCGAGCACGGTATGCAGGGCGCGTCGATCGATCAGATCGCCGCGCGGGCCGGCTACACGAAGGGCGCGTTCTACGCCAACTTCGAGAGCAAGGAGCACATGTTCCTTGTCATTCTCGAAGAGAAGTTCGACGCCGAGCTCACGCGGCTGGAGGCGGCGTTGCAGGGCTCGGGCGAGCCCGAGGACGAGGCTCGCCGGGCGGCCGAGGAGTTCATCACCAACATCGATCGTGACCCCGAGTGGCCGCGGCTGTACCAGGAGTTCGCGGCCTACGCGGCGCGAAACGAGGCGTTTCGCGCCGAGTTCGCAGCCCGCCAGCGCGGGTTGCGAGCGCGCATGGCCGACGTGTTCGCGCGCTGGGCCGCGGCGGTCGACGTCAAACCGGCCCTTCCGCACGCGGATGTCGCTGCGATGACGTTCTTCATGGCCGATGGCTTTTTGCTGGACCGCATCATCGATCCCGGGCTCGACGACGGTCTGTACACAACGATGTGCGAGGTATTTTTGCGCGGACTCGCGGCGATGGCAGAGACCGCCTAGGGGCTGGCGTTTGCAGCCTGATCGGTGCCGGCGGCGATGTCCTCGAGCAGGCGGGTGGCGGTGGCAGCGTCCGCCGGATAGAACGCCTCGACCGCCAGCTCCGCGAGCGTCACATCGCTCGCCGTGCCGAACGTCGAGACCGTGCTGAAGAACGCGAGCTCGTGCTCGCCGTCCTGCAGGCGCAGGGGCAGCACGACGTCAGCTCCCGCGGCCTGCTCGTGGGGCGGCTCGACAGCGACACCGGGATAGCCCGCGAGCTCGGCATAGAGCGCCTCGAGCTCGCGATCGCCCGTAATCGATGCTTGCCGGCGCAGGCGCTGCAAAAGGTGGCCGCTCCACTGCTTGAGGTTGGCGATCCGCGGCGCCATGCCGCGCGGGTGCAGCGTCAGGCGCAGACCGTTGGCGGGCGGCTCGAGCAGCTCGGGTGCGACGCCGTCGGTGAGCACATGCGTTGCGTCGTTGACGGCGACCAGGAAATAGTGGCGATCGACCACGACCGCCGGATAGGGCTCGTGCGCGCGCAGGAAGCGGTCGAGCGCCTGGCGCACCGGCGCCATCTCGGCCTCCTGAAGCGAGCGTTCGCCATACAGCGGCGCATAGCCCGCGGCCAGCAAGAGCGCGTTGCGCTCGCGCAACGGCACGTCGAGGTGCTCGGCGAGGCGCAGCACCATCTCGCGACTCGGCCGCGCGCGCCCGGTCTCGAGGAAGCTGACGTGGCGCGAGGACACGTCGGCATCCAGGGCGAGCTCCAGCTGGCTGAGGCTGCGACGCTGTCGCCACGAGCGCAGCAACTCGCCGACGGGCGCGGGCGCGGTGGCAGCGGCGACGGTCACCCGAGCAAGGTAGCGCGCCCCTGACGGCGCGGCGATTACCCGCGAGGTAACTGCTTCTACAACCCGATCCGGGCGGGGATCACTTCTGCTGCTGATCGATCCAGGCGAGGATCGCGCGGGAGTGGGTGATGACGGTTCCGTCGGGCAGCTTCAGGGTCGGCAGCTTCGTGTCCCCGGTCGCCGCGCGCAACTCCTCGCGCGAGCCTTTGCGCAGAAACGGGATCGGGCTGCCCTTGGCGGCGATCACCTTCTCGTACTCGATGCCCGCGTCGCGCAGCGCCTTCTGCACGCGGCTACACGGGTGCATGCGCGGGCCGCCTTCATCGCCGTGGCAGACGTACAGCGTCGGCTTCGCGGCCATCGCCTGCTGCGGCGTCGGGGTCTCGGCCTGCGGCGTCGGGGTCTCGGCCACATCCGTCTGTGAGGTCGGGGTCTCGGCCATCTTTCACCTCCGATTTGTGTGCTCGCCAATGAGCCTACCGCGCCGGCGAGCGCCCGGCCCTCGTTCAGGGAAGCCCCTCGAGCCCCTCGTCGAGCTCGACCTCGAGCGAGTTCAACGCGTAGGCGACGAGGTGGTAGTGGCCCACGAGCATCACGATCTCGATCAGCCCGCGCTCGTCGTAGCTCTCGGCGAGCCGCGCCCAGGTGGCGGCGGAGATCTTCGCGTGCTCGTGAAGCTCGTCGGCGGCCGCCAACAACAGCGCGTCGGCGGCTGACCAGCTGGGAGCATCGGGACCCTGGGCGACGCGCAGGATCTCCTCGCGGTCGATCCCCAGCCATTCGCTGAGGCGCAGGTGCTGTCCCCACTCGTAGTCAGAGCGGCAGTTGTAGCCGGTGCGCAGGATCAGCAGCTCGCGCTCGCGGGGCGGGAGCACGCCCTGGCCGAGGAGAAAGCCGCCCAGTCGCAGCCAGGCGCGGAACAGCCCTTCGTGGCGGGCGAGGGTCGAGAAGATGTTGTTGTCGCCCAGGCGGACGTTGGTCCCCTGCATGCCCGCGTCGAGGATCGGCCGTAGCTGCTCGCCCCAGTCGGATTCGTCCAGTGGAGGGATGCGCGCCATGCTCAGCTCCTCACCGCCACGTCAGTTCCGCACCGCCACGCTCAGCCCGCCGTCGACGACCAGCGACTGTCCGGTGACATAGCTCGCGCGCTCGCTCAGCAAAAACGACGCGCAGTGGGCGACCTCCCAGGCCGAGCCCTGGCGGCGGGCCGGGATCCGGACCTCGCCGCGAGCCGGGTTGAGCCTCGTGGCCATGCGTCCGAGCGGCGTGTCGATCAGTCCCGGTACCAACAGGTTGACGCGCACGCGTGGCGCGCCCTCCACGGCGGCGTTGCGGCAGACCGCCTCCAGCGCGGCCTTGGACGCGGCGTAGGCGGGGATCGGCATCGACTCGCGACCCGCGACCGAGCCGATCAGAAGCGCTGACGCTCCCTCTGGAAAGCTCGCCAGCGCGAGCTTGCAGCCGAGGAAGTGCGAGCGCAGGTTGACCGCCAGCACGCGGTCCCAGTCCTCGGTGCTCGTGCCCTTGAAGCCGAGCCCCGCGCCGATGCCGACGTTCATCACCAGTCCATCGAGACCGCCGAGGCCCGCTCGGGCCTCGGTGAACACCCGCTCGAGCTGCTGCTCATCGGCGGCGTCCCCGATCGCGACGACCACGCTCCCGCCGTCCTGGCGGATCAGCGCGGCAGTCGCCTCGGCGCTCGCCCCGTCGCGGTCGGCGACGGCGACTGCCGCGCCTTCGCGGGCGAACAGCAGCGACATCGCGCGGCCGTTGCCGAGCGGCGGATCCTCGATCCCGTAGTCCTGCTGACCGCCTCCCACCACCAATATGCGCCGCCTGTCGAGCATCGTCATCGGCGATCAGCGCGCCGGCTGCGGCTCGGCGCGACGGTCGGGCTGGGGGGCTCGCAAGCGCATCGCGCGGCGCAGGCGTTCGGGCAGGTACCAGTTCCAGCGGCCGAGCAGCTTCATCGCCGCCGGTACGAGCAGCGCGCGCACGATCGTCGCGTCGAGGAAGATCGCGGCGGACAGGCCGAGTCCGAACTCCTGCAGGCCGACGAAGCGCCCCGTCATGAAGCCCGAGAACGCCGCGATCATGATCACCGCCGCGGCCGTGATGATCCTCCCGGTGCGCTCCAGCCCGTAAACGACCGCGCGCTCGTTGTCATGCGAGCGATCCCACTCCTCGCGCATCCGCGAGAGCAGGAAGACCTCGTAATCCATCGAGATCCCGAAAGTGGTCGCGAATAGAAAGATCGGTATCCAGCCTTCGATCTGCGGAGAGCCGTTGAAGCCGACGACGCTGCCCACGTCGTGCTGGAAGGCGAGCACCAGCACGCCGTAGGCGGCGCTGACCGTCAGCAGGTTGAGCAGCACCGCCTTGAGCGGGAGCACGATCGAGCGGAAGGCGCGCAGCAGCACGAAGTACGTGAGCACCAGCACCGCCACCACGAGCCACGGAAAGGCGCTGTAAGCCTTGCCGGTGAAATCGACGCCGAACGCCGGCGCGCCCGTCAGCAGAACCGTGTCCGAACGGGGGAAGCGTGCGGCGGGAATGTAGTTGTCGCGAATCGCGTGTACCAGGTCGATCGCCTGGAAGGTCCCGGCATCGGTGCGTCCGGCGGCGCGGATCTGCAGCGTCCTGGCCGGGGCATCGAGCAGGTCGGCCTGGCGGTTGCTCGCCGGGGAGCCGAGCGCGGGCGCCTGGATCGTGGTCGCGTTGATCCGCGGGTCGCGGCGCAGCTCGCGCACGAGACGCAGCTCGGCCGCGACCGTCGCGGGAGCGTTGGCACCGCCGGGCGTGCCCGTGTCGACAACGATCTGGTGCGGAGCGAGCGACCCTGGGCCGACCGTCGACTCGAGCAGGTACAACCCGTTGCTGGCCTCGGTGCCGCGCGGGGTGCCGCGGTTGTCGCCGCCGGTCAGATGCAGGTGCAAAGCGGGAAACGCGAGCGCGAGCAGCACCGCTACCGAGCCGACCAGATACAGCACGGGGCGGCGCATGATCGAGCGCGCCAGTCGCGACCAGATCCCCGACGCGCCGCTGGCCCAGCGCTCGAGCACGCTGCGGGGAACGACGCGCAGGCGATTAACGCGCGGGCCGAGCACGGAGAGGAAGGCCGGCAGCAGCGTCGCCGATGCGGCGATCGAGACGAGCGGTATCAAAACCGCGCCGGCGCCCATCGAGCGCATGAATGGCAGCGGCATCAAAAGCAGCAGCGCCAGCCCGATCGCGACCGTCAAACCCGAAAACAGCGTCGCCCGTCCGGCGGTGGTCATCGTCGTCTCGAGCGCTTCGCGCGGGTCGTCTCCGGCGGCGAGCTGTTCGCGGTAGCGGAACACCACGAGCATCGAGTAATCGATCGCGATCGCGAACCCGATCAAGGTGACGATGTTCGTCACGTACTGCGCCATGTTCCCGAGATGCGCGACCACCCAGACCAGGCCGAGCGTCGTCGGCAGGGTTGCGAAGGCGAACACGAACGGCACCGCAACCGCGCCCAGCGTGCCGAACATGAACAGCAACACCAACAGCGCGATCGGAACCGCGATCGCCTCACCCTGGCCGAGATCGCGGTTGTAGAGCGGCTGCAGGTCGTGGCTCAGCGCGGGAAAGCCGGTCAGATATGTGTGCGCCCCCAGGACCGTGCCGATGCCGTGGCGCATCGCCACCGTGTAGTTTTTCGCGTCCGCGGCTTCGCGCGGAGTGTTGATCTGCACGTACGCGACGCCGGGCGCAGCCACGCGCGGCGGGCCCGCTTTGCCTCCAGGGATCTGCCTCGCGCCGCGCTCGGCCGCGGCCTCCGCGGCGGCGAGCTCGGTCGCTCCGCGGTTCGATTGCACGACCAGCGTGAAGGCGCCGTCGCCGCGCTCGTGAAAGCGGCTGCGCAGAATGTTCAGGCCTCTTTCCGAGTCCGACCCGGGGACGCTGAAGCGGTTGGTGAGCAGCTTGCCGACGTTGGCGGTGCCCCAGGCTCCGAGCAGGAACAGGATGAACCAGAGCGCGAGCACGACACGACGGTGGGAGACGACAAATCGCGTCCAGCGCAGCATCGTCCGCGATCGAGTCAAGGGCGCCTGCGACTGCTCGAGCGTAGGAGCCATCGCGCCCATGCTAGCCGCCGCGCACGGGCGATTAACTGTGCGATTCGTCACTCAGCGCTTCTCGGCGTCCCACACCAGCACCCCGGGCAGCCCGACGTAGGCCTGCACGGTCGCCTCCGGGATACGGCCGAAGGCGCGGCGCATCGCGCGCACGTGCTGCTCGGAGATAGTCGGCTCTACGCACTCGCGCAACTCGAGCGCTGCGCCGGCGAACGCCGCGAGATAGTCCGAGTGCGTGTGCGGGTGCTCGCGAATGAACGCCCGCTGGCCGTCGGCGGCGGTGAACCGCGCGTGCCAGCCAAGCTGGGCCTGGAAGGGATGCAGGACCGAGACCACCAGCCGGCCGCCGGGCCTGAGCACGCGGGCAAGCTCGGTGACGCCCGCGCGCAGGTCCGCCAGGTGAGACAGAGCCAGGCCGCAGACGACCACATCGAACTGCTGATCCGCCGCCGGCATCGCCCGCAGATCGCCAATCCGAAAACTGGCCCGGGGAGTGTCGGCGGCGGCTTGCTCGAGCATCTCCGGGGTGAGGTCCACGCCGAGCACCTGAAAACCGAGCTCGACGAGGCGACTGGTGTGGCGTCCGGTGCCGCAGGCCGCATCGAGCGCGCGCCCGGGCGCGAGCGAGTCGAGCACTGACCAGACGGCCGGCTGCTCGAGCGCGACAATCGGGTTGCCGGGTTCGTCGTAGCTCGACGACCATGCCTGATAGCCCGCCCGCGGCTGCGCCTCGCGGATCGGCTCGCGGCTCGCCAGGGCCTCGTCGTCGAGCAGTCCGCGCAGCTCGAGCAGGCGCTGCTCGGCCGTCTCATCGCCGCTGTCGTAGAGATGGCGCAGGAGCGCCAGGCCCTCGATACCGACGAGCAGCTCGCGCAGGCCTACGTGACGCGCCATGCGGACGTAGCTCAGGCGGGGAGGGTGTGCGTGGTGGCGCCTTCGGCCACGCTCGCTCGAGCGAGCTGGAAGACGCGCTGGGCGTTGTCGTGCAGGTACAGACGCTCTACCTCCGCGGGCAAGTCGAGCGCGCTCAGATCCGCGAGCGCGACCTGCGGGGTGATCATCGGGAAGTTGGTACCGAACAGGACCTTCTTGCGGCCGCTTGCGCTGCGCATGTGGCCGACAAGCTCGGACGGCAGCCGCCGGCTCGTGTAGGCCGAGGTGTCGATGTAGACGTTCTCGTGCTTGCGCGCGACCGCCACCATGTCCTCGGTCCAGGGATAGCCCACGTGTCCGCACACGATCACGAGCTCGGGGAAGTCGATCGCGATTTGGTCGATGTAGGGGATCGGGCGACCCGGCTCCGATGGGCGCAGCGGGCCGGTATGGCCCACCTGGGTGCAGAACGGCACGCCCAGTTCGACGCACGCCGCGTATAGCGGGTAGTAGCGGCGATCGGTCGGCGGCGCTTCCCACAGCCACGGCAGCATCCGCAGACCCTTGAAGCGCAACTCCTCGATGCAGCGGCGCAGCTCGCGCACGGCGTCCATCGGACGCGCAAGGTCGACCCCGGCCAGAGCGGCGAACCGGTCCGGGTGCTGGTCGACCCAGCCCGCCACCTGATCGTTGTCGATCAGCGCGCCCTCCCGCGGCCCATACCAGGCGCTGAGCAGGCCGAAGCGCACCTGAGCAGCATCCATCACGCCGAGCGTCACCTCGATCGGAAGCTCGTCCTCGGGCAGCTGCTGGCCAGTCCAACGTCGTATCGAGGCGAACATCTCGTGCGAGATGAAGCGGAGCGTCGGATGTTGCATCCACACGTCGATCGTCATCGCAGCTGTCAGCGAGATCGGCGAACGCAGGACATTCGTCCACGCTATACGACGGACGGCGGGCTCACCCTTATGCTTGGCGCCGACTCACAAAATCGCGAAGGACTACGAAGCCGGTCCCGCTCACCTCCGCGTGCTGCGATCGGAGCCCGAGCAACCAGCCAAACCAACGCTCAATCCTGAGACTGGAGGTAGCTCTATGCCAAACCCTGGCCAGCCCACGATCAGCCCTGGCGCGACCGGTGACGTCGTGCGTCGACTTCAGCGGGCGCTGCATCGCACCCCCGACCTGGGCCTGGTGGTCGACGGCATCTTTGGACCGATCAGCGAGCAAGCGGTCAAGGACTTTCAAGCCGGCGCGGGTCTCACGGTCGACGGCATCGTTGGTCCGCACACCTGGAACGCGCTGCCGGACGGTGGTCCGATGCCCCTGCTGCAGCAGGGATCCACCGGAAACGTCGTTCGTAGCCTGCAGACCGTGCTCACCAACGGCGCTTCAGGCGAGTGGATCACCGCGCCCGGCGGTGTCGACGGAGACTTTGGCCCGAAAACCCGCGCCTCGGTCGAGGCGTTTCAGAAATGGGGCGGTGTCGGCGTCGACGGCGTCGTCGGCGACCAGACGTGGGACGTCTCGCTGCACGCCATGAGCGCTGACCTCGAGAGCCAGGTCGGGCTCCAGTACGTGATCGGCTGAGCGAGGCCGTCAAGTCGGGCGACGGCGTGAGAACGGCCGCGTGGTGGTGGCGACGCGGCCGTTCACTTACTGGATGGTTGCGCTACTGAGCTTGCCGATCTTCTCAGCTGCAGCGGACGGCACAACCGGCCTCGCGTAGGCGGGTGCGTGCTCGCGACGAGCCGGCCCGGCCGGGCGAGGCGCGCTTGCCATCGGTCGACGCTCGCACGCCCGGCGGGGCAATCGTCGGCGGGCCAGCTGCCACCTGCCATGATCCGCTGCATGCGTCACAAATGCCCGGCGATGCTCGGTCTCGCTGCCCTGGGCGTGTTCGTCAGCGGCTGCGGAGGCGGCAGCGGCACTACCGGCACTGCCTCGACCGCCGCGAGCGCAACGGCCGCCAACCCGCGCGCGGTTGCGTACGCTCGGGCGGTCAACCTGCGCGCCAGCGACGTTCCGGGGATGGTCAGCCGCCTCCGTGAACGCCGCGCCGCCGCCCCACCGCTGGGTGCCGCGGTCGCGCGCTGTGATGGCGGCGTGCTCCGCGCCGATGAGGTCGTCGGGATTCGCTCGCCGAGATTCCGCAATCAACCCCAGCAGCACCGAGCCGGCCAGGGCAGCGCGTCAACCCGGCTGTCAACCGAAGCGGTTACCTCCCAGGTTTACGTGATGCGCAGCGAAGCGCTTGCACACAAGGATGTCGCGGCGGCGGCGAGCCCGCGCGGTCGAGCGTGCCTCGAGCGCGTTCGTAAAAGAGCTGAAGCGGAACACCTTGAGCGCCACGTCGAGGTCTCTGCGCTGCCGGTAGCGCTGGCGGGCACCAGTGCATACGGGCTGCGCGTGGGCGGTGTCGAAGTCGGCGAACCTCACACCTCCTCCGGCACTCACATCTATGCCGACACGTTCGGCTTCGCGGTGGGTCCCGCGGAGGTCGTGTTGAGGGCCACCGGTATGGGCCATCCCGTCAAGTCGAGCACCGTGCGCAGGCTGCTGGCCGCGCTCTACAGCCGCGCGAAGGCACACCAGCTCTAAGCCGGCTGGGTCAGGCCGATGACCACGTGTACCGGCAGCTCGGCGGGCGTTTCGCCGGGGCGGATGACCGCCTCGATCTTGGCGAGTGTCGCCCTGCGTTGGTCTCCGGGGAGCGCTGCGATCCAGCTCATCGAGGCAAGGTAGTCGAGAATCCGGTCAGGCGAGGCGGGCTGCGAGCTGGTCACACGGATCTCGCGCGGCGCGCCCCAACCGCCCGCGGTCCGCAGCGAACCCTGCCAGCCTGGTCCGTCGAAGTGAGGGTGTTCAGGGCGCATTTCCGCCAGCAGCGTGCCGACCTCGTGCGCCCACGAGGCGCCACCCCAGTCAGGCACGGTGGTAAGTACCGCGAGTCCGCCGCCCGGGCGCAGCACGCGCCGAATCTCGCCGAGCGCGCGTACGTGATCAAACCAGTGAAATGCGTCGGCGACGGTCACCGCGACGACTGACGCATCGGCGAGCGGGATCGCCTCGGCGACTCCCTCGCGCACGCGCTCGCTGCCGACGCGCGCCGCGAGGACTTCGCGCAACTGCGCCTGCGGCTCGACGGCGACGACATCGATCCCCACGTCAAGCAGCGCGCGGGTGAGCTTTCCCGTGCCGGCCGCCAGGTCGAGCACGGGCGTGGCGGGCGCGATGTGCAGCTCGGCGGCGATCGCGCCGACGACGGCGGGCGGATACTCGGGGCGTCCGCGCTCATACTGTCCCGCCACCTCGACGAACCGCTCAGCGAGGGGGTGCAGCTCCATGCGCGGCACCGTAAACGATCATCGCTGTCGGCGCAGGTCGCCTCGTGCCGGCCGACGGCCCGAGCGGCGTCGCGCCCGCCTGCCCGCGCGCTTGTGATCAGCCGTTGTTGAGCAGCTCGGCGAGCACGATCGCGTTGTTGTGGTCGCGGTCGCGCGCGGCATAGACGATCGTCACCTGCTGGTGCCGGGCGCGGCGGCGCAGCTGCTCGACCGATTCCTGATGGGAGCCGAGCTCGTCGCGGTAGCGCGATCGGAACTCGGGGAAGCGGTCGGGCAGATGGTCGAACCACCGGCGCAGCGCGTCGCTCGGGGCCAGCTCCTTGCGCCACTCGTCGAGCCGCGCGCGGTCTCGCGAGACGCCGCGCGGCCAGGTGTGATCGGTCAGCACCCGGTATCCGTCGCTCGCCACGGCGGCCTCGTAGATCCGCTTTGTGCGTACATCGATCGCCATCGTGCTGAGTGGTCACTTGTCCGGTCGCCCAGCGGCTCTGAAGACGGTACGCCGCCCCGGCGACGCTCGTCGGGCGATCGGCGCGCGCGTGGTCGCGTAAGCTCCGCGCGTGGTTGCGTAGTCTCGTTTCCGGGTACAGGCAAGGTAAGGGACCAGAGCAGATGAGCACCGCGCCCACTCCGTCACCCGCACACGTAGGCGATCTCACGACCGGCAGCTGGCGGCTCGATCCGAGCCGCTCGAGCGTCGAGTTTCACGTCCGCCACTTCTACGGGCTGATCACGGTCAAGGGACACTTCGAGCGCTATCAGGGAGTCCTCGCCCTGGCCTCGGAGCCGGCGGTGGAGCTCACCATCGACGCGGACAGCCTGCAGACGCGCAATGCCAGGCGCGACAAACACCTGCGCTCGGCCGACTTCTTTGATGTCGAGCACGAGCCGCAGGTCCGCTTCGTCTCGCAATCGGCGGTCCTCGAGGACGGACGCCTCAGGGTGCGCGGGCAACTTCGGGCGGCCGGTAAACAGATCCCGCTCGAGCTCGACGCCAAGCTCAGTGAGATCGACGGCGAGATCGAGATCGAGGCTGTCACGCACGCCGATCATCGCGCGCTCGACATGACCTGGAGCCCGCTCGGCATCCTCCGGGCACCGAGCAAGCTGATCGTCCGCGGGCGCCTGATCCGGGAGCCCACCCAGTCACACGCGTAGCGTTCGGACGCTCGACGTAGCGGTCGGACGCTCGCTTGCGCCCGCGACTGCGTTTCAGTCGGGGTGCGGCTCGCCTGCGCCGAGCGACTGGCCGCTCACGAAACCGGCGCGGTCGCGGCCGAGTAGAGGGCGGTCCAAGCGAACAGGCTCGTGGTGGCAGCCATCGTGCGGAACATGCCGGGCTGCGTTTCCGGGTCTTCGATTTCGCCGCCCCACCAGCTCGAGAGCCACAACCCTCGCGGGCCGCCGGCGTGCGCGGCGGCAGCCGCTGCGTTGACCTTGGCGAGCGTCAGCCAGTAGTCCTGCTCGGTCGCCTCGCCGTAGGCCATCATCCACTGCATGAAGATCGTGTCGTATTGCGGCCCGTAGTTGTATTCGTAGCCGAAGGCGTTGATGTCTTCCTCAGCCAGCGTGGCCGCGACCCTTCCGGCCTGCAGGCCGTAACCTTCCCCCAGTCCGTCCTCGCACAGTAGATACTGCGCATAGACGAGGGGCGCTTGCACGTAGTCGTTCGCGGATTCGGGTTGGTCGGGTTGCTCGAGGTAGAGCTGGCGCCCGTCGTGATTGTCGAAGGTGTTTGCCCAATCGACGTACATCTTTACGTCTTCGATCTGCCAGCGTTCGTGGTCCTGGCCGAACAGCAGAGCGCCCAATAGGCTGTCGGCGGCGATCGCGGGCCCCGAGTGGTAGGGGTGGCTCGTGTTCCACCACATTCCCCCGCCGGTCGTATCCCAGCCGCGAGTCGCGATGAAGCTGAACGCGCGCTGAGCGTCGCGCAGCCAGCGGTGCTGATGTGTCGCCTTATAGGCGTTCACAAACGCGATCCCCAGCCAGCCGTTGTCATCGAAAAACGCCTGAGCATCGGCTTCTCGGTCGTTGGGGTAAGGGGCGTAGCCGCCCAGCGCCGGATCCCAAAAGCGCTCATTGGCCCGAGCGAAACGGTCTACGAGCGCTCGGTGCGCCGGTGTGTGCGACGCCATCTCGAGCGCATCGACCGCCTCGAACATCGGCACCTCGCCCCAGATGCTCAACAGCGGATACGGCCCATGGGTGCAGCCGAGGTATTCGCAATACCAAGCCCTGTGGCGCCACTGCGCAGCCTGGCGCGTGCCGGCTTCGGCCAGGTCGTGATAGTCGAGCTCAGGCGCGAGCGGAAGTTCGAGCGGTGGTCGCAGCCATGAGGTGAGCGGGCGATAGCCGGACAGTCCGGGACTCACGGCAAGTCGTTCCGCCGCGGTATTGCGCTCGGCCGCGCGCGCTTCGTTCGAGTTTGCCGCGGCGAGCAGCGTGACGCACGCAAGCGCAGCCAGGACGAGGGTCACGGCGCTCCTCGCCGCTGTCCACTTCCCCCACCGTAACGCCCTCCATCGGTCCGGTGATCTCACGTCTCGCCCTCGGAAGCTCAACCTGCGCGCCGCCGACCCAGCGCGCCCTAACCCCTGCGCGCTTGAAGCGTAGCCAAGCTTGACCTCTCGCGCGCCGCGAGACGGCTACCCCGACCGTCGCACGCGCAAACCCCGCTCGGCGTCGCCCGCGACCGGGTGTAATGGATGTCAAGCCAAGCTGAAGTCGACCGTCACGACGAGTCCTCCTGCAGGCGCCGCAGTGACAATCTCGGTTGGCGAGGCGGACAGCCCTCCAGGGCGGACAGCCCTCCCGCCTACGCGGGCGCGCTGGCAGGGTCGGGTCGGATCACGACGGTGTCGGCGACGGGGATGATCTCGTCGACCGGCAGGTCCGCACGCGAGGCATGCTCGCGAATCGCCTCGGGACTGCTCGCCTGATAGATGCAGACCGTGCCGACGCGGCCCGCGTCCTCGGCGAGCACGTAGCTGCGGATCCAGCGGATGTCGTCGCCCATCTGCTCGTCGCCCACGGCGCGCGAACGGTCCGCTGCCGCCGCGAGATCGTCCGGCGACGCCCATCCGCCACGCCTCAAGATCACATAGGTATCCATGGTCTATCCTCTCGAACGAATTGTACAGACCGACAGTCGGTCGGCAGGCTAGCACATACCATGCAAAGCGCAAGCACGAGAATCCAAACCGAGCTTCGGCCGCGGCCGGACGGCGGGCACACCCAGGCAACGCGCGAGCGCATCGTTCGCGCGGCGCGCGAACTCGTCGTCGAGCGCGGCTACGCGGCGGTCAGCACCGCGGAGATCATGCGCCGCGCGAATGTGAGCCGTGGCGGGCTGTATCACCACTTCGCTTCCAAGCGGGCCCTGCTGGCGGCGGTGGTGGAGGCGGTCGAGCGTGAGTTCATCGTCAGGCTCGCTGCCGCGGTGGCGGGAGAGTCTGATCCGTTTGCCGCGCTCTCGCGGGGGTCGCAATGGTACCTGGACGAGTGCATGCGCTCGATCGAGCTCCAGCGTGCGGGGCTGATCGAGGGGCGCAAGGCGCTCGGCTGGGAGCTGTGGCGGGAAACGGTCAGCCCCTACGGCCTCAGGATGCTCGCCGAGGCCCTGGCGGAAGGCATGGACGCCGGACAGATCGGCCGCGCTGACCCGCTTGCGCTTGCGCAGCTGATACTTGCCTTCCTGCACGAAGCGTCGGCGATCATCCTCGCTGCGCCAGATACCAGGGCAGAGCGGGCGCGAACGGGCCAAGCCGTCGCTTCACTGATCGACGGGCTGCGCGCGGCGCCATGATTCGCCATGCACGGTCGGCGGTGCGAGCTTGGCGCCGTGCGGCCGCGTCTACTCGCGTGCGTCGAGCAGGTGGGCGAGCTTTGCCGGCGTGTCGTGCTCGGGCAGCGGCGAGTACAGGACCAGGCGTTGCTCGAGCGCCTCGGCGGGATGAAAGACCGCATGCGAGAAGGCGAGCATGCCGGCGACGGGATGGCGAAGCTCCTTGCGCCCTTCCCCGCCGCGGGCCACCTCGTGCCGCTCCCATGCTCGCTTGAACGCGGTGCTCGTCTTCAGCAACGCGCCGATCAGGGCCTCGAACTCGGGATCTCCGAGATGGCGTGCGCTATCGGCACGAAACTTGGCAACCAGCAGGCGCGAGCTTCGCGCCCAATCGGTGAACATCTCTCGGCGTGCGGCGTCGGTGAAGGTCAGCCACGCGTGGTTTCGCGCCGCGCGTGGGATGCTGTCGAGGTCTCCGAACAGAGCGGTCGCCGCATCGTTCCAGGCGAGATAGTCCCAGCGGCGACCGAGAATGAACGCAGGATTGGCTCCGAGGTTCTCGATCAGCCGGCGCAGCGTGGGCGACACCCGCTCGGCGGGCGACTTGCAGGGCGGCGGTTCTTCTCCACGACCGAGCAGCACGAGATGCGTTCGCTCGGCCTGGTCTAGCCGCAGAGCTCGGGCGAGCGCTTCGAGCACCTCGAGCGAAGCGCGCACGTCGCGTCCCTGCTCCAGCCACGTGTACCAGGTTGCGCCTACGCCTGCGAGCTGCGCGACCTCCTCGCGGCGCAGACCGGGGGTTCGCCTGCGGCCCCCGTTCGGCAGGCCCACGTCCTCCGGCTGAAGCGCGCCCCGCCTGGTCCGCAGGAAGTCCGCGAGCTCGTCGCGGCGCCGCGCTCGCGAATTCGCTGCGTCGGCTGCATGCGCCCGCCGGGTGCCCGTCCGGCCGCGCCGGACGCCGGCAGGTACCGCTGTGGGGGAACCAGTTGATACCAGGATAACTCCCTCTCTTCTACTTGGATAAGTATTGTTGCACAATCAATCACTATGAGCTTCGCGAACAGGTTCTCCCGATCGCTCACGTCGAAGCAGGCGCTGCTCGTCGTCGTCTGCCTCGCGCAGTTCATGGTGATCCTCGACGTCTCGATCGTCAACGTCGCGCTGCCGTCGATCCACACCGGGCTAGGCTTCTCCACGACCGGCCTGCAGTGGGTCGTCAACGCCTACACGCTCACGTTCGCCGGCTTCCTGCTGCTGGGCGGCCGCTGCGCGGACCTGCTCGGCCGGCGCCGCGTGTTCCTCGCCGGCACCGCGCTGTTTGCCGGCGCCTCGCTCGCCTGCGCGCTCGCGGACACTCGCGGACTGATGCTCGCCGCGCGCGGGCTGCAGGGACTCGGCGGCGCAGTGCTGTCGCCGGCGACGCTGTCGATCATCACGAGCTGCTTTGCCGAGGGCGCCGAGCGCAACCGCGCGGTTGGCATGTGGGGCGCGATGGGTGCGCTGGGTGCGTCGTCCGGCGCCCTGCTCGGCGGCATCCTCACCGAAGCGCTCGGATGGCCCGCGATCTTCGCAGTCAACGTTCCTCTCGGCGCGCTGGTGATCACGTTCGGTTCGCGCCTGATCCCCGGCTCGCGCCCCGCGAACGCGGCGCGCCATTTCGACGTGGCGGGAGCGCTGCTCGTGACCGCAAGCCTCGTGAGCGTCACGTTCGGCATCGTTCGCACCGACACGCTCGGGTGGGGTTCGCCCGGCGTCCTGGCGCCGCTCGCGGCCGGGCTCTTGCTTCTCGGCGCGTTTCTGCTCTTCGAGGCGCGGTTCGCGCGGCTGCCGCTGGTACCACTGGGAATCTTTCGCGTCCGCCAACTGCGTTCAGCGAACCTGGTGGTCGTTCTCCTCTACTCCGCGTTCTTTCCTGTTTGGTTCTTTCTCACGCTCTACCTGCAGCAGGTGCTCGGTTTCGATCCGATCGAAGCCGGGCTGGCGTTCCTGCCAATGACGCTTTCGATCTTCGCCGCCTCGACGCTCGCGCCGCGTCTCGTGGGTCGATTCGGGTCACGCGCCACGATCACCGCGGGCATGCTGTGCGCGACCGCCGGGATGGCGTTGCTCACCTCGGTCTCGCCCGGGGGCTCCTATCTGCGGCTGGTCTTGCCGGGGGCCCTGCTCGCGGCGATCGGGATGGGATGCTCGCTCGTGCCATCCACGATCGTCGCAATGAAAGGGCTCCCAGCCCCGCAGACCGGTCTTGGCTCAGGGCTGCTCAACACCTCGCGGCTGATGGGTGGAGCGCTGGGGTTGGCTGTGCTCAGCACGATCGCCGCCGCCCACACCCGCGCGCAGACCGGCGTGCTGCCGGCCCGCGCGCTCACCGACGGGTTCGACCTCGCGTTCGCCGTTGGCGCGATCTTCACCCTCGCCGGCGCACTCGCCGCGGCGCTGCTGCTGCGCGAACGCGCCGGCGCGACGGTCACCCAGCTGCCGGCAGCGGTGACAGACGAGGACGAGCGGGACGTACTTTCCGAGCAGGATGTACTCGCTGCCTGAAAGCTCTCACACCGGTATGAGCTCTCAGCCATGAGGGGTCGCGGTTAAACCAATAGTCAGTCGCGCATAACCGCGCGAAGCGTGGAGCCGGCAGATAGTGCATCGTTACCACATTCGGCCGTCATGGGCTCCGCGCGAGCGCGTAAAAGAGTGAAAGTGGTGTCTAGAGTAAACCGGTAACACCGGAATCTTTTAGCCTGACGGAGCTGTGAGGCTGCTCGAGCGCAACCCCCAAGCAGCCACCGGACGGCAGGCTGGCGTTGGGCCTGCTCGCCGGCAGAGTAGATTCCTGCCCGGCCATCGGCGACGGCCGAACGCTCAGGCGCTGGCCGGCGAGGAGCGGCGCGATGCGGGATGGTGGTGGCAGACCCAGGCAGCGTCTGGCTGCCCGGAGCAGTCGTGGCCGCCCGCGATCGGCGCCCGGTCGGCGGTCGATGGCCGGGGCGGGTTGTGCGAGCAGTAGCGAACGGATCATGCATATCTCCGGCGAGAGCGGGTATCAGTGCATGTAGGCTATGTGCTCTCGCTGAGATTGCGCATGGCGAAGCCAAATCGGAGGGGGTCCTCATGAACTCCGTGACAACAGCACGATCGACCCCACATGCATCGCGCAGCAGGGCTGCTGCGCCTCGGACGGGCGAGCATGGACTCGACGAGCGAACGCTGTTTCGCGCCTGGCAGCTCTCGGGCGACCGCGCGGCTCGCGAGGAGCTGGTCGAACGCTACATGCCGCTGGCGCGTGTCCTCGCTCGTCGCTACAAGCACACGTCAGAGCCGTTCGAGGACCTGCTTCAAGTCGCCTCGCTGGCATTGCTGAAGGCGATCGACCGCTATGACCCGGAGTTGGGCCACTCGTTCAAGGCGTTTGCCGTGCCCACGATTCTGGGCGAGATGCGGCGCTACTTCCGTGACTGCGCCTGGGCGCTACATGTGCCGCGGGCGGCAAAGGAACAGGCCCGAATGGTCAGGGACGCGCTCGAGGGTCTGCGTCGCAGGCATGGGCGGGCTCCGACCGTGAACCAGCTGGCCGAGTTTCTCGAGCTGAACACTGAGCAGGTGCTCGATGCGCTCGCGGCGATGGAAGCCTACGAGACATCTCCACTGGACGCTCGCCGGCCCGGCGCGGAGCAAGACGGCGCGACTTATGCCGAAGCCCTCGGCGAGGAGGACGAGCGTTACGAGCTCATCGAGTGCGACGTCGCTGTCCGCTCAGCGCTCGCGGAGATTGCTCCGCGCGAGCGGCGCATTCTCCGTCTGCGATTTGTCGAGGACCTCACCCAGTCAGAGATAGCTGACCGGGTGGGCGTCTCTCAAATGCAGGTCTCGCGACTGCTACGTCGTTCGCTCGATCGCCTGCACGCCCTGACAGGCTCATCGGTCGGGCCATCGCCAACGACTCGACGACGCTCCCTTGGCTAGGAGGATGATCGTCGATTGGCCGCTGCCGCGAGACAGGAGAGCGTGCGCGACCTGACCAGCCTGAAGACCATGGTCAGGGTTGCGCACGTACGTCTCGATCTCGTCAACAGACCCGAGAACGTCCAGCTGGTCCGTCAGGCATTCAGCGGGTTTGCCGACGCGATCGGACTATCACCGGTCGAGGTTCACGACATCAGCACCGCTCTCTCGGAGGCATGCAACAACGCCGCGCTGCACGCATACGACGGGGCAGAAGGACCGCTACAGGTCGAGCTGCGCGCATCGCCCCGGAAAGTAGTCGTCTCAGTACGCGATCGCGGCCGCGGATTCGTTCTGGCCGGCGCGCCCGTCGGGGTTTCCGCGCAGCTCGCGGATGATGGGATCGCGGGCATCGGGCTCGCAGCAATTTACGGCTTGGCGAGCGAGGTCGAGTTGAGGGAGCAACCCGGCGGGGGCACCGAGGTGGCGATGGTGTTCGCGACACCTTCGCTGAGCGCGGAGAGCCTCGGATACCCGCACGAGTACTTCGCTCGCCAGGCGAGCGCGCCGGGCCGGTCCGAGAGCACGATCGAGCTTGACGTGGCGCCGCTCGGTGTGGCGCGCGCGGTGCTGTCGCGCGTGTTGCGGGCGATGGCCGCACGAGCGTCGTTCTCGATCGATCAACTCGCCGACGTCCGGCGCGTCGGTGAGCTGCTGTTCACAACGGCGGCGAGCTGGGTTCCCGATGGGCATATCGAGGCCAGGCTCGCCAACACCTCTGAGTCGCTCGAGCTGGGAATCGGACCGATCTGCCCCGAGGAGATGTCGCCACTCGTCACAGCGCTGCTCGCGATCGAGCCCAGCGCTGAAGGGTCGCTGCGCGTTCAGCGCAACGGCCACGACCAGCGTCTCATCCTGCGCTTGCGGCGATTGGCGCGATGATCCGTGGCGCCCCTATCTAGCGACGCCGGATGCAAGACTGGCTACCGATGGCGCCGACTGTTCGGGGCGGCGCGGCATCGTTCGTCGGTGAGCCCGGTACCGCGCTCGGGCGGTTAATCCGATCAGCATCGGCGAAGTTGAGTTGGAACTCGGCTAACGCGACACGCTGTTGCTCTACACGGACGGCGTGCTCGAGACATGGCGTTCGCAGCCGCAGCGCACTGCGCCGCTCGCACAGCTGTACGCGGGCGCGCCGCAGCTCACGGTCGCCGATCTGCTGACGCGTCTCGAGCGCGCCGTGGTTGCTAACTCTGCAGGAATCGACCGGGTTGAAACTGTGATGTTCGCCGCACCCGGCGAATCCCGCCAACGAGCCCAGAAGTTCGCTGTCACCCCCGGTTCACAGCAGGTCAAGCGCCTGCTCAGCGTCACTCGACTGAATGAGCATTTGGAGACAATCGCCACGCCGGACGAGGTTCTCGGATAGGTAAGGAGCGACTCGGTCCTCGGATATCGTGTCCTTGATGGACAGTAGGGCGGGGTTGGACAGCTACGCGAGAGCGTACGCGGAGGCTTTGAGCGAGCGCGCAAGCCTGCCTGGCGATGACGACATGGCGCAAGCCTACGAGTTGGGCCGCCGCGCCGTCGCAGAGCGCCTCAGCCTGCTTGACCTGGCGAGCATCCATGGCGATGCGCTGGTGGCCGCGCTCGAGTCTGGGGCAGCGGAGGACCGCGAGCGAATCGCACGGCTGGCGGCCGATTTTCTGCGCGAGAGCCTGTCGACGTTCGAGATCACCCTGCGTGGCTACGCGGAGATGCGCGAGGTCGCACGCGTCGAGCACGACCACGTCCTCAAACAGCAGGCGATCGCGGACACGGCGATCGCGCTCGAGGCATCGGAAACCGTGCCCGACATCCTCCGCGTCGCCGCCGGGCGCACGCGCGAGATCCTGCAGGCCAGCGCGGCGTGTGCGCGCCTGAGCGGAGGCTTAGCAGGCGGCGCGGCCGAAGCTGTCGCGGGCGATACGTCCCTCGCCGGCCAGCGACCAGCGCTGAGCGTCAGCCTGTCGGGCAGCCACGAGAGCGGGACCCACGGGGTGCTGCGCGTCTGGGACCCCGACTCATCGGACCCGGCTTGTCGGGCGGTCCTGGTTCAGATCGCTCAGCTCACCGCCGCGGCCCTCGCCAGCGCCGAGGCGCTACAGACTCAGCGCGAGATCGCCGACACGCTCCAACGCAGCCTGTTGCCGGCGGCGCTGCCTCAGGTCGAGGGGCTCGAACTCGCGGCTCGCTTTTGCCCGGCCGGCAACGGAATCGTCGTCGGCGGAGATTTCTACGACGCCTTTGTGGTGGACGGCAGTGGCACCGGCGGCCTGGTCATCGGGGACGTCTGCGGCAAGGGTCCCGCCGCGGCTGCGCTGACCGCGCTGGTCCGCCACACGCTGCGAACGGCTCTGCTCGTGCAGTCAACCCCGGTCTCGGTGCTGGGCTTGGTCAACGCCGCGATTCGACAGCGCGCGGGCGACGAGCCCTGCACGGTTCTGCTGGGGCTGCTGGATTCCCAGCCCGGTGGGTACGGCGTCTGCTTTGCCACCGGCGGGCATCCGTTGCCGATCGTGGTTCCCGCGAGCGGCGCCGTCCGCGCCGTGGGCAAGCCCGGGATGCTGCTGGGGGTGAGCGATGAGCCGACCTTCTCGAGCTTCGACGTTTCGCTGCAACGAGGAGACCTGCTCGTCCTCTACACCGACGGCGCGATCGAGGTCCGCGGCCACGGCGAGGAACTGTTCGGGATGGATGACCTGATCGGAGTTCTCGAGAGCTGCCGCCATGCTGGCGCCCAGGAGGTTGCGGACCGCGTGGCCGAGGCCGCGCTGGGCGCGGCCGACGGGCCGGCGCGCGACGATATCGCCGTGCTGACGATGCGCGTTGGCAGCAGCACGTCTCGCTCGCCGGGCGCGGGCGGCTGAGCGACGGCCCCCGCCGGTCGCGTCGCTCCAGCCGTCCTGCTGATTCGCTGCTGTCATGCTTAGCGGGCCGCGTCAGCGGGCCGCTAAGCATGCTGGGCGACGCGGCTGTCCGAGACACCACGAGCGAGGAGAATCGATGGCGCAACGCGCGAGCCGGCGATCGCCGGCGAAAGCGACAGGCAGCGGCAGGGGCAGCAAACCGTCGCAGACGCGAGAGGAGGCCGTCGGCGGGCTGCTACGTGAGCTCGTCGCGCACCTGCGGCGCAATCGCTCGCAGCTGCGCGAGGAGTGGGCGCAGCGCATCACGGGTGCGCAGCTGCTGACCGCGATGACCCCCGAGGAGATCTTCGCCGAGGCAACCTCTGTCTACGACAACTACATCGAGGTGTTGGAGACGGGCAGCGTGGAGGCCCTGCAGAACTACGCGCGCGACCTGTCCGAGCGGATCATCCCGCGAGGGGTCGAGACGCACGAGGTGCTGGGCATCGTGCTGCTGCTCCGCGACGTGCTCGCGCGCTCGCTGTTCGAGAAGTACCAATCGGACTTCAACCTGCTCAACCAGGTCCTCGACGCTTACGAGCCGGCCGCCAACCGGATCGCCAACACGGTCGGAGTCAGCTTCGTCCAAGAGCGCGAGCGCATAATCCGCCAGCAACAGGAGGCGATCCGCGAGCTCTCCACCCCGGTGCTGCAGGTACGCGAGCGCCTGCTGATCCTCCCGATCATCGGGGTGCTCGACTCGCAACGCGCGCGCCAGCTCACCGAGCAGCTCCTGCGCGGGATCCGCGCCAACCGTGCCAAGGTGGTTGTCGTCGACATCACGGGCGTCCCGACAATCGACTCGACCGTGGCCAACCACCTCGTTCAGACGGTCGAGGCCTCGCGCCTGATGGGCGCCGGGGTGATCATCAGCGGGCTCTCCTCGGAGATCGCGCAGACGCTGGTCACGATCGGCGTCGATCTCAGCAAGGTGAACGCGGTCGGCGATCTGCAAGGGGCGATCGAGGAGGCCGAGCGACTGCTCGGCTACGACGTGACCCTGCGCGCCGGCGAGTCCGCCGGCGAGCAGGTTGAACGCCGTTAGTCCTAAGCCGTGGCTGTCCCGATCCTCAAGCAGGGCCGCTGGCTGATCGCCTCGATCCAGGCGGCGCTCACCGACTCGGACGTGATGCTCCTGCAAGACGACATCATGGAGCAGGTAGGCCGCTACCGCTCGCGCGGGATCATCGTCGACGTCACTGCTCTGGACGTGATGGATTCTTTCGTCTCGAGATCGCTGCGCGGCATCGCGCACATGACCCGTCTGCGCGGAGCCGAGACGGTGATCGTTGGCATCCAGCCCGAGGTCGCTTTCGCGATGGTGCAACTCGGGATGAGCATGGAGGACGTCTACACCGCTCTCGACCTCGAGGAGGGACTGGCATTCCTGGAGGAACGGCTGAGGGAGCCCGATGCCGACGAGGGATGAGATCCGCATCGCGATCGAGTCCGACGAGGATGTGGTTGCTGCGCGCCAGCAGGGGCGCACGCTCGGCCAGAGCCTCGATCTCAACGCGACCGACCTGACGCTGTTGGCCACCGCGATCTCCGAGGTGGCGCGCAACATCACCGCATACGCCGGCCACGGCAGCATCCGGCTGCGACCCGTGGAAGAACAGGGGCGCCACGGGGTCGAGGTGGTCGCCGAGGACCAAGGGCCCGGTATCGCCGACCTCGCGGCCGCGATGAGCGACGGCTACAGCACCGGCCGCGGCCTTGGGCTCGGGCTCCCTGGCGCACGCAGACTGATGGACCATTTCGAGATCGACTCCCGCGTGGATGCGGGCACGCGCGTGCGGATGATCAAGTGGAGCTGGTCGTGAGCGCGCAGCTGCCCGCTGAGGGGTGCAGCCAGGACGACGCGCGATGAGCCCGGACTCGCTTGCAGAGCTCATCGATGTCGGCGTGGCCGATCGCGTCCTTCCCGGCGAACAGGAGTCAGGCGATGCCCACCTGATGGCAGTATTCGATCGCGGCGCGCTGATCGCGGTTATCGACGGGCTCGGGCATGGTCCCGAGGCCGCCGACGCCGCCCGGCTCGCTCGCGAGGCCCTGCGGACCGCGCCATCCGCCGATCTCGTGACGCTCATCGAGCACTGCCATGGCGCGCTTCGCCGCAGTCGAGGCGTGGTGATGACCCTCGTTCGGATCAGCCTGCCCGGACCGGCGATGACCTGGCTTGGCGTGGGCAACGTCGAGGGCCGCATCGTGCGCGGACAAACCGGCCGCGAGCGCAGCGCGCAGCCCCGCGAGACGGTACTGCTGAAGGGCGGCGTCGTCGGTTACCAGCTTCCTGCGCTCAGGCCCTCCACGCTCGCGCTGCATCCGGGCGACACGATCTTGCTCGCCACCGACGGGCTGCCCGCAGCGGCGCTCGAGACGCTCGTAGAGCCGTCAGCCGGCGTCCAGGAGCAAGCCGAGGCGCTGCTCGCTGCCCATGCGCGCGAGAACGACGACGCACTCGTGCTGGTCGCGCGCTATCGCGGCTGAGCGCTCCTGCTCAGGATGCCGCCTCGGCGGCCTCGAGCGCCTCGATCGTGTCGAGCACCTCTTGGGTAGGAACCCGCTGGAAGGCGAGCAGCTGGCCGCCGTTGCGGCGCACCGCGCTAGCAAAGGGCGCCGCCCAGGTGTTCTCGAAGCAGATCAGCACGGCCGTCTCCCCCGGCTCGAGCCCCCCTCCGGCCGTTGTCGCGTCCTCGTCGCCGAGCATTCCACTGCGGGCTCCCTCGAACACGCGCAGCTCCTCCAGACCCCCGCCGAGCTCGCTGATCTCGACGCCGGCAATCGTTCCGTCGACACCCTTTTCGACGACGAGCGCGTCGAAAACGCGGATGATTCCGCGCTCGACCAGATCGACGAACAGCGGAATCGCCTCGCCGGTGCGGGGCGCCTCGGGCGGAAAGCCGATCACGACGATGTCGACAGGGCCCAGCTCCAACTCCTGGCTGCTCACGGCTCCTCCTCTCTACGACACTGCCGCCGCCCTGGCGCGCCGGCCGTGGTCGACTGATTCGCGTATCGCGGCCGAGTCTAGCGAGCTTCGCCCGGCTGCGGGCGGAGCGAATTTCCCCGCTGCGCGGGTCAGCGAGGCTCGCGTATGACCGATGTCACACACGCGGCGCGCGTTGGGTCATAGAAGTGAAAGCAGTTCGCAACCTACGACGTAGGAGCAGCCATGCTCGCATCCGATCGCGCCGTCTCGGAGATCGCGCTCCCAGCGTTCGAGCTCCGTGCGCTGATTCGCCGTGCCGCGTTACCGGCGCTGGTCGCGTGCGCTGCGGTGACTGCTCTGCTGCTCGCGCGCGGCGGCATCCACGCGTTGGCCAGCGACGTGCGGCGCGGGTTTGGCGTGAGTCCGGGTTGGGCGGCGATCGGCGCGGGCTTTGAGTTCATCTCGCTCGCAGGGTACGTGGGGCTGCTTGCGCTGATCGCCGGGCGCGCGACGCCGCGCGTACGTGCGCGCGAGAGCGCCCAGATCACGCTCGCGGGGGCAGCGGCGACGCGTCTATTGCCGACCGCGGGCGCCGGTGGCTTGGCGCTCACGCTGTGGGCGCTGCGGCGGGCGGGTCTGCAGCCGCGCGTGGCGACCCGGACCCTGCTCGTCTTCCTGGTCGTGCTCTACTCCGTTTTTCTCGGCTCGATCGTCGTTTCGGGGACGGTGCTGGCGCTCGGACTGACGGGCAGCCGCGGGCCGCTCGCGCTGAGCGCGATCCCGGCACTTGCCGCGCTGCTCGGCATCCTGCTGTGCCTGGCGTTCGCATTTGCGGCAAACGTCGAGTCGGCGCCCGCGGAAGACGGCGAGCCAGACAGCCGCGAGCGCCGGTCGCGCATCACAGCCGGCCTGCGATCGATCGGCGGCGCCGTGCGCGATGCGTGCCGGCTGGTTCGATCGGGAGATCCCCGTCTGGCGGGCGCGATTGCCTACTGGCTGTTCGACGCCGCCGTCGTGTGGGCGATGCTGCACGCGTTCGGCTCACCGGCTGCAGTCCCGGTTATCGCGCTCGCGTACTGCGTCGGGCAGCTCGCCAACACGCTGCCGGTGCCGGGCTCGGTCAGCGGCGGGATCGCCGGCGTGTTGATCGCATTTGGCGTGTCCCCGGTGGTCGCCGTCCCAGCCGTGCTTGCCTACCGCGGGGTTTCCATCTGGCTGCCTTCGCCCGTCGCGATCGCCGCCGTGCCGGCGTTGCGCGCGACGATCGCGCGCTGGGGGCGCGAGCAGGACACGGCGGCCGCCGGCGCCTGACGCCGAAGGCTGCGAGCTCGAGGGGGCGCCGCGGCGTTCGCGACGGCCGGATCGCGCGCGCCGGTGAGATACTGCGAGCGTGGCATTCGTCCCGCCAGCGCGTCATCTGCTGCGCGCCAAGGACGCCGCTGACAGCGGCTACTTCGAGTCGCCGACCGTCGCGGACCTGGCGCACGCGGCCGGGCTGTCGCGCGCGCACTTCAGTCGCGAGTTTCGCCGCGCGTTTGGCGAGTCGCCGCATGCCTATCTGCTGACCAGGCGATTGGAGCGCGCGGCGGTGCTGCTGCGAACGACCGATCGCCCGGCGGCAGACATCTGCTTCTCGGTCGGCCTGAAGAGCGTCGGCTCGTTCACGACGAGCTTCACGCGCACGTACGGCGTTTCCCCGACCGCCTACCGCGCGGCGTTTCCGCCCGCAGCTCAGCGCGCGCTGGTCCCCGCTTGCGTCCTGCGCGCGTACGGGCGCCCGCAACGCCGCACGTTTCGAGAAGGCAAGCACGACGGCTTGGACTAGCTTGGGTGACGACCATACCGTCGAGACTAGGAGCAGGAGCAATGTTCAGAATCGCCAACGCGCAGCTGTGGGTCCACGATCAGGACGAGGCGCTCGCCTTCTACACGCAGAAGCTCGGCATGGATGTGCGAACCGACGTCACCCTCCCGGAGCTGGGCGATTTCCGCTGGCTGACCGTCGGCCCCGCGAATCAGCCTGATTTTGCGATTGTGCTGATGGCGATCCCCGGCCCGCCGGTGATGGACGCGGACACGGCCGAGCAGGTCAGCAAGCTGATGGCGAAGGGCTTCGCGGGAACCGTCTTTCTCACCACCGACGACTGCCAGGCCTCCTACGAAGAACTCAAGGCGCGCGGCGTCGAATTCACCGAGCAGCCCGAAGAGCGTCCTTACGGGATCGACTGCGGGTTCCGCGACCCCTCGGGCAACAGCCTGCGACTGACCGAGGTGCGGCTGCCCGCCTCCGTCTGAGCCGCGAGCTGCAACGCGCGGTTAGAGCTAGCGCGGGACGCGGTCAGAGCGTGCGCCGGTACTCGAGCACCGGCAGACCGAAGCCGATGTCGAACGGCTCCGCCGCCGCTGTGAAGCCTTCGCGCGCGTAGAAGCGCCGGGCGCGCGCTTGGCCCGCGGGGACGAACAGGCGCATCGCGGTGTAGTTGCGTGCGGCCGCGGCGCTCGTCGCGCGGGCGAGCAGCGCGGCCGCGACGCCAGAGCCCCAGTAGGGCGGCCTGACGAACAGCTGACCGAGATGCGCGAGGCCCGGGTCCGTTGCGACCCGCAGCGAGTGACGCTCGGCCGGGATGAACGTCGCGTGCCCGGCGAGCGTTGGCCCGTCGGATGCGAGTTCCCCCCAATAATCCGGGTCAGCGACCCAGCTTCGCAGTCCGCTGATTTGCTGGCCGATCGGCGGCGGCTGCCACTCGGCCGGCGCGAACGCGCGATAACCGGCGACCGCGTCGCTGACCAGGGCGGCCAGCTCCTCGACGTCGTCTCCGTTGATCTTGCGATAGACAAGCGCAGCGGTCATCCCTCGAAACTAGCGAGAGCCGACCGACGCCGGTGGCAACGCTGGCTGCCGCGAGCTCGCAGGTCGCTTGTCTGCGGTATCGAACATCATTGACGCCATGAGCCCCTCTGACGGCGCGTGGGCAGAGGATCACACGCGCACGAGCACGGCGCCGCACCGTCAACTGATCACGTTCGGCCGGCGCATCGCCCGGCTGGGTGCGATCGTGCTGGGCCTGCTGCTCCTCGCCGCGCTGGGTCTCGCGCTGAGCGAAGGAGTCGGGTTCTGGTATGCGTTTCGCTGGGCGCTGGACACGGCCGCCACGGTCGGGGTGTTTCCCGAGCCGAGCACCACATTTGGGCAGCTCGTCCACGTCGCGCTGATCGTGCTGGGCGTCGGTACGCTCTTCTACGCGCTGGCCACGGTTGCGGAGTTCTTTGTCGCGGGACACCTCGCGGATGTGCTCATGCTCAGGCGCACACAAAAGATGATCGACTCGCTCACCGATCACCACATCATCTGCGGCTTCGGCCGCGTGGGACGTCAAGTGGCGAGAGATCTACGCGCTGCCCGCGCCCGGTACGTGGTCGTCGACCCCGACGCGGAAAACCGTCAGCTGGCGGAGACGCTTGGCATCTCCTTCATCGAGGGCGATGCCACCGATGACGGGGTGCTGGCTGACGCCGGAATTGCACGCGCCCGCTCGATCCTCGCATGCGCCGACTCCGACGCGAACAACGTGTTCATCACGCTCACCGCGCGCGAGCTCCGAGCGGACATCACGATCGTCGCGAGGGCAGCGCTCGAGGACACCGAGAAGAAGCTCAAGCGAGCCGGCGCCGACCGGGTGATTTCGCCCTACAAGGCCAGCGGCACCGAGATGGCGCGACTGGCGCTGCACCGCCAACTCAGCGGGGTGTTCGATGTCGACGTCCAATACCGCCTGGAGGAGATCGAGGTGGCGGAGGCCTGTGCCGGGGTTGGCCAGACGGTCGGCGACATAGGCGGCGGCGCGATGATCGTGGGTCTGCGCCGAGGAGCCGAGTTCCAACCGCAGCCGCCGGCCGAGATCGCACTGCTCCCCGGCGACATCCTCGTCGCGATCGGCACGCCGCCATCCCTCGACCGCCTCGAGACGCTGCTCGAAGAGCAGCGCTCCTGAGGGCTGCGGGAACCCTTCGCGATCGCTCGCCGGACCGGTCACGCCCATCGCTCGCGGGACCGGTCACGCGATCGCTCGCGAGACTGTTCACACGATCGCTTGCGGGACCGGCGACGATCGCTTCGCCGGCTGGTATGGTCGAGCAAATGTCGGGAAGGCGCCTCCCGGCCTTTGCCGGGTACCTTGTGTGCCTGGCTCTGCTGGGGCTTTCGATGGCGGTATTCGTCACGACGGGGGCTGCATCCGGAGCAACCGCGGCGGCCGCCTGCCCACGTGCGTCCACCCTCAGCAGGTTGTTTTCCACGGGCGGAACGCTGCGTGCCTCGCGTGCGTGCGCGCTCGCCCTCAAGGCGACTCTTAGGGTCACCGCTCGCAGGAAGGTCGCGCTGATCGCGAGCAGGGGTCAGCTGACGCTCAAGGCGGCGCCGGGCGCTCGCATCCGCCTGATCGAAATCGCGCCGGGGGCGACGCTCGCTCTCACCGCGGTGACGCTCACGGGCGGTCGGGCAGCCGGAGCCCCCGGCGGGCCGGCTACCTCCGCGCCGCCGCCCGCTGCCGCTGGCGTCCCCGGCGCCGGTGGCGCCGCGGGCGGGCCGGGGGCAAATGGCGGCTCCGGCGCTGCCGGAGGCGCGGGCGCCCCGGGAACGCCGGGCGACGACGGCCAGGGCGGCGCGATCCTCAACGCCGGCACGCTGATCGCGACGCGCTGCCGCTTCAGCGGTGATCGCGCAGTCGGCGGCGCCGGTGGATCGGGCAACCCTGGCGTTCCGGGTGGCGCGGGCGGTGACGGTGGCCCGGGCGGCCCGACGGTCGCGGGGCTGCCGGGTCCAAGCGGTGGCTCGGGCGGCAACGGCGGTCGCGGCGGGCAGGGCGGCAGTGGCGGCGCCGGCGGCGCCGGCGAAGGAGGCGCGATCTACGGCGAGCGTGGCTCGAGCACGACCATCGAAGCGAGCAGCTTCATCTCCGATAGCGCGGTCGGCGGCGCGGGCGGAAACGGCGGCGGCGGCGGCGCAGGCGGACCGGCGGGGGGAGGAGGCAGCGCCTCCCCCGGCGCGACCGGTGCGTCGGGAAGTCCAGGCGGCGCTGGATCGAGCGGCGGTAAGGGCGGCAGCGGCGGCAGCGACGGCGCCGCGGGAGTCGGGGGCAGCGGCGGCAACGGAGGACGCGGCGCGGGTGGTGCGATCCTCAACGACGGCGGTCTCCTGCGCGTGATCGCGACGAGGCTGACCTCCGACGTGGCGCAGGGCGGCATCGCCGGGAGCGGCGGCCAGGGCGGGACAACCCCGTCCTACAGCGGCTTCAACGCCAGTCGTGTCGGCAGCGGCAGCGGCGCGCCGGGCGGCGCCGGTGGCACCGGCGGCGCCGGCGCATGTCCGGCGCGGGGCTGCTCGGCCAAGGGCGGCGCTGGCGGAAGCGGCGGGGCCGGCGGAAACGATGGCGCGCTGGCAAACGGCGGCACGGGCGGCAACGCCGGGGCCGGGGGCGCCGCCCAGGGAGGTGCGATCTCAACGACTCGGCGCGCGGTTCTGCGCCGGGTCACCTACGCCGCCTCCGACCGCGGGCTGGCGGGCGCGGGCACGCCCGCGAGCTGTCCTGCGGGGAAGTCCACCAACGGGTGCCCTGGCGCGGGTGGCGCGCCGGCGGGCGACGGCAACCCGGCAGCCGCGAGCGGCGGCGCCGGCGGGACCGGCGGCGCGGGCTTCGGCGCCGGCGCATCGGGGGCCACCGGCATGGCCGGCGCGCCGGGCAGGCTGGCCGCTCCCGCTCGTGCCGGTGGGTTCGGGAAATCGGGCAGCGCGGGTAGCGCTGGCACGAGCACGGTCCACATCGGTCCGTGAGTGAGTGCCTGTGCGGCAGCTCGCAAGCACGACCTCGACTGGTGCGCGGCGCGCCGGCGTCCAGCGCGCGATGGCACGCGCGGCGGCCCTCGCCTGCGTGCTCCTTGCGGGCATGCTGGCGGGCGGCGAGCGGGCCGACGCCACGACGTCCTACTTCAGCACGCTGAGCAACCAGATGACTGCGGGCCGGGCCGGAGCGCTCGTCGCCGCCCTGCCGAGCGGCAAGATTCTGATCGCAGGGGGAACGAGCAAGCTGGCGGGCGGCCCGCTCGCCAGTAGCGAACAGTTCGATCCGGTGAGCGCTCAGTTCACCGCCGGCGCGTCGCTGTCGGTACCCCGTTCGGGGGCGGTCGCGACGTCCGTGTCGAACGGCGAAGTGCTGATCGCCGGGGGCACGAGCGACGGCACGACAGCGCTGTCAAGCGCCGAACTGTTCAACCCCGCGACGGGCCACAGCACCATGCTCTCGGCGAGGATGTCGGCTGCGCGCATCGGCGCGCTGATCGCGCCGCTGCCGGACGGGTCGATCCTGATCGCGGGCGGCTCGGATGGCGCCTCGGCGCTGGATAGCGCCGAACTGTATGAACCCGCGAGCGGCTCCTTCACGGCGCTTTCGGCGCGGCTCACGAAGCCGCGCGTGAACGCCATAGCCGCGCCGCTGCCCGACGGCCGGGTGCTGATCGCCGGGGGCAGCGACGGGGCCACCCCGCTGCAGAGCGCCGAGCTGTTCAACCCCGCAACCGCGGCGTTCACCGCGACCAGCCACCTGATGAACGTGGCGCGCTCGGGCGCGGTCGCGGCGCCTTTGCCGGACGGCAGGATTCTGATCGCGGGCGGCACGAGTGACGGCAGCGCCGCGCTTGAAAGCAGCGAACTGTTCGACGCGAGCTCGGGCGCGTTCTCCACGCAGAGCCCGGCGCTGACGAGCGCCCGCATCGGCGCGGTGGCGATACGACTGCCGGAAGGGGAGGTGCTGGTGGCAGGAGGCGAAGGATCGCCGGCAAACCTGGACACCGCCGAGGCGTTCATCTCCGCGCCGGAGATATCGGCCAGCGGCGGCGCCTTCGGATCGACCTACGTCGAACAGACCTCCCCGACCCTGGCGCTCGAGCTGACGAATGTCGGCGCCCAGCAGCTGCAGATCTATTCCACCGAACTCGGCGGGGCCGACCCCGAAGATTTCGAAATCTCAAGCGACGAGTGTCTTGACGTGTTGTGGCTGGCTTTCGGTCAGACCTGCACGGTCGGCGTGCGATTCTCGCCGGAAGCCGCCGGCGAAGCCACGGCCACCGTCGCGATCGTGGGCAACGAGGCCAAGCCGGCTTTCTTGCCGCTCTCCGGCACCGGCGTCGAAGCTCTCGAAAACGGACAGCAGGGTGAACCAGGTCAGGACGGCCTAGAAGGACGCGAAGGAGAAGAAGGAGCCAGCGGGGAGGAAGGAGCGGAAGGCCGCAGTGGGGGCGTGGAGCTCGTGAATTGCGAAACGGTCACTGTCAAAGTTCACCAGGAAGGCAAGACCGAGTCGGTCCCCGAGCGCAAGTGCACCACCTCCGAGCTTTCGAGCCCCGCCAAGTTCACCGCCGCCGCGCCGCGCACGTCGACGACGCTCCTGCTTTGCAAGCGGGCGAGCAAGACTGGCGCACAACGTTGCAGCCAGCACGCGCTAAAGCTCACCCTGCCTTCCTCGGCCGCGAACGTGACTGCGGTCCTCGAGCGCCACGGCAAGCTGCGGGCGAGCGGCACCGGCAAGCGCGTGAAGGGAACTGTGCGCCTGCGACTCGTCGAGCCCGAGCAACTGGCTGCGGGAAAGTATGAGTTGATCGTCAGCTACCACATGGCGGGCATGCCACGGCAGCGCGCCAGCGCGACGCTCACCCTGCCTTGATCATGTCCGCGTCAGTCGCCTGTCCGCGTCAGTCGCCGGAAAGCGAGGTCGGCGGCGGCTGGCCGACCGCCGGCGGATCGTCGCGTAGCAGTTCGGGGACCGTCACCAGCTTGTAGCCGCGCTGGCGAAGCCGCTCGATGATGCGCGGCAGCGCAGCCACGGTCTCAGAGCGATCGCCGCCGCCGTCGTGCATCAGGATGACCGCACCGGGGCGCGCGCCACTCAGCGCCGTATAGATGATCCGCGACACTCCTGGAAGCGCGTAGTCACTCGTGTCGACGGTCCAGAGGACCATCATCATGCTCCTGTCGCGCAGCAGCTGCAGGGTGCTCGCGTCGAAGGAGCCATACGGCGGCCGGAACAAGAGCGGCCGCGGCGCACCGGCGGCCTGTATCGCCCGGGCAGCCTGATCGAGTTCTGACGCCTGCGCGCCGGCGCCGAGCTGCGCCATCGGCGGATGCGTCTCGGTGTGGTCGCCGATCGCCATCCCTGCCTTCGCCAGGCGCGCGGTGAACGCGGGATACGCGGCTACATTGCGGCCGATCTCGAAGAACGTCGCCTTCACGTGGAAGCGTTTGAGGACGGCGAGCACGCGCGGCGTGTAAGGACCGGGTCCGTCATCGAACGTGAGCGCGAGCTCGCGCCGCCGGGGGGTCCCGACCGAGATGTAGCTCGTGTAGCCAAGGATGTGGCGGTTGGTTCTCAGCTCGGATGCGAACAGCGAGGGGGCTGTGCCGACGCCCACACGACCCGCTCGCCTGTGGGCGATCGGCTTCGCTCGAGCTCGCGGGTGGGTCGCCGACGCGGGCGCCCTCGCGGGCGCCGCTGTGCGCTGGGCGATGCCGCCGTCGATCGCGAGCGCCAAGCCCGCGGCGACGGCCAGGACCACGGTGAGCGCCACCATCCTGCGCCGGCGGACCGCTCTCGCGCGCGATGCCCTCGCACGTTGCGCACGGGTCAGCTGCGGCGGCCGTTGGCTGCTGCGCGGAGCAGGGTTTTGTCGCCGTCGTCGCTGCATCTAGGCCGCGACACTAGTAACACGTTGCGCCAAGGAATGTCGACGCTGCGGATCAGGCGATGCAGACGCTCGGGCTCAGGCGTGGGACGAGCGCGAGGGCGTGATCGACCGGTTCCTCGATGCTAGAGCCGCGCGCTCAGCCCCCATCTCGCAGGAGCTCGCGCTCAGCTTCATCGTCCAACACACGCTTGGTCTGCCGAGCCATCGCTGAGCGAGGCGGCCGCATCCTCGAGTCGGTCGTCTCCCCAGAACAGCTGCTCGCCGACCGCGATCGTGGGCACGCCGAAGACGCCTCGCGCGTGCGCCGCCTCGGTCGCGCCGCGCAGCGACTGCTTGATCTGCGGATCGCGTGTCGCAGCCTCGGCCGCGCGACGGTCCAACCCCGCCCGGTCCGCAGCGTCGAACACGTTCGCGGCGATGCTCAGCTGACTGCCGCGCTGAAACGAGTCGCGAAACGCGGACATCGTGAAGTCTCTCCCGCGGCCGACGGTGAACGCGAACGCGGCGACGCGCATTGCCTGTAGATAGTCGGTCGGCCAACGGTCTGGCCAACGGATCGGCGGCAGGCCGTAGCTGCAGGCGCGGCGCTCGATCTCCGCCATTCCGGATTGCCGGCGCCGGTGATCGCCCAGCGCCCAAGAGCTGCGCCCGGTCAGCCTGAACAGGCCTCCCAACAGCACCGGCTGCCAGCGGACAGCCCCGGGAATGGCGGTGTGCAGGCGCTCGGCGGCCAGGTACGCGTAGGGCGACCCGAGATCGAAATAGAAGGTCACCGAGCTCGCGCCCACTCGCGCCTGATCGCCGGTGCCATCCCGGTCGTTCGATAAACTGACCATTACGTTCTATATGATAGCCCAGGATGGATCGAGACGTGTGCAGGAGGTGCTGGCGAGCAACCTGCGGCGTCTGCGCGTCGCGCGTCACCTCTCGTTGTCGCAGCTCGCGCGGGCGACGGGCACGAGCAAGGCGACGCTGTCGAGCATCGAGCGGGCGCGCTGCAATCCGACCATCGACACGCTCGCCAGCCTGGCGGCAGCGCTGCGTGTCTCGTTTCGCGAGTTGCTCGAGGAGCTCCCGCCTGGGGAGGTTCGCGTGGTGCGCGCCTCACAGCGCCGCGCCGAGCCCGGCGCGGCGGTCTCGAGGCTGACGCTCGACGGCCTCGCCCCGCCTGCAAGCGGAAGCCTCGTCGAACTCGTCCTCGAGCCGCGCCAGCTCGACGAGCCGCCGCCTCATGCGGACGGCACGCGCGCGCACGTCTTCGTGCTGGCGGGAGAGTTGATCGCCGGCCCCGTCGAGCAGATCACGGAGCTCTCCGCGGGCGACTACGCGTCCTTCCGCACCGATGTGCCGCACGTGTTTGAGTCGGGACGGCAGCCGGCGCGCGCGCTGGTGCTGACCCAGGAATCGGCTTGAGCCGTGCCGGCTGGTCGCGGCGGCGGGTCGCCCGAGCACCCCGGCTGTGCGCTAGGTCGCAGACTTCGCGCCAAGCGGGAAGTGCACGCCGGTTAGTTCCTCCGACACATCCCACAGCCGCCTGGCGACGTCGCCATCCTTCGCTGCAGCCGAGCGATCGACGAGCTGCGGCGCGCCGCGCTGCTGCATGAACCCTCCGGGGCCGGCGAAGCCATTTGCGGGAACGTCGGCGACCGCCGCATACAGCGTCGGCAGGGCGCCGCCGCTCTCGTCCTGGGCGAGCAGGCGGTTGCCGACGGAGCCGAGGAGATCCATCCAGCGACGCTCGCTGTGAAACTGGAGGTTGGTCGCGGCGTAGCCGGGGTGGGCGGCGGTCGCCAGCACGGCGGACCCCGCCGCGGTCAGGCGCCGCTGCAGCTCCGCGGTGAACAGCAGGTTGGCGAGCTTCGACTGCCCGTAGGCGCGCCACTCCCGGTATGGCTTTCGCTCCCAATTGAGATCGTCGAAGTCGATTCGTCCGAAGCGGTGCCCGTTTGAGGAGACGGTCACGACCCGGCCGGTGATGCGCTCGAGCAGGAGGTTGGTCAGCGCGAAATGGCCGAGGTGGTTGGTCCCGAACTGCAGCTCGAAGCCGTCGGCGGTTCGCGTCAGAGGCGGGACCATGACGCCCGCGTTGTTGATCAGCAGGTCGACCTTGCCCTGGTACGCCGACGCGAAAACGCGTACCGAGGCGAGCCGCGCGAGATCCAGCTGGCGAACCTCGGTCTCGCCCGGCATCGTCGCTGCGGCCGCGCGGCCCTTGTCGAGGTCGCGCACCGCGAGCACCACGCGAGCCCCGGCTTCGGCGAGCGCGCGCGCGGCGGCGCGTCCGATGCCGCTGTTGGCTCCGGTGATGATCACCGTCCGACCGGTCATGTCTGGGATGCCTGAAGTACTGAAAGTGGTCATGACGAAAATGTAGACGTCGCAAGCGCGTTGCTTTACTAGGCCTATGCAGCAGTCCGCAGCCCTGCCGGTGCTGTTCGTGATCGACCGCGATCCCAGCTCGCTCGAGGTGCTGGTGTCCGACCTCTCGCGACGGTTCGGCAACGACTTCAGCGTGCGCGGCGAGACCACGACAGCGGCGGCGCTCGACACGCTCCGAGAAATGGCGGCGGCAGATGAACAGGTGGCGCTGTTCTTGGTCGACGACGCAGCCTCCGACTTCCTCGAGAGCGCACACGAGCTGTATCCGCGCGCCAAGCGCGTGCTGCTGGTCGATCGCGACTACTCGACCACGAGTCCGGCGGTGCAGGCGATGACGCTCGGACGCGCTGACTTTCACATCGTGCGGCCGTGGTCGGACGACGAGATGATGTATCGCGCGATGAGTGAATACCTCGCCTCCTGGACACGGGGTCAGCAGCCGAGCTTCGAGTTGTTTCGCATCGTCGCCAGCGAGGATGACAGCCGACTGCCGCAGTTGCGCGATGTGATGACGCGGTTCAGCCTGCCATTTGGCTTTCATGCGATCGAGACCGAGGAGGGACGGCGCTTGCTCGCTGAGGCAGGGCTCGACGCGAGCAAGCTTCCCGTTGTGATTCGCAACGATGGCCATGTAATCGTCGATCCGAGCATGGCCGATCTCGCTCGCGAGATCGGGGTCATCATCAAGAACGACGTCGAGGTGTGTGACCTGGCGATCGTGGGTGCGGGGCCGGCGGGACTGACTGCGGCAGTCTACGCAGCATCCGAGGGGCTTGAGACGGTGATGCTCGAGCAGCGGGTCTCGGGAGGTCAGGCCGGCACGAGTCCCCTGATCAGAAATTATCCGGGCTTTCCACACGGCATCGACGGTGGGATGCTGATGGAGCGAACGTGTGAGCAGGCGTGGCTGATGGGTGCGCACATCGTCTTTACCCAGCAAGTGGTCGCGCTCGAAGACGGCGCCGAGCATCGTGTCCTGCGCATGCTCGACGGGAGCGAGCTGCGGGCGCGCGCGGTCGTGATCGCGACCGGAATCGAGTGGCGGCGGCTGGGCGTGCCGCGACTCGAGTCGCTGCTTGGCGCGGGTGTCTTCTACGGGGCGGCTGCCAGCGAGGCACGCGCGATGCAGGGTCAGGACGTGTTTATCGTCGGCGCGGGCAACTCGGCCGGACAGGCGGCGCTGCATCTCGCCAACCACGCTCGCTCGGTGACGTTGCTCGTTCGGAGCGACAGCTTCGCAAAGTCGATGTCGAACTACCTGGTGCGCGCGATTGAGTCGACTGCGAACGTCGCCGTTCGCCATCGTACGGAGGTCGTGGACGGCTCGGGCGATGTGTCGCTCGAAAGCCTCAAGCTGGCGGATCGCGCGAACGACGTCCTCGAGGAGGTGCCGGCGGCCGCGTTGTTCATCATGATCGGCGGCGAACCCCACACGACGTGGCTCCCCGACGAGATCGCGCGCGATCCGCAGGGCTATCTCGTCACGGGTCGCGACCTGCTCGAGCAGCCGAGAGTGAAGTGGGGATTCGACCGGGAACCGCTCACACAGGAGACGAGCATGCCCGGCGTTTTTGCGGCGGGCGACGTGCGTCAGGGTTCGGCCAAGCGCGTCGCCGGCGCGGTGGGCGAAGGCGCGACGGTTGTCCGCCTGGTGCATGAGCACCTGCGCGAGGACGACCGTGAGCGCACGCCCGATCGCGCGCTAGGCGTCTGAGCGGCGTGTGTCGCCGCCCGATCCCGCGCCCGCCTGTCGCTCGGCGAGCTGCTTGATCGTCAGCAGCTGCTTGCGCATCATCACGAGATCGAGCCACGGCATCGCCGTCTGGCGAAGCCGCCAGGCGGGCAGGCGCCGGGAGTGGCGCATCAAGAGCTTGACCAGCAGCCGGCAGCGCGCGGCGTCGACCGGCACGAGCAAATAGGTCGCGGCGACCTGCCCGAACAGGACCCGTGCGCGGCGCAGACGGATTGTGAGCTGCCGCTCGGGCTCGAACTCGACCAACTCGAAAATCGTCATCACTCGCTGTCCGACCTCGAGCTGCTCCAAGCCGGGCGTGAGCGTACGCGGGCTGCGCCGCCCGAGGTTGTCGATCCAGTCGTAGCTGTAGGGTGCGGCCCGCAGCTGGCAGAGCCAGGAGAACACGGCCGCCGCCGGCGCCTGGATCTCGATGCCACGGTAGTAGACGTCGTCGGGCTGGGCGAGCTGAGCGTCGCAGGGAAACGCAAGCGTCTTCTCCCGCTCGCGAACGCCCCAGCTGCGCCCGACCCGTGTCGGGCATGCCCCCCCGGGAGTCTCCGCGGCCGCGCTCACTCTTCCGAGCATGATATGGGCAGCCTGCGACAATGGCTCGTTATGCCTGCCACCGCAGCGGTCGCCATGCCGCCGGGCCCGCCGCTGCATCGCGTTCTGCAGACGCTCTGTTTCATCTTCATGCCGACTCGCTTCATCGAGGCGAGCCGTCGACGCTACGGCGACATCGTGACCTTTGGCCACCTGTTCGACCCGCGCTTCGTGATGGTCTTCGAGCCCGGACTGGTCAAGCAGGTCTTCCGCGGCTCGCCCGATCAACTGCGCGCCGGCGAGGCGAACGCGGTGCTCGGTCCGGTGGTGGGCGAGCGCTCGGTGCTGCTGCTCGACGGCGCGGAGCATTTGCGCCAGCGCAAGCTCCTGCTGCCGCCGTTTCACGGCGAGCGGATGCGTGCCTACGCCGAGGTGATGCGCGAGGCAACCGACCGCGCGATCGATTCGTGGCCGCTTCAGGAGCAATTCACGCTGCTGCCGCAGATGCAATCGCTGACGCTCGACGTGATCATGAGCGCGGTCTTCGGGATCGATCAGGGTCCGCGCCAGGAGCAGCTCAAGGCGCGGATCCGAAAGCTCCTCGATCCGGCCGGCTCGCGCCTCGGAGTGCTCGCGCTCGCGCTCTCGGGTGGGCGCTTCGGCAGCGGAGCGGGCGAGCGCTTCCAGGACACCCGGCAGGCGCTTGATCAGCTGATCTACCAGGAGATCGCCCGGCGTCGCGACGTCGCAGATCTCGAGCAGCGCGAGGACGTCCTGTCGATGCTCTTGCTCGCCCGCGACGAGGACGGCTGGTCGATGACCGACCGCGAGCTGCGCGACGAGCTCGTGACGCTTTTGGTCGCCGGCCACGAGACCACCGCGACCGGGCTGGCGTGGGCGTTTGAGCTGCTGTTGCGCAACCGGAGCGTGCTCGAGCGACTCAGATCGGAGCTCGCGAGCGGCGATGAGGACTACCTCGACGCCGTGGTCAAGGAGACGCTGCGGCTGTGCCCGGTGATCTCGGGCGTGGGGCGGGTGGTCCGTGGGGAGCCGTTTGAGATCGGCGGCTATAGGATCCCTTCCGGGGTGGAGATCAACCCCTCGATCGCGGCGATCCACCGCCGTGAGGATCGCTACCGCGCGGCCCGGGCCTTTCGCCCCGAGCGCTTCCTCGGTCCGGACGCGCCGGACACCTACACCTGGCTGCCCTTCGGCGGAGGCACGCGCCGCTGCCTGGGGGCGAGCTTCGCCACCTTTGAGATGCAGGTCGTCATCCGGCGCGTGCTCGAACGCACGGACCTCTCGCCGGTGCGCGGCCGTCCTGAAAAGGGTGTGCGCCGCGGGATCGTCTTCATGCCGGCCAAGGGCGTGCGCGTGCGGCTGACGGCGCCGGCGAGAGCCGAAAACGTCGCCGCGCTCGCGGAGGCGTTGTAACCTGAACGCATGGCCGACGTCGCGGCAATCGCCTGGCGCCTCTTCCGTCGCCGAACCGGCTACAGGCTCTATCACGTGTTTGTCTTGGTGATCGCGCTGGTCGCGGTGATCGGCTTGCTCGCGGTTCCGTTCTGGTGGCTGGCGGAGCAGGGAGAGGGCGTGGTGGGCGTCGGCGGCTTCGTGATCGCCTCCGTGCTGTATCTGTTCTCGCTCACCGTCGTGCTGGCGGTATCGGCAGTGGCGGTTGGTCGCCGGATCATTCGCCGCTTCCTGACCTCGTAGCCGCCCAGCGCGCGACGAGCTCGCCGACGAGAGGCGACGTGTCGCTCAGAACAAACAAAGCCTGCCGGCGGCGGGCCGAGTGACCGCTTCAGCTGAAACTGAGACAATCAGCCGATGCCTGGACCCGCGAGCTGGCCAAGCGTCGGTCCCGGGGGGTTTTGATGAGCTCCGCCGCGTCGCGCCCGGCCGCTGGCGAGGAGGCAGGTAGCGCGCCGGCCAGGGCGGGCCCGGTCCTCGCGACGTTGATCCTGGTCGCGGCCGTCGCGAACCTGAACCTCGCGGTGGCGAATGTGGCGCTGCCGGCCATCGGCAGGCATTTCGATTCAGGGCAGACGACGCTCGATTTGATCGCTGTCGGCTATTCGCTCGGTCTGGCGTGCTCGGTGCTGTGGCTGGGCGCGCTGGGGGACCGCTACGGGCGCAAGCTGATGCTGCTCGCGGGGACGGTGCTGGCGGTGCCGATGTCGCTGCTCGCAGCGTTCGCGCCGAGCGACATCGTTCTGTTCATCGCGCGGCTTGGGGGCGGTGTCGCGGCGGGCATGGCGTATCCGACGACGCTCGCCCTGATCACGGCGCTGTGGTCGGGGGCAGGACGCACGCGGTCGATCGCTCTGTGGTCGGGGATCGGCGGCGCGATCGCGGCGCTTGGCCCGCTCTTCTCGGGGCTACTGCTCGAGCATTTCGAATGGGGCTCGGTGTTCCTGCTGACACTGCCGCTGGCGCTGATCGCGATCGTGATGGCCTGGGTTCTGGTCCCGGCGCACATCAACGAGACGAGCGAGCGCGTTGACAACCTCGGCGGGATCCTCTCGCTCGTGCTCGTCGCGGGCTTGATCCTGTCGATCAACTTCGCGCCGGTCCCCGACGCGACCACGCTGACGGTCGTGCTCGCCGTGATCGCGGTGGCCGCGCTCGTCCTTTTCTATCTGCGACAGCGCCGCGCGCAGAACCCGCTGTATGACCTTCACGTCGCCGCGCGCCCCACCTTCTGGGTGGCGGCCTGCGCTGGGATCATCGTGTTCGGCTCGCTGATGGGCGCGATGTTCATCGGCCAGCAATTCCTGCAAAACGTGCTCGCCTACTCCACACTGGATGCCGGTTTGGCGATCCTGCCCGCGGCCATCTGCATGGTGCTGGTCGCGCCGCGCTCGGCGAAGCTCGTCAACGCGCGCGGAGCGCGCTTCACGCTGCTCTTCGGCTACGTCTTCGTGCTGGGAGGCTTTCTCTGGATGCTGCTGTTCTGGAAGGAGAACATCCCCTACTGGAAGGTCGGGCTGGGCTACGCGCTGGTGGGGATCGGCGTCGGCCTGGCGGGCACCCCGGCGTCACACTCTCTCACCGGTTCGGTGCCCGTCAAGCGCGCGGGGATGGCCTCGGGAACCGCCGATCTACAACGCGACCTGGGCGGCGCGATCATGCAATCGATCTTCGGCGCGCTGCTGACCGCCGGCTACGCAGCGGCGGCCGGCAGCGAGATCTCCTCATCTGGAGCGAATATCACAAAAAGCATCGAAAACACTCTCACCAAGTCGTTCTCGAGTGCCGTTGACGCCGCCAAGCAGTACCCAGCGCACGCCAGCGAAATCATCGCCGGGGCCAAGACGGCATTCCTTCACGGCGACCAGTGGGCCTACCTGGCCGGGATCATCGCCGTGCTGCTCGGCGCTGCGCTCGTCTACCTCAGGTTCCCCGACAACCAGACCGAGAAGCGCCTCCTGGACGAATACAAGCAGGCGCCACAGACAGGCGGCGCCGCGGGCACCGTCGCCACGCCGGTGAAAACCGTCGCATGACACCCCGATGACCGGGGTCGGCGACCAGGCGCACGGCGAGGTAAGCGCGCCGGGCAGCGCGAGCGAGCACACGCGTAGGTTGCACGCGGCGGCGCGGGATGAGCTGCCGTTCGAGGATCGCGAGGACTTCGACGACGCAACCCGTGGATTGCTCGCGCGGGCTCAGAGCCTCGTCCTCGAAGACTCGCGCGGGCGAGTCGTGTGGGACATGGATACTTACGCCTTTGCCCGGCCCGATCGAAGCGCGCCCGAGACCGTGCATCCGAGCCTCTGGCGGCTTAGCCAGCTCAACGGCGTTCATGGGCTCTTCGAGGTCGTCCCGGGCATCTATCAGGTCCGCGGCTATGACCTCTCCAACATCACGTTGATCGAGAGCCGCCGCGGGGTGATCGTCGTCGATCCGCTCATTTCGACCGAGTGCGCAGCGGCAGCCCTCGAGCTCTACCGCAGCCATCGCGGCGAACGGCCGGTGACCGCGGTGATCTACACGCACAGCCACGTGGACCACTTCGGCGGCGTCAAGGGCGTCGTCGCCGAGGAGCGGGTGCACGCAGGCGAGGTGCCGATCTGGGCGCCGGCGGGCTTCCTCGAGCACGCCGTCAGCGAGAACGTGCTGGCGGGCACGGCGATGCAGCGCCGGGCCGAGTACATGTTTGCGCCGCGACTCGAGCGCGGTCCGCGCGGGCAGATCGACGCAGGTATCGGCAAGACGACCTCACGCGGGACAGTCACGTTGATCCCGCCGACGGACGAGGTCGCGGCGACCGGTCAGGTACAGGAAATCGACGGCGTTCGCTTCGTCTTTCAGATGGTCCCCGACAGCGAGGCGCCGGCCGAGATGAACTTTCACCTTCCTGCGCTTCGCGTTCTCTGCGTCGCGGAGAACGCCACGCATTGCATGCACAATGTGTTAACCCCTCGCGGCGCGCTGGTGCGCGACGCGCTGCGCTGGTCGAAGTACCTGGGCGAGGCGGTCGAGCTGTTCGGCGAAGACTCCGACGTGATGTTCGCCCAGCACCACTGGCCGCGCTGGGGCCGCGAGCGAATCATCGAGTTCCTTTCCCGCCACCGCGACCTCTACCGCTTCCTGCACGACCAGACGCTGCGGTTGGCCAACCGCGGCTACACGCCGGCCGAGATCGCAGCCGAGGTGGCCCTGCCGCCGAGCCTCGCCCGGACCTGGTCGTGTCGCGGCTACTACGGCACGGTCAGCCACAACGTGCGCGCCGTCTATCAGCGTTATCTCGGCTTCTTCGACGGCAATCCGGCGCATCTGGACCCATTGCCGCCCGCAGACGCAGCACGTCGCTACGTTGATCTCGCCGGAGGGCTGCCCGCTCTGCTGGCGACCGCAAGCAAGGCGTTCGCCGACGGCGATTACCGCTGGGTGGCCGAGATCACCTCCCACGCGGTATTCGCCGAGGAGACGTGCATCGAGGCAAGGAAGCTGCAGGCAGCGGCACTCGAGCAGCTCGGCTACCAGGCGGAGAGCGCGGTCTGGCGCAATCTGTATCTGGTCGCCGCCAAGGAGCTGCGCGAGGGTTCGCCGCAACGCTCAGGCCGGCAGCGCACGGCCAGCGCAGATGTCGCGCGCGCGTTGTCGCTGGAGCAGCTATGGGATGCGTTGGGAGCGCGGCTCGACGGACCGCGCGCCTGGAATCGGAGAATCGTGATCGGCTGGCATTTCACCGATCTGCGCGAGCGCTGGACGGTCACGATCGAAAACGGCGCGCTCAGCGTCGTTCGCGGCCGCATCGCGCCCGACGCGCAGGCGACGGTGACGCTCACGCGCGTAGCATTCGACACGATGCTGCTCGCACAGGAAGACGTCGCCAAACTGTTCAGCTCGGGGGCGATCTCGGTGGAGGGCGACGGCGAGCAGCTCGGCGAGCTGTTGGGGCTGCTCGACGAGGGCGACCCGGGCTACCCGATAGTCACGCCGTGATCGGGACGCGCCCAGGCCCGCTCGCGGATCAAAACGGCGACCTCGCCGCGCGGCTGCCGCCGCGCGTCCCGCTGCCGGCGCTCGTGCAGACAGCGTGGTCGCTGTTCGGGATGGACTCGTTCGCTCGCTTTTGCCTTGTGCGCTACCCGCGCGAGAAGATGCTCACGTTCCGGGTGCTCGGCATCGGCGACGTTGTCAGCGTGCGCGATCCGCTGCTGATCCGCGAGATTTTCACCGGCGACAGCGATGTCCTGCGAGGCGGCGAAGTCAACGCCCAGGCGCTGGGCGTGCTCGGTCCCAACAGCCTTCTGCTGCTCGATGGTGAACGCCACCTTCGTACACGGCGCATGCTGCTGGGGCCGTTTCACGGCGAGGCGATCGGCCATCACACGCGACTGATCGAGCGCATCACAATCGCGGACATGGAGGATTGGCCGCTCGGCGAGCCGTTTGCGCTGTGGCCGCGCATGCGCGCGATCACGATGGAGGTGATCTTGCGCGCGGTGATCGGCGTGCGCGACGAGTCGCGGCGGCGCCGGCTCGGCGAGCTGCTGCCCGCCTACGTGCGCGGCGGCGTGTTCAGAGTGATGAGCGAGACACAGCTCCCATGGCTCACCGAGGGAGTGATCGGGCGGCGGCTGCCCTGGGTACGAGCCCGCGTCGAGGCCGAGCGGTTGCTGTTTGCGGAGATCGCCGATCATCGCGCGCAGCCCGACGGACGTGACGACATCTTGGCGCTGCTGATCGCCGCGCGCGATGAGCAGGGACGCGCCCTGAGCGATCAGCAGCTGCGCGACCACGTGCTCACCCTGCTCGGAGCGGGGCACGACACCACGGCAGCGGCGCTCGCGTGGTGTTTTGAGCGAGTGCTGCGCCATCCCGACGTGTTCGCGCGCTGCCGGCGGGCGGGTGACGAGGATGACGCGTACCTCACCGCCGTGGTGAATGAGACGTTGCGTCTGCGCCCCGTCACTGACTCCGCGCCGCGCAAGCTCAGCGCGCCATTCGAGCTCGGCGGCTACCGGCTGCCCGCCGGAACGATCGTCGCGGCGTCGATCGCCGGCGTGGGGCGCGATCCGGAGCTATACCAAGATCCCCTGCGGTTTTGGCCCGAGCGGTTTCTGACCCGCCCGGCGCCGTACACATTCGTTCCCTTCGGCGGGGGCGAGCGCCGTTGCATCGGCGCGAGCTTCGCGATGATGGAGATCAAGACGGTCATGCGCACGGTCCTCGAGCGCGTTGAGCTGCGCCCCAGCGGCCTGCGAGACGAGCGCCCGAGTCGCACGCGCAGCATCGGAATCGTGCCCGCGCGCGGCGCGCGGGCGATCGCCACCAACCAACGCGGTTGACTCAGCTTGGCTGGCGCATCAGGCCGCGTCGCTGAAAGCCGCGTCTACGACCGCCTGCGTGGCGGCCCCGTAGGGGGGCGAGAAGGCCTCGATCAGATCGCCCTCGCCGCGCACGAACACGCCGCGGAGGTTGGAGAACTCCCGGAAGCCCTCGACGCCGTGGTGGCGACCCGCGCCGCTCTGTCCCACCCCGCCGAACGGCAGCGAAGGAAGTGCGCCGTGAGCGGCGGCGGTGTTGACACACGCGCCGCCCGAGGTGGTCCGGCGCAGCACCTCATCGGCGACTGCGTCGTCTTTGGCGAACACGTAGAGCGCCAGGGGCCGCTCGCCGGCGTTGACCTGGTCGATCGCCTGCTCGAGCGTGTCGTAGCCCTTGACCGGGAGGATCGGTCCAAAGATCTCCTCCTGCATCAGCGCGAGATCATCGGGCGGGTCGACCACGAGCGACAGCGGCAGCTGGCGCGCGAGCGGATCGACCTCATCCACCTCTTCCAGCGCCCGCACGTCGCAGCCGCGCGCTCGCGCGTCCTCGAGCAGGCGCTCGATGCGCTCGAGATGGCGGCTGGAGATGATTCCGGTGCAGCTGTTTGACGTGCAATACCCGGGCATCGACTCGCGTGCGTGGCTTGCCGCCAGCTGCGCGAAATTCTCGAGTTGCTCACGCGGCACCAGGCAATAGTCGACCGAGATGCACATCTGGCCATTCTTCACTGCCTTGGTGGCCAGCACCTGTTGGACCGACTCGGCGTCGATGCTGTCCTCGGTGAGGATCGCCGGGCACTTGCCGCCCAGCTCGAGCGTGACCGGCACGAGCTGCTCGGCGGCTGCCTTGGCGATCTCGCGCCCGATCGCCGGGCTGCCGGTGTAGAGCAGGTGATCCCAGCGAACGCGAGTGAACGCGCGCGCCAACTCGAGCCCGCCCACGACCACATCAACTTGGTCGCGCGCAAACGTGGAGTGAACCAGCTCGCGCAGGAGCTCTCCGCAGGCGGGGGTGTACTCGGAAGGCTTGATCACCACTCGGTTGCCCGCGGCGAGCATCTCCACAAGCGGACCGACCGACAGGTCAAACGGAAAATTCCACGGGACGATGTTGCCGATGACACCCTTGGGCTGCGGCTGCACGAACGCGCGCCCCGACCCGAACAAGGCGGGCTCCGCCGGGCGCGACTCGGGCGCCATCCAGGTCGGGAGCTGCTCGGCCGCATACCCGGCGCGGCCCGCCGGACCCAGGATTTCGATCAGATCGGCAGCCAACTCGGGGTGAACGCCGAAGTCGCTGCTCAGCGCCTGCTCGATTTCGGCGCGGTGGCTGAACAGCATGCCGGCGAGCGCCCCGAGCAGACCCTGGCGCTGCTCGAGCGACGGAAACGGGTCCGCCAGGAAGGCGGCGCGCTGGCGCGCGACGATCTCTTGCAGCTCGCCGATCGCGGCGCGGTCATCGCTGGTGGGTGTGGTGCGGTTCTCGGTGGTGGCCATCTTGTCCTCCCGTGGCGTGTGGTCTCCGTGGCGTGTGCTTCCCACATTACGCCCGTCTCCTTCGCCGCGCCAGCGACCGCTCCGCCTGCGGACCCCCTACTCGGCGTCACCGCGCTGGTTGCGGTTCCACTCGATCCAGCCGCAGCCGCTGCGACCGTCGGCGGTGCGAACGCGGCACATCGCGCGCGGGAAATGAGTGACTCTGCCGTCGGGGGCGACGAGCCGTAGCGCGCCGAATGCGAGCGGTTCGATCTCGGTCGTCAGCTGCTCGGGCCCCGAGCTGATCGTCGCGCTCGCGATCAGGCCGTTTGCGGTGATCTGCTCGCTCGAGCTGGCCGTCTCGATCTCGCGCAGCTCCCCGGCGCGCTGTATGTAGCCCACTCCCAGGCCGGGGAGCTCGGCGATCGTCACGGTGTGCGTGTGGGTGCCGTCGTCCAGGTGCAGGGCATTCCACATCCAGTCGTTGGCCCACCAGTCGCGCGCGCCCCAAGAGTGATCGCGCTGTCCGGGCCCGTCCAACGGCAGGCGCTGCTCGCCCACGCGCAGCGTCCCGCTGACCCGGCAAGGAATCTCATAGCGGGACGCCGCACGCCACTGATAGGGGATGCCATCTGTCTGCCAGCGCAGATCGAGCTCGACCTCGACAGGGGCGCCGGGCTCGGCGCGCAGCGGCGCTGATTCGTCCGCGTGGGATTCTCCGCGGGCGGCGAGTTGCACGCGAAAGCGCTGCAGCGGCTCCTCACAGTGCTGTTCGGCGTGCAGGCCCTCGACAGCGATCAGCTCGTTGTGATGCTCGGGGGCGGGCAGCGGTGCGGCGGCGTCGACGACCAGCACGGCCGGTCGCCCAGGGCCGACGATGGCGGCGGTGTAGAGCGCGATGTCCTGGTTGGGCAAGCACCCGATGCGCACGTAGACACCGATGCTGGCGTCGTCGCTGACCGCGTCGAAGTACCAGCTCTCGTTCCAGCTGACCTCGGTTCCCGGCTCGTGTCGATCCTCATCCTCGGGCGCCGGACGCAGCGGCGCGGGACGTCCGACGGTCGGCTCGGGTAGCAGTGAAAGCGCGTCGAGGTCGATCACCTGCTGGGCGTTTCGCTCGAGCCAGGACATGAACATGTCATCGCCGCGCTCGGTCCTGACGACGACCATCGACGCGACGATCGTCATCATCAACCCGTAAACGCTCTGGCGTCGGTATTCCTCCCAGCACGTGTCCCACGGGAACCCGCGCGCGCCGAGGCCCAGCAGCTGCGAGTGGTAGTCGCGGATCAGCTCCTGCTCGTGCGCACGTCGCTCCGCTGGCTTCAAGCCGCCACCGAGCAGGTACGTGGCATCGACCATCCCCGGCCCCCAGGAGACCGTCTGCCAGTCGACGACCTTGCAGCCCGTGCGGTCGAACAGAAGATTGTCGAGGCGAAAGTCGCCATGCACGAGTCCGAGCGGTGGCCGGCGGTCAGCGGCCCAGGCGTCGAAGACGCTCGCAAACTGCCTGCACACCTCGGCGTGCTCGGGCGCGATCCGCTCGCCGTAGCGCTCGAGAAAGCCAGGCAGCAGCGTGCCGACCAGCGCCTGGTCGATCGGGCTCGCCTGGTTGAGCCAGGGCAGCGTGCCGAGGTGAGCGTCGCCGAGGAACGGTGCGTGCACCCGCGCGAGCGCGCCGAGCGCGATGCGCGCCTGCTCGACGCTACAGCCTGCGATCTGATCGCCTTGCTCGCTACCAACCAGGTCCTCAAGCACGAGCGTAAACCAGCCGTCGGTCTCGTCGTAGATCGCCAGGTGACAGCGCGCGAGCGGACCTTCGATCCGCTCGGCGAGCTGCCTGTAGAAGGCAACCTCGCGCGCGTAGGCGCCCATGCCGACGCCGGTCGCGCGGCTCGTAGGGTTATCCGATGCGAGCTTGACGACAACCGACTCCTGGCCATGGTCGCCGGCGAAGGCGATCCGATAGCTCTGGCTCATCTGGCCGGTGCCGATCGGCTGCGTCTCGAGGATCTCGAGCGCCGGGCGTCCGAGCGCCTCGCAGAGCCACTCGGCGCTGATCTCCTCAGCTTTGCGGATGAGCGGTTTGGACATAGCCGCTCCTAACCTAACCGGTCGCCTCCGCCGGATGAGCGACGCGCGTTGGCCGCCGGGCCGTATTGTCTGGGGCCATGCTGCGTTTCGCGCCGTGTGAGCTGACCGATCAGGAGCTCGCGCTGCAGGCCGAGGTGCGGGAATTCCTCGCGGCCGAGTTGCCGCGTGGAAGCTTCGTCCCGGGGCTCGGGATGGCGGCGGCTCGCGACCAGGGCTTCTCGCGCGCGCTCGCCGCGCGCGGTTGGCTCGGCATGGCCCTCCCGCGACGCTATGGAGGGGCCGAACGCAGTGTGGTGGATCGCTTCATCGTCGTCGAGGAGCTGCTGCGCTGGGGGGCGCCGGTCCGCTACCACTGGGTCGCCGACCGGCAAACCGGACCGCTGATTCTGCGCTACGGCAGCTCCGCCCAGTGCCAGCGGTTCCTGCCCGCGATCTGCCGTGGCGAGGTGTCGTTCTCGATCGGTATGAGCGAGCCCGACGCGGGCAGCGACCTGGCCGGCGTCCAGACGCGCGCGACGCCCACGGACGGCGGCTGGTCTGTAACCGGAACGAAGATTTGGACCGGGGGCGCCCACGAGAATGACTGGTGCGTGGTGCTGTGTCGCACCAGCGACGAGCAGGATCGCCACCGCGGCCTGACCCAGCTGATCGTCGACCTGCACGCGTCGGGCATCGCGGTGCGCCCGATCGCCTATCTGGACGGCAGCGAGTTCTTCAACGAAGTCGTCCTCGATCAGGTGTTTGTCCCCGACGAGCTCGTCATCGGCGACGTCGGCGCAGGCTGGGAGCAGAACACATCCGAGCTGGCCTTCGAGCGCGCGGGGCCGGAGCGCTGGCTGTCGACCTATCTCGTCGTCGAGGAGTACATCCGCGAGCACGGCACCGTTCACGATGGAGCGCAGGCGGTATTGGGCGAGGCGATCGCCGGCTGGTGGGGTATTCGGACGCTGTCGCTGTCCGTCGCACGCTTGCTGGACGCCGGCGAGGCGCCGGCCGCGGAGTCGGCGCTGGTCAAGGAGCTGGGCACGCGCTTTGAGCAGGACGTGCTCGACGCGGTCTGGCGGCTCGTCCCCGACGACCCCGACCCGGCCGCCGATTCCCTGTGTGAGCGTCTGCTCGCGGCGGCGATCCTGGGCGCCCCGTCTTTTACGATCCGCGGCGGGACCAACGAGATCCTGCGCTCCGTCGCGGCGAGGGCACTGCGCGCATGACCGCTGAGAGCACCGAGCGCGTGATGGTTTCCGAGACGCTGGCGCGGCTGCGCGAGCGCGGGCCCGACCGGCCCGCGGAAGTCGCGTTGCTCGGGCAGTGGCTGCTCGCACGGGCCGGGCTCGGAGGGTTTGACGGAGACGTCACGGTCGCGCCCGGCAGCGCTCGCGACAGCGTGGTGCTGCGAGACGGGCATGCGAGCGGCAGCGCACACCGGGTCCCGTGGGCCCGCGATGCCGCCGGCGTCGCGGTCCTCGTCGACGACCTCGTCCTGGTGGCCGACAGCGCGGCGGTGACGATCCGGGCGGGTGTGAATCTCGCCGGCGACGCGCGCGACACGGTCGTGTTCGACGGCGCCGCGGTGCGCTCTGGTCCCGGGGTCAGGCGCGACGAGCTCCTCATGCGCGGCGCACTGATGCTGATCGCGCTGATGGCCGGGGCGCTCGATCGCGTGTATGAGATCAGCGTCCGCCACGCGGGTCAGCGGCGTCAGTTCGGTCGCCCGATCGGCTCCTTCCAGGCGGTGCAGGAGCACCTCGTCACGATCGCCCAGCAGGCGGCGCTGGCCGGGGTCGCCGCCGACGCGAGCGCGCGGCGTCTCGGCGGGTTTGAGATCGCGGCCGGCAAGCTGCTCGCCAACCGCGCGGCATTGCTCGCCGGACGCGCGGCGCACCAGGTCCTCGGTGCGCTCGGCACCACCTACGGCCATCCGCTGCGCGAGCTCACCTGCCGGCTGTGGGCGTGGCGCTCGGAGTACGGCGACGAGCAGCACTGGAGCACGCGGCTGGGCGCCGCCGTGGCGCGTGCAGGCGCGGACAGCGTCTATCCCGCGATCACCGGCGGATCGAGGGTGTTGAGCGTCTGATGCCCGAGATCGCCTACACGATCCATGGGCGACGGACCGCGCGCGCGCCGCTGCTGCTGACGCACGGGTTCGGCGCCAGCCAGGCTATGTGGTCGCCTAACCTCGATGCCCTCACCGCCGACCGCGCGGTGCTTGCCTGGGACCTCCCCGGTCACGGCGCGAGCCCGAGCGACGGCGAGCTCTCCCACGACCGCTGCGTCGCGGAAATGCTCGAGCTGCTCGACGTGCTCGGGGCGTCGCGCGCGGTCATCGGCGGGATGTCGCTCGGCGGGTATCTCTCGCTGCTCTTTTGCGCGCGCCATCCCGAGCGCATGGCTGCGCTGCTGCTCGTGGACACCGGCCCGGGCTTCCGCGACGACGCCGCGCGCGAGGCGTGGAACGCGTGGGTGAAACGGCTGGCCGAGGATCTCGAAAGTGACGGCCTCGGGGCGCTGCGTCCCGGCCCCGAGTCCCAGTCCGCCGAGCACGACGGCGGCGCGGCCGGTTTGGCGGCCGCGGCGCGCGCCATCTTGACCCAGCGCGATCGCGAGGTCTTCGCGTCGCTGGAGGCGATCGCCGTGCCCACGTTGATCATCGTCGGCGCACGCGACGATCGCTTCCTCGCGGCGGCGCACGCCATGGCTCGCCGGATTCCCGGCGCCAACGAGCTCGTGATCGAGGACGCGGGCCATGCTGCGAACATCGACCAACCCGCCGAGTTCAACCGCGCGGTGCGCGATTTCTTGGAGGACTGCGAATGACTGAACTGAGCGTGAGCGTCGGGCCCGATCACGTCGCGGCGGTCGAGTTCGACCGCCCGCCGCACAACCACTTCGACGTCGCGCTGATCACCGCGATCGCTGACGCTTATGCGGTACTCGACGAGGATCCGGACTGCCGGGCGGTCGTCCTCTGCTCGGCTGGCCGGCACTTCTGCGCCGGCGCGGACTTCGTCGCCGGCGAGGGCGACTCGCGCGTGGAGGCGCTTTACGCGCAGGCGGTGCGGCTGTTCAGCGCCGCGACGCCGGTCGTCGCGGCTGTCCAGGGCGCGGCGATCGGCGGCGGCATGGGGCTGGCCCTGTCCGCGGACTTCCGCGTGGCGAGTCCCTCGTCTCGGTTCGTCGCGAACTTTGCGCGCCTGGGCATCCACCACGGCTTCGGGATGACGGTCACGCTGCCGGAGGTCGCCGGGGCGCAGGCGGCGCTCGAGCTGCTGTACACCGGGCGGCGCGTCAAGGGCGAGGAGGCGCTCGCGCTCGGCCTCTGCGACCGGCTGGCCGCGGACGACGAGCTGCGCAGCGCGGCGCGCGCGCTCGCGTCGGAGATCGCAGCTTCCGCGCCGCTGGCCGTGCGCGCGATCCGCAACACGATGCGCGGCGAGCTCGCTGACCGTGTCCGCGCGGCGACCGACCGCGAGCGCGCCCAGCAGGCGGACCTGTTTGCCAGCGCTGACTTCCGCGAGGGCGTCGCGGCGACCGCCGAGCGGCGGACGCCGCGCTTCAGCGGGAGCTAGCCGCGCTGCCGCGCGCCCGCCGACCTTCGCGTTGTCCGCCGAGCGGCGCGCCCGAGCTGCAGCGACAGCGCCCGCAGCTGCTCGATCAGCTCCGGCGGCTCGTGCACGTCGAAGTCGACACCGAGCATCGCGATGCGCAGGGCGAGCCATTTGATGTCGTCGTCGCCCGTTCTGTACTCGCAGGTGTGTGCATCGACCGGCTGGATCGATCCCCAATTGGCTCCCGGCCGGCCCGTGATCTCCTCCGCGGCGGCATGCAGCGTCACGCGGGCCTCGAAGCGGTTGGGCGCCTCGGTGATGCTCTGCGCGACGTACGCGGCGGCGTCCTTGGCCGGCAACCGCCGCGGGATGAAGCGCACCCCGGTCGACGCCGGTTTGGCCAAGCGGTCGATCCGGAAGGTCCGCCAGTCTTCGCGGCCGCGATCCCAGGCCAGCAGATACCAGCGCCGGCCATGGTTGACCAGCGCATGCGGCTCGACCTCGCGCCGGCTCTCCACGCGATCGCGCCGCCGGTAGCTGAAGCGAAGGCGCTCCGAGTCGCGGCAGGCCGCCGCGATCGCGGTCAGGTGCTGCGGATCGACTCTCGGGCCGGCGACCGGGAGTGTGAACGTCGCGGCCCCCAGCGCTCGCACGCGACGGCGCAGATGATCGGGCAGGATCTGCTCCACCTTGACCAGCGCGCGGACCGCGGTCTCCTCGATACCGGCGACCGACGCGCGCGCGGCCGTGCGCAGGCCGACCGCGATCGCGATCGCCTCCTCGTCATCGACCAGCAGCGGCGGCATCGCGCTGCCGCCGCGCAGCGCGTAGCCGCCGGCAGGACCGCTCAGCGACTCGACCGGATAGCCGAGCTGGCGCAGGCGCTCGATGTCGCGGCGGATCGTCCGCCCTGACACTTCGAGCCTGTCGGCCAGCTGCCCCCCCGGCCAGTCGCGGCGTCCCTGCAGCAGCGACAGCAGCTCCAGAAGTCGGCTCGCGGTCTGGGTCATAGCAGTTTCCATCCTCTCGCCCATTGAGGACAGATCCTGACCTAAAACACCCGTAGGGTGCGTCGCGATGCCAACGACCCCGAAAGGAGTACCAATGCCCGAACGAGACGGTTATCTTCCCGGCGTTCCGTGCTGGGCCGACACTACCCAGCCCGATCCGCAGTCCGCCCTCGGCTTCTACAGCGGCCTGTTCGGTTGGGATTTCGAGGACGCGATGCCAGCGGGTTCGCCGGTCAGCTACTTCATCGCTCGCCTGCGCGGCGGCGACGTAGCCGCCGTCGGCCCGCAGCCCGAGGGCGGTCCGCCGATGGCGGTGTGGAACACCTACGTCGCCGTCGCGAGCGCCGACGAGGCCGCCGCGAAGGTGCTCAAAGCCGGCGGGCGCTTGGTGATGGAGCCCTTCGACGTCACCGACGCGGGACGGATGGCTGTGTTCACCGATCCCGAGGGCGCCGCGTTCAGCGTTTGGCAGGCCAAGGCGCATCACGGCTCGCGGATCGTCAACGAGCCCGGTTCGGTGAACTTCAACACCCTCAACACCCGCGACGCGGACGGCGCCAAGTCCTTCTACCGGTCGGTGTTCGGATGGGAGACGCTCGACACCGGCGGCGCCGAGATGTGGCGGTTGCCAGGCTACGGCGATCACCTGGAAGAAGACAACCCGGGACTGCGTAGGGGGATGGCGGAGATGGGAGCTCCGCAGGGCTTCGAGGACGTCGTCGCAGCTCTCGTTCCGATCACCGACGAGCAGCCCGGAGTCCCCGCGAGTTGGGGCGTGACGTTCGCAGTCGACGACGCCGACGCGACGGCCGAAAAGGCCGCCGAGCTGGGCGGCAAGGTCGTCCTCGCGCCCGTCGACGGCCCCTGGGTGAGGATGACCGTCATCGCCGATCCGCAGGGCGCGACTTTCACAGCGAGCAAGTTCGTCCCGGAGAACAGCAAGCTGGCCAGCCAGGGTGAGCCAAGCGTGAGAGCGGCGTAGGCACATCGCGCACGCTCATGGACGCGCGGCTGCCCTTCCAGAGGCGCGGCGTGAGCCGCGCAGGGCGGGCGTCATCGCGCCCGCCCTGCCCCGTCCGCACCTCACAGCAAATCGCCTGCTTGATCCTCCAAACACGCCGCCAGCGAGTGCAACAAGGGCACCTGCCCTTTGACCAGCTTCTCGGATGCAGCCCGCAGGTCAAACCAGTCTGCTCTGTCTACCTCGGGAAACTCCCTTACCGTGCCCGAACCGCGCGGCCATTCCAGCTCAAATGAGTTACTGCGGACCGCGCTGACATCGACGTCAGCCTCGAGCGCCCATGCGTGGATCTGCTTGCCACTCGGCTGAGGAACCACGCCGAGGTCGATCGGCTGACCGGCGGGTGGGGTGAGCCCGGTCTCCTCGACGAACTCGCGCCGCGCCGCAGCGAGCGGGTCCTCGGGCGGCTCGTATTCTCCCTTGGGGATCGACCACGCGCCCGCGTCCTTGTTCTTCCAGAACGGGCCGCCCATATGCACGAGCATAACTTCGATCGCCGCGTGCGAAGCTCGATAGAGCAGCAATCCCGCGCTCAGCTTTGGCGCCATCAGCCAGCGCATCCTAGTCGCTCGACGTGCGAGCGTGGACAGCGGCGCGGTTTTGGATCACAGTGAGAGCACCGTGAGCGAATACGCGCTGACGCACCACGGCGACGATGCGGGGCGACGGCGCTTGGCGCTGCTCGATGAGTTCCACGGGCCGATGACGCTGCAACCAGCTCGAAGCCGCGGAGGTGAAAGCGGGCTGGCAATGTCTGGAGGCGGGAGCGGGCACAGGCGCGATCGCGGCCTGGCTCGCCGCGAGAGTCGCGCCCGGCGGTCGCGTGCTGGCGGTCGACATCGAGACGGACTGGCTCGAACCGCTGCGAAGCGAGATCATCGACGTACGCGAGCCGATATCACCACCGCTGCGCTGCCCAGCGAAAGCTTTGATCTGGTCTTGGCGCGGATGCTTCTGCTGCACCTGCCGGACCCCGCCCGAGCGACCCGGCGCCTTGTCGCAGCTGCGGTTCCCGGCGGTTGTCTCGTGATCCAAGATGCCGATTTCAGGCCGGTCGCGCTGGGCGATGCAAACGAGGCCGAGGCCGCAGGGCTCGCCACGATGAATCAGACAATGCGCAGCGCGGGGGTAGACCTGGCGCTTGGACCGATGCTCGAGGCGCTACTTGAAGCGAGCGGCGCTGAGATTGTCCAGGTCGAATCTGAGCCCTCGCCTGGACGCGGCGGCGAAACGGCCGCGTTGATCACCGCGCTGACTCTCGAGCACTTTCGCCACCAAGCTGTCGCTGCCGGCGCCAACGACGAGGCGATCACGGCGGCGGTCGTGGCGCTTACCGACCCGGCGCGGACCTTCACCCGACCCCACCCAATGGATCGTGCGCTGCCGCGTCCCGACATGACTTGCACGTGCCGGGTGGCCGCGCGCCTGCGGGCTCGGACGATCACCCCGCGATGATCGTGAAGGCGGCGCTCGACGGCTTCGAGGTGTATCCCGCGGCGTCACGCGCGGTGGCCGTGGCGCGATAGCTGCCAGCAATGCGAACGCGACGGCGCACAGCGTCCCTATCAGCCAATTGGTGAATTGACCGCGACCAGCCCCGCATCTGTCCTTGATCACTAACTCCCACTCAGAGACAAGAGGCCAGCCAAGAACCCTACCGCCACCATGGCCTGCGGCGCATTTCGGCGATCTGCCGGGCCGGCGGCACGAGCTCGGCAAGATGCTCGCTGAGATGATCCAAGTGCTCCTCCAGCCAGATGCAGTAGCGCGACGTGAGCGGTGCGTGAGCGAGCTGCGCGCGCTCTACCTTCGGAGCGCTCAGGGGCGGGACGGCTTGCCCGCGCGGTCTACCGACCAGCTCGGCAAGCTGCTCGTACCAACTCACGAGCGACCTCGCGCGCTCGTCGAGCCCAGCGCCCGGGCGCCCGGCCGCGCCCGGGTCGGCGGGCATGTTGGCTATTGAGTGCGCTGTCAGACGGAGTCGCAGCGAGCCGCCGACGAGGTGCCACAGTTCGCGCATATCGATGCGCTTGCTCCCCTGCTCGGCCAGGAAGCCGCGCAACGCATCGTCGAGCCGCGTCGCTGATGTGATCGCCATGGCAGCGCTGTCGGCTTTGACATCCTGCAACCCGTACGCCCGCCGAACGGCCTGGGTTAGGTATGAGGCGCCCGAACGATACGCGTCCGCGAGGTCGTTGCCGACGACGGAGGACAGGCCGCGTGGCCAGAACAGGCCCCCGACGAGGATGCTCACGGCGCAGCCGATCGCCACATCCTCGATGCGCACCACGCCGACGGTCCAGCCGACGGGCACGAGCAGGTTGAACAACACCGCCACGGTGACCGTGAACGCCGCCTGGCCGACGGCGAACGGCGCGGTCCCGGGTGTGTATCCGGCGATGAAGACGGCGATCGGAAGCACCACCCAGAGGGCGATCGTGCTGCTGCCGATCGCGAGTAACAGCGCCCCGCCGATTACGAAGCCAACCGCTGTCCCGCCAAGCGCGATGATCGCCGTCGAACCCGTCGAAGCGGCGTTCGTGCGCAGCACGGAGAGGGTTCCGAGCACCACCCAGAAGCCGTGCTGAACGCTGGTCACACCGGCCACGGCCACGGCCGCCGCCAGCGCGACCGCACCCCGCATGCTGTTGACAAACCAGACCGAGCGGACGCTCGCATCTCGGCGCAATGCGCTGGCGATGCTCGACACGCGGCGCCCGGGCTGAGGGCTTGCGCTCGAGCCGAGAAACCAGCGGCGACGCTCAGTCACCATCCACTCCGGCGTGGCCTTCCGCGACGCGACCAGCGTGTCTGCGCCGATCGACAAGACGGCAACCGCGATCGTGTCGGCGTGAAAGGAGAGCCGCGCCAGCTCATCGAAGCCGCCACGCTCGGGAGAGACTTCGGCAAGCCAGGCGAGGCTGCGCTTGCGCGCACGCTCGAGGCAGTCGAGATCCGGTCGGGCGTCGCCGCCGGCGAGCATCGTCGCGGCCTCACGCAGCATCGCGGCGGCAGCTTCTAGAAGCTCGCGCTCGCTAGCTGGCGCGTCGCGCAGTCGCGTGTGCTCGGCCACCATGTCGGCGATCAGCGCCGTGCACCACTCGAGCGCCTCGATGCAGTTGCCGAGCGCGTGGTCCGGGGCGTCGAGACCGATCGGACGATAGGGCGTAGCCGTGAAGCGGGTGACGAGCTCCCGCTTGGCCGCGAGCGATAGGCCGAGGTGGTCCTCGGTATCGCCAGCGCGCAGCGCGGCGTCGAGTTGATCCGCGAGTGCCCCCGCGAGCTTCGAGGCGCTGTCGCGCAGCGGGTCACCGCTGGATCGCGGCGACAGTGCCAGCACCGCTGCGGTGCCGGCGACGGAGGCGAGCCACCAGCCCGCGAGGCGATCGGGGATCATGCTGATGGCGCCCGGCGACGCCGCGGGCAGGATGTAGGCGAGCAGCGCTCCGGTGACCCCGGAGGCCGCGTTCGGACCCGCGACGCCGGCGAAGAACACCGCAAACGTCACCGGCACGGTCACGATCGCAGCGAGCACGGTCGAGGAGGCGACCGCGGTGCCGATGATCACCAGGATGCTTCCGGCGAGCGCGAGCACCGCGTGCGCGAGCAGCTTCTTGCGCGGGGGTCCTGCGAATGACACGAGCACGAGCGTCGCGAACCCTCCAAACGCCGCGAACGTCGCCATCTGACGATTACCGATCACCTCGTCGGTGAGCGCGAACAGACCCGCGACTACGACCGCCGCGCGAATCCCGCGCAGCGCCGCCGCGCTCGACCACCTCGGCCGCAGATTCAGCTCCTCGACGCCCGCGATCCAGCGTCGCTTCGCGCCAGGAATCGCCAGACCGCCAGCCGTATCGGACACGGTAGCCGAGTCTACCCGCACGATGAGCGCGCCAACAGGGCGTCTCGATCGCCAGGAACTACAACTAGTAGAGCCGTCCGTAAATTCGAGCGGTAACTGAGGGGGCGGGTTTCCGACCGGTGGCCGCGTCAGGATTCGGGTCGTGGCGAGGGTTGGGCGCAACGAGCTCTGTCTCTGCGGCTCGGGTCGGAAGGCGAAGCGCTGCTGCGGCGTGGAGCGGGGTCCTTCTGAGGAGAGCCTTGCTCGCGCTTTCTTGTCTCATACTTGCAGGCGAGCCGCGGGGGAGCTCCGGCGACTCTCCGATGCCGCGCTCGATGAGTTGTTCGAGGAGGTTTGGGATCTGCCCGCGGCACACTTGTCTTTGCAGGTTGAGCTGCCGAAGCTGCATTCGCCGGCGCTTGCCCGGCTTTGTGATGCGGTCGCCGAGGACGATCCCGATCCGGAGCTGCTCGAGGCTGTCGTAAGGGCGATCGAGACGCCGATCGAGCGGGCTCGCCTCGCCCGCGCAGCGATCGTCCAGGCGCAGGCCGGGACGATCGACGAGAAGCTCGCGAACGCTGCGCTCCTGGACTTGGGGAGCGATTCGCGACGGCTCCTTCGTGCCGGTCTGCTGCAGGCCGTCGCCGTGCGCGTCGGTGCGACCAGGACTCCCGCTGGCGTTCTGCTTGCCGCCTGAGAGGCTCAGGCCGCGAGCCGGAGGGGAGCCCGGTCGCGTTGCCTGTCTGCCTGGGCGGTGTCGATGCGGGCGAGTAGCGCGTCGAGGTCTTGACGGGTGAAGGTCCATTCGAACGGTCGGGCGATCTGGCGGTAGTGATCGCTGAAAGCGAGCAGCCGCTCGGCGAGCTCGTCGATAGTGTGGAAGTCGTTGGGGGTAAGCGCCTTGCGCTGCACGATCGAGAAATACAGCTCGATCTGGTTCAGCCAGGAGGCGTGGATCGGCAGGTGGACCAGGCGGGCGTTCTTCCACTTCTCCTGCATGCGTTTGATCGAGGTCTTGCCGGCGTGCGAGGAGCCGTTGTCCACAATCCAGTAGACGGTGCGCGCTGAGGCGTAGGGCTCTGAGCTCATGACCTGCTCGACCAGGCGGCCGAACGGCTCGATCCCGGTCTTCGCCTCGACACGGTCGAACAGGTTGGCGTGGTGTACATCCCAGGCGGCCAGGTAGGCCAGCGTGCCGCCTCGGCGGTACTCGAACTCGAAGCGCCCCAAACGACCCGGACCGGCGGGAAGGTTCCCGTGACGGCGCCCGAGCGCTTGCAGTTGGGACTTCTCATCGGCGCTGATGACGTACTCGTCGGGGCGCAGCCGGCGCCCCTCGAAGACCCGCTCATAGAGGTCCAGCGCCCTCACGGCCTTCTCGCGGAACAGAGGGTCACGCATGAAGATCCAGCAGCGCTGCTGCCAAGGCTTGATCGCATCGTCTGTCAGCCAGCGCCATATCGTCGACGCTGACGCATCGGTCACTCCGCGCTCGATCACGAGCCGGTGAAGCTCAGTCGGGAGTACGCGAGAACCGGGACAGCGGCAGTCCGTGCGTGGCCGGCAGTTCGCACGCGATCGCCTTGACCTCGGCGACCTGCTCCGGGGGGAAAACGGCGCGGGCGGCCCGCGCGTGGCTTGTCCTTCAACCCCTCCAAACGCTCCTGAAAGAACCGTCTTCGCCACCGCCCGACGATGCCCGGAGTGGTATCCAGTCGAGCAGCGATCTCGGTATCGGCCAACCCGTCAGCCGCATACAGCACGATCCGAGCGCGCTGCACCTCGCGCCACGGCCGCTTCTCAGCCCGGGCGATCCGCGCAAGCTCGCTGCGCTCCTGCTCGCTCAACTCGATCCGATGACGGGCCGGACGTGCCATCGTCCTCCAAATTCAACACCGGCACCCTAGACCCCTTCAATCGTTCCAACCAATACTTCCGGCCAGCTCTACTAGCTCGCCTCGGCAGCCGATCCCCCTGCCCCGGTCCGGCGGGCGAGCCGGTAGACGGTCGGACTGGCGCGGCGGATCGGCGGTGGCAGGTCCTCGGTCGCGACGGATTGGCTGAGCTCGAGCTGCCAGCCGTCGCCGAGCAGGGTGACGACTTCCTGCTTGTCCATGCCGTGTGGCAGTAGCATGCGCCGCGCTGCTTTGAACGCGAGCACGAGCAGCATGGCGCCGGGCGCGGCGAGCTCGGTGAGTCCGGCGGCGACGCCCCTGCGCCGCGAGTCCGACAGGCCATGCAGGCAGCCGAAGTCGTACAGCAGGTTGAAACCGGGCTCCAGTGCGAGCCCACCCAGGCTGGTTACATCGCCTCTGATCCAGTCGACCTCGACGCCCTCCTCGGCCGCTCGCTCGCGAGCGCGCGCCAGCGCCTTCTCGACGGCGTCGACCGCGGTGACCCGCCAGCCGCGCTTGGCCAAATAGACGGCGTCCGCCCCCGAGCCGCAGCCGACGTCCAGCGCACGGCCCGGGACAGGAGCATCCGCGCCGCCGAGCACCGGCCGCCACGACTCGGCGACGTTTCGTCGCTCCCACGGTGCGGCTCCAAACATGTACAGCAACCTGTAGGGAATCACCGGTCAGCGCCCGATCGCGGCCATCGTTGAGCATCAACTGTCGCAGATGCGGGCCAGGCTCGTTTCCCCACGGGTGCGTTGTCCCTTGCTCGACCAAACCAGCGCCTGCGCAATACTGCGGTCACCGCGTCAGACGCGCGTCTCGCATAGGGAATGTCAGGTTCGACGCACGAGCGAAAAGTAAAGGCCGGCGAACCACGTACAAAGGAGGCTGAAGTGAACAGGCTGATTCGCAGTCAATCACGCGCCGCATGGCTAGTCTTGGCGCTGGTCGCGGTAGTCGCGGCAGGAGGAGGATTGGCGTTTGCAGCCACCACCGGCGTCAACACCCTGCATGCGTGCGCCAACAAGAAGACTGGAGCGCTTCGGCTTGCGTCTAAATGCAAAAAGCGCGAGCGAGCTGTCTCGTGGAACATCCAAGGCCAGCGCGGCTTCCCCGGTTTGCGCGGCTCGCAGGGTCCGCGCGGCTCAACGGGACCGCGGGGGTCGCAGGGTGCGCCCGGGCTGCCAGGTACACCGGGCGAACCCGGGGTGCAGTACGCGTGGAATGCGTGGACATATCCAAAGGCCGCCTCGCCTCAGCCGGACGGCCACGTAGCGACCTTCACGTTCACCTCTCCGGAACAAGGGTTCGCCCTTGTCACGGCAAGCTTCCAGATCCGTGTCAAAAACGGCGCCCCCGAAAATTGCCACGTGGAGTCGCAGCTCGCGAGCAAGCCGGAAGTGCTTGGCAAGGTTGAACCTGGCGAAGGTTCGCCGGGATTCATCGACCAGTGGGTCAACGAAAATCTCCCGACCGAGATCAATGGAGGAACGGACGTCGGGTTCAACGCCTCGATTTCGAGGACCTTTCCGGTCACGGTTGGCTCGAACACGGTCTACCTCAACGGCCAGTACGACGGTTACCCGGGACCGGAACCGTATGACTGCGAGCAAGCTCTGTGGGGACCGATCAGTATGTCCGCGATATTCGTCAACGAAACGCCCGCCGCAACTCTTACAGCCCCTTAACCGCGGCGCGCTTCGCCGCCACACGCCCGGATCGACGCTCGGCCCGGGCGCCCGGAGCCGAGCGTCAACGCCAGTGCGCTGGGCGGGCTCACCGACAGGCTGCGACAGGGTCAGCCTTGAGATACTTACTGCCAAGGCGACGCAGACCGGAAAGGAGCGACCCGGTGCAGATTCGCACCCGCCTGAGCATGAGCGCCGACGGCTACGTGACCACTCCGAGCGGGTGGCCCGCGCTGCTCGCCGATCCGCAGTTCGTCTCGGGGGAGAGCCACGGCTTGCCGAGTTTCAGGAAGGCTGCGAGGCGGTGCTGATGGGCCGCACGACATTCGAGCCGGCGCTGTCGAGCGACCGCTGGCCGTGGCCGAACCTCGAAGTGTTCGTGCTGGGTTCCGCGGTCCCTTCTGAGGCAGCTCCGACACCGATCGTGACCGACAGCGATCCCCTCCGTCTGCTTGACAAGCTGCGCGCGGCCAACCGCGGCGGGGATGTCCACCTGGTCGGCGGGCCGCGCACGATCGAGACAGTCCGCGCGCTCGGAGCGCTCGACAAGCTCGGGCTGCTCGTGCTGCCCCTTTTTCTGGGAGATGGCATGCGGCTCACACCGTCGCTCAGCACCGATACCCGGCTGGTGCTCGAATCCGAGCGCGCCCTGCCGGGAGGGTCCGTGGAGATCGTCTATGCATGCTCCTGACCCATGCTGATCGCACTCGGAGATGTGTACGCGCAGATTCCGCGCCGCGAGCACGTGTCGAAGCTGATGCGCGCGACGCAGGCGCGCGTCAGAGAGCAACCTGGCTGCATCAGCTTCGTGTTCGCCGAGACGCTCGACGATCCCGGGCATTTCGTGATCGTCGAGCTCTGGCGCGATCAAGCGGCGCTCGATGAGCACTACCGCTCGCAGGTGTTTGCCGACTATCAAGCGGGAATCGCGGAGCAACTCGTGCGCACCTCAGAGCTGCGGGTATATACGGTGGAGGGGAGCGTGCACCCGGTGAGCGAGTCGCCGCTGGACATCGCCCAGGACGACTGACGCGAGCTCGATCGAACGAGCACCGGAGCGGTAAAATGGGCGCGATGGCAGGCGTGGCGTCTGGCAACGAGCCCTCTGGGTGGCGAGGAATCAGTGCCGTTTAAGCGCGGGCAGCTACGCTACTTCATCGCGGTCGCCGAGCAGGGTCAGATCACTCGCGCGGCGGCGAAGCTGCACCTCGCGCAGCCTGCGCTCTCGCAGGCGATCGCGCAGCTCGAGGACGAACTCGGCATCAAGCTGCTGGAACGCCACGCCCGTGGAGTCACGCTTACGCCTGCGGGCGAGGCGTTCCTGGTCAAGGCACGCGCCGCCGTGGCTGCCAGCAACGAAGTCGCCTTGACCGCCCGATCGTTGGCGCGGGCGGCGAGCAACGCGATGGCGGTCGGATTCGTGGGGATCCCGCCGAGCGCAAAAGCTCCGCAGCTGTTCACGGCCTTCACCGATGCGCATCCCGAGGCCGAACTGTCTTTTCGCGAGCTTGGCTTTCCCCGCGGCTCGACGGCGGCGTGGCTCGAGGAGGTGGACGTGGCTCTGTGCTTCTCGCCGACCCCCCATCCGGGCGTCGGCGTCGAGGTTCTGCGCGCGGAGCCGCGCATCGTGCTCGTCTCAGAGAAGCACCCGCTCGCCCGACGCGGCGAGCTCAGCGTAGCGGAGGTGCTCGATGAGACCTTCCTCGGCTGCCATCCGACGGTCGAGCCCTCGTGGGCTGGCTTCTGGCGCCTGGATGACCATCGCGGCGGGCCGGCCCCGCACGTCACCGCCGATCGCGCGCTGAACGCCTGGGAGATGGTCGCCCTGGCCGCCACGGGCCACGCGATCACAACCGTGGCCGCCTCGAACATGGCGACCGTTCCGAAGATGGTCGCGGGCGTGGCGGCGATCCCGCTGCGCGATGCCCATCCAGCATTGCTCTGCCTGGTTTGGCGCAAGGACTATCGCAACCCGCTCATCAAGCCCCTGGTCGCGGTCGCTCGAAGTCTCGCCGAAGCCCGCGCCGCCCCCAGCCGCCTCGGGCACGCCGAGCGGTCTCTTTCCGCGGCGCTACCGAGCTCGGAGTGACGCTCGCAGCTGGGGCTCGCTTCGGGCCGCGGGAGCCGCCGCGGGCAGACTGGCGCGGGAACACCGAGGGAAAGTGCTCCCGCGCCTTGCAGAGCGCTGCGAGGCAGGTGACCACCCCAGCGCTACCCCCAGGCGGTGTACGTACAAATGCGACCGCCCAAGTCGTCTCGGACCCTCTGGCGCGAGTTCCGCCGTGGCCGGCGCTTTGATCGCGTCAGCCGCTATGTAATCGCAAGTTTCTGTAATTAGGGCCCACAAGTCAAAGATCGTTTATCCTTCGTGGTATAAGGTTTTCGCATAGTAAGCCCAACGCGACGGCGGCCGGCCGGTGGCGCAAGCCATGAAACGGTCCCCAGATCCAGCTTTCCGGTTCGAGCGCAATGGCGTTTAAGCGCGCGCAACTACGCTACTTCGTCGCTGTCGCCGAGGAGGAACAGCTGACCCGCGCGGCAGCGAAGCTGCGGATCGCGCAGCCTGCGCTGTCGCAGGCAATCGCGCAATTCGAGTCGGAACTCGGGTTCAGGCTGTTCGAGCGCCACTCGCGCGGTGTCGAGCTCACGCCCGCCGGGGCGACGCTGTACGGCAAGGCGCGTCAGGCGGTCGCGGCCAGCCTGGATGCTCTGCAAACTGCCCAGGCGCTGGCGCGGGCCGAGACCGGCACGATCGCGTTCGGCTTCTTGGGTTCGCCGCCGGCGTTTGACAGCCCCAGGGCTTTGGAAGCGTTCGCGGCTGCGTATCCCGGCATCAAAATTCGCTATCAGGAGCTTCAATTCCCGTCGATCCCGACGAGCTCGTGGCTGTCAGACGTCGATGTCGCCGCTTGCCACCGCCCGGCGAGCGATCCCGAGGTGTGGGCGCAAACGCTACGCCTGGAGCCGCGCGCGGTTCTCGCGCCGACCCGTCATCGGCTCGCGAATCGTCGCGAGTTGACCGTCGCCGAGGCGATCGACGAGACGTTCATCGGCTTTCATCCGTCGGTCGAGCCGACCTGGGCGGGCTTCTGGAGCCTCGATGATCACCGGGGTGGCCCGCCTAGCCACGTAACCGACGACCACGCGGCGAATCCCCAGGAGGTCCTCGCCTCGCTCGCCGCGCGCCTCGCGATCACCGCCGTGCCGGTCTCGATCGGACAGCGCCTGGCGAGCGCTCTGACCGGGCTGGTGGCGATCCCGCTGCGTGACGCCGAGCCGACCGCGGTCACGCTGGTCGGGCACGAGGACCATCGCAACCCGCTCGTCCAAGCCCTCGTCGCCTTCGCGAGTAACCTCGCCGACAGCCCTTCTTGATGAGCCAGCTCGGGCTGGCGCTCGCGAGCGCACAGAAGCGTTGGCTCACAGACTGCGGGTTCCATCGACTTGAACGAAAGGAGCAGCCGATGTGCCGCTGGCTCGCTTACACCGGCTCACCCATCCTGCTCAGCGAGGCGCTGTACGCGCCCGCGCACTCTCTGATCGACCAGAGCTTGCACTCGAAACTCGGGGCCGAGACGACCAACGGCGACGGATTCGGCGTCGGCTGGTATGACGCAGCCCCCAACCCGGGGACCTTCAAGAGCATCGAGCCGGCTTGGAACGACCGCAATCTGCGCGAGCTCGCCGACCACGTCAGCTCCGGGCACTTCTTGGCCCACATTCGCGCGGCGATCGGATCGGCGGTGCAACAGACCAACTGCCATCCGTTCCGCCACGACCGCTGGCTGTGGATGCACAACGGCCTGATCGCCGACTTCGCGAAGATCAAGCGCGAGATCGTGTTCGCAATCGATCCCTCGCTGTATCTGGAAATCGGCGGGAGCACCGACTCGGAGGTCTTGTTTTTCCTTGCCCTGAGCTCGGGCCTTGAAGATGACCCGCCCGCTGCGATAGCGCGCGCGATCGGACTGATCGAGGCCCGCGGGCGCGAGCAGGGCGTCGAGTACCCGTTTCAGGGCACGATCGCGACAACCGACGGCGAGCGCATGTGGGCGTTCCGCTACTCGAGCGAAGGCAAATCGCGCTCGCTCTTCTATACGACCGACATCCCCACGCTCAGACGGCTGTATCCCAAACGCCAGATTCTCGAAGACCTCTCCGCCGACGCGCACCTGGTCGTATCCGAGCCGATCGGCGACCTGCCGGGCGCGTGGAACGAGGTTCCCGAGGCCAGCTGCGTCGCGATCAGCGCCGGACGCGAGCAGATCCTTCCGTTCGCGTCCGTGCCTCCGCCGCGAGCGGCCGCGCCGGCAGGATGAGGATTGCCGCCCGCCGGCGCGCGCTGACGACTGTAGGCTGTCGGTCATGAGCCATACCGTCGTCTGCATCTCACGCCCGGACGGCGCAGCTGCAGGGGAGGTCGCGACGTATGTGGCGGACCAGCTCGGCTTTCGTCTGATCGACGAGGACATCGTCACACGTGCGGCAGTCGAAGCAGGCGTCGATCATGAGGTCGTCGCCGATGTCGAGCGGCGCAAATCGACCCTGACGAGGCTGATCGAAGGATTCGGATCGGCGAGCACGGGAACGGGATATATGGTCGCCCCCGCGAGCACCGCTCTGGGTCAGCCCGCGAGTGACGAGCTGCGGGGATTGATTCGCTCGGTCATCGAGGAGACGGCCGCGGCTGGGAGCGCGGTGATCGTCGCGCACGCCGCGTCCCTCGCGCTGGCCGGTCGCGAAGATGTGCTGCGCGTGCTGGTGACGGCGTCTGCGCAGACGCGCGCGCAGCGACTCGCGAGCACTTCCGGGATAGACGAGAAGCAGGCGGCGCGAGCGATCAAGCAATCCGATGCCGGGCGCGCCGACTACATCAAGCGCTTCTACAGCATCAGCGCTGAGCTACCCACGCACTACGACCTCGTCATCAATACGGACAGGCTCGCACCCGAGGACGCCGCCCGGCTGATCGTCGAGGCCGCGCGCGCTCGAGCGCCGGAGTAGACCGCCGCGCTGCAGCGGTCTCAGGAGTTCGCCGGAACCAGGCTCGAGGCGAGCTGCTCAACTCCCGATCAGACGGCGGATCGGTCCTCGGCAATCATCGCCAGCGCCGTAGAGACGATCCAGGCGAACAGGGTGCCTGGAATCACGATCGTCACTCCGTCCTCGAGTGACAGAAAACCGCTCGCGATCACCAGCGAGAACAGCAGCACGACATGCGCCAACGCGGCGACGACCGCGACCTCCCCCGTCCAGCGCGGCAGGCGGCCGCCACGGAATACCTGGACAGCGTATGCGCCGAGCGCCAGCGCGGTGGGGACTCCGGACATGGCGAGCAGACCGAATGCGAGGTCGTAGAGCAGCCTCGGATCAGACGCGGCGGGCGCGCGATAGACCAACACGAAGAAGCTGGTGAAGCCGGCCAAAAGAAGCGTGACGAAGCTGATGAGCCCGACCAGAAAGCACACCGGCAGAAAGCTCTCGCCCCCGGCGGCTTCGCGCATCCACAGCCAGACGCCGGCGCCGAAGACGGGCCACAGCGCGACCGCGCCTGTGCTGAGGACCATCGCCACCAGCAAGGCCGAGCGATGCGCCTGGACGAAGCCCGCGATTTCGGCGGCGGTCGCGCCGGTCCCGGGAAACGTCCACATCTGATCGACGATCACCCCTGCGAGCCCAAGGGCGATACTCGACAGGCCTGCAAGCGCGGCGAGCTTGATCGTGCTGTACGCGGTGCTTTGCGTCCGCTCGGCTGCTGTGACCGCCATCCGGCTTACCTCCGTTCGATCGACAGCCGATATGCTTTCAGGCAGGAGTCGTGGCGTCGATTACCTCGGGGTAATCACCCTGCTAACCCCAGCCGCTAAGGTGGTTCGGGATGACAGCCGTGAGCGCCCAGGGCGAGATCGGCTCGCTGCTGCGCAAGTGGCGCGAGCGTCGAGGACGCACGCAACTGGACCTGGCGCTCGACGCCGGGATCTCGGCCCGCCATCTGAGCTTCGTGGAGACCGGGCGCTCGCGGCCGGGGCGCGAGACGCTGCTGCGGATCGTGGGGCACCTGGATCTACCCCTGCGCGAGCAAAACGCCCTGCTGCTCGCCGCCGGCCACGCCCCCGCGATCCCCGAGCGCTCGCTGCACGACGCCGAGCTTGCGCCTGTGCGCGAGGCGCTCGATTTGATTCTCACCGGGCACGAGCCCTACCCGGCGGTCGTCGTCGATCGCCGCTGGAACATGGTCGCCGTGAACTCCGCCATGGCTGCGCTGTCTGCGTCGGTCGACCCGCAGCTGCTCGAGCCTCCTGTCAACGTGATGCGGGTCGGGCTGCACCCGCAGGGCCTCGCCCGAAGCATCGTCAATCTGCCAGAGGTGCGGGCATATTTCCTCGGGCGCCTCGAGCGTCAAGTGGCGCTCAGCGGAGACGACGAGCTGGCCGGCCTGCTCGAGGAGGCGAAGGCCTACCCGGCGCCGGAGCGCGATCCCGAACCCGCCGCCGACGCCGCGGCAGCAAACATCATCTCTCCATTGATCCGGATGCGTCTTGCCGATGGGAGTGAAGTTTCGCTATTCGCCACCGTCGCCACGTTCGGCACCGCGATCGAGGTCACGACCTCGGAGCTGTCAATCGAGTTGGCGTTTCCGGCAGACATGGCAAGCGCCGACGCCCTCAAGGCTTTAACGCGGAACATGAACGCCCGCTAGCGGCAGCCCCTGCGACGGCAAGGAACATTCAAAGTAAAACACCGCTGAACCGACCGACGTTGCGTTGTTTTTCACCGGTGGCGCCGGTTGCTAGTACAGTTTCACGGCCCTAAAAGGCAAAATGAATGCCACGAAAGTTCTGGAACGGGACGAAACCAAGTTCGTCAACCAGAAACTGAAATTCAACAAAGCCGCTTCCACAACAGGATGTCCGGCGACTGTCACGATGACCGCCTCGTTTATCTACTCGCTGACAGACACCGACTTCTATGTCTTGGAGCACACCGTCGCTTAGCCCTGATCCACCGATAAGGGATCTGCCAAGCGCGCTGTGGACGTCCTCCTGGCCGATGAGAATGCGGTTTGCGAAAGCCCATTCCCCGAGCCAGGAGGACACCCGGAAGGTGAAGCCACGAACTGCGTTGCGAACGGTAGAAGTCAGGGCGGACGGTGAGGGGCTCGTCTCTCACGCTGGTGCTTATCTGTTGGTCGAGCTGGCCGATCGGCTCGGGCTCACCGCGGCGCTTTCGGGGGCGATGGCGTCGACTCGCCAGCGCCGCTGCGCCCACGACCCTGGCGTCGTCCTGCGCGACCTCGCTGTCGCTGTCGCCGATGGTGGCGATCACGTGTCTGATCTGGGTGTGCTGCGCGGTCAGCAGGCGCTGTTCGGTGCGGTGGCGTCGGAGACGACGGTCCACCGGGTGCTCAAGTCGATCGACGCGAGCCTGCTGGAAGCGGTCCGTGCTGCCCGTGCGGAGGCGCTGGAGTGTGCCTGGGATGCCGGCGCGCGACCGGAGAAGCTCATCCTGGACATCGACGCCTCGTTGCTGGGCGCTCATTCTGAGAAGGAGCACGCGGCCGGCAACTACAAGGGCGGCTTTGGTTTCTTTCCGCTGCTGTGCTACCTGGCCGAAACCGGCGAGCCGCTGGCTGGTCTGCTTCGTCCTGGCAATGCCGGCGCCAACACCGCCGCCGATCACTTCGAGGTCCTGCAGCTCGCGCTTGAGCAGCTGCCCGAGGCGGACCTCCAACGCGAGATCCTGGCGCGGGCCGACATCGGCGGACGGACCCACGCCTTCACCCAGGACTGTCGCGATGCCGGCATCCGCTTCTCGGTCGGCTATGAGGTCGAAACGCGGGTACGTGAGGCGATTCTCTGCCTGGGCGAATCGGCATGGCAGAGCGCGATCGACGCGGAGGGCGCCGAGCGCGAAGGAGCCCAGGTCACAGAGCTGACCGACCGGCTCGACCTCGCAAGCTGGCCCGAGGGCACGCGGCTGATCTGCCGTCGCGAGCGCCCCCACCCCGGCGCCCAGTTCGAGGTCTTCGACGCCGACGGCTACCGCCACACCGCCTTCATCACCGACCAGGACGACGCCGACATCGCCGCCCTGGAGCTGCGCCACCGCCGCCGCGCCCGCGTCGAGGACGCGATCCGCACAGCCAAGCAAACCGGTATGCGCAACATGCCCTTCGCCGCCTTCGCCCACAACCAAGCCTGGCTTGAGATCTCGCTGATCGCGCAGGCGCTCCTTCGCTGGAGCGCACTGCTCTGCCTGGAGGGCGAGCTCGCCCTGGCCGAGCCCAAGCGCATCCGCCAGCGCCTACTGCACGTCGCCGGGAAGCTCGTCCGCTCCGCCCGGCGCCTCACCCTGCGCCTGCCACGGACCTGGCCCTGGGCCGACGCCCTCACAGCAGCCTTCGCGAAGCTGCGGGCATTGCCCGACGCGGCAGGCCCATAGCCACACCACCACCCCCGCCGACGATCGACTCCGTCCCGGCGCACGACGGCTTCACCCTGCGCCGAAACGCCCCGCAACGTCGAAGCGAACGGCCGAGAAGCCACGAGCGCACGCCCCCTGCCGGTTCAGCAGAACCGCAACAAGAGCCCGACCCGCCCCTCAACCGGCGGACTACACCCGCTCAGGTGAAAACGGTGGATCAGGGTTAGCAGACGGTCAGCTCGATAGTGATCTGGGCGGACCCGACCTGCGGCCGGGTCCGCCCCCAAGCCCGCGAGCGGGCTGCTCAGCCAGGAGACCGCATCCCAGGCTTCATCTCGAGGCCTCCGCTCCTCCTGTTGGCGAGGATGCGCCCGCCGGCGCCGCGTCGCCTGGACCGGCCGGCCGGCGCGAAACCCACCCCGTCGAGGCACTGTAAGGAAACCGTAATGCCGGCCCCGTGAACTGTTGCGGGAAGGGATAACCAGGAGGGCGCTGTCCTTCCGCGACTACGAGGAGCCTCAGATGCACCTACTCAACCGCAGCCTGCGCCTGCTCGCTTTCGGCGCCGTGGCCGCCGCAACCCTGGCCGCGGCCGAGGCGGCCAGCGCCTTCGCGACAGATCGCGCGGTTTTCGTCCAGACGGACAATCCGGCCGGCAACCAGATCGTGGCTTACGATCGCGCCGCAGACGGGACGCTGGCGCCCGCCGGCACCTATGACACCGGTGGGCTGGGCGGGGCGCTCGGAGGCTCGGTCGTCGATCACCTCGCCGCGCAGGGCTCGCTCACCTACGATCGCGACGATGGCCTGCTCGTTGCGGTGAACGCCGGCAGCGATTCGATCTCGGTGTTCGCGGTGTTCGGTGATCGCCTGGCGCTGCGCCAGGTGCTGGCCTCGGGGGGATCGTTCCCGGCGAGTGTCAGCGTGAGCAACGGCCTCGTCTATGTGCTGAACGCCTTGGAAGGCGGGTCGCTGCAGGGCTTCAGGGTCTTCGCCGGCCGGCTGCTCCCGATCCCGGGATCGACGCGCGCGCTTGGCCTCAACCCGTCGGCGACTCCGCAGTTCACAAACACGCCGGGACAGGTCTCCTTCTCGCCCGGAGGGTCACAGCTGATCGTCACGACAAAGGAAAACGGCAACGACGTCGATGTCTTTCGCGTGACGCCGGCGGGACGTCTGGCGAAGGCGCCCACGCTCACCCAGCTCCCGGGCGCGGTCCCGTTCGCGGTTACATTTGATCGCCACGGACACCTGCTCCTGAGCGAGGCCGGGCCAAGCGCGCTGGCGAGCTTCGAACTAAGAGAAGACGGCACGATCGCGCAGCTCGACTCGGTTCTGACCGGAGGAACCAGCTCGTGCTGGGTCGTGCGCGCAGGTGGGCGTTTCTACGCGTCCAACACCGGAAGCGGCTCGGTCACGGGCTTTGAATCGAGCCTTGGCGGACAGCTGCTGACGCCGATCTCGATGACGAGCACCGACGCTGGACCGGTGGACGCGACGGTGGCCGGCGGAGCGCGCTTCCTCTATGTGCAGACCGGCGGGGAAGGGATCGTCGATGAGTTCGCGATCGAACCCGACGGCACGCTCGCCAAGATCGGCTCGGTGGTCGTTCCCGGCGCCGCGGGCGGCGAGGGAATCGCCGCGCAGTGATGACGCCCAGGGCAGGCCGCGGCGCGCCGAGGAGCGCTGCCGCGGCCTGCCCTGTGGATGTGACGCATGCGGGTATCGGCAATCATGATCAGCACGGAGGTGCTGATGCGCGCGAGCAGCGACCCTGACTTCAAATTCGACACGCGAGTGCCGCGGACGAACTCGCGGCGCTCGAGCTGACGTTCGCATGAGCTCGACTGCTCAACCGAGCCGAAGCGAGCAGCGCCGAGGCGCGGTGCTGGTCGTCGACGACGAGCCGACGATCGCGGAGGTCGTGGCACGCTATCTCGAGCGCGCCGGCTACGAGACCCGCATCGCCGGCGACGGGCCGCGCGCGGTGAGCGTGGCGAGCTCGTGGCGGCCAGATTTGATCGTCCTCGACGTGATGCTCCCGGGTTTCGACGGCTACGAGGTCATGCGCCGGCTCCGTGCGCATGAGCCCGAGCGCGAAGGTCGACGAGGACCGCCCGCGGTGATTCTGCTCACCGCCCGCGGCGAGGAGACGGAGCGCATCACCGGACTGCGGCGCGGCGCCGATGACTACGTCGTCAAGCCGTTCTCGCCCGCGGAGATCGTGGCGCGCACGGACACGGTTTTGCGCCGCGTAGCTCCCCGTGCGCGAAGCGCGGCGCCGAGCGAACGAATCGAGGCGGACGGTCTGGTCATCGACCCGCTTTCCCACACGGTCGAAGTCGACGGCCGCGAGGTCGCACTCACAACGCGCGAGTTCGAGCTCCTGAGATATCTCGCGGCAAACCCCGGCCGCGTGTTCAGCCGCGGACAGCTAATGGAAACGGTGTGGAACGCTGCGTTCTTCACCGACACGAGCACGGTGACGGTGCACGTGCGCCGGCTGCGAGCGAAGATCGAGCGCGATCCGACCCGACCCCGCTACATCGAGACCGCGCGGGGCGCGGGCTATCGCTTCCGCAGATCGCCGCGGGCCGCTATCAGGACAGACCGACGATGACCCGAGCGCTTCTCACGAGCGTGATCGCCTGCGGGCTGGGAGCGGCGGTGCTCGCCGCGAGCTCGGGGCCACACGCCGGCCTGGAGACGCTCGAGCTGCTGATCGCGGTGTCGGCCGGCGCGCTTGCGGTCGCGGTCGGAGCAGGCCGCGCGCGCAAGCAGATCGGCCCGCTGCGGCGTCAACTGGCACTCGCCGTCGGGATCGCGGTGGGCGCAATCCTCGCCGCCGTCTGGCTAGCCGCAGGTGTCATGTTCATCTCAGGCGAGGACGCACTGGTCGTCTCAGTGATGGCAGCGGTGATCGCGGTCGTCGGATTCAGCATCGCGAACCTCCTCACCGACCCGGTGGTCGACGACATCGAACGGCTGCGCCACGGATTGTGCGCGGTTGGAGCGGGCAGCCGCCGCGCGGAGCTCAGCACGGCCGGAGACGACGAGCTGGCCGGCCTCGCGAGCGCGGCCAACGCGATGGTCGTGCAGCTCAGCAAGGAGGAGGCCGCGCGCGCAGCATCGGACGAGGCGCGGCGACGGCTCGTGATCGCGATCTCGCACGACCTGCGTACTCCGCTCGCGGCGTTGCGCGCCTTGACCGAGGCCGTCGAGGATCGGATCGTGACCGGAGCGACCCGCGCACGCTACCTGAGAGAGATGCAGACGCACATCGCGGTGCTCGCGGCTTTGATCGATGACCTGTTCGAGCTCTCGCGCGCCCAGGCGGGCGAGCTCACTCTCAGCAGCGGACCGGTAGAGATCGGCGAGCTAGTCGGCGAGACCGTAGCGGCGATGCGCGCCGCGGGCGCCAGACGCGGAGTGAAATTGACGGCGACGCCCCTCGCCGGTCAGCGTCCTGGGCGGCGGCTGGCCGCCCGCGCGGACCCTTCTCAGATACGCCGCGTGCTGCTCAACCTGCTCGACAACGCGATTCGCCACTCCCCATCTGGCAGCGACGTGATCGCCCGCGTGAGCCGGCTCGACGGCACGGTCGAGGTGCAGATCGCCGACGAGGGAAGCGGCATCGCCCCCAAGGAGCGCGAGCACGTATTCGAGGCGTTCTACCGCGGCGAGAACAACCCCGCGCGTAGCGGCGACGGAGCCGGCCTTGGCCTCGCGATCGCGCAGGCGATCATCAAAGCCCACGGCGGCAGGATCTGGCTCGCATCCGCCCAGCGAGGCACGTGCGTGTGCTTTTCGCTGCCCGCGATCGGCGAGTTCGCGAGCGAGCCGGCCAGGCCTCCCGCGACGCGAGTCTCCGCGCTTCCGTGACTCGCCTTAAGAGCTCCCCGACCACCCACCGCAGCCGGCCAGGCCGGACCCTCAGAGCAGGCCTGCGCTCATGGTTGCATCCCGGACTCGACCCAGTGCTCGAACGTCTCGATCTTCTCCTGCGTCCAAGCTCCGTCGCAGGGCATCGAGCCATCGTGCAGGCGCTCCAGGATCTCCCGCGCGTTTTCCTTGACCTCGTCGTAGCCCCAGAGATCAAATGCGAACTCCATCGACTCGCGATCGTGCTCGCGAAACAGTGGGCGAATGCCGCTTTGGAAGCCGATCTGCTCCTCGGGGCCGGGAGGCACGGGCGCATTGTCCTGCGCACCGCTCGCCGGTGCAAGCGCTTAGACCCGATTTTCCGCATATAGCGGGCTCAGATGCAAGCCTGCGCAATCGGAGACTCGTGGACGAGCGCCGAAGCGCCCTGGTCACTCGTGCGCGGGCGCGAGCTTGCGCTGAACGGCGAGCGCGAGCGTGCCCCCCACGAGCATCAGCGCGATATTCGCCCCGAGCACCCCGAGCGCCGACAACGACTTTGTCAGCTGGCCGATCCCCGCGGCCACGCCGAGAAAGGCAGCGGCGGGGATCGTGGTCACCGAGATCGCGACGCCGACCCCGCTACTCGCCCGCGTCTCGACCGCCAGCATCCCTGCCACTCCGGCGGCGAAGGCGACGAGGATCGTCTCGGCTTCGACGTGCTGAACCGACGCGAGCCCGATCTCGTGCGGGACGAAGTCGGCCGGCAGCAGATTGAGAAGGTTCAGCAATCCGGTGACGGCGGCGGAGAGCAGACAGGCCACGCCGAGCCCGATAAGAAGCGAGACAAGCCCGCCGCGAATCAGCCGCCACCTGCGCAGCACCAGGCCGGTGCAAGCCGCGGTGACCGGTAGCAGGTCGGGTGAGACCGCCATCGCTCCGACGATCAGAATCTCATCCTGGTCGATCACGCCGAACGCCGCGATCACCCCGGCGACGGCCATGAACACCAAGTAGCGAACGGCCGTCCGCGCGTTGACCCGCGCTTGTCCGAGCAGGTCAGCCCAGACGAGCGTCACCGGTTCATCGTCGCTCAGTCTGGAGCCGACCGCGTCCAGGCGCAGAAGCGTCGCGTCCTCACCAGCAATGCCGAGCCCGCGAACTGTCGCGAGCGCGGCGTCGGCGGCCGCGGCGCGCACGTCCGCGGTCACGAGTGCGTTCCCCGCGCGCCCATCGCTGATCACGCTCACGTGGCGCGCACCGGGCAGCGCGGCAAGGCGCTCGGCCGCCTCGGCCATGGTCGAGGCATCTCCAAATACCCGCAGCTGCAACATCGGCTCGCGCAGGTTCGTGCAATGCCCGGACGGATCGCGCCCGGCTCGCGATGCAATCGCCGCGCGCGCTTTTGAGTGCGTGCGACTCTAGGGTGCGGCGGCTGGGCCGGTGTCGGTCGTCGCGTGCCCGCTCGATGAGCTGGTGGCGGTGCCGGTTGGCGCGGGGGCGGGCGTGGTGACCGTCGTCGTCTTGGTTGTCGTTTTGGCCGGTGTGGTAGCGGTCGTGGTCGGCGCCGTGACCGTCGTGGTTGGTGTGCTGACCGTCGTCTTCTGCGTGACCGTCGGCGAGACGGTCGTCGTCGTGCTGTGGCCGATGCTGAGCGACTGGTTGTTGACCGTCGGCGTGTGTTTGGAGCTTTTGTCAGACACGAGCAGGATCACGACGACGATCAATGCGATCACCAGAGCGGCACCGGCAGCGATCGCCCAGCCGCCGGGGCCGGCGCGGCCCGAAGAGGGCGGTGGAGCACCACCGCCCTGTGCGGGATCGCGTGGGCTTTGCGGTGGGGATCGGCTTCCGGGGGGTGGTGGCGGATAGGCGCCGCGTTCGCCCGAGGACTCAGGGGGGGCAGCGGCAGATCGCCGGGCTGGTCGTTGCCATTGCTCATCGTTACTCCCTTCCTCGGACAGGCAGACCATAGCGCGCAGGACTGGTTCAAGACGGTCCCGCGCGTGCCGGTCTTTTGACCGGGAAACCAGCTGGAATAATCCGCTCTCGCGTGCTCGCGTTCCCCCAGAACTACCTCCCGCGCCACCAGGGCGCCGTTGCAGAATCCCCTCCAGCCGTCGATCTGCTGGCGTGATCGGCGCGCCGGGCAGCGACGCACGTAACGGTGGTGGTCGGTGACCTCGGTCGATGTCGAGCTCGGCTTGACCGCGCTAGCGGCGATGCTCTCACCGACAACGCTGACGTTCACCGTGTTGGCGCTCGTGCTCGGCGAGCGCCCGCTGCGGACCGGGCTGTGGTTCTTCCTGGGTGCGTTCGGGATAACGCTGATCATCGGCGTCGTGGCAGCCTTCGTGCTCGGCAACGCGGCCGCGCCCGCGAGCTCGTCCAGTGCCCCTCCCACCTGGGTAGCGATCTTCGACCTCGTCGCGGCCGTGCTCCTACTCGTCGTTGTCGTGTGGGCGCTGCGGCGTCCGGCCAATCCCAGGCGTACCACAGACGCGATCGAGAAAATGAGCGCGCTCGCATCCTCGCCGGCGATCGCGGTCATCGGCGCGGGCGCGACGCTCGCGAACCCGGGGGGTTTCATTCCGATCGCGCTGAAGGACATCTCACAGCTCAACCCGAGCGCGGGCGAATACATCGTCTACTGGCTCGGCTTCGCAGTTGTCTCGCTGCTGCCGCTGCTGGTTGCCCTCGTATCACTGGTTGTCGCGCGCGAGCCGACGATGTCTGTGCTTCACAGAGCGCGGGGCTGGCTTGAACGGCACGCGAGGACACTCGCCGCGGTGCTCGTCGTGCTGCTGGCGGCCGCGCTGGCGCGCAACGGGATCGCTGCGCTCACGGGTTAGCCCGCGCACCGGAGTGCAGCGGTTAACTGATTCGCACACAGCCTTACTGCCGCGGTGAAACGCTTTTGCGGATTCCCGATGCTTCCGTTACTGGTTCCCAATCTATCCGCCGCTCGAACTCACCTGACCGGCGGCGGTTCGCCTTCGGCGGTGGCCGTCAGCACTGGGTCCCATTCGGCGACGACGCAAGAGTGGCGAAACGCCGACCGGGCGAACTCGAGCGCGAAGGCATGTGGATCGGGACTTTTACGGACATCCTCCCAGTCCAGGATGTACTCGCCCAGTTCCGCATCCCACCGCGCCGCGGAGGGCGACAGCGCGGCGTCGGCGAAGTCCTCCGGCGCCGGGTGTGCGTATGCGTAGAACGCCGCTTTGTCGTAGCGCTCGTCTCCCGGCCACCAGCCGACGGCGACCTCTTGAGCGTCCATCGCGTTGCGCATGATGAAGTCATCCGACGGGGGGTCGGCGGGTAGGCCGGAGAACAGATTCACCGCGAGATCGAACGAGCCCCACCACGCGTTGACCGGGGTGGAGCGTCCGCGATACGGGGCGCGAAAGTCCGCGAGCACGAGCGCGGCCTGGGTCGCGGCGGCGAAATAGACGGCAGCCTGCTCGGGCACGTAGCTGGAATGCTCGCGATCCTCGTCGAGCGCGACGTTCCACGAGACCTCCTGCGGGGCGGGGTCGATCTCGACGTCTCCAGCCAGTTGGCGGGCAGCGTCCAGAACTTCGCGCGTCACGTCAGCGACCGGCCGGTCGGGCGCTAGCGCGACGGCACGCCGGCGACCGTCGCTGTGCTCGACGACCGCCTCGTGCGCGTGGAGATCGAGCGCTGCGACAAGTGCTCCGGAGCCGTCGGGCGCGGGCAGCGCGAGCGTCTCCCACCCGCGCGCGGTCAGGCGCAGCGCCGCATGCTGGAGCTGTGGCTCGGGCGGCGCCAGCGCCGCGGCCAGCTTGCCGAGAACCTGGGTGTGCGCGTGCAGCGTGTCGCACGTCGGCTTCCACTCGGCGTAGGACAGAGGCGGCCAGGTCTCGGACGTGCTCGTGCTCATCGTTCGATCCTCCGGGGGTAGGTTAGGGGTTAGCTCACGTCGGGTGATACCCGTCAGTCGCGTTGCTCGACGGTCAGCTTGAGCTTGCCAAGGCGATCCTCCCAAGCCGCTTCGGCCTCTGCGAGCCAGGCGGATGCCGTCGCCAGTGCGCCCATCCGTAGCCGGTACTGCACCTCGCGCCCCGCGGCGGGCGCGCGTTCGACGAGACCGGCCTGGTCGAGCGTGCTGAGGTGCTTGGCGATCGCCTGACGCGTGATTGGGAGGACCGCGCTGAGCGCCGGAACCGAGGTCGTCTCATCGTGGAGCAGGGCCTGTACGACGAGTCGCCTGGTCGGGTCCGCCAGCGCGGCGAACACCGCTCCGACGTCGTCGCTCAAGCGGCCACCGCCGCGAAGCTCGCGGCGAGCGTCGCCAGCGGAAATCCCGGCGCGCTCTCGGTCACGACCACGCGCGTTCCCCCAGGCGAGGCGAGGATTTGAAAGTCGACCCGGGTGAACGGCTCCGCAGCGCTCCCCCACCACCAGACGAGTCGGTGGGGCGGGTCGAGCGCCTCGACGTGGATGTCGCGCTCGGGCTCGTCAAGCCAGCGTGCGCGTCCCTCCTCGCTGATGAGAGCCTCCCAGACCTCTTCGGGCGAGGCGTCGATCTGCACCTCTCGCGAGACCTCCATCATGACCTCCTTGACAACCAAATGGTTGCTATTGTCTTTTGACAACCGTCTCGTTGTCGAAAGGATAGAGCACTATGACGCTGATCCCGATGGTCGTCGAGCAGAGCCCGCGCGGCGAGCGCTCATTCGATATCTACTCGCGGCTGCTCAACGAGCGAATCGTCTTCATCGGCACGCCCGTCGACGACCAGGTCGCGAACCTCGTAGTCGCGCAGCTGCTGCATCTCGAGAGCGACGACTCCGATAAGGACATCTCGCTGTACATCAACTCGCCCGGAGGCAGCGTCTACGCGGGGCTGGCGATCTACGACACGATGCAGTTCGTCAAGCCCGATGTGCAGACGATCTGCTTCGGCGTGGCGATGAGCATGGGCTCGCTCCTGCTCGCGGGCGGCGCTGCCGGCAAGCGCATGGCGCTTCCCAACAGCCGCATCCTGATACACCAGCCCTCGGGCGGCTTCGAGGGCCAGTCCGCGGACGTCGAGATCCACGCCCGCGAGATCCTCGCGCTGCGCGAGCGGATCGACGAGATCTACGCGCGCCACACCAATCAGACGCTGGCGCGCGTTCACGAGGACATGGACCGCGACCGCTACTTCACGGCCGAGCAGGCGCGAGAGTACGGGCTGATCGACCGCGTGATCGCATCGCACGCCCTCAGGCGAGTGCCAACCGGCTTCGCGCCGGCGGGCAGAGCTGAGCGGAAGACCGTAGCCGCTGGCACAGACCGAGGCTAGGTCGTGCCACGACCGCGCTCTGTGCTTTGACGAAAGTCGCGCGGCGTGATCCCGTATCGAGCGCTAAAGATTCTCGTGAAGTGCGCCGGACTGGGACAGCCCCAGCGCGCGGCGATCTCCCCGATGGTTTGATGACTAAACCGTGGGTCGGCGAGGTCTTTACGGCATCGGCGCAGGCGCTCCTCGCGGACGAATGCGCCAAAGCTCGTTCCCTGGTTGGCGAACAGGCGATGCAGCTGTCGCACCGAGATGAAGCTGGCCGCGGCGACGCTCGCTGGGGAAAGGTCACGATCGCTGATGCACGCAAGTGTCCGCTGCTTGACCACGACGAGGGTTGATCGCGAGCGGGTTTCGGGCTCGGCGGAGCCGGTAGCGGTTGCCGCGAGCAGGGCCGTGGCGAGCAGGTCGATCGCGGTCGCCGCAAGCTGCTCGACAGAGCGGCTAATGCTGGCTCGGGTGAGCGTCGCGAGCGTGTTCAAGTAGGGCGCCGCGATTTTGCCCTCGGCTCCGGTGCTCGGGACTCGTAGAGCCGTTGCGCCCTCCAGCGAGGAGCATCGGCTGTCGAGCGCTCGACGAGGGACGCGGTAGATGACGTGCTCAAAGGAGCCGGCCGCGTGGAACTCGATCGCGTACGGCCGCGAGCTGTCGAATAAGGCGAGGTCACCAGCTCTGAGCGCTACGCTGCGACGATCCTGGGCGGCGCGCGCGAAGCCGCGAACCTGCAGCGCGAGCAAGTAGTCGTCCTCGTCCGATGCATCGACATGACGCCGCGAGCGGACTGCGGCCATCGGATCGGCCTCGACGCGCGCGACCCGGAGCTCGCCGACGTCTCCCATGCTGACCGAGCCATCGAATCCCGGTCTGGTCTTGGCGGCGGACAGGGGGCTGATGTCGAGGGAAACAAACGTCCTGTCGATCATCTCGCGCCAGTAGGCGAGGCGTCGCGCCGGCGCGACTTCAGATGTCGAGAACACGTGCTTCACGATCGGCTACCAGTGCCGCAGTGTACGCCGCGTCAGGCCGCGCGCTGCGCAAAAATTGACCGTGGCTGCCAGATTGGCCGCCGATCGTGCCGATATCTCGTCCGCGTCGGTCCGCGCGCCACAACGAGCGCCTACAGTCTCGGCGCGACGCTACTCAAGCAACCGTGTCATCACTCGCCGACAAGCGACACACGGACATGACCGACGAAGGAGGTGCGATGAGCTCGGCGGCGCGAACGCGCTCACGTCAAAGCGGCAAGCAGACCACCGCGGAGGTGCTCGCCGCGCACCGCCAAGCGGGGAGGAGCTTCAGCGCAGGCGGCATCCGGAGCTTCATCCGAGAGGAGGGCAACGGCCCGATAGTCCTCTGCGTCCACGGAATGTGGGGATCATCGTTCATGTACCGAAAGCTGCTCGCAGAGCTAAGGCGCCGGGGTCTGCACGGTGTCGTGTTCGACCTCCCCGGCTTCGGACTCGCCGAACGGCCCGTCGATTTTGACTACAGCTGGAGCGGTCTTGGGCGGTTCGCGGTAGCGGCTGTCACGGAGCTCGAGCTCGATCGGTTTCATCTCGTCGTACATGACATCGGCGGGCCGGTTGGTTTTGAGCTCGCGACCACGATGCCGCGGCGGGTCGCGTCGTTAACCCTCCTCAACACGATGATCGACGTCGCCTCGTTCTCACCGCCCTGGTCGATGAGGCCGTTTCGGCATCCAGTAATCGGCAGGTTATGGCTCGCTGGGATGGTCCCGCCGCTTCCGCTCGCTGATGAAGCTCCAGGGAATCGGTGATACCTCCCAGATTGCCAGGGCGGAGATCGATGCTTATCTCGAGCTGATGAGAGGCGATGATCGAGGACGCTCCTTCCTACAGGTCATGCGCAGCACTGAGACCACGATCGAGAAGCAGGCGCTCTATCGCAGCGCAGTACATGACGTGGCTTACCCAGTCCAGGTTGTGTGGGCCGTCGATGACCCGGCGTTGAAGGTCGGCGACTACGGAGAGAAGGCACGCGCGGCAGCCGGCCTGCAAACGATCCGCGGCCTACCGGGCAAGCACTTCTTCCAGGAGGATCAGTCGCCGGCGATCGCCGACTGCATAGCCCAGTTCGTCAGCCAATCGACGTACGCTCTCGCTCCATAAGCTCCTGGTTGCGCCGGCCGGACATCAGGGCAAGAGCAGGCGCTTCCGCTAGGCTCCTGCTTACCGGGGGGCGCCTGTTCGCCGGCGGCTCGATTGAACTTTTGCCTTTGGGGGAGCGCGATGCCGGAATCTGACAGTGCGATCGTCGAAGCGCAGGATCGCAACGCACCTCGGCGATCCTGCGCTTCGCTTGGTGGAAGTGGACGTCAGTCGCGCCGCGTACGACGAGGGACATATTCCGGGAGCAGTTTTGTGGAACGCGTACGGGGACCTGCGCGACGCGCACTACAGGCCTATCGGACGAGACGAGCTTGGACGGTTGCTGTCGCGCTCCGGCGTTACGCCGCAGAGCACGACGGTGACGTATGGCTATGCTGCGCCGCTCGGCTTCTGGCTGCTGAAGGCGTACGGTCACAAGGACGTGCGCATGCTGGTGGACTCGCGCGAGCAGTGGCCACTGGCGGGGCACGCGTGGAGCGCGGACGTGCCCGAGCCGTCCGCGGAGACCGATCGCTCGATCGTCGAGGATCAGGATCTCCTCGCTTCCCGGGATATGGTCGAAGCCGCGATCGGTGATTCCTCGCAGCTGCTGCTGGACGTACGCTCCGAGCCCGAGTTCAGCGGGGAGCGCTTCTGGCCCTCGGGAGCCACCGAGGACGTAGGCCGAGCGGGACGCCTGCCCGGCGCGGTCAACATGCCGATCGAACTGCTGCGAGACGACGACGGGAAGCTCAAGAATCCCGACGAGCTTCGCGCCATATTCCAGCGCGCGGGTGTCACCGAGCAGAGCACCGTGACCACCTACTGCACGATCGGAAACAGGGCCAGCGAGGCATGGTTCGCCCTGACCCACCTCCTGGGCTACCCGGATGTGCGGGTCTATTACGGGTCTTGGGCGGAGTGGGGAAAGGCGCCGGACACTCCGATCGAAAGTTAGATCCTCGTCCAGGGCCACGCCATTCAACCCATGTTGGCGAGGTCTTCGTGGGATCCTCCTACGTTGACGACAGGACCGGCGACGAGGGCCGAGTGCTTTCCTCGAGCAGCCGCGCGAGCGATTCCGACAGCCGATTGAGGTCAGCGTCGACGGCCGTGTCCACGGATGAGACGGCCAACGCCGGCGGCCGTTGCTCTTGGACTGCCTCGCACAAAGCCGCGATCCGCGGCCTCCAGGCGCCCGGTTGGGGGCGGGCCATCGCCGGCGAGCATCGTTGCCGCATCGTCCACCACAGCGCGCAGGACTCGCGTCGCGTCGGCGCTGGGGCCGGCACCCTGTCGCCAGGTCGACGGCTCGTTGGCGGGCTGGCCGACCAGGATGTTCAGGTCCAGGAGCGCCCGCTCGGCCTTGGCACGCGCCGGATGAGTGTCAGTTACTGGATCGCGAAATGCTGCGATAACGGTGTCGAGAAATTCGCCGACGGCGTCGATCGCGGCTGTAAGCCGCGCGGGTAGCGTGTCCTTGACCGGCTGCGGCAGCACGAGGATCGAGACGACGATGCCGATCGCTGCGCCGACGGCGACATCGAAGGTGCGCTGCCAGGCGACTTCGAAGTTGCCCGGGACCAACACATTTGCCAGCAGGATCGAGAGCGGGTTATGCAAACGGCGAAGAGTGTGAAGCTCAGCATGATCAGCCACTCCGCCAGCCAAGCCGCAAGGAACGCTGCCGTTAGCAGCACCCACGGATCTGACGTCAGAACAGCCAGCGCCCCGGCCAGCGCGGCACCGATCACCGTGCCCGCAGCGCGCTGGCGCGCGGTCTTGACCGTTCCGCCGAATGCAGGCTTCATCACGATCAGGGCGCCGGTCACCATCCAGGCGCCGTTGGCGCGGTCGACGAACGGCACGAGCAGCAGCGCGACGACCACGGCGACGCCCAGCCGCAGGGCGTGGCGAGACAGCGAGGAGCTGAGCGTCAGCTGCGCGCGGATGCGCGTGAGCGCGCGCGCGACCGCTCGCTCGCGCGGCGCTGTCGCCGCTGCGACAGCTGGTCTGCGCTCATGTTTGCGCGCTTCGGGCCTGGGCTTGGCCAGCGCAGCGGACGCGCGCCGCGCGAGGTCCGCCTCGCCTTGCGCTCGCTGTGATCCCTGCCCACGTGCATAGGCGACCGCCCGTTCGAAGGACATGCCGCAGTCGTTCAACGCGAACTCATAGCGGCCTTCGACTGCAAGCGGGAGCGCTGCGCGCGCCCGCACCAGTGCTCTGAGGGCCTGCGCCTCGGCGTCCTCATGCTCGGCGGGCGTAGCTTCCCACAGGGCTGCAACCGCGCGCCACGCCGCGGCGATCGCGGTCCGCGCCGGGCGCATTGGCTCAAACGGCCACGGCGCCAGCGACAGCGCCATCGCCAAGATCGCGCCGCCCGCCAGCTCTGCGGCGCGCAGCAGCGGCTGATCGGCGGGGTGCCAGCGATGCCGATGCCGATCACGAGGCCGAACGACGCGAGCACGCCGACGATCGCCGCTCCCGGTCCGATCGCGCCCGCCATCGCGCCGGCCATGACTACGAGCGCCGCCAGTGGCAGCGCGATCGTGTAGTGCTTGCCGGACACCATCCCCAGGACGACGCTCGCCACGACGCTCGCGCCGGCGGCGGCCTGGACGCGCGCGCGGGTCGCGTAAGGGCCGCCGAGATCGGCGTTGGCGACCATGAACGCTCCGATCCCGACGAACAGTCCCGAGAGCGTTTTCCCGAGAGCCTCGCCGAGCGCGATCGGCGCCAGGAAGGCGGCGGCAAGACACAGCCCGCCGCGCACGTCGGGCTTTCCCGGAGCGATCCCTGCGCGCGTCGCAGGCGTGCAGGATCGAACGCCTTCGATCGAGCTCGCTGACCGACTCGCAGCGGCGCCCAGCGCACTTGCTGATTAAACCCGCTTGTGAACCCGCTTGTGTTTCGGCGCGCGGGTCCTAGAGCCCGGCAATCCGCCGGGCGAGAAAGCGCCGCTCGGCCTCTGAGCTGGCCAGCTTCAGCGCGCGCTCGTAGGCGATCCGCGCGTCCTCGTCGCGGCCGAGACGGCGCAGCAGCTCGGCCCGCGTCGAGTGCAGATACTGGTAATCGTCGAGCTCCAGCTGGTCGACCAGCCGCAGGGCTTGCTGGGGCCCGTCGGTTTCGGCCACCGCGACGGCCCGGTTCAGCGTGATCACCGGCGAGCCGGTGATCTGCGCGAGCCGGGCATAGAGCGTGGCGATCTCGCCCCAGTCGATCCGCTCCTCGACCTGCAGCGAGGCGATCGCGGCCTGAAGCACGTAAGGGCCGTTGCCGTGCAGCGCGATCGCGCGGTCGAGCGCTCGCCGCCCGGCGGCGATCTCGTGAGCGTCCCACTGCGATCGGTCCTGATCTTCGAGCAGCACGAGGTCACCGCCCGCGAACCGCGCCCTGCGCCGGGCATGGTGAAGCAGCATCAGCGCTAACAGCCCGTGCGCTTCCGGCTCGTCCGGCATCAGCGCGGCGAGCATGCGCGCGAGCCGGATCGCCTCCGCCGCGAGATCCATCCGGCCGCCGTAGCCCTCGTTGTAGATCAGGTAGATCACCGCGAGGACCGCCTGCAGACGATCCGGCAGCAGATGGTCGGCCGGCACGGCAAACGGGATTCCGGTCGCCTTGATCTTCAGCTTGGCGCGCGACAGGCGCCGCTTCATCGTTTCCTCGCTGACAAGGAACGCACGCGCGATCTGCTCCGTGCTCAACCCCCCGAGCGCCCGCAGGGTGAGTGCGACCTGCGCATCGAGGGCAAGCGCAGGGTGACAGCAGGTGAACAGCAGCTCGAGCCGTTCGTCGCCGATGACTGAGTCGTCCATCTGGTCCTCGGATGCTTCGGACACGTCAAGCAGCCGCGTCTTCCTGGCGAGCGTCCGCTCGCGGCGGATCCGGTCGATCGCCCGGTTGCGCCCGGTCGCGACCAGCCAGGCCCTCGGATTGCTGGGCACGCCCGCGCGCGACCAACGCTCGGTCGCGATCGCGAATGCCTCCTGAGCCGCCTCCTCGGCGAGGTCGAAGTCGCCGAGGAAGCTGATCAGGTGAGCGAGGACGCGTCCCCACTCTTCGCGAAAGACACGCTCGACCGAAGCTATCGCTCGACCACCGGGCGAACCTCGACAGCGCCCCCCATCGTTGCGGCCGGGACGCGGGATGCGAGCTGGATCGCCTCGTCGAGGTCGTCGGCTGCAAACACGTAGTAGCCGGCGAACTGCTCCTTTGTGTCGGCAAACGGGCCGTCGGTTGTCAGCGTCCGTCCGTCTTGCACGCGTACCGTTGTGGCGGTGTCCACCGGCTGCAGTTGGGCGGTGTCTGCGCAGCGGGAGTCGCCGGCGAGCGCGACGTACTCCGCGGTTACCGCTTCGCGTTGCTCATCGGAAAGCGCCTCATACGAGCCAGGGTTGGTATAGACGAGCAGTGCGTATTTCATCTCGACCTCCTTGGGAGACTGTGTTGTCGTCCCTACGACGAACGAGCGTCGCGCTGGGGGACACCCGTCGGCGATCGCCCGCAGACGAGCGCCGGGTCGAGTATGCCAGCGATGCATCGGGGTTGAGAGCCGGCCGGGCTCGCCCGGCGAAGCTCCCTGCCGGGACGCTCGGCCGGGCTCGCCCGGCGAAGCTCCCTGCCGGGACGCTCGCGAATTACGATTGTCGGCACGATGAACGGGCTGAGGGGAGAGACGAATGGGACTCCTGCGCAAAGACGACGGGCCCGTCGGCACGCGCTATCAGATGCGCCAGAAGATGTTTGCGATCGGCGACGACTTCTGGATCGACAACCAAGATGGTGAGCACGCCTTCAAGGTAAACGGCAAGGCGCTGCGGATCCGCAGCACATTCATCCTCGAGAGCCCGTCCGGGGAGGAGCTATTGAAGATCCAGGAGAAGAAGCTTCGCATCCGCGACACGATGGAGATCGAACGCGGCGCAGAGACGGTCGCGAAGATTCACAAGGCATTGATCACCCCGCTGCGCGATCGCTTTGCGATCGAGCTCGCCGACGGCGGTGAGCTGGGCGCGAAGGGCAACGTCGTCGAGCACGAGTATCAGATCGAGCGCGATGGCGAGCGGGTCGCGGAGATCTCGAAGCGATGGTTCCGCGTGCGCGACACCTACGGCATCGAGATCGCACCCGGCGAGAACGACGCGCTGATCCTCGCCGCGACTGTGTGCCTCGACGAGATGACGCACCCTCGGCGCTGACCGGCGGCGCCGCGCCGGGCAGATCTCAGGCGGCTTGAGTTGCGCTCGGCTCGAGCCCCTCGCCGTCGATGTCGGACGCCGCAGTGGACGCTGCTGGCCAGCCCAGCTCGGCCAGGAGGTCGACGAGGATGCCGTCGAGCTCCAGCACCTGATCACGCTCCGCGAGCAGCCCATCCTCACTGAAGGCCTGCGCTGCCGTGGCGACCGGCAGCTCGCGGTCGATCACCCGCGCGCCGGCGGCGGCGAGCGCCTTGCGCAGCTCAGCCTGCGCCCAGACCGCACCGAACATCCCGGTGCTGGCTCCGACGACAGCGCTGGGCTTGTTGCGCAGAACGGCGTTGGCGACAGGGCGCGACGCCCAGTCGATGGCGTTCTTCAGCTGCCCGGGAATCGAGGAGTTGTACTCAGGCGTTGCGAACAGGAGCGCATCGGCGTCGGCGATCGCCTCACGCCAGCGCGTCACCGCGCTGGGCGTGGCGCTCTCGTCGTCCTCGTCGAATGGCGGTATCTCCTTTAACCCGTCAAAGACGACCAGCTCCGCCTCGGGCGGCAACAGCCGTGCTGCCGCCCGAAGCAAGCGCCGGTTGTGGGAGTCGCGCCGCAGCGAGCCTGATATGCCCAGGACGCGCACGCGCTTACTCCTCTACTCGTGCCAGCTCGAGCTCGACGGTCAGCTTGACCTCGTTGGCCACGACGTCTCCCCCCTTGGGGAGCTGCGCGACGAAGCTCAGGCCGAACGCCCTGCGGTCGATGACCGTCTCGAGCGTGACGCCGATCTTCACCACGCCGCCCAGCGTCTCGGTCGGCCCGGTGATCGTGCCGCGAGCCTCGACGGGGTGGGTCTGGTCCTTGATCGTCAGCTCGCCATCGGCGATCAGCTGATCACCATCTCGGCGCAGGGACCTCGAGACGAAGCGAAGCTCGGGATAGCGCTCGACGTCGAAGAACTCCGGCGAGCCGAGGTGCGCCTGCAGGTTCTCGTCGTTGACGACGATCGAATCAGCCCGCACCGTGCCGCGAAGCTCCGCGGCACCATCCTCGCTCACGGCGAGGCTGGCGTCGAGGTGCTCGAACCGGCCGCGGAAGGTCGAGACGGCCATGTGCGTGACGGCGAAGCTCGCGGAGGAGTGGGTCGGATCAAGCTGCCAGGCGCCGACCGGCAGGTCGGTGGCGGCTTTTGCTATGGCGCTCGTTGACATGGGATGCTCCCTTCTGAAGCTTGTTTGGAGTAATCGGACTACAGTCCGAATAGCGCTAGGATAACATAAGTGGACCACAGTCCGAAAAGCACCCACAGTCCGGAAAGCACCAGGCAGACCCCCCAAGCGGGAGCGCTCCCCATGGTTCTGCCTGGGCTGCCGCTAGAGCTCGCGCGTCATGAGCGTGCCGACGCCGCGCGCAACCGAAGTGCGATCCTCTGCGCCGGCGCCCGGCTCGTTGCCGAGCGGGGTGTCGACTGCGTCACGATGGACGACGTGGCCTGTGCGGCCGGGGTCGGCAAGGGCACGCTGTTTCGCCGCTTCGGGGATCGAATCGGGTTGCTTCGCGCGCTGCTGGACGAACGGGAGCGGGCCTTTCAGGAAGGCTTCATTCGCGGCGCCCCTCCCTTGGGACCCGGCGCGCCCGCGCGCGAGCGGCTGATCGCCTTCGGCCAGCGAATGCTCGAGGAGATCGACGCGCGGGGCGATTTGCTGCTCGCCGCCGAGAGCGGAGCGCCGGGCGAGCGTCTGTCGCATAGCGTCTACGGCGCAAACCGCGCGCACGTCGCCGCGCTCCTGAGCGAGCTTTTCCCGGCCGCCGATTCCGACTATCTCGCCGATGTGCTGCTGGGAGCGCTGACCGCAGAAATCGTCCTCTACCAACGCCGGGCGCGCGGGATGTCCCTGCAGCGGCTGAAGGAAGGTTGGCTGCAGCTGCTCGATCGGCTGACGCGGCCACTCGGCGACGACTCCGCAGCGCGGACGGATACACGCCCGCCGGCCGCCTGAGCTCGAGCACACGCAAGCCGAGCCGGCGCCGAGAACCTCGGTTAGGTATAATGCCTACCACTCAGGGGAAAGACTCTCCCTGCGTACTCCCGAGGGGGGGCGCATCACGACCGCGTTCCCCCCTCCTCTCTCTCGACCCCCCGGTCGCTGGCGTCCAGGATGAACCGGGACGGGGCTCGGCAGGCTGAGCATCGTGCCTGGCGTGCAGGCATCGGTGCGCTGCTCATCGCCGGGCTGGTGTGTCACTTTGGCGCAATTTGTGAGAGTCTTCTCATTCCTGGCCTGCGGCCCGCAGGTATTCTCTTGCTTGAGCGTGACTATGACTCTGAGTGCATAGTCAGACACGCTCGTCGCGTGCCCCCTTTCACCCCGTCAGGGGGCGACGCAGGTAGGGATGAGGAATGCTGCGGACGCCTGGACCACGGAGGCGTCCGCAGTGCCTCTGGATGAGGCGTCTTGGTTAGAGGCAGAAGACCGCCTCTGTTGCGCTCCCTCGTCGGCTCCACCCGAGCGGCGCACACCGGCGCTTGCACCCCCAAGACCGTGGTGTCATCACAACAAGTGCTTGCGTGTCAAGGTTCAAGGGTTTTAGACGTCGCGAGCGCCTGGAAATCGAGCTGTGAGGGTGTCGGCCTTGAGGCTATGACAGCGATACTCAAGAGGGTGGCACCCCGCGAGCTTGAGATGGCGCGCGATCGGAAACCAGGGACGCACCGGGGTGACGCCGGACCCAACGTGCAGAGACTGTTTACCGGCGCCGCTCGACGGGTATAGCGCTTGGGCCATCCTCAGGCCCCCTACCTTGCCGGGGGATGGCGGTAGAGGGATGCTGCGGGCGCCGGAGTTGCCTCCTGAGGCGTCCGCAGCCCCCACTCTCAGCGCAGGCGAGAACAGGGAGTTTGCCGCCGGGCCAACGTCGCGTCGGTGCCCCGGGGTGCACGTTCGTCGCGCGACTCGCGGTCCGCGCCATCGTGCATCCCTTATGTACCGACAACGATTTGCGGCGAACTTCGCTTGCCAAGGCCGTTGCGCCAGACATAGGCTCCCGGCGGCTGCATCCAGCGTCGACAACGGAGGATGCGGCCCGAGGCCGGTCCGTTCCTCGACATCTCGGCGGCCAGGCCTTGCGCGGGGCGCCGTCTTGAGGGAACTCTTCCCTAAAGGGAGGCCCACCTTGGGCGGCGCCCCTACTCACTACAACGCGTCAAGCGGGGGAGAATGTCCGGCGGGCCGACCGGACTGGGCACCCCGGACGGCGTATCGACGCTGATACCGGCCCGGGCACGTGGGCCAACGCGGCGCCTCGTGATCCGGCGCCAGCGCAGCCGCCGCCCCGTCTCAGCCGCCGGCGGGCTGAAGGTCTCCGACGCGCCCGCGAAACTGCCACAGCGCTTTGCTCTCATCGAGAGTCAGCAGGCGCCAGCGGCCGGTCTTCGCCATCCACTGAAAGATGCGCACGTCGAGCACGCTGCTCATTCTCTCGAGCAGCTCGACCGTGTCACGGGCGCCGATGCCCTCTGCGAGCACTTCGGCACTCAATACGTTCACGAGCTTGAACAGCAACGGAGCCGGCGGCTCAGGCGGCTCTGTCGGGTGCGGCGGTCTGTTGAACCTGAACAGCGCGAGCTCTTGCTGGGCACGATTCGGCTTGAGCGCCTTCTCGAGCGGGACCATATGCGCTCCGGTGCCCTTTGTCTCTGTCTCAAGTACCCATATTTTGCTCACCCCTTCAGCTTAGAAGCTTCGACCCGCACACCTGCGAAGGCGACGCAGTAGCCTGCGCAGCGTGGCGCTCGCGCGTATCGACATACTTGAGGGGCGAACGCCGGAGGAAAAGCGCGCGATCGTTGCCGCCGTGCGCACCGCGCTCAGCGAGGCACTGCAAGCGCCGAAGGACGACCCCTCGGTACGGCTGACAGAGTATCCCCCCGAGCAGTATTCGCTCCCCTACCCCGATCGCCACTCTGATCGCTTTGCGCTCGTGGAGATCACGCTGTTCGCCGGCAGGTCGATGAAAGCCAAGCGTCGCCTCTATGACGCGGTCGTTCGCCGGCTGGGCATCGCCGGCGTGCCCGCCGAGGATGTGCTGATCGTGCTGCACGAGCCGCCGATGCATAACTGGGCCGTCGACGGCGGTACGCCAGCAAGCGAAGCAGAGGTCGGCTTCGAGGTCGAAATCTAGCGTCGGTGGCGCCCCGGGCGGTAGAGCAGCGCGGCTAAGCTGACCCGAATCACTCTACTCAGCCGGAGGCAAACGCGCGTGGCCCGACCAACATCGATCGGCGTGATCGGCGACTTCGACCCGAGCTTCGCGCCCCACGTCGCGACGGGCGCCGCCCTGCAGCACGCCGCTGCCGGGCTCGGCGCACGGGTTGACGTCCGCTGGCTTGGCACGGCACAGCTCGAGCTGCTCAGCCTCGAGGAGCTCGCGAACCAGGACGCGCTGTGGTGCGCGCCGGGCAGCCCCTATCGGAGCCTCGACGGCGCGTTGCGCGCGATCCGGTTCGCGCGCGAGGCGGACTGGCCATTCATCGGGACCTGTGGCGGTTTCCAGCATGTGGTGATCGAGTACGCACGCAACGTGCTCGGGTTCGAGGACGCCCAGCACGCCGAGTACGACCCGTATGCCTCGGAGCTGTTCATCTCTGAGCTGTCCTGCTCGGTCGTCGGACAGACCATGAATGTCCGGCTAGAGCCAGGTTCGCGCGCTGCAGCCTTCTACGGGGAGGCGGAAGTAGCCGAGCAGTATTACTGTAACTTCGGGCTGAACCCAGCCCACCAACAGCGCCTGCACGAGGGCGGCTTGCGCATGGTGGGAGTTGATCGCGACGGCGAGTCGCGCGTGCTCGAGCTGCCCGACCGACGCTTCTATGTGGCGACGCTGTTCGTACCGCAGCTCAGCTCGCGCGCCAGCTCGCCCCATCCGCTGATCAGCGCATACCTACGGGCTGCGCTCGACTTCCAGCGAGACGGCGCCGAAGGGGGTATGACCGAGATGCGGTTGCGCTGACATCGCCGATGGCTCAGCGCGAGATGCAACGAAAGCCGATGTGGCTCATCCCCGTGTCGATCATGTGCGGGCGCCGCGCGGCTGGCCGGTAGCCGATCAGCCCGTCGCTGTAACAGCTGAGGTTGGTGATGCCTATGTCATCACCCCAGATCACGAGGATGTTCGGCTTGTCTGGCATGCGCTACCTCCTTCGTCGGTGGGCTGGCCCGGCTCGAGCGGCGTTCGCAGGATCCTAATCAACGCTGTGCGCGCGGTGAAGAACTCGTGAGCGATCGTGCGCGCCGTCTGAAGGTGACGCGCGCTGAGGACGTCGGGGCGTGGCAACGGTCATGCTTAGAGGCGTGTGCAGTCGGCCTGAGGCAGGCGCCGCGCGCGCGCGCAGCGGATCGCTCTACGCGAGGCGGACGTGTCGCTGCTTGGATCGGAGCACCCCGTGCTGAGCGAAGGCGTCTCCGCGGCGAGCGTGATCTGTGCGTTAGCCGCGGCTCTCTCGAACGCGCTGTATCTCACGACACAGCACCTCGCCAGCACGAGCGGGCGTTCCGCCCGCGCGTCTGGGCTGCGCCTGGTGGCGTCTCTGTTGCGAAGTCCGCTGTGGCTGTTCGGCTGGGTAGCCGCAATCGGGGCGTTCGTGTTTCAGGCCGCGGCGCTCAACAACGGGCAGCTCTCGATCGTCCAGGCTCTGCTCGTCACAGAGCTCGTATTCGGGCTTGCGCTGCGCAAGCTGTGGATCCGCCAGGACGTCCGGCCCGCCGCGTGGGGCTCGGCCGCGCTGACCTGCGCGGGTCTCGCGGCGTTTGTCCTGATAGACGAGCCCCAAGGCGGTACGGCGAGTCCGTCCGCCCACGCATGGCTGGGCGTGCTGGCCGCCTTCGGCGGCGCGGCGGCGGGGATGGCGTTGGCGGCACACTGGGGCCCGCCCAGGCGCCGGGCGGCGTTGTACGCGACGGCCGCGGCAATCGTGTGGGCGCTGGTCGCCACCTTCATCAAGACGGCGACCGAGACTCTCACCGAGACCGGGGTCGCGGCGGTGTTCACGGACTGGCCCGTGTATGCGCTGGCGCTAGGCGGGATTGCCGGGATCATCCTCGTACAAGCCGCGCTTCACGTAGGACCGCTCAGCGTCTCCCAACCAGTGCTCGTGATCTTGGACCCCACAGCGAGCATCCTGCTGAGCATCCTGCTCTTTCGCGAGCGCTACACGGGCGGTCCAGCCGCGATCGCAGGCAGCGCCGTGGGCTTCCTCGTGATGTGCGCCGGCGTCGTGGCGCTGACCAGGACCGCGCCCCAGACGATGCAGCCCACGCCTGCCGCCGCATCCGTCGCATGACGCGACCCGGCTCTCCAGTGCGTTTAAACGGTTCGCCCGCGAAGCTGGGGCGTCAGGGCGGCCGAGCTGGGCCAGCGGCGATCACGCTGCCTCTTTGGCGCCGAGGGTTGCGTCAAGCCACTGCTCGAAAGTCGGACCGGCGAGGATCGCGTCCGGACCGGGCAGCAGGCCGCCACTCTCATAAGCCTCGCCGGCGTTCGGGTCGCTCACAGCCTCGATCCGCACGCCTTCACCAAGGCGCGCCACGAGCAGTCTCGCCATCTCGACGAGGCTCTCCTCGCGTGGGCCGGCGACCTCCAAGGTGCCCGCGTCAGAGGATCGCGGAGCCGATGCGGACTGCGGGTCAACGGCCAGATCCGCGAGCACCTCGGCGACGGTCCTGGCCGCAACGAGCTGGGTGCGCATCTTCGGCACGCGGCTCACCTCGCCCTGCCTGCCCCATTCGACGAGCTGCGCAACGAACTCGTGAAACTGCGCGGCGCGTATCACGCGCACCGGGATCGGGCCGGCGAGCATCGCACGCTCGTGCGCGAGCTTTGCCGCGCCGTAGCCTCCGGTGGACCCGTCGGTCCCGATGATCGAGACCACGAGCATCCTTTGCACACCCGCGTTCTCGCCGGCCTCGTGAAGATTGCGCGCCGCGGTGGTGAAGAACTCCGTCGCGGCGCTCTGCTCGGGCGAGGGCCCGGTGGCCGCGTCGACGATGCAGTCGACTCCCACCAGTGCCTGCGCCAGGCCTTCCCCGGTGACGATGTCGACGCCGCGTGAGCGCGAGATCGCGACGACGTCGTTTCCGCTCGCCTCGAGCACCTCGACGAGATGGTGCCCGAGGCGCCCGGTCGCTCCAGCTACGGCGATCTTGCCTTTTGCGTGCATGCTGACCTCCTCTAGCAGTGCGGATGCCTTCGTGCCTCGCACGCCGGCTATCTTTTCGTGGATCGTTCTCTGTAGACACGTGGCGACGCTGGGATGTGACAGACATACGGACAACCCGGTTGGTTGCTGGCTGTCACCCGACGCAAGCACGGTTCCGCGATGAGCCGAGCGCGACAGGTCCACGTCGGCTGCTCTGGCTGGAACTACCGATCCTGGCGAGGAGACGTGTACCCGCAGGGGGTCCGCGCGCGGCGCTGGCTCGAGCGCTACGCCGAGCTGTTTGACACGGTCGAGGTCAACGCCACCTTCTATCGGCTCGTCACGCGTGAGACGGTGGAGCGCTGGGTGGAGCAAACGCCCAGCGAGTTCGTCTTCGCGGTGAAGGCCAGCCGCTACCTGACGCATGTCAAGCGGCTTTCGAACATCGATGATGGCGTCGCGCGGTTCTATGAGGGCATCGCGCCCCTCATTCAGGCCAAGCGCCTGGGGCCGGTGCTGTGGCAGCTGCCGGAGACGTTTCACCGCGATGACGAACGCCTCGCGGGCGCGCTCTCCTGCTTGCCCGAGGGTCGTCACGCATTTGAGTTTCGTCACCCCAGCTGGTTTACGCCCAGCGTATACGCGCTGCTGCGCGAATACCGGGTAGCGCTTGTGATCGGCGATCATCCAGATCGCCCGTTTCAGGCCTACGAGGCAACATCCGACTGGCGCTACGTGCGTTTCCATCACGGGACGCGCGGGCGTCGGAGCAATTACTCGCGGCGCGAGCTCGAGACCTGGGCCGAGCGGCTGCGCCACTGGCGCGAACGATCAGAGATCTTTGCCTACTTCAACAACGACAAGGAGGCGTTCGCGCCCCGCAATGCGCTCGAGCTCGCTCGGCAGCTGGCGCGCTAGCGATAGGTGCGTCGGCCGAGCGGGCATGCGCTCGAGCGGGAGTAGCCGGAGTGCCGCCCGCCTCAGCGCGGCAAGCGCAGGCAGGCGCGCGTGAGCTAGGGTTCGCCGGTGAACCGCGCGCGCGCAACGCGTGCATCCACCCCAGCGCACTGGTCACCGACCAGCCCGACTCCCCGCATCTGGACCTTGCAGGAGTGCACGGCGAACTCGACGTCGTCTTCGCCGAGACCGACCGGTCAGCCACCCCCGAGGTCGTCGAGCGCTTCCGCGAGGAGCTCGAGCGACAAGGCGTGGCTGGCGTCGTCGAGCGGCTCCCGGGACGGCCCACGGCCTCGCCATGGCCGACCTGCCGGTCTATGACCGCGATGCCGCGGAGCGTCACTTCGAGCGCGCGCTGGACCTGTGGCGGCGGAATCTCGCAGAGCAACTCGCGAGCGCATGAGCCGCCCCAAGGGCGCGACCCCGCGCGCGGCAATCACCCGGGACCGTTGGCGCGTAGTATGGAGCGAGTTTCTCCTCCTGCAACGAGACCAAGGAACCAGGCGCCAGTGATCGTGTTCCAAGGCGGCAGTGATCGTGTTCCGGTGTAGTGGATCTCCACCCTCCGGGTTGCTCGGCGCTGGTTCACCGCCGAGCTCGAGAGCGGCCGGCGAATGGATGCTCGGCCGTCCGGTCAATCGTGAGCCGGTCGTCTAGTCGCACGAGACGCGCAAGATAAAGGGAAGGCAGCCCGAACCATGATCAAGATTCTGTTTGTCCCGTTCAGCATCGTCGGCGGAATCCTCGCGGGCTTCGTCGGCAAGAAGACCTTCGAGGGCCTCTGGCAGATGTTCGATGATCAGGACGCCCCCGATCCAAAGGACCGAGAGATTGCGTTAACAAAGCTCGTGATGGCACTACTGCTCCAGGGAGCAATCCTCCGGGCTGTGCGTGGGCTGATGGACCACGGGTCGCGCAGCGCCTTCAGCAAGTTAACGGGAACCTGGCCCGGCGAGAAGGATCGGTCGCCCCGCTGACTGCTCGGCGCGGCTACCCTCCGCCTCGAAACCACCGCCGCCAGGCGTGGGACCAGCTACGGAGCGCCGGATGAGGCCGTGAATGTTGAGGGCGGTGGCCCAGCTTCGGGCTCGGGCGACCACGCCGTGGCTCACCCTCCATCTCGGTTTCACGGTCCTACGCGTATGGCCGGCCGACGCTCCGGTAGGCCTAAGGGGACCCGCCCCTCAGAGGCGGATCCCCTTCTGGCCGATTCGTACTGGGCCTAACTGTCAAGCATGTGCTCGGTTCGTCAGCCCGGCGCTGATGGTGATCCTGACTACGCTTTGATCTCCAATTCTTCTCCTGAGACCAATTTGGTCACTGCGGTCTCTTCCTGAGACGACGCCGACCATGTGATTTCTCCGAAACCGTCTAGGATCTGTGTTTCGAGGAAGGCAGGCTTACCGGCGATTTCGTTCGGTTCCTGTACGCCTTTCACGATTTCTTCTTCACCCGTTTCAGGATTGGTGATTCTCTTCGCACGGTATACCTGCGTGGTTTCCGTACCCATCTGGTTGATCGGCGTAATCGGCGAGACGATCTTGTCCCCGCCGTTCGCGCCGGTTGGTTTCCTACCGACGTTCGAGAAGAGAATCGGAGCGCCACCTTTAGAGCCGCAGCCGAAGAACGCGAACAGGTTCTTCTTTTCTGTTGGTTCGAGCTGCAGGCCGACAACCGGTTCTGCCGTGCCCGCGCCGGAGATATACACCAGCTTCCCCTTCAGCGAGCGGGTCATGATTTCGCCTTCGACGTATTCGAACTTACCCGTTTCTTCGTTGAATTGGAATTCGTTCTCGCACGCCAATTCGAGGAGATTTGCTTGGCATCCTTTGAACCTGACTTCTACGTTCGAGACTTCTTTGGTCCCAGACAGCTGGCCTCTCGCGGTCTGGCCGGTGCATTTCACCTGAACGCCCAGCGTTGTTTCGAGAATCGCTGATTCCGAGGTCATGTTGTTTTCGAATTCAGTGCTGGGCAGTTCCGCAGTGCCTTTCTGGAATTCGAATTCGGTGCCCGGTTCGGTACAGTTGGTGTTTCCAAATTTACCTTTTGTCTTTTCCTTGCCTTTGATGATCGCCGGCAGTTTGACGCACTTCCCCCATTCCGGCAGGGCCGCAGACGAACTCGATGCTGCGAGCGCGCCAACGGCGAACGTTGCCATCAGACAGAGCGTTAGCATCCGTATATGTCTCACTTGTCCGCTACTCCTTTCCTCCGTTTACGATCGAGCGACGCCCAGCGTTCTCCGCGGAGACGCTGGTGCCGCTCGTTTGCAGCGCACCCCACCAGACGTGGCCTCTGGGACGCGTTCGTCACCGGCAGGGAGACGGAACTTGTCCCGTGCCGGTGAACGCTTGTAAGCAGCTGTAGGCGCGAAACCGCAGCGCAGCTCGCCGCCGCGGTCGGCCCCGTCGCTGTGTCGCACTGCCGGGGCGCATAGACCGGGCCGCGCTAACCGCATGCCGCTCCCTCACCCGAAGCGCCTTCGGTATGCACAGACCATGAAGCCGAAGCGCAGCTGAGTGCTTCGAACCTTCCGCCGTTGGCGGCATTCCCGTCCCAGGCCGCGCTCGACCCGGTTAAAGAAGCGATCTGCCCCGATCCGCCCATCTCGCGCCCCCATTGAGTTGTGGTCCCATGGGGAGTCGACGCAATCGCGCCGACCGCCCCCGGCAGGTCCAGCACCCGGCCAGCAGGCTACCACAAGAATCACGGCCGGTCACGGCGATCACACGCAAGGTCGGCCTCGTTGGTCGTCAAAGAACGATCTCGTCTGTGGCAACGGCCTTCCTCACAGTGGTCACCGGAAAGCTTCCGACGTGCCGCGTTGAGCAAATAGTGGCGCGATGCCCCGTGTACGCCGATGCCAACCGCCCACGCTCGCGAGCCTGCTAAGACGACGCGCCGGGCCAGCCAAGGGGCGAAGCGCCAACGGCGTCAGCCGCGTCCACTAATTTGCATTCACTCCCGAACGATCGCCAAACTCGGTTATTGGACCCTGTTACTTAACAGCTTTTTGTGCTTCCCTTAGCCGCGCTTTGGGACGGCGTTAGCGCGCGTACAGCGAGCGCCGGCATGCTTGTGTCATTCACGACCGAAGCTGCCAATGAAACGCCCACGCCCATCGCTACCGCCAAGGGGTCGGACTCCCGCTGAGCACCGCGCACGCGCATATGCGTCGTTGCTCGATCGCAGGGCACATCCCCTGCTCGGCGCGTTTCCCCTCGCTGTCATGGCGCTCGGGACGCTGCTCGTGGTCTTCGCGCTGACGATGGCGCAGCTCAACGCCGGAACTGATCGCGACCTTCCTGTGAGCGCAAGCAAACGGCTGGTCGCGACAAGCTCCGGCAAAGGGGCGGCAACGGTACAGCCAGGCGCCGTGAGGGGGCGTGCACACGGACACGGCACTGGCGCGATTCCGTCCGCGCGCGGCCGTCCGGATTCCTAGTTCAGGTCAGGTCCTGGCGGTGCGGGCGTCGCTGCGCTGTTTGGCCCAGCAAGCCTCGGCCTCCGCCTGCATGATCGCCAGCCGCGAGTAGTAGTCGGGAACTGCTTGAGGTCTTGTCGCGCCTCGCTTCAGCCGATCTTTACAGCCTGCGAGGATGCTCGGTAGATGTCGTCCCAGCGCAGCCGCCGACCGCGGCGAACGATCTGGCGGCGCCGCGCGGTAGCGCTGACCGTGCCGATCTCGCTGATCTTGGCGGCGGCGATCGTGCTGGACCGCGACGACAAGGCAAGCCGGGCAACGATCCGCGGCCCAGCGGGGATAAGCCCGCTCGCGGGCACGCGCGTGTCGCCTCTGGCAGTCGGTCGAACGTCGCACGCGAGCTCGCGCAGGAGTGGCACGAGCGCGAGCGCGAACCTGCAGCCGAGGTCGAACCCGGCAGTCCTCCCGGGACCGGTTCTGATCGCCGATCGCGACAACAACCGGCTGCTCGAGATCAGCCCGACCGGTCAGGTGCTATGGCGCTTTCCGGCCCCGGGCGATCTCGCCCCGGGCCAGACCTTCGAGCTGCCGGACGACGCGTTCTTCTCACCCGACGGGCGACGCATCGTCGCCACCCAGGAGGATGACTTCGCGATCAGCGTGATCGACCTCGCTAGCCACCGCATCGTCTACCGCTACGGCCACCCGGGCGTCCCCGGCTCGGAAGCGGGTTATGTGCACAACCCCGACGACGCGATGCTGATGCCCTCGGGCGACATCATCTCCGCGGACATCATGAACTGCCGGGTGCTGTTCATCCGCCCGCCGGCTCATCGGCCGCTACGGCAACTGGGTGTCACGGGCCTCTGCGAACATCAGCCTGGCGCCACCTACGGCAGCCCCAACGGCGCGTTTCCGATGGCCAATGGCGACACTGCGATCACCGAGATCAATGGTGACTGGCTCGACGTGATCACGCCTCGGGGCAAGGCGGTTTCGGCAACGCATCCACCCGGGTTCACATACCCGTCGGACACCAACGAGCTTCGTCCCGGGCTGTTCCTCTCGGCCGACTACACCGACCCGGGGGCGCTCGAGACGTTCACGAGCAGCGGCAAGCTGCGCTGGCGCTACGAACCGACCGGCGCCGCTGCACTGGACCAGCCGTCGTTGGCGCTGCCCCTGCCCAACGGAGACATCCTCGCCAACGACGACGCCAACGACCGCGTGATCGTGGTCGACCCCCACACGAACAAGATCGTCTGGCAGTACGGCCACACGCATGTGCCCGGCGCGGGCGCTGGATTCCTCAGCAACCCCGACGGCGTCGATCTCGCGCCTCCCTACTCGCTGACCGAACGCTTCGCTGCCGCGCGCGGACATCGCACACGGCGCTAGCGCGTGGGGGTGAGTTCCAGTACCGAGGCGACGGGTCCATCCGCGCTTAGCCCGCCCGCGAGCCACGCTCTATCGCCGAACGAGACCGCGGCCGCGTCGGACAGCGCCCGTGGCAGGGAGCCGACGCGCATCGACCTGCCCGTCGCGGGATCGACCGCAATGATCGAGGCGGTCTGGCTGCCCGGCGCGGTGCCACGACCCCCGAGCACGTAGACGTATCCGCCGAGCGCGACCGCTGCGGCGTGCGTGACCGCAGCGGGCAACTCGCCAAGGCGTCGCACTTCGCGCCGGGCCGGATCGAAGCTCAGGATCGCGGCGGTCGCGGCACCGCCGTGCGAGCCGCCGGCGATCAGCACACGACCACCGCTCGCCGCCACCGCCGCGTAGCGCAGGCCCGTCGGCAGGTGAGCGACGACCTGGGCAGACATCCCCGGACGCCAGGCGACGATCGTGTCCAAAGGGCGCTCGCCGGTGTAACCGCCGACCACGTATGCGGTGCCGGCGATCGTCGCGACCGCCGCGTCGGAGGTCGGTGTCGGCAGGCTTGCCGCCGTATTCACCTGGCCGGTTGCGGGATCGTAGGAGAGGATGTGAGCGTAGGAGCTGACCTGCCCGCCGCCGAAGACGTAGATATGCCGATCGAGCAACGCGCCCTGGGCATCATGCTGCGCTTCGGGCAGCTGGCCGCGTGCGCTCGATGCGCGTGCATCGAGCAGGCTCACGGCAGCGGTGGAGGTTTCGGCGGCGTCGAGGCCGCCGAGCAGCGCCGCGCGTCCGGAGGCAAGCGCCACCGCCGCGGCGTCCTGAAGCGGCTCCGGCAATGTGTAGGGCAGAGGCGTGACCGCGACCGGCGCGGGCGAGCTCCGGGCTGCGGCGCGCGTCACGCGGCCGCCGCGCGCGTTCGCCGCGCGTCGATGCCCCGCCTGGCCGAGCGAGCTGATCCAGGCCACCGCCACGGCGAGGATCAGCACGAGCGCCGCGAGCGCTGCGCGGCGTCGCAGCACGCGCCGGCGGGCCGCGGGACCACGCTCGCGCGCCCGCGGAGGACACGCGCGGTCCGCACCAGCGAGCCTTCGCATGCGGGGAGGATAGGCATCTGCGACGCGATCCGCGCGCGCGATCAGCTGGTGGCGAGCAGACGCGGAAGTCTGTCGTCGATGATGTTGTGCTGATGATCGCCGGCTTGAGATTCCCATGGCCCAGATTCGAGCGGTGACCTCCGCTGCTCCAGAGAGTGCGCCAGGCCTCAGCCAGACAGAGGCGGCGCGGCGTTTGCGCGCACGCGGGAAGCTTCCGCGCGAGCGCTCGAGCCGCTCGTACGCGAGCATCATTCGCGCCAACACGCTGAACATCCCGAACGGGATCCTGTTCTTCTTCGGGGTATTGACGATCGCTTTCGCGTCGTGGCGGGATGCGCTGTTTGTGGGGGTGCTCGTCGCCAACATCGTGATCGGGTCATTCCAGGAGATCCGCTCAAAGCGGGCGTTGGATCGGCTCGCGGCGCTCGTCGCACCCGACGCGCTCGTCGTGCGCGACGGAGTCGAGCGCCACGTGTCGATCGAGGAGGTGGTCACCGGTGACCTGGTGCAGGTGGCGGCTGGCGACCAGGTGGTCGCAGACGGCACCGTGATCGCGGCGGACGGGCTCGCCGTCGACGAGGCCAATTTGACCGGCGAGTCCGAGCCCGCGATTCGCGGCGTCGGAGAAAGCATCTGGTCCGGCTCGTTCGCGGTCGAAGGCCTCGCGCGCTTCGAAGCGACGGCCGTGGGTAACGACAGCCGGGCGGCGCGGCTCGCGGCCACCGCGCGGGCCTTCCGCCACCCGCGCTCTCCGCTCGAGCGGGCCAACGACCGTTTGCTGCTTTGGCTGGTCGTGCTCGCGGCGCCGCTCACGATCGGACTGACGGTCTCGGTCCTCCTGCAAACCCACTCGGATGCTGCGCGCGTGCAGGCACTGACCGCGGGGATCGTCAACCTCGTCCCCGAGGGACTGATCTTGCTGATCAGCGTCACGGCTGCGGTATCGGCGCTCAAGATCGCGCGACGCGGCGTGCTCGCGCAGCAGCTCAACGCGGTCGAGTCGCTCGCGTCTGTGGACCTCATGTGCACGGACAAGACCGGAACGCTGACCGAGACGAGGCCGCGCGTCGTGTCTCTGCTGCCGGCGGACGAAACCGATCAGGCGACACTCGCGCACGAGCTGGCCACCTACGCGGCGAGCGCGCCCTCTCCCAATCTGACGCTCGAGGCGATCACCGAGGCAAAGCTCGCGGATGTCGCCGGGCTGCCGATCGTCGGCCAGGTCCCTTTCTCCTCGCGGCGGCGCTGGAGCGCGTTGGATTTCGGTGACAGACGCCTGATCCTCGGTGCACCAGAGCGATTTTCTGATCACGATCGCTCGCTGCAGGAGCGCGCGCGCGAGGAGGCGAGCGCCGGCCGGCGCGTGCTGGAGCTCGGCCGTAGCGAGATGCCGCTGCCGGTCGAGGGCGCGGAGCCGCGGTTCCCGCAGGACGTGCGTGCGCTCGGCCTGGTAGTGCTCGCCGAGCGGCTTCGGCCGGGGACGGCCGAGACGGTTGCCTTCTTTGCCGATCAGGACGTCGAGTTGAAGGTGCTATCGGGAGACGCGCCCGCCACGGTCGGCGCGATCGCCCACGACGCCGGCGTGCCGGGCTCAGCGCCCGCTCTCGACGGTGAGGCGCTGCCCTCAGAGGAGGCGACGCTGCGCGACGCTGTCCTGTCCGCGCCCGCCGTCGGGCGCATCTCCCCGGATGGCAAGCGCCGGGTCGTCGATGCGCTCACCGATGCGGGGCGCTATGTGGCGATGATCGGCGACGGGGTCAACGACGTGCCGGCGCTCAAGCAGGCGCGGCTCGCCATCGCACAGGGTTCGGGTACCCAGATGGCACGGTCTGTCGCGGACCTCGTGCTGGTAGGAGGCGACTTCGGGGCCGTGCCGGGCATGGTTGCTGAGGGACGCCAGATCCTGCGCAACATTCAGCGGGTGGCGCGCCTGTTCGTGACCAAGACGGTGTTCACCGCGGTGGTCGGGCTCGCCGTCGCGATTCCGACCGCCACCTTCCCGCTGCTGCCCCGGCAGTTCACGATCGCCTCCACCGTCACGATCGGGATCCCCGCATTCCTGCTCGCCCTGGCGCCCAGCTCCGGCCCGTGGCAGCCGGACCGGTTTTTGCAGTCGGTCGCCCGCTTCGCGATCCCGGCTGGGATCCCGATCGGAATCGGGATCGTCGCCGGCTACCTGCTCGCGCGCTACGGGTTCAACCTGAGCCTCACGCACTCGCGCACGGTCGCGACCGGGATCGTCGTCGTCTGCGGGCTGGCTGTCGTGATCCGACTCGAGACCGGGGCGTGGCGCCGGCGGCTCGCAATCGCTGGACTGTGCGCGCTGATGCTGGTGCTGTTTGCGCTCGCGCTCGTCATTCCGTTCCTGCGTAACTTCTACGAGCTGTCAACGCCGACAGCAGAAATCGTCGCTGCCTGGGCCGTTGGCATCGTCATCGGCGTTGGCGGCATGCTGGGCGCGCTGCGCGTGGTCGGCGATTGAAACGAGACGCGCAGGCCCGGACGCCCGGGCTGTTCAGCGACCGCCTGACTCCGGTCTCGTGACCACGCCTACCCGGCCTTGGCAGCCTGCACGTAGGCGAGGACCGTGACGCCGTCGCCGACCGTTTTCGAGTCAGCCAGGCGCAGCGATTTCTTATCGCTCGTCTCGCCCAGGAGGCGCTTGCCCCTCCCGAGGATGACTGGGAAGACCATCAGACGCAGCTCGTCTGCGAGATCGTGCTCGATCAAGGCTTGGGCGAGCTGGGCGCTGCCGTGAACCACGATGTTCCCGTCGGTGGAGTCCCTCAGCCGCGAGACCTGCTGCACCAGGTCGCCTGCGAGCACTGTCGAGTTGTTCCACTCGGGGTCACGCAACGTCGAGGAGACCACATACTTGGGCATGCTGTTGAACTTGTCCGCGAAGTCACCATCGCGCTGCGGCCATGCCGACGCAAAGCCTTCATAGGTCCTGCGGCCCAGCAGCAATGCGTCGGTGTCGAAGGCCTCCTCCAGCTTGAAATTGTCCCCGTCCTCGCCGCGCTCGATCTCGAAGGTCCAGCCTCCGTACTTGTAGCCCTCGGCTCCACCAGGATCCTCCATGACGCCGTCGAGCGAGACGAACTCCGTTACAACGATTTTCCCCATCTCGAACCTCCTGGTTGGTCGTTTCTCTAGCTCAGACCGCCGGAGCAGACCGAAGCTCATCCTGACAGCCCGCCGCGCGTCGCCGGCCGCTCGTGCGCGCGTCGCCGGTCGCTCGCCAAGCGCTCAGCGCGGCCCGCTGGCTCGGGCTCGATTTTTGTCGCTATTTGCGCACTTTTCTTTCCTCTTTTCCGGTTTGAGACAACACTCGGAGGGGATCAGAGCTACAACGACTTTTACGTCCGGTGTATGCGCGTCGCCGGTCGAGAAGTGAGTCGCGGCGCTGATCGCGCCGGTGGGCAAGGTAGCCATCGCGTGGGGCGATGGCCGGGCCCAAGCAGTTGATCGGGTAGAAGTTAGCGCGAGCGAGAGGAATCTCTGGTGCGATGACGCCTCGAGCGCTCACAGAGCTACATCCGTCCACCGGCCGAGTAGTCGCTGGTGCGTCGCGGCCTGACCGCGAAGGAGAGTCGCCGGCCGGGAATGGCGTATTCCTAACCGGCGCGACCGGCTTCGTCGGCATGGAGCTTTTGATCCGCTACCTGGAGCGCAGCGACCGTACCGTCTACGCGCTCGTGCGAGGGGCGAACGATCGCCAGGCGACGGCCCGGATCGAGAGGACATTGGCGCGTCTGTTCGGCGCCGACCATCCCTATGCCGAGCGGATGATCGCAGTGCGCGGCGACCTCACGCGCCCGGGCCTCGGTCTTGGCCGCAGGCGCGAGGCGCTCGCTGAGCGGATCAGCGAGGTCGTCCACGCGGCAGCCTCGGTGTCCTTTTGCCTCGGATTGGGGCCCGCGCGGGAGATCAACGTCGTCGGCACGAGCCGAGCGCTCGAGTTCGCCAACCTCTGTCGCCGGCGGGGTGGCCTGCGGCGCTTCAGCTACATCTCGACGGCCTATGTCGCCGGTGAGCATGCGGGCTGCTTCAGCGAGGACGATCTCGATGTCGGGCAGCGGTTTCACAACGTCTACGAGCGCTCGAAGTTCGAGGCGGAGCGTCTCGTCGCCGAGCGGCGTGAGCAGCTGCCGGTGACGGTGCTGCGGCCGAGCATCATCGTCGGCGAGCGCGACAGTGGCTGGACGACGTCGTTCAAGGTGCTGTACTGGCCCCTGCGCGCGTTCTCGCGCGGCGCGTACGTCGCCCTGCCCGCCCGCAGCCAGACGCCTGTCGATGTGGTGCCGGTCGACTACGTCGCCGACGCGATCTTCGCGCTGAACCAGGCCGACGAGGCGGAGGGCGCGACGTTCCATCTCACCGCTGGAGCGCACGCGAGCAGCGTGGGGGAGCTCGCGGAGCTTGCGAGCGCGTTCTTTGCGCGCCCCGCGCCGCGTCTGATCGACCCGTTTGTGTACCGGCGGGTGGTGCACCCGCTGCTCCTGCGCGCGGCCCGCGACGAGCGCTACCGGCGGATGCTCAAGCAGAGCGAGACCTTCTTCCCGTACTTCGCGACGAGGGTCCACTACGACGACCGTCGCAGCCGCGTTGCGCTCCGCGCCGCCGGCGTCGCGCCCCCGCCGCTGCGCGACTACTTCGATGCGCTCGTGGAGTTCGCACTAGCGGCAGACTGGGGCCGCTTTGATCTGCCCCGGCCGCACGTCGGCGCCGCCGTGGTGCCCCTGTCTCGGCGCGGGCAGCGACCGGCCGTGCCCGCGCGGGAGCAGGTGTTGGTGGGATGACCTGCGCGCGGCTGTCGGCCCTCGACGCGTCGTTCCTGGCGGTGGAGACACCGACTGCGCACATGCACGTCGGCTGGGTCGCGGTGTTCTCACCCGATGAGCAAGGCTGGCTGCCATCCTTCGCGGAGCTGCGCGAGCACATCCGCGGTCGTCTGGGGCGCGCGCCGCGCTACCGCCAGAAGCTCGCGACGGTGCCACTCGGACTGCATTCCCCCGAGTGGATCGACGACCCCGCGTTCTCGGTCGATCGCCACGTCTACCGTGCGCCCGGCCCGCTCTCGGTGCTCGTGGACGAAGTGATGTCGATGCCGCTGCGTCGTGACCGGCCTTTGTGGGAGATGTGGATCTGCGAGGAGCCGCACAACGAGCGGTTCGCGATCGTCGGCAAGGCTCATCACTGCATGGTCGACGGCATTGCCGCAGTCGAGCTCGGCTCGCTGCTCCTCGATCCCACACCCGAGCCCGTCGCCTGCGATCAGCACAGCTGGTCTCCGGCCTCCCAGCCCGGTGCGGAGCGGTTGCTGGTCCGCGGGGCGCGCGACCTGCTCGGCCAGCAGTTAGGTCTGCTGCGCGGGACGTTGCGCGCCGCGACGTCGCCGACCCGCGCCGCGCGCCAGACGGCGAGCGCGGCGCTGCGCGTCACGCGCGCGCTCACCCATTCGCTGGCGAGCGCCGCGCCGGCTAGCGCGCTCAACAGTCAGCTCTCGCCGCTGCGGCGCCTGGCGTGGACCGAGCGCCCGCTCGCCGACCTGCAAATCGTCAAGCGCAGGTACGGCACGACGGTCAACGACGTGATGCTCGCGGCCGTCGCGGGCGGCATGCGCAGCTTCCTGACGACCCGGGGCGAGCAGCCGGTCGCGCTCAAGGCGATGGTTCCGGTGAGCATGCGCAGCGCCGATGACGTGCTCGGCAATCGCATCTCGTTTGTCTTCACCGAGCTGCCGTGCGATCAACCGGATCCGCTCGGGCGCCTGTACCGGGTGCACCTCGCGATGAGCCAACGCAAGCGCGACGGGGAGCCCGAAGGCGCCGATCTGGCGCTGAAGGCCGCCGAACACACGCCGGGCGCGGTCCAGCACGCGATCTCGCGGATGATCGCCAGCCCGCGCACCTTCAACCTCGTGGTGTCGAACATTCCCGGTCTGCGGGTGCCGATGTACATGCTGGGGTGTCCGCTTGAGGCGACCTATCCCGTCGTGCCCCTCGCCGACCGCCACGCGGTGTCGGTCGGGATGACCACGGTACGCGACCGTGCCTGCTTCGGCGTCTACGCCGACCGCCAGGCGGTGCCCGACGCGGATGCACTTGCCGGCGACATCGATGACGCGATCAGCGAGCTGCTCACCAGCGCGCGCGGCGGATCGGCTCACGCGATGTCCAGCAGCTAGTGAGCCTGCGAGCGGCCCGACGGAGCGTCGGCCGCCTACTGTTTGCTGCCCTGCCGAAGCCTTCGGAGACCGTGTAGATTTGGCTCTGTACAGCAAATACCGGTCGTCGCGCCGGTTTTGCGCCCATTCGCGCGAGGTGAGGAGACGGACATGACGACCGCAACCGGCCATGCTATCGGCGTCCAGGACAGGATCTACATCGGCGGGGAGTGGGTGAAATCCACCGGGACCGGTGCGATCGAGGTCATCAACTCCGCCACCGAGCAGGTGATGGGCTCGGTGCCCGAGGGGACGGTCGAGGATGTCGACAGAGCGGTTGCCGCGGCCCGATCGGCATTCGAGAGCTGGTCGCAGACCTCCGTGCAGGAGCGCGCCGATTGGATGCGGCGCATCGGCGAGGCGCTCGGTGGGCGCATGGACGAGATCGCGGAGCTGATCGCCCAGGAGGTGGGAATGCCGATCAAGCTCTCCAGCATGATCCAGGCCGGGCTGCCGACGGGCACGTTCGCCTCGATGCCCCAGCTCCTCGCCGAGCTGCCATGGGAGGAGAAGATCGGCAACTCGCTGATCGTGCGCGAGCCCGTGGGCGTGGTCGGCGCAATCACCCCGTGGAACTATCCGCTGCACCAGATCGCCGCGAAGGTGGCGCCGGCGCTCGCCGTCGGCTGCACGGTGATCCTCAAGCCGTCTCAGGTCGCGCCGCTGAACGCGGTGCTGCTCGCCGAAGTGCTCGACGAGCTACGACTGCCGGCCGGCGTCTTTAATCTGGTGACGGGTCGCGGCTCGGTGATCGGTGAGGCGCTGGCGTCGCACCCGGACGTGGACATGATCTCCTTCACCGGGTCCACTGTGGCCGGTCGTCGCGTCAGCTCGGCGGCTGCGGGGACGATCAAGCGCGTCGCGCTCGAGTTGGGCGGCAAGTCACCGAACGTCATTCTCGAGGACGCCGACCTGCAGAAGGCGATCCCCGACGGCGTGAGCAAGTGCTTCTTGAACTCCGGGCAGACCTGTAGCGCTCTTACGAGGATGCTCGTTCCGCGCTCGCGCCTGGCCGAAGCCGAGCAGATCGCCGCCGCGACCGCCGAGCAGTTCAAGCCCGGCGATCCCTTCGAGTCGGGCACGATGCTGGGTCCGCTCGTCTCCGAGGACCAGCGCAAGAAGGTCCGCGACTACATCCGCAAGGGCAGCGACGAGGGAGCAAAGCTCGTGACCGGGGGCGCCGAGGCGCCTGACGGGCTCGACAGCGGTTACTTCGTGCGCCCGACCGTCTTCTCGGAGGTCACCCCGGAGATGACGATCGCCCAGGAGGAGATCTTCGGGCCGGTTCTCGCGATCATGCCCTACGAGGACGAGGACGACGCGGTGCGTATCGCCAACGACTCGGTCTATGGCCTGGCAGGAGGCGTCTGGTCAGCTGACGAGGAGCACGCGAAACGGGTCGCGCTGCGCATCCGCACCGGGCAGGTCGAGATCAACGGCGGCGCCTTCAACCCGCTCGCTCCCTTCGGCGGCTACAAGCAGTCCGGCTACGGACGCGAGCTCGGGCGTTTCGGCGTCGAGGAGTTCCTGCAAATCAAGTCGCTGCAGCTATGAGGGAAGGCTGGCGTCCGCGCGCGGGCTGACCGCGGCGGGTCGGGGAACGTGTCCGGTATCTCGCTCGTGACCAGTTCCGGCGGCCCGTCGGAGCTGGCCGAGGCTGCGCGTCTCGCCGAGCAGGCGGGTTTCGCTTCGGTCTGGGCGACGGAGTTCTACGATCGCTCGGCGACCGTCGCGCTGGCTGCGATGGCGCAGGCGACGAGCACGATCGAGCTCGGCAGTGCGATCGCGTACGCATTCGGCCGAACCCCGCTGGTGCTGGCGGCCGAGGCGCGTGACCTCGATGAGCTTGCGGGCGGACGGATCACGCTCGGGCTGGGGACCGGCACGCGCCGCATGCAGCAGGACTGGCACGGCCTCGACGGCGAGCATCCAGCGGCCCGGATCGAAGAGCTCGTGCCGCTGCTGCGCCATCTCTGGCGCCTGCACGAGGGTCCGGTCGAACACGATGGGCGCTTTTATCGCGTGCATGTTCAGCCCACAGCTCCACCGCGTCCGCCGCTTCGCCTGGACCCGCCGGTCTATGTGGCGGGGGTGAACGCCCGCATGATCGAAGCCGCCGGCGCGGTCGGCGACGGCCTCGTGGGGCATCCGCTGTACACGCCGGAGTACGTGCACGCGGTTGTGCGACCGGCCCTCGCACGCGGTGCCGAGCGAGCTGGACGGCCCGAGCCGCCACCGATCGCCGGCTACCTGACGTGCTCGGTCGCGGACGATCGCGCGGACGCGCGCGCTGCGGCCGCCGCGGTCATCGCGTTCAACTCGACCGTCAAGACCTATCGGGAGACGCACAGGGTCAGCGGCTTCGGGCACGAGGCCGACGCGATCCGCGCGGCCTGGAGCGAACGCGACTTCGCCGGCATGAGCGCAGCTGTCAGCGATGAGATGCTCGATGCGATCGCGCTGGCCGGCACCGCGGAGGAAGTACGCACGCGCTTTGCCGAGCGTTGGCGGGGCGTGTACGAGCGGACGCTGCTGTGGCCGCCCGCATATCGTGGTCAGGAGGCTGTCTGCGCCGTCCTCGACGCGTTCGCCTCGCCGGCGTGAAGCTCGACCCGCGCACCCCGGTGATCGTCGGGGCAGGCCAGGTGGTGGGCCGCGACGTGCTCGACCGGGAGCCGTGCGAGCCGGTGGCACTGATCGCGCGGGCGCTGCGCCGGGCGGGCGAGGACAGCGGCGCCGGTGAGCGGCTGTTGCGCCGCGCCGACTCGGTGCGCTGCGTGCCGGTGCTCGGATGGCAGTACCAAGACGCCGCGGCGCTCGTCGCCGAAGACCTTGGCGTGCATCCGCGTGAGACGGCGCAGAGCGCTGCGATCGGCGGCGACGGTCCGCAGGTGCTCGTCAACGACACCGCTCGCGCGATCGTCGCTGGTGAGCTTGACGTCGCCCTGCTCGGCGGCGGCGAGGCGATCGCGAGCCTGCGCTCGATCCAGCGCTCGGGTCGCGACCCGCTGTGGCGCCGCCAGCCGCAGAGCATGCGCCCTACACGCCAGCTTGGTCGCAGGCGTTCCCCCACCAACCAGGCCGAGACCGCGGCTGGTCTGGCGCCCCCGGTTTTCATGTATGCGCTCATCGAGAGCGCCGTGCGGGCCGGGAATGGCAGCGCCCGCGACGCCCACCTGGCACGGATCGCGGCGTTGTGGTCGCGTTTCTCGGAGGTCGCAGCCGAGAATCCCCATGCCTGGATCAGGCGCCGGTACACGCAGGCGCAGATCGCCACCCCTGCCCCCGACAATCGCCTTGTCTCAGCGCCCTACACAAAGCTCCTGACGGCCAACATCCAGGTGAACATGGCCAGCGGTCTGATCCTGGCCAGCGCGCAGGCGGCCGAGCAAGCCAGAGTACCCAGAGACTCGTGGGTGTTCATCCATTCCGGCGCCCGAGCGCAGGAGCGCTGGCACGTGAGCGAGCGCGAGCGCTTCGCCGCGTCGCCCGCGGTCAAGGCTGCCGCCCGGGCGGCCCTGAGCCATGCGGGCGCCGAGATCGGCGAGCTGGCGCACGTCGATCTGTACTCCTGCTTTCCGGCCGCGGTCGAGATCGCCGCGCGCGAGCTCGGGCTCGCGATCGACGATCCGACTCGCCCGCTGACGGTAACCGGCGGGCTGACCTTCGCCGGCGGGCCCGGCAACAACTACGCCGCCCACGCGATCGCGACGCTCGTTCAACGTCTGCGCGAGGATCCCCGCGCCTACGGCATCGTCACTGCCGTCGGCTGGTATCTGACCAAGCATGCCGTCGGCGTCTACTCCGCGCGGCCGCCAAGCAAGCTGTTCGAAAGCCTCGAGCCCAGGCCGCGGCATCCGCCAGCGCGTCGCGTTCTCAACGACTACGCCGGCCCTGCCACGCTCGAGGCCTACACGGTCGCCTACCGGCGCGACGGCAGCCCGGAAGCCGCGATCATCAGCGCGCTCACCGCCAGGGGCGAGCGCACCCTGATCCGCACGCCCGAGCCCGAGATCCTCGATGCGCTGCTCGCCGAGGACCCGATTGGCTGGGCGATCAGCGTCGCGGCCGACCGGCGTGTGACGATCGATCAGCGAACGTCCGCGACAGCGCCCTCGGCGCGCGGCTGATCGACGCGACGATCGGTTCGGCGGCTATTCGCTCGGAGCTTTTTCATGTCCGACGAATTCGATCACCTGCTGGAAGGTCGAGCGGTTCGTCCAGCGCATCGTGAACGGGAGCAGCCCGGGCAGGAAGCTGATCCGATCGTCGGCCGCGCGCCAGGCCAGCGGTTCGGGACCCTGGGTCGCCGTGAGTTGTTCGACCGCCCCCTGGATCGCCGCCCACAACGAGGCCCGACACGCTTCCAGACTGCCGTCGCCGCAGTAGTGTCGGCTGAACGGCGCCTCGACGGGCAGACCCAGCTCCGATCGCAGGTCCTTGTAAGCGTAGCCGGGCCAGGGGCCTTCGGTGTCCGGCAGGCTACCGGCAGGGTTGAACGACTCGAACACACTCATCAGTTCCCCGAGGACGGGTCGCATGACCGCTTCGGCGATCGGCGTCCAGGCGGCGTCGAGGATCGCCGCGGCCGGTTCCTTCGGCTGCTTTCCGCCGAGGCGGCTCGCGCCGCTTTCCGCCCAGGCAGTCACCATGTTCACGGCCTGCTGGGCCAGCGCGCTCGGCGCCGGGCCGCCGGAGAGCACCTGGCTTATCACCGGCCACACCTTGATCGCAGGCAGATCCTGGGTGGCGGCGCGGTTCATGATCGAGACGTCGTTGGCCTCGGTCATGCGCGTGTGGAACCCCGTGTACAGCTGGACACGCTGAACGGGCCCAAAGCTGTAGTTGTTCGACGCGGCTCCCCATTCGGGCGCGGGCTTGTTGTTCCAATTCAGCAGCACGTAGTTTGCCGGAGCGACCTCGTGCGGGTGTCTCGAGAGCGGCAAAAAGCCGCGCCAGTCGTATTTACCCGTGCCGAGGGTCGGCAGGCTCGGGTCGACACCCGGCGCGAGGATCGGCAGTCGCCCGGTGGAGAAGTAGGCGGTGTGCTTGCTGTCGAGGTAGTCCATGTTGAACGTCGTCTCGAGCTTGTTGGCAGCTTTGAAGAACTCCTGCGGCGAGTGGACCTTGTCGGAGTTGAGATCGCTGAAGGCGATCTCTCCAGCCGGCTCGCGTCCGCGCGTCGTGCGGGCGTTGGCGATCGCATAGGGTTCGCCGTGAATCGTCACGGTTCCGCTGATCGGGCCGTGCACCGATTCCCAGAATGTCAGCTCCCTGGCGGGTTCGCCTTCGCCTGCTCCCAGCAGGCCCGCGTCGAAGAATTTCATCGGGATACATTCGCCCTTGTATTCGTAATAGTGGGATTCGCGGGTCGGGGGGCTTTTGTCGGGATTGCACAGTTTCTCGAGAAATTGCTGGGTGTTCTCACCTTCCGCACTTGTGAGACTCCAGGCAAAATCGCTTCCTCTGCCGACGATGATGTAGGGCGCGATCGGAGCCAAGGCTCCCTCCGCGTCGAGCCCGGGGCCGTGCATGTCTGCCTGCATGACGAGCTCCGGGTAGAAATAGCCCAACTGTGGCCCCATCACACCCAACGGATGTTCGTCGGCTGTGTCTTCGGAGCCGACGACCAGGAAGTTCGACGATTTACGTCGTGAGGCCAGCAACGCGCTGTTCGCGGCCACCGCCGAGGTGCTCGTCGAACCCGGGTCGATCACCGCCGCTCCCGGTGTCGAGCCTGTCGGGACCTGGTCGTAAGGGAAGGGCTTGCTGATCGTGGTGGGGGCTTCCGGATCGTTTACCTCGCGCAGGTCGCGGAAGACGTTCAGCCCTTCGCTGGTACCGAGCTTCGCCTCAAGGCGCGCGAGAAAGTCTGAATTGGTGACTTCTGTCCCGCCGCCATTGCCGAAGATCGAACCGATGAAGGAAAACCCGGCGATCGCGTCAGCGACCGTCTCCGCGGGGGGCCGGTCGACTTCGGGCAAGGTCTGCTCGTAGGCATTTACCCCTTCGGCGAAGTCTTCGAGATCGTGCAGGACCTGTTCGCCTTCAGGTCCCTGTTCGAGCAGTACACTCTGCTGATTGTTTACGAATTCGACCGACTGAGCGCTGGGCGTGAAGCTGCGCAGGCTGAGGACCAGTCCAAAGGCGTTGACGCCTGGAATACCCACGGCAGCGGCGTAGGCTGGTCCCCGCTCCAACCGCAGTAGCAGGCCGCGATCCTCGGCGGATACCCAGCCAGACCCGAACATCACATCGGCCCGGGTCTGGCCGAAGATGTGCGGGATGTCGTGGCTGTCGCGCAATATTTCCAAGCCCGGCCGTCCCGTTTCCTCGCTGCGCAGCACGGGCCCGACGACGCCGAACTTCTCCGGCAGGAAGTCGTGTTCCAGGGCGCGCTCGCTCACGTGGCCCTGCAGGGGTGTGAGCGCGTCGTAGAGTTCGCCCTGATCGGTCGAGAATTCGTTCACGGGCAAACCTCCTTCCTCGCCTGGAGCGAGGATCTGAAATGCGCCCCCGGACAGATCGACAATCGCGTTTGCCGGTGAGGCCCATATCGCCACCAGCAGCCAAACGGCCGACCCTGCGAGCGCAAGTCTCACGAGCTGACGGGTGCGGCGCAGAGGCGCAACTCCCGACCGCGACCCTCTCTTTTTCGCCATCCCCCACCTCTCGAACGGATTTCCGCACCTAATCCACGCTACGCCAGGTTAGCTTACCCCATCCTCGTGGGTCGCTCCTGCGGTCGCGTTTGTGCCAAGCTGCTGCTGCACTGCGCCCGGGAACGCCGCCGGACGCCCGGAGCGCGCGTCGAGACACACGTAGCGCGAGCTGCCGCTGGCGGCGACGACCTCGCCGACACGAGCGTCATAGTGAATCTGAAGCGAGCGTGCGCTGCGGCGATCTAGGTGGACCTCGACCTGCAGCTCATCGTCGACTCGCACGGGCGCCGGGTAGTCGACCTCGACGCTCGCAAGGGTCAGACGTCGATCGGGATCGAGGGTGTCCTGCAGGCTGACGCCGAGCCGGGCGCGCCACCACTCGACGAAGGCCGCCTCGAAGAACTCCAGGAAGCGGGGATGGCCGAGAAACGTGCTCGCGGCACAGTCCTGCGGCCGCACCCGCAGGCGGTAGACGAACGGCGCCCTCCGGGTCCGACACCATGCCTGCTCGAACGCCCCTGCCTCGAGCGGCACGAGCCAGGCCTCGACGATCTTGCCGTGGGCGACGCGATAGATGCCGGCGGTGCGCCAGCTGAGCGGCTCCCCGCCGAGCGTCGCACGCCCGTCCGCGAGTTGGACCAGCACGTCGCCAGCTGCGAGCTCGCCGTGCTTGACGATCGAGATCTCGCCGCCCGCGAGCTCACGCCGCCGGGCGAAGTAGCCGAGCACGGCCTCGCGCCCGCGGTAGTCGCCCCCGATCGGACTCGCGCCGGGGACATGCCAGATGATGTCCTCAGCGAGCAGCGCGGCAACCGGCTCGAGCTCGCCGCCCGCGTACATCGCGCGCTGACGCTCGAGGAACTGCTCGATAATCGCTGTCGCATCTTCGCTCACCTGCTCCAAGAAGGATGCAGCATCGCGGACGCATGCAGATCAGCAGTCGTGCAGCTTGCGCAGGCTCATCCCCCGCCGAACTGCTGTTGCAGCGAGAGCACGTCGCTCACGTATTGTTGCGTCGAGGGAAGTTCGCCGGTTTCGAGCACCGACCGCAGCCCCTGGTAGTAGCCAGCCGCCGCGAGTCCGGCGTTTCCTCCGGTCGATTCCAGCAGCGAGTGCAGGAGCAGCACCCCACCGCGGACGTTGGATTGCGCGGAGGCCGGCGACAGCGGGGTCGGCCCGGCCAGGGTTTCGTTGATCCAACTCCACGTTCCCGGCAGAATCTGCATCACGCCGCGCACGTCTGCGCTCGACGCCAAGGCGTTGTTCAACCAGCTCTCCTGATATGCAATCGCCTCCGCGAGGGACGGCGGGACGCCGTCTTCTTCGGCGATCCTGCCGATTTCCGATGGGGCGACCGTCTCTTGCGTCGTAAACGGCGGGGCTTCGGACGAGCCTTCGGCTGTGACGCCGACCGGTTGAGCGCTCGCGGCTTCGCCCGCTTCAGGAACGGAGCTCGCGAGCTGGGTGGCTTCGCCAGAAGCACCAGCGACAGTCAACACGGCGCCAGACAGCAGCAATCCGTTCGGATCGAGCCCGTTGGTCGGTGTTTCGGAGCGGGGGGGTTGTCGGTCATGACGACCGCAACCCTCCCCGCACACCGGCTGTGCTGGCTAGCTACTTCGTGCTCTCATGAGCGCTTGCGATGGCCGCGCCTAGAACGCGGACCACAGCTTTCCGGAAGCGAGATGCACTCTGTCCGTCAGCCTGAAAGCCGCTTCCTGTCCGTTGATTTTGACTTTGCTTCCCGTCGTTTCAGTGAATTCCAGCGGATGTTCAGCGCTTTCGGTTTCTACACCGCTATAGTCGCAGATCATTTCGCCGGATGCGGCATAGAAGCCTTTCACCGCACAGGTAGCCCCTTTGACTTCGTAACTCGCCAGTTCCGTGCCGCTTTCTGGTTCGAATTTGAGCGTCGTCGCGCCGGTCGAGCCTTCGAGCTGCGCCTTCAGCGGACGCGTGACGATCGGTTCAATGGTGCATTCGGCTTCTTTGCCGACAACTTTGCATTCTTCATAAACCTCCGCTTCTTCACGCCTCGAACTGGGTCCTTCGATTTCACCACTTTTGATTTTCACCTTCCCACACGCGATCGTGAAGTTTTCAACCTTTTTCCCGTGTAGTTCCAGTTCGAGAGGCGCCACGACATTGGTTTCTTCGGCGATCGGTTCTTTACCTTTGAACAGTTCGCCTTCGAGCCACCATTTGGGACGTGGCGCGGATTCGTCCGCGGTGATCTTTTCATCCCCCGCAGGACCTTTCAGTTTGTCCGTACCAGTAATCGTGGCCGACACGCCGGAAGAGCCTGCGAGTTCGCCGGACCCCGGTCCGAATTCCAGAGTGCTGCTCCCGACCGTCGGCGTCAACGTCCCCGTATACGTGGCAAGCAGGGAACCGCTGCACCTGACTTCGAGTTCGATCCCTTCGATCACATCCCGAGTAGGCGCAGCCGTCAGATGCGTGGCCCACGGCAGTTTGTGCGCTTCGATTTCCAATTTCGTTTTGCCCGGACAAGGCGACGGCGCCGCCTTGCAGCCAGAAAGAACGAATTCCGTCATCTCATCCGTGCCGGCCCCGCCGCCTTTCGGGTTTTCGATGATCTCTTTATCCTTGAGCTTGCATGTCGTCGTGATTTCGCCAACTTTAGACACGAGCGTCCCGCTGGTCGTCACAGGCTCGGGTTCGCCTTCATTCAAAAGTTTGCCATTGCTATACCAATGCGGCAAACACGGAGGCGAAATCACCGTCGCACTGAAATCTAGTCCCGTATTTCCTGGCGATTCGTCAAGCACGACAAACTGAAGAGTATTCAGCCCCGCTTTAAAACCACCGGCCGCACCCACATTGGGCCCAAAGGGCCATCCGCCGATCGGGCCGTGCGGCGTTGTGCCTTCCTGGTCGAAGTTTTCGTGATTTGTTGCGGGCAATCCAAAGCCGAGGTGCCCGATCGGCACGCCATCGAGAAACGCGCCGGCCGTATTATCAGCAAACATGTTTACGTTGATTTCCGCGGTGGCTACCTGATTGGCACACAGCGTGAATGTTGCATCGTAGATGTAGTACTTCGGAGGCGGATTTGAACTATCTTCACCTTTAGCATTTATGCTCACCCAACGAGCCCCAGTGATCGCCCCGTTATACGGAAATGCTTTTTCGCTCGGACCCCCCATCGCAACCGGATGGGTCGGCGTTTCAGGCGCGCACGCCTTCCCCGTATCCGGGAACGGCCCTTTGTGAGCTTTGGTAAGAGGCGCAAAGTTCAGTTTCCCGCCAATCGTCGGCTTCATCGCTTTAGGATTGACGCACAGCGAATTCGTTTCGCTACTCAAAAGAGTCTGCACGACGGTTTCTTCAGCCTGCGCCACCACCGGCACCGCCGCAAACGCGGTCACCGCAACCAGGCACACAAGGCCGGCCAACAACTTCTTGTTCATAATGTCCACCCCTTCCTGTCTGAGAATCCACGGCCAGACGACCGGGACTGTCCGTCTTCTGAGGGCTCCGAGAAGGCTTGGGAGAACGGCCTGCCTTCGCGGAGCGCCGAGCGGGCGTGCGCCGTCGCTCGGGCGGAGATCGACCGCTCGCGGGGGTGTGTGGGCGAGCCAGCCCCGTCGGGGCTGTGGAGCAGCACGGGGGCTCAACCGCCCTCGCGCCGCGCGCCCATTGCCCGGTCATGGGATTTGCTGCCAAGCGTCGATCCCCGGCACGACATGAAGCTTGCACGGCAGGCGTGTTGCTTGCCCTAGGGAAAACCCCAGGATTCGCCGGCCTCCATTAGACTCGCACGGCGATGAACGCTGCCGGGGGGTCGCTGGGAGTCATGGCAGCCGCGGGGCTGCTCGAGCGTGAGCGCGAGCTCAGCATGCTGCGGGAGGTGCTCGGCGCTGGCGCCGGCGGGAACGGGTGCGCGCTGATGTTGGAAGGCAACGCCGGACTGGGCAAGTCGCGCCTGCTCGAAATCGCCCGGGAGATGAGCGCCGCGGCAGGCACCTCGATCCTGTTTGCCCGCAGCGAGGAGCTCGAGATGGCGCTGCCGTGGTCGCTCGCGCGAGCGCTCCTCGCTCGAGGGCTCGAAGGCATCCCCGCGAGCAGGAGACGACGGAGGCTCGACAGTGTGCCGGGCGGCGCGGCCGACCTGCTGAGGCCTGACTGGGGAGCATCGGAGGCGAGCGGCGACGATGCGGTTCTGCGACTGGCACACGGCTTGATGTGGGTTACAGCCGGGCTGGCGGAGCGCGCGCCGCTGGCGCTCGTGATCGACGACGCGCACTGGGCGGACGAGCCTTCGCTGCAGTTCGTCGCGTACCTGACCGCGCGTCTCGCGGAGCTGCCGGTCGCCCTGCTGATCGCGCGCCGGCCGCGCGCGCCAGGCGCCGAGCCGGGGGTGCTCGACCGGATCGCCGGCCACCCAGCCACGCGGGTGCTCGAGTTGCGGACACTGAGCGAACCGGCCGTCGCTAAGCTGGCGCGCGAGGCCCTCGGGGGCATCGCCAGCTCGAGCGTGGTCGCGGCCTGCGCCCGGGCGACCGCCGGCAACCCGTTCTACGTACGCGAGCTGTTGCGCGAGCTCGCGAGCAAGCGCGACGCCGGGATGGCGATCGACGCGGCGAGCATCGGAGCGTCGGCCCCTGCTGCGGTCGCGCGAAGCGTGCGTTTGCGCCTCGACGCACTTGGCCCCGAGCCCTTGTCGCTGGCGCGCGCGGTCGCAGTATTCGGCGAGGGCGCCCCGCTGCCCCATGCCGCCGAGCTCGCCCGGGTCACGCCCGCGCGAGCTTCCCGGGCGCTCGATCGCTTGGCGGCCGCAGAGATTCTCGCCGCGGATGAGCCTTTGCGTTTCGTGCACCCGCTCGTCGCGAGCGCGGTCCATGACGACCTCGGCACCGGTGAGCGCGGCGAGTGGCACCTGCGCGCCGCGCGCATGCTCGCGCGAGACGGCGCCGAGCCGCAACGGGTGGCCATCCATCTACTCGCCGGCGGGCGCCGCGGCGACGCGTGGGTTGTTCGCATCCTTCAAGCCGCTGCATGTAACGCACAGGGGCAGGGCGCGACAGCGACCGCGGCCGATTACCTGGCTCGAGCGCTGGAGGAGCCGCCGGCGCCCGATCAACGCGCCCTGGTGCTGGGCGAGCTTGGGCGGGTGCAGGCGTCACTCGGCCGCCCAGACGCTGCCGAGCGGCTGCGGTCGGCGCTCGACCTAACCAATGACCCAAGCGGGCGTGCGCGGCTTCTGTTGGAGCTCGGACGGGCGATCCTCGTCACCGGCGCGCACACCCGCGCGGCCAGCACGTTTGAGGCCGGGCTCGCGCAGCTCAAAGACCCGGCCACCGACCTGGCCCGCGAACTGCGGGCGGCGCGGTGGATGTCCGCGACGCTCGATGGGGCGCGGTGTGAGGAGTTGCTGGCCAGCGACGAGCCCGATGTCGGCGACGATCGTCAGGCGCCGACCCCGGGACAGCGCCAGATGCTGGCGCAATTGGCCGTGCAGCGCGCGTTTGAACGTCGGCCTCCTGCGGAGGTGTCGGCCCTTGCCGAGCGAGCCTGGGGAGAGGGCGCGCTGCTTGCCGCCGAGAGCAGCGATGGCGTGACTTGGTCGTTGGTCACCGGTGCGCTGTTCTTCGCCGGCGAGCTCGAGCGAGACATCGAGATCTGCGACGCGGCGATCGCCGACGCGCGCGCTCGCGGCTCGCCGATGGCGTACGCCACCGCTAGCTATTGCAAGGGCGCGGCGCTTCTTCATCGCGGCGAGCTCAACGACGCAGTTGCCGACCTCCAGAGCGCCGTGCGCGCACACGAGGACGGCTGGGCCACCTTCTTCGGGGTCGCCGTCGCGACGCTGGCATTTGCCCACATCGAGCAGGGTGCGCTCGGTGAGGCTCGCAGGACGCTGGAGCTGGTCGCGGGCGACGCCCAGATCGAGCGCTCCCGCCAGGGCCCGCTCATCATGATCGCCAATAGCCGTTTGCTGGTCGCCGAAGGCAAGCCGAAGCCGGCGCTCGCCGTGCTGCTCAGCGCCGGCGAGCGCCTGCGCCAATCGGGCGTGGATCAGGCGAGCATCTTCGAGTGGCGCAGTGATGCGGCGTTCGCTGCTGCGCTCGCCGGCGAGCGCACTCGCGCCCGCTCGCTCGCGAAGGAGGCACAGACGCACGCTTCGCAAAGCGGAGTTCCGTGCACGATCGCCCGTGCCTTGCGGGCGAGGGCCGCTGTCGAGCGCGGCCAGCCGGCGCTCGCCCACCTGCGCAAGGCGGTGGCGGTACTCGCCGACGCGCCACCGCGTCTGGAGTACGCCCATGCTCTGGTCGACCTCGGCGCCGCTCTGCGCCGGTCTCACCGGCGCGCCGACGCGGCACCGCGATTGCGCGAAGGGTTGGCGCTCGCGACCGCTGGCGGCATACACGCGCTTGCCGATCGCGCACGTACGGAGCTCGCCGCGACGGGTCTACGCATCAACACCACCCGCCCCGGCAGCGGCGTCGACGCGCTCACGGCGAGTGAGCGGCGCGTTGCCGAGCTCGCCGCGGCGGGCCACAGCAACCGCGACATCGCGCAGATGCTGTTCGTCACTGTCAAGGCCGTCGAGTATCACCTCGCAAACACGTACCGCAAGCTCGACATCCGCCGTCGCAGCCAACTCGCACCGCTGCTCAGCAAACACGCGCAAGACCTAGCCGGCGGGCAGCGCGGCGATCGTACCGGCGAGGTCATCGCCAACCCGGAGAGGACGGCTACAGGCGCAGTCTGAGCATCGCTCGATGCGATCAGCCAAACGGTGATCGAGGGCGCTCGCCCTGCGGCGCGGCGGCGCGGCGGTGCGGCGGTGCGGCGGTTGCTGATCAGAACACATATGGAATCAGCATCTTCGTTTTTAGTCTATACGTCGGGTATGTATCTGGAAATGACGTGGTCAGCAGTCCTTCCTCCACCCGCGCGCTATAGACGAAATAGACCGCCATGACCGCAAAACCGATCAGCCAATAGATATTCGTAGCCAGCGCCGTACCTACAATTGCGAGCAGAATGCCCGAATATATTGGGTGGCGAACAAAACGGTAAGGGCCCGACGTGACGAGCTTCGGCTCATCCTTTTGCGTCATCGGCATCCCCCAATTTCGACCAAGATACAGTCTTGCCCACACCGCCAAGCCGAGACCGGATAGGAACAGGATCACCCCCAGCACCTGCAGGACCGGACTATGAACGGCGAGGCTGCCCGTGCCGAATGTCCGTAGCAACAGAAACCCGACAGCGGCGATGAGCAGACCCGGAGACCGGTTGCGTCTCGTCCGGGAGCCTTCCTTGACTCCAATGGCGGAGATGAGCCAGTAGACCCAGAAGACCAGCCAGACGACCCCGATCGCGGTCCTCAGAGCGGACACGATACCCCAGCGTGCCGCCGTGGACACCGACGCCGGAGATGTTGGCTGGCGTTGAGGCTGTCCGGGACTCTCGGCATGCAATGAGCGTACGTGCGGGCGCCCGGAATGTCATCGGCTGGCGGGCCGATCCCGGCACTCCACCCCCGGGTGGAGCTGGCGCAGGCTGGTTGCGTCTGACAGCGGCTACATTGAGGTCGGCAATCCTTACTGCTCCTATCTAGACGTCCGCACGACCAATGGAGCCAAGATGAGCGCCGGTGACAGTGAAGACGATGTCGCGTTTCCGGTGTTGAGCGACGCCGAGCTCTCCGAGATCGCTGAGTTCGGCAGCGAGCAGCAGACGACCAAGGGGCAGTTGCTCTTCCAGGTCGGAGATCCGTCCCAGGACCTCTTCGTCCTGCTCGAGGGTAGAGCGGAGATCGTCCGCAGCGACAGCCCGGATGCGGTTGTCATCGCGACCTACGGACGGGGCGGCTTCGCCGGCGAGCTCAATCTGCTGACGGGCCAGCGCCGTTTTCTGACCTGCCGAGTGATGGAGGCGGGCCGCGTTCTGGTCATCGCCGAGGAGGAGTTCCGCCGGCTGATGAGCATCAGGCCGCCACTCGCGGAAAAGATCTTCAACGCCCTCGTCGCGCGGCGCGGGGTGTTGCGGTCGGGAGAGGGCGCCCAGGCGATTCGCATCGTTGGCTCGCGCTATTCGCCAGACGCGATGGCCCTGCGGACATTCGCCGAGCATTCGCGTCTTGCCCACACCTGGATCGACCTGGAGGATGTCGATCAGCCCGATGCGCTGCTGGCCAGCATGGGCCTCTCGCGTGAGGACATCCCCGCGGTGATAACCGCTACCGAGACCATGCGCCGTCCCTCGGCGGGGACGTTCGCCGAGCACCTCGGGCTGACATTCCGCCCGACCCCGGGCCATGCCTTCGATCTGGTGGTGGTCGGCAGCGGCCCTGCTGGGCTCGCAGCTGCGGTCTACGGCGCCTCGGAGGGCTTGCGCACCGTTTCCCTCGACGCGGTCGCGATCGGTGGTCAAGCGGGGACGAGCTCGCGAATCGAGAACTACACAGGGTTCCCGAATGGCATCTCCGGCGGGGATCTCGCCGCGCGCGCTGCGGTGCAGGCGATGCGGCTGGGTGCGCGGCTCAATTCCCCTTGCGAGGTGGCAGGCCTGCGGCAGGAGCCGAGCTTCCACGTCGTGACCCTCAAGGACGGCAGCGAGATCCCGACGCGAGCCGTGATCGTCGCCTCCGGAGCGCGCTATCGGCGATTGGCCGTCGAGGATCTCGAGCGCTTCGAGGGCGCCGGCGTCTATTACGCGGCGACCGACCTGGAGGCGCGCGCCTACGACGGGACGCCGGTTATGGTGGTCGGGGGCGGCAACTCGGCCGGTCAGGCCGCCATCTATCTCGCCCAGAGCGGCTGCGGCGTGACGATCGCTATCCGGCGCGAGGATCTTGCCCAAACCATGTCGCAATACCTGATCGAGCGGATCGAGAATGACCCGCGTATCAACCTCGTCTGCGGTGTGGAAGTGCAGAGCCTGCTCGGCGATGACCGCCTCGAGCACGTAACGCTGAAGGGCACCGCCACGGGCGAGCAGCGGACGCTGGGGTGTGCGGGACTGTTCTGTTTTATCGGCGCGGAGCCTGCGACTGCCTGGCTCTCAGACGTCGTGCTGCTCGACCGCAGCGGGTTCGTGCTGACCGATCGACAGTTACCCCAGGCGCCCGATGGAGGCGGGTCGGAAGCTCTGCCATTCGAGACGTCCGTACCGGGTGTGTTCGCTGCAGGAGACGTCCGCCACGGCTCGATGAAGAGAGTCGCAGCGGCCGTGGGCGAGGGATCCAGCGCCGTGCGCGCGGTCCACGAGCGACTCGCCAAGAACGCCTAGAGCGGAGCTGAGCAGTGACCGAGGCGCGCTATCCGCCAATCGCCGAGCACGGACTGATCGGCGATCTCCACACGGTTGCACTGGTCGCCACGACCGGCACGATCGACTGGTACTGCTCCCCGAGCTTCGACTCGCCGAGCGTCTTCGCGGCGCTGCTCGACGCGGAGCGCGGGGGACACTTCAAGCTCACGCCCTCGGCCGAGGGTTTGGCCACCAAGCAGCTGTACCTCCCGGATACGAACGTCCTGATCACTCGTTTCCTGACCCCGGAGGGAGTCGCCGAGGTCGTAGATTTCATGCCCGTCGGAGAGTCGCGCGCCGGCGCTCACAGGCAACGGCTCATTCGGCAGGTGACGACTGTGCGCGGACGGATGCATTTCACCTTGGACTGCGCTCCGCGATTCAACTATGGGCGTCAGCGACACACAGTCGAGCGCCATGCGCACGGCGTGCTCTTTCAGAGCCCGATCACACGGCTTTCGCTGGAGACCGAGACGCCGCTCGAAGTGCAGGGCGGCGACGTGCACGCGGCGTTCGCGCTCGGCGCGGGCGAGAGCACAACCTTCATCCTCGAGCAGATGAATGACGGTTACCTCCCGTCCGCTCACAACGCACGCGAGATCGATGACCTGTTCACCAGCACCGCGGCCTACTGGCGACGCTGGCTGTCTCAATCCCGTTATCGGGGCCGCTGGCGCGAGATGGTGCATCGATCGGCGCTCACGCTGAAGCTGCTCACGTACGCCCCGACCGGAGCGATCATCGCTGCGCCGACGACCAGTTTGCCTGAGGTACTGGGCGGCGAGCGCAACTGGGACTACCGCTACACGTGGATCCGTGACGCTGCATTCTCGCTGTATGCCCTGTTGCGGCTCGGCTTCAACGAAGAGGCCGCTGGGTTCATGGATTGGCTGACCGACCGGGTCACCGACGAGCACTCGCAGAGATCAGGCCCGCTGCAGGTGATGTACGGCGTCGACGGTCGCAGTGATCTGTCCGAAGAGCTGCTTGAAAACCTCGAGGGTTATCGCGGGTCCGGGCCGGTGCGGATTGGCAACGGCGCCGCGACGCAACTCCAGCTCGACATCTACGGCGAGCTGGTCGATTCGATCTACCTCTACAACAAGCATGGCAGGCCGATCTCGCACGACGCCTGGGAGCAGCTCAGCCGGCTCGTGGAGTGGGTGTGCGCGCACTGGGACCAAGCCGACGAGGGGATCTGGGAGACGCGCGGCGGGCGCAAGCATTTCGTCTACTCGCGTATGCAGTGCTGGGTCGCGGTCGAGCGCGCGCTGCGGATCGCGAGCGCGCGCGGGCTGCCAAGCAATCGCTCCGTATGGGAAGGCGCGCGTGATCAGATCTACCGGCAGACGCTTGCGAGCGGCTGGAACCCGAACCGCGGCGCGTTCGTGCAGCACTACGACACGGACGTGCTCGATGCGTCGCTGCTGTTGATGCCGATGGTGAAGTTCATTGCTCCGACAGATCCGCGCTGGCTTTCGACCCTGGCGGCGATCCGCAACGAGCTCGTGTCGGACTCGCTCGTCTACCGCTATAACGTCGAAGCCTCGCCCGACGGCCTGCGCGGGGTGGAGGGCACCTTCTCGATCTGCACCTTCTGGTACGTCGAGGCGCTGGCGCGGGCGGGGGAGCTCGAGGAGGCGCGACTGGTGCTCGAGAAGATGCTCACCTACGCCAATCATCTGGGCCTCTATGCCGAGGAGATCGGACCCACGGGCGAGCAGCTGGGCAACTTCCCGCAGGCGTTCACCCACCTGGCGCTGATCAGCGCGGCCGTCAACCTCGACCGACAGCTCGGATGATCGGGGCGTGATCCTTTGCGCATGGAGCCACGATGAGCACTGACAGCCGCACCGCCGCGTTCGTCGGTCGCACGGCCTGGGGTCGCAACCTGGCGGCCCCCGTGCGGGACTTCTTGAGCACCGAAACGGGTGGCGCGGCGCTGATGCTAGCGGCGACGGTCGCCGCGCTGGTGTGGGCGAACGTCGCGCCGCACGCGTATGAGTCGACGTGGACGACGCTGCTTTCGATTCGCATCGGCGGCGCCGGGATCACGCTGGATCTGCGCCACTGGATCAACCAGGGGCTGATGACGATGTTCTTTCTCGTCGTCGGGCTCGAGGCCAAGCGCGAGATCGACCTGGGCGAGCTGCGCGAGCGCCGCCGGATCGCCCTGCCCGCGGCGGCCGCCGCCGGCGGCATCATCGTGCCGATCGCCATCTACCTGGCGTTCAACGCGGGCGGTCCCGGCGCGCATGGCTGGGGCACGGCGATGTCCACGGACACGGCGTTCGCGATGGGGGCGCTCGCGCTGCTGACCCCGCGGGGGGCGACGCGGGTGCGGGTCTTTTTGCTGACACTCGCCGTGTTCGACGACCTGGCGGCGCTCGGGGTGATCGCGATCGTTTACACGAGCCACGTCTCGATCGTCGCGCTCGTGGTCGCCGTGGGGCTGTTCGTCGCGCTGCTCGCCCTGCGCTACCTGCCGATCGGACGCAGCGCGGCTTCGATCATTCTCGCGATCGGCCTCTGGGTCGCGCTGTTGGAATCGGGCATCGACCCCGTCGTCTCCGGCTTGGCGGTCGGCCTCGTCACGGGCGCCTATCCGCCCGCCCGGGGCGATCTCGAGCGCGCGAGCGCGCTCGCCCGCTCGTTTCGCGAGCAGCCGACGCCCGAGCTGGCCCGCTCGGTACAACGTGGGGTCACCTCGGCGATCTCGGCCAACGAGCGGCTGCAGTACGACCTGCACCCGTGGGTCAGCTATGTCGTGCTCCCCCTGTTTGCGCTGGCCAACGCGGGCCTCCACGTGACCGGGACGTTGCTCGGGAACGCGGTCGGCTCGCCGATCTTCCTCGGCATCGCCATCGGATACCTGCTCGGCAAGCCGGCCGGGATCGTCACGGGCTCGTGGCTTGCGTCACGACCTGTGCTACGCGGTCCGCAGCCCTTCATCACGGGGCCGGTGCTGACCGCCGCCGGTACCTGCGCCGGCATCGGTTTCACGGTCTCGCTGCTGATCGCGAGCCTCGCGTTCGCCGGTGAGCATCTCAGCGAGGCGAAGCTCGGCGCGCTGAGCACAGTCCTGCTGGCACCCTTGCTCACGGCGGGCGTACTGAGGGTCATCAAACGCCTGCCGAGCTCGGTGCGAGCGCGTCAGATCGGCCGCACCGCTGCAGACATCCCCGACCTCGCCGAAGATGTCGATCCCGGGCGCGACCACATTCGCGGGCCTGACGATGCTCCTGTCACGCTCTTGGAGTACGGCGACTTCGAGTGCCCGTACTGCGGCCAGGCCGAGCAGGTAATTCGCGAGCTTTTGGTTTCGCTTGGCAGCGACGTGCGCTATGTCTGGCGCCACCTGCCGCTCAGCGACGTTCACCCGTTCGCGCAGCTGGCCGCCGAAGCGTCCGAGGCGGCCTCTGCGCAGGACAGCTTCTGGGAGATGTACGACGTCTTGCTCGCTCACCAGGACGCATTGCGGCCGGTCGATCTCGCGGGATATGCAGGGCAGCTGGGCCTCGACGTCGAGCGCTTCACCGGTGAGCTGCGCGCCCACGACTACGACAGTCGTGTGATGGCCGACGTGACGAGCGCTGATGAAAGCGACGTCTCGGGGACGCCTACGTTCTTCATCAACGGGCGCCGTCACTACGGGGTCTACGACATCGAGACCCTGACCGACGCCGTGCGAGCGGCCAAGCGGCGGGCTCACGTCGAAGCGGTTACGTCAGGCGCTGCCTAGCGCGCTGGCGTCGCTGCACGAGCGCTTGCATGCCATCCGCGGCTTGTCCTAGCGTCGCCGAGCGGATGTTCGACGGGCACCACAAATATCGTTGGCTGGATGACCTGAACGCCGAGCAGCGAGCGGCTGCGACGCACCGGGGCGGCCCGCTGCTGATCCTGGCGGGGGCCGGCACCGGCAAGACGACGACGCTTTGCGCGCGCGTGGCCTGGCTGCTTAGCGAAGGCGTGCCGGCAGAGCGGATCCTGTTGCTCACCTTCACGCGGCGGGCGGCGCGGGAGATGGTCGATCGCGCGCGCGTCCTGGCTGAGCGCGTCACCCCCGATGCGGGCCGCGTCCTGGGCGGCACGTTCCATGCGCTGGCGTATCGCACGGTCCGCCTGCACGCTTCCTCGCTGGGCTTGGGCTCGGGCTTCGGCGTGCTCGACGCGGGCGATGCGATCGACGTCCTCGACTTCGTCCGCGAGGAGCAAGGACGCGCGGCTGCTCGCCGCCGCTTCCCGCGCGCGCAGACGACGCTCGACATCTATTCGCGCATGGTCAATGCCCAGAGGCCGTTGGCCGAGGTCTTGGCCGAGTCGTTTCCGTGGTGTGAGGAGCACCGCGACGCGTTGGCCGAGATCTTCCGCGCCTACGGAGCACGCAAGCGGGCATTGCAGCTGCTCGACCTCGACGACCTGCTGCTGTACTGGCGCGCGCTCGCCGTCGACGAGCTGATCGGCCCGCGCATGGCGGACGAGTTCGAGCATGTGCTCGTGGACGAGTATCAGGACGTCAACGGTCTGCAGGTCGAGATCGTCCGAAGCCTGCGCAGTACGCGGCGGGGCCTGACGGTGGTCGGCGACGACTTCCAGGCGATCTATGGATTTCGCGCGGCCAGCGCGCGCCATATCCTCGATTTCCCGCAGCAGTTTCCTGATGCCGAGACGGTCACACTCGAGCGCAACTACCGCTCGAGCGCGCCGATACTGGCGATCGCGAACGCCGTCTCGACACAGGACCGGTCCGGGTTCCCCAAGCGGCTATGGACCGAGCACGCCGGCGGGCAGGCGCCCGAGCTCGTGTTCGCCACGGACGAGGCTGAGCAGGTCAACGAGGTGTGCGATCGCGTGCTCGCGGCACGCGAGCAAGGAATGGACCTGCGCGCGCAGGCGGTCCTGTTCCGCACCGGACACGATTCCGACCTGCTCGAGCTCGAGCTGACGCGCCGCGGAGTCCCGTTTGTCAAGTACGGCGGACTTCGCTATCTCGACGCCGCGCACGTCAAGGATCTGCTGGCGCTGCTTCGCATATCCGACAACCCTGCGGACGAGGTGAGTTGGTTTCGCGTGCTTCAACTTCTCGACGGCGTCGGCCCGGTCCGCGCCCGGCGCGTCCTGGATGCGATGCGCCCGACCGCGGAGGCAGCGCCGGCGCTGGGCCGCTGGCCGGCCGCGGCCGCTCAGCTGCCGGAGCGCTCGCGGGGACAGGCCGGCGCGCTGATCGACGCGATTGTCGGCTACGGCCTCACCGAGGCGGCAGGCGAGCAGGTGCAAAGGTGCTCGGCGGCGCTTGCCCCACTGATTCGCCTGCGCTACCCAGACGGGTCGGCACGCACCGAGGACTTCGCGCACCTCGCCGCCGCGGCGGGCCGGGCGCCGGACCTCCACCACTTCGTCTGCGAGCTCGTGCTCGATCCGCCCGCCTCGAGCGCTGACCTTGCGCGAGCGCCGCATCTCGACGAGGAGTATCTGGTGCTTAGCACCGTGCACTCTGCCAAGGGGCTCGAGTGGGAGGCGATCCACCTGATCGGCGCCTATGACGGTAACTTCCCGGCCGACATGAGCGCGGGTAGCGAGGAAAGCATCGCCGAGGAGCGACGCCTGCTGTACGTTGCACTGACGCGGGCGCGCCGCAGCTTGCAGGTCTACGTCCCGCTGCGCTACTACCACCGCCCGCACGGCAACGAGGACGCGCACGGCTACGGCAAGGCCTCGCGCTTTTTGACCGACGCCGTACAGCGTCTTTTCACCGTCACACACACGACGCTGGTGGCAGGGTCAGGCTCGGGCGAACCGTCCCCACGGCGCAGGATCGACGTCTCGGTTGATGCTCTGCTTAACTGACGCTCATATCGGCCCGATACCCGGAACGCAGGCTTGCGATCGAGTCCCGGCTTTCAAGCCTTGCGCTTCACCGCTTTCTTTGTTGCGTAACGTTTGCCGGCCTACTTTTCGCAGACAGACTTCGCCGGCACTGCGATAACCGCCGAGGACCTCGCGGAAGATCTTGCGAAAGCTGGTGAACTGCTGCTCATCGCCGAGGTTGTGAGAGTCGGTCTGCGGATGTTCCCTAGCGTAGGATCCGAGCACAAATATTCTTGCCGTTGACGGACTCAGTAGGATCGGAGCCAACTTGCTGACGATGGCAGTTGACTGGAGCGAGGTGACGGCGATTGCGACGTCGCTGCTGGCCCTCGGCTTGCTTGGCGCTTTCGGGGCGGCGATATTCGCGGCGCAGCAGGTGCGCGAGGTGCGCAAGAGCCGCGAGGCGCAGATGGCGGCGGAGTTCTTTCGCCGCTGGAACGAGGACGCGCTCGTCGAGGCGCGTCGCATGGTCAACCGCTTTCAGTCCCCCGACGAACTTCGCGACGCGTTCGTCGCGTTCGTGGCCGCCGATGCCCCGGAGGCTTATGTCCTGTACCGCGAGCTCGACTACTTCGAGCAACTGGCTGCGATGCAGAGTCTCGGCGCTTTCGACCTCGAGCTGATCAAGCTGCTGCTGGGGCGCACGCTGATCGAGCGCTGGGAAATGTGGCGGCCCGCGATCCACGCAGCGTACGGACCGGGCGTGTACCCGATGTTCGAGGGCCTCGTCGAGCGGTTGCGGCGCGAGCTGGGCTAGGCTTGCCGTCGGCGCTCTACTGCCAGTAGCGCTCTACGGTGTCGGACCCGCGCGCCTCGGCCTGATCGGGGTCGGCGCCGGCGTCGCGCAGCGCGCGTCTCTGGCGCAGCAGATCCCAGCAGACGTCGAGTTCGACCTCGATCGTGCGCAACCGCTGTGCGTCGCTTTCCCTGGCCTCGCTTCCCTCGCCCGTCTCGCGGTCGCGCAGGTCGTGCTCCTCTGCGACCAAGCGCTCGATTCGCGCGCCAATGCTCTCGTCGCTCATCCGCGCAATCCTACGCCCACCCGTCGCGTTGCGCGCTACGATCGCACGATGTCGCGATCGGCCGCACTCGTCGACGAGGTCGCCAGCGAGCTCGACACGTGGCCCGGCGTTCGCATCGAGCGACGCTCTGACGCTGCGGTCGTTGTCCTCTACGGACAGCTCGCGCTCGGTGTGCTCGACCGCGACCGGGGAGTAGCCGAGCTGCGCTTCGCGGACTCCGAGCGCGACGAGCTGGTCGAACATGGTGACGCGGAGCCGGCCGAGCCGATCAACGAGGCAGAGAATCTCGCTCACGATGTGCGCGGGCCGTCGGACGTCACCGCCGTGCTCGAGCTCTTCGATCGCCGCTACCGCGACGTACGCGGCGAAGGCGACCCTTACAGCTCGCGCGACCCTGGTTGAGCGTCTGAAGCGTCGCGCGGCGCGGCCTGGTCGGCACGTAAGCTAGCCTCCAGGACGGACCAACGCGGCCCGCACCAAGGAATGCACATGAGTGATCTGACGAGTGAAGCTGAGGCGTATCACCTGCTCTTGGACCCGGATGAGGTACCGGTTGCGGCCAGCGCACTCAGGCTGCTCATCGCCGACGAGGCCCATCAGCCCGAGATTCGACGCCTGGCCCGCGCAGTGCTCGCGCGCGTCGAAGCGGGCGTCGAAAACGACGGCGTTTTGCAAGTCGCCTTGTCAGCGCCTGAGATGAAGATCACCTACACCGCGGTCAGGCTGCTGCTCGACGATCTGCAACGCGAGCAAAGCGCGGAGCGAGCGGTGCTATGGCAGATCGTCAACAAGCTGCCCGACGAGCACGCGATTCGCGCGATCGTGCTGGAATAGCGAAACGTATCTTCACCCGCGCAGCAACTCGCGCTTCTCGTCAATGAGGCCCACGATTCACTTCCTTTTGATCGGCAATCGACGGCTAACACGGTGACTCGCGAATGCACCGGCGTCCATTAACCCAACGGGTAAGGATTAGAGCCTGATGGCGATCAGCTTGCCGGCGCCAGGCCCCGTCAGCGAAACTGCATCGCGTGAGAGGAGCGCAGCGAACTGACGCGGCCTGAGTCCGATGTGCTCGTGATCGGCGCCGGCGTGATCGGGCTGACCAGCGCGGTCTGCCTCGCGGAGGCGGGCCTTCGGGTCGGCGTCCGAGCGGCTCTGCCTCCGCAACGGACCACCTCGCGCGTGGCCGGTGCGATCTGGGCCTCTTCCTTCGCCGAGCCGGCAGCCGACGTGAGCCGCTGGGCGGATGCGGGTCTGCGGGAGTTCCGCGCGCTCGCGGACATGCCCGACACCGGCGTGCGCGTGGCGGGCGGGACGCTCGCCTCGAGGCAGTCGGCCGAGGCGCCGTCGCCGACCAGGTTCCCGGGCATCGACATCCGCCGCGCCGATCCGGTTCCCAACGGCTTCCTCGGCGCGTTCTCCGTCGTGTTGCCCCTGATCGACATGAAACGCTATCTGGCGTATCTCTGCGGCAGACTCGCCGACGCCGAGGTCGCGATCGAAGTTCGCCCCGTCCGCCGGCTCGTCGAACTGGCAGCGCAGGCTGCGACGATCGTCAACTGCACCGGCATCGGCGCGCGCGAGCTCGTGCCCGATCCCGAGCTGCACCCCGTGCGCGGAGAGCACGTGATCGTCGAGAACCCAGGCGTCGAGAATTTCTTCGTCGAAGAGCCGCGCGAGGAGGAGTGGACGTCGTTCTTCCCGCATGCCGAGCGGGTGGTCCTCGGGGGCAACGCTCGCCCCGACGACTGGAGCCTCGCCCCGGACCGCGCAAGCGCGCAGGTGATTCTCGATCGCTGTGCTCGGGTAGAGCCGCGACTGGAGGGGGCCCGAGTGATCGATCACCAGGTCGGACTGCGGCCGGCGCGGGCAACGATCCGGCTCGAGCGCGAGCGGCTCGGCGCGGCGACGTTGATCCACAACTACGGCCACGGCGCAAGCGGTGTCAGCCTCTCCTGGGGTTGCGCCCAGGACGTCGTGGCACTTGCCACGGGCCGCTAGGGAGCTCACGCGAGCGGGCTTTCACCGCTCGGAGCCGGCAGAGCAGAGAAGTCGCTTCTCGCTGGGAGGGGTTAGTGGTCGAGGATCGTCAGATCGAGCTGGCGCAGGCGCGCGGGGTCGGCGAGGATGTCGAGCGCGACTATCTTCCCGCCCCTCACCGTGATGGCGCCGACCGAGAACGGCTGTCCATCGCGGGTCGTGACCGTGCCGGCGACGCCGTTGATCAGCGCTGGCTGGGTGAGCAGCCCGAGCCGCGCGTAGCCGAGCGCTTGCCGGGCGACCGCCTCGGCACCGCGCACTTCGCGCGATGCGCCGGCGGGGACCGCGCCCCGATCGGCCCGCACCACCACGTCCGGGTCGAGCACCTCGAGCAGAGCCTCGAAGTCGCCGTCGCGAGCCGCGGCGAGGAACGCGTCGACCACTTCGCGCTGGCGCTCGAGGTCGGCGTCCGGGACGGTTCTCTCGCCCTGGACGCGATGGCGGGCGCGGCTGGCCAGCTGCCGGGCGGCATCGGGGGAGCGCTCGACGATCGGCGCGATCTCATCGAACGGCACGGCGAACATGTCGTGCAGGACGAACGCGAGCCGCTCGGCGGGGCTGAGCGTTTCGAGCACGACGAGTAGCGCCAGCCCGACCGAGTCGGTGAGCAGCGCCTCGTGTTCGGGATCGGTGCCGTCTGCACGATCGACGATCGGATCGGGCACGCGTGGACCGAGCGGTTCCTCGCGGCGCGACCGGCGCGAGCGGAGCATGTTCAGCGACACGCGCGCGACGACGGTCGTCAGCCATGCGCCGAGATTCTCGACCTCGCTCGTGTCGGCGCGGCTCACCCGCAGCCAGGCGTCCTGAACGGCGTCGTCCGCCTCGCTCAGCGAGCCGAGCATCCGGTACGCCACCGCTCGCAGACGGGTGCGGTGCTCGTCAAAGCGCTGTGCCAGCCAGTCCAGCTCAGCCATCGGTCAGATTCCTCCTTCGCGTCGGTTCAGAGCCATAGCTATAGACCCGCGAGATCCGGCCGGTGTGACCGGACGCTCGAGGCCTGAATGCCGGTCGCCGATATGAGCGGTCGCGCGGCCGGCACATCGAGGTAGCGGTTGCAGCTGGGTTGAAAGATACCTGAATGTTCAGTACTATCTGAACTTAATGGAGGACAAGCTTTGGCAGTTCATCGACGCGACCGGCGAGTGGTGGTCAAAGGCCTACGGCATGCCGCCGATGACAGGGCGCGTGTTCGCCTGGCTGCTGGTCTGCGACCCGGCGGAGCAGACCGCAGCGCAGCTCGCGGAGGCGCTGGATGCAAGCAAGGGCTCGATCAGCGGAGCGACGGGAATGCTGGTCCGCTTCGGGCTGGTCGATCGCCTGCACGTCAGGGGCGAGCGCGCCGATCGCTTCCGCTTGCGACCGGAGGCAATCGATGAGCAGATGCGTGACCAGGGTGCGACTGAGGCGCGCGCGCTGTTCGCGCTGGGGCTCGAGGCGTTGGCCGGCGAGCCGCCCGCGCGGCGCGCGCGGCTGGAGGAGGTGGACGCGTTTTACGCCTGGTGGCAGTCGCGCTGGCCGATGCTGTTGGAGGAATGGAAAAAGTACAAGCGAGCGAAAGTCCGAGAGCGAAATGACTGACATGCAGACACCAGCCATCGACGTCGAGGGCCTGGTGAAGAGTTTTGGCGACGTGATCGCGCTGGACGGCCTCGACTTGCAGGTCGAGGCAGGCAGCGTGTTCGGACTGCTGGGGCCCAACGGCGCGGGTAAGACCACGCTCGTCCGCGTTTTGGCGACGTTGCTCGAACCGACCGCCGGCCGCGCGGCGGTGCTGGGCCACGACGTCGTCAGCGAGCCGTTGGCGGTGCGCCGTCGGATCGGCCTTGCCGGCCAGTTCGCTGCGGTCGACGCGGAGCTCACGGGTCGTGAGAACCTCGAGATGATCGCCCGTCTGCATCGGCTGCGAAACCGCGAGGCGCGCGGGCGCGCTAACGAGGTATTGGCGCGGTTCGCTCTGCTCGATGCGGCTGACCGTCGCGTGTCGACGTATTCCGGCGGGATGCGCCGCCGGCTGGACCTCGCGGCGGGATTGATCGGCCGGCCTCCGCTGGTGCTGCTCGATGAGCCCTCCACCGGTCTTGACCCTCGCTCACGCCAGGAGCTGTGGAGCGTCGTCGAGCAGCTGCGCCGCGACGGCACCACGGTGCTGCTCACGACCCAGTATTTAGAGGAGGCCGATCGTCTGGCCCAGCGGATCGCCGTCGTGGACCACGGTCGGATCGTCGCCGAGGGCGCCCCGGCGCAACTCAAGCTGGCAATCGGAGGCAACGTGCTCAGCGTCCGTCTCGCCGACCCCGCCGACGCGCCCGATGCCTCAGCGGCGCTGACCGGCCTCGGCGCCGGCGAGCAGCCCTGCGTGAGCACCGGCAACGGCGAGATCCGCGTCAACGTGACTGATCCCGGCGCTTCCGCCGAGGCTATCCGGCGGCTCGATACCCGGCACCTGGAGCTCACTGCCATCGAGCTGCGCCAGCCGAGCCTCGACGACGTCTTCCTCGCGTTGACCGGACGCGCCCCCGACGACGAGCGCACAGACGCGCTCGGAGACGGACGCGCGGACCAACAACTCGTAAAGGAGGCAGCATGAGCATCGCCAGCACCGCCATCCACGACCGCGGCCGTCTCACGCTTGCGGAGACTGTCGCGGACAGCCGCGTGATGGCCTCGCGCCAGCTGCGCAAGATCCTGCGCAGGCCGATGTACGTCGTCTACCTGTTCGTGCAGCCGGTGATCTTCGTGTTGCTCTTCCGCTACGTGTTCGGCGGCGCGATCAACACCGGGCACATCAGCTATGTCGACTACCTGATGCCGGGCATCATCGTCATGACAGCGGTGTTCGGCGCGCTGACGACGGGGCTCGGCCTGACCGAAGACATGGCCGCGGGGGTCGTTGACCGGTTTCGCTCCCTGCCAATCGCCCGCTCGGCGGTCCTGATCGGCCGCACGGGTGCAGACCTGGCGACCAACCTTGTCAGCTTGATCGTGATGGTGCTGATCGGGCTGGCGGTGGGGTTCAGGCCGAGCCAGCCGATCTATGAGTTGCTGCTCGCGTTCGTGCTGGTCCTGGCCTTTGGATACGTCTTCTCGTGGATCAGTGCGTTCGTCGGCCTCTCGGTCCGCAACCCTGAGACCGCCCAGTCGGTGGGATTCATCTGGGTCTTCCCGCTCGTGTTCGCATCGTCGGCGTTCGTTCCCACCGCGGGGATGCCGGCAGCGGTGAAGACGTTTGCCGAAATAAACCCAGTCACATTGGTCGTAGACGCCACCCGCGCCCTGACGATCGGTGATGGCCATGCGCTCGCGCCGACACTCGGGACCCTCGCTTGGCTGTGCGCCCTACTTCTGATCTTCGTGCCTCTCGCCGTCCGTGCGTTCAGGCGCGCATAGCCGATCCGGCGCATAACCGACCGGTACGGGGGACGCGAGCGCGCCAGTCTAGCTGCGGCGCGACTCCAGGTTGCGTATGAGGTTGCGGTGGTAGGAGGCGAACTGGCGACGAATCAGCAGCGTGGCGAGCGGCCCAAGTAGGCGAATCGGCCCGCGCAGCTGTCCCTCGACGGTGAAGGTGACGAGGGTTCCCGCGTCGCTCGGCGCGAGGATCCAAGTTCCGTCAATCGGCTGCGGACCCTCCGCGACATGAACGTGGAACCGCATCGGGCGCTCGTAGACGGCGAATTCGGTGATCTGCTCGAACGCTTTCATTCCGGGTGGTTTGCTGCGCTCGCGGAACCGGCTCCCGGGTCCCGGGGGACCATCACTCAGCTGCTCGACCGAGATGTTGGCGGTCTGCCAGTCCGCCAGGTTCGAAGGGTCGGTGAGATAGTTGAACACGACCTCGGGCGGGCGCCCGACCGAGAACGTTTCCGAGCTCCTCATTACACCTGGAGTTCTGAGGGCAGCAAGCTCGCGCTCACGCGTCGGCGCGCACCTCGGCGCCGTCTTGCGCCCAGCGCGTGTGAAAGCTACCCTCGCGATCGGTGCGTCGATAGGTGTGGGCGCCGAAGTAGTCGCGCAGCCCCTGGATCAGACTGGCGGGACCGCGATCGCGGCGGTAGCCGTCGTACCACGCCAGGGCAGACGAGAAAGCTGGCGCCGCCACGCCGCGCTCGGCAGCGACGGCGACCACGCGCCGCCACGAGTCCTGCCGCTCGGCCACCGCGTCGCGGAAGTAGTCGACGAACAGCAGGTTCGGCGTATGCGGGTCGGCCGCATACGCCTCGCGCATGCGGTCCAAAAACCTGGCGCGGATGATGCATCCACCGCGCCAGATGGTGGCCAGAGCACCGAGATCGAGGTTCCAGTTCTCCTCCTCGGAGGCGGCAGCCATCTGCGCGAAGCCCTGCGCGTAGGCGATCACCTTGGATGCATACAGCGCGCGCTGGACGTCGCGCACGAACGAGCGGTCGAGCTTGTCCCCCGCTGTCGGGTCGGTCCCGGCGAGCCGCGCCGCCGCCTCATGACGCTCCCGGCGGCCCGCCGACAGGCTGCGCGCGAACACGGCCTCGGTGATCGCGCTGAGGGCGATACCCCGCTCGAGCGCGTCCTGGGCTGTCCAACGCCCGGTGCCCTTCTGCTCTGCCTCGTCGAGGATCACGTCGACGAGTGCTCGTCCCGTCGCCTGGTCGGTCTTGGCGAGCACGATGCCGGTGATCTCGATCAAAAACGACTCGAGATCCCCCTCGTTCCACTCGCTGAAGGTCTCGGCGAGTTCGTCCTGCTGCAGGCCGACGCAGTGGCGCAGCAGGTCGTAGGCCTCGGTGATGAGCTGGATGTCGGCGTACTCGATCCCGTTGTGCACCATCTTCACGTAGTGACCGGCGCCGTCGGCCCCGACGAACGTGCAGCAGGGCGTGCCGTCCACTTGCGCGGCGATCGCAGTCAGGACGTGCTCGACATCGGCGTACGCCTCGCGCTCGCCGCCGGGCATGATGCTCGGACCGCGCAGCGCGCCCTCCTCGCCGCCGGACACGCCGACACCCATGAACCGCAGGCCGCGCCCGGCGAGCGCCTCCCCGCGCCGTTGGGTGTCGCGAAAGAACGAATTGCCGCCGTCGACGATCGTGTCGCCGGGATCGAGATGTGGGACGAGCTCCTGGATCACGGCGTCGACCGGCGGGCCGGCCTTGACCATCACCATGATCGTGCGTGGGCGCGCCAGCGCCGCGACCAGCTCGGGCACCGAGCGAGCGGCGACGATCGGGCCCTCGCTGGCGTGCTCGGCCATGAACTGCTCGGTGCGCGCGGTCGTGCGATTGTGCACCGCGATCGGGATTCCGTGGTGCGCGACGTTGCGCGCGAGGTTGGCACCCATCACCGCCAGGCCGGTTATCGCGAATTGCGTCTGCTCGCCCATGCGCCTCCTCGTCGTGGGGCCTCGACCCTAACGCAATCGGGCTCGCCTTCTGGCCATGCAGCGCGCACGCGCACGCGGACGCGCGCGCAGCGCGCCAGCCTCCTGCCCTAACGTTCTGCGGATGGCCGAGCAGGTCCCAGCGGTGTGCGATGTGCTCGACGCGGTCGAGCGCCGCGACTGGAGGCGCCTGCAGCGGCTGCTACATCCGGAGGTTCACTGGACGACCGCGCTCGAGGAGCAGCTGCACGGAACCGGGGAGGTGATCGCGCAGCTGTCCAACGACCCGCCGCCCGCTCCCCCCTCCGACCACGAGCTTCGTGACGGGCTGATCTGCCGCTGGATCGACTGCCCGGGCTGACGGCGCCTGACGGCCGATCTATCCGGCGGGAGGACCCCGCCGGATAGATCAGCTACTGCGTGGGACAGGTGCCGTGGAGGGAACCTGGCCGTTGAGACGCCTACTTCTTGGGGCACGGCGCCTTGTAGGGGACCGTGACCGATTCGCCGCTTAGGAACGTAAATTCGGTCTTGACAGGGAAACCGCCCTTCGGGCACGTCTTCGGGAGCCGGCCGTAGTAGACGGTCGTGCTGCCCTTCTTGTAGGCCGCGCCGACCTTGATGTTGATCGACGTCGTCGACACCGGCGGCGCGCCCGGAACCGATTCGATCAGTTTCACCGGGCCCGACAGCTTGTACTGGTACGGCGACGCGGCACCCGTGATGGTCGCGGTCGAGGCGATCAGCTGCGCCGAGATCGGCGACGCCGCGTTGGTATAGAACTGCAGACCGCCACCCGGGGCAAAGAACGCCTGCAACGTCGCGGTCTCGCGCACCGGTTCGCCACCGATCACATCGACAACGCCGGCGCTGCCGACCGGGCTCGCCTGCGACTTCTTCGGACAACCACTCGGCCCGATATTTTCAAGCGTCGCCGCCGAACACGTCACGAACCCCTGCGGATGCAGGACCGTGCCCTTCGGCAAATAGAACGCGAAGTGCGTCAACGGCGACGGCACGCCGCCGGTGAATTCGGTGCCGTTGATCGTGTATTTCGCTTCCACGGCCGCACCCGCGCCAAGGATGTTGCCGGTATGCGGAAAGCCGGGAATCGGCACGGCCTTCGCCACCAGCGTGACGGTCGGGGCAGCCGAGGCCACGCTCGTAAGGCCAAAGGCGGCAAGGCCGAGCAAGGCCAGACAGATCGATACTCTGCGCATCAATTTCTTCTCCTCTGATTTTGATGGACAGGTCCGCCTCGATCCGGCACTCCGGAACCTTGCTCGATCCGGCGACACCGAGATCCCGGCGCCACGCACCGGGGGACAGTTGGGAGTTCTGCCCGCAACCTCGCTTGCATCGCGGATCCGTCGCGGCCGGTCCCTTTTCAGGTGAGAACACGCACAAGCCCGGCAAGTTGCGCCCGAACATAAACGCGTTGGACTGAGGCCGGCGCCCGCCAGGCCGCTGCCGGGGCTCAGCGGCGCGCAGCGCTGGCGGCCGGGACGGCGGGTCGCGGCGGGCGCGCGCTCGCGCTACCCGTTGAGCCCGACTGTTTTGAGCAGCGCCAGCCAGTCGTCCTGGCCGCGCATGAATTCGAGTTCTTCGAATCTGGTCTCCGCGCGTTCGGCTCGCGCGCGCAGCGACCTGTCCGACGGCTGCACGTAGCGGACGAGCAGAGAGCGAGGAATTTCGTGGATTTCGATCGCCGCGGCGTGGTCGGCGTATGGACCGACGTTGGCTGGTAGCGCACCGAAGCCCCCGCTGCGCCAGACGCGGACATCGCCACAGATGTCGGGTACTTGCAGCGCGAGCATTTCCTGCAGGCCTTGGGCCAGCCGGCGGGCGTCGCGGGTGATCTGCGGCTTGCTCCAAGTCAGCCGCTTTAGCGTGGCGATATACGGACGGACGATCGCCGCATCGGCGCCGTATCCCGTTGCCCAGAGGGCGCCGGCCACCTCAGCGGCGAGCTTCTGCTCTTCTTCGTTCTGCGGCGATCCCGCTCCGATGTCTGGGCATTCGGAGTGGAGCCGTTGCTGGAGCCGGTGAATGCTCGCTTCCACCGACGACGACCATGTGCTGACCGCGGCGTTAAGCGCCCGGTAACTTGCCACGAGATAGGCATGCGTGGAGGCGACGTCCTGGGACGTGGCGCTGGCCGGAGCAGGGGAAAGCGCGAGCGCGAGCACCACGCTGACGATCACCACGCGAACGGACATCTAGGCCAATATAACCGGCGAAATTGCCTCTTTGTCGCAGTTGTCGCGCGCGTGGTGACCCTCGATTGGGCAAACCGACGCGTCGCCCTCGGGGCTCTACGACAGCCTGCGGCTGAGCGCGGCTGCTGCATCGCGCGCCTGTTTGGCGAGTCGACGGACGACCTCCGCGGCGCCGTCCTCCTCGGCGAGCACGTGCGCTTGACCGGCCCAGAGGTTGATCGCTTCGGGATCGCCGGCGCCTCGAGCGGCCGCGCGGATCGGCGTCGTGAGATGGTGCACGTCCGGGTAGGCGCTGGGCGCGCTCGCGCTGTGCTGTTCGCTGAAGCGGTTGACAAGCGCTCTGGCCTGACGCCCGCTGAACGCTCGCGTCAGGGCGGTCCGCCGACCCTCGCGCAATGCAACGCGATGAGCCGCGGATGTCCCGGCCTCGGGCGTGAGCATCAGCGCGCTGCCGATCTGCGCCGCTTGCGCACCGGCGCAGAGCGCTGCCGCGACCGAGGCGCCGTCTGCGATTCCTCCCGCCGCGATCAGGGGAAGGCGCACCCGGTTGGCGATCAGCCGCAGCGCCACGAGAAGGCCGAGCTCTTCGCTGTCGCGGCGATCGACGAAGTAGCCGCGATGGCCGCCCGCCTCGAAGCCCTGGACGACCAGCGCGTCGGCGCCGGCGCCCTCGGCCTGGGCCGCCTCCTCGGGGCAGGTGACCGTGACCCACGCGTCGCTCCCCCCGGCATGAAGCTGCTCGACGATCTCATGGGAGGGGCAGCCGAACGTAAACGAGACGACCGCCACCCGCTCGGCGATCACAAGCTCGAGCTTGGCTGCGAAGTCGTCGTCGTCGTGGCGAGCTTCGCCGAGCGTTACGCCATGGCGGTCCGCCTCGGGCTGTAGGCGGGCGGCATAGGCGGCGACGGCGTCAGCCCCGGGCTTCGAGCTCGGCGGAGCGAAGATGTTGACGCCGAACGGCCTTGCGGTGAGCGAGCGCAGCTCGCGAATGTCCTCGCGCACACCAGCGGCGCTCTTGTACCCCGCCGCCAGAAACCCAAGCCCGCCGGCCTGCGCGACAGCGGCGGCCAGCTGAGGCGTCGACACGCCACCGGCGAGCGGTGCTTGCACGATCGGAACATCAAGCTCGGCGAGCTCCATTCCGTGTCCGGCGATCTACCCCTCGAGGGATTCTTGGGCCAGCCCGAAGGGGCTTCCCTCGGAGTCCTTGCAGATCGCAAATTTCTCGCCTGGGTGAACAACGCTCCCGCCGAGTGCCCGCACCCTCTCCAGCGCCTCGGGAAGATTGCCGATCGCAAAGTACGGCAGCGAAACGGAGTCGCCCGGGCCACGTCCGCGCAGGTGCACTCCAACCGCGGGGGATCCTGAGCGCGTTTGCCAGCCCTCTCCCTCGCGGTCCTGACGGGCCTCGAGCTCGGTGCCGAGCAGCTCCGCCCAAAAGTGCCGGGCACGCTCCGGTTGATCGGCGGGAAACTCGACGACGGACAGCGAGGCACGCGGCACTCCGCGCACAATAGATGACCTCGATTGCGGCGCGCATCGCAGCGCACCCGGTGCGCAGCCGCAGCTGCCTGCGACGACTGGATCAGGCGCGCTGATGAGCCGAGGAGATCGATTTGCGGGCCGCGCGCCCGGCCATGCAGGGGTGCGCGAGCAGCCGTGGAAATAGTAGATCCTCGGTGATCACACATATGAGAGGAGGGGCATGAGCGCGACGGTCAGCGAGAGTGGCGCGATGCCGCTGACCTATGAACACGCCGGCGTGCTGCACGGGATGCTCGAGGGCTTCATGGTGGAGCTGCGGCTCGACGCGGGCGAGGAACTCGAGGCCGGGCTCGGCGCGACGGACGGTCGCAGGCTCGTCGAGCGCATCGAGGACCTGGCGAGCGATCTGCTGCTGTGCGCGCGCGTGTGGCGGGCCCTGGAAACACAGAGCTTCCCACTCGATCAGGCCGCGGTCGACCTGCTCGTGACGTTCGAGAATGACGCCGCAGAGATGGCGAGCTGGGCGAAGGACAGTCCCGTCGCGGGCGATTCGACGCTGGCGAGCGCGCGACTGTTGGTCATCCGCGTGCTTATCGAACAGGCCGCCGGCCTGGTCAGCGAGCAGCAGGAGCCGTTGTTGAGCGCGCGGCAGCAGACATGCTCGCCGAACGGCGCGTGGCGGCGCGCGGAATTAACCGGATGATCCTGTCTTGTGCGTCTGACTGGCGACACGCGCTGCGCCGGCAGCCCGCGGCGGGCCCGGTGAGAACTCCCACTCCTCAAGCCGCGGCTTGGCGAGCATCTCGCGGTGGCGCTCGGGCGTCCATGGCCACGGGTGCGGCGTACCGTCCTTGCCGATGTACCAGCTCTTGCAGCCGGAGGCCCAGATCGTGTTCGGAGTCGCGGCCCGCAGCTCGGCGTTGAACCGTTGCGTCGCCTCAAAGCTCGGCCACATCGCGTCGACCTCGCCTTCGCGCCAGACGTCGATCAAGGCAAGCGCGAAATCGATCTGGGTCTCTGACACTGTGCATATCGACTGGTTGCCGATCGGCGAATGCGGACCGAGCAGCGTGAAGACGTTCGGAAACCCGGGTAGGGCGACCGAGCGGTAGGCGTATGGCTCGCCGTCCCACAGCTCAGACAGGCGCAGGCCGTCGAGGCCGATCAACTCGAGCGGCTTCAGATACGCATGCGCGTCAAAGCCGGTCGCAAGCACGATCACGTCGAGCTCGTGCAGCCGCCCATCGCGTGTCACGATCCCCCGCGGCTCGATGTGATCGATCCCAACGTCGACGAGCTCGACCGTTGGCCGCTTGAACTGGCTGTAGACGTTGGTCGCCATCACGAGCCGCTTGCACAGCGGCTCGTAGTCGGGAGTCAACCGGCGGCGCAGCTCGGGATCGCGTACGGAGCGCAGGTGCAGTCGGCACGCCGTGCTCAGCAGCGAGCGCGCGAAACCTGGCTTGACGGTGGCTCGGCCGAGGGTCCGCTCGATTCCGAATTGCCAGAGCCTGTAGCCGACGCGGTTCAGCGCAGGGAAGCGCCTGAGTGCCCACTTGCTCATGCGCGTGTAGCGGCGGTTGGGCAGCGGCAGGATCCACTGCGCGGTTCGCTGGAAGAGCTCGAGGCGTCCAGCGATTGGTGCGAGCGCGCGGGTGAGCTGCACCCCCGTGGACCCAGTCCCGATCACCGCGATTCGCCGGCCCTGCAACGGCACCGAATGATCCCACTCCGCCGAGTGAAACAGAGCGCCGCCAAACGAATCGCTACCGGGGATGTCGGGCTTGACGACGTGGACGAGTCCGCCTGCAGCGGTGATTATGAAGTCGTACTCCGCTTCCTCGCCGTCGCCTGTCCGAAGCAGCCAGCGCCCTCCGACCCACCTGGCCTCCACGATCTCGGTGTTCAAGCAGATGCGGCCGTGAAGCTCGAACTCGCGAGCGACCCGATCGAGGTACGCCCAGATCTCCCGGCCCGGCGAGTACACGCGCGACCAGTTGGGATTCGGTGCAAACGTGTAGCAGTAATAGCGCGAGGGAATGTCGCAGGTGAGTCCCGGATAGGTGTTGGCGTGCCAAGTACCACCGATGTCATCCCACTTCTCATAGATCCGAAAAGACTCGATCCCGGCTTTGCGCAGCTTCGCAGCCATCCCGATTCCAGACATGCCGGCGCCGATGATCGCAACCCGGGGCGTGCGCGCGGCCTGGGTGTAGGGGCGAGCGTCGCCCGCTTCGGTCAGCGGGCCGGGGCCGCTGGCGAACCCCCCGTTTTTGCTGAGATCGATCATCCTCGGTAGAGCCTCTTCGGTGTGTCCTCGTCAAACGCGTCCCCGCCAAGTCTGCAAGATGAGGCTGCCTGGGTCAAGCGGGCCACCTCGGTCCCCGCGTGAGCGGACGGTCTGGGATTGGATCGAGGGATGCGCGCCGCGAACCCTGGAGGATCGCTAAAAGTTCGACGAGGTTTGAATCAGCCATGGCCAAGCACTCCACGACACACCTGAAGGAGCCGCGCTTCCGCACAGCGGGTCCTGGCGACGCCGAGGCCGTCGCCAGGCTGCACAGCGACAGTTGGCGCCGTCACTACCGGGGCGCCTACTCCGACGCGTTTCTCGACGGTGATGTCCTCGCGGACCGCTTGGCTGTGTGGAGCGAGCGGCTGGAAAAGCCCGATCCGCGACGTTGCACGATCCTCGCTCAGGACGACAGCATGGTCATCGGCTTCGCAAACACCGTCTTTGACGAGGACCCGATGTGGGGTGCGCTGCTCGACAACCTGCATGTCGCCCGGCGCAATCAGCGTCAAGGAATCGGCGCGCGACTGATGGCGTTGACGGCAGCGGCGGTCATCGAGCGCCCGCAAGCGACCGGGCTATACCTGTGGGTGCTTGAGCAGAACGTCGACGCCCACGCGTTTTACGAGGCCCGCGGCGGGAGATGCGTGGGCCGCGACCTGGTGACGCCGCCGGGCGGGGTCGCGGTCCGCCTCGCCGGGTCGCCGGCCAAGCTGCGCTACGCCTGGCCCGAACCCGCTGTGCTGCTCGCACAGGCGTGAACGGCGCGCCGACGGCTCACGGCTCGACTTCCAGCTTCAACTCGCACGCGTCAACGGAGACGCGGGTACCCGGGGTTTCGCCGGGATCCATCGCCGCAAACACCGTCGCGGCCGCCTCCATGTCGGCCGAGGAGGCAAACTGCTGCAGGACGACCGCCGTGCCCTGAGCCTCGTCGAACAGCACCGTCAGCTTTGTGCTGGCCACGCCCGGCGGCGGTCCGCCGGCCTCTTTGACACGCGCCAGAAGCGCCTCGATCCGCTCTGCGCTTACGTCGGTGAACCTGACGACACGTACATACATGGGACCCCCCCTTTTGCCGATTCCTGGGGACGCTGACCGCCTCGCGGGTGGCCGGTAAGGGCCTCCGGAGCGCGGGCCATGCGTCGGATCCAGGGAGCTTAGCTAGATTCGGGTCGGCGTGTTCTAAAGTTACCTAACGCCGGGAACTGCCGGGGGCCGGAGGGACGCCGGGCCGCGACGCTCAGGCGCGGGCCTCGGCGCCACGTCGGGCTGCGAGCTGCTCGGCGAGGCGCCGCATCGAGCGCGCGTTTTTGCGACGCAGCAGAGCGCGGACCAAGGGCGATGCGAGCCGCTCGCTGAGCGGCGCCTGGCGCCAGGCGTACTCGAACGCGATCCGCGTGGAGCCGCTGGGAAGCGTCGCGAGCGTGTAGGTCCCGTTGGCGATTCGCCGTCCGCCCGCACCGACGTTCTGCTCGACGATCTTCGTCGGACGCTCGACTTCGACGACTTCGATCTCGATCGTGTCCGTGCGTCCGCCGGCGCTGGCCTTGACCGTGGCCTTGGAGCCGATCCCGCGAGGGGGCCCTGAATACTTCCAGTCATGCAGCATGTGGTCGGTAAACGGCCCGTGGTTGGCCATCACATCGAGGAAGTCGTAGACCTCCTCGCGCGCGTTCGGCACATCGATTGTTACCTCTACCGGTCTCATGTACCAGATGGTACACTAACTGGCCGTGGAGCGCAAGAGCCCACGCCAACGACTGCTCGACGAGGCGATCGAGTACGTCGCCGCAAACGGGATGAGCGACGTCAGCCTGCGCGCGCTGGCCGCGGCGCTGGGCACCAGCCACCGGATGCTGATCTTCCACTTCGGCTCGAAGGAGGGCCTGTGGGTCGAGATCATCCGCACCGTCGAGCGACGCCAGCGTGAGCTCCTCGGCGAGATCCTGCCCGATCCGAGCGAGCCGGTCGGCGAGGCGATGCGCGCGTGGTGGAAGCACATCTCCGATCCGTCGCTGTGGCCGAACGAGCGCCTGTTCTTCGAGGTCTACGGACAGGCGCTCCAGGGCCGGCCACACACGACCGAGTTGCTCGATGGCATCGTCGAGAGCTGGCTCGAGCCGATCAGCGCGATCAACGTCGCCTTGGGGGTTCCCGAACCGCTGGCGCGAGCGCATGCGCGACTGGGGATCGCCGTCACGCGCGGACTGCTGCTCGACCTGCTCGCAACACGCGACCGCGCGGGAGTGAACGCCGCAATGGAGGCGTTCATCGACGTCTACGAGGGGTGGCTTGCGGCTCCTATCAAGAGCCCGGTCTGAGATGGTCGAGCACCCCGGAGTTCACGACGTTGATCGGCGCGCCGTCGGCGAAGGCATTGATCTGGTCGAACACATCTGAGAACTGAAGCTCCCACTCCTCGCGGGTGACATAGCCGATATGCGGCGTGCAGAGGACGTTGTCCAGGTTCAGCAGCGGATCCTCGATGTCTTCCAGCGGCTCGTGCTCGTAGACGTCGAGCGCGGCCATCCCCGGTCGCCCCGCACGTAGCGCAGCGACGAGCGCGCCGGGCTCGATCAGGCCCGCTCGGCTCGTGTTCACCAGCAGCGCCCTCCGCTTCATGCGCGCGAGGTCAGCGGCCGTGACGATGCCCCGGGTAGCGTTGGCCAGACGCAGATGCAGAGACAGGACGTCGCAAGTCTCAAAGAACGCGCGCCTGTCCTCGGAAACCGTCAGGCCGTCGGCTGTGGCGCGCTCTCGTGAGGACTCGCTCGCCCAGACGATCACGTCCATGCCAAACGCCTGGCCATAGCTGGCAATCACCCTGCCGATCCGCCCATATCCGAAGATCCCGAGTCGTAGGCCCCGTAGCGTCCGCCCGACGCCCGACTGCCATGCGCCGTCTCTCATCGACGCCGCCTGCTGGGGGATCTCGCGCATTGCCGCGAGCACCAGGCCCCAGGTCAGCTCAGCGGCGGCGAACGACGGCGCTCCCGGGTGCATGTCCGACGCGACCACGATGCCAAGGCGCGTGCACTCATCAACGTCAATGTGTGGGTAGCCGCTGCGCTGGCTGATCAGCCGCAGGTTGGGAAGCCGTTCAAGCAGCGACCGTCGAATCTCGGTGCGCTCGCGGATCAGCACGAGCGCCTCACTGTCGCGCAGGCGCTCGGCGAGGACGTCCACGTCCTGCACGTGGTCGTTGAAGACGGTCACCTCGTGTTTGGCGAGCTTCTCGAAACACGGCAGCGTCGCAACAGTGTCCAAGTAGTCATCGAGAATCGCGACCTTCATCTCATCGCCTGCGCATCAGCAGCGGCTTCGAAGCCGAAGTCGGAGAAGGTTTCACCAAATCCTTCGAGAGCATGCTGCACTGCCGCGCTCGCCGGGAGCGTTGCTCGGCGTGCCCCGCCGGAACCTCAGGGCTCCAGGCGCACCGGCAACGTCTTGAGCTGGTTGATGAACCCGGACTGCGCGAACTCTGGCTGCCCGTCGATGGCGATCCGCGGGTAGCGAGCGAGCGTCTCCTCGATCAACAGCCTCAGCTCGAGCCGCGCGAGCGCCGTTCCCAGACAGAAGTGCCTGCCGCCCGCGCCGAACGCCTGGTGCTCGGCTTTGCGGCGCAGGTCGAAGCGATCGGGATCCTCGTAGCGAGCCTCGTCGCGGTTGGAGGAGACGTACCACATGACCACCTTCTCGCCCTCCTTGATCTTCTGCCCGTGCAGCTCGGTGTCGCACATCGCGGTGCGCCGGAAGTGCGCGAACGCGGGGAACATGCGCAGCGACTCCTCGACGGCGTCGGGGATCAGTCCCGGGTCTTCGAGCACGAGCCTGCGTTGCTGATCGTCTTCCATGAGCGCCTGCATGCCGCTGCAGTACGTCGCCTTGGTGCTGTCGTTGCCGGCTGCCATCAGCAAAAAGAAGCCCATCACGATCTCGTGGTCCTCGAGTTTCTGCCCATCGACCTCTGCGTGCACGAGCACGCTCGTCAGATCATCGGTCGGGCGTTGGCGTCGCTCGTTGATCAGCTTGCCGCAGCGCTCGAACAGTGCAGGCACGAGCTTGTCCATCACCCCGTCGATCCCCACCGGGTTGAGGTCCGGGTCGCCCGCGCCGAGCGTGGCGTTCATCAGTTCCGCCCACATCGCGTCGTCCTCGGGCGGTATGCCCATGAAGCTGCCGATCACCCGCGAGACGACCGGCTGGGCCACGTCGGTCACGAGATCGCACTGCTCGCGCCCCTCGAGGCGACGGATGACCTCGCGCGTGATCGCGCGAATCGCGTTCTCGTGATCGGCGATCCGGCGCGGGGTGAACCCGGCCTGGAACAGCGCCTTGACGCGGTCGTGCTTGGGCGGGTCCATGCCGATGAACATCGCGCGGGACAGCTCGATCGGAAGCACCCCGCCCGCGGTGACGCCGCCCCGTTCGGACGAATACGTGCGCCAGTCGCGGCTGACAGCGTGGACGTCGTCGGCGGTCGTCACCGACCAGAATCCGGCCTCGTTCGGGAGGTCGGCGAAGAAGCGCTCGGTGTGGTGGACGGGGCATTCGGCGCGCATGCGCCTGAAGACATCGTGCGGAGGCCCCCCCTGCCAGAGATCATCCTCGGTCAGTTCGATGCTGCGGATGTCGCGTTCAGCTGTAGCCACTGGAACCCCCATCGTAAGCGAGATCAGCGAGTGCGTCGAGAGGCCCGCGATCAGCGGTCCGTCCACCTTCATTGAAACCAACGGCGTTGCCAAGCGCGTTCATCCGCAGGGCTTCATCGCGCCGCACGACGCGCGCGCTGATCGCGCCGCGGGCCGCGCGTTGCCGCGAGGGCTGCCGCGCAGAGCGCGGCGCCCGCCGCCAGCACGAACGCCGCCGGGTATCCAGCGAGCGCAGCGGTGGCGCCGACGATCGGGGCACCCAACCCGACGCCGATGTCGAAGAAGGCGGTGAACGCCCCCAGCGCAGAGCCCCGGCGTTTATCGCCGACATCGCCGACGACCATCAGCGCGAGCGACGGAAACAGCATCGAGAAGCCGATGCCCACTATCACGGCGCCCGCGAGCGCCGCGGCCAGCGAGTGGGCGAAGGCGATGACGATCAGCCCGAGCGCCTCCAGCAGCCCGGCGGCGGTCGCCGTGGGCGCAGCGCCGGCGCGATCAGGCACGCGGCTGAGGGCCAGCCTGCTCGCGAAGACGGCCACTGCAAAGGCGGTGAACACGGCTGCACCGCCGTCGATCCCGCGCGCGCGCAGCAGCAGCACCGCGAAGCCCGCGAGCGCCGCATAGCCGACGTTCGCGAGCGCCAGCGCGAGCCCGGGTCGGTGCGCGGCGCGGGGAAACCATGCGAGACGGTCCGGTGGCATGTCGAAATCCGACCGCGCCGGCTCCGGCAGGCGCGCAGCGACGATCGCGCCTGCAAGCGGGAGCACGGCTGCGAGCGTCCAGACGGCGTCGTACCCGGCGCTGGCGCGCAGCAGCTCGCCGGCGAGCGGCCCGAGCGAGAGCCCGCCCCACACCGCCAGGCCGAACATCCCAAGCGCGAGGCCTTGGCGGTCCTCGGGCGCCAGGTCCACGGCCCAGGTCGCGCCGGCGGTATAGACCGCGCCCTCACCGGCCCCGACGACCAGCCGCGCCGCGATCAGCGAAGCGACGCTCGAGCTGAACAGGTAAAGCGCTCCGCCGAGCGCCATCGCGAGCCCGCCCGCGATCAGGACGATCCGGCGCCCGCGGCGATCGGCCAGGCGTCCGGCCAGCGGCCTGCAGACGACCGCGGTGGCCGAGAAAGCACCGACCACGATCCCTACCGCAAGGTCGCCCGCGTGCAGGGGCCCGCGCACGTAGGTCGGGAGCACGGGCAAGGCTGCGCCGACGGCGAGAAACGCGAGCAGCGCGGACGCGAAGACGCCTGCGCTGGCAGCTATGCCAGAGAGCCTCGCCGTGCGCCCCCCAGGCAGCAGTCGCGATGTCCGGACGGACGGCTCGGTCGTGCTCACAGACGGCACAGACTAAGGCCGAGGCGCGATCGGCGCCGGCCTCTACCGGTCTGCGAGGCGCCTCCGCGGCCCTCGCGGCTCGCGCGACGGCGGGATCGGCTAGGAATCAAAGCGTGAACGAGCGCATCGAAGCTGCGGTCGTGCGCGAGTACGGCAAGCCACCCGAGTGCGCAGCATTCGCGGCTCCGCCTGCGCCGTCCGAGGGCCAGCTCCTGGTCGAGGTCGAGGCCGCGGGCCTCAATCCGGTCGATATCGCGCTCGCTGAGCAGCGGTATCACGTGCCGTCGCCTGCTCTGCCTTATGTACCGGGGATCGAGGCTGTCGGGCGGGTGATCGACTCGGCCGCGGCGGGCGTCGCGCCGGCCGGGCGCGTGTATGTCGATCTCCCGGTCGTGCCCCACGGCACGTTCGCAGCCGCAATGCTCGCATACGCCACGAGCGCCGTCGCGATTCCCGACGGCGCCGATGGCGCGCTCGCTTGCGCGCTCGGCATCGCCGGCGTCGCCGCGCATGCTTCGCTTCACTACCGCGCGAAGTTACAGCCGGGCGAGAAGGTGGTTGTTCTCGGCGCGACCGGCGTGGTCGGCATGATCGCGATCCAGGCCGCGCGGCTGCTCGGTGCCGGCTCGATCGTCGCGGTCGGGCGCAACCGCGAGCGCCTCGCGGCTGCGAGCGAGCTCGGAGCCACCGCGACCGCGCGGATCGGCGAAGAGGACCTCGGCGAGGCGATCCGCGCAGCAACGGACGGCGGCGCCGATGTCGTCATCGACACGCTCTGCGGCGCGCCGGCCGAAGCCGCGCTTGAAGCGATGGCGGTCAATGGTCGCCTCGTACAACTCGGACGCTCAGCGGCCGAGGTGATGGAGCTTCGCTCGGCGGCCGTCCGCGGTAAGGCGCTGTTGATCATCGGTCACACCAACTTCCTGACGCCCGCCGAGGCGCGTGTCGCGGCATACGAGTGGCTGCTGGCAAAGGCGACTGCCGGCGAGCTTCGCATCCCGGTCGAGCGTGTTCCGCTGGCTCGCGTCGCCGACGCGTGGATGCGCCAGAAATCCTCGCCTGGGCGCAAGCTCGTGTTGGTGCCGGGCGACGCCGCCTGAGCAGCGGCCGATCACGCGCTGGCGGGCGCTGCCTGCATCACCGTGAACGACGCTCCCTGGGGGTCGATCAGGCCGGCGAAGCGGCCGATCGGCATGTCGACGGGCTGCACGGTGACGGTCGCCCCGAGCTCGCGCGCCTTCGCGACGGTTGCGTCGCAGTCGGCCACCGCGAAGCACACATCCCAGTGGGGCGGCACGTCAGGCGGAAAGGTCTCGTCGGTCATCTGCATCATTCCTCCGACGGGCTTCCCGTCGAGCTCCCATACCGTGTAGTTCTCGGGCGCACCCTCAAACGACGGCCGCTGTCCGACCCAGCCAAAGACGGCCGGGTAGAAAGCCTTGTCAGCGTCGGCGTCCCGCGTGAGGACCTCGTTCCAGCACAGGGAGTTCGGCTCGTTGACCACGTCGGCGCCTGCGAAGCTCTTCGGCTGCCAGACGCCGAACACGGCGCCGGTCGGGTCGGCGAAGAATGCCATCCGCCCGATGTCCATCACGTCCATCGGCTCGACAACCACGCTGCCGCCCGCCGCCTTCACCTTGTCAGCGGTCTCATCGGCGTCAGCGACGCTCACGTAGGTCGCCCACGCCGTGGGCTGGCCTTCCTGCATTTGTCGCATCAGACCGCCGACGCTCTGGCCGCTCTGCTGAAACATGCGATAACCGCCCGTCTCCGCGGGCCCAGGATCGGTCGCGCTCCAGCCCATCAGCTGGCGGTAGAACGCGGCCGAGGCGTCGGTGTCAGGTGAGGAAAGTTCGACCCAGGACGGGGTTCCAGGTTCATAGTCGGGCATGATCCTCCTCTCGCGAATTGGGCTAGGCGCTGATCTTGCCACTGAGGCCGCAAGCGTGCAGCGCCACCAGGTTGTTACCCACCCGCGGCGCGCACGACACGCGAAGCTTGTGCGCCAGCTCCGCTGCCTGGGGTGCGGCTGCGTCCACGCCCAGAGGCACCTCGCTAGCCTGCACGATCATCAGGCGATCAGGAGAGGCGGTACCGCATGGACATCATTCGGAGTCGGCCCCAGACCGCTACCGCTCCGGCGGATTGGTTCACGGGCCGGGTCTACATCGACGGGATCGCCCCGGCCGACGATCCCTCGCGGCTGCGCGCCTACAGGGTGCACTTCACCCCGGGCGCCCGGACGGCCTGGCATACCCATCCCAACGGCCAGGTCATCCACGTCACCGAGGGCGTCGGCCGTGCCCAGACGCGCGGCGGCGCCGTCGAAGAGATCCGGGCGGGCGACAGCGTGCGCTTTGAGCCCGGCGAGGAGCACTGGCACGGCGCCGGGCCAGGCCATTTCATGACACATCTCGCGTTCCAGCTGGCTGACGCAGACGGGACCGACGCGGCGTGGGGAGAGCATGTCACCGACGCGGAGTACGGCGCTGTATCGGAGGACTGAGCGCCGACCGGCGCTTCGGGTGTAAACCGCGACGACCTGGCAGCACATCGGCGCCGGGGTGGCGATCTCGGCCAGCTCGCGCGACTCAGTGCGCGGAGGTCATCGCCTTGCGTACGTACATCGCCAGCTCCTCGCTCACCATCCCGCGGGAGGGCTTCGCGGCGCCCTCGGCATCGTACATTCGGCCCAGAGCATCGCGAATCCCGTCGTCGCCGCCAGTGAATTGCTCGATCAGCTCGCGCCAACGGCCCGCGATCGCCTGTACCCGGGGATCTGCCGGATCGGTCCCGGCCTCGCGCTCGGTTTCCATTTCCTCGATCGCCCTCGCCCAATCTTCCTCCGTGCGCTGTATGCCATCGGGGCCCAGCGCGCGGCGGCGCTCCTCGAGCCGAGCGAGCTGCTCGAGTGTGTAGTGACTCTCCACCGATGTCATCTCCTCGATCGGGTCTATCACATCACCGATCGACGGCTGCGCGCCCGCGCAAGGTCTGCGTCAGCCGATCCAGGGGTCCTCGACCGCCTCGCCGTCACCCTCGTGGTGCGGCCCGAAGGCGAGAAACTCGAGCCCCTCGGGCCCGGCTTCAAAGGCGCGCGCGACCTGCGGCGCAACCCGGATCGCGTCGCGGGGCTCGACGTCGAAAATCTCGTCGTCGAGCTTCACCAGCCCGGTACCACTCAGAATCACGTAGATCTCCTCTGCGTTCGAGTGGCGGTGGGCGAACGGCGAGCGCTTCCCGGGACGCAGTCGAAAATGCATGACGCCGGTCTGCTCGGCGTCCAGCGCCGACCGGGCGCCACGCGCTTCCCAGTACTCGCCGAAGCCGTGCCGCGGCGCGACGTCCTCGACGTCGTCGAGGTTGATCTGCGTGTGCGGCGAAGGGGACATCTCATTCCTCCGTGAGTCGCAAGCTCGTCAGCGGGGCACGCTAGCACCTGAAAGCGAGGCCACGGCTGCGGCGCCGACCCCGGCAGACAGCTGTGACGCAGATGTATCGCTAGGTTGCTCGCCGTGGGCAACGTTGACCTGCAGGCTCCCCGGGCACAGCGGGTGCTCGCTCGCGTGCGCGAGATCCCTCCCGGATTCGTGCGCACGTACGGGGACTGCTCGCCGGGTTCGCCGCGGTTTGCGGGCGCCGTGCTCGCCGTCTGCCGAGACGGCGATGCGCCGTGGCATCGGGTCGTGCGCGCCGATGGTTCGCTGGCCAAGGGCGCTCGGCAACGCGAGCTGCTCGAGGCGGAGGGCGTCCCGTTCCGCGGCGCACGCGTCGACTTGCGCGTGGCCCGTCTTGCGGACTGAGAACAGAGGCCGAGCTCTCGCCGTTTTCGCCGGCGGCGGACCTTGCCGCCGGCCCCGGTCGGCCCCGAGGGTCAGGCCCTTGACATATACAGGTAATTACCTGCATAATGCTGTTCGTGGCCGAAGGCATGGACGACGTGTTCAAGGCGCTCGCCGACCAGACCCGTCGATACCTGTTGGACAGGTTGCACGAGCGAAACGGGCAGACTCTCGGCGAGCTGTGCGCGCGGCTTGAGATGGCACGCCAGTCAGCTGCCCAGCACATGGCTGTGCTCGAGGCCGCGAACCTTATCAGCACCCGATGGCGAGGCCGGGAGAAGCTGCACTACCTCAACCCGGTCCCGCTGCATGAAATCGAGGAGCGGTGGATCAACAAGTTCGAGCGCCCGCGTTTACAGGCGCTCAGCAACATCAAGCGACGAGCAGAGGAGCACGACATGTCAAAGATGCCGGCGTTCGTATACGTGACCTATATCGAGAGCACGCCGGAGGACGTCTGGCATGCACTGACCGATCCGGACCTGACAGCGGAATACTGGGGTCACAGCAACGTCTCCGATTGGCGCCCAGGTTCCGCCTGGGAGCATCTACGCACGGACGGCTCGGGGATCGCGGACGTGCGCGGCACCGTGTTGCAGGTGGACGCGCCGCGGCGACTGGCGGTCACATTCGATGCGCCCGGCGAGCCGCCGGCGGAGGGACCGTCGCGGGCGACGTTCGAGATCGAGCCTTTCCACGACATCGTCCGACTAACGGTTACGCACGAGAACCTGGCCGATCGCGACGCGCTCGAGGCCGTCTCTACGGGCTGGCCGGCCGTGATGGCAAACCTCAAGTCGCTGCTCGAGACCGGACACGTTCTTCCGCAGCAGCCCTGGGAGATGTATGCGGAGCTGCGCGCGGCGGCTATGACAAAGAACGATCCCCGGTGAGCGACTGTGCGAGCGCAGCCTGCCGGTCAGGCCCTCCCGCGCCGGCGAACATGGCGCGGGTCGCACCAGCTATCTCGACGACGGCATCACGGCAGGCGCGACTGATCCCTGCGGCCCCCATGAACCCGTGCACGAAGCCCGGAAAGCGGCGCAGCAGTACCGGCGTCCCGGCCGCGCGCAGAGCCTGCGCGTAGTCCTCGCCCTCGTCGCGCAGCGGGTCAAAGCCGGCGGTTACGACGATCGCCGGCGCAAGCCCGGACAGGTCCTCGGCCAGCAGCGGCGAAGCCCGCGGATCACGACCCTTCGGGTCCCCCGCGCTGCCCAGGTAGTTCGCCTCAAACCAATCCATCTGTGACTCGGTCAGAAAGAAGCCGTCGCTGAACAGCTCGCGCGAGCGGCTCCGGCGCGTGCAGTCAGTCGCCGGATAGATCAACAGCTGCAGGCTCGGCGCGGGCCCGCCATCTCGGGCGGCGAGCTGGGACACGACAGCGGCCAAATTGCCGCCGGCGCTGTCGCCCCCCACGCCAATCCGGCGAGGGTCAGCGCCGAGCTCGGGCGCATGCACCGCGGCCCAGCGCAGGGCCGCTTGCGCATCTTCGACCGCCGTAGGGAACTGGTGCTCAGGAGCGAGGCGATAATCGACCGCGAGCACGTGAGCGCCCGTGTGGCTGCTGAGCAGACGACAAACGCCGTCGTGCGTATCGAGATCCCCAAACGTAAACCCGCCGCCGTGAAAGTAGACGAGCAGGGGATCGCGCGCGGCGCGGCCGGACTCGGGCGGAGCGTAGTGGCGAGCGCGCAGCGGGACCTCGCCCGGGATGTCGAGATCGGCGACCGCAGCGATCGGTTCGGGCGGGCCTGCGAAGACCGCGGCCATCCGCCGGCGTTCGCGACGAGCGTCTTCAGGCGTGAGCGTCGCGGGATCGCTATCGCGCACTCGCGCGAGCAACGACAGCATCAGCTGCATGTCCGGCGCGAGCGCCTGGCCGTCGATGCAGACAGGGGGCTTGCCCGACAGGCGTAGCTGAGCTGCGGGCGGAAGCGCGCTGAGCGCGCGAGCGCCGCCGCGAAACAAACGCTCACCCAGCGTGAGCCGAAAGGCAGCATCCTCCATGACTCGCTGATGCTACCCGTCTGTCAGGCGCTCGGCTGCGGAGCCAGGTGCGCGGCCCGCGAGCTTTTCGAACGCATCGGCGGCCGCGAGCGCGCCGCCCGCCGCGGCGAACGCGTCGGCCACCCTGCGCGCTCCCGGCCGCCGGGTCATCGCCTCGCGGACCTTGGCGCGCAGCCGCCGTGCGGTCAAGCCTCGTGCCGGCAGCCGCACCCCCGCATCCACGAGCTCGACGCGCCGGGCGACCTCGTGCTGGTCGCGGCCGAAGGGAACCGCACACACCGGTACGCCCGCGGCGAGAGCCTTTTGCGTGACGCCGGCCCCGCCGTGGGTGATCGCGCAGGCTGCACGCGCCAGCAGCGGCGCATGCGGCAGGAATCGCTCGACATGAGCGTTGGCAGGCACCTCGATCCCGGCCGCCCCGCCGGCCGGGAGGGTCGCGACGAGCTCGACGTTCTCCTGCGCGAACGCCTCGAGCGCAGTGATGACGAGTCGACGATCGTCCTGGCGCTCGGACGAGGTGCTGACGAGGATCAGCGGTCGCACGATCCGTGCAAGCCAGCTCGGTGGCTCGGCGGGCGGATCCCAAGGGCAGGGGCCGACCATGTGCACGCAGGCGGGCCAGCGCCGACGCCGGTACTCGAACGGCTCGGCGGTGAGATACAGCACGAGCGGCGCGAGCGTCAGCATCTCGGCCATGCTGGCAAGCGCCGGTACGCCGGCAGTGGACCGCATCGAGTTGATCGGCGCGAGCATCCACCGATCAACCGGCCGTGCCAACGAGGAGCGCAGCGCGCGGTCACGCAGATGCCCAAGCGCTCCGCGCGCGGGCCTGAGCCCCGGTCCGAACAGCGGCGCATCGGCCGGCGGCAGCGGCATTGGATAGGGGAAGAACTGCGCCCACGGCCCGCCCCAGGCCTGAGCCGCGGCGATCGCACCCCATGTCATGCAGTCGACGAGGATCGCGTCCGGACGATCGGCGTTGATCGCCGCACGCAGGTCCGGGACCTCGAGCTCGGCTCTGGCCGTGAACGTGGCGAGCGCGCGCTTGATCCGTGCCGGCTGCGATCGCCCCTTGTAGTCGTCGTGCTCGAGCGCCTCGATTCGCTCGCAGATCGGCTGCGCATCTATGTTTTGCTCGCGCATCAGCTCGACTTGCGAGGCGAGCGTGCGCACGAAGACTTCGTGTCCCCGGCTCCGCAGCTCGCGCAGGACCGGCACGATCGGATACAGGTGTCCGCGGGCGGGAGAGGTGTAGGCGAGGATGCGGCTCATCCGATCTTCATCCAATGCTGGCGTTAGACGCGCTGTGTTGTCCGTCAGGGCAGCGTGACCGTCGGCACCGGTTGGCCGCGGCGCGCCGCCTCCGCTCGCAACCGGGGCGTCAGACGACGGCCCTTGCGCAGGAAACCGATCGCCCGCTGGGCGCGGTTGCCGGTCAGGCTCCAGTCCGCCAGCGCGCGCTCGACACGCAGCCTAGGCGCCTCATCAGCGAGCGTCAGCTCGCCCACGAGCGTGTGGTTCTCTTGGGTCGTGAACCGCCGGTCGTGCCCGTGCAGGGTGAGGCACGCCGGGCCCCCCCGCAACTCGGGGGCGCCAGGGCCGATCCGCAGCGGCACCTGCTCTCCCTCCAACGCGCCGGCGCCGACCGGCAGGCAGATCGGGAAACCCTCCTGATCCACGGCCGTGAGGTCCGCATATGGCAGCACCCGCAATGCCCGCGCAGCGACGTCTCGCCATCGCTGTGGCGGGTCCAGCCAAGCCGACGGCTGGCGTCCACTGGGCGCGGGATCAGATTGCGGCAGGATCAGATCGCGACTGGCCTGCCAGGATTGCGGCTCGCTCGCCAGAGCGCGGTCCGGCCACCAGAGGATGCGCTGTGGCGTGATCTCGGTCCAGACGCGCGCGTAGTAGAAGACCAGGCGTCTGAGCAGCACCTTGGGCTGACCCTCGACGGCCGCTGGGAGCTTCATCAGCGATGCGCGCACGTAGCGGTCGGTGTTGGCCTGAAGGTCAGCGTCGCGTACAGCCGCATGGCCCTGTATGAGCACGACCGGCGCATCGCTGCGACCGGAACCGACAGCGTCTGCGAAGAGCAGCGCAACCTTCGGATTGCGCCGGGCGCGTTCGGCTTTGGCGGGATAGGTGAGTCCCGTCGAGACGTCGAGCGTCCCGGCAGCGCTGACGTAGGGGGTGGCCGGGACCGTCACCGGCGCCCCAGCACGGGTCAGGCTCGCGTACTCACACGTGATCGCACGCTCGAAAACATCCAACAGCTCGGCAGGCCAGTCGACGTTGGCTAACTGCTCCCGGGGCATCGGCAGCACTCTATTGCCAATCGGCCTGCGCCGCCCTGAGTAATCGGGTACTCGACGTGCTCGATGTCGCGGGCGATCTGCGACATTGGAAGCATGAGCACCGCCTCACCGAAATCGGAGAAGCTATGCAGAGTGCTCGCGGAGGACCCGGACCTGTCCGAGGCGATACCTGCGAGTCAGCGAGACCGGGCGACGCGGGAATGCCTGGCCCAGCTGCTGGTTGTGCCGGTCGGGCGTTGGCGAGCTTCGCAGGAGGTAACCGAGCGCGATGGGATCGGCCTGTTTGTACTACATGGCTTGCTCATACGGCGTGTCGGCGTAGACGGCAGGTTCGGTGCGGAGCTGCTCGGCATCGGCGATCTGCTGCGCCCGTGGCAGGGCGAGGATCACCCGCCAATGCTGCCGATCAGCACTGGCTGGCGAGTGATCGAGCCTGCGCGAATGGCCGTGCTCGATCCGCCGTTTGCTCGCCATATCGGGCGTTACCCGCAGCTTGGCGACCGGCTGGTGGGACGAGCCGTGCAGCGCTCGCGCAATCTCGCGGTCAACATGGCCATCGTCCACCACGCCCGCGTCGATGTGCGCCTGCATATGCTGTTTTGGCATCTCGCGGCTCGCTGGGGCCGCGTGCGCAGCGATCGGGTCCATCTTCGACTGCGGCTTACGCACAGCGTGCTGTCCGACCTCACGGCAGCCCGCCGCCCGACCGTCACGAGCGCTCTCTCTGAACTCGCCAAGTCGGGGCTCCTGCGCGCAGAGGCCGACGGGTGGCTGCTCGCCAGCAAGCCGCCGGGGGAGCTGGTCGAGCTCGGAGCGATCCCGTCCAGCCTCAGCCGACATTTGCGACAACCGTAAGCGGTGGTGCGCGGCATCCCGGGGCCACTGGTTGCCTCGGTCGCGCTCTTCCCCTGGAGTTGTGCTTCGCCGCGCTTTGGGTCGACGAAGCACGAGAGCACCGAGCAAGGAGCTGCCGGCACCACCTGTTTGGGACCTTGCCCTTCACGGGCAGATATATCTTGCCAGGCAGCGAACGTCGCGGGAGCGTCGCGCGCGTCAGAATTCTGACGCTAATTCCTGAGCGACTCGCTCCCCGCGCCGCTGCTTGCAGCGCGGGGAGCGCGGGGCGACGGGCCGGATCCCCGCCGGCCCAGCTGTTAGGCCGCGTTTTCGACCAGATATGCCAGTCCCTGCAGCGCGATCATACGCACCGTGTCTCCGAGCGCGATGTTGCCGTCGAACAGGTGCAGACCGAAGCCCGGACCAAGCAGTTCCGGCACAAACGAGGGTGGATTGTGCGGCGTGCCCTGCGGCGTGAGCTGCAGCCAACCCGCGCCGTTGTTGACGTGGCACTGAGCGGAGTACTCGCCGGGCGTGGTCACCCACGGCGTGCTCGCCGTCGGAAGTTCGCCCTCGAAGTTACCGATTTGACCGGGGAACCTCGTGATCGTCTGGTACGGCTGGATCAGCGCCGAGCGGTCGTCGTTCTGGATGAGCTGTCCCGGGTTCACGCAGACCACGTGCTCGCCCGGGATCGTCGTGCGCCCGAGCCCTGGTTCTTCGGGCGGTTCTTTGTAGAAGGTCGACCACGCGATCACGCAGTGCGTCTCCCACGCTGTCTGGCACGTGGGGGTTTCATTGAAGGTGCCTCCGACGTCCTGACCGTCAGGCACCGTGACCCCGCCGCCCATGATCAACGCGGAGACCATTTTCTTCTGAACGGCCGGGTGGCCTTCGATCGCGGTGTTGATCAGCTGCTCGAGCTCGCCGGACCCCTGCGAATGGCCGATCAGCACAAAGCCGCGGCCGTGATTGTACTTGGCAAGGTATTCTTCGAATGCGGCAAGCACGGTGGGAAACGGGCTCACGGGGGGAGGAAGTTCTTTGAGGAAGCCGTTTGCCTCGGCGAGCGTCACCTGGTTGTACACCGGCGCGTAGACCTTGCAGTCCTGCGAGAAGCGAGATGCTTGGTCGATCGCGATCTGTTCCTCCTCGGGTTCAATTTCAAGGTTCGCATTCGGCGTAAGCTGTTCGCTCACTGTCGGGTAGACGTAGAAGCAGTCGATCGGCGGATGCGACGCCGGTCGGGCGTGTTCGGTGAATTCTCGACCATTCGGAAGGACCACAGTCGCGGTCAATGGCGCGGTACACGGATCCGGTGCTTGACCCGGCAGACAGAGCCACGTCGTAGTTTCCGGTGCCGCGAGCGCTTTGGCGCTCGTCAGAGCGAGCAGTAAAAACATTGCTACAAAAGCAGCTGTGATCAGCGCTGCCCGCGGGGCGTAGCCCCAGGCGCAAGCGCCTCTTGACGCATCCCTCATGACCCTCTTCTCCTTGTGTTGTGCAGCGCCCGGACCGGGGCGGCATCGTGTAATCCCAAGTACATGATCACCGTACCCCCAACTTCGCGGCGTGTCAAATCGGGCGTGGCGGCAGGGTCGGGTACGCTCGCTCGCCTGCCCAAGCCGGCCGCATCCTCTCGGCCGCTTGACGCGGACATCCGCCGGCTGCCTAGCGCCCGTCCGCGATACGTAGTCGAGCAACTGAGCGGGGAGCCACGCTCAAACCGCGACTCGCCCGCGAGCAGTGCTGGTATCCTTGCTCGCCGCTCGTTTGTCGCGGGCAGTCAAGGACGATGATTTTTCGGGAGGGTGGGCGCCGGAGCGCAAATGACTGGATCTTGGGGAGAGTTGCGAGGGACCCTGCATCTCGCAAGGCAGGTGAGAGCGGGGATTGTTTTCCTTGTCGCGTTGATCTCTGCGCTGATGGTTTTGATTGCTGCGCCTCGCGCAGAAGCCGCCGGGCCAGCGTGGGCGCTCACGGCCGTCGCGGCACCGAGGAGCTTCATGCCGGGCGAAAGCGGCGGGCGCGATCGATTTCTGCTGGAAGCGGCAAACGTCGGCGGCGCCAGCACGAAAGGAGCAGTCACAATCAGCGACTCCCTACCGGCGGGCCTGACCGCCGTCGGCATCGAAGGAGAAGGCGCGGCGCACACCTGCACATTGGCGCCTTTGGCCTGCGTGTTTACCTCGGGGCCGCGTCCCGCGCGACGCGTGGCGGTCGTGATCCGCGTGAATGTCGCTCCGGTCCCTCCGCCGAGTGTCACCGACGAAGCCACGGTCAGCGGCGGGGGCGCACCAGAAGCTTCGGCGCGCGAGCCCTTGCAGATCAGCTCCGTGCCGACAGCCTTTGGCCTCGAACGCTACAGCTTGAGCGCGACAAATGAAGATGGTTCGCCGAACACGCAGGCCGGTTCGCGCCCTTACGCGATAACCGCAGACCTCGGCCTCAACCAGACAGTCGACTCGGAAGGGAAGATCACGAGCGCGGGCTCGGTCAAGGATCTTGGCCTGGAACTCCCTGAGGGCATGACCGTCAATCCAAATGCTGCCCCGCTATGCACCGAGACCCAGTTCTCTGGCAAGGATTGCCCGGATAGTGCAGCCGTCGGGGTGGCCCTCACCACGTTCGAAGCGAAGATGTTCCCTGCTGCCGTGTACAACCTGGTACCGGCCCCGGGAGAGCTCGCGCGATTGGGGATGGTCGTCGACGGATCGCTCCCGTTGGTCATCGACCTATCTGTTCGCAGCGATGGCGACGGGATGGTGGCGCGCCTTGGAAACATCACTCAGGCTCAGGCGCTGGCGGGCATCAGGCTGCTGCTATGGGGCGTGCCGAGCGATCCCAGCCACGATGGGTTGCGCGGACGTTGCGCAACTGACGAAGAAGAAACGCAATGTCCAAGTGAAGCGCCTCCGGCGTCGTTTTTGACGCTGCCCGCCACATGCGCCGTCCCGTTGCAAACGACGGCGCGCGGCGACTCGTGGGAAGAACCTGAAACGTGGCGCTCTGAATCTGTCGAATTTGCCCAGATGACGAACTGCGAACTGCTGCGCTTCGACCCCACCCTCGGCATCATCCCCGAAACCACCCAGGCAGAAGCGCCATCGGGCCTTCAACTGCAAGTGCACCTTCCGCAGAGCGAAGGCCCAACCGAACTGTCTGCGCCACCGCTGCAAAACGCGGACCTCACTATTCCTGAGGGCATATCGCTGCCCACGATGGCTGGCCTGGAAGGCTGCAGTGAAGCCCAGATCGGCCTCGGATCGAGCGAACCCCCGCGGTGTCCAGACGCTTCAGCGGTCGGAAGGGTCGAATTGGAAACGCCTATCTTGGATCATCCGCTCGACGGTCAGGTATTCCTGGCAGAACAATACGCCAACCCGTTCAAATCGCTGATCACGCTGTATCTGAGCGCTGAAGACCCCGTCTCGGGCACAAGGTTAAAGCTCGCGGGAGAACTCCCCCTCAATCCGGCGACCGGGCAACCGACGATCGGCTTTTTCGATATGCCTCAGCTGCCGATCAGCGCGCTGCGCCTGGATTTCTTCGGGGGTCGGCGGGCCCTGTTCGCGAACCCCAGACGTGTGGGGACGCAACCGCGAGCAGCCAACTGACCCCGTGGAGCTCCGGTCCGCGCGCCACGCCGTCGAACTCGTATGGGGTCACCTGGGAAGCAACGGGCGGAGCCTGCCCAAGCCCGCTGCCATTCGAACCCTCGCTGAACACGGAAACAGCGACGCCAACGGCGGGAAGCTTTAGTCCGCTGACGCTGAGCGTTTCGCGCGGGGAACGCCAGCAGTATCTGTCGGCGCTCACAACGCAGCTGCCGCTCGGTCTTCAGTGGATGCTCGCCAGCGTGCCGCTGTGCGCCGAACCTCAGGCCGCAACCCGCCAATGCCCGCAGGCCAGCCAAATCGGGAGCGCGACCGTTACGGCAGGTGCGGGCTCGCAGTCGCTGCCGCTGGCGGGCGTGGTGTATCTGACCGAAGGCTACAAGGGCGCGCCTTACGGGCTGAGCATCGTGATACACACGATTGCCGGACCGCTTGACCTCGGCGAGTTCAGCGTCAGGGCCGCGCTCTCCCCCCAGTCAAGCGGATCGTTGACCATCGCGAGCGATCCCATACCGATCAGCGTCGACGGAATACAGCTGAGCATTCGAACGTTCAGTCTGACGATCAACCATTCCGAATTCGTCCTCAACCCGAGCACCTGCGCGGCGACGCAAATCACGGCAACAATCGACGGCGCTCAGGGCGCAGCAGTCGACGCGTCGAACCCTTTCACGATCTCAGGCTGCGAGAGTCCAGCGCCGATCGCGCAGCGCACGCTCGGCCCGGCCATCCCTCCGCCAACGGGGACGTCACCCAAACCCGCTCGCAAGCCCTCACTGTCTCGTTTCAGGGCAAGAATGTCGGGCAGCCACCTGCTCCTGTTCTTTGCAACCTCGCTGAAGGGTTCGGTGACGATCACCGGACAGGGGATCCGCAAATACATGAAGGTCCTGCGGTCAGGCAACCACACGATCAAGATCGCGCTCAGCAGACGCGGCGTCTTTGACCGTCGCCATCACCGTCGCGTCAGGCTCGAGGTGACACTCAAAACCTCGCGTGGCTCGGTAACCACGCACGCCGCCGTACGGCTCTAGGGAGGGCGAGAGCCAGGGGCCCGCACCAACCGCGCCGGATAGCGCAGAAGAATGCCCGCCCTACTCGCGCTGGAGCGCCTCGAACCCGCCGCGCAGGAACTCGAGCACCTGGTCGAGGGTTCGCATCGCCTGCTCGTGGGACAGCGGCTCTCCGCCGGTCTGCGCCTCGAAGAAGCGGTCGCTGGCCGTGGTGAAAGCGGCTGTCATCGAGGCCGCGATCAAGGTCGGACGCACGTCGTCCGGACTGGCACCGAGGTCTTTGGCGATCGACTCGGCGAGCAACGGCTCGAGCTGCGCGTGGCGGGCGCGCATCTTCATGTACAGGCTCGGATCGCGTGCGACGATCTGCTTGCGCAGCTTCGCCTGCTCATCGGGCGGCTCGAGCGAGGAGAGGAATTCGCGCAGCACATCGATCGTGGTGGTGCCCGCTGGCCGATCGCTGAGCCTCCGCCTAAGGTCGTCAAAGAAGGCCGGCTCCTCGCAAAAGAGGATGTCGTCCTTGCTCTGGAAGTAGCCGAATATCGTCCGCGGCGAGACGTCCGCCGCCTGCGCGATCTCAGCCAGCGTCGTCTCGTCATAGCCGCGCTCCGCGAACAGCTCTAGCGCCACCCGGGCGATCGTCTCGCGGGTCTGCTGCTTCTTGCGCTCGCGCAGTCCGAGCTTTGTCGGTCTCGTATCGATCGGCATTTAGGGCCTACCGTATCAGAGATACTGCACAAAGAGAAATTTTGCACAGAGTGTTGACTTATGCTGCAGTTGGCGTATAAATGCATACACTGCATCTTTGCCCCAAGTGAAAGCCGAGGCTCTCATGGTGAGAATCGCTCGCTGGACAATGACCCACCGCCGAATCGTCGTGGCTGCCTGGATCGTCGCCGCAATCGGGATCTTCGCGGTCTCGAGCTCGGTCGGCAAGAAGGCCGCGAGCAACTTCACGCTGCCCGGAACCGGCTCACAGCACGCCGTCGATCTGCTCAAAAGCCGCTTCCCGACGCAGGCCGGGGACGCCGACCAGATCGTCTTCCATGCGCGGACCGGGACGCTCGCGAGTGCCGCTGACCGCGCGACGATCGCAGCGATGCTGGCGCGCGTCGCTCGCCTCCCGCACGTGACGAGCGTCTTCAGCCCATACGCTCCCGGGACGCACGCGATCTCGCGCGACAACAGGATCGCATTCGCGACCGTTACCTTCGACGCGCGCGCCAACGCGCTTCCCAAAGAAGCGGTGGATCGCGTGATCGCGACCGCCGAGGCCGCGCGCTCGCCGGGCCTCGAGGTGGAGCTCGGAGGACAGGCGATCGAGCAGGCACAGCAGACTTCGCTTGGCTTCGCGACGATCGTCGGGATCGCAGCCGCCGTGCTGATCCTGCTGATCAGCTTCGGGTCGATCAGGGCGATGGGCCTCCCGATCGTCACGGCGCTGCTCGGCCTCGGCGCGGGCGTCGGCGTGATCACGCTCGCAAGCCACATCCTGGAAATGCCCGACTTCGCCTCGGAGCTGGCCCTGATGATCGGCCTCGGCGTGGGCATCGACTACGCCCTGTTCATCGTGACTCGGTTCCGCGAGAGCTACCGCGAGAACGGTGGCGACGTCCAGCAGGCGATCGAAGCCGCGATGAACACCTCTGGTCGCGCGGTCGTGTTCGCGGGCGCCACGGTCGTCATCGCGCTGCTGGGCATGTTCGCGCTCGGGGTGAGCGTCCTGGACGGCGCCGCAGTGGCCGCAGCGATCGGCGTGGTCCTCGTCTTGAGCGCGTCGATCACCCTGCTGCCTGCGCTGCTCGGCTTCACGGGGCGCCGAGTCGGCGAGGTCGGCCGGCGTCGCGCGAGCACTGCGGCTGGCCAGGGATCGACCCGGGTTCTGGCTGCGCTCGGTCAGCCAGGTGCAGCGGCGCCCGGCGCTCACCGCGATCGCCGCGTCAGCGCTGATGCTGACGCTGGCGGCCCCCGCCCTCGGCCTTCGCCTTGCCTCGAGCGACGCGGGCAACGATCCGGCCCACCAGACCACGCGCAACGCGTACGAGCTGCTCGCGGAGGGCTTCGGGCCGGGGTTTAACGGCCCGCTGCAGGTGGCCGTTGCACTGCCGCGTGCACACGACGCCGCAGCACTCGGCCGGCTCGCGGGCGCACTGCGCTCCACTCATGGAGTGGCGTCCGTGGCCGCACCGCGCCTCAGCGCGAGCGGGTCGGCGGCGGCAATGGTCGCCTACCCCACTACCTCCCCTCAGAGCGCGCAGACCTCGCGCCTCGTAGCTCAGCTGCGCGACAGCGTGGTCCCGCCGGTCGAGCGCAGCACCGGCTCCCGCGTATTCGTCGGCGGCGCTACCGCAGCGCAGGTCGACTTCTCGCACATCCTCTCCAGCAAGCTGCCGCTGTTCATCGCGGTCGTGATCTCGCTGGCGGCGTTGCTGTTGCTGGTCGTCTTTCGCTCGCTCGTGATCCCCGTCCAGGCGGCGGTCATGAATCTGCTCTCCATCGGCGCTTCGCTCGGGGTCGTGCAGGCCGTCTTCGAGCGCGGCTGGCTCGGCAGCCCGTTCGGTGTCCAGGCGGGGCCCATCGACGCGTTCATTCCAGTGCTGGCGTTCGCGATCGTGTTCGGTCTGTCGATGGACTACGAGGTGTTCCTTGTGTCACGCGTTCGCGAGGAGTGGCTCGCACGCGGCGACGCGAGCGCAGCCGTCAGGGAGGGCCTCGCCAGCACCGGGCGCGTGATCACCGCGGCCGCGGCGGTGATGGTCGCGGTCTTCGGAGCTTTCGCGATCAGCAGCAACCGCGTCCTTGAGATGTTCGGGCTCGCGATGGCAACCGCGGTCTTCCTCGACGCGCTCGTCATCAGGATGCTCTTGCTTCCCGCGGGGCTGCAGCTGCTTGGGCCGATCACCTGGGCGTTGCCGCGGAGCCTCGCGCGCCGGCTTCCAAGAGTCGCGCTCGATCCGGAGCCCAGGGCGGAGCCGCGGGCCGCGCTGGAGCCGGCGTTCGAGGCGGGCCGATGACCGACGAGCGGACCCTCGAGCGATTGATCGCCCACCTGCGCGGCCAGGTCGCCGAGCTGCGGCGGCTGGAACGAGACGGAGCCGCGCCGGAGGAGGTCGCACAGCGCAAGCGGCTGATCCTGCGCCTCCAGGACCACCTCGGCTACGCCGTGCGCGATCTACTGAGCCCGCGCCATCCGACAACGGTCTGAGGACGCCCATGTGGACGGTCCCGGTGACCCGTTCAGCGCGTCACAGAGATGTTGAAGTCGCCGGTTTGCAGGGTTTGATAGAGGTGCAGCCACAGCGGCAGGTACATCTCGGTGGCGCGCGCCGCGGATATCCCGCCGAGGTCGATGATCGCTTTGGCGGGCCACTCGAACGACTGCAGGAGCTCGGCGACCTGTCGCTTGGCAGCTTGGTCGTCTCCGCAGATGAAGACGTTGTGCTCGCCGGGAACCCGCGCGGGGTCGACCATCACCTGGCAGTTGACTGTGTTGAGCGCCTTTACGACCCGAGCGGCGGGGATGGCACGCTGGAGCTGCTCGCCGAGGCTGTCGGTGTTCGCGAGCGCGAGGGTGGGTGGCGTCCCGTGCGAGAAGTCGAGCGGATTCGCGACGTCGATCAGCACCTTGCCGGCAAGGTTCTCTGCGCCGGCGGCTTGCAGCGCGTCGAGCGAAGCGACGCCGGCGGTGCAGTTGAACACGAGCTCCGCGCCAGAAGCTGCGTCGGCGAACGTTGCCTGACTCGCGCCGGCGCGGGCCGCCCAGGCGACAGCGGCCTCGTTGTCGGCGCTGCGTGAGCCCAGCACGACGTCGTGATCAAGCGCCACGAGCTTTGAGGCGATGGTCTGGCCGACCATCCCCGTTCCAAGCACTGCAATCTTCATCGCGAACCTCCTTCAGTGATTGTCGGTTTGACGGTCGAGCTCGACCGCGATCGGCAGCGCTGAGCGGCGCCAGCGGCTGAGATCGCCCCCGTAATTGCCCGCATACTTGTCGTGGACGAGCGCTCGCGCGCGCTCGTCTTCGGCCGGATCGGTGACGATCCGTGCGAGGCCCGCATACCTGCCGGTGCCGATCTCGACGGTTACCGCGGGCGTCTGGCGCAAATTCTTGACCCAGTCCGAGCGCTCGCCGCCGCCGGACAGCATGTAGAGCGTGCTGGCATCGATCGCAAACCAGATCTCGATGCGGTGCGGGCGCCCGGTCGTACGCCCGCGGGTCGTCAGATAGCAGTACTGCTCGCCGGCGAAGTGAGACCAGGCGCTCACCCTGAGAGCGGCCCCGCCTCGCGAGCTCCGCGGCCGGCCCTGACCTTGGGCCAGGAGGTGATGTCCTCGGTGGTCCGCCGGCCTGCTGTCCGTGTCTCTGTCAAGTGGCCTCCTACGGCTCGTAGCTGTTCTGGCCACCCTACAAGCTCAAGTTAACTTGAAGTCAACCCCTAAGACCACCCGTTCCGTCGTCGATCGCCGGGCTGTGACCACCGAGCAAGTCTGCAGGGACGCGGCTACCCGTTGCCGGCACCCGCGATGAGCGAGCGCGCAGCGGTGACGATGTGCTCCGCGGAGATGCCCGCGGCATCAAGCAGCTCGTCGCGAGTCCCCGATCCGGGCAGCTCGCGCACCGCGAGCGACGCGAGCGAGAGCTCCGTGCGATCCGCTGTGGCGAGGGCCTCGAGCACCGCGGAGGCGAGTCCTCCCTCGGGATGGTGATCCTCGGCGACCACCAGCCCCCCAGTCTCGCGGACGGCGGCGACAAGCGTCGGCAAATCGAGCGGCTTTACCGAGTACAGATCGACGACCCTCGCCTGCACGCCCTCGGATGCCAACGTATCCGCCGCGGCCAGGCACTCGTGCACGGTCACGCCAGCTCCGATCAGCGTCACCTGATCGCCGGCGGATTTGCGCAGCAGCTTCGAGCCGCCGATCGGAAAGGCCTCGGAGGGCTCATACAGCACCGGATAGGCGCCGCGCGTGGTGCGCATGTATACGACCCCTCGCCGCTCGGCCATCTCCCTGACCAACGTTGCGGCGCTGGTGGCATCGCAGGGATAGAGGACCGTCGACCCTTGCACCGCGCGCAGCATCGCCAGGTCCTCGAGCGCCATCTGTGACGGTCCGTCGGCCCCGATCTCGACCCCGGCGTGGGAGCCGACGAGGCGGATGTTGGCCTCGGAGACCGCCGCCATCCGCAGAAAGTCAAAGGCACGGCTAAAGAACGCCGCGAAGGTCGAGGCGAACGGAACGTAGCCGCGCACGCTGAAGCCGACGGCGGCGGCTACCAGCTGCTGCTCGGAGATGAACATCTCGAAGTAGCGCTCGGGGTGAGCCTTGGCGAAATCCTCGGCGTAGGTGGAGTTGCTCACCTCACCGTCCATCGCGACAACGTCGCGGCGCGCGCCGACGGCGGCCAGCGCCTGGCCGTAGGCCCGGCGTGTCGCGACCTTCGCGCCGAGCTCATAGCGCGGGATCGTCACCCCGGCGTCACCCGGATCCGGCTGCGCCGGTCGGCCCGAGGGTTTGGGCGCTAGCCCCTGTACCGTGGCGTGGCGCTCGCCGCCCAGCTCGACTATTGCCCGCTCGGCCATCTCCGCGGGCAGCGGCTTGCCATGCCAATTCTCGCGATCCTCGACCTCGGAGAAGCCGCGGCCCTTGCGCGTGCGCGCAAGCACCACCGTCGGCTGCTCGCCCGACAGACTCCCCGCATCGCCCAGCGCCGCGTCGATCTCCCCCACGTCGTGACCGTCCACCTGCAGCACGCGAGCGCCGAACGCCTCGGCGCGGGCCGCGTAGGCATCCAGATTCCAGCCCAGCTCGGTTGGGCCGCGTTGTCCGAGACGGTTCACGTCGATCATCGCGACCAGGTTTGACAGGTGGTAGTAGGAGGCCTTGTCGAGCGCCTCCCACATCGACCCCTCGGCCATCTCGCTGTCGCCGCACAGCACCCACACGCGGTAGGGAAGCTCGTCCACGTACTTGCCGGCCAGCGCCACGCCGACGCCGTCAGGCAGGCCCTGCCCGAGCGAGCCAGTTGCGACGTCCACCCACGGCAGCGCAGGCGTGGGATGGCCCTCGAGGCGCGAGCCGAAGCGGCGGTAGCCGGTCATCAGCTCCTCGTCGGAGATCACCCCGACCGCCTTATAGACGGAGTACAGCAGCGGTGAGGCGTGCCCCTTAGAGAAGATCAGATGATCGTTGGCCGGCTCACTCGGATCGCTCCAGTCGTAGCGCAGGTGCCGCGCGACCAGCACCGCGAGCAGGTCGGCAGCCGACATGCTCGAGGTCGGGTGTCCAGATCCGGCGGCGGTGCTGCACCTGATCGAGTCCACGCGCAGCTGCTGACCGAGCTCGCGCAACTCATCCAGGCTTGCCGGTCCGACGGGAGACGTTGCGGGATGAAGGGCCATGGAACCTACCTCCTCAGCGGTGGACCCGCCCATCCTACGCCGAGGCGCCTCCCCCGACAATCGGTGACGGCCACCGCGAACCAGTCGCTCGCCAGACGAACACGGCGACGGCGATTTCCCTATCATCCAATCGACTGTCAACGGATTGACGAGGGAGGGTCGGGGTGGATTCTGCTGAGCGGACAGGCCCGTCAGGACCGTGTGAGGGTAAGGGCTTGTGGCGAGCTGCTCGCCTGGTTGGCGTGCTCGCGCTGACCGGCGGCTCGCTGCTGCTCGCGCCGATGGCAAGCGCCACCGGTCTGCCGTCCAAACACCGGACGGCAGCGTCTCCCGCTCGCGTCCGGGCTCTGCGCGCTTACGATCGCTATCGCGCGCTGCGCGCCAACCATCGCCACAAACGAGGTAAGGGGCCACGCGCCCGGCGCGCGGTCGTCGGCGGAACGCCGGCGACGATCGAACAGCTTCCGTGGCAAGTCGCCGTCTTCGCGAAATTCGAATTCGAAGGCGTACCCTTTGAAGAACTCTGCGGCGGCTCGATCATCGACTTGAGCCATGTCGTTACGGCAGGACACTGTGCATTTGATCCAGTGACGGAACAGCCGCTGGCTCCGACAAGCGTCATGATCGTTGCGGGTGTGTCCAGGATCACGGAAGAAGAAATCAAACACGGGTCCACGGCGCAGGAACGATCCGTCGCAGGCGTTCGAGTTCATCCCGATTTCAAATATCCCGGCACCGCAGATGACGTAGCCGTGCTGCGACTCGCGACGCCGCTGACAGCCTCCTCTGCCGTGCAGGCGATCGGCCTGCCCCCCTCCAGCGCTGCGCCGCCTGAAGGCACGAACCTCCTTCTGTCGGGATTTGGCGTAGAGAATACGAATACGTTCGAAGTCAACGGCGGGCTCTACTCGCTCGGTACGCAGGATCTCGGCGTCTTCCTCCGCGGGGCACAGGCGGGGCTCATCCGTCGTTGCGGCGGCGAAGCCAACGCATTGTTCGTGTGCGCAAGTAATAGCGGTGGCACATCATGCATCTTCGACGAAGGCGGGCCTGTAACCCAAGAGCTAAACGGCTCCCCCACGTTGGTGGGCGTGATCGACGAGTTTGAATTCGCGGGCGAAGAATTGTGCCCGGCTGGCGCGATCGATGGCTTCGTCAACCTGGCGGCTCCGGAGGTGCGTGACTTCGTCGAAGGCAGCGAAACGCCGCCCCTCGCGCCGCGCGGCGGCGGCGCCATCATCGAAGGCGTCCTGCGGGTAGGGGACTCGCTCAGCTGCACACCCGGCAGCTGGAGCAACGCCCCGACATTTACCTACGCGTTCGTCAACGGTGCAAACAACCAGGTACTGCAGCGGGGGTCCTCCCCCACATATCCGCTGTCCGCAGCAGACGTCGGGCGCACGATCTTGTGCGAAGTCCAGGCCTCCAACGCGGGTGGTACCGGCGTCGGACGCACGCCATCGCTGTCAGCGATCCAGCCGGCACCGCCCCCGCCATCAACACCGCTGCCATCGGCACCAGCTCAGCCGGCGCCGACACCACCTCCCGCCAACAGCCTCGAAACCGAACCGAACAGTGAACCGAGCGAAGAAGAATCTCACGCCGCGGCTCCCAGCGCGTCTCAGATCACGGCGCAACTCGGGCAAGCGCTCACGGCCGCGGCCAGAGAGAAAATCACCACGCTGCGCAAGACCGGCGGATTCGCGGTCACATTCAAGGCCCTCGAGGCGGGTAAAGCCGTCATCGACTGGTATCAGGTTCCGCGAGGTGCGAAACTCGCCAAGGCCAAACCCGAGCCGGTACTCGACGCATCTGGACAAAGGACCTTCTCGGCGGCCGGCACAGCGAAGATCAGCGTCAAACTCACCGACGCAGGAAAAAATCTCCTGAAGAAAAGCAAAACCCTGAAGCTGACCGCGAAGGCTGTTTTCACCCCGACAGGCAAGGCGCCTGTGATCACCACCAAAGTATTTGTCCTCAAAGGCTGAGCGGCGCTGATCGCCTAGACGCGCTGCAAGATCGTGCCCGTGCCGGTGCCGCCGGCGGTGCACATCGTGACCAGGCCGAGCTCGGAGTCCGAGCGCTCGAGCTCGTGCACGAGCGTGGTGATCAGCCGCGCTCCGGAGGAGCCGAGCGGATGACCGAGCGCGAGCGCGCCGCCGTTGACGTTGACCCGGTCCATGTCGGGCTGTAGCTCGCGCCGCCAGGCGCCGATCACGGACGCGAATGCCTCGTTGATCTCGATCAGGTCGAGATCGCCGATCGTCATCCCGTTGCGACGCAGCAGCTGCTGGGTCGCGGGAATCGGCCCGGTGAGCATGATCACGGGATCGACGCCGACGCTGATGGCATCGTAGATTCGGGCGCGCGCGGTCAGGCCCAGGGCGTCCGCCTTCTCGCGTGCCATCAACAGCACGGCGGCGGCGCCGTCGGAGATCTGCGAGGAGTTTCCGGCCGTGACCGTGCCGCCGTCCTTGAACGCCGGCTTGAGCGCAGCGAGCTGCTCGAGGCTCGTATCCCAGCGGATCCCCTGATCGATCGTGACGGTCGAGCCGTTGACGGGGATCGGGACGATCTCGCGCTCGAAGCGGCCCTCGTCGGTCGCGCGGCCGGCGAGTTGGTGCGAGCGCAGCCCGAGCGCGTCCTGCTCGCCGCGCGTCACCTCCCAGCGGTCGGCGATCAGCTCGGCGGAGAGGCCCTGCGGGATCAGCTCATAGCGGGCCATCAGCTCCGGCGGAAACGGCGTGCCGAACTCATCGATGTGGGCGACGTTCGAGCCCATCGGCACGCGGCCCATGTGCTCGACGCCGGCGCCGATCATCACATCGTGCACGCCCGCGGCGATCAGACCAGCCGCGAAGGAGACGGCCTGCTGTCCTGAGCCGCATTGGCGGTCGACGGTGCTCGCCGGCGTGGTAACCGGCAGGCCCGCCTGCAGCCACGCGTTGCGTGCGATGTTGTTGGACTGCTCGCCGACCTGTGTGACCGCGCCGGCCACCACGTCCTCGACGAGCTCGGGCTCGATCCCGGCCCGCTCGATCACGGCCTGGTAGGCGGCGCCGAGCAGCACGTTCGGATGCAGATCTCGAAACTGACCCTTCTGGGGATGGCCGCGACCGATCGGGGTCCGCGCCGCCTCCACGATGACGACCTCTCTGCCCTGCAGTGAACGTGGTCTTTGCTCAGACATTTGCCTGGTCTCCCTTCTGGCTCGATCGCCGCGCTCGCACGCTACAAACCTGACTTAGTGAGAACACAGTCAGAGGATAGCAGGTCTGACTTAGCCGTCCTAAAGTTAGCTATGATGTTTCGCATGTCGCACACCCTGCAACTGGCGGGGTCGCTCGCGCCGCGCGAGAGCTGGACCGCGGAGGAGTGCACGATCGCTAAGGCGCTCGAGATCGTCTCCACCCGCACGGCGTTTCTGATCCTGCGCGAGGCGTTCTATGGAACGACTCGCTTCGATGACTTCGCCCAGCGAGTCGGGATCTCCGAGCCGGTCACGGCCGCGCGCCTTCGCGAGCTGGTGGACTACGGGTTGCTCGAGCGCGAGGCCTATCGCGACCCCGGCCAGCGCACGCGCCAGAGCTACCGGCTGACCGACAAGGGCGCCGAGCTGTTGCCGGCGCTCGCTGCCCTCATGCAATGGGGCAATCGCTGGGTCGACGAGCGCGGCGGTCCCGTGGAGCTCCGCCACCGCAACTGCGGCGAGCGGGTCGCTGTGCAGCTGCGCTGCGCCGCGGGGCACTCGGTGGGCCCAGATCAGATAGAGCTCTCGGCGCGCAGGGGTCCGCGCGCCACAAGCGCATCCGCCGGCCGCCAGCGAAAGGGCTGATTCGCCCGTGCGGCCCTCTGTCCAGGGTCGCGCCAGGCATCTCCGACCCATGTCCATACGACGAGGTTTGCCCGCACAGCAAACTGTGGACGTGGCGGCCTACCAGACATCCAGTTCCCGCCGCGCTGCCCGGCGAGCGAGGCCAAGCCGACGCTCGAAGGTCGTTGGACCACGCATTTGCGCAATGCCGGCCGGCGCTCGAGCGCCGGCCGCGCGACGGACGATCTCGGCAGTGCTGGCTGCCGTTTTCCGCGATCACCAAGGCGAGCTTCGCGTCGTGCTCGTGCGACGCGGGACGCGCGGCATCCACGGCGGTCAGCTGGGTCTCCCCGGAGGCCGCTACGAGCCCGGTGATAACTCGCTGCTGCAGACAGCGCTGCGCGAGGCCGAGGAGGAGACCGGTCTCGCGCGAGGCGACGCCGAAATTCTCACGCCGCTTGCGGCCCTCGACACGCAGACCACCGGCTTTCGCGTCTACCCGTATCTCGCCCGGATCACACCGCCGCCGCGCTGGCAGATCGCCCAAGGCGAGATCGCCGCGGTGATCACGCCCGCCGTCCGCTTGCTCGGGGATCCCGCGGTGCGCGAGCAGCGTGAGCTGTGGTTCGCGACCTGGCCCGCGAGCAGGCGGGTCGAGTGCGTCGTACTCGAGGGAGGCGAGCTCCTGTGGGGGCTGACCCTGCGCGTGCTCGAGCCGCTGCTGCCCCGACTGCTCGCCGGCGAGTGGGCGATCTAGCCCAAGCGGTCCGGTGTGGGCCGTACGCGCATCTACAGTCAGAGCAGCGTGAGCGCGGACAAGAAAAAGCGGCTCGGCGTGTTGCTCGACATCGACGGAGTCCTGTATGTGGGTGATCAACCAATCGAGGGAGCGCACCGGGCGCTGCAGGCGCTGCGCGAGCTCGGCGGCGGCGTACGGCTGCTAACGAACACCACCTCGCGCTCGCGCCGTGCGGTCTATGAGCATCTGCTCGAGCTGCGCTTCGACGTCTCCCTCGAGGAGGTGCTCACCCCGGCCGCGATGGCAGAGCGCTACTGCCGCGAACGCGACTATCGCGCGGTCGCCGTGCTCGTCAGCGAGGGACTGCGCGAGGATCTCGCCGCGCTCGAGAGCAGCGCTCTGGAGGCGCACCCGCAGGCGATCGTTGTCGGCGATCTCGGCGATGGCTTCACGCCGAACGTACTCAACGGAGTGTTCCGGGCGCTGATGGACGGAGCCGAGCTCGTCGCGCTGCAACACAACCGCTATTGGCGCCGCGCCGACGGCTTGGCGCTCGATGTGGGCGCCTACGTCGCCGCGCTGGAGTACGCCAGCGGGACCGAGGCAGTGACGGTCGGCAAGCCGGCGCGCGCTTTCTTCGAAGCCGCATTGGCGGACATGGCGCTCAAGCGTGGCGTCATGATCGGCGATGACGTCGAGGCCGACGTCGGTGGCGCGATGTCGGCCGGTCTCCCAGGAATCCTTGTCAGGACCGGCAAGTACCGCGCGGATGCCCTGAGCACGCGCGTGACGCCGACCGCGATCGTGGACACGATCAAAGACGTGCCACGACTGCTCGAGCGCCTGTTCCCGAACCCGCCGCTGGTGCCGGCCCAGCACCGCGATTAAACCGCCAGCCCCGTTTGCGCAACGCGGCCAACGATTGACCAGGTGTCGCGACGAGCGATCGCGCCGGATGGATAAGCACAACGGCTGATTCCTAGCCAACGGGCCAATGCATCGCATTCTCTTCTCGCGCAGAATCGATCACTCGTATGGGCGCCGATGTGATCATCTCTTACGACGGAACCGCGAACGACGACGACGGGCTCACACTCGGCAAGCTGCTGACGGGAGGAGATGCGAGCGAGTTGGCGCTCGCGTACGTGCGCCACGCGGCCGAGTCCGATCCGGACCAGGAGGCGCTCGCGCAGCGCGACGCCGAGCGCCGTCTCGAGCTGGGCGCGACCCGGCTGGGGGATCCTCACGTTGCACGCCACATCGTGTTCGGCGCGTCAACCGGGGAGGCCCTCGAAAAATTGGCCGATGCGGAGGGAGCGTCGGTCGTCGTCTTTGGCTCCGACTACCGCACGCCGCCCAAACACGCCGAGCCACCGACCTCGGCGCAGCGGCTGCTGGAGGTCGGAGCCGTCGCGGTCGGCGTCGCGGCAGCGGGTTTGCAGGCCGAACCCGACGGCAAGATCGGATCCATCGCAGTGCCCTCGGTCGAAGAGGACAAAACCGCCATGCAGACAGCAGAGGCGCTTGCCGCCAAGCTGGGTGTGCCCGTCCTGGCGGACAATTCCGCGGCCGCCGATTTGATCATCGTCGGCTCTCAGCAGGGCGCGCCCGCGGGGCGGATCGCGCTGAGCGGCTCGGCGCGCTCGGCGCTCGACGCTTCGCGCGGTTCAGTACTGGTCGTACCGAGTGGCAAGCCGGTGCAGTTCTGACGACAGCGGGAGGCCGAGGCAACGCTCCAGCGCCAGTCAGCGTCTGCGCGGTGCGCGGTCCGCCGGCAGAGTGCTTGCGCCCACGTGCGCGTCCAGCCAGCCAGTCACGGGCGCCGCGGTGCGCCATGCCTTGGTGACGAACCGGAGACCATCGCTGCGGCTGATCCCGCGTCCGAACTTCAGCGTCGCGCCCAGCGTGAGGGTCTTGCGCCGCAGCAGCTCGATCCGCTCGTGGTCCTTTGGATAACCTCGTGGAGTTGTGGCGAGGCTTGGCCCCCACAGCTCCAGGCCGGCCTTCTCGGTCGTCGCGACCAGCTTCGTCAATTCCGTGCCGTGCCTCTTGTCGTCGACGTGCTCACGGTAGCGGTCGAGCTGATCGCGGGCCATCACGTGGTAGCCGCTGCCGGCGACGAGACCGCCCGCGGAGATCGAGGCGTACAGGCCCTGGGTGGCGATGCCCGAGCCGTAGATGACCCCGTAGGTGTTGGTCTTATAGGGAGACTTGTCGGCCGAGAAGCGGATATCCCGGTTCTGGCGGAACATCTTCACCTCACCCCCGAACGTCTGGCTGAGCTCCGTAAGCAACGCTTCCATCTGGTCTCGGATCGAGGCCTCGAAGAAGTCGCGGCTCGCGGCGAAGTACTCCCTGCTGTTGTCTGCCTCGAGACCCTCAAACCACTTGCGTACCTGCGGGCGGAAGCCTTCGAACTCGCTCATCCAGCGATCCTTTCAGCTTCTGTCCGGGGGCGGCGAGGCGCTCGGGCTGCGGGCGAGGAACTGCGTTCGCAGATCGTGCCGTGGTCGCCGGCGGACCACCGGTAAGCGAAGGGTCGGGCGACCCCGTCACGCGATCCGGTTATTCTTCAGCCGGGCTAAGGCTCTCAGGGTCGCGGGAACTCGAGGCACACGGGTGGCTCTGCGACAGAAGGTCCCACACAGATGAGCGATCCCGCGGTGTCATCTCTCTCCCCGTCGAGTGCGATCAGTTCGTGCACGGCGCCTTCGTGGCGCACGGTGCTCGCGCCATACGCCCGGGCCGATCTGCGCCGCAGCCTGCTTTACATCATCACGTCGGTGCTCCCCTACCTCGGGCTGCTGGTGGCGATCGGCTTCCTGCTTCATGTCTCGGTCTGGCTCGCGCTTGCGGTCTCGGTGCCCACTGCCGGCTTTCTCGTGCGCACCTACATCATGTTTCATGACTGTGCGCATGGCAGCTTTCTGCCGTGGAGCAAAGCGAACGCGTGGCTCGGCGCCGCCTGCGGGCTGTTGGTGTTCACGCCGTTTCAGCGCTGGCGCCACGAGCATTCCGTCCATCACGCCTCATCGGGGGACCTCGATCGGCGCGGCGTCGGGGATCTCTTGACGCTCACGGTCGCCGAGTATCAGGGGCTGCCGTGGCGGCGCCGGGTGGGCTACCGGCTGTTTCGCAACCCCATCGTGATGTTCGCGCTCGGGCCGATCTGGGCGATGATCCTCGCGCAACGCCTCGTCTCGCGAAATGAGCGACCACGGATTCGCCGCAGCGTGTGGCGCACCAACGTCGCGCTCGCCGTTGTGATCGGTCTTCTCTGCTGGCTGCTGGGGTGGGAGGCCTTTGTGCTCGTCGAGGCCCCATCCGCGCTGCTGGCGGGGTCGATCGGGGTGTGGCTGTTCTACGTCCAGCACCAGTTCGAGGACGCGTACTGGCAGAGCTCCGACTCATGGAGCTACGACGAGGCGGCGCTGAAGGGCAGTTCGTACCTGAGGCTGCCGAGGGTGCTGCAGTTCTTCACCGGGAACATCGGCTTGCACCACGTCCACCACCTCTCGACACGGATCCCGAACTACAACCTGCAACGAGCGCACAACGCCTACCCGGAGTTCGGCGAGGTCCCGATGCTCTCGTTATATGACGGGATCAGGTGCGTGAAGCTGAAGCTCTGGGACCCCCGGCGCGGACGACTGGTCACGTTTCGCGAAGCTCGTACCGCCCTGGCCGAGGCGGGCTCGCCCTAGAGCTTCTCGAACACGAGGCGGAAGTGGTCGAGCAGCTCGCGCTCGAAACAGACGCTGTTGGCGCTGACGCCGGAAGCGAACGCCAGTCGGAACTCGCGGCTCGTAAGGTAGCGGGGGACGAGCTGAGCCTTGAGCAACGTCTTGCGCACGCTGCGCTTCGCGAAGCGTGCGCGCCACTGCTTGATCGTCTCGATGTAGTCGAGGCGACCACTCGAGCTCTCCACGAGAGCAAAATGCGGAGCGGCTGCGCGGACCACCTGCTCGGCGCCAAACGGCAAGAAGGAGCCGGGGAACTGATACTGCATCAGCGCGAGATACCAGGCGTCGGAGTCCGGTGACGCTTCGCTCGAGACCGCGTCGATTGGGAGCATGTTGCGCCCGAAGACCATCGTCTGAAGGTACAGGCGGCCACCGCCGGGGAGAACGCTTGCGGCGCGAGCGAAGACGTCGCGGTAGACGTCGAGCTGGCGCCCGGCACGGTGCTCGTCGGCCGAGCAGAAATGCTCAAACGCCCCGAGGCTGGCGACCGCGTCAAAGGCCCCAAACGTGTCGCGGTCGACCTCGCGGGCATCCGTCAAGTGGACATCGAGGCCGTGGCGGCGGCAGGACTGCTTCTGCGCGGAGGACAGCGTCACGCCAATCCCCTCAGCGCCGCGGTCACGGACGAAGTTCAGCAGCGCCCCCCAGCCACAGCCAAGGTCCAGCACCCTGCGGCCGGGACCGATCCCAATCGAATCGGCGACGTACTCGTGCTTTCGCCGCTGCGCGTTCTCCAGCGACATCGAGAAGTCGCCGTCGTACTTGGCGCCGCTGAAATCCGCCAGCTCGCCGAGGCTGAGCCGGAAGATACGGTCGATCAGCGAGTAGGTGAACTCGAGGTCCTTGCGATCCGCCACAGCGAACCCGCAGGCTATCCAGATCGACGCCGACCGTCGTGGCGCCAGCAGATCCGATTGCCCCGACCCGGAGCGAACCGCGCGGTTCGCTCCATCACCGGGCGGCTCGCGCCCTCCCGCTAAGCGTGGGCCGCAGCGGCGTCCGCTTTCGCCATCTCCACGTGCGCGCGGCTGTCGCGGGTGCGGATCAGGATCAAGGTCGCGAGGAAGCCCAGCGTCGCGATCACAGCGCCGCCGAGGAACGCGCTCTGGAATCCCTCGGTGAGAGCCTTCGCCGGCGACGATCCGCCGCTCGCGAGGACGTCGTGGGTTCGCGTGGTGGCGATCGTGGAGAGCACCGCGAGACCCAACGCCCCGCCGATCTGCTGCGAGGTGTTGATCAGCCCGCTCGCCAGGCCCTGCTCCTTCGCCTGCACTCCCGACACCGCAGCGATCGTCGAGGTGACGAAGCCGAAGCCGAGGCCCATCGCGGCGAGCAGCGAGGGGCCCAGGATGTCGTCGAGGAAGCTGCCGCCGACCGAGACCTGGCTGAACCAGGCGAGTCCCAGCGCGACGAACAGCATTCCTGCGGCGAGGATCGGCTTGAAGCCGAACCGCGTTACCAGCTGACCGCCGAGGCCGGCCGCGACGATGATCGTCACGGCGAGCGGCAGGTAGGAGAGCCCGGCGTGGATCGGGCTGTAGCCGAGCACCTGCTGCATGTACAGCGAGATGAAGAAGAACATCGAGAACAGGGAGGCGCCGAGCAGGATCCCGACGACGTTGGCGCCGGTCAGGGTCCTCAGGCGGAAGATGCGGAAGGGAATGAGTGGTGCCCGTGAGCGCAGCTCGATCGCGACGAACGCCCCGATCAGCGCCACCGCGATCGCGAGCAGGCTGACGATCTTGGTCGAGCCCCAGCCAGCGCTGCTGGCGTCGAGCAGCGCGTAGGCAAGGACCGAGAGGCCCAGCGTGATGCACACGGCGCCGACGGCGTCGAAGTGCCGCGTCGCCGACTCCGAGCGGCTCTCCGGGATCAGACGCCGCGTCAGCGCAAGCGCGATCAGCGATACCGGGACGTTGACCCAAAGGACCCATTCCCATCCGAGGCTTTCGGTGAGGACGCCTCCGAGCAGTACGCCCGCCGCACCTGCCGAGCCCGCGACGGCGCCCCATGCGCCAAGCGCCTTGTTGCGCTCGGCCCCGTCTGCGAACAGCGTGGTGACGATCGACAGCGCCGACGGCGAGACGATCGCGGCACCGAGCCCTTGGGCCGCGCGCGCGGCGATCAGCTGCCCCTGAGTGGCCGCGAATCCCGCGGCGAGCGATGCGACCCCTACGACGAGCAGCCCCGCCATGAAGACGCGGCGTCGCCCGAGCAGGTCGGCGGCGCGGCCGCCGAGCAGCAGAAAGCCGCCGAACGCGATCACGTAGGCGTTGACGACCCAGGGAAGGTTCTGCTCGGAGAAGTGCAGACCCTTGCCGATGCTCGGGAGCGCAACGTTGACGATCGACGCGTCGAGTACGACGATGAACTGCGCCACGCAGAGCAGGATCAATGCGATCCAGCGGCGGTCGAGATATTCCTGCGCTGTGGTCATTGCTTTTGCTCCTTTCGACAGCGGTCCGACGCTTCTGCTTGGGCTTTGTCCCTATGACGAGCGCGAAGCAGCCAACGGGACAGGACAGCCCCACGATTCGCTATCCTCTGTGCCGGAACCTGAATTCCGGTTTCGCTTAGGGCAGTATAGGAATCCGGATTCCGGTTGCATCTGGGCACGTCGGAACGGTTAGAGAAGATCGTCAGGACAAGTCGATGAGGCCGGTTACGGAGGGCAGTCTTCCCTCAAGCGAGGCGCGGATCGCCGTCGATACGGCGATGCGAGCCGATGCGCGTCGCAACCGCGCGGCGGTGATCGCGGCCGCCAAGAAGCTGTTTGCCGACCGGGGACTCGACGCGCAGATGCCCGAGGTGGCGAAGGCGGCCAAGGTCGGGGTCGGAACCGTATACCGGCACTTCCCGACCAAGGACGACTTGATCGCCGCGCTCGTAGCCGAGCGCTTCGAGCGCTTGGCCGAGCAGGCGCGGGAAGGGCTCGACGCGGACGACGCCTGGGACGGGATCTGCGAGTTCATCCGCTTCTGCGCTCAGATCCAGGCCGATGACCGCGGGCTGTGCGAGGTGATGGGCTCCCGCCAGGATGTGATAGACGCCGCGGCGCGCGACGTCGGGCTGCCGCAGCTGTGCGATCAGCTCGTCGAGCGCGCTCAGCGCGCCGGTCAGTTGCGCGGCGATCTCGAGTGGCAGGACATCCCGATGATCGCCTGTGGACTGGGACGCATCACCCAAGCCAGCGTGGGTCCCGCCGCCGGGCGCTGGCCGCGGCTGGTCGAGATCATCCTCGACGGCCTGCGCGCCCCCGAGCGCGAGAAGCTGCCGCGCTTACGGTAGCTCAGCGCCGCTCGAAGCGCTCCCGCACGGTGGTCATCCTGGCCCTGAGCTCGTGCTCGGAGATCGCGCCCGCGTCGATCAGCATGTGCGCGGTCACGAGCACGGATCTCGCATGAGCGGGGAAATCGCAGTACACCGTCGTGCCGAGCGCGTCCTCGGCATCGCGCCGGGCCAAGTTGTCCAATGCGCCCCGCCAGGACAGGCACTCGCATGTGGCGTGAAGGTTCTTCTCCCACGGCGTCGACTCGCGGTCCGGCTCGGCCAGCTTCGCTTCGCTGTCGCTCTCGGCGCAGACCGCGCGAAGCGTCGCCATGAGGGCCTCGTACTGTTGGCTCGAGCTCATTGCACTAGCTCGTGCTCGGCACCAGCTCGGCAGGCGAGCGTTCGGCTGTCCAGTCGACCTGGGGTAGGGCGACGCCAATCATCGTGTCGCGGGTGACGATCGACGCAAGCTGTTGCTCGCTCCAGTCCTCGGTGCCCTCGGGGCGCATCGGCAGCACCATGAACCGGGCCCTTTGGTGGGACTCGTGAACCCAGACCTCGACCCCCGGAGGGATCTGCAATCCGAACTCCGCGAGCACCTCGCGCGGCCAGCGGACCAGGCGGCGCCGATAGTTGGGCGTCCGGTACCACTCCGGCGGCGTGCCGAGCACGGGCCGCGGATAGCACGAGCCCAGCGTGCACACGATCACGTTGTGCACCTCCGGGGTGTTCTCCAGGGCGCGGAAGCGGGTGTATTCGCTTTGCGTCCCCTTCCCGGTCAGCTCGCGCCAGTCGATCCCGACCTCTTTGCATGCCTTGGTGCCATCGGCGAGCAGCCGTTGCTTGAACTCAGGATCCACCCACGCCTTGGCCACGAGGCGAGACCCGCCGTGCGGGCCGACGCTCTGAGCCCACTCGAGGAACCGGCGATGGTCCTCGACCGAGAACAGGCCCTTCTCGATCGCCAGCTCGCGAACGGCGGTCTCGAGCACCTCGAACTCGCTGATCTCATCGGTTGCCTGGATGGGTGGATGGTCGTGCTCGCGAGTTGCGCTCATACTCATTCCACTCCAGGGCACCGTTGCTCCCCGCGCGGCGTTCGAGCCGCGCGGCCAAGCATTGCAATGGGGTCGGACGGCTGGGTCGGGGACCTCCGGGCCTCACCACTACTCGAGCGGCGCGAGAATCCCTGGCCGCGAGCTGAATCGGCATCCGGGTTTGGGTCGCGATGCTCGGGGGAAATCAATCGGTAGCGGGCGAGGACAAGGGAACCGCCGGTACGTCGATCCGGATGCATCTCGCTCTCGCCGTCTGGCTCAACCAAACGGAGGGTGAGTTATGCGAATGGCAGTTGCCGGTGGCACAGGGCTCGTGGGCGCTCAGCTCACAGCGGCGTTGGAGAATGCGGGCCACGAGGCGAGAGTGCTCTCCCGTTCGCGTGGAATTGACCTGACTACCGGCAACGGGCTGGAGCAGGCCCTGTCGGAAGTCGAGGTTGTGATCGACGTGACCAACACTGCGGAGACTGACGCCGACGCGGTGCGGGAGTTCTTCCAGACGGCCACCGGGCAGCTGCTCGCGGCCGAGCAGGTGGCGGGCGTAGGCCACCACGTGGTGCTGTCGATCGTCGGCATCGATCGTGTCGAGGGCAACGCCCACTATGCAGGCAAGCGCCGCCAGGAGGAGCTCGCGGTGGGCGGCCTGATCCTCGATCCACCGATCGGGTGGGTTGATGTGGCTGATTTGGGCGGGTTGTCGGGTTGTCGGGCGGTTGCGGACGGTTCGTGGCTGGGTAGTCGCGGCGTGGACGGTTGGTGGGTGGTTTGGGAGGCGTTTTTGCGCAGCGGGGAATGTGCCGGTGTCGACGGCCGGGTGCGCTCGTCGTGGAGTGTGTTGCTCAGTGAGCGGCAGGGAGCGCCCGGATGCGGGTTAGCGCGCGGATGAAGTCGCCTTGCCAGGGCCAGCGGGCGGGGAGGTGAAGCGTCCATTGGCGGGCGGTGCGCGTCAGGCGGCCGGGGATCTGTAGCAGTCGGCGGCGTAGTGTGCGGGCGGCGCGGGGTGTGTGGCCTGGTAGCCCGATCGTGGTGGTCCAGCGGGCGAGGTTGTGGGCGATTGCGGCGATGACGGTCCAGGCGCTGTTGGCGTTGAACTCGCCGGAGGGGAAGTGCGCGAGTGCTTGGTCTTTCAGATCGCGGATCGTGAGCTCGACGACGGCGTGCTGACGGTGCTCGGCCTCGACGAGGGTGATGTGTTCGCTGCGGTTGGTGAGGAACGGGAAGTGCCGCCAGTCTGGCCACAGCTCGGCCTGCGCTCCGAGCAGCCGGGTGCGTCTGACGATCATGCGCTTGCCGGCGTAGCTGGTCTCGGCGATCTGCGCTTCTCCGTCGGCGGGGTAGTCGGCGAGCTTCTGCCAGTCAGCCTCGGGAATGTTCGAGATCAGCTCGGAAACGCCCTTTTGGCAGCGGATACTGATCGAGTAAAGCCACCCGGCTTGTTCGAGGCGCTTCATCAGCTTGTTGTTCCAGAACGCTGAGTCGGCGCGCAGGAGCTTCTCGCCGCTGGCGCCCGCGCGGGCGACACGGGCGATCAACTCCTCGGCGAAGCGCACGATCCCGCGCGCGCTGTTGGCCTTGCCCTTGCGCAGGCGCACGTGCAGCACCTCGGCGGTGCCAGCCCGGCTGGCCATCAGCGGGTGATACCCCCGCTTTTTGGTGTACCCGAAGGACGCACCCTGCTTTTTGTAGCCGTGGACCTCGCCAACGAAACTGTCGACATCCACGATCAGGCGCTCCTCGCCCGGGCCGGCGCCCGCCCGCCACGCGCTTGTGAGCGCCTCGGCGAGCAGCCGGTCGAGCTGGCGCACATGCCCGAAGGTGAACGCCCGCAAGAACGTCCCCAGCGTCGAGGGTGCCGGTAGCCAGCCGCCCAACAGCCGCCGCGTGCGCCCGGCTCTGAGCACCTCGCAGTCATCGATACTGTCAGCGCCGAGTAGCATCGCGTACACAAGCGCCATCACCTTCCGGCCCGCGTTCGCCGCACCCGGCCGATCACCAGCAAGCTTCACCAGCCGGCCCGCGAGAGCCTCGATCCCGAGCCGGCCCGCGAGCGTCGCCACCAGCGCGATCCCCGCGTCGGAAACCAGCCGCTCATCGTCGAAGACGACCTCGACGCCGTCCAGTCCGACCGCCGCGTCATCATGCACCATCCAAGTGACCTCCTGACACCGGCCCCCGACTGCCCGCACAGTCGTGGAAAAGGCCTGCTCAGGAGGTCATTTAAATTTCAGTCCCGGACAGAACCACCCACCCAAACGGTGGATCGAAGCTGATACCGACGACGGTCGTTCGAGCAACCCAGTTTCACGACTTCGCGGGCATGGTCGTCGAATGGTCCCGGCGAGACGAACGCGCGTTGGTCGCGCCACTGTGATCCAGCCGATCGCCGTCAGCGACGTTGTCGACTTCCTCGTGCAGGCGGCGAGCAGTCCTCCGCGGCCGCGCTGGTGCGAACTAGCCGGCCCCGAGACACAGGACCTCGTCGATATGGCGCGCCGCACGCTAAGCGCGCGAGGCGAATCGCTTCAGCTGATCCCCAGCTGGCGCGGCCTCTTTGGCACTGAAATGGCGGGGGAGCTTCTGTTGCCGGGGCCTGACGCGCGCATCGCCCCGACGACGTTTGAGACATGGCTCGAGTCGCAGGCGCGTTCAACAGTCACGGGCTAGCACTCCACGAGCTTCCCGCGGAAGGCCCCACGGCTCGGGAAGGGTCGATCGAGCGCTGACCGGTTGGCGGCACTGCGCACGTCCGGCGAAGGCTGCGAGAATAGGAGCTGGACGGCGATCGTCGTGAGGCGCCGGAGTGCGTGCGTGTACGATCGCCGCGCAGCCAGCCAAGCTCCGCGGAAGTCCACAGGAGGGACGTTACGAATATCGACGCCCGTTTTGCGCCAGCGAACGCCTTACCCCGCTGGGCCGTGCAAATTCGCCCGCGGGGCGTTGTCGGCTATCTGGTTGGCGTCCTCGCCTTTGCAGGGACCTACTACGTCGCGGCACAGGCCGGCTACGAGCTGCAATTCACCGGCTCGATCTCCGCGATCTGGCCGCCGGTCGGTCTCGCGGTGGGGGTGCTGTATCTCGGGGGTCTGCGCTGGTGGCCGGGCGTGGTCATCGGTGATCTGCTCTCGGCGGAAAGCCTCTCGCCGGTACACACCGCAATCGCAGTTACGGCCGCGAACCTCGCCGAGGCGCTGGTCGCGACGATTCTGCTGCGGTGCCTGATCGGCCGCCGCGCCCAGCTCGACCGCCTGGAGCAGATCGGCTGGATGCTGGTCGCGATCGCACCCGCGACCGCGATCAGCGCGGTCGTCGGCTCGCTCATGCTGCTGATCGACGGAGTCATCGACGGCAGCCAGGTGGGCTCGGTCTTGCGCACGATCTGGATCGGAGACTCGGCGGGGGCCTTGGTCGTGCTGCCGTTCATCATCGTCTGGGCTCCGTTGGTCATCGCAGCGCGTCGACGGGCCGCGAACTGGCCTGTCGCGCGCATCCTCGAGGCGCTCGCGATGGTTGCCGCGGTCCTGGGCCTGAGCGCGATCGTGCTGACGAGCCCGCGACCGGTGTCCTACCTGGTGTTCCCGGCACTGATCTGGGCCGCGGTGCGCTTCGGACAAAGGGGCGCCACCTTCGCTGTTGTCTGCACAGCGGGGATGGCGGTCTGGCGCACCGCAAACAACGTCGGACCGTTTATCGAGCATTCGATCACGCAGACCACGCTGAGCACCCAGCTGTACATCGGAGTCGCGGCGCTGACGACGCTGTGCCTGGGTGCGATCGTCAGCGAACGCCAGCGCTCGGCGGCTGATCTGGTCGAATCCAGGCGCCGCGAGCTCGAACGCGCGAGCGACGAGCGCCAGCGCATCGCGCGCGACCTGCACGACTCCGTCTCGCAGTCGCTGTTCTCGATGACGCTTCACGCTCGTGTGGCCGAGCGCGCCCTGAGACAGACCGGTCAGCGGGCCTTCGAGACGGTCGGGCGCGAGCTTGGCCAGGTGCGCGAGCTGAGCAGCTCGGCACTTGCCGAGATGCGCGCGTTGATCTTCGAGCTGCGTCCGCGCGGTCTCGCCGAGGAGGGACTGGTCTCGGCACTGACCAAGCACGCCGCCGCCGTCAGCGCACGCGAGGGCCTGCCGATCGATGTCGACGGCCCAGCGGAGCGCCTGCCGATCAGCCCTGACCACGAGGAGCACCTCTACCGCCTCGGACAGGAGGCGCTGGCCAACCTCGTAAAGCACGCAGGAGCCGGACAGGGGACGGTCAAGGTCACGAACGATGGAGTCGCGGTCGGGCTCGAGGTGCGCGACGACGGGCGCGGCTTTGATTCGCGAGCGGCCTACACCGGTCATCTCGGATTGCAGACGATGCGCAGCCGGGCCGGCGACATGGGCGCCGATCTGCGCATCGAGAGTGCACCAGGCCACGGAACGCTTGTCTGCGTCCGCTTGCCGATCACCGAGATGGATGGCGCCGCTTGAATCCTGCGCGCGAGTCCGAGCAGCAGCCGCGCGAGCTGATTCGCGTCCTGCTGGTGGATGATCACAAGGTCGTCCGCCAGGGTCTGCAGGCTTTTCTTTCCGGCGAGAGCGACATCGAGGTGGTCGCCGAGGCCTCCAATGGGCGCCAAGCACTCGACCGGCTGATGGCGCTGCACGCCGAAGGCCTGCTCCCGGATGTCGTGCTGATGGATCTGATGATGGAGCCGATCGACGGCGTGCAGGCGACTCGCGAGATCCGCTCGCGCTTCGCGGATGTCGAGGTGGTCGTGATCACCTCGTTTCTCGAGGAGGAGCGGGTCCAAGCTGCGCTCGACGCAGGCGCGTCCGGCTACGTGCTCAAGGACGCCGAGGTGGACGAGATCGTCGGCGCGGTGCGTGCCGCCTGCCGCGGCGAGCTACATCTCGACCCCGTCGTCGCCAAGCGTCTGATGCGATCGATGCGCGCGCCGACGGGCCGGGAACCCGCAGCCGAGCTGACCGAGCGCGAGCTCGAGATCCTGCGCTTGCTCGCCGCTGGTCATTCCAACAAGGAGATTGCCGCCCAGCTCGTCATCAGCGAGCGCACCGCTCGCACCCACGTCAGCAACATCCTTGGCAAGCTCGGTTTGGCCTCGCGGACCCAGGCCGCGCTGTGGGCCGTCCGCGAAGGGCTGGCCAGCGGAACTCGCCCCTCCTGACCGAACCTCGCCGGACCTGATCTTCTCGCCTGGCGTCGTGAAACGCTCGGGCGAGCCGTTGAACGAAGCGACTGCGCAGGCGCACCTCCGCGACAGATGACGTAGTCGCGTGCGCGTTTGTCTTAGCCAGATCGAGTCGTCCGGCCGATGTTTGCGCCTCCCGCCGCTGGCACCCTAATCGACGGATTTGCACTTCTCGCCCCGGCAGAAGGCAAACCCGCTCTCACTCCCGGGCGTTGGACCCCGGCGCCCGAGGCTCCTCAGACCACACGGGAGGGCAGATCGATGCACGACCGGACTGGAACCCCGCTCGATGACAGGTCGGGCTCTCTGTTTTTCAACGGCGATTCGCGGCGACCCGAAACGCTGCTGAGCCTCGTCCGCTGGTGCATGGCGCACCGGCGCCTGGTGGTCGTCACCTGGGTCGCCGTCGCGGTCCTCGCGACGGTCGTCGCTCAGTCGGTCGGGCGTGACTATGCGACCAACTTCACTCTGCCGGGCACCGAGTCCCAGCGCGCGAGCGACCTGCTCTCACACGAGTTTGCCGCTCAGAGCGGCGATGTCGACACGATCGTCTTCCACGCCGCGCACGGCAGCGTCGACTCGCCCGCGGTGCGTTCGGCGATTACTCCGCTGCTGGCACGCGCGAACGGATTCCCTCATGTCGTGGGGGTTATCAGCCCGTACACCGCGCGCGGCGCCGTCCAGGTCTCGCCCGACGGGAGGACGGCCTTCGCGACGATCAACTACGACAAGCGCGCGAACATGCTGCCGAGCGATACCGGCAAGCCGGTGCTCGACGCGGTCAAAGCGATCCATGTGGCCGGCCTGCAGGTAGCCGCGGGCGGTCCAGTGATCGAACAGGCCGAGGGCTTCAGCATCGGCCCGGCGACGACGGTCGGGGTGATCGCGGCGCTCGTCATCCTGCTTTTGACCTTCGGCTCGCTGATCGCCGCCGGGATGCCGTTGATCACCGCCGGTCTCGGCCTGATCACCGGAGTCGCGCTGATCGGAATCACGACACACCTGACGAGCATGTCGAACGTCGCCCCCGAGCTGGCGGTGATGATCGGACTGGGCGTCGGCATCGACTACGCGCTGTTCATCGTGACGCGCTTTCGCGAGAACTACGCGGCGCTCGGCGATGTGCGCCGAGCGGTGATCGAGGCGATGGACACCTCCGGACGCGCGATCCTGCTCGCCGGCACAACCGTCGTGATTGCGCTGCTCGGCATGTTCGCGACCGGGGTCAGCTTCATGTACGGGCTGGCGATCGCTTCGGTGCTCGCAGTGCTGCTCACACTTCTCGCTTCGCTCACTCTGCTCCCGGCGCTCCTCTCGCGCTACGGTCCCCGGCTGGTGCGCCCGCGTGGCGCACGCCGGGGCCCGTTTGCTCGCCGCAGTCGGGCAGCAGCCGCCGCTGGCACGAGCGCGGCGCCCGCGGTGCCCAGCCGCTCGGCCTGGCGTCGTTGGAGTGAAACCGTGCAGGCGCGGCCTCGGGCGCTTGCGCTCGTCTCGCTCGCCGTGATGGTCGCGCTGCTGCTTCCGGTCACCGCGCTTCGCATGAGCAACAGCGATGCCGGGAATAACCCCGCCAATCTCAGCTCACGTCACGCCTTCGACCTGCTTGCCAAGGGCTTTGGATCCGGCTTCAACGGGCCTCTGACGCTCGTCGCCGAGTTGCACGGCGGCGATCAGACAGCGGCGCTCGCAGCGGTCCGCGCGGCCGCCGCGCGCACCGGTGACGTCGTCGCCGTCACGCAGCCGCGCATCGGACCTTCGGGGAAGCTCGCCGTCATTCAGGTCTACCCCCGCTCCGGCCCCCAGGCACTCGCGACGACAAACCTGGTCAACAGGTTGCGTGGCCAGGTGCTGCCCCCGCTCGAGCAGCGCACGGGCATGGGCGTGCTCGTCGGCGGTTTCACCGCGGGCTCGATCGACTTCTCCCACGTGCTCTCGAGCAAGCTGGGGCTGTTCATCGCGATCGTGGTGCTGCTCTCCGCGCTGCTGCTGTTCGTCATCTTCCGCTCGATCGTGATCCCGCTGCAGGCGGCGGCGATGAACCTGCTGAGCATCGGCGCGGCGCTCGGCGTCACCGTCGCGATCTTCCAGTGGGGATGGCTCGGCAGCATCATCGGGGTCGAGCCGGGCCCGATCGAGCCGTGGATTCCGGTGCTGATATTCGCCGTGGTGTTCGGGTTGTCGATGGATTACGAGGTGTTCCTGGTGTCGCGCGTGCGCGAGGAGTGGTTGCGCAGGCGCGACCCGTCCGCTGCCGTCGCCAACGGCATCTCGTTCACCGGACGGGTGATAAGCGCGGCTGCCGCGATCATGATCTGCGTCTTTTTGTCGTTCATGGTCGGCGAACAGCGCGCGGTGAAGGAGTTCGGCTTCGGCCTTGCCGCGGCCGTCTTCCTCGACGCGCTCGTCGTGCGCTGCGTGTTGCTGCCGGCGGTACTCGAGCTGCTGGGCTCGCGCACCTGGCGCCTGCCGCGCCGGCTCGACGCTCGGCTGCCGCACATCAACATCGAGGGTTCGGCTGCACGCGCCCTGCAGCAAGAGGAGGCGCTGGTGCTGGAGAGTGCCGAGGAGCCCGAGCGGACACCTGTGGCGGTCTGAGCAGGATCGCGAGCGACTGTCACCATGCCAAGCCAGCGAGCGGTCATCGACGCACTGCGCGCCCGCGACCTCCACGCTCCTGGCCGGCAGCGGCAGGCGAGTTCTCCGGGCGCGGCTGGTCCGGGCGGGGAGCTTGCGCTCGGTCCGGGCCGACCGGGCGCGTCTGAGGGCAGTGCTCCGGGGCGCTTCGCTAGAGCGGACGTAGATGGCGCCGCTTCTCGAGCGCGACCGTTCCACAAGTCGCGATCGGAGGGTTTGCGTCGCGCACTCAGCGAAGACCGGCATTAACTGCAGGCGCCTGCGTGGTTTCGGCGCCCGCAGCGACTCTCGCGACGCGCGTCAGACGGGTAATGAGTCGAGCGACAGGGCCGTCCATCCGCTCCCTGCTGGTAAACGGAGTGACTCCAGGGTCCCTACCGCGAGCAGGTACTGCCGCGTATCCCGCACAGATGCCACACCTCTGCTACTCAGTTGGTGAGTATCGATGTCCGCCGCCAAGACGATTACATTCGTCCGGACCTTTTGCTCTAACCTTTTCGACGCCCGTCGGCTAGAGACCGCTTGGGCTAACATCTCGACTGTGGCAAGCGACGAGCGGTTGTCAATCGAGGCGAAGCGCGAAGGGCAAAGGACAGTGCTTTGCCTCCGCGGCGAACTCGACCTCGAAAATGCTCGACTGCTTCAAAGAGCGCTCGAAACAGCCGATGTCAAGGAGGCCTCAACCGTGCTGGTGGACTTGCGAGGGCTCCAGTTTATGGACTCGACCGGACTGAGGGAGCTTCTCACCGCCCATCAGCGGCTGCAGGAGCGTGGTGCGGAGCTCGTTGTAACAGGAGCATCTGTCCAGGTGGAGCGCCTGTTTAGCGTCACACAGGTAAGTAAGCATCTGAAGATGGTCGCCCCCCCAGACGCCCCGCCCTGATATGACGCGCCGGCGTGCGACAGAACGCTGTCCCCGCGCAAGCCGCATCACCGTCCTCGGAGCCTCATATCGACGCCCACGAAACCGCTTGGTAGTGGAGGTGCACGACGCCGCTTCTGAAGCGGCGCTCGTCCAGGAGCTCGAGTTGCCCATGAACGTTGTTCGGCAGCGCGCGCTTGCCCCCGCCCATCACGATCGGGTTGAGGAACAAATGGTACTCGTCGACGAGACCCGCGGCGATCGCCTGTCCGGCGAGCTCAGCGCCACCAATCGTGATGTCGCCTGCAGAGGTGTCCTTGAGCCGCCGGACCGCGTCGGGGTCGAACTCGCGCTCGATCCGCGTCCTCGCGCTGGATACCGTCTGAAGCGCCCGGGAGTACACGATCTTCTCAGCTGCCCGCCAGATCCCAGCATAGTCCGAGAACACTGCCGGCTCGTCGGCCTCGGTGCTCACGGTCTCCCAGAACACCATCGTCTCGTACATCCGGCGCCCGTATAGGTACGTGCCGATCGGCCGCTCGAGATCGTTGACGAACGCATGCACCTCCTCATCCGGCGCCGCCCAGTCGACCCTGCCCTGCTCGTCCTCGACGTACCCGTCAAGCGAGGTGATTGCCGAATAGATCAGCTTGGCCATCGCCACTCCCTCCAGCGTCAGATGCGAAACGCTAGACCCTGTTTTTTGAGGGCGGCGCGCAGCGCCTCTACCGCCGTCGGCCCCATGCCGTGCAGCTTGCCGAGGTCGGAGTCGGAGACCTGCGCCAGCTGATGCAGGCGCGTGTAGCCCGCACCTGAGAGCGCACGGCGCGCCGGCGCGGACAGTTTGGGGAAGTGGGTGTCATCTTCGTCGCGCAATCGAGTCCTCCAGATCGGTGTCCAACGGGCGGCCTGGTCCGTATCAACCCAGACCGCGATCGAAAGCCTAATTCATCGGTCAGGCCTCGGCTGGTTCTCGATCGAATCGGGCACGCGCCAAGCCAGGCAACGGCTCGCGCTGATGATGATCCGTCGCGATTGTGCCCTCGGGGGCTACGTCGCTGCGCGAGACCAGCGCGACCACCGGGCGGGCGCGACGAGCGAACACATCTGCTCACACGGCTGCCGTGGTCTTCCCTCCGCAAGCGGGACAGCGGTATGGCCTGGCGGAGGCGAGGCTGCGCGCGACGCCCGAGATGATGAAGGGAAACTTGAGTTTGGGAACGTGCTTTTCGGCTGTTACTTGTCCGTGTGCGGGACAGTTACCTGGGCGGATCCGGGTTTCATTGCTAATAATCGCCATCGAGCTCTCCTTTGCGTCGGCGTTGATTTCAGGCGGTCGCCGCGGCGGGGGTCCAGCGGAAGCGGCGCAGCGCGAACGCAAGCCCGGCGGCTCCCCAGGCGGCGACGAACGCGAGGTCGCCCCAGGCGACCCCGGTGGCGCCGGGCGGGAACCCATGCTCGATCGCGGCGACGAGGTGCTGCAACGGAAACGCTTGGGCGACGTGCTGCAGGATGAGTCGCGTCTACCGGACGGCCTCACGCCGCGGGAGGCCGAGGTGCTCGCGCTCGTCTCCGAGGGTCTCTCGAACGCCGAGATTGCGCAGCGGCTCGTGGTGACCGAGACGACCGTCAAGAGTCACATCAACCACCTCTACGCGAAGACCGGCGCGCGCGACCGCGCGCAGGCCGTCGCCTATGCCTACCGGAACGGGCTCGCACCTGACGCCCCTCACCCGCGCCCGTGATCCCGTTGAGACTCGCGCAACGTGCGAGGAGACTTCGACTCGCGCGTGGCTCGCCGGACGTACGGCGTCTCGCTGGACCACGGCGAGCTGCGCATGTGGCGCGAGCAACCCGGGTTTGACCAGCGCTTCTCGGCCACGCTCGGCCTGACGCCTTCGAGGGCCAAGGACAGGTCGCGGAGACGCCGGGCGACTGGCGGGACGACCTGCACGTGACCTACCGGCGCCGCGGCTGGGTCTTTCCCGAGCCAGGGCGCCCGGAGGTGTCACAGCCGAGGTCGCTGTCTCGTCTTGTGGATGACGGGTAGTCCTTGATAAAGGAGTTCATGATGCGAGTGTTTGTTGCAGGAGCGACGGGAGCGATCGGAAAGCAGCTGGTGCCGCGCCTGGTTGCCGCCGGTCATGAGGTTCATGGCATGACGCGCAGCGATTCAAAGCAGGCGATGCTCTCCGAGCTGGGCGCTGTGCCGGCAGTCGCGGACGCGCTCGATCCCAATCAGGTCGCGGCGGCCGTGGGCAGCGCGCGACCAGAGGTGATCGTCCATCAGCTGACGGCGATCGGTGCGCTTGACATGCGTCATTTCGATCGCGACTTCGCGCTGACGAACCGTCTGCGGACCGAGGCGACCGACCACCTGCTCTCGGCCGGTCAGGCGGTTGGAGTACAACGGTTTGTGGCACAGGGGATAGCTGGCTTTGGCGCGTACGCGCGCACCGGCGGGCTGGTGAAGAGCGAGAAGGATCCGCTCGACCCGACGCCCGTGCACGAGATGCGCGAGACCGTGGCCGCGATCCGTCATCTCGAGCAGGCGGTCCTGGGGGCGAAGTGGACCGAGGGGATCGTGCTGCGCTACGGCGCGTTCTATGGGCCAGCCACGTCGATGGAGCCGGGCGCGGAGCAGTTCGAACTGATCCGCAGGCGCAAGTTCCCGCTGGTCGGCAACGGTCGCGGCGTCTGGTCCTTCATCCACGTCGCCGACGCGGCTGAGGCCACGGTCGCGGCGGTCGAGCACGGCAGTCGCGGTGTCTACAACGTGGTCGACGATGACCCCGCCATGGTCGCCGAGTGGCTGCCGGCGCTGGCTCAGCAACTTGGCGCCAAGAAGCCGATCCGCGTGCCGAAGCTCATCGGGCGGCTGTTCGCCGGGGAGGCGGGCGTGATGATGATGACCGACGTCCGCGGCGCGTCGAACGCGAAGGCCAAGCGCGAGCTTGCGTGGCGCCCCGGGCACCCGAGCTGGCGGCAGGGATTCGCAGCAGCATGACCGATCGCGAGCGACTGCTTGACGAGCTAAGGCCGGTCGCCTTCGCGATCGCCTACCGGATGCTCGGCAGTGTGTCCGAAGCCGAGGACGTGGTGCAGGAAGCGCTGCTGCGGGTGCATCAGGCGCTGGATGGCGGCGAGCAGATCGCATCGCCGCGCGCGTTCGTCGCCACCGTGACCACCCGTCTGGCGATCAGCGAGCTGCGCTCCGCGCGAGCGCGCCGCGAGCGCTATGTCGGCGAGTGGCTGCCGGAGCCGATCATCACCGACAGCCGCGATGACCCCGCGCAGCAGGCGGAGATGGCCGACTCGCTATCGCTGGCCATGCTGGTGCTGCTGGAGAGCCTCTCGCCTGAGCAGCGAGCAGTGCTGCTGCTGCACGACGTGTTCGACTACCCGTTCGCGGAGATCGCAGCGATCGTCGGCAAGAGCGAGGACAATGCCCGCCAGCTCGCAACTCGCGCCAGACGTCATGTCGAGCAGCACCGGCCCCGTTTCCAAACGACGAGCGAGCAGCGCGACGAGCTGGCACGGCGGTTCTTCGCCGCCGCCGAGCAGGGCGATCTAGCCGAGCTCGAGGCGCTGCTCGCTGCAGACGTGGAGCTCACCGGCGACGGCGGCGGCAAGGCTCCGGCGCTCGCGCGGACGCTGAGCGGGCGCAACCGTGTCGCGCGCGCGGTGATCAACTGGGTCCGCCGGACTATGCGCCTTCCGGGCGTCTCCCTGCGAACGGTCGAGGTCAACGGCGGCCCGGGAGCGCTCTTTCTCGACGGACAGCAGCGGGTGCTCGGCGTGTGCGCGCTCGATATCGCCAGCGGTCAGATCACAAACATCAGCGGGATCGTCAACCCCGACAAGCTGACGCACCTCGGGCCGGTCGGCGACTTCAGATCGCTACTGAGCTCGGCGAAATGATCCCGGCGCAGCAGGTTCGATTTTTCCAGCCACCCGTATGTTCTTTCGATCCGAGGAGCAGCCAAATGTCAGCAGCCGAGCAAACAACCAACAAGGCGACGGTCAGACGCTTCCAGGACGCGATGAGTAGCCACGATGCGGAGCTCATCTCGAAGACGATCGACGAGGTCGCCGAGCCTGACGTGCTGATCCGCACGCCATTGCCGGTTAAAGCGACAGGTGCGCAAGCACTCAAGGAGGTATTCGGGAGGCTCCACCGGGCCTTCCCCGATCTGCACATTACGGTCGAGGATTTGATCGCCGAGGGGGACAAGGTCGTCTGCAGGAACACGGTTACCGGGACCCACCAGGGCGACTACATGGGCCTCCCGCCAACAGGCAAGTCCGTCAAGTACAACGAGATCTTCATCATGCGCTTCGCCGGCGGACGGCTCGCTGAGACCTGGGGGGTCGTCGACGTCCTCTCGCAGATGCGCCAGCTCGGTGCGATTGGCGCAGGCCCGTCATGACCACAGCGAACGGAGCACCCGCTTTGAGGACTTGTCCGCCCATTGCGTGGCAAGGAGCGGGTAGTGCGACACTCTCGTCATGCCGCGGTCTGCTGCGATGAGTTTGGCGTGGCGCGCCGGTCCCACCGTCTGCGTGGTCGGCCGGCCACGCTGAGGCAACCCAACGAACCAAGAGGAGCGATCGATGTCCGACCAGAAGCTCGGGACTCGCGAGGAGTGGCAGGCGGCTCGCGCCGCGCTCGCGAAGCTCGAGGCCGAATACGCCGAGCTTGGCCAGAAGGTGACCGAGCAGCGCCGCCAGCTTCCCTGGGTGGCAGTGGAGAAGGAATACCGGTTCGACACCGAGGCCGGAAAGAAGACGCTCGCCGAATTGTTCGACGGGCGCTCGCAGCTGCTCGCGTACAACATCATGTTTGGCCCCGATTACGAGCTGGGCGCCTGCCCTGGGTGCACAAACCTGGGGGATGAGCTCGACGCCACGCGGGTGCACCTGAACCACCGCGACGTGAGTCTGATCTGCTTCTCACGTGCTCCGATCGATCGGCTCGTCGCTTACAAGGAGCGGATGGGCTGGCAGTTCCCCTACGTCTCAACCTATGGGAGCGGGTTCCGTTTGACTTCGAGCTCGCGCTCACGCCGGAGCAAGCGCAGCAGATCCCCCAGGTCAAAGCGATGATCGACGATCCGCCTGAGTGGCTGCAGGAGTGGGCGCAGCAGATCGGAGCCAAGCTCGAGGATGGTCTGCGTGAGGGTCCCGGCTTCATCGCGTTCGCGCGCGACAACGGACACGTGTACCACACCTACACGGTGACGGCACCCGATCCGTTCGTGGCCCCGTACCACTCATTCCTGCTCAAGCGGACGCCGAAGGCCGGGTCCGAGGAGCCTCGCGCCTGGCGCAAGGACGAGTACCCAGACTGATCGCCTCGGGCGCTCACCTCCCGAATCGCCCCTGCGGCTGCGGCTGGTAGCGTGCTCGGCATGCAGTCCGTCTACGAGGCCGCGGGAGGAGAGGTGGGTTTGCGAGCGCTCGCCGCGGCGTGGCACACTCGGGTGATGAATGACGAGGTGGTGAGCCATGCGTTCAGCCATGGCTTTCACCCTCAGCACACCGAGCGCCTCGCCGCCTACTGGGGAGAGGCGTTGGGCGGGCCGGCTGCATACTCCGCTGCGTACGGGGATGAGACTTCAGTGGTACGGGTCCACAGTGGCAACGGACAGCACGAGGAGATGGACCGTCGCGCGATCGACTGTTTCGACCAAGCGCTTGCGGACGCGGGAGTCGCCGACGACGATCGGCTCAGGCGGGTGCTGCACGACTATTTTGCCTGGGCTACCACCAACACGATGGCCCGATACCCCAGATCCGCCGAGGACGTGCCGGATGATCTGCGCATCCCCCATTGGTCCTGGGACGGACTGACGACAGGGACCAAGCGTGACCAGGCCAGAGGGCCAGATCATGGCTGAGTGCTGTCCTCGAGTCCCGCGCGGAGCACGCCGTAATCCACGCGCTTGGCGCGGCCTGGTCGGGATGTTCGCGCGCAAACTACGCGACGTTCTCGACGAGGACAGCTGACCGCCGCCATCGACCTGCTGCGGTTCGCCGTCGCCTCAGCCAAGCGCCGAGGTCCGGGACTGGCGGCTCCCGGCACCGGCCGTGCAGCCTAGCCGAGTGCGGTTGCGAGAAGATAAGCGGTCCAACACAAACGCATACAGGAGGCGAGAAGGATGCAGCGCGACGGATCAGCAGGAGGCTTGGCCCATCAGCCGATCGCGGGACTACCAAGGAGGGCAATGGCGCTCGCACTCGCCATCTGCGGACTCCTGCTCGGCGCGAGCGCGCCGGCGGCAGGCGCGGAATCTGTTGTGGGCCCCTACTTCGACGCTCCGTTCCGGGTGACGCAACTGCCCTACGGTTTCGGTCAGGCGCCGTCTTGGACTCAGAAGGGAAATGTGCTGTCGACGCAGCTCGACAGCGCCGGGATCAGCCAGATCTACCGCTCGCTCCCGGACGGCAGCGAACAAGTCTGTCTCACGTGTACGACCGTACAGGGCCCGAACGGCCTTCCCCAGGAACGACCGCAGGGTGACTGGATCCTTTTCGAGTCAGACGGCCAGCAGCCCTTACATGTCCTCGGCGACGGGCTCGGCGGATTCGGAGACGACCTCTACGTGATGCAACCCAACGGCTCGCACCCTTACCGCCTGACCACCAACTCAGACCCGCAGAACGGCGGTCGCTACACGCAGGTCAAGGGAACGCCCTACGACAACTTCCACGCCTATTGGTCACCGGACGGCACGCACATCGCATGGACCCACGTCGAGGCAAACCCCGTATCCGCCGGCGGCGCGACCTGGGAGATCATGGTCGGGGACTTCACCGTCACCAACGGGAAGCCTAAACTGACGAACGTCCGGGTGGTCGGCAAGCCCTACGGTGCGTATGAGACCCAGCCGTGGTCGCCGGACGGCAAGGGGTTTTTGTTCTTCGCCTCAGGCGGCTATCAGTCGCCGTTCCAGGCGGAACCGCCCGGCTGGGGCAACGCGCGCCTTTACTACATGCGCATTTACGGCGAAGGCGCGTCACCCGAAAACCCGCGCGTGACCCTCATCGGCGACAACGAGCCCGTCTATCAGGAGCAGGCGCTCTTCACGCCCGACATGAAGGACGTGGTCGAGATGTCAAACCGGGGCGCGAGTCTCGGCTCCTGGTATGACGTCGTCGCGGCGGCCGCGCAACACACCGGCTTCGACGCGCCCGACACAGGATCATCGCAGACATTCCAGTTCCTGGCTGACTTCGACGGAACCGACTTCCACGCCGACCTTTGGGAGGTCGACCTCAAAACCGGGGCACTCCGGCGGCTGACCTACCTGAACAGCGTGATACCGGAGTTCTTCTGGAACCGCAACTACACCAAGATCCTGTGGTCCGAGGCGCCGTTCGTGACCTCCTACACGGGCAGCTTCGAACACGTCCCCCGCGGGGGCAGCGTGCCGGCGGAAACGCCGCCGTGGCTTTACGGCGAACCGGTCGCCATGGAACGAGTGGGAGAACAGGCCCAACCGATCCGCGACCCAGGGCCAACGAACAACACAGCGAAGGCCGTGCAGCCGCCGGAAAACCCAGCGCCGGCTTTCCCCCACGCCGAAAAAAACGAAGACAAAGTCACGATCCTGGACGTCCTTGCCGGCTACCTCGATGTGTGGGAGGGCGATCTTGCCGCGCTCGGTGAAAAGGCCGGTGCGACGTTCACCACCGAAGCACCCTTGCGCCTGCGACTTTGACGCCTGTACGCCGACGCCTCAGGCGCCCCGGGCCCGGGCTCTACATGAACCCGGGCCGGGACGCCCTGCGTGCACCGAGCGGCGCGCAGCAGAGGCCGCCGCCTTCAGGCTTCGATCGGCGATCGGATCATCGGCCGTCGCTCGCCGTGTCAGCGCCGACGTCGGCTCGCAGCGTCTCAAGTTCTCGCTGTACCCCCTCCACCATGATCCTGAGGCGCGGCACCGCGGTCGGGTCGGCGCAGAAGCCGAGCGACAGAACGTCCCCCAGCGACACGGCTGAGACTCGCAGGGCGTGCCGCTCACCGATCTCGGCAACCGAGTAGAGCTCCCACACGCGTGCGCCGGCCACGAAGATCGGGGCTCCCGGCCCTGGTACGTTCGAGACGCAGAGCGCCGCGACGCGAGGGTCATCTGCCCGCCGTTGCAGGAGGCGCTCCATTGGGATTGGGACCCGTGAGCGGCCGCCGAACACCGCATCCAGCGCCTCCGCATCATGGTGTGACTTGCGGATGCTCGTGCCATCGTGGATCAGGCGCATGCGCTCGGCCGGATCGGCTTCGCTCAGCGGCAGCTCGATGCAGAAGAAGGAGTCCCGATTCGCGAGTTGATCGTGATCGTGCAGACTGACCGGAACCTTGGCCCTCAGCGAGATCGGCGCGCGGCTGTCAACCGTCATCCAGTATCGCAACCCGCCGGCGATCAGAGCCAACAGCACATCGTTGACGGTCGCGCCGCCGCCGATCGCCCGCCCGATCCGCTTGAGCTCGGAAAGCGGTGCGGACGCGAACGCGACAGCGCGCTGCGAGCTCAGCCGCTTGGCGTCGAACGGCGAGCGATCGTTTCCCGGCGAGAGCTCGCGGCGAATCGTCGCGACAGTCCTTGTGGGACCCCCTTTCACCGGGGCCCTGACCACGGGCGGGCGCCAGTGCGCAAGCCGTCGAAGGCGGTCCTTCACTCCCGCGACGAACAATTGCCACCAGCCCGGGATCGGGCGCGGGTTCCACTCTGCCGCGGCGATGGTTTCGGTCGTGTCCTGCTCGCTGTCCCAGAGGATTTGCGCGGCCAGTCGCATGGCGGCCGTGCCGTCTGCCATACAGTGGTGGATGCGCCAGATCAGCGCGGCGCCGCCGCCCTTGAGCTCAGCGACGTGCAGCGACCACAGCGGCCTGGTGCGGTCGAGACGCCCGCCCATCAACATCGCCACAAGCTCAGGAAGCTCCTGCCGATCGATCGGCCCCCGGCTTGCGAGTGGCAGCACGTGGTTGGCGACGTCGAAGCGCGGGTCCTCGATCCAGACCGGCGCCGCCACGCCCAACGGCGTCGCAACGAGCCGCTCACGCAGTCGCGGCGCATCCGCCAGACGGCCTGCGATCTGACGGCGAAGTATTTCCACCCGTGCCCCGGCGCGGGAACCTGGGCCCAACACGATTAGCTTGCACGTGTGACCGGCGATCGTGCGCGACTCCAGGTCGAGTATCGCCTGGTCTTCCTCGCTCAGTCGCTGAAAGGCGGCGGCGCGCATCGCTGCAGATCGTGCTCGCGCCAGGCGCGACTTACAACGGGGAGAACCCTAGGAGTTTCCCTAGCCTCGTTAGCGCTCGCGCAGCGGGGCGCTCAGGCGCTGCCTTCGGGCTCGGGCGCAGCCGGCGCGGGCGGCTGCGCGCCCGCCGCGGCGCGATCCTCGTCTGGCCCCATCTCCAGGCGGAAAGGCGGGTACTCGTCGCGCATCAAGGCGGCGTAGGCGACGACCCGGTAGACCCAGCGGTTCATGCCCATCACGAAGTCGAACATGCCACTCGGGTAGCGCTCGGCGAACAGCAAGGAGACCCCGGCGAAGAGGACGAGCACGCCGATCAGGCCGGGACCTCCCCAAGACCCGGCGCCGCCGCTGGCGAAGATTCCGACCACGATGTATTGCGGGATCGCGAGCAGCCACCACTTGACCAGCACCAGGCCGCGCGAAAGCCGCGGCGGATAGTCGACCTCGAGCGTCGCCGGGTAGTCCGGCTCCTGCGCGAGCGTGAACGGCGGGTAGCGGTCGGTCCCGAGCGCGCCGTAGGAATAGAAACTCACGCGCCATGTCCAGCGGAGCACGCCGAGATTGAAGTCAAAGATCCCGCGCGGGTAGCGCTCGGTGAAGAGGATCGCAAAGAACGCCACCACGCTGAGCACGAAGAAGGCGATCCACAGGAAGGCGAGGATCACTAGATGCGGGATCACGAGCACCCACTTGACCAGCCAAAGCCACCGGCTCAGTGGAGAATCGAGGCTGCCCCTGAGCCTGACGGGCCGTTCAGCGTCCCAGCTCGTCATTGGTGCCCGCCTTCGCGACCGCAAGCTCGACGCCCGCCGAGCCTTTGTCCCGGCTTGTCAGGACACCGTGGGGAAGGGCTCCTGCGTGAAGGGCCAAAGCCATCGCTTGCCATTCGCCGACGCTAACCGAACGCACGGCCCGCTCACATCCGCGAAAAGCCGCGGACGCGTTCCGGGGTTTTTGCGAGCCCAGCAAAGGCGTGCACCCCGCCAGCGACGGCCGAGCGGCTCTTGGAGACGTCGCTCGTGGCGGCCCGTTTCCGCCTGGCGCGCGACCATACGCGGATGACTGTGTATGACGAAACCATCGCGACAGTCCGCGCGTTGGCCGCGCGGGCGCGCACGACCGAGAACGTGCTGTTCTGTGAGCAGCGGCCATTGACGTCGCTCGAGGCCCGGTTTGCTGGCGCCGCGGACCTCGCTGGCGAGCTGCGTGAGCTGGAGGACGGTGCGATTCAAGCCCTTAGACGTCTGGTGGACGCTGAGCAGGGATACGAGACGGCTCTCGAGTCGATCCAAGAGGCCGGACCGGACGCAACCGGCTGGCTACGGGCGGTGATGCTCGCGCGATCGCTTGAGACGCTACCCATGTCCTCGTCGTGAAATCGAGCTAGCCATGCGAACCTCGCTCGGCCGCACCGGTCTTGCCGTCAGCCGCCTCGGATTGGGACTTGCGGCGCTCGGCCGCCCTGGCTACATCAACCTCGGCCACGGCCGCGACCTTGCCGGCCACACCGACGAACGGTCGCTCGAGCTCGCAGCCCATACGGTCCTTGACGCGGCCTACGCAGGCGGGGTGCGCTACTTCGACGCCGCGCGCTCCTACGGCAAGGCGGAGGCATTCCTGGCGAGCTGGCTCGCACGGCGCGCGCTCGGACCGGACGACCTCACCGTGGGTTCGAAGTGGGGCTACACCTACACCGCCGACTGGCGAATCAACGCGCAGGTGCCGGAGGTGAAGGACCTGTCGATCGGGACACTCCGCCGGCAGTATCCCGAGAGCCGCAAGCTGCTGGGAGCGCACCTCCGCCTGTACGAGATCCACTCAGCCACCGTCGAAAGCGGAGTGCTCGACGATCATCGCGTGCTCGAGGAGCTCGCAACTCTCCGGGCGAGTGGCCTGGCGATCGGGCTTACCGTCACAGGACCCAGGCAGGCCGACACGATCGAGCGAGCGCTGGAACGCGGGGGGTTCGACGCCGTGCAGGCGACCTGGAACGTGTTGGAGCGATCGGCCAGCGGCGCGCTCGCTGCCGCTCACGCCGCAGGCGTCGGCGTGATCGTCAAGGAGGCTCTCGCCAACGCCAGGCTCACCGACCGCGGCGACGTGCCGCGGCTCACCGAAACCGCGGAGCGCGCCGGGACCACACCCGATGCCCTCGCGCTCGCGGCGGCGCTCTCCCAACCATGGGCGGACGTGGTGCTCAGCGGTGCAGCGACATCAGAGACCCTCGAGAGCAACCTCGCCGCGCTCGCCCTCGAGCCAGCTGCCGAACGTCTCCAAGAACTCGACAACCTCCAAGAGGATCCCGCCGAATATTGGCGCAGGCGAGCAGCGCTGCCCTGGAATTGACGCTTCCAACCGAGGCGGCGTAGCTCATGCTGGCGCCTGAGGCCTCTCTTGACCGAGCTCGTAGTTGGCGCGCAGCAACGCCAGCGCACGCTGCACGTCTTCCTCCGTCTCGAGTGCGACCGTGACCCAGCCCGAGTCCTGCTGCGACGGGTCCTCGAGCGCCACGCCGTCTTTGACGAGTTGATCTCGCCGCTCGGGTGAAAGCGGCACATCTGCGATCGCGTCGCCGTGTAGGTGGCCGAGCTCGTGTCGGCCGAGGCGCAATGCCACTGACCCGAAGTGGCCCTTCGCGCGATACACCCCTGGCCAGCCCAGCGCCTCATTGATGATCCGCTCGGCGACCGAGCCTGCGCGGCCGCGAAGGTCGCCGGGCAGCCTCGACTCGCCGGCTGCTCCATGTCCATGCAGCGGATCTGACGGTCGCGCCTTTTCTATTTGGTCAAAGCCCTCCAGCTTGTCAGGATCGAGGGTCAGGTCAATGGTGGTGATCAGGCCGCCGCTGAGGGTGAATCCGGCCGCTCCGGCCGGGCCCTGGGGGGTATTGAAGAGGAGCCCGGCCCGGCCGTTGACGGTCGCCGGATGACACAGTTGCGCGAAACGTGGGCCAAATGTCGCCCACTTGCGCGCGACATCGGCCGGCCCAGTCACTTCTTGCTGGGCCTCGCGGGCGCCGCCCGCGCGGAACACGACGCCCGGGTCGAGCACTGCTATCAGCGCTTCGAAGTCCCCGGCTCTCGAAGCCGCGAGGAACGCGTCGACGACCTCGCGCTGCTTGTCGGGATCGGCATCGGGCCGCGGCATCGCTCCGCGAACCCGCCGCCGCCCTCTGCTGGCGAGCTGTCTTGCCGCGTCGGGGCTGCGCTCGATGATCTCGCCGATCTCAGCGAATGGGACAGCGAACATGTCGTGAAGCACGTAGGCCACCCGCTCGCTGGGCGTCAGCGCCTCGAGCACCACGAGCAGTGCGAGCCCGACGGTATCGGCGATGAGCATCTGCTGTTCGGGGTCGGCCTGCTCGTCGGCCTGCCCGATCGGCTCGGGCACCCAGGCTCCCACATAGTCTTCGCGACGAGCTTGCCGGGCGCGCAGCATGTCGATGCACACCCGGCCGACGATCGTGGTCAGCCATGCACGGGCGTTGTGGATCGTCTCCTGCTGAGAGCGGCTGAGCCGCAGCCAGGCCTCCTGCAGCGCGTCATCGGCTTCGCTGACCGATCCGAGCATGCGGTAGGCCACCGCCTGCAGATGTGGCCGGTGGCGCTGGAACTGCTCGGTCTGCCAACCAACGTCGTTCAACGACTCTGCTCCGTGACTAGCGCCATTCATCCTTAATGACGGATGCGGGGTGCCCAATTGTGACGCCGGCCTGGGACCCAGGCAATGGTCGTCGTGGCTGTCACATCTGCAGCGGTGCGATGCGTCTATAGGGGTGAGAGTTCAAAAGCGTCTCGCCAGCAGCTTTGTGAGCGCTTGTCGAGCCGCAAAGGAGTCTAGACATGACCCAACGAATCCTGGCCCAGCGCGGGCGCCTGATCACCGAGAAGAACAGCCGTTGGTGGACGCTCGGCGCGATGTGCTTCGCGCTGTTCATGATCATGCTCGACAACACGGTCGTGAACGTCGCGCTGCCGTCGATCCAGCGCAACCTGCACGCCTCGCTGCAGGCGCTCGAGTGGACGATGAACGCTTACACGCTGACGTTCGCGGTGCTGTTGGTGACCGGCGGGCGGCTGGGCGACATCTTCGGCCGCCGCAAGCTGTTCCTGTTCGGCGTCGCTGTGTTCGGGGCCTCGAGCATGGCGATCGGGCTGGCGCCCAACGATACGGTCCTGGTCGCGTTCCGCGCCGTCCAGGGGATCGGCGCGGCGTTCATGATGCCCGCGACGCTGTCGATCATCACGCAGGCGTTCCCGGCCGAGCAGCGGGGCACGGCGATCGGTACTTGGGCGGGCGTCAGCGCGCTCGCGCTGGCGATCGGGCCCGTCGTGGGAGGATTCTTGACCGAGGACGTCAGCTGGCGCGCGATCTTCTTCATCAACCCGCCGATCGCACTCGGGGCCGTTGCGGTGACGCTGTTCGCCGCGCGCGAGTCGCGCGATGAGACAGTCGGGCGCGATCTGGACTTCGCCGGCATCGCGACGCTGACGGCCGGCTTGACGGCGCTCGTGCTGGCGCTCGTACAGAGCAACAGCTGGCATTGGGACTCGCCGCGGATCGTGGGGCTGTTCGCCGTGGCGGTGGTCTCGCTGGCCGCGTTCATGGTGATCGAGCTGCGTTTGCGTGCGCCGATGCTCGACTTCAGCTTCTTTCGCTCGCGCACGTCGGCAGGAGCAAACGCGGTCGCGTTCCTGGTCACGTTCGCGATGTTCGCGCAGTTCTTCTTCCTCACGCTTTACATGCAGAACGTGCTGCACTATTCCCCGCTTCAGACCGGCGTGCGGTTCCTGCCGGCAACGCTCGTGATCATCGTCATGGGTCCGCTGGCGGGACGCTTGACCGATCGCGTCGGCCCGCGACCGCTGATGGCGCTGGGGCTGGCGATCGTCAGTGGAGCTCTGCTGGTCCAGTCTCGGCTGACGATCCATACCGGTTATGGGCTGCTGCTGCCTGGCTTCATCCTGATGGGGTTGGGCATCGGGCTCGTGATGTCGCCGATGAGCACGGCCGCGATGAACGCTGTCGACCGCAGCAAGTCCGGTGCGGCCTCGGGCGTGGTGTCGATGAGCCGCATGGTCGGCGGAAGCGTCGGGTTGGCGGTGATGGGCGCGCTCGTCACGACGATCGGGCGCTCGAAGCTCGACTCGAGCCTCCCGCAGCTCCCCGCGGCCGCGCGGGGCAAGCTGGCCAGCGCGCTCGGGTCCGGCGCCGCGCCCGGCGGGCACGCCTCGCCGCAGGTGGTCCACGCTCTGCACCAAGCGTTCGTGTCGGCGCTCGCCTCCGGACTCAGGGTCGGCGCCGCCGTCGCCTTCGTCGGCGCGCTGCTCGCCCTATGGCTGATCGGCCGGGTGCGGACACAGCCCGCCGAAACACGTCCAAGCGAACAGCGTACGCCCGAAGCAGTCGCGGCCTGACCGTCACGCCGCGACCAGACCGTCACGCGCACGCGAGCCAACGGGTGCGCGAAACCTGCGCTCGACCAGTCCCCGACCTGCAGCGCCGGATGCCCGGCCCGTCACTGAACAAGGCTCGCCAACTGCTGGCGTCGCTGGACGCCGAGCCTCGTCATGGCGTGGTACAGGTGAGACTCGACCGTGCGGACCGATACGACCAGGCCGGTGGCGATCTTCTCGTTGGACATGCCACATGCGGCCAGGAGCGCGATCTCCCGCTCGCGTTGCGTGAGCGATCTCAACCTCACACATCCCATATCGGTCCAGCGCCTGCACGAGGGTAAGAGGCTCACCAACTGGCTGCCAAAGACGCGTGACAGAAATGAATGGCAGGCGAGCCGCGCGAGCCGCGGCGCGGGGGACGTGCGCATGTAGGTAGCGATGTACGTAGCGCCTGCCGATGCGGGGCTCGGCGCTCGGCCAGATACTCGCCTGCATGGCACGCGCACGACCTGTCGAGAGCCCTTGCCGGCCGGCGTGGGCCGCGCGGAGCTCACTCCCAGCAGCATCTCCCACCACCTTCAAGGAGACAGCCATGCGTAACAAGACTTGGCAGCGACGTCGCTTCGCGCACCTCTGCCGCACGTTCTCGTGGCGTCCAGTCGCCCTGGCCCTGGCGGCTTGCGCCCTTGGCACCGCCATCGCCGCCGGAACTGCGGGAGCGACGCTGGTTGTGCCCAGCACCCAGGGCTTCGGCTACACCAGCACCCCCCAGTTCTTCACGGTCCCGGCCGGTGTGAGCAAAGTGCACATCACCGCGTGGGGCGGCAGTGGGGGAAAAGGCGGAGGCGGCAACGGCTTGTACTCGGCGCCTGGCGGCGGCGGCGGGTACGTCAGCCTCGACGCTTCCGTGAGCCCGGGCGACACGCTCGGGATCTACGTCGGCGGCGAGGGCGGGAGCGCATCGGGGTCGAGCAGCTTCGGATTTGAACAGACCGCCGGTGCGGGGGGCGGCGCGAGTGGCAGCAACGCCGCAGGCGGTCCCGGCGGCAACGTCAACGCGCCCGAGGACAGCGCGGCTGGCGGCGGCGGCGGTGGCGGCACCACCGTGATCGATGGATCGACCGTGCTACTCGTGGCCGCCGGCGGAGGCGGCGGCGGCGGCGGCGGCCGGTACCCGGGCTATAACGGCGGCGGGGGCGGCAACAGCGGCAGCAAAAGCGACTCTCAGTGCGATCCGCACGAGGGCGCGGGTTACTTCGGCAATGGCCTCACCGGCGGCGCGGGCGGTGCGTGCTCCCAGCCCGGGACCGGTGCGGAAGGCATAAGCGGCTCGGGCGAGACGCCCGGCTCCGGCGCCGGTACCGGCGGCGGTGGGGGCGGCGGCCTGATCGGCGGTGACGGCGGCGCGGACGGCGGCAGCGCCGGAGGGGCCGGCGGCGGCGGCGGCGCCGGGACGTCGTACTGGTCCTCCACCTCGAACGCCCTTGTCAGCAACGGGTCGCCGGGCAGCGGCGGCGTGGTCGTGTCCTGGAGCTCAGCCCCAACCGGCGTCACGCCTGAAAGCCGCACCTTCCGTTGCTGTGAAGCCCAGCAGTTCATCGTCCCGGCCGGCGTCACCCAGCTGCAGATCGTAGGGTCGGGGGGAAGCGGCGGATTCGGCGGTGGTGAAGGCTCCGGCTTTGTGGCCGCAAGCGGTGGCTATGGCGCCCAGATCAGCCTGATCGCCCCGGTCTCACCTGGCGACCAACTCCAGATCGATCCCGGCGGCGCCGGTGGCAACGGGCTGTTCTTCGACACCGGCGGTGAAGGCGCCCGGCACAACCCGATTCCAGGCGGCGCGGCGGGAAGCTCAAACAGCGATCAGTCCGGCGGCAGCGGCGGCAGCGATCTGATGCTCGACGGCAACAACGCTTACGTCGGAGGCACGGGCGGCGGCGGGGGCGCCGGCACCGAGGTCATCGACCAGACTGGCGGCAACGCCGTCCTGCTCGACGCGGGCGGCGGCGGTGGCGCCGGCGGCGACAGCGTGGCAGGCCCTGGCGACAACGGCGGTCCGGGCGGAAACGCAGGCAGCCCAATATTTACCGGCAACCCGGCCGACGGCGACGGCTTCTTCGGCTCAGGGCGGACCGACGCCCCAACCGCCAACGGCGAAGGTGGCCTGTTCCTCGCCGGCGACGGCACGCTCGGAGCCAACGCCCCGTCCACCAGCAGCGGGGTCGGCCCTGGCACCGGCGGCACCGGCGGCGGGGGGGGCGGAGGCGCGATCGGATCCGGGGCGGGACAACTGTGCACGACCGGCGGGACCGACTCGTGCGAAGGCTCCGGGGGCGGCGGCGCCGGAGCGAGCTCGACCTGGAGCGCATCGGCGACCGACGTCAACGTAAGCAACGCCCTAGAGGGCCCCGGCGCAGTCACCGTCTCCTGGCTGCCGCCCGCGCCCGCTGCTCCCACGGCGACCATCACGACGCCGCTACCCAACAAAACCTACGTGATGGGCGCGAAAGTGAAAACGACCTTCGCGTGCGCCGAAAGCGCCGGGGGGCCGGGGCTTGAATCCTGCACCGACTCCACCGGCCACAGCGGCACCAGCGGCCTGCTGAACACCGCGGCACCGGGTATCTACACATACACGGTGACCGCCAAAAGCATCGACGGGCAGACCGCGACAGCGCAGATCAACTACGCGGTCACGGTGAAAGGCTACACGGCGTATGACTATTGCGGGTTGGTGATCGGCTGCGGCAACGTGTTGCTCGTGGACAGCACTGCCAAACTGTGGCAGCTGCCGCAACTCGGCGAATCCGGAACCATCCAGACGGTCGCGGGCAAACCTAAAAAAACCGACTTTATGGTCACGTCCGAATTCGACAAAGGCTGCGTCTACACGTCGGTGAAAGAGTCGACCGGCTACAACTCAGCCGCCAACCCGGGTAACTGGGAATGCGACGGGGTCGCCATCGAACGTTGGTACGCCTCGAAACTCTGATCGGGGAGCTGATTTCTGTCAGTCAAGGCGTACGCCCAACTATCCGTTCGCACGAAAGATGGAGGTCTGTGATGAAGCGTCTTGGTCTTGTCGGCTGTGCTCACGGTCGTGGTGTTCTCAATGCTGGGCTCTGTTGAGGCGTGGGCTGAAGGGCTAAGGGTGTGCGTACCGGAAGCCGCCAACAAGCCGTTCAAGACACCTAACACAAAAGGGGAATGCGCAAACACGGCGACGCTGAAATACAAGCTCGTCGAACTCGGCAGGGAAGGCAAAGAAGGCAAAGAAGGACCCGCAGGCAAAGAAGGCCCCGCGGGCAATGAAGGCCCCGAAGGGAAACCCGGCGTCATCGGGCTTAGCAGCAGCGAACTGGAAGCGCTCAAAGGCATTCTCCCCTACGTGAAATTCTTCTCGTCAGGCGTTGCGGGCAAGCCGACGGTGCAGTTCTCCGGCGTCAACGTCCAGGTGGTCTCCGGGTCGGGTTCCACCAAAGGCGCGATCAACGGCGAGGGCAACCTCGTGATCGGCTATGACGAGAACCTCGCAGGTCGCGCACAAACCGGCTCGAACAACCTCATTCTTGGCGACGAGCAAGAATTCACGAGCTTCGGCGGGATCGTAGCGGGCCTTCACAACGCCATCACTGCGCCGTTTGCGTCAGTTACAGCAGGAGAACTGAACGTCGCCAGCGGCCAGAGTGCGAGTGTCAGCGGAGGACAGGCAGACACGGCCTCGGGAAATCTCGGGTCCGTGAGCGGTGGTGTACTGAACGACGGCGTTGGTGAACTCGACGCAACTCTAGCGGGCGGCCGCGGCCAAGGCGTGTTCGCGTTCGCGGGCAGCGAGGGCGCGTTGGCGTTCGCGGGCAGCGAGGGCGACTTGACCGTCGCACGTGACGCCGAGTGCGAGCTCGTCGCGATAAATCCGCACCTGAATGCGATCGGCGCGATAGTCGAAGTTCGCGGGACGGGCGAGCCCAGCTCGGTAGCGCCTGCTCGCTTGGGCGTAAAGCGCGCGGCGTTCAGCGGGTGCTTTGTTCCAGTCGCGGCCTGCGGGTAGGTACGCGGCCGTTCTGCTGACGGCCCTCGCGAAGGCTGCGAAGCGTGCCTAAACGGTCCTTGTCTGCTGACGTGATCGGCGCGAAACGGGCGGCAGCGTGCTCACGTGCTTGCAGAAAGCGTTCGTTTCTGCAACGACCCGCGCCTCGTGGCGGGATCCCGCCTCGGTGCCGCTCCCCCGCAGCCGGCCACCAGCAACGCGCACGCCACGCCCGCGATCAAGATCGTCGCGAAGCGGACGCTCGCCGGCTGGCGGCTCAGTCGCCGCGATGTACGATCAGAACCGATCGCGGGGAGTGCGCTGCGACGGCCTCGGCAACGCTGCCGATCAACACGCTGGCCAGGCCGCTGCGTCCATGCGAGCCGAGGACGATGATGCTGCAGTCGTGCTCCTCGGCGATGCTGACGATCGCCTTCCAGGCGGGCGCCCCTTCGATTGCCAGGCCCCGCGCACGAAACCCCGCGCGGTCGGCCAGCGCGGCTCCTTCCGCCGCGGTTTGCTCGGCAGCATGCTTTACCTCGTCGGCCCGCTTGGCGTCGATTTGCAGCCCGCTTGCCGGGACGAATCCGACGTCGAACGGCTGCCACACGGTGAGGACCAGCGCGTCGCGTCCGCTCCCCAGTTGCCTGCCGGCTTCGTCGATCGCGATCCTCGCCAGCTCGGAACCGTCATAGGCGAAGATCACCTGGCCCGCTGCCCGCGCGCTCGCGTCCGCGGTCATGGCCTGGCGGGATCCTCGGCGAGCCTCCGACCGGCCGCGCGCTCGCGCAGGCGAGCGAGCAGCGGCGGTGAGTACCAAGCGGCCCCGTCACCGTCCATGAAGCGTTCGAGATCTGGGGTCTGCGGCCGCGCGCCGCCGAGCGCGTACAGCAGGACGGCGATCAGCGCGCCCGCGACCGCGAGCCCGAATCCAATCCACAGCGCGATGCCGGTGCCGGCGTCCAGGCTGCCGCCGACGGTGAGGGCGAAGTGCGCGAACACGGGAGCAATCATGAACGCCGCTACCGCCCGCAGGAGCTCGACCATCGCGAACACGCGCTGCAGGTTGAAGGCTTGCAGCGAGAAGCCGGCGACGAACAGCGCGGGTGCGACACTCGCGCCGAGTCCGATGCCGGTAAGCCCCGAGCCGATCAGCGCAAGTGCCTGGGTGGGCGGGACCTGGACGCGGAACACGGCGATTCCAGCGGCGAGAAACGCCATTCCCACCAACGGCAGGTAGTGCATCTGGCGCTTTTTCATCACGGCACCGAGCGCGAAGGCGGTGAGCACTGCGCCGGCCAGCTCGGGCAGATACAGAAGCCCCACTTCCAGCGGCCCGTAGCGCTGTGCCAGCACCGCCGCAGTCAGTGCGGTCGCCGAAACCGAGGCGGCCGCGGCGAACAGAGCGAGGCTGATCGCGGCCACAGGGATCGTGCTCGTCAGCATGCTGCGAATCGTCAGCAGCGGGCGCTTGGCCCGGTACTGGTTGATGATCAGGACGACGATCAACGCCAGCCCGACGATCAGCGGGCCGAATGTCATCGCGCTCAGGAATTTGTGGGTGAGCAGCTCCGAGGCGCCGTAGAACGCGGACACGCAGCCCACGGCCGCGAGGGCGATCACGTGGCCGGCCCACGGAGCGCTGCGATCAGCCGGAGGGGAATCCTCGAACGTCAACAGCGACAGGATGAACGCCGTCAACGAGATGGCAGCGACGATCCAAAACAGGGGGCGCCAGCCACCGGCGTTCGCTTGGATGCCGCCGACCGTGGGCCCGAGCGCCACGGCGCCGAAGATGCACAGGCTCATGATGACCGCCGTCGAGCGGAACTTCTCGAGCCCAAAACCGAGCGCAAGCGGCGGAACAGCCGCGATCAGAAGCAGGCTGGTGCAAAGGCCTTGCAGTACGCGGCCGGCGATGAACATCGCGGGAGCCTGCGCCGCCGCAGCCAAGATCGAGCCGATCACGAGCAACACCGCGTAGAGGACCATCATCCGCCGCTGGGGTAGATGTTGGGCGAGCTGCACCGCCAAGACCGTGCCCACCGCATAGGCTGCGTTCGCCAAGCCTGAACCCAGGCTCATCGTCTGCAGGCTCGTATGCAGGTCGCGGGCGATGATCGGCGTGAGCGGCTGCAGAGCCGCCGACAACGCCAGGTAGGGAATCAGCGCGAAGATCACCATCGCCGCCGCGGCGGGGTAGCGACCTGCAAGTCGACCCTGGCGCATCAGCGCCACCGATCCGGGCGCGCGTGGTAAGCCGAGGCGCCGGCAGGCCGGGCGGAGCGACGCAGCGGCGCGCGCTGGGGCCGTTGTTCAACAGACATTGCTCGCCTCCTTGTCGAAGTCGTCGCCTGCCAGTGGCGCACTGCTCGTTGCCTCGCGCGAAGCCCGCTCAAGCGCGCGAACTCGCGGCCGGCGGTGAGCGCCACCGCCCAGCCATGATCGATCGGTCTGAGTATCGCAGCAGATATCAGGTCTCCCGGCGAGCACCGGACCGGTCGAGTGGCGACCCTGCGCCCAGGCCGCTCCCGCCCAGGATCGGTGGCAACATCCCTACGGTCGGACGTGTCCAATGACGAGGGAGGTTCGTGAGATGGCAGCCACTGAAACGAAGCTCGGCTTCGTCGGGCTCGGGCATATGGGTGCGAACATGGCCGCGCGCCTGCTCGCGGCTGGTTACACGGTCTTCGGAGAGGAGCGCAGTCGCGAGCATGCCCAGCCCCTGATCGGTGAAGGGCTGCAATGGTGCGACAGTCCACGCGAGGTGGCGCAGACCGCCGACATCGTGCTCAGCTCGCTGCCGGACGACCGGGTGCTCCAGGAGGTCGCCTCGCAAACCGACGGCCTGCTTGCGGGTCTCGCCGCCGGCGCGATCTGGGTGGACATGAGCACGGTGAGCCCCCAGGTGAGCCGCCAGGTCGCCGAGCGGGTGCGCGAGCGGCACGCGTCGATGCTCGACGCGCCGGTGTCGGGGAGCGTCCCCCAGGTGCAGTCGGGCACGCTCACGATCATGGTTGGCGGCGACAGGCAAGCCTACGAACGGGTCGAGCCGATCCTGCGCGAGCTCGGCACTCCCACGCATGTCGGCGAGAACGGTCAAGGACTGGCTCTGAAGCTGGCGATCAACATCAGCCTCGCTGTGCAAATGCTCGCCTTCGCCGAGGGCCTGCTGCTCGCCACGCGCTCGGGCGTCGATCCGCAGCGGGCGCTTGACGTGATGGAGTCGAGCCCGATTGGATCGCCGATGCTGCGGGCGCGCGCACCGCTGATCCTCGATCCCCCTACCGACGACGCCTGGTTTGACCTGGATTTCATGCAAAAGGACATCGAGCTCGCGCTCGCCGCCGCAAAGCAGCTCCGGATTCTTCTGCCGACGGCCGAGCGTGCCGATCAGGTGCTGGAGCGCGCCAAAGCACTTGGATATGAGCGACGCGATCTGGCGGTGCTGTTCCAGGTCCTGGCGCAGCTCGCCGATCGCGAGGAGGTGCGCGCATCGTGACCACCGAGACGATCGGGAGGGTCAGGCTGGGGATGACCGGGCTCGAGGTATCGCCGATCGCGTTCGGCACCTGGGAGCTCGGCGGCGACTGGGGAGCCTTCGACGAGGAGGGGAATCGAGGCGATTCGCAATGCACGCCAGCTGGGGGTCAACTTGTTCGACACCGCGCAGGGCTACGGCTTCGGCGCGTCGGAGAAATTGCTGGGAAAGGCGCTTCGCGACGATCTCGACAATCGCCGTGACGAGATCGTGATCGCGACCAAGGGCGGCCTGCGGATGAGCGATGAGGGCCTGTTGCGCGACGCGAGCCCAGAGTGGCTTCGCAGCGGAGTGGACGCGAGCCTGGCTGCACTCGGCGTCGAGCACATCGACCTCTATCAGGTGCACTGGCCCGACCCAGGGGTTCGTTTCGCGGACACCGCCGCAGCGCTCCAAGAGCTGGTCGACGCCGGCAAGATCGGTCACGTGGGCGTCTCCAACTTCGATGAGCAGCAGATCGCGGAGTTCGCAAAGACACGACCGGTCGAGACAATCCAGCCCCCATACCACCTGTTTCGCCGCGATATCGAGCGTGACGTCCTCCCCTACTGCCAAGCGCACGACGTCGGTGTGCTGGTCTACGGGCCGCTCGCGCACGGGCTGCTGACGGGCGCGCTCGACGAACAGACCGAGTTCCCGGCGGCCGACTGGCGCTCTGACGCTCCTTTCTTCAAGGGAGACAGCTACCGGCGCAACGTCGGAGTCGTCCGAGAACTCGAGCGCTTCGCGTCCGAGGACCTGGGCGTCTCGGTGAGCCGGCTGGCGATCGCCTGGACGCTCGCCAACCCCGCGGTTCAGGTGGCGATCGTCGGCGCCCGCAGCCGGGGTCACATCGAAGACGCCATCGCCGCGGCCGAGCTCAGTCTGAGCGCGGATGATCTCAAGCCGATCGAGCAGATCATGGCCGACGCCGTCCCCATGTCCGGCCCCTCACCGGAGATGATGCCGGGCTGACCGCCGCCACAGAGCCGGGGAAGGACCGGCCGGGGCTCGCCCGCGGTGCCGAGCTGCCCGCGCATGGGGTCGCTTCAAGCGTGTCAGGTCGAGGTGACGCCTCGGAAGGCTCCGGCGAGAACGGGGACAGGCAGTCGCGCGAGCTGCCTCTGGGACTTGTTCCTGAGCTCGGCGCCAAGCGGGGCGAGGACGAGCTGACCGCGCCGCAAACAATTCAAGCGGGCGCTTGACAAAACGCGCCCGCGTCACTAAACTCAAGCAAGTGATTGATCGAATGGCCCCTCGGGTCGCGTCGGTGCTGGCGGACAGGGGCTCGCAAGGCGGCGCGGCGACCGCGGCGCTGACCATCAGCCAGAGGAATCAGCGAGAAAGACAGGAGGCCGTTCAGCTATGAAAGTCGCACTCACCGGTGCAACAGGGTTCATCGGATCTCACATTCTCAGCGAGTTGCACCAGCACGGTCATCAGGTGACCGCGCTCGTCCGGGATGCGTCCCAGGTGGACAGCGTCAGCGACCGCGGCGCGACCGCGAACGTCGTCGATCTCTCCGACCGAGCGGCGGTCGTGAGCCTGCTGGTCAATACGGATGCTGCGATCCACACGGCGAGTCCCGGCGACGCCACCAGCGCCGACCTCGACGCCGCCGTCGTCGATGCGGTGCTCGAGGCGTTCGCAGGCAGCGGCAAGCCCTACCTGCATATCAGCGGTGCGTGGATCTACGGATCCAACCCCTCGATCAGCGAGGAGTCCCCGCTCGATTCGCCTCCGCTCGTGGCGTGGAAGGAGCCGATCGAGCGCCGAGTGCTCGCCGCGAGCGACATGCGCGGAGTCGTGATCGTCTCCGGTACAGCCTATGGCGACGGCGCAGGAGGGATACCCGGACTGCTGCTCGGTTCACCCCGCGACGACGCCGGCAACCTGGTCATGCTCGGCACCGGCCGACAGCACTGGTCGACGGTCCACGTCGCGGATCTGGCGAGCTTCTTCCGCCGCGCGCTACAGGACAACTCGGCTCGCGGCCGCTACATCATCGCCGACGGACTGAACCCGACGGTTGCCGAGCTGACCGAGGCTGCCGCCGTTGCCGTCGGTGCTCCGGGAGCAGTGCCCGGTTCTGACGACGAGGCTCGTACACGTCTGGGTGGCCTCGCCGAAGTGCTGCTGCTAGATCAGAGCGCGGTCGCGGCCAGGGCTCGCGCCGAGCTCGACTGGGCTCCGTCGCGTCCGGGGCTCGTCGAGGAATTTCGCCAAGGCAGCTACCGCAGGGTGACGGCCGCCTGACCGAGCCGCCGGCCGGGGCTCTGGTTCATGACCGAGGAGCGCCAGACGATTGACCGCTTCTGCCCGGACAACGCTTGCGCTTCAGCGGCGAGCGCCGGCCAGCTGCTCTGCCGCGGTGAGCGCGCGCAGCTGGGCAAGTGACTCGCCGATCAGCTGGGTCAGGTCTGGCCCGCTGCTCTCGGCGACCCAGCGCTCGAAGGAGACGCGAAAGATCGCGATGGCGGTCTCGCCCAGGATGCTTGCGCCAGGCTCGCCGACGCCGCGCTCGCGCAGCGCCTCGGAAATTCCCGCGGCGATCGCAGCGAGCTTGTGCAGCTCGCGCTCGCGCAGCTCCGGGGTGCCGGCAATTATGGCTTGGCGCTGACGCGCGAAGTGCCGGCCGCGGTGCTCCTCGAGCATCGCGCCCGCCGCTCCGATACCCGCCATCGCCGCGTCGAGCGGCGTCGCTGAGTCGGGGACGGATGCAACCGCGGCGACGACGAGTTCCTGTAGTTCGGTCCCGCCAGCGAAGAGGATCTCGCGCTTGTCCGCGAAGTGGCGGAAGAAGGTCCGCTCGGTGAGCCCGGCGCGTTCGGCGATCTGCGCGACGGTTGTCTGGTTGTACCCGCGCTCGCGGTAGAGCTCCATCGCCGCCTGTTCGAGGCGGCCACGCGCGTTCGGCTCCCAGCGGGTCATGGCCAACATCGTATCGATGACAGCCACTGACATCTATGCTATCGTGACGTCAGTAACTGACATAGACCGCGGCGGTCCTACTTGGAGGTTTCTGACATGCGCGTTTTCGTCACCGGAGCATCCGGCTTCATCGGATCTGCTGTCGTCCAAGAGGTTCGTGAGGCGGGCCACGAGGTGATCGGGCTGGCCCGCTCGGACTCCTCGGCCGAGGCCCTCGCGGCTGCGGGCGCGGAGATCCACCGCGGCTCGCTCGAGGACCTCGACAGCCTGCGCTCGGGCGCCGCGGCATCGGACGGCGTGATCCACCTCGGCTACATCCACGACTTCTCGAAAATAGAGGACAGCGTGCGCGTGGACCGGGCGGCAATCGAGACGTTCGGCGCCGTGCTAGCCGGCTCTGACCGTCCGCTCGTCATCGCCTCCGGCACGCTGTTCCTCGCGCCCGCGGGGCAGACCGCGACCGAGGAGGACGCGGGCGACCCCACCGACGACGCCGTGGGGGGCCGGCGGCTCAACGAGCAGCTGCTGCTGTCTTTCGCCGGAAGCGGTGTGCGCTCGGCATCCGTTCGGCTGACGCCGACGGTCCACGGTGAGGGCGACCACGGCTTCGTCCCGATCATCATCGGCGTCGCCCGCGAGAAGGGGGTCTCCGGCTACGTGGGCGACGGTTCGAGCCGCTGGCCGGCCGTGCACCGCCTCGACGCTGCACGCCTCTTCCGGCTGGCTCTCGAAAATGCGCCGGCGGGAACCGTCTTGCACGGCGTAGCCGAGGAAGGCATCCCGGTCCGCGCGATCGCCGACGCGATCGGGCGGCAACTCGCCGTGCCGGTCGAGTCGATCTCGCCGCCGAACGCCGTCGAGCACTTCGGCTTCCTCGGCGCCCTCCTCGGCGTCGACTCTCCCGCGTCGAGCGTGCTGACGCGTGAGCGTTTCCGGTGGCAGCCCGAGCAGCCCGGACTGATCGAAGACCTCGACCAGGGCCATTACTTCCGGAGCCCGGCTGCGGTCGCCTCCTAGCGCGAGCACTCGGCGAAGCGCCCCGCCTCAGGCCGACGGCCGGGGCGCTTCTCGCCTGGTCGTGCAGTTGTCCAGAGCGCCGTCGCCTGCACGCGTCGCGGCGTGTCCAGAGCAGCGTCGTCTGGTCGCGTCGCGGCTGGCCGCAGCTCGAGATCAGCCGCCGCTGCCAGCCACCGCGTCAGGCCGGTAGCGAAGACCGTCCAGGGCGATGCGCATGAGGTGTTCGACCTCGCCCGGTTCGCTGGCCGGGGTCTTGGCAATGCCGATAACAATCTGAATCACCTGTGCGATGTTGACGTCCGGGCGCACGACACGGGCATCCTGAGCGCGCTTGAGCAGCGGCTCGCCGGCGGCGAACAGCTGGGCGCGGCAGTCCCGAAACAGCGCAGCATCGCGGTCGAGGTAGTTCAGCAGCTCGTTGGCGAGGGCTTGCTTGGTGGCGATGTAGGGGATGAAGCGTTCGAACCAGCGGTTCAGCGCCTCCCAGGGGTCGCCGCCCTCGAGCTCGGCGGCTGACCGGCAGACCTCCTCGACCTCGTCGACGTAGAGAGCCTCAACCAGCGCTTGGCGAGTGGGGAAGTGGCGATACAGCGTGCCGATCCCCACGCCCGCGCGGCGGGCGATCTCCTCCAGCGCGGTGGCCTCGCCGCTCTCGGCGAACGCCTCGCGCGCAGCCGCGAGCACCTTGTCGTAGTTGCGCCGCGCATCCGCGCGCTTCGGTCGCGCGAGCAGTGTCTGTGGAAATGCCTCGGTCGTGTTCATGAACTGGCCTTGACAAACGGAGGCTGCCTCCGTATAGTACCGGAGGATGCCTCCGAATGTTTCGGAGGTGGCCTCCATTTTAGCGCCCGCGACACCGCCTGACAAGTCTGGAGCAGACATGAACCTCGCACCTGCAGCCCCCGCCATCCCGAACGGCCAACGCTGGGTCACGCTCGCCGTCGTGTGCCTGGCGCAGCTGATGATCGTCCTCGATGTGACCATCGTGAACGTGGCGCTGCCGTCGATCCAGCGCGATCTTCACTTCAGCCAGGGCAACCTGACATGGGTCGTCAACGCGTTCCTGGTCAGCTTCGGAAGCCTTTTGCTGCTGGCTGGCCGGCTCGGCGACCTGGTCGGTCGCAAGCGCGTGTTCCTCGCCGGCGTGGCTGTGTTCAGCACCGCGTCCCTGCTCTGCGGGCTCGCCCCAAGCCAGGGAGCCTTGATCGGCGCTCGCTTCCTACAGGGCATCGGCGCCGCGTTGCAGGCCTCGGTGATCTTGGCGATCATCATCACCGAGTTCTCGGAGGCCGGCGAACGGGTTCGCGCGATGGGCGCCTACGTGTTCGTCTCCGTCGCCGGAGGCTCGCTCGGGCTGCTAGCAGGCGGGCTGCTCACCGAGGCGCTCAGCTGGCACTGGATCTTCTTCGTCAATCTCCCCATCGGCATCGCCACGCTGGCGTTCGGCCGGCTGATGATCCCGGGCGACAAGGGGCTCGGACTCGCGCAGGGGGTCGACTGGCTCGGTGCGCTGCTCGTGACCTCGTCGTTGGTGAGCGTCATCTACGCGATCGTCGAGACCACCGTCCACGGCTGGATCTCAACACAGGTATTCGGCCTCGGCGCGCTGTCGATACTGCTGATGACCGCATTCATCGCGCGCGAGACTCGGATCGAGAACCCGATCATGCCCATGCGCATCTTCGCCGTGTCCGGGCTGGTCAATGCCAACCTCGTGCGGGCGTTTCTCGTCACGGCGATGTACTCGACCTTCTTCCTCGGCACGCTCTACCTCGAGCACGTGCGCCACTACAGCGCGGTGCAGACCGGTGCGGCCTTCCTGCCCTGGACGATCACCGTCGCCGTCCTCTCCCAAGGGACCACCGCGCGACTGGTCGCTCGCTTCGGTGAGCTGCGCGTGCTCATCGGCGGAATGCTAAGCGCCCTCATCGGGCTCTTGCTGTTCGCCAGCGCCGGCGCCCACACCGACTTCTTCCCGACCATCTTCCTCGCCTGCTTCGCGCTGGGACTGGGCATCGGCAGCGCGTTCATGCCGCTGCTGACGCTCGCCACCGCCGACGTTCCCGCCTCGGACGCCGGACTGGGCTCGGGCATCACGAACGTCTCCCAACAACTGAGCGGAGCGCTCGGACTCGCCCTGCTCGGCACGGTCGCCACGAACCACACCAAGGGCCTTCTCGCTGCCCACCACAGCGTCACGAGCTCGCTCATCGGCGGCTATCACCTCGCTTTCCTGGCGGGATCGGGGGCGATCGCGGCCGGCATCGTCCTCGCACTCGCGCTGCTACGCCCGCGCGAGCAGCGACCGAGCCTGGAGCTGGCCGACGCTCCAGCTGAAGACGAGCGGGTGCCGGTGTTGGCAAACCTCGACATCGAGCGGGAGGCGGCATGACACAGCTAACTCAGTCCCAACCCCACGGCGTCACGTCGAGAAGAGATCCCCGGCGCGACGCGGCCAGTTCCTACGTTCGCCGTAGGCGGATGAACTCGCAGGCGATCGTGTCCGCGTACATTCACGACATCGCAGAGCGCGGGAGGCCAAGGGCCCTGACGCGCGAGCGCCACCCTGCGTTAACCGGCGAGATCGAGGAGCCCAAAAGGCGTTTGACACGCGCCGTCGCGCAAACGATTTCGGCGCGCTCTTGCACGGAGGACAGTTCGCGTATCGTCGCGACCCGGCCAAGGCGACCGGCCGCGCTGACGGAGGCATCGGATGTCGACGGGGCGATCGCCCGCGTCTTCGTGCACACTGCGGGCTAGCGATGCCCGCGTTCGTCCATCACCTGCGCGTTCGTTACAACGAGTGCGACGCCCAGGGCCACGTCTTCAACGCCAACTATTTCGTCTACTTCGACATCACGCTGACTGAGCTTTGGCGCGAGGCGTTTGGCTCCTACGAGGCCCTGACGGCCGATGGCCTCGATCTGGTGGTCGCCGAGACCGGGGCCCGCTTTCGCGCTCCGGCGCGCTTCGACGACGAACTCGAGATCACGCTCGAGGTCGAACAGCTCGGCAACACGTCGATGGTGTCCGCGATCAGCATCGCGCGGGGTGGGGATACGCTCGTGGAGGGTCGCATCGTGCACATCTTCGTGCGCGCCGACCGCCTCGGCGAGAAGGTGCAAATCCCCGATGAGGTGCGGGGGATACTCCAGCACTACAGCGTCGAGGACCCCGACTCGCTCGCGACGAGTCGGACCACCGAGAGCTGACCTCAGTCCGGCAAGCGGCCTGGGTTCGTCGCCAAGGAGCCTTCGCGCCGTTAGTGAGCGTTCACCGTCGGCGTGCGCTGACCGTCGCGCGCGAGGCCCGCAAGCATCGCGGGAAGGATTTCGTTCCCTTCGCGTCTTGAGCGATATCACCAGTCCTTCGACCAGGACCGGTAGCAGCCTTTTTTCTGGACCCAAGTTGTCTTCTGGACGCGTCGTGCGCGGAGGGTGGTTCGTGTCCTCACCGGAGCTAACTCTAACGTGAAGGAGAACTACCAAATATGTGGATTCATCCTGGCAGCCACCCGCGGAGGACGCTCAAGGGGGGAGTTGCGGTGGTCGCCTCGGTCGCCGCACTGCTTGGCCTTGGCGTAGACCCGGCGCTGGCTTCCTACAAGGCTGAAGTACGCGCGGGGACCTTACAGATCGCGGGCAACGATGCGAGCGACAAGCTCGCGCTGCGCCTCTCCCCTGGCGATCCCAACACGCTGACGTTGGACGTGGGAGACGATGGCACCACCGATTTCAGCTTCGATCGCAGTACGTTCACGGCGATCAACGTGCAGGCGGGTGGCGGCAACGACGAAGTCCGTGTCGATAATACCTTCGGTGACTTCACGGAAGACGCGACCACGATCGACGGTGGCTCTGGTAATGACAGGCTGATTGGTGGTGATGGGAACGATCTGCTGATCGGCGGCACCGGCAACGACGTGGTCGACGGCGGTCGCGGGAACGACGTGGCTCTGTTGGGCGCCGGGAATGACACCTTTATCTGGAATCCCGGCGACAGCAGCGACACCGTCGAAGGCCAGGGTGGCGACGACGTGCTGGACTTCAACGGTTCGAACGCCAGCGAGCACATCGACGTCTCCGCGAACGGCTCACGCGTGCGACTGACGCGCGACGTCGCCGAAGTCACGATGGACCTCAGCGGCATCGAGGGTCTCGCGCTGAACGCGCTCGGGGGGACAGACACGATCACCGTCAACGATCTCACCGGTACCGACCTCAAACAGGCCAACATCGACCTGTCGGGATTCCCTGGTAGTAACGCTGGCGACGAACAACCGGACACGGTGATCGTCAACGGCACCCCGAAACCCGACAACGTCCACTTCAGCGCCGACTCCGGAAACGTGCTCGTCTCCGGACTCGCCGCCCAAGTACAGGTCGCAGGCAGCGACCCCACCGACGACACGCTCCAACTCAACACACTCGCCGGCAACGACACGGTCAGCAACGGCATCGGGGTCTCCGGTCCATCGGCGATCGCTATCGATGGGGGCGAAGGGTCTGACACGGTGACCTACTCCGGCACCGAATCTGCTGACACGATCGGGATCGCGCCGAACGGGACCGCGGTCAGCACCTTCACGGCCGGCACGGGCACCTCGCTGCAAAACACCACCGGGGTCGAGAGCCTCGACGTGCGGGGGCTCGGCGGCGCGGATACGATCGATGCGCAGAACGGTCTGGCTTCGCTCACCAGCCTCACGATCGACGGTGGTTCTGGTAATGACACGCTGATTGGTGGTGATGGGAACGATCTGCTGATCGGCGACACCGGCAACGACGTGGTCGACGGCGGTCGCGGGAATGACGTGGCGCTGTTGGGGCCTGGAGGAGACACCTTTATCTGGAATCCGGGCGACAGCAGCGACAGCGTCGAAGGCCAGGGTGGCAACGACGTGCTGGACTTCAACGGTTCGAACATCGGCGAGCACATCGACGTCTCGGCGAATGGCTCACGCGTGCGACTGACCCGCGACGTCGCCGCGGTCACGCTGGACTTCAACGGGGTAGAGGGTCTCGCGGTGAACGCACTCGGCGGGGAAGACACGATCACCGTCAACGATCTCACCGGTACCGACCTCAAACACGCCAACATCGACCTGTCGGGAATCCCTGGTAGTAACGCTGGCGACGAACAACCGGACACCGTGATCGTCAACGGCACTCCGAAACCCGACAACGTCCACCTCAGCGCCGACTCCGGAAACGTGCTGGTCTCCGGACTCGCCACCCAAGTACAGGTCGCAGGCAGCGACCCCACCAAGGACACGCTCCAGCTCAACACACTCGCCGGCAACGACACGGTCGCTGTCGCGCGGGATGTCAATCAGCTCATCAATCCGGTCATCGACCTGGGCGCAGATCAGTAGAGCAGAGGGCGCCGCGCAAGCCAGCGCGGCGCCCTTGCGCCCGCGACGATCAACGGCGCTGCCCGTCTCGATCATGCGCCCGCGGCGAGCATGCGCTCGTATATGCGGAAGCGCTTGACGATGCGTCCGACGAGCGCCTCCATCGCCCGGTTCATCGGCTCGTTGGTCTCGAGAATCCAGCCTGTCTCGACGCGCCCGATTCCGCGGCGCAGGCAGGTCTGCCAAACGTTGACGTAGAGGGCCGCGGCGACCCCCGTGTGGTGGTATGAGCTCTTTACGCCGAGCGCGAACACGCGGATTTCGTCGATGCGCTTCCGCTCGCGCAAGGCTGTAAGCCAGCCGCGCGGCAGCAGACGCCCGTTGATGCGTGCGAGCACGCGGTTGAAGTCCGGCAGCGACAGCGACACACCGACCACCTCGCCGTCCTTTTCGGCTACCAGCGCGAAGTCCTCATCGAGGATCGGCTTGAGCTCCTTAACCATGTGCTCGAGCTCGCGGTCGGTCAACGGCACGAATCCCCAGTTACGTTCCCACGCGCTGTTGTACACCTCGACGAAGCGCCGCAGCTCGGCGGCGAATTCCCGCCTTCGCATGTTGCGGATCTTGATGCCGTGCTCTGACTCGAGGCGGTCGGCGAGCTCGTAGATCGCAGGCTGCACCGCGCCGTGATCAGCGCTCATAATCTCCCACTTGCAGAGGTCCATGACCTTGCGCAGGCCCCAGCCTTCGAGCAGCGCGCCGTAGTAGGGGTAATGCCAGTCCTCGAGGATCTGCGGGCGTAACTGGTGACCCTCGATCAGCAGCCCGAGCTCGTGGTTCGTCGAGAAGTTGAACGGCCCGGAGATGCGGTCGCGCCCCCGCTCGCGCAGCCAGCCCGCTGCAGCGTCGAGCAGCGCGCGCGACCGCGGGGTCGTCCTCGGACTCGTAGAAGCCGAACATACCCCAGCGGTTGTCGTGGAAGTCGTTGAAGCGATGGTCGACGTGCGCGCCGATGCGCCCCACTGCGTCGCCGTCCCTGAAGGCGAGGAAATATTCGGCCGCGGCGTGCTCGAAGAACGGGTTGCTCTTGCGGCTGAGATGCTGGCGGCGCTCGGAGATCAGCGGCGGGACCCAGTTGTCGACACCGCGATACAGGCGCCAGGGAAGTTTGATGAAGGCCGTGAGGTCACGCCTCCCGCGGACGGGGCGAACCTCCACGATGCCCTCACTCGCTGTGCGCGTCGGTCGTGGTGCCTCGCTGGTCTCATGCTGCCGGTCAACGTGCTGCATGCTCCCTCCCATCGTTCACGACGTGTTCACGACGTTGTCGGCGCCGGCGGACAGGACTGCAGGCCGAGCCGAGAGGTCCTCACATCGTTGCGAAAAGCATCTGGCGCCGCATCCATGTGCCCTACCCTGCAACGTGCGATGCACGCACGCGGCTACGGGCACTCTGCAAAGCAGGGGCAGTCTGCGAGCGTGGACGGCCACGAACGACGCGCGCTCGCGTTCGCGACGGACGTGAAGCATCTCGCCGGCATCTCGCGGCCGTCGGCCTCCGAAGGGGAGCGGGAGGCGGCCGAGTGGATAGCTGCGCGCCTGCGTGGCTTCGGGGTCGACGCGCGCCTCGATGAGGAGTCCGCGCACGGCGGGTACTGGTGGCCGATCGGGGTGCTCAACGGGGCGGCTGCAGCGGGTGCGCTCGCGGCACTGCGCGCGACCGGATCGCGGCGCGCAAGCACGCGCGGCGGGGAGTCTCGAGGCACGCGGCGCGCCGGCGGCGCGCGGAGGCGGCCGCGTCGCCGGGCAGGCGAGGTCGTTGCACGCGTGGCGTGTGGGCTGCTCGGCGCGGCGTGCGCTGCGGCGCTGTGGGACGACCTCGGTGGCGGCACGCAATGGTTCCGCCGCGCGGCATTGCCGCGGCGGCGTACGTGGAACGTGGTCGGCGAGATCGGCGCGCCGCGCGAGCAGGCGCGGCGCACGGTGCTGCTGGTCGCGCACCACGACAGTGCGCACACAGGGCTGGTCTTCCATCCCGCGCTACCGCGCCTCCTGCCCGACCGCTTCCCCGAGCTACACGCGCGCACGACGCAGACGTTCCCGGTGATGCAGCTCACGTGGGCAGGGCCGCTGCTCGCGTGCGCGGGCGCGCTGCTCGGCTCGCGCAGGTTGCTCGCGCAGGCGCCGACGTTCGCGATCGGAACGGCGGCGGCGATGGCCGACATCGGCATGCGCGGCACCGTCCCGGGCGCGAACGACAACCTCAGCGCGGTGGCTGTGCTGTTGGCAATCGCCGAGTCGCTGGCAGCCGACCCGCCCCCGCCTGGCGTGCGCGTGATCCTGCTGTCGACCGGCTCAGAGGAGTCGTTCATGGAGGGGATGCGCGGCTTCGCGGCGCGGCACTTCGCAGAGCTCGACCGCGATCTCACCGAGGTGCTTTGCCTGGAGTGCCTGGGGGGCCCGCGCCTGATCGTGCTGGAGGGCGAGGGCATGCTGCGGATGCGCGAATATCCGCGCGCTGCGCGCGAGGCGCTGGCTGCGGCGGCCGCGCAGGCGGGCGTGGAGGTCGGCCGAGGCCTACGAACCGTGGCGGCGACAGACGCGCTGATCGCGCTGCGCGCGGGGTTTCGCGTGGCGGAGCTCGCGTCGGTCGACTACACGAACTTCCCGGCCAACTACCACTGGCCGAGTGACATCCCCGAGAACCTCAACTGGCAGACGATCGGCGAAGCGATCGCGGTCACCGACAGGTTCGCTCGCGTCGAGGCCCGCGTACCGGCATAATTAGGTCCTGAAAAGGACCGGGGCATGGAGCGCAAGCGATTCTTCTTCAATCTTGGCTTTACTGGGCGCCGCCGCGATGCTCGTGATCGCGTCGCTCGCGTTCGATCCGGGGGCGGTGTTCGCCGTGGGTGTAGGCATCGGCACGGCTGGCCTGGTCGGCTCGTTGTGGTTCGTCGCGTCGGCGATACACCACCGCGGCTTCTCCGGCGGGCGGGAGCTGCGGCTGCTGGGGCGCACGCTCGACGTCTGGCCGCTGCTCGGCGGAAGCGTGGTCAGCGTGGCACTGTGGGAGATCGTCCAGTCGGCCGTGTTCGCGGCTGCGGTTGCGAAGTGGCTGACGTTCAGCAACGGGATGATCGTCGGCGGGCTTGCGTGCGCGGGCTTGATCGTGCATGAGGTCTCGACGGAACGAGTCATCCACATGCTCGAGGTGGTCGAACGGCCGCGGCGGGAGGCGTAATCGGCCTGCACGCGCGGTGCCTGGCCCGGTCCGGCGTCGTGGTCGATGAAATCCTCTGCGAACACTTGATCGAGACGATCCCATTCGTGGGTTTGTCCAATTTCGCCGCCAATCTCCCGAGCAGCCGTAGTCTGCTTCTTCGACCGAATCGACACGTCCTGATTTGCATTTCTGACTCGCAGCGATACTCGCGATCTCCGCGTCTGCCCGCGGGCCGCGCCTCGATCAGCGCCAGCATCCATTGATCAACCGCTACTCGAGCTCGCGCAGATCGCGGAGCACGAGCTGGAACCCCTCGCGGTAGCCGCGGAGATAGTCCAGGTTGTCATCGTCAAGTGCGCGCCGCGACCGCAGCATGTCCAGGCAGTAGCGACGCAGATCATCGACCGTCAGCCCTAGCCGCGCTGCTCGCGCCTGAGCCCGCCACAGTGCCGCCAAGCGACCGGTGATCAGGGCTTCGTGCCCGCCTCGCTCCTCGAGCTCGGCCAGCCGAGCCTTGATCAGCGGGATAGCGTCCATCGCCATTCGCGAACTCGCCCCGTCTGGATTGTCGCGCTCGGACAACCAATGTCATGCTAGCGAGGACCGATCGCGCGACCGATACCCCGACTTGAAGACCGGCGGCATCGAGAGCTCTGATGCTCGGGGCACCCGTGTAAGGCTCGAGACTGGCGATCGGCACGGCGCCTGACCCGCGCTTAGAGCCGCCCGACAGCGCCTATGATCGCCTACGCGTGGCCGGCTTGCTCGTCGTGCACGTCAGCGTCGGCCTGATCCGTGCGAGCCGCCGAGCTTCGGCGGCTGCCTCGCCCTTCCGATGTCAACTCTCCGGTGTGTTCAACCTGGCCATCCTGGGTGCCGAGCTCAGCTGCTTTGAACGAGTCGTATATTTGGCGGCCCTGTGTCAGCAGTCCACCGACGAGCTCCGCCAACCCGTCAGAACCGTTCAGGACGCTAATATTCGCTCGCGCCAGCCCGGCGCTGGCCTGTTCCACAATCTTGGGGAGCTGCTCGATCAGCATTCGATCAAGAGCCACACGATCGTTAGATGAAGCTGCCTTGGCCTGCAGTTCAGTCGCTTCACCTTCCGCCTTCGCCCTGACCTTGATCGACTCAGCTTCTGCTTCGGCCGGCTTCACCACCTCGACCTGGAGCTCTTCCTGCTTCAGCTCGGCCTTGCGCTGCTGTAGCCTCGTTTCCTCGTCGACAACAGCCTGCTCCGCCTTGGCTCGGGCGAGCGGGCCTGCCTGCGCTGCCTCGGACTGAGCCTTTTCCGTTTCAGCTCGGTAGCCGGCTTCGGTTACTTCCGTCTCACGCTGGTATTCCGCCTGCTTGCGCTTGGATGCCTGCTGCTTTTCCGCTGCCCGTTCGTCGGCTTCAGCCTGCGCTATCTCAGCGGCTTCTCTGATCTTGGCGTTGTGGGGCGCGGCCATGTTTTCGATGTAACCAGAGCCCTGATCGTCGATGGATTGAATCTGTAACGAGTCCACGACGAGTCCCAGCTTGGCCATCTCCTCCTTTGAGCCGTCCAGCACCTGTTCGGCAAGCTTCTGGCGCTCCCGGATGATGTCCTCGACGGTCATCGAGCCGATGATTGAACGCAGATGGCCGGCGAAGATCCGCCCGGTCAGCGTTGGCATCTGGCGTTGGTCGCTGAGAAAGCGTGTACCCGCGTTGGTGATGGACTCTTCGTCGTTGCCCACCTTGAAGGCGATTACTGCCTTCACCTGAAGGGCTATGCCTTGCTGCGTGACACACTGCTCTTCAACTTCCGCCTCCTGCATCGCGAGTGTAAGGAAGTTGGTGTGGCGGAAAAAAGGCGCGACAAACGCGCCTCGGCCTGTGATGACCTTGAAGGGAGCTCCCTCGCGTCCGCGCCCTCCTGAGATCAGCATCGCCTCATCCGGATCTGGTACTCGATAACCAAGCATTTAGGTTGTTCTCCTCCTGCCTCTATAGTCAAACAGGCGATACATCTACGCGCCGACCGGGGCGTGTTTCAAAGATCACCACCGTCGCACCCTTCGTTATTGGTTGGTCTGAGTGCGCGATATACGTTTCGGTGCCACCATCGAAGCTGACCTCTACCTCGCCCGGTCCTTCCCGACCGCGAATCGCAACTGTGACGGTTCCCTGGCAGCCAATCAAGCTCTCGGTCATTAGCTCATCACTCGCCGTCGTGGGATTAATCCCCTGAACTCAGAATGGGGCCAGCTGATCGACTGCGTTCCAAGACCGGCCGTTCCGACCGCAACCGCACCGAGTCGCGATTCCCACTCGCCGCTCGTCTAAACGACCACGCAGCTGTGGGTCATAGCGGGCATAGACCGAGGCTTCACGGCGCGGCATCTCGGCCGCTTCGCGCGAAACCGAAAGCACTAGAGGCGAGGGGATAGCGTGGCTGGCATGGCGATGTGCACGCACATAGCGTACCTCGGCTCTAAAACGCATGCGTGGGGTGGACCGGCTGCTTCGCGACGAGCTGCTCAGCTGGCGCGCCGACGGATCGCGTCGAGACGCCGAAGACTCTCGGTCGGCCAAAGCTGTTTGGTGCCGTAGTAGACCTCGAACGCCGGCGTGTCTTCTTGGAGGGTAACCCAAGCGACCTTCGATCGCGTGTAGATATGTACATCTGGGGTGATGTGGGTCGGGTCATCCAGCGTGCCGCCGCGCACGAACCACACCCCAGGCAGACCATATTCGCTGAAGACGGCGACCTGACAGCGCCGACAACGGAAGATCCTCTGCACGCTGCCGTCGTCACGCGGTACATCGACTGGTTGCGGTGCGGCCGCGAGCATCTCGACACGCTCTGCCTCGATGAGCAGATTGATCACGAAGGCGCTGCCGGTCTGACGCTGGCAGTTCAGACAATGACAGCAATGAACGAACAGCGGCTCCGACGATAGCCGGTATCGGACGGCGCCACACGAGCAGCCGCCCTCGAGTTGAGTGCTCAATGGAGCGCCATCCTACGACCACGGGGCTGTCCCATACCCGCTCGCTGTCTGGCACAGCAGCGCGATCTGCGATCCGGATGCCGCACGCTTTCGGATCTCCGCGACGCGTCCCGCTTCCTCACGTCCGTCACCGACGCCGCCAATCACCTGCCGATCGCATAAATCGGCGACTCGAGCCGTCACGCGCGATCTCAGGAACCCAACGCGGCAACGGGACGCCACCCAGTCCGGCCGATCAGCGCGCCGAGCTGAAGCCGAACAGGGTGGGGAAGCGCAGGGCAAGGAACGGGTCGCCACCCAGCTCGAGTCGCTCTGAGGCCAGGAGCACAGGCCACCGGACCGCGCCCGTGACGAGCCTGGCGATATCTCCGGGCGATAGCGCGACATACGCTCCGGCCTCGGGCGCTCGGCGGCGAGTCACGGTGCACCGCCGGTCGGTCACGCGGATCGCGAACCGGGTGCCGGCAGTCCGCAGCTCGAGGGTCGCGTCGAGCTGCCCGGCCGCGTCGGGATCGAACCGACGCATCATCCCGGCGGGCACGGCGGCCAGTAGCGCCCGATTGGAGATGCTGTGAATCGCGCTCATGCCATCAGGTGCTGGATCGCCTCGGTCGGGTCCGAGAACAGCATCAGCGCCTCGTCGGTGGCGACCATCCGGCCGTAGTGGGTCGACATCTCGTGCTGGATCGAGTACGCGTTGATCTCGTAGCCGAGCTGCTGCGAGACGGCGTCGTAGGGGATCACCAGCCGATCCGCGGCGCGAATATCCCAGAACGCCGGCTGCTCGTACACCGAGATCCCCTCTCGCGCGCCAAGCACACGCGCAACCGCGTCACCCTCCGCGCTCTTGGCCATCACGATCCCGACATAGTCGTAGCTGCCGTCCGTCCCCTCCGCGGGCGCCGCTGCCGCACGTGGCTGCTGCGCCTGTGGGTGCTGTGCCTGGGGCCTGCCCCTGCGGCCCTCGGGTCTGATCCGCCGCGAGCGAGCCGCAGGCGCGGCCTCCCGCTCGAGCGCCGCATCGGCCCCGCCGTTCCCCAGCCCGGCTTGAGCCAGCACCGCGTCGGCGTAGCGGCGGACTGCATCGAGGTCGAGGTCGAACGGAAGGGCCCGCGCGATCGCCTCGGCCGCTTCGATTGCGGCCGGTCGCCACGCGGCGACCCAGCCCTCGATCAGCTCGCGGTTGCGCGGGAGCAGGAACTTCGTCAGAGCGGTGGTCCAGACCCGGACCCACTCCCATTCACCTGTCTCGGCCCGTGCCAGCGTCGGTGTGACGGTGTCGCCGTGGGCCGCGGCCAGGCGCGTGCCGAGCTCGCGGCGCAGGAGCGTCCCAACTGTTGGCTCGAAGCACAGATTGATAGCGACGATCACCTCGCCCCAGTCGGGGGTGGCGAACAACCGCTCGAGATAGCGACGGGTGGGCTGCCACTCGGGCGCGTCGAGGAACGCGCTGCGGGCGGTGTCGATCGAAAACTCGCCGTGGAACTGCTCGAGGTCCATCGCGTACAGCACGATCGACTGTGCAGCGCGCTGCTTCATTGCCGCCTGCAGACACACGCAGTGAGTCACGGTGTCAGCCAGGCACGCGCGCGCGATCGTCGCCGTGGCGAACCACAGCCCGTGCTCGATGTAGGCGGCCACCTGCAACACGCGGCGGAGAAACTCGACCCACTCGGGATCGAAGTCGCCGAGCAGCTCCTGCTCGACGGCGGCCCGCATCGCGCTCTCGATCTGCTGCTCGGAGGCGCTGCCGCGCTGGTAGAAGGTGCGCTCCCACTCCTCGCCTGGATCGCGGAAGGCGAACCAGTCGTCCGCTCGCAGCGCGGTGGAGTTCTCGTCCCAGGTGCCGCGACCGTCCTCAAACGAGACCGGCCAGCCGCGGGTCAGGTGGCGGTGCACTGACGGCTGGGTGTCGATCGTGACGTCCTCGTAGAGCGTGGCGCGACGGCTGGCGGGCGTGAACCAGCTGAACTTCCGCTCGGACTCGTCGACGGTCCCGGCCGCGGCGGCAGGGTCCTTGATGGTCTTGACCGGGGCGGACGGACCGGTCTCGCTGGGCGTCGCCTCGGCGCTGGTCGTGAACTTGTCGACATGGATCTGGTGCTCGTCGACGCCGTGGGCCGCGAGCACCTCCTGCGCCGCCTCGACCATCGGCGGCGGGCCGCACATGTACACGTCGGGCGAGGTGCCGCCGTTCGCGGCCAGGTGCTCGTCGACGAGCTCGTGCACGAGACGGCCGGTGACTGGCGCGAAAACGAAGTCCTTCAAGCTCGCGCCGAGCGCCGCAATCTCGTCGAGGTGGAAGAGGTCGCTCTCGGTGCGGGCGCCGTAGAAGAAGCGCACCGGGCGCTCGCAGCCCGTTTGTGCGAGGTCGCGCAGCAGGGACAGGATCGGCGCCATTCCCGAGCCGCCTGCGACCATCAGGATTGGCCGGTCGGATTCGCGGATGCGCAGCGACCCGTAAGGACCGGTGTAGCCGATGGAATCGCCCGGCTTGATCTGGCCGTCGAGCAGGCCGCTCAGCCGGCCGCCCGGATAGCGCTTGATCATCAGCTCGATCCGGTCCTCGCCGGGGAGGTTCGCCATGCTGAACGAGCGCTTGATCACGGGCCCGGCCCCTGGCACGTGGAGGTCTACGTACTGCCCGGGCGTGAATTCGAAGCTGGGAGCGTTGAGCACCAGCCGCGTGATGTCGTCGGTCAGCGGCGCGACCTCCTCGACCGTGGCCTCCCCGTCGCGGATCGCGTGCTCGAGCTTGTAATTCTCGGCGTCGTAGTGAAGCAGCTCGACCACGAGATCGGACTCCGGCAGCGCCCTGCACATCAACGAGTAACCGTTAGCCGCCTCGGCGTCCGACAAGGCGAAATTCGAGTACCGCTTGAGCTCGACGTCGCCCTCGAGCAGGAAGCACTTGCAGGCCGAGCACTGGCCTTCGCGGCAGCCGTAGACGAGGTTCAGCCCCTGGCGGAAGGCCGCGTCAAGGACCGTCTCGTCGGGTGCGACATCGATCGTCACGCCAATCGGCTCAAACCGCACCTGCCGGTGGAGGGCTCGCGCCGCCGACGGGCCCCTGTTCGCTTCGCTACTGACCGTCATCGCTCAGCGGAGGCGGACGCCGGTAAGTAGGTCGGTCTCGGCGACGCCTGGCGGCACCGACCCGTTGCCGTTCATCGGCGCCTCGGACCAATCCCCGCTCGGCAGCCCGAGCTCTCGGGCGGCCCGGATGTTCGGGCTCTGGATGATGATGTTGTGGCGGCGGATGTCCTCGAGCGTCCAGCGACGGTCGGCCTCGAGGTGGGGCTGGGACATGGTGGTCCGGCCGTCGGCGCGGACGAACCCGAGATCGCGCACCACTGCTGAGGCCTCCCAGCCGTGATAGCGGTCGAAGAAGTTGCGGTCGCCGGTGTAGCGGCCGGGATTCGACTCATCCAGCCACAGACACTCCTTCGAGCAGTAGAAGCGCGTGCGCTGACCGACGATTCGGTGCCGGCGATCGTGCTCGGAGACGCAGAAGTCCTGACACGTCCAGCAGTTGGGCGGCCCGACGTTGACCAGTTGCAAGGGTAAGAAGCCGCCGTCAGGGTAGAGGCCGTGACGGTACGCCTCGTGAAAGGCGCCGTACTGTGCATACCAGCCTGGGTAGTGGTTCTCGAACCACTCGAAGTCGCGCTCGTCGAGCGGGTCCATCCTCCAGTTCGCCAGCGGCCAGGCGGCGAACATCAGGATCGCGTGGCGGTGGTGAATGCCGGCGGCGATCCGTTCGCGAGCCCGCTCGAAGATGTCCGGCGGGATGTTCAGCCCGAGCTTGCCGAGCTTCATGATGTAGGCACGGTGCCAATCGTCGCGGACCCACCGGTCCCACTTGTCCAGGAACGACTCCGGGTCCGAGCGGTCGCGCGAGAAGTACTCCATGACGACCGCGCTGAACACGTCAATGAACGCGTGGTTGATCCAAAACGCCTGCTGCAGGTCGCGCTCGATCAGCGGAGCGTTGTGGTCGTCCTGGAGCACCGTCAGCAGCGTTGCGTAGCCGTTCGAGATGTGCCGCGCCTCGTCCGATTGGACGCTCAGATAAGTCGTCGGAAGCGTGAAATCGCCGTTACGTGCCGCGACGTCCGGCGTCGCCACGAACACCACGTTCGTGAACGCTGTCTCGGCGACGACTTGCAGCGTGAACGCGCACTGGATCGGATCGCCGACCATGAAGTGCGAGAGCATGTTCAGCCCTGGGTTGAGCAGCGGCGAGCTGGCCAGCGCCTGTGGGCCAACATTCCATCCGGCCGGATCGGGCACATGCTTCGCGTACCACCGCGCTAGCGCCATCTGCATCCCCGTGTGCCGGATCTCGTCGACAAACTGGACGTGATAGCCGTTGCGCAGCTCGTTGTTCGGGACCGCGCTCATCAGCATCGACATGCAGCGGCCGGCGCCGACCTCGGCGAAGTTCGTCACCGGGATGAACGCCTTCAGGATCTCGAGCCACCGCTCGTGCGCCTTGTGCGGCATGTCCGCCCGGACGGCCGCGTCGTGGCCGCCGTACACCCGCTCATCCTTCTCGAGCTCCATCGGCAGGTACTCCCGCATGATGTGCTTCATCGGGTCCTTGGCCTTGTTCGGGAACCGGTACCGGGTCGGATAGCGGACCGCGGGCTCGAAGTACGTCGGCTCCCATCCAAGCTGAGCGATCCGCTCGTGCGTCGCAGTGATGCTGCGGCGTCGGGGCGCGGCGGTGTTGGTCATGGCTCGGACCCTACGGCTCCACGCGGGCTCATCGCTGTGGCCCCGCGCGCAGCTCTGCGACGAGCCATGACCGCACGAGCGGCGGCCCCGGGGAGACGTGATGATGATCGGCGTTCCGTTCGCATGTTCTGAGAGGCTGGCGTTTACATATGATGCCCAACCAGCGATGCAACTGCTCGGCCCTCGCGGCGCTGGGCGATGAGGTCGGTCGCGGTGTGCTCGCGCGCCGGCTGCTCGGGACTCCTTTCGTGCCCCATCCCTGGCCCCAGGGGGAGGTGGTTGCGATGCAGGACCGCTGCGTGCCAAAGGCCGACGGCGCGGCCGTCCCCGCCCGCCGCGTGGCACGGGGAGAGCGTCTGAGCAGGGGACCGTTCGAAGGCCCGTTCGGATCCGTTCGACGCGGGATACTCCATCGATGGCCTCCGCGAACCTGGACCTCGTTCGCCCGATCTATGCGGCCTGGGAACGCAGCGACTACAGCTCGGCCGAGTGGGCGCACCCCGGGATCGAGTTCGTGCGCGCCGATAGGCCGTTAGCCGGAAGCTGGACGGGGCTCGCCGAGATGGCAGCCGTGTGGGGCGAGACTCTGGGTGCCTGGGACGAGCACCGCACCGAAGCGGAGGAATACCGCGAGCTGGACGACGGACATGTCCTCGTGCTTGCACGCAACAGCGCTCGCGGCAAGACGAGCGAACTTGATCTCGCGCAGATACGAACGAAGACAGCGACGCTGTTTCACGTTCACGACGGCAAGGTGAGGGACCGCGAGCGCGCGTTCACCGACCTCGGCCTCGCTCCGGTGCGCGGCAGGGCCACTTCGCCGGACTAACCAGCATCAGCGCGGGATCCGCAGCTCCGGGAATTGGGTCAAAGCCCGTCGCTCTGTCCACGCCGGGCAGGGGTTGCAACTCATCTGAGCCCGCTTTCTATTCTGTGTCAACGACCTTTTGCATGCCCCCGCGCGGCTCAGGGAATGCATCGATCCAGGACACCTTGCCGTCCGCCACCGCGTTCAGAACGACCGTGCGTTGCTCGATCTCGAGTCGCTTGCCTGGCGGCCTTGCGATGGTCGCGCCACGCCAGACCGTTTGTTGTAGCGATCGAACGAATCGACGACCGCTATTTACGACCTTCGTGCTAGGGCCGCGCCTCCAGGATCAGGTTGAACGGCGTCTCGGTCGCGCGGCGCACGCGCGTAAACCCGCCCTGTTTGAGCACCTCGGTCAGCCGTGCCTCCCCAGCCTGCGCTCCCAGCGCCAGTCCAACCTCCTGCGCGAGTGACGCGGGGGTGCAGATAACGGTCGAGGCTCCGTAGAAGACACGCCCGACGGGGTTCAAGTTGTCCTCTACGCGGTCGCCCGCGAAGGGCTCGACGATCATCCACGTGCCGTCGGCGTCGAGCGTCTCGAGAACGTGCGCCGATGCGCCAACGGGGTCGCCCATGTCGTGCAGGCAGTCGAACACGCCGACCAGGTCATAACCACTACCCGGATAGTCCTTGGCAGACGCCACATCGAAGATGATGCGATCCTCGACGCCGGCCTCTCGGGCCGCCTCGCGAGCGCGCTCGATTGACGCCTCGTGGTAGTCGAAGCCGAAGAACTCGGAGTTCGGAAATGCCGCCGCCATGATGACCGTCGACGCACCGTGGCCGCAGCCGACGTCTGCGACTTTTGCCCCTCGCTCGAGCTTCTCCTGAACGCCATCCAGAGCCGGGATCCACTCCGCGACGAGGTTGGCGCGATAGCCGGGCCGGAAGAACCGCTCGGTGCCGCGGAACAGACGGTGGTCGTGCTCGTGCCAGCCCATCCCCTTGCCGCTTCGAAAGGCCTCGAGGATCTGTTCCTCGTCAGCGTACAAGGAGGCAATCGAGTCATAGACCCCGAGGATGTAGAACGGACTGTCCTCGTCCGCCAGCGCGAGCGCGTGCTCGTCCGGAAGCGTGTAGCGGTCGCTCTCGGGGTCATACGTCACATAGCCGCCGGCAGCCTGATTCCCGAGCCACTCACGAACATAGCGCTCAGCTGCGCCGGAGCGCTCTGCTACCTCCTGCGAGGTCAGCGGTCCCGCGTGAGCCATGGCTTTGTACAGACCGAGCTTCTCACCGATCACCATCAGCGGGGCGCTGATGATCGCGCCCATGTCCGTCACAGCCTGCCCCATGAAGGCTTCTAGCTTCGCCTCGTCGATCTCCGTCGCACTCATTAGAGTCCTCCCATATCCGCTTTAGACGACCGTCTTCAGTCGGGCCGTCATACCAGCAAGCTAACCAGAGAAGGTGCGCAAATGTCGTCCCCTCGCCTCGCGGGCGGCGCTTGCGCGCTGTGAGCGTCGCAGGCGCTCGCGCGCCCGTTTACGCAGCTGCGTTGCCTGCATGTTCTTCATCATGGCCCTCGACGACCTTCAGCTCTTGGGTCGGACTGAATTGGACGAGTTCGCTGCTGGCTTCAGCCAGCGGAACGTGGCCGGGCCGAAGGTGGAAAGCACGCAGCTTTTGGCGCGTTCGAGGATCTCGACCTCCTTGGCCTCCTCGCGGCGAAAGAGCAGCACCGCGAGCTCCAAGATGCGCCCCAGCGCCCAGTAGAGGAAGGAGATGATCAGAAGCTCGGAGCGCCTGGTGTCATCGGACAGGACCCTACCCACCCTCCGCAAAACGTCCTCAAGCGCCGATGATCGAGTTTTCGGCACCCAGAGGCGAGCGACGAGCCGCCGGTGCTGGTCGAGCAGCGTCTCGGGACGGACGATGAAGGTCGGCCAGCGCCCCCCCCTCCCGGAGCAGATCGCCCATCGGGCTCCGCAGTAGCCTCGACGCGAAGCACGCCGGCGCTTTGGCCTGGCGTCGCCCGGCGAGCCGGCCCGGAATCGAGGTTTTCGAGCCGACGAACAGTGCGACGGTGACCAGAACCGCTTGAAAAGGAGTAGAGTCAAACTTGAGCTGACCCTGCGGCCAGCATCCCCGGGCCCAAGCCCGACATCCACCGATAGTGCGACGGCGCCGCGAGGTGGGAACGGGTGCCACGGGTTGCGACTGCGGGGCCGATGCATCGCTTCCACGGGCGTCGCCCGCCGGCTCACGGTAGCTTCGCCTGCACGCCTGATCGCTCGCAGGGTCTATCCCTCTTCCTTTCGTGCGAGTCCAACCGAGGGACGGAAGGCTGAGGACTATGGGGAACATCAAAACGTGACCACGCGGCGCGCAGGCTGGGCGAACTCAATCGCGCTTGCGTCGAGCGCCGGCGGCCGCCGGCAATCAACGCGCGACGTGCCTAGAGGCCCGGATAGTCCCCGGACCAGCGGACGCGGAATCGGTCGGAGCGATCAGCGCTACGTGTACTTCACGCGATCACCCGGCGAACGGCGGCCGGCCAGTAGACATTCACGCGGCGCCGGTACCGCGACGGAAACGGAATGAGATGTCAGTGGTCGAGCTGCAGGAACTCGAAGAGGTAAAGGGCCTGATTGGCAAAGGCCAGCAGGTCGGCGTGCTCACCTACGCTGAGATCGCGACCGCCACGGCCGACCTCGACGAGGCCGACGTCGAGGAGCTGCACCGGTTCTTCGAACGATCGGAGATCGAGTTGGTCGAGGACATCGACCCGGCCACGGCCGTCGCCGATGAGGTCAGGCGAGCCCAGGACAAGCGTGGGCGCGACAAGGCCAAGGTTCCACTCGAACTGAAGCCCGACGTGACGACCGACTCGCTGAAACTGTTCCTCACGGAGATCGGTAAGGTCCGGCTGCTCACCGCCCGGGAGGAGGTCGACCTGGCCAAGCGGATCGAGCGCGGCGACTTCGACGCCAAGCAGAAGATGGTCGAGTCCAACCTGCGCCTGGTGGTCTCGATCGCCAAGAACTACCGCAATCAGGGGCTGCCCTTCCTCGATCTGATACAGGAGGGCACGCTCGGCCTCGTACGCGCCGCAGAGAAGTTTGACTATCGCAAGGGCTTTAGGTTCTCCACCTACGCGACCTTGTGGATCCGTCAGGCGGTAACCCGTGCCCTGGCCGACAAGGCGCGCACAATCCGGATCCCGGTGCACATCGTGGAGAAGCTCAACAAGATCGGCCGCGCCGAGCGCATGCTCGCCACCGGGCTCGGGCACGAGCCGACCACCGAGGAGATCGCCGAGGCGACGGGCATCGAGCGCGACGAGGTCGACTCGATCAAGCGCTCGGCGCAAGCGCCGGTTTCGCTGGAGAAGCCGGTGGGCAATGAGCAAGAGTCGCTGTTCGGCCAGCTCATCGCCGATGAGCGCGCCGAGTCTCCGTACGAGCGCGCCGTGGAGATCCTTACCAAAGAGGCGCTCAGGGAGGCACTTGAGACCCTGTCCTACCGCGAACGGCGCGTGCTCGAGCTGCGCTATGGCCTCGGGCGCGAGCGCCCACGCACGCTCGACGAGGTGGGGTGCACGTTCCACGTGACCCGCGAGCGAATCCGCCAGATCGAGAACCGCTCGCTGAAGAAGCTTCAGAGCCTCGCTGAGGCACAGAAGCTGCGCGACGTCACTTAGATAAGCCCTGTACCCGTGGCTACGACGAAGCGAACACGCACCTCGGGACTGGCGACGGGGTGGTGAAGGGTGCCAAGTTCCGATCCGACCTGACTGCGCGGTCGCTTCCTGATAAATGAGTCCTGTCGTCCCCATGCTTTGGCGTGGGGGCAAGCACGAGCTCGATTCGCTCGCTGAGGTTTTCGATCGCACCGTCGAGCGTGTCGATCTGGGCGAGCAGCTCGGCGACCATGACACCGTGATGCTCGATCTGAAAGCGGCTAACAAGCGCCTCGCGTAGCTGTGGAATGTTCGGGCGCACCAAGCCACGTCGGCGTCGATCTGGACAACCACTGCGTCAGAGGGTAAGCGTCATCAGACGTCCGAGTGAGGCCTAACCGATCACGGTGAGCTTGGCCGTCCGAGCTTGTCTCGTAGCGCGGCCGTCTTCGATCGTCCTCGCCGTGACGGTGTAGGAGCCAGGGGTTAGTCGACCAACGCGCGAGAGGCTGCCGGCGAAGAGCACCGTGTTGGACCCGGGGCGACCCTGGACGGAGAAGCCGCCGATCGCAACCAGACGCGTACAACGCGCGCCCTTGCGGTTCGAGGGCTTTTGGAGCTGGCAGGTCCCGGCGCCGCGACGACCGGGCTCGGCCTTCGCGAAGCTGAGCCCTACAGGCGATCTCGCTGAGAGCGCAAAGGTGATCTTGACTTTCCGGTGCGCCGTCGAGACGTTCGGCGAGTGCGGCCGGAGATGGAGGACGTGCGGGCTGATGCTCAGCTGTGAGAGGACCGGCTTAGCAGGAGGTGGCGGAGGAGGAGGAGGAGGAGGAGGAGGAGGAGCTGCCTGAGAGGTCGGAGGTGGAATCGGTGAGGGTGTGGGCGGCGAGGCCAGAGGTGGGGAGGGCGACGCGGGGGGCGCCGCCGAGAAGAAGACCGAGGCTGAGCCTTCGAGTGGGGCGCCGGCGACGATCGTGCTCCCGTCGATTGCCACCGAGAACCCGAGCAGGCCTTCCGCGGCGCCTTCCGGGTCGATCAGGCGAGAGGTTTGAACCCGTCCTGTCCCTCCCGTACTCGCGAAGGTGTATGCGGCACCCTGTTGCTTGTTTGCGCCCACCATGTGGAAGGGTGCGCCTGCCACGATCGTGGCGCCGCTGATCGCGACCGACGCGCCGAGCTCGTCAACCGCGGCGCCGTCCGATGCGATAAGCCGGGCGGTCTCTGTGCGTTTGGCGGCACCGGCTCGTTCGAACGTGTAGACGGCGCCCTGGTTGGCATGTCCGCGAACCGTGTCGCGCGGGGCGCCCGCGACGATCGTGGGCCCGTCGGCGGCGACCGATACGCCGAGCAGCTCTTCAACGCCGCCTTCGGCGACGCTCAGTTCGGCCGTCGGCGTGCGCGCCGCTGGGCCTTCGCGCGCGAACGTGTACACCGCGCCCTGGCGGGCGTTCGCGCCGACGGTTTCCTCCGGCGCGCTGGCGACGATCGTGTCGCCGTCGATCGCCACCGAGCTGCCGAGCCCGATCGCCCCTGATCCTTCGGCGGCGGTTAGCTTGGCCGTTTGCGTGCGCGCTGCAGCACCTTCGCGCGCAAACGTGTACACGAGGCCCGCCTGGGGTTTTTCGGCGAACGGTTCGCTCGGAGCCCCGGCGACGATCGTATCGCCGTCGATCGCCACCGAACTGCCGAGCTTTTCGCCTACGGACCCTTCGGCCGCGGTCAGCTTGGCAGTTTGCGTGCGTTCAGTTTCGCCTTCACGGGCAAATGTGTAGACCGAGCCCTGGCTGACGTGGGTGCCCACAGTGTCACTCGGAGCACCGGCGAGGATCGTGTTGCCCTGGATCGCAACCGACTCGCCCAACACGTCCCCAGATGACCCGTCGGAGGCGGTCAGCTTGGCGCTTTGGATCCATGTGTCGCCGACGCGGCGAAAGACCAAGACGGCGCCTGTCCCTTTGGCGTCGGAGGGGTCGCCGAGCACGAGCGTGTCTCCGTCGACCGCAGCGGAGAAGCCGAGCAGTTCGCCCCCGGTCGCGAGCTTCTGCTGAAGCGCCAGCGCGTGCGAGCCAAGCGCGAGCACGAACATCAGCGCGAATGCGCCCAGCAGCGCGAGGCGCGTGGGTGTGACTGCGGCGCTCATCTGGCGGCGACCCCGCCTCGGCGGCCGACGGTGCTGCGGTGGCAAGCGCCGACTCCGACTCGTGTGCGTGCTTGGCGCTTCGCGCCTGGTGGTCGATTCGCTGCTGGTGAGGATCTGGCCAACGGCAGGGTGCATTTGGTCTTCCTTGTCTTTGATCGCGCTTGAGATGGGATACGGAGCGCAGCCAGGAACGGTTCTCGTCCGCACGCGGCCGATCCGCGCGAGCGTGAACGCTCGGTGTACGGGACCCGGCTGGTAGCGTCAGGGCGGTGGTCGACCGGGGGTAAAGCGAAGGTCCAGCGGCGCCTTCTACGAGGCCTTCCTCAAGAACGTCGGGGGTCCTCGTCCCGGTCGGCACCTTCAACGGCGCCAGACACGTGACGTTGTGGGCCGGGGTTCCCCCACGGAATATCCGACCCTCACAGTCACCCCCGAGCGGGCCAACGGTAACCCCGCGTCCTCGGGCGAGCGCGTGCTCAGCGGAACCATCAGCAGCTCCCGCTGAACTCCTAGCCTCGCTCGGTTCGTGCTCTCGTCGGCCGGCGACGGGGCGGAGAACCGTCGAGCAGGTCTGCCCGTAGGCACCGGTGCCTTTTCAGAGCCCGCTACAGCGGGGGGTAAAGCAGCGAAGATGGTCGCGCGCGACGTTGACGAGCGATGCCCTGCTATCGCTCCTGCTCGTTTGACTTAGGCCGCGCGGCTCAGCGCTCTGTGAAGGCCGAGGCAGCCCGCTCAACCACGCGCGCGAGTGTAGGCCAATCGCGCACGAGGGCGGCACCTACGAACACGTTTGTGTAGCGGCTGCCGGTAAATATGCACGCCACCTCGCGGTACGGGTGAGATCCCACCCGCGACAGATAGTCGTCGATGACGCATGAGCCGCGAGCGCTGCCCAAACGCAGGTTCTCAGCGGCCGCGACTAAGCGGGTTCGCTGATCACCCTCTTGCATGTTGCGCCGGATTCGGAATCCGGCCCAACCAACGAGCTGCTCTGCTCCCTGGCGAGGTGTGACATTGAGGTAGCCTCGGTACAGACCCCTGCTGTCGCGGAGCGCGGCCGTCACGGTTCCGCGGTCACCGGGGATCGGCTTCCAGTTCGACGGGTAGGACAGAGTCGCCCCACGCGATGCGATCGTCAAACTCCTCCACGCCTGCGGAGCCGGGCCTGGACGCAGCCAGGAAAAGGCACCAACAACGCGTGCCTCAGCGGTTCGCGTGCCACCTTCGGTGACACGCGAACCCGAGGAGCTTGGTGCGATCGAGGTCAGCGAAGCGACGCCCGTGCCCAGCAGCGCTACGGTGGCGAATGTGCTTACCAGCGTGCGTGTGCGGTGCTTAGACGTTGCCATCGCCGTCGCTCGGGCCACCGTTGTTGTCAGCGTCCTGATCCCCGCCATTATTCTGCGGGATACCGCCATTTTCGGCGCCGGCAGTCGTGGCATGGCGTTCGGTACTGGGGGTCGGAGGCTCCTTTTTGGAGCCGCTTGCCGCCGCGGCGGCGGCAGCCGCAGGCTGGCTTTCTGTGCTAGGAGCCGAATGCGTATTTTCGGAACCGTTCACCGAGGCTTTCGCTGGCGCACCGTACCCGTGTCCAGTGGGTGACGCGCCCGACACCGGCGGCGAGCTCTTGCCCGAACCGCCGCAGCCGGCGATCACCACGGCTAGGAGTACGCCTGCGGTCGCCAGTGCCGCTGATGCCCTTCGTGTGATCGGCTTTCTTGTATGGTTAATGGCCATTCTGATCACACGTTCCCGTCGCCATCACTCGGTCCGCCATTGTTGTCAGCATCGCGGTCCCCGCCGTTGTGCTGCGGAATGCCGCTGCTTGCATGGTGGGAGCGATGGTGAGCGTGATGATGCGAGTGGTGCGTCGCGGCACTAGCGGGCAAGGCCACGGTCGTGCTAGCCCCGAGTATCACTGCGCCGGAAGCAATCATTGTGGTTAATCGGTTAACGAACATTGTGTTCCCTTCGGTTAGGGTTGCTGGTGGTTAGTGCGCGTAGAGTGCTCACACTCTCCAGACACGGCCCTCCGCCTAGATGAGTTCATGTCGGACTACGGCGGGCAGGCGAGAACGGTTCGCGCTGATTCGCTCGGCAGGTCTGCGAGGGAAGCTGCGACGCCGTGGCGAGCGTCGTAGCAAGCCGGCGATGTCCGACGCGCGGCGCCCTGTCGCTCAGCTTGGCGCCTAACCGCATGACCGGTGTCGGCAAGGGTCATCAGATGTCGGTTGGGTCGATACAGCCTCAACACCCGGCTACCCGCGCGATCCTCTAGTACTCGTGCGCGCAGCTCAACAGGCTGCTCGCCGCGCTCGCGCCCAGGCTGCCGCCAGGCGTCGACCAGCGCGGCACTTCATCCCTACGGGGTCAGCAGAGCAGTGTTGGCGGTGCTATTCGGGCGAGCAATTAGCTCGACGACGCTTGAGATGAGGTCGGCGTTGTTTGATGCGAGGGGACCGTCTGGTAGCAGCCCCTTCGGGCCGACGCACCGAACCGACCCGTAAGCACGCGTCCAAACGCCGCTAACCTCCAGTTGACGTTGGCGTGTTAGCCAGCCGCGCTTGCGAGCACCTCGGGAAGCTGCCGCCGAGACGAGATGTCGAGCTTGCGAAAAGCGCGGCCCAAGTGGGTCTCCACCGTCTTCTCGGTGACGAACAGGGTCTGGGCGATCTCGCGGTTGGTGCCGCCCGCCGCGGCGAGCTCGACGACCCGCCGCTCACTAGGTGTGAGCGAGTCCGCTCCCCAATTATCGGTAGTGCGGGGGCGCACGCCGATCGCAGCGAGCTCCGCGCGCGAGCGGCGCTCCAGCGTCCTGGCGCCACAGCGCGCGGCGAGCCCGAGCGCCTCGAGCAGAGGCTCTCGGGCCGCGGTGCGCTGTCCGGCGGCTCGGAGTGTCGCGCCGAGATCGAGCAGCACGCGTGCGTGCTCTAGCCGCGCCGGTGAGGGTGCGAGCACGGCGAGCGCGGCCGCGAGCCCATCCGACCGGCCAGCGGGAGGGCCAACGAGCGCCTGGGCGCGCAGCGCGATCCCGATCGCGCGTGGCGCGCCGAACGACTGGGCGCGGCGGACCTCGTCGGCGGCCAGGCTGCGGGCCTCGTTGTGACGGCCGAGCTGGGCCAGTGAAAGCGCCGCCGCTGAGCGCCAGGGAAGCATGGCCGGATTCTCGCCCCCGTAAGCCGGGTGGTCGCGCGCGGAGCCGCGTAGCTCCTCGATCGCGGTCTCGTGGTTGCCGGCCGCGGCGCGCAGCACGCCCGAGGCATAGCGCAGCTGTGAGCTCGACGGAAACTCCGTGTCGTAGCGAGCGCCGGTCCGGTCGATGAGCCGGCGCAGGGATTCGGGGGTCTCCTCGCGATCGAGGCCGGCCAGGATCGCCGCCGACACCGCCAGGACGAGGAACCTGGCGCCGAGCAGATCGGGGGCGAGCTCGATCGCCGCCTGGGCGTCCGCCTGGGCCGCGGCCAGATCTCCCCGGCGCACCCCGATGAGCGCTCGAAGCGCCGACATCGTCACGACCGTCAGTGCCGCGCCGCGCACGCGCGCCCGAGAGAGAATCTGGTCGGCGCTTCGTAGGGCCGCGTCAAGTTCGTCCGCGGCAATGAGAACGGATATCGCCAGAATCACCCAGTTTTCGCCGCGATGGGGCTCGAGCGGGAGGCCCGCTGCAATCGCGCGCTCCGCGAGGTCGACCGCGGTGGACGCCGAGCGCAGGTACAGCACCTCGTCCATCGCCAGCGTGGCGAGCGTGGTGGCCTGCAGCACGTCGCGTGCCGGGCCGCCCGGGTCTCGCAGGGCCGCGATCGTCGCGTCGGCTTCGCGCCGGGCCGACGCAAACGTGGAGCTGACGCCCAGGAGCGCAACCTTTAGCTGCGCGCGTGCCGGCTCCCCTGTCGGGAGCCGCTCCTGGGCGCGGCGCAGGATCGCCGCTCCTTCAGCGGGGCGGCTGTCGAAGAAGAGCATGCCGCTGAGCTCGAGTGCCGCCGCGGCGATCGCGGCCGCGTCCTCCGCGCGCTCGACGATCTCGCTGAGCGGGGCGATCGCCTCCGGTGCCCCGGCGCGGGCGAGCGCCTGGCCGAGCTCGAGCACGACGGCGGTGCGCTCCTCGTCAACGGGAGGCTCCTTGAGGGCTCGCGAGAGCAGGGCGGCCGCGCCGGCTGCGTCGCCTAGCGCCAGCGCGTCGCGGGCGGCGTCCCGAAGCAGAGCGACCGCCCCGGGGTCGGCGGCTGGCTCGGTGTGCATGACGTGCGCCGCGACCTGGCCGGCGGGCGCTCCGCGCTCGCGCAGGATCGTCGCTGCGGCGCGGTGCAGCCGCTCGCGTTCGGCTGGCGACATCTCGCTGTAGATCGCCGAGCGCAGGATGGGATGGGTGAAGCGGACCGGGCCGCCGGATTCCACGACGCCGGCGGACACCAGCGCCCCCATCGCCTCCTCCAGATCGGCATCGGCGAGTCCGGCGAGTCGCCCGGCGTCGCCCACCTGCGCACCGTCACCGAGCGTGCTCAGCGCGCGGGCGAGCGCGGCGGCTGCGGGCACCAGCCGTGCCAGACGGAGCAGGACCGCGTTGGCGACACCGCGTGGGACGATCGCGCCCACATCTGCCGCGACGGCCGCGGTGGGCTCTAGACCGCGCGCCGCAGCCTCCGCGAGCAGCTCACCGAGCAGGAATGGGTTGCCGCCCGTCACCTCGACGCACGCGCGCACGAACCGCTCCTCCGGCTCGCCAGACAGCCGGGAGGCGACAAGCGCACCGACCGCCGCGTCGGTCAGCGGCGACGGGCGCAGCACTTCCGCGGCGGGATCGGCAACCAGCATCGTCGTCTCGGCTGATAGGGCGGGATCGAGCGGCCGCGTGGCGAGGATCAGCCCCAGCGATTGCCCCTCCAGACGGCGCGCGATGAACGCGAGCGCCCGCACCGACGGCGCGTCGCACCATTGCAGGTCATCGACCAGCAGCACGAGCGGCGAATCGGCAGATAGGTTGGAGGCAAGCCAGTACAGACCGTGTTGCCATGCGTAGCCGGGCTCGCTGACGGGTGGGCCTTTCGCCGGCGCCTTTGAGACCCGCGTGGGCGCCACGGTGAGGACGTCCGAGGCCAGCGCCGCCGCTCCCGCCAGCCAGCGCTCGCGCTCGCCGGCATCGGCCTCTAGCAGCGTGCGCTCGAACAGCTGGCGCACGACCCCGAAGGGAAACCCCTGCTCGAGCTCCGTCGCCCGCGCGCTCAGCGCACAGACGCCGAGGCCCGAGGCCCGCACCCGGGCCGCCTCGAGCAGCCGTGACTTGCCCATTCCCGCGGCCCCCTCAATGATCAGGACGCCCCCGACTCGTTGACCCACGCCGCGCAGCGTGACAGCCACCCGCTCGAGCTCGTGCTCGCGCTCGAGCAGCGCGGCCGGCTGGGCGACGGCGGGCTGGTCCATGCGTCCACCGATCGTAAGGCACCCCCCTACCACCGCGCAATGTTCAGGGGTCGATGTCAGGGGATCTGCCCGATGTGCGAAATGCCGTCAGGCGGACCATGGCCGCTAGAACAAGCGATCGCGACAAGGAGGACAACATGCCTCTCATTCAGGTAAAGCTCGTCGCGGGCGTCTTGACGGCGCCGCAGAAGCGGGAAATCGTCGAGCGCCTCACCGACGCTCTGGTCGAGATCGAGGGCGAGAGCATGCGCCAGGCAACATGGTGCGTGATCGAGGACGTCGCCAGCGGCGAGTGGGGAGTGGGCGGCCAGACCCTTACCGCCGACGACGTCAAAGCGCTCGCGCGCAGCTAGGTCGGCGCCATGCTGTCCAAGGTTGAGCGTCTGCTGTCGCCCGGTCGCGATCCTCACCATATCGACCGCCTGAGGATTCGCGCGCTGGGCTCTGGCCACCTGCTCAATCCGCACGGCCTCTCGAATCACATCGACCTGTTGTATCGGGCAACGTGGGCGCTGTGCGGATCGCAACACGACGTCGAGGATCTAGTGCAGGACACCTCCGGCAACATGCTCAAGCGTCCCCGACTACTTTGCGACGACCACCAGATCGGCTACCCCCCACGGGCGCTGGAAAATACCTGCGCCGCCCGCTGCCGAACGGCCGCGCGCCGCCCAGTCACTCGTCAGCTTTTTGACGATGACGCGCTGCCTACCGACGGACCAGAGACGATGACAACCAACGTCGCAGCGATGCGCGCCGCTGAAGTCGAGCGCGCGCCGCTGGCTCGCCAGTATGGGATGCGCGCGCAGCGCCCCGAGCAAATCTGGATCGCGGCGCCGACCGCCCATCCCGCCAGCGCGTCAGCAATCGGAGACGCGCGGACATGGTGAATGAGAGAGTCACGCGAACACGCTGTAACGCCGTGAGCCTCCTCGGCTTGTCCTATCGCGAGGCCGCATGCTCCCTACAAACCCGCGAGCCAACGATCACGAGGTGCCTTAACCGCGGACGGCGGCACGTCGCTAGCGCACTCATCAGCGACGCACACGCGCTCCCTAACCCCTGCGGTCGACAGCGCCGCGCTCCTACGGCTGCTCCGCCGGTGTTCGCCTCGAGATTGAGCTCATAAAGCGGCCGCCGTGACAACCGTGCAAGCCCATCCGACGACAGCGCCAGTACCCGATCAGGGCAACAGGCGCATTCCTGCTGGCGGCGCCCGCGCGCTAGTGGCTCGGAAGGTGAGGACCCAGTTCCGTGACGGAGATCCCGACGCCGTCCGCACCGTCTTCAGGGCCTACGGACGGCTGGTCTACACGGTCGCGTTCAGGGTGTTGGGAAATCGGGGGCTGGCTGAGGAGGCAACTCAGCAGGTCTTCGTGAAGGCATGGCGCGCCGCCGACAGCTTGGACGAGAACCGCGACATGGGCCCGTGGTTGGCCACGATCGCCCGACGCGTCGCGATCGACGTCTACCGCCGCGAGGCGCATCGCAGCGCAGACCCGATCGAGTCTGTCCACCCGGGTGACCCGGCGCTGGTGTCCTGGCCGGAGTCGGCTGGGGCGATGTGCGACATATGGGAGGTCCGCCGGGCCGTCACCGAGCTGCCGCAGGACGAGCAGGAGATCGTCCGTCTGCAGCACTTCGAAGGCCTCACGCAGACCCAGATCGCGGAGCGGCTGAGGCTACCAGCGGGAACTGTGAAGTCCCGCTCGTTCAGGGCCCACAAGCGTCTGGCGGCGCAGCTCGTGCACCTGCGCGCATGAACCGCTTGTTTGCTCGGTGCCAAAGGCTTTAATCAGGCGCGTCAAGGGCCAACTCGCGAAGGCGACCTGACTACGTAACTGGTGGGTGATGTCGCTCACTCAATCCCAGACGCGAACTCGACGAGCTGCGCCCGCTGATGGAAGCTCCGGCGACCTGGGGACTGCCCTCTCCGCTCTCGACGACCGGACCGTCACGGCGATCACTGGCGAGGCCCAAGCCGAGCACGCGGCTGCTCAAGAGCGCCGGTCTCTGCCTCGCCGTCGAGCTTGCGGGGGGCACGGCCGGCCCGCCCTCGGCCTCGGCCTCGGCCTCGGCCTCGGCCCAGCAGAGCATGCTCGACGGCGGTGCCTCTCCCGGCACGCACGCCTACATGAAGGCCGAGTTCCTCCCCGAGCTCGGCGACGAGGTGACCGAGCAGATCATCGCTCACGGCAGCAGACGCGCCGGTCCGATGGCGCAGCTGCTGATCGAGCCGATGGGCGGAGCGATCGGCCGCGTCGGCGAGCAGGAAACGGCGCTCGGCCGCCGGAACGTGCCGTGGTGCTACCACGCGGTGGCGCTCTGGACGGAGCCCGACGCGGCGGCCGCCGAGGCACAGGTCGCGTGGGCGCGCAGCCTCGCTGAGTGTCTGAAACCGCACGTCATCGACGGGGTCTACCTGAATTACACCTCCGACGAGGGCGAGGACCGTGTGCGCGCCAGCTACGGCGAGGAGAAGTACGCACGGCTAGTGGCCCTCAAGGACAGATACGACCCAACAAATCTGTTCCGCTTGAACCAGAACGTCAAGCCCTCGGGCAGCGTTCAAGCAGGCAAGCCATGAGCGACCCAACGTCCACAGCATCCCGGCTTCGGTTTATGCGTCACCCGAGGAGGCGTGCCACGCGTGAGGCGACCCGGTCGGACAAATGGCTATGCAGCGGGTCTGGGCAACCCACTCGCGGTTTTTAACAGAGTGAGCGCGTCAGACGATCGGCCGCGCTGTCGCTATGCGTAGTGGCTATTCCACAAAGCCGTATGCGAAAACCTGGGCCGCGCTTGCTGTTACCGCCCTGAGGTGGCTCGCGGCAGCGCGGTCGAGCAGGGCGCCCCGTGCCCTCGTGCACCCGTGCTATCGGAGCTCGAGCACCGTGGTGCCCGCCGCGGCTGAAGTGGGCTCGAGCTGGCGGGCGAAAGGCCTCTCGGCCATGCGCGTCCGGATGTCGCGCGCATGCCGGCGTCCTCAAAGAGGTCCGTGTAGATGTCGAGCGTGATCGTGATGCGGGCGTGACCGAGGATGCGGCTGACCTGCGCGACGTTGAGCCCAAGGCCGACGAGGACGATCGAGCCTCGCTTCGTTGCGCCACCATAGCGATCGTCGTCGGCGTCCACATAGTCGGCACCGGCGGCGCGCGAACGCCCCGGGGCCACGCTCCGAGGAACGTGCCATCGATGAGCAGCCGATTGTCGCGCAGCCTGTGCGGACCCGCTCGCCACTGGTTGCGGTCGAGCTGCCCAAAGCGCCCGAGCGATTCGGCTTGAAGAGCCCCTCCCCAGGCCTTCAGCAGAACTGAAATGCCCACGGTCGCGAGTGGGATCGTTGGGTTACGTTGCCGCCCGCGTTCGACACGATCGCTCAGCCGGCGCGATGGGTAGCCTCGCCGTCGGTCCTAGCCGTCGCCAAGGACGCCGCCACCAGCATCCACTGCTACCGCCGCCGCGGGCTAGCAGACCCGCAGGTTTTTCGCGAACCCGAAAGGGATAGTATGCGTAGCTCGAGTTGACCCTGCGGGTGGACTTCGGCCTAAGAGGCCCGCGAGTGACCGAAGCGCGATCGCGCCGAGGCATCGAGTTCGAGGCCATGATCGAGACCCCGGGGTCCAGCTCGCCGATCCACGCGTTGGGTCTTATGCCCTCGTCCTCCCGCGCGGCACCTGCATGAGGGTCAGGAGGTTCTCGGCAATGCAGATCCAGCGTATCGTGAACGGAGCGTCTCCGGCGGAGTCGAACCAAGAGGTCGGGCCGACCATCATCGCCGTGCTCAATGACGGCCCTCTGCGGGGCATACGCATCGAGGCCCAGGTCGTCGAGGGTCGCCCCCCGAGTACGGTCGATGTGCGAGCGGACGACGAAGGCACCTGCCGCTACTGCCTTGCGGAGTGGACCCAGAGCGGTCCGTCGGGCATATACCTTCCTCTACTGCGTTTAGAAACCCCCGGAGTATGAGCTTCCATGGATATGTGGTCGGCGTGGGCCGCACGCGTCGAGGAGGTGATCCTGGATCTCGGGCCTCGCGCCCAAGCCCGTCCCCTGGCAGCAGCAGGTTTGCAACGTCCGACCCGTCCCCAACCCCCCTCTGGAGGGCGACAGTCAGTCGATGACACTCCCCGACGCCCAACAACAGCGGCTGCTGGAGCGCCTGCGCCAGGCGGGCGAAGAGCCGGTTGCTTTTGCCGAGCTGCACACCGCCGGGATTGACTTCCCGGCCGCCGTCGTCTCCGAGCTCGAGCTAAACGGATACGTCATCGAGCGCGTCCGTGACCACGGGCGGCTCGTCGGCGTGCGCCTGCGCGATCCAGACCCCCCCGACACACCCACAGCACACCCGCGCCGCCGACGGCTCTGGTCGCACCGATAGCGCGCCGCCGGCCACCCCGCGATCACAGCCTACGGCGCATAAATCCGATCGCAGCCTGACCAGCATCGAGCAGCGACCTGGCCGCACTCTCCTACGCCCCTTGTTAGCCGGCCCGAGCTGCGGTGCACGCGCGCGTGTCGTGTGGTGTGCGTCGCGCGATGACAAACGCGGTCCGCTGTGGCGGAACCGCCCAGGCCTCTGCGCGGTAATACTCGTGGATCAGGCCGCCCAGCACGTCGCGGCGCCCAATCGCCGCGGGCGCTGGACCCGGCCTAGGCGGTGAGCCCTGAACCCGGAGGCAAGCGCAAGCGAGCGGTGTGGGCGCTCTGCAGTGCAATGTGCGAAGTTCCGAAGAGTGTGCTCGATATGGCCACGCCCCACGATCAGGATGTGATCAGGGCACTCGGCGCGAGTGCTGCGCACCCACCTCTCGGCGATGGCGTTCGCCCTCGAAGCCAATACGAAGCAGGCGCCAGCCTCCTCGACCCGGGTCGGGTGGCGTCTTCACGCTGACGCTGTCCAACGCCATTGACGCAAACAAGGCTCTCGGAATGAGTGGGATCATCGACGGAGGCAAAGTCCACCGCGACAAAGACCTCGCTCGGCTATCGACGCTGCGAAAGATCGTATGTCCCCTGCTCAGTCAAAAGAACGTGTCACAGGACCACAGGGTTGAGGTTCGACCAGTGACGCCAGGAAGGAGTATCGTTTGAGGCGAGCTGGCCCTGCGGCCAGAACGCCGGCCGGAGCCCAAAAAGCCGCCGAAAGCGCCCCTGGCGCGGACGAGGCGATGGAGCGAAGGCAAACAGCGTGCACTGCGGGGCCAGCCCGCTAGATATCGAAATGCCTCCGGCTCGGTCCAGTGTGTTCGGGTGCTCAGTTTGCCCGTGCCGACCTCTTGCTCGGTAGCCCCGACCGCGTCGAGAGGTGGTGCTCTGCGGGCACGTCGGCCCGGCCCGGGGACGGCGAGGCGCTAGAGCCATTCTGTTGGTCGAGCATCCGTTCGACCAGAGCAACGCTTGGCGTTTCCGCAACGGATGCCTCGCAGCATCCTCGGCGTCTACCATCGTACATGCGCGGGAGGGGGCAAAACGGCCAAAGCGGGATCGTCAACTGGTTCAACGACGATCATGGCTTCGGACTCATCATTCCGGATAATCCATAACAGGGACCGAGGGACATGGCCTCAAGCGGCAAGAAGAAGACGACGATGGCAAAGCTCAGCCGTGAAAGCAGACTTCGCGAGCGTGGGCTGAACAAGAGGCCAGGAACCACCTAGACGTCGCATCCCCCACATCGACGCTGGCCGCACCGTGACTTGCTGACCCGGACCGGCCGTGCGCTGCCCCTGCGACCTTCAACCAACCCCGCCGCCAAGGACTGTAAGACCCGCGTCTTGGCGAACACGACGGTGCTGGCTGCGACGGCGGCTCCGGGTGGAAGCTGGAGCTCAAACGCAAGCAGCTTCTCCTCCCGTGCTTTCGCCGTCTCGATCCACGTGATCCGCTCGCCGTCACCCCAGACGCCGACAGAGAGGATTGAGCGCCGACTGAACCGCCCGAGTCTGGCTCATTCTGCGGTCGCTGCTCTTGCCTGCCCTGATCATCGTGCTGTGCCGCCGGCGGACTACGGGACCTCCACAATGCGGACCACAGAGCGCGCTGCAGATTCTCCGCCGTCGCCGGCCTTCCAGAAGGCACGCCATTGGCAGGGGCGGCGTAAGCGCCGCCACGGGAGGCGACTCCGCTCCCCTTTCAATAGGAGTAAGGTAGGAGTCGAGCTGGCCCTGTGGCCAGAATCCTGAGTCCCGGCCCGAATGCCACCGACGGCGCAACGTGCGCCACGAGGCGAGAGGCGGGAGCCACTGGCTTTGACTGCGGGGGGGCGCCATATTCGTACGGGCGTGCCCTACAGGCTCGCGTTGTGTCGTCCTACGTGATCGATCGCTCGCTGGGGTCTAGTCCTCTTCCTTTCGCGCGACTTTCCATCAGAGGAACGGAAGGTTGGAGGACCATGACAAGCAGGCAACGCGATCGCCCAGTGCGCAGGCGGGGCGAACTCAACCGCGCTCCGACCGACTCCGCGTCCGCTGGTAACGGAATCAGATGTCAGTAGTCGAGCTGCAGGAACTCGAAGAGGTAAAGCGCCTGATTGCCAAGGGCCAGCGGGTCGGCGTGCTCTCCCACGCTGAGATCGCGACGGCCACGACCGGACTCGACGTCGATGAGGCCGACATCGAGGAGCTGCACGCGTTCTTCGAGCGATCGGAGATCGAGCTGGTCGAGGAGATCGATCCGGCCACGGCGGTCACCAACGAGGTGCAGCGCGCCCCGGACAAGCGCGGGCGCCGCAACGCCAAGGCCCCGCTGGACCTGAATCCCGACGTGACGACTGACTCGCTGCAACTGTTCCTCAAGGACATCGGCAAAGTCCGGCTGCTCACTGCTCAGGAGGAGGTCGACCTGGCCAGACGTATCGAGCGTGGCGACTTTCACGCCAAGCAGAAGATGGTCGAGTCCAACCTGCGCCTGGTGGTCTCGATCGCCAAGAACTACCGCAACCAGGGGCTGCCCTTCCTCGACCTGATTCAGGAGGGCACGGTTGGCCTCGTACGCGCCACCGAGAAGTTTGACTATCGCAAGGGCTTTAAGTTCTCCACCTACGCGACCTGGTGGATCCGCCAGGCGGTCGCGCGCGCGCTCGCCGACAAGGCCCGCACGATCCGCATCCCCGTACACATCGTGGAGAAGCTCAACGGGATAGGTCGGGCCGAGCGCAAGCTCGTGACCGAGCTCGGCCGCGAGCCGTCCGCGGAGGAGATCGCCGTGCTGGCGAACATCGACCCGGAGGAGGTCGACTCGATCAAGCGCTCCACGCGGGCGCCGGTTTCGCTGGAGAAGCCCGTCGGCGACGAGGAGGGGTCCGAGTTCGGGCAGCTCATCGCCGACGAGCGGACCGAGTCCCCGTACGAGCGGGCCGCGGAGATCCTCACCAAGGAGGCGTTGAGGGAGGCGCTAGAGAAGCTGTCCTACCGCGAACGCCGTGTGCTCGAGCTGCGCTACGGACTGGGCGGGGAGCACCCCCGCACGCTCGACGCGGTCGGCCGCACGTTCAACGTCACCCGCGAGCGGATCCGCCAAATCGAGAACCAGTCACTGAGGAAGCTTCAGGGCCTCGCCGAGGCCCAGAAGCTGCGCGACGTCGCCTAGATCAGGTCTGTACGCACGTGGCCTGTGGTCCCGAGAATTGGATCACGCCGCGACCTCGTACTCGTGGATGAGGCGGCCGTTGGTCGCGACGCTTCACCGAGGGTGGGCCGCCACCACAGCGCACCGCGTAGAGGCGTCGCCGAGGTGCGGGAGCCTCGGCTTGCCGAGCGCTCCATGGGGCGGGTGGCTGTTGTAGTGCTATGCGAAGACCCGCAGCGTCGCTTGGAGATGTCGACCGCAGAGGGTGAGCGCCGGGCGGGCGCAGCTTCATCCGCCGCAGCTGGTTGACCTCGCTTCGGTTTTCGTGCTGATGGCGCTGGTGCTAACCACGCTGGTGTTGATATTCGCCGGCGGGGGGATCGCGGATGAAGTAATCGGATCTGAGGCAGCTTCAGTCTGGCGGATCGTGCGTTGGCCTGGGGCGTTCGCCAGCGCGTTGCTCGTGTTCTCATTCATCTACTACGTCACGCCCGACGTGCACCAACGCGCGTTCCGATGGATCACGCTAGGAGCTCTCGTCGGAGTGGCGATGTGGCTCGCCGCGTCGGCCGCGTTGCGGGCTACCTCGCCAACTTTAAGAGCTTTAACGTCACCTATGGCTCGTTCGCGGCGGCGATCATCCTGCTCGTCTGGCTGTGGCTCACTGAAGGGCTGTCCGAGCAAGAGCCGCTCAACCTCCCAATGGGACGATGACGCAATTGCTCCGGCACTATCGCTGATGGCGCCCAGCCACATCTGAGCATTCATCCGTTCATGCACCAGTCCGAGCTGCCCGGGCGCCGAGGGATGCGTAACCCAGCTCGCGCCAGGATGTGTCTGAGCTTCCGCGGAAGCCACTCACGCCGTTGTGCGCCTCGCCCGCGCGGTCATCCGCTAGCGCGACACGCACTGCGTGAGCGCGACCTAGCGAACTAGAATCGGTGGTTGTCAGCCACGACGTGCGATCAGAAGGCTTCGATGATGACCGAGCACCAGCAGGACGCCGGGTGGAACATCGCCGAGTGGCACGGCAAGATGCTCGTCGATCGCGACGGCGCGAAGATCGGCAAGCTGCAGGACGTCTACGTCGACGTCGCGACCGACGAACCCCAGTTCGCCACTGTCAAGGAAGGCTTCATCGGCCGCGATTTGACCTTCGTGCCGCTGGGCGGGATCACGGTCGGTCCCGCTCAACTGCAGGTAGCGGTGACGAAGGAACAGATCAAATCCGCGCCCAACATCGAGCAGCATGGCGACGAGCTCTCCCAGTCAGACGAGTCGGCCCTCTACCATCACTACGAGCTCAACTACACGCCACCCAACACCGAGAGCGGACGCCGCCTCGCCCACCGCTGACGCGTCACGGCGAGGTCCGACTGACCACATCCCTCAAGAGTCAAGCGCATGCCATCGGTTGGAGTACGACAAGATCGTCGGCATCGACTGGGCGTGGCTGGCAGCCGACGGGGCGATGACCAAGGCACCGCTCGGCGGCCCGAAGACCGGGTCGAATCCCACCGACAGAGCCAAAAAGGGGCGAAGCGTTCGGTTCTCAGCGAGGGAGCGGGGGTCCCGATCGGGTTGGCGCACGACGGCGCCAACCGCCACGACCAGCGACTGCTAGAGCCGACCCTCAAAAGCATCCCGATCAAGCGGTCGAAGGCAACCGCGCAGCGACCGCAAGCGCTTTGCCTTGATCGTGGCTATGACTCGCCGCCGGTGCACGAGCTGGCCGTCAAGCACGGTTACACACCGCACATCCGCACGCGCGGCGAAGAGATAACCGAGCAGCTACGCACTCCCGGCTGGCGAGCCAGACGCTGGGTCCTCGAGGCCACCCACTCCTGGCTGAACCGCAACCGCGCCATCCTCATCCGCTGGTCCAAGAAGGACGAGAAAGGCCGCACACGGGGGAGCTGAGCGGCGCCAAAGATTTCCGAGTCCGAAAGTCGGAATGCGTTATAGTAGATGGTAATCCAGTGAGCCTCGCTCTTCTCGCTTGCCGGGCAATATCTTCGTTTAGAAGGGTAGAGAGGCGGTCGGCCATGGCCACCGCAATAAAGAAGGCTCATGCGGCGACGTCGCCGGCCGACGCTGCGCGTACCGCGCCAGAGGCAGCGTCGCTGGCGTTTCGCACCTATCAAGACAACGGCGGCAACTACCACTGGGAGATCGCAGATACCAGTGGTGAAACACTCACTCACTCGGGGAGCTTCGCCTCTCAGGACGACGCGGAGCGCGCCGCGCGCGATGTGCAAGAGGGCGCCCGCTCGGCGTCCTTTGAGTCGCAGGTGGCCAAAGAGCGCCATACCGTGGCCGCGTGATGTCCCGGCGGCATCTTGGCTGTCCGGCGTGTCGCATTCCATCACCCACGAGCAACAGGGAGACTTTATGGCCAGGATCATCGTGACGACCGATGCGACTACCGATCAGGCCGCTCCAGTTCTGCTGGACGAGAGCGTCCACTCGACAGATCTTGACGAGAACCACAATGCGGCACAGCTGATCGAGCGGCTGGGCTGGGCGATCAACGACGCCGAAAGCCGCCAGCGGGCCCAACAGGCGCTGTAACTGCGAACAGGCGCTGTAACTCGAACAGGCGCTGTAACTGAGAACCACGGGGCACGGCCTGCGCCAATGCGTGTCCACGAGCTCGAGCGTGTCCACGAGCTCGAGCAATTGGTCGCATCGACCCGTATCGAGCAATTGGTCGCATCGACCCGTAAGCAGAAAGCTGGTACCGGGGACGCGGCGGGCTAGGTTGATCGTGTCCTTATACCGCGCCTCGCGGTCCTGGTCGGGCTTGGGCGAAGGTAACGAGGCGCCCGCGATCCTCATCCCACAGCTTGAGCGCCACCGCGCGCACACCGTCCCACAGCGAGAGCGTCGGCACATCGTGGAACATCGGATTCTCGTCGTGCGCGCGCCGCAAGTTGTAGTTGGGAATGCGAGGGCTGAGGTGGTGGACGTGGTGGTAGCCGATGTTGCCTGTGCAGAACTGGAGCAGTTTCGGCAGCTTCAGGTAGGAGCTACCGTGGAGCGCGGCATCGGCGTAGCTCCAGTCATTACCGCTCTGCCAGTAGGCGTCCTCAAACTGGTGCTGGACGTAGAAGAGCCAGATCCCAACCGAGCCTGCGAGCAACGCGGGGGGCGCCCACACAAGCAGGTATGCACGCCAGCCGATCAACCAGCAGAGCCCGCCCACGAACACGGTGAGGGCAATGTTGGTCGCGATCACGCTGCGTCGCATGCGTGGACGGGCCCCGCGCCCCACGATGCGCGGTCCCACGATCATCGCGATGATCGGGCCCAGGACGAACATCACGAGCGGATTTCGCAACAGGCGGTAGCCGAAACGTCCCCGTCGGGACAGCTCACGGTATTCAGGGACGGTCAGCGTGCGGATGTCCCCGACACCGCGACGGCCGAGGTCACCGGAGGTCGCATGGTGGATCGCATGGTCGTGCCGCCAGCGCAGGAATGGTGAGTAGAGCAACAGGCCAAGCGCCATGCCGACCCACGCGTTGGCGCGTCTGGACGCGAGGAAGGAGCCATGAGAGCAGTCATGAAAGACAATGAACATGCGAACCAAACAGACCGCGGCGGGAACCGCGATTGCTAGAGCCAGCAGGTAGGAAATGCTCAGCGCGACATACATCACCACGGAGAGGGCGGCGTACGGCAGGGCTGAAGTGGCAAGGTCCAGCAGCGCGCGTCCGCGGTTGGCCTGCTCGTAGCGAGCAAGGCGCTCGCGCCAGAAGGGCGGCTCGGTGCGCCGCTTGCTTCTAGCGACGTCGACCATCGACCGCGCGCGGGCCGCTGGATCCTCATGCGCGGAGTCCTGTTGAGCCTGCGTCTCAGCTGGCATCATCGAATTCCGCCTAGTCGACATCTTGGCCGGCTCGCAACTAGCATCTCGTATCCTCCACGAGGAGTGGCTGCACGAACCGAGAGACGCCGGCCACAATGTGACCGTGAACTCGTTCCGCTTCTGAGGCGCAGTCCCTAGCACGGCCATTGACCCTGCATGCAGAACCGCTGTGGGCCGGATCATAGCGCACGAACGCGACCGCGACACGGCGTTTCTGCGGCTCGGCCCGAGCCGCGCGGTCGCCTTCCCGGCAGACGTCGCGCCGGCTGCGCCCAGGCGCTGCTTGACCACGCAGCGAGGGCCCATTACGCTCTCGACTGGCTACGGTTTGCGCGGTCCGGATGATCGAGGAGGCCAGGCCCAGGGACAGGAAACAACGGCCGGACCCGGGCTTCGCGAGTCCTGCCGGATCGGCAGTGTTGAATGGACGCGAAAGCTGACAGCGACGCCCCTCTCGCCGGCGGACATCTGCTATCGGCGATCTCGACGAGCATCGTGGGGATCCTACGCGAGCACTACGGACGGGGGCCGATGAAGGCCAAGACCTACGTGCTCGACGACATCATCGTCGTCGTGATGCGCGGCAGCGGCTTCACGCCGCTTGAGCAGACGATCATGAACAGCGGCGAGCCCAACCGCGTCATCGCCATGCGTGAGGACTTCCAACGCGTCATGGCCCGGCGCTACGAGGAGACGATCGAAGAGCTGACCGGACGCAAGGTCCTGGCCTTCCTCAGCCAAGCTCACGTCGAGCCGGACATCACGATGGAGATCTTCTTCGTCGACGGCCCACTCGAAGGCTTCGGCGCAGTCGAGATCACCGAACCCGACTGATCAGCCGAGCTGAGCACGATCTTCTGGATGCCCAGCACGCCACTGGTCTAGCCATCGTCCCGTCGCGACAATGTCCCCGACCATAAGCGCGATCCTTCGATTTGGGGATTGGCCGCGACCGAGAGGGCCGAACGGTCCGGCCCACGGCCACGTGATCGCAGGCCCAAGAATCTCGTGGGTGCACCGGCTGATCGGGCTCAGGCGTGAGCGCGGGCTCGAAGTGCCGCTCGGCGATCTCGGCGTCGGTAATCGCCCACGCGAGCCGTTCGAGGACTATCGCAACGGCTTTAAATTCTCCACCCTACGCCACCTTGTGGATCCGCCAAGCGGTAACTCGTGCCCTGGCCGACAAGGCGCGCACAATCCGGATCCCCGTGCACATCGTGGAGAAGCTCAACAAGATCGGCCGCGCCGAGCGCATGCTCGATACCAGGCTCAGACACGAGCCGACCACCAAGGAGATTGCCGACGCGACGGGCATCGAGCGCGACGAGGTCGACTCGATCAAGCGCTCGACGCAAGCGCCGGTTTCGCTGGAGAAGCCGGTGGGCAATGAGCAAGAGTCGTAGTGCGGCCAGCTCATCGCCGATGAGCGCGCCGAGTCTCCCTACGAGCGCGCCATGGAGATCCTTACCAAAGATGTCGAGAAACTTGCCGGGGTTCGGCCCGGGCCGAGCCCTCGCGAGAAGACCTGGATTAGCAGCGAGTTTGCAGGGCGGCACAGCTCGGCCGTAGGCGCCGATGCACGCGGATTATCGGCGATTACCGTGATTCAGGCACTTCTCGCAATGAGTGCCTGAACGAAATCCCGGGATAGGCGGTAAGGGCCTCAGGAACCGAACGCCCGGTCGCCCAGGACCGGCTTCCAATCGGCGAGAACGTCAGAAAGCGCGACCGCAGCCTCGCCAGCAGGGCGTAGCGCCTCTGGCACCCGTCGGACGGGAGCTAGGCCGACGAGGTCGGCACATGTTCTCAACGCCTGACGCAACTGGCTGATCGAAACGCCGGCACGGTAGAGAAACGCAAGCGCCGTGGTGCTGAGCTCTGAGGGATCTCGCGGGACTGCCCGCAGCTGCTGGGGATTGTCCGATTCTTGCGGAAGCGCATCAGCGAGAACGGTCATTGCTGGGCTTACGGTTCGGAGTATCTCGCTTCCTGCGCGCGCAAATCCCGCAGCCTCGCGGGACCGGCTCTGCGCGAAGGCGTCCTCTCCGCGAATCGCCGCCCCTTGGGCGCGCTCGAATGCGCGTACCATCGCTTGAATCTGAGCTGATGCGGTATTGAGCCCTAGCATCACCGTGCCAAAGGACGCCGGTCCGGGGGCGGTGCTGACGACGTCCTTATCGAGCGGCCGCGGTTTGGCATCGCGAACTCGTCTCAAGGCGTTGGCGCTACTACCGCCGTGATCCTGGTCGACCGGCGCTCGCAGATGCAACCGTCACGCTTGTTCTGCGCCTCGCGCGCGAGAACCCACGCTGGGCTATGAACGAATCACAGGGGAGCTCAAGAATCTCGGTATCACCGTATCGCCGACCTCAGTCCGCAAGATCCTGCGCGATCACGGTCTTGGACCGGTCGGCGATCGCGGCGGCCTCTCGTGGCGTCAGTTCCTCCGCGCACAGGCGGCTGGCGTTCTCGCCGTCGACTTCTTTACGGTCGAGACGATCTCGCTTCGCAGGCTCTACGTGCTCTTCTTCATCGAGCTCGACAGCCGCCGCCTGCACTTCGCCGGCGCCACCGCAAGGCCAAACGGCCAGTGGATAGCCCAGCAAGCGCGCAACCTCGTCTGGAGGCTGAGCGAACGAGCGACACCCGTCCAGTATCTGATTCGTGACCGCGACAGCAAGTTCACGCGCAGCTTCGACGAGATCTTCAACAGCGAAGAAATCCACGTCATCCGCACGCCCATCAGAGCACCAAAGGCCAACGCTCACGCCGAGCGCTGCGTCCGGACCATGCGACGAGAGCGTCTTGACTGGATCCTGATCCGCGGCCGCCGCCACCTCGAACGTGTGCTCCGGATCTACATTGACCATTACAACGCCCGCCGGCCGCACCGCAGCCTCGAACTCAGACCACCCAGACCCGAGCAGCCAGCCCTCACGCTCGTAGCGCCAACACCCAACAACGCTGTCAAACGACGAGACCGACTCGGCGGTCTGATCCACGAATACACCCGCGCAGCCTGACCCGTCTGAATAAACGCACCCACACCGTCGACGTCCGGCGGCGCAGCAAACTCCTCGACCACCTCAGCGTGATCATCAACCAGACAAACATCTAGACGCTTACGACTCAGATCCAATCCAGCGTGCAACATGTGTGCGGGCCTCCTCTGGCTCGTTCTCGATGACAAGCGGAGCTTGCCACCGAGGAGGCCCTCCTTCATCGCATTCCAACGCGAGCGTGAGAGCGGCCCTTGCTCGGACGCTCGCTGTCGCGCGGAAGCAGAAGCGAGTTGGCCGCGCGGTGTGCGAGGGCGCTCCCGGTACCCCGCTAAACCGCTTCCTTCAAGCCTGCGTGCGCGAACGTCTGTGCTCGTGTCGGGAAGCTTGCCCAGCCGGTGATCTGAGGTTGTCCCTTTGCGCGTAGATCTTTGTAGTGGCGGTCCTCCCGCCTCGTCCGGTCGCGTTGCGACGGTGGCGAGTGCGAAGTCATCCATCGAAACAGGAGGAACCGCCAATGAGCACCGTATCGGGCATCGAGGTCGTTAGTGCTGAGGGGGCGCAGGCGCTGGCGCTGCCTGCGAGCGTTCAGGAGGCACTCGGCGAGCTCGTGCATTCGGCGAAGGAGGGGCTGATGGCGCTGAGCGTCGGGGTCGGGCTCGGTGTGCTGGCCGAGATGATGGAGGCGGAGCTCGACGAGGTCGTCGGCCCGAAGGGCAAGCACAGTCCGCAGCGCACCGCGGTCCGCCACGTCCACGAGGACGGCCAGGTCACGCTCGGTGGGCGCAGGGTCGCGGTCAAGCGGCCGCGGGCACGGAGCGCCGACGGCGAGAGCGAGGTCCCGCTCCAAACCTATGAGTACTTCGCCGATCGCGACCCGCTGTCGCGGCACGTGCTCGAGCAGATGCTCGCCGGCGTCTCCACACGCCGCTACGGGCGTACGCTCGAGCCTGTCGGCGAGGAGACCGAGGCTAAGGCGCGCTGCACGTCAAAGTCCGCGGTCAGCCGTGACTTCGTCGCGAAGACCAAGGAGAATCTGCTCGATCTGATGAGCCGCCCGTGGCAGGACGTGCGCCTGGCGGTGCTGATGCTCGACGGGATCGAGCTCAAGGGCCGCTGCTGCGTGGTCGCCCTGGGAATCGACACCGACGGCGTCAAGCACCCGCTCGGGCTGTGGGACGGATCGACCGAGAACGCCACCGTCGCTAAGGAGCTGTTGACCAACCTCGTCTCCCGTGGCCTGGATCTCGAGCAGGGCGTCTTGTGTGTGATCGACGGCGCAAGGGCGCTCAGGAAGGCCATCAATGAGGTGCTTGGGCTCGTCCCGGTGCAGAGATGTATCCGACACAAGGAATGTCATGGAGGAGGGCCTCCAGCCGGCGCAGACTTCTGCGTTGGTAACTATCCGAAAGGAGGCCCTGAATGGAGTATGTGGGAATTGACTGGGCGTACCGGCGCGCGCGGTGGTGCGCGAAGGATCATGGCGGACGAATTCTCGGCGAGGACTGGATCCCCGCTGACGAGGACGGCCTCGCGCGGCTGGTCGTCGCGCTCGGCTGTGATGTCAACGCGTGCGTGGAGATGATGAGCGGTGCAGCATGGGTGCGGGACAGGCTGGCCTCGGCAGGCTGGCGCGTGCAGATCGCCGATGCCCGCAAGGTCAAGGCGGTTGCCTCGCTGGCAGTGAAGACGGACGTGATCGACGCGCGCGTGCTCGCGGAGCTCGCTCGGCGCGATCTCGTGCCGGAGCTGTGGGTGTCCTCGCTTGATGACCGCGCGTTGAAGGAGCGGCTCCTGCGGCGGATGCATCTCGTTCGGCTGCGCACGTCCGCGAAGAATCGAGCGCAGGGGATCCTCACGCAGTGGGGGGTGAAGCTGGCGTTCAAGCGGTTGGCGGCACCCGACGCGTCCGAGCTACTTCAGCGAAGAGGGGTTCCTGAGGTATGGCGGCGATCGGTCGCTGAGGCCGTCGCGGTGGTCGAGCTGCTCGACGGCCGGCTGCGTCCGTTAGAGCGCGAACTGCGCCCGCTGGCGCTGGCCGACCCACGTGTCGAGCTGCTCAGGAGCATCCCGGGCCTTGGCGATCTGCTCGGCCTCACGTTCGCGGCGGTGATCGGCGACGTCTCGAGGTTCCCCAGCGCGCGCAAGCTCGTCGGCTACTCAGGACTGTCCCCGCGCGTCTCGCAGTCAGGGGAAAGCTCGCGCACTGGCCGGCTTTCCAAAGCCGGGCCCGGCCTGCTGCGCTGGGCCGCGGTCGAGGCGGCGCAGAACGCCTACCGCCCGACGAACCCATGGCATCCGCTCTACCGCGACGTCAAGACCAGGACCGGCGGCAAGAGCAACCCCGCGAAGGCCGCCGTCGCTCGCAAGATCCTGATCGCTGCATGGCACGTGCTGAGCCTGCAGGAACCCTTCAAGGCTTCGCGTCGACGCGACGCGACTGTCACGGCAAACTCCCGTTGCGTTCTGGCCGAGGTGAGGCCCAACTAAGGATTTGAGTCGCCGCGACAGCTCCCACCGACACGGTGTGCGCAAAGAGAGCGCCGAAATAGAGATGAGCTCCACCGACCACCACACCCCGCAGGAGGTGAACAAACACAGCGAGCTTGACAACCGGCCCTCCACCAAATAGAGCGCGGTGTGCTCGACCACTTCGCCGAACGCGACCGCCCGCAAATCAAGATGCGGCTACGACGCGCGTGGGCCGAGGATGACCATGACCGCGCGCTCGCATCCCTGCGGACGCTCGTCGGGGAGCTCGAGCACTCGCACCCCGGCGCCGCCGCCTCGCTACGCGAGGGCATGGAGGAGACCCTCACCGTCACTCGTCTTGGTGTGAAGGGCCGCCTGAAGCGAACGCTCCAGAGCACGAACCCATGCGAGTCGATGATCCAGACCGTCCGCCACACCAGCCGCAACGTCAAGCGCTGGCACTCAGGCGAGATGTGCCTGCGCTGGACCGCCGCCGGGATGCTCGAAGCCGAGCGCCAGTTCAGACGCATCGTCGGCCACGCGCAACTCGCCAAGCTCGCGCTATCCGTCGAGCGCGACCTTCACCGTCACACCATCCGCGAGGAGATGACCGCTTCCCCTACATGACAAAATCAACCATCGGAGGCCGCCACCAAGTTCCACGGCGACCGGGACATCCTCGGTGATCTTGTCGTCCACCCCGAACGTCCGTACATGTGTGAACTCGCTGTGGATGACGTGGCTCGGTTCCTTTGGGCGCCCGCCGTCACCGACGACGGCCGCGAACTTCGTGCCTATCGAGGCCCTGGGAGATGCCGAGCCGGCGGGCGAGCTGTCGCATCTCCCGGTGCTCGGCCGCGCCTACGAGCGTAATGCCGACGCCACCGTGACCAGCGCGGCCGGTGCGGCCGATCCGATGGATGTAAGCCTCGTGGTCGCCGGGCGGGTCGAAGTTGATCACGTGCGAGACGCCGCTCACGTCGATGCCTCGGGCGGCCACGTCGGTGGCGACGAGCGTGTCTACCCGGCCTGCTCGGAATCGCGATAGCGCCTTCTCACGCTGGCGCTGTGACTTGTTCCCGTGAATCGCCACGGCGTCAACGCCGTGGGCATCGAGGCGCTTGATGAGGCGGTCGGCTCCCCGCTTGGTTCGCACGAACACTAGCGCGCGGTCCCGCTCCCCACGCAGCTCGTGCACGAGTGCCTGCAGACGGGCACCATCTCGTACCGGGACGAACCGGTGCTCGACGTGGGCCGTCTCGTGTCGCACCGGCTCGCCGTGCTCGTGGGCGATCGCCCGACTCGTGTAGCCGGCCGCGAGCCGGCCTGCAACGCCGTCGAGCGTCGCTGAGAAGAACAGCGTCTGTCGCGTCGTGGGGCAGGCGCCGACGATGCGATCGATGGCCGGGCGGAAGCCCATGTCGAGCATGCGGTCGGCCTCATCCAGCACGAGAGCCCGGATCCCGTCCAGCGCGAATGCGCGGCGCTGCAACAGGTCCTCCAAACGCCCGGGTGTAGCGACGAGCATTTGCGCTCTCGCTGCTTGGCCCGCCTGCGGGGCGATTGCGACGCCACCGTAGACGGCCGTGACGCGCAGGCGGCGGGCACGAGCCACGACGCGAAGCTCGTCGACGATCTGGATCGCCAGCTCGCGGGTGGGTGCCAGGACGAGAGCAGCGGGTCCCCGCGCGCTGGCCTCCAGGCGCTCAACGAGGGGGATCCCGAACGCGAGCGTCTTGCCCGAGCCGGTGGGCGACTTCACGAGAACGTCCCGGCCGGCGAGCACGTCCGGTATAACGAGCCGCTGAACGGGGAACGGCGCCGTGATACCGCAGCGCGAGAGAGCGGCGCACACGGCGCTCGAAACGCCGAGGTCGGCGAAAGACTGCGTGGACATCGATGACTCCTTTGGCGGCGCTTGGTGCCGCGTACGGTTCGGAGGCTCTGGCCGACCCGAACCGCTCCCGGCGGGACTCAAGCGAGCTGCCTCGCGGCCGAAGGTCGACCGCTGGGGGAGACGCTAGCAGGTACTGCCATTGACGATGCAACACGGGGCGGGGAACCGTGGGGTCGCGATGGCATCAGATCACGCGCTGCCCACCGGCGACCCGCCCGCCACGGGCTAAGCTGGTTACGCATACTAACGCCAGCGCATTGACTGACTGCGCGAAACCGGCAACGGGGTTTGAGGGGAGCATCCCCGACGCCTCATCAACAGCGCGCCAATGTTGGCCACACATTCAGGGCGCGTGATCCTTGGGAGCGTTGCACATGCCCGGGCCCCAGCAGCTTCGCCAGCAGGAGAAGCGCGAACAGAAGCTCAAGGACCTACGTGAGCAGGTCGCCCAGGGCAAGCTTGTGACTAGGCAGATGACGGCCAAGGAGCGTAAGCGCTACCCAGCGCGCGATGCAAAGTCGCGCCCGCCCCGACAGCAAGCGCCGGTGATGGCGCGCTTCTTCCTGCCGCAGTTGCCGCGCGGTGGCGGCGATGTCGAGCGGGCCCACCGGGATTTGCGCAAGCAGGCAGTAGCCTTAACGGGTCGGTGTGACGCGAGCGCCGCATCCAGGGGATCGAATGCCCGCGACGCGGGCTGGACCCGATTCCCGCGTCCGTTCGGTACCGGCGGGTAGCGTCGCGTAAATCCGGCGATGGCTCGGGTAGAACGTGATGAAGGCGATCGTCCAAGGCAAGTACGGCTCACCGGACGTCCTGCGGCTCAAGGACATTGACGAGCCGGTCGTCAAGGACGATGAGGCGCTGGTACGCGTCCACGCGGCGGCCGTCAATATCGGCGACTGGCACCTCCTGAGGGGCATGCCGTACGCAATGCGCATGGTGTCCGGCCTGCGCAAGCCTAAGCGCGAGATCCCGGGACTGGATATCGCCGGTCAGGTTGAGGCGGTCGGTAGGAACGTGAAGCAGGTTCGACCGGGCGATGAGGTCTTCGGCTGGTGGAAGGGCGCCTTCGCCGAGTATGCGTGCGCTGAAGAGAACAACTTCCTGGCCGAAGCCGGCCCACCTCACGGTTGAGCAGTCGGCGGTCGTTGGAGACTCCGCGTTCACTGCCCTCGCTGCCGTTCGCGATCAAGGGAAGGTGCAGGCAGGGCACGAGGGTGTTGATCAACGGCGCGGCGGGCGGCGTAGGCAGGTTCGCCGTGCAGATCGCGAAGTCGTTCGGAGCGAACGTGACCGGCGTCTGCAGCACGAGGAACGTCGACATGGTCCGATCAATTGGCGCGGACCAGGTTATCGACTACACGAAGGAGGACTTAACCCAAGCCGAGCAGCGTTACGACGTGATGCTCGATCTGGTCGGGAGCCGTTCGCTATCGGACTGCAGGCGAGCGCTAACCCCCCGGGGCACCTACGTCGTGGTCGACGTGAAGGAACAAGGTCGTCGGTTCGGGCTCGCTCGTCAGATCAAGGCGCTCTTGCTATCGCCGTTCGTACGCCAGCGGATGCGCGTGTTCGTCGTGAAACACGCCAGAGAGGACCTGGCTGTTCTGAAGACTCTCGTCGAAGCCGGAAAGGTCGCGCCGGTCCTCGATAGGCGTTACACCTTGAGTGATGTCCCTGAAGCTCTCCGGTACCAGGGAGAAGGACACGCCCAAGGTAAGATCGTCATCGCCGTGTGAGGCACGAAGAGCCAGTCAGATCATGAGATCTCAGATCTCGGTAGACAGCAACTGGAGGGAGTGTGTGACTTCGCCTGGACGTGGCGGCACGCGGTCGTAGCGGACGTCGCCAATGATCACCGCGCCGCCTTCGCCGACATTCATCTGCGACCGATGGTCCTCGCCGATCTGGAGGCGCTCGACGAAGCCGAAAGCCTCGCTCAGCCAACTCACCGCAGCGCGCACATCGGGATAGATGAGCACCGGGATCGTGGTCGCGCTCGGTCGGTCATCTTGCCACCGCCCGACCCGAGGCGATGAATGCTCCTAGGCGGGGCCGCTGCCTGCCGGTGCGCTCGCGGTGCTTGCACCCGGACGCACCACCTGCAACCCCAGGTCGGGTTCTCCGAGGCCAGACGCAGGACGAGGTTGCGGATCTCCTTGCACTTGCACGGCCGGCCTGGGCCGGCCTGATAGGTCCAGCGACGAGCAACCAGACGCCGATGCCAGCGCAACAGGGTCTCCGGTCGCACGAAGAACGTCGGCCAGCACTTACGAGGCATGACACGCAACAGCGCGGCCAGCAGCGCTCGATCGGCCGGGCCCAGCTCGGGCCTTCTGACCTTGCGCCGGAGCACAGCCTGTGGGTGCCGAAAACTCGATCACGCCGCAAACTCGTACTCGTGGATGAGGCCACCGAGCACGTCATGACGCTTGAGGAGCACGGTTTCGACCGGAGGAAGTCGCAGGTGAGGACGCTCTTAGCGTGGGCGCGCAGGAACGCGGCCCAGCTCATCCCCTGCCCGTTGGGGCGCCGGATCGATCCCCTCGTCCTTGGAGGATCCCCATACCGTTGAGGGCGCCACGCGAATCCCGATCCGCCGAAGCTCGCCGGCGATCCGCCGGTATCCCCTGGTTGGGTTCTCCGCGGCGAACCGCTTGACCAGCTCGCTCAGCCGATCGCGTCTGCGCGGCCGTCCCGGCCTCGCTCCATAGCTCCAGCGACGAGTAACCAGCCGACGGTGCCAGCCAAGCAGGATCTCGGGCCGCACGGAAAACACCGCCGAGCGTCTCCTCGGCAGGACTCGCGAGAGCGCCTTGGCTCTCTCGCTTCCGATCTGCTCATGAGAAGCCGCCTCCCCCAAATCTCCCTACTGCCAGGGCTCAACGCCCAGCCCCCGGGCCACCTCCACCGCAGAGCTGATCGCATCCTCGTGCAGGCCGTAGCCGAAATAGCTGCCGCAAAAAAAAGTGTTCTGCACGCCGTTCAGGGTGGGCAGCCGGGCGGTCGTCGCGCAGGACTGGAAATCGAAGATCGGCGTTCGCAGCACGGTGTCGAGTTCGATTCGATCATCCCGGATCGGGAAGTTCGGGTGCTGGGAGGCAATCAGGTCGCATGTGCGCCGGGCCGATGGCTCGAACCACAGGCTCCCATTAACGGAGGTCGAGAAAACACCATCCTGCCGTCGGTAGAGAAAGGTGTATGCCTGCATCAGCTCCCGCTTCGGGAATGCGGTGTAGTCCCGGTGCACAACCAGCCGGCCCTCCTTGTAGCGCCACGCGGAAAGCAGCTCCCGCTCGAGCGGCGTCGGCGCCTGGAGCAGCTCCAACACCTGGTCGGCGTTGCAGGCGAAGATCACCTTCTCGAAGGTAGCCTCGCCACCATCGGAGAACACGATCCGGATCCCCTCGTCCTCGCGGAGCACGGTCCGGATGCGTGCGTTGCAGACGATCCGCTCCCCAAAGGCCCGTGCCAGGGCGGACACGTAGCTACTCGTTCTTCCCGGAAGGGTGCGCACCGAATAGATCGCCTTCGGTGAGATCACATCGTCGGCGACGGCGAGCTTCCCGAAGAAGAATTGCGCAGGCCCTTCCAGCACTTCCTCGGCGCTCATCGAGGATAGGAGGCAAAGCGCACACATGAAGATCATCTCCGCGTTACCGGTGATGCGCGGGAGCAGGCGCAGGCCCTCGCGTACGGTGAGACCACGAAATCCGCCCGCTTCCTGGATTCTGCGCGCCGACGCCAACCCGCGCGAGAGCTGCCACAAGGGCCGCAGCTGCGACGGGCGCAGCATCCGAAAGCGCTGGGCGCGAAGCCCTCGGAGGTTCGGCGTTATGTAAATGCCTTCGCGCGTGTCGAGATCGTGGAGGCTCATGAATGAGCCCGCCGAGGCACGCGTAGCAATGCCCAGCTCGTCGAGCAGCCGAAAGAAGTGCTTCGAGCCCGCCCGACTGAACGCGGCCACGGCAATGTCGAGCGTCTGGCCGTCGCGCGCTGTGTAGGTGTAAGCATTGCCACCCAAGCGCGGCTGCTTCTCGAACAGCGTCAACTCGAACTCTCGTCGCAACAGATACCCGGCGCTGAGCCCGGCGGCTCCCCCTCCGATGACCGCGATCCGCTTACTCATGCTGGATTGGCTCCAGGAAACCACCACTCCTGTCTTTCACCGATTCTTCAGCAGTAGGCCAGCGAGAGCTACGTCGAACCCAGATACCGTCCCACGGCTTGTATCGGTGGACGCTCACGACCCGTCGGCGGCGTCGACTCTGCGTTCCGAATGGAACATCCATGTAACACTCTAGCGCCAGAACGGGGGCGAAATCTGGCTGATAAGAGCCGAAACTGCGAGGAAAACGGGCCAGAGCGAATCCTTATCAGAGAAGCGCTCTAACCGACTGAGCTAGCCTGTGGGGCGCGAAAACCTCGATCCGCCGGCATGAAGGGCGATCCATAAGATCGGGGACGATGTTCTTCTTCGTGGCCCACCTGCTGATCGGGCGCCTGTTGAGGATGCTCGCCGGGACCTCGGGCGCCAGCGCGCTGGAGGTCAAGAACGCGGTGCTGCGCCACCAGCTGGCGGTCCTACGTCGGAGCGTCAAGCGCCCTGAGCTTCGGCATTGCGATCGGGTGCTCCTGGCCGCCGCGAGTGGGTCGCTGCCGCGTGAACGCTGGCCGGTGTTTCTGGTCTCGCCGCAGACCCTGCTTCGCTGGCACCGCGAGCTCGTGCGTCGCCGATGGACCTACCGCCGCGGTCGTCCCGGTCGACCCTCGCTTGATGCGGGCACCCGCGAGCTCGTGCTGCGCCTCGCGCGCGAGAACCGGCGCTGGGGTTGCATGCGCATCCAGGGTGAGCTGCGCAAGCTCGGCGTCCGCGTGGGGGCGACGACGATCAGATCGCTGCTGCGCCGCTCGGGTCTCGGGCCCGCGCCACGGCGTGACAGGCCCTCCTGGACGGAGTTCCTGCGCGCGCAAGCGCACGGGATCGTGGCGTGCGACTTCTTCACGGTCGACACGATCTGGCTGCGCAGGCTGTACGTCCTGTTCTTCATCGAGCTTCGCCCGCGGCGCGTGCACCTAGCCGGCGTAAGCGCCAATCCCGACTCGCTGTGGGTCACCCAACAGGCCCGCAACCTCGCGATCGAAGAACGATTCCAAGATGTCTGCCATCTCATCCATGACCGCGACGCGAAGTTCTGCGGCGCGTTCGACGAGGTCTTTCGCTCTCAGGGCGCCAGCGTGATCAAGACGCCGATACGGGCGCCGAGGGCCAACGCAGTCGCCGAGCGATGGGTGCGCACCGTGCGAGACGAGATCAGACCGAAACGCTCCGCCGGGCGGCGTCGAGATCGGGGCCTGCTGTCAGGAAGCGCAGCTTGCCGGCGTGCCGTGCGCAGACCGCGTAGTTGCCGTTCGGCGCCCTGTAGACGCCGCGCTCGACGTGGGCGCGGCGCGCGCTTCGTTCCAGTTCCATCGTGCTCCTCTGGCTCGTCTTGGTCGAGCAGCCTGGAGCACACCTGCATGAGGTTGACCGGAGGTTGACTAGCGCCCCTCCCGCCCGGGCACCGATGGGTGGACCAGCAGAGAGCGCCCTGTTTCCAGGAGCCTCGCATGGAGCTAACCGGACTCGAACCGGTGACCTCCTGGGTGCGATCTCCGCAAGGATTTCGTGTTGAAAGCCGCCGATTAGCAGGGAGTTTGCGAGGCAGCTATGCTCCGGTCGCGGCCCGGATGTGCGCGGATTATCGGCGATTACCCTTGGATTCAGGCATTCCTGGCCACAAGTGCCTGAACGAATCGGCGCGGAGCGAACAAAGACCCGCCGGCTCAGAGAAGAAGAGCGTTGCGCGATGCTCCTCGAGCGGGACCGCGGCTTGCGCTCAGGCCGGATCAGGGTTTTGGCACTCTTCACGCGGCAAATCGCCATTTCGACCCCTACAGGCCGAGGAATAGCAACGTCGCTTCTCCCTTCCCACGCGGAGCAGGCCGCTCGTCGCCAGCGGCGAGATGATCGTCGGGCCATCGAAGCGGGACTGAGCGGCTCGCGGGAATTTTCGACCCTACAGCCCAGGCCGCATCGTCTTCGGGGCGCCCCTGATCGGGTTTCCGGCACTCACACCCTGTGCCACCGGCCCGAAGCAGTCGCAAGCTGCCTAAGCGAATGGGAACCCGAGGCAGACGGAACAGAGGCCCGCCGTCGACGCGGCGGGCCTCTGTCTTCACTGATACGTACTCCTAGAGCCCGAGTCCTTCTTTCACCGCTTCGGCGCCCGCCTGGAATATGGTGCCTTCGAGGATGACAGTGTTGTGTCCTGCCGGTGATGGCAGGCCGGCCCCCGCATCGATAGCGGCGTTGGCGCCGTTGTTTACTCCGCAGCCGGTTACACCCGGGACGGCGAAGGTGTTGTCGACCAGCCGCGCATGCGAGACCTCCAGTATCCTGCCTCCTCCTATGACGGTGAGTTCGCCAAGGCGGCCTTTGATCGGTTCGATCCCTTCGGGCGGGGACGTCGTCCCCGTTGTCGTGTGGACGACGATCGGGTTTGTGTTAGAGCCGACGTAACACGTCGCACCGAGGAACGGGTTGCTCAACTTGACCTGTGTCGGTATCACCATCGCGGTGCCTTCTTCTGAAAGAAAGGCCCCCAGATTGATCTTGATCCCGGTCGGTGTAGTCGACCCCGCGAGCTCTACCGTCGCCGTCACCTTGGTCTTCCCTTCGCCTACAATTTTTTCGTACCTCGCCAGTTCCATCGGCGACAGCAGAGCCGTATCCACCTCGGATGTCAGGCCACCCGGTATTTCCTGCTTTGCTTTGGTCATCGTTTCATAGCCATATTCGGCACCCCAGATTTCCAGGAATTCCGGTTCTATTTCTTTTTCGTGGAACCCAAGGTTCAGGGTGATCGACTTTAGTAGCGGCACCTTTACGTTGCCCGCTGTGAATTCTGATTCGCCTCCCGATTTCGCGGTCTGACACCCGTTTTCGTCCACCAACGGGTTGGCGAGCGGACAATAGCGAAACACCTTGAATGGGTTGCTAGCAGCCAGCGCCGACGTGGCGACGCTCAAAGCAGCAAGCGACGCGACGAGCGCCGCGACGACGACATACACACACTTGATCCGTCTCATTTCATTACTCCTTCCCCCTCTAGGGGTAGTTGGCCGACACTCACCTCAAGCAACGGCCATTCGTAAAGGCGCACCCGCCTGGGACTACCGACCCCAACACCAACGCATGCTTGCAAGCCGCTTGTTCGCGGGCGAGCCTGCTTCAGTGCGATTGGATCTCTTCCGGCTGGCAAACCAGCACGCATCCGGTGCTTCCGTTACTCGACCTACGAGCTGATCTCGCCGAGGACGCGTAGCCTCACAGACCGCCATCGGTGCCAACCACAAGAATGCACCTCTGATCACCGCGGAACCCGATAGCCCCCAGGGTCAACCCGGACTGTTGCACGATCTCCTGCAGTTGTCAAGGGCAGAAAGTACGCCGGTGTTTCAGGAGCGTCGGAAGGGGCCTCAGACGAAGATGCCTGCACGCGTGACACGCGCGCGTGCGAGCGGACTGCGCACCCAGAACACTGGCGAGTCGAGGCGGTTCACCCCTGATCGGCAAACGCGAGCGTAAAGTGAGCAAACGCCTTAAGACCTGCAGTCGAATCTCGCTGATTCTCGGTGAGCCGCTCATGTCGGGGTCTTTTTCGTACTTGACAACTACCTTTCACAGAGGACATCAAAGCAGCAATGGCACATGGCCGTGCGCTGTTGAGGTTCGCGGTGGAGGGCGGGTCGCCGGCTCACTCCTCCTCGAGCCTTGCGTAAGGGGTGCTTCTCATATTGGTGCCAACGCTCAGACATTGCCTACACCACCGACGGTCCATCGAGTGCCCCTAGGCACTTGACGGAAACTCGCCGATGTTGGCCTTCGGCCGGGCAATCTGGCGGCTAAGTACGGCGACTTGGTGGCCGCAGGGTTCACAAACTCGGTGCTCCGTGCTCACGCCGCCCACGCGCACTCATGGATGAGTCCTCCAAGGAGGTCTCGCCGGCTAACCGCGGTCTGGGGTCGTGGGCGGAGCGGGATCACGTGCAGTGACGGCTGGGGCGCGCGCAACTCAAGCGCCCGGTGTGGGCGCTCGCGGGTGTAATGGTCGACGTACTCGCGTAAGACCCCGTTCGAGGTGCCGCCGGCCCACGACGAGCAACCAGTCGAGGCACTCCTCGCGCAGCGTGCGCACCAAGCGCTCGGCATGAGCGTTGGCGTTCGGCGCCTTGAACGGAATGCGGACCTGTGGGGTGCGTAAATTCGGTCGTGCTCATGCCGCAGCCCGGTACTCGTGTATGAGTCCTCCGAGGCGATCGCGTCGGTGCACGCGGTGCGGATCCGAGGCTCAGCCAGCCGCAGATACGGTCGCGGCTGTGGCGCAACGAGCCCAAGACCGCGATGCGGGCGATGCCCGTTGTAGTGCTCAACGTAAACGCGCAGCACGCGCTCGAGTTGGCGACGCCCGATGACTAAGATCCAGTCCAGGCACTCGCGCCGGAGCGTGCCGACAAAGCGCTCGGCGTAAGCGTTTGCCTGGGGCGCCTGGATCGGCGTCCTAACGATCTCGATCCCCTCGCTGCGAAAGATCTCGTCAAAAACGCCGCTGAACTTCGAGTCGCGATCGTGGATCAAAAAGCCCGGCGAGTCGGCCCGCTCGGCGAGTAACCAAGCGAGCTGGCGCGCCTGCTGTGCGACCCACGTGCCGCTCGGGTGCTGGGTGCACCCCGCAAGATACACGCGGCGAGTGGCGAGCTCGATAAAGAAGAGAACGTAGAGCCGACCGTCGAACAGCGTGTCGACGGTCAAGAAGTCGCAGGCGAGCACGCTGGCGGCCTGACCCCGGATGAACTCACGCCAGGAAACGCTCCCTCTGTTGCCAGCTGGTCCGAGCCCTGCCTCGCGCAGGATCTTGCGGACCGTGGTCGCGGCGACGCTCACTCCCAGCAACGCGAGCTCGCCAACGATCCGCTGATAACCCCAGCGGGGGTTCTCGCGAGCGAGGCGCACAACGAGCCCGCGAATCTCCCGGTTCACGGGAGGGCGGCCCGGCCGCCTCGGATGGATCCAGCGCGGCGCGAGGAGGCGGCGGTGCCAACGCAGAAGCGTTTCGGGCGTCACCAGGAACAAGCTCCAGCGCTCCCGCGGCAGGAGTCGGCTCACGGCAGCAAGGAAGACTCGGGCGACGGGTCGCAACGCAGGGCGTCCGGCTTGGCGACGCAGAACGCCAAGCTCGTGACGCAGCACCACGATCCCGAGCTCCTTGAACTCCCGTGAGCGCCACCGGAGCATCACGAGTTGGAGCAGACGCCCCAGAGCGACGTAGACAAGCGAAGCGAACAAGGCGGACCCCCTGACCATGAAAGCGCGCGAGTCTATCGACGCGGCCGTCATCGAGCCGGCCCACGCGCGAACCGGGATCCACCGCCAGCAGAGCCCGATCGAGTTTGCGCACCCAACACGCATAGCCAGTACCGAATGCTTGCTTGGGCCTCAAGACCTGGAATAAAGGCACTCGTGCCTTTATTCCACGCCAACTCGACGCGGTTTCCGCCAGCTCAGCCCGATCAAAACCGAGCCACGAGCAGGGATTTCTGAAAAGTGGAGCTAGCCGTGTGTGAGTTCATGAGATAGGCGACACCTGTGTCAAGACATCGGAGACACCGAGGGAAGGAGTTCTCCGATGGGGATGGCGCGGTATCTGGTGGAGGCACATCTGCTCGAGGGCAGGCCGGTCGCCGAGCTGGCCGCCAGCCATGGGGTGCATCGCAGCTGGATCTACAAGCTGATCGCGCGCTATCGCGCCGAAGGCGACGAGGGCCTTGTGCCCCGCTCGCGGCGACCGCGGCGCTCGCCGTGCAAGACATCGCAGGCTTTCGTGTCGGAGATCCTCGCGCTGCGAAAGCAGCTGAGCAAGGACGGCTTTGACGCCGGCGCGCAGACGATCCACACCCACCTGGCGCGCAAACACGAGCAGGTCCCCTCTGCCTCGACGATCTGGCGTGTGCTGAAGGCCGAAGGCCGCGTCACCGCGCAGCCGCACAAGCGACCGCGCAGCTCCTACGTGCGCTTATGCGCGGAGCTCCCCAACGAGTTGTGGCAGAGCGACATCACCTGCTGGCGCGAGGTCGAGATCATAAGCGTGATCGACGACCACTCGCGCCTGTGCGTGGCGGCCAAGGCGTTTGCGCAGGTCAGGGCGCCCGACGTCGTTGCCACGTTCTATGAGGCCACATCGCGCCATGGGCTGCCGGAATCGCTGCTGTCAGACAACGGGGCGGTCTACACCGCCGCGCCCCGCAACGGGCGCTGCGCGATCGAGTCCGAGCTGATCGCGCTCGGCATCCTCTACAAGCACTCGCGTCCCTATCACCCGCAGACCTGCGGCAAGGTGGAGCGCTTCCACCAGACGCTCAAGAAGCACCTCGCGGCGCAGCGCCCGGCGCGCTCGCTGGCGCGGCTGCAGGCGCAGATCGACCGCTTCATCGCCTACTACAACGAGCAGCGCCCGCACCGGGCGCTCGCCCGCAGGACGCCCGCCGAAGCCTACGGTGCGCGCATCAAGGCCGAACCCAAGGGCAACGGCCACCCGCCGGCGCGCCACTACCGGGTCCGCCACGACAGGGTCGACGCCGGCGGCAGCGTCACGCTGCGCTATCGCAGCCGCCTGCGCCACATCGCCCTTGGAAGGGCGAACAAGGGCCGCCGCGTGGTCCTGCTGGTCGCCGATCGCGACGTTCGCGTGCTCAGCACCGAGGGCGAGATCTTGCGCCAGCTGGCGCTCGATCCCAGCCGCAAGTACCAGCCGCTTGGCTAGCAGCTGTGTCTACGATGTCTCGCGACATCTGTCTCCGATGTCTTGAGACACCACAAAGTGGAGCTAGCCGGGCTCGAACCGGCGACCTCCTGGGTGCGATCCAGGCGCTCTCCCAACTGAGCTATAGCCCCATGCAGCCCGGGCGAGCGATCGCGCGGGACCTGAAGAGTGTAGTGCTACGGGCAGCGAGCGGCCCGGCCGAACGGCCGCCGGGATTCGGCCGGTGCGCCAAGTAAGGTCTATCGGGCGATGGGACTGTTCGACGATGCCATCCGCGAGCATATGGAGCTAAAGCGTCGACACGGCCGGGATGTGGCGGTGGCGGCACGCCAGGAGCGTCGCGCCCGCCGCGCGAATCGCCCGGGCGAACCCGCAGTCGAAGAACCCTGGGGTACGGCGAACGCGGGGTTCGCCGTCGAGGACCGCCGCACGACCAGGGAGCCAGCCGACGCGGCTGGACACGCTCGCTCGCAGCTCCCCCCGAGCCTGGATCAGGAGACCGCAGAGCTTGACATGCGAACGGTGTTCGATCAGGAACAGGAAGAGGGCATCGCGGCTGTTGAGCCGGTGGTGATAGGGCCGGTAGGCCAACTGTCTACGGCGGAACGTGCCCCACGGCGTGCTGGCCCTGCCGAGGACTGGCTTCAATCGGAGTCCCGTGGGGACGTCACTCGCGCAGACGAGGCGCATCGGGTGTCGCATCAAGATACGGCGCGCGATGAGAGCCGCCTGATCTGGTAACCGGCGGTCTGGTTATCCGCAGCCGCCCGCGGCAGTCAGGCGCCGCCGGTAGATCTGCATGTCGCTGTGATCGAAGTCGGAGTGCGTTTGCGTGCGAAGAGAGAGCACATCCTCGCGATGGTATGGGCTGGAGAGGCTCTCGTTGTGCCCGATCACGTTGCGAATTGCGATGTGATAGCGGCAGCGAAGCCAGCGCACCAGTTGCAGGCTGGCGGCCATCTGCGCCCGGTTATCCAGTATTTCCTGGTCGCTATCGCCGACGTGCTCGATCCCGATCGCAGTCCAGTTCAGTCCGACCGTATGCCGGCACATGATGTCCAGCGGCACGAGCTGATGGATGCCGCCGTCTTTATCGATCACGAAATGTGCGCAGGTATTTGGCAGCTCGTGTAGCTCGGGGTCGGGAGTGTCCGGAGCGAACGTGTTGTAGGTCGCCTGAAAGGTGGGCGTCTCGGTGTAGTGGATCACGATCACGTGTGGATCGATGAGCTTGTACGTAGGGGCCATGAAGCTGCCGTAATGCCTTCGCACGTACGCGACCATCTGTGCCTTGCGTTCGCTGCCGAATGGGATCGGGTCCCAGCTGATCTGGGGCTTCGGCACAGCGACCGTGCCTGGTGTGGTCGATGCGGTCGGGCCGCTCGGGCTCGACGGCGTCGTGTTCGTGCTCGTTTGGACTTGCGCCGGCGCTGTCGTCGTGGCTGTCGCGGCGAGCGGTTGGCTTTGCGTAATCGTGGTCGTACTCGTCGTTGTGGAGGCTCCGCAGCCCACAGCCGGCGACAGGCTCAGCGCGCTCGCAGCAAACACCGCGAGGCGTTTCGTGACGGGCTGGGACAGGCAAGGCATCGACTCTTGGACCGGCGCCAGCATATCCGACCCCGATGCCCGCAAGCTCTGCATGCGGCGTCCCTTCAGGCGCGGCTGAGCGAGATCGGACGGGGATAGCGCCGCGCCTCGACTCAGCGCATCAGCGAGCGCGAGTTCGCTTGACTCCGCGGATGGCCTTTCTTCGCGGCGTAGCGCTTGCGCGCCTGCTTTTCGCAGACGGCGCGTTTGGCTCTGGCGTGCCTGCGCCGCTTGCGGCAGGCCGCGAGCGCGCGCTTTAGCAGTTGCGCGCGCGTGAGCTTCTTCAGCTTCGACGACTTGACCTTGCAGCCCTGCAGGGCGATCTTCGTCGTCTGCTTGAGCACCGCGCCGTTCTGGCCGACGATTTCCGTCGGCATCGACAGACTCGACGAGCACAGGTTGAACTTCGCCTTTTCCGGCAGGTTGGCCGTCAGCGCCGAATGCGGACCCGCCGGCAGCACCGTTTCAAAGGTCGTAAACGGCGCATCCGGCGCAGATTCGAACTTCGAATAGGTGATCTGGTTCTTGATCTGCGTCTTGCCATCCAACACCAACGTGATCCCTTCGCCCTGCAGAACGAACTCGACATCCGGGAACGCCGCGCCGCCGTGGGAGACCAGATACGCAGGACCCGTCAACGGGCTGCGCAGCACCGGGGTACGGATCGTCGCCTGGCCGATCACCGACCCTTCCGGACAGCTCGCCGGATTGGCGTTGAACGCCCCTTCGGTGCACGCTTTCTGAAGCGTCGTCAACCTCGCCGGCAGCGCCTTTGGCAGTTGCAGGCGCACTTTGGCGATGTTCGCCTGACCGAGGCCCTTGGATTCGACCTTGACGTCGAAGTTCGCGCCGTCGGCTTTGCTCGCCTGGCCTTTCGTACTCGCTGTCAGCTTGGGATGGAACGGCAGCGAGGCGCAGTTGGCGACTTGGAAGCGGGATGAGACATTGGCGCTGGCGCCCTGGGCGCCGCCGAGCGTTCCCGCGATCGCCATCGGACTGCAGTTGGTGGGGTTGAACTCGAAGCCTGACCGGTCGACGGTCACGGTCGTTTGCTTGAGCTGCACGGGAATACCGGTGTCTGGATGTTCCGCGGTTGAGACCATCGTCGGTAAGGCACTGGTGATCGTGACGGCGGCGGTCTGCGGGTCGACGCTGATCGCCGAGCGAACGATCACGTTGCCGAGGTGGAATGGCCCGGCGTCAGCCGGGGTCACGATCGATAGACCGAAGGGTGCGCCGTGATAGGGGCCGGTCAAAAACACCCTTCCCGGCAGCGAGAACGGATCAGAGCCGAGGCCGGCGCTCGAGACAGCGTGTCCGATTTCGCTCTGCGGCGGGCATTGACCCGTGGCGGCCTGGGGTTCCGGGCAGGGGGTGACCGAGGCGAGGATCGCGGCCAGGCCGGTGGGCAGGTGCACCGTGACCGAGTTGAGCACCTGGTCGGCGTCCGGTCGTGCGATCGTCAGGGTGAACGGTGTGAACGCGCCGGCTTGGATGTTGGTCGAGCCGGCGCTGAAGGACGGCGAGAACGGCTCGGGCTGCGTGCACGCCCCGCCTTCGGCGCCCGCGGTTGTCTGAAACGTGCTCGACGCGGGCTGTTGCGCCCCCGACCAAGAGGTGAACGACGCGCTCGTCGTGTGGGGTCCGCAGGACGCGGGCGTGGTGACCGACGCGCGCGGTCCGCCAAACAGTTCCAACGTGAGGTCTTCGAAGGGGAGCTGCGGCGTATCGGTAAACGTCGAGACGATCTGACCCGTGCTCGGGTCGAGCCTCACTTCACCCGCGAGCTTGACCAACACATGCGACACGGGGGATTCGGCCACGATGTATAGCGCGAGCAGTGAGCCGAAAGGGTTTTCATCCTGCTCAGCAAGATAGATGGCGCCGTCGATTTCTTCGGGCGGTTCGCCTGGCGCTTCTCGTTCTCGGGGCAGGAACGGCGACTGAATGTGCACGACACCGACCTTGGACTCATCCGGACAGCTCACGGGCGCGAGCGAATGCAGAGCGACCTGCGCCTCGCTGCAGGCCAGAAGGCCGTCGGCGGCCGCGGGATTGAGCAGCATCCCTTCCGGCAGCGCGACGCTCGCGCTCCCGACGTCGCCCTCGGCGAGCCCGCCGAGCTGCAGGCTCGGCTGCTGGGGAACTTTGACGTTGACCGTCATCCCGCTCGGGGTGTTGCCAGCCGACTGTTCGGGGGTGAGGTCGATCGAGGGGTTAAAGGGCAGTGATGCGCAGTCGGAGAGAACCTCCACCGGTGGGGTATCTCCGGGCAGTGGTTGGGGTTGCTGGAGCGCGAGCCCGCTCGGAGCTGTGCTTGTGGGCCAGGACGTGCCTTGTACAGCCATTTCGAGCGGCTCACACGAGGTCGGCAGGCGCAGGAACGGGATCGTCGGGCGCTGCGCCGGGGGGTTGCACGGCCCGGCTTCACGGGAGGGGAGCAAGCACGCCCAGCCGCGCGATGTGTCGTGCGCTTCGGCGCCTGGTTCGCCCCACAGCGTGACCTGGGCGCTCAGCACCTGGGCGAGCTGGGAGGTGTCGGTCGTTCTCACCGCGACGGCATAGTTTTCATTCGTGAGCACTTCGGTTTTTAGGATCACCTGCACTTTTTCGACCTCGAAGCCGAACTGCGCGGGCTCGCCCGGCGCAGGGACCATGTTGAAGACGGGCACGCGGCGCGTGTTGCGCCCGACGTTGTTGGGTTCGGTGAGCGCCAGCGTCGCCACGCCGACGGCGCTGTCGGTAGGGCATTCGTTGACGTTGTCAGAACCGATCGTGGCGAACTGGCTGTCGGTGCACTGCGCCACCCCGTTGACGTTGCCGAGCAGCCCCGGCGGTAGCTTGAAGGCCAGATCGCGCGGCAGCGCGGGCGCCGACGGCACCGCGCCGCGATTTTCAAGCGACTGGAAGCCGGGATAGCCTGCGAGCGTCTGGTTGAAGTCCAGCACGGTCGTCAGCTGAAACGGGATCGAGCCGGCTTGCGTGTCGGCCAGCCCGCCGGCTTCCCCGTTGGAGTGCGGCGCTTCTTCGGGCATCAGCTGAAGCTTTTCGATCCCGAACGGGACGGGTTGTGAGGAGACGGTGATCGGGCGGTTGAGCGTGGGAGGCGCCGGCGCGCCGCCACCGCTGAGGCTCAGCGTGTTCACTTCGCCGGTGCTCGCGCCCGAGATTTTCACCGTGATTTCTATTTCGATCCGTTCAAACGGTTCGACGGCGTGTTCGTAGGTGCAGCTCGGTTCGCTCTGTGAGCTAGGCGGCCCCTGGCAGAAGGTAGTCGGCCCTTCCAGTTCGGCGTGCGCGACGATCCCCGTGGCCACCATGCTCGCGGGCAGCTGGTCCGTGATCGTGATCGCTCCGCTCGTTCGCGCGTCACCCATGTTGGTGGCATAGATCACGATTTTCGCTTCGCCCGCGACGGGCACATAGGTTGGTGCCGGGCGCGCGCTCAGGCGCCACCAGGGAGCGCTTACAGCGGCATCTGCGTTGGCGGAGAGCCCCAGCGTTGCCAGCACTGCGACGAGCAGGGCGAGCAGAACTGGGCGTCGGGGAGCGACGCGGCGCATCAGCGCCTGCCCGCCTTCTTGCTGGCCGCCTTGTGCTTGGCGCCATATCGCTTGCGAGCCTTCTGTTCACAGGCCGCTCGCTTCTTCTTGGCGTGCTGCTTGCGGCACTCCTTCAGCGCGCGCTTGAGCAGCTGCGCGCGCGTGAGCTTGACCGTTTTCTTCGGCGGGACTTTGCCACTCGGGCCCGGCGCCGGCGCGCTGTTGCCCGGGCCTGTGAAGGTCGAGCTCGCCGCCGGCTGCGAGCCTGCGCTCGAGGTTTCCGCGCCGCGGCAGGATACTTCGCCGCTGAGCCCTTCGCACGGCGCGGATTTGCTGACTTCGTATTTCAGACACGGCGATTCGGCCGTGCACACGCGCGCGTCGTAGACGTCGTAGTTGGTGTCCAGATCGGTGGCGACCAAGCGCTCGGCGGTGATGAAGTAGACGTCATCACCGCTTTCGCTCGCGTCGAGGAAAGCCGATTCGCGCCCAGAGGCGCCCGAGGAGATCAGGCCCACGCAGCTTTCTTTCTGACAACCTCCGACGCCCTTGGGCTCGTACTCGTAGACGTTCTCGACGCCCACCTGGGTCTTTTGGCCTTCCACTTCCTCTTCGCGTGTGCGCGTCAGCTGCTCGCCTGAGAGCTGTTGGGGGATCAGCGCGTCGGTGCTGTTGAAGAACAGGCGCCCGGAGTCTGAGAGGTAGCGCGACTGGTAGCGCGCCGCATCGCCATCGTAGGTCACCGAGGCGATCTGCGTCCAGCCCGGGAGGCTTCCGGCCAGCCAGCGTCCCGCCCACGCTTCCGGGCGATCGACGAGCAGCCCGAGGCCTTCGCCCGCATTTTCGGTGTCAAAGACGCCATGCGGGCGCGCGCCGCTCGGGTTGCACGATGCGCATGCCAGACGATTTTCCTGAGCGTCGTAGAGGAAGACCTCCTGGTCGCGCGCTTCGTGTGCCAGTGGATTGGCGTCGCGATTGTCATAGCCGGTCAGGCTGCGGTTTGACATGAACGCCAGAAAGCGCCCGTTGGGCGAGACGCGCGAGCTCAACCGCTCCAGCTCGCCGCCGTTGTCCGCGAGCCAGTCGTGTTCGTCGTCGCCCGAGAGAGTGGAGATGAAACGCGGTTCTTCCCACGTATCAGCCGAGCTGTCATAGTGGGCGAGGTAAAGGCTGCAGGTCTCCGCCGCGATCCGTTCGCCGCCGCAGTCGCCGGGGCGCGCGCCGGCGGACCAAGCCGCGGGGGTCAGCACCCCGTTAGCGACAAAGTAGACGTAGTCGCCGGCTTCGCTTGCGCCCAGCACGCCCAGCACGTCGGCACTTTCGCCAAAGCCGCCGACGGTCAGGTCGGTGAGCTGGCATTTTTCTGCTTCCCCGGGAAGTTCGCAAACGTAGAGGTCGGAACCTTCTTCCAGGAACACGGCTTCTTTGGCCTGCAGCGATGCTCTGGTCAAGGCAAGCGGATAGGTAAAGAGGACCCGTTCGCCATTCGCGCTGGCCGTCTGGAACTCCTGCTGTTCGGGTTCCGGTTCTTCGCTCGGTTCCGCAACCCCCTGAGCGGCGTCGATCTGGATCGTTTTCGGACTGTTGGTGTCGCGCATGAACAGGTGCTGGAAGACTTCGTGGTTGGGGTTTTCAGAGAGGCCCATCCAGAACACGCGCGAGCCGTCGTCAGAGATCGCGTGGCGGATGCCCTTGCCGAAGCTGCCGAACGACGCTTCCTGCGCCGGCGCCCCGGAGGGCAGAACGCTCACCAGCTGGAGCTGTTGCGAGGGCGGCTTGCCGGCACTCCACTCATATAGGTTCTGTTCGGAGGGAAGCGAGGGGAACGCCGCCGTCAGCCCAACCTTCGATTCGAACACCGCGTGGGCCAGGTCCGGGGTTGAACCCAGCAGCGTGAGCTTGCTGCCGAACCTCGTCTGTTCGCCTGCGAGTTCGGCCGTGTCGCTGGCGGCGTTCACCAGCGGTTCAAAGCAGCCTTCCGCCCCGCTCAGACAGGCCTGGGCGTTGCGCCGATAGATCGTCCGTTCACTGGCCTGGCGCGACAGCGGCGGACGTTCGAACGGTTCGGCGGGGGGCTGTGGTTCGACCAGCGCCAGCGAGAGGTCCGGCGAGAAGGCCTGATACTCGACTGGCGCGCCGGGGCGAAAGCCTTCGCCGCGTTCGCTCTGAGTAACGATGTCCTGCGAGCTCCAACCTCCGGCGGTGCGGGTAGAGAGCATCTGGTTGGGTTCGAGGGAGCGATTGCCTTCGATCTGCTCGCCGAACGGCGCATTGGCGATATACGCGATCGCGCCTCCGCCAGCCGCGGCCTGGATCAGGCCGCCTTCCTTGGTGAGTGGTTCGACCGAGCCGCCGCCCTTCTCTGCCGGCGAGACCAGCTCCCAGCCGCGGCTGTCGGGTAGGACCGCCGGCGAGGGCAGGGTCTGGAAGGTGGCGCCTTCGCTTGCACTCGTACCCTGTGAGTTGGTTGCGAGCACGCGGTAGAAGTAGTCGCTGCCAGCCTGCAGGCCAGTGATCTGCACGCTCACCGGTTGATCGCCGAAGCCGGCGCTGAGCAGCTGGCCAGGCGCCACCGGCACATCGCTGCACAGCGCGGGGCTGGCCGCGCAGTCGGCCGTGCCGTACTGGAAGAAGTAGTGCGTGTCAGAACCCTTCGGGTCGATCCGCGCGGACAGGTTGAAGGCGGCGGGGTTCCCTGCCACTTCCTGCGCTGAGAGCGCGCCGACCTGCGGCTTTTCCTGCGGTTCTTCATAAGTGACGATCGCGCCGGTCTGGGCGTCGGCGACGATCACCTCGCGCGTGGCCGAATCCACGGCGATGCCGGCGCCCTGCTGCAGTTCGTGGCCGGCTTCTGAGCCGAAGCTCTCGATGAAGGCTCCCGCCGGGGTGAAGGTGCTCACGGCCTTCCCGCCCTGCACGTAGACGTCGCCGGCGTCACCGCTTTGAAGATCCACGGCCGCGCCGGTCGATCGCTGGTTCTCGAGCCCGCGCTTGAGCACTCCGCCCGAGCTCGAGTACTCTGCGATCACGCGCGACGGTTCCACGCACGATTCGCTTCGAGATTCCAGTTCTTTGGCCACGTAGAAAGCTTCGCCGAGCGGCGCGACCGCGAAGCCCGAAAGCGATTCGAGACATCCGCCTTCCAGTTCTGTCGCGCGCACGAATTTGTTCTTCGGGGCGTTGGCGTCGTAGGTGATGACGCCTTCTTCCTCATCGACGTAGAGGTTGCCCGAGCGATCGACTGCGACGCCGTGGATGCCGAAGAGTTCTTCTTCTTCGCTCTTGTTGATGCTCGCCAGTTTGCCTTCGAGCTTGCCGCCGGCTTCGTTCGCGAGCGCTTCGTACTTGCTTATCCCTTCCGGTTCTGAGCCGTTGGCGACGACATAGATATCGCCGAAGGACGGGCTCGCCGGGTCGTTGTCGACGGAGATGCTCGAGTTTTCGACGGTCCCTTCTTCCGCTTCGGCGACCTTGACCTTGAAGTGTGCGAGGCATTCGCCTGAGTGGGAGAAGCGCACGACCCGGCCATGGCCGCGATCGACCACGTAGATGTCGCCGCTCGCTTCGTTGAGGGCGACGCCGCCGGGGCTCTGCAGCGCGCATTCGCCCGAGGGCGTGAAGGAGCGCTCGAAGACGTGGCGGGCCTGGGCGTCGGCCGCCGGGCTCGCGGTCAGGAGAGCGCCGAGCAGGGAAGCTAGTCCCAGCCCGCTCCGGGCGAGTCCCCGCAGGGTCCGGTTCACTCGCATTCCTCAACTCCCTTTGCTCGCGGCATTGTTCTTCTCGCGGAGGAGGAGCCCCGACGGGTGACCGCACCGGTCACCCGTCGATCTAGCTCCGCGCCTTTTGGCGATCTAGCGCCTCAGACCTCCGTGTTGATCTCTAGCTTTTCTTCGCCCGTTTGGATGGTTGTCAGCGACTGACCAGCCTGGACGATGCCGCCGCCGACCAGTTTCGTGCTGAACAGCACTCGTTTGGTCCCAGCCGGGTCGGTCGCGAACTTTTCCGGTTTCTGTTTGCCTTTGGAGGCCAGGAACTTGACCGTCGCCGAAAGCTTCATCGCGTCTGCCGTAAGCGGGTTCATCACTTCGCCTTTGACCGTCACCGGGATTCCGCCACATTCGAATTCGGTGAAGATTTCGCCGCTGGCCGGCTTGAACAGGTTGGCTACCTTGTCTTTGGCGTGCGTTTCGCCGAATTTTTCGATCCCGATCAGGCCGTTGAGTTCTCTGACCTTGATTTCGCCGGGTTCGTTTGCAACCGGATTCGTGCTCGTGCATTTCGACCCCGTCTCAGCACAGTTCGTGAAGCGAACGTTGAACGCCTTCAGCGTTTTCGGCCCGGTGACTTCGCCGCTGGCGAGCTGGTTTTTGCACGCGATCCCTTCGCCGGACACCGTCGTCAGCTGGATCAGCGTGCCTTCTTTGGCCACCGAAGTGAATTTCACTTTTTCTGCCAGCTTGGTTTCGCCGTTTTCAGCCGCTCCGTAGGCCGGGTACCATTCGAATTTCTGTTCGGAGGACACTTTTGCCACAGTCTTGCAGCCGCCGTCCTTCCAATGGCCACCCGCATGTTTCAGACAACGCCCGATTTCCGGTGGTTCGCGTACAAACGCCGCGGCGCTCGCCACTGCCAAAGCGCTCGCGACCAGCCCCGCGGCGAGGCACAGTCCGATGATCCTTAAACGTCTCATATCTCACAAATCTCCTTAGACTCTCACACTCAGCCGACAGCGGCAGGCGCCTAGGCTGACGGAGCCTCGCCAATGGAGGAGGCCCCGCCAGCCTTCTGACCCCTAGTCGCTAAAGAATCGACGCTCTACGGAATTTCTCCGCTTTCAACCCCTTCCGTCACGACTGCCGCTCTCGCCGCGTCGTGCAGGTCGCCGGTCAGCCAGGTGATACCTGTTTTGCCGGTGCGTTCGAATTCTTCCCCGTTGCCGCCCGCGACTTCTAGCGCAAGGTTCAGGGCGCGGTCTAGGTACTTTTCATTTTCGGGTCCGCCACAGCCGTTTGCGCCGGACGCCAGCGGTATGTGCCAGCTGGTGTCGACGAGCTCGCTACCCTTCAGCTCGAGGTTGGTGAACTCTTCGCTGAACGACAGTTCGCCGGCACGCCCCGCGCCTTCGCTGGAGAGGTGCTGCATGATCGGGTGTTCGTCGCTGCCGATCTGGCACACGCCGCCGAGTTTCGCAAGCCACGAGTTGGTGACTTTGACCTTCAGTGCGAGCCTGAACGCCGTGCCTTCTTCGAAGAGCAGGTCTTCTGTGTCCAGGCAGCCAGGCACCGTGAAGCATTCGTCGCCGGCCGTTTCGATTTTCACGAACGCCTTGGTTTCTTTCGCCTTTTTGGCGGCGTTGAAGCTTTCCTTCAGCGCCTGCGGCCATTCCGCTTGTTCCTCGATTTGCGGTGTGATGACGGCCAGCCCTTTGGAGACCGTCAGTTCGGGGCTTTCAAGCGATTCAAAGCCGTGTGTCGCGGGAGCAACTTCGATTGTCGACCCGGCCCCTTTGAAGCCGCCCTGGATGATCACGGGCTTGCTGAGCTTTACCGTGACATGGCCGTATTTGAATTCGCCGCCTTCGGACCCGCCAGCGGTGCGGCCGTAAAAGCAGTCGGTGAGTTCTTCGTTTTCGAACGGACAGCCTTTGTACTGTCCCCAGGTGTTGTTTGTGAATGGATCTTTCGAGGCCCAGGCAGATCCTGCCCCAATCGCAGCTGCGACCAGCGCCGTTATCAGCCCCAGACCCAGAATGCGCATCCTTACATGTCTCACTTGTCCACTACTCCTTATCCTCTCGAATTTTGGTCGACCGGTACATCAAGCCCTCTCATTGGTGACCCTGCTACCAGTCGGATTGCGGCAACAAGCCGGCGATCCTGCCGGCGCTATCGAGTACGCCTTGCAGCATCCGCTTGCTCTCAACGGCGCGGCCCCACACCAGGCGATGCCGCGTCGTGAAGTTTGTGTAGTAGGGCGAGAGCTTCACGCGGCGCCTCTGATTCTGTGGCTTGCGATCGCGCCCGCGCCCGGCGCCAGGCTGCGTCGCGTAGCGTCGAGCATGCGCTCGCCATATGCGGTCAGCAGCCAAGCGTTGGCCTCCCCGTGCGGCTGTCCCAAGCCCACGTTCTCGACGAGACCACGCTGCGCGAGGCGGCGCAGCAGCTTTGATGTCTGGCCCTCGTCGCTCAACCCGGCGGCATCCGCGATTTCGCGATTGCTGAGCATGGGCGAAGCCCCGATTGCGCTGAGCACGCGCGTCGTTCGATACGTGGTGCGCACGGGCAGACGCTCGAAATGTGTATCTCGCCGATCGCGGTCTGACCCCGTTTGTCGCAGATCGGAGCCCTCGTCTTGACTCTGATATGGCCCGACGATCAGCGCCGTGAGCGCGGGCGCCAGCTCGTGCAACGGCTCGGTCCCACCCTCGACGATTTGCGCACGAATGACCGAGAAGACCCCGCCGACGATCAGCTCGGCCAGCAGAGCTGGCGAACGCACGAGCGCGCGAGAAGTGATCCGCTCGTTTTGCGTCGCCCGCTCAAGCGCGTGCGCGAGCGCGCGTAGTGCCTGTTGGCGCCGCTCGGTCACAGCGCCGGCTGCAACTCGCGGCTGCAGGATCAAGAACCGCGTCCACGCGGGCTCATCGTCGAAGAAGCCGAGCAACGCCGACAGCACCGCACGAACACGTCTCTGCCAGTCCGCGTCAGAGCGAGCGAAGTCAGTCGTAATTTGCGCAAGTCGTGCGACTCCCTCGTCGAATGCGGCTAGTACACACTCATCGACGCACTCAAAGACGCTGAAGAACTCGCGCTCTGAGACGCCAGATTGAGAGACCACCGTCGAGCATAGACGGGGGTGACTGGCCCGTCAGGCGGCGTTTTTTCTAGGGGGCACTTGACAGGCCTTGACAAAACTGGCGCGATATGTTCTCATTCTTCCCACAAGGGGCGTCGGCCATATGGGTAACGACTCGCGGGTCGAGCGATGTTTACGGCCGGTGCCAGTGGATGACGCGCTGCTGCGCGGGACGCAGGAGAGGGATTATGCGAGGGATAATTGGGGGAAAAGAGGACGCGAGAGTGCACGCAAGAATGCGAGTTAATTGCGTTGTCAAGCCCGCTTTCGGGGCATCCCAGCGTAGCTCCCATACGCTCCAGAACAGGGATCGCGAGCAGACGGAGGCTCTCCGCGCGAGGCTCATCGAGGCGACCGTCGCGGCGGTCGCCGGCGGCAGTGGTCCCCGTCTATGCTCGTCCCGGTCCTGGGCCTAAACCCGCATGAATACTGGGGTTTGGACGCGCTTCCCACGCGTATCCCGCGGTAGGCTCGCGACCTAGCGGGGCTCCCCAGGGCTGCGGTCATCCCGCTCTGGGCGCCTGCCAGGCGCCTTGAGCCGCTCGCGCAGCACATGAGCGCCCTCTAGCAGGCATCGCCCCTGCATCGAGTCGGAAGGCCACGAGCAGCGTGGCCACCTGACTGCCAAGCTGCTGAGAGCTAACCGCCACGGATTGCTTCAGGCACCGGCAATGCTTGACCTGCGCCATGGGTAACAAGCCGGCTCGGTCCGGCTCTCCTTAGGTGAGTGTGCTGCCTCGAGCCCGTTTGTCCGGTCGCTATATCCCTAGCACTGTCCGGCCTGAACGAAATACCTTATCCAAGTCAGTTTTGCAGAGAGGGACCCGTGTGTTCCTCCAGAATCGGTAGCGAATTTGTCGGTTCTCTGTTTGCCGTTCGCCGCCTACGAGTTGATGATCGTGCCGCGGGCGACGTGCACACGTTCGCGAGATATCGGCGGCTTGGTCATCGGAGGTTCGAAGTATCACGGGTGAAATAGATCAGTCGGCGACGGCTGCGGTGATCATGCGAAAGCCGGTCTACAAGCAGTTCATCGGCCGACAAGATTGAAAGCGACTGGCGACACGAAGCAGCTCGTAGCGGGCGTCGAGCGGAGCGCGCGCGGCGCAAAGGTTGCGGGTCGGGGTACCAACGCTGCCGGCCCAGCAACCGTGCGCGCACACGCTCCAGCTCTGTGGCTCATGCAGCTGTGAACTCCGGGCCGTGCGCTAAACAGCCGGCCGCTCGGTGGCTAGCGTCGGGGAGCGGCCGGCAGGTGGACAAGTGCCCTCCATCCGTGGAAGGTAGGTTCCGCACCTTCGACGCTAGGACGCTCCGGAGCGCTCAGAAGCGGGGTTTTCCGCGCTCGGTCTCCGTAGATCAGAGCAGTCTCCATCCGGCCTTATCGAACGACATTGTGGGCCGACTCAGGCGGGCCGCAGCCTCGTGGTCGTCCGGTCGGTTGCCGGCCAGGGGTCGCTCGACCAGCGACGATCCCTACCGGGCGCCGCTGGGCTGAACCAGCGCCGCCATCTAAACTCTCGTCAACCCAGGAGGCTGGCACCAGATGGCCCTGAGAGCCCACGCTGCGAGCCGAGCCCGATACGGGCCGGGGCAGGCGAGAATCCCCTGTAAACTCGGGCTACCAGGGGCCATAGCTCAGATGGGAGAGCGCCTGCTTTGCAAGCAGGAGGTCACCGGTTCGATCCCGGTTGGCTCCACTCGACGTCTTGCCTGCAAATGGCCGGTTTTTAGGTTTTTACGGAGCGGGACGAGGTCTGATCGGGCGCAGTTTTCGGCGATTTTTGCGGCCAGTGCCCAATAGTGCCAATGGATCGCCCTCGACGAGGCGTTTGAGCCGTGTGTGGTCGTGCTTGTCGCTCGCCATCGCGCGCGCGTAGATCCTGAGCGTGAGGCGGGCGTCTGAGTGCCCGAGCTGCTGCATGACCTCGGGCGCGGCGCGGCCGATGGCGAACAGGATCGATGCGTATGTCCGGCGTAGCGAGTGAAGCGTCAGCTCGGGTAGCGGTGAGCGGTTTTGCGCGGCGAGGTTCGCGTTGGCTCGCTTGACCGCCGGGTGCAGTACACGCTGACGGATGTTGCTCGGATTTTGTGCCGCGCCACGGGTTGTGCCGAACACCAGGGCCTCGCGCGGCGCGTCAAGCCGCGCCTTGAGCGTCGCGAGCGCCTCGAGCAGCACCGGCAGCAGCGCAACCTCGCGAACGCCGGCGTCTGTCTTTGAGCGCGCGACGCGCAGCCGTCCTTGGGCGAGATCGACGTCTGACCAGTGAAGTGCAAGCAGCTCGCTGATGCGCAGGCCGGCGAATGCGAGCGTCGCGAGAAGTGGATACCGAGGCATCCACTGGTCGGTGCGCGATTCACTGTCGAGCTCGGCGGCGGCGGACAGTAACGCGTCAATGTGAAGCGCCTGATCGATGTAGGCACGGTGGGTGCCGGACCGGCGCAGCTTGCGCCGGTGTCGGTTTATCGACATCGGATTGCGCGCGATCAGCTCACGCTCCTCGGCGACGTCCAGGATCTGTCCCAGGCGCGTGAGCGTCTTGTAGGTAAGTGCGTTGCCATGCCCGAGAGACCAGTGCGAAGTCAAAGCAGGGGCTAGGCGGTAGGTGGCAAGAGGACTGCTCGATGAGCGGTGCTATCGCGTGCAGGCGGAAGTGAGAGCGGTGATCTGTCTCGGCTCAGAAAGGGCGGTGTGCTCGAGGCGGGTCAGCACGCCCCGGGTGGACGCGCCGGTCGTTGATCATGTCCGCTGCTTAGCCGCGACTGACGATGCGGTACAGCGTTGGGTGCATAGGCCAACGCAGCCCGGTGGCGGAGGCTCGGAACCCATCGCTTTGGATCGCTTCGGTGAACTCCTCGGCGCTTCGCCAGTGGGCGATGTTCACGAACTGGAAGTCAGCACCTGGTGAGGTCGCTTGGTGCAGCGCAGTGTCGAGATGGCCGTCTAGGGTCTTCAAATAGTCCCGGCTTCTCTCCCAGGCGGTAACGAATTCCTCCGCGTCGGAGTCGGGGACCTCGAAGATGTTGATCAGCACCAATGGATCAGGCATGAACTCTCCTCTCTGGTATGACACAACCGCCAGCCTCATGATCTTGCCAGGCGCCCCAGCGATCGTCCCCGAAACCGTTTCGGCTAGCGCCGACGAGCCAGCGCCGGCATTCCAACTGGCCTGACCGGAGGCCCCCGCCCGCGCAAACACATCGGCCTCGACTTCCGCGCTTTGCGGGGCTCCGGTGGCCACAGCGCTGAGTCGCGTTGTAGGCCCAGGCCGAGTCGCCCGGCGACTGCAGGAGCGCGGTCGTGCCGCCGCTGCTCGCTACTCCCATCTGGAGAGCTTGACGGCGGCGATCCCGAAGATGATCGCCCAGGCGGCCATCACTGCGAGCGAGCCGATGGTGGGGAGGGGCGGCGCATCGGTCATTCGCGGCGCTTCGATCATTGTTAGACGCGTGAGCGCGTCCACCTCAACCCCCGCGCCGGCGCCGCGGGCGGTGCTGCCTGGCGGCCCCTCGCTGCCGCAGATCGCCTGGGCGCCGATCCTGGCGGTCGCCGGTATCGTGCTCGTTGCGCTGCTCGGAGTGAGCGGTCGCTACGGGTACCACCGCGACGAGCTCTACTTCATCCAGGCCGGCGGCCACCTGGCGCTCGGCTACCCCGACCAGCCGCTGCTGACGCCGGTGGTGGAGTGGACGATGAACGCGCTGGCGCCGCGCTCGCTGCTCGCACTGCGGACCGCGGCCGCGCTGGCGGGGGTCGCGTCGATCGTGAGCGCCGGGCTGATCGCGCGCGAAGCCGGCGGTGGGCGGCGGGCGCAGGCGATCGCCGCGAGCTCCTGCGCGGCGGCGCTGGTGGTGCTCGCGACGAGCCACTTCCTCACCACGGAGACCCTCGACCTCGCGTTCAGCAGTGTCGTCTGCTTGCTGCTCGTGCGGCTGCTGCGCACCGAAGACGAGCGGCTGTGGGTGGTCGCCGGCGCCGTGCTGGGGATCGGCCTGCTCAACAAGCTGCTGGTCGGCATCCTCGCGGCGGCGGTCCTCGGCGCGCTCTTGGTGGTCGGCCCGCGTGCGCTCTTGCGGTCGCGCTGGGCGGCCGCGGGCGCGGCGCTCGCGCTATTGGGCGCCCTCCCCTACGTGGCCTGGCAGGTTGCCCACGGCGTGCCCCAGGCGGCGGTCGCGCACAGTCAGGCCCGGGGCGGAGAAGAGGGGGGACGCGGCGGCTTCATCCCGTTCCAGCTCGCGCTCGTGGGTCCGCTGCTCGTGCCGGTGTGGTTGGCGGGCCTGGTCGGCCTTCTGCGCGCGCAGGCCTGGCGGCGATATCGCTGCTTTGCGGTCGCCTACCTGGCGCTTGTAGTGATCATGCTCGCCACCAGCGGCAAGGCCTATTACATCGCCGGCTTTTACCCGCTGCTGCTCGGCTTCGGCTCGCCGCGGGCCGACGCCTGGCTCGAGCGCGGCGGGGCGGCGCGGCGGTGGCTGCTGGTAGGGGCGATCGCGCTGACGGCGGCGACGAGCGCGTTCATCGGCCTGAGCGTGCTGCCGGTCCACGACCTCGGGGGGAGCATCGTGGAGAAGCTCGATTCCACTGAGGGCGAGATGGTCGGCTGGCCGCGCTTCGTGGCGACGGTCGCCTCCGTCTACCACGAGCTCCCGCGGTCGACCCGTGCGCGTACCGTGATCTTCACGAAGAATTACGGCGAGGCGGGTGCTATCGACCTGTTCGGCCCGGCGCGAGGCCTGCCGCAGGCCTACAGCGGCCACAACGGGTTCTCCGAGTGGGGCCCCCCGCCGAACTCCGCCACCGCCGCGATCCTCGTCGGCGAAGAACTGGAAGCAACCATCGCCGCGGACTTCAAGGGGTGCGCCGTCCGGGCGCATATCGACGACGGCCTTGGCTTGAACAACCAGGAGCAGGGCGTGCCCGTGTGGTTCTGCGCGGCCACAAGCAGGCCGTGGTCGACGATGTGGACGAGCCTGCGCCACTACAACTGAACCTCCCCGTGCCGAAGCGCCGACGGCAGTTCTGGGACGCTCGCGATGGTGAGGACCAAGCGGGCGCCACGCCCGCGCGGAGATGAACGCGCCGTGGGCCTGTCAGCCGCGCGCGGCGATCCCTTCCTTTCACCTGGCCGCCAATAGCGGGCGTTCTCATTCGGACCCTCCAGGTCACCGTCGCCAATCTCCTCATGAGCCTCCTCGCGCGTAGAAGGAGGAACGCTCGCCAGCCGTCCCTGCTATCCGCGCAAAGCGAGAGGCCGGCGTGTATCAGCCGAAAACTGCGTTCTGCGAGACAGGCAGGGCCGAGGGCAACGTGCGGAGCGACAGCGCGCCCAGCCATCCGAACCCGGTCGTGATCGAGATGCGCTGCCAGACACCGCCCCGCCCGGCGAAGCGCGGCACACCACCGAACGCCGCGCCGAACAACATGAACGCACTCGTCATCGCAATAGCTGAGCCAGCCGAATACGAAGCCCAACGAGGCGGATATTCCCCCCTCCGAGTGGCGATCGTGGCGCAAGTCAGGGCTGCGACAGGTATCCCGGCGAAGATCGGGATTGCTCAGAGGTTATGCAGCTTTCCGCTTCGTGTGGGTGTGATTGACGGCGTACGATCAGCGTCATCACGATCGCGCGGCGACGGCGGGAAGCCAGCCACTGGGTCGGTCACGAACAGTCCAGAACCGATCAGTCCACCGCCGACCCCGAAGATCAGTGCCGGGACTATGCGCGGCCCCGCGGCCCGCTTCCGGTTGCGCGCAACGCCGTGTGCCGCGATGCAGTAGAGCGCGCCCGTGACTATGAAGTTCGCGCGCTGCAACCACCCACCGCGACCGTCCGCGAGCGAACTCACAGCGTGACGCCGCCAGTCGTACCCTGCGCGTCTGGCCCCGATCGCTGTGAAGCTACTCACGAAAAGGGGGCCTGCAACGACCCCGCACGCGATCTCTGCCGGGACCACCAGCGCGTTGCTCTGACCCGCCGACACGGCGGACATGGTAATGAGACGCTCGCCAACAACCGCTCCGAGCTAGCCGAGCGCCGTCCGTCGCGCGCCAGAACGAGCACAGATGAAAGTCCGGATACCTCCGACACGCGAAGTGCCCGCAAATCGCCAAACCAGCGTCTGAGATTTCGGCGGTCACCCACCTGCATGGCGCCAGCCGAGAGTATGGCTGTCGGTCTGCCGACGCGGGTCGACCGACCCGTCGGCCGACCCGGTCGGGGCGTTGGGTTAGCGCGTGATCTGCAGGCCCGCGGTTGCCAAGATCATGGGTGACGGCCGTGCGTGGACCGTGTCGATGATCTCCCCGCTGTCGATGCCTTGGAGGTAGACGCTGGTGATGCCGAGGTTGGCATGCCCGAGTTGGCGCTCGATGACGACCAGTGGCACGCCTTCATGGCCATCTCGACGGCGTCCGCATGGCGGAGCTGGTGGGGGGTGAACCGTCGGCGGGCGCCGGCCGCCGCGGCGGCTCGGTGCAGCTGCTTGCGAGCGGCGGAGGCCTCCCAATGCCGTCCGGCGGTCGGGCCGTGGATCACGCACAGCAGCGCGCCGACAGGCAGCTGGCGTCGGGTCTCGAGCCAGGGCTCGAGCTGTGCCCACGCCCAGCGGTCCATGCCGACCTCGCGGCGCTTGCCGCCCTTGCCTTTGCGGACGAGGATCGCGCCCCGGTCCTGGTCCAAGTCGCTCTCTTGCAGAGTGAGCGCCTCACCGATCCGCAAACCGGCGCGCCACAGAAGCACGATCAGCGCACGTAGGCGCTCGCCGTACGCACGATCACGACCGCGCGCATCACTGCCACGATCTCTTCGACGGTTGGCGGATCCGCCGGGTAGTGCTCGCCCTTGTTGCGCGGCGGGGCGTCCCCGGTGATAGCTCGGCAGGGTTGCGGGCGAGCGGCGGTGCCCGGCGACGTCCAGCAATACGGATTGCATGGCTCCTCCTGATGTGGCGGGATGCTTGACAATCCGCTCCTGTACTGCCATTGTAAGTACATGTCAAATCTGAAGGAAGACCGGCTTCAAATACGGGTCGATCCGACTGACAAGGCGCTGCTGGAGCGAGCGGCCGCTGCGGCTCATCTGAACGTCTCGGCCTTCGTGGTCCAGGCGGCTGCGTCAAAGGCAGAGGAGATCTTGGCCGAGCGGTCGAGCATCCGCCTGTCCCGCGGCGCCGCGGTTGCGTTCAGCGAGGCGCTCGAGCGGCCGGCGGAGGTCAACGATCGCCTCGCGCGAGCGTTGCGGCGCAAGCGTAAGTTCAGTTGGCTTGACTGAGCTTCGCCGCCCGGCGCTGCTGGATCCGCGCCGACACGACCGCAAGCAGTTCGAGAGCGGTGCGCCGCGGCTCGATGATTGGCTGCGCAGGTACGCCGGTCAGAGCCGACGCCGTGACACGGCCGCGACCTGGGTCGTTGCCGACGCCAACGACCTCGTGGTGGGGTACGCGAGCGTCGCGATGACCGGAGTCGATCGCTCAGCCGCTCCGGAAGTGCTCGCCAAGGGTGCGCCTGACCCTGTCCCGGCACTGCTGCTCGGCCGCCTCGCGGTCGACCGTCACTACGCGAATCTCGGGATCGGCACCGCGCTCACGGCGCATGTACTCGCGACCGCCGTTGAGCTGAACGAGAAAGCGGCGTGCCGCGCGGTGATCGTCACGGCGCTAAACGCGAACGTCCGCGCTTGGTGGGAGCGGCTAGGGTTCCATCCGTTCGACCCCGACGATCCCCACCAACTCGACCTCTGCATCCTCACGTCCGAGATCCAGGCAACGCTCCAGCGAGTGCGATAAGAACCGGCACAGATCTCCGCGTGCAAGGGTGATTCGCCGGTGCGTTTGAGAGAGCCTCCGTGAACGTAAGCAGTCTGGATCGCGGGAGAATCGTTGGCGTGGGGCTTCCGTTCAGGCACAGCGATGACGAGCTGCGCAACATGTATGCGGGCGGACGCGCCAACGGCCAGGCGCGTCGCTACGCTCGGTTCTGGGCTGCGGTGTTCCGCAGCGGGCTGCTTTCGCGGCGTTGGGTCACGCTGGAGGTCCCTGGCCGGAACTCGGGGGCACCACGGCGGTTTCCGCTCGGGATGACAACAGTCAATGGCGAGCGCTACCTCGTCTCGATGCTCGGAGAGGGCTGCAACTGGGTAGCCAACGTGCGCGCTGCCAATGGACACGTGAGGCTCCTTCACGGTACCTCGCAGCCTGTCCAGCTGATCGAGGTTCCCGTCGCGCAGCGGCCTTCGCTGCTGAAGGCATATCTCGAACAGGTTCCCGGCGCGCGGCCTCATATCCCGGTCGACCGCCACTCGGACAGCGATGCCTTCGTTCCAATCGCCGCTCGCTATCCGGTGTTCCGCGTCGCGCGGCGCCGCGCATAGACGCGATCCGGCGAATCGGGCGGGACCGCCGTCAGCTCTGCGTACCCGCGCGAGTCCGAGGGCAGGTCTCGGTCCGCTGGCCGCGGAGGACCGCGCTCTCGTCAGCTCGAGACCGACGAAGCCCCCGAATCCCCCGCCCCGCAGATCCGACCACGGCCGTGATCCGAGTAACACTTGCCGCGCGTTGCAGGGACGACGCCACGGGAACGAGATGCACGCGCCGCTAATAAAGCGGGAGCCGTCGAGCAGAGGATCAGAGTGGTCCTCCTCCTCAAAAGGGATCGTCTCGACTTGACTGCCGGAAAGCTTGGCAAGGAGGAGCTGGACGGACTCGAGATCGGACCGCTGGGTCTCGTCGTGGGTGTTGCACAAAGGGGTGTCGTCCGGTGGGTTTAAGACGATGCCGGTATGCCCCAGAACTTCATCGCGTGTGACCGTGAGCAGGAACTGCTGCTGCCGCCGAATCTGAGGGAGTGGCTGCCGGAGGATCACCTCGTGTGGTTCGTGCTGGCGACGATCGAGGAGCTGGATCTGTCGGCGTTCTATGGCGCATACCGCGGTGATGGCCATGGCCGTGCCGCGCACGAGCCGGGGATGATGCTCGCGCTGCTGCTGTATGCCTACTGCAAGGGACAGCGCTCTTCGCGGGTGATCGAGCGCGAGTGCGTGGAGGACGTCGCCGACCGCGTGATCGCGGCCAATCAGCGCCCGGATCACACGACGATCGCACGTTTTCGCCAGCGTCACGAGGCGGCGCTCGCAGATCTGTTTGGTCAGGTGTTGGAGTTGTGTGCGGAGGCTGGGATGGTGAAGGTCGGCCTGATCGCGATCGATGGAACGAAGGTGCACGCGAATGCTTCGCAGCACGCGGCGCGCGACTATGAGCAGCTCGCGAGAGAGATCCTTGGCGAGGCTGACCGGGTCGATCGCGAAGAGGACGAGCGCTACGGCGAAGCCCGCGGCGATGAGCTTCCACCAGAGTTTCAGACTGAGCACGGTCGCAAGGGCTGGTTGCGGGAGGCCAAGCAGCGCTTGGACGCAAAGCGCGCCGAGGAGGCCAAGCCGATTGCGCGCTCACGCCCTGAGCGTCTGCGGGAGTCCAAGCGGCGCCTTGAGGAGGAGCTCGCAACCGAGCAGCGCGCCAACGTTGCCTATGAGACCTATCGCGCGCGTGGAGTGATGCGCGACGGCCGGCGATTCGGCGGCGGCTCCAAGTCCTATCAGCCGCCCGAGACCCCGGCCGGCAAGGTCAACGTGACAGACCCCGACTCGCGCAATGTGAAGACCCCGCGCGGGTATATGCAGGGCTACAACGCTCAGGCCGCCACGAACGAGCAGCAGATCGTGATCTCGGCCGAGATCACGATCGCCTCATCGGACTTCGGACATCTGGAGCCGATGATCAACGCCACCCAGACCGAGCTAAAGGCCGCGGGCGTGACCGACGCGCTGCAGGTCGTCGTCGCGGACGCCGGCTACTGGCATCAGAAGCAAATGGAGGCCGTGATCAACGACGGCATCCAGGTCTTGATCCCGCCCGATGCCGGCAAGCGAAGAGGGACTCGACCGGGATGGGACGGCGGCCGCTACGCACACATGCGGCGAGTGCTGGAAACCGACCTCGGCGGTGCGCTATACCGGAAACGAAAAGCGATGATCGAGCCCGTGTTCGCGAACACGAAGTTCAACCGGCGCATCGACCGCTTCCAACGACGAGGCAGATCCGCCGCACGCTCCGAGTGGCGACTGATCACCGCCACTCACAATCTATTGAAGCTTCACAAGCACCAAATAGTCGCCGCAGGGGCCTGAAAGGGCTCCCGCCGGCCAACCGCAAGACCACGGCTCCGTCCGGGCAAGCACCACTCGACTCGCTGGCCAGCGACGATTACCGACGCGGGGCCCTCACGACGGCGGGCCACACTCTTTACGCAACAGCCACCGTCCATTCCAGGCGTTCTCGCCAGGCTCAGCCGATACGCCTCCTTCCATCCGAAGGCAAGCGTGCACAAGCTGTTCGCGCAGACGACCGGGTTCGTGATCGCGCCTGCTTACGCGGCGCACTGTGCTTCTCGCCCGCACCGCGGGCAACCCCTTCAGCGTTTGGCCAGCGCGAGCATCGCCGCCATCACGACCGACGCGCCGCGAGGATCGCCGACGAGACCGGCCACCATCCTGTTCATGACATAGGCCACCGTCACACGGGCGTCGAGGTCGTTGAAAACCAGCGAGCCCCCGTATCCGCCCCACGCGCAGGAGCGCGGTCCCATCGGCATCGTCTCGCTGGCAAGACCAAAGCCGATGCCGAAGCGGAGAGGGACGTTCAGCACCAGATCCCGTCCGTTGGACTGCTCCTCGAAGATCGCCGCCACCCCCTCCTCCGAAAGTAGTCGCGTGCCGCGAGCCTCGCCGCCACAGGCGACGATCGACTGGATCGCCGCAACTGAGCGGGCGTTGCCGTGTCCGTTGGCGGCAGGGATCTCGGCGCGCCGCCACCACTCCGCGGAGGTGACCCCACCGGTGATCGGGGGGTTGCTAAGCGTGCGCACACCGAGCTCGGGAAACCCGGCCTCGCGCAGATCGATAGGTGGCGGTGGGATCAGTGGCGCGACGCGCGAGTCTGCCTCGCGCGGCAGTCCGATGTGGAAATCCGCACCGAGCGGATCGGTCACAGTCTCCTTGAGGAACTGGCCGAGGGAACGACCCGTAATGCGGCGAACGACTTCGCCGACGAGGTAGCCCTGAGTGACCGCGTGGTAACCGGACATTGTGCCGGGCTCCCACCACGGTGCTTGCGCCGCCAGCAGCGACGCGCAGCGGTCCCAGTCGGCGAGCTCCTCGGGCGCCAGCGGCACATCCCACCCAGAGAGACCGGAAGTGTGCCCGAGCAACTCACGCACCTCGATGCGATCCTTGCCGGCTTGCCCAAACTCCGGCCAGTAGCGAACCACAGGGGCATGGAGGTCGAGCTCCCCGCGATCGGCCAGGATCAACGCGCACAAGGCGGTCATCGTCTTGGTCGTGGAGAACACGTTGACGATCGTGTCCGGCCCCCACGCCTCGGTTTCGGCTACGTCCTTGTGGCCGCCCCAGATGTCGACCACCGGCTCCCCCTCAAGCACAACAGCAACCGAGGCGCCGACGTCGCTACCGTCGTCGAGATTTCGCGCGAGCGCCTCGGCCACACCGCCGAACCGCTCGTCGAATTCCCCCTCGATCTCGGCCACGCGACACACCCTAGCCCGGTTCACAACCATCTGACCACTTCTTGTCAATTGCCCGGAGCTGCGGGTCCCGCCTTGATGATTGATTCCATGCGTTCACGCGCAGTAGTTGACGAGTGCGCGGCTTGGGCGGCCGAGTGTGTGGTCGAGCGTGACGGCTGCGGCAAGGCAGAGAAAGCGCTGCATGATGCGCTCCCTGAGTCCTTGCAGCGTGCGGGCGCCGTGGCGCTCGAGGGTGAGGATGTCCTTGCAGGTCCAGAAGATCGACTCGATGCGCTGGCGGATCGGTGCCAGGCGAGGCCCCGTCCAGGCTCGTCCTTGCGCCGGGAGCGGACGATCGTGGCCTCGAGTTGGTCCACGGCAGAGGCGAAGTCACGGCCGACGTAGCCCTTGTCGCCGATCACGATCTCTCCGCCGCGACGCTTGGCGCGGGCCAACAGCACGAGCGCGACCTCGCGCTCATCGCGCTTGGCGAGGCCAGGCACAGCGCTCTGGGCGTGCCGTCGAGAGCGAAGATAGCGTGCAACCGAAAGCCCCAGAAGAAGCGGCAGTGGCTGCGGCAGTAGCCGTAGTCGGCGGCGTCGGCCAGGGCCGAACGCTTGACGGTCTCACGGCTTCTGGCGCACTCCACGGGAGTGCTGTCGATGAGCAGCAGATCGCCCTGAAAGCCGGGACTTTTACTAGCGAAGATGCCCATCAGCCACTCGATCGTCTCGGCCAGCCGCCGGCGGCGCTTGAAATACCCCGGCTGGGCGGGGAGCTTGGGAAACAGGTGGCCAAGACGCTTGCGGCGACCGCGAGAAAGCGCCGGTCAGACGGTATGCCCATGATCGCTTGGGCGACGCACAGCGTGACGACCTCCGCGTCTGTGACGCTTCGGCGGGCGTTCTTCGGCTTCTCGGGCTGGAGATCGTCAGCCGTCACGTAAACGACAGGGAGCAGCAGGTCGAGGTCGGCGTCCATCGAGGCCCCCTTCGGTCGGCGATGCGGATTAGCACCGCCGACTTCGACCCTGCTGCTCAGAAACCCTCCACGCCCACGGCGTTAGCCGTGAATCAATCATCTAAGCGGGCTCGCTGTCGAGCCTTGGCCTCAGACGTCGGCGCGCTCGGCCTGCGAGCTTGGCCAAGGTGCACGATAGCGAGCCTAGCCGCCCGCTCCCGCGTCGTACGAGCTGCAAGAGCGGCGACCGCTCAAGGGTCTAACTGCCGCACGCGCCGACGTAAGCAGAAGCCTGCCGTGGGCCATCCCCGACTGCTCCAAATCCAGAGGAGGAGTGTGAGACGCGTCCGCCCGGGCGCCCGCATCGGCGCGAGAGCGGCAGCGCGGCGTCACTGTGGATTCACATGGCTGACCTGCCGACTGCGATACCGTCAGGTCCGTGCCTCAGGGCCATGCGCCGTTCGCGGTATTCAACCGCACCGCCAATCCCGCCGTGACGGCGGTGCTCAGCTCGCCGCTGCATCCCCTGTTGAGTCGCCGTCTGGCCCTAATCACTGTCGCCGGCCGTCGCAGTGGCCGCCACTACACGTTCCCGGTCGGCTACCGCCAAACTGGCGACCGGGTGATCATCGACGTTGGTTGGCCCGAGCGCAAGCACTGGTGGCGCAACCTCCGCCATGGAGGCCACGTGGAAATGCGGATCCGGGGCAACCGACGCGAAGGCCAGGCGCAGGCCAGCGGTGACGAGCGCACAGGTGTGACGGTCGAAGTCGAGCTGGACCCGGACCTTGCGGGCTGAGTCCTGTCCGCTACCCGCTGTCGCCTGTGAGCGCGCTCAGTGCTCAGACGCTGGCGTCCAAACGGAGCAACAGCTGTGGTCGATCTAGAGGGATCGAGCTGGATCGACATCGACGCGCCGATCGAGCGCTGCTTCGACATCATCGCCGACGTCGAGCGTGCGCCCGAGTGGCAGGGCGCCATGCAGAAAGCCCAGGCGCTCGCATACGACGCTCAAGGGCGCGCGGTTTTGGTCGAGACCCACATACATGCCATCGTGGCGAACGTCAGTCTCTGGCTGCGCTTTGACTATTTCGAGCCAACCGGCATGCGCTGGACGCGCGAGCGGGGTGACCTCAAGTCGCTGTCCGGCGCTTGGCTACTCGAGGACCGTGGCAGCGGCCGAACGCGTGCGACCTATTCGCTCGAGATCGGACTAAACCGGACCCTCGGACTTCTGCGCAAGGGTGTGCGTGGACCTGCCGAGGCAAAGGTCCGAGAACTCCTTACCAATCGCCCGGTCGAGGGCCTCAAGCGCGAAGCAGAGCGCTAAGCGGAATGGAGTTCGGATATAACGCCGGATCCGCAGCCGCAACTAGCCTCGGCACCGGCTGCGACTCGACGCGGGACCCTTTCCCGGCTGAGCGGGCTTCCGAGCTGGAGCAGCGCAGACGACCGGACCGGACGAGCACGGACGGGCAGAAGCGCCGAGAGTCTCGCATTGCGCCGGGTAAGCAGGCGTGGTCAGGTCGCCGGCACCGGCAGCTCCCGGTCCTCCGTTGCAGCAACGAGATCAGGGCCCGCACCGGCGCGAACGAGGGTGGCCGCGAGCAGAGGCCGGATGCTCGAGGCATCGCGAGAGTAGGTCTCAGCGCTGCCGGCTATCGGGGCTGGGCGTCACTGAGGCCGGTGCTTCATTGGATCGCCGTCTCGCTCTCCAACGTCAAACGAACCGCCGCCAGGTCCCATTGCGAGGGTAGGAGCGGCAGCGTCAACGCGACCCGGCGTCCTTGTTCAAGGGATTGGTTGCGGCGAGTCTCTGTCCTCTGTGTCGCGTGTCGTCGCGCGGGGGCAGCCCTTCCGGGGCATCGCAACAGACTGACGCCGCGGCCTTGCCGGAGCGATCCCGACCGGTCGCCGGTCTGCCCCCACCCCGGAATCGGCAGTACCGGGTGGTCTCGCTGCTCTACGGCTTCAAGTGCGCTTCGAAGAACACGAGGATGCGCTGACGTGCATCGCGCGCTGATTCCTCGTGGTAGCCCGATCCTGGCGAGAGTATTCCGAAGACCGGCTCCAAGACGGCGAACGGGAGCGGCGTCTTGTCTCCAGCTCCTTCGTGGTCGTTGAGAAAGGAGTGCCCGGCCTGCGGGTACTCCTTGACATCGTGTTCGACCGCGACGGCCGTCAATGCTCGGTCGAGGCGATCGGCGGCCCCCCGCAGTGCACGATCCTTGCCGCCGTAGCTTCCGACGATCGGGCACGCCCCTCTCAGGAAGCTGGCCGTGTAGGCGTCCTTCGGAGCGGTGCCGTAGTTGACGCTCGAGACCGTAAACCCGCGATCGGCTGCGAGCAGCAAGGCGAACCCCCCTCCCATGCAGTAGCCGATCACGCCGATCCTGCCCGTGCAGTCCTCCCGGGCCTCCAGCCAGACGCGTGCCGCCTCGATCTCGTCGAAGGACCTTCCCCGTCCGGCGCGCACGTCGCGCATCACCGAGATCATGCAGGCCAGCCTCTTTCTCCTATGGAAGAGGTCCGGCGCTACCGCGAGGTACCCCTCGCCCGCGAGCCAGTCAGCCTGGTTGCGTAGGTCTTGGCTCATTCCCGATGCGTCGTGGATGACGATGACACCCGGCCAGGGGCCCTCGCCCGCAGGTGTCGCCAGGTAGGACGGCAGCTCACCCTGAGTGGGGATCGTCACCTCGGCCATCACGTCTCCTTGCAGGCGGGTGGTCGTCCCGGACGGTCCGCATCGGTGCTGCCGCTCGATACAACGCTTGCCGCGAGCTGTTTGCCCCATTCTTGGGCTCGGGTCTCCTCGCCCGGTTCGAGGTGATTCTTCAAATTGACGAAGAAGCTCTCGGGCTTGGCGACCACCTCGAACCCGTGCTTGCGAAGCTTTCGGCTGATTGCCTTTGACGCCCTACCTCTGAGAGCCGCCGGACCGGTAAAGCGGGTGTCGAAGGCGGCAACCTTTGTGTGGCCGTGGCCGAGCGAAGTGAGCCAGTCACGCACGCCTGGGCCTTGGGCGTCGCGATCGAGCACCAGATCGTTGCTGGGCTTTCGCGCAGTGGCGCCCGCCCACTTGCGGGTGCGTGCGCGACTCATGCCGTGAAAATGGGTGGGCCCGCCAACCACGAGCAGGTCGGCGTCGCCCAACCGCTCGCGGCCTGCCTCAGCCAGTGGAACCACGACGCCTTCGAGCATCGGTTCGAGGCCCTTGCCAATGGCATCGGCGATCGCGTGCGTGTTACCGAACATCGACTCGTAGACGATCACCGCCCGCATCGGTCCACCTCCCGATTCATTGTGCGCGCATGCTAACTCCACTCACCGTCACAACCGGCTACTACCCCCCGACTGCGGCGCGGCAGCTTCAACCACCAGCAACAGCAAGCCATTGAATCCGGCCCCCAAGGCCTTCGCAAGCAGGTCAATGCTTCTGCTGCCGCCAAAGGCCACCCCATGATCCTGTTCGGCCTCTCGATGGACTACCACGTCTTCATCGTCAGCCGCATGCGCGAGACCGACGACCGCGGGATGAGCACCGAGGACGCCGTAGCCCAGGGCATCAAGGCAACCGCGAGCGTCGTGAGCAGCGCCGCGATCGTGATGGTCGCGGTGTTCGCGGTCTTCGCGACGCTCGATCAGATCGATTTCAAGATGGTCGGCGTCGGCCTCGCCGCAGCATCTTCATCGACGCCACAATCGTCCGTGCCGTGCTGGTACCCGCGGCGTGCTCGTCGTCTACTACGACTTCGCTAACGTCGGCGTCTCGCCGGAGGCCGACGCGGCTGGCTCGCCCTGACTGAGCAGCTGAACGGGGAATCCGCAGCTTCGGAAACTGATTCAAAACTGGTCGCTCTGCCCAGGGGCGGGGTGGCTATCCACGCACGGGCCGACCGCTCGGTCGCCTAGCCGGGGGCCGCGCGGCGCGTGGCAGGATCACCACGCCGGCTGGGGAAAGAAGATCGATTCGTGCTTCTTGTTCCCAGCGGACCCGGTAGCGCTCGTGTCCAGGGCCGCCGAGAACCTCCGCGACCTGGCTGCGACGCGAAGGCTTGCCTGCCGGTCCATGTACCTCCAACCCGTCACCGACGTGCGCGGGGTGTGGGTCTGCTTGACCCTCGTGATCGCGTCTGTCTCCGGCGTGATGGAGGCAGGTTGGCGCGTGAGTCAGCTCGGCTGGCGGGACGCTGTGCTCTTGTAGCGACCGTAACAAAGTGGTAATAAACGTGTGGTCTGGTTCGAGGGTTAGCCTCGGCCTCGCTCGATTAGCGGCGACAAGCGGATTGGAGGCGGGAATGCCCAGCACGGACAGTGCAAAGCCCACCATTGATTTGACCGGCATCGACGGGGGCGCCGAGAGCTCTGCGCCGAACGAGGTTCGGGCGCTGAGCGCCCTGGCCTTTGAGGAGCTGCGCGGTTTTCCGGGGGCGATCCGCGACATGCACCTGGGTATCGCCGAGCGCGCCTTTCGCGGCGTGGGCCCGGCGGCCCTGCCGGTGAAGCTCATCCACGACGCGGTCTCGAGCCGCGCCTACGGCGCGATCGGGGCGGGCGCCGCGGGGCTCGGCAGGGCCGTCGACACCGCGATGGAGCGGCGCGGCATCGGCGAGCAGGTTTCGCTGTCCACGAGCCAGAAGGGCAACTTCGGGATCGCTGTGCTCAGCGGTCTCATCGGGGACCGGCTGGAGCGCGATCGCAGCGCGCTTCACCAACCCGCGTCAGCACGGATTCACGGCGAGAGGATCGGTCTGGATGAGTCCTCGCTGCGCGAGGCGTTCCCGCAGGCCACTCCTCGTCTGGCGGTCTTTATTCACGGGCTGACCGGGGATGAGTTCTGCTGGTCCTGGGGTCAGAATCCCGCGACCAATCCGGATGCGGCGGACCCGTATGGCTCTCGACTGGCCTCCGACCTCGAGTACACCCCGGTCTACCTGCGCTACAACAGCGGCCTGCATATCTCCGAGAATGGCCGCACGGTCGCGGCGCTGCTACAGGAGCTTGTGGAGCTGTGGCCGGTGGAGGCGCAGCAGATCGCCCTGGTCGGCCACTCGATGGGTGGACTGGTGGCGCGCAGCGCTGCCCATCGGGCCGACGAGCAAGACGATGAGTGGGTTCGGCGCGTTCGGCACATCGTCTCGCTGGGAACCCCGCATATGGGCGCACCCCTTGAGCAGGGCGCCCATCGAGCCGCGTTGGCACTCCACAAGCTGCCCGAGACGCGAATGTTGGGCAGCTTCTTGAAAAAGCGAAGCGCCGGGATTCGCGACCTGCGTCATGGATCGCTGGTCGACGAGGACTGGCGGGGTCGTGATCCAGAGACACTGCGCGCGGTCGCCTGCCGCGAGGTGCCACTGCTACCGGGCGCTACCCACTACTTCGTCTCGGCCACCGTTACCCGTGACCCCAATCACCCGCTCGGGCGTCTGCTCGGCGACATCCTCGTGCTGAAGCCGAGCGCCAGCGGCCGCAGCAAGACTCGGCGGATCCCCTTCCGCGACGAGCACGGACATCACGTGGGGGGCACCCACCACCTCGCGCTGCTCAACCACCCCGAGGTCTACGAACGCCTGCGCGGCTGGCTTGAAACGGCCCGATGAGCTCGCCCTTGTCAGCCGGCCGACTGGGTCCGCTCCCGCACGTAGGCGAATGCGTCGTCGAACGCCCACTGAGCGAGCTCGACTATGTCTCGTTTCGCCAAGCCCTCCTAGGGCTCTTGGGCTTCGCAGCACCTCAAACCCCAACGGGAGAGGGGATAGGTCCTTCAAACGCTGGACCAGCCGTGACATCCCCAGTCATGGCCGCGCGATGGCCCAACGCATCGCCGTCATGCGCTAGGAGTCCCGGTTGGCTGCGCGCGGCGACGGCGCGCGAGCGCGAGATTGTGCTCGGCCCCCGGGCTGGGTAGAAGCGGCCGCGAGACGTGGCTTCAGCCCGGAGGCTGAGCGTTTCCGGGCGGCACGCCCTGCAGCACGTTGATCGCCCCAACGACGAGGACGAGAATCGCCCAGCCCTTAGCGATTTCGCCGCTAACGAGCCCGACACAATTGTAGTGGACCGTCTCATGTTTAGCACGGTCGGCCCACGAAGTCTTCGTACGGTCGCCTGGCCTCGACGCCTGCCACTCAGTCCTCGGGGATCCTCTATTGCCACCGGAATCGCTGACCGTTGTCCTGCGAAGGCTTCGCTGCGATCGCTTGAGCGTGGACACCACGGTTTGCGCGTCTGAGGGCTGGAGCCCAGGCCCGCCTATTCTGATCAACCACACCTCAGAAGGTGTACCTCGGCCTAGGGTTGCAGCTCGCCTGAGACGATCGTTCCGCTGTCTCCAGTGCATCCAGCGTTCGCGGAGTAAGCGAAGTGCGATCCGTTTTGTGAGCGACTTCGTTCACTCTCCCAACTGGATAATTCGGATCGCCGGGCAGCGACTCCAGAAGCGACCATGGTAAAGTTAGCCGTCGCCGAGCTGCCTGTGCGCCGACCTTCTGCTCGCATCCCTCACTCAACGCAGAGCACAAAAGTTGGAGAAAAAGCGCGTCGTCGTCGCAGCGATCGCGAATGACCACACGGCCGCTGTTTCCCGGCTCTGCGCTTACTAACCGCAGCAAGCTAAACAGCCCATGGTCGCGCGATCAACGTGCGACCAGCTCAGACTCAATGCGAACGCAGGGCGGCTGTGCGAGTGTTACGGAAGTCGGCTCGGGCTGAGGCCGGTCAACCGGACGCACTCGCGCGCGAGGTGCGCTTGGTCGATGTAGCCAGCGTCGGTGGCGGCACGCGCGAGGTTGTGCCGCTCACCGGCGATGAAGCGGCGCAGACGCAGGATGCGCCGAAGTGTCTTGGGACCGTAGCCGACGGACGTCAAGAAGCGGCGTCGTAGCTGGCGTTCGCTGAATCCGAGATCCGCGGCCATCGCCTCAACGCGCTGCGTTGGATCTAGAAGGCGCACGACCGCCACTTGAACTGCGCAGTCCGGCGGGCCGTTGTCGATGAGCCGCGCCACCGTCGCGTGGAGCGCCTGGGGCACGCCGCGGGGATCGACCCCGCCATGCAGCTATTCGCGTGGTTCGCTTTATTGAGGGTCGTGAAGATTGAGTTCACCACCAGCGTCGCCGTGATCACGGCCGACCCACCGACGAGCCGCCGGCTCTACGTAGACGCTATCGGCCTGCCGCTCGAAGGGCGGGACGACAACATCCACAGCGAATACATCGGGAGCTGCAAGCACTTCGGCGTATGGCCCTTGGAGCAGGCGGCGCAAGCGTGCTTCGGGCGCAGGGACTGGCCCGCCGGACCGGCTAGTGCCGCAGGCCAGCATCGAGTTCGAGGTGGCCGACCCCGAGGCAGTCGCGGCCGCGGCCGAGGAGTTGCGGGCCGGATGCTACGAGCTGCTGCACCTCCCGCGCGAGGAGCCGTGGGGGCAGACCGTCGGGCGCATGCTTTCGAGCGAGGGGCTGATCATCGGGATCTCCTACGCGCCCGCACTGCACGCGTGACGCGCGTCGCGGCTCGCGCGCTGGGCCAAGAACCGCGCGCCTGCTTCGATGCCAAGCGGGCTTCCGAGCCCGGTGTGGCGGGAGCTGGCCCGGCGTCCAGCCCACCACGCTGACCGGCATTTAGTTCAGGGGATAGGAAGGGGAGGGGGTCGAAATGGCCCCTCGTTGTGTCCAAGTACCTGGGGAACGAATATGCAGCGGTCCGGTCCGGTACTTTCGGGGTCAGGAGGTGGGAGGGCCAAAATGGCGGCAAAGTGGGCCGGGTATGAGGGTGTGATACGCGTGTGACACCCATGGCTGTAGCCCGAGTGTCGCGCTGCTCAGCTGCCCGGTTCGCTCAGACCCGACCGTCACACCTACCCGTGTCACACCCGCATCCGGGCGGACCCTCGCCGACGTTCGTGGCGTTTGCGGCAGGCGCGTTCGCAGTAGCGTCGTGCCCGGCCGGTTAGCGCTCGACCGCCGCCCTGGCAGTGGAGCTCGGTGCGCGTCCGTTGGGTGGTGTCGAGCCGCCTCCAGGCCTTCAGCAGCGCGCGGGGGTCGCCTGGCGTGCGCCGGCCGTTGGCGCGGAGGGTGGCGCGGGCGTGGTTCAGCGCCCAGGCGGTGAGCTGGGCCTGGTGGCGGGGGGCCGGAGCGCAGACGCTCGAGCGTGCGGCGAGGGAGGCGGGTGACGGCGGAGACGACGGCGACGGGAAACGCCCGCACAATGGGCGGATGCGGTTGACGCTCGCGGTTCACCGAGCTCGACCGCCAACGCCTCAACCACGTCAAGTACACCGAACCCGAACACACCACCGAGGAGCTGGCCGCCGCATAAACTGACCACTACCGGGAACCTACGCCGCGGCGAATTTACAGCAGCAAAGAGACGCCACCGGCGTGGACGTGGACGACTGCGTGTCGTCCGAAGCGCAAGCCTCGTCCCTGGCCGCCGAGACGCTCGTAACCCGGTCGGAAGCAGAAGCGAGCCGCTTCGCGAGTGCGTGTGGAGGTGCAGGCGCTCGTAGCGCGAGCGCCACTTCGCGCGCCTCCGCGCGCTGCGGCCGCGCGCGCTGGCGTGCCCCCCGTGCGGTTGTAGGCAGCGTCTCTCTCGCGCTCGACATCAGGACATCCTCATGATCGCGAGACGGCGGTGTTGCTCTGGATAGCGACCGTCCAGCGGGCGGATGTTCCTTCCCGCGACACGCATACGTTGATTAGATGATTGGGTGCACGTTGCTCGAGCGTCCGACGAAGCCACGTCACCGACGGGCTGATGGGCCAGCCGCCCGAGGCTGGGGTCTGCTGCTCGCCTGGACGGGTAGGGTCGGCGCCCGCAGGCGTCGCTGCTCACCCGATTTCGACCTTCGGCGCAACGCCGGCAACCCTCGTCAGTCTTGCCGGCGGCCGATTCGAAATGGGATCAGACGACCGTTTGGCCTATCCAGCCGACGGCGAGGGCCCGGTGCACGAGGTGAGCCTGCGATCGTTCCTAGTCGACCGCTACGCGGTCAGCAGCGATCGCTTTGCCACCTTCGCCGACGCCACCACATACGTGACAGACGCCGAGCGCTGGGGGTGGTCGTTCGTCTTCGCCGGCCTGCTCCCGGACGATTTCCCGCCGACCCGCTCGGTCGCCGAGGCGCCGTGGTGGCGGCAGGTCGAGGGTGCGCAGTGGCGTCACCCGGAGGGGCCGCAAAGTAGTATCGAGGGTCGTGGCGACCATCCGGTGGTCCACGTCTCACACAACGACGCGCTCGCCTACTGCGCGTGGGCCGGGGTGCGGTTGCCGACCGAGGCCGAGTGGGAGTTCGCTGCACGCGGCGGACTTGAGGGCCGCGTATTTCCTTGGGGCGACGAGCTCGAGCCGGGCGGCCAGCACAGGATGAACGTCTGGCAGGGTGACTTCCCCGCGCACAACAGCGCCGAGGACGGGTATCTCGGCACAGCGCCGGTCGATGCCTTTGCCCCAAACGGGTTCGGGCTGCACAACACCACGGGTAACGTCTGGGAGTGGACTGCCGACTGGTTCGACCCCGCTTGGTACCGCGTCTCGCCGGAGGAGAACCCGTCCGGGCCGCCGTCCGGTAGCCACCGCGTGACCCGCGGCGGCTCCTACATCTGCCACGCCTCCTACTGCCGCCGCTACCGGGTCTCGGCTCGCAGCGCGAACATGCCCGACGATGCCACGGGCAACATCGGCTTCCGTGTCGCCGCGGACCCCGCCAGCGCTAGCCGGTGAGCCCGGCGATGCCGTTGCGCATCAGTATCGCGGCGAGCAGCAGCAGGATCACGGCGGCGATCGTCCTCGCGTTGCGCTCGAGCCACTCTCGTGCGCGCATGAGCAGACGCTGAGTCGGCTCCGGCGCGACTGCGAGGGCCACCAGGGCGACCGACAATGGGAGCAGCGACACGAGTGCAAACCCGACCCACTCGGCGATGTACTGCGCCGTGCTCGGATTCGTCTCTGAGATGTCCTTCAGGGCCAGCGGAATGAGCGCGCCTGGATTTGCGAGCGTGGCGCCGGCGCCGACGATCGCGATCACCGGAGAGGAGGCCACCTTGCTCATCTGGTCGATCATGCTCGCGACCCTTTTGGGGTCGCGAGGCCGTCGTAGGAATCGCACGACGAAGAACAGCGCGATCACGCTGGCAGCGACGTCGACGATCGCGACCCACGTCTTCGGCGTATTGGGCTTCGGTGACGCGGCGGCGTTTCCAAGTACGAACGCCGCGATGACCCCGACGACGAGCGTCACGCTGACGCGCCGAGAAAGAACCACAGGCCGGTGCGCATCGGCCGCTCCCCAACGACGAGCGCCAGGACCGACAGAAACAAGGTCACGGGCGAGAGCATCGCGGCGAGTGCCACGAGCACGAGCTCGGTATCGACCGAGGTCATCCGGTCAATCCTATGCGCCGAGCAGAGGTCGACAGCTTCTCAGCGCGATTGGCTCGGTGGGATCGAGGCGGCCGCCGGAAACTCACGGACGCGTCGTAAGAGTCCTCCGCCGCCGATCGCGAGCCTGTGGGACGCGCCGCGCTCAGCCCGCCTCATTCCTTCGTCGGCGCCATGTGCTGGGCGGCCCGATCGCCGAGGAGTTCCCGGACGCTCAGCCGGTGTCGATGCGCGCTGCGACGCGGTGACACGATCCGCGCGGCGCGAATAGCATGCGCGGGCCGGGGCACTTGCGCTCGGACCGAGGTTATGGATCGCCATGGCGCTGCACGAAAGGACCGATGACAGAACAATCCCTAGATGCACTCGGTCCCGTTGACTATGTCATAGTCGAGTTTCCGTCGGGCGCCAGCAACCTCACGGGCGAGATGGCATCAGAGCTGCTCGCGCTGGTCGACTCTGGAACGATTCGCGTGATTGACATGCTGATCCTCACCAAGGACGAGGACGGCGCCGTCGAGGCGATGGAGCTTTCCGACGTGGGCGAGCTCGGCGAGCTGCAGGCACTCGAGGCCCAGCTTGCGGAGCTGCTGGCCGAGGAGGACGTCGAGCACCTCGGCGCCGCGATGGAGCCGGGAAGCACTGCTGGCGTGCTGATCTGGGAGAACCTGTGGGCAGCGCCATTCGCATCAGCGGCGCGGCGATCGGGTGGCCAGCTGATCGCGAACGGACGGATTCCGATTCAAGCGATCATCGCCTCAATCGAGGCCGATGAGGCCCTAACGACCGAAGGAGAGTGACCATGCCCCTCAGACCAGCACGCAGAGGAAGAGTCGGTGTGATCCGCGCGCCCGTTGCGAAGACCGCGGTCGTGGCCAAAGCCGTCACGCCCGGCGCCGCGCCGGTCGCGAGGACCGCCGTCGTGGCCGCTGCCGTCAAACCCGGACGTCGCCGCCGCATCTAACGTTGATTCACGACACCGTTACAAGGCTCTGGCCGCGGTTGTCGGGTCCGGGCGCGTCATGGCCGAAATGGGGCTCTAGGCGATGAGTCGTCGCCCCAACGTACTAGTCATCCTCACCGACCAGTTGCGCCAGCCTCCGGCTTGCGAGTCTGACGAGCTGCGCGAGTTCCGCCGCGAGCACTGCGTAGGGCAGGAGCGCCTCCGCCAGAGCGGCGTGTCGTTCAAGCACCACTATCCGATGGCGATCGCTTGCGCGCCGAGTCGCGCCTCACTGCTGACCGGGCAGTACCCGTCGCTGCACGGCGTAACGCAGACCGACGGACTGGCGAAGAATGCCGAGAGCGATGACATGTACTGGCTCGCCCCCGATACGGTGCCCACTCTGGGCGACTGGTTTCGCGCGGGCGGCTATCGCACGTTCTTCAAGGGCAAGTGGCACGCCTCGCACGCACATCTCGATGCCCACGACGGTGACGGCTACCTGCTGTCGATCGGCGACGACGGTGAGCCGATCGAGGAGAACATCGCGGAGTACCTGAAGGCGGACCTGCTGGACGACTATGGCTTCTCGGAGTGGGTCGGCCCCGAGCCGCACGGTCTCGGCAAACACAACATGGGCACCGTGAAGGATCCGTTCACAGCGGACGAGACGATCGACCTGCTGCGGCGTCTGGACTCCGATGGCAGCGATGAGCCGTGGCTTACGGTCTGCTCGTTCCTAAACCCACATGACGATTCGTTCTTCGGCGTCGTCGCGCTCACGCAGGGGCTGCGCTACCACCCCTCGACCGTGCCTCATATCGACCAGTCTCCGACGCGCCACGAGGACCTGTCAACAAAGCCTCGCTGTCAACAAAGCATGGTCGACCTCTGGTCCCGGCTGGGGGCGCCGCAACCCTGGAACGAGACGCATCTGAAGTTCTACTACCAGTTGCAAGCCACGGTCGGTGAGCAGATCACCCGTGTGCTGGATGCTTTGCAGGCCAGCGGTGCTTATGAGGACACGATCGTGGTCTTCAGCTCCGATCACGGCGATATGCAGGGCGCGCATGGTGGCATGCACGAGAAGTGGCATAACGCCTATGAGGAGGCGTTGAACGTGCCATTCATCGTGTCCAGCCCGCTGCTGCCGGGCGGCGCACGAGAGCTGGACGTTCCGACCAACCACGCCGACCTGATTCCGACTCTGCTCAGACTCGTCGGGATCGAGCACGACGATGCGCTCGCCAAGTTGCAGGTCGACCACAGCGATGCGCAATCGCTGGTTGGACGCGACCTATCTGACGCAATCCGCGCGCTCGGGCCGCAACCACCAGCCGAGCCTGTCCTGTTCATGACCGACGACGAGATCAGCGAGGGCAGTGCAAAGGGGGCCAGCCCGTTCCAGCGGGTCGCGCGCGCCACACATACGTTCTCGACCATCGAGCAGCCCAATCACATCGAGACGGTCATAGCCGAGGTCGAGGTGGACGGCGAGCAGCACCTCGTGAAGCTCTCTCGATACCACGACAACCAGCAGTTCTGGACGGTCCCTGGTAAGCGCGACGAGCGCCTACGCGGCCGCAAAACGATCACCGTCACCGAGCCCGATCCCGACGAATACGAGCTCTACGACATCACCCTGGATCCACACGAGGAGCGCAACCTCGCCCACCCCACCTACGCTGACGATCGCTCCCGCGCTCTACAAGACACCATGTTGGGGCTCCTTCGCGAGCAGCTCGCCGCCAAGCGCCTCACACCCTCAGCCGGCGAGCCCCCCGGCTACCGCTCTCCAGCGACCGGGTGAGAAAGGCGACGCTGTGAGCGATCCAGCCGTCGAACCCGTCCCAGCACCCGAGGGGACGACGATGCAGGAGAGTCAACCCAGGGTCCTGTTCGTCTATTTCACCTACACAAAGCAGACGCTCAAGGTCGTCGAAGCTATGACCGAAGTGTTTCGCGCGCGGGGCTGCGACGTTGAGCACGCGGCGATCGACCTCACGGACGCCCGGTATACAGACCGCTTCCACGAGTTCCCGATGCCGCACCCGTTTCGCGAGCTGGTAGGGATGATCCCCGCCGAGCTGCGCCGCGCCACCGGCGAGATCAGCATTCCCGACGAGGCCCGGGGCGGCGACTACGACCTGGTGTGCATCGGCTCGCCCACATGGTGGCTGTCCACATCGGTGCCGATCCGCTCCTACCTGGAGTCAGAGGCGGCGCGCATGGTCCTCAACGACACGGACTTCGCCACCGTCGTCGTTTGCAGGCGCTACTTCGGCCACAACCTGCGCACGGTCAAGAAGCTTGCGTCGCGCTTGGGTGCCAGATACGTCGATGGCATCCATTTCGCCTACCAGGGTGGGCAGGTGAAATCTCTCATGTCGTTGCTGAGCTATCTCGGGAGCGGCGAGTACCGCGACCGCTATCTAGGAGTGCCGATCCCTCCGACCAACATCCAGGAGGACCAGCTGGATACCGCACGGGGTTTTGCGAACGGACTCGCTGACCGCCTCGGGGTCGAGACTTCCCCGTCGTCGCGCGGGGAGGTCCGCGGCACCACCGGGGAGAGTGCGTAGGCTCGGCGGAGCCCTGTCGCCCCATCGCTCACTACCGCATCGCCACTGAAGCAGGCGCCACCATCGTCCCGATCGTGGCTGTCGGAAAGGACGGTAGGTGTCGCGTAAAGGGTTGGAGCCGGGGCAGTGACGGGCGTTGGTCGCGACGATGACCCGGCCTGTGGTCGATGGTCCTTGTGGCGCAGGTGCTGCAGGGCGCGACGACGGACGGCCAGGGCGGCTTTCAGGCCGCTGTAAGGGCCATCTGGTGCTTGTGGAGCTTCAGTAGGTTGTGGGTCGCGGTGATCAGCCGCCATTCGGAGAGCGCGGCGGATCTGCCTCGTCGTCGAAAGCTGTCGATCCTGCGGTTGTGCTTGGTCTGTGCGAACACCGGCTCGACCATCACCTTTCGTCGTCTGTATAGCCCGCCGCCGTAGTCGGTCTCGAGCACGTTGCGCATCCACGCGTACCGACCTCCCTGCCATCCCGGCCGGGGGGTGTTGCGCTTGCCGGCGTCGGGCGGGATCAGTACCTGGGTGCCGTTACCCACGACGTTGTCGATCTGTTCTTCGTGCCAGTAGCCCGAGTCGGCGACCACGACCCCGGGTTGCTCTGTAACACCAACCGCCTGGAGTTCCCTGTTCGTGGCTTTCACCATCGGCTGCAGATGCCCGAAGTCCGGCGAGCTGGTGCTCACCTCAGCCGCGAGCACGATCTGCTGCTCGTTCACGACGGCCTGGACGTTGTAGCCCTGCGTGTAGCTGCGCGGGGTCTTCACGTTGCGCGAGTCCGGATCGGTCGTATTGATCTTTCCCGAGGGGATCTCAGGCGGCTCGTATGGCCTCGGTGGGCGACTGAGTCGTCGGCCTTGAGTGTCGCGTCCATGCGCGCGGTAGTGCTCATACGCTTCGTTCGCCAAGCGCTCGACCGCGAGGTCTTGCTGAAGCCGCAGCTCGGACTGAAGCAACCGCTCCGCACGCGAGCGACAGATCGGCTTTGCCTCACGCCGGCGCCGCTCATCAAGCTGACGGCGAGCCTCGCGCAACCATCCATCGCGGCCCTCCTTGCGGGCGACGATGATCTCGGCATCTAGCTCCATCTTCACCTCGGCCGCCTCGCTGTTGGGGCTCGCGTTGCGTGCGCGCTCGAGCTTGCGCTTGGCCTCTGCCAGAGCGCCACGGCGCCCCTCGCTCGTGCGCAGGTGCTCGGGCAGCTCATCGCCACGAGCATCCCCGTAGAGCTCGTCCTCGGCCGCGTCGGTCTCTGAGGCCTCCTTGAGGATCTCCTTGGCGAGCTGCTCGTAGTCGAGGTTCGAGTGATGCGAGGCGTTCGCATGAACCTTCGTGCCGTCGATCGCGATCACCCCGACCTTCACCAACCCGGCCTCCTTGCACAACGAGAGCACCGAGCTGAACAGCTTCCCCAGCGCGTCCTCGTGGCGGGCACGGAACCTCGCGATCGTCGCGTGATCGGGCTTCTGCTGGGCTGCGATCACCCGATAGGCGACGTCCTCGACGCACTTGCGCTCGATCCCCCGCGATGAGCGCTCACCCCGTGCGTAGGCGTAGAGCAGAAGCGAGACCATCATCGACGGCTCAAACGCCGCCCGGCCCCAGCCGTCCGCTCGGTAGCGGTCATAGAACGCCGAGAGATCCAGCTGCTCCACCGACGCCAAAACAAACCACGCCAAATGGCCCTCCGGCAGCCAATCACGCGGATCCGGTGGCATCAAGAACGCCTGCTCACGATCACACTCGAGAAAGTTCTGGGGCATGACCGGAATCGTCTTGAACCCCTCGGACGGAGCCGGGCTGTAGGGTCGGCGGGAGGACTCGACGGACTGCACGGCATGGCCGACTGGTCCGGGGATGCCTCCCGCCGCCACTTCGAACCGTGCGTGCGGTTCTCCCGCACACGGCTCACCGACATCGTTCACCGGCTGGCATACGCAGTCGTGGGTCGGACGGTTCCTCTCAGGCGATGGACACGCAGGCTGTCTAGCCACTCGTAGTTGAAGCGGGTGACCCAGTTGCGGCCCGTCAGTCCGTGTTTGGTGCTAGCCAAGAGCGCGAGCCGCTCGTTGACGTAAGCATCGATGAGAGAGAACTTCGCGGCGGAGTTCCCGTAGCGAAAGTACCCGCCCCAACCCCACAGCACGGGGTTGAGTTCAGCGACGACGACGTCGAGCGGCAAGCATGCATAGCGACGGTCGGTCCGCTCGCGAATCTTGCCTCGGATCGAGGCCATCGCTCGCGGGCACGGCCATTGCTGCAAATACCAACGACCCCGATACTTCCAGGACTCCCGCATGCGATGGTGGAAGCCCAAGAAGTCAAACCCCTCCGCACCCCGGGTGAGGTGCGCGACCCTGGTCTTCTCGGGATGCAACTGCAACCCGAGCGTCCCGATGGTCGCCGCGACCAGCTCGCGGGCCGCTTCGGCCTGCTCGTTGGTCGCGCAGAGGACGACGAGGTCGTCGGCATATCTGGCGAGCACTCCCAGTCGCTGCCCCTCACGCTGCCACGTCTGATCGAGCACGTGCAGCGCGACGTTACAGAGCAGCGGTGAGATTGGCGATCCCTGCGGCGTCCCAGCCTCGATGGCCGAAACGATCCCGCCCTCAAAGACCCCCGCCCGAAGCCAACCGCGCAGCAGCTTGACGACCCGCCGGTCGGACACCCGCCGCTCGACCTGAGCGAGCAGTGCCTCGTGCGAGATCTCATCAAAGCATGCCTTGATGTCGGCATCGAGCACCCACGGCCGGCCCCGGTTGACCGTCATCCTGACGGTCTCCAGGGCATGATGCGCCGAACGCCTCGGGCGAAACCCGTAGCTGGATGGCAGAAAGTCGGCCTCGAAGATCGGCTCGAGCACGATCCTCGCTGCCGCCATGACCACCCGGTCGGCGACCGTGGGAATCCCGAGCGGACGGGTCTGTCCCGGCCGCCCCTGCTTGGGGATATGCGCTCGCCGCAGCGGCCTGGGCCGGTACGTCCCGGCCTGCAGCTGCCCCGCGAGAGCGTTGAGAAAGACGCCGGCCCCGGAGCACTCAACCTGCTCGATGGTCACACCATCGACGCCGGGCGCCCCGCGGTTGGCACGGACCTCGCGCCAGGCTCTCCACATGACGTCGCTGCGGGCGACCTTGTCAAAGAGGGCATGGAAACGACGGTCTCGATCCTGCTTGGCACAGCGGTAAAGCACGCGCTGAAGGGCACGAACCCGATCCACACCAACCGTGCGGCTGACGGACCTAGCCGATCTTCCGGCACTCACCAGAGGCTCCTCTCGTTCTTCGCGTGCATCGATGAAGTACGGGCCCTTCGCTCCTGGCGGGTTATGTTGTCCCGCCGCTCAGCACTACTACGGCCCGCTCCGACTCCCGCTCGGCCACGCCACCATTTCCCGGGTTCGCCGGTTATAGGCGCGCATCGCTTCCCGCCGCACCGCAGCGACGGGGCCAAGACGGGTCTCCCCAGTTCCCAGGACAGCCTTCCGTCCGTTCCATGCCCAATACGCCGGAGGGTCCTTCGGCGCCCGCTCCTGGATCCCAGACGCCTTCCATGGCCTTCACCGCGCACAAACCGGCTCGGCTCCCTCTCTTCCGTCCCAAAAGGACGAGGCTGTGACGACGCTTGCTCAGGCTTCACTCACGTTACGGACCGGACGGTCGCACCCGCCCCGCTTCGCACCCGACCTCTCGATCACGCACGGGGGCATAGCTACCAAGGACCCAGGCATCTCCCCGGGCCGGACTCCCACCGGCCGGCTGTCCTGAACTTATCGCTCGATCTACGTCATGACGAACTCCTTCTCCTCACAACGCCCAAGCAGTCTGGGCGCACTTGTGCGACACCCACGACGAGTCGCGAGCGCCTCGTCCAGCACTCGCGAGACTGCTCCTTTCGCCAGTGGCTGTCGGGAAAAGGTGCGGAAGGGCCGCGGCGGCGGCGGTCACGACCTCGTGGTCGCGCGGCGGCGCGGATGGAGCATGTTGGGGGCTGTTTCGGGCCCCAACAGCGGCTGTTCGATGGTTGTGGAGCTTGAGCAGGTTGTGTGTCGCCGCCGCTAATCGCCATTCGGAGCGCGCGGCGGACCTGCCTCGTCGTTGGAAGCGATCGATCCGACGGTTGAACTTGATCTGTGCGAACACTGGCTCCACCATCGACTGGCGTTTTCGATACAGCGCCTCGCCGTGGTCGGTCGCGAGCACCCGGCGCATGAATGCGTAGAGCCCTTTGTCCCATCCCGGCCGGGCGTCTTTGCGCAGGCGCGAGTCGGGCGGGATGAGCACCTGGATGCCGCGCTCCACGATGTGCTCCATTTGGCGCTGATGCCGGTAGCCAGGGTCGGCGAGCACCACCTCGGGTGACTCGCTGACGCCCGCATCTCGCAGTTCGCGCCTGGTGGCCCTGACCACTGGCTCAAGGTGACCGAAATCGGGCGAGTCGACAGTGATCTCCGCGGCGAGCACGATGTGGTGCTCATTCACCGCCGCTTGTGCGTTGTAACCCTGAATCGCCGGCTGGTTTTTCGTCTTGACGGTCCGTGAGTCATGGTCGGTCGTGTTGATCCTCCCCGCCGGCGTGGGCGGCGGCTGGTAGGGCTTCACTCCTCCGCCCAAGCGCCGGCCGTCCTTCAGCACCGCTTGCGCCCGATAGGCCTCATAGGCCGCGTTCGCCGCTTGCTCAGTCGCGAGCTCCTGCTCAAGGTGCCGAGCCGACTCCTTAAGGGTCTTCTCGCCATCCGGTGGTGAATGTGGTCGTGGGCCGGGCGTCAGCCCGGACCTGATCGTGGCGTGAAGCGGGGGCGGCCGGCCGGGTCAAGCGCGCGGAGTGCCTGCATCTGTGCGGGTTTGCGGGGAGGTTCGGGGGCTGCGGGCCGCGCTTGACGCGGGTGGACGGCTCCGCTACCTGCGCGCGCTGGAAGTTGCGCAGCTTCTGAGGCACGCACCCGCCCCGGCTCGGCAGGCTGCTGGTTGTTGAAGATCAGCGACTTGCGAAGGAGGACGAGGTGCGTGCCACTACGGCATTCAACCGGCTGTTGCGCCTGCCCGGGGCGTGGGTGATCGATGTCAGCTTCAGCGGCGAGGGGGTAATCGTGACCGTCCGGCTGCGCCGGCGCCGAAGGGTCTGCTCTGGCTGCGGGCAGGTGGGCGGCCAGATCCACGGCTGGCGGATAAAGCGCTGGCGCCATCTCGACCTCGGCGCCACGCGCTGCTTCATCGAGTGCGAGCTGCGCCGGCTGTGGTGCCCTGACTGCGGCGCGCGCTTTGAGGCGGTGCCGTGGGCGAGGGCGCGCTCGCGCTACACGCGCGACTTCGAGGACGTGGTCGCCTGGCTCGCGCAACAGATGGCCAAGAAGCCGGTCGCCGGGCTCTTGCGGATCGCCTGGGACAGCGTGGGGCGCATCGTCGAGCGTGTCGTCGCCGAGCATCTCGACGAGGGCCGTCTTTCCGGTCTGGTGGCGATCGGCGTGGATGAGATCGCCTACCGGCGCCACCACCGCTACCTCACCTCGGTCGTGGACCACCGCTCCGGGGCGATCGTGTGGTGCTCGCCCGGGCGCAACGCCGAGACCCTGCACGAGTTCTTCGACCTCCTCGGCGAGCGCAAGGACTCGATCCGCGCGGTCTCGATCGACATGTCCGGCGGCTATGAGAAGGCGATCCGCGAGGCGATCCCCCAGGCCCAGGTGGCCTTCGATCCTTTCCATGTGGTGCGCCTAGCCCAACGCGCCGTTGACCAGGTGCGCCGCGATGAGTGGAATGCGCACGAGCGCTCACACACTCCGACCGGCCGCTGGATCAAGGGCACCCGCTGGTCGCTGCTGAAGGCGCCCGCCAAGCAGAAGCCCGAACAGCTGCAGCTGCTCGCCGAAGTCCAGCACGCCAACCGCTCGCTCTACCGTGCGTTCCTGCTCAAGGAGGAGCTCAGGCTCCTCTACCAGCTCGAGCGTCCCGCGTCCGCGCCGGCGCACTTGGACGCGTGGCTCGCCTGGGCTTCACGATCCAAGCTCGAGCCCTTCGTCAAGCTCGCGCGCACCATCCGTGTGCACCGCCACGGCATCCTCACCGCGATCCGCCTCCACCTGAACAACGGACGCTTGGAGGGACTGAACAGCCGCATTCGCCTGATCAGCCACCGCAGCTTCGGGTTCCACTCGGCCGCACCACTGATCGCACTCGTCTACCTCTGCTGTTCAGGCATCACGATCGAGCTACCGCGATGAGATTCACCACCGAATGGTGCGAAGCGCCCTCCTTAAGACGCGCAAGACGTGAACGTGCGATCGGGCGTGCCTGAAGCTCGCGTTGCGCATCCAACGCGCGGCGCGCCTCGCGAAACCAGTTGCGCCGGCCCCAGCTACGGGTGACGAACTGCTCGGGGTCGAGCTCCACGCTCGCCGCCTGCTCGGGCTCCTCAATGGCCGCGCCCTGCTCCCGCTTTGCTGCCTTCTCATCGAGCTGACGCTTGGCCTCAGCCAGCGCCGCGCGACGGCCCTCGCGCGTGCGCAGCTGCTCGGGCAGCTCATCACCGCGCGCGGACCCGTAGAGCTCATCCTCGCGGCGGTCGGTCTCCGCGGCCTCATGCAAGATCTCGCGCGCGATCGCCTCATAGGCGCGATTGGCATCCAGCGAGGCGTTCGCCGCGACCTTCGTGCCATCGATCGCGATCACTCCGACCTCGACCAGCCCCGCCTGCTTGCACAGCCCCAAGACGCCAGTGAACAGCTCCGCCAATGCCTGCTCGTGGCGGCGGCGGAACTCCGCGATCGTCGAATGATCGGACGCCTGCTGTGCGCTGATCACCATGTAGGCGACGTCCTCGCGACACGCGCGCTCGATCCCGCGCGAAGAGCGGTTGCCCCTCGAGTAGGCGTACAGCAGTAACGCCACCATCATCGACGGCGCGAACGCCGGCCGACCATGACCATCGGCCCGGTAGGTGCCATAGAAGGCGCTCAGATCCAGCTCGTCAACCGCCCCAAGGATTGTCCACACAACGTGATCCTCGGGCACCCATTCCAGCAGTGACGCCGGCAACAACATCGCCTGGTCGCGATCGCAACCTATGAAGTTCTGGGGCATCGCGGAATCGTCTTAACTAAACCCGCCGGACGGCACCCTTTTCCCGACAGCCACGCCATAAAGCAGTCGTGTCGGCTCCGTCGGGTCGGGCTGTCGAGCGTCTTTGGCTACGCTGGGGGCGCCTGCTTTCCGCGCAAGCCAGGTCTCGTGGCCCGCGGGTGGCGAGCTGCCCCTGCTACCCAACGCAGGTCTGATGATCGACGCTCGCCTCGGGTTTTCGCCGGGTGGGGAGGCTGTGAAGGCGGGGAGCTCAATCTGGGTTTCGAAGTCGGCGACTTGGGCGCTGCCGTAGCGGAACCCGGTGCGGGGGCCGGCGCGCTCGATGGTCTTGAGTTATGAAGGTCGATCAATGCGGGGCGAGCTCGCCGAAGAAGTAGGAGGCGGTGACACCGCCGTCCAGGAGGAAGTCGCTGCCGGTGATAAACGCGCCGTCGGGGCCCATGAGGAGGGCGCCGACGGTCCCGACCTCGTCTGGAGTGCCCGCGCGCCCGGCCGGAGACAACTCGATCATGCGTCGGTATCCCTCGCCGCGGGGACCGGTCAGCTCGTCCCTCGCGAGTGGGGTGATGATGATTCCGGGGCTGATCGTGTTGATTCGCGCCCCGCGCTTGCCCCACCGTGCGGCCTCGGCCATCACGCGCAGCGAGTTCCCACGCTTGGCCAGCTGGTACGCGTGCAGGGAGTCTGTCACTTGATCGGGCTGGAGCATCGGCAGCGCCAGCAGCTCGTCTGTTGGTGTCGTCGCGAGAGCGGCGCCTTGTTCGGCGGTCAGGGCCTCCAGACGGTGCCCGGACTGCGACGCGATGACCACCCCGGCGCCGCCGCTTGCGATGACGTTTCCGAACTCCTCGAGTAGCACCGCGGTTCCGTAGAGGTCCACATGGAGGATCGCCTCCGGCGACGCTTGGCTGGGCGATACCCCCGCGGCGTGGATGACACCGGTGATGTCGCCGAACGCCGTGGAGGTCTCGACGAGCGCGTGGATCGACTCGCGCGAGGAAACGTCGACGGTCGCTGTGCTCACCTCGAAGCCCGCGTCGGCCATCACCCCGGCGGCCGCGTCCGCGTTGCTCTGGCGCAGGTCAGCCAGCACGACGTGCTTACCGGCGCTGACCCGCCGGGCAATAGCCTGGCCGATCGAGCCGGCTCCAATGACGACAATGACTTCGTTCATGACCATCTCCTACTCTTGTGCTCGGCTGAATCGGACCGGGTTCCTGGCAAGCAGCGGTCTTGGGTGTTGACGGGAGGTGTCATGTCCGGGGCATCAGCCGGAGCGTGGTTGCGCGGTGATCGGTATCGGTGATGCTGTCGACGATGCTCTCGTACCGGCGGCCGTACTTCTCGCGGTAGGCGGCATCGACCGCGTCGAGCACGCCGACGTCGGCGTCCTCCACCGTCACGTCCTTCTCCACGCCGCCGGCCGAGATCCAAGCCTGGCCGCTTGCCCGCGCGATGCGATGCCAGCCGCTCCCCGCGCCGTACGCGGCCCGCACGTAGAGGTCATCGCCGGCACGCACGACCCAGATCGGGCGCGAGGCGCGCCCCGTGCCGTCGCGACGCACCGGCGCGATCTCGAGCTCGTCGGCCGCACCGATCCGGCGGAGCTCGTCCTCGGTCCAGGCGGGCATCACAGGCTCGCTACCCGCACGAGGGACTTGATCGCGCGGCGCTCATCCATCGCGGCGTACGCCTCGCCGATCCCGTCGAGGTCGGTTTCGTAGTCCAGGACGCGGCCCGGGTTGATGCGGCCAGCGAGGACGTCATCGAGTAGCTCTGGCAGGTAGACGCGCACGGGGGCTCCTCCACCGCGCACGCCGACGGTGCGGGAGAACATCTGTCCGATCGGCAGCTCGACGCCGTGCGGGACGCCGACGAATCCGACCATCGAGCCGGCGCGGGCGATTTCGATTGCGGTCTGCATCGCCTGGCCGGTGCCGACGCACTCAAGCGTGGCGTCGACGCCGACATCGTCGGTCATCTCCTTGATCGCGGCGACGGCTTCCTCGCCTCGCTCGGCGACGATGTCGGTGGCGCCGAACTCCTGACCAAGGGCCTGACGATCGGGATGGCGCGAGAGGGCGATGATCCGCGCGGCTCCGAGGCGCTTGGCAGCCAGAACGCCGGAGAGGCCGACGGCGCCATCGCCGACGACGGCGACGGTGTGACCGGGCTTGACCTGCGCGCAGACGGCGGCGTGGTGACCTGTAGCGAATACGTCCGAGAGCGTGAGCAGCGAGCGCATCATCTCGTCGGAGTGCCCAGAGCCGGGAACAACCACGAGGGTGGTGTCGGCGAGCGGCACGCGCACCGCTTCGCCCTGGCCGCCGTCGCCGTTCATCGGGTAGAAGCCGCCGTTCATGCAGGCGGTCGTGATGCCGTTCTGGCAGTTCGGGCAGGTGCCGTCGCTGAACGCGAACGGCGAGATGACGAGATCGCCCTTGCGGAGTGTGGTCACGTCGGCGCCGACGTCCTCGATCACGCTGATGAACTCGTGGCCGATCGGCCCGGGTTCGAACGGGGAGTCGCCGCGGTAGTACCAGAGATCAGATCCGCAGACGCACGCCAGCACGACGCGCACGACGGCGTCGGAGGGCTCTCTGATCGCGGCGTCCGGCCGGTCACCGGCCGTGATGCTGCGGGGTTCGTTGAAGATCGCAGCGCGCACTGGCTAGCGCCTCCTCAGTTGGCTTTCGGTTCGGTCACGTCCCCACCTTGACACGCTTCCGGCGAACCTGAGAGGCCCTGTGAAGGGGGTACTGACAGGGCACCTTTGCGCCGCTCCGGGAGGGGTATGTTGATCTCCGTGGACACCACCAACGACATTGCCGAGTTCCTCAGCAGTCGCCGGGCCCGAGTCACGCCAGAACAGGTCGGGCTGCCGACCTATGGTGCGCGCCGCGTGAAAGGGCTGCGCCGCGAGGAGGTCGCCTCGCTGGCCGGCGTCAGCGTCGAGTACTACAAGCGCCTGGAGCGCGGCAACGCCAGCGGCGTGTCGGACGGCGTGCTCGAGGCGCTCGCGCGAGCGCTGCAGCTCGACGATGCCGAGCGCGCGCACCTGTTCGACCTCGCCCGCGCCGCCAACCCAATCGTCCCGAAGCGCCGGCGCCCGGCGCAGCAGCGCGTCCGGCCGGTGGTGCTGCGAATCCTCGAATCGATCACCGCCCCGGCGATGTGCGCAACAGTCGCGTTGACTACCTGGCCGCGAACCCGCTCGGCCGCGCGCTCTACGCGCCGCTGTTCGACAGCCGTGAGCAGCCCGCTAACAGCGCGCGCTTCACCTTCCTGGACCCGGCCGCGCAGGAGTTCTATGTCGAGTGGGAGCGCACCGCGAAAGATTTGGTCGCCCACCTGCGCTCTGAGGCCGGCCGCAATCCCTACGACCGTGGGCTCTCAGACCTGGTCGGCGAGCTGTCGACCCGCAGCCCCGAGTTCCGGACCTGGTGGGCGGCGCATAACGTCCGCTACCACCGGACCGGCACCAAGCGCCTGCGCCACCCGGTCGTGGGCGAGCTCGAGCTCGAGTACGAGGTCATGGACGTCTCCGCCGACGACGGGCTGACGATCGCCGCGTATAGCGCCGAGCCGGGCAGCCGCTCCGCGGAGGCGCTCGACCTGCTCGCCAGCTGGAGCGCCACCCCTGAGCCCGCGAGCACCCCCGCCGACGAATAGGACCGCTTATGCAGATCACCCGCAGCAGCACCGACACCACCAAAGGCCCGGCCGACTGGTTCACCGGCGAAGTCTACGTCGACGCCGTCGCCGCGCCCGCGGGCAGCTCGACGTTCGCTGCAGCGCTCGTCCATTTCACGCCGGGCGCTCGCACCGCGTGGCACACCCACCCGCAAGGTCAGACCATCTACGTGACCGAGGGCGTCGGCCTGTGCCAGCGCGAAAGCGGGCCGGTCGAGGTGATCCGCCCTGGCGACCGGGTGTTCTTCGAGCCGGGCGAGAACCACTGGCACGGTGCTGCGCCGACCGCTTCATGGTCCACATCGCGATGCAGCAGAACGACGAGTCCGGCAGCCCAGTGACCTGGGGCCGCCACGTGACCGACGAGGAATACGCCGCCGACCCGAGTGCGGACAACTGATCTTCGCTGCGGACGCACCCGCAGCTCTCGATAACTCAAAGGAGCACGATGGAACCCCTGACCCTCAACAACGGTGTCAAGATGCCCGCGCTCGGACTCGGCGTCTTCCAGACGCCCCCCGACGAGACCCGCGACGCCGTGCGCGCCGCACTCGGCGCGGGGTACCGGCACATCGACACGGCGGCGGCCTACGGCAACGAGCGCCAGGTCGGCGAGGCGGTCCACAGCTCCGACCTGGACCGCTCAGAGGTCTTTCTGGAGACCAAGATCTGGATCAGCGACTACGGATACGACGAGACGCTGCACGGCTTCGAGAAGAGCGCCCGGAAGCTCGGCGTCGACCGCATCGACCTGCTGATCCTGCACCAGCCGCTGCCGTCGGCGTTCGAGCGGACCCTGGAGGCCTACCGTGCCCTGGAGACGCTGCTGGCTGACGGCACGGTCCGCGCGATCGGGGTCAGCAACTTCATGGTCGAGCACCTCATCACCCTTCTCGAGCGCGCCACGGTGGTGCCGGCAGCCAACCAGATCGAGTGCCACCCCTACTTCCAGCAGCGAGAGGTGGAGAACCTCAACGCGGAGCACGGCATTCTCACGCAGGCCTGGTCACCAATCGGAGGCATCACCTTCTACCGCGACGGTAGCCACGGCAGCACCCTCGACGACCCAGTCATCGGAGACATCGCCAGGGCCCACGCCAAGACCCCGGCCCAAGTGATGCTGCGCTGGGGTCTGCAGCACGGCCGCTCGGTCATTCCGAAGTCCACCAAGCCCGGCCGCATCGCAGAGAACATCAACGTGTTCGACTTCGAGCTCTCAGCCGACGAGATCGCCGCAATCGACGGCCTGGACACCAGACGTCGCGGCGGCCCCGAGCCCGACGCAATCACCTTGGACGCTTTCGGCCGCGAGATCCCCGAGGCCTGAGAGCCGTCGCCTCGGCCAGCGCTCTGGCATAGCGCGGAAGAGTTCGTGTCCGCCGCGCACCGTGAAGGGCCGCGCCGCCACGGAAGCAGGTGCGCGGCGGCGGACGGCCTCACACCTCCGTATTCGCCAAAAAGCAGGCGCGTCGTCGGCCGGAGACGAGACGCTTGGATTGGACGACCGATGAGAATCAAGGGCTGGGGTCTCAGTATCGGTCGGATTTTGCGGGGATTTCGGATGGGGATCGGTCGCGGTTCACCTCGCGAGGGCCGCAGAACACTTCTGTGTGGTCGGTTTCGGTCGGGCCTTCGCTCCGACCGGAGTGAATTCGGCGGCTTTTGGGCAGGCGGGGTCGCCGCCGGCGCTGGCGGCGTGTTGTCGAGGTGCCCTGTGGGGGTTAGGCTGGTTGCGGGCGCGAGTAGAGGACGAGTCGAAGTGCAGACGTCAGGGGCTCGTGGTCTGCCGCGCGACCTTGCCCTTCGAGGGCTTTTGTGATGCGCGCCCCGGTGTCGCACTCGCGCCCGCCTTCTTCGGTGCGGCTGCTTGCCAGTCGCGCGGACCATCTGCAGCTAGGAGGCCTCGGCTTGCTCGGCGAGCTTGCGCTCACCGTCGCGCATCGCCTGCCTGGTGGCCCAGGTGCCGGTCGGGGTGCCCTTCAGCGTCCGGGCGCCGGCGCGGATCTCAAGCAGTCGTAGCTTCTTGGCGGTCAGCGAGGGCTGCTGGTGGGCGTAGTCCTCAGCGCGGGTGAGTAAAAACCAGAACAGGCACGCGAGCTTGCGTGCGGCAGCGACGACGGCGATCCCGTGTCCACGGCGGGCGCGGATGCGCTGATAGAAGGCGTGCAACGGGCCGGGCTGGCGAACGACCGACCACGCCGCGCCTCGACCAGCGTCCAGCGCGCCGAGGCAGAGCCCTGCTTTGAGATATGCCCGCCTGTCGCAGGCGCTGAGCCCGACTGGTAGACGCGCGGGTCAAGGCCCAGATAGCCGGTGAGCGCTCGGGGCTGGAGAAGCGGTGGATCTCGCCGACCGCGGCCATGAAGCTCGCCGCGCAGATCATGTCGACCCCGGGCACCGTCATCAGCCGCGTGATCTCAACCGAGTCAAGGGCCTCGCAGGCGATCTGACGCTCGACCGTCGCGATCTCTGCGTCCAGGAACTCGATGTAACGCAGGCACGCCTGGATCGTCTCTGGCTCCTCGAGCGGCAGATCTAGCTCGGCCAGCCACCGGCGCCCCCTTGGCCCCGAACAGCTCAGAGGCGGGCGGGCGACCCACCAGTCGGCGCACGAGCACCGCCTGGATCTCGTTCTTAGAGCGCGAGCGGGCGCGCACCAGCTGCTCACGCCGCGAGACGCGACGGCGCATCACCCGGCAGCGCTCATCCGGTGAGAAGACCGCGTCGAGCTCGCCGGCCGCCAGCAGCTTCGCGAGCGTGCGGGCATCCAGACGATCTGGATCTTCGCGCGCGCGCCCGGCGGATCCCCGTATCTGAAGGGCTCACGACCACGACCCGCGCGACGTGACGTTCCAGGATCCGCGCGACCTCCCACGCGCCTCCGCTGACCTCCAACGCCACCCGATCCCGTGGGTGAAGGCTCGCGCCGACAGCTCTAGTCGCTCGGACGTCGTATCGACCCCGCCCGAGGAGCGCACCTCACCCTCCTGCGCGATCGCAACCTCACAGAAATCGCGGTGCACGTCCAACCCGATGGACCTACCGACCGATCTCACCTCGTCCCCCTCTTGGTCGTCGAACTCGCGGAGAAGCAGCGGGCCAACGACAACGACCGATACGAGCTCACGGCCCACCCGGGCAAGTCACACGGGCGGCCACCGAGGATCCTCGGCCTCGAAGCCCATCGTCCAAAACGGCCTGCCCAACCACATTCTCCCTGAAAACCCCCCGTCCCGGTCAGCCGACCCTAATACGATCAGCCCCAACAGCAGCCTTCAAGTCGGCATTTTCATGCCCCGAGGACCAGCCGTCCCAGGACAAGCCTGTCCTGCTCCTGCTTGTGCATGCGAGCAGCGTAAAGCAAAAATCTCGATACCTCGGTCCGAGCCGCGGCAGAGTGCCCCAAGGGAACGTCGGCAGGTCCCCTTAACGGGCGCCGGCCGGCTTCTGCTCCGTTGAGGAGCGTGGCGCGAGCAGCCGTCGAACGGCGGACCGATCCGTCAGTGCGGGGGATTGCTGGCGAGGAGGACGCCGGCGCTGTCGTGCACGTGCACAGTGGGCGACGGCCCGAACGGTCGCTCGGCTGCGAAGAGGAGCACGCCGTCTGCGATGTCGTCTACGAGCGCCTACGCGGTTCCTTCGGGCGGCAGCGAGTGGATATTCTGGCAACCGGGCTCGGGTTTCCAGCCTGGATACGGCTTCTTCCCGCGGTAGGTGCAATACACGCCCGCGCCCGGCGGGCCCAGCCGTAGCCGCCATATCGGCCTGCGGTGTGGGTGTCAGTGAACGTGTAGTGGTGTGGCGCGTGTCGCGGCGTGTGCCGCAGGAAGAAGATCGTCATGCGCGTGAAGACCAGCGTTCTAGCGAGAACTCGCGGTCTCCACATCTCGATCCTCACCTGGTAGCCGGTGTACGTTCCGCCGGCACAGTCTGGGTCGCAGTTGTTCAGCTGGTCGAAGCCTGTGCCGAGGGCGGCACGCGCAGTCCACTGCGTCCATTCGATGCCCGAGCTTTTGTCGCGGACGTCCGCGCCGCCAAGAAAACCGGTGCCGTCGCCCGTGTAGGTGATCGTCGCGGGTTCGACCTGCAGACGTTCGTGGGCGCGGGTCGCGCAGGAAGACGGGCGAGAGCGGCAGCGAGGTGGCGGCTGCCGCTGAGGCAGCGAGCACTCCGAAGCATCCAAGCAGCACGACCAGCACGACCGGACCGGTCGCGGCTCTGGCGCGAAGCACGCAGCGCGGATTTCTCTCGGGCGATGCGGTCATTCAGGCTGCAAATGTACTGTGCCACCACAGGTGTCGGCATCAGCGGGGGCCTGAGCGCAAACGAAAGCCGCGCCGTGCTCGTCGCGGCCTCCCCAGATTGCGCTCCAGCAAAGGCATAGCGGCGATGGGGCTAGCGCGCTCGAACCGGCGCCGGGCGGAGCTGGCCACACGCGCCCGCAGCAACACTACCAACCCAGTCGTGCTCGCCGCCATAAGCAGAAGCCTCGAGCAGCCGATGGGTCGCGCTCAACGCTGCTGCTCCGGAACGGTCGGGGCAGTTTCGGCTCGCGCGTCCGACGCTTCCGCTCGACGCCCGCCTTGCCAGCGACTGCCAAAGCACCCGCTAGCCTCGGCGTCGCTACCCGAACTGGACAAGCGGCAGCACTGACCGAGGCGATTGGCGTCGCCATGGCATCGCGCGATGGAGAGCGTTCTCGCCTGATCCGATCGACGCTGCGCTTAACGGTTCCGGCGTCTCTGAATGCAATCATGGTCCGGAGGGTTGATGCCCAGTGCCTGAACTCAGCGGACGCGAGCTGCTTCGTGAGTGGCGCAAGCTCATGGACTCCTTCATCGCGTCCGCGGCTGGGCGCTCGGGGGTTCCGCGCGATCTGCTAGGAGTGATGCAGCGCCAGCTCGAGCTGGTGCAGGAGATCGTCGAGCGTGAGCGCCGGTTGCAGAGGGAGTTGGCGGGTCGTGTCGTCGCGCCTGTCGACATGGTCTTTGATCTGCTCGAGGAGACCGGTGCGACGCTGCGCCGCCAGGCGGAGGCGTTGGAGGTCGCAGGGCGCGCGCTCGAGGAGACGGCTGGCCTGATGAAGCGCCAGGCCGAGCTCTTCGAGCGGACTATCGGAACCCTACGCCAGCCGGCCAACCTCGCAAAAGCGGCCATCGGCATCGAGCGGCCGCCGAGAAGGAGCGACCGTCGTTGACCAACCCCGTCCTGCGAGTGCCTGGGCGCGGAGGCCGCCGTGTAGGGCGCAGAAACCCTGATCCGCCTCAAGAGGCAACACTCACCGCGATAGCGCTGCAGCTGCTCGGGCAGGGAGCCTCGTCGGAGAGCGCGGCGGTGAGGAATCGGTAGGTGAAATCCTCGGCGTAACGGCGAGAATCGGGGAGCGGCCTTCGCGTCTGCACTCGCTCGGGTTGCCGTCGGCGGCATCGACACGCAGCCGAGCAATCTTCTCGCTGCGCGACGGCCGGGTCAAGAAGAGGGGCGACAGATGAAAGGAGGAGTCTCACCACCCATCCTGCGCGGTCATCAGAGTTCTCCTCCGGAACGAGGCCATGCACGCCGACGGGCCGCGAGCTGGCTTCCGCTTTGTGGAGACACGCGGCGCGAGCGGCAGGGGGTCGAGCGGTCGCCTGCTCGCTTCGGCCTACAGCGCGCGGCACTCGAGCCGGGGCCGAGCCCTGGCTAGCTCGTCGTCACCTTGCTAAGCACCATCCGAAAGGTGCGCTGGCGATCAACTCGTACGGTCGCGCAAGTCGCGATCCGGCTGCGACACAGCCTCGCCACGACAGCCGCCGGTGCCAATAGGGTGGCGTTGTGGTTGGCGACTATGAGAGCTTCTTCAGCGCAAGCGCGGGCGCGTCCGCTGCCATCTTGGGGTTGCTCGTCGTCGCCGTGTCGGTCGTCAACGCCGATGACGCGAACCCCACAACTCGGGAGTTGCGAACTGTGTTGGCCGGGAGCGCGTTTGTTGTCCTGGTAGACATCTTCTTTGTCTCGATCGTGGCGTTGACCGGGGGCTCAGTCGTCTTCGGGCTAGCAAGCATCGCAATGGCAACCATCGGCCTGCTGGCCACCAGACAGTTGATACCGAGGGCAAAGAAGGCTGGCAATTTCTCCTCGAGCTCTCGAAACAGAAAGCTAAATATCGTCTTCGCGTCAATTTCGGTTGGGGGCTACTCAGCGCAGCTCGGCCTCGCCGTAGTGCTCCTGACGAACACCCAGAGTGCCGCACTGCAACGTGCTTTGGTCCTCGTCATTGTGGCTTTTTATGGCAGCGCCCTTGGCCGGGCATGGGAGGTCACCGGAATAACCCGGCGGGGATAAGAAGAACAAGCGGCGCGCTCGAAGAAGACAGCCGAGAAAAAAGAGCGAAGGAACCGAAATGCACGCGCAGCCAAACGAATCCAACGGCCGTCGCGCGCCTGTCGCGTCGACGGGACGCATGCCCCACCGGATAGCCCGTGCTCGCCCGTGTCGAGCAGCCCGCGCAATCGCCTAGGACAAACAGGGAACCGACGGTACAACGTTCGTCGCGTCGCCAGTCGGCGAGGACCGAGCGCTAATCAGCCCACCAGTCGCGCTGACCCTCCACGTCTTCGCGCGGATTGTCGCCGAGATTGGGCGCACCGAAGACGAGGATCTCGAGGCCTTCTGGCCCGCCCTCGTAGCCTCGCCACGTACCGGGCGGGACGCGCAGCACGTCCCACTCCTTGACCTCGACGATCTCGTCGTCGAGCTTCATCCGTCCGCCCCCGCGTACGACCACATATACCTCCTCCTGCTCCCGGTGCGTGTGCCCGTACGGGAAACGATAGTTGGGCGGGATCCGCTGAAAGCTAAGGCCGGACTGCTCGAGCTCGAGCGCCTTGCTTGCGTGGCGGAACTCCAAGTCCGGCGGACCGTCGAAGTTGGACCCGAGATCCTCCAGATCCTTCTTGAGGTTTCTGAACGTGAACGGCACGGCCCGCGATTCTACTGTTCAACCTCCACCCCGCCGGGCCCGCTGAAGCCGCCGTCGCACGCCTCCGAGAGGATTCGAATCTCTGCGCCCGGTTCGTAGCCCGGTGCTCTGTTCTCTGAGCTACGGAGGCATGATCCGGGGGGCGTCCCGCCTTCTCGCTTCTCGGGGCTAGCGGTCGCGGCGGTAGTCCGCCCGACCGGCCCCGTCGAAAGCGGCCGCTGTTGCGGCAGCACCGCTTGAAAGCGCCTCCTTGAACCGCACGGGCACGGATCGTTGTTTCCCAGGCGACGCCGCCTCGGCCTCGACGTTGCGCTGGATGGCTCGGAGCCGCGCCAGGTCATCGCGCTGCTTGGTGCTGGCTCGCCCGAGGCATCCTGTGGGTGCGTGTGGCGCCACAGGCGCAGCGCCTGGACGTTGCCTCGGCTGCACTCCTGTGCGAGCAGCTCCTGCCGCTCGGCGAGGTCAGCGAATACAACGACCGGTTCCGCGCGGGCTTGTGCGGTCCGCCTGGTGATCGCATAGGCTTGGTGCGTGTCGGTGATGGGGACAGTCCTGGGTGCGCACCAATGGCTGTATGTTCGGAGCGACGGACGCGTCGGGCATCGGATGATCGGGGTGCCAACCCTGCTGTTGCGCACCACGGGTCGCCGGTCGGGCGCCATCCGGACCAACGCGCTGGTGTATGCGCGCGACGGCGAGGACTATCTGGTCGTTGCGTCGAACGGCGGGGCCGATCAGCCGCCAGCGTGGCTTTACAACGTTCAAGCCAAGCCGGAGGTCCAGGTCCAGGTCGGCCGCAAGCGGGAGAAGGCCAGCGGGCGGGTTGTTGAGCGGTCGGATCCGGAGTACGAGCGGATGTGGCAGATCGTCAACGAGAACAATCGCGACCGCTACACCGCCTACCAGCAGAAGACCAGCCGCCCGATCCCGATCATCGCAATCACGCCCAGTTGAAATCTGGGGTCGGACGGCCCTACCCCAGGCGCACCCAGAACAGATCGCCGTCGAGGCCATTCGTCACGGGCGTGACTGCGGTAGCGGCTGCCCTGGGTTAGGATCGACAAGGAGTACCGGTTCGAGACCGACGAGAGCACCGCGCCCCTCGCTGACCTGTTCAGAGGACGCTCGCAGCTGCTCGTCTACCACTTCATGTTCGGCTACGGGGACCGTGTCGATGAGCAGAACCCGGGATGCTGCTCGTTCGTCGCTGACCATTTCGGCGCCACCGTCCCGCACCTGAACGGCCACGACGTGACTCTGGCGGCCGAGTCGATCGCCCCAACTCGAGGAGCTGCGTCGGTACAAGCAGGGATGGGCTGGCGGTTTCCCTGGGTCTCATCGCTCGGTAGCGATTTCAAGTACGACTTCGGTGCCGCCTTCACCGACGAGCAACAGCCCAAGGGCGCGGAATACAACTTCCGCCAGACCGACGCTCCCCGGGAGCAAGCGCCGGGGATGAGCGCTTTCGCGCTCGCCGACGGGGTCCTGTACCACACCTATTCCACCTACGCGCAAGGGGTCGAACAGCTGATGGGGACCTACCGGTTCCTGGACCTCGCGCCGCTCGGGCGCAACGAGCAAGGGCTCGACTCACCCGCGCTTTGGTGGCGCCGCCACGACGAGTACGACACACCGGCTACGTCCAACGCCAAGATCATCGCGGAGTTCCGCGCCAACCAGGGGCGCGTTTGGCGAACGCTGCGTGCGTCGATCCGGCACGTGTGTGGCGCGCGTGAGAGTTCCTCATATCCTATACGCGATGCCAACGCCGGATGTCGATGCTGGACGCGGTCGCCGTGGTCCCTTTTGGGATCTGATCGACGGCCGCAGCGAGCCGCCCCCGGCAGCCGCACTGCTTGGATGGGAAATTGAAGCCGTCGATCCGGAGGCAGGAACGATCGAGGTCTGGTTTAACGCGACAGAGGAATTCATAAACCTTGCAGGCAACGTCCAGGGGGGCTTCCTGGCAGCAATGCTTGACGCCACGCTAGGACCTGCGCTGGGTGCGACGCTCTCAGATGGCGAGAGGGCGCCCACTATCAGCCTGAACGTGCAGTTCGTGCGGCCGGCGAGGCCGGGGAAGCTGAGGGGCCGTGGACGCGTCGTAAGGAGAGGTCGCGATATCGCCTTCCTCGCAGGTGAGCTCCTTCACGGCGACGACGTCATCGCGACTGCCACGGCGTCGGCGATCATTCGCCGTCGCGATTGAACCTCACGGGCCGCTCTCTCTCTTGCGCGCGCCCTGAAGGCGATCCCGGACAGACGCGGACGCAATGACCGAAGTTGTGGATGAGTGTCGCGCCGACCGCCCCGCCCGCTATACCTCCGGGGTGTGAGCGAGGTCGCCGATCACTTCCGTGCGACCGTTCGCGCTGGACTCGATGCCGAGCAGCAAGAGGTCGTGACGGTCGCGGCCGGCACCGGTCGCCCCCGTGAGCTGCGCCGAACGCTTCATCTGGCCGACCGCGCGGTGCGCCAGTGGGCCGCTCGGGCCGCGGTCTACGAGCGGCCTGGACGTACGAGCGCCTACGAGCAGCTTGATCTGCTTAGACCCGAACTTGGCCGCGCCGTCCAGAAGGCGGCGATCTCCGAGCAGAGGACAGGAATTGACGCCAAACGCGAGCTCATCGCCCAGCTCGTCTGGGGAATCGGCGAGCGACTGGCCGGGATCGACACCGAGGCTCCGCCCGCGAGCCTGCAGGACTCGCTCAACCAGATCGCTGTGGAGGCGGGCGAGATCCTTCTTGCTTCACGGCAGGTGCTCGCCGACCCCAACTGGGCGCTCGACGAGGCCAACCAGGCGCTGCGCGAGCTAGCGCGAGCTGGGTAGACCGCCCGCAGACAGGAAGCGTCGTTAGGTATAATCCCTAACGCGCACGGGTCCGCTCCCTGGACCCGGCATCGAATCCCCCCGGAGGGAGGCACACCTCGACTGGATGCCTCCCTCCGCATACGCGCGCGCTCTTCGCGCGGAAGCACGACTCGCGGCGGTTGCGGGGTTGCCAAGGAACGGTCAACGGTCCGCTGGTAACACCCTGTTCCTCGTCGTCCTTCTCAGTGCCGGCAACACCTTCAAATGGCTTGGCCGCGGTCGTCATCGCCGGCTGGCGGCCGACGCACCGCGCGGAGACCTCGAGAATCGGCGCTGATCTAGGTCACGCCCAGAATGGGCGAGCGATGAGCACGGGTCGAGGTCGTGCACCCGGTCGGAGCCTTGTTGTGCTGCGACAATGTATTGATCCAACCCCACTGGAGGTCTCAGATGTCGGAGTTCCCTGCGCCCGCTGAGGGAATCCTGCTGGCGCACTTCATCGTTTCGGGCGATGTCGAGCGTTCCCGCCACTTTTACACCGAGGTACTGGGAGGAGAAACGGTTCGCTCGGGCGAGCCAGCCTATGTCGCGCTGGCGAACAGCTGGATCATCATCAACGTCGGCGGCGGCCCGACGGACGACAAGCCGACCGTCACGCTGGAGACGCCGCGCGATCCCGATCGGGTCAACAGCTTCCTCAACATCCGCGTGGCGGACATCAGAGCTGTGTACCACGATTGGAGCGCGAAGGGAGCAGAATTCCTGACGCCTCCGATCGAGCGAGAGACCGAGATCCGGTGCTATCTGCGCGATCCCGATAACCACCTGATCGAGGTAGGGCAGACCACCAAGCCGCCATCCGGGTAGCGACTCCTGACGGAACGACCTGCAGGCTCGACAAAGGACAGGGGTTGGCCACGCCAAGCGCCCCGGCCGGGATTCGGGGACGGCCCCCTGTCCGTCCCCGAATACGCTGGCCTGCTGCTGGCGAGAGCGTTGGGCGCACGACGCAAGCGCATCTCACTCGTTTTCGTGCTCAGTCCGAAGCGCCAGCCGGCCCACGTCCACCGGCAGCGGCAAGCCCCGGTTCAGCCGCCGCCCCGGGTTCGGGCTCAGGGATCTCCTGACGCCGCGTGCCGGCGTGGCGGGGCCACCAGAAGCGGCGTCCCTCGATCGTCGACAGCGAGGGAATCAAGATCGGAGCCATCACGAAAGCGGCGATGATGATTCCGACCGCGACGCCGAATCCGAGCTCGGTTAGGCTGGCGATCCCGGCGAGCATCAGCGAAGCAAAGGTAAGCGCGAGGATTATGCCTGCGGCAGCGGCGGTAGGGGCGTCGTTGGTGATCGCGATCCGGGCGGACTCCCTCGGTGAGAAGCCGCTGAGGAACTCCTCGCGCAATCGCGATGAGATCAGGATGTTGTAATCGGTGCCGATCGCGACCACGAACAGGTAGAGGGTCATCGGCAGGGTGAAGTTGATGCCGGACTTGCTGCCGATGTCCAGAAACACGAGGACACACGCCCCGAGGGTCGCGCCGAAGGCGAGCCCCACGGAGACGAGCAGGTTGAGCGGCGCCACAGCGCTTCGCAGCAGCAGCGCGAGGATCAAGAGGATCAGCGCGCCCGCGACCGGGAAGACGGTCTTGGTGTCGCTGCGCAGTTGTTGGCGGACGTCGACATAGGTCGACGTCTGACCGCCTACCAGTACCTGCTCGCCTGGCGCCGCTGACCCGTGCGCTGCTTCGCGCACCGGTCCCTTGACGTTGTCCAACGCGGTGTTGCCGTAGGGATCGTCGTTGAGGATGACATTCACCAGCGCGGCCTTGCCTTCCGCGGTCACCGTGGGTGGTGCGACCTGTGCCACGCCCGCGGCTTTGGTCAGGTTGTTGACGAGGTTCTTGAGGTTAGTTTCGTCAAGCTTCTGAGAGCCCGTGACATAGACCTGAGTAGGGCTGAGCGCACCGGCGGGAAATGCCGACGAGAGCGTGTTATACGCCACCTGCGATTTGGTGCTCGAGGGCAGTTCGGAGAGCGTGTTATAGGTCGGGTTATAGCCGCTGGCGACGGCCGTCAGCCCCCCGAGGATGACCAGGAGCCCCGCGGCTAGCGTGCCGGGATGTCGGGGGACGAACTCGCCCAGACGGGCATATACGCCCTGTTTCGCCGTCTTCCCGAAGCCGAATGGCCAGAACAGGTGGCGGCCAAGCAGCACGAACAGCGCCGGAACCAGCGTCAGCGCGGTGAGCAGCATGCTGGCCACGCCGGCGATCAGCGCAGGCGCGAGCGTCTGCAGCGACCCCAGCTTGGCAAGCAACAGCGCCGCGAACGCCCCGATTACGGTCAGGGCCGAGGAGGCGATAACCGCCCCAACCTTCGAAGCGCCGTACTGCAGGGCCTGTTCATAGGATCCCCCCTCGCGCAGGCGCTCGCGGTAGCGGAACAGTAAGAACACCATGTAATCGGTGCCCACTCCGAACAGCACCACCACGAGGAGCGGCGCGACGGTGTTGCTGACTTCAAAGCCAAACGCCTTGGCGAGGTCGGCTGTGATCCCGACCGCTACCTCGTGGACGATGCCGATCACGACGATTGGGATCACGCAGATCAGGGGGTCGCGGAAAATGGCCCCGAGCAGGAGCACGATCAGCACGACCGTCGCGATCGTGATGATCGTGTCGGCGTGTTCGTACGCTTTGGTCGTGTCAACGGATATCGCGGCGTTGCCGGTGAGTCCGTTCTTCAGGCCGCTCCCGGCCAGGTACCCTTCCGTCTTTGAGCGGACCGAGTCGACCCCGGAGTTGACGTTGCTTTCGCCCGGCTGACCCTTGAAGAGCACCTGCGCGGCCATCACCTTGCCGTTCTGAGACAGCGAGTTGGGGGTGAGATTGACCGCCGAAACCCCGGTTAGCTTGTCGTTGGCAAGGCTGCCCACGAGGCCCTTGACCTTCTGTTGATCCGCCGGGGTGAGCTTTTCCCCGTCGTATCGAGAGATAACGAGGCTGCCCGACGCACCCGCCTGGGCGGGAAAGTACTTTTCCCCGACGTGCTGGGCCTTCACCGACTGGAATGACCCTGGTAAGAAGGCCTGCTGATTGTTGGTGGTGTAGCTTGAGAGCTTCGGCGACAGCCCGATGATCAGGCCCGCGCAGACCACCCAGACGGCGATCGTTCGCCACGGATGCGCGATGACACTTTTGGCGATGGCGACAAACACGGCGATTTGCTCCTTCCAGACTTACGAGGTCTTCGGTAGAGGTGGCTCGGACGCCGCTGGCTCCGCGGGTCGTGCGCCCGAGGCGCTCGACTCGTGCGGATCGGGGACGAACGGAATCAGATCCTCGAAAACACGCATCAGCTCCAGGGTGCCCGAGAAGTGATGGAGCTCCGAGCCCTCCCGTAGGCGCATGGTGCCGCTCAAACGGTCGTCAGCACCTCGCGATACCTGCATGATGAGCTCGGGCATGTCCTTGGCTGGTCCTTTCTCAGTCGGGCAGCCGGGCGAGGATCCCACCCCGGACCGAAGATCCGCAATGGGGAAGTCCCTAAAAGGGTCCCTAGTTCTTGTCGGCTGGCGGATCAGGGTGCCGCCGAGTCACGCACGCCGTGCGGTTCGTCAGCCGACAATGCCGGCAGCCGGGACGCGAGTTCGTGGCGCGAGCGGATCCCGAGCTTGGTGTAGATGTTGGACAGGTGGTACTCGATCGCCTTGCTCGAGAGATAGAGCTCGGAGGCAACTTCGCGGTTGGATTTGCCCGAGGCCACGAGACGAGCCACCACTTGCTCCCGCGCCGTCAGGTCGTGACCATCGTCGACACCGCGAGATCTGGCGCGCACTCCGCACGCCGCCAGCTCTGCGTCGCAGCGCTCGAGGAAGGGACGCGCGCCGAGCTGTTCAAATAGCTCGGCTGCGTGCCGCAACGCCGCGATCGCCTCGCGGCGCCGGCCGGTCTTGTGCAGAAAACGCCCGAACGCGAGCTCGAACCGGGCCCGTCCGAGTAGCGATTCGGAGACGTTCGCGCTCGCGCGACCCTCGTCGAACGCGACCCGCGCCTTCGCCGGCCCTCCGCGTTCGTGTTCCAACTCGCCGCGCAGTCGCCATAGATCCACGCGCGCGAAATCGCGGGGGCTGTCGCCCATCTCATCCTCAACCTGGTCCAGCAGACGCCCGGCCTCGCCCAACCGCCCCGTGCGTATCAGCGCCTCGGCCTCCAGCAGCCAGGGGGTGCGCTCACCGAAGCCCGGCATAGCGATCCCTCCCTGCGCCCGGTGCAACGGCGCCACTGCGTCGACAACCGCGTTCCAGTCTTCACGGACGCACGCGAGATTGGCGACCGCGTGCCACGTGTAGTGGAGGTTCAGCGGCACCGGGACCGCCTCCGCGACGCGCCGCGCCGCCTCGACGTGCTCGCCCGCCAGGCTCCAGTTGCCGCGGCCTGCATGCAGGAAACTCGCCACGGCGTGGACCAGCGGCAGCTCCCACACCCGATCCATGTCCTCGCCGAGCGAAACCGCGACCTCCGCGTGCGTCAGCCCCTCATCCCAGCGCCCGATCCGATACTCGATTGCGGCCATCGCAACGTAAGCATTCGGCAGGCTTCGCAACGGCGTGCCCTCGCGCGACCACCTGATCACCGCCGCCAGATCCTCGAGCGCGCCGACGAAATCGCCCCACCAGGCCTTGAGATTGCCGCGCACCGCCATCAGCTCGGCCTCGAACGGGTCCGGGGATATCTTCGCCGGGGACAAGGAAGCAAGCACCGCGGCGCCCTCCTCGCTGCGTCCCTCGATCGCCAGGCCCCAGGCCAGCGCCTCCTTGGCCACAAACCCGGTCGTCGCCAGCGGTCCCCCGCTATCGAGAGCCCGGCGTGCCCAGGCGACAGCTTGATCCCCGCGCCCCAAAATCGCCGAGACCACTGCCAGCGTCGCGCTGACCGGTCCGAACAGCTCGAGATCTTCGCTGAAGTCCGGCTGGTTGAGCATCTCCTGTAGAGCCTCTGCAGCCTCTGCCGGCTGCCCCATCGCCAAGGTCAGCACCGCGACCATATAGCTCTTGTACGGACCGTCGCTACAGGACAGAATCGCCTCGCGCAAGGCGAGCGCCCGTGGAAACTCACCTGCCAGCATCAAGTAATGCGCGCCGCGCAGCAAGGTTCGCTCTCGCAGCTCAGAACTGGCGGCGATGCGCGACGCCCACAACAGTTGCTCGGCTGCCGCAGTCACGCTGCCGCGCGTCGCCTGCTCCTCGCCGACCGCCGCCAGCTCAGCGGCGAGAGCGTCGTCGGCACCGGCGGTGGCCGCGACCCGGTGCGGCAGCGAAGCCGAGCCCGAGGTCAGCTTCGCGCACTGAAGGTGCAGCTGGCGCCGCCGCGAGGGTGAGAGGTCGTCGTAGACCGCGGCCCGCACCAGCGGATGCGGAAAGGTCAACTCCTCAGGGATTCGCGCGGGCACGAGTTCCAAAAGGCCTGCCGAGATCGCGTCCTCGGCGGCCGCCAGCGGGTCGCTGACCCCGGCGAGCGAGCCGGCCAGCGCCACGGGACAGTGCGTGCCCGCCACCGCGGCCGCTGCCACGACATCGCGCGTGGGCGTCGCGACATTCATCAGACGGGAGACGACGGTTGCGGCAAAGGAATGGGGAGCGGGGAGCGGCCCCTGATCAAACGCCAATACCTCCGCCGGCAGCTCGCTGAGCAGGACCCTGACGTGCAGCGGATGCCCTCCGGTGTGCTCTCGCAGCCGCTCAGCCGCGGCGAGCGTCAGCTGGCCGGCCCCGAGGGAGTCGCTCAGCAGGACGACCTCCTGCGTGGTAAGGCCGCCGAGGCGCACGCGCTGGACGCGCTCGGGATCGCCGAGGAATCTCAGCCAGCTCGGACCGAGGCGATCGAGACCTTCCGGGCGGCTGGCGATCAGGACGAGCAGGCGGTCTGCGTATACACGCCGCAGTGCGAACAGCAGCGCACCGGCTGAGGAGAGATCCATCCATTGGGCGTCATCCACCGCCAGCACGACCGCCGCGCGGTCCTGCAAGGACCCGAGAGTCTCGAGTAACCCGGCCCCCACCGAGAACACGCTCGCGGCCCCGCCGGGCTCGATTCCTTCGCTCAGCGACCGATCGCCTGAAACGCGCGCCGACCGCGCGAGCACCTGCGAGACCACGCCGTAGTCCAGCGCGATCTCGCTCTCATCGCAGCTCGCCTCGAGCACGACGACGTCTTGCGCCGCGTCGAGGACCCGGTGCAAAAACGCCGTCTTGCCGATCCCCGCCTCTCCTTCGATCGACACGATCTGAGGTCTCGACGCGCGCGACGCCTCCAAGGCCGAGGAAACCGAGTCGAGCTCGGCCTCACGGCCGACGAACACCGCGTTTCTCCCACTCATGGTCGCACTCGCTATCGCCCCCGGAAGCTTCGAATACGACACTACCAGCCGAATTCCCACGATCTGCTCCGATGACGCGCCGCGGGACCCCCGGCGGTCGGCGGCGGCCAGCGCAGCGCGCCGTCTCGCAGCTTCTCGGCGTTGCCCGCCAAGCGCGTTTTGGCGCGCCGGGCTACGCCCCGAAGCGGCCCTTCTCAAGCGCCCTCGCGAGGCTCTCCCGATCGTACGCCGGCAGCTGCCCGGTGTCGTCAAGGGCGTCTAGATAGGCCTGCATCGCCTCCTCAGCCTCGCGCGTCCCGAGTGCTGCGAGGAACTCCGCGCGCTCGACGCGCAGGCCCGCGGGCAGGGCAAGCGAGCCGCCCTCATAGACGGCGCGCTTACAGGCCGCGATCGCGATCTTGGGCCGGCGTCCCAAGCGCTGCGCGACCGCCAACGCGCGGTCGATCAAGCCGTCCGGCGGGGCGAGCTCGTCGACCAACCCGATTTCGGCGGCCTGCGTAGGCTCTAGCGGTCCGCCGTCGAGCACCAGGCGCAAGGCGCGTGCACTGCCTAGCAGACGAGCGAGTCGTTGCGTGCCCCCTCCGCCGGGGGGAAACCCGAGCAGGATCTCCGGCTGGCCAATCAGGTAGGGCCCATCGGCCATGATCCGCACGTCGCACGCGAGCGCCAGCTCGCATCCTCCACCCATCGCCGATCCGTTCAGGGCAGCGACGAAGACTGCGCCGCAACGGTTCATGCGCAGCAGGATCTCGTGAAAGCGCTCGATCGCGACAAGTCCCGCCGCCGACGTGCCCGCCAACGCCCGCTCAGCCGCGGGCACCCGGCGCAGCGCGCCCGCTGCCCGCAGCGCTCCGCTTGCGACACGCCGACTGACCGACGGACCGCGGCGGGCACCCTCGAGCAGCTCGCGCACCTCATAGTGGGCGATGAATCGCTCTGGATGCTCCCCGGTCAGCACGACGGCACCGACCCCGGGATCGGACGCTGCGCGGAGCACCAGCGATTCGAGCCCATCGACGATCCCGGTGTCCATCAGCCCGTGCGGCTGATTCGCAAGCGTCGCGAGGACAACCAGGCCACGTTGCTCGACACGCACCTCGCCCATCAGCACAGCATCCTATTCCAAAGAGCGACTCGCGAACAGGGCGCGTGACGGCGACCCGGGCTGCGACGCGGCCCAGGTGAGCCCAGCGCGGGGAACCCCATGCTGTCGTCGAGCGAGGAAGGTTCCGGCGGTCCTGGGGGTCTGTAGTGGTTGAGTCGTCTGAAATCGCAAGGAGGTACCTCGATGCTCGAGGATGCACAGCGCCAAGCGACAGCGGTCGCCGGCGCGCGTCACGCTCAGCATCGGAGGAGGGTGTCAAGTGCGCCGGGCAGTGCGGATGTGGTGCGGCGCCACATCGACGCCTATAACCGACGCGACCTGAAAGCTCTGCGCGCGCTCTCATCTCCCGACGTAGAGCTCGACTGGACCGCGTCGCGCTGGCTGGATGCAGGGTTGTACAGCGGCATCGAGGCCGTCCTGTGCTTCCTGCAAGACTTCTTTGACACCTTCGAGGAGGTGATCATCGAGCCGGAATCGTTCACGGCCGCGGGTCACTCAGTCATGGTTGCGAATGCCGCGCGCATGCGCGGACGGGACGGAATCGAGGTTGTCGCACGAAGCACCCTTGCGTTCACTGTTCTCTCTGGAAAGATCAGCCGCATTTGTCTACATCAAAGGCCATCAGCTCCGGCTAGTGCGTCGCGGCGAGACGCGCACGATCGGTGGCGAGGTAGTGCCCAGGGCTCCTCGTCACGCCTGAACGCGCCCCGGGATGAGGGCGACTAGCGCAAGGCAGTCTCTGAGAGAGACGCAGCGGCATTGTAAGCCCGCCTGGAGCATCCGCTTCATCGCGGCTGTTTCCTCGAGCTTGCGATCGATCTCTGGGAGCTTGCGTTGCGCAAGCCGCTCCCAGACCCGCGGTGGCGGTGCGTCCTCCGAGAGCCCTGCGAGCAGGACGCGTATCTCCGCGAGCGTGAACCCAGCGCGCTTGGCGAGCTCGATCAGCGCCACGCGCTCGAGCGCGTCAGGCGCGTAGCGTCGTTGCCCGTTCACTCGACGGTCTGCAACGAGGACCCCGACCGTTTCCCAGTAGCGCAGGGTATGTGCGGCAACCCCGGTCGCGCTCGCGATGTCGCTGATCCTCAGCTCGCTTTCCACCGTCATCCCTTGACTTAAAGCATACTTGAAGTCGTATAAGCCAGGGAGTGATCGGGCAAAAGAGACGACTGCTCATCCTCTGCAGAGCGAATGAGCAACGCTGTGCAGCATGCGGCTGTGCACGCGTGGCTATTGCGACTCTGTCTTCGCCGACGCGTCCTGTTCGGCCGCGAGCGCGAGCATGGTGTCTGTCAGTTGGTCTGCGAAGGGGCGATCGAGAGGTTTGTTTCGGGCGAGGATTCGATACCAGAGCGCCGCGAAGGCGAGCTCGACGAGAAACTCGACGTCAGCCGCTTGAGCGAGTTCGCCGCGCTCGCGCCCACGCTCGAGCAGTTCGTGTAGCGCCTGACGGCGGCTGGCGAGAAACTCGCCGCGAAACGACTTGCCGAAGGCCTCGTCGAGCTGGGCCGCGGCCATCAGCGCGGCGAGCAGCCGCGCGTTGCGGCCGCCCGCTCTGTCGACGGTGCGGCGTATGAACAGGCGCAGATCGCTCTCGAGTGAGCCCGTATCGGCGACGGGCGCGATCTCGGCGGCTCCCTCCGTGAGCGACTCAAGGACGATCGCGGCCTTGGTCGGCCACCAACGGTAGATGGTTTGCTTGCTCACCTCCGCACGCCGGGCGATCGCCTCCATCGTGACCCGCCCGTAGCCCTCCCGCACGATCAGCTGTGTCGTAGCGGTGAGGATCGCCCGGCGGGCGGACTCGCTGCGTGGGCGTCCCGGTCCGCGGCTCGTCACGTTCCCAAATTACTGGACGCCTCGGACTGTTATTATTTCAAGACGTGCCGTCCCGTATTTATCCGAGGTCGACCATCCATGGCGACAGTCGATCGGCGCCGCCCGAGCGCCCAACCGGCCGCCCGCCGTCCTGATCGCATGTCTTCGCCGTTCGTGGAGTCCTGGCCGGAGCGACTTGAAGAGATCTTCGACGGAGATCATGCCGTCGCACTCGCCTACGCCACGCCCGCCGGCGGGGTCGTATTGGCGCCAGTGTCGAACTTCGGTCTGCACGACCGCGCACAGGGCGTCGTGACGGTAAACAGCTCAGTGGGCGCATACACGAAGCTCGAGCGGATTCGGTGCGATCCGCGCGTCGCGATCGCGTTTCACACACGTGCGCACGCCACTCACGATCGCTCCGAGTATGTGCTGGTCCAGGGCCGCGCATCGTTGCAGCCGCCGGTTGCCGACTATCCCTCGTCGGTGCTGGAGCACTGGGAACGCCTCGAGCCCTGGCGAGATCTCGGCCCTGTCTGGCGGCGCTGGCTAAGAATCTACGCGCTGAGGGTCGAGATTCGAATCGCTGTCACGCGGATAAGCGTTTGGCCCGACCTGACATGCCAAGGAAGCCCGGAGGTCATTGGCGCGAACCTGCCCGCCGAGGCTCCGTCCCCCGAGGAGCGGCCCGCCAAAGGAGTCTCTCCACGCGTCAATCAAACACGGGTGGCGAGGCGCGCCGCGCGGCTGCCCAATCTGCTGCTCGGCTGGATCGGCGCCGACGGCCTCCCGTTGGTCGTCCCGGTGACGGTTGGAGCAGTCAACGAGCGCGGCATTGTTCTTGAGCTGCCACGAGGGACGACGCCACCGGACGGTCGCCGAGCAGGTCTTACTGCCCACCGGTTCTCGCGCGGTGTCGTCGGTCAACGTCAAATGATCTGCACCGGCTGGGTGGTGGCCGGTCCGACCGCCCAGACCCTGACCTATGCGCCCCACACCCTAGCTGCTTATCGCATGCCTAGCTCGCGCTTTATTTACCGCCTCGCCGTCGGCCTGTTCACCCGGCTACGCTACCGCCGCGCGCCGGAGCTCGACATCATCTAGGCGGCACATATATGCACGAAGCCCGGCCTATCCGCAGCGAATCATCTCGATTGGCGAGAGGCCCCACAGACTGCTCGTCCCGAAGGGCGCTTGCGACCTTCAGGGGAGCGGTCCCCCGCCGACACGGCCCCGGGCAGCGATGTCTCGGCGGTCGCAGGCAGAGGACGGGAGGTCCGTGGGAAGGGCCTCGAGATCCTAGTGTCTATGCGGGTTTAGGACCAGTCCCGCGATGTAGCCAGACGGGGGTGACTGCCGTCGGCAATGGCCTCTACGACGGTCTCGACGAGCCGCGCCCGCTGGGTCTCCGAGGCCTTGCGATCCCGCTTCTGGAGCGTATGCGACACCGTATCGGACGCCGTATAAGAGGCCTGGACAGCGCAGTTCACTCTCGTCCTCGAGTCCGCACCTAAGTCCCCTTTTCCCCCAAATGTCCCTCGCACGATCCCTCTCCTGCACTCGCCGAACTAAGCCGTCTTTCACTATCACTAGCGCAAACCTTTTGCCGCACCAGCAATTGCTCTCGTACTACGTACTCCCTTGTGGGAAGAATGAGAACATATCCCGCCGCGTTTGTCAAGGGCCTGTCAAGGGCAACCGGGAAAATCGCCAACTGAGAGGTAGGTCACCCCCGTCTGGCTACGACAGGGGTTTCACAGCTTAACTCATTAACACCAGAAATCTGTGATGCGTTTGATTGCGTCGGTGACTGTATCTCGGCGGCATTTGACGAGGGAGTCGGGCGGCTTTCTCGCATACTCACTGACGCCGGTGAGCCCGAGGACGGTTGGACCGATCGGGTACGCACACGCATCGCGGCGCTGCTCGCGTTTTTGGATGACGAGCCATTCTGGGCGCGATTCTTGATCCTCGACACACCGGTAGCAAGCCGCGCCATCTCGGCGCGTCGCACCGAGGCGTTGCGCGCGTTGGCACGCGCGATCAGCGCGGAGGCTTACGAAAAACCAAATAATTCTCAGCCACTTGTAGCTCCGTCTGAGCTGACCGCTGAACTGATCGTCGGCGGTGTATTTACTGTCCTGCGCACGCGGATGCTCGCCGGCCCGCAAAAGCCGTTTGCCGAGCTGGCGCCCTCGCTCGTCGCCTTTGCGCTTGCGCCCTATCGAGGCTCGCGAGTGGAACTTGCCCCAGAGCCGGGGCGTGTAGACGCGGTGGTTGAGCGCGGCGCGCAGGCTAGGTGCCTGCCGGTGCGCACGACATATCGGACGACGCGTGTTCTCAGCGCCATCGGCGATTCGCCGGGGCTGAGCAACCGCGAGATAGCTGAGGCCGCAGGACTCTCCGACGAGGGACAGACCTCGAAGCTCTTGCGGCGTCTCGAGCGACGCGGCCTGGTGGAGAACGTGGGCCTCGGCCAGCCGCACGGAGGACCAAATGCGTGGTTGCTGACCTCATATGGCGAGCGTGTGCTGAAGGCGACCCAGCACAGCCTCGTGCCCGGTGCAGGCGCGGTTATGGGTCGGAGAGTCAGGGGCGCGGCGTGAGAGGCATGCAGATCATGTACGGACTTTTCGGCGCGCATCGCCCGTGGTGTGCGATTCGCGCCGTTGAGAAGCAAACCGGCGACGGGGAGGGCCGCTACGCAAAGCTTGGTTCGCCATTAGCCCGGTTTGCCGCAAACGATTCGGCGCGAGCCTCGTCATCAAGCGGGTTCGACGCCGGTCGATCACAACCGAGAGGAAAAGGAGTAGTGGACAAGTGAGACATGTAAGGATGCTTGTTTCGGCACTAACGGGATTGGTCGCGTTGAGTGCTGTGATTTTAGCTAGCGCATCTCCGGCGCTCGCGAAGGTGGGTCCGTATCAAAAGTTCTACGAGTGCCCGCTCGAAATCGAAGAACTTAACGGCTGTATCACCGCCATTGCCGGAAAAGAATCCTTTTTCCAGGCTGGCAAAGTAACAATACCTTTCGCGAAAGTGGTCACACTGACAGGAGGCTTCATAGAGAATGAATCAGGCGAATTTGCCTGGCAGGGCGCACGCAACGGGGCCACGGTCGCGAAAGTAGCCGAGCCCGCCCCGAGCTTGACCGAAGGTCTCGATGCCGAAGCTCTACAAGAACCAGAAAAGAAACGCTACGAAGAATACATTGCCGCCGGAAAGTCTACGAAAATCACAGAGACGATCGAACTGGCGAATCCGGATGTCTTTCTGAGTGAGGGCAACGTCATAGACGAAGAAGGAGAGGGATTTGGGTTCAATGTGATGATCCATATCTCGAATCCATTCTTGGGCAAGAGTTGTTATGACGGGACCGCGTTTGCGCCTATCGTAGTGCCGTTTACGACTGGCGCTACGAACCCGCCTCCACCAAACACGTCTATTCATGGCACCAAAGGCGAATTCAGTAGCGAATCGGAAGGTGAAATCCTCAAGATCCAAAACCAACATCTTGTCAACAACGAATACGCGGCGCCCGGCGTCTCAGGCTGCGGAATTCAAGGCGGAGCGGATGCCGCAATCGACGCTGGGCTCGGTCTGCCGTCGCCTGCGGGAAGCAACACGACCGTGCTCGTAGGCACCCTCTACCAGACTAGCTCGAGAGCGGCCAGAGAAAACCTGCACTTCTAGCGAGCGTTAAGCAGGATCGGTACCGAAGCTCGCCAGATGGGGCTTCGCGCCGGTCGATCGCGGGCCCGTCGCACACGCGGCGGGCCCGGCGCCCGGAGGCTCAATGCTAGGGATAAGGAGGAAATCGGGATATGAAACGTCTGCAATTGGTGGGACTCTGCCTTGTCGCGGTGCTCATGTCGATCACCGCCGCGACAAGCGCCTGGGCGTTCTCGCCGCCAGAAATCGGACGCTGTGCGAAAGTCGCTGCGGGGACGGGCAAATTTGCTAGCGCGACTTGTACGAAAGAAAAGAAAGGCGGCAGCTACGAATGGGAGTCCGGTGCCGTCAAACACAAATTCACCACCACCGGCGGTGTAGGAACACTTCTGACGTTGAATGGGACCTCTGTCACGTGTAAAACGGAGGAAAGCGGTGGTGAATACAATTCGCCCAAAACCGTATCCGGCGTCGTCGTCCGGTTCACATCGTGCGAATCTGGCGGGTTCCTGTGCGGTACGGCGGGTGCAAAAGAAGGCGAAATCGTGACAAACCCCCTGGAAGGCAAGATTGGGATAGAAAAACGCGCCTTTGTTGGAGGTAAAGAAGTACCTATCAAAAACAAGATTGCGTTCGACCTATTTCCCACCGCGGCCGACGGAGGTCTGTACGTGACGTTCAATTGTAGTGCCGCGTTGCACATCACCGTAGGCGGGTCCGTGCTGGTGCCGATAAAAACGGCGAACAAAATGTTGTCTACGCTCGAACTGAAATACTCCGCGAAAGGCGGCAAACAGAAACCTGAAAACTTTGAAGGTGAACCGACCGACGTGCTGATCTCCGAAATCAACGGTAAACATCCGGAACAGTCGGGGATTACGATCACGTCGAAACAAGTCGGCGAAGAACCGTTGGAGGTAAATACCGTCTTCTAAGAAGACGCGGAGTGACCATTGATTGGAGTGGGATCGGGGGCGGTCCTACTCCAATCGTGTCCGAAAGCTGCTAGCGCCGGGGCGAAATGACCCGCGGCCGGAGTTCGACGGGTCCTGTTGACGATGAGTGCTGAACAACGCAAAGTAAAACGGCTCCGGGGTTTTGGTCTGTGGAGCTCAGCAAGAACGCACGCCTCTCAGGTGGCGCTCACGGTCGCGCTCAGCGGCGTTACTTGCTGGTATGCACCGGCTCAGGCCTTGATGCAGAGGGGCCACGCATTTGCCTTCTCGTTCGCTGGTGCCGGCGCTGGAGACGGCCAATTGTCGGGACCGACCGGAGTGGCGGTTAACGAAGAAACCGGTGACATCTATGTAGTTGATGGTGCCAACGACCGGGTTGAGCGTTTTGGGCCTGACGGCGAATTCATCGCCGTCTGGGGTTGGGGGGTGAAGGATGGAAAGGCGGAATACGAGGTTTGCGAATCCGGCTGCGAGCCGGGGATAGCTGGCGATGGTAAGGGGCAGTTCCGCTCGCCCCAGGCGATCGCGGTAGATGACTCGATGAGCGGCTCCGATCCGTCTCGGGGCGATGTGTACGTGATTGCCGACGCGCGCAGCGAACACAGCCGTATCGAGAAGTTTAGCCCCAGTGGCGAATTGCTCGGTTCGGTGAGGCAAGCGGGCGTCGAAGCGAAGTGGGAAGGGACGCTCGACGGAGTCGCGGTAGACGAAAGCGGCAGGCTGTGGGTGTATCGCGGTGTCGAAGCTGAAGCGGTCATCGAACTGTTCAGCGACTCAGTGAAGAACCAGTTCGAGGAACCGGCGCTCGAAGCGAGTGTGCTGTGCGCAAAACCGGGCCTGGCAGTGGACTCCACCGCTAAACAGATCTACGTGGATCACGAAAGGACCAACCGGGAAGAAGAATGCCCTTCAGAATGGGGGCAGGCGCCGTTGCCGGTGGTCGCAGCACAGCTTGAAGACCATGAAGAAACCCTGAGCACGCGGCTTCCCGCGCTCGATCCACTCCAGACGACGGCCGTCGCAAGCGAACGATCGAGCGGCGACACCTATCTCGCCAACGTGACGAGCGTGGCGGCATTCGATGCCAAGGGCTCGTTCGTGCAGCGCCTTGCGCTACCCGGAGAACACCCTGCCGGTAGTGGCCTCGCGGCGAACGCTGCGACGGGGCGCCTGTATGTCGCCGACGCCTCGCAAGCACGGATCGACGTGTTCGAGTCCGAACCACCGGGCCCACCGGCGGTCTCCGGGCTGGCCGCACAGAATCTTACGGCGAGCTCGGCGGAGCTGTCCGCCCAGATCGATCCGACCGGGGCCGATACGCACTACTACTTCGCCTACGGCCCGGTCGATTGCCTGAGCAGTCCCGGCTCGTGCATCGATGTCCCCTCGCCTCCAGGGGACGATATCGGCGCCGCTTTTACAGACCAGCGCGCCGCGGTGGAACTGCAGGGCCTGAAGCCGAGCACGACCTACTACTACCGCATCACCGCGACCAACGAACATGGTCAGGCCGAAGGTTCGGAAACGTTCGGCAGCCTGACGACGCTGCCCTCGGCGCAAGGCCTGTTATCCGACGCTCGCGCATGGGAGCTGGTATCCCCGGCGGAAAAGGACGGCTCGGGCATCGAACCTCTGCGTGAGGAAGGAGGGCTGATCCAGGCCTCTGACGATGGCAGCGCGATTGCGTATGTAGCGAGCGGTCCGATCGTCCCCGAACCGGAAGGCAATCGTGCGCCCTATCCGACGCAGGCGATCGCCACCCGTACAGAATCGGGCTGGTCCTCGCAGCAGATCGTCACGCCCAGGGTCAAGGGCGAGGGCTTCGTTCCCGGCGAAGCACCCGAGTACCGGTTCTTCTCGCCTGATCTCTCGCTCGCCCTGGTGCAGCCGGATAACGGAGCAGGCGTCGAACCGTTCGAACAGCCGCCGCTGACGCCTGACGCCAGCGAAAAAACGATGTATCTGCGTGACGACGCGACGGGAGAATATCAGGCGGTCGTGACGCCGAATAACGACACAGCAGCCACCAGGTTTGGTGGAAAGCTTCACTTCGTAGACGCAACGAGTGACCTCAGCCACGTCGTTCTCTCCTCAGCCGTGCCTCTGGTTTCGGGCTCAGCAGCCGGTCTATATGAGTGGAAGTCAGGCTCATCGCTTGAACTGGCGAGCGTCTTGCCAGATGGGACGCCGGCGCTCGAACCGGCGCTGGGAGCTGAAAACCGGAACGTCCGCGGCGCGCTCTCAAGCAATGGTTCGAAGGTGATCTGGACCGGCGAAAGCGAAATTGAACACAACGGCGAAAGCGAAGTCGTCCGTCACCTCTACATGCGCGATATGACGAGCTCGCAGACGCTTCAGATCGACGCGGCCGAACCGAGCATCACGGAACCCGGAGAAGAAGAAAGCGAAGTCGGCTTTCAGGCTGCGAGCAGTGACGGGTCGAGAGTGTTCTTCACAGACACCGCTCGACTGACTGAGGACTCAAACCTCGAACCGGTCGCAAGCCTGCCGGGCCCAGCGGACCTCTACGAGTGTGAAGTCGTTGAACGAAAAGAAAAGCTCGCGTGCGACTTGAAGGACCTCACTGTCGACCACAACCCTGGCGAAAGCGCGGAAGTGCTCAATGTCGCACCGGCCGTCAGCGAAGACGGCTCCTATGTCTACTTTGTCGCCAACGGCGTGCTCGCCCCGGGTGCCTCGCACGGGCACTGCGTGCGCTCCGACGCCGAAGCCCCACCGCCGCAGGCGACGTGCAACCTGTATGTCTTCCACGAAGGCACGATCTCGTTCATCGCGACCCTCTCCAACGAAGACTCCGGCGACTGGGGAAGCACCGAGAGCGGCGGAGAACGCGGCCAGAGCATCCAGGAAAGACCCGACCTGGCCGACGTGACCGCGGGGACATCGTCCGACGGGCAGTACCTGGCGTTCATGTCCAAGGAACGGCTTACGGGTTTCAACAACGTCGACGCGAGCCCAGCCGCTAAAGGAGCGGCGGACGAGGAGGTCTACCTGTATAACGCCGCCACCAAGCTGATCACCTGCGCCTCCTGCAACCCAGATGGCGAACAGCCCAATGGCGTACTGGACACCGCAAAGGCCGGAGAAGGACTCGGCCTACTCGTCGATCGCCGAGGCGACTGGGCGAGCGGCGAAGACCTCGCCTCCCCCACCGATCACTGGCTGGCCGGAAGCATCCCGGGATGGACGCCCCTGGGCGATAGCGGTGTACCCGCTGCTCTTCGCCAGCCGCGATACATCTCAAATATGGGACGCCTGTTCTTCAACAGCGCAGCGACCCTTGTGCCGGTCGAACATACAGACACGCGCCAGGAGACTATCGACGGGCAGCCAACCCAGGTGGGCGTCGAGAACGTCTACGAGTATGAGCCCGATGGCGTCGGTTCGTGCACGAGCGAACATGGCTGTCTGGCGCTCATCTCCTCGGGAACATCCGAAACCGAATCTGCGTTCGTGGACGCCAGTGCCAGCGGCGATGACGCGTTCTTCGTCACCGCACAGCCGCTTGTTGCCGCCGACCATGACACCAATTTCGATCTGTACGATGCCCGCATTTGCACGCCGCAATCGCCGTGCATAACGTCGCAAGGCGCAGCTTCGCAGCCCTGTGACACCGTCGACTCGTGTCATGCGATGCCCACGCCGCCGGTCCCGGCGCCTGGGCCCGCGGGGACCGGCGAGGTGTCCGGGCCGGGAAACGTCGCCGCAGGGGCAGCGCGGGGAAGCGTGCAGCCTTCTCATGCCCCTGCCAAGCCGCTGACGCGGGCGCAGAAGCTCGCGCGCGCGCTGAAAGCGTGTAGGGCGCGGTACAAGCACGCGCACGGCAAGCGCCTGGCGTGTGAAGGCAACGCTCGCAGGGCCTATGGAGCGAGGAAACACCCTGCTCATAGACGGGCGAGCAAATGACGGTTGGGCTGAAGACCCGAACGGCTCGGGGCGCCCTGGTGGCGCTAGTGATCGCGTCGGTTCTCGCGACGGCGCTTACGGCCTGCTCGACCGCCGCAGCGGCATCGGCTTCGTGGTGGCGGCTCTCGTCGAACTCGGCACCTACATTTCTGCGCCCGGGCGACACCCAGGACGTAGTATTTGCCGCTGCGAGCAATCTCGGAGATTCTGTCGCGAGCGGCAGCGAGAACCCGATCACGATCAGCGACAAGCTTCCGCCAGGTCTCACGGCGAGGGCGGTCAAACTTGTCGCCTCGACCGAACACCGGGAAGGCGCTTGCGCGCCGCTGCCGGCGCTCCGATGCACCTTTGCGCAAGACGTCGCGCCGTATGTTCGCCTCGAAATGCGGATTACCGTCGAAGTAGGCGCTTCGCTGCCCGCCGAGGAACTTCAGAACACGATCGAGATCGAAGGTGGCGAAACGAGTCCCGATGTCGGCGACAGGTCCTTTGAACGTGGCAGACCAGTCGACTCCGTTTGGGGCCAGCGCGGTCGAACTGACTCCCGAAGATGAACTTGGAGCGCCGGACTCTGAGGCGGCCTCGCACCCGTTTCAGCTCACGACGACGCTCGATTTCAACCAGACGCTCGAAACCGAACCGGACGGGGAAACCGAACCGTCGGCGCCGGCGCTGTTGAAGAACCTGCATTTCGACCTGCCTGCGGGTTTGATCGGCGATCCGCAAGCCACCCCGCAATGCTCGAGCCTGGACTTCTCCACCCACTACCTTCAGGACACGAACCTCTGCCCGGCAGACACAACCGTGGGCGCTGCGCTGGTGACGGTCCATGAACCCGCCAACGTCCATTATCTCACCGTCGCGGTTCCCGGTCTTCAATCTTGCGCCGGCGACGGGCGAGCCGGCACGGTTGGGTTTTGAGGCGTTCAATGTGCCGGTCGTCTTGGATGTCTCGGTGCGAACCGGCAGCGACTACAGCGTGCAGGTGAACGTAAGCAGCGCTACGAGCGCGGCGCAGGTGCTCGGCAGCATGATCACGCTGTGGGGCGAACCCGGCGATCCAAGGCACGACAGCTCGCGCGGCTGGGCGTGCATCGCCGCCGGCGCCTGGCTGTTGGAAGGGCAGTCATGCGAACCTCCCGAACCCCGATCGAGCACGCCGTTTCTGCGGCTGCCGACGTCCTGCGAAGGCCCGCTGACGGCGACGTTGACCGGTAGCTCTTGGTCCGGGGATGTGCTCGAAGGCAGCGCGAGCATCCCCGCGCTGACCGGATGCGCGGAACTGTCGTTCAGCCCCTCGCTCGGGATCGCCCCGGAAGTTCACAGCGCAAGCACCCCAACGGGGTTGAGCGTCTCGCTGCAGATGCCTCAAGAAGCGCTCCTTGCACCCGACGGGTTGGCGCAGGCGGATTTGCGCGACGCGACGATCGCGCTGCCCGAAGGTGTCCAGCTCAGCCCGTCGGCGGCGAACGGACTGCAGGCGTGCTCTGAGCAGCAGATCGGCTTCAGTGGGCTGAATCGCGCAGACCCAGACTGATGGAATTCACGCCCGGGCCGGCGTCTTGTCCGGATGCTTCCAAGCTTGGCATCGTGCACATCAAGACGCCGCTGCTGGCAAACGAACTTCAGGGCGCCGTGTATCTGGCGATCGCCCGCGCCGAATGGCGAAGAAGACAACAATCCGTTTGACTCGCTCGCGGCGATCTACCTGATCGCCGAAGAACCCGCCTCGCGGGTACTCGTCAAGCTCGCCGGACGGGTCACGCTCAACGAAAGCACGCTGCAGGCGACGAGCACGTTCACCAACGCCCCGCAGGTCCCGTTCGAAGAACTCAAACTCGATCTGTTCGGCGGCCCTCGCGCCGCCCTCACGACGCCCCCCTTCTGCGGCGCCTACCAGATGTCGGGCACGTTCACCCCGTGGGCAGGCCAACCCCCGCTCGACGCCTCGACCAGCCCTTCTGAATTCGCGATTGACAGCAGGCCAGAAGGAGTCGGCTGTCCGGGGTCTGGGCAGCCCTTCGCACCGGGCTTTCAAGCGCAGGCGAGTAACCCCCAGGCCGGCGGCATTCACCCCGTTCACGCTGTCGATCACCCGTCCGGACGCCGATCAGGCGGTGCGCTCGACCACAGTGCAGCTGCCCCCCGGCGTTGCCGCGCTGCTTTCCACCGTGACGCCCTGCCCCGAACCCCAGGCCGTCGGACGGGACGTGCCCAGCCGCGAGCCTAATCGGCCACACCACCGTAGCCGCCGGACTCGGACCCGAAGCCGTCACTCCGCCCCCCGGACGAGGTGTTCGTCACCGGCCCCTACAAGGGGGCGCCATTCGGACTGTCGATCGTGACCCCCGCAGTGGCCGGCCCGTTCAACCTCGGCAACGTGATCGTTCGCGTGACGATCAGCATCGACCCCAACACCGCGGCAGTCACGATCAACAGCGACCCCCTCCCGACCCAGCTACGCGGAATACCGCTGCAGCTCAAACAGATCTTGGTAAGCATCGACCGACCCAACTTCGAGTTCAACCCGACCAACTGCAGCTCGATGCACATCGATGGGGCGATCACTGGCTGATCAGGGCGCAAGCGCACCCGTCTCCTCGCCGTTTCAGGTAGCCAACTGCGCCGGCCTGCCGTTCAAACCGAAGCTCACCGCCTCAACCAGAGGTCAGGCTTCCAAAGCCAACGGCACGAACTTCGACGTGAAGGTCGAGTCCAAGGGCCTCGGGCAGGCGAACATCGCCAAAGTTCGCCTGCAGCTACCGAAGGCGCTCCCCGCCCGGCTGACGACGCTTCAGAAAGCGTGCACGGAAAAGGCTTTTGCGGCGAAACCCGGCGTCCTGTCCGGAAGGGTCGGTGATCGGGCAGGCGACGATCCACACGCCGGTCCTGAGCAGTCCGCTGCGGGGTCCTGCGTATCTGGTCTCGCACGGCGGCGCGGCATTCCCTGATGTGGAGTTCGTGTTGCAGGGTGAAGAGATCACTTTGCTGCTCGACGGTAAGACGCAGATCAACAAGCAGATCACGTACTCCAAGTTCGAATCGGCGCCCGATGCGCCGTTCACGGTCTTTGAAACGGTGCTTGCCGGCGGGTCCCCATTCGGCGCTGACGACGGATCTGACGGAAAACGGCGAAATTCAACCTCTGCTATAGAGCCTTGTCGATGCCGACGGAAATCGTCGGCCAGAACGGGGCGGTGCTCAAGCAGACGACGAAGATCGTGCTGCAGGGCTGCAAGAACGTCAAGTCAGCCAGGCCAAGGAAGCTCACGCGAGAGCAGCTGCTCAAGCGGACGCTCGCTGCCTGTCGCAAGCAACACGAGCACTCCAGAGCTAAGCGTAAAACGTGCCAAAAGCAGGCGCGTAAGCGCTACGCGGTCAGAAAAGCCCGCCGATAGAACCAGGCGTATCGGCGAATTCGATCCACCCTTCGTGGCGAACGCTCGATCCGCGAGCGCACAGGTCAGCGCCACTGGACGCGAGCGATCTCTGGCGCGACAGGGCTCCGCCTCGGCTCTGCAGAGGAGTAAAGTCGCGTTTTATCGTGGCCTCCACAAAGGCTTTGCGTCCGCAGGACCTGGATCTTGGTTCGCTCGACTTCTGGGGCCGGCCGGCCGAGGAGCGCGATATCTACTTCGCACAACTGCGCCGGCAGGCGCCGCTGTCGCGCCACGAGCCGCCCGAGGACATCCTCGAGTTGCCAGACTCGGGCCACGAGAGCTACTGGGCGATCGTCCGCTACGAGGACATCCGGCGCATCTCCCGAGATCCCCAGACATTTTGCTCGGGTGCAGGCACGCAGTTCGCCGACGCGCCGCCGGAGATACTCGAGGCCTCCCAGTCGTTCCTGGCGATGGACGCTCCCCGCCACACAAAGCTACGGGCGCTCGTCTCATCCGCGTTTACTCCCCGGCAGGTGGCGCGCATCGAGGATCGCATCCGCGTCAATGCGCGACAGATCGTCGATGCGGCCGCCCCCACAGGCGGCGGCGACTTCGTGGAGCTGATCGCCAAGCAGCTTCCGCTGCAGACCATCTCGGACATGATCGGCGTGCCGGATGCCGACCGCGAGCGGGTCGTCGCTGCCGCGGACGTGCTCGTCTCGATCGCCGACCCCGAGGTGGTCGGCAACCGTCCGCCGCTGGAGGTGCTCGGCGAGGCACTCTGGACGCTGACCGACTTCGCCACGCAGCTGGCCGTCCATCGCGAACAGAACCCCGGGGACGATCTGATGAGCGCGCTGGTCCAGGCTGAAGTCGACGGCGAGCGCCTGACCCACGCCGAGATCGCCGCGTTCTTTGTGTTGCTGTCGGTAGCAGGCAATGACACCACCCGCCACACCACCTCCCACGCGATGCGGGCTCTCTCCCTCAACCCCGACCAGCGCGCGGTGCTGATGGAAGATCTCGACACGCGGCTGCCCACCGCCGTGGAGGAGTTCGTGCGCTGGGCCTCGCCCGTGCTGACATTCCGCCGCACGACAACTCGCGAGGTAGAGCTGCACGGCGAGCGCCTCCCTGCGGGTGACAGGGTCGTGCTGTTCTACCACTCGGGCAACCGCGACGAGCGGGCCTTCGCTCACCCCTGGCGCTTTGACGTCACCCGCGAACCCAACCGGCACTTGGGATTCGGCGGCGGTGGACCGCACTATTGTCTGGGCGCCTCGCTCGCGCGTACGCAGTTGCAGTCGATCTTCGGCGAGCTCCTGCGCACGATGCCGGACATCGAGGCGCATGAGCCCGATCTGCTGCGCAGCTCGTTCATCCACGGCGTCAAGCGGATGAATGTCACGTTCACGCCACGGGCCTGAGGATTCATGAGTGCAGCGGAAAACAAGCGGCTGGTGCAGGAAGTCTTCGACGAGCTCGCAATCGGTAACGGCGAGCCCTTCATGGACCTCCTCGGCGACGACGTACGCTGGACGATCATCGGCGCCACAGCCTGGTCGCGGGCCTACGAGGGGAAGCGGGCAGTGCGCCGCGAGCTGATGCGTCCGCTGTTCGCTCAGTTCGCGGACCGCTACACCAACAGCGCGAGCCGCATCATCGCCGACGCCGACGTCGTCGTGATCGAGTGCCAGGGTAGGGCCATGACCAAGAGCGGCCGGCCGTACAACCAGACGTACTGCTATGTCTGCCGCCTGGCCGATGGCAAGGTGCGCGAGCTCACCGAGTACCTCGACACCGAGCTGCTCACCGTCGCGCTCGATCCTCCCGAATCCAACGTCCCCGGACACCCCGCCGAGCAAGGTACGCGTCTCGATCACTGATCCAGATCTGCTGATGAGCGCTGTCGGCTTCGGCGAGTCGCCACGTTGGCGCAGCTGGCGCACGCACAAGCGCAGGGGCGGGGCGGCTGGTCTGCGCGCGGGGGCCTGACTCGCCCCCCGGGGAGATCCGACCACCGAGGAAGATAGCCGCCGCACGACCCGTTGCTTCAGTGGCGCCGCGAGCGGGCCCCCGCGCGCCAATAGGTCGGGCAAGGAGGCAAGAATGAGATTTCTACGGGCCGGATGCCTGCGGTTCGCTCCTACGGGCTGGTTGCCGTGCGGCGCATAACTCTCGTCGGGGTCGTCCTCGCGGTGCTCGCATTGCCGGCACAGGCCGGCGCTCGAGAGCATCGCCGCGCCTGTCGCAGCGCTCATCACCACTGCGTCGTCCATCATGCCCGCCGGGCGCCTCACACGCAGCAACCGAGCGCGAGGCGGTCGCCCGCAGCTTCGCAAACCCCGACCAGGGCCACGCCCGGCGGGCCAGCTCCGGCTCCCCCACCTGCCTCCCCCGTCCCGGCGCGCAAGCAACAGGCCGAACTAGAAGAAACCGAATCCATCGAAGCATCGCTCCCTCCAGAAGAAACCCCGGCTGAACTTGCCTGCCTGGAAAGCAACGGCACGTGGGAGGTACCCGAAGAAGGCCCGCCGGTGTGCATGTCAAGCGAACCTTAGGCTGAGCGGGCCTCCCCAGGCACACCGACAGCGCGACAAACACCGACAAGCGCACGCGCTGTTGCACAATCGTCTGGGGATCGCATCTTGACTTCTCCTCACTCCCTCGTAGCTGTGCTCCTGGGGCCGGTGTGCCGCCACCACCGGCCCTGCAGGAGTACCCGGCGAACAATCCGCGGAAACCTATCTCCGCCAGATCATGGGACCGTCAGCGGCGGTTCCTGCGCAGGGCCGATGCCGGCTTCGGCGTTGGCGATCGCGCTGGCCGCATCTTCGCGGGTGATGAACCCGGCTGCCACCTCTGCTTTCGCCGCGGTTGCGAATTTCGAGGCGTAGCTCGCTGTCGTCGGATACAGCGATTTCAGCGTCGCGCCGCTGAAATCGGTGAAGTACCCGGACAGCAGGCACAAGCCCGAATCGCGCAGCGCTTCGTTTGAGATCCCGCCGGTCTCGAGCGAGGTGAACACGTCTTCCAACTCGGCGGTTATCGCCGGCAGGCTGAGGCTCTCTTCGCTCACATTCGCGAAATTGATCGCCGAGTAGTCCTCGACCGGCACCTGCGCGTCGGGCATCTGGATCCCGCCGTTGGCGATGCCGTACTGGTTTTTGTTGACCAGGTAGTACAGGCCGAAGAACACCGGTATCGCGGAGATCTGCGGGCTGTGCGGCGGCTGCACGCCTTTGGTGAGCCAGTTCTGCAGGGCCACGAGCGCCGCGTCCTCGACCTCGAACAGCGGCATGTTGTTGACCTGGTTGTGTCCGTCCAGGACCGTCCCCGTGCCCTCGATCGGCGTGCCGAGCAGACATGAGGGGATTTCGACGTTCGGCTCCTCGCGCGCGATCGTCTCGGTCTCGTACGCCGCCTCGTGCTCGTCGATGTGCGAAGCGCCCGCGAGTTCCCAGGTGCGCAGGTCGTTGTTGTCCGGCTGGCGAGCGGCCGCCGCGTCGAGCTCTTCGATGTCGCCCTGGGTGTTGAGCTGGATGAACGGCGCCGTGCTGTCCGTGCGGATCTTCACGGGGAACGGGCTCGTCGCCACCAGCCCTTCGCCGATCGGCGCCGCCGTGGCGCCGCGGCCGATGGCCATGAAGCCGTTGAAGGCGTGCGAGGCCGGCTGGATCGCGTTGACGTAGGTGTCGACCCGAAAGGCTGACTGCGAGTCGCCCGCGCCGATCAGCTCGGTTGGCGTCAATCCGCCGAGCAGCGTCGCGCTGTCGGCCTTCACGACGTTCGCTGCCTGCGTGAAGATTTCATAGGACTCGCCGTCGTTGCTGTCGCCGAGCGTGCCGTAGCGCTCCGGATCCCAGGCGGCGAGGTCTTTCATGCCAGGCCGCTGCGCGGTCACGCCGACGTAGGCGTAGCCCTGCTTGATGATCTCGTTGTAGAGCTCCGACCAGACCGGGTCCTGATCCCCGCCGGTCGTGTCGTTGAGCCACTCGAACACGACCGTGCCGTTGAACTTCGCGGGGTTCGTCGGGTAGCGCACGAGCAAGCGCGTCGTATACGGCACGTTGGCCTGCGACACCGACACGCTCCATTTGCCGTTCGAGGACCAGATGCCACTCTGCTTGTAGATGTTGGCGCCGCCGGACATCGTGAACTCGCGTTCGGCGTAGCCCGCTTCGCTGAGGTCGATGAACGGCGCGCCCGGGATCGCGGGTGTCTGCGGGACGGCGTCATACGCATAGCCGTGCGCTCCGCTGCCCGCCGGGAGTTCCGTCACCGTCGGCAGCGCCGCCGCACTCGCCACGGCCAGCCCAGCTAGGGCGCAGAGCATCGTGGCGGCCAGAGCGGTGCTGACCAAGCCCGCCTTGATCCATTTACAAGCCTGCTTTCTCACAACTCCTCCTTGCAACGATCGAATGGCGTCGACACCGCGACGCGCTCCGTCCCTCGCCGCTGCAGACGCGCGTGTCATCGCGTAGCTCCCTCTCTGCGCGAACCCTTTCCCCTGCTGCAGACGACTTCAACCCGCGGCCGCGTACTCGAGCGCGCAGCCGCGCCAGCACACCCAAGCACAAACCGGAACGCGAGTCAAGTTCGGCCTGGCTCGGCGGCTTTCTCCAGGCCGGTTTCGCCGCGCCCGGCGGCGCCGCGCAGCGCGCGCGCGAACTCGCCGGCATCGATGCCTTCGAGCCCACGGGGCGTCGCGAAGCGGTCCATGTAGCTGGCGATCATGTCGACGAAGGCCAGCACGATCGTTTCCTGCTCGTCTGCCGAGCGCGGATCGCGGAAGACGAACTCGAACATGCGGTCAAACAGGCGCACGAGCAGCTCCGCGATGAAGTCGGGGGCGCCCTCGGTGAGCCCCGAGCTGCGGATCGCGGAGCGAAACGAGAACGCGAGCCGCGCGTCGAGCTCGCCTACCCGGTCCAGGACGGCCGGGTTCTGGCGACCGCCGAACCACACGGGCACGCCCTCGGGATGGGCCTGGTGGTGACGCATGTGCGCGAGCGCCGCAGCCTCAGCCAAAGACCGGAACGTCACGCGCTCGAGCTCCCGCAGAGCCTGGGCGACCACCGCTTCGATGCGCTCCATCTCGTGGTCCAGATACGCCGCGATGATCTCGTCGCGGTTCGCGAAATAGCGGTAGATCGTCGCCACCGGGATGCCGGCGCGGGCGGCGAGCGAACGCGTCGTCAGCGCGTCGACGCCGCCCTCCTTGAGCAGTTCGGTCGCTGTCTTGAGGATCAGCTCGACCCGCCCGCGGCTGCGCCGTTGAACGGGCTCGCGCCGGCTCACGGCCGTATCGCCGCCACGATCAACGCCCCCGCCCGTGTAACCCGCGCTTCGTCGGCTCCCAGTCGCATGGATGACAACCTAGAACACCCGCCGGCGTGGTGCGACCCGCAAACGCTGACCCACGCGGGCGCGCAGCGTTGCGATCCGCTGCAGCACGGCCGTGCCTGGGAGCGCTCGATTATGCGAGTACCTGCGCGAGCGCCCGCCAGCGCGCCTGTCGGTAGCGGTAGATCGCGTGCGCGAACAGCACAGCGAGCGGTGTGCCGATCCCAGCGCGGATCTTGATCGTGTCCGTGTAGCGACACGAGCTGCGCGATGTCGGCGTGAACGTCAGCCGATGCTCCCAAGTCTTCAGCGGCCCCCCGTGCTCGCGCGAGACGATCTCTCGTGCTACGAGGCGTTCCACTCTTATCGTGTGCTTCCAACCGGGGAGAAATCTCAGGAAGCGCAGCTGGACAAGAATTTCATCGCCTACGCTGACCGGCTCGGGCGGCGGAGCCAAAGAGGGGTCGCGCTCAACCACGGCCACAGCACATGGTTGAGCAGCGCGGGCTTCTTCGCGAGCTCGCATGCGCGCTCGGCTGCGATTGGCAAAGCGGTGCTCACGGCTACGGTCATTCACCCATTATCCGCAATTGCCTCAACTGGGCTCTCTCGCACGAGGCGCTCGGAGCGTTGGCCAGATGAACGTGGCCCATCGGCTGCCCGAGGCCCCAGCCGACCGCGAGCGACAGCGCCGCCACCAGCTCGGCGAGACGAAGCTCGCCGGTCCCGTTTTCATCCCGCACGCCGGGAGACGGCAGGTCGGCGAAGCGGGCTCCCGCGCTCATCGGGGTTTATTGCTGTTCGCGCTCTGAGCGATAGATCTCGATCAGCGATTGCAGCAGCTTCCAGCCAATCACCCCGTTCTCCTCGACCAGCGGGCGGAAGTCCCAGAACGTGACACCCGAGCAGGCGAGGTCGGTGCAAGCGATCACGGTCGCAGCGCGCGTCCCCGCGTCGATCAGAGCCATCTCGCCGAAGTGATCCCCGGGCTTCAGGACCCGCCGTTCAGTCCCGTCGACGAATACCTTCGCTTCGCCCGAGTTGATCACGAAGAAGGCGGCGCCTCCGGAACCCTGCTGGATCACCGTCTCGCCCTCCGCGAAGCGCCGCTCCTTGAAGACGCCCGCCACGCGCTTGAGCTCGTTCTCGTTCAGATCGGCGAACAGCGGAACACGCTGGAGCGCCGCGACGGGCCCGCCGGTCATGCGCGACCCTCCGCACCCGCTTGGGACGGGACGCCGGCACGCGCCGAAACTGACGAGACCTCGCGCGGTAACGACGCACTCGTCATGGCGCGGATGTCGTCACCGCTCGGCACTGCAGCAGATACAGCGTGCCGTCGGCGAGCGCCCACTCGATATCCCGAGCCCGCCCGTAGACCCTCTCGCATCTGTCGGCAAGGTGGCTCAACGCGCCGAGCTGGTCGTCATCGAGACACAGTCGCTCGACGAGCTCAGCTGCCACTGCCTCCTCGACCGTGCCACCCCGCGCAAGCGAGCGGAAGGCGATGTCCTTGCGACCCGCGGTGCGCTCGAGCACTTCCCCGGCGCGGTCGACCCGGTAGTGGTCGGGGATCACGCGACCGGCGACGACTGCCTCTCCAAGCCCCCAGCTGGCCTCGATCACCCGCTCGTCGGCGCCAGTCACCGGATTTTGGGTGAACATGACCCCGGCCGTCTCGGGGGCGACGAGCGCCTGCACCACCACGCCAACGCTCGGGCGCGTGAACAGACCGACCCGCTGGCGGTAGGTGATCGCCGAGTCGGAGTTCGCCGACCACCAGATCTCGCTCAACGCCGAACTCAGCTGATCCGCGCCCGGGACATTCAGGAGCGTCAGGTGTTGTCCGGCGAAGCTCGCATCGGCGCCGTCCTCGTCGACGGCGGAGGAGCGAACGGCCAATGGACCTCCCAGCGGCCGCACCGACTCGGTCACCTGCTCGATCACGTGCTCGTCGCTGCTCGCAACCGCCTCGACCACGCGGCCGGCGAGCGCAACGCCCAGCGGGACGGGAAGCCCGTCGCGCAGCGCCTGGCCCAACCCGACCGCCTTGGAACCGAAGAGCGCGGTATCCCGCGCGTCGGCTAGGGAGACGACCTCGCTCACGCCAGGACCGTCACCTCCCCGGAATCGCCATCGACTCGAACACGGGCTCCATCGTCGATGCGTTGGGTCGCCTCGCGAGTGCCGACCACGCCTGGGATGCCGTACTCGCGCGCCACGATCGCCGAATGGGAGAGCAGGCCGCCGCTGTCGGTGACGAGCGCCCCCAAAAGCGGCAGCAGGATGTTGAAGGCCTCGGACGTCGACCCGGTTACGAGCACGTCGCCGCGAACGATCCGGTCGAACTCGGCGGGACCCGACACGCGCCGGGCCGGGCCCTCGTACACCCCCCGGCTCGCCGCCAGTCCGCGCAGGACATCCTCCTCGTGCTCGGCCTCTGAGCTGCCGAACATTTCGGTCATCGCGATGCCCATAGAGCGCACGACTCGCGCGGCGGCGGGCGGCAGCCCGGATGGATCGGGCGGCGGCACCGGCGGGTCGCCGAGCAGCGCGGGCGCTTGCTTGGCGTCGTGCGACGCGCGATAGGCGGCGCGCACGGCGAGCTCGTCAGCCGAGGGCTGATCGGCGCCGGACAGCAGCGAGCACATCTCCTCGACGGTCGCGTCGATCAGCTGATCGGCCTGGGTGAGGCGCCCCTTTGCGGCAAGTCGGCGGCCGGCGGCGAGCACCGCCCGCCGCATGAGCCCCGAGGCCCAGATGTCGCTGAAGACGCCGCGCTCGTCGCGCAGCCGGTACATCAGCCGGGCCTCCGCGAGCAGCTCGTCGAACTCGTCGCGATGCTCCTCGGGGACCTTGTCGCGCACGTCGGCGATCCCCTGCTCGACGCTCGCGGACTCGTGATCCTTGCCGTCGGCAGCGACGCGGATCGCCCGCAGCAGCGCGTCGGGCAGCTCGAGCGCGCATGGCCCGGAGATGTCGAAGCCGTCGAGCAGCCGCCAGCCGACCAGTTCGAGATAGGCGTTCACGGCCGGGCCGGCGTCGCCCCCGAGCGAGCGCAGTGTCTCGAGCAGCTCGCCCGGGTCACCGTCCGACTCGAGGACGTCCCGCGCGTTGGCGTCATGCGCGAACGCCGAGACGAGCGCGTCGAGCTCGGCCGATGCTCCTGCCGAGACGGGCGCGGCACCGCGCAGCAATCCGAGCAGCTGCGAAGCCGGCAGGCCGGTCCACTCACCGACGTGCGCGAGGAAGTCGCCCGTCGGCACCATCGCGGCGGCGGTGAAGCGCATGTGCTGGGAGATCATCGCCGCGTGGTGGTCGTGGCAGCGCTTGAGATACGCAGCCAGGTCCTCGTCCGAGAGCTGCTCGGGGTCGACCGCTTGCAGCTCGCGATCGATTCTGATCGAGGCGGGCTTGGCCACCTCGTCCCATTCGCGAAGCTGCTCGCGCCAGAGCTTGCCCGCGAACAGCTCCTCCGCACGGGCGAGCCGTGCCGGGACCTCCTCGGCCTCTACTGGTCGGGCGGTTTTGTAGCAGAAGCCGTTGACATAGCGCACGTCGAGCGAGTCCAGCAGCATTCCGTAGAAGCGGGTGAAGTCGCTGACGCCGCGCTTGAAGGCTTCGGGCTGGGTTTCGGCCAGGTAGCGCGTCACCGGGCGCGGGAAGTGCACGGCGTCGAGCTCCCACGACCCCGGGCCCGGGGGCTCGAAGCGAAGCTCGGTCTCGATCTCTGCGCTCGTCATGGAAGGTCCTTTCCCAGTCGATGTTGCTCAGCGGCATACAGGGTCCGCACGAGCAGGGTCCTTCCCAACTAACGCCCTCCCGGACACCCTACTCCTGTGGGATCCGTACGCCAGGATCGTGTGGCAGGGCGCTCTGGCACGGCTCCGCTTTGTGCCGGCGCAGTGCGCCGGCACAAAGAGCTCCTGACCGACAAGCCCATAGCTGGGCCACACGCCCTGAGCGAGCTACAGACCCCAGGAATGAAGGAGCGCTGTACGAGCTTTCTGCGCCAGCGCCAGAGCTTCGGGGCTCCCGTCGCGACGGCAGGCCGAGACGAACCGCAGCAGTTCGTCAGTCTTCATCGTCGTCGCGATCCGCTCGCTACGCGCCGATGCTTTGTATGGGACGAAGTCTTCCGTTTGGATGTGTGTTTCCTGCTCCATTGCTTCCCCTTCGCTTGCGACGTTGTCAGGCTTACGCGGCCCGAATTGATGCTGTGATTCATTGGTACTCCCGTCGTCGCTGGTGCGATGTGAGGCTGCTCACACGCTGATTGGGGGTGTGCGGCTGCTCACACGCCGGATCGTTCGCAAGGCCCGAGGACGCTTGGCGCGCTCGGGCTCGGGGAAGCTCTGGCGGGCTCTCAGGTGCGGGCCGGCTGGGACTCGAGCGTCTTCTTTACCGTGTTCGTGCCCTGCTCCATGAGCGCGCCGGTGCGCTCGGCGAGCTCGTGCGGCAGCAGATCGGCGGTCCAGACGAAGCGAGCACCGCCTTGCTCATCGGCGAACACCTGGGCCGATGCGTTGTGGTGCGTGTAGGGCCCGTCGACCACCGACCAGGCGAGCCGGCGCGCCTCGTTATCGAGGTCGATGAGCAGCTCGCGCACGGTCGTGCCGTTGAAGAAGGTGACGATCCGGTCCTCTCCGTCCAGACGCGTATCGACCACGAAGCCCGGCACCAGGCGCTCGTGCAGCGCGCCCCAATCGCGCAGCGCGGCCCAGACGTCCTCGGGGCGTGCATCGATCAGGATTTCCTTGCGGATGGAAGCCATGGCTGTCTCCAATCTGTTTCGCTTGCTCAGGTCTGGGTCGCTCCGCGAGCCTGTCGCTGCGGTCCGGTCGCACGAGGATCGCAGCACGTGCACGCGGCGTCTTGGATATTCGTGCGCGTCTGAAAGAATCGGTCTGGATGCTCGATCTGCACACGTTGCTCCGCAGCGATGACCTCGAGATCGCCGACGTCACGTGCAGGCACTGGCACGGCCGCGGGCCCACCGACGAGCGGACCGGGGGTCATTCGGTCGTCTTTGTGCGCCGCGGATGTTTCGTTCGCAGCGTCGATGGCGTCGAGACGTTGCTCGACGCGACCGTCGCCTACTGCATGAACCCACAGGAGGAGCAGCGCTACGACCATCCATACGACGACGGCGATGACTGCACGTCGCTGCTCCTCTCGCCGAACCTGGTCGCGTCGCTTTGGGGCGGGGAGCCTACATTGCCCTCGCAGCCTCTGCCCACGTCGGCGAAGATCGACCTCGAGCATCGATTGCTGTTGGGCGAGGCGCGGCGAGGGGGCGATCCGCATGGACTGATCGAGCGAGCGATCGGCCTGATCGCCCAGGCGCTGGAACAGGCCGACCCACGCCGGGTCGCTGCTGGCCTGCCCGCGACGACCCGGGCGCGGCGCGCGGTGGCCGACGGCGCACGCGAGATCCTCGCTGCGAACCCGGAGCGCTCGCTGCCCGAGCTCGCCGATGCGCTGGCGGTTTCTCGGCACCATCTCAGTCGCGTCTTTCGCTCGACGACCGGTGAGACGATCTCCGGGCACCGGATGCGCCTGCGCGCACGCAACGCGCTCGAGCGCCTCGCGGGCGGCGAGCGCGACCTCGCGCGGCTCGCGGCAGACCTAGGTTTTGCCGACCAGAGCCATCTCTGCCGCGTTATCCGCCGCGAAACGGGGCGCCAACCATCGGCGCTGCGTCAGACCCTCGCCTGAGCTGGCAACCGGCCCGAGGACTGCTCAAGCGACGCTAACGAAGCTTTTCGCACAGTTTTTGGAGCTGGGCCTTTCCCTTGGCCGAGAGTTTGGTCTGCCCGCTTAGGCCACGCGCACATGCTCGGCTGAACGTTTCCCTGAGCGCTCGCGAGTGTTTGCCCGAGGGGTTGGGCGGACGGAGGAGACCTTTCCGGGGAGATTGTGGCGTTGCGGGCGAGGTCGACGTACCGTCGCCCGCCCCAGGGTTGATCGGAACGGTCGTCGTTTTCGCGGGCGTCGTCGGTTTGTCGTTGGGATTGGTCGGCGTGACCTGCCCCTGCGCAGGAGTTGTCGGCGTCGTCGTCGGAGTCGTGGTCGGCGTCGGTCTCGTTATCGTCGTTGTGGCTGGGGGCGTCGTACTCGTCGCTCCGCCGCAGCCGGCGCCGAGTGCCGCACAGGCACAGATGACTAGTGAGCAGATCAGTGACTTGAACATGACGGGGTCCGCGTAGCTTAAGGGTGTTCGTGAAGGGGGCTTAAAGGTGTCCGCGAGAGCGGTCCGGCGCGGTCGCGCCGGCGCCTGCCGGTTGCGCCGCGGCGCAGCAGAGCGGGTTGGCGCGGGGTCCGGGCGCAGCAAGCACCGCAGCTGGACACGTGGGACAGTCTCTGCGTGGACAGCGGTCTGGCCGGCGCAAATGCACGCACACGGGCGATCGCGCAGCGCCTCGGCGAGTTGCTGGGGGAGCCGCTCACCGGAGAGCTGCGGCGGCTGAGCAGCGGCGCGTCGCGAGAGACGTTCGCGTTCCGGACCCCGTCCCGGGGAGGTCTTGTCGTGCAGATCGCGCGCGCAGGGGGGAAACTCGTCAAGCCGCCTCCGCAGGCGGCGCTGCTGGCGGCGGCCGCCGAGGCCGGGGTGCCTGTCCCGGCAGTCGTTGCACATGGCGTCGATGACCAGGTTCTCGGGCCGAGCTGGACCGTGGTCGAGGCGCTGCCCGGCACGACCGATCCGAAGGCGATCCTCGCCGGGGAAGAAGTGCCCGGCGGCGAACAGCTGATCGACGATCTCGCCGGCGCGCTGGCGGCGATCCACCGCATCTCGCTCGACGCCGCTCCTCTGCCGACGGTCGAGGATCCGCTCGCGCTGCTGCGTGAATGGCACGATCGCCTCGGCGAGCCGCACCCGGCCTTCGAGCTCGCCTTCCGCGCGCTTCAAGCTGAGCGGCCGCCCGCGAGGCGCCGCACGCTCGTCCATGGCGACTTTCGGATGGGCAACCTGATGGTGGACCGCGGCGGGCTGACCGGGGTGCTCGATTGGGAGCTAGCGCATGTCGGGGATCCGGTCGAGGATCTCGGTTGGCTGTGCGTGCCGGCTTGGCGCTTTCAGCGGCCGGATCGCCCCGCGGCTGGTCTCGGCGCCCGCGAGGAGCTGCTCGGCGCCTACGAGCGCCACGCGGGCTTCGCGGTCGACCCCGCGACGCTGCGCTGGTGGGAGCTGGCCGGCACGCTGCGCTGGGGGGTGATCTGCGTGATGCAGGCCTTCACGCATCTTTCCGGCGCGACGCGCTCGGTCGAGCACGCCGTCATCGGCCGCAGGGCATGTGAGGTCGAGTGGGACCTGCTCGAACTGCTCGATCCGCTCGGAGCCGAGTCCGCCGCCGAGATCGAGACCCCGCTTGATCGGCACACGCCGAGCGCGCCGCCCCTGCACGATCGCCCGACGATGATCGAGTTGCTCGACGCCGCGCGCGGTGCGCTCGGCGAGGATGTGCTCCCGCAGCTCGCAGGGCGGCCCGCCTTCCAGCTGCGCGTCGCGCTGCGCGCGCTCGGAATCGTGCGGCGCGAGCTGGCGCAGGGCGAGGAGCACGCAGCGCTCCATGCCGCTGCGCTCGCCACGGTCGGATGCGCGGACGAGCGCGAGCTGGCGCGGTCGATTCGCGACGGGACGCTGCGTGAGCGCGACGCGCACGTCATCAGTGCCGTTCGCGCGACCGTTCGCGCAAAGCTCGATGCCGCCAACCCCAGGTATCTGCAAAAGCCAGAACCGTCCGCAAGGGAGGAGCCGTGAACGAGGACCTGCCCAACGAGGTCGTCGCGTTGATCGAGGAGGTCGACGCGTTCATCGCCAGTGAGATCCGCCCGCTCGAAAACGAAGCGGACAACGCCCGCTTCTTCGATCACCGGCGCGAGCACGCCCGCACGGACTTTCAGGCCGGCGGCATCCCCAGCGCGGCCTGGGAGGACCTGCTCGAGCGGATGGTCGAGCGGGCCGATCGACCGGGCCTGTGGCGATACGGGCTGCCCGAGGAGCTCGGGGGTAGAGGCGGGTCGAACTACTCGCTCGCGGTCGTGCGCGAGCATCTCAATCGCCTCGGCGTCGGCCTGCACAACGACCCGCAGAGCGAGACGTCGCTGATCGGGAACTTTCCGACCGCGATCCTCCTGCACGAGTTCGGCACGCCCGCGCAGAAGGAAGCGCTCCTGGCGCCCGCGCTGCGCCGCGAGGCGGGACTCGCGTTCGGTCTGACCGAGCCAAACCACGGCTCCGACGCGACCTATCTGGAGACGGTCGCGCGCCGCGAGGGCGATGAGTGGGTAATCGATGGAACCAAGCGCTTCAACTCCGGCATGCATCGAGCCACGCACGACCTCGTGTTTGCGCGGACTTCCGGTGCGCCCGGCGAACCGAGGGGCATCACCGCGTTCATCGTCCCGCGCGATACACCCGGTCTGCGCGTCGAGTTCTTCTGGTGGACGTTCAACATGCCGACCGACCACGCCGAGGTGACGCTGACAGAGGTGCGCGTGGGTGATGAGGCAGTTCTCGGCGACCTAGACCGCGGCCTTGCCCTGGCGCAGCGCTTCGTCCACGAGAACCGCATTCGCCAGGCCGCCTCGAGCACCGGCGCGGCCGCGTTCTGCATCGACGAGGCCGTCAGGTGGGCGCGCGAGCGCGTCGTCTGGGGGCGGCCGCTGTGGCACAACCAGGGCATCCAGTTCCCGCTCGCGGAGCTGTGGACCGAAGCCGAGCTCGTGCGCGGGCTGGTCCGCCGCACGGCGTCAGAGCTCGACCGCCACCATCATCTGGCGGTCACTCACCTGGTGGCGATGGCCAACTACCGCGCCAACAGGCTTGCGTGCGACGCCGCGGACCGAGCGATGCAGACCTGCGGCGGGATCGGCTACACCCGCCACATGCCCTTCGAGCACATCTACCGCCACCATCGCCGCTACCGGATCACCGAGGGCAGCGAAGAGGTCCAGCTCCGCAAGGTCGCCCACGAGCTGTTCAGGTGACCGGCCGACAACGCGTCGCGGCCGAGCAAGCGCAACACTGCACATCTGCACACCGTTCACTGAATCTTTTCGAGGATGAGCGCGAACACGTCAGAGCGAGAGCGCTATCAGCGGGCATGCGCAAACCATGTCTGGGAGGTGCCCGAGCGCTACAACATCGCCGGGGACGTCTGTGACGCGCGCCCGCCGGACGCGCTGGCGATGATCCACGAGGATCCCGCGGGCCGGGTTCGCGAGCTTTATTGGGGCGAGTTGCAGTCGCTGGCCAACCGCGCCGCCAATCTGCTCGCGGGCCTCGGCGTGCAGAACGGCGACCGAGTGGCGGTCGTGCTGCCGCCCACGCCGGAGACAGCCGCGGTCTTCTTCGCGACCTGGAAGCTCGGGGCGATCCTGCTCTCGATGTCAGTGTTGTACGGCGATGAGGGGATCGCGCACCGCCTGCGCGACTCCGGCCCGCGCGTGCTCGTGACCGACGCGGCCAACGCCGCGCGCTTTTCCGGCCCCGCGGTGCCGCAGCTCCTGATCCTCGACAGCGTCGATCTGGCTGCCGAGAGCGACGCGTTCGAGACGGCCGACACTTCCGCCGAGGACCCCGCGCAGCTGTACTACACCTCGGGTACCACGGGTCTGGCCAAGGGGATCGTGCACGCCCACCGCTACCTGCTCGCACACAACGAGTTCGAGTACTGTCACGAGGTTCAAGCGGGGGAGCGCTTCCATGGCATGGGCGAGTGGGCGTGGGCAGCCGGGATCTGTCCGCTGCTCGGACCGTGGCGGCTGGACGCCATTCAGCTGGTCTTGCAGCGCGAGGGGGGCTTTGACGCGCATCGCCAGCTCGACTTTCTCTCCCGCCATCGCGCGAGCGATGTGTTCGCAACGCCGACGGCGATCCGCTCGATGATGGCGATCGACGACGCTGGCAGGCGCTACCCGCAACAGTTTCGCGTCGTCTGCTCGGCCGGCGAGCCGCTCAATCCCGAGGCGATCCGCTGGTTTCGCAACCAGTACGGCTTGACCGTGCTCGACTTCTACGGGCTCACCGAGTCCTACCCGCTATGCGGCAACTTCCCCTGGATGGAGGTCCGCGAGGGCTCGATGGGCAGACCGATGCCGGGCTGGGAGATCGCGATTCTCGATGAGCAGGAGCAGCCGGTTCCCGCGGGCGAGCGCGGCGAGATCTGCCTGCGCGCCAGGTCAAACCCGCACTATCCGCTGGGCTACTGGCGGCTGCCGAAGGAGAGCGCGGAGACGTTCGGCGGCGAGTGGTTTCACACCAAGGACGCAGCGCGTGTCGACGAGGATGGTTACGTTTGGTATGAGGGGCGCGCGGACGACGTGATCATCGCCGCCGGCTACAGGATCGGGCCTTTCGAGGTCGAGTCGGTGTGCCTCGAGCATGCGGCGGTGGCCGAGGCTGCCGCAGTAGCCGCGCCGGACGAGCGGCGCGGAGCCGTCGTGAAGGCGTTCGTCGTGCTTGCCGCCGGACATGAGCCGTCGCAGGAACTGGCGCAGGACATCAAGGCGTTCGTGCGCGAGCGGCTGTCCGCCTACGCATATCCTCGCCTGGTCGAGTTCGTGCCCGACCTGCCGAAGACGCTCACCGGCAAGATCCGCAGAATCGAGTTGCGCGAGCGCACGCTCGAGCAGGCCGCTGCGACGACGCGCGCGGCGCCGAAGTGATCCGGCGCGAACGCCGCCTACGCGTCTAACCCCGTCTCGCGCCGGCGCCTGGCGGTCGCCCTCGTCCGCCTTGCGTGTCTTGTGCCGTACCTTTTGCGAGCTTGCTTTTCGCACGCTCGGCGTCTGGCTCTCGCATGCTTGTGACTGTTGCGGCAGGCTCTGAGCGCGAGCGCGAGCTTCTCTGCACGGCTCAGCTTGTTGCCGTTCGACTCCCCGACTCTGCCACAGCCCTGCACCGCGATTTTGGTGTTCTGTTTGATCAGGCTGCCGTTCTGTGCGCTGATGGTCGTCGGCATGCTCAGGCTGGTGGAGCAGAGGCTGTATTTCGCCTTGGCCGGCAGGTTAGCCGTCAGCGCCGAGTGGGGCCCCTCGGGCAGCGTTGTTTCAAAAATCGTGAACGGCGCGTCGGGGAGCGCTTCAAACGAAGAGGTCGTAACGCCGTGTTTGATGTTGGTCTTGCCGTCGAGGATGATCTGTAGCCCTTCGCCCTGGAGGACGAACTCGACGTCGGGGAACGCCGCGTTGCCGTGCGAGACCAGATACGCTGGCCCGGACAGCGCGTTTTTGAATACCGGCGTGTGAATCGTCGCCGTGCCGATCACCGACCCTTCCGGACAGGACGCGGGGTTGGCTTCGAATATCCTCGCGAGGCATGCTTTCTGCAGCGTGGAGAGCCTGGCCGGCAGTGTCGTCGGTAGCGTCACGGTCGTTTTGGCGATGTTCGCCTGCCCCAGCCCCCGCGAGCTGACCGTGATCTTGAGGCTCGCGCCGTCGGCTTTGCTGGTCCTCCCCTGCGTGCTTGCCCGAAAGCGCGGCTTGAACGGCAGTGCACGACAATTGATGACCTGGAAGGGCGAGGCGACGCCATCGCTCGCGCCTTGCGCACCGGCAAGCATCCCTGTGACTGCCATCGGGTTGCAATTGGTCGGGTTGAACTCGAAGTTGGGACGATCGATCGTGACGTTCAGCTGTTTTAGCGCGACCGGAATACCCGTTCTGCCTGCGCTGGCCGTTTCTACCGTCGTCGGGGTCGCTCCGCTGATCGTGACCTGAGCGGTATACGGGTTTACGCCTATCGCCGCGCGCACAACCACGCTGCCCAGGTTGAAGGGACCCGCGATCGCGGGGGTCACGATTGACAGGCCAAACGGCGCGCCGTCATAGGGGCCTGTCAAGTACACCTGCCCCTGGAGGACAAAAGGTTCCGCTCCCATGCCCGCGCTGGTGCTGGTATGCCCGATCAGACTCGCTCCAGGACAGGTTCCCGCAGATGCCTCAGGCTCCTGGCAGGGCGTGACCGAGGCGAGAATCGCGGCCATCCCAGGCGGCAGATGCAGCGTGATCGCGCTCAGCTGCTGATCCTGGTCGCGGTGCGCGATGTTGAGCGTAAACGGCGTGAACGCGCCCGCCTGCGGGTTGGTGCTCTGCGCGTTGAACGCCGCTCCCAACGGCTGCGGGTCAGCGCAGGCGCCTCCTTCCGCGCCGGCGGTTATCTGAAATGCAGAGGACGCGCCAGCCGGTCCTGAGCTCGACCACGGCGTGAACGACGCCTGGGTCTCATAACTGCCGCACACGGGCGGGGTGGACAGCGAGGCACGCGGTCCGTCAAAGAAATGCAGCGTCAGTTCTTCAAACGGCAGCTGTGGTGTGTTCGCGAACGTCGAGGAGAGCTGGCCGGTGACGGGATTGGGCGTGACGGTGCCCGCCAGCTTGACAAGCACCCCGGAGATGGGGTCCTGCACGAGCAGATAGAGGACCAGCGGCGAGTAGAACGGGTCCGTGTCCTGACTTGCCAGATACGCGGCGCCCTGCAGTTCGTGATCCAAAAGCGGAGTCTTGATCCTCACGGTTCCCACCTTCGCCGCTTCAGGACATCCCGGCAGCTCTTCGGAGAATGCTTCGTTGCCGACCTGTAGGCGTTCTTCGACACCGGGCTCAAGGCCCGCCTGCAACCCCGTGCAGGCCGACAGGCCCCCGGCAGCAGCGGGGTTCAGCTGCACCCCCTGCGGGAGCGTGACCGTAGTGTTCTTGACCGCGGACTCGGCCAGGTCCCCGTAGGTCAGCATGCCCTGCTGGGGAACGCGTACGCCGACCGTCATTCCGCTCGGGGTGTTGGTCGCGTGCTGGTCTGGTTCGGTGGTGATCGCGGGGTTAAACGGGAGCGCTTGACAGCCGCCGAGCGGTTCTATGAGCGTCGAGGCCGGAGGTAATTCGAGGCCCGCCGGCGCTGTGGCGGTGGGCCAGGAGTCGCCTTGCACGGTGCTCTGCAGCGGTTGCCCTGTGCAGGAGCTGGGCAGCGTCAGGAAGGCACTCGAGGGGTGTTCGCTGGGGGGCAGGCAGTTCATGCGCGCTTCCGGGTTGGGTAGTCCCAGGCATGCCCAGCCGCGGGAGTTGTCGTGGCTTTCGGCGCCGGGGTCTCCCCAGAAGGTGACTTGGCTGCCGAGGATCGCGGCGGCCTCGGTGGCGTCTTTGACGCTTACGACCACGCTGTAGCCCTCGCTGCTCTTGACGGCGGTGTCGAGCACAACGGGGACTTTGAATGCGGCGAAGCCGAATCTGGCGGGCTCGCCGGGGGCCGGGGTGAGGTTGAAGATCGGCACGGCGACTGTCGCGAACGGAAAGATTTCCGGTTCGTCGATCGTGACGACGGCGACGCCGACCGCCGTGCTCGGCTGACAGAGGTTGGTGAACCCGTTTTCGGTGTTCGTCGAAAAGTCGACGTCGCTGCAGCGCGGCGTGGCGGTCGGATTGCCGAGCAGCCCGGGGGGAAGGTGAAAGCCCACGTCTCTGATGAGGCCGGGCGCGTGCGGGACGAGCGTTTTGCCGCCCTTGTTCGGTTCAAGTGTCTGGTTTAGGTCGAACGTGGCGGTAAGCTGAAACGGGTGCGAGCCGGCCTGGGTGTCGGGGGCGCCGCCCTCCTGTTCGGGTGTGAGTTCGTAGCGTTCGACGCCGAACTGGGTAGGCTGGCTTGAGATCTGCACGGTTGAGATCAACGGCGGCTGTGGGGGTGAGCCACCGCCTTGTACGGTGACCGTGTTCGTTTCCTGTCCGGAGAGTCCGGGCGCGACCTTGACGGTGATCACGACTTCCAGGCGCTGGTAGGGGAGCATCCCCTGGGAGCTGCTGTAGCTGCAACTGAGCCCCTGAAGCGAGCAGCTCATTGGCAGTTCTTCGGGGAAGCTGCTCTTGGCGGAGATCGCGGTGGCGGTGAGCCTGGGCGAGAGTTTGTCGGTGATCGTGATTGGGTATTCTGCGCTGGCGCTGGCTTGCGCGTCGCCGACGTTGCTGGCGGAGACGATCAGCTGGCCTTCGCCTCCGGGTGGCAGGTTGGTGGGCGCGGCCCGCGACTCCAGATGCCACCACGGCGCCTGGGCGGCCGCGGTGGTCGCGCAGGCGAGCGTCGCCGCGGCCCAGGCGAGGATGACGAACAGCGCGGTTCGCGTGGATCTGAGAGCGCTTGACGGGCTCAGGGCGCTTGACGGGCTCATCTTTTGCGCTTTTTCCGCTTGGCCGCGGGCCCAGCTTGTTTAGCCGCATAATCCTTGCGGGCGTGTCGTTCACAGGCCTGGCGGCGTGTCTTTGACCGGCTGTGTCGCTTGCCGCATAGCTTCAGCGCTTTGGCGAGCTTCTGGGCGCGGGAGAGCGGTCTGGGTTTGTGCGTCGGCGGGGCGGGGGGCGCCGCCTGCCGCGGCGGATTTTGTGGCTCATTGAGGGTCGCCGTGCCGGACGGTGCGGGGAACGACTGCTGGATCGGGCTTATCGGCCGGCAGGTTTCAAGTGACTGACAAGGCGCAGGCGCCGCTGGTGGTTCTGAAAGACAAGGCGAGGCCTGGCTGCAGACGCGCGCGTCGTACACGTCAAAGTTGGTGTCGTGGTCGGCTGTGACAAGTGGCTGGTTGGTGAGAAAGAACACGTCGTTTCCCGTTTCGCTTGCGTCGAGGAACGCCGCTTCATGGTCCGATTCGCCGGAGGAGACCAGCGCTACACAGCCCGCCGGTGCGCTGCAGCTGCCGAGGCCGGACGGCTCGTACTCGTAAACGTCCTCCCTGCCGTTGCTGTCACGCGGGACGAGCGCGCTCGGGCTATCGAAGAACAGCCGTCCTTCGTTTGAGAGATAGCGTGATTGGTAGGTGGCGGTGTAGGCGCTGAGCGGCGTGAACCCTGGGATCGACCCCGCCAGCCAATGGTCGAGCGCGGCGCGTTCGCCTCCCTGTTCTTCCTGCTGGGTTTCCTGCCATACGCCGAAGCGGTCCACGAGCAGGCCTTTGCCTTCTCCTGAGCGTTCGCGATCAAGCACGCCTGTCGGCGGGCTGCCGGTCGGTTGACACGAGGCGCAGGTGAGCCGTCCTTCGCTGGCGTCATACAGGTAGACCTCCTCGTCGCGCGCGCCGTGAGCTTCGGGGCTCTGGTCGACGTTGTCATAACCGGTCAGCGGTTGGTTTGACATGAACGCCAGGTAACGCCCGTCGGGGGAGACGCGCGCTGTCAGCTTCGCGAGCGACCCGTTCGCCGTTCCCCAGTCGGGCTGGTCTTCCTGGGAGAGCCTGGCGATGAACCGCGGCGCGTCCCATGAGGCACTTTGGGAGTCGTAGCGCTCCAGGTAGAGGTTGCAGCTGGCTCCTGGTGGCGGCTGCATGCTCGGGCGTGCGGCGCAATCACCGCGCGTCGCGCCATCACCCTGGGCCTGCGCGTCGAGCACGCCATTAGCGACGAAGTACACGTACGTGCCGTCTGCGCTTGCCCCCAGCACTGTCCCGACGACTTCGGCGCTTTCGCCGAGGTCAAAGCCGGGGTCGACGGTGAGATCGGTGAGCTTGCATTCGTCGCCTTGGAGGACTTCGCAGACGTACAGGTCGGCCGGGCCTTCTTCGCCAGGGCGCAGATGCGACTGCGGCGTGAGCGGGAATGTGTCGGTGAAGAACGCCCGCGAACCGTCTGCGCTCGCGTCACGGAAGTGGACTTCTTCGCTTTCGCGTTCGGCCGCAGTTGGTTTCTTCACGCCCTGTGCGGCGTTCAGTTGGATCGTGGTAGTTGTGGCGGTGTCGCGCATGTAGAGGTTCGTCACCGTGGCTGAGCCTTCTTCGAGCAAAGTGCTCCAGAACACGCGCGAGCCGTCTTGTGAGACCGCGTTCCGCGGGCTTGACAGTTCGGGGTTGAAGTCCCCCAGCTGCGGCGGGGGTTCTTCACCCGCCGCCTTCTTGTTGCCGGGCAGCACGCTTACCAGCTGCAGGGCTACCGGCCCAGACTTTTCGGCGTTCCACTCATACAACCCGGAGGCCGAAGGCAGCGAGGAGCTGAGCGCCACGTCCGAGCTGAAGATCACGTGCTGGAGGTTTTCGCTTGCACCTTCGAAGTTGACCTTGCCGGCAAACGGGGCCCCTGTGGTGTCATCGGCCACACTCAGCAGCGGCTGGTAGCAGCTCGAGGGTTCCGGCGTGCAGGTCAAGTCGTGGCGCAGGTACAGCCCGCGTTCTTCCTTTTGCACGCCGGTGACGAGCGGAGGTTCCTGCAGCGGGTTGTCGAACGCGGGGAAGGGCTGCACGAGGGCTCGCGATAGGTCGGGGCTGAAGGCGCGATACTCCTGTGCCGTCACGGTGGGTTGGATGCCTTCGGCGTGATCGTGGGGTGTCGCGATGTCGGCGGTCGACCAGCCCTTCGGCGAGCGGGTCGAGACGACCTGTGTGGCTTCGGGCGCGCGGTTTGTCGGCGGTTCTTCGCCCAGCGCGGCGTTGGCCGCGTAGGTGATCCGGACCCCGTCGTTTGAGGCCTCGATCACACCCGACGCTGGGGCGGCACTTTTACTGTCTCCGCCGATCGGGTAGATCAGCGCGCCGAACTTTTCCGCCGGTGAGACCAGCTCCCAGGCACGGTTGTCGGCGAGCAGACCGGTGGCGCTCGGCAACGTCGTAAACGTCCCCAGCGTCTGGGAGCTTTCGGCCTGCCCGTGCGGGTTGCTGGCGATCACGCGATAGGAGTAGGTCATGCCAGGGGCGAGGCCTTCGATCAGCGTCGTCGTCGCGACGGCGCCATAGCCTTCGCCGATGTCCCGCCCAGGCAGCAGGGGAACGTCGGTGCACGCTTCGGGAGTGCTGGCGCAGTCGGCGATCCCATACTGAAAGTAGAACTGAGTGTCGGCGCCGTGCGGGTCCACGCGCGCGAACAGACGCGTCGCTGTCGGGCTGACGTTTTCAAAGGAGGTGGAGTCCACCGAGGGCGGACCGGCCGTTTCGGGTGCGAATACGGCGACCCGGTCAGCCGACACGTCGGCGACATAGACTTGTCCGGTCCTGGGGTTGATGGCGATTCCTGTGCCCTTCGTGAGCTGTTCGGGGTCACCGAACCGCTGAAGAAGAGACCCGCCGGGATCGAACACGGCGATGCTCGTGCCGTTGTCGACGTACACGTCGCCCTTCGCTGCTTCGCCGAGCGGCGAGCTCGCACCGCTGGCCAGATCGACAGCTACGCCGCTTGAGTCTTGGTAGTCAAGGGCTTGGCTGAGTGTCTGGCCCTGCGCATCAAGCCTCGCGATCACCGCTGGCGCTTTCTGCGATGGGGGTGCTTCGGGGCATTCCTGTTCGAGGTCTTCGAACTGATGCGCGAGGTAGAAGCTCGCGCCTGCCGCGTCGACCGCGAACCCCGGAACTTCGCATTGCACTTCGAGCTTTATCGAACCCGCCAGCTGGACGTTGCTTACCGCGTCGCTGAAGCTCACGACTTCGCCGGTTCCCACGTCGCTGATCCACACCGTCCCGGCCCCATCGACCGCGACGCCGCCGAGGCTCCCTGCTTCGCTTGAGATCTGCAAACGACCCAGGAACTCCCCTGCAGAGGAGAACTTCTCGACAACCCCGTTAGGACCCGCCGTGTCAGCCAGCACGTATACGTCCCCGCGCGAGGGATCTTCCCCGCTTTGGGAGTTGTCGATCGCGATAGCTTGCGGATCATCCAGTTGCCCCGCGCCTTCGCCCGCGAGCCCTGCTTTGCAGCTGGCCGTGCAAACCTCCGCTTCGCTCCTGCCGTCGCTCACGCCCCAGCCCCACGCGGAGATGAATTCGCCCTCCGCCCCGAAACGCTCGATCCGGTTGTTGCCCGTATCGACTACATAGACATCGCCGCTGGCTTCGTTGAGCGCCAAGCCCGCGGGGTGTGTGAGCCTGCCCGATCCTTCGCCTTTACTCGCAAAGGACCCGGCGAACGAGTGACCGCGCTGGCTCATCGCCGGCGCCGAAGCGCCCGTCGCAAGCGTAAAGCCGACGACCACCAACGCCGCCACAGAAGAGCGCACCGCCGATCCGACCAGGCGCTCTACTGTCCTCTGTCTGAGCTTCTTCTCGATCACGGTCGGTTCACTGGTCAAAGCCGCCGGCGAGACGCGACTTATAGCCCGCGCCCACCGACGGCTACCACTCAGCTTGAACGGTCTTAGTTGACCGTGCTCGCCTCCAACTTTTCTCCGCTAGTACCGGACTGGATCGTCGTCAACGTCTGTCCAGCCTGGACGAATTCTTGCAAAAGGTTGCTCTTTGAGAACAACGTACGCTTGGTCCCAGCCGGGTCGGTCGCGAATTTTAATGGTTTCTGTACTCCTTTGCTAGCCGTAAACTTCACTGTCATCGACGAAAGCATTTTGTTCGCGGTAATCGGCACCATCACTTCGCCCTTAACTATCAGTTTCAGACCGGAGCATTCGAATTCGGTGAAGATTTCGCCTTCCGTCGGCACAAACAGATTGGCGAGCTTGTTGGTCGCCGCGGTCGCTCCAAGTTTTTCGACTCCGATCACTCCGTCGAGTTCTTTGACCAGGATTTCACCTTCGTTCGTCGCTTTTGGATTGGTGCTGTGGCATGTCATCCCCGCCGATTCGCAGCCAGTGAAAACGATATTAAAGTTCCTGTTCGTTCTCGGTCCGGTGAATTCACCTTCGCTCGTCTGCTTGGTACACGTCACACCTTCGCTTCTGACCGTTTCTAGCTTGATCGCCGTTAGTTCTTTGGAGACAGCTTTATACTGGCGCTTGTCAGGCGGGACAATCTGTTCTTCGCCTTTCGCGTTGGGGCCAAAGCCCGGGTACCATTCAAATTTCTGTTCCGTAGACACTTTGGCCGCTGTCTTACAACCGCTATCCTTGTATCTACCACCTGCGTGTTTCAAACACCTCCCCACTTCCGGCGCTTCTTCTTTGAACGCCGAAGCGCTCGCCGCCGCGACAGCGCTCAGCATCAACGCCGCCGCAACACACATAGACACGAGTCTCATCCGTCTCATCATCCAGCCACTCCTTAATCTCTCGCAGCCACACGTTTACCGCGCAGACTCCGCCTCGTGCGACAATGCAAGGGCGGAGTCTGCAACGGTTACTCAATCAGGCCAGAATCATTTTAGTTCCGCGATAACTCCCTCTTCCGCCGATCTCGTCGTCGACGTGTACTGTGTGCCCTCGAGCCTGGTTTCGCTGGCTCCTGCCGGCGCCGGGAGCCCGAACGCTTTATTAATTACAGGGTTTAGATACTTTTCCCAGAGTTGCCCGCCACATTTTGTAGCGGCCGGCACGGAGTATGTGTTGTCAACCAATTCATCTTCGAGCAATGCCGCGAGTTCGAAGTTATGGGTAAGTTCGGCAAAGCCCGGTTTGCCGTGCATGGTTGCGTGCGTAAGCGGCGATTCGGAAACTGCAGCGCTCAGATGTTGCACCACTGGTTCAGCTTCTGACCCGATCCGGCAGTACCCGCCCAACTTCTTGAGCCACGGGTTCTGGCCCGTGATCTGTACATGCGCGAGCAGCGCTACGCCTTCTTCCACGAGGATGTTGAACGGACTAAGATAGTTTTGGTCTTTGCCGGCCGATTCGATGATCTCCGTGGTTTTGTTAGCTCCGAAGTACCCCTTTGCCTGGGCGCCCCGGTAGCTTGAGCGAAGGTTTTCAGGCCAGTTGAATTCGTTCATTTCCGTTTCACTTACGTTGTTCAGAATCGCAACAGGTACAGGCTCAGCGACCGGAACGACCGTTGGTTCACCATTTTCGGGTGACACAAGCCCCTCGAAGTCGGTGGTGCCTTCTACTGTGAATGCTTCTTCGGTCGCGCCCGCCTGCAGCTTGATCGGCTTGATTATCGGCACCGTGATGCCACCAACCGTGTAGAACCCTCCTGTTTTTGCGCGTGTTTGTGCATAGTCGCAGTGCTCTACCGGTTTTTCTTCGAATTTCCCGTGAAAGGGACAGTTTTTCATTTTGTTCCACTTAATGTTCGCTTTTTCTGGCGGGCGATAGGTGAATAGCGGTCCACCGCTCGAGGTCCCGTTTTCGTCTTCGACGATGACTTCGACTTCGGCGGCTTCGTGTGGTGGCACTTCTACACTGAGTTCGGTTTCTGAGGCGACGCTGACGTTTTGACCTTCGGTTGTGCCGAATTTGACTTTTGCGCCTTCGTGGAAACCGGTGCCATTGATATAGATCCTGATCCCGACCCCCACTGAGGGCGTGGTCGGGCCATTGTTGGGTTCAAGCTTGGTCACGGTTGGCGCTTCGCTCGCCAGCGCGCTGGCTGCGGCCATCGCGCTCACTAAGAAGACCGCAACGAGGCACAGTCCAAGCATCCTTACATGTTTCACTTGTCCACTACTCCTTTTCCTCTCGGTTACGATTGACCGGCGCTGCGAGCTCGTCGTCGATGGTGCTCACAACCGATCGCCTGCGGGCACGACGCCACGACGCGGCGCGTCCGAGCGAACGCATCCCCCGTGGTTCGTCGTCCCTCTCATCGGCACGGACGCGTGCGACGCACGACCCTTTGCCGAAAAGCTGTCATCGCGGGGGGCGCGTATCATCTGGTTCCCCGGACTCTGCGGCCGCTGACCGCACCGGCTCCCGGCACGAGGCTGTGCCGCGTCGCCTCCAGGACACCCTCGCCGTAGGCCGTCAGCAACCATGCGTTGGCCTCGCCGTAGGCTTGCCCGAGACCGACGTTCTCCACCAGGCCTCGCCGCTCGAGGCGGCGCAACAGCTTCGACGTCTGCCCCTCATCGCTCACGCCGGCGACCTCGGCGATCTCACGATTGCTCAGATGCGGCGCGGCGCCAATCGCGCTCAGGACGCGCGTCGTTCGGTAGGTGGCGCGAACCGGCGATCGCTCGGAACGCGGCCCTTGGCGGTCGCGCCCGGCAGCTACTCGCCGCAGCGCGAGGCACCCGTCGGCACCCTGATAGGGGCCGATGACGAGCGGCATCAGCGACGGCTCGAGCTCGGTGAGCGGCTCTTTCGGCCCGTCGAGCAGCCGACCACGGAGGACAGAGAAGACGCCGCCAACTACGAGCTCGGCGATCAGCTCGCGCGACTGCAAAGACGATCCAGAGTTGACGATCGTTCCGTGGGTCTCTCGCTGCAGTGCTTGCGCGAGATCACGCAGGGCTCGTTGGCGACGCTCAACAACCGCGCCAGCCCCTCCTGGTCGCTCGAGAACCAAGAAGCGGGCCCAGACCGGCTCGTCGTCGAAGAATCTGAGCAGCGCTGTTAGCACCGCACGAATGCGCGCGAACGAGTCGCTCTCACACCTCGCCGCGTCTAGAACAATTCGCGAAACTCGCGCGACGCCCTCGTCAAACGAAGCCAAAGCACTCTCATCTGCGCATTTGAAGTTGTCACATGCCTCGATCTCGGTAACACGAAAACGAGAGTCCACCGTCGTCCCTAGACGGGGGTGACGGCACAGGCGAGACGTTGATTTTCGGGAGTGCCTTGACAGGCCCTTGACAAACCCGGCAGGATATGTTCTTATTCTTCCCACAAAGTTGTCTGCTGCGAGGGGAAGAAATCGCCAGCGGTGCCGATCATCAGCGCTGGCGACGGGTAGACGACGCGACGCGCAGGGAGCGCAGGAGAGGATCGTGCGAGGGACAATTGCGGGAAAAGGGGAATTAACTTTGGACGCGACAGCGCGTGTCGATTGCGCTGTCCAGCCCTCATTTGCGGCAGCTGAGAGCGCCTCGCATACGCTTCAGAACAGGGATCGCGGCCACTCCCAGGCGCCACCGCCGAGGCTCATCGAGGCGACCCGCGAGGCGATCGCTGACGGCAGTGGTCCCCGTCTAGGGACGTCCCGGTCCTGGGCCTAAAGCCGCATAGATACTGGACTTTTCGGCCTCGTTCCCACGCGGTTCCCGCGCTCGGGCCGGCCTCCCGAGAGACTCGCCGCGACTCGGGCGAGGAGCTATCCGGGCCGTCGGCGGCGACGTACGCCCGCGTGAGCCGCTCGCGCGGGACGCCGCTGCACAAGCCGACCGCGGCCAGGACGTCGCAAAGCAGAGTCCCTCGGACTCGATGAGGCTCCGCGAGCCGGGCGGCTTTGTCGCATCGGGTTCGGCATGAAGCGAGCGTAAGGTCACCGGAGATCGCAAAGACGATCGGTCACAAGAGTTTACTGAGCTGCTTAATCGGTTGACAGAGCGTCCATGATGGAAACCGGTGAACAAACGCCACTACGGCTATGAAGTGCGCTGCGTGTCACGCTACGGGTAGCGCGCGGGCAGCAGCAGCCAGTTAATGTGTCATTGCGACACAGTGGTGAAACGGGAGACTGACCGACCGTGCGCGTCGATAACGAGCTGTGTGTCCGTTGACGGCCGCGGTGTATGAGCCGGAGGCGGGCTCGCGGTGCGCGATGACGCCCCTGAGCGGTTATCGCGTCACTGCCGCGGCCGTGCGACGAGCGCACGATCGAGCCGACGGCAACGCTACGGTCGGATCGTCGTTGTGGGTGACGACATGGGAGCGCCTGGCGTTGGGCAGTGGTCTCCGCGCGACACCCCGGCAGCAGCCACGCGACCGCGATCGTCGTCGTGGCGGCTCGGACACGGCCCGCGCGCGTCCCCATGAACACGTTGAGACGACGGTCGCGCGGGACATGGTCGTCGAGTTCGAGGCAAGCGGCGTTTGGAGCGCAGCGGCGTCCCTGACGCGCCGGCGCCTGATGCGCTAGGCTCGCGTCGGCGTAAGTGCGACCTCCTCGCGCTCAGAGCGAGCGCGCGGAGAGGAATGGGTCGTGATTTCATGGCTGCGAAGCGATCTTCCGAAGCTGTCAAGGGCCCGCACGTCACGATCGTGGGCGGGGGAATCGCCGGAATGACCGCTGCGCTCCGTCTCGCTGAACGCGACTTCCAGGTCACGCTCTACGAGCAGAAGGAAATGCTCGGGGGCAATCTGGGATCGCGCGCGCTCGGTGGTGGACCGTTGTTCGACGTGTATCCGCATATGTACCAAAGCTGGTATCACAACCTCTGGCAGCTGCTGAGAGACGTAGGAGTTGATCGCGACAAGAACTTCAGCGAATTTCGCTCGTTCTATCAACTGCGTCGCAAAGATGAATCTCCGCGCATCGCCAAGATCACCGACGTCTACTCCACCAGCCACATGATCGAGAACCTCTGCTCGGGCGTCGTGCCCCCGGCGGACGCATTCATCTGCGGCTACGCCAGTATTGACCTGCTCGCCGAGCAGGCCAACCCCACGACGTTCGTCGAAAACATGAGCCTCACGGGATTTTTGGGGACGCGGAAGTACATGACGAAAGCCGCGCTCGAAGCCTACGAAACGTTGATCACCGGAGTCTGGGCGATTCCGGGCTACTTGATCTCGGCAGCAGATTGCATCACCTACCTCACCTACTGTCATGCCGAACCTGACAAGCCTGCCTGGCTGGCACGCGGTCCGGCCGAGGACATAGTCATCAAGCCGTTGGCTGCGGCCTTGAAAAAGCTGAACGTCAAGATCGTAAAGAACACGAAGATCACCGAGGTCATCTGCCAGGGCGACGAGGTGCGCGAGCTCGTATTCAAAACCACGCGATGGGACGACGAGACGCAAACCTGGAAGGGCGTGGGCGCCGACAAACGCAAAACGGTGGACGCCCTGCTGCTCGCCCTGCCGATGACGACATTGTCCGAGCTGGTGCGTACCGGCAGCACCGGAGCGCGGATCGTCGATGCCGAAAGCAAGCTCGCCGAGCTGGCGCTCTTCAGCTCGCAGAGGATACCGGTGGTATACGTCGCCTTCGAGCGCAAGCTGCCCGACTTCCCTGCGGAACCGGCGGGGCTATTCGCCTCAAAGCTAAACCTGGCGGTGACCGACATTTCTGCGTTCTGGGGGACTCCCGAGTTCCAGGGCGCGGTGCTCGCGGCGTCCTGCTCGGAACCGTCCGCACTCGTCGGCAACCCCTGGGAGAAGGACGCCTTCGCGATCCTCAGCGAACTATCGGAATACGTGGATTTCAGCACGGACGGAGAATGGGGGGACTCGAAGGACATCGATTGGGCGAGAACGAGCTACCAGCCAAACTGGGACGCCCGGTTGTCGCTCAACGCGATCGGAACCGACGCCTGGCGTCCCGGTCCCTCGGTCAAAAACCTCAAAAACCTGTACCTCGCGGGCGATCTCTGCCAACACCCGTTCGGGATCACGACGCTCGAGGCAGCGGTCGCCACCGGCCTCGCAGCGGCAAACGAGATGCTCAAAGCGCAGCGTCGCAAGCCGTTCAAGATCGAGGAACCGAAAACCTTGCCGCCGGAGGCGTACACCGTCCTGCGCTACGCGGGCCTTGCGGGCGCGTTCGCCGCGAAGACTTGGTCGCTGCCTGGTGAACTCAGCGACGATAAGCCGGGTGCCGAGGCCGATGGGTCGCTGCTTCGCTACCTGCTTACACCCGGCTTGCGTGCGCGCCATCGGCGCGCGGGCAGCTGAGGCAGCAGACCGCGCTGGACAGGCCGGGGCGCGTCAGCGCAGCGCGGAGAGATCGTCGATGCCTCGCTGCAACTCCTGCAGGGCGGCCTCTGTCGAATCGCGCGTCGCTTGGACCATCTCCTGCCAGAACGCGTCGGCCGCCTTGTCGGCCTCGGGTCCGGGCTCCCAGGCTTCAACCCCGATCGCCATCAGCCTGGGCAGCCGGTTCGTCCAGACACCGAGGTGGCCCATGCCCATCCGGAAGGCGGTCGTCGCGCCTAACACGGGCGGACCGGCAAGCTTGCGGTATGGCTCGAGCGCGCTCATCTGGGCAAGGTTAGCCGAGGTCAGGGTCGTTTGAGCGACGGCGCGTCCGGATGGTGAGCTTCACAAGCATCCACCGGCTGATCGCCGGGACTATCCTTGATTCGTCATAGGCGTCTGCTCGTTGGGGGGCAAAGCGAAATTGAGATGCGATCGCTGCGGTGTCGAGAGCCCGGCAGGAATGCGCTTCTGCGGCACGTGCGGCGCGCAGCTTGCCACGGTGCTCGTGCAGCCGCCGACCAACGGGCGCGCCGACGAAGCCCAGCGACGGCATATAACGGTGATGTTCTGCGACATCGTCGACTCGACGCCGCTGGCTGAGTCGCTGGACCCGGAGGACTTCCGCGAGGTGCTGACCGACTACCAGGGTGCTTGCGCGCGTGCGATCGAACGCTTCAACGGCTATGCGGCCCAGTGGCAGGGGGACGGAGTGGTCGCCTACTTCGGCTATCCGCGGGCGCACGAGGACGACGCGCAGAGAGCCGTCCACGCCTCTCTGCAGATCCTCGATGAGCTCGTCGCGCTGAACAAGCGGCTGCGCAACCGGTTCGAGGTAACCGTCCGGGTGCGGGTGGGACTGCACTCCGGAATCGTCGTCGCGGGCGAGATGGGCGCGGGGGCCACTCGCGAGCCGCTCGGAATCGCCGGCGAGACGCCACACATCGCCTCGCGCCTGCAAACGCTAGCGGGCCCGGGATCGGTTGTCCTGACCGACGCGACGCGCGAGCTGCTGGGCGACCGCTTCCAAACCGAGCCGCTTGGCATGAAGACGCTCAAGGGCATCTCGCGGCCGATCGCGGTGTACCGAATCGCGCGGACCGCAGGCGGGACGCCCCGCGCCGAGCCGCTCGAGACCCGCTCGTACACGCCGCTGATCGACCGCGTGGGCTCGCTGCTGCAGCTGACCGAGGCCTGGCGGCGGGCGAGCGCAGGCAGCGGAACGATCGTCCATATCACCGGCGAGGCCGGCATCGGCAAGAGCCGGCTGGTGCGCGCCCTGCGTGAACGCGTGCGGACCGAGGCTGCGGCAGTGCACACGCTGCGCTGCTCGCCGCATCACGCGAGCACCGCCCTGTACCCTGCGATTCGCTTCCTCGAGGAGCTGATGGGTCTCAGCGCGGCACAGTCGCCGGAGGATCAGCTTCAGGCGATAGAGCGTTCTGTCGTCGCCGCCGACCTGGACCCGCCGACGGCGGTCCCGCTGCTCGCGGATCTCCTCTCGATCGCTGGAGCGCAGACATCGCGCAAGATGCCGCCGCGCGACGTCCGCAACGCGACGCTGCACACGCTCGAGGCGATACTGGTCCGCGACGCCGCTCGCCATCCGCTGATGTTTGTCCTGGAGGACCTGCACTGGGCTGATCCGACGACCGTGATGCTGCTCGAGCGGATAGTCGCGCACATCGAGGACATTCCGGTCATCTCGATCTTTACGTTTCGCGGCGAGTTCGAGCCGCCGTGGACGCCGTGGCAGACGGTGTCGAAGATCGAAGTTGGACCCCTGGCGGCCGATGACGTCCGGGCGATGGCGTCGGCCGCGAGCTCGAACGGGCTCGGCGCGGACGCGCTTCGCCGGGTCGAGGCGGCCGCCGACGGCGTGCCGTTGTTCGTCGAGGAGATGGTCAAGGCGCTGCCCTCGGACGCCGAGCGGGAGGAACCCGTGCGGGGGCGCGGCGACAGCACGGTGCCGGCGACGCTCCAGGGCCTGCTCGCGGAGCGGCTCGATCGACTGCCCGAGCTCGCCGGTGTGATCGACCTCGCGGCCGTGCTCGGACGGGAGTTCGAGCGCGACCTGCTGCAAGCGCTCAGCCCGCCCGAGGATCCCGGTTTCAAGTCTTCTTTGGCGCAACTCGAAGCCGAAGATGTGCTCAGGCCGGTCGAGGGCTCAGCGTCGCGCTTGGAATTCAAACACGCCCTGCTGCAGGAGGCGGCCTACGATCGGCTGCTGCGGCGCCGCCGTCGCGACCTGCACGAGCGCGTCGCCGAGCTTCTCGCCGAGCGCAGCGCACCGGGCTGGGAATCGGAGCCCGAGCGCATCGCCTACCACTGGTCATGCGCGATGCAGCCCGCCAGGGCGTTGGCGTACTGGGAGCTGGCGGGAAGACGCGCGCTCAAGCACGCGGCCTTCCTCGAGGCGGCCGAGCACTTCCGCCGCAGCCTGGAGGCGCTCGACGAGGCGCGCCCCGGTGCCCAGGGCGATCTCCAGCGCGGCGAGCTTCTCACGCAGCTCGGAGCCGCGTTGCAGGCCGGGCGTACGCCTGCGGCGGGCGTGGACGACATCTACGCGAAGGCTCGGTCGGCTTGGGAGCGAGCCGGCAAGCCCGAGCGGCTGGTTCCCGTGATTCGCGGACAGTTTCTCTTCCATCTCGCCCGTGCCCAATTCGCCGAGGCGCTGCCGCTCGCCGAGGAGATACTCGCGATGGGGCGCCAGAGCGCGCGACCGGTGTGGCTCGCGGAGGGGCACTTCGATCTTGGCTTTGTGCACATGCTCCGGGGAGAACTCGATCGGGCTCGCCCCGATTTCGAAGCTGCGATCGACCGCTATCAGGCGCCCGATCGATCCGACCAGATCTATGAGTCGCACAGCGACCCGGGCGTCGGCGCGCTGGCCTACCTCGCGAGCATGCTTTGGAACCAAGGACACGCCAAGCAGGCGCTCGAGAAGAGCGACCTCAGCCTCGAACTGGCCGCGCGGGTGGGAGGCCCGGTGGTGCTCGCGCAGGCATGGGGTATGCGCTGCGGGCTGCTGCTCGTTCAAGGCAAGTGGGCCGAGTTCAGCCGCTGGCTCAAGAAGGCGCGCACCCACTGCGTCGAGCGGAACATCGGCTACTGGAGCACGGTCTGCTCGTTGTGGTCAGCCTGGCTGCAGGGCCACGCGGGCGAACTGAACGCGGGCATCATGATCCTGCGAAAACACCTCGACGCCTACCTCAGCTCGGCGGGACGGGTGGGCCTCCCGCACTTCCAGGCCCTCCTCGCGGACCTGTACCTCCTCGCCGACGACAGGCAGCGAGCGCTCGAGGCGCTGCGCGTCGGGCAAGAGCACATCGAGGCGGCAGGTGAACGCTATTACGAACCCGAGCTGCAATGGCTGATGGGCCGCGCCCTCATCGCCAAGCCCGCACGGGATCCCGCCGGCGCAGCGGCTGCCTACGAACGCGCGGCGCAGGCCGCGGACAGGCAGGACGCGAAGCTGCTGCAGCTGCGCGCCCTGACCGCCCTTGCCAAACTCCAGCGCCGCATCGGAGCAGACTGCCCGGCGCTCCCGCAGGTGCAATCGCTGTGTCGCTGGTTCAGCCCGGACTCGGAGGTCCCCGACGTCGCTGCGGCACGGGCGCTCATCAGCGACGCGGCGATGCGCGGCTGAGGGATTTCTGCGCGCTCAGCGCCGGGACAGGCAACGCACCTCGTCAACGAGGGCGACCAGCGGCGCGGGATCATCGGCGGCGCGCCTCGCCTCCGCGCGAGACTCATCGGCGATGCGGTCGAGCACCTGCTCGGCAGCCTCGAGCTGGCCCCGATACGCATCCGCGAGCGCCGCCAGGCGGCCCGCATCCTCATCGTCGATGAGAAACAGCTCGCGGACGCGCGCGTCGCGGATCGCGATCGCCGCCGGCAGGCTGAGGATGCCGTCGCGGATATCGTCGTCGCCCCCGCCACCCAAGGCCTCCAGGCCCCGCTGGTCGGCGACGTCGTCGCAGCCGTGGTAGAGGACGCCGACGAGGTGACCGAAGCGCCGCAGCCGCTGCGAGCGGGCACCGAGGACCGCGCAGACCTCGAACATCGAGCCGGTGTCCTCGCCGGCAATCCGCATCCAGTCAGCCGTTCCCAGCGGCTTGCGGCGCAGTCGCCACTGCAGGCACTCTGCCGAGGCCAGCCGGCGCAGCAGCTCGGAGAGGTGGCGTAACGCGAACGGGTCCTCCGCGAGCGCCTCGAAGGCGTCCGCCACGAGATAGCCGGAAGCCATTAGCGCCGGCAGCCGGCCGAAGCCGCGCTCGATCGTCGCCGTGCCGCGGCGTAGCTCCGATTCGTCGAGGATGTCGTCGACGATCAGCGACATGTTGTGGACCAGCTCGACCGCGAACGCGAGCTCGACCGACGCGGCCGCCGCCGCGGGCGCACGCACGGCTCGCTGGGCACCGAACACCGTCAGCGGGCGGAAGCTCTTGGGCGCACCGGCAAACGCTGATGCGAGCGGCGCACGCAGCTCGGCGTCGACCTGCTCGAGCCATTCCGCCACGCGCTCACGCAGCATCCCGATCTCGCTCGCGGCACCGAGCTTGACGATCGGATCGTCGCCCGAAGCGCTCACCCTGGTCACCGCTTGGCTTTGTATGGGCGGCTTGGTCTGGAAGCCTGCTCCTCGTCGGGCCGGGTGAACGTGTCGATGTCCTCGAGGCCGCGGCGCAGCTCGCGCAGTGCGATCTCCGAGGAGTCGCGCGCGATCGCGATCAACTCATCCCGAAACTCTGCCTGGGCCTTGCCCGCGCCAGCCTTCTGCTCGCGTGATTCGGCTGAAAGCTTGACCAGCGACGGCGCCCGTTCAGACCACAGCTCGACGCAGCCAACGCCGGCCCTGATCAAGGTCGCAGCCCCCATCATGCATCCCGTCGCCAACATCCGGTAGGAGCCTTGAGTCTCCACGGCGCGAAGCGTAGTCCAGCGCGGTCGCATGCGCGTGACCGACGGCGCACCCGCATCGCGAATGTCTTGGCCCGACTAGCTCGGCAACAGGCCATCAGCGCGCGGGTCGCGAGTCGTGCTGCGTGCCGTTTGCAGCAGCCGCGCCCATTGGCGCTGCATGTCGAGCGTCCAACGCAGATGCCACAGCGGATCGTCGAGCATGGATCGCGACAGGGCGACCTGCCAATCGATCAGATCGGCCGGCGACGTGCCCAGCGTTCGATCGTTGCCGCTCGCCCGACCTGCGAGCAGTCGCGGCCAGGCGAGCAGGACATCCTCGATCGCGTGCCGCCAGACCTGCCCGATAATGTCGAACGGTCGAATCTCGAGCCCCCCGAAATAGCTGCCGGAGGTGCGTGCGAAATCCGCGTCCGCCTGCGCCACTTGACAACCGCGGGCGAGCGCTTTGAGCCAGGGACGCGCCAGATTTCGATTGCGCAGCATCGCCGCACAGAGGTCGAGGAAGACCATCGAAGGATCGAAGTAGCCCCGAAACGCCGCCTCGTACGCCACGAGTCGTGCGGCGCGAAACTCGCCCGCTTCCAGAGCGGCGATCAGGACCGGCGCGGCCAGCAGCGCCGACTCCATGCCGGGCGTGATGCCCTCGCCGGTCATCGGGTCAACGAAGCTGCCAGCGTCGCCGATCAGCACGCCGCCATTGAAATGATTGCGCCCCGCTGCGCCGTACATCTTGACGATGCCGCCGATTGGCTTGGAGGTCAGCTCGATCTCCGCGCAGCGTGGGTGGTGACGTCGCAGCCGCTCCACGAAGCTCGTGAACAGTGAAGGCACGTGTACGCCAAAGCGGCGGCGCACCTCAGACACCAGGCCGACGCCCAGGTTCACCTGTCCGTCGGTGGCGGGAAACATCCAGCCATAGCCTGGGAAGGTGCTCTCGTCGTAAAACATCTCGGCTTCCGCGGAATCGCTTGACTGTCCCTCGACGACGGCATACGCGCGTTGCGCGACGGCGGTACGGCGCGGATCGCTCATCGACAGTCCCTGGCTGTGAGCGACCACCGAGTTGACCCCGTCCGCGCCGGCGATCAGATGCGCGCCATAGCGGACGCTGCGCGAACCGCGCTGCGCGAGCACCTCGACGCCGCTCGACCCGGCGTTGACCTCCGAGACCGCGGTCTGCTCGTGCACGATTGCCCCGGCCGCCGCCGCCCCCTCGAGCATCACCGCGTCGAGTTCGTGGCGCGGAAACGTGTAGCCATGCGCGGGGAGTCGGTCGCTGAGGCCATAAAAGGGAATCGGACCGCTGTATTGACGCTCCCAGTCCACGAACGTGGATGTGCGCGTGATCGGAAGCGGACTCGATTGCTCGAGCCGCGCAAGGCAGCCCATCGCTCGCAAGATCGCAAGCCCCCGGGGGTCCACGAAGTCGCCGCAGACCTTCTCGCGCGGGAAGCGCGCGCGCTCGAGCAGCACCGTGTCGATGCCGCGGCGCGCAAGCGCCCACGCCAGCGCGCTCCCCGCAGGGCCGCCCCCGACCACAATCACATCGGCTTGCCGCTTCGCGCTCATCGACCTAGCCCGCGCCAGTATGCCCGACGCGCGCCGACACGGCCCCGCGGGGGCGGTAGGGACCTCCGCGGGGCCGAAATGCGAGAGCCGGCGCAACTCCATTGCCACCAGCCCCCGCGGTGGCGGCGCGTTATTGGGATTACACGCCGTGGACGCGCCAAACGGTCGGAGCAACGCGTCCTCTGCAACCGTATGGGACCTCGTGCGTCCGGCATGTGCGATGGCTCACATAGGCCGGGTTTTGGGGTGGTGACCCGGGCGAACGCGCCGCGGCGTCGACGCCTCGTGGCTGCAAGCAAGGAATACTCAAGCTCGATGCCTCTCGCTCCGAATCTCGCCGGGCGCGCGCTGGATCGCCGCTACGAGCTGCATGACGTGCTCGGCGAGGGGGCCTTCGGCCGCGTCTACCGCGGGCTCGACAGGCGGCTCGGGCGCGAGGTCGCGGTGAAGGTGATCAAGCCGTGGTGGGCCGAGGACGGCGCCTGGGTCGAGCGCTTCCAGCGCGAGGCGCAGCTGCTCGCGCGCGTCAGTGATCCGGGTGTCGTGCAGATCTTCGACGTCGGGCACGCCGAGGAGGGCCCGTACTACGTCGCGGAGCTCGTGGACGGCGAAAGCCTCGCGGACCGGCTGCGCGACGGTCCGCTGCCAGCCGAGGAGGCGCGCACGATCGCCGAGCAGCTGTGCCGTGCGCTCGCGAGCGCACACAGGGATGGTGTCGTGCACTGCGATATCAAGCCCGCCAACGTGCTGCTGAGTGTCGCCGGCAAGGTCAAGGTGGGGGACTTCGGCGTCGCTCGGCTCGCCGCGGGAACCTCGCAGGCACCGTCGGCAACCGTGGCCGGCACCCCCCGTTACATGTCGCCGGAGCAGGCCCGCGGCCGCCCCACGACGCCGGCGACCGATGTCTACAGCGCGGGCGTCGTGCTGTACGAGATGCTTGCCGGCAGGCCGCCCTTCGCCGGCGGCTCACCCGTCGAGCTCGGGCTGCGACACCTCCAGGATCCCCCGCCGCCGCTTGCCGACGGAATCTCCCCACCGTTGCGCGAGGTGGTCGCGCGCGCTCTGGCAAAGGATCCGGCCGCGCGCTACCCCGACGGCGAGGCGATGGCCGAGGCGCTGCACAAGGCGCGGCAGCGGGGGGCGCGGCGAGCGTCCGCGCGGCGATCGGCGCCGCCCACAGCCGATGGTCTTGCGCTGAGGCGCGATCCCGCCCGCGCCGAGACCGCAGCCGGCGCGCTCCTGGCCGAGCGCGAGACGATCGACCTCGCCCGGGCGACGCGGCGCGAGCTCGGCGGGTCGACGCCGCGCGAGCTCGCCACGGCTCGTACCCGTTTGCTCCCGCGCGCAGGCGAGCCACCGCTGCCACCGCATGCGCGCCGCGCGCGAGCGCACGGACGTCGCCACGTGTTCGCCGCGCTGGCGGGTCTGCTGCTGCTGGCGGGCGGCGCGATCGTGGCGTTCGTGCTCACAGGCGAGCGGGCCCGAACGACGGTCCCAGAACTGCGCAGGCTTCCTCGCGGCGGAGTGGAGGCGCGCGCCAGGCGGCTGCACCTGCGGCCCGCCTTCTCCAAGCGGTACTCCGGTGTCGCCGCGGGGATCGCGATCGCACAGCGCCCTGGCGCAGGAGCGCGCGTGCTCGACGGTTCTACGGTCCAGGTGATGCTCAGCGCGGGCCCTCCGCCGGTGCCGGTGCCCGATGTCGTCGGCCAGTCCGCGGAATCCGCCGAGAGCATGGTCACCAACGCCGGCCTGCGCTACGGCGTGACCGTGGTGGCCGCCCCGGGCAAGAGCCCGAACGTGGTGGTGAGACAGTCGCCCGCAACCCCTGCAAACCCGCCGCGCGGCTCCACGGTGGCGCTGTCGATCTCGGAGACCCCGCGCTGGCGCGCGCTCACCACTTTCTCGGGCGTCGATGACGGACGGTCAGTCCCGTTCCGGATCCTCGGCAGCCGCTGGCGGATGAGCTACAGCATGGCCTATCAGGGTACGTGCCTGCTGCTCTTCATCTGCGAAGGACCGAGCGCTGAAGCGGTCAATTTGAACACCGGCTCCGCCTTCGGCAGCTTCGAACTCGGAGAAGGCGAATCACAGACCCATGTCTTCAACAGCGGCCCAGGCCTTTACCGTCTGGCCGTGTCAGGCGGTCGCGACTCGGCGCGCTGGTCGATGACCGTGGACGATTACTACTGATTCCGAATCGTCAACTGACTATTCTCGAGCCGGATGTCGTTCGAGGTCAAGCGCAGCGAGGTGCGGCCGGGCGTAGAGCTGGCGTACTGGCGCGAGGGCCATGACGGCGCCCCGCTGCTGCTCGTGCACGGCTGGCCCGAGACCAAGCGAATCTGGGCGCGCAACATCGAGCCGCTGGCGCAGGCGGGATACGACGTCGTCGTGCCGGACCTGCGCGGCTTTGGCGACAGCGGCCTCGCGCCCGACGGCTTCTACGACCTCGCCGCGCACGCGCGCGACCTCGAGGCGCTCGCGCGCGCGTGCGGGTTTGACAACGGGGTCTACGCGGCGGGAGGCGATCTCGGTGGAGGGGTGATCATCGACCTGGGGCTGCGATTCGCGGGCTTCGTGCGCCGTCAGGTGATCTTCAACTCGATCCTGCCGCTGTTGCCCGACGCCTACAAGGCAGCGGGGCTCGCAACCTCGCCACCGCGCGAGCTGCGCATGGCCGCCGACTACTTCCTGCGCCAGGGCCGCGAAGCAGACGAGCTCGCCGCGGAGCTCGAGACGGCCGAGCTTCGGCGCCGCTACGTCGCCGGTTTCTACGGACATCGCTTCTGGGCTTCCCCGGGAGCCTTCGAGCGCAAAGACATCGAGTGGCTGACCGAGCCGTTCGCGGACGCCGACAGGCTGCGCGCCGGCTTCGGCAACTACGAGAGCGCGCTCGGTTCTCGGGCGCTGTCGGAGCCGCCGCGCTTCTTCGAGCCGTCGGTAGCCCCGACGCTCACCCTCTACGGACCCGACGACCACGTCATCTGGCGTGAGTTCCCGGCGATGTGCGAGGTCGCCTTCTCGGATCTGACTGGCCCGTTCGTGGTCCCGGGCTCGGGGCATTTCCTGCAATGGGAGCGCGCAGAGCTGCTCAACCGCACGATCTGCGCGTTCTGTCGCTGAAAGCCCCCGCGTTGGGCCTTGCGGGCACGCGCGCGACTCGCTAGCTTCGATAGCTCAGGCGCCCGATAGGTAGGCTGGGCGCGAATTGATGTCTCGCCGGGTCGGTCGGAAGCTCGGCTAGCAGCCGTGCGGCTCGGCACTCTTATGGAAGGGAGCGAGAAGATGATCATGGTCCGTGATATCCGGCGCTCGCGTGGAAGCCGCAACCAGCGGGGATCGCGAATGTTCGCCGGCCTGATGCTGCTTGCGGTCGCCGGGCTGCTTGCCGCCCTGGCGCCGTCGGTCGCAAACGCGGCCGGTGCCTCCTACGTGGCGATGGGCGACTCCTACACGTCGGCCCCGGGTGTGCTGCCTGTATCCCCCACGGCTCCGGCCGGTTGCGGCCAGTCGGCCGTCAACTACCCCCATCTGGTCGCGGCCGCGTTGGGCCTGTCGCTGACCGACGTGAGCTGCGGCGGTGCCAAGACGGAAGACTTCACGATGGAACAGTTTCCAGGTCAACCGCCGCAGTTCGATGCACTGACCCCGACGACGGAAGTTGTGACGGTGGGCATGGGCGGCAATGACCACAACCTGTTCGCGACCCTCGTTGGGGAATGCACCAGGCTCGATGCGGGACAGCCGAACCGCGGCGCGCCGTGCAAGGAACATGAGGAAGAATTCGTCCAGAAAACGTTCGCAGAAGACAAAGTCCCCGCGGAAGAAGCGCTCAGGGAAATCCACGCCCTGTCTCCGATCGCCAAGGTGTTCGTGGTGGGTTATCCCGACATCACCCCGGCGCACGGTTTTTGCCCAGAAGCTATGCCGTGGACGACGGGAGATCTGCGGTGGTTCCGCAACAAGGTTCAGCAAGCGGGGAACAAGATGTTGCGGCAAGGGGCGAGAGCCAATGGCGCAGCGTTCGTCAACACGTTCCCGCCGAGCATCGGTCATGACGTCTGTCAACCGGTCGGGACACGTTGGATCGAACCGCTGATCGGCTCGCTCACCGGAGTTGCCGTTCACCCGAACGCGCTGGGCGAGGAACATGACGCGCTCGACGTCGACAAGGCGATGGAAAAAGCCAAGATCAATTAGCGACGCGTCGAGCGACGCGTGTTACGGATCGCCCTGCCCCGCAGCCACGCATGCGGGGCGGGGCGATCCGATCGGGGCAAAGGAGGATTGACTTGCGAGCTCTCGAGCAGCAGACCATCCTCATCACCGGCGCCACCGACGGGCTGGGTCGCGCGCTGGCCTCAGAGCTCGCTGCGGCGGGCGCAACCCTGCTCGTTCACGGCCGCGATCAGACGCGCGGCGAGCAGGCGATCACGGAGATCGAAGCGGCGAACGCAAACGCGAAGCTGCACCGGCTGCAGGCCGACCTATCCTCGCTGGAGCAGGTGCGCGCGCTCGCGCGTAGCGTCACGTCCCAGTGCGATCGCCTCGACGTGCTCGTCAACAACGCCGGGATCGGTACGACGCTGCCCGGAGATGGCCAGCGGATGGTCAGTCAAGACGGGTACGAGCTGCGCTTTGCGGTCAATTACCTCGCCGGCTATCTGCTCACACGCATGCTGACGTCGCTGCTCGAGCACTCTGCGCCCGCGCGCGTGGTCAACGTGAGCTCCGCCGGACAATCACCGCTGGACTTCGACGATGTCATGCTCGAGCGCCAGTACAACGGCGTCCAGGCCTACTGCCAGAGCAAGCTCGCGCAGATCATGTTCATCTGCGCGCTTGCGCATTAGCAAGCCAATTCTTGGGGGTGCGCGACAGTTTGTGCGCCAGTCGAGCTAAAGAACGCATCGAGCAGGCTCACGGCTTCGTCCTCGTTGCCGGGCAGGAGATGCCCGTAAAGATCCATCGTCACCGCGATGTTGGCGTGACCCATGTAGGTGCTCAGTGACTTGGCGTTCAAACCGGCGGTGATCGCGAACGTCGCATAGGTGTGTCGCGCCTCATGCAGAGCGATCACGGGCAAATCCTGCTCTCGCCAGGCGCGGTGTGCCCGTTCGACCAACCGACGAACACTCACGGCCGAACGAAAGACACGTTCGTCCATGTTGCTCATTAGCTTGTGTTGGTCAAGCTGGTCGCGTGGAACGGCCGGGATCGGCACCTTACGATGACCCTTGCGAGACTTCGGCTCGATCTCACCCTCGACAGCATCCCAGCCGCGACGAACATGGATTACGCCACTCGCTAGATCGACGTCTTCCCACGTCAGACCGATCAACTCGCCCCGGCGCAATCCACAAAAGAACGCTGTTGCCCAGAGTGCCCGATCGCGCGGGACAAGCGCCGTGAGCATCGCTTCCGCCTGCGCAGGGGTGACGACTTTTCGCGGTGCACACCGGATGGCCGGTTTTTCAACGCGCGAGACAGGATTGATCCGAGCTTCGCCCCGGGACACTGCACGCCGGTAGAAAGCTGCCAGCGGTGTGATAGATGCGCTGATCGTCGCACTGGCCAGACCGTCGGCAACGAGCCGGTCGGTGAAGCGTTGGACATCATGCGTAGTGATCTCTTGCACTCGCAGTTTCCCGAGCGCAGGCAGGACACGAAGTCTCATGTTGCGCTCATAGTCTCGGATCGCGGCAGGCTTATACCGTTCCCCACTGCGATTACGAATATCTCCGGCACGAAGATTATCGAGCCACGCTTCCACTGCGACTGACAGCAACGGGCTCTGTGCTCCGGTCATCTCACCGGTACGAAGCTGCGATTTAGCGTCCTCCCGCCACTGTCGAGCGGCGGTCTGATTCGAGAACGTCTTCCGGATGCGCCGCTGTCCTCCCGCATCCCAGACGTTCGCTTGGAACGTCGGCTTGCAAGAGCATCTTCCGCCTGTCTTGGCCGGGCATCCCCGCCCGTGGCGAACGTCGATGCCGGTAGTCTTGGACTTGCTCATAGGGCTTGCTCCCTTTGGGCCACGCGCCCGGCGGCTGCAACCGTGCGGGCGCTCTTTGTACCTTCTGCCTCCATCTTATCGAACGGGGCGCTCGGCCGTCTCGTCGACCCAGCGGGAAAGCTCGGACACGGGCACCAGCCGGATCGAGCCACAACGAAGCATCCGGAGCGTGGGCTGTACGTGACGCTCGAATGAATCCAAGGACATGCCGAGCGCGGCGGCTGCCTCTGCACGCCTTAGCGCGATCCTGGGGACCGGGGCGAGAACCGGCGAGATGTTGTCTGGGCGATCGGTCACACGCTGCAACGTGGAGGGTTACGGAAATCATACCCGAGCTAGGCGGTTAGGCGGAAACCACGAAAACTAACACTTTTGCCAGACGCCAAGTGACAAGTTGCTTTCGCACTTTGCTTCGTTTGTTTGCGCTTTGCTTCGTTTGTTTTCACTTGCTTAGTTTTTCACTCGCGCGGATCGCACACATACCGCTCAAGATGTGATAGCCTGCCGCCAGGCCCACGGCAGACCGTAGCCAACCAAAAACAGGAGCCATAGACGTAAACCCCGACTCCTGGAGGGCTGGCCGAATGCCGCACGCCGAGCATCAGTATCGACTGAATGTCCTTGTCCCGGTCCCGCTGATCGAACGGGCGCGGCAGGTTTGCGCTCCGCAAATGCTCAGCGTGGCCGACCTAACCCGGTCCGCGCTACTGGCCGAAGTGAAGCGGCGCGAGCAGGAAAGCCGTCAGAGCCCCGACAAGGCCGCCGCGCCGGTCGGTGCGACTCAGTGAGCCCCGAGGCCCTAGCCGAGGTTCGGCGCATCCTCAGCGCCGCCGCTCGACGGAAACAGGCCGAACAGTGGCAGGCCGAACGGCAGGCCGAGCAGCGGACGGAGCGCTTGGGACCGTCCGAGCCCGAGCGGCGGAAGTGACCCCGAGAACAATTGTTCCCAAATAGGCGAACAGCGGCCCCGGAAAAAGCCGCTACTCGGAAACATTCAACAGAAAGTGAAATCGCATGGAAATCATACAACGGATCGACACCGCCGAGCAAGCCAAGCGGAGCGTCGGGCGATGAGCGGCGAGGTGATCGACTTCAACGCGGGGAAGGCGACCGCCACCAGGGTACGTGCGCCCGGGATGCTCCCGCCGCCCGGTCTACCGATGGAGGTTGCGCGTAGGTTCGTCGCTGGGCAATACACGCAGGGGGGCTGCCCGACCCTGCGGCACTGGCGCGGGGGATGGTGGGAGTGGCGAACCACGAAGTGGGCCGAGATCGATGCTCGCGCGACCCGAGCGAAGGTGTACGCGTTCACTGAGCACGCGATCTACCTGGACGACAACGGCAAGGAAAAGGACTGGGCGCCGAACCGGCACAGGGTGGCCGATGTGTCGGAGGCGTTGGCCGCCATCACTCACCTAGCAGCCGAGCTGGAGCAGCCGAGCTGGATCGGGGACTCATCCCAGGATGACACGATTGTCTCCTGCGAGAACGGGTTGCTCGCCGTTGGCACTCGGACCCTGCTCCCGCACACTCCCCGCTTCTTTAACCAGACGGCCGTCCCGTTCGCTTACGACCCAGACGCTCCTGTGCCTGAGCGCTGGATGAGGTTCCTGGCCGAACTCTGGCCGGATGATCCCGAGGACCGGAAGGGCTCAGCCGGCGCAAGAGAGGCGAACGTCGCCGCTCTGGGCGAGTGGTTCGGCTACATGATCAGCGGGAAAACCGATCAGCACAAGATCGGGCTGATGACCGGCCCGACGCGAGGCGGAAAGGGCATTATCGCCCGTATTCAAGGCGCGCTCGTCGGCGAGCAGAACGTGGCGGGGCCGACCCTGAGCAGCTTGGGCCACGACTTCGGGCTGGCACCCCTGATCGGAAAGCCCCTGGCCGTCGTGAGCGATGCGCGCTTTGATGCGCGGGGCAATCAAGTCGTGGTGGAGCGGCTTCTGTCGATCAGCGGCGAGGACCCGTTGACCGTGAATCGCAAGTACCGCGATCAGTGGACGGGGAAACTCCCGACTCGCTTCTGGATCGTCAGCAACGAGCTGCCACGCCTCGGCGATGCCAGCATGGCGGTCGCGGGCGGGTTCCTCGCGCTCACGCTGACGAAGTCCTGGCTCGGTAAGGAGGATCGTGGACTTGAAAACGAGCTTCGTGGCGAGCTGCCCGGCATCCTCAACTGGGCTCTAGACGGACTCGACCGCCTCAACGGGCAAGGGCGCTTCACGACGCCCGCCGGCGCCGAGGATGCAATCAGCATCATTCAGGACCTCGCTTCGCCCGTGGCAGCCTTCGTGCGCGACCGCTGTGTGCGAAGTGCCCGAAAAGCGATCCCGGCCGCGGCTCTGTACGCAGCCTGGAAGGAATGGGCCGAGGACAGCGGCCAGAAGCCGGGATCGGCAACGGCGTTCGGCAAGGATCTTCGCGCCGTAGTCCCTGGCTTGCGCGCAAAACGCCCACGGGCCGATCAGGCCACGGAGAAGCGAGAACTCATCTATCACGGCATCGCCGTACGCAAAGGCGGCGATGTAGAGGAGGAGGACGACGAGGCAGACTCGGACCCACAATGGACTAGAATGCGTCCCACCCAGTCCCAAGGGAACTGGGACGCGCCGGGACGCGGTCCCAAGCAATGTGACTCCCACGCAGTAGGGAGCGGGGTTGGCGCAGATGACGCCGACGTCTGGACGATCGTTTGTGGCGACCCCGGCTGCGTTGATCCGCCACCTGGCGACCTTGAACTTGTGTGGCTGGCTGAATCTGATCTCGCCGACGACATCGAACATCAAGACGAGCCTGATGTCCAGGGACTACGCAGCGCTAATTCTCACAGACGAAAGCACAACGCGAACTAAGGAAAGACAACAAAAAAACGCGCACTTGAAGAATTGGCGATAGACGTAAAACAACTCACCCCCGCCGATCGTGGCCAGAACTAGCCAAAACTGGTACACTCTGCGAGCGCAGACTGAGCGCGCGCCACAATTCAAGGGAGACAGTGAAGTCCAAGGAGCATCCCTTGTCCGAGCACCTGCATAACACATCGCTTTCCATAGCGGCAGACGAACAGAGACGCGCCGGCCGCCTGGCCGAATTAGACGATCGCTCGCGCAGCTCGATGATTCGCGTCGCGCTAAAAAAGGGTTTGGATCAAGTCGAGCGCGAACGTATCGGGCAAAGTGAATCGAGCCCAGCATGAACGAAATCGAGCGCCGCAAGAGAATCGACCATTTGACGCGGCCGCTATCAGAGCCGCCACAAGTTGCAACTACTATCGGAAAAGGAAAGCGCGCGACCGGCAATCACGAGGCTTTCGCGGTTGCTGACGTTTGCTGCAAAAAGTGTAAACACGTTACTGAGTTTGAGGTTGTCCGCGAGGACGAAGCAGACGCCGGGCTGGTACTAGTCGAACGCAAGCCGCAAACGTCAAAGCCATTTGGGTTTGCACAATGACCGACCTTGAGATATTGCGGGAGCGAGCTGCTTTGGCTCTGGCTAAACAGACGAAACCATCTCGCCAGGATCAACTAGACGAACTCAGAGCGAGACTTGCGCGGATTCGCAGTCAACGGCGCCCACCGATTCGACCAATCAGAGGAATAGGCGTAGTGCTCCCCGATACCCCCAGCTCCGATGCGCTGAATCCAAGGACAATGCAATGACCGAAATTGACAGATTGCGCGCACGTAGTAAAGCTCTGGCTGAACCACTAGCGCCGACGAAAGTCAACCGGCGCGAGCAAATAGACCAACTTGCAACTAACGTTTCGCAGGTTCGCAGTCAAACGCGCCGGGCGACTGTGCAACCTCAAACCATAGTGATCGAAGCAAACATTACGATGCCGCCACCTGAGACGATTGTCCAACCGATAATCACACCTGCGCCAACTCCGCGCGTTGTAGGTAAAACCGTAGAGCGCGACGATAAAGGCAGAGTCAGTCGCGTAGTTGACAACCTGGCCGATGACGACAAAGCCGAGACGAAATCAACCGGTGGCCTAATTGCCAGATTGGAAAACGAAGTTAGCGAGCCACTGCCGCCATATCGTGACAGTCTGCCGCCTGGCAATGAAACAGTCGAGAGCCGTTCATTTACAGTGACCGCACGTAAGAAAACCAAAGCTAATCGACCGCCCAGCTTGAATGCATGAATACTAATCTCGCAATGTCACCAATGACAAACGACACCAACACAATCGGCGCTGACGCTTACAGAGCGACAACAATTGTTGCCATTGCCGACGATCAACGGCATTTCTCGATCAGGTATCAGCCTGGCGCGTGGACATCGGCCAGGCCGGTCCCGGTTTCGCTGGGGATCGCCAGCGGGGACAGCCAGACCATCGCCCGGCGCTGGCTTGCGGGTCGCGAGGCACTGCCGCAATCCCGTATTCTAGAGCCATATCCCGGCACCCCCAAAGGTCGAGGGCGACTCGCAGGTGACCCGCGGTCATGCCGTTTCCGACCGATTGAAAATGCTAATTCGGGATGGGGCTTTACTACTTTTGACGGTCGGCATCTGCCGAGAGGAAGGCCAGCGTGACCGGCGAACGCTCAGAATCCCCGCAGACGCACGCCAGCGGGTCCCCAGCGCCACGCGGGACCCTGCGCAGGTACCCGCACCCCCGGAGGGTCTGCGAGCGCCAGGGCGCCGTTTGTGGCGGGAAGTCTGGCAGCTCCCTCAGAGCCGCTCGGAGGATCGAATCAGCATAGATAGGCTCTGCCGCCTACAGGATCAATTCGATTTGCTCGACATGAACATTTCCGAGCACGGAATTGATTACCGCAGGCCGATTGTCAGTCCGCGCGGTCACGTTGAGGGTTGGGACAGGGTAGCTAACCCGAGTCTGATCCAACAAAGGAAAGTTGGCGCAGAGATTCAAGCCCTGGCAACGTCACTAGGGCTAACGCCGATCGCGCGCAAACGTCTTGGCCTGGCCATATTGCGCAACACCGAGCCCGAGCCGGATTTCGTCGATGAATTGCGAGAGCGGCGCGCAAAAACGATAGCCGCAGTCAAGGCCGGGCAAGTTGAATCAAAATCGCGACCGACCGAGGCCGAGATGAAACGCGAAGCGCAAGAAAAAGCAGACGAACGCGCCGGGGCTTGGTAATGAGCGAGGTATTACAGCGACTCGATGCGACCGTAGCTCAACTCGCGAGCTGCCATCCCGACGACCTGGCCGACCTGGCCGAGAGGGCGCGCGCATCCTCACTCGACCTGAAACTCTCAGACGAGCTGCGCGAGGTTCACAGACGGCTCGCAACCGTCCCGGAATCTGCCGCCGAAGGTAACCCCGATCGGGAAGCCATAATGGCTTGTGGCAAAGCGTTGACTCTACTTCACCGTCGCCGCCCGGGTAGGCCCACATCCCGCAACCGGGGATCAGATAAACGCAAACACGGTCGCCCGCGTGGTCGCCGATGATTTTGGATCAAATTGGAGAGTGATTATGGCGGGCGAGGATAACAAGGTTTTCGAGGCAATCGAGAAGCTGGAAGGTGAAGTGACGAAGGCGAAGGAACGTATAAGCAGACTTGAACGCGCCAGCGCCGAGCATAGTGTCGCTCTGGCAGTGGCATCGGCCTACCGCGTAGTTGATCAACCTGCCGCCGCGACAGCCGCTCAAATACTCCGAGAGCAGCAAGAGCGCGAACGGAAAGTGATAGAGCAGCTCAGAAAGGTGGCAGCGTGAAACGTTCACCATCAACACAACCGACACAATGCCAAGTGTTAGAAGCCGACGAGCAAAAGCTCGAAAAACTGCTAGAACGGCTCGGCGGGCCGCGAGTCAAGCTAGCCGATCCGCCGCCCGAGCTTTCACCCGCTGAAAACAGAGAACGTGAATTGATCGAGCGCATCGACCGGATCGAAGGTCGGCAAGAGACCGGCCCGATTGCCCTTGACCCGACCCGCGAAAACAAGATACACCGCGCTAAGGAAGCACTGCGGGAATCGCGCGCAAAACGCGCCGCACTAGAACAAGGCGAACGCTCCAAAGCGCACGAAGGATATTGCGCCGAGCCAATCGACCGGCTTAGGAGTGAACTAACGCAGCTCGACTCCGACTGGCGCGAGTTGGAAATCGAACAGCTCGCAGCCCGGGAATCGCTAAACGCTCGACGCCGGGAGACGGACGAACGGCTTAGTGAGCTACTGCGCCCCCTTAGTGATAGTGAAACCTCACAAGAACGACTAGCGTCGATTGAAAGGGTGACGGTATGAGCACGCTAACACGCAGGCGCCCGAGCAGAGCAGGGGTACCGCCGATCGGGATTGCTCCCGAAGTTGTCCGCTCACAAAATAGGGAGCGCCGAAGTGCTGCCCTGGCGCATGAGAGCGGCCACGGTCTAATTGCCTGCGCGCTTGGCTGCCAGGAAGTTTTGATCGACTGTAGCGACGACCAAGAGCCCGGCATTGCTGGCGAGATTCACTACAAACCGGGAGAGGGTTGGAACCGTAGTCGCTGGACTGAAGTGGATTTGTGTGTGAGTTACGCGGGCGCGTTTGCCGAGAGCCGTCACCTTGGCGGATACACACTGCTCGGCCATGAAAAAGACAGGCGCGACGTTGAGCGGCTGCTTGGACATTGGCCCAAAGAGACGCGCCGGGCTGAGGTTGCAAAAGAAAACGAAACTTGGGCGCGCAATTTTCTAGCAAACAAGTGGGAGCATGTCGGATATCTGATGGAAGCTCTCGAATATGAACCGATCATCGGAGTGAAAACCGGCCTAGACGCCGATGGCGAGTTTTACGTCACGGCCGAGCTAATGCACTTCACCGGGCAAGCGAGGTAATACAATGGCACAGCCCGCAAAAGTCAAAACGGAAACAGAACACATAGCGAAAATCAAGCAGGCTCCGACCGAAGCCGAAGCGAAATCTTGCCTTGTCGAATTGCGCGCGCTCTGTAATGAAGGTGAAGCAAGTCAGGAGTTGCAAGCCGCTGCAAGACTGATCCTGCAAACTTCACTTAGCCCCGGCGTGATCGAAGATGCAGGGGCCAGAGCAACACTAGCGTCGCGCGCGAGCGCTTTAGGGCTTCGCTTTCCCTAATGGAAAGCGCACCGCGTCACCCAAGATCGTTAGCGCTTGTGAGTTTTGCGGTGCGCCAATGGGGACGCTGTTAGTGAGTGTGAAGCTGACAGACAAGCGCACTGGGCGCGAGCTAGTGAAGAACCTTTGTTCTGCGAACTCCGTCGTCTGCGATCCTGGCTTGCACCGCGACTAACGCTCGCGCGAGGAAGCCCCCGCGCGAGCTTTGCCGATCGTCGAAACCAGAGTCTCTAAAGAACCGAGTTCGCCTCGATCTTTTCTTCGTTGACGAGTTTGGTACTCATCCTCCATCCCATCGGCCCAAACACTTTTTCTCCGTTTCTGGTGCCGTTTTCGGTGGTTTCTAGAGGGCTCGGCGTTTCGCCCACGAAACTCGCAGGCACCTGTTCCTTTAGGACACCACGGAACCCGGTATTCCTGTCAATATATTTTAGTGTCTCTGTCGCGAGCATCGTGTTGCTCTTGATCGGGACGATGACCGATCCCCCTCGCCAGAGAATGGGGAAGGTTGAGGAGCTGCCGAGGCAGGATTCCATGAAGACTTCACCGTTTTCCGGGGTGAGCTTCAGCCCGAGCTTGTTCTGCGCCGCTGTTTCGCCGACTGCGTATACGCCGATTTCGCCTCTAAGCGGTGCAAGGACCACCGTTTCGCAGTTCGCTGTGCCACTAGGGTGGGCGTCGAAGAAGCATCCCGTAAGCACGATGTCGACGTGGCTGACCGTTTTCGGCCCCGCGTATTCCCCTGTCGCGGACTCTCCGGTACATTCAACTTCTTCGCCCTTTTTGCGCTTCGACATAAAGAGCGTGCCACTGCTCAGGGCCTCGGCGAACCCGGGCTTCGCGCCCGGACCCGGCTCCCATTCGAACTTGTTCTTCCCGGCTTCTTCTGTATCGCAGTGCGATGTTGCGTACTTCCCCCCGGCCTTTTTCACGCACCGCCCGAATTCAGGCGCTTCCGCTGACGCAGTTGACGCCATCACGGCGCTCGCGACGACCAAAGCTCCGAACAAGACAGCACATCTGATCCTGGACATATCGGCCTCCCTCTTTACGAACCGTTGACAGCCATCCCCTCGCTCAAAGCCAAATATACTGGAGCCTCGTGGGGAGGACAACTGCCTAGTCCGGCAGCCGACGGCAACGCTCTTGGGCCGCGCAGGGCTGGCCCGGCGGTCGTTCCGGCCCAAGCCGAAGTCTTGGATGGTCCCCAGTTTGCGGGCGGCAGAGGCGCCGGGGGGTTGTTCGAACTGGCCGGTCCCTGGGTTGTCCGCTTGTACGGTCGGGTGTAGGCTTTGGAGAGCGTCTGACGTGCGGGCGCCGAGGGGACGTTCGAGGGTCCACCGGGTTTGGGTGGCTTGCGCTACAGGAGGGAGATGTGGTCATGGTCCGGAGCGGGTCTGTGCGGGTAGCGGTCGTGGGTGGCGGGTCGAGCGGGGTTGCGCCGCGTTCGCGACCGGCTGTTTCTGTGCGTGTGTTGGTGTGCGCGGCGCTGTTGGCGCTGCTGGCGGGTGGCGCTGTGGTGGTGGGTGTTAGGGCAGGCCACTCGGGTGCGATGGCTGGGCATCCGCGTGCTTCACGCCAGGGGCTGTGGAGCCTTCCGCTCGCATTGCGGGGCCTGGCCTCGGCAACCCTGGGCGCGGGTGAGCGCGGCTATGGCGCGAGCGCTGCTGCGGCGGGCTTTGCCATGCACAACCCCGGTCAGCGGCTTAGCGCGCGGTTTGATAGCTCGGGTGTGCAGGTCGGCTCGGGCGCTGTGCACGTGAAGCTGAGCTTGCAGGGCGTGGGCTACGGTTCGGCACTTCGGGCGCTGCCTGAGGTGGCGCCGCATGCCCGGGGCAACCGCATCTCCTACGGCTATCCGGGGGTGTCTGCGTGGTATGTGAACGGGCCGTTGGGCTTGGAGCAGGGCTTTACGGTCGCCCGACCGCGCGACCGCGATGTTAGCGGACCGCTGACGTTGGCGCTCGGGATCGGCGAACGAGTGCCGGTCTCGCTGGGGCGCGAAGGACACAGCGCACGCTTCGGCCGCGCCAGGGGCGCAGCGCTTCGCTACTCGGGTCTCAGCGCGACCGATGCGCGCGGTCACGTCCTGCCTAGCTGGCTGGAAGTGAACCGAGGGCGGCTTTTGTTGCGCGTCGAGGCGCGCGGCGTGGCCTACCCGCTGCGCATCGACCCGTTCGTCCAGTCGCAGGAAAAGCTCACCGGCGGCAGCGAAGAGGTCCGCAAAGGAGAATTCGGCTATAGCGTGGCGATCTCGGCGGATGGGAGCACCGCCCTGATCGGCGCCCCTGCGGACAACCGCGATGCAGGCGCGGTGTGGGTGTTCACCAACTCTGGATCGGGCTGGACTCAGCAGGGTCCGAAGCTCACCGGCGCTGAAGAGACACGCGAAGGGGATTTCGGATCTAGTGTGGCGCTCTCGGCGGATGGAAACACGGCCTTGATCGGGGGTCTTCGTGACAAGAACTTCAGCGGAGCGGCGTGGGTGTTCAGCCGTTCGGAATCGACCTGGACGCAGCAAGGTCCCAAGCTCACCGGTGGAAGCGAAGCGGAAAACCTTGAGTCGCTCGGCGACAGCGTGGCGCTGTCGGGTGATGGAAACACCGCTCTGATCGGCGCTCGTGGCGGCGAAGGCGCTGCGTTGGTGTTCACCCGTTCGGGCTCGACCTGGGCGCGGCAGGGTCCGAAGCTCACCGGCAGCGAGACGGTCAGAGAAAACAACTTCGGAGCTAGCGTGGCGCTCTCAGCAGATGGGAACACCGCTCTCGTCGGCGGCACTGAGAACAATCGTGAAGCAGGTGTGGCGTGGGTGTTCACCCGTTCGGGCTCGACCTGGACGCAGCAGGGTCCGGCGCTCAGCAGCGCCGGGGAACCGATCGAAGGCACGCTTGCTGGCATACATAGCGTGGCACTGTCGGGCGACGGCGACGCCGCCCTCGTCAGCGGCATATCTGAAAAAAGTGGCGCTGTGTGGACGTTCACGCGTTCGGGCTCGACGTGGACGCAGCAGGGTTCGAAGTTTACCGGCAGCGAAGAGACCGCCCAAAGTGAGTTCGGGCAAAGCGTGGCTCTGTCGGCGGAAGGGAACACGGCGCTGATCGGCGGTTTTGGGGACAACGACGAAGCAGGCGCTGCGTGGGTGTTCAACCGCACCGACTCGGGGTGGACGCAGCAGGGTCCGAAGCTTACCGGCGGGAGCGAAGAGGTTTCGGCGGACGGCCGTTTCGGATCTAGCGTGGCGTTGGCTAGCGAAAATGACATCGCGCTGATTGGCGCCCCGGTTGACCACATCAAACATGGCGGTGTATGGGCGTTTGAAAACACGACCACGCCGCGGCCCGAAGTTACTAGCGTCGCGCCCAAACTCGGTAGGACGACCGGTGGAACAACTGTGACGATCACCGGGAGTAACTTCGCTGAAGCCTCTGGTGCCTTCTTTGGTTCGCTGAAAGCGGCGAGCTTCACCGTCAACTCGCCGACCTCGATTACGGCTGTTTCCCCCGAAGAGCCCGTGGGGAAGGTCGACATCACCGTAAGGACGCCCATGGGAGGTCTTAGTCTGCGAACCTCGCATGACCTCTACGAGTTCAAGCCCCCCATCACCGCGCTCAGCCCGAACACGGGTTCTAGCGCGGGCGGCACCAGCGTCACTGTGACCGGTACTGGCTTCGGGCTCGGCTCAACAGCTACCGTCTTCAAGTTCGGATCGACCCCGGCGACATCGGTCAACTGCGCATCGAGCACTGAATGCACACTCCTCACCCCAGCGCACACAGCGGGCACGGTAACCGTAAAGGCGACAGTAAACAAAGTCACCAGCCAGGTCACCAAGGCAGACCACTTCACATACGAATGACGCTCAACACTGGCAGCAGTCCCGTGGCCGCAGTGCCCGCTTCGAGACGCGCCACGCCCGCATCGGGCGAACCGTAAGACTGTAAACACTGCTAAAGCCCGTCGCAACTTCGGATGCCCGTGACGGGCTTAGTCGTTTCAAGGCGGTATGGGACGCGAGTAAATGAGCGTTCACAACCGGGCTAAGAATGTTCTCATCGCCAGGGCTTTAGGAGAAGCCGGCTTCTGGCGATTATGGCGACGAGGCGTACTCTTGTTCGTGAGGCGGTCAAGAAAAATCGGGAAATGGGGGCAACAATGAAACGTAGACCATCGCCGACAACGGTCATTCCGGTGCCTAGGTGTCTGAGCTTGCTGGGAGCCACGGTAGTAGCTTCGATGGTGTTCGTCGGCGTAGCGTTCGCGCTCACTACGGCAGAACTCGAACCCCGCGCTAATAAATGGCAGGCGAGCGTCTGCACAGCGTCACTACTCAAATCGAGCGAATCGAGCGCGAACAATCAAAAGATCGCGGTCTGTTTCGCGCTGGCGAGAGCGGCGGAAGATAAGACGAACATTGCGAGCCTGCAAGCGGCCGTAACAAAACTGGAAACGAACCAAACCGCTCAACCAACGAGCTTTACATTTTTCAGCGGGGAACCGTTCACGGGCGCTGTCAATTCTCCGGTATTCGACGCGGAGCACTACACGACCGTAACCGTTAGTGCGGATTCGCGGTGTGTAAATAGCGAACCCGTGCTAGAAGTCAGCGACGATCAATCCCACTGGATAATGCAACATAGTGTGCCCGGGGGAGTAATGACGCTGCCGGTCGGGGGGCGTTACTACCGCGTCAGCGCCTTATCCGGGGGGTGCGTCAGCCAGCCCGCCGAAGTAACCCTGCTCGCGCACTTCACGAACTAACGGGGGACTAACCAAATGAGAATCAAACCGAAAAAACCATCACCGGCTTTCGTCGTGGCCATGCTGGCGCTTATCCTCGCGCTCGGCGGTACGGCTGCGGCGTCTATCAAACTCGCAGCGTCGGGCGCTCACGCGGTAGTCGCACGGGCTCGCAGTGTTGGCCCTGTCACAGCAGCAGTAAGCCCGATTGAAGATCCGCTCACTGGTGCAATGTGGAAACAGGGCGCGGAAGAACTTCAACAGATCACCGGACGGGTAGTCGTGACCGCGACGGCGACTGCTTGCACCGAAACAGGCCGAGACATAATCCAGATCGAAGACAGCGATGAACCGGTCGAAGCTATTCGTCCGGGGGGTTTCGGTAAAGGCAGCCCGACGACGATCACGTTTCCGTTCACTGTTCGCTTTCTATTCGAGCCCGGTACGGTGACCAATCATACGCTCACCGTGCGAGCATTCAACGGATGCCCCACCGAAGGCGACTTCACCATAAACTCCGCCTCAATTGACGTGGTAGGGCTGAAATGAGCTTCACAAGTGATCTGTGAGCCGCTGGCTAGCGCACTGCCTAAATAAACTCGACTAGGCGAGTCCCTATGGAAAATCTTCAAGGTGCTCGCAATTGCCTTCGTGCTCTATATGACCGTCGCCATCGGCGTGCTGCTACTCAGTAGCGAGCACCATCGCTCTAGTCCCGGCGCTGGTCACATTGCACCGGCTATCCCGATGCCGCATCCCCCGCCAGGGTATAAACCGCCAGCCCTGCCGGGTACCTACACAGTGCCGACGTCGAGCACATTGCCGCCGAGATGACGCGAGGCTCGCTTCGAGAAACCAGGGTCAAATCAGGGGAGCGAGTTGTTGCTCGCGCACACCGAGCGGCGGCGTGGCGTCGGGGACGCTCGCTCCGTTCCGACGCCGCGCCCACGGACCGCAATCAGTTCGTCGTCCGCTCGAATATGGATTCAAATGTTTGGGAGGTTTCAGTCACAGTTAAGGGAAGCTGGAGGTTCACTTCTGTTTTTGACGGGCAAAACCTTGAGGTGCTACGAGTTACATCACGCGTTAGTTTGCCCCCTAGTGCAACTCGGAGCGGTTCGAGGCTGGGCGTCGCGTTGTCAGTCCCCTTCAATTTAGTGGCTGAATAAAAACACTCGGCTTCTTGGCCTCTGAGACGGTTGAAGTAGATCACTATCGATGCTGGACCGACAGTCGCTTCACCTCGGGCCGTAAGCTTGAAGATTTCACCGAGTGATGCTAGTTCGACTTCTGAATCGCCAGTAAAACTTCTACAACCTTCCAGAAAGCGGCCTTCCAGCTGTTTAATCTGTAGCATGTCCGCCCATCTGGAATTGGTTATTACGCTGACCTCAAAACCAGTTCTAAGGAAGGTGCTTTCGCATTCAATTGGTCCCTTCGATGTTTCGACTCGGAGGGCGTCAAAGCCCTGGACTTCGAAAGCGTCACCCGGTAGTAGCGTGACGTCACCTTCGTTGAAAAGCGTCAGCCTCTTGGCTGAGGCCGTGCTGGCTATCGTCGTGCTCGTCGTTAGCACGGCGAGGAGGGCGAGGCCCGTGATCGTGATACGTCGCATGTTGGTACTCCTCCCGTTGATAGTCGTGCAAGAGTCTTAGGCCCAGGCTCAAGGCCTGTGGGTGGCTTTTCTGATCGTCAGGCGCGCCGCTAGAAGGGGACGTCGCTCCTCCCAGAAGCATCCCGACACGGAAGCCACCAGCACCCCCGGCAACGCCTGGCCTGGCAGAATAACCGTTCTAATATGACCCTCCCGACCGTTCGGGTCCGCCAGAACTGACCGACCCTGTTTCCCCTGTTTCCTGTCACCATACCACTTCCCGCCACGGCGCACAACAATCCCAAAAAGTGGGCGGAAGCCGTCACCAGAGGAACCATACTCAACGCTGGCCATTGCTATCCAGACGTGCACTTCGGTTTGTCGGCTCGGCGTTTTGCGTGCTTTTCGGCGTCTGGCTCAGCCACAAGCTTTATGCTGTCGGCTGAGGGCGTGATAACCGAGCCGGGCGCGGTTCATAGAGACTGTGAGGGTGAATGATGCGGCGCGTGTTTGAGAGCGTGGCCGCTGTGATATCCGCGCTGCTCTATTTCTTCGGCATATTCTGGCTCGGCTTGTCGTTTGTCTTTTTTCGGAATAACAGTGATTGGCCCTACTGGCTCCCGGGCATCGGGGCGCTGGGGCTCGGCTATCTGCTCAGCGGCGAACGGGGCGAGGACTAGTGATCGCCCTCCTGGCAGTGATCGTCTCGATGCAGGGATGCGCGTCTGTAGTGGTGCCCGCTGCGCCGGTTCCGGCGCCGGTCGGGCTCTCCCGCTGCGACCCCGGACGGCTTGGCTGGGCGGCGGAAGGATCGCTCTGGTTGACGGCTCCGCAACCGCTCTCGGAAGTGCGTCTCTAGGCCCGCGCCAGGCCGACGCCCGCCAGCCATTCCCCTGCAGGTGTCGGCTCGACCTGGCAGGCACCTTCGGCCAAGTGCTCGACGGCGGCGAGAACGGCTTCAGCGGCTCCCACAGACACCGCTACGCCCCGACCGGACGGCAGGCAGACGATCGCCCGGGATGACTCGGCGTCGAGCCCGAGCAGCTCGCACAGTCGCCCGCGCGCTTCGTCGGCCTGCTCGGCATCGGACATCTAGATGTGCGCGACAGTTTGCGCGACAGTCGAGCCCGAATCCGTGCGGTTCATAGCTGTTCACCAGCGGTTCGGATTGGCTCTGGCAAGCCGAAACCCAGTAGCCACGGACCCCGCTGAACATCATGTTCACATTTGACCTCGCAGAGGAACTGGAGGGGCGCATGGTAAGCGCGACCTGCTTGCATCCCGCGACGTAGATGCCGACCAAGATGGTCCGGGCGGGCCGGTGTGAATCCGATCAGCACGCTCGAGCAAGGCGTCGAGGCAACGCTGAGGCTAATCGCTGACCCGCAGCTCGAGGGCGTGACAGGTGCCTACTTCAACGGCCAGCAGCCCGCGGCGCCTGATCCGCAGGCGCTAGATACCGGCGCGCGCCACCGACTGCGGGAGCTGAGCGATCGCCTCTGTGGACTTGCCCCCTGACCGGTTCGCCTCTGCCTGCCCCGAAGCGCTGCTCCGCCCCGCGCTATGCCCGTGACGGTATCTCCTCGACGATCGAGTCGACGCGCTCGGGATAGAAGGCGACGTGATCCTTGATCTCGGCAACGGCCGAATAGGGATCGCGATAGATCCACACCGCGTTGACAGCGCGCTCGCCGCCAGCCGGCACGCTGTAGTAACCGGCGTCGCCCTTGTAGGGACAGTAGCTTGCGTGATCGGTCGGCTCGAGCAGCGACTGATCGACGTCGCTGAGCGGAATGTATTGGACGGGTCGATAGTCGGCCTCGCGCAGCGTGAGCGCGTTCTGCGTGTCCGCGATCACGCGACCGGCAACCGAGACGAGAACCCGGGCAGGATTCGCCTCAATCGTGATCGGATGATCGGGACCAGGCTCCCTGATCAGCTTGGCGGTCATCGCTACCAGCTCCTTTCTGCGCCGTTTTGCGCATCGCCGAGGCCGGCCCGGCCAGCCTCTACGGTCCACGGTAGCGGTCTCGGACGCGCCTTCCGGGGTCCCGCGACCCTTGCCGAGGGGCATCCCTGCGTCGAAGAGTCGACACGCTGCGCCACAGAGAACCGCTGGTCCGGTTCGGCGTGGTCGGATGCGAGCTCCCCGCAGACGTTGAACGGCAAATATGACCCCCGAGCAAGTATTGCTGGTCAGCTACTCGCTCAGAGCACGATCTGTGTGCACACGAAGTTGGCCGCAAGCCGCGCTCCGCGAAAGACCTGAACCTGCCAAACATGGGTACGCGATCCCACGTGCAGCGGCGTGCCGACCGCGGTGAGTTCGTCGCCGGTGCCGGCTGATGTAAAGACGTTCATCTTCAACTCGGCTGTCGTGAACCCCCGACCATCGGGGAGGTGGCGCAGCGTCGCCCAGGCGGCAATCGTGTCAGCGAACGCGACCCAGGCGCCTCCGTGCACGTAGCCCATCGGATGAAGATGACGGCGGTCGACACACATCCGCCCGCGCACGTGCTCGTCGGTGATCTCGGTCAGCTCGATTCCGAGATCGCCCGGGAACGTGTCGGCAAGGCGCTTCGCGCTCAGCTCGGGAGTGATGTCGTGATTGGTCGCCGCCATCGCCATAGAGTCTTTCAGGCGCGCGCTCGTCGCGCTTGTCGGGTTCGACGGGATGCGAAGGGACCCAAAAACCGCACCGGTGCAAGTCGGGTAGTCTCGGCGATGATGCCCGACTCCGTTCGAGCTCGGCGTCGGGACCAGCGCGACTGGGGCGAGATCAGGGGTGGACCGCGGGGATCGCAGACGCTCTGTCGTCATGACAGCTCTTCTCGCTCCCTGGTGAAGAGATCGTATGTGCAGGCCTCTGACGTGCCTCAACGGCAGGAGGATTTCCCTATCTTCCACCGCGATGGACAAGGTGGTGGGCGGGTATCACAAATGGAGCTGCTCCTTGCAAAGAGTGTTCCTTTCAGTCGAGCGGGATTCGAGGCTTCGCCCGCACTTGAGTGTTCGCACTTGAGTCTTAAGCCAAGCTAGACGCCAAAGGACACCACAACCTTCCCAGCCGGCGGGAGTAACGCACATCGATTTGGCGCAGGCTGACGGGCGATTTGTTTGGGTGGGAAGGTTCAACCGATATCGGTGTCTCTCGTTCTCGACGGCGCTTTCTGCGCGTAAAACAGACACCGGGTCCGGCTGCATTCCGGCGGCTGGGTGCCCGGAGAATAGGAATATCCATGACACGCCTCACCCGCGAGCGGCTTTCGCCTGCCGCGATCCAGAAGCCATCGCGGACGAGGATCGCTCGACGCTGGCAGGTGTTCCTCGTCGTTGCTCTCGGCAACTTCTTGGGTTGGCTGGACGTAACGGTCGTCAACATCGCCTTCCCCAGCATTGAGCATGCCTTCCCGGGTGCCTCGTTGAGTGCGATCTCGTGGGTGTTGAACGCTTACAGCGTGGTCTTCGCCGCGCTGCTGATCGCGGCGGGTCGCCTCGCAGACCTGCTCGGGCGACGGCGGATGTTTCTTCTCGGCCTGATCGTGTTCATGGTCGGGTCGGCGTTGTGCGCGGTTGCGATCAGCCTGCCGATGCTGATTGCTGCGCGCATCATCCAGGCATCCGGTGCCGCGATGATGGTGCCCGCGTCCGCAGCGCTGCTGCTGCCTGAGTTCCCGCTCGCTGAACGCGCGAGCGCAATCGGGTTGTGGGGCGCGTCGGCGGGCGTTGCCGCCGCCGCCGGTCCGGCGATCGGCGGCCTGCTCGTCGACTGGCAAGGGTGGCCCGCGATCTTTCTGATCAACCTGCCGATCGGCGCTGTAGCGCTGATCGCGGGCAGCCGCATCCTGCGCGAGTCGCGCGCCCCACAAGCGCGCGCCATGCCGGACTTCGCCGGTGCGATCATGCTCGCCTGCGCGGTCGCGCTCGTCGCGCTCGTGCTCGTGCAAAGCCCCATCTGGGGCTGGACGGGCGCGCCGACATTGGCGGGACTCGCGGGGGCGGGCATTCTTGCCGCGCTCTTTTTGCGTCGCTCCGCCGCTCACGCGGCGCCGGTGATTCCGCTGTCGCTGTTGCGGATCCGCTCCTTCGCGCTCGCCAACGCGGGCACCTTGACCTTCTCCACGGCGTTCTATGCGTGGTTGCTGTGCGACGTCCTTTACCTGATCGACGCATGGCACTACTCGGTCCTCACCGCGGGTCTCGCTCTGACGCCCGCCCCGGTCGCCGCTGCGATTGGCGCGGTCGCCTCGGGGCGGATCGCCGACCGCTATGGCCAGCGAGTTCTGACCGTTCCGGCCGCGCTTTTATTCGCTCTCGGCACAGCGCTCTTCGCGGCGACTGTCAGCACACACCCGGATTTTCTGCGCGTGTGGCTCCCCGGCTCGATCCTCTCCGGAGTCGGGGTCGGTGTGGGGCTGACCGCATTCGCGAGCGCTTCCGCCGCGTCGCTACCCGGGCACGCGTTCGGAGTGGGCACGGCGGTCAATATCACCGCTCGCCAGGTGGGTGCCGTGCTCGGCGTCGCAGTCCTCGTGGCGATCGTCGGTACGCCCGCATCGATCAGCGGCGTTGGCGTCTTCCAGCGCAGCTGGCTGTTCTCGATCCTCGCCTCAGCTGTGGCCACAGCCATCGGGTTGTGTCTGGGCCGCGTCAGGCGTGCAGATCAATCGCCGGCGGACTATGAGGCCTCGCCGGATGCCGGTGACTCTCACATCCTGAAACCGGCGCCGGCGCTCCGCGGGGAGTCGGCATGACAGCCTGTATCTGTATCCGCTCGCGCGCGACGTCGCGTTCGTGCGTCTCGGAGAAGTCCGGCTACTCTACGGGCTGGCGTTGCCCGCCGTGTAGCGCAAGGAAATGAGCGAGCCATTGTCGGGTGATCTGATCCTCGGACACGTCCAGGTCATACGCCGGGGAGACGAGCGGATTGATCTCGGTTACGGCGACCACCACGATCGAGCAGATGCGCTCGCGCGGGGTCGTGGAGCCAGCGTCCTTGAGAAGCTCGATGCCTTGCTCAAAGCCCTCTCCCGCGCGGTGAACGACGGCTGTTCCGCGAAACCTGTAGCCCTTGCGGACAATCGGGTCCACGACATTGATCTCGACGTGCGGATTTCCTAATAGGTTCTCGGTCGTCTGGGGCGAGACGATGTCGGCGAACATCAGGTGCCTCTCGTCCCATACCGTCGTGGTGCCTTTCGGAGAAACATTTGGCGTGCCATCTCTCCTGACCGTTGCCACAAATCCAAGCCGCTGGTCGCGCACGAATCGCTGGATTTCAGGCGTCAGTAGCACCCCGCTCATCATGCCAGACGCGCGAACCCGGGAAGCCATAGCGCGCGTTTGTAGGCGTCGGCTGTGACGATCTGTTGCGACCCTGGACCTGCTTTGGGCGTCTGCGCGAGCGGCCGGCGAGCCCGAATGCCCGGTCGGGGTTAGGCTTGATGCATGCTGGTCCGCCCCGACGAAGGTGGCTCTCTCGCCATCGGTCAACTTTCCCATGCCTGGCTTGCGGGGCAGCTTGCGCGGGCCTGGGGCAATGCGCGGTTCGGAGGCGTCGAGCCCCGCGAGGAGGTTGTCCTCGGGGCCCAGCAGCACGACATCGGCTGGGCGTCGGTCGATCTCGAACCCCGCTTCAACCCACGCACGGGCCTGCCGCAGAACTTCCTCGAGCTGACAGCCAGTCAGCATCTGGCGATCTGGCGCGGCGCGCCCGATCGCCTGATGAGCCAGAGCGCCCATGCCGCCCTCGTCGTGTCGCTGCACGGTGCATCGCTGTCGGAGCTGCGCTCGCGAACCAAGCCCGCGGACGCGCCGGTTCTAAAACCGCACATCGATGAAGAGCACGCGCGTCAGGCCCGGCTGTGCGCGACGCTGGACATCTCCGAGGCGCAGCGGGAGCGCACCAGGCGCCAGATGTGGACATGGGATGCGCTATCGCTCGCTCTGTGCAACGCCTGGAGGCCGTTCACCGTGCGCGACGTCCCGACGGCCACCGGTTTGACTACGCTCGAGTTGATCGACCGCGACGACGGCACTTCGACACTCGACCCCTGGCCGTTCGGTTCTGAGCAGATCGAGGTTCATTGCGAGGCGAAGCGACTCTCGATGAAGTATGGAGACGAGGCCACCATGCGACAAGCCTTCGCGCAGGCACACTTGGCCAAACTCAAATTCACGCTCTCCGCACAGTGACGCCCGATTCGGACAGGCAAAGGTGCAAGGGGTCTGCAAACGCCGAGGTGTGCGACCGAGCGATGGCTCACCAGCCCGCTGAGCTGCGCTCGCGTCTGATCGAGCTGATCCGTTCCTCGTCCAGGTTGATGCGCGCTCTGCGTGCTGCGCGCGCAGTCGATCCGCCTGACTGGCTGATTGGCGGAGCTGTGATACGCGACCTCGTCTGGGATCACCTGCGCGATCCGGCGAGGCAAACTGCCTGGCAGGATGTCGACCTCGTGTTCTTCGATCCTGCGTCGTTGGGTGAGGAGCGCGAGCTGAATCTGCGAGATGCGCTGCATGCCCAAGCATCTGATATTCCATGGGATGTCAAAAATCAGGCGGCGGTGCATCTCTGGTATCCGCAAGCCTTCGGCGTCGAGGTGCAGCCGCTCGCGTCCTCGGCCGACGGGGTCGCGACCTGGCCGGAGACGGCCACTGCGGTGGCGGTCCGGCTGCGCGCAGACGACAGCATCGAAGCCGCAGTTCCATATGGGCTCGAGGATCTGTTCGGGTTGATCTGCAGGCGCAATCCACGTCGCGTGACGGTCGAGGAGTATCACCGGCGGATCCAGGCCAAGGCGATGGCTGTGCGCTGGCCCGCTCTGCAAATCGTGCGCTAGCCCGAGCTCGCGGGCCGGTATCGTTGTCTGATGGCCGAACGCCACTATCGCGCGCAGAGCGAGAAGACGGCCCTGGACCGCCTGATGACCCGCTTTGCCCGAAGTCGAGTGGGCGGGCTGCTGTTCATCACGGTGTTCCCCGCGATCGACAAGCGCGTGATGCCGCTCACCAGAGGGCGAGTCAAGATTGGAGTGCGTCAGACGATACTGCTGCTGTATGTACGCGGTGCAAGGACGGGACGACCACGCGTCACGCCGCTGCTGTACACGCCGCGCGGCGAAGATTTCATCCTGGTCGCTTCCAAGGCCGGCTCCGCGCATCACCCGGCCTGGTATCACAACCTCAAGGCACACCCTGACGTGGAGGTCGAAGTCGACGGCGAACGCATTGCGATGACAGCGCGCGAGGCCGAGGGCAGCGAGCGCGAGGAGCTCTGGCGCTTGGTCAACGACAACTACACCGGCTATGACGTCTATCAGCAGCGCGCGGGCGGTCGCCGGATCCCCGTGATGGTCCTCAGCCCCGCGTGAGCAGCATCATGTTGGCTTTCTGCTGTTCTTGCGGGCCGTCCCGGTGCCGTTCCCCCTCTGTTTCGCGCGGTACGCCTTGCGTGCGCGATTTTCGCACCTAGCGCGTTTGGCCTTTGCGTGTCTGTCCTTCTTGCGGCATGTCGCGAGCGCTTTGGCGAGTAGTTGTGCACGCGTGAGCCTCGCCTTGACTGCCTGCACCTTGCCACAGCCCTGAACGACGATCATCGTCTTTTGTTTGATGACTTTGCCGTTTTGGGCTGTGATCGTTGTTGGCATGCCCAGGCTGCTATTGCAGAGGCTGTATTTGGCCTTGGCTGGGAGGTTGGTCGTCAAGACCGAATGCGGACCCTCGGGCAGCGTCGTTTCGAAGCTGCTGAACGGCGCATCCGGTAGCGCTTCAAACGAGGAGGTCGTGACGCCATGTTTGATCTGGGTCTTGCCGTCGAGGATGATCTCAAGCCCTTCGCCCTGGAGCACGAACTCGACATCGGGGAAAGCGACGTTGCCGTGGGAGACCAGATAAGCGGGACCAGACAGAGGGTTCCTGAATACAGGCGTATGGATGGTCGCGCTGCCGATGTCGGAGCCCTCCGGGCAGGATGCGGGGTTCGCTTCAAACACGGCAGCGACACACGCTTTCTGGAGCGTCGAGAGCCTCGCCGGGAGCGTGGTGGGGAGCGTCACGGTCGTTTTGGCGATGTTCGCCTGCCCCAGGCCGGTACTCGTTACAGTGATCTTCAGGCTCGCGCCATTGGCTTTGCTTGTCTTGCCCTGTGTTGAGGCCCGAAAGACCGGCTTGAAGGGCAAGTTCGCGCAACCCTCGACCTGAAAGCGCGAGGAAACGTGAGCGCTCGCGCCCTGCGCGCCGCCCAACAGTCCTTCGATCGCTTTCGGATCGCAGCTAGTGGGGTTGAACTCAAATCCGGGGCGATCGATCGTGACGCTCAGAGCTTTGAGTTGCACCGGTATCCCCGTCTTGCCGGCGGTGGCGGTTTCGACCATCGTCGGTACCGCGCCGCTAACCGTCACCGCTGCGGTGTAGGGGTCGACGTTGATCGCTGACCGGACGACGACCCGCCCGAGATCGAACGGGCCCGCAAGCGCAGGAGTCACGATCGACAGGCCGAACGGCGCACCGGCATAGGGGCCGGTGAGAAACACGTGGCCGGCGAGAGTGAAGGGGTTCACGCCAAGTCCCGAGCTTGTGCTGGTGTGCCCAATCAGGCTTTCCGGACCGCACGATCCATCAGCAGCCTGCGGTTCTGGGCAGGGCCTGACCGAGGCTAAGATCGCGGCCAGACCGGTGGGCAGGTGTATCGTGATCGCGCTGAGCGGCTGGTCTTGATCGGCGTGGACGATGCTGAGGACGAACGGTGTGAACGCACCCGCCTGGAGGTTGCTCGAGCCCGCCTGAAAGGCGGGAGCGAGCGGCCGCGGGTTGGGCGGGCAGCCGCTGGCACCGGGGCCGGAGCTGATCTGAAAACTTGAGGACGGGGTCGCGGGCGCAGTGGCTGACCACGGTGTGAAGGAGCTTGTCGCTGTATAGACGCCGCACAGCGGCGGCGTGGAGGTCGATGCGCGGGGACCGTTGAAGAAATGAAGCTGAAGTTCTTCGAAGGGAAGCGGGGGCGTGTTTTCGAAGCTCGCGACGAGCCGCCCGCTGACGGGGTCGGGCGTGACCTTCCCGGCGAGCTTGACGAGCACCCCGGAGACGGGATCGCGTGCGATCACGTACAGCACCAGTGGCGGCTGGAAGGGGTCGGTGCCCTGCTGAGCGAGGTACGCACCTCCTTCGAGTTCGTTGGCCAACAACGGCGTTCTTATCCTGACGGTGCCAAGCTTCGCGCTGGGGACTCCGGGTTCTTCGGGGCAGTCGGGCGAATCCGCTGAGAAATGGTCGTTTTCTGTCTGCTGACTTTCGGCAAATCCTTCCAACAGACCGATCTGTGCCGCGCTGCACGCCAGCAAACCGTCGGCCGCGCCCGGGCTCAGGTCCAGCCCTTCGGGTAGGGTCACCGTCGTGTCCCTGACGTCGGCCTCCGCCAGACTCGAGGCGCTCAAAGTACTTCCCTGCGGCACCCTGACATCGACATTTAACCCGGTTGGCGTGCTCGCGAAGTGTTCGTCGGGTTCCACTTCGATCGATGGTTCGAACGGCAGGCGTTCGCACCCCTCGAGCGCCGGCGAGACCGATCTGGCTTCCTTCCATCGCGGATCCGCCGTGTCGATCGCGCCATCGGGCAGATGCTGCCCGGGTTCCAACCACGAATCAGCCAGCACCGATGTCACCAGCGGCGCCGCGCACGAGGTCGGCAGCGTCAAGAACGGTGCCGTAGCCCGCTGTTCAGGCGCCGTGCAGCTTTCACTCGAGCTGCTGTCTTGTCCTTGTTCGACGCAGGCCCACCCGCGCGACAGGTCGTGACTGGGATCCGCCGGCACTCCCCACAGCGTCACCTGCGAGCTCAGCACCTCCGCGGTCTGACTCGCGTTCTTGATACTCACCACGACGCCGTAATCCCCTCCGCTGCGCAGGGACGTGTCCAGCACCACCGACACGTGCAGAGCAAAGAAGCCGAATCGGGCAGGCTCGCCCGGCGCTGGGACGAGGTTGAACACGGGCACTGCGGTAGTAAGGACACCGAGATTGAATGGTTCGTTGATCGTCACCATCGCCACCCCCACAGCGGTGTCAGGAGCGCATGCGTTGGCGGCGTTCTCGATCGCCGTGAAGTCGACTTCCGAGCACTGCTGGACGGCTTGTGGATTGCCGATCAGCCCGGGTGGCAGGTTGAACTGCAGATCCTTCGCGAGCGCGGAACTGGAGCGTAGGCCAACTTTTCGTTTTGCATTGAATTCTATGGCCTGGTTGAGGTCGAGGCTTGTCGTGAGCTGAAATGGATGAGAGCCGGCCTGAGTATCGCTCGAGCCGTCTTCGTTTTCGGGCGTGAGGCTTACCCGTTCGATACCGAAGGGCGTGGGCGCGGCAGTGACGCTGAAGGTTCTGCGCAGCTGCTGCGCCTGCGGCTCCTGACCGTCCGGTCCTTCGCCGCCCATCACGCTCGCTTCGTCCACGACGCCGCCGGTCAGCCCGGACTGCACTTCCACGGTGATTGCCACTTCGAGCAATTCGTAAGGTTCGACGGTTTCCCCATATGTGCAGCTCAGCTCGGTTTCTTTCTTTTCTTCTTTTTCTTTTAGTTCCGCCTGATCAGGGCAGACCATCTGTCCCGGCTTGCCCTTTTTCCCTGGCGTGCCAAGCTGTCCAGACATCGACACTGCTCGCAGCCCCGGGGGTAGCGTGTCGGTAATGGTGATCGGATGTTTGCTCCCGTCCGCTTCCGCGTCACCGAGATTGCTTGCGGTTGTCACCACTTTTGCTTCCCTGTCACCCGGCGGCAGGTTGGTTGGCGCGGAACTCGAGTCCAGATGCCACCATGGGCCACACGGGGTTTGGCTGGTGCATCCGGCGAACGCGGGGGCCGCACCGAGTAGCATCGCGAAGGCAGTCGCCGCGAGGACGACGGCCCCAACGCTGCTCAGCGAACCCCAACGAAAGCGGCGCGAGGTCATCGCTTGACCTTCCTTTTCGGGCTGGCGGGCCTCTTCGCAGCGTAGGCCTTGCGCGCCTGTCGTTCGCATCTGACGCGCGTCCTTTTCGAGTGCCTGTATTTTCTGCGACACACGGCCAGGGCCTGCTTGAGCTTTTGCGCTCGCGTGAGCGCTGGCCTGGGCGGCTGGTGCTCTCGTTCTCGAGTTCCGCCTGCGGTCGCGTCACCGGGACCCGAAAAGGTCGCGGTCGGCGGAACTCCCGCGACTGGCGGCGGCTGGGGCGCGGACCGGCAGGATGCTTCGCTGTCGCACTTCGGGGGCGGCGGTGGCGAGGAGGTAACACAGGGCGAGGTTTCGGTGCACACGCGTGCGTCATAAACGTCGAAGCTTTTGTCGCGGTCTGCCGCAACCAGCGGCTGCGCCGTGATGAAAAAGGCGTCATTTCCGCTTTCGCTGGCGTCGATGAATGCTGATTCCTGCTGTGAGGTCCCAGAGGAGATAAGAGAGGTACAGCCGGGAGCAGAACGACAGTTGCCTATCCCGGTCGGCTCGTACTCATAGACGTCCTCCTTACCGTTTTTGTCCTGCGCCACGAGCCCATCGGCGCTGTCGAAGAACAGGCGACCTTCGTCTGACAGATAGCGAGACTGGTACAGCGCCGTGCTTACGCCGAGCGGCGTCCACCCCGGTATGCTGCCGGCAAGCCAGTGTCCCTTCCATGCGCCTGCTCGATCGACCAGGAGACCGTTGCCTTCGCCGGAGTCGTCGCTGTCAAGCACGCCGTGAGGCCGTTCGCCGCTGTTACACGATGCGCACACCAGCTGTCCGCTGCTGGCGTCATAGAGGAATACCTCCTCGTCACGGGTGCCATCTGCTTCGGGGTTGGCGTCGGCGTTGTCGTAACCGGTTAGGGGTTCATCCGACATGAATGCCAGGTAGCGACCATTCGGGGAGACCCGAGAGGTCATGATCCGCAGCGATTCGGTTCCCCCCTTGCCCCAATTGGCCGCGTCTTCTTGAGAGAGTTGCGCGATGAACCGCGGTTCTTCCCATCGCGTACCGTTGTAGTGCTCGTAATACAGATTGCATTTCGCGTCGGGCTGTGTTTCCGATTGGGCGGTGGCACGCGCGCAATGACCAGGCGTCGCTCCGGGGGCCAGAGCTCCATTTGCCACGAAATAGATCGAGGACCCGTCTTCGCTCGCGCCGAGCATCAGGCCGACAACGTCGGCGCTTTCACCAAACTCGAAGCGTGGGTCGGCTGTCAAGTCCGTCAGCTTCGCGCCTTCTTTGCCGCATTCGAGCTTGCCGTCGACTTCTTCCACTTCACACTCGTACAGGTCGGCCGGTCCTTCGCGCGTCGCTTCAACCGTCGATTGGGTCGTCAATGGGATCGTATCTGTGAAGAACACCTTGGACCCGTCGCTGCTTGCGTCCTGAAAGTGCGCTTCCTCTACTTCCCGTGCCTCTTCGTTGCTGATCTTCTTGACGCCCTTCGCCGGAGCGTTGACTTCGAGTGTCTGACTGTCGACCAAGTCGCGCATATACAGGTGCGGTTCGCCTGGTACACCCCAGAAGATACGCGAGCCGTCGTTTGATATGGCGTGCCTCGCCTGCACCGCTTGCGCACCCAATGGTGGGGCATTACCGAGTGCCGGCTCTTCCTGAACCGGCTTGCCGTTTGGCAGAACGCTGACCAACTGCAGCTGTTCCGCAGGCAACTTATCGGCAGTCCACTCGTAGAGCCCGGGCGCCGACGCGGATGTGAGAGCCCCTTGGGACTGAAAGATCACGTGTGTGAGATCTGGAGTCGCGTCCGCGACACCGTCGCCGCCCACAAATCCCACTTTTCCCCCGAACGGAAGATGCGCGGTGTCATTTTCCGATGTGACGAGCGGCTGGTAGCAGCTCGCCGGAGTGGACACACACGTCGTGTTGTTGCGCAGATAGATTCCCCGTTCTTCTTGTCCGGCGCCCGGCACGAGCGGCGGTTCCTGCAGACCGGTGAGGCCCCACGGCTGAAGTAGACCCTGCGACAAATCGCTCGAGAAGAGACTGTACTCCTGGGGTTTGCCCGATGGAAAGCCTTCCCCCTTGTCGTGAGGCGTCACGATGTCCTGCGAGGACCAACCTTCGCCCCCGCGCGTGGAGAAGATCTGAGTTCCTTCCGGGCTGCGGTTTCCCTGCGCTTCGCCAGGGATAGGTGCGTTCGCGACATAGCGTGACCGAGTTCCCGTCCGCGGATGCCTGCATCGGCCCGCCTGTCGGGCCGCCATTTTCGGCCGAGCCTCCGATCGCTTCGATTCCTGCCCCGTCCTTTTCCGGTGGTGAGACGAGCTCCCATGCACGGCCATCGGGCAGCGGGCCCGCGGGACTGGGGACGGTAGTGAAGGTATTCAGCGTCTGCGTACCTTCAGCTTCACCGTCTTCGTTCTTCGCAACCAGGTGATAGTAGTAGGTCGTCGCCGGGTTCAGGCCCGATACCTGAACGGATACGGTCTGTGCTCCAAAGCTTGCTTCGATCGCGCCGTACGGTATCGGCACGTCGGTACACGACGACGGGCTCGCAGGCGCACTCGGCGACCCCGTACTGAAAGTGGTATTCCGTCCTCAGTCCGTCGGGATCGACCTGCGCCCTGAGTTCTGTGGAGGTTGGATCGATGTTCTGCGACGACACGCTATCCACCCTCGGCGGACCGGGCGGCGCGGGCGTGAAGACGTCGATCCGGTTCTTGCCGGCATCGGCGACGTACAGATCGTCCGTCGCCCCGTCGACGGCGACGCCGCTGCCCTTGCTAAGTTCGGCTTCCGCCCCGAACTGCTGGATCGGCGAGCCGTCTGCGTTGAACGCGGCGAGTGTTGTGACGTTGTCCAGGTAGACATCGCCGCTCGCTTCTCGCCCGCGCGAGTTGTCGACTGCAACGGCGGTCGTGTTTCTATTGTCCAGCGCTTCTGTCTGCGGTTCGCCGGCGGCATTGAGCTCTGCGACCACGGCGGGCGCTTTTTCAGATGGCGCCTGTTCGGGACATTCTTCTTCGAAGTTCGCCCGTTGATGGCTCATATAAAGCGCTTCGCCCCCGGCGGCCACCGCCAGCCCTGCGACCTGACAGAGGACTTCGGATTCCTCGCTCGACACCAGTTCGTTGACCTCCCGGTCGCTGAACTTCTCGATTGGCCCCGATTCCCAGTCAACCCACACCGACCCACTGTCGTCAATCGTGACTCCGTCGATGCGACCGAACGTTTCCGCTTCGGTTTTTGACGTCAACCGGCCGATGAACTGGCCGGTCGCCGTAAACTTGTCGATGACCGCATTCGGATACTGCGCATCAGCGACCACGTAGACGTCACCAGCCGACGGGTCTTCTGAGGCACTACTGGAGTTGTCCACGGCGATCGCTTCGGGCGAGCTCAGCTGGCCTTCGCCCGAGCCCGCAATACCCGATTGACACACGCTCGTGCACGTCTCGAATTCCGCTTTTCCGTCGCTCACGCCCCAACCCCATGCGCCGATGAAGAAGCCGTTCGGGCGAAGCGGTCGACGCGATTGTTGCCTGCATCTGCGACGTAAACGTCGCCACTAGTTTCGTTTACCGCCAAGCCGGAAGGACTCGACAGCTCACCCGCGCCAGACCCTTTCTTGGCGAAGGACGAGGCGAAGAGGTGGCCACGCTGGCTCAGCGCCGACGCGGGGGAGCACCACAGTGCCAGGCACAGCGGGCAGACACAGAAGACCAGCAGGGCGCAGCAGCGCCTGCAGGCGCATCGCTCGAGCCGGGCGCAGACTGGCGTCCGCCGCGACAACCCGTGCTCTCTTCAGCTGTGCTGTTGTCTTCGTGCATCCTAATTCACTCTTCCCGCGAAACGCGGGACCCGGCGGCCCCGCGTTTCGCACATATTCATCTGCTGCACGCCCAGTAGCTATCTGCCAAGCATCCGTGTGCTTACGTCAGTTCACTGAGCTTGCCTCCACCTTTTCTTCGCCCGTCTGCACTGTCGTCAGCGTTTGCCCGGCCTGTTCAAACGGTGCTCCGGCCAGCGAACTTTCAAGGATCTGCTTTTCTCCGCCAACGAATTTTTCGGGTTTCTGCTTGCCCCCTTTGGCTGTGAATTTCACGGTCTCACTTGACGCCATCGCGTTTGTCTTGATCGGTGAAATCACATGGCCCCTCACTTTGTCCTTTGCGGGGCCGCATTCGAATTCGGTGAACTGGGTCCCTTCCGCTGGGCCCAGGTCGTTGCCGAGCTTGTCCTGTGCCGGGGTTGCGCCTTGTTTTTCGATGCCTATGACGCCAACGAGGGGCGCGACCTTGATTTCGCCCGTTTTGGCTGCCTTTCGGATTGATGCTGATGCATGTGAAGCCTCCGGATTCGCATCCCGTGAACGCGACGTTGGACACGGACACGGTTTTTGCTCCGGTGAATTCACCTTCGCTCGTCTGGTTGACGCACGTCACCGCGACGCCGCCGCCCGTTTCGAGCTTCGCAAGCCCGCTTCCTTCTTTTAGCTTCGTCGTGAAGTGCGTTTTGACCAGCGGCTTTGATTCGGCCGTCTTCGGACTTGGTGAACCATCGCCCGGATACCATTCAAATTTCTGTTCGGTAGTCAGTTTCGCTTCAGTCTTACAGCCGGCGTCCTTGAACTTCCCGCCTGCGTGCTTTATGCACCGTCCGATTTCGGGCGCTTCGGCCCACGCGCCCGCCGACGCCACCGCGCCGAGCGCGAGCGCGGCCAGCACGCAGAGGCCGATACTCCGTAGCTGTCTCATTGTCTTCCTGCTCCGTTTCTGTTTATCGCTCCCTAGTTGACCTGCGCCCCACACCGAGCGCTCCAGCCACGATTTCCGGGGAGAGCCGGCCGTACGAGATGGCCGGCTCCCCCGTCGTCTTCCTGTTCCGGCGGTCGCGGTCACATAGTCCGCGTTCGTTCGCCGTTCCCTCTAATGCCTAAACTGCCAAGGTGTTCTTCGACGTTTTCGGCACCCGCCAATTTCAGGACGCCGTTCAGCACGGACGAGTTGTTGGTCGAGGGCAGACCGAGGGCGGCGTTTATAGCTTCATCGGCCCCGCCTTCGACGCCGCAGCCTTCTACGCCGGGCGAAGCGAATCCGCTAGCGACGAGCGTGTTCCCCCAGGTTGTGATTATGCCCACTTCATTGAAGGCTAGCTGCCCTACTTTGCCTTGTAGTTCGCCCGAGGTGCCCGTTGTGAAATTGACCACGATCGGGTTTTCGTCAGAACCGACGTAGCAGTTGCTGCCAACGAACCCGTTGCCCAGCTTCACCTTCACCGGGAAGCTGAACGCGGTACCTTCAGCGCCCAATAGGTTTGCCAGGTTGAGGTGGATATTTCTTGCCGATCCCGCCAGTTCGACGGTCGCCGTTGTCTTTGTTTCCTTCGCCACGTTGACGTAGTAGTTGTATCTGTCGAGTTCCGACGGCTGACAGGTCTGCCTTATCGACCGACTTTGTCAGAGGCTGGTCCAGCCTGAGGCACAGGCTGGATCGTGGGAGCCCCTTCCGCAGCGGAAAATACGAGTTCGGTCGGTTCTATTTCTTTTTCCGTGGCTCCACCCCGGAGTGTAATCGGCAGCTTCAGCGCCACCGAAATGTTGCCAGCCGTGAAGTGCGACAGAAGTCCCGGCTGTCGGTCCGTGTTCAACTTCGTATGCTTCCTTCTGTGTTCTTGGATTCCCACCTTTCCTTGTAGCTTGACTGGGCCCAGGCGCAAGCGTTGAGTGGGTGTTCTTCTACGATTTCATTGAATGGGCAGTTCGCGAACGCCTGAAATTCGGCTTTTTCTGTTCCTGCTTTGTTTGCCATTGCTGACGCGGGGCCTACGAGCGCCATCGCCAAAGCTGCGCCGAGCGACAAACAGCGTAAGCATCCTTACATGTCTCACTTGTCCACTACTCCTTGTTCCTCTCGATTTGTGTTCGACCGGCGTCAAGCCGTTCTGTCAACGGCCTCGTGCAACCGATCGTTTAACGCCGCAAGCGCGCCCCCGGCGGGTATGCCCTCTCGAGCAGCCCCGCGCGGGCTCACTTGCTCTCTCAACGGCGTCGTCGCGCGCCAAGCGCGACGCAGCACCGAAAAGCTCTGGCCGGTCAGGGAGCGTTTCATGCCGCACCCCTGATCCTGCGACTCCTGACGGCGCCGGCGCCGGGCACGAGGCTGTGACGGGTCGCGTCGAGCACGCGCTCGCCGTAGTCGGTCAGCAGCCACGCATTCGCTTCTCCGTAGGGCTGCCCAAGACCGACGTTCTCGATCAGGCCGCGCCGTTCGAGACGACGCAGCAGCTTCGAAGTCTGCCCCTCGTCGCTCAGACCCGCGGCATAGGCGATTTCGCGATTGCTGAGACGCGGAGAGGCGCCGATCGCGCTCAACACACGCGTCGTGCGATACGTAGCGCGCACCGGCAAGCCGTCGTTCCGCGTCTCCGCATCGCCACTATTGCCGCCTGGCTGTTCCACCCCGAGGCCTGCGCCCGCTCCCTGATACTGCGCGAGGACAAGCGACGTGAGCGTCGGCAGCAGCTCGCGCAAACGCTCGTTGCGACCAGCGAGCAGCCGCGCGCGAATCACCGAAAATACGCCTCCGACAACAAGCTCCGCGGTAAGCTGAGAGGAAGGGTCGGGCATTCCCTTCTCGCGTGGCCTGGTGTCGGCCTCTCGCTCCAATGCTCGCGCGAGCGCGGTTAGCGCTCGCTGGCGACGCTCGAGCACGGCTGCTGCTGCTGGCGGCTGGAGGATCAAGAAACGCGCCCAGTGACGTTCCTCATCAAGGAACTTCACTAACGCCGCCAATACGGCGCGGATGCGCCTGAGCCAGTCGTCCTCGCGGGCCGCAGCATCGTTGACAATCTGCGCAAGCCGCGCGACGCCATCTTCGAAAGCCGCCAAAACCCGCTCATCAGCGCTCGCGGAAACCTCATAAAGGTGCGGTGCTGGCGCACCGCTGAGAGAGACCTCCGTTGAGTGTAGACGGGGGTTACCGGGCAGTCAGTGGACCATTTTTGCTGTGTGCCTTGACATGCCCTTGACAAACTCGGCCCGATATGTTCTCATTCTTCCCACAAGGGAGCAGGCCAGATGGGTGGTGGTCGCCAGCGACAAGGGCATTGCTAGCTGGCGTCGGTAATTGACGCGCACGATGAGGCACGTCAGGAGAGGGATTATGCGAGGGACAATTGGGGGAAAAAGAGACGAAATGATGGACGCGAGAATGCGAGTTAATTGCGCTGTCCAGCCTTCATTCGAGGTCTCCCAAAGCAGCTCGCACACGCTCCAGGACAGGAGCTGCGGACGCTCGAAGGCTACACGCGCAAGCCTCGGCGATGCCACCGCCGAGGCGATCACGGGCGCCAGTAACCCCCGTCTACACTCGTCCCGGTCCTAGCGCTAAACCCGCATGGATACTGGGCTTTTCGGCACCTTCCCACGCCGGTCCCGCCCCCGCTCACCCATCGCGCGGGGCGCCGTCGACTGAAGCCGCGGAGACCCCGCGCCCGCCCGAGAGCCGCTCGTCCGCTCCGGCCTTTCCACCAGGGAGCGTGCGCACTTCGAGCACAGCCAGGCCAGGGGGCTTGCCTCGCATCGGCGCTGGCCCAGCCGGCCTTCAGCTACCACCAGGAGACCAGATCTCGGAGCTTGATTTTTCAACTGAGCCGGGGTTCACGCGCAACTTGGTGCGGTGCCCCCTTAGTTCGGAACAACTATGCAGAGTTTCTCGCGTATTCGTCCTCCCAAACGGCGACTAGCGTGCTGCAGGATTGCTCGTCGATGTGTGAGATGTTTGAGTAACCGAGATTTGCTCGACTCATACTCCGGGACGCACATCTGCCTTGTCTGAAACCAGAGGCGTCCGAGCGACGTCTCATCGGTTTGCGTGCTCGGAGTCTCAGATCAACGAGGATCTATGGGAGTCAAGATCCCAGCACCGCCACCACGCTGTTCGCTGGCACCATCAGCTTCACCCTGCCGTGAGCCGCGGATCTCGTTTCGGTAGTTACACCCGCCTGCACGGGGCTCAACCGCTGGACGGTCACGTTGCCAATGGTCCCGACCACGGCCTGCTGTGCTTTCGCGCGCGGGTTGTCGAAGATCAGGCGAGCGCCGGGCATTGTTCCGCTGACAGCCGTCGTGAGCAGCCCGCCCACGCGGTTCACACTCTGCAACGAGGAGCCGACGGGCAGCCACCGGTTGAGCGCGACGAGGGCGCTGTCGAGCGGGCGGTCGATGACGCGTCCGCCACGGACGACGAACGGGTCATAGGCGCCGCCGCTGAGGTGAAAGCGCACCTCGCGAAAGCCGGTGTCCAATGCGCTCAGGGTGAAACGGGCGGCCCACACTGCGGCCGCGGGGCTGTCCGAGACGCCTTCCCGGCCGCCGCACGACGCGGAGTTGGCCTCCGAGATGATCGCCGGCACGTGGGCTGCGTTGGCGTCGCGCACGACCCAGGCCTGGCGTTGGGGCTCGTTGGCGGCGAAAGCCGAGAGCAGTCCGTGGACGGTGGCTTCGTCGGGGTTTCCGCAGGTGCTGAGAGGATACATGTGCACCCCCACCATCCGCTCGTGAAGCTGCGCGATCACGCGTGGATACATGCGCCGCCAGTGTTCGGCTCTGGCGAGGTCCGGCCCGATCAGGGGCGCGCTGCCGACCGCCTGGCGTAGATAGGCGGCCACCTGCAGGTAGACATTCACCGCCGCGGCTTCGTCGACCGGATGCTTGCCCAGCGACGCGTAATTGGGCAGGGTGTAAAGGTCTGGCTCGTTTCCGATCGAGAAATCAAGGCCGTTGACGGCGGCGCTCTGGGCACCCGCGACCATCTGCTGCGCCCACGAAAGCTGACCGGTCTTCGCATTGAGGCCGACCGTGAGCGGATCCTTCGCGGCTTCCAAAAGACACCGCAGCCGCGTCCAGAAGCCGGGGGGCAGCGAGTACATGGTGGCGGTTTCCCAGGAGGACGAAGGCGTGCTCAGCGCCCCGGTCGGCGCGGTGAGATCCTGGCTGTCGCCGCCCAGACGCAGAGGCGGAGATCCGAGGCGAAGCAGCTCCGCGGCAAGTCCTGGCGGCGGGCAGGCACCTGCGCCGAGATCCTGCGCGATGATCGGATACTCGACCGACAGACCGACGGGCGGCATTGTCACTTTGACGCCGGCCCCGCCCGGGGGCCTGTTCAGCGGCACGACGGGCGCTGCGGGGCTGCTCACCGCTGACCCTGCCTTGACCGCTGTTCGGGGCGCCGCTGCGGGCGCCTTCGCCCCGAGCGCACCGGCGGCGGCCGCCGCCGGCCCGCCGACCAGCGCCAGCAAAAACAGCAGAGGTAGCCTGCGGAGCATGAGCGGAAGCTAGCAGTGCCGCGATCAGCCGGACGCTGCTCGCCCAGAGGCTAAGGTTGCGACGTGGCCATCAGCTCGCCCTCGAAGGCACGATCGAGTCCCGATGCGGGGATTCTCGAGCGCTTTGATCCGGCCATCCGGATCTGGTTTGAACGTCGATTTCCCGATGGACCGACCGAGGCCCAGACCGGAGGCTGGCCGGCAATCCTTGCAGGACAGCACACGCTGATCTGCGCCCCGACAGGATCGGGCAAGACCCTCGCGGGATTCCTCGCCGCGATCGACGCGCTGTACAAAGCCCACGCGAGAGGCGACTCGATCGAGGGCGCGACGCGCGTGGTCTACCTCAGCCCGTTGAAGGCGCTGGCGGTCGACATCCACACCAATCTCGAACAGCCGCTTGAGGAGGTCGCCGAGGTGGCGCAGGAGCTCGGCCGCGACCCGGCGCCGATCACCGTGGGGCTGCGCACCGGGGACTCGACCTCGCACGAGCGCCAGGTGATGGTTCGCCAACCCCCGAACCTGCTCGTGACCACCCCCGAGTCGCTGTACCTGTACCTGACCGCGGAGCGCTCACGGGCCACCCTCGACGCCGTCGAGACGGTGATCGTCGATGAGATCCACGCGCTCGCGCGCGACAAGCGAGGTTCGCATCTGACGCTCTCGCTCGAGCGCCTGCAAGCGGTCAGCGCGCGTCGCCCCGTGCGGGTCGGGCTGTCGGCGACAGTGAGGCCCCTGGAGACGGCGGCGCGCCTGCTGGTCGGAGCCGCAGAGCCGCTGCCGGCCGTCGTCGACAGCGGCCATGAGCGCCGTCGCGAACTGTCGCTGGAGCTACCCGACGGCGAGCTCGAGGCGGCGGTCTCGAGCGACCAGTTCGGCGACATCCTGGACCGCATCGGCGCGCACGTGGCTCGCCACCGCACGACCCTGGTGTTCGTCAACACAAGAAAGCTCTCAGAGCGGGTGGCCCACGAGCTGGGTGAGCGGCTCGGGGAGGACCAGGTCGCTGCGCATCACGGGTCGCTGTCGCGAGAGCGTCGCCAGCGCGTCGAGCACCGTCTGCGCGCCGGCGATTTGCGGGCGCTGGTCGCGACCGCCTCGCTCGAGCTCGGCATCGATATCGGGCCGGTCGAGCTGGTCTGCCAGATCGGCTCCCCCCACAGCATCGCGACCTTCCTGCAGCGGGTCGGCAGGGCCAACCACCACCGCAGCGGTGTCCCCTGCGGGGTCCTCTACCCGACCACCCGCGATGAGCTGGTCGAGTGCGCAGCCCTGTTCGCCGCGGTCAAACGAGGGCGGCTCGACACGCTGCACCCGCCCGAGTGCCCGTTGGACATCTTGGTCCAGCAGATCGTCGCCGAGGTGGCCGCCAGGGGCGAGGAGGGTGTGGCCGAAGCTGAGCTGCTCGAACTCGTCACCCGGGCCTGGCCCTACCGGGCGCTCAGCCGGGAGGAGTTCGAGGAGGCAGTCGAGCTGGCGTCGTCCGGCATCGAGACCGGACGGGGTCGCCGCATGGCCTACCTGCATCGCGACCGGGTCAACGGGCGCCTCCGTGGCCGCCGCGGGGCGCGGTTGGCGGCGCTGACCTCGGGCGGGGCGATACCCGAGACCGGCGACTACCGCGTGCTGATGGAACCGGGCGACGTGTTCATCGGCACGGTCAACGAGGACTTCGCGATCGAGTCGATGCAGGGCGACGTATTTCTCCTGGGCAGCCATCCATGGCAGATCGCACAGGTGACCAACGGCGTCATGCGGGTACGCGACGCCGCAGGCAGGCACCCTACGGTCCCGTTCTGGCTGGGCGAGGCGCCTGGCCGCACCGACGAGCTCTCCGAGGAAGTCTCCCGGCTGCGCAGCGCCGTGGCGGAGCGCCTCGACGGCGGCGGACGAGAGGCCGCGATTGCCCTCGTCAGAGAGCAGAGCGACATCGACGAGGTCTCAAGCGCGCTGGTCGTCGACTACCTGCGCGCCGGGCGCGCCGGCTTGGAAGGGGTGCTGCCCACCCATGAGGACATCGTCTTCGAGCGGTTCTTCGATGAGACCGGCGGGATGCAGCTGATCGTCCACGCGCCGTTGGGCGCGCGGGTGAACAGGGCGCTGGGCCTGGGACTGCGCAAGAAGTTCTGCCTGACGTTCGACTTCGAGCTGCAAGCGGCCGCGAGCAACGACGCCGTGCTGCTGTCACTCGGCCCGCAGCACTCCTTCCCGCTCGAGGACGTGCCCGCGTTCCTTCGCTCCCACAATGTCCAGGACGCGGTATCGCAGGCGGTTCTGCGCAGCCCGATGTTCACCGCCCGCTGGCGCTGGAACCTCAACCGCTCGCTCGCGGTGCTGCGCCGCAAGGGCGGTCGGCTGAACCCTTTCAACATCCAGCGAATGGAGTCGGACGACCTGATGGCCGCCGTGTTCCCTTCGCTCGCCGCCTGCCAGGACAACGCCCCCGCCGGTCCCGTCGAGATCCCCGATCACCTGCTGGTACGCGAGACCATGCACGACTGCCTCGAGGAGGCGATGGACATCGACGGCCTCAAGGCGCTGGTGCGCCGTTTCGAGCAGAGCACCGTTCGCCTGCATTTCATCGACACGGTCGAGCCCAGCGTCCTGGCACACGAGATCCTGAGTGGCGCCCCCTTCACGTACCTCGACGAGGACACCGAGATCGGCGAGCGCCGTTCGCGTGCGGTGCCGCTGCGCCGGGGCCTGCCGGTCGAGCCCCGTGAGCTCGGGCGGCTCGATCCAGCCGCGATCGAGCGCGTGCGAGCAGAGGCGAGCCCCGACGTCCGCGACCCGGACGAGCTTCACGACGTGCTCCTCTCGCTCGTCGTAAGCCCGCCCCGAGCCGAGTGGAGCGAGTACTTTCAGGCGCTCGCCAGCGCAGGTCGTGCTTTTGAGGTTCACAGCCCGGATCCCGCCGCTATTCGCTGGGCGGCCGCCGAACGGCGCAGCGAGATCGAAGCCCTTTTCCCGGGCGCTCGGCTGATACCGGATCACCCGCTTCCGCCCGGGCTCTCTCCGGCGCCCGACGCGGAGGTCGCGGACGCGGCGGCGGTGAGCCTCGTTCAAGGTCATCTCGATGTCTGCGGCCCGGTGAGCGTCGACGAGCTCGTCGCGTCGACCGGCCTGCCGCGATCCTCGGTGACCATCGCCCTCGAGGCCCTGCGCGCGCGCGGATTCGCGATCAGCGGCGCGTTCGCTCCCGAGGCCGGCGAGCAGTGGTGTGCCCGCCGGCTGCTCGCCCGCATCCACGGCTACACGCGCGATCGCCGGCGGGCGGAAGTCCAGCCGATCAGCCAGGAGCAGTGGCAGGGGTTCCTCGAGTCCTGGTGGCATGAGGCTCCCGCGACCCAGCTTCATGGCCGCGCGGGACTCGCCGCGGTGATCGAGCAGCTTCAGGGGTTCGAATGGCCGGCCGGAGAGTGGGAGCGCCGGTTCGCCGAGCGGGTCCAGTCGTATCGCCCCGAGTGGCTGGACGACCTTTGCCTGTCGGGAGAGGTCGTGTGGGGCCGCCTGTCGCTGCTCGAGCCGGCCGCTGACCCTGCCGATCCCGCTGCAGGCGAGCCACGCCGTTCGGGCAAGACACCATCGCGCCGGACGCCGATCACCTTCATGCTGCGCCAGGATTTGCCATGGCTGTTGCAGGCGCACCGCGGCGCCGCGGTGCCCGCCGAGCCAAACGCAGGCTCCGGGAGAGAGGTGCTCGAGGCGCTGCGCGAGCGCGGCGCGCAGTTTCACTCGGAGCTTCAGGCAGTAACTCACCGTCTCCCCACCGAGGTCGAGGAAGGCCTGTGGGACGGCGTCGCGCGCGGGCTGGTCACCGCCGATGGCTTCAACGCGGTCCGATCGCTGCTGCGCGCCCGGACGCGCTTCGCCCGCCGCCAGCGGGCGCACCCGCGGCCTGGTTCGCGCGGCCGGCGGGGAACATGGCGCCAGGGGGTCGAGGGCCGCTGGACGCTGTTGCCTGCAGCCGCGCCGATCGACGACGTCGAGGAGCTCGCCGAGGCCGTCGCCTGGCAGCTGCTGCAGCGCTGGGGCGTGGTATTCCGCGACGTCTACCTCAAAGAACGCTTGGCCCTTCCCTGGCGCGAAATCCTGTGGGCGTTGCGCCGGCTCGAGGCCCGCGGGCTGATCCAGGGCGGGCGCTTCGTCACGGGCGTCACCGGCGAGCAATTCGCCGAGGAGGCCGCCCGGCCGCTGTTGCGAGCCAGCCGCGCCAGCAGGCAAGTGCGCGACAACGCCTCGGCGTTGGATTGATCAAGGGACTGGCTCTCCTGCTGTTCTCGAGTCTCGTGCTGAGCGTCGCGTAGCCGCGACTGCTCAGGCGTCTACGACCGCCGCGCACGACCCTCGCGGTCAGCAGCGCGATCACCGAACAACAGGAAGCAGAACTGATCGCCAAGGAAAAGGAACGGATCGCTCAGGCCAAGGAAAAAATCCGCGAAAAACGGGAACGCTGGAAAGAAAAGTCCAAAGAACGCAAAGAAATACAGCGGGAAAGGGCCAACGAAAAAGCCGAAGCGCGCAGGCTAGCGGGTGCGGCCTCGACCTCCGGCCTCCGTGTTTAGGCCGCGCCGCTACCGTACACGCTGTGCGGGTGGCAACCTGGAACGTGAACTCGGTAAAGCAGCGGGTGCCGCGCCTACTGCCCTGGCTTGACCAAAGACAGCCCGACGTCGTCTGCCTGCAGGAGACGAAGCTCGCCAACGACGCCTTCGAAGCGCTCCTCGGCGAGGAGCTCGCCGGTCGCGGCTATGCGCTCGCGCTGCACGGCGAGGTCCAGTGGAATGGAGTCGCCATCCTGTCACGGGCGGGCTTGGAGGACGTCGTGCAGGGCGTGCCTGACGCTCCCGGCTTCCCGCGCCCGGAGGCACGTGCGGTCGCGGCTACGTGCAGGGGGATCCGGGTGCACTCGGTGTATGTACCGAATGGGCGGGTCCCCGATTCTGAGCACTACCGCTATAAGCTCGCCTGGCTCGGCGCGCTCAAGCAGATGCTCCGCTCCGATCCCCAGGCTGCGATGGTCTGTGGAGACATGAACATTGCGCCAGCCGACATCGACGTGTTCGATCCCGAAGCGTACGTGGGCCACACACATGTCACAGCCCCGGAGCGGGCGGCGCTGGCCGATCTACAGGAGGTTGGCCTGCGTGATGTCGTGCGCGATCGCTGGCCGACCGAGCGGATATTCACCTATTGGGACTACCGGGCTGGAATGTTCCACCAAGACCTTGGGATGCGGATCGACCTGGCGCTCGCAACCCCCACCGTCGCCGGCAGGGTTCAGGCTGCATGGGTCGACCGGCAGGCGCGCAAGGGCAGCGGACCCAGCGATCATGCGCCGGTGATCGTCGATCTGGACGAGGCGCCGGACGGAGGCATTGGACCCGTTGTCCCGCCACCGTCCGCTCCGCTGCTCAAGCGGGCTTCGGCCAAGCTGCCGCAGTCTCCGTGACCGACCAGGCCGCGCCGACTTGTTTCATTCTCAGGACATTTGGATACGCTTTGATCGTCAGGCGTTGCTTGTGTCCGACATGAACTCGTCTTCACAAACGAGATCGTCAACCTTCGGCAAAGGAGGATCGGTGTCGGTACTTCGAGGCTTCAAGAACTTCTTGATGCAAGGCGATTTGATCGTGATCGCCGTGGGACTCGTGATCGCGCTCGCTTTTAGTGCCCTGATCAAATCGTTCACGGACAACGTGATCACGCCGCTCGTCAACGCGGTCGGCGGCGGTACGACGGGGCTCGGTTTTCACGTAAACGGTCAGCTCGTCAACCTGGGTGCGTTCGTCTCGGCGATCATTTACTTCATCATCTTCATGGCCGTCATCTACTTTGCGATCGTCGTGCCCTACCGTGCCTATCAGAAGCGCCTGGGCGTCACCGTCTTCGGCGAACCCGGACCCACGAAGAGCTGTCCTCGGTGCCTTTCGGAGGGCCTCCCCTCGGCCGCCACACGATGCAAATATTGCGCCAGCGAGCTTGCCGCGCCGGCGGTTTGAGCGTTTCGCGCAAGCCCCGCGCCCGGGCCGTGCGGCGGGGGCCGCCACAGCGATCGCAAAGGCCACCGAGGCTGTCTAGAATCCAGCCCGTGCCCAACCTTGCACGAGCGACAGGACTCGCCTACCGAGAAGCCGGAGAGACTGAGGACCGTGTGGCGCTTCTCGTGCACGGTTATCCCGAGTCGTCATACATGTGGCGCGACGCGTTGCCGGCGCTTGCGAATGTCGGTTGGAGGGCGGTTGCCCCCGACCTACCTGGGTACGGCGACTCACGGCCCGACCCGCCGGGAACGTGGGAGCGCCATGTCGACGCGCTCGACAGCTTTGTGCGCGAGCTCGAGCTGGGGCAGGTAGCGCTGGTCATGCACGACTGGGGCGTGCCGATCGGGCTTCGCTGGGCCTGTGACCATCCAGGGGCGTGCAATGCACTGGTGATCTCCGACGGCGGTTTCTTCGCCGACCGGCGTTGGCACGATTTAGCCAATACCATGCGAACGCCGGAAGAGGGCGAGCGCCTGATTCGCGCGTACACGCGCGAGGGTTTCGCAGCCGGGATGCGCGGCGTTTCAACCGGGATGAGCGAGGACGCGCTCAGCGAGTACTGGAAGGGATTTGCCGATGAAACACGCCGGCTCGGGCACCTCGAGCTTTACCGATCCGGCGACTTCGACAAGCTCGTCCCCTACGAAGGACGGGTTGCAGCGCTTGCGCTGCCGTCGCTGATCGTGTGGGGCGAGAAGGACCGATTCGCAGGCGTCAAGATGGCTCACCGTTTCCACGACGAATTGCCGGACTCCGAGCTGGTGATCTTCGACGGTGCGGGGCACTTCGTATGGGCCGATGAGCCAGAGCGTGCGGCGCGTGCGCTCACCGACTTTCTCGAGCGGCGTGTCGCAAGCACGTGACACGAAGCCGATCTACTCGATAAGCCGCTAGCACGTCAGGGAATGCGGACATCCCTGCTTTCGCTTGCGGTGCGTCTTTCTTCGCTGCTCATATCGGAGACCTTGACGGGGGTCACCAGCGACCAATGCCTGCCGACGGGACAGCGTTGAAATCGCCACCAGCCGAAGCGCACAGATTTCAGCGAACCTCCGGGTATCCAGATTGTCGTAAACAGATGACCGTCCCGGCATCGCACGGCGACATTGGAGCCCATCGGATACCCGCGCAGCCTCATTGCGAGAGCTTCAGCAACGATTACAGCGATGGCAACCAGCAACGGCCAGCGACGGCCTCGACGTGCACCCGCGCCACCGCCGCGATTGCGCGTAAGCATGACGAGAATTTAGCAGTCGTTTCCGGGCGCGTCGGGTTATCCCGGGCCGCGGTCCAGGCGTGCGGCATGCTCGAAGTGCGGCGCCCAGGGCTGTGCCGAGCGCGACCAGACCTCGATCGCCGGCTCAAGCCATGATGCGTCATCGAGCGTGCCCGCCTTGATGAAGGCCAGATCCGGCACCGCCTCGACGAGGCTGACGATCGGTGAGCCGCACCCAGAGCAGAATCGCCGCTCTGTCTGGGTGCCGTGGTCATCGCCGATCGTCGTGAATGATGCCAGCGTGCTCCCCTCGACGGTCAGCGCGGCGCGCGGCACCGCGATCACTACCGAGAACGCCGTTCTCGACTGACGCTGGCAGTCCGTACAGTGGCAGACCGCCTGAGCGAGCGGCTCGCCCTCGGCACGGTAGGTAACGCTCCCACACAAGCAGTGGCCGGTGATCTGATCGGGTGGATCGGCCATACCTGAATGACGCTACACGACAAGCGCGGTCTCCGCTGCCTGGCCCGCGTGCCGGCAGCAGCAGCTCAGAAGTCGCGGCGATGCATCGCGTAGACCGCTTGGTCGATATAGCGGTCGCCGATCCGCTCGGCGCGCCGCTTGACTCCCTCCTGAGCGAAGCCGAGCCGCTCGGGAATCGCCCGGCTTCGAGCGTTCTCGACGCCCGCACGAATCTCGACTCGGTCAAGCCGCCAACTCTTGAGCGCGTGGTCGACGAGCACCCGCACCGCGCGCGTCATCGTGCCGCGACCCTGGGCCGACTCGGCCAGCCAGTAGCCGATGCTGGTCGATCGGTTCTGCCAGGAAACGGCGAGAAAACCAACCACTCCAACGATCCGGCCGTCTTCGACAACAGCCGTTTGAAAGCCGTCGTTGTTAATCAGCTGAGCGCGGGTGCGCACGATGAACGTCAAGCTGTGCTCGAACGTCTGCCCGGCTGCCCACGGCATCCAACGGGCCAAATAGTCGCGATTCGCCTCTACGACCGCGTGCAACTCCTCTGCATCGGACTCGCTGAGGAGGCGCAACCAGCGGTGCCGGTCGAGCTCGAGTCGGCAACCGTCCGCGCGATCACCCGCCCCGTCGTCTTGCGCAGGAACGGCCCGGCTTGACCCGAGGCTGCGGCTCATCGTTACACCATAGGGACCTCGACCGCCATCGACAGTTTCGAATCCGTTGCGCCTTTAAAAGGCGAACGGCGGGATTGTCGACGTGGACGTTGAGTGTGACGGCCGCGAAACGCTCGGCAGGTCCTCGCTGTCGAGCGCGAGCGGGGGATCATGGATGTGCCACCAGGCGGCCCCGAGCCGCGCTCCGACCTCGTCGGTGGCGCGCTCCGACCTCGTCGGTGGCGATGATCGCGGCGTCCAGTGAGACCGGCAGCAGGCCGCGGACCAACGCGTCGTCGGCGGCGGGCAGAGGGCGGCCCTGCAGGGCGGATGCCAGGCGCGCCATCTCAACGAGAAACCCGCGATCGTCCGCTTCGGCGCTGCGCAGTCGCATCCAGCACGCGGTAGGGTCCGGGCGCCTGCCAGCACGTCCGCGGGCTCGGAGGCTGGCGCGCGTAGCTCGCCCGCAGGCGATAGTTTCGAGCGATGCACGCGGCCGGCGAGAAGCCCATCCTGATCCTCACCGGCGCTCCAGGCTCGGGCAAGACGACTGTTGCCGAGCTTCTCGCCGCCAGGTCACAGTGGGCGGCGCATCTGGAATCAGATCAGTTCTTTCACTTCATCAAATCCGGTCACATCGAGCCGTGGAAATCCGAGTCGCACGAACAGAACAGGGTGGTCATGGACGTAGTCGCACAGGCGGCGGCCGGCTACGCGAAAGCCGGCTATTTCACGATCATCGACGGGATCATCATCCCGAGATGGTTTCTCACCCCGCTGCGCGACTCGCTCCGCTCCGCGGGCCATCCGGTCGCCTATGCCGTCCTGCGAGCGCCGCTAGATGTGTGCCTGCAGCGAGCGCGGACGCGCCCGCCAGAGCGGCTGTCTGACCGTTCCGTGATCGAGCAGTTGTGGCGCGAGTTCGCCGATCTCGGTTCCCTTGAGAGTCATGTCGTCGAGACCGCAACGCAAAGCCCCGACACGACGGCGAACGTGCTGAGCGAACGACTACAGGAAAGCCTGCTGCTGCCCTAGCAGACCTTGAACTGGGCGGTCAACGTCTTGTGGACGATGACAGTGATCTTGTGGCCGTGCTTGCGCTCTGTCTCCTTGTAGAAGATCTTGACGGTCAGCTTGTGGGTGCCCGTTTTCACACCTGTGAGTGACAGTGCTAGCGTCATCGGAACGCGGCGAGCTGTCGCGTTCGGCGCGTAGGTAACCACGGTCACCGTCTTCTTGTGCCCCGAGCTTGTCCGGATCGTCTTCTTGTGGGTGTGTCTGATCCCCTTGTCGATATAGAAGGCGGCGCTTGAGAAGCGCAGCTTCGGGGCCTTTGACCCTTTGATCGCCGTCGATTTGAGCGACGCTGCTAACTTCAGGGCTTTTTTGGTGCAGCTGAGCAGCGATGGGGTCGTTAGCGTGATGCTCTGGTTGTCGAACGTCGCGGTCGTCGTCTGCGGCTTCAGGGTGGACGAACCGGCACCAGGCTTCGTGCCTTTGGACCCTCCGAGTGCTCCGCCCAGCGCATTCACCCCGGAGGAGCGACTTGTCGAGAAGGGGCTTATCAACGCCACGGTGGCGACGTTAGAGCTGCCTGGACCGTCGGTTGCCATGTAGGTGAATGAATCGGAGACTGAGAAGAGGGAACTAGGTTTGTACATGACCACGCCGGACGATTCGGGCGTCCCGAGTTCTCCATGTGCGGGTTTCGAGACAATCGTATATTTGAGCGGCCCATTGTCGGTGTCCGAGCATTTGAGCGTAATTTTTGTAGGAAAAAGGACCGTGATGCTTTGGGTGATGTTTTCGCACGTCACACTCGGTGGTAGTGGCGGCGGCGGCGGAGCCACGCGTGAGAACTGGTTGATGCTCCCTCCTCCTGTGGCATAGAGGCTGCTGCCATCAGGGCTCACTACGGCAGAGTTTGCATCATCCAAGGCACCGGCGGGCGTGGTGGTCGTACAGCCTTTTTCTTCTTCGTCTTGGCCGATGCAACCCTCGTAGGTCAGTTCACCGCTCGCGCCGCTGCGCGTGAACACGTTGACCGAGTTCGAACCCTCTGCGGCAGCATACACGCTCTCGTCGTCAGGACTCACCGTGATTCCGAATGACTGGTCGAGCGCGTTCTTCGGCGTTGTCCCCGTACACGGTGATTCAGGGCCAAAACAGCCTTGGTAGGTCAGACCGCCGCCCGCGATGTTGCGCGAGAATGCAACGACTCCGCGTGACGAGGCTGCATAGACGCTCAGGCCATCGGCGCTCACCGCCAGCGACTCCGCACCGTCGAGCGCGGAGTTTGGGATGGTCGTGGGACATTCCGAGCCAGCAGCGCTGGCGAGGCAACTCACATAGGTCAGTTCGCCGGTCGAGGCGTTGCGCGAGAACACATCGATCACACCAAAATTCAAGTTGGCGGTATACACACTGCTGCCTTCAGGACTTACCGCCACCGACCGTACTGTCGCGACGGTGGCTTTAGGAGCGGTCCCTGTGCAGCTTTCGGCTTCACCAATGCAGCTGTCGTAGGTCAGTTCGCCGGTCGAAGTGTTGCGCGAGAACAGATCGAGCGATTCTTGAGCACCCACGTAGACGCTCTTTCCATCAGGGCTCACGCTGATCGATTCGACATCGGTAAGCGGGGCGGTCGGTTTGGTCGGCGTACAGCCCGCAGTGTTGCCGATACAGCCCGCGAACATCAATACGCCCGTCGAAGTGTTGCGCGAGAACAGGTCAACGGCGCTCGCGAAGTGCGCGGCCACGTACACATTGCTCCCGTCAGCACTCACTGCGACCGACTCCGGCTCGCCGAGCGCGTTGGTCGGATTCGTTTCGGTACAAGGCGCCCCTGCGCCATCGCCCAGGCAGCCCTCGAATGTCAACGCGCCCGTCGAGGGATTGCGCGAGAACTCGTCGATCAGGCCCGTGAGGATCCCGCCGTTACTGCCGCTGTTGGCGGTGACGTAGACACTGGCACCGTCCGCGCTCATCGCGACCGAGTCAGCGTTGTTGAGCGCGCTTGTTGGGTTGGTAGGTGTACAGCCCGTATCAATGCCGATACAGCCGTCGAACGTCAATTCGCCGACCGCGCCGAGCGCACCCGCCGGGGCCGCGCAGGCCCAGGCAAGCGCGGCCGCAACAACGAGCAACGCGCAACGACTGCCAATTCGACTGCCAACCACCCCGGGTACCTCCCTCTCGTCTCCACGGATGCGAGGCTCTGCTGAGCACTCTACCGAGGCACTATCGATCCTTCGACGTGCCGACAAGCCTAACATTCGCGCGTAGCTCCTTGCGCCATACGAACTTCAGACCGGACCAGTGCTCATCGAGCGCTGCGACCTTGGTGTCGACGAGCCCGGTCGGGAGAAGGATCTCGCGCAGATCGTTCTCGCTGATGTCGCTCGCGTGACCGGCGGCCTTGCGCGGCCAGGCGACCCACAGGGACCCATCCGGGCGCAGCGCGCGCAGCAGGACCGGTAGCCGGCGTTCAATCCGTGCGCGGCGGTCGAAGAAGGCCACGATCACGTCCAGCGGTCCTCTGGCAGCATTGCGGACCGCTACCTCTTCAGGAAGGCCCTCAATCGTCCAACCGGACGGGGCACCGAGCACAGCGACGGTGTCGCCGGACTGGATGCCGAGCTTTCGAGACAGCGGAGTGCTCGAGTAGCCGGCCATCGCCCGCGCAATCTAGCGACCAGGCCGAGGTGCTTCGTCGCGATCAGCTGCGTCGCGAGCTCATGCCGGTTTGCGACGCATGTCGTTCACGGCGTAGCATCCGGCTCTCATGGCCGAGCTTCGCTCCAATGCTTGACCGAGGCTGCCAGCTACAGGTATGGATCCAATCTCGCGGCGGGAGCTGCGCTGCGCGGTGCGGATTCGCGAGGTGATCTCCGGGCGTCCCGGCACGTCCAATCGGCGCTGGCTGCTCGCTGCAGCCGCGGCGCTGTTGGCCGCCGCCTTGATCGCGGGCGTCGCGTCGACGACGGGCAATCGTGCGAAACCGCACGGGGCCGGCGTCCGCCAAGCCTCTGCTTCTCACTCGCCGCGGTCGCTGACACCGGTGCCAGCTCCACGCGGCCGGCCGGTGACGGTGGACATCGACCCGAGCCACGCTCGAGCCGCAGTTCCAATCGACTTTCTGGGACTTTCGTTTGAGACCGTTGCGCTGCCCGACATAGCGACGTATGCGCGAAGCGGCGACCTCGCGCAGCTGCTTCGCTCCCTGGGCGCCGGAACCCTGCGCCTCGGCGGAGTCAGCGCGGATACGCGCGCGGTGCGGTCGACAGGGGGCGCCACTTCTCCGCAAACTGCTGCGGGCTCCTGGGAAAGCGGCGCGATCTCGAGAGGCAACCTGGCGGGCGTCGCGGCCCTTGCTCGCGAGATCGGCTGGAATGTGTTGCTCACGGTCAACCTTGGCCGCTACGACCCCGCTGCGGCCGCGCAAGAGGCCGCCGCGGCGCACGCGCTGCTCGGTCCGAAGCTCGCGGGCATCGAGATCGGCAACGAGCCGGACCGTTTCTCCCGCGAAGGCCTGCGACCACCTGCCTGGGACTTCTCAGTCTACAGGCGCGAATTCGCGGCCTACCGGACCGCCATCGCCCAAGCCGCGCCCGGGGTCCCGATTGCGGGCCCGGACGCCTCGAGCGGCGAACGCGTTCTTCCCTGGCTGCGTGCGTCGGCTGCGCTGCGTCCGAGCTTGCTAACCGACCACTACTACCCCCTCACCAGCTGCGGCTACAGACCGAGCGTGAGCGAACTCCTCAGCCCCGCCGTGCGCCAGGACGAGAGCTCGATGTTGCGCACTCTGGGCGCGATTCAGCGCACCAGCGCCATCCCCCTACAGCTAGACGAGACCAACGACATCTCGTGCAAAGGCCAGTCCGGGGTAAGCAACAGCTTCGGGTCGGCTCTCTGGGCGGCGGACTACATCGCGCGCGCGATGACCGCCGGGATTCGAGGGCTTGATTTCCACGACCTGCTCAGCAGATCTGGAGCGTATAGCCCGCTCGTCGCCAGAACGCATGAGCTACATGCCAACCCCGAGTGGTACGCGCTGCTGCTGGCTGCACGGTTGCAGGGCAGCAAGCCGCTGCACACCGCGGTAAGAGCCGCGCCCAATCTCAGCGCGCAGGCATTTCTGAGCGCCAGCGGCGCGGTGCAGCTCATGCTGGTGAACTTTGATCCAACCGATGCCACTCCGTTGCGCGTGGGACTTAGAGTTCCGGGACGATTCGCCGCCGGCACGATTCTGCGACTCACCGCTCCATCCCCATACACCACATCGCGCGTGAAGCTCGGCGCACGGGAAGTGAGCTCAGCCGGGGCCTGGAGGGCCCAGCTGCCGCTCCCAAACGTCTACGACAGCAACGGTTCGCTGCAGCTCGCCATGCCTCCGAGCAGCGCCGCGCTGGTTGAGCTTCAACCCGCTACCAGCAGTTAGGTCTTGCGAGCGGGTCGCTTTCTCCCTGCGGCTCTGCGTGCTTCTCGTTCGCAGGCGGTGCGTCTGGCGTGTGAGTATTTGTGTGCCCTGCGACAGGCCTTGAGCGCGAGTGCGAGCTTCTGCGCGCGGGTGAGCTTCTTCGGCTTGGCTGACTCGACCCTCTTACAGCCCTGCAAAGCGATCTTCGTCGTCTGCTTGAGCACGGCGCCGTTCTGAGCGACGATTTCCGTCGGCATCGAAAGGCTGGACGAGCACAGGTTGAATTTCGCTTTTTCCGGGAGGTTCGCCGTCAACGCCGAATGCGGACCGGCGGGGAGCACGGTTTCAAACACCGTAAACGGCGCATCCGGCGCAGATTCAAACTTCGAATAGGTGATCTGGTTCTTGATCTGCGTCTTGCCGTCCAACACCAGCGTGATCCCTTCGCCCTGCAACACGAACTCGACATCGGGGAACGCCGCGCCGCCGTGCGAGACTAGATACGCGGGACCCATCAAGGGGCTGCTCAGCACCGGGGTGTGAATCGTCGCTTGTCCGATCACCGAACCTTCCGGACACGACGCCGGGTTTTTGCTAAACGCGCCTTCGGTACACGCTTTCTGAAGCGTCGTCAACCTGGCGGGCAGCGCTTTTGGCAGCTGCAGGCGAACTTTGGCGATGTTCGCCTGCCCGAGCCCCTTCGATTCGACCTTGACGTCGAAGTTCGCGCCGTTGGCTTTGCTCGCCTGCCCTTTCGTGCTCGCAGTCAGCCTGGGCTTGAACGGCAGCCCCGCGCAATGGGCTACCTGAAACGGTGAGGAGACCGCGGCGCTGGCTCCCCGATCGCCGCTGATCGTCCCGTCGATTCGCATCTGGCTGCAGTTGGTCGGGTTGAACTCGAAGTTCGGACGGTTGACGTTGACGATCACTTGTTTGAGCTGCAACGGAATCCCGCGCAGCTGCGTCGGCAGCGGATCTGAGACGATCGTCACCGAGGCGTTTCCGGGATCGATCAAGATCTTCGATCGCACCGTGACGGTGCCCAGATCGAACGGGCCAGCGACGGCGGGGCTGACGATCTCAAGCCCGAACGGCGCTCCACGATACGGACCCGTGAGGTACACCTTGCCTCCTCGCTCCACGTACGGTTCCGGGCCCAAGCCCGCCACCGCGGTCGCTTCGCCGACCAGGCTTTCGGCTGGACATGCGTCTGCTTGAGCCTGGGCTTCGAGGCACGGCTTCACGGAGGAGAGCAGCGCCGCGACGCCGCCGGGCAGATGCATCGTCAGGCCCGCGAGCGCCTGGTCGCCGTCGGCTCGGGAGAGTTCGACGGTAAAGCCCGTGAACCCCCCGGCCTGCGCGCTGCTGCTCTGCGCGAGAAAGCCCGGAGCGAAGCCAAGCGCCCCCGCCGGGCACGCCGCGCCCGCGGCGCCGCTGGTGATCTGAAAGTCGCCGGCCGGGGACAGGACCCCCACCGTCCCGCTCGCAGACCACGGCGAGAACACCGCGCTGGACGCATACGCGCCGCACGCCGGCGGTGTGCTCAGCGGCGCCCTGGGCCCGCCGAACAGTTCGACCCGCAGGTCTTCGAAGGGGACCTGCGGAGTGTTGCGAAACGTCGTCGAGAGCTGCAGGCTGTGTTCGTCGAGCTGGCCTTCGCCGGCCAGCTTGACGCGCACCCCGGAGACCGGGTCTTCGGCCACGAGATATACGGCGATCAGCGAGCCGAACGGGTTCTGTCCCGCTTCGCCGTTGGGCGCGGGCGAGGCCAGATACACCGCGCCTTCAAGTTCGTGGGAGAGCAGCGGCGTACGGATGTGCACCAACCCGACCTTCGAACCGTCCGGACATTCCGCCGCGGCGGGCGTGAAGTCGTTCGTTTCGCTCGCCTGGTTGAACCCCAGAAACCCGATCTGCGCCTCAGAGCAGCCTTCCAGGCCATTCGCCGCGGAGGGACTGAGCTCAACGCCCGCCGGCAGCGTCAAGGTCGTATCGCGCACGTCCGCCTCGGCCAGCCCACCAGCCGCCAAGGTCGCCGCCTGCGGCACTCCGACATCGACCGTCACCCCCGTCGGCGTGCTCGCCGTATGCTCTTCGCCGGTCACGTCGATCGTCGGCGAGAACGGCAATCCCCCGCAGCCAGTCAACGCCGGAACGATCGCGCTGCCTGCGAGCGTCTGCCCCGACCACGAATCCCCCGACAGCGTCGCGGTCAGCGGGCCTTCGCACGACGTCGGCAGCGTCAACAGCGGCGTGGTCGAGCGCGGATCGGGCGCTTGACACGATTCGCCTTCGATGGCGTCGACGCCGTCGACGATGCACTGCCAACCGCGCGATTGATCGTGGGCGGGATCGCCGGGTTCGCCCCAGAAGATCACTTCGCTGCCGAGCACCTGCGCGGCCGTGGTCGCGTTGCTGACATTCACCTGAACGTTGTAATCACCATCCGTGCGCACGCTCGCGTCCAGGACGACTGGCACGTTGAATGCCTCGAAGCCGAACCGTGCCGGCTTCCCCGGCGCCGGCGTCAAATTGAACAACGGCACCGTCGCCGTGATGTAACCTGCATTCGCCGGTTCATTGAGCGTCACAAGCGCGGCGCCGACGGCGGTCTGCGGCGGGCAGAGGTCGGTGTCTTTCACGTACAGCGTGGCGAAGTTCGCGTCCGAGCATTGGGGGGTCGCCTGCGGATCGCCGATCAGACCTGGAGGCAGATCGAAGTGCAGGTCTTTCACCAGCGCCGGCGCGGAGGGTTCGGTGCCCTTGCCTGGTTCGAGCGTTTGGTTGAAGTTCAGCACGGTGCTCAGTTGAAACGGATGCGAGCCAGCCTGGAGATCCTGCGCGCCGCCTTGATCTTCGGGGATCAACTTCAGCGCTTCGATGCCGAACGGCGTTGGTTCGTCGGCGACCTTGAGCGCTTCCGTGAGCGATGTGCTCGCCGCTTCGCCGCCGTCGATCGCGACCTGATTCTGGATCGGCCCGGCGTGTAAGGCGGCAGCCACTTCGACTGTGATCCTAACTTCCAGACGCACATACGGCTGAACGCTGCCGGAGAAGCTGCAGCGCAGGGCGGGCAGCGCTTCGCAACTTCCTTGCTGGTGTTCATCGGAGGACACCAGTTTGATCGCCGTAGCCGTCAAGCCCGCCGGTAGCGAGTCGCTGATCGTGACCGTGCCGTTGCTGGCCTCGTCCCCGACGTTGCTCGCGCTTGCGAAGACCACGTCTTGCGTGTCACCGGGTCGTAGGTAGCTGGGCGCGGAGGCCGACGACAGGTGCCACCACGGCGCAGGTGTGCCGGCATCAGCCGCCGCGGACAGCATGCCCATGAGCTGAAGGACCGCCGCAAGGGACAGCGCGAGCAAGATCGCCCGCCGACGGCACCAGCGCGCCCGGCGCATCATTTCGTTCCTCTCTTGGATCGATGCCCAGCCTTGCTGGTTGCGTAGGCCTTGTGCGCCTGGCGTTCGCAGCCGGCGCGCTTCTTGTTCTTGTTGTGCTTGAAGCGTGTGCGGCAGATCTTCAGCGCTTTGGCGAGCTTTTGCGCGCGCGTCAGAGCCTTTCGCGGCGGGCTGCTTTGTATGACGGCGGGTGCCCCGCGTGTACTGCTTTCAGGCACATAAGGCAACGCGCTGCCCGCAGGTGCCGTTGCGGCTGGTACCGGCGCCTGAGCCGGTCTACACGAACTGCTGGATTCGCATGAGCTGCGAGAGACAACTTCAGTGCTGAAACACGGCGACTGCGTCGTGCAGACGCGCGCGTCATAAAGATCGGCGTTTGTGTCGTGGTCGGCCACCACGAGTGGTTGAGCGGTGACGAAGAACGCGTCGTCGCCGGTTGCGCTGGCGTCCACGAAGGCGGATTCTGTTTCGGCCGTTGCGGAGGAGATCGGCGCGACGCAGCCATGTTCACTTGTGCATGAGCCGACGTTGTTGGGCTCATACTCATAAACGTTCTCCACACCGACCTGGGTTGGTTGTCCGTTGATCACCTCCTGGCGCGTTCGGGCGCCTTCGCTTCCGACGAGCGCGGCCGCGCTGTTGAAGAACAGGCGCCCGGTGTTCGATAGATAGCGTGGCTGGCGCAGCGCCGCGGGTACGCCGCTTACCCCCAATGGAGTCCACCCGGGTATGTTCGCGGCGAGCCAGTGATCGGTGGGAGCAGCGAGACCTTCGGTGCTTGACCAGTCGCCTCTGCGATCGACGAGCAGCCCCAGTCCTTCTCCGGCCTTTTGCGTGTCCAGTACGCCATCGGGCTGTTCTCCATCGGGGTTGCATGAGGCGCAGGTGATCAGCTTCGTGCTGGCGTCGTACAGAAAGACCTCCTCGTCGGCTGCGCCGCCGGCCGCCGGGTTCGCATCCACGTTGTTGAACCCTGTCAAGCTGCGCTTGGACATGAATGCGAGGTATTGGCCGTTGAGCGATGCGCCCGCGGTTACGTCGGCCAGGTCCGGGCGTTCCTCCACGCTCTGTCCCCGTTCTCCGCCGCCCTCGGTGCTACCCCAATCGCCGGAGTCTTCGTTTGAGAGCGTCGCGATGAACGAGATCGCTCCTTCGTGCCACACGTACAGGTTGCACGTTGCTTCTGGCGGGGGCGTTTCTCCATCCGAGCGCACGCAATGCCCGTGCGAAGCGCCGGGGGCGAGGACGCCGTTGGCGACGAAGTAAACGTATGCGCCGTCTTCGCTGACCGCGGGTGCCACGTTGAGCACTTCCGCGCTTTCGCCGGGGTTCTCGTCGACAGTGAGGTCCTTCAGGTCGCAAGCAGGCTTTTCGGCCTGTTGAACGACTTCGCACTCGTACAGGTCCGCGGGGTTGCCCGGCAGACCGGGCAATGGTTCGAGCTTTGAGTCTTCGGTCAGTCTTGCGGTGTCCGTAAAGAACACTCTCGAGCCGCTGCTGCTGGCCGCCTGGAAGCCGACTTCGCTTTCTTCTTCTCCGGGTTCAGCTATCCCCGAGGCGGCGGCGTCGACCTGCAGCGTCTGCGCTGTGGTGATATCGCGCATGTAGAGGTGGCGGACGGTTTCGCTCGCCCCATTGCGTTCAATTTCACTTTCTCCCGTCCAGAACACGCGCGACCCATCGCTCGACACCGCGCCGCGGACGTTTCGATCTTCAGCGCCCAAAGCAGCTTCAAGCGCAGGCGCGCGGTCGGGAAGCACGCTAACCGGCTCAAGCGGTCCGCCAGAGTGCCACGCATAAAGACCAGCTCCCGAGCCCAGCGCCAACGGCACTTCCGCCGAGAAGACGACATGGCTGAGGTCGTCTGTTGCGTCCAGAAAGTGAAGCTTGCCGCCGAACTGCGTGTGCGCGCTGTCGTCGCCAGGAGTCACAAGCGGGAGGTAACGGCCGCTTGAAGTTTCGCGCAGGTAGATCGTTTTTTCGGTCGCTTCAGGCGCCAAGGGCGGCTGTTCCAGCGGTTCTACCGCCGAGCCGTTGTCCGGTTGCACCAACCCCAACGACAGGTCGGGCGAGAAGAACCGGTACTCGGACGCTTCGCCAGGGATGAAGCCCTCGCCCGTGACCCGGGGGGTAACGATCTGCTGCGAGGACCAGCCCGAGTCCGTGCGCGTGGCGATCGCCTGGGTCGGGTAGGGTGCGCGGTTGCCTTCTGGTTCTGACACGATCGGGCCGTTTGCTACGTAGGTGATCGCATTGCCGTCTTCCGAGGCCTGAATCAGGCCTCCTTCGTTGCGCAACGGTTCGATGCTCGAACCATCCTTTTCCGCCGGGGAGACCAGCTCCCAGCCGCGGCCGTCGGGCAGCACGCCTTCGGCGCTCGGCAGGGTCGTGATCGTGCCAAACGTTTCTGAGCCTTCCGCTTGCCCGTGTTCGTTGGTCGCGATGATTCTGTAGTAGTAGGTGGTACTCGGTTTCAGCCCCTGCAGTTCCACAGCCGCGGGCTGGTCGGTGAAGCCAGCGCCGATATCGCTTCCCGGCGGCGCCGGCTCTTCTGTGCACGAGCCCGGGCTGCTCTGGCAGTTGACGGTGCCGTAGGCGAAGTAGTAGCGCGTGTCGGCACCGGTCGGGTCGATCTGGGCCGAGAGCTTGACCGAGGTCGGCGTCAGGTTTTGTGCTGAGATGCCGTCGACCGTCGGCCTGCCGGGCCCTTCGGGCTCGAACACGTCGATCCTCGCCTGGGCGGAGTCTGCGACATACACGCGGCCTGTCCTGGCGTTGGCGGCCAGGCCGCCCGTGACAGCGTGTTCCCCGGGCAGCGACAGGCGCTGCACGAACGAGCCGCTTGCGTTAAAAGCCGTCAGACTTGCCACATTGCCGACATATGTGCCGCCACCTTTTGCTTCGCTGGCGATCCCGGTCGTCTGCAGCGGATCTAGGGCCGCAAGGCGTGTGCTGAGCACTTCCCCCTGGTCTTCAAGTTGCGCAGCGACGACGGGGAGCGGCGTCTGGCCCCATTCTGAGGGGCATTCTTCTTCGCGGTTGGTCCGTTCGTGATCGACATAGAGCCGATCGCCGGCCCCATCCACGGCAAACCCCGGTTTCGGGCATAGCACACCCACTTCGAGCGCCGGTTCTTCAAACCCGTTCTTCAGAGCGTCGCTGAAACGTTCGACGATCCCTTCCGCTTCGACACCGCGATACACCCACAGCCTTCCGCCTTCATCCACCCCGACCCCGTCGAGCGCTCCTTCCCATTTCGCTTCGACCCCCGCCTGCTTTATCGAACCGAGCAATTCGCCGGTGGCGCTGAACTTCTCAAGACGGCTATGTTCGTCACGCGCATCAGCGACCACATACACATCGCCACGAGAGGGGTCTGAGGCGCTGGTCGAGTTATCCACGGCGATCGTCTCCGGCGAGCGAAACTGCCCCTTGCCATCGCCCGCTATTCCAGCCTGACAATCCGCTTCGCAGATCTCGTATTCCGCCTTCCCGTCCTTTACCCCCCAGCCCCAAACAGCCATGGGTTCGCCGTCTGGGCCGAAGCGCTCCACGCGGTCATTCGCACCGTCGACGACATACACATCGCCCGTTTCTTCATCAACCGCCACCCCCGACGGACCCGACAATTCACCCACTCCAGCGCCAGCAGCAGCAAACGAAAAACCGAAGACGTGGCCCCTCTGCGTCAAAGCCTGAGCCGATCCGCACCAGAATGCAGTCACCCCGATCATCAGAACCAGACCAACGAGTAGCCCGCTGCGCCCACGTCGCTCCCGTTGCTCAGTTGGTTTCCTGCACGACTTCATGGCAGCTCTCCAGCGCTCTTCACCAACAGGACTCCGCCAGGCTCAGCGGTCGCGTCGGCTCGCCTATTTGACGCTCGCCGAAGCGGCCGACTGACCTTTAGATGACACGGGGAGCGGGGCCGCCGCCGGCCCCGACTCCCAATGCCCATCACGTAGCCTGCCTTAGAAGACCGTGTTTACCTCCAGCGGTTCTTCTGCGGTCTGTTTCGTCGCAATGGTGATCCCAGACTGTTCTGGTTTTTTTTCGTTGATTTCGGTGATCAGGATGTCATTGGGTTCGCCTTCAAAATGTTCGGGTTTTTGATGACCACCTTTCGCGGAATATTTCAATTCCAGCGTCGAAAGCATTTTGTTAGCCGTTTTGATAGGCACCAAAACAGACCCACCGACTGTGATATGGAGTGACAGACCGCAGTTAAAGGTTACGTACAGCCCGCCATCAGCTGCAGTCGGGAACAGGTCGAACGCGATCTTATTTTTGCTCGGCACTTCTTTTCCTCCGACAATGCCGCGTTTTTCGATCCCGATCTTGCCTTCGAGCGGGTTCGTCACGATTTCACCTTCTTTGGCACCGGCAGTTGCGCATTTGAAGCCAGCCGATTCGCAAGTCGTAAACCGCACCACTACGCCCGACACGGTTTTCGACGAGTTGAATTCGCCACCGCTTTCCTCGGTTTTGCACGTCACTGTTGTTCCCACCACGGTGGAAAGGGTGCCCACTCCTCCCGTCGTGGTGAATTTCTTTTTTTCCGCACCCGGAAGCCATTCGAAGCTGCCAGCTTTCTTTTCTTTCGTGCACGTTGCACTGCTAAATTTGCCCGCGCCCGCCGCAACTTTGACGCACCGTCCGATTTCAGGCGGCGAAAACGCCCACGCATTTGTCACCGCGACTGCGCTGACGATACACGCGAGAAGCAGGCAAATGCCCGTCACCTTTGAACGATTCATGTCCTTGACTCTCTTTGCTCGTGAACTTGTAGCGAAAGTTTTGCTGTCACACTAGGCCCGCTCGGTTAGCGTTACGAGCCTAGTGTGACTTTGTCGCCAGACTTCTTAGCGCCTTGCTGCTTCGCTATTTTCCGTATCCAGCGACTACCTGCATCCTAGAATTTGATGTGTTCGTCGATTGCCCCGGCGCCTGCTTGGAACAAGTTGCCGATCAGCTCGGTGGTATTCGAGCCCGCCGGCGACGGGAGACCTAGGGCTGAGTCGATCGATTCGTCAAGGCTGCCGTTGATCCCGCAGCCTCCGACACCCGGAGCCGCGTATTCATTGTTGACCAAGTGCGGGCCTTCCACCTCTAGAATCTGGCCTTCTCCGATCACGACGATGTGTCCGAGCGTACCGTGGATCGGAGTATTTGGCGCTTCCGGATGAGTTTCCCCGGTAGTAAACGGAACGTTAATCGGTTCGGTCGTGTTGCCCACGTAGCATTTTGTACCAAGGAACTTATTGCTCAGGTGGATCATCACGGGGAAGCCGAACGACTCGCCTTCTTCCTCGAGCAGGTTGGCCTCATCGAGGAAGATGTCGCTTGCCGGCAAGGCCAGTTCAATCGTTGCCGTCACCTTGGTCGAGCCACCGCTCGCGAGGTACGCTTCGTACCGCGCCTTTTCGGCTTCCGAGAGCTTTTCGGTGTCGATCCCTTCGGTCAGGCTCGGTGCCGGCTCGGGCTCCTTGGTGATCGAATGACCGTCCTCGGCGCCCCAGACGTTCTCCCGTTCGGGATGTTCTTCACTTTCGGTGAAGCCTATGTTCAGCTTTACAGGTTTTACGAAGTGGACGGTGACCTTGCCCGCCTGGAAGAATGATTCTTTGCCGGCTTCGCCGAAGATGCAGCCATTTTCTTGAACCAGTTGCAACGGGCATTCGTTGAATTTTTCAAATGGATTGCTTGCTTTTTTGGCCAACGCCGGGCCGGCGGCAATCCCCGCGACGGTAAACGCTGCGACGAGGCTGATGCCGAGCATCCTTACATGTCTCACTTTTACTACTCCTTTGTCCTCTCGGTAATTATCGACCGACGTCGCAGGCCCCTCGCTTGGCGAGGCCTCGCAATCGATCGTCTGCAACGACAACCGGACGAGCTGGGGGTACATCTGCTCCTCCAACCCAGCGGTCATCCGCTTGCTCTCTCGCCGGCGCGGTCGCACATCGTGCACGACGCGGCGCCGAAAAGCTCTTGTCAACCGGAGCGGGTATCACGCGGCGCCCCTGACCCTCCGGGCACCCACCGCACCCGCGCCCGGCACGAGGCTCTGACGGGTTGCATGCAGGACGCGCTCGCCATACGCGGTCAGCAGCCACGCGTTCGCCTCGCCGTAGGGCTGACCGAGACCCACGTTCTGCACCAGACCGCGCTGCTCGAGCCGGCGCAACAGCTTCGAGGTCTGGCCCTCGTCGCTGAGCCCCGCGGCGTCGGCGATTTCGCGATTGCTCAGCCGCGGGGCTGCGCAAATCGCGCTGAGAACGCGCGTGGTGCGATAGGTGTTGCGCACGGGCAGGCGCTGGCTGTGCGACGCCGTGTCCCTCTCTCCTACCATCGCCGCCCCCGCCTCGACGCTCGCGCCCAGCCCACCATATGCGGCGGCGATGAACGCCATCAGGGTGGGGACCAGCTCGACCAAGGGAGCGCTTGCACCCGTAAGCATCCGCGCGCGAATGGCTGAAAACACGCCCCCAGCGATCAGCTCGGCGGTAAGCGTCGCCGGAGCTCGCGACGCGGAGGACCCGGTCCCGATTTCTTGTGTCTCGCGTGCCAGTGTTTGCGCGACCGCGAAAAGCGCTCGTTGACGGTGCTCGAGCAGCGCGGCGCTTGCAATCGGCGGCTCGAGGATCAAGAAGCGCGCCCAGCGCGGTTCGCTATCGAGGAATTCGAGCAGCGCGGACAGCCCGGCACGTATGCGCCCGGCCCGGGCGTGCTCAGGCCCAGCGGCGTCAGCGACGAGCCGCGAAACGCGCGCGACCCCGTCGTCGAAGGCGGCTAGTACATCATCGTCGACGCACTGGAAGACCTCATAGAAATCGCGCTGTGAAACAACACAATGAGTGACCTCCGTCGAAGATAGACGGGGGTGACCGTACTATCAGCGGCCGATTTTTACTGGGCGCCTTGACAGCCCCTTGACAAACGCGGCGGTATATGGTCTTATTCTTCCCACGAAAGTTGCGCGGAATGCGGGGTGCAACTGGTTGCACGCGAGACCTTATCCCTCGCGGCGACACGCGACGCACACGTTCAAGAGTGCAGGAGAGGATTGTGAGAGGGACAGTTGGGGGAAAAGGGGAGCCGACGATGGATGCCACGATGCGCCTTGATTGCGCTGTCCACCCCTCATATCAAGTCATAGAGAGCGGCTCACATACGCTCCAGGGCAGCGATCACGAGGACACCGAAAGCCTGCGCGCCCGGCTGATCGACGCAACCGTGGAGGCCGTCGCCGGGGCCAGTGCCCCCCGTCTATCTTCGTCCCGGTACTAGCGCTAAACCCGCATAGGTATTGGGTTTTCTGCAGCCTTCCCACCAACTTCCCGCGTCTCGGCCCCATACCGGGCGACCCCTCTCGACCAGGGCCTGACGGGCGTCCCGCCGGAGCGCCCGCGGTCCGAGGACGGCCTCATGGCGGTCCGTTGAGCCCCGCCGGGGCAGCGACCCCGGCTCATCCGGCGCAGCATGAACCACGGAGCCTCGCGCTGCGGCGTGGCGCTTGCGCAAACATCCGCCAAGTCGTCACAGCGGCTGATCGCTAGGACGCTAGGCTACCAGCGGGCGTCTTTAGGGATTGAGGTGAAAACAGACCAACTCAGAGTGAGCCGGATTTTGCGCGACGCGATCAAGAGTGTGACTGAGCCCTATCCCAGAGCTTCTTTGATCTGATCGATTGCCGCGTGCTCGGCGTCGCTGATCGGATCTTGATCGCGCCCGCTCTCCCTGTGCGCGCGAGCCACCTTTTCCGCGAGGGTGACGATGAAGCGCTTGTACTCGTCGAGCTCCTGCGGCGTGGCCTTGCGATCTAGCAGCGCGAGGGCATCGCGCAGATGTGCGAAGGAGTGTTCTTTGAGCTCTTCGAGCGAGCCATAGCGGGTGTGATCGATCTCCGGCTTCGCCGCGACGATCTCGTCAAGCAGCTCGCTTTGGCCATGCTGCTGGCGCGCCTCGGCGTACGCCTTCGCAATCGAGATGGTCTCGCGCAGAGTTCCGCCGCGTTGCGCGGCGATGATGATCACGCCCGCGCTGGTTGGTCCCTCCAGAACCTGCTCCCACTCCTGTTCTGTGAAATCGGCCCTCGTAGTCATCGATCCTCCATCTCGCCGGGTCTGGATGCGCGTGCCAGTTTATAGCCGCCGCGAAGGACTCGGCGAAGACCCCACATGTCTGTCTGGCGCCCAGCTAGCGCGCAATCCGATACTTGATGTGCGTAACGCCGGGCGAGTCGATCACCTTGACTGGCTCTAGCGTGGGGTCGCCCACGTTCTCGAGCAAGCGCTCTCCTGCGCCGAGGATGAATGGCACGATGTGAAGATAGAGCTCATCGAGCATCCCGGCTGTGAGGAACTGCTGCACGGCGCTGGCACCGCCCGCGATCGCGACGTGCTTGGCCCCCGCAGCTGCGCGGGCCTGATCGAGCGCCGCTTGGATCCCGCCGGTGACGAACGTGAACGTCGTGCCGCCCCGCATCGCCAGCGGCTCGCGCGGGTGGTGGGTGAGGACGAACACGGGCGCGTGAAAGGGCGGCTCCTCGCCCCACCAGCCCCTCCAGGACTCATCCCAGGGCCCAGCGCCGCCTCCAAACATCCTGCGGCCCATCACGTGTGCGCCGACGCCGTCTAGGACCTCGTCGATCACGTCCGAGTCGGGGGCCCGCTCACCGCCCTGCTGTCCATGCTGCTCGCGCCAGCTAGCTGTCGCAAACGCCCACTGGTGAAGGCGCATACCCCCCTTTCCAATCGGGTTTTCAGGGCTTTGCTCCGGACCGGCTACAAAGCCGTCGAGCGACATCGAGATGTGACAGTTGACTGAGCCCATGCCGGTCTGCGACCTCCTCTGAAACGCGGCTGGACAAATACCGGTATACCTCTGCCGGCGCAGAGATCATCGCTCGTGGGCTTACCGCGGGCCGCTACACTCGTGAACAGCCGTCGAGCGCGTGTCGAGCCACACGCGGAGGTCCGATGAAAGCCGCAATCGCAGCAGTCCTGGCATCAGCAGTAGGCCTGTTCGCCGCGAACATGCTCGGGACGGCAGTCGCGGAAGCGCCGACCGGCTCGCCGCTGCGCACGATCAGCGTGCAAGGGATCGCGAATCTGCCGGTCGGCCAACACGACGGCGCGGCCGCGGCGACGGCGGTGTACCGCGAAAGCATGGCAAGCGCAGTCGCTGACGGACAGAGCAAGGCCGAGTTCCTCGCAGGCAAGGTTGGCGCCACGCTCGGAAGCGTTCAGAGCGTCGTCGAAGACGGCGGGTACATCGCGTGCAGCGGCGGCACTGAATCGAGCTACGCCGAATACGAAGGCGAACAGCCCGACTTCGGCTCAGGTCCCCAGCCGGGCTTCACTGCCCCGGCGGCCGCACCGGCGAAGGCCCCGAGCGCGACCCAGCGGGCAAAGCCCAGGCGCGCAAAGCCGAAGCATCCCGTCGCAAAAAAGGCCACGTCGGCTAGCTGCACCCTCGCGGCACAGATCTCGCTCGTCTATACGATCAGCTAGAGCGCGACAGCTCGCGCCGGCGCCATCGGCACTGTCGGGCCCGGAGCCTGCTGGGAGTAGCCGCTGCTAGCGGGAAGGCGAGCGGTGCCCCGCGAACTGCGGCCGGTCGCCGAACGGGAACATCTCCTGCGTCTCGGGCCAATCCTCGGGCCACCCGGCCGTCCAGTAGTCCGGTCGCCGGCTTTGGCTGCCGATCAGGCTCAGGCGCCGTTTATTCGGGGTGAGCGCGCGCTTCACCCACATCGTCGTACCGTCTGAGAGGCGGAGGATGCCGTCGCCCGCGATCTCGAAGTCGACGGTCTCGATGGCTCTCATAAACTCCAGTATGACACGGCGTAAGAGCTTTGTCACTTGGACAGAAAGGCACGAATAATTGTCAAGCCATCGCCTATCGGACCAAACTGGATAGTCGAGTTGCAGGCCCTGCGACGACGGCTGACAGCCGAGCATCAAGGGGTCAGATTTGGCTTCAGAGCGGGAATTGCTCGATCGAGCTCGAGCGCCTCCGGCTTGTCCGCCCGAGCGTCCGCATCGCGGACCACTTGACATTTAGCCCGCTGCGCCGTCCCAAGAGCGACCATTAGTGGGTCTAGTGCCAATCGATACGAGCTGACCCATGAGAGAGCGCGACCCTGCCGCTTCGTCGCCGTCGAGGAGCCCGGGGGTGGGCGGCCCGTCCAGGAGGACTGTTGGACGCGTGATCAGCTCAGGGTCGTCCCCTCGCGTAGCTTCGCGAGCGTCTTCGTGACGCGCCGCGCGCGCGTGTCCTCGCGCTTCGCTTCTTCGATCCAGCGGGCGTACTCCTTGCGGTGGGTGTAGGCAAGAGCCTCGAAGGCCGAGCGCGCAGCGTTATCGCGGCCGAGCGCTTTGCCCAGCGCGTCGGGCACCGGCACCTCGCGCGGAGCGGTGTCCAGCTCGAGCTCCACCTCGACCGTATCCCCGGCTCTCACGCCCGCCTCCTCGCGCACGGCGCGATTCAAGCCCACCAGGAACTCGCCGCGCATGCGCGCGACACTCGTACGCCAGGCGTAGCCGTCGACCGTTGCGATCACCAAAAACCGCTTTGCGCCCTCCCCGATCGCGGCTACCTGCGAGTCATCCAGCAGGACCGCGGCCGCATGGCCGCGCGCGAGGAGCGTCGTGCTGAATCGAATCGACCCCACTGGACGATTCTCCCATAACGCTGCTGTCACGAGGCGGGGCGCGCAATGTCAGAGCTGCCGCGACAGCTTCGTTCCGGGATCGGACGGCGCGCGCCAGCTCGGTCGTCACCTGGCTCGCTTGCTCTTTGCGTGCTTGTGGCGCGCGTGCCCGGTCCGCGCGGCGCCGTAGGCTCTGCGCGCGTTGTGTTCACACACGGCGCGTTTGGCGCGCGCACGTTTGTAGCGTTTGCGGCAGGCCTCGAGAGCTCGTGCGAGCTTTTGCGCGCGGGTGAGCGGCCTGGGCCTGCTGCTGTCAACGACGTGACAGCCTTCGACAATGATTTTCGTCTTTTGGGTGACGATCGCGTTGTTTTGGCCTGTGAGCGTCGCGGGGATGCTCAGGCTGGTGCCGCAAAGGTCGTAGTGATCCTTGGCCGGGAGGTTGGTGGTGAGCGCGGAGTGTGAGCCCTCCGGGAGGATCGCTTCGAAGGAGCTCACGGGTGCGTCGGGGACGCTTTCAAAGCTCGAGGTGGTCACATCTTTGCGGATCGCTGTTTGTCCGTCGAGGATCAGCGTGATGCCTTCGCCTTGCAAGACGAACTCGACATCGGGCCATGCTGCGCCACCGTGGGAGACAAGATAGGCCGGCCCCGTGAGTGGGCTCCTGAGCACTGGCGTGTGCACGATCGCGTGGCCGATCACCGAGCCTTCGGGGCAGGCGGCGGGGTTTGCTTCAAATGTCGCAGCGACGCATGCTTTTTGGATCGTGCTCAGGCGCGCAGGCAGTGTCGAGGGCAGTGTGAGGACCGTTTTGGCGATGTTCGCCTGCGCCGGGCCGGATGTGACCTTCACCTTGAGGCTCGCGCCCTGCAGTTTGCTCGTCCTCCCCTGGGTACCGGCGATCAGCGTGGGCTTGAACGGGAGTGCGGCGCAGTTGCTTGCCTGGAACGGCACGGCGACCGGAGCTGTGGCGCCCTGCGCGCCGGTCAGCATGCCGTCGATTCGCTTCGGTTCGCAGCTTGTGGGGTTGAACTCGAAATCGGGCCGGTCGACGGTCACGTAGATGCGTTGGAGCTGCAGGGGAATGCCCGAGCTCGGCATACCGATACCCTGGACCATCGTGGGGAGTGTGCTGGTGATGGTGACCTGCGCGGTGTGCGGGTCGATCGTGATCGCCGAGCGTACGACGACGTTACCCAGGTTGAACGGTCCAGCTACCGCCGGGGTCACGATCGACAGGCCGAACGGCGCGCCGGCATATGGCCCCGTGATGTAGACGCGTCCGCCGGTCACGGTGTAGGGATCAGGGCCGAGGCCAGATACCGCTGTCGCCTGGCCGATTTCGCTCTGCGGCCCACACGTCCCCTCGCTGGCTTGCGGTTCCGGACACGGAGTGACCGACGCCAGCATCGCCGCTGCGCCCGCGGGTAGGCGCAGCGACAACGCGCTGAGCGCCTGATCGGCATCGGGACGATTTATCTGGAGCGTAAACGCGGTGAACACGCCTGCCTGACTGTTCGCTGAACCAGCTGCCACCGCGGGTGCGAAGGGCTGCGGGTCGGTGCACGGAAGCCCGCTGGGACCAGAAGTCAGGTTGAACCCCGATTCTGAGAAGGCTTCGACGGGCGCCGTGCCTGACCATGGTGTAAATGACGCACTGGTGCCGTAGCGCCCGCACAGAGCCGGCGTTGAGATTGCCGCGCGTGGACCGCCTGAAAATTCCAGTTCGAAGTCTTCGAAGGGTAGCTGCGGGGTATTCACGAACGTCGAAGTGATCTGGCCTGTTTCCCCCGATAGCTTGACTTCGCCTGCGAGCTTGACACGCACACCGGAGTACGGGTCTTCGGCGACGATATATAGCGCGAGCAATGAACCAAATGGATTTTCGTCTTGTGCCGCCAGATACACGGCACCCTGCAGTTCGTGTTCGAGCAGGGGCGCGTGTACGCGCACGGCGCCGATCTTGGAGGCGTCCGGACAGTCCGCTGGTTGGCTTGAGAATCGCAGCGGTTGCGGCGCGCCTTCGGAAAGCGGGTCCTTGCTCGGAGGGCCTTCATAGCCGATCTGCTGCTCGGAGCACGCTTGCAGACCCTCAGCCGCAGAAGGGTTGAGCTCGACTCCTTCTGGCAATGTCACGGTCGTACTTCTAACGTCCGCCTCGGCCAACCCTTCGCCTTCCAGGCTCGTCTGTTGAGGGACGTGGACATCGACCTTAAGCCCGGTCGGGGTGCTCGCTTCATGCGATTCGCTTTCCAGACCGATCGAGGGTTTGAACGGCAGGCGTTCACAGTGCTGCATCCCGGTTGGGAGGCTGTATTCTGACGCTCGTCCTTGCAAGGTGGAGATCCGTCCGGGTTCGCTGCCCACCGCGTTGAACGGCCAGGATTCGCCTTCGACGGTCGTCGCGACTGGCCCGGTGCATGAGGTCGGCAGCGTCAGGAATGCGGATGGCTGGGATTGGTGCTGCGGTTCGCAGGCTTGTTCGTTGCTCCAGATGCCGCCCTCTACGCAACTCCATCCACGTGACTGATCGTGGCTTGAGTCTGCGGGTACTCCCCAGATCGTTACTTCGCTGCCTAGCAGTTGCGCGGCCTCGGTAGCGTTGCTGACGCTGACGGTCACGCCGTAGTCGCCGCCCGTGCGCACGGAGGTATCCAGCACGATGGGCACGTCGTACACCTCGAAGCCAAACCTGGCAGGCTCGCCTTGGGCCGGTTCCAGATTCCACAAGGGAACCGCGCGTGTGACGAAGTGATAGTTGCTCGGTTCATCCAAGGTCACGACGACGACGCCGATCGCGGATTCTGGCTTGCACGCATTGGTTGACTTGATGTAGAGTGCAAGAAAATCTATGTCCGGACAGGGCTTCACTGCACGTGGGTCCCCGATCAAGCCGGGCGGAAGGTTGAAGCTCAGATTCTTTGGCAACGCCGGTGCGGAAGGAACGAGTCCCAGGCCGGGGACCGATTCGGTTGTCTGATTGAGATCGAGCATGGTCGTTAGCTGAAAGGGGTGCGAACCGGCCTCGCTGTCAAGCGCACCGCCTTCTGCTTCTGGTGTGAGCGTGTAGCCGCCTTCTTCGACGCCAAAAGGCACCAATTCGTCGTTCACCGTAAGCTTCTCGCTTCCCTGAGCACCCGGCACACTCGTCCCCGGCTGGCCTTCCTGTTCACCGCCCTGAACGCTCATCTCGTTACGTTCGCCGGTGCCCGCGCCCGCCTTTACGTTGACTTCAATCGTGACGTCGAGGGTCTGGAACGGCGGGAACGTTTCCGCCTGAGAGGCGCAGCTGAGCGTTTTCAGTTCACACGTCATGTTCTGCGCTTCTGTTTTCTCGTACGCGGGCGCGCCTTTTATCGCGGTCGCTTCCAGGTTCGGGGGCAGCGTGTCCTTGATGCTCACGGGCGCGGTCAGAGCGTTGACCCCAGCATCGCCCACGTTTGTGGCCGCGACGACGATCGTCGCTCTTCCTCCCTGCGATAGGAAGGTGGGCGCAGCGCGGGAGGACAGATGCCACCAGGCGCCCGCAAACGCAGGGCTCGCGCTGGCCAGCGCGAGCACCAACATGACCAGTAGGACAACACCGGTGCTCACAAGCGAGGGTCGAATCGTTGGGCGCGCCCGATCAGCCATGTCTAGCGCTTTCCCTTTGTCGCGTGCGTCGTCGACTTCTTTGCGGCCTTCCTCTTGGTCTTCGACCCATACTTTTTGCGGGCCTTTGCTTCGCATGCGAGCCGCCTTCGCCTGTTTCTTAGCTTGCGGCACGCGTGCACGGCGGCCTTCAGCTTCTGTGCTCGCGTCAGCTGCTTCGCGTGGTTCGTCGTGGAGAGGTCGACCTCATGCTTGCCGGGGTTGCCAGGTCCGGTGGAGGTCTGGCTTGCCGGCATTGGAAAGCTCTGTTGGGGCGAGGGCGCAGGCCTGCATTCTTCGCCGCTGCACGGGGGCGGCGAAGGGGTCTTCGTCGGCAGGCACGGTTGGGCGCCGGCGGTGCCGCAGACCCGCGCGTCATAAACGTCTAGGCTATCGTCGGTGTCCTGAGGTACTAACTGTGCGGCGGTCATAAAGAACACGTCGTTGCCGTTTTCGCTCGCGTCGAGGAACGCTGATTCATGATCAGACGTCCCGAAGGAAATGAGCGCGACACACCCCGGCACGCTAATACAGCTGCCCTCCCCGCCGGGCTCGTACTCATAGACGCTCTCGACGCCAACGTTCAGCGACTTGCCGTTTAGGTCCTCTTCTCTAGTGGGAGGCGTGACCTGTAATACGAGCGCGTCGGCGCTGTTGAAGAACAAGCGGCCGCTGTCAGAGAGATAGCGCGACTGATGCTCGGCTAGGGGATTTGTCAGCCCGATCAATGTCCAGCCCGGGACCGACCCGGCCAGCCACTGCCCGCTCCAGGTTTCCGGACGATCAACGGTCAGACCGACGCCTTCGCCAGCCTGTTCGGTGTCGAACACTCCGTGCGGCGCTTGCCCGCTAGGGTTGCAAGAGGCGCATACCAGCCGTCCCGTGTCCGCGTGGTAGAGAAACACCTCTTGATCGTGTGCCCCTTTGGCTTCCGGGTTGGCGTCGACATTGTCATAGCCGGTCAGTTCGCGCTGGGACATGAACGCCAGGTAGTGCCCATTGGGCGCTACCCGGGAGGTCGCGCCGCCGAGCGATCCCGGCGGCGAATGCCCTGCCCCCCAGTCCGGGGCGTCTTCGGCCGATAGGCGTGCGATCAGATGCGTCTGGCGCCGTCCCGGATGTTCGGGATCAGGCTCGGAGACATAGAGATTGCATGTCGCTCCGGGGTCCGGAACATACGGTTCGGGTTTGACGCGGGGACAGTCACCGGGTTCGGCGCCGGGCGCGAGCACCCCGTTGGCCACGAAATAGACGTAGGAGCCGTCTTCGCTGACGCCGGGCAGCGTGCCCAAGACTTCGGCGGATTCTCCCACGCGCTGGTCGACCGTGAGATCGCTCAGCTCACCGTTTTCGAGGTCGTATTCATACAGATCCACTGGGAGGTCGACTTGCCCGGGCCGCGGTTCCAGCGTCGATTCCCTGGTCAATGGCCAGCTGTCGGTGAAGAACACCCGCGAACCATCACTGGACGCATCCTGATAGTGCACCTGATCAACGCCTTCTTCCCGTTCTTCTTCGTCGGGTTCCGCGACGCCCTGAGCAGCGTTGACCTGGACTGTTTCACCTCTGACGGTATCGCGCACATACAGCGGGCCTTCGTCTTCTTTGTCGGTGAAGAAGACGCGCGAGCCGTCGGTGGAGACCGCGCCTCGCACATCGCGACCCAGATCTCCGAGGGCGGGTTCACTAGCCGGTGTCTGTTCAGTTCCAGGAAGCACGCTCACGAGCTCTAGAGCCGATCCGGGCGCCCACTCATACAATCCCAGTTCCCCCGCTCCGGGTACCAAGGGCACTTCTGAGTCAAACACGACGTGTTGCAGATCGGGTGTCGCACCCGCAAATTCGAGCTTCCCACCAAACGGCCTGCCAGTCGTGTCGTTCGCCGCGGTGACGAGCGGCTGGTATTCACCGCTAGCATCGCTGCGCCGGTACATCGTCTTTTCGCTCGCTTCGGGCGCCAGTGGCGGATTTTCAAACGGTTCGGCGGGAATCTGCGGCTGCACGAGTGCTAATGAGAGGTCCGAGGAGAAGAAGCGATACTCGGTCGCTTGACCGGTCTTGTAGCCTTCGCCCTTGTCGTGGGGCGTGGCGATGTCCTGCGAGGACCATCCTTCATTTGTGCGCGTCGAGATCACCTGTACGGGTTCGGGGCGACGGTTGCCTTGCGGTTCGCTTGCGACCGGTGCGCTCGCTGCCCAGGCGATCGAGTCGCCGTCGGCCGAGGCCTGGATCAGCGCGCCTTCGCGGCTGATCGGTTCGATCGTCGCTCCGTGCTTTTCCGCCGGGGAGACCAACTCCCACTCGCGGTTATCGGCCAGCACCCCTTCAGAGCTCGGCAGCGTCGTGAAGAACGTCTGGGTGGCCTGCGGGCTTTCCGCGATTCCATGTTCGTTGCGTGCTCGCGCGCGGTAGTGATAGACGGTGTTCGGTTCTAGCCCGCGCAGTTCGACGCTCGCCGTCTGATCGCCGAACGCTTCGCCGATGTCCTGCTCGGGCTTGGGTGTTTCGACGCAGGGCGCAGTGCATTCTTCGCCGGGCGCTGGCAGCGTGGCGGGACTGTATTGGAAGGCATAGGTCGTCTCGGCACCGTGCGGATCGATCTGCGCGATCAGCCGCTCCGAGCTCGGGCTGAGGTTCTGAGCATAGATACTGTCCACCGTGGGCGCAGTTGCGCCTTCCGGGGCGAAGACCGCGACCTTGCCTTCGCCGGGCTCGGCCACGAACACGTAATCACTCGCGGAGTCGACAGCGACGGCGCCGCCACCGTCGAGCTGTGCTTCCCCGAAGCGCTGGATGAACGCGCCGTTGGCGGCGAACGCCGCCACGCTGCCGGCGTTATCGACGTAGACGTCACCGTCGCTCGCATCGACTGCGACACCGGTGCTGTCCTGCTGGTCCAGACCTCCCGCGACGAACTCTCCGGAGCCATCGGCCTTGGCGACGAGCGCGGGGGTCGTTTCCTGTTCGGGGCATTCAAGCGCGGTCTCGCGTTCACGAGCGACGTAGAGCGATTCGACGTCGGGCGCGACTGCGAACCCTGGTCGGGCGCGACATTCGAACTGGCTCTCGACTTCCAATTCTTTCGTCAAGGATGGTTGCCAATGGTTGACTTCTGCGTCACTGAAGCCACTGATGACCGCTTCTTCGCCCCAATCCACCCACAGACCACCGTTCGCATCGACCGCGACCCCGTTGATGTCTTCTAGTTCGAGTTCTTCTTTTTCGGCGTGAAAAAGCGTCTTTTTGAAGACGACTTTGCCCGATACCGGACTGTACTTGTACAGAACATTGTGTTCTACCGGGCTCACCCCTTCTTCTAGCGCCCCGACCACATATACGTCCCCCCTTGAGGGATCGGATTCGTTCTTGGAGTTATCGACCGCGATCTCTTCTGGCGACTTCACGTCGAACGCGGACACAAATTCATACCCACCGGCGCCGTTGGACCGGAAACGCTCCACCCGTTCGTGCGGCGCACTGCGATCAGCGACATATAGTTCACCGCTCGCTTCATCCACGGCGATCCCGGAAGGGTTCTTTAGCGCATTTTCGCCGGTTCCTTCAAAGGTCCCGGCAAACACGTGTCCGTGGCCGACCAGCGCCAGCGCCGAAGCGTCCGCCAGCGCTGACGCTGTGATCGCGGCCGCCAAGATCATAAGCGCTCGCGAGCGATATCGCCTATTGCATTGAGCCGCTGCTTTGCCCGCGAGTATCACGCCCATCATCCCGTCCCGTTTCAGCCCTATAGCCGCGATCTCCCCTCAAGCGCCCAGTGTGGTGATGTGGGGATCCGCCTACGAATCCCCACATCGACCCAAGTTGAGCGCCTCGCACGCGGCCCTTAGACCACTGCGTTCAACTCCAGCTTTTCTTCACCTTTGATTGTCGAGGTGATGTCCTGGCCCGCCTGTTCGAACGGTCCTCCTTTGAAGCTTGCTTCGAGGATCGCAGGCGAGGAGCTTTCTTCCCATTTTTCAGGTTTTTGTTTGCCTTTGCTTGCGACGAATTTCAGTATTTCTGTTTCCTTCATAGCGTCGTTTTTGATCGGCACGAGCACATGGCCCTTCACCTTGACCACCAGGCCTTGGCATTCAAATTCGATGAACAAGCCTGACGATACGCTTTTGGCCGGGAACAGCTCGAGGTCCGTCTTTTTTTTCGCTTTATTTTCCCATCCGACGATGCCTTCGAGTTCATTCGTGACTAGTTCGCCAGTTTTGGCTCCCACCGTGGTGCACGGCTGATTCAGGGCTTTACAGCCGGTGAACGTCACGAACACGTCCGCCTCTTCTTTGTTGTTGCCTGGCTTGAATTCCCCACCGCTTGTCTCTGCCTGGCATTCCACCCCGGCACCGCCGACGGTCGTCAAGACGCCGACTCCGCCGGTGCTCGTGAATCTTGCTTTCGCGGCACCTGGCAACCATTCGTAGCTGCCTTTTGCCACTTCTTTAGCTTCAATCGTGCATTTGCTACTCGTGAACCCGGGAAGCGATTTTGTCGCTTTTTTCACGCACCTCCCATATTCTGGTGCTGCCGCCGATGCGTTCGCTGCGAATGCGACGCTCAGCAGGAACGCTGCGACCACGCACATCCCTATGATGCTCCTACGTTTCATACAATCCACACTTTCCGTCGAAGCTCTGTTCGAATCAAAAGTCTTTGAAGCTATTGGCACACGGCACGAGGATCCCGCCTCCCCACGGAGGCGGGATCCTCTGACGGCATTTGCGTTACTGAGCTATGCCCTTTTCTTTGATGAGTGCCGCAACCGACTCGTACAGCGTGCCTTTGAGTTGGGTGTTACTGGCCCCCGCGACGGCCGGAATACCGAACTCCTTGTTGATCGTGGCAGCGATCACGCTGGAAAACGGTCCTGTGCAGGTCGCACCCGGCACCGCGTACGTGTTATCGACCAGATCACTGTGCGTCAGGAGGATCGCGTCACCTTCGAGGAAGATCCTGAGTTCGCCGGCTGTACCCTTGAGTTCTTCTCCGGTGAGCGGCGATGTGCTTGTCCCCGTGGTCAGATGCTGTGTTACCGGGTCTTCTTCCGATCCGATATAGCAGACGTCGCCCAGCTGGCTGAGCCACTTATTTTCACCTTTGATCTTTACCGGTGCTTCGACACCGGTACCTTCTTCAAATATGATGTTAGTGGCATTCTGTACAGGAATACCGGCCTGTTCGATCGACTCGTAAACCTTCTTGACCAAGCCTTTTTTCTGCGCCTGAGCGTAGCTGAACTTCAGGGCCACCGGCCAGCCCAGTTCTTCCTGTTCAGCGGCCGAGATATGACCGATCGGTTCGCCCGGCACCAACTCTGGAGTTGGCACGATCGCTGGAGCACCGTTGGTTGGCGCCACGAATTCAGTTGCGCCCGTTTCCGGATCTTCGGCAAGGCCGTACTGCAGCTGCACCTGCTTCAACAACGGCACGGTGATGCCGCCGACCGTGAAGGCGCCGCCTTCCGGTGCCGCTTCGGTAGCCGAAAACACGCAAAGTTCGGCTTTACGCCCTGCAGCGGATTCGCCGTTGACCGGGCAGTTTTTATATATATTAAGCTTTTCAGTCGGATTTTTCACCGTACTGCCAAGCGCGCTCGTTACCGTCACTGCACTCACCACGAGCGCCGCGATCAGGAAGAGCCCTAGCATCCTTACATGTCTCACTTGTCCACTACTCCTTTTCCTCTCGGATAACTGATCGACCAGCGCCAAAGGCCTTGTTGTTGGCCTCGCGACCGATCGTTGCAACCACAAGCGAACGCCCGGCGGGGATGTCCTCTCAGGAGCCCTGCACATAGTCCGCTTGCTCTCTCAACGGCACGGCCGCACACCACCCGCGACGCCGCACCGAAAAGCTCCCATCAGCTAGTGCCTGTCTCACGCCGCGCCCCTTATCCTCTGCCCCATCACAGCGCCAGCGCCCGGTACAAGGCTGTGGCGCGTCAGATAAAGGACACGCTCGCCATTCGCCGTCAGCAGCCACGCGTTGGCTTCGCCCCAGGGCTGTCCCAGACCGACGTTCTGGACCAAGCCGCGTTGCTCGAGACGGCGCAAGAGCCTCGAGGTCTGCCCCTCATCGCTGAGTCCCGCGGCATCAGCGATCTCGCGATTGCTCAAGCGCGGCGATGCGCCGATCGCGCTCAGCACACGCGTCGTCCGGTAGGTGGCGCGCACCGGCAAGCGCTCACGCCTGGACCGTTCCTCTTCCGGTTGTGTCCCGCTCGGCGCCTGCTGGTCTCGGCTCGAGCCAGAACCGTGATACGGGGCCTCGATGAACTCCACGAGCGCTGGTGCCAGGTCCACGAATGGCTCCGGCACGCTCTCGAGCATCCGCGCCCGAAGCACCGAGAAGATGCCGCCTACGATCAGCTCAGCCATGAGCGCAGACGGACGTACAGACGATTCCGGCCCGGCCCTCTCGTGCTCTCGCAGCGCTCGATCTTGGATCTCGCTCTGTATCTCGTTAGCTTGTGCCTTTGCGGTTTCGGCCTCTAGTGCTCGCGCGAGCGCGGCCAGCGCTCGGCGGCGGTGCTCGAGGACGGCCGCCGGGGCTGTCGGTGTATCAAGAATTTAAGTAGCGCGCCCAGCATGGCTCCTCATCCAAGAAACCAAGCAGGGACACCAGCCCCGCCGCTACGCGCTCAAGGCCACTATCCTCACGCGAAACAGCGTTGGCGATGACCCGCGAAAGCCGTGCGACGCCCTCGTCGAACGCCGCGAGAACGCAGTCTTCGGCAGACCTGAAGACGTTATAGAACTCGCGCTCTGAATTAGTACAACGAGAGAGCACCGTCTGAACAAGACGGGGGTGATCGGATGCTCAGGGCAGCTTTTGTCGGGGTGCCTTGACAGGCCCTTGACAAACGTGGCGGGATATGGTCTCATTCTTCCCACACAGGGACTATGCAGTACCGGGAACATTTGCTAGCGGGACGGGTGAGGCGCGCTAGCGGCGGTGAAGGACGTGGCCAGCCCGGGCGTGCAGGAGAGGAATTGTGAGCGGGAAGATGGAGGGAAAGGGAGACGCGACTATGGACGCTGGAGTACGTGTAACTCGTGCTGTCAAGCCGTCCTGCGGGCTCACTCAGAGTAGTTCGCACACGCTCGAGAGCAAGGATTCTGAGCGCAGTGAGGTTCTACGCACCAGGTTCATCGACGCCACGGTCGAGGCCATCGCAGGAGGCAGTGGACCCCGTCTTGTTCAGTCGCGGTTCGGCTCCAAAGCCGCATGAATAGTGGGGTTTTTGAGCCCTCCCCACGCACCTCCCACGCAACCTCTCCAAGTGCGGTCCGAGCCTTCGAAAACTGTCCACCCGTGCCAAGCCGCCAGCCGCGACGAGCGCTGAGCGCCGCAAGGACGGCCGCGGCAGGGGCCCGACAAGCTGCGTCGTCGGCGCCGTCAGAGGGCCGCTGATCCGAGCAGCAGCGGGCCGCGGCCGGCTCGAACGGTAGGCAAGATGTGAACAGTGCGGTGGCGCGCTGATGTCCGATATGGCCAGTCTGTGTTCTATATGGCGCCGTCCGCGCCTCAGCTTGACTCGTCTAGACTCCAGTGACGCGTGACGTCGCAGCGCCAGCGGTCGTTTTCACCTGGTAAAAGAACGAACCGCGTGATTGTCGGCTGGCCTTCTTCGTGATCGGCGTAAAGCAGGTCAACTGTCACACGGGCTCCGCTGCTCACCGCTTCACGAGTCGCCGCGTGTAGCTCAGTCTGCGGCTCACGCAGAGCTGCCTGCCAGAAACCAAGGCGCCCGGCTGGTACATACAGGTCGCGCTGCTGGCGGCTGAACCCCGACCGGTCGGGAGCACTGTCACCGCGGCGGTGACGCGCTGGGCCGAGCGGATCATCCCCGACACGTTGGCCTGACTCCGACTCCAGGTGATAGGAGCGCAATACCGCGAGCCCAGCGCCGACGTTGCGCAAAGGAATCGAGAGATAGATCACGCTGTCGACCTGATGAATCAAGGCGCGTCCACCGCCGACGTCAAATACGCGCCCGTCGGCAAACTGGACCTGCTCGTCGGGATCGTCGGGACCTGAGGGCACGAGCACCGGGCGCAGTCCGGCGAGCAGCGTGCGCTCGGCGATGCGCCCCGACCGGTTCGCCGAGCGCAGCGCCGCGAATGTGGCGCCCGCGAGGACGAGTGTTCCGACGGCCGTCGCGGCTTGTGAGAGCGTTGCCCAATCGGCCATCGACCGAGCCTAGCTTCAGCGCCCGATCACGACCTTCCCGCTTGCGAGACCCGGACCGCCGTCGAGGCCGATCGATCCTCTCTGCGAGGCCGATCGATGCTCTATATGTGGCTGCGCATATGCGACACCCATCGCTGCCAGAAGTCGGGATTCGGGTCTGATCGGCTGTGGCCGCGGATGAGAGCGAGCCCGCGACGCAGGCGATCCGCGCAGTCGTGAGCGGTGGCGTGCAGGGCGTTGGGTTTCGCGAAGCGACGGTCAGGCGTGCGCGCGCACTCGGGCTCATGGGCTGGGTGCGCAACGGCGAGGACGGCAGCGTGCACGTTCACGCCGAGGGCGCCCAGCAACCTCTCTCCCAGCTCGTCGCCTACCTTCACAACGGCCCTCGGCTCGCACGCGTCTCGGGCGTCGCGCTCGAACAGGTCGCAGTTGAGGGACACGAGCAATTCGCAATCCGCGGGATCAGCGCCGGCGCATTCGTCTTCCAGCAGCATGCTGCGACCGCCCTGCATTTCGATCTGCGCCTGGAAGTCGGCGGCGTTATGCGCTCATGGGCGGTCCCCAAGGGACCCTCGCTCGATCCGGGGGTAAAGCGCCTCGCGGTGGAGGTCGCCGAGCACAGCCAGTCACAGAGCAACTTCGAGGGAGTGCGTGGGGCAAGCCGTGTGATCGTCTGGGATCGAGGGGCCTACGAGCAGGGCGGTCGCGTGCCGTGGCCGCAGGCGCTCGATCGCGGACACGCGGTCTTTGTCCTGCACGGGCAAAAGCTGCGCGGCGGTTTTGCGCTGCAGCGCACGCGAGCCGGCGAGAAGGCAAATTGGCTGCTGATCAAGCGCCGCGATGAGCACGCGCACCCCGGGTCCGACGTCGTCAGCGAAGCTCCTCGGTCGGTCCTCAGCGGCCGCACGCTGGACGAGCTTCGCGAATGATCCGCGCGCTCCCGCCGCTATGGCATTGAGCGCCACGCGGCCCGCTGACGCGGCGGCTAACCCTCGGGCTTGCGGCCGTGAAACGCCACGAACCCTCGCTCGGGCGAGATCACCAGCTCGGCGATTCCGGCGTTCTGAAGCGCGCGCCGTAGCCGCAGGTAGCTCGGCGGTTCGGCATGGCCGCGACGGCGGCCGGCCCGGAAGATCGCCCGTTGGCGACGGGCGCCCTCGCGCACGAAGCTCGTGCCCAGCAGCTCGCCGCCAGGCTTCAGGCAGCGGACGATCTCGCTGGCTGCCGCGTCCGGCCGAGCGAGCATGTGCAGGCCGCTGAGCGAGACGAATACATCGGCGCTCGAGTCGGCAAACGGGAGTGCCTCCATATCCGCACGGACGAACTCGATCTGCGCCAGCGAACGGCGCGCGGCTCGCCGTTTGGCGCGCGCGAGCATCTTCTCGTCCAAGTCGCCCGCGATATAGCGGACGTCCTGATCCGGGCGCAGAGCGCGGAACGCGACGCCCCCGCCGCACGGCACGTCGACGATCGTCGCGCCGCCGCCGGTGTCGCTGAGGGCGTCGATGCCCGCGTACAGCGGCGAGGCGTCGATACCCCAAAGCAGCCGCCCGATCACCTGCATCAGCGAGGGGCGCTCGATGTAGAAGTCATAGAACCGACCGAACGGCCCTGCACAGATATTCGCCGACGTCGGCATCCTCGGACACGTTATGCGAGCCCGCCGGGGTCTACCCTGCGCTCGATGCTGATCGAGACCGAACGTCTGCTGTTGCGGCCGCTGGTGCTGGACGATCTCGAGCAGTTCGCCGCGCTCCACCGCGATCCCGAGGTGACCCGCTTCGTGCGGGCGCTCGATCGCATACAGGCCGCGGAGCGCCTGCGGGGCAACGAGCGCGAATGGCATGAGCGCGGGCACGGGTTTTGGGCGGTAGTCGGGAGGACGCGCGGTCTGTTCCTCGGGCGCGTCGGGTTCAAGTACTGGCCGCAGTTTGCGGAGACCGAGCTGGGCTGGACGCTGCGCCGGGACGCCTGGGGACACGGGTACGCGACCGAGGCCGGCCGCGCGTGCCTGGATTGGGGCTTTACGACGCTGCCCGTTCCCTATATCACGGCGATGATCAACGCGGACAACGCGCGCTCGCTGGGGGTCGCGCGGCGACTCGGTTTTCGGGTCATGCGCGAGGACTCGCTGCTCGGCGATCCGGTGATCGTCCACGCGATCGAGCGCGACCCAGACCCTGGTTCGCATCGGTCGCCCGGCTAGCCATCGCCAAGCTCGCCGCGGGCGCGACGCACCGTGGCGAGGATGAACTCGGCCTTCGCGTCCGTATACGCCTCGCGGTCGTGCGCAAACCTGCTCGCGAGATCGCGCTTCAGCGCCGCGTATTCGCCGGCGACGTCGCGGTGGTCGCGCAGGTAGTCGCGAAACGCGAGCTCGTCGCGAAATCTCGCCGACTCGACCGGCACGAGGTGCAGGTGATGCGTGCGCCGACGCGGATCGGGCTTGCAGAACCAGTGCATTTCCTGGCTGCGATACGGGGCGTACAGGTATCCGAGCGCGGCGAGGCGCTGCACGCACGAGATCGACTCATCCAAGCCTTGGACGCCGACGAGGATGTCGATGATCGGCTTTGCGTCGAGGCCGGGAACCGAGGTGCTGCCCACGTGGTGGATGCCTCCGATCGCCCAGTCGCCGATCGTGTCTGTCAACGCTGTGCGCTCCTGCTGAAAGCGCGCAGGCCACGCCGCGTCGTAGGAAACGATCCGCACAGGTTCACTGGCGCAGACCGTGCCGATCTGATTCGCGGTGCGGCCGATCTGGGCATCGTCGGGCTCTGCGATGCCGAAAGTATGGCGAGCCCGCCGCAGGCCGAGGCCAGGCCCGCCGGGTGCGGCGTCAGGCGCTCAGCTCGAGGATCGAGCGGATCCCGTCCTGTGCCTCCATCAGCTCAAAGGCCCGGTTGACCTCATCGAGCGGCATCCGATGCGAGATGAACGGGTCCACGTCGATGTCCCCGGCCAGATATCGATCAACGAGCTCGGGTACCTGATCGCGCCCCTTGACCCCGCCGAACGAAGAGCCGCACACCTGGCGCCCGGTGATCAACAAGCGTGGCACGACATCGAGGGTCTCGCCCTTTCCGGCAACTCCGCAGACCGTGCACAGACCCCACCCCATGCGCGCAGCCTCAACCGCTTCTCGCATGACCGATACGAGGCCGGTTGCCTCGAACGTGTAGTCGGCGCCGAACCCGCCGGTGGTCTCGAGCGTCCGCTCGACCACGTGCCCGTCCGCGCGCCAACACTCGGTGGCGCCTTGGCCGCGCGCGAGCTCCAGTCGCTGATCGGAGAGGTCCACGCAGATGATTCGCTCGGCCCCCCGCAGCCGACAGCCGGCGACGGCGCCGAGGCCGACCATTCCCGCGCCAAATACAACGCAGGTCGCGCCCGCTTGTACTTTTGCGGTGAACATCGCGGCCCCCAGCCCGGTCGACAGCCCGCACGCGAACAGACAGGCGCGATCGAGCGGCGCCTCGGGGCTGACCTTGGCCAAGGCGATCTCGGGGATCACCGCATATTCGGCGAACGTCGACGTTCCCATGAAATGCCGGATAGGTTCGCCGGTACGCGACAGGCGTGTCGTGCCATCAGGCAGGTAGCCTTTGTTCTGCTGCTCGCGGATTGCGAGACAGAGATTTGTGCGCGGGCTCAGGCAGTGAATGCACTCGCGACACTGAGGCGAGAACAAGGTGACGACGTGGTCCCCGGGCGCGACCGATGCCTCTCCCTCGCCGACCGCTTCGACCACGCCCGCTCCCTCGTGTCCGAGTACTGTCGGAGCGTAGCCTGAGGGATCAGACCCGGACGCGGTGTACATGTCGGTATGGCAAACGCCGCAGGCGACGAGTCTGATCAACGCCTCGCCCGGGCCGGGGTCGGCCAGGTCCAGCTCCTGGACGACCAGCGGATGAGCGAACTCCTCCAGTAGCGCAGCGCGAACCTTCACGGATGCCTCCTCACAGACCGAACTCTGCCCGACGTTAGGCCATGTTCTAGCAGGGCAGTACGCCGAGGTGTGGACCGTTGCAGGCCAGACCCGCGATCGACCTCGCGGGCAGGTGATCCATCCGCGCCTCAGCTGCGTAGGAACCTCCAAACCAACATCCGCAAGGGGGATCGCATGTCCGCAACTCAGCTTGATCACGCAATGGACCGGCGCCAGTTTCTCGGCAGGGCCGGCGCGACGGGCGCCGGCGTGGTCATCGGCGGCGGAGCGCTCGGGGCGCTGGCTCCGTCGTTCGCGGCCGCAAAGAAGGGAGGCGTCAAGAAGCGGGACCTCGAAATCCTCGCGGCCGCCCAGATCGCCGAGGCGCTTGCCGTTACTACCTACACGAACATCATCAACTCGGCGCCGTTCTTCGCACGGCTCGAATCTGACGACCAGGGCTACCTGAAGGCGGCTCGCCAGGAGGAGATGTCCCACTATCTGCTCGAGGAAAGCGTCACGGCTAAGCCCACGCCATTCACCAGCTTCTTCTACCCACCGAAGATGTTTGCCGACGCGCAGACGACTCTCAACGTCCTGGTCACGCTGGAGGATGCATTCATCGCGGCGTATCTCGTCGGTGTGCGCGACTTCAGTACCGCTGACCTACGGGTTACGGCCGCGCGCATCATGGGCATCGAGAGCGACCACCGGACGCTGGCGCGCGTGGTCGCACCCGGGGTCGCCACCAGGGACGGCGGGCCGATCGAGAGCGTAACCGGTATTCAGGGAAAGGCCGAGAGCGTGGACCCGCCCAACAACAACGGCTACGAGCGTACGCTGCGCTGGACGAAGATCAGCAGCGCGGTGGCCGCGCTCACGCCGTTCGCCGACAAGACTGCCGCCGCGAAAGAAGGCTTCGACACGACCAAGCCCTACAAGTTCGAACCGTTCGTACCAACGCTTCCTGAGCCGCTGGGCGAATTTCATTCGTTCCTGGGCTGAGGCGCTTGCGTGCCCGCCTCGCCGAGGCGGGCACGCTCAGAAACGGCAGTGATCCGGTGGTGCCCCCGACTCGTAAGAATCCTTGGGTGTTCGGTATCAATCGTCGCATGCGGCACGTCGACCTGCGCGAGCTGGCCGACGAGGACCTGATGCAGCTGGTGGCCAAGAGCGATGCACGCGCCTTTGAGGTCGTGTTCGACCGCCACGCGGACGTCGCGTTCTCGCTGGCATACCGCATGTGCGCTCGCCGGGCGACGGCCGAGGATGTCGTCCAGGAGGCGTTCCTGTCGCTGTGGCGAAGCGGCGCGCGCTACGACCCGGCGCGTGGCAGCGTGCGCTCCTGGGTGCTCGGGGTGGTCCACAACCGGGCGATCGACGCGCTTCGCCGCGGGGTTGCGCGCGAAGGGCGCAACGTGGCCGACGATCGCATCACCGACCAGCTGGAAGCACCCGAGCGCACCGAGGCCGAGGCTGCGCGGCGCGACCTGGCGCGCCAGGTCCGCGGCGCGCTTGAGCGCCTGCCGCTCGAGCAGCGACGGGTGATTGAGCTGGCCTACTTCGGCGGGTTCACTCACAGCCAGATCGCGGACATGCTCGAGCTCCCGGTCGGCACGGTCAAGGGGAGAATGCGCCTAGGCTTGACCAAGATGAGACTCGCGTTGGACGATGAAGCTGAGGTGATCGCATGACCGCTCGCGATGATCCACGTGGGCAGCGAAGCGATTGCGGTGAGGACGCCGCCGCGTATGTGCTCGGTGCGCTCGCGGATGACCAGGCGGAGAGGTTTCGTCGTCACATGGTCACATGCGTCGTTTGCCGCGACGAGGTCAGCTCACTGCAAGCGGCAGCCGACGCGTTGCCGATGGCGGCCCCGCAGCTGACGGCGCGGCCCGAGCTCAAGCGAATTGTGATGTCAAACGTGCGCGCCGACTCCGCTCGCGCCAAGGAGTCACGCGGCATACCGGTCAGGGAAACGTCTCGGCCCACGCGAACCCGCCGGGCGATCGCTGCCGCCGCGACGCTTGTAGCGCTCGGCGTGATCGTGGGCGCGCTCGAGCTGGCGTCCGGCGGGTCGAGCGGGACCCGGCTCATCCGGGCGAGCGTCGCGACGCCAGCTGCGAGCGCTGTCGTACGCCTGGCCTCAGGCCATGCGCAACTAACCCTTCGCCGCATGCCGGCGCCACCCGCCGGAAAGATCTACGAGGTGTGGCTGAAACGCGCAGGACGGGCGCCCACGCCGACCAGCGCATTGTTCAGCGTCACCTCGAACGGTGCCGCAGCAGTCGGTGTTCCCGGGGACCTGCGTGGTGTAACTGAAATACTCGTCACTCCAGAGCCGCTGGGCGGAAGCCCCGCTCCCACCCACACGCCGGTGATCGTCGCGCGCTTGAGCTGATCGCCTAATCAGTAAGGCGCACGATCTCTTCGCCAACGAGGATGCTCAGGGTGTGATCGGCGGCAAGCAGCTCGAGCGCCTGTTGTTCTTCGCTGGGTCGAAGTCGAGGAACGTTCACTGCAAGCCGCTCGCCCTTGCTTGCCCCGAGCCCTGGATCGGCCGCTCCGCTTGGCAGCGTGCCGGTCACTGTCAGCTTTGCGCGATCGTCAACCGAGAAGATCTCGCTGTCTGGAGCGAGCGCGAAGGCGCCCGCCCCGCTACCCGGTCGCGTGTGGCCGGAGGTGGCGAAGGTCGGATCCGGTGAGCCCGCCGGTGTGAAGCGAAATAGCTGGCCGCCTCCGCCGAAGCTCACCTCGACCGACCCGTCCGGGAGCGCAAACAGCGCGCCGAAAATCGACGAGCTCTCGCCTTCGAGGGTCGGCACGAATGGCAGGAAGGCAGTTCCGCCGTCACCGAAACTGAAATCGTCAAGGCCAGTGGGCGCGAGCTCCTGGACCGCGGGTACTTCGGTGAAATTGCTGCTAGGAATGACCACTGATTCGTAGGCAACCAGGACGCTACCCTGCGCTGCGATCGTCACGCCAACCGCGAATCCGTGCCCTGTCGCCGGCGGCTGCCCGCTGGCTTTCAAGAAGCCCCCGCGGCCGAAGGATCGATCGAGCGCTCCCGAAGGGAGGAGGCGAACGAGCCCGATCGGTCCCTGGCCGAGGCCGGGAGCGATGCGCGGTTCGTTTACCGGTTGCGCGACTTCTTCGGGGTAGTACGCGGCCACGATGTCCCCGTTTGGCTCGCTCGCTACGGCTGCGATGATCGCGTGCCCGCGCGCACCAGCGAGCTTGTACTGGGCCGCGCCGTCGTGCCCGAAGGATCGATCGGTTTGCCCGCGCGCTGTCAGGCGAGCGACCGTAAGCTGATCCACCCGATTCAGCCCAACCACGAGCAGCTCGCCGCTGGGAAGCGCGAGCATCCGTGGCGGCGTCTGCTGGGTTGAGTAGATCGCTGGCACGACAGTCACTCCGCCGTCCCCGAATCCCCTCACGAGCTGGCCGCGAGCTGACACTCGCGCGACCAGGAACGAGCCCTTCTTGCGCTCGGCATAGCCGCCCAGGAACACCGATTGCTGAGGGCCGGACGCGAGCAGCGACCCCTGCTCGCCGGGTCCCGGAGGATATTGAGAATCAATCCCTTCCTCCTTCAACGGCAGACGGGCGATGCCCCGCTTCCCGAACGAGGCGTCCAGGTGCCAGGGCGCGGCTCCCGCGAAGGCGCCTCCAGGTCCCGCCACAAATCCCAGAAGCGCCCAAGCCACGGCGAACGATCGTCTCAGCCTGCTCGCCTGCATCACGTATCCCCCTTGTCCGCGGCCGAGTCTAGCGCCGCACGAGTGAACAAAGCTTGCTGAAAGAACTAAGCTAGGCCTGTGTGCGGGAACGCGCCGAAAACCGCCGGGTAGGGTTGCGGATGAAGGGGCGACGCTTTGCAGAGCGGGGGGCACAGTGGCCGTTGTCGTCGCAGTCGGGCTGTTGTTGGTCGCCTGCAGCGGACCCTCGGGATTCGGGGCCTCCGGCTCCTTCACGCCGCGGACCCCGGACACCCTGACCGTCGCGACCGCCGAGATTCCCGAGCCCGGATTCTGGTCGGGAACGGCAGCGCGCCCGACCGGGGGGTTCGAGTACGAGCTCGCCAGGGCGCTCGCGCACCGGTTCGGACTCGCCCGGGTCAAGGTGATCGAAGTGCCTTTCGCCGAGCTCACAGCCGGTAATCTGGGCGGCGCCGACCTCGCGATCTCGGACATCACGGTCACCCCAGAACGCTCTGAACGCGTGGCCTTCTCGACTCCGTACCTGAGCGCGCCGCCCGCAATGGTTGTGCGCCCGGGGACCGAAGTGGCGGATGAGCACGCGGCCAGGAGTCTGCGCTGGGCGGCGCAATCCGGGACGACACTGCAGAGCGCCCTGGAACAGTCGATTCGTCCGTCTGTCGCGCCGCAGATCCTGAAACATCAGCGCGAAGTGCTGCTCGCCCTGCGAGTCGGCCGCGTGGACGCAGTCCTTTTGGATCTTCCGATCGCGCTCTCCTACGCACGCGAATCGCCCAGCACCTATGTCGTTGCCGCGCAGCTGAAAAGCGAAGCCGTGCTCGCGGCCGCGTTACCCAAGGGCTCGGAAAACCTCGAAGCGGTCGACTCGGCCATCCGCGCGCTCACCACCGAAGGCGCCATCGAACGGCTGGCCGAAGAATGGCTGCACACCAACCTCGAAGGGGACCGCGCCCAGGAAGTACCGGTGCTGCGGACCGCGGAATGATCGAGCGGGAGCCCAGGTGACGTGCTGATGCAGCTGCACATGACGAGCGCCTCGCTCATCGACATATCCTCGCCCAAGGGCGCCCCGTGGGAGTTTTTGGTTCTGTTCGCGACCTTGTTGCTCGGGCCGGCGCTGGTCGAGCGCGCGCGCGTCCCCGGGATCATCGGGCTGCTGCTCGGGGGCTACGTGATCGGCCCGCACGGTCTGGACGTCATCGGATCCGGCAACAGCACGTTGCCCGATCTGGGCCAGCTCGGGCTGCTGTATCTGATGTTCGTCGCGGGGGTGGAGCTCGATCTCAACGTGTTGCGCCAGTACCGGCGATCGGCGGTCGCGTTCGGGCTTTTGACCTTCGTGTTCCCGTGGACGTCCGGGACGATCGTCGGCGTTGCACTCGGCTGGGAAACCGAGGCCGCGATCCTGCTCGGCGCACTGCTCGCGTCGCACACGCTGATCACCTACCCGAGCGTGCGCGACGCGGGTCTCGCGTCCGATCCTGCGGTCGCGACAGTCGTCGGGTCGACGGTATTGACCGACACCCTCGCGCTGGTTGTCCTCGCGGGCGTCGCGGGCTCGGTGGGCGGCGGGCGCTCGGGCCTCGAAGTCGCCGTCCAGATCGCGGTCGGCCTGGTCGCGCTGATCGCGTTCAGCATGCTCGTGTTGCCGCGGTTTGCCGGGTGGGCGTTCAAGTGGCTGAGTGCCGAGCGCTCTGTGCGATACGTCGTGGCGATCACCGCATTTCTGTCTGCGGCGACGGTCGCGGAGTTGTTTGGCATCGAGGGGATCGTCGGCGCGTTCTTCGCGGGCCTGGCGCTCAATCGTTTGGTGCCCAACGAAGGGCAGCTGATGGATCGCATCGGCTTCTTCGGCGGCGCCGTGTTCATCCCCGTGTTCCTCGTGTCCGTGGGTCTGATCCTGATCCGTCGGTGATCGTCCAGGGACGGACGCTTGCGCTTGCGGGCCTGTTCATCCTGGCATGCCTGGGCGGCAAGGCGCTCGCCGCGCTTCTGTCAGCGCGGCTTTTGGGGTTCTCGCGTCCCCAGGCGGGACTGCTGTTCTCGTTGAGCTCAGCGCAGGCCGCAGCGACCCTCGCCGCGACCGTGATCGGATTCCAACTGGGGCTGTTCGACAGCTCGGTCGTCAACGCCGTGCTCGTCCTGATTCTCGTCAGCGTCATCGTTTCCACGGTCGTCGGAGCCCGCGCGACCGGCCGCGTTCCCGCTGGTGCGCGCGGCCTGCAGCCCTTGGGTACGCGGGTTGTGGTGGGCGTCAGCAATCCCGATTTCGCCCTGGGCGCGTTGTCGATCGCTGTACGGATCGCGCGCGCCGACTGCGGCGTCGTCTACCCGGTGCTCGTCGTACCGGAGTCAGCGCCCGTTGCTCCCAATGCGGTGCGGGAGCGCTTCGGGCAGGTGATCGCAGCGGCCGGGGCAGACGGCCGGCCATCCACGATCGTCGATCGCTCGCTGCTGCACGGGGCGCTGCGCGCGGGGGCCGGCGCCGAAGCGACCCTCGTGCTCGTCGCGGAGCCCCCGGAGGCACACGACGCCGACGAGACCAAGCCGCTGTCCGATTCCGAGGAGCGCGAGTTCTCGCAGACCCCGCAGGTCGCACTCGTGCGCGGGACAGCAGATCGACTCGGGATCGTGCGCACCCTGGTGGAGGACGATGCCCAGCCGGAGGAGTCGCGCTCACTGGCGGCCGAGATGGCGCGGCGCGTCGCCGGCGGCCCGGCCGATCGGCTCGATAGCGAGGACGATGACTGGTCCGCGCTGCTGGCGCCGGGCGATGTGACGTTCGTCTCGGCGGGCGCAGACGAGACGCTGCCCGCGCTCGCCACGGCCACGCCGGGGATGGTGGTCACGACCCTCGGTCAGAGGGTGCTCGAGGAGGGATTGGCCTAGCTCTCAGCCGCGCAGTTCATCGGGAACGAGCGTGAGATCGCGGTCGGCGCCGTGGCGCAGGACGGTCACGGTCAGGGGACGGCCGATGCGCTCGGCGAGCATCAGGCGCTGCAGGTCGGTCGCGTCGCTGACCGGGACCCCATCGATCGCGACGAGCAAATCGCCCTGCACGAGCCCCGCACGCGCCGCCGGCCCGTCGGCGAGCACCTGCAGGATCTGAATCGCCTTGCGTCGACCGAGCCGCGCGGCTGCGGTGGGGGGAAGCGCCCGAGGCGCGACGGCCACGCCCAGCTGGGCTCGCCGCACGCGGCCATCGCGCATCAGCTCGAAGATGATGCGGCGAGTAGCGCTGTTGACGGGAACGGCAAGGCCGAGACCGACTCCCGCGACTGCGGTGTTGACACCGACGACCCGCGCGCCGCTGTCGACCAGAGCCCCGCCGGAGTTGCCCGGGTTCAGCGCAGCGTCGGTCTGGATCACGTTCTCGATCAGGCGTCGGGACCCGCGGCGCTCGCCTACCGGCAGGGAGCGGCCGAGGCCGCTGATCACGCCGGCGGTCACGGAGCTCGCGTAGCCGTGCGGGTTGCCGATCGCGACGACCAGCTGCCCGACGCGCAAACCCTCGGCGTCGCCAAGATCGACCGGCTGCAAGTCGCCCGCCTGGGCCCGCAGCACAGCAAGGTCAGACAGGCGATCGGCGCCGACTACCGAGACGTCGATCTCGCTCCCGTCGGGGAAGCTCGCGACGCCCGCGCGCGTGCCCTCGACGACGTGCGCCGAGGTCACGAGAAAGCCGTCGGGCGCGATCACGAAGCCGCTGCCAGCACCCGTCGCGCGTCCGCGACGCGTCACCTGGAGGTTGGCGACGCTCGGCGCGAGCGTCTCGACGACCCCGACCACGATGCGCGAGTAGGCGTCCAGCGGGGTCTCGGCGGGCTCGGCCGCGAGGGCTGTCTCCCGCGCGTCCTCGGAGTTGACGTTCGACATGGATATAATCGTAGCCAAAGTTTTCGACTGAAACGTTCGGAGTTATGAATATGCCCTCTTCCAGCACCCCTTCGGATCTCGCCGATACGGCCTCGGGCCACGCCGGCGCCAGCTCGCGCGGCGCAGACACTGGCGCGGATCCCGACCGCGCCGCCGCCGATCTCGCCGACACGGCGATCAGCATCGCGGCCCACCTCGCGTCCGAGCTGAGCGAAGCGCTCGCGCCACAGCGGCTCACCCGTCCGAGCTATCTGGTGCTCGACGCGCTCGACCGCGCTGACGGGGCGGCGCTCCCGCAACGCGAGCTGGTCGCGCGTGTGAGGCGCACCGCGGGAACCATGTCGATTCGCCTAGGGCGTCTCGAGCGTGCGGGCGTGATCGACCGCGAGCCCGAGCCCGAGGACCGTCGCAGCGTGACGGTGAGCCTCACCGATCGCGGGCGGGAGCTCGTGCGCGCGGCGCGCCCGGCCTACGAGGAGCGCGCGCAGCGCCTGCTCGAGGGCCTCGACTCAGCCGGCCAAGCGGTCGTGGCCGAGCAGCTGCCGTCGTGGCTGTCGTTCTTTGAGCCCGATCAGCGCTCGGCGCCCCGTCTCGGCGCAGCCGTCGCACCAGGCGCGGTGGCAGCGCGAATGCGCGCCGCAGTCGGCCTGCCGGATGAGGCGGGCGTGCTGGTCCTGCACGTAAAGCCCGCAAGTCCAGCCGATGCCGCAGGCCTGTCCCGCGGTGATTTGATCACGCACGCGGGGGGCAAAACGGTGCGCTCGGTAGGCGACCTCGACCGCGCGGTGCGCACGGCGCCCGAGCGACTCGAGCTGAAGGTGTTGCGCGGCGCCGAGCCCCGCGACATTCAAGTGACACTCGGCGAGTGAGCACCGTCTAAGCGCTCGGCGGCTGGCTAGCGCGCCCGCTTCTTGCCGGGATTGAGCAGGCCCTTGGGGTCGAATGCACGCTTGATCTGCTCGTGCAGCTCGACCGCGCGCGTGTCCCATTGCGCCTCGAGCCGGCCGCGCTTGAGCCAGCCCACGCCGTGCTCGGCCGCGATCGAACCGCCGAGCGACACGGTCAACGCGAACAGTTCCTCGCCTGCCGCCTCGGCCGCGTCGAGCTCGCGCTCGTCCGCGGGGTCAACCAGCAGCGTGGCGTGCACGTTGCCCTCGCCCCCGTGCCCCCACGCGCACGAGCGCAGCCCATGGCGCGCGCCGATCTGGGCGAACTGCTCGAGCCCCTCGATCAGCCGCTCGATCGGGAACGCAACGTCCTCGCTGACCTTCGCGCCGCGCAGGGCGCTGACAACGCCGTTGAAGCCGTCGCGCCAGCGCCACAGCGCGGCGTCGTCGGATGGTTCGTGGACCGCGACGGCCGTCGCCGCGAGCACCTCCACCAGCGCCTGCCGCTGGGCCTCGGCCTCGGCGCGCGTCCCGTCGACCTCCGCCAGCAGCACGAACCCAGCCTCGGGCGGTACCTCTCCGGGGTATCCATCAGCGACGATCTCGAGCGTGTCGCGATCGAGGAAGTCGAGCGCCGATGGCTGGATTCCCGCGCCGAGCACGTCGAGGATCGCGGCGCAGCCCGCCGCGCGGGTCGGCAGGAATACGACGAGCGGGATCGCCGCCTCGCGTGCGGGCAGCAGCCGCAAACGCACCGCCGTGATCACCCCGAGCGTCCCCTCGGAGCCGATCAAAAGGCTCCTGAGGTCGTAGCCGGCGACGTCCTTGGGCGTCCAACCGCCCAGCTGCACGAGCTCTCCCGGTGCGAGCACCGCCTCGAGCCCGGTGACCCATGCGCCAGTGACGCCGTACTTGAGCGCGTGCGGCCCACCCGCGTTGGTCGCGACGTTGCCGCCGATCTGCGACTGCTCGGAGGCCCCGGGGTCTGGCGCGAAGAACAGCCCGTTCTCACGGGCCAGACGCTGCACATGCCGGGTGGTGACACCTGCCTCGGGGCAGATCCGCCACAGCGCTGGCTCGAGCTCGCGTACGCGACGCATGCGCTCGAGCGAGCACACGACGCCGCCGCCGGTCGGGACCGCGCCGCCGGTCAGGCCCGTGCCGCCGCCGCGCGCGATCAGCGGCGTGTCGTGCGCATAACACCAGCTCACGACCGCTGCCACCTCCTCGCTGGTGCCCGGCAGGACGACCGCGTCGGCGCGACCCTGCACGCCGCGTCGGCGCGATGCGTCGTGGTTATAGGGCGACCCGGGCCGGGCACGCAGGACGTGCTCGTCCCCGACCAGCCTCCTCAGCTCGCCCAACGCTGCCATGCCCTTCATACTGGCTCAGATGGTCGCTGAACACGCCCGCGAAGCCGCTAGCGGGTAGCCGCTTGCCGGCAGCGGTGATCTTCGATCTCGACGGCGTCCTCGTCGATTCCGAGGTCGTCTGGAACGACGCGCGCAGAGAGCTCGTGGAAGAGACCGGAGGCAGCTGGCGTGCGGACGCGCAGCGGGCGATGATGGGGATGAGCTCGCGCGAGTGGTCGCGCTACATGGCAGACGAGCTCGGCGTTCCGATGGGCGCCGAGGAGATATCGGCGGCCGTCGTTGAGCGCCTCGAGCGCCTCTACCGCGAGCGGCTGCCGCTGATCGCCGGCGCCCGCCAGGCCGTCACCGCGCTCGCCTCGCGCTGGCCGCTCGCGATCGCCTCGTCGGCCAACCGGTCGATCATCGCGCTGGTTCTGAAGCTCGCCGGGCTCAGCGACTGCTTTCAGGCGGCCATCTCCTCCGAAGACGTCGCCCGTGGCAAGCCCGCGCCTGATGTCTATCTCGCAGCAGCGCAACGGATCTCGCGCGAGCCCGCGAGCTGCGCGGCGGTCGAGGACTCGGCCAACGGCATACGCGCAGCGGCGAGCGCTGGGATGAGTGTGATCGCGATTCCCAACGCCACATTTCCCCCGGACGGCGAAGCGCTCGCTAGCGCGGATGTCGTGCTCCCGTCGATCGCCGCGCTCGACCCGGGGGTCGTCGCGGGTCTCCCGTAACCAGCCTGATTGCGAGGCGTGAGGCTAGGGGTCGGTTGGTGGGGGGATGCTTGGTGGTGTGGCTGGGTCGGATATGGATTGGATGCGGCGGGCGGCTTGGCGGACGCGGTCTGGCATGAGGTGTCCGTAGATGTCGACGGTGGTGGAGGTCTTGGCGTGGCCTGCGAAGGCGGCGATTAGTAGGACGTCCTCGCCTTGGCCGATGGCGTTGGTGATCGCGGTGTGTCGGAGGTCGTGTAGGCGGATTGTTTGGGGTAGCCCGGCGCGGTCGGCGTAGCGGCGAAATACGCGTGAGACCATGCGCGGGCTGAGCGGCCTGCCGGTGGGGCGGATGAGTCCGTCGCGGCCTAGCTTTTGCTCGACGGTCGCGAATACGGGGGCGTGGTCGCGGGTGTCGCTCGCGTGGGCGTATAGCTGTTCGAGGGCTGTTTGTGCGCCGCCGAGGATCGGCACGAGTCGCTGGCCGGCGTCGGTCTTGGTGGCGGGCGGCCTGGCCTGGCGTTCGGCCAGGCGCGGGTCGTGTGCGTAGCTGCTTGGGCTGTCGCTGGTGGCGTGGCCGTTTGTGCTGTGAAGCTGGGCGTCTTCGAGCAGGTATCCGTCGGTTTGGTCGTATGCGCCGATGCTTCTGCGCACGTATAGGATCCGCTCGAGCAGATCGATGTCGCCCCATTGCAGCCCGATTAGCTCCCCGCGACGCAGCCCGGTGTCCAGCGCGACGGTAAAGAACGGCCGCCAGCGCGGCGAGCACTGATCCAGAAACCGTTTTAGCTGTACCGGGCTTAGCTCGGTGCCGCGCGCCCTGCGCCGGGCGCGTTTGCGGCCGCGCTCGCGCGCGGACTCCGCCGGGTTGGCCGTGACCAGGCCGGCGTCCTGGGCGAACGCGAACATCGCGTGGATGTGGCGGCGGAGCTTCGCCACCCCGGCCTCGCTCAGTCCCTGCGCACGCTTTCGCCCGAGCATCGCCCTGATCATCTGCGGGCGGCAATCGTCGACCCTGACATGCCCCAGCGCAGGCGCGACGTGCAAATAAAACGTGCCGCGGTAGCTCGCGGCGGTCCCGGGCTTCAGATTCGGCTGCACGTGCTCGGTCAGCCACTTCTGACCCAATTCCGCGACCGACATGCCGCTCGGGACAAACCGGCCATCCTCGACATCCGCTTGCAGCCCGCGCAGCATCCGCAGCGCACGACGCTTGCTCGGCCCCGCGGCCTTCTCTACCTGCTTCCAGCGCGCCTCGCCCGTGCGCGGATCGATCGACAGCACCCGCGTGCGGATGTAAAACCGCCCGTTTCGCTCGCGCAGACAACCCGCCGCCATCTCAGCGCTCCCCCCGCTTGTGTGCTGCCTGTTTCGCGGCGTAGCGTTTGCGTGCCTGCTTTTCACACGCCGCGCGCCTGGCCTTGGCGTGCTTGTGCTGTTTGCGGCACGCGGCGAGCGTCCGCTTGAGCAGCTGCGCGCGCGAGAGCTTCGGCGCGGAGGACTTGACCGTCTTCTTGCAGCCCTGCACCGCGAGCTTCGTCGTCTGTTTGATCACCACGCCGTTCTGCCCCGTGATCGTCGTCGGCATCACAAGCTTCGTTTTGCACAGACTGTATTTTTCCTTGGCCGGGATATCCGTCGTTAGCGCCGAATGCGGCCCCTCGGGCAGGATCGCTTCAAACGAGGAGACCGGCGCGTCGGGGACCGTTTCAAAGGACGAAGTCGTCACGCCCTTCTTGATATTCACGCCGCCATCCAACACCAGCGTGATGCCTTCGCCCTGCAACACAAACTCGACATCCGGGAACGCGACGTTGCCATGCGACACCAGATACGCCGGGCCGCTCAACGGGCTCTTTAGCACCGGCGTATGCACGATCGCGATCCCGACGTTCGAGCCTTCCGGACAGGACGCCGGGTTAGCTTCAAACACCCGCGCCAAACAAGCTTTCTGGATCGTGCTCAACCGCGACGGCAACGCCTGGGGCAACATCACCGTCGTCTTGCCGATATTCGCCTGACCCAGGCTCGAGGTCACCTTGACCGTCAAGCTCGCACCATCCGCTTTACTGGTCTTGCCCTGCGTCGAAGCGGTGAACTTCGGTTTGAACGCCAAGCCCTGACAGTTAGCAGCCTGAAACGGCGAGACCACATTCGCGCTCGCGCCCTGCGCCCCACTCAACGTCCCGGTGATACTCATCGGGGTGCAGTTCGTCGGGTTGAACTCGAAATTCGGACGGTCGACCGTCACCTGGATCTGACGCAACTGCAACGGCACACCCGACGCCGGCCGCCCCACGCCCTGCACCATCGTCGGCAGACCGCTCGAGATCGTCACCGCCGCGGTGTGCGGATCGATATCGATCCGCGAACGCACGACTACATTGCCGAGGTTGAACGGGCCCGCGACCGCCGGCGTCACGATCGACAGCCCAAACGGCGCGCCCTGATACGGCCCCGTGATGTACACGCGCCCGCCGGTTACCGTAAACGGATCCGGCCCCAAACCCGAACTCGCCACCGCCTGACCAATTTCACTCCCAGGACCACACGCCCCCACCGACGCCTGCGGTTCCCCACACGGCACCACCGACGACAACATCGCCGCATTCCCCGGCGGCAAACGCACCGTCGCGCCCGTCAACGGCTGATCCCCATCAGGCCGCGTGAGATCCAGCGTAAAGGTCGTAAACCCTCCCGCCTGCGGGTTGGTGACCCCGGCACGCAAACCGGGCGCAAAAGGCTGCTGGCCGGAGGGACACGGCGTCCCTTCCGGACCGGTGCCGATGTTGAAGTTGGCGGGTTCTGAGAACGTCTGCAACGGCGGCGCGCCCGACCACGGGGTAAACGACGCTTCGGCGCTGTACCCCGCGCAGAACGGCGGCGTGCTGATCGACGCGCGCGGCCCACCGAACAATTCCAGGTGCAGTTCTTCAAACGGGACCTGAGGCGTGTTCAGAAAGCTCGTGCTGAGCTGGCCCGTTGCTGCGTTCAGTTGCGATTCGCCCGCCAGCTTGACGCGGATACCCGCTTCGGGGTCTTCGGCGACGATATAAAGAGCGATCAGCGAGTTGAACGGGTTCTGTCCCGCTTCGCCCAGCGGCGCCGGTGTCGCGAGAAACACGCTGCCATGAAGTTCCCCTTCCAACAACGGAGTCTTGATGCGCACACTCCCAACCTTGGAATGGTCAGGACAGCTCGCCGGTTCATGTTCTTCGTTTCTAAAGCGCAGCGGTTGCTCAGCGCCGGGCGAGAACGGGTCCGTGCCGGCCTGGCCTTCAAAGCCGATCTGCTGCTCGCTGCACGCTTCAAGCCCGTCCGCCGCCGAGGGATTCAGCTGCACACCCGCGGGCAGCGTCACACTCGTGCTCTTCACATCCGACTCGCCCAGCCCTCCCGCCTGGACCGTGCTTTGTTGAGGCACCTTCACGTTCACATCCAGCCCGGTCGGAGTGCTCGCCGCGTGTTCTGTGCTTTGCGCCCCGATCGAGGGGCTGAGGGGAACCGCCGCGCAGCCTTCCAAGCCCGGCAGCGCAGCTTCCGTCTGAGGCCCCTGCAGCGTGAACACCTGTCCAGGTTCGCTACCCAGCGCCTTAAACGGCCATGATTCGCCTTCCACGGTTGTCCCCAGCGACCCGGTGCACGACGTGGGGAGCGTCAAAAAAGCGCTACTCGAGTGTTCGCTCGGAGGGAGACACGGTAAATTCTGCCCTTGACGCTTCGCATAGTTTTCCCCGTCCACACATGCCCATCCGCGCTGCTGGTCGTGGCTGGCTTCTCCGGGCACACCCCAGATCGTGACTTCGCTCGAAAGGAGCTGAACGGTCTCGGGCGCATTATCGACGCTGACGCTCACTCCGTAGTCGCCGTTGCTACGAAGCGAGGTGTCGAGCACCACGGGGACGTTGTCGACCTCGAAGCCAAGCCTCGCCGGCTCGCCGTTGGCCGGTTCCAAATTCCACAGCGGCACGACAGGCGTGGCCTCTCCCCCGGCTTCAAGCCCGATGTGCGCAAGGGACACAACCACCACCCCGATCGCAGAATTCGCCGAGCAGTCGTTGACGCCCTCGGCGATCGCATCGAAGTCCACCGCTGGGCACGGCGGCACCGCGCGCGGATCGCCGATCAGTCCGGGCGGCAGGTTGAAGCTGAGCTGCTTCGGTAAGGCTGGCGCGGCCGGCCCAGTCGTGCCTGCTTTGTTCGATTCGACCGTCTCGTTGAGCTTCAGAGCAGTCGTCAGCTGGAACGGGTGAGAACCCGCCTGCCGGTCCAGTTCACCGCCTTCCAGTTCGGGTGTGACCGCATACCCGTCTTCTTCGACCCCAAACGGAGTCGGCTGGCTGTTGACCGTGAGCGGCTGACTGAGCGCGGGCACGCTCGGCACGGCGACGCCCGGTTGGCCTTCCTGTTCGCCACCCTGAACGTTCACTTCGTTGCGTTCGCCGATGCCCGCTTGAGCGTTGACGTTGACTTCGATCCTGACGCGCAGCTTTTCGAACGGCGGAAACGTTTCCGGCTTGGTCGTGCAGCTAAAGCTACGCGCCTGCGTTGGCGGTTCGCAAGCCATCAGGTGCGCTGCTTCTTCGCGTCCGGCGGGTACACCCGTTACTTTGATTGCTTCCAGGTTGGTCGGCAGCGTGTCGGTGATCGTCACGGGCTTGCTGGTCGCGTTGACCCCGACGTCGCCGGCGTCAGTCGCCCCGACCTCAAGAATGGCCTTCTGCCCTGGCTGCAGGTTCGACGGTGCCGCACGGGAGGACAGTCTCCACCACGCGCCGGCAAGCGCCGGGCTGGCGCCCGCCAGCGACAGCAGCAAAACCGTCGCGGCGACGATGGTCGCACGCACGAACCGCCTTGACAGCGCCGATTGCAGACAAGCGCCCATCCCTAGCGTCCCTCCCGCCAGGGCGAGGTGGTCCTCCGCGCCGTCGCCTTCCTTGGCCTGGCCTTGGCGCTGTACGCCTTGCGGGCCTTGCGTTCGCAGGCCACGCGCCGCTTTTTCTGCTTGAGCTTGTGACATGCCTTTAGCGCTTTGGTGAGCTTCTGCGCGCGGGTGAGCGGTTTCGTCGCCGTTTTCTTCTTCTTCGGAGGCCCAGCCGGATGTTCACCAGAGCCGGGCGCAGCCGAGACAAAGCTCGGAGGCAGTGCAAAGCTCGGCTGTCCAGAGACGGCCGGGCGGCATCCTTCGCCCGTACATTCGGGCGCACGGATCTTGGGCACAGGCAGGCAAACGCCGGTTTCCGGCGTGCCGCACGACCGCGCGTCGTAGATCGCATAACCGTTTTCGGTCTCCTGCGCCGCCAGCTTGGCGGCCGTGAGCAAGAACACGTCGTTGCCGCTTTCGCTTGCGTCCAAAAATGCCGATTCGTGTTCGGAGGTGCCCGAGGAGACCAACGCCACACACCCACCGGCCTGCTCACAGCTGCCGATCCCCGGCGGCTCGTACTCATACACGTTCTCGACGCCGACCTTCTGCGTCTTGCCTTCTACGTTCTCTTCTCTGGTATGGGCCTGTACCTGCGGGACCAGCGCGTCGGCGCTGTTGAAGAACAGCCGCCCGTCATTTGAAAGATAGCGCGACTGATGGTCGGCACGTTCCAATTCGTAGCGAGTCCAGCCCGGGATCGAACCGGCCAGCCAGCGGTTTTCCCACAGGCGCGGACGATCGACGGCCAGCCCAAAACCTTCCCCTGCGTGTTTGGTGTCGAAGACCCCGACGGGTGCTTGCCCGCTCGGGTTACACGAGGCGCACACCAGCCGTCCAGTGCTCGCGTCGTACAGGAAGACCTCCTGGTCGAGCGCGGGCCCTTTGTCGTGCGGGCCTTTGGCTTCGGGATTGGCGTCGACGTTGTCGTACCCGGTCAGTTTCTGATCGGACATGAACGCCAGGTAGCGTCCGTTCCCGGAGACCCGCGAGGTCAGGCCGCCGAGATTGCCGGGCCCGGGCCACGGTCCTGCGCTCCAGTCAGCGGAGTCTTCTTCGGAGAGGCGCGTGATCAACCGCGTCTGGCGTTGACCGGGGTGTTCGGGGTCGGGCGCGGAAACGTACAGGTTGCATTTTCCTTGGAGGGGCTGTTCGAGCAGTTCATTGCGCAGAGTTTCGCGACTGCAGCTTCCTTGTTCGGCGCCGGGCGCAAGCACGCCGTCGGCGACGAAATAGACGTACGAGCCGTCTTCGCTGATACCCGGAATTGTCCCCAGCACTTCCGCCTGCTCGGCATTGCGAGTGGCCGTGAGATCCGTCAGCTTGCCTGTTTCGACGTCGAAATCGTAGAGATCAGCCGGGCGTGGTTCTGGCTGGTCCTCGCTCGGTTCGAGCGTGGATTCACTGGTCAGCGGCCAAGAGTCGGTGAAGAACACCTTCGAACCGTCGCTCGAGGCCGCCTGGAAGTACACTTCATCGAGATTTTCTTCAATTTCATCTGTCCCTGCTTCCCTGACTCCCTGGGCGGCGTTGATCTGAATGGTTTGCCCTGTCGCGGTATCGCTCATGTAGAGGGGGCCTTTTTCTCCTTCGTTGGTCCAGAAGACCCGCGACCCGTTCTGTGAGATCCCGCCGCGCACGTCAACATGCTTAAAGCCCAGTTCCGGTTCAGACGCGAGCGTGCGTTCGCTTCCCGGACTCTCTGGGAGCGCGCTGAGGAACTTGAGCGGGACGCCCGCTTCCCACTCATACAGGCCCTTTTCACCGGCGCCTGACACCAAAGGCACTTCTGACGCAAACACGACGTGCCGTGCGTCCGCCGTCGCCCCCTCGACTTCCAGCTTGCCACCGAACGGTTCGCCGGTTTTGTCGTTGGCGGCCGTGACCAGCGCTTCGAATTCACCCGTACCGTTGTTGCGCTCGTAGATTGTCTTTTCTCTGGCTCCAGGCGCCAGCGGTGGATTTTCAAGCGTTACTTCGGGGGAGAGTATCTGCGGCTGCACCACGGCCAGTGAGAGGTCTGGGCTAAAGAAGCGATACTCCGTAGGTACCTCAGCGCCAACACCTTCACCTTGGTTGCGGGGCGTGGTGATGTTCTTCGAGGACCATCCTTCGCTGCCGCGCGCGGAGATCGCCTGCACCGGTTCCGGCGCGCGAGTGCCTTCCGCTTCGCTCGTGAACGGGGCGGTCGCGGTCCACGCGAGTGAGTTTCCATCCGCCGCGGCCTGGATCAGCGCCCCCGCGTCGCTGATCGCTTCGGGCACCGCTCCGTGCCGTTCGACTGGAGACACCAACTCCCACTGGCGGTGATCGAGCACCACATCTTCGGAGCTAGGCAGCGTGGTAAAGAACGTCTGCGTACTCTGCGGGCTCACCGCCGTCCCGTGTTCGTCGTGTGCGATCACGCGGTAGTAGTAGGTTGTGTTCGGTTCAAGCTCTTCCAGCGTGGTGTGCACGGTCACGTCGCCGAAGCCTTCACCGACTTCCAGTTCACGGGTCTGCGTGCAGGAGGATTCGTGTTCTATGCAGCTGACCGTCCCGTACTGCACGTGGTAGGTCGTCTTGGCCCCATGCGGGTCGATCGCCGCGTTCACACGCTCGGAGCTGGGCGTGAGGTTCTGCGCGCTGACGCTGTCGATCATCGGCGGCGTACCGGCGCCTTCGCCGCTGAAGACCGCGATCTTGCCCGGCTCGGCGACATACACGATGCCGCGCGCCGAATCGACCGCCACCGCGCCGCCGTCGCTCAAATGCCCCGAGCCGAACCGCTGGATAAACGTGCCTTCCGGGCCGAACGCCGCGACGCTGTTCGCGTTGTCGACATACACATCGCGATCGCCCGCATCCAGCGCCACACCGGTCGCGTCCTGGCTATCCATGCTGCGAGCTTCCACGCGTACTTCCGCGCCCGAGCCCGCGAGCTTGGAGAGAATCGTCGGTAGCGGTTTCGGTAGTTGTTCCTGTTCTCCAGGGCATTCTGCCAACCCGTTTTCGCGTTCGTGCGCGACATAGAATGCTTCGTGACTTGGGCTCACTGCAAAACCCGACTCTGATAGGCATGCTTCGGCCAGCGCTTCCTGATCGAGCACTTCGGGTTTGATCAGCGACGGGGTCAGCTTGTTGGTTTCTTCGTTACTGAAGCCGAAGATGTTGCCGCTTTCACCCCAGTAGAGCCACAGTTTCCCACTTGCGTCGACCGCAAGGCCCGATATCCGTTCCAGTTCCGGTTCTTCTGAAACTTCTTCTTCGAGTCCTTCCACTTTTATTTTGTACGTGTATTTATGCTTCTTAAAGATAAGTTCTTCACCGGACGGCGTTACGTTGAACTTGTAGAGGTAGGTACGTTCCGGTTCTCTGCCTTCTTGTTCTGCTTCTTTCACTTCTTTGGCGCTGCCAGCGCCCGCCACATACACATCCCCGCTGGAAGGGTCTGTGCTGCTCGTCGAGTTGTCGATCGCGATCGCCCCGGGATACGTAACCTTGAATTCGCCCGCGAATTCGTACCCTCCGGCGACAGGCTGGAAGCGCTCGACGCGGTCGTGCGCTTGATCGGACACATACACTTCACGGCTCGCTTCATTGACCGCCACCCCGCCCGGCGTCTGAAAGCTCTGCGCCCCACTACCTTCAAACGTCCCCGAGAACACGTGCCCCCGACTGAGCAAAGCCGACGCCGGCGCGCTGCACACAAGCAACGTCGCGCCGAGCACAAACAGCGCCAGGCCCGTACACGCACGAGCGTGCACGGTACCTAGCCAGGAATCGCTAGCCCGACACCCTATCGCTGACTCTCTCATGCTGACTCTCTCATCGCGCTCACCCGGCCTATGCCTTGGCGTCTTCATCGATCGGCGCCCGGCTGGCCAACTCGCATAACCTCGGTATCACTTCGTTTGCTCGCTATCACTTCGTCATTGCCGTCACGGTGCGGGAGTCAACATTGACTCCCGCACCATCAGCTACTGCCAGTTACTGCTTCCTAGCCGCTAGACGACCGCGTTGAGCTCCAACGCTTGTTCGCCTGCACGCTCTTTGAGCGTCGATATGATTTCCTGCCCGGCCTGTTCAAACGGCAAGCCTTCGAAGGATGATTCAAGGATGACCTTACCCGAGCTTTCTTCCCATTTTTCGGGTTTTTGTTTGCCTTTGGTGTCTTTGAATTTCAGGACTTCGGACGTTTTCATCGAGTCATTTTTGATTGGCACAAGAACCGCGCCCTTCACTTTGATGGTCCGTTCTGAGCACGTAAATTCGATGAATAGGCCCGACGAGACGTTTTTCCCTGGGTGCAGCTCAAGGGCCGTCTTTTTTAGAGCTTTGTTTTCCCAGCCAACGAGCGCTTCGACGTTATTCGTCACGAGTTCGCCTTCTGCTGCTCCCGGCGTCTTACACGGGAGCGACACGGACTGGCATTCGTTGAATTTGATCGTCATGTTGCCGGCTTCTTTGTTGTTCCCTTCAAAGAATTCACCGCTGCTCGACTCGGTCTTGCATTCCACTTTGTCGCCACCGACCGCGGACAGGACGCCAACTCCGCCTTTGGTTTCGAATTTTGTTTTACCCGCGCCTGGAATCCATTCGAAGTTCGCTTTTGCTAGTTCTTTAGCTTCAAGCGTACATTTGCTGTTCGAGAACGCCGGAAGCGATTTTGTTTTCTTTTTGATGCACCGGCCGTATTCCGGTGCGGTTGCCAGTGCGCTTGTTGCAGCCACCGCGCCAAGCGCGAAAGCTACAACCAAGCACACGCCCGCGATCCTGATCTCCTTCATCTTAGTCGTCCCCTTCCCTCTCAATCTCAGTTTCACAGTCTTGTACGTAAGTCGGCCAACGCGCTCGTCGGCCTGAAGGGACCCGCCCCAAGAGGCGAGTCCCTTCGTGGCTGATGGTGCTGAGCTAACGGTCAAGCTTGTGCCCGGCGCGTTATCCCGGCATTGACGCTGATTCTGACTACGCCTTGATCTCCAATTCTTCGCCGGAGACCAGTTTGGTCACTGCGGTCTCTTCCTGAGACGACGGCGACCATGGGATTTCTCCGAAAGTAGAGATGAGCTGCGTTTCGAGGAAGGCAGGCTTACCGTTGATTTCATTCGGGTCTTGCACGCCCTTCACGATTTCTTCTTCACCGGTTTCAGGATTTGTGGTTCTCTTGGCGCGGTATACCTGCGTGGTTTCCGTACCCATCTGGTTGAGTGGCGTAATCGGTGAGACGATCTTGTCGCCGCCGTTTTCGCCAGTTGGTTTCCTACCGACGTTCGAGAAGACCACAGGTGCGCCGCCTTTCGTACCGCAGCCGAAGAACGCGAACAGGTTCTTCTTTTCTGTCGGTTCGAGCTGCAGGCCGACCACCGCTTCTGCGGTGCCCGCGCCAGAGATGTACACCAGCTTACCTTTCAGCGAGCGGGTGACGATTTCACCTTCGGTGTAGGTAAACACTCCTTCTCTTTGTTCGAAGAAATTCTCACACGCGAATTCGAGGAGATTTGCCTGGCATCCATTGAATTTGACTTCGACGTTCGAGACTTCTTTTGTACCGGACAGCTGGCCTTTGGCGGTCTGGCCGGTGCATTTAACCTGGATGCCCAGCGTCGTTTCTAGGATCGCTTCGCTCGAGCTCATGTTGTTTTCGAATTCAGTGCTCGGCAGTTCCGCCGTGCCTTTCTGGAATTCGTATTCGGTGCCCGGTTCAGTACAGTTGGCGTTTCCAAATTTACCTTTTGTCTTTTCCTTGCCTTTGATGATCGCGGGCACTTTGACGCACTTCCCCCATTCGGGCAGAGCCGCCGACGAACTCGAAGCTGCGAGCGCGCCAACCACAAACGCCGCCATCAGGCAAAGCGCTAGCATCCGTACATGTCTCACTTGTCCACTACTCCTTTTCCTCTCGTTTTACGATCGAGCGACACTCGGCGCCTCTCCGCCCTCATGCCGCTCGTTTGCAACGCACCCCACCGGGACCGACGGTCCTCCCTGAGACGCGCTCGCCACGGGCACGAACACGAATCGTGCGAGTGCCGGTGAACGCTTGAAGGCAGCTGGCGCGCGGGTGTCGCGCAGCTCGCCACCGTGGTCGCTCCATCCGTCGGGCCGCGCCGCCGCGGGACGCAGATCAGGCTGCTTGGCGTTCATGCCGCCCCCCTCACCCGGCGGCCGCGACCCAGTGCCGCACCAACGGCAAAACCATGACCGATCGCCTTGACGACGCTTCGCCCGCCGTCGGTCAAATGCCAGGCGTTCGGTTCCCCGTAAGCCGCTCCAAGGCCGGCATTCTCGATCAGCCCGCGCCGCTCGAGACGGCTGAGGAGCTTCGACGTCTGTCCCTCATCGGTCAGCTCCGCCGCCTGCGCGACCTCACGATTACTCGAGCCTGGCGCGCCATCAATCGCCCGCAACACGCACGCCGTGCGATACGTGGCCCGGATCGGAAGCGTATGGCCCCGCGGTTCCACCTCACCGATCGATGGCTGCTCGCGCCCATCCCCATAGGTCGTGCCGACTGCGTATTGACTCGCGCCCGCCTGCCCGAGGTAGGCCGTCATGATGAACGACATCAACGACGGCGCGAGGGCTGCCAGCGCGCCCGGCGTGTCGGCATCATCCAGCAGGCGGCAGCGAATCACCGAGAACACGCCCCCGAGAATCAGCTCACGCGTGAGCTCGGGCGGACCCTCGATCGCCTCGCCGACTGCCTGCCGCTCGCGTCCGTGGTCGGCTTCGCGCCGATCGTGCAAGAGCTGGCGCAGCAAACCTTGAACACGCTGCGCGCACTCGAGCTCGATCTTCGGCGGCGCTTCCGAAAGGAACAGGCGGGCCCACCGCCGCTCGTCGTCGAGAAATCCGAGCAACGCCTCCAGACCAGCGCAGACGCGCGCGGACCAACCCCGCTCGCGTTCCGCCGCCGCGCCGACCTCGCGCGTGAGCCGCTCCAGGCCCCGTTCGAGGCCCTCATCGAATGCCGCGAGCATATGCTCGTCGGTACTGGTAGTGACCCTCTGACACTCGGTTTGAGACAGACCCTCGGCCGTGACCTCCGAATCACCTAGACGGGGGTAACTCGTTCAGCGTCGTCAGACGAGCAGCCGCCAGAATTCCCGTATTTGCCCTATCTGGGCCGTTTTCGTCAATGGCCTCCGGCCGTCTTGACAAAATCAGCGGGATGTGTTCTCATCTCTTCCCACACGACGGAGCTGTCTTCGGAGGGCGAGCAGCCGTCAAAGGAGAGGGACGATGGAGGGAAGGGACGAGGTCAGCATGCAAAGTAGGACGCAAAACAGCCGTACGGCTGGGCATTTTTGCGCTGATATTCGGCGCTCTCCGCATCTCGCAACCGGTCGGCAGGATGTCGCCGACGGCTGTGTGGTCCGTCTAGGTGAGACACGGAGTACCGAGAACCCCGCATAAGCAGGGCGTTTTCGGCGTACTCCCCACCTTCGTCCCACCCGTCTTCCCACCATCGGTCAGTCGCGTCGTTGAAGTGGCTGGTACTCGATGGGCCCTCGGCCGAGCCAGTCGGGAGCTCGGCGGGCGCGACGCGCAGGCGCCTCGATGGTCTCGTGAGGTCTGCTCCGCCAAGAATCGCGAGATCGAGGCGGCCAAGCGCCCCCGCGAGAGCCTCTCGAGCGCTTTGCTCCTAGCAACCCGAAAGCGGCTAGGGGTCGGTTGGTGGGGGGATGCTTGGTGGTGTGGCTGGGTCGGATATGGATTGGATGCGGCGGGCGGCTTGGCGGACGCGGTCTGGCATGAGGTGTCCGTAGATGTCGACGGTGGTGGAGGTCTTGGCGTGGCCTGCGAAGGCGGCGATTAGTAGGACGTCCTCGCCTTGGCCGATGGCGTTGGTGATCGCGGTGTGTCGGAGGTCGTGTAGGCGGATTGTTTGGGGTAGCCCGGCGCGGTCGGCGTAGCGGCGAAATACGCGTGAGACCATGCGCGGGCTGAGCGGCCTGCCGGTGGGGCGGATGAGTCCGTCGCGGCCTAGCTTTTGCTCGACGGTCGCGAATACGGGGGCGTGGTCGCGGGTGTCGCTCGCGTGGGCGTATAGCTGTTCGAGGGCTGTTTGTGCGCCGCCGAGGATCGGCACGAGTCGCTGGCCGGCGTCGGTCTTGGTGGCGGGCGGCCTGGCCTGGCGTTCGGCCAGGCGCGGGTCGTGTGCGTAGCTGCTTGGGCTGTCGCTGGTGGCGTGGCCGTTTGTGCTGTGAAGCTGGGCGTCTTCGAGCAGGTATCCGTCGGTTTGGTCGTATGCGCCGATGCTTCTGCGCACGTATAGGATCCGCTCGAGCAGATCGATGTCGCCCCATTGCAGCCCGATTAGCTCCCCGCGACGCAGCCCGGTGTCCAGCGCGACGGTAAAGAACGGCCGCCAGCGCGGCGAGCACTGATCCAGAAACCGTTTTAGCTGTACCGGGCTTAGCTCGGTGCCGCGCGCCCTGCGCCGGGCGCGTTTGCGGCCGCGCTCGCGCGCGGACTCCGCCGGGTTGGCCGTGACCAGGCCGGCGTCCTGGGCGAACGCGAACATCGCGTGGATGTGGCGGCGGAGCTTCGCCACCCCGGCCTCGCTCAGTCCCTGCGCACGCTTTCGCCCGAGCATCGCCCTGATCATCTGCGGGCGGCAATCGTCGACCCTGACATGCCCCAGCGCAGGCGCGACGTGCAAATAAAACGTGCCGCGGTAGCTCGCGGCGGTCCCGGGCTTCAGATTCGGCTGCACGTGCTCGGTCAGCCACTTCTGACCCAATTCCGCGACCGACATGCCGCTCGGGACAAACCGGCCATCCTCGACATCCGCTTGCAGCCCGCGCAGCATCCGCAGCGCACGACGCTTGCTCGGCCCCGCGGCCTTCTCTACCTGCTTCCAGCGCGCCTCGCCCGTGCGCGGATCGATCGACAGCACCCGCGTGCGGATGTAAAACCGCCCGTTTCGCTCGCGCAGACAACCCGCCGCCATCTCAGCGCTCCCCCCGCTTGTGTGCTGCCTGTTTCGCGGCGTAGCGTTTGCGTGCCTGCTTTTCACACGCCGCGCGCCTGGCCTTGGCGTGCTTGTGCTGTTTGCGGCACGCGGCGAGCGTCCGCTTGAGCAGCTGCGCGCGCGAGAGCTTCGGCGCGGAGGACTTGACCGTCTTCTTGCAGCCCTGCACCGCGAGCTTCGTCGTCTGTTTGATCACCACGCCGTTCTGCCCCGTGATCGTCGTCGGCATCACAAGCTTCGTTTTGCACAGACTGTATTTTTCCTTGGCCGGGATATCCGTCGTTAGCGCCGAATGCGGCCCCTCGGGCAGGATCGCTTCAAACGAGGAGACCGGCGCGTCGGGGACCGTTTCAAAGGACGAAGTCGTCACGCCCTTCTTGATATTCACGCCGCCATCCAACACCAGCGTGATGCCTTCGCCCTGCAACACAAACTCGACATCCGGGAACGCGACGTTGCCATGCGACACCAGATACGCCGGGCCGCTCAACGGGCTCTTTAGCACCGGCGTATGCACGATCGCGATCCCGACGTTCGAGCCTTCCGGACAGGACGCCGGGTTAGCTTCAAACACCCGCGCCAAACAAGCTTTCTGGATCGTGCTCAACCGCGACGGCAACGCCTGGGGCAACATCACCGTCGTCTTGCCGATATTCGCCTGACCCAGGCTCGAGGTCACCTTGACCGTCAAGCTCGCACCATCCGCTTTACTGGTCTTGCCCTGCGTCGAAGCGGTGAACTTCGGTTTGAACGCCAAGCCCTGACAGTTAGCAGCCTGAAACGGCGAGACCACATTCGCGCTCGCGCCCTGCGCCCCACTCAACGTCCCGGTGATACTCATCGGGGTGCAGTTCGTCGGGTTGAACTCGAAATTCGGACGGTCGACCGTCACCTGGATCTGACGCAACTGCAACGGCACACCCGACGCCGGCCGCCCCACGCCCTGCACCATCGTCGGCAGACCGCTCGAGATCGTCACCGCCGCGGTGTGCGGATCGATATCGATCCGCGAACGCACGACTACATTGCCGAGGTTGAACGGGCCCGCGACCGCCGGCGTCACGATCGACAGCCCAAACGGCGCGCCCTGATACGGCCCCGTGATGTACACGCGCCCGCCGGTTACCGTAAACGGATCCGGCCCCAAACCCGAACTCGCCACCGCCTGACCAATTTCACTCCCAGGACCACACGCCCCCACCGACGCCTGCGGTTCCCCACACGGCACCACCGACGACAACATCGCCGCATTCCCCGGCGGCAAACGCACCGTCGCGCCCGTCAACGGCTGATCCCCATCAGGCCGCGTGAGATCCAGCGTAAAGGTCGTAAACCCTCCCGCCTGCGGATCGCTCGAGCCACCAACAATCCCAGGCGCAAACGGTGGCGCGCTCGAGCACGCGCTACCCCCAATACCCGAACTGATATCAAGGCTTTCTTCGGGGCCCCCAGCCAGCTGAACGGGCGCGCCTTCATCAGACCACGGCGTAAAGCTCGCCGCCAGAGAAGGACTCCCACACACCGCGGGCGTACCCAGCGACGCTCGCGGACCACCGAACAGTTCAAGACTCAGTTCTTCGAAGGGAACCTGCGGCGTCTCACGGAAGCTCGTGCTGACCTGCCCCGTCTGCCCATTCAGCTGCGCTCCACCCGCCAACTTCACCCGAATACCCGCCGCGGGTTCTTCAGCCACGATATACAACGCCACAAGCGAATTGAACGGATTCTGCCCCGCTTCGCCCAGCGGCGCAGGCGTCGCCAAATACACCGATCCCTGCAATTCGTGTTCGAGCAACGGCGTCTTGATACGCACGACCCCCTCCTTCGACGCCGCCGGACACTGTGCCCGTTCGCTCGAGAAACGCAACGGCTGCGCGGCACCACGCGACAAAGGATCTTCCCCAGACGCACCTTCAAACCCCATCTGCTGCTCCGAACAAGCTTCCAGACCGCCCGCCGCCGACGGATTCAACTGAAGACCTTCAGGCAACGTCACCGCAGAGTCCCTGACATCCGACTCCGCCAGCTTGCCCGCTTCGACCGTACTCTGCTGCGGAACCCTCACATGAACATTCAAACCCGTCGGCGTACTAGCCGCATGTTCAGTAGTTTCCAGCCCAATCGAAGGACCGAACGACAGCGCACCACAACCTTCGAAACCCGGCAGTTCATCTTCAGTAGACCTACCCACAAGCGAAAACACCTGCCCCGGTTCACCAGCCAACGCCGTCACCGGCCACGATTCACCTTCCACAGTCGTACCCAGCGGCCCAGTACACGACGTCGGCAACGTCAAAAACGCACCACTCGAATGCTGCGCAGGGGGTTCACATGGCAACGAATGACCTATGGGCTCGCCATTAACCAAACATCCCCACCCGCGAGAGGGATCATGGCTGGCTTCTCCCGGGGCGCCCCAAATCGTCACTTCGCTCGAGAGCAGCTGAGCGGACTCGGGGGCTTCGTGGACGGTCACGCTGACGCCGTAGTCGCCGTCGCTGCGAAGGGACGTGTCCAGCACGACCGGCACGTGTAAAATCTCAAAGCCAAACCGTGCCGGCTCACCAGACGCAGGCACCAAATTCCAGAGCGGAACCGCGTGGGTGAGGTTGTGTTCTTCGGGGTCAAGGAGGTTGATGGTGACCTCCGCCACCCCTATCTGCGATTCCGGCTTGCACGCATTGACGTCGCCCAAGCCGATCGCCAGGAAGTCCACGGTCGGGCATGCCGGCGCCGCACGCGGATCGCCGATCAGACCCGGCGGCAGCTTGAAGCTCAGACGCTGCGGCAGCGCCGGCGCCGCTCCGACTAGCCCGGCTCCAGGTTCGGGAGAGCTCAGTTCGGCGGTCTGGTTGAGATTCAGCGCCGTGGTCAGCTGAAACGGGTGAGAGCCGGCCTGCCGGTCGAGGCCACCGCCTTCTTCTTCCGGCGTGACCTGATACCCGTCTTCTTCGACGCCAAACGGCGTCGGCTCGCCGCTGACGGTGAGCGGTTGACTGAGGCTCGCGCTTGATACCCGCACCCCTGGCTGGCCTTCCTGTTCGCCGCCCTGCACTTCCATCTGGTTCTCTTCACCCGTGAACGCTCCCGGCTTTACGTGTACTTCGATCTTGACTTCCACCCGCTCGAACGCGGGAAACGTTTCCGGCTTGGACGAACAGCTAACCGTTTCTGGCGAGCAGTTCATTTCATGAGCCAGTTCCCCACGACTTGCGGGTGCACCACTTATCCTTATGACTTCCAGGTTGGGGGGCAGCGTGTCTTTGATGGTGACCGGCGTGGTCGTTGCGTTCACGCCCGTGTCGCCCACGTCGCTGGCCGAGACGACAATCGTCGCCCTCCCCCCCGGTGGCAGCGCGCTCGGCGCCTCCCGTGAGGACAGGCGCCACCACGCGCTCGCCAGCGCGGGGCTCGTGCCAACCAGCAATAGCGCCGCGCTCGTCAGGACGGTGACACTGATGCTCACGAGTGCAGAGCGAACTGCCCGTCTTCCCGTGCCACGCATCACTAGCGCGCCCTCCCTCTCGAGGAGGCGCTCTTCTTAGCCATCCTCTTTGCGGGCTTGGCTCTTGCCGCGTAGGCCTTGCGGGCCTTGCGTTCGCACGCTTGGCGCTGCTTCTTTCGCTTGAGCTTGTGACACGCCTTGAGCGCTTTGGAAAGCTTCTGCGCACGCGTGAGCTTGTTCGGCTTGGTCTGGGTGGTGGTGTTTTTGGGTGGGGGCCCAGGCAGCGCGACCTGGTTGCCGGGAAAAGAGCTGGTGGATGTTGGGGGTGCCTGGAAGCCGAGTGGGGGACCAGAGGGCCCGCGGCAGCCTTCGCCTGTACATTGTTCTGGCGGCGGTTGTATTTCCGGCTGACACGGCTGGGTTTCGCTGGTGCCGCATTCGGCCGCCGCGTAGACCTCATAGCCCGGTTCGGTGTCCTGCGCGACGAGCTTGGCAGCGGTGAGGAAGAACGCGTCGCCTCCGCCTTCGCTGGCATCAAGGAACGCCGATTCGCGTTCAGAGGTGCCCGAGGAGATCAGCGCCACGCAGCCGCTGGCCTGCTGGCAGGTGCCGATACCGCCGGGCTCGTACTGGTAGACGTTCTCAACGCCTACCTGCAGCGTCTTGCCGTTGACGGTCTCCTGCCTGGTAGGTGCCTGATCGGCCGCCACCAGCGCGTCGGCGCTGTTGAAGAACAAGCGGCCGTTGTTCGACAGGTAGCGCGACTGGTGCTTGGCCATCGGGTTGGCTCCGTAGGCTGTCCAGCCGGGAATCGAACCGGCCAGCCATTGTTCTTCCCACACTTTCGGGCGGTCGACCGTCAGGCCTTCGCCTTCACCTGCGTTTTTAGTGTCGAACACGCCATTGGGCGGTTGTCCGTCTGGGTTACACGAAGCGCACGCAAGCCGCCCGGTGCTCGCGTCATACAGGAAGACCTCCTGGTCGTGCGCGCCTTCGGCACCGGGATTGGCGTCGACGTTGTCATATGCAGTCAATTTCCGGTTGGACATGAACGCCAGATAGCGCCCGTTACCCGAAACCTGTGCTGTGACGTCACCGAGTTCCCCGACCACCGTGGAGTGTCCTTCGCCCCAGTCGTTGGCATCTTCCTCGGATAGCTGCGCGATGAACCTCGTCTCACGCTCACCGGGGTGTTCGGGGTCGGGCTCAGAAACGTACAGATTGCATTCGCCTTCACCGGTCGGTTCTCCCCTGACAAAGGGACTTATGCGAGGGCAGTCGCCTCGCTTTTCGGCGCCTGGCGCCAAGATGCCGTTAGCGACGAAATACACGTAGGAGCCGTCTTCGCTTGCGCCGGGCACCGTGCCCAACACTTCGGCGTGTTCACCCGCATTCTGAGCGCTGGTGAGATCGCTCAGCTTGCCCGTCTCGACGTTATATTCGTAGAGATCAGCGCTATGAGGTTCCCCTTCCGCCTCGTTTGGTTCAAGCGAGGATTCACTGGTAAGCGGCCAGGTGTCGGTGAAGAACACCTTCGAACCGTCGCTCGAGGCCACTTGGAAGTAAACTTCATCCAGACCGTCTTCTCTTTCTTCTTCGCCCGCTTCCTTGGCGCTTTGGGCGGCGTTGATCTGAATCGTTGCTTCTTTGGCCGCGTCGCGCACGCGCATATACAGGGGGCCGAGTGCTTCGTTATTGGTCCAGAAGAACCGCGATGCGTCCTGAGAGATCGCCCCCCGGACATCGAAGCCGCGATAGCCCAGGTCTGGTTCTGGCGCAGGCGTATCTTCGCTTCCGGGCAGCACGCTGAGAAGCTTCAACGGCGCCCCGGCTTCCCACTCGTACAGGCCGCTTCCGACCGCCCCCGCGACCAACGGCACTTCTGACTTGAACACGACATGCCTGACGTCGGGTGTCGCGCCCTCGAATTCGAGCTTGCCACCAAACGGCGTGCCCATTTCATCGTTCGCGGCCGTAACCAACGGCTGGAATTCTCCGCTCGCATCGTTGCGTCGATAGATCGTCTTTTCCCTAGCTTCGGGTGCCAGCGGTGGATTTTCAAGGGGTTCTTTGAAGATCTGCGGCTCAACCACCGCGAGCGAGAGGTCCGGAGCAAAGAAGCGATACTCCGTCTCTTCGTTGGTTGCAGCTCCTTCGCCCTTGGTGTGGGGCGTACTGATTTCCTTGGCGGTCCATTCTTCGCTTCCCCGCGTAGAGATCACCTGCACAGGTTCGGGCTGATGATTGCCCTGCGCCTGGCCCGAGATCGGCCCGCTCGCGGTCCAGGCGAGCGAGTCGCCGTCCTGCGAGGCCTGGATCAGCGACCCCAAGTTAGGAGTATTGATCGGCTCGGGCGTCGCGCCATGCATCTTCGCCGGAGAAACCAGCTGCCACTGGCGATGATCGAGCAGCACGCCTTCAGCGCTCGGCAGCGTCGTGAAGAACGTTTGCGTACTCTGTTGACTCTCACCGGTCCCGTGTTCGTTCTTTGCGATAACGCGGTAGAAGTAGGTGGTGTTCGGCTGAAGTCCTTCCAGCGTGGCGTGCACGGTGACATCGGCGAAGCCTTCACCGACTTCCAGTTCAGGTGTTTCGGTGCACGAGGATTCGTGTTCTGTGCAGCTGACCGTCCCATACTGGACGCGATAGGTCGTCTTCGCTCCATCGGCGTCGATCTGCGCATTCACACGCTCAGAGCCGGGCGTCAGGTTCTGCGCGCTCACATTGTTGACCGTCGGCGCACCGGCTCCTTCGCGGGTAAAGACCGCGATCTTGCCCGGCTCCGCGACATACACGATGCCCCGCCTCGAATCAATCGCCACCGCGCCGCCCTCGCTCAAATCCCCCGAACCAAATCGCTGGATGAAGCTGCCTTCCGGGCCGAACGCCGCGACGCTGTTGACGTTGTCGACGTAGACGTCCCCATCGCCCGAGTCCAGCGCGACACCGGTCGCGTCCTGGCTATCAAGGCTACGAGCTTCCACGCACGAGCGTTCCACGCACGAGCCCGCGAGCTTGGAGACGAGCGTCGGCTTGGGCTCCTGTTCTTCCGGGCAGACGAACCCGGTTTCGCGTTCGTGCGCGACGTAGAAAACTTCGTCGCTCGGGCCCACGGCAAACCCAGGCTCAGCCGCGCATCCTTCTTCTAGCGCAGGCTGAAACAGCACTGCTTCCTGGGTCAACGACGGCAACAGCTTGTTCGGTTCAGCGTTGCTGAAGGCGCTGATGTTGCCTTCTTCGGCCCAGTAGACCCAAAGTTTGCCCGACGCGTCCACGGCCACGCCAGAAATGCGTTCGAGTTCCGCTTCAAATTCTTCTTCGTTTTCCTTGGCCTTGAACACCCTCTTCTTGAAAAGCTCTTCCCCAGACGCGGTGAACTTGTAGAGATAGTTGTGTTCTTCGAATTCCTTTTCTTCCCGCTTGCCCGCGCCAGCCACATAAACGTCGCCAGCGGAGGGGTCCGCTTTGCTGCCCGAGTTATCGACAGCGATCGCAACGGGATCCGAAACCTCGAATTCCCCGGCAAACTTGTAGCCCCCACCCGCCGGCTTGAAGCGCTCCACCCGTTCATTGGCCGGATCGGCGACATACACGTCTCCGCTCGCCTCGTCGACCGCCACGCCACTCGACGCCTGAAAACCCTGCGCGCCACTACCTTCAAACGTCCCGGAAAACACATGCCCCTGACTCAGCAAGGCCGAAGCCGGCGTGCAGCACACAAGCAACGCCCCGCTCGCAAGCAAAAGCATCACTAGACCGCGTGCCGACCAACGCCCGTTCCCCATCCACGAGGGCCGCTTCGTCGCTGCCGTTATGTGAGTGCACTCTGTCATCGGGTTCCGGCCGCGTTCATCGACCCTTGTTGCATCGCGTGGTCGCCATTGGCAGCCGATCTGGCGACGTGGCCGGCCGGTGTGGGGATCGCAACGATCCCCACACCAACTCGACTGTCACTTCCTAGCCGCTAGACGACCGCGTTGAGCTCCAACGCTTGTTCGCCAGCCAACTCTTTCAGCGTCGACGTGATCTGCTGCCCGGACTGTTCGAATGCGCCACCTTTGAACGACGATTCGAGGATGGCCTTTTCCGAGCTTTCTTCCCACTTTTCGGGTTTCTGTTTGCCTTTCGTGGCCACGAATTTCAGGATTTCCGACGTTTTCATCGCGTCGCTTTTGATCGGTACGAGGACCTTACCCCTCACTTTGACGACAAGGCCGCCACATTCGAATTCGATGAACTGACCCGACGCCACACTTTTGGCGGGGTACAGCTCAAGCCCGAGTTTGCTTTTCGTCGCTATCGCTTCTTTTTTGATAAACCCAACGCGCGCTTCAACGTCTTCTGTCACGAGTTCGCCCGTTTTAGCACCCGGCGTGTTACAGGCCAGGTTGAGGGACTCGCATTCGTTGAATTTGATCTTCATGTTGCCGGCTTCTTTGTTGGTCCCTTCAAAGAATTCGCCGGTGCTCGACTGGGTTTGGCATTCCACCTTCTGGCCCGCGACACTCGTCAGAACGCCGATACCGCCTTTGGTTTCAAACTTGGTTTTGCCAGCGCCAGGAACCCATTCGTATTTGGCTTTCGCCCCTTCGGCGGCAGCAGTGCACTTGCTGCTGGTGAAGCCTTTGCCTTCCGCTTTCGCTTTTTTAAGACATCTCCCGTATTCCGGTGCCGTCGCCAGTGCGCTCGTCGCAGCCGCCGCGCCAAGCGCGAAGGCTACAACCAAGCACAGGCCCGCGATCCTGATCTGCTTCATTTTAGTCGTCCTTCCCTCTTAAATCTCAGTTTCACAGTCTTGTACGTATAGTCGGCCAACGCGCCAGTCGGCCTAAGGGGACCCGCCTGAGAGGCGGGTCCCCTTCGTGGCTGGTCGTACTGAGCTAACTGTCAAGCATGCGGTGAAACACGTGTCAGCGCTTGCGTGACCATGTGCTCCAGCGCGCACTCGGCTCGCTAGCCTGGTACATGATGATTCTGACTACGCTTTGATCTCCAATTCTTCGCCGGAGACCAGTTTGGTTACCGCGGTCTCTTCCTGAGACGACGGCGACCATGTGATTTCTCCGAAACCGTCGAGAATCTGTGTTTCGAGGAAGGCAGGCTTACCGCCGATTTCGTTCGGTTCCTGTATGCCTCTCTCGATTTCTTCTTCACCGGTTTCAGGATTGGTGACTCTCTTCGCACGGTATACCTGTGTGGTTTCCGTACCCATCTCGTTGGTCGGCGTAATCGGCGAGACGATCTTGTCCCCGCCATTCGCGCCAGTTGGTTTCCTACCGACGTTCGAGAAGAGGATCGGTGTACCTTTAGAACCGCAGCCGAAGAACGCGAACAGGTTCTTCTTTTCTGTCGGTTCGAGCTGCAGGCCGACTACCGGTTCTGACGTGCCTTCGCCGGAGACGTACACCAGCTTCCCCTTCAGCGAGCGGGTGAGGATTTCACCTTCTATATATTTGAATTCATTTTCTTCTTGTTCAAAGTTGTTCTCGCACGTCAGTTCCAGGAGATTTGCTTGGCAGCCTGTGAATTTGACTTCGACGTTCGAGACTTCTTTGGTACCCGACAGCTGGCCTTTCGCGGTCTGACCGGTGCATTTTAACCTGGACGCCCAGCGTTGTTTCAAGAACCGCTACTTCCGAGGTCATGTTATTTTCGAATTCGTGGGTCGGCAGTTCCGCCGTGCCCTTCAGGAATTCGTATTCGCTGCCTGGTTCGGTACAGTTGGCGTTTCCAAATTTACCTTTTGTCTTTTCCTTGCCTTTGATGATCGCGGGCAGTTTGACGCACTTTCCCCATTCCGGCAGGGCTGCAGACGAGCTCGATGCTGCGAGCGCGCCAACGGCGAACGCTGCCATGAGGCAGAGCGCTAGCATCCGTACATGTCTCACTTGTCCACTACTCCTTTTCCTCTCGTTTACGATCGAGCGACACTCAGCGCTTCTCCGCAGAGACCCTCATGTCGCTCGTTTGTAGCGCACCCCACCGGGACCGACGGTCCCCCCAGGACACGCTCGTCACCGGCACGGACACCGTGTCGTGTGCGCACCGGTAAACGCCTGTAGCGCGCTGGCGCGTGCGGGACATCCGCCGCGCGCCGCGATGGTCGGCCTGGTCGCTGCGCCGCTTCGCCGCGGCGCGCATATCGGCCCACACCAAGTTGTTTATGCCGCCCCCCTCAAGGTTGTTCATGCCGCCCCCCGGACCCTGCGTCCGCGCCCTAGTGCAGCGCCCACGACAAAACCGTTACCGATCGCGCTGACCACCTCGCGCCCCTCGCCGGTCAGCAGCCAGGCGTTCGGTTCGCCGTAACCTGCGCCGAGTCCGACGTTCTCGATCAGCCCGCGGCGCTCGAGGCGCCCGAGTAGCTTCGAGGTCTGTCCCTCATCCGTCAGCTCCGCCGCCTGGGCGACCTCGCGGTTGCTCGACCCGGGCGCGGCGCCGATCGCGCGCAGCACACACATCGTGCGATACGTGGCACGGACCGGAAGGCCATTTGGGCGCACGGCCTGCTCGCGCGCGACTGCATCCCCGAGCTCCGGGGCGCCTGTAGGGGCGACTCCTCCGGCTTGCGCCTGCACGGATCCATCAGCGGAGCTCGTCCCTGCCGGCGGTTGACTCGCGCCTGCGCCTGGGTAGCCGAGATAGGCGGTGTCGATGAACGACATCAACGACGGGGCCAAAGCTACCAACGGGGCCGGCGCATCCGCCGGATCGAGCAGGCGATCCCGAATCACCGAGAACACGCCCCCCAGAACCAGCTCGCGCCTGAGCTCGGGGGACGCGGCGGCCGCGGCGCGCGCAGGCCGCCGCCCGGGCCCGTGTCGGCCGGTCGGCTGGTCGTCCAGGAGCTCGCCCAACAGCCCTTGTACGCGCTGCGCGCACTCGAGCTCGACCTTCGGCGGCGCTTCTGAGAGGAACAGGCGCCCCCAGAGCGGCTGGTCATCGAGGAATTCGAGCAGCGCCCCGAGACCCGCACGGACGCGCGGGGACCAGCCCTGCTCGCGTCCCGCCGCTTCGGCCATTTCGCGCGCGAGCCGTTTGAGGCCCTCCTCGAGGCCCTCCTGGAAGGCCGCGAACAGTCGCTCTTCGGCACCCGCGGCGACATCGTCGGAGGCGGATTGAGTCATCCCAGCGGATGTGACCTCCGAATCGCCTAGACGGGGGTAACTCGCCGTTCGCGCACCGGCGAACGCTCGTAAAAATTGGCGAATCTGACCTAGCTGAGCCGTTTTTGCCCGGCTGGTACCGGCGTCTTGACAAAGTCAGCGCGATGTGTTCTCATCTCTTCCCACACGACGGAGGCCGTCCTCGGGAAGGCGAGAAGTCGTCAGAGGAGAGGGACGATGGAGGGAAGGGACGAGGGCATCATGCATGGGAGGACGCAAAACAGCTGCACTGCTGGGGCTTTTTACGCCGATACCCCGCGGTCTGGGGCCATCACAGCGCCGGAAGAGGCCCTCGCCGAGGGCAGTGTGGTCTGTCTAGGCGAGACGCGGGGTATCTCCTAACTCCGCATAGATACTGGGCTTTCGACGTACTGCCCACGTCCCTCCCATGAAATTTCCCACGCCCGGCCTCGTGCTCGGCAAAAGCCGGGCTCGCGGCAGTCGCTAGGCTGCGGGTATGTGCCGCAACATCAGGTCCCTTCACAACTACGAGCCCCCGGCGACGGAGGCCGAGATACACAATGCCGCGCTGCAGTACGTGCGCAAGATCAGCGGCTCGACCAAGCCCTCGCACGCCAACGCACAGGCTTTCGAGCGCGCCGTGCAGGAGATCGCGGGCGCGACCAGCCGTCTGCTCGATGATCTTGTGACCTCTGCTCCGCCGAAGAATCGAGAGATCGAGGCCGCCAAGCGCCACGCAAGAGCGCTCGAGCGCTTCGCAGCCTAGCCCTGGCCGGTCGCCGGCGCGATTGCAGGGCGCCACACCGAGCGGATGCGACGCGCCGCCTGGCGTACCCGGTCGGGGATGAGGTGACCCGCACCCCGGCGGCCGCGCTTTCGCTCGACCGTGGCAAACACCGGCGCATCCTCGCGGGTGGCTTCCGCGCCCGCGAAGAACTGCTCCAGCGCGGCCTGCGCGCCGTCGAGAATCGGGACCAGCAGCTGACTCGCCTCGGTCTTCGCGGCCGGCGTGAACTCGCGGCCGTCCTGTCGCTCATCGGCGGGCACGTCCGGATCGTCGTACGCGCTGATGTTCCCGCGAGGTACAAGATTCCCCTCCAGCAGATCGACATTCCCCACTGCAACCTGATCAGCTCGCCGCGACGCAGCCCCGTATCGAGCGCGATCGTGAACAACGGGCGCCTGCGGGGCGAGCACTCGGCGAGAAATCGCCTCACCTGAACGGGCTCAGTTGGGTGCCGCGCGCCCTGCGTCGTGCCGGCTCGCGACCCGCGCGCGGGGGCTGCATCCCAGCTGGATTGACGGTCACCAACCCCGCGTCCTGGGCGAAGGCGAACATCGGGTGCATCTGCCTGTGGATCTTCGCGACTCACTGCTCGCTGAGATCGTGCGCGGGCATGCGGCCAAGAATCGCCCTGATCATCTGCGGTCCGCAATCAGCGATTCGGACGTTTCCCAACGCGGCCGCGATGTGTAGATAGAAGGTGCCCGATAACTTGCCGCTGTACCCGGCATCAAGTTGGGCTGCACATCCTCGGAGAGCCCCACTTGTGCCCCACTCCGCCACCGACATGCCGCTTGGCACGAACGACCGTCCTGCACGTCTGCTGAAGACCGCGCGACATTTGCTGCGCGCGGCGCCTGCTCGGAACCCCCGCCCTCTCCACCTGTTTCCAGCACGCATCACCCGTCTGCGCGTCGACCGCGAGCACGCGACGAGCACAGGCTGAATTTCTCCTTTTCCGGAAGGTTGGTCGTGAGCGCCGAATGCGGGCCGGCCGGCAGGACGGTTTCAAACACCGTAAACGGCGCATCCGACGCCGATTCGAACTTCAAATTGGTGATCTGATTTTTGATCTGCGTCTTGCCGTCCAACACCAACGTGACCCTTTCCCGTGCAGCACGAACTCGACATCGCGGAACGCCGCGTCAAGGACGGCGCCGGGGTGACGAGCGCCGTGGCTGAGAATCGAGCAGACGCTGGCAGATAACCGCGAACACGCCCCCGAGGATCAGCTGGCGCACTAGCGGGCGCGGGCACGGCGGCCGCGTCGGCGATCCGCTCGGCGCGCCGCTCATCGAGCAGCCTGCCAGGACAGCCTGCACGCGCCGCGCGCCCTCCTTCCGCGTCGGCGGTCGGCGCTTCGCTCAAAATCAGACGGCCGCACAGGGGCTCCTCGTCGGAGAAACCTAAGCAGTGCGACCAAGCCCGCGCGCACCCGCGCCGGCCATTCCAGCTCGCGCGCGGCCGCTCCCGCCGACCACATCGGACAGCCGCTCGAGGGCCTCCTCGAAGGCCGCCGCGCGACGCTGCTCGGCCCTCTCAGGGGCCTTTCGCCGAGCGCCTCGATCTGCTCCGTGAGACGTGACCTCCGATCTCCCAAGACAGGCCACACTCAGCCGAGGCGCCAGCCGCGACCCCCACGCGGGCCCGGCGATCACGCCGTAACCGTCAGAGAATTACCCTGGTGTTGACACCGAGAAAGTACGGTGGTCTTGACAAAGTACGTGGGATATGTTCTCATCCTTCCCCACAAGCTGTAGCCGGTCTCGGGAAGGCGCGAAGGGTTACGGGAGAGGGGACGATGGAGGGAATCGAAGAGGGCATCATGGAGGGTAGGACGCAAAACAGCCGCGCGGCTGGCCCAATTCCCGCCAATACCCAGCGCGCAAGGCTCATCGCAGCGACGGGAGAGGGCGTCGCAGACGGCGGTGTGGCCTGTCTTGGCAGGGCGCGGCGCGTGCGCAGACCCGCATAAATACTGCGCCTGCCGCGTCCTTCCCACGGTGTTCCCGCGAACCCCCGGGGAAGCGTGCGCCTCAGCGCAGGAAACGCTCCATGCGCGCGGCGAGGATCGTCTCGCGCAACGTGGCCAGAGCGTCGTGCCTGGGCCGCCAGCGCAGCTCGCGCTTGGCCTTGCGGACGTCCATGATCACCGGCTCGCGGAACGCGGCCACCCACTGCGCCTGCGCCGGCAGAAAGCCGAGGCGGCCGACCATCTCGGCGACGGCGTCGACGGCCAGCTCGGGAACCGGGACCGAGTACCAGCCGAGCTCGCGCGCGAGATCTGCGACGCTTAGCTGACCGGATCCCGCGAGGTTGTAAACCCCGGGTGTGCCCCGGCCGAGCACCGCCGCGCGCAGCGCGGTGGCGACATCGTCGTGGTGCACGAGCTGGAATGGGACGCCCGGATCGGGCAGCACGGGCTTGAGGATCGGCACGCCGTCGAGCAGCCGCAGGACGCCCTGCGGCAGCCGCTCGGAGAGCAGCGTGTAGGGCAGGCTGTCGATCAGCAGCTGCGCGTCGCGCCCGGCGACGATGCAGGGGCGGAACACGTACGCCGCGGTCGCGCTGCCGTCGAGCGTCTCGTGCAGCTGCGCCTCCACCTGCGCCTTCTGCGCCGAGTAGTAGTGGCCGGCCGTGCCGCTAGCCGGCACGTCCTCGGTTAGCGGCTGGGGGTTGTCGCGGTGGAACCCGTAGGCGGCCACCGAGGAGGTGTAGATCAGCCGCTTGGCGCCCGCGGCGGCCGTCGCCTCGAAAACGTTGCGCGACCCGTCGATGTTCACCCGCGAGGTCTCCGCAGGCCCGCCCATGATCATGAACGCCAGGTGCACGACCACGTCGGCGTCTGCGACGAGCTCGGCGACGGCACGCTCGTCGAGTACGTCGCCGCGCCGATACGAGACCTTTTTCCAGCCGCGGCGAGCGGGGTCGAACGCGCGCCGCGCCATGCCGAGCACCTGCTTGACCTCGCGCGATCGCTCGAGCGCCGTCACGACCGCCTGACCGATCTCGCCGGTCGGACCGGTAACCGCGACGGTGAGGCCCGCTGGACGCGTACGGCTTGACGCCATGCCCCTTTTGTAGCGCACCGCCGCTACTGTCGTGCTGTACAGACCCGCACGCATGCATCTGGAAGTCTCGAAACATTTCCTCGATGAAACCGGACAGCGAGCCGGCTTCGTGCTGCTGGGGGCTTTCCTTCTGTCGTTTCTGTTCATCCGCACGAGCGCCCGCCTGATCCGCAGCCCCCGGGTGTCGTGGTGGCCGGGGAGCGTAACCACCAAGTCGGGCATGCACCTCCACCACCTGGTGTGGGGGATCGTGCTGATGATGCTCACGGGATTCCTGAACTTCGCGCTCGCGCCCGGCAGCCCCGGGGTCGAGGTGCTGGCGGCGCTGTTCGGCGTGGGCGCTGGTTTCACGCTCGACGAGTTCGCGCTGTGGATACACCTGAGGGACGTCTATTGGAGCGAGGAAGGTCGGGCCTCGCTCGACGCCGTCGTCGTCGCGACGCTGCTCGGCGGCCTGATCCTGCTCGGCGTGGCCCCGTTCGAACTGACCCATCAGACGGGCGCGGTGAGCTCGATCGCGATCGCGGTCGCGCTCGACGTGCTCCTGTGCACCGTGACGATCCTCAAGGGGAAGCTGCTGATGGGCCTCGCCGGGATCTTCATCCCGGTCTTCTCACTCGTCGGCGCCATCCGGCTCGCCGCCCCCAATTCGCCATGGGCGCGCTGGCGCTATCCGCCGGACGCCGCCAAGATGGCGCGATCGCGGGCGCGTTTTGAACGGCTGCGCATGCGCCGGCGCCGCGCGCTGGACGCGATCGGCGGCGCTCCCAGCCGGTGAGCAAGCGCAGCGCCTCCTTGGCGCAACGCGCCCTACCTGGCGCGCGGGTAGGCTCCGGCCGATGAACACGGCTCCACGCGCGATCCACCACCTCAACTGCGGCACGATGTGTCCGCGCGGCGCGCGGCTGCTCGCGGGCGACGGCGGCCTGCTCGCGAGCGCCCGGCTCGTCTGTCACTGCCTGCTCGTGGAGGGCGCCGAGGGGCTCGTCCTCGTCGACACGGGATTCGGTCTGGCCGACACGCGCAACCCGCGCCAGCTCGGCGCGGCCTTCACCGCGATCGTGCGCCCGCGAGCGGACAGCGCCGAGACCGCGAGTTCCCAGATTCGCGCGCTCGGCATGCAGCCGGAGGACGTGCGGCACATCATCACGACCCATCTCGATCTCGATCACGCAGGCGGCCTGCCGGACTTTCCCGACGCGGAGGTCCATCTGCTCGGCAGCGAGCTCGACGCCGCGCTGAACCCCGGCTGGCGCGAGCGTACCCGCTACATTGCCGCGCACTGGGCCCACGGTCCCCGCTGGATGCGCCATCGCGCCGGCGGCGAGGACTGGTTCGGCTTCTCCAGCGTGCGCGTCCTGCCGGGCAGCGACGCGGAGATCCTGCTGATTCCCCTCCCCGGCCACACGGTCGGGCACACCGGCGTGGCGATCAAGCAGGCTGACCGCTGGCTGCTGCATTGCGGCGACGCCTACTTTCACCACGGCGAGGTCGAGACCCCCGCCCATTGTCCAGCGGGGTTGAGCGCCTTCCAGTACGTCAATCAGGTCGACGGCCCCGCGCGGCGTGAGAATCGCGAACGCCTGCGCGAGCTGGCCGCGCGCCACCCGCAGGAGGTCGAGCTGATCTGCTCGCACGATCCGTCAACGCTCGCGCGCTACCAGTAACCTGCGCGTGCAATGGCGCCGGGCTCCCCTGAGCTTCGATGGCTGGCTCGCTGAAGCTGGGCCTGAACACGGGCTACTGGTCTGGCGGGCCTCCGCCCGGCGCGGTCGAGGCCGTCGCCGAGGCCGAGCGGCTGGGTTTCGACTCGATCTGGACCGCCGAGGCCTACGGCTCTGACTGCCTGACGCCGCTGGCCTGGTGGGGCGCCTCGACCACGCGCTTGAAGCTGGGCACCGCGATCGTGCAGATGTCCGCGCGCCAGCCCGCCGCGACCGCGATGGCTGCGATGACGATGGATCATCTCTCGAACGGCAGGTTCATCCTTGGCCTGGGCGTCTCCGGTCCCCAGGTCGTCGAGGGTTGGTACGGGATGCCCTTCGCGAAGCCGCTCGCGCGCACGCGCGAGTACATCGCGATCCTGCGCGACATCTGGGCGCGCACGGGCCCGGCGCAGGCGCCCGGGCCCCACTACCCATTGCCGCTGCCCGACGGCACCGGTCTCGGCAAGCCGCTGAAGTCCTCGATCCACCCCCTGCGTCCCGACATTCCGATCTACCTCGGTGCCGAGGGGCCGAAGAACATCGCCCTTTGCGCCGAGCTGTGCGACGGCTGGCTGGCGCTTTTCTTCTCGCCCGAGCACCAGAACGTCTACGCGCCCTCGCTACAGGAGGGTTTCGCGCGCCCGGGCGCGCGCCGCGCAGCCGAGGAATTCGAGGTCGCGGCGACCGTTCCGCTGGTCGTCACGCCAGACCTCGACGCCGCGGTCGACGGGCTCAGGCACTTCTACGCGCTGTACCTCGGCGGCATGGGAGCCAAAGGGAGCAACTTCCACGCGAACGTCGCGATCCGCATGGGCTACGAGGCGGAGGTCGACGAGATCGCCACGCTCTATCTGTCGGGACACAAGGACGAAGCCGCGGCGCGCGTCCCGCGCAAGCTGATCGAAGACATGGCGCTCGTCGGCCCGCCCGAGAAGATCCGCGAGGACCTCGTCAAGTGGCGCGAGTCGATCGTCACCACGCTGCTCGTCTCTGGCGACGCCGCGACGCTGCGCGCGGCCGCCGAGCTCGTCCTCGGCTGAACCCGCTCGACCGGTCGCGCCCGGCTGAGCGCGCGCCGCGCCTCAGCGGCTTCGGGCGAGCCCGCCGGCTGGCTGGGCGCGGCCGGCATCGGCGCGCTCGGCGTGCGTCGCGATCGCGTCGATCAGCGTCGGCCAGGCGGCGCGCGGCAGGTCGTGTCCCATGCCCTGGATCGCGAGCAGCTGCGCGCCTCTGATCGCGCGCGCGGTCGCGCGCCCGCCGGAGAATGCCACCAGCGGATCAGCGGTGCCGTGGATCACCAGCGTCGGCGCGCCGATGTAGCGCAGCTGGGCGGTGCGGTCGCCCGAGGCGATGATCGCCGCGAGCTGACGGCCGGGCCCGGCGGGGTCGTGGTCGCGATCGTAGCTAGCCGCGGCGAGCTCGCGCATGTCGTCGACGTCGCGCGGCAGGCCGGTCGAACCGATCGTCGCGAACACCTCCTGCATGCGCGCGATGAAGCCCTCGCGGGTCTGCGCCGGCCTGCGCAGAAAGATCGGATACGTCCGCAGCGCCGGCTGTCCGGCCCGCAGGCTGCCCGTGCTGGACATGATCGAGACCAGCGAGCGCAGCTTGCGCGGGTGGCGTACCGCGAGCGTCTGGGCGATCATCCCACCCATCGAGGCGCCGATCACGTGCGCTGGTGCAAGCCCCAGCTCGCGCAGCAGGCCGGCCGTGTCGTCGGCCATGTCGGCGAGCGTGTAGTGAGCGGCGCGGCGCGAGCGAAGCAGCAGCTGCGCGCTCGTCGGCGGCCGGCCGGCAACGTGTGTCGAGCGCCCGATGTCGCGGTTGTCGAAGCGCACGACGTGCAGGCCGCGGCCCGCGAGCTGCTGGCAGAAGTCCTCCTCCCAGGCGATCATCTGGGTGCCGAGCCCCATGATCAGCAGAGCCGTCGGATCGGCCGGATCGCCGAAGGTCTCATAGCAGAGGCTGATGCCCCTGCCGACATCGCAGAACCGCTCGCTCACGATCCGCGGACTCTACCTGCCCGCCCGTATATTTGGGCCATGGAGAGCACGACGCGAGCCCACGGAGCGACGCATATCACGGCGACGCTGCTCCCCGGCGCGCGCGAGCTGCTGGCCGTGCACGCGCGCGAGCTGCCCCAGCGCGACGATCTGTGCGGGGCCTTCTGCGGCGCGCTCGCGCTGCGCGCCGCCCGGCTCGAGATCCACGACGGGGAGCCGCTCGATCAGGACGCCGTGGCGCTTGCCGCCGGCAGCGTCGTCTCGGGCCGGGGCGGGGCGGGCACGCTGCCGTTCGGCGAAACCGGCCGGCGAGACTACCGGTTGGCGCTGCCCACGATCGATGATTCGGCCCGTTCGGGGACGGCCGCAGCGGGACTCGTTCGCGCGATCGACCAGCTGGGGGACGGGCAACTCGCGGCTATCCCGTTCAGCGGGCCGTGGACGGCGCAGACACTCGCCGGCCTGTTCGATCTCGCGGCCGGGCTGACGCGCCCGGTCACGCTCGTGGCCAACTTCGCCACCCGCTACCTGTGGGGGACGCGCGCATCGCTCGGTCAGCTGCTCGACTACCTGCTCGAGGGCGAGCAGTCCGGCCCGCCTGCCGACTGGGACGTGGGGCATTTCGCCTGCGTGTTCGGACGCATCCGCGGGCCCGCCGGCGAGTTGTATGGCGTTGCCGACACCTATCCCGCGCTTGGCTCGGGCGGGGTGCACCTGCAGCCGCGGGAGCGTCTCGCCGCGGCGCTCGAGCGACGCGACATGCCGGCCGGCGGCATGATCGTGGTCGCCGCTGCCGCCGACGAGCCGGCGATCCGCACCGGCGCGGTCGCGCTCGGGCTGATCGAGGGAGTCTGGGAGAACGGCAGCGTGACGGCCGAGACGCTCGCGTGAGCGCGACCGAGCTGGTCGCCCTCGTCTGCTGCGACCTCGGCTCGATCGTGCGGGGGCGCGCGCTGCCGGCATCCGAGCTCGGCCGCCAACTCGACGCCGGCGTCGGCTGGGTCCCCGCCAACCAGTCGCTCACTCCGCTCGGCACGCTCGCCGAGCCCAACCCGTTCGGCTCGGTCGGCGACCTGCGTCTGCTGCCGGATCGCGATACCGGCGTGCGCGTCGACGCGGACGCCGCAGCGAGCGCGTTCGAGTTCGTGCTCTGCGACATCGTCGAGACCGACGGAAAGCCCTGGGACTGTTGTCCGCGGCAGTTCTTGCGCGGGGCCGTGCACGAGCTCGAGTCGGTGCTCGGCGCGCGTTCGGTGGCGAGCTTCGAGCACGAGTTCCAGCTGATGGTCGACGCGCCAGCGCCGTTGCCCTTCTCGCTCGAGGCCCAGCGCCGCGCAGAACCGTTTGCCGCCGAGGTGATGGGTGCTCTCGAGCAGGCCGGCGCACAGCCCGAGCGCTTCTTTGCCGAGTACGCGCCGCACCAGTTCGAGATCCCGGTGCGCGCCGCCGATGGGCTGGTCGCGGCCGATCGCGCGGTCGTGCTCAGGGAGGTCGTGCGCGAGGTGGCCCGCCGCAACGGGGTGCGCGCGAGCTTCGCGCCGCTGCTCGATCCGGCGGGCGTCGGAAACGGCGTGCACATCCATCTGAACCTGCTCGACGCAGCCGGCGAGCCGCTGCTCTACGACGCCGCGCAGCCGGCCTGCCTGAGCGAGCTCGGCGGGCGCTTCGCGGCCGGCGTGCTGGCGCACGCGCCCGCGCTCAGCGCGCTGACCGCGCCGAGCCCCGCCTCGGCAGCGCGCCTGACCCCCCACCACTGGAGCGCCGGTGCGGTGTGCCTCGGCGAGCGCAATCGCGAAACGCTGCTGCGCATACCGCCGCTGGTCTCACTCGCGGGCGCCGACCCCGCGCCGCAGCTGCACCTCGAGTACCGTGGCGCGGACGCGACCGCCAATCCCTACCTGGCACTCGGCGCGATCCTCCAAGCGGGGCTCGATGGCGTGCGCCTCGGGCTCCCCGCCCCGCCGATCCTCGATCGCGATCCGGCGAGCCTCGATCGGGCCGAGGCCGCCCGCTACGGCGTCGGCGCGTGGCCGGCGACGCTCGCCAACTCCCTGCAGGCGCTCGCCGGGGACCGCACCGCGCGCAGCTGGATGACGCCGCGGATGTATGACGCCTACACGGGTATCAAGCGCGCCGAGCTCGCGGCCGTGTCCGAGCTCGACGCCGGCGAGGTATGCCGGCGCTATGGGGCGATCTACTGACGCGCTGCTCGCGCGCCTGCTCGAGCGCGTCGAGCGCGAGCTCGCGGGCGCGGTCGCGCTGCGGCATCGGCTGCACGCCGAGCCCGAGCTGGCACACGCCGAGCAGCGCACCGCCGCCGCGATCGCCGAGGCGCTCCCGGTCGGTTGCACCCCGGCCGCCGGGACCGGGCGGATCGCGCGCCTCGGTCCCGCGACGGACCCCGCCGTCGCGGTTCGGGCGGAGCTCGACGGGCTGCCGATCGAGGAGCGCAGCGGCGCCAGCTTCAGCGCTCATGGCGGCACGATGCACGCCTGCGGGCACGATGTTCACATGGCCGCGCTGGTCGCGCTCGCCCGCGCGGCGCACGCGCTCGAGGACGAGCTGCCGGCGTCGCTGCTGGCGGTCTTTCAGCCGAGCGAGGAGGCCTACCCCTCCGGCGCAGAGCAGCTCGCGCGCGGAGAGCTCGCGATGCTGGCGCCCGCGGCGGTGGTCGGCGCGCACATCCACCCAGAGCTCCCTTGGGGCAGCGTCGCGCTCGATCCCGGACCGGTCAACGCCTCGAGCGACAACGTCGAGATCACCGTCCACGGGGAGCCCTCGCACGGAGCCTATCCCCACCGGGGGCGCGATCCGGTCCTGGCGATCGCGCAGATCGTCGTTACGCTGCACGCTCTCGTCGCGCGCCGGATCGATCCGCTTCACCCCGCCGTGCTCACGGTGGGGGTGATCGAAGGCGGTCAGACCGAGAACGTGATCCCGCCGCGGGCGCGCGCGCGGGCCGCGCTGCGCGCCCACCGAGGCGAGGATCGGAGCGCGCTGCGCGAGCTGGTCGAGCAGGTCGCGCACGGGACGGCCGCCGCCCACGGATGCCGCGCCAGCGTCGAGCTCATCTGCGGCGAGCCCGCGCTCGAGAACGACCCCCGGATCGTCGCGCTCGCGCGCGAGCTGCTCGCCGGGGCCGAGTTCACGCCGGCGCGCGAATGGCGCTCCTGCGGGTCGGACGACTTCGCCTTCTTCGGGGCGCTCGCTCCGCTCGCGATGGGCTTCGTCGGGCTCGAGGGCGCCGCGGGGTTCGTGGCGCGTCCGCTGCACCATCCCGAGCTGCTGCCGCCCGACGCCGCGGTCGCCGCGGTCGCGCGGGTGCAGGCCGTTCTCTATGTGGCAGCGGCCGCCTCGTTGTCCCGCTCGTAGCGCGGCGCGCGGACGCGGCGCGCGGAGCTACTCCCACTCCATCATCGACGGCGGCTTCTGCGTGATATCGAGCAGCACGCAGTCGATCGCCGTCTCGCCGACGATGCGTGCGGCGATTCGCGCGAGCAGCTCGGGCTCGAGCTTCGCCCAGTCGGCGGTCATCGCGTCGCGGCTCGTGATCAGCCGCAGGAACGCGAGCCGGTCCAGCGCACCGATCGCCGTGCCGCTCGTCAGGTCGTAGACCACGCGATTGACGCTCGGCACCTCGTTGGTCAACCGCGAGCTCAGCTGTTCGAGAAACGGATACGGAGCCCTGGCCCACTCGCCGCGCTCGCCGATCGATACGACCACGGGGCACTCATAGCTGCGGGCGTCGCCCTTGATGCCCACCGACCTGAGCGGCAGAATTACGCACTCCGCACGATCGTGGGGGACAGCGTACGCGGCGAGCTCCTGCTCGAGGACGCGGCTCGCCAGGCGGACGGTCTCGAGGCGCTCCGGCGTGCGCCTGCCGAGCACCCCTTCGCTCAGCACCGGCGGCTCCAGCTCGCTTACCACCCCGAGGACGGGGAACCGGTGCCACAGCTCTCGCCGCCAGCGGGTAGAGCCGAGGCAGTCGTTCAGGATCACGTCGGCGCGGCGTTGCAGCTCGAGCTTCTCCGCCGTCACCTCGCCGAGCAGCCGGATCGACAGTCCCGGTCCCGGGAACGGCTCGCGCCAGATGAACTCCTCGTCCAGCCCGAGCGCCACGCCGATTCTGCGGACCTCGTCCTTGTAAAGGAGTTTCAACGGCTCGACGATCGGAAAGTCGATTCGCTCGGCGAGCAGCGAGTTGTGATGAGTCTTGATCGTGTGCGAATGATCCGAGACGCCGCTCGCGATCAGGTCCGGGTAGATGGTGCCCTGGCCCATCAGCCACTGCTCGGGGTCGAGTCCCAGCACGCGCATCTCGCGATCCTTGACATCGAGAAACGCCTGGGCGACCGCGCGGCGCTTTTGCTCGGGGTCGCGCACGCCCTTCAGCGCCGCCAGAAAATCCTCTGCAGCATCGACGACCTTGAAGTTGTCGATGCCGACTCGGTGCAGCGTGCTCCGCACGAAGTCTGTCTCGCCGGCGCGCAGCAGACCCGTGTCGACGTGCAGCCCGAAGACACGGTCGCCGCCAACTGCCTTCGCCAGCAACAGGAACGCGACGGTAGAGTCGATCCCGCCGCTGAGCATCAGGAACACATGGCGGTCGCCGACTTCGTCGCGAATCCCCCCGAGCAAATCGTCGATGAGATCGTGCGAGGCGCTGGCCACACCCGCCTTGCAAACGCCGAGCGCGAAGTTCCTGAGGATCTCCGCGCCATGGGTCGTGTGCGCGACCTCCGGATGAAACTGCACGCTGTAGCGCTCGCTGGCGGAGTTCGCCATCGCAGCCACCGGGCACGCGTCGGTGCGAGCGAGCACCTGGAAGCCCGGCGGCGGCGCTTCCACGTTATCGCCGCGACTCATCCATACCTCCTGCGAGCGCGGCACGCCGGTGAACAGGTGACCGCCGTCGATCACCTGAAGACGCGCGCGGCCGTACTCGCCACCCTCGCCGGGCGCGACGCGGCCTCCCAGCATCTGCGCCATCAGCTGGTGCCCGTAGCAGATTCCGAGGATCGGGACGGGCAGGTCGAAGATCGCCGCGTCACAGCGCGGCGCTTCCTGGCCGTACACGCTGGCGGGCCCGCCCGACAGGACGACGCCCGCACACTCGCTGAGCTCCTCCGGCGCCACGTCGGGCGGGTGGATCGCGCAGATCACCGACAGCTCGCGAAACGAGCGGCGGATCAGGTTCGTGTACTGCGAGCCGAAATCGATGATCGCGATCGGCGCAGGGTCCGCCTGCGGGCGCTGATCCGCGCGAATGCGGGTGGCTGTTTCGCTGATGGCTGCCATCGGGCCGAGGCCTGTCCATCGACGAGCGCAGACCGGACTCGCGGCCATTGTATGACCTGGTCAGGCAGACACCCCGGCGAGCCCGAGCGCCCTGGCAACGGCCGGATCGGCCAGGCTAGGGGCGGTCAGATCGCTGCCTGTGAGCTCGCTGCCCTCGAGGTAGGGAACTCCGATCACATACATCCCCGCCGCCGCGGCCGCCGCGACGCCGGTGGGCGAATCCTCCAGCGCGACGCTGCCGCGCGGCTGCCCCCCCAGCCGCCGGCATGCCTCCAGGTAGATGTCCGGCGCCGGCTTGGGCTGCTCGACGTCCTCGACCGACACGATCGCCGCAAACGGACCGTGGAGCAGCCCGGCGCTCGCGAGCGTGCGCTCGACGAACTCCCGCCGCGAGTTGGACGCCACTCCCAGAACGACGCCCTCAGCGCGCAGCCGCTCGATCAGCTCGAGCGCGCCCGGCCGGGGCGCGACGCCCGCTAGGGCCTCATCCATCACCAGCGAGTGCAGCTCCGCCATCAGCTCCTCGCCGCAACCGGGCAGCTCGAGCATCGCTTCCAGCTTGACCGCCGCCGCCGGGTGCGCGGAGCCGATCAGCGAGAGCTTGTGCTCGAGCGTGAACACCCGGCCGCGGCGCGCGAACAGCGTTCGCTCCGCGCGCGTCCAGGTCTCCTCGGTGTCGAGCAGCAGCCCGTCGTTGTCGAAGATCACCGCTTGCGGCCTGCGCATCGGCGCGGAGGTCTAGCACACGGCCGCGCGCGAGCCGATCTCCGTGCGATCATCGCGCCGTGCCGACAGACGGATCGCTCATCCCGCGCTACGGGCGCGCGCGACGCGATCCGACGGTGGCGGTGCTCGAAGGGTTTCACCCGCTCAAGCACGCGCTGCGCTTCGGCGCGGTCGTGCGCGAGGTCCTCTGTTCGGACACGGCCGCGCTGCAGCGGCTCGCCGGGCAGCTCGCGCCCGACCTCGCGCCGCAGATCCATGCGCTCGCGCGCGAGGTCCCGGCGGAGGTGCTGGCCCGGCTCGCGCCGCTGCTGCCCCCGACCGGCGTCATCTCGCTGGCCGAGCGCCCGCGCGTCGACACGGCAGCGGTCCTCGCTGACCCTCGCGCGGCGCCCCTGATCCTGCTCGAGGATCCCCGCGATCTCGGCAACATGGGCGCCTGCGTGCGCGTCAGCGCCGCCGCCGAGGCGGCCGGCGTACTGATCACTGGAGGCCACGACCCGTGGCACCCCGACGCGCTGCGCGGCGCCGCGGGGCTGCACTACGCGCTGCCGGTCGCGCGCCTGCCCGACGGCCTGCCGGACGTCCTCGAACGGCCGCTGCTGGCGCTCGATCCCGCCGGCGACCCGCTCGCCCCCGCCGCGTTGCCGGCGCGCGCGCTGCTCGCCTTCGGCAGCGAGCGGCGCGGGCTCAGCGACGCGCTGCTCGCGCGAGCCGAGCGGCGCCTGGCGATCCCGATGCGCGCGGGCGTCTCGAGCCTCAACCTCGCAACCTCGGTTGCAGCCGTGCTGTTCGGCTGGCGGCTGTCTAACGCGCCGCTTCCACGCCGCTGAGCAGCTCCCAGTTTGCGCACAACACGGTTTGGGCGCGCGCGAGCATCCGGGCGGCGATCGCCTGCCCGTCCTCCCGCCGCCCAAGCAGCGCCTCGATCAGCTCGCCCCCCTGCCGTGCATGCTCAACATCAAGACGCTCATGCAGCCTGAAATACTCGAGCGCCGACCCCTCAGGGGCGTATCCGTAATGCTCGACCAGGCCCTCGAGCTTGGTCTTCGCGATCTCCGGCTGGCTCGCCTCGACCGCATACAGAACCGCGAGATGCTCGAGAACGTCGTCTCCCGCGCTCCAGGTGGCGCTGCACCGCGCGGTCTGATCGAGGGGTTCAGCCTTCGCGGCACGCGAGAGGGTCACGCGCGAGCAGACGGCGTTCATGAAGCGATCCCACAGCGCCACGTGCTCGGCCTCCTCCGCAGCGTGGCGCTCGAGCCCCGCCGTGTGCTCCACTGGCGACTTGGCCGCCGCCAGCCGTGACGCCTCCGCCAGCGCCAGCACTGCGTGGCGATACTCAGCCGCGTACAGGCTCAACTCCTCGGCACTCAGTTCACCTGCGCTCCAGCGTTCATAGAACGGATGCTCGAGCACGTTCGTCGCGCGTCGTTGCTGATCGAGCCTGGCCAGGATGTCCATCGGCGATCCTCTCCTCGTTCGGGTTCGTTGCACAAGCTGCGCTGCGCGATCCTACGCCGCGTTGGCGCTCGCCCAGGCGACGATCTCGCGCGAGCCGTCGATCACCGTTCCGTCGTCGAGCACCAGCGTCGGCACCCAGCGATTGCCGGTCAGCTCGGCAACCTCCCGCCGTCCGCGCGTGCGGTTCAGCGCCTCGGGCAGCGGCGCGAATCCGTAGGACTTGACGACCTCGGGGCGATGGCCCGCCTCGGTCAGCGCCACGTACGCGTTGCGGCAAGGATGCCCGCCGGGTCGCGGCGTCTGAAACGTGCCCCAGCAGACGTACAGCCTCATTTCTGGGCGCTCGTTTCCCCCGCTGCGCTGCCGCTGGCTGCCGAGCTGGACTTGGCCGGAGTGCTCGAGGTCAGCACCGCGGTCGACGCGGTCGCGAGCACCAGCACCACGCTGATCGCGATCACGATGCGCTCGCCGGGCCGGCCCGCGGGGAAGTTCGGTTTGCGAAGCCCCAGCACGAACGACAGCACGAGCGCCCACAGCACCAGCACGCCAGCAGCGATGTAGAACGGCACCCTGCTCTTCTCCGCGCCGATCACGGGCGCGAGTTGGATCGCCAACGCGTGCATCGGCTGCGAGCCTAACGCATGCCCTGTCCTCGCGGTCAGCCGGCGTGGCTCAGCCGGCCTTCTCCGCGATCCGCGTCGGCTCGGACGGCTCCTGGCCCGGCGGCAGGCTCGGCTCGGACGCGGCGGCGCGCAGCTCGTAGGCCTTGCGCGCGTTCGCGTCGGCGTCGGCGAGCACGCGGTCGGCCTTGATCGCCCTGCCGAAGCCCTCGGACAGCGTGCGCGGCAGGACGGTCGCAAACAGGTTCGTGCGCTTGGCCGACTTCGGCACCCAGACTTCGACGATCCCGTACTGGAGCGCCTCGACGATCGCGTCCGCGACTTCCGACGGCTGCAGGTTCTTCAGCCCACGCGCTTGGCCGAGGCCGCCGCCGAGTTCGGTGTTGACGACGTACGGCATCACGTAGCTGAGCTGGACGTTCGCGCCCATCAGCCGCAGCTCACCGCGCACCGCCTCGGTCAAGCCGACGACCGCGTGCTTGGTCGCCGAGTAGGTGGCGCCGCCCGGCGCGCCGAACTTGCCGGCCTGCGAGGAGATGTTCACGATGTGCCCCGATCCCCGCGGCACCATCCGCTCGAGCGCCAGCTTCATCCCGAGGATCACACCGTGGATGTTGATGTCGACCATCCTCCGCGCGGTCAGATCATCCTCGTCGACGAACCTGCCGATCGGCATGATCCCCGCGTTGTTGACCAGCACGTCGAGCGCTCCGAGCTGCTCTTCGGCGCCATCGAGGAACGCCGAGAACGATCCGCGCTCTGTCACGTCGAGCTCCAGCGCGACCGCGCCCGGGCCAAGCTCGGCGGCCGTCTTGCGCGCCAGCTCGAGGTCGAGGTCGCCGATCGCGACCCGCATGCCCTTGCGCGTCAGCGCCTGCGCGGTCGCTCGGCCGATGCCCCGCGCGCCGCCGGTGATAGCTGCCGTCTCGCCTGCCAGGATACGCGCGCGCTTGGCCATCTCGCCGACAAACGTACCGCACCTTCGCCCGCATGCACGGGTTGCAATCAACGGTCAGCGCGGAACGCACCTTCGCCCGCATGCACGGGTTGCAATCAACGGTCAGCGCGGAACCGGCCGACACTCGCCGCCGCTCTGATCTCGTTGGAGAGGGTGGAAACACGGAATCCGGGCGAAACCACGGCATCGCCCGGATCCGTGTCTCGCTAGCCTCGCGCAGCCGAGGCTGTACGCTGAGCGCATGCCCTATCTGAAGCTCGACGGGCAGCGAATCGCGTACACCGAGTACGGCGGCGGTCCCGCCGCGCTCGTCACCGCCGCGGGCGGGCGCGGACGACCGGCCCGCAGCGCCGCCGCCGCCAGCCGGCCGCTGGTCCTCGTGCACGGGCTGCTGCTCTCGCAGACGATGCACCGCCCGCTCGCGAAAGCGCTCGCTGCGCGGGGCAATCGGGTGATCACCGTCGACCTGCTCGGGCACGGCGAGTCTGACCGCCCGCGCGACATGTGGCGCTACTCGATGGGCTCCTTCGCCGAGCAGCTGATCGCGCTGATGAACCACCTGCAACTCGAGCAGGCCGCGATCATGGGCACTTCGCTGGGCGCCAACACGGCGCTCGAGGTCGCCTCGCGCGCGCCCGAGCGAGTGCGCGCAATGGTCGTCGAGATGCCCGTCCTCGACAACGCGCTGCTGTTCAGCGCGCTCACGTTCACGCCGATCCTCGTGGCGCTCACGTTCGGTGAGCCCGCGATGAACGTGCTCGCGCGCGGCGCACGCGCCGTTCCGCGACGGCTGCTGCCCTACTACGGCAACGTGATGCTCGACCTCATCCGCCAGGATCCCGGCCCCGGCGGCGCGCTCCTGCAGGGGCTCTTCTTCGGCCGCGTGGCGCCCCACCGCAGCGAGCGCCGGACGTTTACGATGCCGACGCTCGTGCTCGGCCACCGGCGCGATCCGGTCCATCCCTTCTCCGACGCCGGAGCGCTCGCCGAAGAGCTGCCCAACGCGCGCCTGCTGGAAGCCGACTCGCTGCTCGAGCTGCGCCTGCGGCCGGAGCGGCTGACCGACGAGATCGCCGCGTTCTTAGACGAGGTCTGGCGCCCGCGCCGCGCGGGTCGCAGCGCCAAACGCGCGCGCTGATCGCCCGGGCGCGCGCGGCGCGCTATTTCGCCGGGAACAGTTCGACTTCGTTGACGCTCACGTGCCCCGGGGCCTTGGCCGTTCCGACCTCCGATGCGGGCGCGTTGTTGATCCACAGCACGATGTAGTGGAACGCCTTGCTCGCTTCCCGCAGTTTGATCTGCGTCGTGTGCTTGCTCGCGACCTGCGCCGAGCTCAGCGCCGTCCAGGCCGGATCGGTGATCGAACCGGGCAGGCTGTTTCCGCTCGAGCCGTAGACCTGAACCGTCATTCCTGGCGTCGAGGTGATCAGCGTGAGCGACGCGACCTTCTGGGAGCTCTTGAAGTTGACGACCAGCCCCACCGCCATTTTCGGGGCGACAGCCGGGTTGACCCGGGCGGTCCAGGCGGTCGCGGTTTCGCCGTCGATCGCCAGGCGCGGGTCACCGAATTCGCTGACGGGGTAGCCGTAGGGGTTGTACGTGCTCGCCGCGTTGGTGTCGAGCAGGATCGGCGTCGGCGGTTCCGGTTCTGAGCTTTCCGGTTCGGTGCTGGTTTTGCCGGTGCTCGATTTGCTCGGCGATTTGGTCGTTTTGCTCGAGCCCGTGCTGCCGAGGCCCAAGCCCAGACCCGCCGAGCTCGTCCCGTTCGAGCCCGAGCCGGTGGAGCTCGGAGGAGTCACCGTGGAGGCGTTCGGCGTGGGCGTGCTCAAGGGGATTCTCGGCGGCGTCGTCGCGCCCAGCGGCGCTGGTGTGCTCGGAGCGGGCGCGGCCGGCGTTGTCGCCGCCGGCGTGCTCGGGGTGCCCGCAGTCGCCGCGGGCTGCTCCACCAGCGCCACGACTTTCTGCGTCGGCTTGTGGCTGGTTTTGCTGAGCGCCGCGTAGCCCGCTCCCGCGGCCGCCAGCACGAGCAGTCCGGTGGCGGCGAGCACCGCTGTCGCCGAGCGCCAGCCAGGCCCGCCCGCCTCGAGACTTCCGGGCGCGCCCTCGCCGCACTCGAGGCACCAGTCCTGCTCGGGCCCCAGCTGCGCGCCGCAGTTCGCGCAGGTGCGGGCGGGTGCGGCGCTTGTCGCATCCTGCGGTCCGCCCGAGGATCCGTCCGGGTCTGCGCCGTTGCCCGCGAGCGCGTTGCCGGCAGCCGGCTGCCCGGTCGCGGGCGCCGCCGCGGGATCAGCGAGCGTCGTCGGGTTCACAGCCTCTGATTCTTGCAGCTTCGCCGCCCTCTACGGCCCGGTCTTGCGGCGGCGGGGGGCCGCCGCGCACGATCTCGCGTCCGGTCGGCTGCAGGCGCTCGTCCAGCTCGAGCTGCCAGTAGTAGCGGGTGAAGGTGCTCTGCGCGCGGAACTCGCCGACGTGCGGCGCGACGGTGTCGCCCGCCGCCAGCCTGACGATCAGCTCGGGGTAGGTGCGGCCGGCGAACGCCGCGTAGGCCGGGGCGGGAAAAGCGCCCCCGAAGCGAGTGTTCACGTCGGTGATCGCGAGTCCCAGCTCGGGGTCGCGAAAGACCTGGATCGTCGCGGGACCGGTGACCTCGAGCGCCTCCATCACGCGCCGGCCCAGCTCGACCAGGTCAGAGTCCGCCACGACCGTGCCCTTGATCGACTCGCCGCCGCGCGACTCGAGCATCGTGCGGGGAATCGCATTCAGACAGCGCCCGGACAAATCACCGAGGCAGTCGATCGACAGCTCCGGGCCGCGCATCGCGGACTGGAGCATCACCGGCTCGGCCACGTACTCAACGAAGAAGCGAGCCTGCTCAGCGTCGTGCGCAAGATGGATCGAGCGCGCCGCCGAGCCGCGACGCGGCTTGACCATCACCGGGTAGCGCAGCCGGCGATGCTCCGCCACCGCGGCGCCCGGAAGGACCGTCGGCGGCGAGGGCAGATCGAGCCGCTGTAGCAGCAGATGGGCCTCGTACTTGTCGTAGGTCGCACGCGCGATCTGCGGCGCGGGCACGTACGCGGGCAGCCGCCCGTCGGCGCGCGCCTGCGCGAGGATCTCGATGTCCAGGTCGGTCAGCGGCAGGACCGCGCCGACGCCGTGCTCGGCGCACAGGCGCTCGAGCGCGGGGACGTAGCCGGGATCCGCAAACAGCGGGACCGGTGCGCGCACGTGCGCGGCGTACTGCGCCGGTGCGAGCGGGTTGGGATCGGCGACGATCGTCCGCGTCAACGTGGCGAAGCAGGCGACGATGTCATAGCGCTTGCCCGCGCCCGTCAACAGGATCGCCGGTGGGCTCACAGCTCGTGCTCCCAGCCGCCGGTCGCCCCCTTGTACAGGCCCGCGCCCCCGAGCACCAAGGCGGGGGTGCGCCACAGGATCTTCATGTCGAGCGCAAGCGAACGGTGCTCGATGTAGTAGAGGTCCAACTCGATCCGCTCAGACCAGAGCAGCGAGGCGCGTCCGTTGACCTGCGCCCAGCCGGTGATCCCGGGCTTGATCCGCAGGCGCCCGCGTTGACGCTCGGTGTACTGCTCGACCTGCGCCGGCAGCGTCGGGCGCGGCCCGATCAGCGACATCTCGCCGCGCAACACGTTGAGCAGGTTCGGCAGCTCATCCAGCGAGGTACGGCGCAGCAGCGCGCCGACGCGAGTGATGCGCGAGTCGTTCGCATCGATCGCCAAGCCCGCGCCGATGTGCTCGGCCCCGTCGACCATCGTGCGCAGCTTGAACACGTCGAATGGGCGTCCATCTCTGCCGGCGCGCCGCTGGCGGTAGATGACTGGCCCGGGCGTCTCCAGCCGGATCGCGAGCATCGCGAGCCCGAACACGGGCGCGCTCAGCACGAGCGCCGCCAGCGAGACGGCGACGTCGAGCGCGCGGCGGATCATCGTGTCCCCTCCGCGGCCTCCCACGACGCGCTCGTCCCGTGGCGCAGCCAGTCCCACAGGCCGGCCGCCGGCGAGGCGGTCGTGAGCACGTAGTAGCGCGCGATCAAAAACGGGCGCGCGCCGAACGCGCCGGCGAGCAAGGCCGCCAACAGCAGCCCGAGCTGCAGCGCGAGCGTGACCGCATACAGCGACCCCGCGCCCAGCGCCAGCAGCGCGACGTTTGCCGCCAGCGCGAGCGCGTGCAAGCCCGGCGTCAGGTAGCGCAGCAGCCGGTGGGAGATGATCATCAGCATGTACAGCGGCGGATAGCCGCGCGGCGAGAGCATCCCGCCGCGCAGCACGATCGGCCACGTGTGGCTCATCATGCGCCGCTTGCGCGCGAATTCCCCAGCGAGCGACGGCACCATCTTCTCGGACGCGCGCGCTCCCGGCGCGTACACCGCGCGAAGTCCGCGCTTGACCATCTGAAAAGGCAGCGACAGGTCATGGCCCATGATCGGATCGACGACGATGTAGCTGGCGCGCCGTGTCGCATAGATCCCGCCATTGCCGGCGGTGATCGAGTACAGCTGCGACTCGTAGGAACGAACGGCGAGCTCATACGCCCAGTACACCCCCTCTTGATTGGCCACCGCCGCCTCTCGATTGGCGGCCGCGTCCGCCTGCAGGAGGCGCACCTGCCCGCAGGCGTAGCCGACGCGGGGATCCGCAAACGCCGCTGCCAGCGCCCGCGCCGCATCCGGCTCCCACGAGGTGTTCGCGTCGGAGAACGCGACGATCTCGCCCCGCGCGCGCTCGACTGCGGCGTCCTGCGCGCGGATCTTGCCGCCGCGCGGCAGCTCGAGCACGATGTCCGCGCCGGCCGCGCGCGCGCGCGCGGCCGTTTGGTCGGCGCAGCCGTCACACGCGACGATCAGCTCGAGGCGCTCGCGCGGGTAGTCGAGCGCGAGCGCGTTCGCGACCTTCGCCCCGATCACACGCTCCTCATCGTGCGCAGCCACGATCAGCGACATCGAGGCCGGCTGCCCAGCGGGCGCCGGCTCGGCCCGGGCGCGCGGCGCCAGCCGCGCCAGTAGCGCGAGCGCCAGCGCATAGCCGACCTGCGTCCAGACGATCAGCCCGGCGCAGATCCAGAAGACGACCTCGAGCGCGCTCATCCGCCTGGATTCTCGCGAACGAGCTGCTCGTACAGGCCAAGCGTGCGCTCGGCGATCTCCTGCCACGCGTAGGGACCAGCCGCCGCAGCCCGCGCGCGCTCGGCCATCGCGTGCAGCGTCTGCCGATCGCCGAGCAGCTGCTGCAGCGCGCCGCCCAGCGCGGATACCTCACCCGCCGCGAACGTCCGCGCGGCGCCGGTACGGGCGATCTCGGGAAAGCCCCCCACGTCGCTCAGCAGCAGCGGAACGCCCGCGCCGAGCGCCGTGAACGCGACCCCCGAGTGATCGATCTGGCGATACGGCAGCACGACCAGCTCGGCCCGCAGCATCAGCGCGTGCAGCTCTTGATCGCTGACGAAGCGCTCGAGCAGACGCACCCGGCGCGCGCCCGCCTGGGCGGAGCGACTCGCCGCGGCGCGCAGCGGCCCGAGATTCATGCGCGGCATGCCCACGATCCACAGCTCGGCGTCCGCCGGGAGCCCCGGGCCGATGCCCCGCCAAGCCTCGATCAGCTCTGCGAGGCCCTTGTACGCGCGCAAAAGGCCGACGAACAGCACGACGCGCGTCTCGCCGTCCACGACCAGCTCGGGGGGCAGTCGCGGCGCGCGCTCGCGCTCGACCTCCGCGCCCCGGCGGGCGCGCGCAGCGGCGCCGGAACCCGCGCCGGCGGCGCGGCTGGTGTCCTCCCAGGGTCTGAGCACGCCGTGCGCGATGACGTGCACGCGCTCGGGCGGCACCCCCAGGTCGAGCAAGCGATCGCGCCCGCTGTGCGAGTGCACGACGACTGCGTCGACGCGCCCGTACAGGCGCCGTTGCGCCGCGAGCTGCCCGCGGCGGGGCTCGCGCGGCAGGATGTCGTGCGCGGTCAACACGAGCGGCCGCCGGGCGCCCGCCGGCGACCGGCGCGCGGGCAGCAGGCGTCCATCGAGCTGCTGGAGCGGAAGCCACTGGAAGTGCACGACCTGCGCCTCGCGCGCAGCGCGGCGGTAGCGCAGCATGTCGGGCACGTGCTCGGCCAGCTTGACCAGGCGGCGCGCGTCGCGAGCCAGCGGCGAGCGCCCTGGCCAGCGCCGAGCCGCCGGGTAGAAAAGCTCGCTCCGCAGGTAGCCATCGGCCGGGGCGACCGCGCCGTAGGCGAAGCGGCTCGTGACGAGCGTCACCTGCGCGCCGGCCACTGCCAACGCGCGGCACAGCGCGTGGTCGTAGGGGGGCGTGTAGGCGGAAGGGTCGACGACGTGGACGCGCACCGCCGGAGACAATAGGCGCGTGGCCGACCCCCCCGAGCTGACGTACTGCGTCGTGAACACAAGCCAGCGCGAGCTGCTGTCGCGGGGGCTCGACGCGATCGCTCGCGAGCGTCAGGCGCTGCCGTTCGCGACCGAGGTCATCGTCCTGGACAACGGCTCGCGCGACGGGTCCGCGCAGGCCGCGCGCGAGCATCCCACTGTCGATGAGCTCATCGCGCTCGAGCGCCGCCAGGGCAAGGCGAGCAACGACTCGCGGCTGATGGCCGCCGCGGGCGGGCGCTACGCGCTGCTGCTGAACGAGGACTCCGAGCTGCAGTCGGGCGCCACGCTGGCGCTCTGGCGGGCGCTGGAGGCGCGCCCCGACGCGGCCTGCGCGGGCGCGCGGCTGGTGCAACCCGACGGACGCGAGCAGGCGTGCGCCTGGCGGTTTCCCGGCGTCGCCACGGCGCTCGCCGGCGCGCTGTTGCTGCACCGCCTGTACACGGTGCAAAGCCGCGGCGAGCGCACCCGCGAGGTCGACTGGTGCCAGTCCTCGGCGCTGCTCGTGCGGCTACAGGCGGCGGCGCGCGTGGGCTACATGGACCCGGACTTCTTCGTCTACTCCGACGAGGTCGACTTCGCCCGGCGCCTGCGCGACGCGGGCTTCCGCAGCCTGTATGTGCCGGCGGCGCGAGCCGTCCATCACGAGCAGCTGTCGAGCGGCGCGTCGTCCGAGCGGCGAATCGTCGAACTGGCCCGCAACCGCGACCTGTACATGCGCAAGCACCATTCCCCGGCGGCCGCCTGGGCGGTGCGCTGGTTGACCGCGTGGCCGTACGCGCTGCGCGCGCTGGCCGCGCTCTTCCTGCCCGGACACTCGCCTCGGCGCTATTGGCTGCACGTCAGGGCGACGCTGCGGCCCACGCGCGGTGAAGGCCTGCGCGAGGCCGCCGAGCGCTACAACCGCGCGAGCCGGGCAGCGAGCGGACCCTAGCGTCCCAAGGCGTCAGAGATCGCGCAGCGGGTCCTCCGCGTATGCCTCCACGTCGCCGTGGCGCGCGCGGAAGACCGGTACGCGCCGGCGGGCATCGGAGAGCAGCGCGCGCGCCTGCTCGCGCTCGTGGGCATGAAAGAAGCGAGTCGCGATCAGCAGCGCCGGGATCCAGGCGAGCCAGATGACGCGCAGCGCCAACCCGCCAAACCCGCTGGTCGGGAGCAGCAGCTCGCCGGAGACCGCGACGCCCGCCAGGATCGCGAGCAGCTGCGCGAGGCGCCGCCATTCGAAAGAGACGGCGAACAGGCGCCGCGTGAGCAGATGCATGACGAGCAGCATCGCCACGTATGCGCCGCACAGGGCGATCCCCGCGCCCGCGATCCCGAGTCCGAGGCCCCCGCTCGGGATGAGCGTGAACAGCAGCAAGATGTTCACCGCGAGACCGACCGCGGCCGCCGGCAGGTTGCGCGCCGTCGCGCGGGCCCGCCCGGTGATCACGATCATCACCTGATACAGCCCGTACAGGGTCCAGCCGAGCGCCAGCCAGGGCAGCGCGACGTGCGCGCCGAAGTAGGCGGGCGCGGCCAGGAGTCGCACGATCCAGCGGCCGAGCAGCGCGACGGCCGCGACCACCGCGCCGGTCGCCAGCGCGAAGTAGGTCGTCACGACCGAGTAAAGGCGAGCCGCCTGCGCGTCGCTGTCGATCGAGTACGCGAGCGGGGGCCACGCGTACTGAAAGCCGCGGACCACGACGAACACGACCGTGGCGAACTGCACCGCGACCGAATAGTCGCCCGCGGCCGCGTGCGAGTAGCTGCGGAACAGGTAGAAGCGGTCGGCCACCTGCAGCCCATACACGCTTGCGTCGGCGGGAACCGTCGGCAGGCCGAAGCGCACCATCGCCCGCAGGTCAGCGCCGCGCACGCGCAGGCTGAAGCGCGCGCGCAGCAGCCACCACAGTCCGAGCACGACGAGCGCCGAGGCCCCGAAGTTGCCAAGCAGAAGACCGCGCGCGCCCTGCCCCGCGAAGACGACCAGTGCGACCGTGAACGCGACCGTCATCGCCACGTTCGCGCCCGAGGCCCAGACGTAGGCGCGCGCCCGTTCGTCGACGCGCAGCTGCGCATAGGCCATCTCGAGATTGGTGAATGCCCACAAGCCGACGATCGCGCAGTCGATCAGGACCGGGTCGTGGAAGCCGAGCAACAGCTCGGACAGCTCGCTCGCGAAGACCACGCAGAGCAGCGACGCCAGCGTCGTCGTCCACGCCACCGTCGCCGTGGCGGTACGCGCGATGCGATCGCGTCTGGCGACGTCGTCGTCCTCGAAGTAGAAGCGGATGAACGCCTCGCCCACCCCGACGCGCAGGAAGATGCTCGCGAGGATCACCGCCGTCAACAGCGAGTTCGCCGCCCCGTACCCGGCCTGAGAGACGTGACGCGTATACAGCGGGATCGTGATCACCGCGATTCCCTTCGCGAGGATGTCGCCGAACTGATAGGCCGCGCCCGTCGTGACCAGCCGCTTGAGGTAGTCCAGCATCGGGCTAGAACGTACCTGCGGCGACGGCCGTGGCGTCGCTCTCAGCTCTGGCGTGGCCTCAGCTCTTTGCCAGCACCGCAAACGTGCGCATCACCGTGCGCGAGCTCTGCGCGGGTCCGTTGGCGCTCGCCTCGAGCAGTCCGACGCGCAGCGAGTAGCGACCCACGGCGAGCGTCCGCGGGAGCGCCAGCTGGGCCCTGCCCGCGCCCAGTGCGGCGCGCGAAAGCTGGATCGGCAGCGTCTGGGCGAGCGCGTGTTTGCCCCGCAGCACGCTCGCGGTGAGCGACAACCAACCCCGCGCGGGCGCGTGGCTGATGGCCAGCGTCAGATCGACGCGGTAGCGCCCTGTGCCGAGCGACGTGAGCGCTGCGCGGCGGACGCTCGCAAAGCGCGGCGCGAGCACCTTTCCGCGGACCATGCTGATCCTTATCGCACCGTGAAAGGTGGTGCTGACGCGTACGCGCGAGCGCGCGAGGGCGCGCCAGCTGGGCGGTTCCACACGCAGCGTCTCGCCGCCGACGACGCGCATCGTCGGCAGCCTGAGCGTGACCGGCTGACCGCCTGAAGCGAAGGCCGACAGGCTCAGCGACACGCGCGCGGGCGCTCCCGTGCGCCGCAGCGCAAACACGCGCCCGGACGGGAACGACAGCTGCTCGCCGCCGCCGCTGCTCGCCTGAAACTGGACGAGGTGATCCGCCGGCGCGCTCGCCGCCGCGTTCGCGGGCGCGTTCGCCGGCGCAGCGCTCGAGCTGCCGGGCGCCGACAGCAGCGTCCCGCTGAGCGCGCCGCTGGCCGCATCCGTGCTGTAGCCGATCAGATCGCCGCGTGGATCGACGCTGACCCGATCTACGACGCCGGCGTGCGCGCCGCTCTGCAGCGTCGCCTGCAGGCCCGGCAGAGTCATGCTCATCGCGCCGCCGCCGCCCGCGCGATGGACCGTCGCCGTGAGCCTCCCGGCGAGCTTGGGTTCGAAGGCCGCGAGCTGCAGGGGAGCTGGGCGCCCGGTGAAGTCCGCGAGCGGCGCAACCCCTTTCGGCCATGACCCCTGCGCCGCCAGGCTGCCGGCGGCAAACAGCGATCCGTGTGCGTCGCTCAGCTGGGTGACGGCGTCGCCTCCGGAGCCGAACGCGGCCAGCCCGTCCGCGCTTGAGACGTTCGGCAGCTTCGGCCGCAAGCCGTCGATGATCGGCAGTTCCGGCGCCTTGTAGACGATCATGTCGGCTGGCGAGCCGCTCCAGCCGAGCTGCGGGAATTCCCAGTTGCCACTCTTGATGATGATCTGCGAGTCCGTCAGTTCCGACGCGTCGTGCAGCGCGGCATCGCTCTCCTCTTCGGTCGTATACGGGACGTTCGAGTTGGCGACCTCGACCGCGGTGCTGCCGTTGGGCAGCGGGCTCGTTTCATAGGCGAGCACGGTGTGCCCTTCGATCGAGAGGCCGTTCGGGTGAATCAGGCCGATCAGCACCGGCTGCGCTACGGCAAGCGAAGCCTTGATCGCGCCGAGATCGTCTTCGCCTTCGTGGTCGCCGAGCATCGCGCTCAGGGCGCTCGCGATCAACGGATCGGTGAACTGCAGCGCGAAGCGCTCGGTGGCGAATTGCAAGAGCGGCTCGGAGGGCGCGCTCGCGCTCTGAAGGTGCCAGGGATCGTCGTCGCCGCTAAGCGGGAACGAGGAGATCTCCCCCGGCAGGTCGTGGAGCTCGAGGCTCGAGTAGGCCATGCCGAACGAGATCCCGCCGGAGATGCGCTTGTTGGCGATCGTTTCAAACAGGTAAGCCTGCGGCCTGCGCACGAGCCAGCCGTTCACGCTGGCGCTCGCTTCTTGGCTGCCGAACAGTTCATCGATCGCTTCTTCGTTGAGGCGCAGGCCGTAGTCGCCGTTCTTGAAGCTGAAGCCGAACGTGTTGCGAAAGCCCTTCACCCTGAGGCTTGGCCCGGCGAAGCCCTGCCCCGCAGTCGGCAGGACGCGGACCGAACCTGTCGCGGCGCCGCGCGGGACGCGGAAGGTGAGCGAGCTGCCGTCGCTCGAGACCGATTCGGGCGTCGCCGCGTTGTCGGGGTCGCCGATCGCGACCCTGCTCGCGGGGCAGAAACCTGCGCCGACGAGCGTGATCCGCGTGCCCGGCGTGCCAAGCGAGGGTGTGAAGACGGTGCTGGGTTCCAGCGTGCTGCCGGCTTCGAGCGCGCGTTCTACGCGCCCCGCTTCGATCGCGAGCGTGCCTTCGGTCGAGCGGTTGGGGTATCCGCGCGCGGACGCCGTGATGATCCAGCGCTGCGGCGCCGCGGGGGCGGTTCCTGGCGGCACGCTGAGCGTCAGCGTCGCCGTCGCCGCGCCCCCGCTCGGGGTGACAGTTGTCGTCGCATGACTCGGCGACAGCACCTGTCCGCCGGCGATCGCCGCGATCATCACCCCGGGCTGGTTGACGATGGCTGCGTCGAGTGTCAGCGGCGCGTTGAAGTCACTCGCCGTCGCCACGTGCAGCTGGACCTGGCGGGGAGTGCACGGGGCGAGCGTCAGCGCGCCCGGGTCGCTGATTTCAAACGGCGCGCTGATCGTCAGCGGGATTTCGATGCTTGCCCGTTTTTCCGAGAGTTCGCCCCTTTCCACGTAGCCCGTGACCCTCACCTCCGTCGGCCCGATCGTCGCGTTCTTGGCGACGCTGAGGGTGAGCGTCGAGCTCCCGCTGCTCGACGGATCTTCCGAGAAGGACGCTTCGACGGCAGCGGGCGCGGAGGCTTCGAGCGACACCGGGCTGGTGGACGGTTCCGGGTTGTTCATCCAGGTAATCGAGATCTTCAGCGCCACCTGATCCCCCGCCGGCAGCGACAGCACCGGCGGATTGGCGCGGAGCATGAAGCTCGATTCGGGCAGCAGCGGCGAGGCCGAGGCCGAGGCGGAGCCGCTGGCGAGCGCGAGCGCGGTGAGCGCCGGCAGCAGCGCGCGCACGAACAACGCCTGAGCTTGCCCCGGGTGTCCGAGCAGACCCACCGCAGCGCAACGTAGCCGATGTCATCGCCGCGCGCCGGCTTGGCCGGATGTTTGGCCGCTGAGCCCCCCGATCTGTCGTTCGCCGACGTTTCGCCGCCCGCGCCGATTCGCCGGACAGGCGGAGCCGCCGTTAGGTATCCTGTTTACCTGTAGCCTGCTTGCTGACCCTAAGCGAACGAGTCAAACTTCGTGAAGTCGCGAAGCGAGGGATGCCAACCGACCACCAACGGATGCCTGGCGAGCGCTCAGCCGGCGAGGCGCGCTTGGCAGCCGTGTAAGGTCTGACAGACAACGCTTATGGATCGCACCAGCACCCAGCCCTTCGGAGACGCCCTGCGCGCGCTCATGGACGCGCGCCAGATCAGCTACCGCGCGCTCGCGGAGGCGACGCGCGAGCTCGACGGAAAGGGCATTACGCACGCCCACATCAACATGCTGGCCAACGGCCACGACAAGCCGTCGATGCGCTCGATGCAGCTGATCGCCGAGGCATGCGGCGTCGAGCCCGACTACTTCGCCGAGTACCGCCTCGCGGCCGCGATGCGCGAACTCGACCCGACCGAGGTCGGCCTCGAGCAAGCGCTGGCAAACCTCAACGCCCGACTCGGTGCGCGGCGAAGAGGCGCGACCAAAGTACAAGCGCCGCTACCGCAGCGAGCGCAACCTCATCCCAGCGGCTAGCGATCGGATCCAGCGGACTGAGCGCCAGCGCAAACAGCGCTCCCCACGTCAGCCAGGCCACCTGCACGCCCCTGCGGGTGACCTCCGGATAGCGCCACACGGCTCGCGCGAGGCGACCCGAGAAGAACCCGAGCTCGTGCTCCTCACCAAGCAGCCACGCCGCCGACGAGAGCGCGACCAGCGCGACCACGAAGGCGAGATAGCCGAGCGGCATCAATAGAGACCGCAGCAAGCGCAACATTTCGCACCACCCCATCTGACATCGGACCGTTTCTGCTCTGCTAGTGCATCGTCGAGGCTAGCACTTGCTCGCCGGCGCGGCGATGCAAGCGAGGACCGCCCCGCGCGAACGCGACGCCGATCCCCAGGAGCGTCCAGGTGGCCGGGTCCTCGAGGAAGTCCGCGTACGTCCAGGTGTGCAGGACCAACGCAGCGAAGCACGCCGCGAGCGCGATACGCGGCGGGTCCCGAGCGATCGAGCCTGCCTCGGCACGCCCGAACAGCACCGCGAACGCGGCGATCAGCAGGGAGACGTACAGCGCCAGGCCGAGGATCCCCTGCTCGGCCGCGACGGTCACCGGGATCGTGTGCGACGCCGAGGTCGCGTTCTCCGCGGTCGTCTTGCGATGCAGCTCGTACTCGGTTTCGAACGAGCCCGACCCATAGCCGTAGAGCGGGCGCTCGGCGAACAGGTCCAGCCCACCCGACACGAGGTTCGTGCGCCCGTTGGTCGCGTTGCTCGTCGACCCGGACGAGCCCTTCAGCCCGAAGTGAAGGCTCGCCGGGGCCGTGAGCAGGATCACCCCCGCGACGAGCACCAGCGCGAGCGCCACGTACACGGTCGAGCCCACGTCCCAGCGGTAAGCCGCGAGCACCGCCAGCCCCAACAGCAGGGCGGCGATGCTGGACTGCGAGAAGCTTGTGACCAGGCCCGCGAGCAGCCACCCGAGAACGCCCGCTCCGATCAGCACGTCGCGACGGCGCCTGCTCCACAAGACGATGGTCGTGACCGCGATCATCACCAGCGCCAGGAACCGCCCGTAGATGCTCGGGTCGAAGAAGACCGAGTTCACGCGGAAGTAGTTGTCGTACTGGTTCGCCGCGACGACCTTGGGGTTGAGGAACAGTTCCTTGCGCGCGTACTCGACAAACCCGACCCCCGCGAATACGATCGCGAGCCCCACGGCGACGGCCAGGCAGGCGAGCAGCAACTCGCGCGTCCAGGCTACGTCGCGCAGCAACAAAAACAGCAACCCGAACGGCACGTAGAAGAACGCGATGTTCTCCGCAGCCTTCGTGTGATCGCTCGAGTACGTCCCCTGCAGCGCATAAAGCACCACCGCGCCGAGCAGCAGCCATTCGAGGCCCCGCGGCGAGAGCCATATGCGCACGACGCCGCCGCCTTCGGCGTCTCGATCTCCGCGCACGCGGCTCCGTGCGCGCTTCGGGTTCCAGGCGAGCACACGTGGCAGCAGATGCGCGAGCGTCCCGGCCGCCACCACCAGGTAGAGCGGGATCAGCAGGTTCACCGTTCGCCCCTCGGCGGAGATCGGCAATCTGAACGGCAGCGCGAATATCGCCAGCAGGGGCAATGCGTTGGGCTCGCGGCGCATCAGCCAGGCGAGCAGCCCGACCACGACGAGCGCTCCGGCAATAGCCGCGGCGATCTCCACGCCCATCACGTCTCGCGGCCGATCACGGAACCAGGGTGAGGATTCGCGGGGAGAGCACCGACCGATGCTGCCCGCGCAGGCTGACGCGGATCCGGTATTCGCCCGCGGGCGCGATCCTGCCGACGTTGGCGGGCTTGACGATCGTTCTGCCGCCGGGCACGACTCTGCTCGGCTCGCGCCCCAAGGAGTACCGGCGCGCCATCCCCATGCGCCCGTTCCAGCGCAGCGAGAACTGTTTGTAGCGGACGACCGGCCAGTTGCGCACGAGCGTGGCCCGCGTGTTCAGCGAGGAATCGACGACCGAGACCGTCACCTCGTCTGCGCGGGCGAGCTTGAACGAGATCGCCGCTTCGCTGGGCAGCCCCGCCGACGCCGGCCCCGCCCGCGCCGGTGAGAAGCGCGGGGTCATCTCGAAGCTTTGCACCGCCGTCGGGGAGTGCTTGAGCCGCTGCGTGATGAAGAACGCGGCAAAGCAGGCGAACACCAGCAGCGCGAACACGGCCCGCGCGAGCTGGTCGGTCCTGGTCAATCCTCGCCGCCTTGCGCGAACCGCTCGACGGTGTCCGAGCGTAAACCGAGCCTCAGCGTCTCCAGCGAGAGGACGTCGGTGGGGGCGATGTTGCCGAGATTGCACTCGGTCCCGAATCTGTGTAGGAGCCACACCTGCTGCTCGCGCCTTGGCGCCTCGAAGATCAGCTTGTCCGCATCGACCGCATGCACGATCTCATCGATCAAACCGGTTCTCACCTCGCCGTCCGCGCGGTAGATGCCGGCGGTACCCGACTCGCGCGCCTCGGCGATCACCTTCCACGCGCCCGCCTCGAGGTCCCGTTCGATCTGCTCCACCCATACGTAGGGCGCCATGATGAAGTCCGAGTCCTTGCTCCCGACCTCCGCGAGCACTGTGAACTCGCGGCACAGGCGTCTGATCAGCTCGCTCTTGACGCCCTCGCGAAGCGCGATCGTTCCGTCTGAGACCTCGACGTGACGCAGTCCCAGCTCGCGCAGCCATCCGATCAGCCCCTCCACGCGACCCTGGCGGATCGCCAGCTCGGTCAGCGTGCCCCCGAGCACAACCGGGATTCCGCGTGCGCCGTAGCGCTCGAGCTTTGGCTTCAGGTTCGCGCTCACCAGGGCCGTGCCCCAGCCGAGCTTGACGATATCGACGCTGTCGCCCGCCACCTCGAGCATGCCGTCGACCTCCGCGACCGACAAGCCGCGATCGATCACATGGGTGATGCCGCGCTCGCGCGGCTTCGCCGAGCGCGCGGGGATGTCGAGGAAGCCGGTTATGTCTTAGCGGTCACGGGGCCGCTTCGTTGGACGACGGGGAGGGCGAAGACGACGTGCCGGCTCCCGACGATGCTTCGCTCGCACCCGCCGGGGTCGCCTTGTCGAGGCCGGCGACCACGACCACCTTCGCGCTGCCCGCGAGCGGGGCGACGGACCCTTCGATCACCCGCACCCTTGAGACGCCGAGAGCATGCGCAACGCCGGCGGCTTCCGCGCGGTGGCCCGGCACGTACTCCACGACAGTCGTCTGGAGGGTGCCCGGCGGCGCTCCGTTCTGGGGCGTGGCCTGCGAGTAGCCGCCTTCCTGGAGGCTCGTCGACAGCCTGTGCGCCAGACCCGCGGTGCCCGTGCCGTTGAGCACGATTACCTGCGTTTCCGCCGGGCTCACCGCCGGGGTCGATGATTCGCTTGCGTGTGAGTTCGCATCCGACTGGTGGGCGCGCCCGTGTCGCGAAGCCGCGCTTGCGCCGGCCGTATGACCGCTGCCCGTACCGGAGCTCCCTTTCACCAGGACCACGACCGCAGCGATCACCGCGACTGCGATCACCGCCGCCACGACCGCCACAGATCCGCGTTTCGGCGAGCGCCGGCCGGTGCGGCTGATCGTGACATCCGCCGGCAGGCCATTCGAGCCGCCCATCGACGCCGCGGCAGCCCGGCTCGGCTGCTCCGCTCGCACTGCCGCCGATGCTGCCGTGCCAGCGCGCGACGCCGTGGATCCGTCAGGCGAAAGGCCAGCGTCCAAACCCGCAGCAGCCCCGGCGCCCACGGGTGACGGCCGCGCGGCCGGCGGCGGGGGCGGCTTCGGTGCGCGCGGAGCGCTCGCGGCTGCGCCCGCGACGGTAGCCGGCGCCGGCGGGACGCTTCCGGAGCTACCCGGCGTGGCAGTCGGCGAAGCCGGGGGCGACGTCTGCGATGCTCCCTGCGGATAGGCGGCAGCGCTGACCGAAGCAGGTGCGGCGGGGCCCGCTGTCGGCTGCGGCGCGGGAGGCCCGGTCGGCTGCGCGACGGGGCCACCAGCCGGCTGCGCCGCGGGAGCGCCCGTCGGATGCGAGGCGGGGACACCAGTCGGAAGCGCCGCGGGAGCGCCTGTCGGCTGCGCCACGATCGCCGATTTTGCGACAGTTGACGGCGCGGCAGCGCCGGCGGCGCTCGAGGCCGCGGCGGCGGCCGGCGGCTCACCCGCCGGCTGAACAGCGCCCGGCTGGCTCGCGGCGGGCTGAACCGTCCCCGGCGGCGCACCCGCAGGCTGAACCGTCCCCGGCGGCGCACCCGCAGGCTGAACCGTCCCCGCCTGGCTCGCGGCAGGCTGAACTGCGCCTGGTCGGGCGGGACCGGGCTGAGCGGCCGTGGGCTGGGCGGCGGCGGTAATGGGGCGTGGGTGCAGAGGAGTCGTGCGCGGAACGGGGCGGACCGGAGGCACTGCGGGAACCCCGCGCTGCGCGCGGGCAGCGGCTTCCGCACTTACGCGCTGCTCGAGCTCGGCGGCGCGCTCGGGTGCGCGTCCGGCCCACTCGCGCAGCCGCTTGAGCTCGCGCGCTTGCGCGAACACGAGCAACGACAGGATCGCGATGCCGAGCAGCGCGGCGAACCCTGCGAGCGCGCCGATTTCGGTCAACAGGCCGGACAGCGAGAGCAGCGCTAGCGTGGGGGCGATCGTCATGCGTCCCGGGAGTGTAGGAGCGGCTCGGGCGCAGCAGGCGGAACCGAGGTGCGCGCCTCGCGGTCTGACGCGAGACCCATCGCGCTCGCCCGCGCAGCGGCTCTCGTAGGAGCGCGCGTGGCCGACAGCGCCGATACCTTCGCCGCGAGGCCGGCGGCGTCGCCTTCGAGCACGAGCAGGCCGATCTCGCCGAACATCGCCTCGACGGCGTCCACCTCGAGCGGGGCGCGCTCGGCGAGCAGGATCTTCTCGGCTGCGGTCGGGAGCGGGCTCTCGTAGTCGTTGAACAGCGCCTCGCTGAGCTTCTCGCCGCCGCGACGGCCGACGATCTCGATGTCGATGTCGGTGTCGGGATCGAGGCCTGAGAGCTCGATCACGGCGCGCGCCAGATCGACGATGTGGATCGGCTCCCCCATGTCGAGGACGTACACCTCGGCACAGGGAGGGCCAGCGACCGCTTCGAGCGCCTCCGCGCCAGCCTCGACACTAACGCGGCCGGCCACCGCCGGGCGCCCCCGGCGAGCGAGCGACCCGGACTGGATGATCAGGTGCACCGCCTCGGGGATCGTCATGAAGTAGCGGGTCATGCGCTCGTCGGTAACCGTGACCGGGCCGCCGTGCGCGATCTGGCGTTCGAAGATCGGCACGACGCTGCCCGAGGACCCGAGCACGTTGCCGAAGCGAACAGCGTTGAAACGCGTCTTCGGAAAGCGCGCGGCGGCGGCCTCGAGGGCGAACTCGGCGAGCGCCTTCGAGGCGCCCATCACGGTGGCGGGAGCGACCGCCTTGTCAGTCGAGACGAGCACGAACCGACGCACGTCGAGCTGGCCGGCGACATGGGCGACGACACGCGTGCCGATCGCGTTGTTGCGCACCGCCTCGACAGGGTTGGCCTCCATCAAACCGACGTGCTTGTAGGCGGCCGCGTGAAAGACGACGGTCGGGCGCTGCTCGGAGAAGATCTCGCGCGTGCGCTCCTCTTCCTTGCAGTCGGCCAGCACCGCGACGAGCGCCGACGCATTGACCTGACGTTCGTCGAGCAGCTCACGCTCGATCTGGAAGAGGTTGTCCTCGGCGTGGTCGAGCAGCACGATCTTGCGTGGCCCCACGCGCGCGATCTGGCGACACAGCTCGGCACCGATCGAGCCGCCGGCGCCGGTGACGAGCACGGTCTCCTCGGCCAGATAGGCGCCGACCCGGCCGAGGTCCATCTGCACGGGCTCGCGGCCGAGCACGTCCTCGACGCGCACCTCGCGCATCTGATGCGCGATCGTGCCGCGATCTTTCAAGAGCTCGAACACGGTCGGCAGCGTGCGCACCGCTATTCCGCGCGTACGGCAGGCCCGCACGACGCGCGCGCGCGTTGAACCGGGAGCGGATGGAATCGCGATCAGCACTTCGTCCGGTTTGGACTCATCAAGGATGCGCGACAGGTCGGCCTGCGTGTTGCCGCGCACGCGCACCCCGTCGATGCGCAGGTTGCGCTTGCGGGGGTCGTCATCCAGGAACCCGACCGGGGACAGGCCGAGCTCGCGATTGCGCGCGATCTCGCGCAGCACCAGGCGGCCGCCGTCGCCGGCGCCGACGATCAGCACAGCGCGCTGACCCTCGCGCACGCCGCCCAGCGCGGCCAGCGGCCGGCGCTCATAGACCATTCGCGCGAGCATCCGTACCCCGATCAAAAAGAGCAGAGAGAGCAGGAAGAACAAGACGATCACGCCGTTCGGCAGCCCTACGGTCGCCGTGCCGTGGGCAACTGCTCGACCGTTGACAACGCCCCCGCCGTGCACGAAGTAGCGCTGCACCGGGCGCAGCACCTCGATCGCGAGCGCCGTCAGCAGCACGATCGCCACGATCGCGCGCGCCACCGCCTCGTAGTCGCGCTGGCTCGAATAGCGCCAGCGACGCTGGTACACGCGGCAGAGCACGAGCACCGGCAGGCTGCCGAGGAACACCCACCAGATCGTGCGGTCGCGCAGCTCCGCGTAGTGCCCGATCGGACCGTTGTCGAAGCGCAGCTGGAACGCGAGATAGTAGGCGAACGCGACCAGCATCCCGTCGACGGCGAGCTGAAGGGTTGAGCGGCGGTGCAAGGGCACCAGCGCGGCCGCGCGGAGACGTCGGCGCATCAGGGAGATTCTAAGCGTGTGAGCGGAGAGAGCAACAACTCGACCAGCAGCGCGGGGTCCCGGCGTGCGCGCGCGCTCACCCGCGCGCGCTCCGCCGCAACGGGCTCACGCCTGGCGAAGCTGATCTCCGCGGGGTCGCGCAGCGCGCGCAGGCGGCCGCTGGTGATCAGCTGCTCGTCGACGGCCCCCAGCCGGCCCGCGAAGGTCGTGTAGACAGGGGTGCCGAGGGCGACCGCCTCGCGATTCATCGTGCCCCCGGCAGAGATCACGAGATCGGCGTGGGCGATCAGCGACTGCGCGTCGATCGCGTGCGGCGGCACGACGAAGCCGGGGGTCTGGCTGAGCTCGTCGCGCTGGGCATCCGTGCGAGGCAGCACGACCGGCTGAATCCTGCCGTCCGCGGCGGCGTCGCGGGCGCGCTCCAGCACGCTCGCGAACAGGTCATTCCCGAAGCGGTGATACAGCGAGACCTCCGGCGGAGTGCGGATCACGACGATCGGCTGCGCCCTGTCGAGCGCGAGCTCGGCGAGGATCCCGGGATCGGGCTCGAAGTCGGACAGGTAGTACTCCTCCTTCAGCCCCGGATAGGCGCGGATCTTGGCATCCGCCCCGTACTGCTGCAGGCGCTCGGCGGGGATCGCATCGGGCACCACGACCGCGCTCGCGAGGCGGCAGTTGATGTGATGCTGCACGGTCGCCCACTCGTAGTCGAACATCGTCGCTGACGGAATGCGCAGCGTGGCGGCGGCGACCGAAACGTCGTTGGACCCGTGCCCGAGCGCGATATCGAAGCGTTTGCCCGCGGCGCGGGCGTCATCGAGCGCGAAGCGGACCAGCGCGGACGAGCGCGAAGCCAGGCCGCCGATCTTGGCCGCGAGCCGCTCACCGCGATGGCGCCCGATCGCGACGTGCGCGATACCGAAGCGTTCGCACAGCTCGATCGTCTGTGCGAAGTCGCGCACGGTGACGCGCACGTCGTGATCTTCCGCACGTAGACGCTCGATCACCGGGCGCATGACGAGCACGTGCGGGCTGTTGGTTAGATCGATCCAGATCCGCATAGAGCGAGACGCGGGCAAGCGCACACGGCGGCACGACGCCGCCAACCCCCACGCTATCGTTCGCCGATCGATGCTTGTCATCGCCTCGATCTCGGAAACGGTCGTCAACGAAACGGCGCAGTTCGTGCGCGAAGCGGGCCTGCCGGGAATCTTCGCGCTGATGGCGCTCTCGAGCGCCTGCATTCCGATCCCCTCAGAGGTGGTGATGCTGTTCGCCGGCTTCGCCGTGGCCGACCCTGGCCAGAGCGCGACGCAACACCACATGACGCTGGTCGGCGTGGTGCTGGCCGGACTCGCCGGCACGATCGTCGGCTCGTGGTTCGCGTACGCGGTCGGCCGCGGAGGGCGGCTCGAGCTGCTCGAACGGCACGGCTCGAAGCTGCACATCGGCCCCAGCCAGATCCAACGCGCGGACCGATGGTTTCAGCGCTACGGCGAGGTTGCGGTGCTGTTCGGGAGGGTGATCCCCGTCGTCCGGGCGTTCGTGTCCCTGCCGGCCGGTGTCGCGAAGATGCCGTTCGTGCGCTTCACCGTGCTGTCGTTGATCGGCACGATTCCGTGGGTGCTCGCGCTCGCGCTCGCGGGTCACGCGCTCGGAGGCGACTGGACGAGCGTGCGCAAGGCCTTCGAGTACGTCGACTACGTGATCCTCGCGCTCGTCGTGATCGGGATCATCTACGCGATCGTGCGCAGACGGCGGCGGGGCCCGACCGGCGGGGGCACCGATACCCCGCCGGTCCCAGACGCGGGCTAGCGGATGAGCTCCGACCGGCGGCGGCGGCTTTCGCTCGGCGAGGCCGTCGCACTGGGAGCGTTGCAGGGGCCGACCGAGCTGCTGCCAATCTCCTCCTCGGGCCATACGACCCTAATTCCGTGGCTCGCCGGTTGGGCTTATCCACGGCTCGACCCGGAGTTGCGCAAGGCATTCGAGGTCGCCCTGCACGCCGGCGCGGCCGCGGCGCTCGCGATCGTCATGCGCGGCGAGCTGCTCGAGAGCGCCGTCGCTGTCGACGCGCGCGCGGGCGCGGTGATCGCAGCGTCGCTCGCTCCTCCGGCGCTGGCCGGCTACGCCCTCGAGCGGGCGATCGAGCGCAGCCTGGGCGGGCCGCGGGCGACGGCCGCCGGGCTGATCGCGGGCGCGGCGGCGATGGCGCTCGCCGATGCTCTCCCGGGCCGGGCCACGTATCGCGAGGGCGCCGGTGCTGCAGCGCCGGGCTCTCGGCGCCGGGACGACGCGCGGGCGGCCGACGGTCTCGCGCTGGGTATCGCACAGGCGATCGCGCTGATCCCGGGGGTCTCGCGTAACGGCGCGACGCTCACAGCGGCCCGCGCGCGAGGCTTCGCGCGCGAGGATGCCGCGGCGCTGTCGTGGCACGCGGCGCTGCCGGTGATCCTCGGCGCGAGCGCGTTGAAGGGATGGCGGCTGATGCACCGGCGCAGCGGCATGGCAGATCCTCTCGCGCAGGGCGGACCGGCGCTGCTCGCGGGGGCGGCGGTCGCGTTCGTCTCGACGCTGGCGAGCGCGCGCGCGCTGCGCCGCGCGCGGCTGAGCCAGCGCTCGCTGGCGCCATATGCGATCTATCGCTGCCTGCTGGCGGCACTCGTGTTGCGCAGGCTGAGGAGCGCACAATGAGGGCCATGGACCTGCTCGGAACGTTGCTCGCCGGGCGCTACCGGCTCGACGCCGAGATCGGCCGCGGCGGGATGTCGACCGTGTATCGCGCGTTCGACATCGTGCTCGAGCGGCCGGTCGCGATCAAGCTGATGCATCGTGAGAGCGCCGCGGACGTCTCCGCGCTCGAGCGCTTCCGGCGCGAGGCGCGCGCGGTCGCGCAGCTCAACAACGCGCACATCGTGACCGTGATCGATGCGGGCGAGGAGCCCCACAGCGACGCCGGAGCCGGAGCGCCCTACATCGTCCTCGAGTACGTCGAGGGCGAGACGCTCAAGCAGGTCATCCGCCGCGAAGGACCGCTCGAGATCACCCAGGCGATCGCCTACGCGATCGAGATCGCGCGGGCGCTCGAGGCGGCGCACGAGCAGCTCATCGTGCATCGCGACATGAAGCCCCAGAACGTCCTGATCGGCAGCGAAGGGACGGTCAAGATCACCGACTTCGGCATCGCAAGGACGCTGACCGAGGAGGGCCTGACGATGGACGGGCGGGTGCTCGGCACGACCGACTACGTCTCGCCGGAGCAGGCTCTCGGGCAGCCGGTGACGGTGCAATCCGACCTGTACTCGCTGGGAATCGTGTTGTACGAGATGCTGACCGGCGAGGTGCCCTTCAGCGGCGAGACCCCGGTCGCGGTCGCGATGCGCCACGTGCGCGAGCAGGTGCCCGACGTGCAGGCGCGCCGGGGCGAGGTCTCCGCCGCGACGGCTGCTGTCGTCGAACGCGCGACCGCGATCAACCTCGAGGCACGCTACGCGAGCGCGGCCGCGATGATCGCCGATCTCGAGGAGGCGCTGGCGATCGAGGCCGCGCGCGCCGGCCAGGCGACCGGCGAGGTGACGAGCGTGCTGCGCACGCTGCCGCGCAGCTCGCGCCGGCGGCTGCCCTGGCGGATGCGCCACCCGGCGCGCTGGGCCGTGTCGCTGGCGCTGGTCGGCGCGATCGTCGCGCCGGTGCTGGTGCTGATCATCGGCAACACTCACCGCGGCGTGGCTCCCAACGTACGCGCCGAACACGGCCTGCATGCCGTGCGCCTGAGCCAAACCGCCGCGCACTCCTACAACCCGTTCGGCACCGGTCCCGAAAACGAAGACGAGGTCTCGAAGGTGACCGACGGCGAAGTCGCCACGACCTGGAGCACCGAGCACTACATCGAAGACAGGTTCGCGGGCAAGCCAGGCGTCGGCCTGTACCTGGACGCGGCACCCGGGGTGAAGGCGCGCGCGGTCGAGATCCAAACGCCGACGCCGGGATTCGCGGCGGAAATCTACGCGTCGAACGACTTCAAACAGAATCTCCCCTACGGCGACACGACCCCACTGGCACAGCGCGGCTGGATGCGGCTCGCGCCGGCGCGGACAATCGGTACGCGAACGATGATCACGCTGAGCAACCCGACGGGCACGCGCTACCGCTATTACCTGGTCTGGCTCGTCAGCTTGCCGCCCTCCAGCGAAAGCGCAGAAATCTCGGAGGTGACGCTGTTCAAGTAGCGGACAGCTCGCGGCGCCCGGTCAGCGCGCCCGCGGGCATGGCGCTGTCGCTCAGTTGCGCCGGCGCCGACGCTGCTCGTGGCGTTCGATGCCGAGGCGGCAGAGTCGCTCGAGCAGCTCGGGGTAGGGCACGCCGGAGGCCGAGAACAGCTTGGCGTAGACGCTCGTCGGGGTGAAGCCGGGCATCGTGTTGAGCTCGTTTACCAGCACGCTGTCGCCGTCGACGAAGAAGTCGACCCGCGCCAGCCCCTCGCAGCCCGTCTGCGCGAACGTCTCGAGCGCCAGCTCCATCACCCGCGAGCGCGCCGGCGCAGAGATGCGGGCAGGGACGATCAGGTCCATGCCGCCGGCGCTGTACTTGGCCCGGTAGTCGTAAAACTCGCCCGCGAAGGAGATCTCGCCCGGCTCGGAGGCCAGCGCGTCGCCGCCGGAGAGCCCGAGCACCCCGCACTCCACCTCGAGCCCGGGCCCGCAGGCCTCGATGATCGCGAGCTCGTCGTGGGCAAACGCCTGCTCGAGGGCGGCGGTCGTCGCCGAGTGCTCGCCGACCTTGACGATCCCGACCGAGGAGCCGAGGTGAGCGGGCTTGACGAACACCGGCAGCCCCAGCGCACGCAGCTGCTGCAGAGTCTGCTCGGGAGCGGCTCGCCAGCGCTGCTCGCACACGCCGACGTAGGCGACCTGGGGGACCCCGACCGCGGACATCAGCCGCTTGAACAGGACCTTGTCCATGCACAGCGCCGAGGCGGCGACACCGGCGCCGACATACGCGACATCGAGGGTGTCGAGGAGTCCCTGGACGGAGCCGTCCTCGCCAAAGGGGCCGTGCAGCGCGGGGAAGACCACGTCGGCGCCGAGCAGACCCGCGCCCGGCTGAACGCTCACGCGCTCGCCGTCGCTGCACCAGGCGCCGTCGCGCGCGATCTCCACCGCGAGCGCCTCGTGCCCGCCGGCGATCAGACCCTCGCGGATCGCAGCGCCCGAGGACAGCGAGACATCGTGCTCGGAGGAGCGTCCGCCGGCGAGCACGGCGACCGTCAGCGTGCCGGCGAGCGTGCTCATCAGGGGGTCGGGGCCGGCGCCGGGGTCGCGGGCGGTGGCGTGGTCGTCGTCGTCGTCGTCGTGGTCGGCGCAGGCGCTCTGGTGCCAATCACGATCGTCACCGCGGCGCCCTTGCGCGCCCTGTGACCGGCCGCCGGCGTCTGTTCGAGCACGACCCCGACCTTGGCTGCTTCTTCGGTCGGGTGGGTTTTCTTCTTGGGGGTGAATCCGGCGCTTTCGAGTGCGTGGATCGCGGCCGCTTCGCTCTTGAAGAGCACTTCGGGCACCGCGGCCTGCTGGGCGGGAGGTTTGGCGGGCGGGGCGCTGGGCGTGGTGGCAGGCGCGCGCGCGAGCGTGAGGTTGACCTTGCCGCCGTCAGGCAGCTGGGAGCCCGCGCCCGGCGACTGCGCGAGCACGTTGCCCGGAGATTGATTGCTCGAGGTTTCTTCGCTGACGGCTCCGACCGCGAGACCGGCGTTCGTCAGCGACGCTTCGGCGCCGGCGCGGGACTGCCCGATCACGTCGGGGACGCCGACTTCGGCGGGTCCGCTGGAGACGATGATCGTCACCGCCGCGCCGGCCCGGACCTCGGTTTCCGCGGGCGGATTGGTCGAGATCACCCGCCCGGCGGGGACGCTCGAGCTGGCGAGCGTTTCCGAGCTGGGTTTGAAGCCGGCGGCCTTCAGCTTGGCGGTCGCCTGTGCCGTGGTGAGATTGGTGACGTCGGGCATCGGCGAGCTGCCTGGGCCGGTGGACACCACGATCGTCAGGTGCGAGCCCTTGCGCACGACGGCGCCCGGCAGGGGTTCCTGGCTGATCACGCGCCCGCTGGGGACGGTCAGGCTCGGGGCAAGCGAGGGTACCGGCGTCAGGCCCGCCGCGCGCGCGCTGGCGAGGGCGCTGGCTTCGGTCTCGCCGGTCACCCCCGGCACGGTCACCTTCCCCGAGGCCGAGGGCTGAAGCAGCAGCACGAGCGCGACCGCGACGGCGGCGAGCGCGACGAGCGCTGCGGCGGCGATCGCCCATTGCAGGCGACGGCGCCGGGTGTGCTGCTCCTCGGCGCCGTCAGGAGAGATCGCGGCGAGCGAGGAGCCGTCGGCGGGCATCATCAGCGCGGCCGGCGGGACGCCGGTCGACAGCGCAGTCCCCGCCGGGACGAGCACCGGGGCGCCACTGTCGGGCGGCGGCCCGCCCTCCGGCGAAGCCGCCTCGGGAGGCACGGCCATCTGGGCGGTGAGGACCGCGCTCGCAGCGCCGGCGGGCAGCTGTGCGCGCGCTGTCTGCAGCGCCGCGATGAACTCGTCGGCGTTGGCGTAGCGCGCGGCGGGGTCCTTGGCCAGCGCACGCAGGACGATTGCGTCGAGGTAGGGCGGGATGGCGGGGTTAACGGTGCTCGGCGGCCGCGGCTGGGCCGAGACCTGCTTGAACGCGATCGCCACCGCGGTGTCCCCGTCGAACGGGACGACGCCGGTCAGCAGCTCATACAGGATCACCCCGACGGCGTACAGGTCCGACCGGGCGCTGACGGCATAGCCCTGAGCCTGCTCGGGCGACAGATACTGGGCGGTCCCCATGATCGAACCGGTGAGCGTCATGTCGGAGGCGCCGGCGTAGGCGATTCCGAAGTCGGTCACCCGCGCGCGGCCCTCTTCGTCGAGGATCACGTTGTGGGGCTTCAGATCACGGTGGATGACCGCGCGCGCGTGCGCGAACCGCGCGGCCTGCAGGATCTGCGTCACGATGTCGATCGCGCTGACGGGGTCGAGCGCGCCGTGCTCGCGCACGACGGTCTTGAGCGAGCGGCCGGGCACGTACTCCATGGCGATGTAGTACGTGCCGTCCCATTCGCCGCGGTCGAAGATGCCGACGATGTTCGGATGCGAAAGCCTCGCGGCGCTCGAAGCCTCGCGGCGGAAGCGCTCGACGAACTCCTGATCCTCGGCGAAGTGGTGATGGAGCACCTTCACCGCCAGCTGGCGGCCGAGCAGCAGATCTTCGGCGAGGTACACGTCGGCCATGCCGCCCGAGCCGACGCGCGAGAGCACCCGGTAGCGGCCATCGACGATCGTCTGCGGCTCGATCACGGCGAGGACCTCAACACGCTTTCGATCACTTCGCGCGCGACCGGCGCGGCGAATCCGGCGCCCTGCCCGGGAACCGCCTGCAGCGTCACGGCGACAGCGACGCGCGGGTCGCCGGCGGGCGCGAAGGCGATGAACCAGACGTTGTTGATCGCCGTGCCGATCTGGGTCTCGGCGGTCCCCGTCTTGCCGGCAACCGCGACGCCGGGGATCTGTGCGCTCGTGCCGGTGCCTTCGCGCACGACGGCTTCCATCATGCCGGTGACCGCAGCGGCGGTCGATGGTTTCATCACGACCGACTGCACGCGCGGGCGGACGTCGAGCACGGTCTGGCCTTCGGGGTTGACGATCCTTTGCGTCAGGTGCGGAACCATCAGCCGTCCGTGATTTGCGACCGCGGCGGCGACCTCGGCCATCTGCAGCGGCACCACCTGCAGTTTGTCCTGGCCGATGCCCATGCGCCCGACGTCGACGAAGCGGCTCGTTGGCGGCAGCAGCCGCTGGCCGAGGTACTCGCCGCTGATCGACATCTGTTCGGCCGGGTAGTCGAACTCGGGCTTGCGATTGAAGCCGAAGCGGCTCATATAACGGCCGAGGGTGCGCTTGCCGAGGTGTTCGGCGACCTGGGCGTAGACGGTGTTGACCGATTTGACGAGCCCTTCGGTGAGCGTCAGTTCGCCGAAGTTCTCGTGATCGTCGTTTGCCAGCGGCACCCCCGAGACGACGATGCCGTCGCGCCCGCTGACCAGCGAGTCGGGGGTGTACTCGCCCGTGTCGATCGCGGCGGTCGCGGTGACCACCTTGAAGGTGGAGCCGGGCGCGTAGCCGAACTGGGTGGCGCGGTTGACGAGCGGCGTGCCGGTCGAGTCGCGTGCCAGCTGTTCGTAGAAGCGCGCCGAGCTGAGCTGGTTGGGGTCGTAGCTGGGCGTTGACGCCATCACCTCGACCGCGCCGCTGCTCGGGTCCAGCGCGACGACCGCGCCTTTGTGTTCGCCGAGCGCGGCGAGCGCCGTTTGCTGAGCGCTCGGATCGAGCGTCGTGATGACTTCATCGCCCTGTCTGCGCTTGCCCTGCAGCTGGTCGAGGATCGCCTGCAGTTCGTTGCGGCTGGTTTCGCCGTCGAGCGCGGCGTTGCGATATTTCTCGGTGCCCGACTGACCGAGGTCGGTAAATGAGTAGCCGATCGCCTGGGCGAACAGTTCCCCGGTCGGGTAGGTGCGCGTATAGGTGCCGTCGGGTCTTCGCACGCTGCGCGCGAGCACCGACCGGTTGGCCGCGAGGATGCGCCCGCGCTGGATTCGTTCCTGCTCGAGCAGCCCGCGGCGGTTCAGCGCGTTGTCGCGCAGCGAGCCGGCTTCGAAGATCGTCCAGCGCGATGTGAATGCGACGAGCACCCCGAACAGCACGACGACGAGCCCGTAGAGGCGGAGGATCGGCTTATTCATTGAGCTGTCCCAGTTCGAGGCTGCGCAGCAGGTTGGCGGCGTCGCCTTCGGAGCGCAGCGAGTGGTCGAGCAGCGCGTGCCGGCGCGCCGCCGGCAGCGTCGAGGCGCTGACCCCGGAGACGTAGTCGCTGCTGTACATGTTGATCCCGCCGGGCAGCTGGTAGGGAACGCCCCGGTAGAGGGTGACCAGCCCGCGGCTGTTGGTGCCGATGAAGTAGACCGACTGCAGAGCGATGTATGCGCCCGCGACGACCAGGCCGAGAACCACGAGGGCGACCGCGAGGGTCGTCGCGCGCCGCCTGCGGGCCCGGTGTCGCGCCTCGCGCCCGCCCGCGGCCGGGGCTGGCATCCGCGGGCGCAGCCGCCGTACCTGTTCGGTCGCCAGCGCGGACGCAGTCGCAGTGTGATTTGTCGTCGCCGGGCTGGCGAGCGGCTCGTCGGAGGCCTGGCCTTCGGCGTCGTGGGCAGGGGGCGCGGCGATCAGCGAGGGATCCTCGAGGCGAAAAAGGACGACCGTGATGTTGTCGCGCCCGCCCGCCTCGTTGGCGGCCGCGATCAGCGCCTCGCCGGCGTCGCGCAGGTGCGGGTTGGAGCGCAGCAGCTGCGCGACGCGCTCCTCGGAGACCATCGTCGTGAGGCCGTCGCTGCACAGCAGGTACACGTCCCCCGCGCGGGCCTGGTAGGTGAAGGTGTCGATCTCGACCGCCGGCTCGGGGCCAAGCGCGCGCGTGATGACCGAACGCTGTGGATGCTCTTCGGCCTCGGCCGGCGTGATCTTGCCCTGGCGGACGAGCTCGTCGACGAGCGAGTGGTCGTCGGTCAGCCGCGTGAGGGTGCCGTCGCGCAGGCAGTAGGCGCGGCTGTCGCCGACGTGAGCGATCGCGATCTCCTGCGGCGCGACGTACAGGGCGGTGAGCGTCGTGCCCATCCCGGCCTGCTCGGCGATGCTGTGGGACAGCTCGTGGATGCGCGCGTTGGCCGCGAGCGCGCGCGCCGCGAGCCCGCTCTCGGGCTCGGCGAGGTCGCCGAGCCCGTCCTCGAAAGCGTCGACCGCGATCCGCGAGGCGACCTCTCCGGCCTGCGCGCCGCCCATCCCGTCCGCGACCACGAACAGCGGCGAGCGGGCAAGCAGCGCGTCCTCGTTCGCGCGCCGCTGCAGACCGGTGTCTGTGGTCGCGTACTGCTCGGCTACGCGCAGCACGTCAGTCGACCTCGAAGGTGAATTCCGAGTCGCCGATCCGCAGGTGGTCGCCCGGGTGCAGCGGCCGCGGCGACTCGAGCAGCTCCTCGTTCAGATACGTGCCGTTGGTGGAGCGCAGGTCTTCGATCACGAGGATGTTCCCCTGCTCGGCGATGCGGGCGTGGCGCGAGGACGCGAACGGGTCCTCCAGGCGGATCTCCGCGCGTTCGCCGCGGCCGAGCACGATGTCGCCGTTGAGGTCATAGATCATCCCGGACTCATGCCCGGGCGCGCGGTCGACGACCAGCCGCGGAGCGCGCTCGGCGAGGTCGGCGGCGCCCTCTTGAGATGCGGGGTGCAGACCGGTCGCGTCGGCCGGCGGCGCCGCGCCGGGCGACGAAGCGTAGGTCGATCGGGCGCCGCGCAGATCCCGCAGCGCGGAACGCGCTACCCACAGCAGGAACAGGTAGAGCACCGCCAGGAAGCCGAACTTCAGAGCGACCGACACGGGAGCGAGCGACGTCATGAGAGCTCGAAGACGATCTCCGTCGAGCCGAGCTCGAGGCGGTCCCCGGCGCGCAGCGGTTGCGCCCCGCGAATCGGCTGACCGTTGACGCGCAAGCCGTTGGTCGAGCCGAGATCGGTGACGGTCCAGCCAGTGTCGCTCGGGCGCAGCTCGGCATGGCGGCGAGAGATGCCGGAATCGTCGAGCACGATGTCGCAGTCGCGGCTGCGCCCGATCACGCCGCCGTTCGGCGAGACGATCAAACGCTTACCGCCGATCATCAATAGCGCCCGGGCCGGACGCTGCGCCCGCGCCTGCTCGACGGGACCGCGCGCGCGCGCGGAGGTGCTGTAGATCATCGTCTGCCCCTGCTCGTCCGCGGGCACGGCCGGTCCGGGTTCGTCGGCCTGAGCGTCGGCGCGGACCAGCCGCGCCTGGATTCCAAATTCGCCGAGGGCCAGCGAGGCGTCGGTGTTGAACGAGATCGACGGCTGCGAGGCGAGGATCAGATTCTCGCGGCGGGCGTGCTCGAGCAGGTACGCGGCCAGTTCCTCGATCACCTCTTCCTCGACGCCCTCGTAGCGAGCGCGATCAGACGGCGACAGCCAGACGGAATACTCGTTGGGAGCGTACGTGCGCGAGACCGACATCGTGCGGTGCTCATCCATCTCCCGGGCGAGCTTGTGCGCCAGTTCGATCGGGCGTACCTCCGAGCGAAATAGACGGCCGAAGGTGCCCTCGACGAGGCTGGCGATCGTTGTCTCGAGTGCTCTCAGGGGTTTCATCGCGTGGACATCCGGAGCTAACCCCGGTCCGAGTGTTGCAACTCTAGGGGCCCGCGTCAGACCGGGCCGCGCAGAGCGCGCGCCGCGATCGCGACGGCGCCGCCGAGCAGCGCAGCGAGCAGCGCACCGCGCGGCTGCTCGAGACGGGCATCGTGCGCGAGGCCCGTGTCCAATGGGATCGCCGCGAAGAACAGAGCGGCCGACCAGACGAGCGCGGCGAGTGCGTCGAGGACGGCGCTGCGGCCGCGGACGACCCATGGCAGCAGCACCGCGGCGAGCGCCCACAGCGCAGCGCCGAGTAGCAGCCCGAGATCCAAGGCGGGAGCGAGTACGTGCGTCGCGGCCGAGTCGAGCGAGGTCTCCCAGGCCGCGCGGGGCGGCGTCCCGCCGGGAAGCGCCAGCCACAGGCGCCCGCCGGAGGCTGCCGGGGCGAGCAGGGGTCCGCAGAGCGTGAGCCACCAGTAGCCGAGCGCGCCCAGCGCGGCCCGCCGCGGCCACCGGGTCGCCTGGCCGGCGAGCGCGGGATAGGTACCGGCGAGGCCGGCGAGGCCGAGCGCGGGGGCCAGGCCGGCGGCAAGCCAGCCGGCGTCGGGGCGGCGACCGAGCGCCAGCAGGGGAGCGGCCAGCGCGAGTATCAGCAGAGCAAGGCCGGGGCGGCCGCCGATCCCCTGCCCGATCGCGAGCGCGAGCGCGGATCCCAGCCAGATCGCGCGCGGCAAGGCGAGCCGCGGCGCCGTCGGCCGGGGCTCGCCGACAAGCTGCAGACGTTCGCCAGCCCCGGCGTCGCGCGCATCCGCCGGCGCCAGCGCGGGCGTCGCCGCGGCGGGTTCGCGCGCGCGGGCTCGTTGCAGCGCGGCGCGCAGCTGCGCAAGGCTCGAGCGCTGCAGCGGGTCGATCGCGAGCGCGGCGTCGAGCGCGCGCGCGAGGTCGCGCGGCAGGTCGGGGCGGCGGGTCTCGAGCGGGGGAATCGTGCGCCCGATGCGGCGTGCGGTGGCGGCGGGGGTGGGCCCGCGCACGGGGTTGGCCCCGCTGAGCGCCTCGTACAGCACGAGCGCCAGCGAGTAGACGTCGGCGGGCTCGCCGACGGGGCGCCCTTCGCCCTGCTCCGGGGCCATGTAGGCGAGCGTGCCGAGCGTCTCGCCGCTGCGAGTCAAGTCCTGCTCGCCGGCGAGCCGCGCGCCGCCGAAGTCGGTCAGCTTGGCCGGTGTGTCGTGCTCCGCGGGCGCGCGCGGGATCAGCACGTTCTGTGGCTTGACGTCGCGGTGGATCACGCCGCGCGCGTGCGCGTGGGCGAGCGCGCCAGCGAGAGCGAGGCCGATCTGAAGCGTCTGCTCGTCGGACAGCTCGCCGGCCGCGATCAGCTGGGCCAGCGTCTCGCCCCGCACGAGCTCGGAGACGAGGTAGTAAGCGTCCTCGTCGACGTAGGCCTCGTACAGCGCGACGATCGCGGGGTGCCCGAGCCGCGCGGCCGCCAGGGCCTCGCGCCCGGCGCGCGCGCCCGCGTGGAGGTCCGGGGCGCCCTGCGCCGATGCCGGCGCGGACCGCAGCGGAATCCGCTTGAGCGCGACATCGCGGTGCAGCAGCTCGTCTTCGGCGCGCCAGACGACGCCGAATCCGCCCACCCCGAGATGCTCACGCAGCCGATAGCGGCCGTGCACCAGCGAGTGCACGCCGATCGCGGACTCCGGCCGAGGCGCGATCGCCGGCGCGGGCTCCTCATGGATGGACGGCGGGGGCGCCCGCGGGGGCGCGACGAGCGTGTTCAGCGAGTCCACCAGCTGATCCGTTCGTCGCCCGAAGGCCGTGTTCCTGCACGCAAACCTGGCAAAGACCGCATTGACCGAGAAGTTGCGGGGCCGCGCCGACGAGGTCGCCAGTCATACTTCGTGCTTCGATAAGTCCCTGCAAAGGAGCGATTGGCCTTTGTCGTTCTTCGACGACGGCGAAGAAACAGCACCCCGCCCCGCGGCCCAGGTGCCGCGCGCCCCCCAGCCTCCCCAGCCGCGCCGTCCACAGCACGCGGCCGGGACGCACGGCGAGGATCAGCACGCGGTGGTCGTGCGACGCCGTGTGGCCGCCGGGCTCGCCCTGGTGCTGGTGATCGTGATCGTGCTGCTGATCAACGGCTGCCTGTCCAGCCAGAAGACAGACGCGCTCAAGGAATACAACCGCAGCGTCGGCCAGATCTCCTCGGAATCGGACCAGAAGGTGGCGCGGCCGCTGTTCAGCGAGCTGACCGGGGCGAGCGCCAAGCCGGCGATCGACGTCTCGGTGCAGCTCAATCAGCTGCATCTCGAAGCTCTGCAGCAGGCGTCGCGCGCGAAAGGGCTGAGCGTGCCCTCGGAAATGGACGCGGCGCAGCGCAACCTCCTGCTCGCGCTGGATCTGCGCGCCGAAGCGGTGGCCAAGATCGCTAGCCTGATGCGCACCGCGATGGCTGGTCAGACCAAGCAGGCGAGCACGCTGATCGCCGGCGACATGGAGAACTTCCTCGCCTCCGACGTGATCCACTCACAGCGGGTCCGGCCGCTGATCGAACAGACGCTGCGCTCGAACGGGATCCACGGCGTGAGCGTCGCGAGCTCGCAGTTCTTGCCGAACATCGGCTGGCTGGAACCCAGCATGGTGGAAGCGCGCATCACCGGCCACGCGTCGAGCGGCGCCCAGAACGGCCAGGTGGCGCCCGGGACGCACGGCACCGCGCTCAGCGGCGTGAGCGTGGGCGAAACCACGCTCGAAAGCGAACCGGCGCTGAACCACATCAGCGGCGGATCGGCCCCGACCTTCACCGCGGCGGTGGAAAACACCGGCGAAGACACCGAGACGAACGTCAAAGTCAGCGTGACAGTGACCGCGCAAGGCAAACAGCTGAAGGCGACGCGCTCGATCAACTCGATGCAGGCGGGCACCAAAACGAACGTCGACATACCGGTCGAAAACGTGCCCACCGGCGTCGGCGCGAAGGTCGAAGTGTATGTCGAACCGGTTCCGGGCGAGACGGAAACGGAAAACAACAAGGGCACGTTCCTGGCGATGTTCGGGTCCTAGAGGCGAGCGGCTAACTTTTGGCGAGGATGGCCACGGCGCTAACTGACACGCAGGGGATCATCGCGCTCGCGGCTGCGGCGGTCGCGCTCGCCGCGTTGGCCGTCTGCCTGGTGTTGGCGATGTCGGTGCGCAGGCTGCGGCGCGGCCAGAAGGTAGTGCTGGGCCAGCTCGGGGAGCGCGACGTCGTCGCGCATGCCCTCGACATGCAGGAAGCGTTCGTGGCGCTGCAGCGCTACGTTGAAGACATGGCAGCGCGGCTGGACGGCCGGCTGACGGGCGCAGAGGCGGCGCTGCACGGGGCGATCGCGCATCGCTCGCTGGTGCGCTACGACGCCTACAACGAGCTCTCCGGGAAACAGTCGATGTCGATCGCGCTGCTCGACGACGAACGCTCGGGGATCGTGCTCACGTGTATCCACCATCGCGACCAGGCGCGGCTCTACGCCAAGCAGGTCCGCGGCGGGAGACCCGAACACGAGCTCTCGCCGGAGGAGCAGGAGGCGGTGCGTTCCGCGTTGAAGCCTGCCGGAGACATAGCCAGGGACGATGTCGCCGGGCAGCGCGCCAGCTGACGCGCCCGCCGGGCGCGGCCGCCCGCGCGTGGGGTATCTGGGCCCCGAAGGAACGTTCACGGAGGAGGCGCTGCTGGCGAGCGCCGAGCCGGACAGCGTGAAGCCGGTCGCGCTGGCGACGATCTATGACGCGATCGTCGCGCTGCGCCAGGGCGAGGTGGAGTTCTCGATCGCGCCGATCGAGAACTCGCTCGACGGATCGATCAGCGTCACGCTCGATCTGCTGGCCGACGAGCAGGGCGGCCTCGAGATCGTCGGAGAAGCGCTGCTGACGGTCCGCCATTCGCTGATCGCCGCACGAAAGGTGGCACTGAGCGAGATCGACACGGTGATCACGCATCCGCAGGTGCCCGGCCAGTGCCAGAGATTCCTGCGCGGGGAGCTCGCGCGGGCACAGGTCCGCGCGGCGAGCTCAACAGCGGAGGCGGTGCGCTCGGTGGTCGCGGCGGCGCGCAGTAACGAGGCGGCGCTGGGGACGGCGCTCGCCGCGGAGATCTACGGCGCGAGCGTTCTTCGCGAAGGCGTTCAGGACCGCGATGACAACGAAACGCGGTTCGTCTGGCTGGCGCGCGGCGAGGGCGATCGGGCCGGCGCGGCCGCGAATGCCCCGCCGTTGCGCGGGCGCGCAGATCAGCGTGGAGGGAAGACGTCGATCGTGTTCTGGGGCCCCGGCGCGGACAGTCCGGGTTGGCTCGTGCGCTGCCTGAACGAGTTCGGCCGGCGCGGGATCAACCTGACGAAGATCGAGTCGCGGCCCAAGCGGGAGCGGATGGGTCACTACATGTTCTTCGTCGATCTCCAGGGACGGGTGGGCGACGCGCCGGTCGCGCAGGCGCTCGAGGGGCTGCGAGGAATCTGCGAAGTCGCACGCGTGCTCGGGTCCTACCCGGCCGGCGCGGCTGGCTGACGTCCGCCGGGGGCTGGCGCCATCGCTACACTCCGGCGCTAGCGATGGACAGCAGCGTTCCACCTGTAGTACTGAGGTCCGTGCCGCCACCAGAGCACCGGCGGCACGGGCCTGACAGTGGGCGGGTGCTCGTCCTGAACGCGACGTACGAGCCGATCAACGTGTGCTCGGTCAGGCGTGCGGTCGTGCTGCTGTTGAAGGACAAGGCGGTGCTGCTCGAGCGCGGGCGCTGGGAGCTGCACTCGGAGAGCTCGACGATCGCGCGGCCGGTGGTGATCAGGCTGGTCAGCTATGTCAAGGTGCCGCGCGACGCGCACAGGCGCAAGATCACCAGGCGCGCGGTGTTCGCGCGCGACGGATGGACGTGCCAGTACTGCGGATCGCGCTCGAACCTGACCGTCGACCATGTCGTCCCGCGCTCGAAGGGGGGAACCTCGAGCTGGGAGAACATCGTCGCGTCGTGTGCGCCATGCAATCGGCGCAAGGGCGACAGGCTGCCGCGGCAGGCGGGCATGCATCCCAGGCGCGCGCCACGCACGCCGCGCGCCGAGATCTTCATCCATGTCTCCTCGCCGGCGATCCCGCGGGCGTGGCTCCAGTACCTGCCGCAGGCGGCCTGAGCGGCACGAGCACAGCCGGCAAGCACGAGGGGCGCCCTCGACAAGACGCCCCTCGCGGATACGGCTGTGACTGGAAAGACCGAGGCGGGCCTCAATGCTGCCGGGGGGACCAGATCCGGCGGCCGCACTCGGGGTGTCCCGGGTTGGATTCCGCTAAGCGGTCCAGCCTGTCCGACCTAGCGGCCGGTCACCTCCAGGGTCCCGCAAGAACTGTGACTAAGCGTTTGGACCACCTCCTTTCTCTGGTCTGGCCAGAGTAGCGAACAGAGATGACATTCGCCAGCTTGACGCGCCCGACCGGCTGCGCGAAGCGGCTATGCCTCGGGCGCGGCGTCGTCGTCGGTGTCGACGACGACCGCGATGGCGCTGACGAGGTCTTCGTCCTTGAGGTTCATCACGCGCACGCCGGTCGCCGAGCGGCCCTGGCGCGAGATGCCGGAGGCGGATGTGCGCTGGACCATGCCGCCGACCGAGATAAAGACGAGCTCCTGATGCTCGCGCAGCACGAGCGCGCCCGCCAGTGCGCCCTTCTGCTCGGTGAGCTTGATCGTCCTCACGCCTTTAGCGCCGCGGTTGGTTTTGCGGTATTGGCTGATCTGCGTGCGCTTGCCATAGCCGTTGCCGGTGACAACCAGCAGATCCATGTCGTCGCGCGCGACATCCATCGCGATGACCTCGCCGCGCGAACCGACATCCATCCCGCGCACGCCAGTCGTATCGCGGCCCATCGAGCGGACATCGGACTCGGCGAACCGCGCGGTCAGGCCGGCGCGCGAGACCATGATCACCTCGTCGTCGGGGTCGACGGGGCGCACCGCGAGCAGCTCGTCGTCCTCGCGAATGTTGATCGCGATTATGCCGTCGGCCTTAATCGGCGTGTTGTAGGCGGCGAACTCGGTCTTCTTGACGGTGCCCGAGCGGGTCGCGAACACGAGGTACTTCGTCTCGGTGAAGTCGCGCGTGGAGAGCACAGCCTGGATGCGCTCGCCCTCGCGCAGCGGCAGCACGTTGACGAGCGCGCGCCCCTTGGCGGTGCGCGAGGCCTCGGGCAGCTCATACACCTTCGAGCGGTAGACCTTGCCGCGATTGGAGAAGAACAGCAGGTAGTCGTGCGATGAGCAGACGAACAGGTGCTCGATGAAGTCGCCGTCCTTCATATCCATCCCGGTGACGCCGCGCCCGCCGCGCTGCTGCTGGCGATAGGTGGCCAGCGGCAGCGACTTCACGTAGCCGCTCTGGGTGATCGTGATCACCATCTGCTGGTCGGCGATCAGGTCCTCGATGTCGAGCTCGTCCTCGGAGTGGCTGATCTCGGTCCGGCGCACGTCGCCGAAGCGCTCTGCGATCTCCGAGAGCTCCTCCTTGATGACCCCCATCACGCGCTGCTCGTCGCCCAGGATCGCGCGCAGCTCGGCGATCCGCTCGGTGACATCGGCGTGCTCCTGTTGGATCGAGTCGGCCTCGAGGGCGGTCAGCTGCGACAGGCGCAGGTCGAGGATCGCGCTGGCCTGGATCGGGCTGAGCTCGAAGCGCGTCATCAGCTGCTCGCGCGCGTCGTCACGGTCGCGCGAGGCGCGGATCAGCTCGATGATCGCGTCGAGGTTGTCCAGCGCGACCAGCAGCCCGAGCAGGATGTGCGCGCGCGCCTCCTTCTCGGCGAGCTCGTGCTTGGTGCGGCGCACGATCACCTCGCGCTGGTGGGCGACGTAGTTGTGGATCACCGCGCGCAGGTTCAGCGTGCGCGGGACGTTGTCGACGAGCGCGACCATGTTCACGCCGAAAGTGGACTGCATCGAGGTGTGCTTGTAGAGCTTGTTGAGCGCCACCTTGGGGATCGCGTCGCGCTTGAGCTCGATCACCAGGCGCATCCCGCGCTTGTCGGACTCGTCGCGCAGGTCAGAGATCTCGGGGATCTTTTTCTCGTGCACGAGGTCGGCGATCTTCTGGATCAGACCGCCGTCGCCGCCCTTCTTGACCATGAAGGGAAGCTCGGTGACGACGATCGCCTCTTTGCCGTGGCTCAGCGGCTCGACGTGGGCTCGCGCCTGCACACGTACGCGCCCGCGCCCTTTCCCGTAGGCATCCCGGATCCCGGCGCGGCCGAGGATCACGCCCCCGGTCGGGAAGTCCGGTCCCTTGATGTGCTTGAGCAGGCCACCGGTGTCGATGTCGGGGTCATCGATGTAGGCGATCGTCGCGTCGATCACCTCGCGCAGGTTGTGGGGCGGAATGTTGGTGGCCATCCCGACGGCGATACCCGAGGAGCCGTTGACGAGCAGATTGGGGAAGCGCGCCGGGAGCACCAGCGGCTCCTGGCGGGAGCCGTCGTAATTGGGCACGAAATCGACGGTGTCCATGTCGAGATCGCGCAACATCTCCGTGGCGATCCGGGCGAGCCGGGCCTCCGTGTAGCGCATCGCCGCGGGCGGATCGTCATCGACCGAGCCGAAGTTGCCCTGGCCGTCGACGAGCTCGTTGCGCATCGAGAAGTCCTGGGCCATCCGCACGAGCGTGTCGTAGATCGCGCTGTCGCCGTGCGGGTGATAGTTGCCCATCACCTCGCCGACGATCTTGGCGCACTTGGCGTAGGGGCGCGTGGGTCCGAGCCCGAGCTCGTTCATCGCATACAGGACACGGCGGTGAACGGGCTTCAGACCGTCGCGCACGTCGGGCAGCGCGCGCCCGACGATGACGGACATGGCGTAATCGAGATACGCGGTGCGCATCTCCTCCTCGAGCCCGCGCGGCTCGATGTTGCCGCCGCCGATGATGTCGGCAGTGGCCACTATGTCACCTCACGATCGCTAGACATCTAGGTTTGCGACCGCGCGGGCGTTGTCTTCGATGAACGCGCGCCGGGGCTCGACCTGATCGCCCATCAGCATCGAGAAGATGCGGTCGGCGGAGGCGGCGTCCTCGAGCGTGACCTGGGCGAGGGTCCGGGATGCGGGATCCATCGTCGTGTCGGCCAGCTGCTCGGCGTTCATCTCGCCGAGGCCCTTGAAGCGCTGAAGCTTTATGCCTTTTTGCGCGACTGTCATGACCGCATCGCGCAGCGCCTCAAAGGAGGGCGCGCTCTCGCGCGCGTCGCCGAGACGCACCTCGAAGGCGGGGGTCCCGGCGAGCTCGACGAGCTGGGAGTGCACGCGCAGCAGCTGGCGGTACTCCTGTGAGTCGAACAGCTCGGGGCTGATCCGGTGGGTGCGGGCAAATCCGGTGCGCGCCTCGACCGCCTTCACACGCAGCTCGTGATCTTCGGAGGTGAGCAGCTCGGTGGCATGCGTCTCGCCGACGAGACCCTCGCGTGAGAGCAGCTCGACGGCTGCATCGGCGTCGTGAACCTGCTCGCCGAGCAGCGAGGACTCCTCCAAGAACTGCACCATCTCCTGCCCGTGCGCGGCGCGCAGCGAGGAGGCCCAGCCCTCGTACTGCTTAAGCAGTCGGGTGAAGCGCTGCCAGCGCGCGTCGGTGAGCTTGAACTGGCTGCCGTAGCGGTCGAAGACGGCGAGCTTGTCCCACTTGTCAGAGAGCAGGATTTCCTCGAGTTCTGAGTCCTTCTCGATGTAGCGCTCGCGCGAGCCCTGCTTGAGCTTGTAGAGGGGCGGCTTGGCGATGTACACGTAGCCTTCCTCAATCAGCTCTTTCATCTCGCGGAACAGAAGGGTCAGCGCGAGCGTCCTGATGTGCGCGCCGTCGACGTCAGCATCTGTCATCAAAATTACCTTGTGATAGCGCGCGTTCTCGAGGTTAAACTCATCGCGCACGCCGGTGCCGATCGCCGTGATCAGCGCCTGGATCTCGACGTTTTGAAGCACCTTGTCGATGCGCGACTTCTCGACGTTCAGGATCTTGCCGCGCAGCGGTAGGACAGCCTGCGTGTTGCGATCGCGGCCTTGCTTGGCCGAGCCGCCCGCGGAGTCGCCCTCGACCACGAACAGCTCCGCCAGGGACGGGTCCTTGACCGAGCAGTCGGCGAGCTTGCCGGGCAGCGTCGAGTTCTCGAGCGCTGACTTGCGCCGCGTCAGATCGCGCGCCTTGCGCGCTGCCTCGCGCGCTCGCTGGGCCTGTACTGCCTTGCTGATGACCGCGCGCGCCTCGCTGGGGTTCTCCTCGAGGAAGTCGCCCAGGCCGGCGTTGACGATCGACTCGACGAAACCGGCCATGCCGGGATTCCCGAGCTTGGTCTTCGTCTGACCCTCAAACTGCGGGTCGCGCAGCTTGACCGAGATCACAGCGGTCAGGCCCTCGCGCACGTCCTCGCCACTGAGGTTGTCCTCTTTCTCCTTGAGCAGGCCGTGGTCGCGCGCGTACTTGTTCAGCGTGCGGGTCAGCGCCGAGCGAAAGCCGCTCAGATGAGCGCCGCCCTCGCGCGTGTTGATGTTGTTCGCGAAAGAGTGAATTGACTCCTGGTATGAGGAGTTCCACTGCATCGCTATCTCGGCTGCCCCCTCCTCGGACTCGCCGGCAAAGAACACGACCTTGCGGTGCACGGTGTCCTTGTTCTCGTTCAGGTATGCGACAAAGTCCTCGATCCCGCCCTCGTAGCGAAACTCAACCGAATGGCCCTCGCCGCGCTCGTCGCTGATCGAGATCTTCAAGCCGCGCGTGAGAAATGCGGTCTCGCGTAAGCGCTCTTCGAGGGTGTGGAATTCCAGGTCGAGGGCCTCGAAGATGTCGGCGTCGGGCAGGAACGTGACGCTCGTGCCGGTCGCTTCGCCCTTGGCAAGCACCTGGCCCTCGTGCAGTTTCCCCAGCGGGGCGCCGCGGGAGTACTCCTGTGAATAGATGTGACCATCGCGGCGGATCTCGACCGCGAGCCGCTCGGACAGCGCATTGACGACGGATACGCCAACCCCGTGCAGCCCGCCCGAGACCTTATAGCCGCCGCCGTCGCCGAACTTGCCGCCGGAGTGCAGGACGGTGAGCACGACTTCGACCGCCGGCCGCCCCTCCTTCTTCATCACCGCGACCGGGATGCCACGGCCGTCGTCGGCGACCGTGACCGAGTTGTCGGGGTGGATCGTGACGCGAACCTCGCCGCAGAAGCCCGCGAGCGCCTCGTCGACCGAGTTGTCGACCACCTCGTAGACGAGGTGGTGTAGACCGATGACGCCCGTCGAGCCGATGTACATGCCTGGGCGCTTGCGGACGGCCTCGAGGCCCTCCAGCACCGTAATGTCTTGCGCGTCATAGCCGGCGCTCACGCCGGCTGAGGTATCGCTGACTCCGCCGCGCCGGGCGGCGGCATCAAGTTTGCGTCCATTCGGACTGTCGTGGTCAGCTGTTGCCAATCTGCTCCTTCGAATGACGTGCAAACGCCCCGGAATGCATGTCGCTGGGACCGCAGGTCCGGGGCGAATCGTGTGCCTAACAGCATAGCACAAAGCCCCCTCGAAGCGCGCCACCCGGATACACGAAATCCCTGCAAAATCGCTAAATCTGAGGGATATGAGAAGGCGTCAGCGAGGGTCTCGGCGAGGTCGCTTGCGCAACCCGTTTCGCGGCGCGCCGCCGGGGCCGCCGGCTGCCCTCAGCGGCCGCGGCAGCGCAGCTCGCGCAGCGCCTCGAAACCGAGCGCGTGGTTCAGGCGAGGGATCAGCTCGCAGGCCATCAGATCGAGCTCCTGAGCCCAGACGGCGCCGTCGCAAAGCACGGTGAGCACGCCATCGCGCTCGTAGCTTGGATGCGCCGAGGAGGCGATCGCCGGCCCGAGCGCACGCTCCCAGATTTCCTGCACGCGCGCGAGCGTGCTCGCCGGGGCGAGGGCGCCGCTCAGCTCCTGCAGGGCGACGGCAAGCGGACGCGGCGCAGCTCGGCTCACGCCGCGAGCGCCTCCTGGAGGATCGTGCCGGGAGCTATTCGCAAACGCGTCACTGCCGCGTCGCAGGCACCAGGCACGTACGCGAGATCGGTCGTGGCGATCACACTCTGGCCCCCGTCGGAGAGCTCGTTGGCGAGCAGATCGCGGTGAGCGCTATCGAGCTCGCTCATCACGTCGTCGAGCAGCATCACCGGCGGGCGGGCGCGCTCTTGTGCGAGCGCGCTGCGCTCGGCCAGCAGCAGCGCAAGCAGGGCGATCCGCTGCTCGCCCTGCGAGCCGTATACGCGCAGCTCGCGACCATCGCGCAGCAGGGCAAGATCGTCGCGGTGCGGCCCATGTCCGGAGAAGCCCCGTTCGAGATCGCCGTCCAGACGATCGCGCAACTCGGCGAGCAGCTCGTCCTGATCGCGCGCGCGGGTGCGGGGGCGATACTCGAGGCTCGCCTCGCCCCTCAGTCCGAGCTGAGCCGCGCGCTCGGCGAACGTCGCGCCGGCGAGCTCTGCGGCGCGCGCGCGATTGTCGCGCAGCGCAAGCGCATGCCGGGCGAGCTGCAGATCCCAAGTGGGGATGCTCGCGCTGGAAGCCGCGCCGGCGCGAACGCGAGACAGCAACGAGTTGCGCTGGGCCAGCGCCTGGGCATACGCCCGGCGGTCGGCGTCGCGCGCCGGCCAAAAGGCCGCCACGACCTGGTCCAGGTGCGCCCGGCGGACGCTCGGCGGGCCCTTGAGCAACTCGAGGCGGTCGGGTTGGAAGACGCTCAGCAGCGGGCGCTGCTCGACGTCGAGCAGCCGATGGACGGGAGCGCCATCGCGGCTCATGCGCTTCTCCGCTCGCGCACCGTCTGTCAGCGCCCCGTAGCCGACGCTCAGCTCGTGGCTATGCGCGCCGTCGCTGAGGCGCACGGCGACGCGCGCGACCGCCTGGCCGAAGCGCACGAGCTCGCGGTCGTTGCGCGTACGCGGCGAGTAGCCGGTGCAGCCGAAATAGAGGGCCTCGAGCAGGTTCGACTTGCCCGCGCCGTTCGGTCCGTAGACGACCGTCAGACCCTCGCCGAACCTGGCTTCGGCACGGGCATAGGTGCGGAAATCGCGCAGCTCGACAGCCACCACGCGCATGACAGCATCCGTCACGCGTTCAGCCTGATCGGCATGATCAGATACACGAACTCGCCGCCGTCGGGTGATTCGATCACGCCCGGGCGCAGCGGGCTGATCAGCTTGAGCACCAGCTCGTCGGAGTCGACGCTCTCCAGCCCGTCGCGCAGGAATTCGGGGTTAAAACCAATCTCAAACGGCTCTCCGGCGAACGGCACCGGAAGCGTCTCGCTCGCCTCGCCGACATCCGGGGTCTGCGCCGAGATGGTCAACTCGCCCTCGTGAAAGCGCAGGCGCAGCGGCGTGTTCTTCTGCGCCAGCAAGCTGATGCGGTGGACCACCTCCGCGACCTCGCGGGTCGCGAGGCGCAGCTCGTGCTCGGCGGACTCCGGTAGCAGCTGACGGTAGTTCGGGAACTGGCCGTCGATCAGCCGCGACGACAGCACGACGTCGCCCAGCTCGAACACGACCTGATTCTGAGCGACGCTGACGGTCAGCGACTCGCCGTCGGACTGCTGGGCGATGCGCGCGAGCTCTTGAAGCGCACGGGCGGGCACATTCGCCTCGAGCTCCCCCTGCAGCGGCGTGACAAGCGCTGCCTCCTTCACCGACAAGCGATAGGAGTCAGTTGCGACCATCCGTAGCTGTTGCGCCGTCGCGGACATCAGGATGCCGGTCAGCACCGGTCGCGTCTCATCGCGCGAGGCAGATCGTGCAACCTGCGAGACGGTCTGCACAAACGCGGCGACAGGGAGCATCAGGCACTCATCGGGCGCGGGTGTAGGGAGCCTCGGAAAGTCCTCGGTGCGCAAGGTTCGCAGGTGAAACATGGCGGCGCCGCAGATGAGCTCGATGTCCTGCTGAGCTGCCCTGAACTCGAGCGTCAGGCGATCGGCGGGAAGCGCGCGCACGACGTCGAGGAACAACCGGGCCGGAAGCACGGCTGAGCCGGCCTGCGTGACCTCGGCTGCCATTCGCACACGCAGGCCGATCTCGGTATCGGTCGCCAGTAGCTCGGCGGGGGAATCGGGCTCGACGGAGAGCATGACTCCTGATAGAGCCTGCACGGCGCTGCGCGTCGAGGCGATACGAGTGACGGTTTGCAGCTGGGCGAGCAGATCTGGGGTAGAGAGAGAAAGCTTCACTAGATCAACGGAATGGATGTAGTAGTGAGTAAGGGCTGTGAAGCTGTGAGGTGGGTGGCGAGACTGTCATGCCAGCAGGGACGTCTGGGGTGTGTTGGTTTGTGGATCTGGTGTGGAAGTTTGTCAGGGATCGCGGTCGCGCTGCGCGCGCGAGGTATCGATGGCGTCGGTCTGCAGGCTTGTCCGCAGGCTGTTCACAGCTTCGCTACAGGCTGGATCGGTGGCGATCCGTGAAGCTGTGCGCCGCCAGGCATACAAGATCGTCGTGTGATCGCGCCCTCCGAACTGGCGGGCGATCGCGGGAAGCGACTCGCCGGTGAGCTCGCGCGCCAGGTACATGGCGATCTGGCGAGGCCAGGCGATACGCGGGGTGCGCGAAGGGGAGAGGAGCTCATCGAGCGTGAGGCCGAATTGATCACAAGCCGCAGCGTTGATGTCGGCAATTGACGGCCGTCTCTGCCGCGGGGTCGCGCGGGTGGCCGGGTACAGCCCGGCGAGGACCTCGCCGGCGAGGCCGGACGTTAGCGGGCGGCTCTTCAGCGAGGCGTAGGCCACCACCCGGATCAGCGCTCCCTCGAGTGCGCGGACGTTGTCCTGGACCCGCATCGCAATGAGCTCGAGGATGGCGTCGTCGGCGATCTCGAGTTGGTCGTGCTGCGCGCGCTTTCGCAGGATCGCTATTCGGGTTGAGAGATCCGGGGGCTTAATGTCGGCGACGAGTCCGGACTCGAAGCGCTCTCGCAGGCGATCCTCGAGCGCCTGCAGATTCTGAGGCGGGCGGTCGGAGGTGACGACGATCTGGCGGCCGCCGTCATAGAGGCTGTTGAAGGTGTGGAAGAACTCCTCCTCGGTGCGGGTCTTGCGCTCGAGAAACTGCACATCGTCGACCAGTAGCACGTCGAGGTGGCGGAAGTGGGCCTTGAAGGCGTCGGTGTGCTGGCCGGAGAGCGCATGCAAGAACTCGTTCGTGAACGCCTCTCCGGTGGTGTATCGCACTGCGAGCTCCGGGCTGTGTGAGAGCAAGAGGCTCGCGATCGAGCCGAGCAGGTGCGTCTTGCCGACACCCGGGGGCCCGCAGATGAACAGCGGGTTGTACGCCTCTGCGGGCATCTCGGCGACGGCGAGCGCAGCGGCGTGCGCGAGGCGGTTGCAGTCTCCGATGACGAACTGGTCGAAGGTGAGTTTCGGGTTGTTGAGCGGGCTGGGCGTGGCGGTGGCAAAGCTGCTCGGGGGCTGTGCGGAGGGCGTACTCGAGCTCACTCCCGCCCTGGGTGTGCGGGGCGGCGCACCGCGCAGCGCGGGCGTGTATGTGTGCGACCCGGCGCGCGTCTGCGCGTGCTCGGGGACGAGCTCGACCGCCACGTCGCGCCCCAGCGCGCTCGTCGCCGCCGCGTGCAGAACGCGCCCGAAGCGCTCGCCCAGCCAGCGACACGCCTGGGAAGGAGCTTCTACGACGAGACGGCCCTGGGCGAAGTCGCGCGCGCGTAGTGGCTCGAGCCAGATCCGGTAGGTCGGCTCGTCGACCGCCGCGGCGAGGTCGGCCTGGACGCGCGACCAGATGTGATCCAACTCTGCGCTCACGGCAGTCGTCTACTGCTCCTCCCTCAGGAGAACATGAATGACCTATCGGCAGGGGGCTCGTGAAGAGCCCGGTGTGGCGACTATAGACCAAGCTCAAATCGGCGCTTGCGAGTCCGGTCGCATTTGGCGAGAAAAATCGCCCCGCCGCCGATCGGCCCTATACTCAGGCGTCTACGGCGGCGGTGTCCCCGCGTCGCTGTGCGTGTCTGGCGACACAGGAAGATCGCCGCGAACGACGAACGAGATCATGAAGCGCACCTACCAACCAAAGAAGCGCAAGCGCGCTCGCACGCACGGGTTTCGCGCTCGGATGCGCACACGCCCGGGCCGGCTCATACTCAAGCGCCGGCGCGCCAAGGGCCGCAAGCGCCTGTCTGCGTGAGCATGGCACGCAGCCCCGAGCGAGGCGAGCGGGCAGTGACCGCACGTCCGCATGTTCGCCGGGGACGACTCTCGCGCAGCGCGGAGTTCGAGCGGGTCTACCGTCAGGGCCGCGCGATCTCCAACCGCCATCTCGTGCTCTACACCTTCACGAACCCCTCGGTGCAGCGGCCGAGAATTGGCCTGTCGGTGTCGCGCAAGGTCGGGGGCGCGGTCGAGCGAAATCGCGTCAAGCGGCTTCTGCGGGAGGCGTTCGCCCAGTCCGAGGACGATCTGGGCACCGGGCAGGACATCGTCGTCGTGGCCCGGCCCGACGCACGCGACCTCGCCGAGCGCGAGGGCCTCGCGGGGGTGCGCGGCGCGCTTGTCGAGTTGATCGCTCGCGCACGCGCGCGCGACGGCGAGCATCGCCGCACGGGTCTGGGGGACGAGGAAGGCTCATGAGCATCGCTGCCTCGTCTGCGCCCCCGGTCGCCTCCCAGCATCGCGCTGCGCGCGTCGGCCGCGCGATCGCGAGCGCGCCGATCGTCGCCTACCAGAAGCTCATCTCGCCGGCGCTGCCCCGGCGCTGCAAGTACGAGCCGACCTGCTCGCGCTATGCGCTCGAAGCGATTCGCTCGTTCGGGATCTTCAGGGGGCTCGTCCTCGCCGCGTGGCGCCTGCTCAGGTGCAACCCGTGGAGCGACGGCGGGTACGATCCAGTCGAGGCCCAGCGAGTGTTCTCCTCGAGGCGCGCCATGCTGGAGCACACGGCGAGGCCTCGGAGAGAGTAGCGAGCAGTAGCCAGCCGGCGCGAGCCGGCTGCGTCCACGTCACCCTAAACAGCCAGAAGCCCCGGACCAGCGCATGCCAATCTTCGCCAACGTCATCGAGGACGCGTTTTCACCGCTGATCAGCGCGTTCGAAGCGATCATGGTGTTCATCCACGAACACCTGCTGCCGGCGGGGGCGAGCTGGGGCTGGGCGATCGTCGGCCTGACGGTGTTCATCCGCGCGATTCTCGTGCCACTGACCTTCAAGCAGCTGAAGTCCATGCAGGAAATGCAGCGCCTGGCGCCCGAGATCAACAAGCTCAAAGAAAGGTACAAGGACGACAAACAGCGCCAGCAGCAGGAGATCATGAAGTTCTACCAGGAGAACAAAATCAATCCCCTGTCCTCCTGTCTGCCGTTCCTGCTGCAGATCCCGGTGTTCATCTCGCTGTTCTACATGCTGCGCACCGACCTCAAGAAGCACATCTGTGGGGAAGCGCTCATCTCGCACTACAACGCGCTTCACCACACCGCGATCACCACCGTGGCGGGTCTGCCGACCAAGTACGTCGAAGAAACCGGCTGTCAGTCGGTCGCGCCGGGCTCGGGCAAGTTCCTGTTCATACCCGACATCACGACCAAGGCGACCGGCATCGTCCTGGTCGTGTTGATCGTCGTGTACGTCGCCTCGCAGCTGGTCTCGACGCTGATGGCCACCGCCACCGCCGACCCCACCCAGCGGCGTCTGATGCTGCTGCTGCCGCTGGTGATCGTCGCGTTCCTGTTCAGATATCCCGCCGGTCTGCTCGTGTACTGGATAACCACCAACCTGTGGACGATCGGGCAGCAGTACTTCATCAAACGGCGGATCGGCCCCACGCAGCCGAAACCCGCCGACGCTGGAGGTTCGCCCAATGGCAAGGCGACGGTGCCGCGCAAGACGGAGCTCGCGGGCGCGGCGGTCAGCGGAGGGAACGCGAGTCCGTCGCCGGCCGCGCGCACCAGCGCGCCGCCGCCGCCTCCGCGCAGGAAGAAGAAGCGCTCGGGCAGGCGACGATGAGCGAGCTGGAGCACGATGGCCGCGTCAGCCCGCCCGCCGGCGAGGAAGAGGGCTTGGTGGAGGCGCTGGAAGACCTGCTCGCAGAGGTCGCCGACGGCCTCGGCCTGAACGTCGAGATCGACGTCGAGCAGACCGATGATGCGCTGATCGGCTGTCTGATCGGAGACGACGTCGGGCTGTTCATCGGCCGCCGCGGGCAGACGATCGACGCCGTCCAACACCTGGCGCAACGGATCGTCTTTCACGACGGACCTTCGCCCGTGCGGGTCGTTATCGATGCCGACGGCTACCGCGAGCGCCGCGCCGAATCGTTGCGCGCCGATGCCGAGAGCGCCGCCGATGAGGTCTTGCGCTCGGGCCGGTCGGTGGAGCTCGAACCGATGCCTGCGTCGGAGCGCCGGGTCGTTCACGAACACCTGCGCGACCGCGGGGATGTGCAGACGCACAGCGAGGGCGAGGAACCGGAGCGCTACCTGGTTGTCTCGCCACTCGGCGGCTCGGTGGCGCCGGACGAGCGTTTCACGTGAAATCACGCTGACCGCGGGCGCGCCGAGGGAATGGCTTCGGACCCGGACTTGCCTCGCTGCGATGCCTGATCTGCCGGCGGTTCCACCGGGCGGGCCGGGCGATGGTCTGAACGCCAGACAGCGCGGTCAGCTCGCGGCCCTGCTGGAGCTGCTGTGCGCGGATGAGCATGCTCCGACCGCGATTCGTGAGCCCGAGCGCGCGGCGAGACTGCATCTCGCCGACTCACTCACGGGGCTTGCTCTGGCGGCGATCGGCGCCGCCGGGCGGATTGCCGACCTCGGCAGCGGCGCGGGGTTCCCGGGCCTGGCGCTGGCGGTGGCATTGCCTGCCGCGGCAGTCGATCTCGTCGAGAGCCAGAGGCGCAGGTGCGACTTCCTGCGGCGGGCGTGCGCGGCTGCGGAGATCGAGAACGCGCGCGTCGTCTGTGCGCGCGTCGAGGAGTGGGGCGCGGGGATTGCGCGCAACGACGTCGTGGTGGCGCGGGCGCTCGCGGCGCAGCCGGTGGTGCTGGAGTACGCCGCGCCGCTCCTGCGCCTCGGCGGGACGCTCGTCGACTGGCGGGGGCGCCGTGATGCGCAGGAGGAGCGCGCTGCGGCCTGTGCGGCCGAACAGCTGGGACTGGGACTGATTGAAGTTCGCCATGTCGAGCCCTATTCCGGCGCTCGCAATCATCACCTGCACGTCTACGAGAAGACCGGCGCGACCCCGTCGCGGTTTCCCCGTCGCGCGGGCGTCGCTCGAAGGCGCCCCCTCGGTTGCTAGCTTCCTCTGCGTGGGCACGGTGTATGCGATCGCCAACCAAAAGGGTGGCGTAGGTAAGACCACCACGGCGGTGAACGTGGGCGCGTGCATCGCGGAGGCGGGCTTTGAGACGCTGCTTGTCGACGTGGATCCGCAGGCCAACGCGACGGTCGGGCTTGGGGTGCCACGCGCGCGGACGCCCGGCCTGTATGAGGTGCTGACCGACGGGGCACGCGCCGAGCAGGCGTTGAGCGACACGCCGGTTTCGGGCCTGCATCTGCTGCCGGCGGGCCCGGGGCTGGCCGGTGCGAACGTCGAGCTGCCGCGTATCGAGGGGTTCGAGCTCTGCCTGCGCGAGGTTCTCGAGCCGCTAAGAGACCGCTTCGAGTACCTGCTGCTCGACTGTCCTCCGTCGCTCGGCCCGCTGACCGTCAGCGCGCTGGTCGCTGCCGATCGGGTGATCGTGCCCGTGCAGACCGAGTACCTCGCGCTCGAGGGGCTCGCGGGCCTGCTGGACACACTCGCGCTGATCCGGCGCGAGCTCAACCCGCGGCTGACCGTCGCGGGGATGCTGCTGACCATGCACGACAGCCGCACCAGACTGGGCCGGGACGTCGAGCGGGAGGTGCGCGAACACTTTCCCGAGCTCGTCTTCGAGACGGTCATCCCCCGCAACGTGCGCGTCGGAGAGGCGCCGAGCTATGGGCTGCCGGTGACTCATCACGATCCGCTGAGCGCCGGCGCCGAGGCCTACTTCGCGCTCGCCCAGGAGATGGCCGCGCGTGGCTAGGCCCAGACGCGGGATGGGTCGCGGATTGGACGCGATCCTTTCGGTTTCCCAGGCGGGCGCGGCGAGCGCGACCGAGGAGCTCCGTGAGCTTCCTGTCGAGCTGATCGCGCCCGGCAGCCGGCAGCCGCGCCAGCGCTTTGACGAGGAGGCGCTGCAGGCGCTGGCCGGATCGCTGAGCGAGCGCGGCGTATTGCAGCCGGTGCTCGTGCGCCCCAAGTCCGGCGGAATGTACGAGCTGGTCGCGGGAGAGCGGCGCTGGCGCGCCGCGCAGATCGCCGGGCTTCAGACGATCCCGGCGCTCGTTCGCGAGCGCGAGGACGCCGAGGCGCTCGAGCTGGCGCTGATCGAGAACATGGCGCGGGAGGACCTCAACCCGATCGAGGAGGCGCACGCCTGCGCGGCGCTGATCGAGGAGCTGGGTCTGACCCGCGAGCAGGTCGGCCGGCGCGTCGGGCGCAGTCGCGTCGCGGTCAGCAACCTGATGCGCCTGCTCGACTTGCCCGATGAGACGCTCGCGCTGCTCGAGGACGCGCAGCTCAGCGAGGGGCACGGCCGCGCGCTGCTGCTCGCCGAGGACCACGGCGCGCGCAGGCGCCTCGGCCGAGCTGCCGCTAAACAGGGATGGTCGGTGCGCGTCACAGAAGATCAAGCGCGCAAGAGCAACGACGGGGACGGGCGCGGAAGAAGGGCTGGAAGGCGACCCAAGCGCATCGCCACAGCGCACCCCGATCAGCTTGAGGCAGCGCAGGAGATCGCTGACACGCTCGAAGCGGCGCTTGGCGCCGAGGTACAGGTAACGCTGACACCCGACGGGCGCTATCGCGCGGAGCTGTCTTTCGCGAGCCCCGAGGAGGCCCTCGCCCTGGCCCGGTCTGTCGGGGGCGTGGCGCTTTCGCGCTAGCCGGCGGCAGCGCCGCCGCGGTACGACCGCGTCGCGGCGATCTCAGAATCTACACCAGCGATTCACCGGCTCGTTACCCGCGCCAGGTGACCGGGTTTATCCGTGTCCCATCCAGTCGTCTATCGCAGGAAGGAGATCGCATTTCCGCACTTTGATCATGTGTTCCTGATGATCGAGGAGAATCACAACTATCAACAGATCATCGGCAACCCCGCTGCGCTGAAGATAACGCGCTCGCGAACGACTACGGGCTCGCGCGACGAAGTATGCGGGCGTGGCTGATCCGAGCGAGCCCAACTATGTGGCGATGCTGGGGGCAGCCCGTTTGGTGTGAGCAGTGGCGAACCGTATTTCTTTCCCGGGCAGACGGCGAACGAACCGAACCTGATGTCCCAGCTGTAGGAAGCCGGCTTGAGTTGGAAGGCTACCTTCTGGGCATGCCGTATAACGGCTATCGCGGATACTGCTTCCCCGCCAAGTGCAACGGAATCTCTGGCAGCGATACTCAGTATGTGGCGAAACACAACGGGATCGTGAATTTTGCAGACATGCAGACACCGAGCGAGTACGAAAACATGAAGCCAGACAGTCAGCTTGCTTCCGATCTCGCATCCGGGCAGGTTGCAAACTTCAATTACATGATTCCAGATGAGTGCTACGACATGCACGGCGCGCCACCGTGATGTGGACTCGGGCAAGTCCGGCAGTGTGGAAGACGTCGAGCTCGTCGCCAGCGGCGACGCGTTCGTCGGCCAGACGGTAAACGAGATCACCTCTTCACCGGTCTGGGCAACCGGCCACAACGCGATAATTATCGCATTTGACGAGGGTAACTTCGCAACCCAGCGGATTCCGACGATCGCCGTCACCAACAAAGGTCCGCGCGGAGTCAGGGACAAAACAGAGTACAGTCACTATTCACTCTTGGTGAGCCTGCAGCAGGCGTTTGGGTTGGGCTGTCTGCAGAACAGCGGTGCAGCCGCACCGATGACGCCGCTGTTCGAAGAAGCCGGCGCGTCGACTACGCCCACCCTGCCGCCGCCATTCACCCCGCGCCGGATGGTCGAACACGGTCAGCCCGACCGGCGAAGCAAAGGCGGGTCGCCACGCGTCGCTGAAGAGTGCCGGCGAATGGCAGGTCGTTCCAAGTCCAAACTTTGCAACCCAAGGACACCGATCGAGCATCATTCGTAGGCGAGGCGAGCACAGGCCGGCGGTCGCGCCATCTTGCGCGGCCGCCTCGTGCCGTAGCTCCCAGCCCGCCGTCCACACCGCCGCACCACCCTCGCGAGCGTCCTGCCCGATAACATCTGCGGCGTGATGCACGGCGGTTCAACGCAGCAAGACTGCGCTGGTCTCGCGTATGCTCACCCAGCAACTTCGGCTCTTGGCGGGATCCGCATTGCGAGCCAGAAGGGCGATTAGCTCAGTCGGTTAGAGCGCTTCTCTGATAAGGAAGAGGTCCCTGGTTCGAGTCCAGGATCGCCCACTATAAAAGCGCTGCAAATCGCGACTTTTTGGTAAGCGTTCAGTTGGTGGGGGACTTTACGGTGCTTCGTCGAATTTGGGGGTGTGGAGCGCGCGGAGGCGGAAGCGGTCTATGACGCGGGGCGTGAGGCAGTAGTCGAGGTTTTGCTGGCGATGGATCGCCGTATTCAGCAGTTGGAGGCGCGGGTGGAGAAGCTGGAGCGCGAGCTGGCCAGGAGCTCGCGTAACTCGTCGCTGGCGCCTAGCTCAGATCCGCCGGGCGTGTCACGCCCGCGACGAGGAAAGGATCGTTCTGGGCGTTCGCGGGGTGCCCAGCCGGGACACGAGGGCCATGGCCGCGAGCTGCTGCCGCTCTGCGCGGTGGATGAGGTCATCGAGCACTGGCCCGAGCGTTGCGAGTGCGGCTAGGTCTTCGCTTTAGGTGAGCTGTTCGCAGTCGGCGAGCCGGTGCGCCATCAGGTCGAAGAGCTCCCGGTCATCTCGGCGAGGGTGATCGAGCATCGCTGCCCGCGGGTGCGTTGCCCCGGCTGCGGTGAGCGCACGCGGAGGCCGCTGCCCGCGGATATCGCAAGCAGCGCGTTCGGTCCGCGTTTTGAAGCGGCCGTTGCGGTCCTGTCCGTGCGCAACCGTGTCTCTCGTTGCGATGTGGTGGAGCTCGGCGAAGAGCTCTTCGGTGTGCGCCTGTGCAGCGGCACAGTCGAGGCGATCCTCAAGCGCACCGCACGAGCGCTGGAGGAGCCCTACCGAGAGATCGGGGAGCGCGTGCGCGCCAGTGAGAGCTTGAACATGGATGAGACCGGCTGGCGAACCGCCGGCGGCGTCGCGCGCTATGGGGCGCCTTCACCGATAGCCACGCGTTCTTTCACGTCGCCGCGGACCGTCACGAGGATCACGCCAAGCGGCTGCTCAAAGGCCACCGCGGGATCGTGACGTCCGACCGCTGGTGGGCATATACGCATCTGCCGTTGGCGCGCCGCCAGCTGTGTTGGTCACACCTGCGGCGCGATTTCACCGCGCACGCCGAAGGGCTGGCCGCGGAGAAAGAGTTCGGCGAGGCGGGTCTCGCCCTGTGCGAGCGCGTGTTCTGGGCGTGGGAGGTCTACCAGCACACCCAGGACCGGCCCGAGCTGAAGCGCACGATCCGCCGGGTGCAACGCACCTACAAGCCGATCATCCGTGGCTACGCCACGAAGCGAGCGCGCAACCGCCACTGCCGCGGCATGGCGCGCAACCTCCTGAAGGCATTGCCCGCGCTGTGGACCTTCGCGACTCACGACGGCGTGGAGCCGACCAACAACCACGCCGAGCGCTCCCTCCGCGGCGCCGTCATCTACCGCAAGCTCTCCCTCGGAAGCCAATCCGAGACCGGCGAGCGACAGATCGAGCGGCTGCTCTCAGCCTCGATCACATGCCGGCTACAGCGCCGCTCGCTATTCGCCTACACGACCGAGCTGCTCGCAACCCACGCCCGCGGAGACCCAGCCCCACTACTCGCCTGAGCAGACCAACTGAACGCTTACACTTTTTACCATTGGCTCGCTGCTCGGAGCCAGAGATGAGCCACAGTTTGGGCCACATGAAAGTCGCGCGGCGTCCGCTGGGATAGGAACGTCGGACGGATCCCGACGATCCATCCCTCGCGCTCGAACCGGACATGCTAGAGCAGCTGACTCCCGAGCAGCGCGAGCACGTCGTGGTGGTCTGCGAGCAGGCACACGCGTCACGTCAGGCGTGATGCGGCAGCCGCCTTGCTGAGTTTGAGGAGCGCTTCCTTTTGCATGGCCTTCAGCCGTCGCGCGAGCGCCTTATCCGAGCGGTCCTCGTAGTGCTTGAGGCGCTGCGCGATGCTGTCACCCTGGAGTTCTGCGAGGGTCCCTTCCGCTTCTGGGTTTTCGTTTTCATGCTGTTCGTGCTCCCGCCGATAGCCGCGAGTGGCGGGCGATAGTTCTCGAAAGCCGGTCGCCGCCCAGAACTTTGCATCAGCGCAAAGGTCGGGGGTCGGTTCCTCGACTTCCCGCACGTCCTGTCGGGCACCCAGGTGGACAAGCTTGGTCAGTCCGCGGTCGCCCCAACGCAGGTGCTCTACTTGTCGTTCGAAGTTGATCACAGCCGGGGTTGTGGGCTTGGAGATCACGCCGAAGACGGTTCCGAGGGTCTCGAGAAAAAAGTCGAGTGCAGGTTCTGGGCCGAGCCTCCAGGTGAAGGGGTTGGGACAATAGGTCGGACGTCATCGTGGAGAACTCGGCGCGTAGCTCCGAGCGCACACCCCGCCGATCGGGCACGTGCACGCAGGCGGTCACCTGCGCCTGGTGCACATCCAGCGCACCGCAGCGCTCATAAACGCCTTCCATCACAAACCTCCCTCAGATTCGACAGCGAAGCTGCCGCCCAAGGAGAACCCTCGCGCTCAAAGATTCTGCTCGACGTGCTCATGGCAACAGTTCGGGGTTCCGTGGGCTCCCGGACCTCTCTCCATGGCGGACTCGCAACACCAGAACGTCGACGACCTCGACATGGGCGACCCAAAGAGTCTCGCCCACTTCATCCGTCGTGAGTGACGACAGAAGATCGTCATGACCTCTCCTGCGACACCGCCCGCCCAGTATCTCGGATCCAGCGGGGTGGCGTTCAACCGCGCTTATTGGGTAGCTTGCACAGCTTGCTGCTCCGATACGGCTCAAGCCCCAATCGGGAGAGATTGGGTGGGACGTCGCAGGCCGTGACGACGCCGAGTATCCAAGAGCTTGGGACCGCGCCCCAGAACCGGCTGTCGTCCGATTCGCCTCGGTTGTCGCCGAGCAGGTACCAGTGTCCTGCTGAGATTTTGATCGGCGTCGGAAAGTCGCACTCGGGGCGGGTGCCGCAGGGGCGTGTGTAAGAGTCCTGCTGGCGTATGAAGCTGCTCGAGCCGGCGGCCTTGCGATAGACGCGGCCTTGCCTGATGTAAATTTCGTCGCCCGGCCCGGCGACGATGCGCTTGAGTAACTTGTCGGTCGATGGTTTCGGCACGGGTTCGACGCATGCTGCGCCGCCAAACCCGATCATGTGGGGCCTGGGACCGCACTGCTCTGGCAGGGCCCCTTCGGGTGGATGAAACACGACGATCGCGCCGATTTTTGGCGCTCCGAGCGAAACAACCACTCTCGTACCGACGGTGAGCGTGGGTTCCATCGACCCTGAGGGCACGCGGTACACCTGTTGGCGAGGCAACACATCGGCTTGCGCCGGGTCGAGCGTCGTTCGGTAGACCGAGCCGTTGCGTGCGAAGCCCCAGAGCCCGGCAGCAGCGACAGCAATCATGATGCAACACGGACGCTGCATTTCCGATAACGATACCTGGCGGACGCGGTGCGCATCCTGGCCGGTGCCGAGTGCGACCGGAACCACATCCGGCTCGACGAAGCCGCAGGACCACGCCCAGCGCTGGGCACAATGCCGCAACGCCGACTCCAAGGTATTGTCTCGGGATCATGATCCACGTCGTTCACCGCGAGTACGCCGGTCGGCCTGTCCGCGTCGTATGGATGCTCGAGGAGCTCGGGCAGCCGTATGACCTCGAGGTGATGACCTATGAGCAAGGGCGCAGCGCGGAGCACCTCGCACGTCACCCGCTGGCACGCGTGCCCGTCATCGAGGACGACGAGGGCTTCGTGTTCGAGTCGGCGGCGATCTGCATGCACCTCGCCGATCTGCGTCCTGACGCTGGCCTGATGCCGGCGCTTGGCACGCACGAGCGCGCTCTTGCCTACCAGTGGTCGGTCTTCGCGCCCGCAGAGCTCGAGCCGCCGCTCATCGAGGCGGCGATCTTCGGGGATGCCCAACCCGAGCGTGCTGAGAAGGCGCGCGAGCGCTTTGCGACGGCGGCGGAGGCGGTCGGACAGGCGCTTGACGGCTCGGAGTATCTCGTCGGCGGGCGCTTTACGGTCGCCGACGTGCTGATCAGCTCGGTGCTCGGCTTCACCTCGCGCGCCGGCTTCCCGGAGGTGCTGGGGCCGACGCTCAAAAGCTATGTAGCGCGGCTGCGGGAGCGGCCCGCCTACCAGGCTGCTGTCAAGCGCACGTCCGAGCTGGCCTCGCCGAAGTAAACCGGCTGCAGGCGAGCTGATCACTCGACTGCCGATTGCGCGCCCCGGGGGGCCTCGACCGCGCCCGGACCCAGGCCTGAATGCCTCGGCGGAACGGACCAGGAAGAGACCACTGAATTCGGACATATCCCCTAGCGCAAGCCGGATGCCCCGTAGGTGAGCTGCGACTAGGCTTGCTGCGTGGAGCCGAGCACCAGAGAGGGCGCAGTCGATCGCTCCGACCCGTACCGCACGGCACTGACTGACTGGTTGGCGTGCGCGTGCGCGGGGGTAGATCAGCAGGCCGCCCTCGCCGTGCGAGCCGCCGGGGATGACCTGCTGAGCGAGGTCGCGTTTGCCGCCACTGCCGGTCATGTGCTCGATTTCGATGACACGTTCTCCGAGGGCGTCGCGCACGTCAGCGCGACCTGCGCGCCCGCGGCGCTGGTGGTGGCGGCACACCTGGGCCTGTCGCTCGGCGCGGCGCTACAGGCCTACGCCGAGGGCTTCGAGGCGATGGCCGCCCTGGCTGCGGCCAGCCATCCGGCGCTGTATGACCGGGGCTGGCATCCAACCGCCGTCTGTGGCCCGGTCGGCGCGGTGGTCGCGGCGTCGCGCCTGTTCGAGTTGCCGAGCGCACAGCGCGAGAACGCCATCGCCCTCGCGCTGCTGCGCACCGGCGGCACGCGCGGGGCGTTTGGCTCTGACGGCAAGGCGATTCAGGTCGGCCTGGCGGCTGCTGCCGGCGTGCAGGCTGCACTGCTCGCGCGTGCCGGAGCGAGCGTCGATCCGCGCGCGCTGCACGGGCCGCTCGGGTTCGCGGCGGTACTTGGCGCCGTCTGGCCGCCGGCGGGCGGCGCAGGCGAACCTGCCGGCCAGCGACCGGCGATCGAGCGCAACTGGATCAAGCTGCATCCCAGCTGCCTCGGGACGCACTCTCCGATCGAGGCCGCGGCACAGGCGCGTAAACGCGGCTATCGGCCTGATCACCGGCAACTTGAGGTCGTCGTGCACCCCGTCGCTCGCCAGGCGGCTCACCTCGACATCGTCAACGACGGGCTGTCGGCAAAGTTCTCAATCCAATATTGCGTCGCGCACACGCTCGTTCGCGGCGCGCCACGCGTGCGCGATTTCGCAGCGATCGATGCCGACGTCCGCGAGCGTTCACGGCTCGTGCAAGTGAGCGTCGACCGGGGGCTGCCTGAGTTCGGCGCGGCTGTGGTTGCTGCGGGCAACGAGCTCGCGCGTGTGCGCTGTCCACGGGGCGCGCCGCAATGCCCCGCCTCGGCGTCCGAGCTGACGGACAAGGTCGCCGAATTAGCGGGCGATCACCTGCTCGGGGTGCTCGGCGATCCGTGCGTGCCCGCCGCAAGCGTTCTGCGGGCAGCTCGCTTGTCTGTTACCTAAATCGCCTTGGGCGGCCGACCGTTGGTCAGCGCGCGCGTGCACGATCCCGTTAGCCGTTCGGCTGAGCGCCGCTCAGCAGCAGACGCTCTGGATCGCGACCAGCGGCGAGGTTCTCAGGATCCTGACTTCGCCGAGCTCGCTGCGCAGCGGATCGGCAAACGGCGAGTTGGGCTCTGGTATCAGCTCGACCGCGAGCGCGCTCAACGGGGTGTCGTCCGCGAGCCCGTACTCGGCAAGCAGCGCCTCGAGCTCCGCATCGGTGAAGCTCGCCTGTGCCATCGGGCCGCTCGGGATGGCTCGGCCCACCGATTCTTCCAAGCCCGCGAAGCTGGACACTTCAAAGCCCGCCGCGCCAAACACCTGGCGCGCGAGCGAGCCGCGCTGCACCGCGAGCTCGATGTTGCGCAGCGACGCGCCGTCGGCCTGGTGGACCTGAGCGTAGATCACCACCCAGATTTCCGTGTTCGGCGGGCTCGGCAGCACGTCGGCGCCTTCGTAGTACGGCCGCGCGTAGGGCGCGGTGATCAGCACGCGTTCTTCCAGGCGCGTCACCGAGCAGCTGAGCTCCGGCGCCGGGTGTTGGACTCCCTCCAGCACGACCGGCTCGCCGAAGCGTCCCTGGGCCGTTGACCAGAAGGGGCTCGCCGCGCTGCCGCGGTCGTGCCCGACGCGGATTTCATAGGTGAAAAATCCGAACAGCTCAGGCGACGCGGCCGCAACGCTTGGCGGCAGCGGCACGAGGAAGTGGCGGTTTGAGCCTTCGGCTGGAATCAACTTCTGCATCGTCGCGAGACCCGCGAGATCGTCGGCCTCGCCAGGGGTGATCACGCGCACGAGTTCGGGGTCCAGCGCCGAGCGTTCGAACGCGGCCGGGTCGGCCGCCGGTTCGGCGCGGGCGAGCAGCAGCGGGTCGGGGCTTTGCGCGAGGACGCGCATGAAGTAGGCGTCGCGTGTGTCCTTCAGCGGTTCGGCGAACTCGAGCCACAGCATCCGCGTGCGCGGGCCGGTGCTCGCGTAATGCTCGTCGGCCTGGTATTCGGAGAGCGCATGCCCGGCCGCTGCGACCTGCGGGATCTGCTGCGGCGGGGTGGTCACCGGCAGCCTGTTGGACAGCGCGACCTTCGCGTTGGCTGCCCCTTCGAGCTGCAGTTCCACCTGATATTCGACTTCGAGCTCGTGCGGAAGACCGCCTTCCAGCGGCGGCTTGAAGGCGTCTACGAACACCACGATCGTGCGATCGCGTTCCGGTTCACCTGACGCCGCTGTGCTGTTGACTGCGTGAACCAGCTGCACGGTCGTGACTTCCTCGCTCTGCGGGGCATCGCCGGGCAGCGATGCCAGCGAACGCGTCAACCTCAGCGATGGGCTTCCGGCGCCCTTCCAGGTCCAGTCGCGGTTGAGCTCGACCCGCACCACATTCAGCCACTGTCGGGGCAGCTCGGCCAGGTGGGTGAGCACGAGCGAGCCGCCCTCGGGCGAGAGTCGGTGGCTCAGGCCGGCGCAGCCGAACACGACCCGTTGGCCCGGCAGCGCGAGCAGCGTGTCTTCGGCCGCGTTCAGCCCGGCCGCCTGGGCGAGGCGGGAAACCAGTAGTTCGGAGGGGTCGTTCTGGACCTGGACTACCGCGGGCGTTCCTTCGCCGGCGACGGAGTCCGGCTGCAGGAAGACCGAGCGCATGTCGACGGTGGGTTCGACCGGCTGGAACGGTTTGGACTCTTTGGCGGCGGCCTGGTGAAATTCGACGGTCACCGGCAGGCTGCGCCGTGCCGCTTCGTTGGCGAAGTAAGCAGGGTCTTCGCGGCAGAGGGCGCGCAGTTCCAGGCGGATGTCGCGCGCGGTGGGGATCGGCAGCGCGCCTTTGACGCTTCCGAGCGCACCTTCCTGGGCGCTCGCGTCGATTTCGGAGAGCTGTGCGACGTCGAGGTATTCTCCGGTCAGCTCGAGCGTCGCGTCCGGTTCGGAGGGGAATTCGCGGGTGGTCGAATACAGTTCGAACCAGTCGTCGAAGGTCGCGTCCGGATCGAAGGCCGGTGTGCGCGCAAGTACGCGCACCTCGACGTAGCTCGCGTCGATGTCCGCCAGTCCGACCTCCTGGTGTTCGGTGGGGTGTTCTTCGTTGTGGTGCTGGACCGCATTCAGTTCTTCGAGCGCTTTGGCGATCCCGGTGTAGACGGCCTCGGGATAGCCGATCAGCGGCCGCGCGAGCGTCACGCTCAGCGGTTCCGGGGAGCTCTTCTGCGCTTCGACGCGCGGCTGCTTGGGCGGCACATAGCGCTTGAAGGCCAGCTGCGCGGTCGGACGTTCGCCGACGTTGAACGCGCTCTGCGCGAGTGCCGGGCCGCCGCCGCTCGCGTCGGCGAGGCGCACGCGAAATTCGTAGCTTTGCCCGTAACGAAGCGGTACCGCGTCGAGGCCCACCGCGGTGTAGGGCGAGGCGCTCGCGCCGGGAGCTCCGCGCACGAGCTTGTCTTCGAGGCTCTTGACGACCATCGATTCGCCGGTCCAGTTGGTGAAGTAGGCCGGCAGCCACAGCTGTTCGTCAAGGCGGCGCGGATGCGCTTCGGTCTGCAGTTCGCCATTAAAAGCGCCGAGATCGAGCGCCCCGAGCGGCACGTGTTCGGCGGTCACCGCCGCCAGCGAACTCCATTTCGCGGCGCCCGCGACACGGGCGTCGACGCGGTAGCCGAGCGTCCCGCAGGGAGCTTCCGCAGGTTCGCTGCCGTCGGGATTGAGCCCAATCTGGCGGTTGAGTGCGAGCAGCACGTCCTCGTCATCCCAGCCGAGGAAGATGCCGAGGTCCTGGATCGGCGGCGGGCTTTCACCGGCTTCGTCGAGGTGCAGCATCGCTTCCTGCTGCGCCCCATGGACGATCTTCGCGAAGCCATCGTCGAAGCGGATCGCCTCCGGAAAGATTTCGTCGTAGTCGCCGCCCGCTGCGGCCGCCGCTGTGGCGTCGGCGAAGACCGGGAACAGGACCGCGGTGAAGATCGCTCGCTCGGTGCCGGCGCCGAGCGCGGGCACACGGGTGGCGAAGCTGCGCAGAAACCCCGGCAACGGCACTGAGCTCGCGTAGTCGCTGCTCGCGGCCAGCGTGAGGAACAGCCAGCCGCCGTTTTTAGACAGATCGGGGCTGGGCAGCGTCACTTCGATCGTGTGCAGCAGGCCGGCAGCCCGCAGCACCAGCGGCTGGCGCAGCGCGTAGCCGAGCACATCGATCCAGCTGTAGGTGGGCGGAGTTGGTGTCGGCAGCGGTTTCTTTGGCGGGCAGCGCAGCATGCACTTGTACTCCTCGTCGACGCTCGCCAGCGGCGTGCGCGGCGCGACGAATGCAAACGCGTCGCGGTAGCTGGTCGGGAGGTACTTGTGCAGCGTGCGTTCTGCGCTGCGCACCGGCAGCGCGGCCGCCACTGACGGTTCGAACATGGCTTCGAGCGCTTCGAAGACGAGCCCGCGTTCGGCGGGCATCGGCAGCGGCACGTCGACGCTCGCGCTGACTTCGGTGAGCATCGGCAGCTGTTCGACTTCGAAGGAGAGATCGACCGCAAGCGTCAGTTCGGCTTCGCTGATCGGCGGGCCGCTGGTCGGGAAGCCCTCGGTCAGCGATGCGCGCGGATCGCCGTCCGGGATCGCGAGCACGTTGAGCGTGAGCTTCGCCGTTGTGGCGTCCCAGGACTGCAAATAGGGAATCAAGGTGAGACGGGGGACGCTGGTCACGATTTCTCCTCAGACTTCACTCTTCTCGGTTATTTCGATGCCGACGTGGATGCCGATAAAGCAGATCGAGACGTTGATTTCTAGCTCTCCGCCCCATTCACACATCTCTTGTGACGCTTCCTTATAGAACAGGCCTTTGAATTCACCCGAGACTTCGACTTTGATGATCTTCAGATCGATTTCTGCCTGCAGCAGCACGAGCGGGCCGATCTTTAGCAACGAGGCTTCGATCGCGAATGCCACCCCGATCGCGAGCGACCCTTCGAAGATGCCGGTGATGATGGCCACGCCGACGTAGGCCTTTACTTCGAGGTCGAACACCAGCGAGGGTTCGTGCGGAGGAGCGACTCCTTCGGCGTTTTCAGCCTTCTCGCTGATCAGGAACTTGGCGCCGACCTGCAGCTGCGCGCCCAGCAGCAGGAACAGGATCCCGGTGAGCGGGATCTTCGCTTCGACCGCGCCCCAGACCAGGATGGCGCCGGACTCGGTCTTCGTGGTCGCGCCCGGGACCGGCACTTCGGGCGTGTGTTCCCAGCCGAGCTGGCCCTTGATGCCGAGCTGGAACTTAATCCTCGGGACGGGTCCCTCGGCGTCCGGTGGAAGCTGTTTCCAGTAGCTGACTATTACCGAGAGCTGCGTCTCGCCTGCGCCGTTGCTCGCTCCGAGTTCGATCGGGGGCAGCGCCGGAGGCGAGGAGAACGCCTGCAGGAAGCTCAGCGCGCTCTTGAATTCCGGCGCCATCAGCGTGTTGATGTTTTCGATCACCGGAGCGCGGCCCGTCCCGGCATGCAGATCGGAGCTCCAGCCCGAGAACTTCCTGATGCCCAGCAAGTCGCTCCACAGCTGCAGGTCGGTGAGATTGAAGCTCCAGCTCGCTTCTTGCAGGCTGCTCGTCAGGCGCGCTTCTTCGTAGTCGAGCTGGACGACGTCGCTGCCGTTGGTGGCGAGAATCAGCGGCGGCCGCGGCCCGGTGATGTCGACTTCTTCGCGCAGGCGCAGCGAGCCGCTCGCGCGATCGACGAGCAGCGCGTTGGCGGGCAGCTTGATCACGTTGGCGCTGGGCGGAAACACGCCCTTGGCGGTCATGCGCGCATATACGTCCGCCAGATAGGGAGCGCTGCGGGTGCTCAATTCGGCAACGCCCTTGTCGATGTACGGGCGCGGGAAAAGGAACGCGTGAGCCGGCGAGACCTGCATGAGGCCGTACTCGAACAGCGGCGTGTCGGGCTCGTGCAGATCGGGCGGATCGGCAAAGCGATACTCGCCGGCTGCGGCCACGACCACTTCCGTTGGATCTTCTTTTGCGAGCTTGCCTTCGCGCACCACCGGGACGCCCTGGACTCCGTCGACGCCGACCGCTTCGCCTTCGCCATGCGGGTTGCCGGGGCCCGGACGGCGGATCGAGGACCAGGCGCCGTCCTGGTGGAAGATCGGCGCCCCGCGCACCACACCGATGAGCTCGGGGCGGCCGCTTTCGGGTTCGCTGGAGCTGCCCACCTCGATACGCGTGGCGCGCACGCGAAAGCCGGATTCCCCGACCTGCACCGTGCCGTCGACCGGCCCGCCGATCGCGCCCTGCTGTTCGATCAGCGCGGCGAGGTCGCCCTCGCCAAGGCGTTCTCCGACGGGTTCCACCTGCAGGAACCCGAGCAGGCCGAGCGCCGGCAGCGTCTCGCCGCCTTCGAGGCCGTCGATGCGAACGTCGGCGTCGAAATACTTGGGCGTGAGCACCACCTGCTTGCCGCCTTCTTTGGCGACGAATTCGACCGGCAGCCCGCCGGTCGGGCGAATGTTGCGGACGTTGAACAGACCGAGCAGCAGGCCCGGCTCGACCAGGTAGGGAGGGGACGCGGATTCGCCGGGCGGGAAGTTGAACACTCCCGGCGAGCTGGCCTGCCAGCCGCTGTCGCGGCGAATCACCCCGGCGCCGGCGGTGCGTTCGACGGTGACCGTGCGCGTCAGGCGGATCCCCCACGGATAGAGGATCGAGGCAACCTTGATCACCTCCAGCGCGGTGCGCCCGACGAGCACCTCGAACTGCGCCTTGGCGGTCTCCGCGTAGGCCGCGCCGGGATCGAGCCACTCGCTGAAGCTCGACTCGCCGTAGCCGGAGATGTCAAGGCGGGTGACCGGAACGCTCGGTTTTGCGCCGGCGGGCCCGAACTCGTCGTTGAAGATCCGCTGCACGCTGTCGGCCGGCTCGAGCGGGCTGCCGAGCACGCTGATGCTGAGCGGCGCGCCGGTTTCCAGGATGACCCCGTTGAGCAGCTGCAGCGTTGCGCCTTCGAAGCTGCTCGAGGTCGGGCCCGTGCTCGGCCCTGACTCGGCGACGAGCGCGAGCTGCGCGCCGCCCCACAGCGCCTGCGGGGTGAACGCGGGCTGGTTGCGCGCGATGCTGTCCGGACGGCGGCCCTTCGCTGACTCCCTCGGCTGCAGGCTGAGCAGTGCCTTGATCCCGAACGGGAGCGTGGTCAGCATTCCCAGGCCGACGCCGCCGCGAAACTCCTCGAGCGCGGCGTCCACCGCGATGTCCGGGATCGCGGCGACCAGTCGTGCGGAGGGCACGCCGAAGACCGTCGCGCCGCCGTCGGTGGCCGACGCGAGCGGGGTCGGGAAGTAGCCGATGTGTACGAGGTCCTGGTCGATTTCCAGCGTGCGCACGGGCTCCCACTGAACCTGCGGCAGGGTGAAGACCCGCAGGTTGGAGGCCGGGGTGCGCACGTCCATCCCCTCGAGCACGAAGATGGCGGCGCCAGGCGCCGCCTCGCTCGGATCCGCGACCGCCGCGGCGCCGAAGCTCGATGGCTCCTGCGTATCGCCGGCGCCCAGCTCGACGCCGAGCAGGTCCTTGTTGGTCGAGACGTCGAGCAGCCGCAGCCCCTCTTCCGGGCCGGGGACCACCCTGCGCGCGAGCGCCTGCAGGCTTTCGAGCTGTCTCTGCTGCAATTCCAGTTCCTTTTCGCCCGAGGCCGAGGCCGCGGCCGCGGTGTCGTGCAGCGCGGGCGGGGGCAGCCGGAAGAACTCGCTGCCATGCAGGACGCTGCCCTGCTGAGTCTGGGTCGGGACCAGCACTTCCCCTTCACTCTGGGCCAGCGCCCGAGGGGGGCCTTCGGAGGAGAACTCCGGCGCTGCGGCGGGCGGGGGCAGGAGGCCGATGAAGCTCAGCAGCGGATGTTCGGGTTCTTCCCAGCTGCTCTGCGCGAGCACGATCCGCGTCGCGGTTGGCTCGAGCAGCGAGCCCAGCGATCTGCGCCCGCCGCCGCGCGCGAAGTTGGACACGTACGGGTCGGGTAGCGTCGGCAGCCAACCCTCGCAGCCGAGCACCAGCTCCAGGCGCCCCGAGTCGATCGCCGCTTCGCCGCTGAGTGAGCCGCGCAGCAGAAACAGGGCGGGCCCAATTACGGCGAGCAGCGCGTTTTGCATTGCCAGCAGGCTGCGAGGCAGCCCGGCGGGGGTCTCGAGCGCCGCGGCCAGTCCAACTACCACCGCCTCGGTCTCACCTTCGCGCCGCTCCAGCGCGAGCAGCGCCGGACTGGCCTCGCCGAACGCCAGCGGGCGCCCGGCGACGTCGATCGGGCGGTCCAGTCGGAGGTCGGCCGTGCACTGCGCATACAGCCCTTCGCCCTGTTCGGCGTCGCAGACATAGGCCAGTACGACGCCCGCCGGGTCGAAGCGCAACTGAAGCGGCAGTCGCGGCGCGCCGGCTTCGGCGCGCAGGCAGTAGAGCTCGAGCGTCTGTTCGGCTGCGGGCACCGCCGTCGCATCTCTGCAGCCCAGCGTGAGCTGGCCTTCGCGCAGCGTGAGGGTCGCCTGGGGGAGCTGCAAGGGGCCGTCCAGGCCCGGCCAGCGGGCGGCGATCGGGCCCTGCGCGAACAGCAGGTAGAAGCCCGGGCCAAGCGCTTCACCCGGCGCTTCGGGATCGCTCGGTTCGGTGAGCGTCAGGGCCCAGCCTCCGCCGATCGCGGCTTCACCTTCGAGCTCCAGCAGCTCGTTCGACAGTGCGCTCAGGTTTAGCTTTTTGGGACTGACCTGGGATTCGAACAGCAGCGCGTCGAGGGCGGGCTGCACCGTTGCTGTCGAGGCGAATTTGTTGAATTTGACCATCTGCCCGGCGAAGCTCGCGCTGCCTGTACCGAACGAAATCGCGGGAGGACTGCTAGGGCTCCAGCTCACGGCGAGCTTGCTCGGGGGAATGACCGAAACGTCCGCTTGACACTGACCGGCGCCGGGTGCAGGGGGGTTGGGCGTCGCGAGCTTGACTTCGAGCGTGGCCTCGAGCGCCCCCGCGAGTGTGAGCCGCTGCCCGGTCACGGCCGGAGGGGCCGAGAACGCCAGGCTGCCGGAAGCGACGGTCAAGCCTACGTAGCGATCGCCGGGCAGGGCCGGATCCAGCGCCGCGGCCAGGATCCACACGCTGCCGCCGGAGATCTCGACCGTATAGGAGGATCCCGGGTGAGGCGGGAATATGAACCGCGGCAGACGCGCCTGGGTGAGTACCAGGCTCGGCAGCGACTCGCCGCCCGCGAAGACCGTGTAGGCCTCGATCGGGCCGAAGAATTCGAACCAATACTTGGCGGCGAGTCCAGCGACCGGCCCGACCGTGCGCAGCGGCTGCACCGCGCTAGCGCCGAGACCCGGGAGGCCGAGCTGCACGGGAACGCGGAACGGCACCGACCGGCTCGCCACCGTCCCCGGTTGCGCCGCTTCGATCTCCGCCAGCAAGTCTTCCGGCAGCCCCGCCGTCCAGTCGTCTTCGACAGTCATGCCGGCTGCCTCGAGGGCCTCGAGCCAGGGAGAGCTTGCGGTTATCGCTCCTGGTCGCATAGGTGACAGAGGCGCGGCGCGACGAGGTCCTGAGCGGGCGGCTGCCGCTGAGCGAACATCTGCCCCTCAGTCAGCGGGACCTCGCCTCGGTAACTGCCTCGCTCTAAGCCTCCCAGGGCCCTCGTTCGATGACGGGTCTACATCCGCGGCCGGTCGCGGACGGCGCGGATTCTCTCAGCCCGAGGTTCGCGCGCCAGTGTTAGGAGCACGCCTTTGCCCCAAATTGCGCGAATTCTTTCGCGCCGGCTGAGACCGGGACAGCTGTACCCCAAGTGGGCGCCGTGGTCTTGAGCGAGTAACCTGTGCGCCGGGCAAACAACCGGAGGAGCAGAACATGACTGATAGCGTCTACCGTGTCACCGAGGTGATCGGCGTCAGCGACGAGTCGTGGGAGGCCGCCGCGCGCAACGCGATCGAGGTAGCGGGAAGGAGCTTGCGCGACCTGCGGATCGCGGAGGTCGTGCGCGAGGACGTGACGATCGACAACGGCCAGGTGACCAGTTTCCGCGTGCGCCTGAATATTTCCTTCAAGTACGAGTCAGGCGACTAGCGCGATCCGATGTGCACCCGGCCGCGCCGCGCGGCTTCGAGGTTTCGCTAGCCGGCGTTCTGGTGCTGTCCAGCGCTCGCACTCGCGCGGTATTGCGACCAGGGCATGATGCCGAGCTCCGGTTGGGGTGAATCATCGAGCATCGCCAGGTACTCGAGCATGTGTCCGTCCGGATCACGGAAGTAGACCGCTGCGGCCGGCATCCATCCGATCACGCTCGGTTCATTCGCTGGCTCGGCGAAGAACGACAGCGGCTCGATGCCGCGAGCCCGAAGTCGCTCCGGAGCTGCAAGCAGATCGGCCAGCGACATCTCGAAAGCGATGTGCAGCTGCATGTTCATCGGTGCCGAGCCGATCGACCACAAGCCGAGCATCGCCTGCCCCGCGTTGCCGATCCAGTGGAAGGCCGCACCGCGCTCGGGTAGCTCGAGCGCTACCGGTAGTCCAACCACATCGCGGTAGAACGCGACCGAGCGCGAGATGTCGGCGACCGTCAGGTGCGTCTCGAATAGCCCGCGTACGGTCATCGCAGTCCTGAGCATCGCCCAGCGACGCTCAGCCGTCAAGGGGCCGTCCCGGATCGCCACCCCGGTGCCGGCCGGTTCTTATAATCGGTCGCCCAATTCTCCGAGCGGACCTGGCCGGGTTGGCGCCAAGCGGGTTTTCAAACCCCAACGGAGTGGGTTCGACTCCCACCAGGTCCACTCTCACGGGGGCGCTCAGCCGGTGCGGCCAGTCGCGGCCATACCCGCGGCGGCCGTGGGGGCAGCACAGACGGTCGCAGCGCCCAACGCTGGCCCGGGCGAGAGCAGAGCATCTGCGCTGATGAATAGGTAGGCAGCCTAACACCAATTGGCTAGCTTATGCCCGCGCGGCCATAAGATGTCTGCGGTCGATCGATCGGGGGTAGCGTGAGCGCCACAGGCAGCGATCAAGCCGAGCAACAAGCCTTGACCGGACGGGCTCGCCGCGTCGGGCGGCTCGCGCGCACCGGGGGGCGCGCGCCGATCGGGCGGCAGGCAGCGGGGCGACTCGCTGCGCTAACTGCCGTCGTCGCCCTGGCCAGCGCGGGGACCGCATGGGCCTTTCAACCCCTGCCGCCCGAAGCTCAGGTCAACGATGACCTCGCCGCGGGCATCGACCAGGCAAAGCCTGTCAGCGGCGAGGAGCCGACCAATGCGGATGTCGTCGGCGGGTCTCTGACCGCGGGCAACGCCGCGGTGCCGTGGGCGATCTTCTGGCAAGCGACGAGCGGCGCGGATCAGATCTTCGTGCGCTCGTTCGCGGGCGGCGCCTGGACGACGCGTGGCAACGGCACGGTCTCCGGGCGCTCGAGCGAAAGTTCGCAGTTCAGCGGCTCGCTCAACTTCGACCAGAAAGCGGACGGCGAGGCCCCCGCGATCGACTTCGCCGGAGCGGGACGCACCGTGCCTTGGGCGACCTGGTACGAGCAAACCGAAGGGACCGGGTTCAACAGCAACAACATCTTCGCGAGCCGCTTCGACAACACCGGCGACGCGAACCAGGGCAAGTGGCTGTTCGCCGGCCAGCCGCGTGGCAATGGCGGCTCTGGGCCGCCCGTCCCTTCGCTGAATATTCACACCGACCAGTCAGCCGAGAACCCCTCGGTCGCCGGCGGCTCGGCCGACCCCACCAAACCGCCCGGACCGTGGGTCACTTGGCAGGAGACATCGCCGGTGGGCGGAAAGGACCAGATCTACGTTGAGCGGCCGATCGGCCCCGGAGCCGTGAACTGCAATGAAGCCACCCCTCGCGGCGTGGTCAACCCCGCCACCGGCGAAATCCAGGCGATCGGCGGCTTCTGCTGGCAGCAGGTGGGCATTCCCCGGTTTGGTCCGGGAGGGGCCGACCCGAGTCTGAACGTCGACCCCACGCGCGACGGGGTCGAGCCGGACATCGCCTTCACGGGCGCAAACGACACCGTGCCGTGGGTGGTCTGGTATGAGCAGGGCGCGGGCACGCTGGGGTTGCGCAGCAACGAGATGCTGTTTGCCGCCAAGGGCGTAAGCGACGGCGTCTCGGCAAACGGCGGATTTCACTGGGTCGTGGTGGGTAGTGGACTCAGCGGAGAACTGAACACCGAAGGCGTGAATAAATTGGGCCCCTGCGCGGAATCGACGGGCACCGAGGAAGAATGCTCGCTCAACAACAATCCAACCAGCGACGCCGAGGATCCGCGCGTAGCCGCCGGCACGATGAATCCTGCCAACCCCACCGTTCCCTGGACTGCGTGGGATGAGGAATTCGAAGGCGTCAAGCAGATCTTTGTCGCACGCCTAGTCGGCGGCACACGCTTCGAACTCGCCAACAACGGATCGCCGATCTCGCTCCCCGGCCAGAACGCTACACGCCCGGATATCACGTTCTCGGGCAACACCCCATATGTGTCCTGGCGGGAGCAGGTCCGAGGAAAAGAGAAGGGCTTCTTCGGCCACTTCGTCAACGCTGCCAACCCGACGTTCGTGCTCGACGAGAGCGACGTTCCTCTCGCGCCGACGATCGAAGCCGACGTGCGCGAGCCGATCTCCTCGAGCTGCACAGCGACCCCGTTCAACGCGGACGGTGCTGCATGCCAGGGCGGGGCGGTCGGCACGCCGTTCTTCCTGTTCACTGATTTCGCCCCGCCGAGCGAAGCGCTGCTGGGTCTATTCGCCGGTGCTTATCAGCCCGTCGCCCCCGTCACCGGCATCGCCAGCGGCATCAGCGCCTCCTCGGCGATCGTCATCGGAACGGTCAATCCCGAGGGCGCCAGCGTCAACGTGTTCTTCGAATACGGCACGACCACGGCCTACGGCCAGCGAACCGCTGCGCAAAAGACTGCGCCGAACGACTCGACGACGCCGTTTGCCGGGGCGCTCACTGGGCTGCCGGCGGGAACGACCATTCACTATCGATCGGTCGCAGCGTCGGACTTCGGCACGTTCGTCGGTGGCGATCAGACGCTGAGAACGGCGAGTCCGATCCCGCCGCCTCTAGCGCGTATCCAGCCCGCGATTGTCAAGGCGCCCCCAATCGGCAGCGCCTCGCTTGTCAACGCGAAATCCTCGGGCACGACCGCGAGCGTGCGCGTCACCTGCAAGGGATCGGCTGGAAGCAAATGCAAATTGGGCTTCCGGCTCAGCGTCATAGAGACTTTCAGGGGTCACAAGCTGATCTCGGTCAGCGCGCGCGCCAAACTGACTCACAAGCTCGTGGTGCTCGGCGTCGCCAGTGCGACGCTCAACTCCGGTGAAACTCGAACCGTGCGCGTCGCGTTGAACCGCACGGGCAAGCGGCTGCTCGCAAAACGACACAAGCTGAAGGTCAGGCTGGCGATCACGCAGACGCTCGCCAACGGCAAGACCACCGCGATTCTCTCGCGAACGTTGACGTTCAAAAGCGCAGCCAAGCACCACCACTGAAGGATCCCGCGGAAGAACCCGCTCGAGCGGAGGTCTGTCGCCAGGCTCACGAGGAGCCGAGCGCTTTCGCGAGCTCGCCGCGAGATTTCACCCCGAGCTTGCGATAGACGCTGCGCAGGTGGTATTCGATCGTCTTTGGAGAGAGAAACAGCGACGCTGCTGCTTCGCGCGTCGTTCTGCCACTGGCCAGCAGTTGCGCGATGTGGAGCTCCTGGTGGGTGAGCTCGTCGAGCGTCGAGGGATCCCGGCGGCGGGCGGTCTCGCCGCTGGCCACGATCTCGGTGTGCGCGAGTGCCGCCCACGGCCGTGCGCCGAGCCGTTCGAAGATCTCGAGCGCCGCGCGCAACTCCTCGCGGGCGCGCATGCGCTGGCGCTCGCGCCGCAGGCGAGCGCCATATGCGAGGTGCGTGCATGCGGCTTCGAACACGTCGGGTGTTTGCGCGTGTAGCCGCAGCGCCTCTCGAAAGTCGCGCTCAAACGCCTGATCGGTCGCCAGCGATCCGCGGCAGCGCGCCGCGCGCGCGAGCGACCACGGCTGACCCTTGTCCTGCGCTGCGCTGTCCAGCGCAGCGGCCCTCGCAAAGGCGTCCTCGCGACGACCCAAGCGCAGGTAGGCGTCCACCAGCTCCGCCGCCGGCGACAGGTCGACGTCAGCGATGCCGAGCTCGCGCAGGCGCTGTGCGAGCTGCTCGAAATGGTGCGCCGCGGCGTCCGGGCGGCCCAGCCCGAGCTCGAGTTCGGCTCGGGCCCGGATCGCCCAGGTCTCGTACAGCCCGATGCCGAGCTCACGGCAGAGTTCGCGCGCCTCTGCCGCGTGCGCGCGACAGTCGGCCTCGCGGCCCTGTCGGGCCTCGAGCCAGGCGCGGCCCGCGAGCGCCGCCGCCAGCTCGGTTCGCTGGCCCGTCTCGAGCGCGAGCTGCGTCGCTTCCGCGTACTCGACGTCGGCGGCGGTCCAGCTGTCGGTCGCCGCGTGGCTGCGCGCGATCCGGTTGAGCAGCCAGGGGAGCACGCTCAGCGCGGCCTCGGCGCGGGCGCTGTCGATCGCGGCCTCGACGAGCGCGCGGCCCGCCTCGGTTTCGCGTAGCCAGAGCGGACCCATGACGAGCCATGGCAGCAGCTGCTCGTCCTCACGCAGCCGCTCGGAGCGCTCGGCGAGCGACACCGCCTCGCGGATCGCCTCGACGCCGCCCTTGCCCGCGCCCACGAAGATCGACGCCATGCCCTCGGTGATCGACGCGAGAAAGCGCGCGCGCGTGGAGGCGTTCGCCCGCAACAGAGCGCGGGCACGCTCTGCCGAGCGTTGCATCTCCCGCGCGTCGCCTGCGAAGAAGCAGGCGTCGGCCGCCTCGGCCAAGATCGTGACCGCGAGATCCGGGTCGGTCTCGGCCGCCAGCTCGGCGGCGGCAATCAGGATTGCGTGGCCCTGCATCACCGGCCCGCGTCGCGTCGCGATGCGTCCGCGCAGGTGTTCGATGTCGATGAGCTGCGCGCGCGCCGGAGCGAGCGCGCGTGCCTCCGCCAGTAGCGCGATCGCGCGATCGGCGAGCCCGGCCAGCCAGGCGACATCGGCCGCGGCAAACAGCAGACGGCCGCGTTCCTGATCGCCTGCCGTCAGCCTGGCTGCGCGCTCGAACGCAGCCGCTGCGACGGCGTAGGCGCTGCGCGACCGTGCCCGCCCGCCCGCCTGCTCGAGTGCCGATGCCACGTTCGCGTCGGTGCCGACGGTCGCTTCAGCGAGGTGCCATGCGCGCCGGTCGGCGTCGCGGTCCGGCAGCGCGCCGGCGAGCGCCCGGTGTGCCTGTCTGCGCAGGTCGGGCGCCGCCTCGCCGTATATGGCCGCACGCGCCAGCGGATGGCTGAATTCGACGCGACCCTCGCTGAGGCGAAGCAGCCCCGTCTTCTCCGCGCCAGCCAGATCGGCGAAGTCGAGGCCGAGCGACGTCGCGGCGGGCTCGAGCGTCGAGACCTCTCCCGAGTCGCTCGCGGCGACGAGCACGAGCAGCCGCCGCACCGGGTCCTCGAGCACATCCGCGCGGCGTGCGAACGCGCGCGCGACTCTTTCCGGAGCCGGCAACGGCGAGTCGATCGGCGTGCTGGCCAGATGCACGGCGTCGTCGCGGAGCTCGAGTAGGGCGAGCGGATTTCCGCCGGTGGCGCGATACAGACGTTGCGCGAACTCGGCTTGGACCGAGCCCAGGAGGGCCGCCGCCGAGTCGCGGTCGAGCGCGCCGATGAACATCGTCGGAAGGTCGGCGCCATCGAGCAGCGACGCCTCGCCATCGCGAACGGCGAGAACCGCGCCGAGCGGCTCGGCCAGCAGCCGGCGCAGCGCGAATCGCAACGCCTCGGCGCTGGAGGCGTCGAGCAGGTGGGCGTCGTCCACGAGCACGAGCACCGGCGACTCGTCCGCGTACGCGGCCAGCAGGCTGAGCGTCCCTGCGCTGACGGCGAAACGGTCGCGGCCCATGCTCGGCCGCAGCGCCAGCGCGCCTTCCAGCGCGGCGGCCTGGGGCGGCGGGATCCGCTCGAGCAGGTGAAGCGTCGGGCGCAGCAGCTCAAACAGCGCCGCGAACGGCACCTGCGACTCGGACTCGATCCCGCGGGCGCGCAGGACGCGCAGGCTGCCGGCCTGCTCGGCCGCATAGCTAAGCAGCAGGGTCTTGCCGATCCCGGGCTCGCCGACCAGCGCGAGCACTGCGCTGCGCCCCGAGCGTGCGGTCGCCAGCAGGCGGTCGAGCGCCTGCCGCTCACGTTCACGACCGAGCAGCACGCGCCGATTCTAGGGCCCCCTGATATGAGGGCGCAAAGCGGCGCTGCAGACTAGGGCCCTCACCGGACGCGATCACGCCGGCGCGCGCCTAGCGTCAGCTCATCATCGACCGCCCGACGAAGGAGAGCATCATGACGAGCAGTGCAGACGCCGCGACGAGGAGCCCAGAGTCGCCCGTGCAAGAGCCGGCCGCGCAAGAGCCGGCCGCGATCGACGGCGAGAAGCTCGAGCAGTTCGTGTTCCGCGCCGTGGAGGAGGTCGGCGCAACACTGAACACGGCGCTCGTGGTGATGGGCGACAGGCTGGGTCTCTACCGTGCGCTCGCGGGCGCCGGCCCGCTCACACCCGGCGAGCTTGCGGACAGGACGGACACCGCCGAGCGCTATGTGCGCGAGTGGCTGAACGCGCAGGCTGCCGGCGGCTACGTCGAGTACGAGCCCGAGAGCGGCCGCTACAGCCTGCCAGCTGAGCACGCGCTCGCGCTGACCGACCCGGACAACCCCGCATACCTCCCCGGCTTCTTTCAGATCGCGCTCGGCTCGGTCATCGACTCGCCGAAGATCCTCGAGGCGGCGCGCTGCGGCGATGGCTTCGGCTGGCACGAGCACGTGCACGCTGTCCACGAGGGTTGCGAGCGCTTCTTTCGGCCCGGCTACAACGCGAATCTGATCGCCAGCTGGCTGCCCGCGCTCGAAGGCGTCGTCGCGAAGCTCGAGCGCGGCGCCTGCGTTGCGGACATCGGCTGCGGGCACGGGGCCTCGACGATCCTGATGGCGCAGGCCTATCCGAACTCGACGTTCGTCGGCTACGACTACCACGGAGAGTCGATCGCGGTCGCCAGGCAGCGCGCGGACGAGGCAGGGGTCGGGGACCGCGCGCGCTTTGAGGTCGCGCCCGCGAGCTCTTATCCTGGAAGCGGATATGACCTGGTGACCATGTTCGACTGCCTGCATGACATGGGCGATCCCGTAGGCGCGGCGCAACACGTGCTGGGGACGCTCGCGCAGGATGGAACCTGGATGGTCGTGGAGCCGGCGGCGGGCGATCGGGTCGAGGACAACTTCAACCCGATCGGCCGCGCCTACTATGGCTTCTCCACGTTCCTCTGCACACCTGCGTCGCTGTCTCAGGAGGTCGGGCTCGCGCTCGGCGCTCAAGCCGGCGAGGCCAGGATCCGCGACGTGGTGGTCGCAGGCGGATTCACGCGTTTTCGGCGCGCCGCGGAGACACCGTTCAACCTCGTGTTCGAGGTGAGACCATGAGACCGGCCACGATCGCCGCTGAGCCGCACGAGGCAGACGCGCCCGAGCAGTCGCGCGCCCGCTACCCGGATGAGCAGGGCTACATCGAGCGCGACGGGGTGCGCGTGTTCTGGGAGCGCTACGGAGAGGGCGAACCGACGGTGCTGTTGCTGCCGACCTGGACGATCGTCCACTCGCGCTTCTGGAAGGCCCAGATCGCCTACCTCGCCCGGCACTTCCGCGTGGTCACGTTCGACCCGCGCGGCAACGGGAGATCTGACCAGCCACGCGATCCCGCGCTCTACAGCGAGGCCGAGTTCGCCGCGGACGCGCTCGCGGTGATGGACGCGACGGCGACCGATCAGGTGGTGATCGCCTCGGTCTCGAAAGGGGCGCAGCGCGCGCTGTTGCTCGCCGCGGACCATCCCGAGCGGGTGCTCGCCGCGGCGTTCATCGGCCCCTTCTTCCCTGCCAGTCCCGTGGGCGGGCTGCGCTGGCGGATCATGGCCAACCCGCGCCTGTCGGGCATGTTCTTCAAGCGTCCGCCCATCGCCAAGGGTTGGCTGAAGTTCAACGGCGCCCACTGGCTCGCGGACTATCGCGACTTCGTCGAGTGGTTCCTGCGCAGGTGCCTCGACACGCGTCATTCGACCAAGCAGATCGAGGATGCGATCGAATGGGGACTCGACACCGATGCGCCGGCGCTGATCGCCAGCGCGCTCGGCCACTCCGCCGCGCCCGCGACCCGTCGCGATCAACTCGCGCTGGCCCGGCGCGTCCAGTGCCCGGTGCTCGTCATAACCGCCACCAACGACAAGGTCACCGCGCCGGCCGACGCGAGGGCGCTAGCGAACGCGACGCAAGGCGAGCTGCTCAGCATCCCCGACGGGACCCACCTTCCGCAGGCGCGCAAGCCGGTCCCGGTCAATCTCGCGCTGCGCGGCCTGGTCGAGAACGTACACGGGCGGCGCAACGGCCGGCCCTCACGCGATCCGACCTTGTACCGCTCCGACGGACGCGCTCGTGCTCTGTACATCTCCTCGCCGATCGGGCTCGGTCATGCCCAACGCGACGTCGCGATCGCCAAGGAGCTGCGCGCGCTCGTGCCGGACCTGCAGATCGACTGGCTCGCCCAGCATCCGGTGACCGAGGTGCTCAAGCGCGAGGGGGAGCGGATCCACCCCGCAAGCGAACATCTGGCAAACGAGTCGCGCCACATCGAGTCCGAGTCGGCCGAGCACGACCTGCATTGCTTTCAGGCCTGGCGGCGGATGGACGAGATCCTGATCGCCAATTTCATGGTCTTCCACGACGTCGCGCGCGCGAACGGTTACGACCTGTGGATCGCCGACGAGGGCTGGGAGATCGACTACTACCTGCACGAGCATCCCCGCGAGAAGCGCGCCAACTACGCTTGGCTGACCGACTTCGTCGGCTGGCTGCCGATGCCCGACGGCGGCTCACACGAGGCTTCTCTCACAGCCGATTACAACGGCGAGATGGTGGGTCACATCGCCTGCCACCCGGAGGTCAGAGACCGCGCGCTGTTCGTCGGCAATCGCGACGACGTCGTCGCCGATCGCCTGGGCCCCGAGCTGCCGTTGATCGGCGACTGGACCGAGCGCAACTTCGACTTCGTCGGCTACGTCAGCGGATTCGACCAGGCAAACTTCAGAGATCGCTCCGCTTTGCGCGCCGAACTCGGCTACCACGACGATGAGCGGGTATGCATCGTGACCGTCGGAGGCTCCGGCGTCGGCGGTCACCTGCTGCGCAGGCTGATCGCGGCGTTTCCCGGCGCCAAGGAGCGTGTGCGCGACCTGCGCATGATCGTCGTCGCCGGCCCGCGGATCGATCCCGACTCTTTGCCGCAGGCCCCTGGGCTCGAGGTCTGCGCATATGTGCACAACCTCTACCGGCACCTCGCCGCCTGCGATCTCGCCGTGGTCCAGGGGGGGCTGACGACGGCGATGGAGCTGACCGCGAACAAGCGCCCGTTCCTGTTCTTCCCGCTGCGCCACCACTTCGAGCAGAACTTCCACGTCGCGCACCGACTCGACCGGTACGGCGCCGGGCGCAAGATGGATTTCGAGACCGCCACGCCCGAGGTCATCGCGGAGGCGATCGCCGCCGAGATCGGTCGCGAGGTCGACTATCGCGACGTCGAGAATGACGGGGCACGCCGCGCCGCCGCGCGGCTGGCGGAGATGCTCTAGGGTCGGCTCGGTGGAGACATGGGATGCGATCCGCTCCCGGCGCAACGTGCGAGATTTCGAGGATCGTCCGCTGCCGGCCGAGCATCTCGACCGGATCCTCGAGGCGGGCCGGCGTGCGCCCTCCTCGCGCAACTGGCAGCCGTGGGACTTCGTCGTGGTCACTAACCGCGAGCAGCTAAAAGAACTGTCCGAGGTCTGGCGCGGCGCGGGCCATGTCGCCCACTCGGCGGCCACTGTCGCCATGATCGCGCCGCGGACCGACGACCCGGGCGAGCGCGACCGCGCCCAATATGACATCGGCCAGGCGACGATGGCGATGCTGATCGCCGCGAGCGATCTCGGCATCGGCTCGGGGCACGCCGCGGTCGCCGACCAAAATCAGGCGCGCAAGGTCCTGGGCTTTCCGGCCGATCGCTATGCCGCCTATCTGATCGACCTCGGCTATCCCGCCGACCGCCCGCTGAAGCCGATCCGCAATCCGAACAGGCGGCCGTTCGCGGAGGTCGTGCATCGCGACCGCTGGTGACCCGCGGCCGAGCGGCGGCGTGGCGCTCCGTCAGCGCGCCGGTCCGGGCCGGTACATACGCTCGATCACGCGCAGCTTGAGCGGCAGCGGCGCAGGCGAGTTGATCCGCATGTACCAGCGGATCACGGCCCCGGGGATGATCGCGCGCCGGCCGCGCTTGAACGCCTCCAGGGACTCCTTCGCGACCTGTGCCGCCGAGATCTTTCCCGGCACGGGCGGCAGGTAACCGGGCGCATAGCCCGCCACCTCCTGCCACTCGGTTGGAACCGGCCCGGGGTTCACGCACAGCGCGCGAACGCCGGTGCCGCGAAGCTCCTCGCTGAGCGCATCGCTGAAAGCGCGCGCAAACGCCTTCGAGGCGCTGTACGTCGCCTCGTAGGGGATCGGCTGCATACCCGCGGTCGAGGCGACTGTGATGACCCCGCCGCGAGCGCGCTTGAGCATCCCCGGCAGGAACGCATGCGTGAGCGTAACCAAGGCCTCGCAGTTGACGCGCACCTCTTCGCGCTCGCGCGACGCGTCGATCTCGGCGACACGCCCGTGCGTCCCGAATCCCGCGTTGTTGACGAGCAGATCAACCTGGAGCCCGAGCTCGTCGACCCTGTCCGCCAAAGACGGCGCGTCGTTGGCGAGATCGCAGGCGATCACGTGCGCCGTACCTGGCAGCCGCGCCGCAAGCTGGTCCATCAGCTCTGACCGGCGCGCGACCAGAATCACCTCATACCCATCCTCGGAGAGCTGCTTGGCGAACTCCGCTCCGATCCCCGATGACGCGCCCGTGACCAGCGCCATTTCGCTCATGGGCGGCCACCCTAGCCGATGGCGCCGCGCACGGCCTCCCGCTATCTGACAACGTCTCGGGCCGATGACCGAGCTGGAGATGGCCGAGCTCGAGCCGCGCGTGCGGGAGATCTCTGAGCTGGCACGCGAGCTGGCCGGCGAGACCGAGCGCAACCGCCGTCTCGCGGCTGAGCTGGTCGCCGGGTTGCGCTCCTCGGGTTTGATGATGGCCGGTGCGCCGCGCGAGGTGGCGGGCCTCGAGCTCGCGCCGGGTCTGACGCTGCGCTGTGCCGAGGAGATCGCGCGCGGCGACGCCTCGGCCGGCTGGTGCGTGTCGATCGCGGCGACCAGCAGCCTGCTGGCCGCCTATCTCCCGCCGGAGAGCCGCACCGAACTGTTCCCGGATCCGCAGCGGATCGCGGCCGGGATCTTCGCCCCACGAGGAACGGCGCGAACCGTCGACGGCGGCGTCGTGGTGAGCGGCCGCTGGCCGTACTGCAGCGGGATCCCCGACGCCGAGGTCCTGTTTGCCGGCTGCTTCGTCGAGAGCGCTGATCAACAGGGCGCCTCGCAGCGCCCGCCGAGTACCGTGGCGATGCCCCGCGAGCAGCTCGAGATCCTCGATACCTGGCATACGCTCGGGCTGCGCGGCACCGGCAGCCACGACGCCGTCGCGCAGGAGCTGTTCGTGCCCTCGACGCACGTGTTCTCGCTGTTCGACGGGCCGCTCCTCGACCGCCCGCTCTACCGCTTTCCGATCTTCGGCTACTTCGCCCTTTCGATCGCCGCGGCGGCCCTAGGAAACGCGCGCGGGATGATCGAGGAGTTCTCGGCATTCGCCGCGCACAAGGTCGGGCAGGGCTCGACCCGCGCGCTCGCCGAGCGCTCGGCGACGCACGCCGCGGTGGCCGACGCCGAGGCAGCTTTGCGTGCAGCCCGATTGCTCTACTACGCGGCGATCGAGGCGGCCTGGGAGGCGACACACCGCGAGGAGCCGGTCGCAGTGACACTTCGCAACGACCTGCGCCTCGCGGCGACACACGCCGTTCGCGCGTCCGCCGACGTCGCGCGCTCGCTGTACGATCTCGCGGGCGGTCCGGCGATCTATGACGATTCACCTGTGCAGCGACGCTTCCGCGATGCGTTCACGGCCACGGCGCACTTTCAGGTGAATGCGGCCTCGCGCGAGCTGCAAGGCCGGTTGCTGCTCGGTCAACCGGCCGACACGCCGATGCTGTGATCCACGCAGCTTGCTCGCCTCCCTCGAGCAGGTCAGCGCTGTATCAGGGCCGAAGGCAGCGGACGGACGCTAGCCGGCGTTCACCCGGCGTGTTCTGTCCAGAATTTGACGGTCTCGCGCTCGTGGCGAATCCCAAGCTCGAGCGCCAGGCGAGGGCCGACCGGGGCCTCCTCGGTGAGCTGTTCGCGTAGCGCTTCATATTCGCTCAGTCGTTGCTCGTGCGTCTGCAGCTGAACCTTGGCCAGCTCGCGGGCGTCGGCGCCGAAAAAAAGCTTGAGCAGCGCGAGGTCGCGCAGCATGTAGAGCTCGGGAGTGAGGTTCTCGAGCCAGTCGCTGAGCGCGCCGCGGCCGCGGTCGGTGAGGCCGTAGAGCTTGCGACGCCTGCCGTCGGGCTCCTGATGCTCGGTCACGTAGCCGGCGCGGGCGAGGCGTGCGGGCTCGGCGTAGACCTGCGAGTGAGGCAGAGACCAGAAGTGCCCGACCGACGCCGCGACGGCCTGCTTGAGGTCATACGGGGTCACCTCGCCTGCCATCGCGAGCAGACCGAGCACGATGTAGGAGGTGGGTGTCAGGTCTATCTCGTCGACCACGCGCGGGGGCCTTGATTACATCCGGGTCGGACGGTATGTTTCGGAGGGTGAGAGGCTTTGGTGGCTATACAGGCGAGCGGGTGCGCAAGAGTTCGATCTTAGTGGGCGTGCTGGTGCTCGGCCTGGCGGGCATGCAGGCGGCGGCCTCGGCCGCACCGAAAGTCACGCTCCGGGTTCGCGCGATTCCGATCCCCGGCTTTCCCGGAACGGGCGATGTCCTGGGCGCGGGCGCCGAGGTGGAATCCCAGGTCACGATCAGCGGAACCGAATACGGAGGCTTCCCCTCGCCGATGATCGGACTGAACATCTATGCCCCGGCGGGGGTCAGGATAACCCCGCGAGGATTCCCGACCTGCGCCCCGTCGGTGCTCGAAGCGAGCGGGCCCGAAGCCTGCCCGAAACGCTCGAGCGCCGGGCCACCAGGTGTCGGAGTCGGTGCGGTCTCATTCGGGGGAGAAACTGTTCCCGAGAACGTGACGGTCCGGGCGTTTTTTGCGCCAAGCGCAGGACTTATCTTCTATGTCGAAGGCCGCACTCCGGCAAGTTTTCAAATCCTCGAACCGGCGCACTGGGTTACGGCGAGCAAGCCCTTCGGACCCGAGCTGATGGTCGACGTACCGCTCGTCGAAACCGTACCGGGTGCAAACGATGCTTCGATCCTGTCGTTCAAAGTGAAGGTCGGCGCGGCATACAAGCAGGGCAAGAGGACCGTGTCCTACATAACCTCGCCCGATAAGTGCCCAAGGGGAGGGTTTCCGGTCAAGATGGAACTGAAATTTCTGAGCGGCGAAACCGTGACCGTCACCGACGCGGTCGCCTGCCCCGCGCACCAGTGAGCCTGCTGGCGCCACGCAGCCGGCCGGCTGCGTGGTTCAGCTAGCCTCGTACAGCCCGCGCGCGAAATGATGCGAGTAGATCGCGAGCCCGCGGCGGTGGTAAAGCCGGTGCGCGTCAAATCGCTGCGGGCCCGTGCCCGAGTCCAGATGCAGCTGTCCACATCTCTGCCTGCGGCCCTCCTTCACCAGCCAGTCCAGCAATGCCGCGCCGCGGCCCTGGCGCCGCGCGCCGGGCGCGGTGCAGAGATCGTCGACGTATAGGTAGTGACCCCACGCGAGGCTGTCGGCGATCCGAAAGCCGGCAATCGCGACGGCCTCGCTTTGACCGGCGACGAACGCGCCGATGAGCCTGTAGCCGCCCGGGCGCAGCACGCCGTCGACATACTCGACAAACTCCTGCTCGCTCTCATACGCGCCGCGCAGGGCGCGCATCGCCGCGTGAGCCAGACGGGTCTCGCCCGCCGGTAGCTCGCGGATATCGACCGTGGCATGGGCGGCGCTCATCGCGCGGATCGCGTTCGTCGGCCCGCCGCAGTCGGCACGCGGGCGCTCACGCGCGCAGCACGATCTGCGATTGGGTCACGCGCGCCACGAGGCGGCCCTCGGCGTCGATCACGTCGGTCTCGACGACGATGACCGACCGTCCCGCGCGCAGGGGGCGCGAGACCGCCTCGACGCCACCGCTGCGCACCGCTCGCAGGAAGTTCGTCTTCGACTCGATCGTCGTGGTGCCGGTCGCGCCCTCGGGCAGGTTCAGCGCGGCGCAGATGCCTCCGCCGCTGTCGGCGAGCGCCATGATCGCGCCGCCATGCAGTCCCACGCCCGCGCCCTCGAGCGCATCGGACCAGTCGAGACGGCAGCGGACCTCGTCGGGCCGGTTGGTGATCAGTTCGAGCCCGAGGGTCCTGGCGAACGGCATCGCCTGGCGGATCGCCTCGGTCAGGGATGCGGGAGCGCTGCTCACGCGAGTACTATACCGAATGAATCCTATGTTACATTGGATAGCCAATGTCAGATGCCGATAACTCGCCGGCAGAGCGCCGCTCGCGACGCGAGGAGCGCAAGCTCGAGACGCGCGCCGAGCTGATCGCGGCGGCGGCGAATGTCTTCGCCCATCGCGGCTTTCACGGCGCCTCGATCGAGCAGATCGCCCAGCGGGCGGGCTATTCGACGGGGGCCGTCTACTGGCATTTCAGGGATAAGGACGATCTGTTCCTGGCCGTCTACGAGGCCGAGGCTGCGGCGCGGGTGCGCGATATCGACGACTTCCACGAACGCGCCGAAGGCGATCCGCCCCAGCGAGCGCGCGCCTATGCCGACCAGTTCATTGCGAGGCTCGCGCGCGAACCGGAGTTCATGATCCTCACGTTGGAGTTCCTCGTCCATGCCTGGCGCAACCCGGCGCTGCGCGAGGCCTTTGGGCACCGGCTTGCCTGGGGGCGGCTGGCCGTGGCCCGGATCCTGGAAGCGGAAACGCGGCTGACGGGTTACGAGCTGGCGATGCCGGCGGCAGACCTCGCGACGATTCTGCGTGAGCTCGGCGTCGGGCTAGGACTGGCGAAGCTCGCTGACCCCGACGCGATCCCCGATCGCCTGTTCGGCGACTTCGTCGCGAAGCTGTTCGAACTGATGCTGCGACCGCAGGCGACCGGCCCCCGAGGCGTTCGCTAGCTGAGGTGCTCTCGCAGGCCCTGTCGCTGGCGCTGGCCGGCTCGATCTACCCGCCCGCCGTGGCAGCCGTGATCGCCCTCGGGCGCGGTCCGCAGGTCCGCTCGCGCGTCTTTGCGTTCGTATTCGCCGCGGCGCTGGTCACCTACGCGAGCGGCGTGCTGCTGCTGTTCCTGTTCGACGAACTCGGTGTGAGCACGCCGGGCCGCCCGACGCCGGGCGCGGCGATCGACATTGCCCTCGGGGTGGCGCTCGTGCTGCTGGCGATCTACCTGCGCCGCAAACGGCCTGCGCGGGCTACCGCGGGCAAATCCTCAAAAGTCGAGCGCTATCTGCAGAGCCGCCGGCTCGCGTTCGTGCTCGGTGTCACGCTGTACATCCTGCCCTCGCCGATCTATGTCGCCGCGGTCATCGAGGCCGCGCGCGCAGCGAGCACGACGAGCGGCGAACTGCTCGCGCTGGCGGCGGTCGTGCTCGTGATGCTGTGGCTGATCGAGGTACCGATGCTGATGCTGCTCGCCGTTCCGGGTCGCGCTGCGAGCGCGCTCGAGCGGATTAACCTGTGGTTCGCCGCGCACGGCCGGCTGATCGCGGTCGTCGCCTGCGCCGCGGCCGGCGTCTACCTGCTCGGCAAAGGCATCCTGGACCTCGCGGGCTGAGCGCCGCTCGGCGATGCGGCTCGATACGCTCGGCGAACCATGAGATCCACCGGGAGCGCGGTAACGGTCATTGTCGTGCTGGCGTGTATGCTCGCGGGATGCGGCGGCGTCCACATCATTACTGCGACCACCAAGCTGGTCGTCCCGGGCACCAGGGCCGTGGATCAGGGGAAGTGGCCGCCCCGTCTCAGGCAGGCAACGATCGAAGGCTGCCGGTTCTCGGGTAATGCCGTACATCCATGCGAATGCGCCGCTGATCGACTCGAAGAACAGGCCTCGCCCGACGAAGTGCGCGAATGGGCGCATAAGGTCTCGGAAGGGCAGCTGGTGTCCGGCGTCATACCCGGTCGGCTAATGCTCACGGCGACCGTGAACTGCGGGAGCCGCCATCCGTGAACTAGGGGAGAGGGTCAAGACCGGGGCCCTGATACTGGCGGGGGCGAGTCCTTGGTGGCGGGGGCGAGTCCTTGGTCTAATCAACAGTGGCGAACGGTGTGTGTATGAAACGGTTTGTCGTCATAAACAGTAGCGGGAGTGTTCTTGGCCGCGGCGTCGGCCAAAGCGATCAAACGCCCGCCACAGCCGCCGATTTGTTCCGTAGGTGTAATCGAACCGCGAAACGAACGCTGCGAAATGACTGACGAAACTGACGGCCTCGGCGTGCAGCAGTATTCCGGTGGTCATAAGGTTGGCCGTGGCTGGGTTGTCGAGCTGCGAATCGGCCATAACCGACCGCCGATTGTGCCAATCGTCAATGGCGAACCAAATCCAGACGCGCCTTTCAAGGAAACCAACGAGCTCGGCCAAACGTACTGGCGTGTATATCCGTTCGCGGTTTATACCCTGTACAGTTGGGATCCGAATGGACGCAAATGTTCCCGACGGGCTGTGTTCACAACCCGCAGCGGCGAGTGGGACCATGCTGGCATGGGGTGTTCTCAACCGAGGCTGAGATGAGAGCTGGGAATTCAGAGGCGCGATACGGATCCTCGCGGCGGTTATCGCCGCGGCACCGATCGTCGAGGGTGTCTATCTGACGCCCACTTTGGCCGACTGTCGCGCACTCCGAAGAAATCGCGGTATAGGGCTAAGCTCTGCAGGTGACCGACATCGGCGATGGTACGTTTCACCAGGGTGAGCCCGTCTGGGTGGTGCAGGACGACGGCTCCCAGCTGCCCGCCGAGTTCGTCGGCGAGGGCGAGATGAGCGCGTGGTTTGGGGGGTCGCCGACCGTGATCGTCGTGTATCCCGGCGCGGAGTCCCCGGCGGTCGTCGAAGTCGACCGCGTGATCCCGCGCGACAGCGCCTGATCGAGAGGCACGATGGCCGCGCCGATCATGCCGCCCCTCGGCGAGTGGCCGTCGCTGGCTCCCGGTCCGGACACGGTCGCCTGGCGGCGCGCGAGCGATGCCCGCCTCTCGGTCGCGGCCGGCTACGCGCTGGTCCTGCAGGTCGCCCATCCGACGGTCGGAGCCGGCGTGAGCGAGCACTCGCAGTTTCGCCGCGATCCCTGGGGCCGCCTGCTGCGGACGCTCGACTACACGTACACGATGGTCTACGGCGGCCCGCAGGCCGCCGGTCAGATGGGACGCCGGATCCGCTCGTTTCACAAGCAGATCTACGGCATGAGCCCAGACGGACAGCGCTACCACGCGCTCGAACCCGAGGCGTACGCCTGGGTGCACGCGACGCTCGCGGAGGCGATCGTCGCAGCCCACGAACGCTTCGGGCGGCGCCTGAGCGGCGAACAGCGCGAGCAGCTGTGGTCGGAGTGGCGCTCGCTCGGGCGGCTGCTCGGGATCCGAGCGCGCGATCTCCCGCCCGATTGGCGGTCGTTTCGCGAGTACTTCGGCGCGATGGTCGATCAACGCCTGCAGCACACGCTGGCCGTCGATGAAGTGCTCGCCGCGCTCGCGCGGCCGGTGCCCCCCGGCATCCTGACCCTGTACGCACCGGTCTGGAGCGTCGCCCGCCTACCGCTTGCGCACCTGCTGGAGCTGAGCACGCAGGGCTTGTTGGGGCCTGCGCTGCGCCGGCGGTTTGGGATCCGCTGGAGTCGCGCCAAAGACATCGAGCTGCGCGCTCTCGGCGCGACGCTGCGCTCCGCGACGCCGCTCACGCCGTCCTGGCTGCGTGCCGCCGGGCCCGGATATCTGCAGTGGCGCCGGGCTGCGCTCGCCCGTGGAGACGCGGCCTCGCTGCAACGGCGCCCGCTCCGGGCGGACGCGCACTGAGCAGCCTGCTCAGGCGGGGTCGCCTGCCGATCTCAATCCGGCCGTTCGCCGCGTTTTGCTCTGGCTTTCGCGCTGAACACGTACCTCCACAGCAAAAACAGCAACACGTAGCCGCCGACGATCGAGACCACCGAGACAATCGCGATCGTCGTTCCGTTCGAGCCCGATTCGACCGCCGCTTCGCCGTCGAGCGCGAGCGGCAGGAGCCCTGCCGCCAAGACCCCTAACGCAGCGCCCATGACCCGTCCCCCTAAAGACCCGGCCAGTGGCGCACCACATAGCCGGAATTGTCGACCGCTCCGACCTGCCAGCGCGACGCGTAGACGCCGCTGCGGCCCGCCGTGTCGTAGAGGATCCCGTCGACATACATGTACGTGTGCCCGGCGTTCGCATACACGGTGATGTAGCGCCCCGGCCCGGGCGCCCCCCAATTCTCCAGTTCGCCGGAGGTCTCGGGCGCGCTCAGCATCCCGCCGGCGGCCAGCGCATAGCTGACCGAACCCGAGCAGTCGTAGGCGTTGTCGACGAACGACCCGTGGCCGCCGCCGAACACATAGGGAAAGTCGGCGATCGCATTCGCTCCCGCGACGACCTTCTGGACGACTTCCGGAACGCCCGTGGGGATCGGGATCGAGCCGTTACCGCCGATCGACTCCCCTCCCGGCACCGGATTCGTCGGCTTGTAGCCGCCCTGCTGCGTGCTCGGCGTGCCGTGTTCGGCCGCCTGCATCTGATGCAGCTCCTGGCGGACTTCCGCATCGGACGGCGCACCCGCCGCGATCGCTTGACCGGCCGTCGCCGGTGTCGCCGCGCTCGCGTGACTGATCGACCCGGTCGCGGGGAAGCTGTTGGCTTCTTCGGGGTCGGCCACCTCGCGAACCACCGGGTGCGCCCCGGCCGCCCCCGCCGAGCCAGCCCGGACCGCCGGGGGCGACCCCGCGCCGCCCGTCGACCCCGCGCCGCTCGCCGAGCCAGCGCCGCCCGCCGACCCGCCGACAGCCGCGACGTATGGCCCGACGCCGCCTGCCTTGGCAACGGTCGTCACGGTCTTAGCGGGGCCGTTGCCCGGCACCGCTTCCCCGCAGCCGGCGAGCGCCGCCGCCCCCAGCAGGGCGCTGAGCGCAAGCGCGATCGCAGCTTTGCGGGTAACCGGGTCGTTTCTCACGCGCAGAAGGCTAGCGTCAGCTTGCAGGTGCCTGTGCCGGTTGCGCCCCCGCCGACCGCGTCCTCGGCTACCCTGAGGCCCATGCACGATGACGCGACCGCGGTGGAGGTCCATCGCGCGAACGTGCCGGCGTCGGTCGACATGCGCCCTCACGCACGCCTGCTTCACGGCATGCGCCGCCCGGCCAACTGGCTGCAGCTGATCCGCTTCGCCGTAGTCGGCGGCAGCGGGTTCGTGATCAACGTCGCCGTGTACGCGCTTTGCGTACATCCGCTGGCGATCAACTATCGCATCGCGTTCGTACTCGCGTGGCTGGTCGCGGTTACGAACAATTTCCTGCTCAACCGCCACTGGACCTTCGACGCGGCCGCGGGCAGCGTGCGCTTTCAGGCGATTCGCTTCTTCGTGGTCAGTCTGGTCGCGGCTGGATTTGGCTTTTTGCTGCTGACGCTGTTCGTGGAGCTGATGGGCCTGCCCAAGGTGCCGGCGGAGGCGCTCGCCGTCGCCGCAGCCACGCCGCTGAACTTCCTCGGCAACAAGCTCTGGAGCTTTCGCCTGCACAGCTGACGGGGCATTCCAGGCGCGCGATCGGCCACCGGCAGCCACCTATACTCTGGAAAAGCCCCCTTCGGAGGTTCCCTTGCAGGAGATGGTTATCTACGGCGTGAGCTTCGACATGGTTGGCAAGCAGCCGATCGTCTTGCTAAAGACTGTCGACGGCAACAAGTTCCTGCCGATCTGGATTGGGCACCCCGAGGCAGCGTCGATCCTGATGAAGCTCCAGGGCGCCGGGACGCCGCGGCCGATGACGCACGATTTGCTCTGCGACCTGCTCGGAGAGCTCGACGCGCGCTGCACCCAGGTGGCAGTCACCGAGTTGCGCGAGAACACGTTCTTCGCCTCGATCACGATCTCCGCGGGCGGCCGCGAGCTCGAGATCGATTCGCGTCCGAGCGACGCGATCGCCCTGGCGGTGCGCTCGGGCGCGCCGATCTTTGCCGCCGAGGAGGTGATCGCCGAGTCGGCGATCGAGTTCGAGCACGACGTCGAGGAGTCCGAGGATGTCGTCGAGAAGTTCAAGGAGTTCCTCGACCACGTCACCCCCGAGGACTTCGCGGCCGGCGACTCCTAGCTGACCGCGCGTGTAAACGCGCTGGCCAGGATCTGCTCGACCAGCGCGTCAAAGAAGATTTCCGCCGCATCCGCGGCCAGCGGCAGCAGGCTCGTTTCGGTCAGTCCCGGCACGACGTTCGTCTCGAGCACGGTCAGCTGCTCGGTCTCGTGCTCGAGCATCAGATCCACGCGCGCGACCCCGTGACAGCCGAGCAGCCGATATGTCGCGAGCGCGAGCTCCTGCGCGCGCCGCGCGACCGCGTCCGGCAGCTCCGCTGGGCAGACGAACGTGGTCATGCCGATCTCGTAGCGGGACTCGTAGTTGTAGAACTCCTCCTCGCGTGGTATCGCCTCCACGATCGGCAGCGCGACCGGCGCTGCCCCCGGCGTCCGGGACTCGAGCACCGACACCGCCAGGTCGCGGCCCTTGATGTAGCGCTCGATCACGACCTTGCGGTCGTAGGAGAGCGCGCCGACGATCGCGCCAGGCAGCTCCTGCTCGGAGCGCGCGAACTTGACGCCCAGGGCCGAGCCCTGGCTCGCCGGCTTGACGACCATCGGGAACCCGAGCCGGCGCTCCACGTCGGGCAGCGCCGCGGCCACGCCAAGCTCTTTGATGGCGCTCTCCTTGAACGCGCTGAACTCCGGCGTCGGAATCCCGGCCTCCGCCATCAGGTACTTGGCCAACGCCTTGTCGGTGCAGCGCATACACGCCGACGGTCCCGAACCGGTGTAGGGGATGCCGATCGCCTCGAGCAGCCCCTGCACGGTCCCATCCTCGCCGTCGCGCCCGTGCAGCGCGACAAACGCCGCGTCGGGTCTGGCGTCGTGCAGCTGCGCGACGAGCTCCTGGCCGGCGTCGATCGCGACGACCTCGTGGCCGAGCCGTTTCAGCGCGCTCTGCGCGCGCGCCCCGGAGCGCAGCGACACTGATCGCTCGAGCGAGCCTCCGCCCTTGAGCACCGCGACGCGCCGGGTCTGCTTCGCGCTTGGCTTGCCTGCCGTGTCCGCGTCGCCCAGACTCGCCTCGGCGCTCATCGATCGCGCTGCTCGCCGGCGGACCTGCGCTCGCCCGCCGGATCTCCCGGCCTGCGCGGGAGCTCGAGCACGTCGGCCAGTCCCGGACCGGTCTGCCCGGTTGGCGTCTGCGGCTCGCTTTGGCCTGCCGCGGCGCCAGCGCCCGCGGGCGGCGTTCCCGTGAGGCTCCCGAACAGCCCCGTGTCGGAGCCCATGATCGCGCCGATCCGCCGGATTCCCTCGCGGATGTCCTCGTCGGGCACGCCCGCGAAGTTCAGCCGCATCGAGGTCGAGCCGCTGCGCCCGTCCATATACGCCGAGCGGCCCGGCACGAATGCGACGGTCTGGCTGCGCGCGAGCAGATCGGTCGTGTCGACCTCGTCCTCGAGCGTCGCCCAGATGAACAAGCCTCCCTGGGGTCTCGTCCAGCTCGCGCGCCCGCCGAAGTGCGCGGCCAGCGCATCCAGCATCACGTCACGCCGGCGCCGGTAGAGCTGCCTGAGCTGCTCCAGGTATACGCGCCAGTCGCGTTCGCTGAAGTAAGCCGCGACGAACAGCTGCGTGACCGGTGAGCTGCACAGATCCGCGCCCTGTTTGCCGAGGTTGAGCTTCTCCAGCACCGGTCTCGGCGCGACCGCCCAGCCGAGGCGCAGGCCCGGGGAGAGGATCTTCGAGAACGTGCCGAGGTAGATGACGAAGTCTGAGCTCGTGCCGTCGCTGCCGTCGGACGCGTCGAGCGAGTACAGCGTCGGCAACGCCTCTCCCTCATAGCGCAGCAGCCCGTACGGGTTGTCCTCGAGCACGAGCAGCTCGCGCTCGCGCGCGACCTCGACCAACCGCCGCCGGCGCGCCAGCGACATCGTCACGCCCGCGGGATTGTGGAAGTTCGGGATCGTGTAGATGAACTTCGGTCTGCGCCCCTGCCCGTGCAGTCGATCGAGCGTGCGCTCGAGCTCGTCGATCGGCATGCCGGCGGAGTCCATCTCGATCTGCACCACATCGGCCTGGTAGGCGCCGAACGTGGGCACGGCGCCGGGGTAGGTCGGTGCCTCGGCGATGATCGTGTCGCCCGGGTCGACGAGCGCCTTGCAGACGAGGTCGATCACCTGCTGGCCGCCGGTCGTCACGATCAGATCGGACTGGTCCACGACGGTCCCCTCGGCCGCCATCACCTCGACGATGCACTCGGCCGCGGCCGCCATGCCCTCGGTCGGGCCATACTGCAGCGCGCGCGCCGTCGACTCGGCGGCCACCCGGCTCATCAGCTTCGCGTACAGCTCCGGCGCGAAGGTGCTCGTGTCGGGCAGCCCCCCCGCGAGGGAGATCACGTCGGGACGTTCGGTCAGAGCCATCATCTCGCGCATCGCCGAGCTTTTCATCGCGCGCGTGCGCGCCGCGAACAGCGCCTCGTAGCGCTCGAGCTCGTGCGCCGTCGGCCGCCCCCGCCGACCCAGCGCGTCGCGCTGTGTGCCCCCGCCCGGGACGTTGTCTATCGTCATGGCCCTTCGCACGGTAGCGCAAGCCCCACACGCCCATTGATGAACGGCACCTTCTTCTACATCGGACTCGGACTTGGACTCGCCGCCGCGTGCGGCCTGCGCCCGTTCCTGCCGCTGCTGCTCGCGGGCGCGCTCGGCTCGGCGAACGCGCTCGGAGTCAACTTTGGGCCGGCCGGTCACGCGTTCCATTTCCTCGAGACGAGCTGGTGGCTGCTGGTCGTGACCGTGACGTTCGTGCTGGCCTACGTGCTGCAGCTGACCCTGCATCTGGCGCCGACGCTCGACCCGCGCGAGCGCAGCGGCCGTGCGGATCCGCTGGCGGCCTCGCTCGCGGGCCTGGCGCTTGGCGCCGGGGCGCTGCTGTTCGCGGGCACGCTGTCGGACCACGGCGACGTCTCCTGGCTCGGCCTGCTCGGCGGTCTGGCGGCGGCCGCGCTCGCCCAGCGCGCGTCGGGTCCGGTGATCCTCCGCGCCCGCTCGCGCCTGCCCGACCGCGCCGCGCGCGAGGCGCTGACCGTCTACCTCGACGCCGCCTCGCTGCTCGTGGCAGTGCTGGTGGCGCTCCTGCACCCGCTCGGCTACGTGGCGATCGCGCTGCTCGCCTGGTTTATCTGGCGCGGTCGCGCGCGCACCCAGGAGAAGCACGCCGGGCTGCGAATCCTGCGTCGCTGATGAGGAAGCTGGTGCTCTGCGTGATCGACGCGATGGCGCCGGAGATGCTCGTGCGCGCGGCCGCCTCGGGCGCCGCGCCGGTGCTCGCCACCATGATCGAGCGGGGCACGTACATCCCCGAGTGCGTCGCAGCCTTTCCCTCGGTCACCCCCGTGTGCGCCGCCTCGATCGTCACAGGCGCCGCCCAGGACGAACACCTGATCCCGGGCATGAACTGGTACTCGCATGCGGACTCCCGCTACGTCGAGTACGGCTCGAGCTTTCGAGCCGCGCAACGCTTCGGGATTGCGCGCCAGCTGACGGACACCGTCTACAACATGAACCGCGCGCATCTGTCCGCGCACACGCCGACCGTGTTCGAGACGCTGGACGACGTGGGCGTGCGCACCGCGGGCACCACGTACCTGATGTATCGCGGGCGCTACCGGCACGAGCCCCAGCGCGACAGCGCGCTCACGCGCTTTGCCTCGACGACGATCATGCGCCACGCGGTGCTCGGCCCGCGCGAGCTGTTCTACGCGGACATCTTCGCCTCGCGACGCACCGGCTGCCGCTCGACACTGGGGATGCCCGGCGTGCGCGATCAGCACGCCGGCTGCGTCGGCGCCTATCTGGTCGAGCACGACCTGTTCGACTTCTTGCTGCTGTCGCTGCCGGACAACGACTGGCTCTCGCACAAGCACGGCCCCGACTCGCAGCTGCGCTCGATCGCGGCTGCCGATCTGCAGCTCGCGCGCGTCATGGAGGCGGCCGGCGGAGTCGACGAGTTTCTCGCCGAGCACGCGGTCATCGCGATGGCCGATCACTCGCAGGTCGAGATCAAGGCCGCGATCGACCTGCAGGGCTCCCTCGCCGAGCTGGGCGTCCTGCAGCCCGACAATCCGGCTCTGCTGGGCGGCGTGCGCCCCAGCTTGCGGGCGCGCAACGGCGTCGAGCCCCGCATCGCCGTGTGTCCCTCCCAGCGGGCTGCGATGGTCTATGCGCTGAACCGCGAGGAGCGCGACGCGATGCGCGCCTCGGTGGTCGCGCGCACGCTGTCGATCGACGGCGTCGACCTCGTCGCCTGGCTCGCCCGAGACGCGCACGACGCACCCGCCGAAGGGGTCGTGGTCAGCCCGGTCCGCGGCGAGCTGCGCTTCGCCCCGGGCGGAGACCTGCGCGACGCGCGCGGGGTCGCCTGGCACCTCGAAGGCGACCTCTCGGTGCTCGACGTGCTCGTCGACGCCGGCGAGCGGCGCCTCGCCACGGCGTCCTATCCGGACGCGCTCTCGCGGATGTGGTCCGCGCTCACCTGCCCGACGTCCGGCGACGTTTTGATCAGCGCCGGCGCGGGTTGCGAGTTCGTCGACTGGGGCGGCGCGGCGCACGTCAGCGGCGGCAGCCACGGATCGCTGCACCGCAGCGACTCGCTCGCCCCGCTCGTGCTGTGCGGCTTGCCGGCGCCGGCCGAGCCGCCCGGGCAGTGGGCGATTCGCGATGTAGACGCTCTCGTGAGCGCGCACTTCCGGATCGGTTGTAACTGAGGCGCGTCGGCCGTGCCCGGCCGCCGTTACTCTCGGCCAATGCGCCTCACGAGCCTGCTCGCCTGCAACCTGCTGCTGGCCCTCGTGCTTGCTGGCCCGGCAGGCGCGAGCCCGGCGCCGTTCGCCGGCAGCTCTCCGCCGCCCGCCAGCGCTCCGCTGGCGGGCCGCTCGCCGCTGGCCGCGACGTTGCCGGACGCGACCGCGCGCACGAGCGCCGCCACGCCCGTGCCGGGGTCGAACGCCACGTCCGCGACGACGACGGCCCCGGCGGTCCTCTCGGAAACCCCGATCCCGGTCGCTGCCTCGAACGTCCCCCCGGCCGGGCGGCGGCTGTCCGCCAACCGGGTTCTTGCGATCGCCCAGGCGCTGCCGAAGATGAGAGCGGTCCGCGCGAAATACCCGGGCTCCTACGCCGGCGCCTACCTGAAGGGTCCGCTGCGCTGGCAGGTCAGCTTCTTCTCGAAGAAGGGCGCGAATGAGATCGGCCAGGTGATCATCGCCGACGACTCGGGCCGCGTGCTCGAACAGTGGACCGGCTTTCAGGTCGCCTGGACGATGGCGCGCGGCTACCCGGGCGCGTTCGGGCGCCATGTCAACTCGCTCTACATCTGGCTGCCCCTGTGCCTGCTGTTCGTGCTCCCGTTCATCGACCCGCGCCGGCCGCTGTCGATGCTGCACCTGGACCTGCTCGTGCTGCTGTCCTTCTCGGTGTCGCTCGCGTTCTTCAACCACGGCGACATCTACGCCTCTGTCCCGCTCACCTACCCGCCGCTCGTCTACCTGCTTGTGCGCATGCTGTGGATGCTGCGCCGCCGCCCGCGCCCGGCGAGGCCGTTGCGCCTACTGATCTCCCCGCGCTGGTTGGTGTTCGGCGTCGTGTTCCTGCTCGGCTTTCGCATCGCCCTCAACGTGGTCGACTCCAACGTGATCGACGTCGGCTATGCGGGCGTGATCGGCGCACACAAGATCGCCGACGGCAAGCCGCTCTACGGCGGCTGGCCGCAGGACAACGAACACGGCGACACGTACGGGCCGGCCGCCTATGAGGCGTACATTCCGTTTGAACAGGTATTCGGCTGGAGCGGGACCTGGGATGACCTGCCGGCGGCACACGCTGCCGCGATCGCCTTCGACCTGCTCGCGCTCGGTCTGATCTTCATGCTCGGGCTGCGCATCCGCGGCCCGACGCTGGGGGTGGCGCTGGCGTACGCCTGGGTGGCATACCCGTTCACGCTGTTCGCGCTCGAGAGCAACTCAAATGACACGCTCGTCGCGGTCTTCATCCTCGCGGCGTTGCTCGCCGCCGGTTCGGCGCCCGCGCGCGGCGCATTCGCGGCGCTTGCAGGGCTCACCAAGTTCGCGCCGCTTGCGCTCGTGCCGGTGCTGGCGACGCATGGTCTGCGCGCGCTGCCGACGAGGCGCAGACCGCGCGCGCTGGGCATGTTCCTGGCCGCGTTCGTGCTCGTCGCGGGCATCGCTTCGATTCCCGCGCTGACGCATGATTCGCTGCACACGATCTTCCAGCGCACGATCGAATATCAGGCCAATCGGGGTGCGCCGTTCTCGGTCTGGGGGCTGTACGGCGGACTCGGCGGCGTGCAGACGGCCGTCCAACTCGCAGCGGTCGCGCTCGCGCTGGCGCTCGCCGTAGTTCCCCGCCGGGCCGACCTGATCGGCTTGGCCGCTGCCTGCGCGGCGATCATCATCGCCACGCAGCTGTCGGTCGAATACTGGTTTTACCTGTACATCCCGTGGTTCTTCCCGCTGGCGATGATCGCGCTGCTGGGGGCACGCCCGCGCTTCGCCCCGGAGAGGCCTAGTCTGCCGGCGGAGTGGCCCCTGGCGGCTGTGCCGGCCGGGGCATCAGGATCTGCTCGATCGAGTCCGCTCGCAACCGTATGGCGGAGCAACGGATGAGCACCGCCATCAACCACGGATCCTCTTCGGAGGTCTCGAAGCGCACGGGCATCTGGGTGCGCAGCGCCTCGATCGCCTGATCGCGCTTGACGCCGATCACGCCCCCGCGCGGGCCGGTCATGCCGACGTCTGTGATGTACGCGGTTCCGCCGGGCAGCACGCGTGCGTCAGCGGTCGGGATGTGCGTATGGGTGCCGACCACCGCGCTGACGCGCCCGTCCAGCAGCCAGCCGAGCGCGACCTTCTCGGAGGTCGCCTCGGCGTGCATGTCGACGAGGATGTGATCCAGCTGCTGGCCCTCGAGCTCGGAGAGCACGGTCTCGATCTCGGTGAACGCCGAGCGGCCGGCGCGCAGGTAGAGATTGCCGCTGAGGTTGACCACGCCCAGGCGCACGCCGTTGCGCCCGAGCACGGTCGCGCCGTGGCCCGGCTGGATGCGCAGGAAGTTGGCGGGTCGCAGAATCCGCGGCTCGGAGTCGAGGTACGGGTAGATCTCGCGGCGGTGATAGGTGTGGTTGCCGAGCGTGATCGCGTCGACGCCCGCGGCGAACAGGGCGCGCGCGGCCTTCGGCGTGATCCCCAGCCCGCCGGCGACGTTCTCACCGTTGACGACCACGAACGTCGGCTCATAGCGCTCGCGCAGCTCCGGCAGGCACTCCAGTAGCGTGCGCCGTCCGATTCCGCCGACGAGATCGCCGACGAACAGGATTCGCGTTTCGTCCGCCCGTCCCTGGGCTCCGTCAGCGCCGGCGGGCGCCGCCTCGGCGCCCGAGTCCTCCGCGCTGACCTCCTCTGGCTTAGCCATACTTGCTCGATGTTGGTGGATTGGCGCAGATGAGCGACACGGCGAAGGGAGCCCCCGCGGCGGCGCCGCCGAGCGAGACCGAGCAAGAGCTCGCGTCGGGCTCCATCGCGATCGAGGATCGTCCAGCTCCACCGCCCGGCCCCCCGCGCACGGTCGTCCCCCGCTGGGTGCAGCTGGTCGCGCTGCCGCTGGCGCTGCTCGCGCTGTGGGCGCTCGCGAAAGCCGCGGGCAAAGTGCTGTTGCTGTTCATCGTCGCTGCGGTCATCGCCTTGATCCTCAACCCCGTCGTCGCTTTTGTACAGCGCTCGCGCGTCCCGCGCGGGCTGGCCGTGCTGGCCGTGTATCTCGCTTTCTTCTTAACGCTTCTCGGGGTCGGATTCCTGCTCGCCAAACCGATATCCAATCAGGCGCGCGTGTTCACGCGCAACGCGCCGCACTATCTCGACGAAGCCAACCGCACGCTCGCGGAAGCCCAGCGCGAACTGAACAACATCGGATTTCACGTCAAATTGATCAAGCCGGGCGAGACCGCCGTGCAGACGATCCAGGACAAGCTCAACAAAAGCGCGGGCAAAATCGCGTCGTTCGGCGGCGGGCTTTTGACCGAAGCCGCGGGTGCGGTGTTCGATCTGGTCCTCGTGTTCGTGCTCTCGGTCTACATGCTGCTCTACGGAGAGCGGATCGGCGGCCTTGTGCGCCGGATGATGCCCGCGGGCGACGGCAGTACGGCTGACGACTATCCGACGCTGGTGCACCGCGCGGTCTCGCGCTACGTCGGCGGGCAGCTGCTGTTCAGCGTGGTCATGGGCACGACCGCGGGCGTCGCCCTGTACCTGTTCGGCGTGCTCGGGATCTTCCCCCCGGGGCGGACCTACGCGGTCGTTTTCGGCGCGTTCCTGGGATTCATGGAGCTGATCCCCTATCTCGGCCCGTTCCTCGGCGCGCTGCTGCCGATCCTGGTCGCGCTGTTCACCGATCCGATCACGGCTGTGTGGGTGGCGCTGCTGTTCCTCGCGCTGCAGCAGCTCGAGGGCCACATCGTGGCGCCGCAGATCTTCGGGCACACGCTGCGGATCAATCCCCTGCTGGTGATCTTCGCGCTGCTGGTCGGCTTTCAGATCTACGGGATCGTCGGCGCGTTGATCGCGCTGCCGATCGTCGCGATCGCGCGCGAGACGATCGTCTATCTGCACCGCCATCTCGAGTTCGAATCGTGGGAGCGCTCCCGCGGGGGCATGCTGTGAGCGCGGCGGGCTCGCGCTCGTGAGCTCGCCCGCGCCGGTGATCAGCGTCGATGGCCTCGGCAAGCGCTTCGGCGAGCGCGAGGCCCTGCGCGACGTCGGCTTTGAGGTAAACGCCGGCGAGCTCGTCGCGATCGTCGGGCCCAATGGCGCGGGCAAGACCACTCTGCTTTCGATCCTCGCCGGCGTGCAGGACGCGAGCGCGGGCGGCGTCAGCGGCCCCGGAGCCGGGCGCGCCGCCGGCTGGGCGCCGCAGCAGGCGGCCGTCTACTCGCGGCTGTCGGTGCTCGAGAACCTGCGGCTGTTCGCGCGGCTGGAGAAGCTCGCTGACCCGCAGGCGGCCGTCGAGCGGATGCTCGATCAAACGGGGCTGCGCGCGCGCGCCCACGAGCGCCTCGAGCGGCTCTCGGGGGGCAATCGCCAGCGCGTGAACGTCGCGCTTGCGCTGATCGGCGATCCCCCGCTGCTCGCCCTGGACGAGCCGACCTCGGCGCTCGACCCGGGCCAGCGCCAGCGCGTGTGGGAGTTCGTCGAGAGGCTCGCCGCTGCGGGCACGGCGGTGCTGTACTCCACGCATCACCTCGGCGAGGTGCGCCGGCATGCCAGTCGCGCAATCGTGCTCGCCGACGGCGAGCTGCTGTTTGACGGGGCGCCCGCGCAGCTGCTCGCCGCCGCGGGCGGCGGCGAGGGCGACTTCGAGTCCGCATTCGTCGCATTCCTGAGCGCCCGCGGGCACTGAAGCGATGCGCTGGCTGATGCAAAAGGACCTGTTGATCCTGCGCCGCTCGCGGCTGTTGGTGGGGATCCTGGTCCTCTATCCTCTCGCGATAGCGCTGCTGATCGGGCTGGCGATCTCGCGCGGTCCCGGCAAGCCGAAGGTGGCGATCGTCGACGAAACGCCGCCCGGGCAGACGATCCCGGTGGGCGGCGAGCGCGTCCCGGTAAGCCAGTACGCCGATCAGCTGTTCGACCAGGTTCAGCCCGTGCCGGTGTCCAGCCGCGAGCAGGCGATCGCGGACGTCAAGTCGGGCAAGGTTCTCGCCGCGGTCGTGATCCCGCGCGACATCGCCGCGAAGATCGCCACCGGCGTCAGCCAGGGCAGCCTGGAAGTGCTCTACAACGGCAACGCCGTGGAGCAGTCGCTCGTGCGCTCGCAGCTGAACTCGGCGCTCGCACAGGCCAACCTCGGCTTCTCCGAACAGCTGCAGCGCGCCGCGGCGGAGGCGATCGGGGTGCTGCTGCAGGGCGGGAACCTCGGCATCCTCGGCGGCCCGCCGAGCATGGTCGGGCTCGACCAGATTCCGGCCGAACTGCACTCGCTGAGCGCCCGCCAGCGCTCGAGCGCCGATCGCAAGACGCTCGAACGAATCGAGGCGTTTGCGCGCTTCGCCGCTCAGAACCTCGGCCTGTCAAAGAGCGTCCTATCGACGATCGGTCAGCCGATCCAGGTCAAGAGCACGCTGGTGCAAGGGCGGCGGACCCCGCTGAACACGTTCGCGGTGGTCGTCGCGGTCAGCGTGTCGCTGATGCTCGTCTGCGTCCTGCTCGCCGCCGGCGGACTCGCGCTCGAGCGCGAGGAGCACGTGCTCGCGCGCCTGGCCCGCGGCCTGGTCACCCGCGAGGGGCTGCTCGCGCAGAAGCTGCTGCTCGCGGCGAGCTGCGCGTTCGCGCTCGGCCTGGCGATGCTCGCGGGGATCGGCGCGTTCGTCAGTCTCGACTGGTCGCGCGTCGGACAGTGGCTGATCGCGCTGGCCTTTGGCGCGATCGCGTTCGGCGCGCTCGGTGTCGCGATCGGGGCGCTCGCGCGCGAGGTCCGCGCCGCTTCGCTGCTCGCGTTCCTGCTGTCCCTGCCGCTCGCGTTCCTCGCGCTGGTTCCCTCGAGCGCGGTCGCGCACGGCCTGTACGAGGCGATCGGCGTGATCTCGTTCGTGTTCCCGTTCAAGGCCGCCCTGCAAGCGCTCGACGCGGCGGTCAACGGCGCCTCCCCGGGACTCGCCGTGTCGGTCGCCCACTTGCTCGGGCTGACTGCCCTGTTCGGCGCGCTCGCGCGAATCGGCCTGCGGCGGCTCGAATAGGACGCACACCCCCGCCAGGTGCGCCTTCGCCGCTGAGCGCGGGTATCCTCGACTTGCGATGGCCTATCCGAAGACGCGCATGCGCCGACTGCGCGCGACCGCCGGGTTACGCGGGCTCGTGCGCGAGACGGGGCTGCGCGTCGAGCGGCTGGTGCTGCCGCTGTTCGTCTGCGACGCGAGCGCGCCGTCCGGCGCCGACGCCGACGCGATGCTGCCGGCGCTGCAGCGACTGTCGCTCTCTCAAGCGCTCGAGCGCGCGCGCGAGGCGTCCGAGCTGGGCATCGGCGCAGTGCTCCTGTTCGGCGTGCCCGCGCACAAGGACCCCGACGGCACCGGCGCCTTCGACGATGAGGGTGTCGTGCAGCTGGCCCTGCGCGCTCTCGCCCAGGCGCTGCCGGAGCTTTTGTTGATCACCGATGTGTGTTTGTGCGAGTACACGGACCATGGTCACTGCGGCGTCGTGCGCGAGGATGGAACGGTCGACAACGACGCTTCGCTCGAGCTGCTCGCGCGCACCGCGGTGAGCCATGCGCGCGCGGGCGCGCACATCGTGGCGCCGTCGGACATGATGGACGGAAGGGTCGCTGCGATCCGCTCAGAGCTCGACGCCGAGGGCTTCAGCGACACTCCGATCCTCGCGTACTCGACCAAGTTCGCGTCCGCCTTCTACGGCCCGTTTCGCGACGCCGCCGGCTCTGCGCCCGCGTTCGGCGATCGCCGCTCCTACCAGCTCGATCCGGCCAACGGTCGCGAGGCGCTGCGCGAGGCGCTGCTCGATGTCGACGAGGGGGCGGACATGCTGATGGTCAAGCCCGCGCTCGCTTACGGCGATCTGATCGCCGCGGTCAGGCGTGAGACCGCGCTGCCGATCGCCGCCTACAACGTCAGCGGCGAGTACGCGATGGTCAAGAGCGCCGCTGCTGCCGGACACCTCGATGAGCAAAGCGCGGTGCTCGAGATCCTCACCTCCCTGCATCGCGCGGGCGCGGACATCGTGATCACCTATCACGCGCTCGACGCCGCCCGCTGGCTGGCGGGAGGGTCGTGAGGTGGACCGCGCGATGAGCGACGGGATTCTGACCGGCGGGGCGGCGCCGAAGCTGCGCAGCCGCAAGCACGGCGCCGCGATACCGCTCGACGAGATCGACAAGCGGCTGCTCAACCTGATGCAGGGTTCGTTTCCGATCGCCCCGCGCCCGTATGCGCGCGTCGCCGAGCTCGCGGCTGTCAGCGAGCAGGAGGTGATGGCCCGGGTCGAGCGCCTGCTCGAGAAGCGGATCATCAGGCAGGTCACGCCGATCTTCGACACGCGCGCGCTGGGCTACTCCTCGATGCTGGTCGCCGCGAAGGTCGACCCCGAGCATCCGCACCGCGCCGCCCAGATGATCAACGCGCACCCGGGGGTCTCGCACAACTACCTGCGCAATCACGAGTTCAACCTGTGGTTCACGGTCGCCACCGAGCCCGACTCGCGGCTCGGCCTGGAAGGGACGCTCGAGGTGCTCGCCCGCGAGACCGGCGCCGAATCCGTCCGTCAGCTGCCGACGCTGAAGCTGTTCAAGATCCGCATGGACCTGGAGATGGAGGGCGACACCGACGCGCTCGCCCGGGCCGCCGAGGCGAGCGACCCGATCGAGCTCGAACGCCAGCCTTACGATGAGCTCGACGTGGCGATCATCCGCGCTCTGCAGGGCGACATGCCGGTCGTGCCCGAGCCCTACGCGGACGCGGCCGCACGGGTCGGGCTCACGCAGCAGCGCTTCCTCGAGCACCTCGCGGGCATGCAGGAGCGCGGCTTGCTGCGCCGCGTCGCCGCGATCCTCTACCACCGGCGCGCCGGCTTCTCGGCCAACGGCATGGGCGTCTGGCGGGTGCCCGAGGAGGACATCCTCGATGTCGGCAGGCGCATGGCCGCGGTGCGCGGCATCTCCCACTGCTACCAGCGACCGACCTATGCCGACTGGCCGTATTCGGTCTTTACGATGGCGCACGGTCGCTCCAAGGAGGAGTGCGACGCGATCCTCGACTCGATCGCGCAGCAGACCGGCATCAGCGAGCGCGCGACCCTTTACAGCTCGACCGAGTTCAAGAAGATCCGGCTGCTCTACTTCACCGACGAATTCAAGGCCTGGGAGCGCGAGCACACGGGCGTCTGAGGTGGCCGCCTCGCTGACCGACACGCGTTCGGCTGAGCTCTACCGGCGCGCACTTCAGCTGCTGCCCGGAGGCGTCAACTCGCCCGTGCGCGCGATGCGCTCGATCGGACGCGACCCCGTCTTCCTCGCACGCGGCGAAGGCGCCGAGGTGATCGACGTGGACGGCAACCGCTACGTCGACTACGTGTGCTCGTGGGGGCCGCTGATCCATGGCCATGCGCACCCCGAGATCGTCGCCGCCGTAACCGGCGCCGCCGCCCGCGGCACGAGCTTCGGCGCGCCGACGCCGGGCGAGGTCGAGCTCGCGGGCGCGGTCGTGCGCAGGGTGCCCGGCGTCGAGATGCTGCGCATGACCAGCTCGGGCACGGAGGCCTCGATGACCGCCATCCGGCTCGCCCGCGCGGCGACCGGCCGCGAGAAGATCCTCAAGTTCGAGGGCGCCTACCACGGGCACGTCGACGGCCTGCTCGCCCAGGCCGGATCGGGCCTCGCGACCCAGTCGCTGCCCGCGAGTCCCGGCGTGCCCGCGGCCACGGCGGCCGAGACGGTCGTCGTCGCCTGGAACGACGCCGAGGCCCTGCAGAGCGCCACCGAGCAGCATCGCTTCGCGGCGATCATCGCCGAGCCGTTTCCCGCCAACATGGGTCTCGTCCCCCCGCGCGACGGCTTCCTCGAGCTGCTGCGCGAGCGCGCCAGCGCGACCGGCGCCCTGCTCGTGCTCGACGAGGTCATCTCGGGCTTTCGCGTCGCCTACGGCGGCGCGCAGGAACTGACGGGGGTGACCGGCGAGCTGACGATCCTGGGCAAGGTGCTCGGCGGCGGCCTGCCGGCCGCGGCGCTGGGCGGCGGGGCCGAGCTGCTGGGGATGCTCGCTCCGGCGGGCGAGGTCTACCAGGCCGGGACGCTGTCCGGCAACCCGCTCGCGGTAGCCGCGGGGCTCGCGACGCTCGCGCTGCTCGACGAGCCGGCGTACCTGCGTCTGGCCGCGATCACCGATCGCCTCGCCGCCGGGCTGCGCGAGGCCGCCCGCGCGCACTCCTATCCGGTCAGCGTCGTGTCGCTTCCCGGTCTGCTGACCGTGTTCTTCAGCGCCCCGCTCTCGCCCGGGCGCGGCGAGGCTCGGCCGGTGCGCAACTTCGCCGATGCGCGCGCCTGCGATCAGCGCGCGTACGCCGCGTGGTGTCGCGCGCTGCTCGCGCGCGGGGTCTACCCGCCGCCGTCTCAGTTCGAGGCCTGGTTTCCCTCGCTCGCGCACACGCCCGAGCAGATCGAGCGAACGATCGACGCGGCCTCGGCAGCGTTCGCGACGCTCGGCGAGCGCGCCCGCGGAGATCCGCCGTGACCGGCGCCGAGGAGGGCACGGCGCTGCAGCGCCTGGCGGCGCTGTTGCGCGAGCAGGGTGGGCTGATGGCGACACTCGTCGTCGCCGACGGCACCGTCCGCGCTGAGCACGGCCCCGCGCAGACCGTCGCCGCGGGTCCCCGCGCGCGCGCGGCGCCGGCGGAATATGAGCTGCTGGTCGAGGCGATCTATGAGGGCTATCTCCTGCACTACGGCGTCCCGCGCGTGATCGATTCACCCGAGGCGGACGTCGGGCTGCTGGCCGGCGACCGGCTGTACGCGCTCGGCCTGGCCAAGTTGGTCGAGCTCGGCGACACAACCGCTGTCGCCGAGCTCGCCGACACGATCACGCTGTGCGCGCTCGCGCACGCCTCGGGCGAACCTGAGCTCGCGGGCGCGGTCTGGGGAGCGGGGGCGCGCGCGGTCGGCTGGGGCTCGAGCAAGGCTCACCGCCGCGCCAAGCAGCTCGCCTTCGCCGGCGCGTCCGAGGCAATCGAGGCGATGCGCACAAGCGCCCAAGGGCTTTCGGCGTCTCGTTGAATCGCGCCTCGATATTGTTCGTGGCAGTGCCCGACAAGCGCGCCAAACAGAAGCCCAAGTACACCATCGAACGGGAGATCCCCGGGGCCTTCGAGGGTGAGACCGTGACGCGCCGCCGGTTCATGACGGGCAGCGCGCACACCGCCGGCGCGATCGGCGTGGCCGCGTTCACGCTCCCCGCGCTCGGGTTCGCGGCCGGCCCGATCTTCAAAAGCACGCCGGCCCATTGGGAAAGCGTCGGCCCGGTGGGCATGTTCAACGCCGACAACTATGTCCCGGTCGTGCTCACCGTTAATCCCGACATCGGCGAGGCCGGCAAGACGACCGCCTACGTGCGCAAGTTCAACGCCGCGATCGACACCGACCCGTACGACCGCGGCACCCCCTACATCGCGATCTCCACCCGCTGCGCGCATCTTGGCTGCCCCGTGCGCTGGGTCGACGCCGCCGAGCGCTTCATCTGCCCCTGCCACGGCGGGGTCTACGACCTGCTCGGCCGCCGCGTCGGAGGCCCGCCGGTACGCCCCCTCGACCGCTTCTACACGCGCGTCAACGCGAAAAATGAAGTCGAACTGGGCCCGCGCTTCTCGGTCAACAGCGAGCTCAAACGCTTCTCCCCGCGCGATCCCGCTGAGCCACTGGACGGGATCGGCCAATACCTGTACCCGTCGCGTCCTGGCGCACAGAAACTGTAGGTGTAGGACAGCGATGGCGCGGTTCCCCAAGCTCCCCGCCCCGCCGGTGCCGTCCGCGCTGAAGGCGCCCCCGGCCCGGCCGGGCGAAAGCAATGGCGCGGTCGCCCCTGCCGACCAGGCCAAGCACGCCGGCGCGACCGTCGTCGACTGGGTCGACGAGCGCACGTCGTTGAGCGGGGCCGTGCGCTGGGCTCTGTTTCGCAAGGTCCCGAGGGGAACGAACTGGTTCTACACGCTCGGATCGGCCACCCTGTTCGCCTTCCTCTCGCAGGCGGTCACGGGCGTATTTTTGGCGATGTACTACCGCCCGGACGCCTCCGGCGGGGCGTACGAATCGATCCGCCACGTCACTAACGAAGTGTTCCTCGGCCAGTTCGTGCGCGGCATGCACAAGTGGGGCTCGAGCGTGATGGTGATCCTCGTGTTCGTGCACATGGGCCGCGTGTTCTTCTTCGGCGCCTACAAGTATCCGCGCGAGCTCAACTGGCTGATCGGCGTGGTCCTGCTCGTGCTGACGCTGCTGATGGCCTTCACGGGCTATCTGCTGCCGTTTGACCAGCGCGCCTACTGGGCGACGATCGTCGGCTTGAACATCAACGGCACCGGTCCCCTGATCGGCCCCTACCTCAGCGACTTCCTGCGCGGCGGGCCCGAATTCGGGGCGACGACGCTGTCTCGCTTCTACGCGATCCACATGCTGCTCGTGCCTGGCCTGCTGATCGTGCTGATCGGCGCGCACCTCTACCTGGTGGCCAAGCTCGGCACGACCGCGCCGCCATGGCTGAAAGCCAAGGAGCGCCCGGAGCTGCGCGAGGCCGACGCATGAACCAGGCCCAGAAGGAGCAGTACCTCCGCGAGTACGCGATCCTGAAGTCGGAAGGCAAGCCCTTCTGGCCCTACGCCGTCGCCAAGGACGCGGCGATGTCGTGCGTGGTGCTCGCGGTGATCATCACGCTGTCACTCGTGCTCGGTGCCGAGCTCGGCCCGAAGGCGAACCCGACCACCACCACCTACGTGCCGCGACCCGAGTGGTACTTCTTCTTCCTGTTCGAGGTGCTGCGGGTGATCAAGCCGCCCAGCCTCGTGCCGCTGGCGACGATCGGGGTACCGACGATCGGCTTGATCATCCTGTTCTTGCTGCCGTTCATCGATCGCGGACCCGAGCGCCGTCCCGAGCGCCGCCCGGTCGCCACGCTCACCGGAATCATCGTGATCGGCGCGATGGCGCTGCTCACCTATCAGGGGGCCAGCGCGGGCTCTCCGACCGCGATCGAACTGGCCACGCCGACGTCGATCAAGCGGGCGGGCGGCAAGACGCTCGCCGAATTCGAAGCGGGCAAGGACGTCGTGGCGCAGTCGGGCTGTCTGGCGTGTCACAAGATCGGCGACAACGGCAACGATGGCCCCGGCCCGAACCTGACCCACATCGGCTCGCGGCTGCCGCGGCTGGGGATCGCGCGCACGCTCGTCAACCCGACGGCGCCGATGCCCTCGTTCAAGAACCTGCCGCCGCAGAAGTTCCAGTCGGTGACCTTCTTCCTGTCGCAGCTGAAGTAGCGTCCTGGCACATGCCCGCCGAGCAGGGCCTCCAGCAGAGCGCCGCGCCGCGCGGCTCTTCACCCGGACGACTGGAGGCCGACCAGGTGCGCGAGATGTTCGACCGCATCGCCGGCGTGTACGACGCCCTGAACACGGCGATGACCGCAGGCCTGCACCGGCGCTGGCGCGAGCGCGCGGCGGACCTCGCGCGGGTCGCCCCCGGCAGTAGCGTCCTCGATGTGGCGACCGGTACCGGCGACCTGGCGCTCGAGCTCGCGCGCCGGGTGGCGCCCGACGGGGAGGTGATCGGCAGCGACTTCTCCGAGCGGATGCTCGAGCGCGCGCGCGCGAAGGCTTCGAACGCGCACGCGCCGGGGGTGATGCCGCGCTTTCAGTGGGGAGACGCGCTTGCGCTCGAGTACCCCGATGGCCGCTTCGATGCCGCGACGGTCGGCTTCGGCGCGCGCAACTTCTCCGATCTGGATCGCGGCCTGCGCGAGATGACGCGCGTCGTGCGGCCAGGCGGGCGGGTCGTCGTGCTCGAGCTGGCGACGCCGACCGAGCCGCCGCTTCAGATCTTCTTCAGCCTGTGGTTCGACCGGCTCGTGCCCGGGCTCGGGCGGGTCGTCGGGGCGCTCGAGCGGACGCTCGGGCGGGTCGGCGGGGCGTGCGCGCAAGGAGGCATCGCCGAGGCCTATGCGTACCTGCCGAGTTCGGTCAAGCGCTTTCCCGCTCCGGCCGAGCTCGCGGCCGCGATGGCGCGCGCAGGACTTCAGGAGATCAGCTACCTGCTCACGGCGGGAGGGATCATCTCGATCCATGCCGGTACGGTTTCCCTGGAGGCAAACAGGTGAGGACCGCGAACAGCAGCATCGGTACGGGTGCGGATGGCGCCGTCGCAGACGTGGATGCGGTCGAGGCGATCATGCGCCACGGCGGCGATCCGCTGCGCGAGCGGATGGTCAAGGCCGAGCTGCACCTCGAGCGCGTGACCGCCGAGGCGGGCGATCCGCTGGCCTCGCACGCGACGGGGACGGTCGTCGCGGGGGGCAAGCGGCTGCGCCCGCTGCTGGTCGTGCTCGCGGCGCAGTCCGCGGGCGGCCCCCCGGCGACGGAGGCCGGTGAGGAAGGCCTGGTCCGCGCCGCCGTCGCCGTCGAGCTCGTGCATTCGGCGACGCTCGTGCACGACGATGTCATCGACGGCGCCGAGCTGCGACGGGGCCGGCCGTCGGTCGCGGCCGCCGCCGGCCGCAAGCTCGCGATCGCGACCGGCGATTTGCTGTTCTCGCGAGCCTTCGCCGAGCTCGCGCGCAACGGCGACGAGGCTCAGCTCGAGGCTCTCTCGGACGCGAGCTCGGCGCTCGCCGAGGGCGAGCTGCTGCAGCGCGAGGATGCCTATGCAAGCCACGTCGCGGTCGAGCGCTATCTGCGCCGCTGCGAGCTGAAGACCGCCGCCCTGTTCGAGGCAGCCTGTCGGATGGGCGCGTTCGCGGCGGTCGAGGGCTCGCACGCGCTGGCCGCCGCGTTGGGCGCGTTCGCCAGACGCATCGGCCTGGCGTTCCAGCTTTTGGACGACGTGCTCGACGTGTCCGGGCCGGTCGAGCGCACGGGCAAGGCGCGCGGCACCGATCTGCTCGACGGCACCGTCACGCTGCCGCTGATCCTCGCCCGCGAGCTCGATCCTGAGCCGGCCGCGTTCGATCTCTCGCACCTGGAGCGGCCAGAGCAGGCCGAGCAGCTGTGCGAGCGGATCGCCGCCACGGGCGCCCTCGATGCGGCGCGCGCGCGCGCGCTGGCGCTGGTTGAGGAAGCCAAGGCGACGCTCGCGCTGAGCCTTCCCGCGGGACGCGCGGTCCCGTTCGATCTCGTGGCCGACGCCGTCGTCGAGCGCTACCGGTGAAAGTCGCTCGGGACGACCAGGTCCGCGTCCAGAGCTCGCACGAAGAAGTCGATTTCGTCGCTCATGTTCGCGTAGGTGACTTGCCGCAGTTCGTCCAACAGCCGGTTCGCGGCGCGCTCGAGCTCGTCGTCGAGCCGCTCGACGATGTCCTGCTCGAAGACGCCTTCACGATGTGCCTCGCACTCCGGGCAGCGCAGCAGGATCCGCCAGTGGCGCTCGCCGGCTTCGACCCAGTCGAGCGGAAACACGAGCTCGCTCCGGCAGTTGAAGCAGATGTGCAACGGCTCCGGGCGCTCGGGCGCCTGCGGGGTTTGGCCCGCGTCCGGGATGTCGCGGACGTCGCTGATATGGATCGCGCCCGACGCGCCGCCCTGGTCCGCGACCGGCGACGGTCCCGCCGCCGCCGGCGCCTGCTCGGCGCAGGCCGCCTCGGATCCGCTGCTCCCATGCAGCGGGCGCAGGTCGCGGTAGATGATCTCGACCTGCTTGCCGTCGGGCAGCTGCACGCGATGGCGTCGCTGGCGGATATGTCGGTCGGCGTCAGCCATGGTTTTTGACTCCCTCTCTCATCGGCCCTTCGCGCGCACGCCTTTAGGGCAATGCGCGGGTTCTGCGGCGGGCGCCTTGCGCGGGTGGCCGGCGCCGCGAGTGGCGGGAGCGGCGCAGCAGCGGTGATAGCTTCATAGGCCTGATGGCCACCGCGATTCGCACGATCGGCCACGAAGATCGCCTCAGCCTCGTCGACCATCTCGAAGAGCTACGCACGCGTTTGATCATCTGCGGCGCCGTCGTCGCGGTCGCTTTTGGCGTCTGCCTGTGGCAGAACCATGCGCTGCTGGAAATCGTCAACCGCCCGCTCGCGAAGCAGACCCAGAAACAGGTCGCGCGCGGCAACGGCCCGCTCGGGCAGACCGCGCTCGCCCAGCAGGGCGTGCTCGCCGTCGCCGGCGACGTGCAGAAGATCGCCGCCGAGCTGGCCAACCCCGCGAGCAAGCTCCCGGCGGCGACCCGCGTGGCGCTGGCCGCCGAGATCCCCCGCTTGCAGGCCGACGTCGCCAAGATCCCACGCGTCCCGGAAGGCAACAAGCCGGTGACACTCGGCATCGGCGAGCCGTTTACGACGACGCTCGGCGTCACCCTGCTGTTCGCGCTCGTCTTCTCGCTGCCCGTGATCCTGTTCGAGATCTACGGCTTCGTCCTGCCCGCATTCAGCCCGAGGGAGCGGAGCGTCGCGCTGCCACTGCTCGCCGCGATCCCGTTCCTGTTCGCGATCGGCGTGCTGTTCGGCTACTTCGTCGTGCTGCCGGCCGCGGTCCGCTTCTTTCAGAACTTCAACAGCGGCCAGTTCAACGTGCTCGTGCAGGCCGCGCCCTACTACCGCTTCGCCGCGACGCTGCTGCTCGCGATGGGGCTGATCTTCCAGGTGCCGGTCGCGATCCTGGCCGCCACCCGCGCGGGGATAGTAACCCCGCGCCAACTGCGCAAAAACCGCCGCTACGCAATCGTCGTGTGCGCCGCGGTCGCTGCATTCCTCCCCGGCGACGCGATCACCTTGATCCTCGAGACCTTGCCGTTATACGTACTATATGAGCTGAGTATCCTGCTCGCGTCCTTTGCCGAGCGCCGCAGGCCGGTGGTGACAACCCCGGAGGCGGGCGAGCCCTCGACCGGCGGAGCACCCGCAGGCAACGCGAACGACCCGACAGTGCAACAGATCATGGACCACACAGACCCAGGACTCTCCGGCTGATGCTGTTCGATCTGCGTGGACGCGGCCGGCGCCGCACGGTCCGGGTGATCTACGGCGGGCTCGCCCTGCTGATCGGAGCGGGGCTGGTCTTCTTCGGCGTCGGCGCCGGCTTCGGCGGCGGCGGGCTGCTCAGCAACCTGACCGGCAAAGAAGGCTCGGGCGGCACGACCTACTCGGCCGAAATCGACAAGTACAAAAAACTCACGCAGAAGCAGGCGAACAACACAGTCGCCTGGGAAAAGCTGGTGCTCGCGCAGTTGCACCAAGCCGGCAACGGCGAAGAATACGTCTCGCGCACCGCCGGGCTGACGGGCAAGGGGCGGGAACTCTACGCGCAGATCGCGCAGTCCTGGAACAGCTACATCGCGCTGAATCCGTCCAAACCGAACCCCGTCGCCGCGCAGCAGATGGTCACGATTTACGGCGAAGAAGGCCTCAACCAACCCGGCGAAGCGGTCAAGGCGCTGCAGATCGTGATTCCGACCAAGCACGAAAGCACCCAGCAGTATCAATCCTCGCTGTATGCCTCGCTCGCGTCCTACGCCTACAAGGCCAAGAACGCCAACACCGGCGATCTCGCCGCCCACAAGGCGATCGCGCTGGCCTCGCCGGAAACCCGCAAGCGCCTGGAAAAAGAGCTGGCCGAAGCCAAGCAACACCCCGAAGGTCCCGAATACACCGCCAAAGGCGCGAACGGCGAACCGATCAAAGTCAAATCGGCCGGAGGCGGCACTTTCACGGGAACGACCAAGGCGCCCAACACCCCGCAGCCCGGCGGCTTGACGTCGACGACGAAATAGCGCCGCGTGAATGAGCGCGAGAACGGCTCCCCGCGCTACTCCGCTCGCCTGCTGATTGGCTGCGCGGACCGGCCGGGGATCGTCGCGGCGGTCTCGGGGTTCCTGTTCGAGCAGGGCGCGAACATCGTCTCATCCCACCAGTACTCCTCGGACCCGAGCGGTGGGCGCTTCTTCATGCGCACCGAGCTCGTCCTGGATGAGCTCGACCGCCCGGCGCGCGAGGATCCCCGCCGCCGCTTCGAGGCGCGCTTCGCGAGCCAGGTCGCGGATAACTTCGCGATGGACTGGCATCTTCGCTACTGGGGCGAGCGCCAGCGGGTCGCGATCCTCGTCTCCCGCCACGACCACTGCCTGGTCGATTTGCTGTGGCGCTGGCGGCGCGGCGATCTCGACGCAGACGTGGTTGCGGTGATCTCAAACCACGACGATCTGCGCGGCGAGACCGAGGCCGCGGGCGTGCCCTTCCACCACGTGCCGGTGGCTAGCGAGCGCAAGCAGCAGGCGGAGGCGAGGATGCTCGAGCTGCTGGGCGATCGTGCCGAGCTGCTCGTGCTCGCGCGCTATATGCAGATCCTCAGCGGCGAGTTTCTCGAGCGTGTGAGCATGCCCGCGATCAACATCCACCACTCGTTCCTGCCCGCGTTCCCAGGCGCCAATCCCTATCGCCGCGCGCACGAGCGCGGCGTGAAGCTGATCGGCGCGACCGCCCACTACGTGACCGCCGAGCTCGACGACGGACCGATCATCGACCAGGACGTCGTTCGCGTCGACCACCGCCAGAGCGTCGCCGATCTGGAACGGGTCGGGCGCGACATCGAGCGCACCGTCCTCGCGCGCGCGGTCGCGCTGCACCTCGATGACCGGGTGATCGTCGATCGTGGCCGCACGGTCGTGTTCTAGTCTCGGGCGGCCGCCGCCCAGCTCCTCGATAAAATCGCCGCCTGAGCCGGAGCACGATTGATCCGGCGCCCTCGCGGGCCGTTAGCTCAATTGGCAGAGCAGGGGCCTCTTAAGCCCAAGGTTGCAGGTTCGATTCCTGCACGGCCCACTCAAATCGCCGGGCGCGGCCTATGAGCGCAGCGTCCGCGGAAGCCCGAAGCGCTCGAACAGGGCGGGGTCGGCAAACCAGGTGATCGCCGTGGCGGCGTCTCCCTCGAGCGTCAGCACGAACACGCCGGCGGGCTGGGCGGTCCCAGCCTCGGCGTCCGGGGTGTAGCAGCCGAAGGCTGGCTGGGTGTTGGCCCGGATGGGCACAACACGCAGTGGCGTGCCGCGCGCATGCTCCCGGTAGCTGAGGAACCGGGCGATCGCCTCGTGCCCCCGGTACTCGAGCGGCAGGGGCGGCATGGTGAGTAGGGCATCGTCGGTGAGCAGCGAGACCATTCCATCGACGTCGCCGCTCTCGACCGCGTCGGCGAAGCGAGAGACGAGTTCGCGCTCGCCTGGTGAGCGCGGCAGGGGCGCGCGTCCGCGGTCGGAGGGGCGGCGGCCCTCGACCGTTGCCCGCGCGCGTTGCAGAGCGCTGTTGACCGACGCCTCGCTGCTTTCGAGCATCTCCGCCACCTCTGCCGCGTGGAAGCCGAGCACGTCACGCAGCACGAGGACCGCCCTCTGCCGCGGCGGGAGGTGCTGGAGGACGGCGACGAACGCCAGGGTCACCGCTTCCTTTCTCTCGTAGCGTGCTTCCGGCCCGGGCGAGGTCTCCGCGATCCCCTCGAGGAGCTCGTCGGGGTACGGCTCGAGCCACAGCTCCTCGCCGCGGCGAGTGGGCTCGGGGACGTCAAACGGGAGGCTCGGGGCCTCACGTGGGCGCCGTTCTCTGTCGCGGAGCTCGTTCAGACAGCGGTTGGTCGCGATGCGGTATAGCCAGGCGCGCAGCGAGTCGCGTTCCTCGTAGCGCTGAAGCCCGCGCCAGGCCGCCACCAGCGTCTCTTGGACCATGTCCTCCGCGTCCTGCACCGAGCCCAGGATCCGGTAGCAGTGCAGGCGCAGCTCGCGGTCATAGGGGTCCGTCAGCTGGCGGAACGCGTCTTCGTCCCCGGTGCGGGCGAGACTGAGCGTGCTCTCGGTCACCACACGATCCTTGCACGTCCTTTCCATCGCGGACCTCGATCGCCTCAGCAACACCGTTCGCGCCGCAAACTCATCGCTGAATTCCCCTCGCACGCGGTGTTTCGTCAAGTAGGACGGCGACATCGACACAAAGGAGAACCGACATGGCAAAGATCGTGATCAGTGGCCCGCAGAACGTCTCGCTCGACGGAGTGATCCAGGACCCGGACGGTCAGGAGGGCTTCGGACTCGGCGGCTGGTTCGTCCAGTTTGGCGGCAAGGATCTCGAAGAGTGGAACAAGGTCGCGCTCGCGGAGGCGCTAGGTGCCGAGGCATGGCTGCTGGGTCGGCGGAGCTACGAGTTTTTCGGGGTGCGGTGGCGACCCCGGAGTGGCGAGTTGGCCGACAGGTTGAACAGCATGCCCAAGTACGTCGTGTCATCCACCATCGTAGATCCCGACTGGAACAACTCCACGGTGCTAACGGGCGATGTGGTAGAGGAGGTCTCGAAGCTAAAGCAGGAGCTAGACGGAGAAATCGTCGTCCCCGCCAGCTACCAGCTCGGGCACACGCTGATCAAGCATGACCTCGTCGACGAGCTGCGGCTGGTCGTCTTCCCGGTCGTGCTTGGGACAGGCGAGCGCCTGTTCGGCGAGACCAGTGAGAGGCAGCCGATGCGCCTCGTCGATATCAAGAAGATTGGTGACGGCCTCGTCCTCCTCACCTACGAGCTCGTCCGGGGAGGCCTCGGTCGGGCATTCGCTTTGACCCCAGGGAGTCCTCAGGAGGACGATTGAATCCTAACCGCGAGTCTTTGCGGTATGGGTGTGGGTCTGCTGCCATCGCCGAAGGGCGATCAGCGCCCAGATCAGCTCGACGACGCCAAACGGCCAGGTCCCGGCGAGGAACCCGTAAATGCTGGCGAGCAGGCATCCGCAGGCGAAGGCGAGGATGAAGCGGGGCCCGCGCCGCTCGAGCGCGTACATCAGCATCATGAACGTGAGCGCGACTACGCCGAAGATTGTCAGCGCCACCGCAGTCTCGCAGGGTATTCCCGAGGATCACCTTTGCAAGCCACACGTTCCATGCCTACCACTTTAGATACCAAAGGGGGCGGCGCCACGACCCAAAGAGGGTCGCGGCGCCGTTATCCAAGCTCGACGCTGGAGCTGAATAGCACGAGCTGGAGCCTCAACATCTCTACGCTAGAGCTTGAACGCTTCCCAGGTGATGCCTGAGTATTCACCGTCTGCGTAGTAGAACGCCCCGTCAAAGAAACCGAGTACGGTCTTGATTCCGACCAGGTAGCAACCATTGCAGTACCCGTCGTTGTAGACGAGGTACGTGAATTTCTGTTTGGCCGGCTTGACCACATACCCGCCCACTCCGGGGTCATGCGTGAACTCCCAGGTTTTGGTTTTCCCAAAGACCGCGAGCTCGAGTGTGTTGGGGTTGTAACAGCCCGCGACAGAGTCGCAGTATTCGTAGGGCACGGCACCGCTAATTTTTTCGAAAGCAGGCGCAAAGTGAGAACCGCCGCCGCTCGGTCCGAGCACGGGGTCTCCCGCCGCCAGAGCTGACCCCGCAAGCAACAGGCTGGCGAGCGCAGCGCCGACGGTAGCCGTCAGCATTCGTCTAAACGACATGATGTCTCCTAATGTTGTTGTCTCCGCGGGCAAGGCCGCTGTCGCCGGGATTTGTAGAGGTCCCCCCGGCCGCCTTCCGGGCTGGTGCGTAACGTAGTCCTGCATTCGTCAGCCGGGTGTGTCGTCGGTCACAGCGCGGTGTGTCGTTGGTCACACTTTGACGCGCTCCGTGGTACGAAGTCTGTTAAATGCGGCTTGTTCACTCCAGTCGGACTGATGCCTTCTTCTCGAGATTCGCGGTAGGCGATCCACTCGTCTTTCACTATTCTGCGAGGGCACGCAAGAAGTGGGTGTCACGTGCATTAAACGGTGCAAACGCGCGCCGGCGCACGGGACTCGATTGGTCAGGTCGTCGTCTCCGCGCCACGCCCTGCAGGAAGCCGGTGTCGCCCGCGTGCGGTACCCTGAACTCATGGATCCTGATCGTGCACGCGAACTGCTCGCGCGCGAGCGGCAGCGGCTCGAGCAGGCACTCGCCCGCCTCGACGACGCGGATCGCCAGGAAGCCGCCGCCAGCGACGAACCCGGCGAACGGGACTCGGAGGAGCTCTATCAGCAAGAGTTCGACAAGGGTTTCGCGGGGGACCTCGGGGAGCAGCTCGCCGCGGTCGGGCGCGCCGAAGCGCGGCTCGCCGCCGGCACCTACGGCTTGTCGGTCGAGAGCGGCAAGCCGATTCCCGACCAGCGGCTCGAAGCGCTGCCGACGGCGGAACGGACCGTGGATGAGCAGCAGACGTTCGGGCGCGGCTGACAGATCGCTTCAGTCGGGCGAGTCGCCGTTGCGCGCTGCGAGCGTGCGCCGGCCTGCGTCGGTCCAGATCGTTTGCTCGCGCCCCGGCCCGACGCCGACGAGCGCGATCTGCGCGCGGGCGTGCTCGGCGATGATCTGCAGGTATTCCTGAGCGGCGCGCGGCAGGTCTGCGATCGTGCGGCACTCGCCGAGGTCCTCCTGCCAGCCGGGCAGCTCTGTCAGCTCGGCGGTCGTGTGGTGCAGAACCGTCTGGTGATAGGGAAAGTCGCCGAACTCGGCGCCCTCCGCGCCGCGATAGCTCGTGCAGACCTTGACGCGGTCAAAGCCTGAAAGCACATCCAGCTTGGTGACGGCGAGCGCCGTCATCGTGTTGAGCCGCGCGGCGTAGCGCAACGCGACGAGATCCAGCCAGCCGGCCCGCCGTGCGCGCCCGGTGGTCGTGCCGTACTCGCCGCCGCGCTCACGGATCAGCTCGCCCGTCCGGTCGTGCAGCTCTGAGGGGAACGGGCCCGCACCGACGCGGGTCGTGTATGCCTTGGAGATTCCCCAGACTTCGTCGATGTTCTTGGGTCCGACGCCGGTGCCGACGCAGGCCGCCCCGGACAGCGGGTTCGAGGAGGTCACGAACGGATACGTGCCATGGTCGATGTCGAGCATCGCGCCCTGCGCGCCCTCGAAGATCACCTGCTGTCCGTGGTCGAGCAGCTCCCACATCAGCTTCGCGGTGTCGGCGATATGCTGCTCGAGACGGTGTCCGTAGGTCAGGTACTCCTCGGTCATCGCGTGCAAATCGAGCGATGGGTCCTTGGCGAACGGGCGCAGCGACAACCGCTTGGGCTCCATCGCGGCGACGATCTTCTTCTTCAGGATCTTCTCGTCGAGCAGGTCCTGTACGCGGATGCCCAGCCGCGCGGCCTTGTCCGCATAACACGGGCCGATCCCGCGCCTAGTGGTGCCGATCTGCTGGCTGCCGAGCCGCGTCTCTCCGGCGGAGTCGAGCAGCAGGTGGTAGGGCATGATCAGATGCGCGTTCGCGGAGATCCGCAGCCCGCTGACGTCGACTCGCCGGGCGCGCAGCGCGTCGAGCTCGTCGATCAGCACCTTCGGGTCGATCACGACGCCGTTGCCGATCACGCAGCGCTTGCCCGGATACAGGATCCCGGAGGGGATCAGGTGAAGCTTCCACTCGACTCCCTCGCGCACGATCGTGTGCCCGGCGTTGTTGCCGCCCTGAAAGCGCACGACCGCGTCGGCCTGCTCGGCGAGCAGGTCGGTCACCTTACCCTTGCCCTCATCGCCCCACTGGGCGCCGACGATCACGATTCCAGGCATGCGCTTCAGGAGTGTACGTCGGGTCACGCCGGGACCGGCGCCGGCGCTGCTCGCCGGGCGGGTCACCCTCGCGCCGCCGCGCGCGTCAGCTCGAGCGCGTCGCCTCGCGCGGCTCGCGACGGCGGTCGCGGCCGAACAGGGGCAGCGGAAACGGGTCGCCGCACATCTCGACCAGGCGCGAGACCGTGCGCTGACCGATCTGCTGCGCGAGCTCGTCCGGTTCCAGATTCGTGGTGATCACGATCGAGCGCTCGTCCTCGTAGCGAGAGTTGATGATCGAGTACAGCTGCTCGAGCGCCCAATCGGTGCGGTTCTCGGCGCCGACGTCGTCGATGTGCAGCAGATCGACGGTGGCGAGCTTGTCGAGAAAGCCGACGACTCCGTCCTCTTCGTCGATTGCCTCGCGGATCAGGTTGAGCAGGCGCGGAAGCGAGTAGATCGCGGTCGTCCGCCCCGCGTCCAGCGCCGCCTTGGAGATCAGCATCGCGAGCATCGTCTTGCCGGTGCCGACGTCGCCCATGATCCACACGCCGCGGCCGCGGTCGAGATTCTCGTCGATGCGCTCCACGAACCGGCGCACGACGCGCACAGCCTCGGGAAAGGCGGCGAGATCGGTGCCGGTCAGCTGCTCGAAGGAGATCTCGCGATAGCGACGCGGAATGCGCGCTTCCAGGCGGCGGCTGCGCACCTGCGCGATGCGCCCGGCCCGGCAGCGGCAGTCGTGGGCCGTATTCGTGGCCTCGTCGATCAGAAAGCCGCTACCGTCGCAAGCGCCGAAGGGACAGCCATCGCCGGTCACTGCGCGAAGCGCTCTCCGGCGTAGCCCAGGAACTTGGGGTATTCCTTCTGGAAGGTCAGCGTCACCTTGCCGATCGCGCCGTTGCGGTGCTTGGCGAGGATCAGATCGGCCTCGCCGGGCCGCTCGGAGTCCTCGTCGTAGTACTCGTCGCGGTAGATGAACATCACGAGGTCCGAGTCCTGCTCGAGGTTGCCGCTCTCGCGCAGGTCCGCGAGCTGCGGCACCTTTGGCGAGCGCTGCTCGACGGCGCGGCTCAGCTGCGAGAGCGCGATCACCGGAACGCCCAGCTCGCGCGCGAGGATCTTCAGGCCCCGGCTGAGCTCGCCGACGGCGGTCACGCGGCTGTCGTAGCGGCTGTCGGTGCGCATCAGCTGCAGATAGTCGACGATGATCAAGCCGAGTCCGCGCTCGCACTGGCTGTGCAGCCGCCGGGCCTTCGCGCGGATCTCGAGCAGGCCGACGTCGCTTGAGTCGTCGACCCACAACGGCGCCGCGGCCAGCCGCTGGGAGGCCTTGAGGATCTTTGGCCAGCGCGTCTCGGCGACGCGGCCCTTGCGCAGCTCCTCGCCCTTGATCAGCGCCTGCGAGGCGACGAACCGCTGCGCGAGCTCGGCCTCGGACATCTCCAGCGAGAACAGCGCGACCGGCTTGCCGTGCTCGACGGCGGCGTTCTCGGCGATGTTGCAGACGAGCGCGCTCTTGCCCATCGCCGGGCGCGCGGCGATGATCACCAGGTTCCCCGGTTGAAACCCGCCGGTGATCTCGTCCAGATCCTTGAACCCGGATGGCGTGCCGGTCAGCGAGGTCTTCTCGATCGACAGCCGGTGCAGCTTGTCGAGCTCCTCGTGCAGGACGTCCTCGATCGCCCTGAAGTCCTGCTGGCGGTCATCGCGCGCGACCTCGAGCATGGCCTTCTCGGCCTGCTCGACGAGCTCGCGCGGCGACGCCTGATGGCTGAGCACGCTGTCCTGGATCTCGTAGGTGCTCGCCAGCAGCCTGCGCAGCAACGCGTTCTCGCGCACGATCTGCGCATAGCGGCGCGCGTGCCCGGCGGCCGGCACGAAGCCGGTCAGCTCGTCGATCGCGGCCGCGCCGCCGACCGCCTCGAGCTGGCCCCGCCTGCGCAATCGGTCGGTCACCGTCAGCACGTCGACCGGCTCGCTTTCGCTGTAGAGCCCGAGCATCGCCTCGTAGATCGTCCCGTGGCGCTCGCGGTAGAAGTCCTCGGGCCGCAGGCCCTCTTCGATCACGAGCGCGTACAGCGAACGGTCGGACAGCAGGATCGCGCCGAGCACCGACTGCTCGGCGTCGAGATTGTGCGGCGGCGCGATCGCGCTCGAACGGGCGCTGCCCGAGCCGTTGGATTTCGTTGCGAGCGCGCTCATGATGAAGGCTCGCGCGAGTCTAGATCGGCGCCTGCGGAGCCCCCGCAGGGCACCCCGCTATGTCGGGCTAATTTGCTGGCCACGAACAGATGTTCGCAGCCGCTGCGGACTAGTTTTTGGCGACGACCATGGTCTTGATCGTGGCGGTGACGTTGTCGACGACCTCGACGACGACCATGTAGGTGCCGACGTTTTTGATCGGCTCGGGCATGTGGACGTTGCGTTTGTCGATCGTCAGCCCGCGCGCTTCGTGGATCGCCGTCGCGATGTCCTGTGCGGTGACCGACCCGAACAGCCTGCCGTCCGCGCCGGCCTGCTGGGGGATCGTGAGCACCGTCCGGTTGAGCAGAGCGACGTTCTCCTCAGCCCGTTCGATCGCGTTGCGCTCGGCCCGCTCGGCGGCCTCCTGGCGATCCTTGACCGCTTGCAGCGATCCCTTGGTCGCGGGCTGCGCGAGCTTGCGCGGGACCAGGTAGTTGCGCAGGTAGCCCTTCGAGACCTCGACCACCGAGCCCTGCTCGCCGAGCTGCTCGACGTCCTCTAGCAGTATCGCCTCGGGCATTGGCGGCTCAGCCTACCGTTCTCGTTCGCGCCGGGGACTGTCGTCACGCCCGCCCTCGTTGACGTAGGGCAGCAGCGCGAGCTCGCGCGCGCGCTTGACCGCGATCGCGATCTGGGCCTGGTGGCGCCGGCAGGCGCCGGTGATCCGCCGCGAGCGGATCTTGCCCTTCTCGGAGACGAACTTGCGCAGCATCGCGACGTCCTTGTAGTCGACCCGCTCGACCTTGTCGCGACAGTGCTGGCACGGCTTGCGCCGCCCGCTGCCGGGACCGCCCTTCTTGTCTCGCCGGCGCACCGGCTTGCCGCGACCGCGCTTTGCCACTGAAAGATGCCCTCGCTGTCGATGTTTGCTTGCTTGCTGTAGCTAGAACGGAATGTCGTCGTCGCCGGTTCCGCCGGCTGCCGGCGCGGGCTGGAAGTCCCGTTCGTCGACCGGAACGTCGCCGCCCTCCGAGATCCCGCGGCCGGCTGACCGACCTGCGACCGGTTCGCCGCTCGCGGCGGCGTCATCGCGGGAGCCCAGGAACTGCACCGAGTCGGCAATGATATCGATTGCTTGGCGTTTCGTCCCGTCCTGCGCCTCCCACTCGCGCCACTCGAGCCGTCCGTCGATCGCGACCGGGCGCCCCTTGTGCAGGAAGCGCGCGGCGTTCTCGCCCTGGGCGCCCCAGACGGTGACGTTGAAGTAGTTGGGCTTGTCCTCCCATTCGCCGGTGCTTCCGTTCTTGCGCCGCGTGTTGCACGCGATGCGAATGCTGCACACCGAGGTGCCGCTCGGCAGCGAGCGCAGCTCGGGATCGGCGGTCAGGTTGCCGGTCATCACGACCCTGTTGATATTGGTGGCGGCCACGACGTACCTTCCTTTCGCTCTCTGTATTGCTCTGTGCTATCGGCCGATATCTGCTCGGTACACGCGTCCGAGGCCACCGGCGAGTGTAGACCGGCGCGCGGCGGCGTCGCGGGCTGCGGCGGCTCAGCCGAGGAGCGCGCTCAGGGCAAGAACCTGCGTGCGCGCGAGGAGGTTCTGAAGACCTCGTCCCAGTAGGGCGCGCTGATCCCGAAGCCCTTCGTGTCGTCCTGGAAGTGGTGGCGCATGTGCCGCTCGCGCAGCATCCGGGTCAGGCGGTTGCGCGGCGTGAAGTGGTGCACGTAGTAGTGGATCATGTCGTACGCGAGGTAGCCCGCGAAGAAGCCCGCGCCGAGACCGGGAGCGTACTTCTCGCCGAACACGAGATACAGCAGGCCGAACACGATCACGCCGATCGGCACGCTCACCGCGGGCGGCATGACCAGGCGCAGCGGGTCGTTGGGGTGCTCGTGGTGCACGCCATGGATGATCCAGTGCATCCGCGCCCCGGGTCCCTGTTCGGGCTCGAAGTGAAACACGATCCGGTGAAGCCAGTACTCGAACAGGGTCCACAGCACGTACCCGCCCGCGGCCAGCGCGAGCGTGGCCCAGATGCTCGTGTTGGAGAGGCTCCAGACGAACAGCAGCGCGATCGCCGGGGAGAAGATGATCGCGGGCACTGCGGGGTGCACCCGGGAGAACGCGTCTAGCAGCCGCGACTCGAACATCGGCGGGGACGAGCGCAGCACGTCGCTCCTGCTCTGCGACGGGGGCTCGTTCATGTCGTGCACCCAGTGCATATTCCGATGTTATTACCCGTGTTGGCCGGGGCGGTAACAGGTTGGGCTAGGAGTTCGGCTAGGCCGGCTCGCCGGCCGGGACCTCGCTCTGTCCGGCGTCGGCCGGCGCTGCGCCGGCTGGCGCCTCACCGGAGCCGGCGGAGGTCTCGCCGGGACTCGCCGGAGCATCGCCGCCGGAGGGCGCATCGGCGGCGCTGGTAGGGGCAGCGGCCGGCGCGGGCGCGTCGGCCGGGGCGGGGCTCGCCGGCTCGGCCTGCCTGGAGCTCGCGCCGGACGGGCGCATCTCGGGCGGATCGGGCGTGCCGGGCTTCAGCTTGATGATCCGGAAACGCACGATCTCGTCGCTGATCTGCAGCGTGCGGTTGAGCTCGCTGAGCAGCTCGGGGGTCGCTGCGTGGAACTGCAGCAGGTGGTAATGAGCGTCGGTCCGGTGCTCGATCGGGAACGCCAGCGTCCGGTCTCCCCAGTCGTCGTCGCGCACGATCTCGCCGCGAGCTTCGATCAGCGCGCGCGTGTCAGCGAGCACCTTCGCGCGCGCGTCGTCGTCGACGTGCGCGTCGGCCAGGACCACGAGATCGTATGTCAGCGTCGAGCGGGTCATCGAGCAGCGCGATCATAACAGCGCGTATCAGCGGGCTTGAGCACTAGCGCGACTCGCCCTTGGCGCGGATGTCGGCGAGCTGCTCGTCGATCCAGTCTCCGGGATCGCGGGAGGTCACGATCTCGGCGAGCCCCTGCGCGCGGCGCCGGCGCTCGAGCGGATCCATCGTCAACGCGGCGTAGATCGAGTCGGCGAGCTCCTGGATGTCGAACGGGTTGACCGACAGCGCATACTGCGCCAGCTCCTCGTGAGCGCCGGTGTTCTCCGAGAGAATCGAGACGCCCTCGCGCTCGTTGACGATCGGCCCCTCCTTGGCGACGAGGTTCATGCCGTCGAACATCGCGTTTACGAGCAGCACGTCGTAGTGCTTGTAGGCGGCCATCGCCTCGTCGATGTCGTCGCGCAGCTTCAGCTGGATCGGCATCCAGTCGGGCGTGCCGTGACGGTGGTTGACGACCGCGACGAGCGCCTCGATCCGCTCGAGGTACTCGGCATACTGCGGCACGTCGGTGCGCGAGGGCATCATCTGGGCCATGAACGTCACGCGCTCGGTGAACTCGGGATGCTGCTCGAGGAACAGGTCGAACGCGGAGAACCCGCGAAGCACGTTCTTCGAGAGGTCGGCGCGGTCGACACGGAGAATCAAATAGTCGCGGCGGCGGCGCATCAGCTCGGCCTCGAAGCGCGCGACCCGCGCGCCGTGAGCGAGCCTGCGTGTCGCCTGGTGGTCGATCGGCAGCGGATACGCGCGAACCCACACCTCGCGCTCGCCGTGGCGCACGATGCCGTGCGCGAAGTCGACGTCGAGATCCATCAGATCGCGGCAGCACTGCAGGAAGTTGCGCCTGTACGAGCGGGTGTGAAAGCCGATGATGTCGTTCGCCAGCAGGCCCGCGAAGATCTCCTCCCTGATGTGCGTAGGCAGCACGCGCCACGCGTCGGACTGCGTCCAGGGGATGTGGATGAAGTGGTGCAGGAACACATCGGGCCTGGCTTTGCGCACGAGATCGGGCAGCGTGTAGAGGTGATAGTCGTGGACCATCACGACCGGCTCGCGGACATCCTCGAGCTCCTCGACGACCGCGCGCGCGAGATCTTCGTTGACCGCGTTGTAGCCGAACTCGAACGCCTCGATCTCCTCGCGGCGGATGTCGGGCGCATTGGAGAGATCCCAGAGATAGTGCTGGATGAACCAGAGCATCGGGTTGGCGAACACGTTGTAGAAGCGGTCGTAGGCCTCGTCGTCGCTGACGACGAGCCGCACTTTGAACTCGCCGCCCGCGGGCGAGGTGACGGGGAACGCCCGCCCGCCGCTCGAGCGCGCCGCTTCGGCGTCGTACTCGTTCATCGCCGAGGCGATCCAGATCGATTCGCGGTGCGAGGCCAGGCCGGTGAGCGCGGTCACGAGGCCGCCCGAGCCGCGCTGGACTTCGCCGCCGGCGTAAAAGGTGACCGGGCCGCGGTTGGACACCAGCACCAGCGGCGTTCGTTGTGTGACGGGTGCGCGCGGCGCTGCCTGTGTCGGCTGCGTGCTCACGACTGCTCGAGCTCGGTGAAGATCTTCAGGTAGTCGCGCAGGTAGCGCGGGCTCAGGAAGTGCTCGCGCACGTGCTCCTTGCCGTTGCGTCCGAGAAACTTGCCGAGCGAGGGGTTGGCGAGAATCTCGAGCGCGCGCTCGGCGCACTGCTCGATGCTCTCGACCAAGAAGCCCGTGACGTCGTCCTCGATCTGCAGGGGGATCCCGCCGACATTGCCGCCGATCAGCGGCCTGCCCTTCCAGATCGCCTCGGTCACGGTCAGCCCGAAGCCCTCGCGAATAGACTTCTGGACCACGACGTCGGAGTGCGACTGGAACGCGTTGACCTCGATCGCGCCGACGTTGTTGAAGTTGTTGAGGATGTGGATGTCCGAGTCGCCGTCGGCATGGGCGATCGTCGCGTTGAAGAAGTCCCAGCCCTCGGGATCGTCGCTGGCCATCGAGCCGACCAGGGCCAGCTGCACGTCCGGCAGCGACTCCTTCACGATCCGGTAGGCGTCGATCACTCCCAGCGGGTCCTTCCAGGGGTCAAAGCGCGAGACCTGGCAGATCAGCGGACGGTCGACGTCGATCCCGAACTGCGCGCACACGAAGATCGCGTCCTCGGGCGAGAGGGCCATGTTCTTCGGCGTCAGCGGATCGATCGCGGGCGGCACGATGTTCACGCGGCCGCGCATCCCCTTGGGCACGTAGTCGTCCATGTGAAAGAGCGCCTCGGGGTAGCCGTCGATGTAGGGCAGCAGCCGCTCGATCGTCTGGGCGTTGGGCGTCGAGAGGTCGAGATGGCAGCGCCACACCCAGCCGGCGGCCTTCTCGGGCACGAGGTCGTACAGCGCGGCCGGCTGCGGGTCGTGGACCAGGCAGACATCCCATCCTCCGGACAGCTCGCGGGCATTCATCTCGTTGTAGCGCTGCCAGGTCTCCCACTGCTCCTCGTCGAGGTCCAGGGGCGCGCCCTGCAATGCGTTGTGCAGCAGCTTGGTCGCATTGAAGAACTCCTCGCGCCCGTAGATCACCTGCCACTCGCAGTCCAGGCCGACGTCGCGCATCAGCGGCACGAGCGTGTAGAGGATCTCCGAGACCCCGCCGCCGAACGCGGTGGCCGACACGTGCACGACGCGGCGGCCCCGGAGCGGCTCGGCGAGCGCGCGGATTTCCTCGATCAGCTCTCGCCCGCAGATGTGGGTGTAGTCAGCGAGCGTCTTGTTGCCTACTGCAACGGGCTGGAGCACGCGCGGACGATACCTGAGGTCTGCGCGCGTATGCCGAGCCCGAGCGCCGCGCGGGAGCGCGATCACGAGCGGGGAGCGGCGGCTGCGAGCTCCCGCAGCGTTTGCGGCACGCAGCGGACACGCGAGCGCCCGAGCGCCCTGCGGGCACGTGGCGGGAGTTACTGTCTAGGCAACAAGATGCTCAGCGGACGCTTATACCGCGCGGCATTCGCTCCGTTCTTGATCGTGCTCGCGATCGTCGCGTTCTCGCTGTCGGCGCGCCCGCAGCCGCTCAGCTCGACGTTCGCCTCGGACGCCTTCGAAGGCGGGCCCGCGTACGCCGAAGCGCGGCGGCTGGCGGCCGAATTCCCCGACCGGCGCCCGGGCAGCGCCGGCGATCGGCGCCTGGCCAGGCACGTCGTTGACACGATCAACGGGCTCGGCGGCACCGCGGGCGGAGGCTTCTCGGTCCACGTGCACCGCTTCAACGCGCAGACGATCGACGGCGAGCGCACGCTCGAGACCGTGATCGCGCAGCGGCCCGGGGCGACCAGCGAGAGCCCGATCGTGATCGTCGCGCACCGCGACGCGCCCGCGCCGGGGTCGGCGGCGCAGCTGTCGGGCACGGCCGTGTTGCTCGAGCTGGCGCGCGTGTTCGCTTCGCGTGAGACCCACCGCACGATCGTGCTCGTCTCGACCAGCGGCGGCTCGGGCGGGAACGCCGGCGCGGCGAACGTCGCCGTGCCGCTTGCCAGTGGAGAAGTGGATGCGGCGATCGTGCTCGGCGACGTCGCCTCGCGCAACGTCAGCCAACCGGTCGTGCTGCCCTACTCCGACGGCTACGGAGCGGCGCCCGACGAGTTACAGCACACGGTCTCGGCGGCGATCGTGCGCGAAGCGGGCCTGCAGCCGGGCGCGCCGAGCGCGCTCGGCCAGTTCGTGCATCTTGCCTTCCCGTTCGCGCCGGGCGAGCAGGGCGCGCTCGTCGCTGCGGGCGTGCCGGCGGTGCTCGTCCAGCTCAGCGGCGAAGCGGGTCCCGGGCAGCGGGAGCCGCTGAGCGCCGAACGCGTCGAAGGCATCGGCAGAGCGACGCTGAACGCGGTCGACGCGCTCGACACGGCGCCGGCGATCGAACCGGGTCCGCAGACCGGGATCGTGCTCACCCACCAAATCGTTCCCGCCTGGGCGCTGCGGCTGTTGATCGGCGCGCTTTTGATCCCGCCGCTGCTGGTGCTCTTGGACGGCGTCGCCCGCGCCCGCCGCCGCGCGCAGCCGATCGCGCGCTGGCTCGCGTGGGCGCTCACCTGCGCCCTGCCGTTCTTCGCGTGCGCGCTGTTTGCGCTCGCGCTCGGCGCATTCGGCTCGCTTCCCGCGACGCCCGCGCTGCCGGTCCTGCCGAGCGCGCTCGCGTTCGGCTCCTCGACGGCGACTGCGGTGCTCGCATGCGCGGTCGTGCTCGGCCTTGCCTGGCTCGTCTGGCCGCTGCTCGTGCATCTGCTCGGTCTGCGCGCGCTGCCGGACTCCTCGGCCGCGATCGATGCCGGCCGGCTGGGCCGCATCGGCCTGCGCGGCTCGCGCGGCGCGCGCAGCAAGGAGCGCTTCGGGGTGCGGGTTGGCGCGGGCGTCGGAGCGAAGGTGGGAAGCGAGCTGACCGAGAGCGGGGCGGGCGCGCAGGGCGTCGCCGCCGCGGGGATAGCGACGCTGCTCGTCGCGCTGGCGGTGGCGATCCTGGTCTGGACGGCCAACCCATACGCGGCGTTGGTGATCATCCCGGGCTTGCACCTGCTGCTGCCGGTGGCCTCGCCGGAGTGGCGCCCGCGCCGGCTCGCCGGACTCGCGCTGGTCGCACTCGCGCTGACCCCGCTCGGCCTGATGATCGCGTTCTATGCCCACGAGTTCGGCTACGGACCCGGCGGGGTCGCGCAGACCGCGCTGCTGCTGATCGCGGGAGGTCACGTCGGGATCGTCGCGGTCGCGCTGTGGAGCGTCGCGCTCGGCTGCGCTGTGGCGATGGCGCTGGTCGCGCTCACCCCCCCGGTCGAGGTCGCGCTGGTGGGCCCCGACGGGCGCTCGGAGATCACGATCCGCGGACCGCTGTCATACGCCGGACCCGGGTCGCTCGGGGGGACCGACTCGGCGCTGCGGCGGTCGTTGGACGATTGAGCTCCGGATCGCGCCGTGTCCGGCGCGGGCACTACCAGCGGTGCTCGAACCCCTGCAGCTGCACGCGCTCACCGCGCTCATCGACAAAGCAGGCTCCTTGCTCGCCCTCGGTCGCGAGCACGTTGCCGATCCAGCTGATACCCGCGTCTGAGACCTCGCCGATCGCGGCCTCGGCTGAAGCGCGCGCCTGGGGCGCCACGCAGAAGCAAAGCTCGTAGTCTTCGCCCGCCTGCGCCGCTGCGCGCCACCGGGGCGCCTCGCGCGTGCCGCCGGCAGCGGCTGCGCCCGCGGCCGCCGGCAGGGCGGCGAGCTCGATCTGCAGGCTGACGGCGCTTGCGTTCGCCAGGCGCTGCGCGTCGGTCGCGAGCCCGTCGGAGAGGTCGATCATCGCGCGCGCTCCCGCGCGCGCGAGCGCGCGACCCTCGCGCAGGCGCGGAAGCGGGCGGCGAGGCCTGCCGCCCAGCCGGCCGGTCACGCCGATGACGTCTCCCGGCCGCGCTCCGTCGCGGCCGACGAGCTCGCCCGGTGACTCGGCCCAGCCGACGACGGTCACGCTCGCGAACAGCGCGGGCGCGGCGACGACGTCGCCGCCGGCGATCGTCGTCGAGGTCGCTTCGGCCAGCTGCTCGGCGCCCGACATCAGCTCGAGCGCGCCCGCCTCCCCGACGTGGCGGGGGACGCCGAGCGCGATGTATGCCTCGCCCGTCTCGGCGCCCATCGCGGCAAGGTCGGACAGCGCGGCAGCGAGCGCCCGCCAGCCGATGTCGGCGAGGCTCGAGGCTGGGTCGTCGAGGCGAAAGTGGACGTTCTCGACAACCGCATCGACCGAGGTGACGCACACGGGCAGGCTGCGCACGACCGCGGCGTCGTCGCCGATGCCGCGGATCAGACGCGAGCCGCGTGGGTGCAGCGTGGCCGCGATCGAGTCGATCAGTGAGAACTCCACGCCCGATCTCCCAGGGCCGCACGGCGGCTCGCGCCCGCGCCCCGTTCAGCGGTGGCGGTAGACGATCCGCGCGCGGTCGAGATCGTAGGGCGAGAGCTCGACGCGAACGCGATCGCCGGGCAGGATCCTGATCCTGAAGCGGCGCATCTTTCCCGCCACGTGTCCAAGGACGACATGATCGTTGTCGAGCTTGACACGGAACATGGCATTGGGGAGCGCCTCGATGACCTCGCCCTCGAATTCGACCTTGTCTTCCTTTGCCACAGAATTAACCTACCAGCGCGGGTTGCCAGAGCGCCAGCAGCGTCTGCCCGGCGGGCGGGTTCCAGAAGGCGCTCATGCTCCCCGCGGTGCGCCGCCGTGGCCCGGCGGCAGGCCACGACCGTCTCCGGCTTCTTCATCCGATCGCCCGCCACCATGCGGGCGTTCGAGTTCGGGGCCCGCCCTGGGGGGCGGTTCGCCCCCCCGGTTGGCGGGTGCTTCGGTCGGTGCGGGGGCGGGCGCTTCACGCGGGCTCGGCGCTTCGCTTGCGCCGGGGGCGCGGCGGCGGCGGTTCGGGCGTTCGACCGGCGCGGGTTCGGGCGCTTCGGGGCTGGGCGATTCCACGCGGGGGCGTTCTGTCGTCGGCTGTTCGGAGCCGAGCCGTTCTGCGCCGGGGCGTTCTGTGCCCGAGTTGCGCCCCGTCACGGCGAAATGTCCGAAGAACGGCTCGTAAGAGGTCGATTCTTTGGGCGCCGGGAACGGCACGCACGGCTGGCTTTCGGTGACGGCCGACATGTAGTCGTGCCAGATCACCGCGGGTAAGGCGCCGCCCTGCTGAGCTTCGCCGTGGACGTCGTACATCGGCACGCGTTTGTTCGGGTAGCCCATCCACACGACCGTCGAGTAATCGGGCGTGTACCCATCGAGCCAGGCGTCGATCAGTTCGCTGGTCGTACCCGTCTTGGCGGCGGTCGGACAGTTGATCGCGGAGTTCACCGCGGTCCCGGACTGGACGTTGTCTTCGAGGATGTGCGTCTCCTCGGAGGTCACGGCTTCGCTCAACACCTTGACCCGGTGGGGCGTGCCCCAGCTGCTGTCGACGTGGCCGTCGGGGAACACGACCTTGGTGATCGCGATCGGCGTGTTGCGGTATCCGCCGTCGGCGAGCGTCGCGTAGACATCTGCCATTTCGAGGGGGGTGACGCCGAGGGTGAGGCCGCCGAGCGCCTGGGCAGGGTTGCCGGCAAGGTGGGTTTTGACCCCCATCTTGTACGCCATTTGCGTGATCGTTTCCTCGCCGAGATCCGCCGCCAGCTGAGCGTAGACGGTGTTGTCCGATTTGAGCGTCGCCTGCATCAGGTTGATCGGCCCGGCATAGGTGCCGTCGAACGTTTTTACGGGGTATTCGGGATAGCCCTGCAACCAGCCGGCGGGAAGTTCCTTTGACACGTAGTAGGTGCTATTCGGGTCGATCCCGCGCGAGAGCGCATCGGCAAGATCGATCGCCTTGAATGTCGAGCCTGGCTGGCGATGGCCGTCGGCGGCGAGGTTGTACTGCGACTGCTCGTAGCTCTCGGACTCGGCCATCGCCTCGATGTCGCCGGTGCGCGGGTCGATCGTCACGACCGCCGAGGCGGGATCTTCGGGCTCGTCCAGCACTTCGGCGATTGCTTTGCGAGCGAGGCGCTGCATGTTCAGGTTGATCGTCGTGTACACCTTGAGCCCGCCCAGCTCGACGGTGTGCCGGCCGTACCGGCGTTCGAGCTGTTCGCGGACGTATTCGAAGAAGAAGTCCTCGCGGCGCTGGGAGTAGAAGTTGCCGAGCTTTACCTGGAGCGGCGCGCGTCGCGCCGCGGCAGCTTGCGCGGGGGTGATGTAGTGCAGTTCGGCCATCTTCGCCAGCACCACGTTGCGCCGCGCGCGCGCTGCGGCCGGATAGCGGAACGGGTTGTATTCCGAGGGCGCTTGCGGCAGTCCGGCGAGCAACGCCGACTGGTCGAGGTTCAGCTGCGACGCCGGCTTGTCGAAGAACACGCGTGCGGCCGCCTGCACACCAAGCGTGGTCTGCCCGCCCACCGTGCCGTAGGCGACGGTGTTGAGATAGCTGGTGAGGATCGAGCTCTTGCTGTGCAGCTTGTTGTATTCGAGCGCGAGCTTCGCCTCGCTGATCTTCTGCCTGAGCGAGTGCAGATCGTTGCCGAGGTAGAGGTTGCGCACGAGTTGCATCGTGATCGTCGAGGCCCCCTGCAGCGCTTCGCCGTTGAGGATGTCCTTGACCGCCGAGCGCAAGATCGCCGTCACGTCGATGCCGTCGTTGTGGTAGAAGCGCTGATCCTCGATCGCGATGGTCGCGTCGCGCAGATCCCGGGGCATTTCGCTGCCGGAGATCGGGCTGCGTACATCGGCGGCCTGAATGAAGCCGAGCCGGGCGCCGTCGGCGGCAAACACCTGCGAGGAGCCGACGCCGACCAGCGCGTGGCGCGATGCCAGGGCGGGCGTGGACTGCGCGACGTGCAGGACGTACGCGACCGCGGCGATCGTGCCGATCAGCAGCGTGGCCACGATCAAGCCGCCTCCGAGGAGCAGAATCCGCGCCGGCCCGGCACGGTGGTGCCTGCGCCGACGCTGTCTGGCTTGCCTGGACATGCTGTAGCGTCGAGGGTATCGCGCTCAATCAGGCGGCGGCGCGCTTCGCGCCCGCGCTGCAACGGTTCCTCGCGACAGCGCCCGCGTGGACTGTGCGCGGGCCCGGGCGCGGAGCGCCAGGGATCGCCTGCGGCCCGGCGTGTCCCCCGCCGTATCCCGCGCCTACGCGGCGCGACCGAGGGCGCTTGAGCGAGCGGACCAGGGCTGGTAGCGTGATCCTCATGTTTATACGGTCGCTCGCGGTCGCGAACAGCCCCGCGCACAGGTTGCGCGGAGCCGCGGAGATGAAGTCACGGAGCGGTGCGCTCGGCGCCGGTGCGGCAGGTGCGGTTAGACGGCGCGCTCGAGCGCGTGCGATCGAGCAAGCGTAGGCGAAGGTGATCCGGTGGGAAGTCGAGGTGTCTTGCGTGTCGCGGTCTGCTGCCTAGTCGCGATCGCCGGCACGGGGGCGATCGCCGGCTGTGGAGCAGCGAAAACGTCCTCACAAACCTCCTCACAGCCGAGCGGGGGGTCGGCTCCGGCTGGGGGATCGGCTGAATCCAGCGAAGAAGCGGCCGCGCTGAAACGTGAAGAAGTGGCCGAAACGGAAAAAAACCGCGAACTGCTCTCCGAGATAGAAGCGAAGAAAAAAGAAGAAGAAGCCAAGAAGGGAGAAGAAGCCGCCCGGGCACAGGCCAAGAAGACCGAGGCGGCAGCAGAGGCCAAGGCCAAGAGGCGGGAAGATGCAGCAGAAAGGGCGGTCAAGCGCAAAGAAGAAGCTGCTGCGGAAAAACGCAAACAGGAAGCCGCCGAAGAAAGACGCGAGCATGACGCTGCCGAAGCCAGACACAAGCAGGAAGCCGTGGAAGCCAGCGAAACAAGAAAGCGCGAGGCTAAGGAAGCGGAAGTGAAGAGGCGAGAAGAAGAGCTTGCAAAGAGGAAAGAAGAAGAGCTTGCAAAGAGGAAAGCAAAAGCAAACAAGCAGCGGATTGTTAGACCGCGAGTCACGACGACGCCGCAGAATGGAGAAGGCTAAGGATGCCTACGCTACGTGACCCCATGGGTCACCGACTGAAGCACCTGAGAATGCTGACGTTCCTGCTGCTGGGGCTGATCCTGATCGCGTGCTCGGGTGCAGTCGCGGGCTGTGGCGGCTCCTCATCTGGCGGGTCAGGCGGAGGTGGCGAAACCTCTGAAAGCCACGAAGCCAATCCGGAAGCCGAAGCCGACAAAGCGCAGACTGCTTTCAACGCCAAAGAGAAGAAGGGCGAAGAAGCTGAACGGGCGGAACTCGCGCAAAAACAAGCGGCGGCCAAGAATGCCGCCGCGGCGGCGCCAGCTACGTCGAGTGCGGGCCACAAGCACCAAGCGAAGGAAAAAAAGAACAGCTCGGGGTCCCACAAGGAACACTCGGGCGCACACAAGCAGCAGTCGAGCGCCAAAAAAGAACACCAGACCACTCAGAAAAAGCAGAGTCCCAAACCCGCCAAAGAAACGCACAAAGCGGCGCCCAAGGGCGAAACTCCAGCGGAAAAAGCGGCTCGTGAACAGTTCGCAAAGGAAGAAGCGAAGGAAACGGCAGCGTTCAAGAAACGAGAACGCGAAGAAGGTGCCGGGCACTAGCGCGCCAGCCCCGGAGCCTCTGGCGCCCGGGCTCGCCAGCGCCGACTTCGTTGCGGCCGTCTAGGCTGCGTTCCTAGGCATGAGCTCAGACACCGCTGAGATGGCGATCGTCGATCCAGCGCCGGCGCATGCGCCCGTCACAGCGCCCGCGGCGGGAGCGCTCCCGGCCGCTTCAGCGCATAGCGCAAGCCCGCCCGCGATCCGGGTGCCCGCGCGATCCAGCGAGGCGGGGCGCGCCGCTGCCCTGCGCGACACCTGGCACGCGCTGTGGATCTCGCGGCTGCTCGTATGGCTGGCCGGGGCGGGCACGATCGTCGCGTTTGGCTTCGGGCCGCTGCGCGGAGCGTTCAATCCCCCGGGCGTGACGCGCGGGTTCGGCTGGCTCGGGGATCTGCTCGCGGCGCCTGCGGCGCGCTGGGACGCGTCCTGGTTTTTGGTCATCGCCCACTACGGATACAGGCCGGACCTGGGCTCGTTCACCGCGGCGCGCGACGCTTTCTTCCCGCTCTACCCGCTCGGGCTGAGCGGGCTCTCGCACCTCGGGCTGCAGCCGGTTCTGGCGGGCGTGCTGTTCTCGCTCGTCGCGCTGGCGCTCGCCCTGTATGGACTCCATCGCCTGACCGCGCTCGAGCTCGGGCGCGCGCGGGGGTTTGACGGCGAGCAGGTCGCGAGACTGGCGGTGTTCGTGACGGCGCTTGCGCCGATGGCGTTCTTCTTCTCGGCTGTCTATTCCGAGTCGCTGTATCTGGCGCTGTCCGTGGGCGTCTTCTGGTTTGCCCGTCGGGGCAGCTGGGCGTGGGTCGGCGTGGCGGGCGCGCTCGCCGCCGCGACACGCAGCACGGGCGTGCTGTTGCTGGTCCCGGCGCTGTGGCTATACCTGTACGGGCCGCGCCAGGATCTGGCGCCTCGGCTTGCGCGCGCGCGTCGGCTGGTGCCTCGCTATGCGCTGCGCAGGGACGTGCTGTGGCTCGGTCTCGTGCCGCTCGGGCTGATCCTGTACATGGCCTATCTGGGGCTGAACGGCGGCAGCACCCTCGCGCCGTTTCACGCCCAGGAAGTCTGGGGCAGGCACTTCGCCGGTCCTTATGTCGGCGTGTGGGATGGGCTCAAGGCTGCGTTCGAGGGCGCGCGCCAGCTGCTCTCGGGTCAGCGCGCGCACGTGTATTTCCCGGCGGCGCCTGGCGACCCGTTGATCAGCGCGGGGCACAACCTGCTGCTGCTCGCGTTCCTGCTTGCGGCGGTGTCCCTGCTGATCGGCGTGGTGCGCATCCTGCCCGCGGCGTACGGCGTCTATACGGTGACCGCGCTCGCGCTGCCTCTGTCCTATCCGGTTGCCGCCGAACCGCTGATGTCGCTGCCGCGCTTCCTGGTGGTGCTGTTCCCGCTGAGCATGGTGCTGGCGGCGTGGCTGGCGGCGCATCCCCGCGCGCGCCGGCCGACGCTGGTCGCATCGGCTTTGCTGATGATGCTGTGCGCGGCGCAGTTCGCGACCTGGCACTGGGTGGCCTAGGGCCCGATGGACGATCCGGCGATCTCCTCGACCACGGCGATCGAGCCGAGCCCGCCTGAGCCGCGCCCGGCGACCCCGCCGGGCGATCGCAGGCGCTCGCCGGACATGGACTGGCGACCGTGGACGGCAGTGGCCGCGCTGTTTGGCGCACTGGTGGTGGCGGCGTTGGCGAGCTTTATCGTGGAGGTGCCGGCGCTGCTGCTGGGCGTGAAGGTCACGAGTTCGCACACGCCGGCCGGCATCGAGCTGGCGGATACGTTCTTGCAGGACCTCGCGTTTGTGGCGGTGGCGGTGTTTTTCGCACACCTCGGCGGCCGGATCGTGCGCTCGTGGCAGTTTGGGCTGCGCCGGCCGGGCGTGGGCTGGAAGTCGTCTGGCGGGCTCGTCGTGTTTCTGCTGGTCGCGTTCCTGGTGGTGAGCGTGATCTGGTCGTCGGTAGTCAACCCCGAAAAAGAGAAGCTGCTCGAACAGCTGGGTGCGAACGAAAGCGCCGCGCTGTTGCTGCTGAGCGCGGGCCTGACGTGTGTGGTGGCGCCGATTTGCGAGGAGTTCCTGTTCAGGGGCTACGTGTTCACGGCGCTGCGCAACTGGCATGGCACCCTGCCGGCGGCGCTGCTCACGGGGCTCATCTTCGGCGGCGTGCATGCGGGCTCGGCGCCGGCGCTCGACCTCGTGCCGCTCGCGGGCCTTGGCTTTGGCCTGTGCCTGCTCTACCGATACACGGGATCGCTGTATCCGTGCATCGCGGTGCACTCGCTGAACAACTCGCTTGCGTTCGCAGGTCTCGAGGACTGGGGCTGGCAGACGCCGCTGCTGATGGTGGGCGCGCTCGCGGCGATCGCCGCGATCATGCTCGCCGCCAGGCGCGTGGGGCTGATCACCGCGGAGCTTCCGCTGGCGCCCGGGCCCGGCGCAAGGGGCACGGTTGTCGGGCCGAGCGCCTAGGATCAGCGCATGCGCAAAACAGCTCCCTTGGTTTCGTTGGCGCTTTGCGCAGCTTCACTCCCGGCCGGCCTGCTGCTCCTGGGCGCATTGCCGGCTTCTGCCACCGCCGCCTCGACCGCGGCGCCCCCCGCAGCGGTGTCGCCCGCAGCGGCGCCGCGCACGGCGGCGCCACCGGCAACGGCGCCGCCCGCAGCTGCTCCCGCCGCTGGGAAAATGAAGTTGGTGCTCCAGCACGTCGGCGGCAAACCGCCGTTTGCGCTGCTCGGCCAGCGGATCGTGGTGCGGGGGATCGTGACGCCGTACGTCGCCGGCCAGCGGGTCAAGGTCAGCTTCTACCGCGAAGAACGCAAGGTCGGGGTCGAGCTCGTGCACGTCGCGGCGCTCGGCAATGGGGCGGGCCAGTTTCACGTCAGCTTCGTGAGTCACTACGGCGGACTGGTGCAGGCGCGCGCCGCGCATTACGCGACGATCAAGCAGCGCGCTTTCAACGCGCGCTCGCCAGCTGTGCGCTTCGTCAACGCGAACGTCGGCTTCGGCGCCACCGGTCAGTCTGTGCGTCTGCTGCAAGCCGCGCTCAGCGCGTTGCACTACGCGGTGGCGCTGAACGGCGTGTTCGAAGAACGCACGGGATGGGCGCTGATCGCGTATCGCAAGATGACCGGTCTTGCGCGCGTGCCATCCGCCGGCGCGCAGGTCTTCGCGGAGCTGGCGCGCGGGGAGGGCAGCTTTCACGTTCGCTATCCGCGCGACGGCAGACATGTCGAGGGAGACCTGACCAAACAGGTGCTGGTGGAGATCGAACCGGGCGGGCGGGTGCGCGACATCTACATGATGAGCTCCGGCAAGCCCTCGACGCCGACCGTGGTCGGGCGCTTTCGCGTGTATCTGAAGGCGCCCGGCTTTAACAGCGAGGGCATGTACGACTCCAACTACTTCATCCGCGGCTACGCGATCCACGGGTACGCAGAAGTGCCGACCTATGCAGCGAGCCACGGCTGCCTGCGCGTGCCGATCCCGGAGGCGCCCGAAATCTACGGATGGGTGCGCACGGGCACGCAGGTCGACGTGTACGACGACGACGGCGGCGGCAGCAGCCGCGTGCGCAACGACGCGGGACCGTAGGCGCGGCTATGGATGCGCTGGCCGAAGACGCACGCGCGCTCGACGGCGCTCGACTGCAGCTCGTCGAGCTGCTGCGCAAGCACGCGCTGGTGATCGGTGAGGTGGCGCTGACAAGCGGTGCGCGGGCCCAGTACTACGTCGATGCCAGGCGTGTGGCGCTGTTGCCTGAGGGGTTCAGGCTGATCGGCGAGCTGGTGGCGCAGCGGATGCGGGCCTGCGACGCGAGCGCGGTCGGCGGTGTACCAGTCAGCGCGATCCCGATCGCGTGCGCCGGGCTCGCCGCCTCGCAGCCTCCGGCGAGGGCGTTCATCGTGCGCAAGGAGCGCAAGCAGCACGGGTTGCAGCGCTGGATCGAGGGCCCGCCGCTGCAACCGGCCGAGCGCTGCGTGATCGTCGAGGACGTCGTCACCAGCGGCGGTTCCACGATCGAGGCGCTCGAGCGCGTGCGCAGCGAGGGCCTGACGGTCGCCGGCGTCGTCAGCGTGCTCGACCGGCTCGCGGGCGGTGGCGAGGCGATCCAGGCGGCAATCGGCCAGGACGCGGCGTACAGCGCGCTGAGCACGATCGACGAGGTCTATCCCGACCGCCCGGACCGGGGATAGGCGAGCGAGGGGAGCGCAGCGTGGCTGCGGCGCACGGTGACTCGCTGCTGGTACGTGCGGCAACGCCGCAGGACATCGGGACGTTGCTCGAGCTGTTCGGGCAGCTCGCCGAGTACGAGCATCTGGAGCACGAGCTGCGTGCAACCGAGCGCGGGTTGACGCAGGGGCTGTTCTCGGCGACGCCGGCCGCGCAGGCGCTGATCGTCGAACGAGCGGGCAGCGCGCTCGGCTATGCGCTGTACTTCAGCACTTTCTCGAGCTTCCTCACGAGCACGGGCGTCTGGCTCGAGGACCTGTTCGTCGTGCCGGCGCACCGCGGCGAGGGCGCTGGGCGGGCGCTGCTGTCAGCCGTCGCAGCGCAAGTGCTCGCGCGCGGCGGCGAGCGCCTGGAGTGGGCGGTGCTCGATTGGAACGAGCCGGCGCTCGGCTTCTACCGGCGGCTCGGCGCACGCGCGATGAGCGACTGGACCACGCAGCGCCTGGACGGAGAGGCGCTGCAGCGCGCCGCGCTCGCGAGTCGCGGCGGGCGCTCTTCGGGCTGAGACGAGGACCCGCGCGCCGCGAGCTGGCCGCGACATTCACGAGCGCCGGTAGCCTTGTCAGGTCCCCTGAGCGGCGCGCCAGGGGCTGGCCCTCGTAGTCCAATGGATAAGACGACCGCCTCCTAAGCGGTAGATCCAGGTTCGACTCCTGGCGGGGGCATGGAGCAAAAGAGCCCGCTAATCAGGGAGTTTTGGGGAGGTTCGGGGTCGCTCGGCGTCCGGGAGATGCGGCTCGTAGCTGTGCTTGCTGCCCGTTGCTGCCCAATCGAGCTGAGCCCACCGGTGATCTGCTGCTTGCCGTCGGCATGCTCATCGGCACCCATTGCTCGGCCTCTTAGCGCCGACGGCTGCCTGACCCGGCCCCTGGCCACCGTGATCAGCCAATCCAGCAGTGCCGCCCAGCTCCGTGGGTGGGCCTTTGGCCGTGCCGATCTACGGATCTTGAGGGCGGTCGATCCCTGAGTAACTGGCGGTGGAAACCTCTGGAAGCGAGGATGGAGCCAACGCTTCTGCCTCGTTTTGGCTTAGCCGGTACTCGACAGCGTCCGGTTCCTCGACGTACTCGAGTAGATCGCCAGCGAACTCCAGCAACAGCGTCTTGACGTCGGCGGGTGTAGCGTAGAAGAACTCGCGTCGCTTGTTTACGCGGTTGACTCGTCTGTCTGCCAATCGCGCGTGTAGCTCAGACTCTAGTCCGACGGCGTCGGGGGAAAACACGAGCGATGGGTGTCGTATTTGAATGGGACCGACGCGCCGCCGAGCTCCCGCACGCGCTCGGTCGGATCCAGACGTCGGGTGAGGCCGATCTTGACCATGCCTTCGCCGAACGCGCCCAGGTTTGAGATCACATAGACATAGCCGGCGCGTATGTTCGCCACCCGGTAGTCGACGGCTTCGATATTGCTTTTGATTGTGGCGAGCGAGGCGTTGGTGCGGTCGATAGCCTCTTGGTTTTCCTGCTCGACATATCTCGCCAGGATGTTGAGATAGTGCTGTTGCTCCTTCTCTAGGCGTGCCCGCTCGCGGGCTAGTTCTTCCTGGACCTTGCGCTCCTCGCGCAACCGTTCGCGCTCCGCCTGTTCGCGTTCCTTCTCTTCGGCTTGCTTCTCGAGGTAGTCCGCAGTTAGCTCGAGCTCCTTGATACGGGCACGGTGGTACGCATCGAAATACGGATGTTCATCGTTTTGCCGAGCTTTGCAATCGCCCCGGCGATCTTGTTGAGCCGCTCGATTGCCGAGTCGAGCTTGTAAGGCTTCAGTGCACGCACGAGATTGTCGGCCTCCGCGTTGTATGCCCGAGGACAAGCTTGGAGTAGTCGCGGACCATCGCGCGACCTTTTGGAGCAGAGCCGTTGACAGTCCAGTTGGTGTTCGCGAGCACCGCGCCGCCGTCTTTCATCGCTAGCGCTTTGATTGTGTCTTTGAGCCGCTTGAGTTGGGCTTGGTAGCCCACAGCGTTGGTGAGCGGGTGGCGATACTCGTAAACTCCGACCTCCTGCAGGATCGCCGCCTCCTCGGTGGTCACCACTAGCTGATCGAGCTCCGCGACCTGTTGATTTAGCGTCTGCTCTCGCTCCGTGAGCTCGGAGATCGCGCGCTCAGCGGTCCTCCTCGCTCCTGCGGTCTGGCGTTCTGCCTCGGCCGTTACCTCGGCTCGTCGTCGCGCGAGGTTTGCATCCAGTTCGTCCATTTTCCTTGAGGAGCGACTCCTTCGCTCCTCAAGCTCTACCTTGACAGCAGACCTAGGTTGTCGACGCACTCGCGCAACTCGGCGAGCTGGGCCTGGAACCCCTTTGCCTTCGACCGAGCGCGGAAGAGCGGGATCCCGTTGCCCTCATCCTTTGTGCCTGTCCTTCCCGTGTAGCGGCTGGCCCTGCCATCACTCCTTCAATCCTCCGTATCGTCTGGCTCCGAGCGTCTTTATTTGATGGATCTCGCAGCTGTGCGTTACCAGACTAACGTGGACGACGGTCTTGGACTTTCGCGTCTGCGCTACTCATCACCTCTCAAGACACACGTATCTTGTGCGCCAGCCGACGCCGGAGCCGTAGGAATCACCTAAGGGCGGCATCGACGCGGGTAAGATGCGGGATCCTTGACTGATGCTCGTGCGAAGCTCGTTTTGCACCGAGGGATTATCGCATTTGAGTGGTAGTACAGCAGTTTTGGTAGCTGGCACTGGATAAATCGGTTTAGGCTCGCCAGCGACCGGCCTTTGGGTCCCAGCGCCCCGTCGCCGTACCGTTTAGCAGTGGATCGAGGAAGGGCCGCACCACCACTAGCGCCTCGTCGAGGGTGCGGGCGACGACCGGCAGGAGCGACCGTCCGGCCTCGGCCGCGTACCCGCGTCCCAGAGACCGCGATCGGGCACGATGAAGCGGTCCGGTAGTGCAATGCCGCGCCGGTCCGCCTCGGAGGTCAGGGCAGCCGTCTGAGCATTCGCCCTGACCGACGCCTCAAGGATTATCGCGACGAGATCGACCAGGTCCTTGTACCGAGTCGACGGTGCGACAGTCTCGCCGTACCGCTCGAAGGTGGCGGCGACCTTGTCGGCGATGTGGTCCACCAGGGGATAGGCGCGGTAGCCGTGCTGCTCAAACTGGGGCATTGCGACTCGTGCGAGCGCCGGGACATCCTCCGGCTCCCCGGTCATTCGCACGTCGCTGCCAACGATGTCAACGTGAACGTCGCCCACGGCATGCCCCAATGTACGCAGTCACCGGCAGCCGCACCCCCGCGCAGCGTCGGCGACGGGTCGGGTCCCGCCGACCTCGAACCGAAACCAGTCGCCGATGTCCTGCCGTGCCGCTGCCCTCAGCTCGGCCTCCGCGACCTCGCGGGCAGCGTTGCGAAATAGGTCGATGTCGATTGTCGCCCGCACCCCCAGGTCGCGAGCGAGGGGCAGTCGCCCCTTTGACTCATCCCTCGTCCTCGAGGTAAAGGCGCTCCAGCAGGCGGTCGTATGCCATCTGCCGCTGAAGCTGCTGCAGCGACCAACGGCTGCCCTTGGCAGCCTCACGCAGCTTGTCGGAGAGCGCCCGCCTAAACGCGGCGGGCTGGCATATCCGCGCCTTTCACTCATGCGCGCGTCGTCTAGTGGGCGTAGTCCTGCCGCACCGCCGTCGGCGGTACGGTAACGTGGGCACGCGCCTCCTCCATCCAGCGATCCGTCTCCGGATCGCCGACGAGGTCGAGGAGCCACCGCAGCAGGCGAGCCCGTCACCAGCTCGGAGGCCGAACGCGGCGGCATGCGGAGAGAGCGCGTCAGCGAGGGTCCCTGGGTAGTCATAGACCTCCCGGATGGCCTCGGCCATGACCTGGCCGACTGCGGCCGGGTCCTCCCGGTCCGTCAGCAGATCGGCGACGATCACCGACGGCCCGGTACCGGCACACCGGACTGGATCCACTTCCCAATGGGGCCTTGGTGCACCCGGACGTCCGATCGGCGGGATTGGCGCCGTCGCGGCAGCGTGAATTCGTGCCGGTCGGCCGGAAGATGGCCCAGTCCGTAGAGCGCGGCCGCTGAGCGGTGGGACACGACACCTTGGTCGACAGTCCGCTGCCAGCCGGGGACCTCGGGTGCGAGCTGCAGCCATGCCGCCCGCAGGCCAACGTGGTCTGGTAGGGGCCCCCGCCACGTGATAGACGGCCGAGGCCACGCGTTCTAGAGCTCCCTCCCGGATCAGGCGCTTGAGCGTTGCGGCCGAGACGCCGGCCGCCTCGACCTGTCGGCGGGTGATGAGCCCCCACTGGTCCTCGGAGACTTGGGCGAGCTTGGTGAGAGTCGATGGTCGTGGCATGCTGCAGATAGGGTCGTAATTGACCCCTATTGAAGTGGCCCGCTCAGATGATACTGCATATAGGGTGGGTTATGACCCGGTTTGCAGGGCAACCTCAACCTCACCGACGTCCGGCCTCTACGGCGACTCAACCTCGCGCCCTTTCCGTCCAGGAGTAGGATCGCGATGGCAAGCGTTGCCAGGGCACCGCAAGTCGACGTAGTTGAGGCGCCGTGACATGAAGGACGCGCAGAAGCCGGACCACATTAGTCTCAGCACCCTGATCGGCCGTCTCAACGAGGGACGCTTCGTCATCCCCGACTTCCAACGCGAATTCGAGTGGGAGCCGTGGGATATCGCGACCTCATGCGGTCGATCTTCCTCGACTACTACATCGGCAGCCTGCTGCTTTGGAAGGGCAAGACGGAGAACTTCGACGCTCTCGCGTGCGAGCCGATCTACGGCTACAACGCCAACGGCAGCGCCGAGCACATCGTCCTTGACGGCCAACAGCGGCTCACGGCGATGTACTACGCGTTCGTCGGCCCCGGATGTACCCGCCCCGAATCGCAGCGAACCGATACCTCTACTTCATCCAGGTCGACCAGTTCATGGAAGAGGCCTACGACGACGCTTTCCAGTACGACTGGACCCGGAGCGGCTCGAACCTTCTGGAGAGACGCGAACGCCAGTACGAGACCCACATGTTCCCTCTCGTCGGTTGTCGGCCGGGGTGGCTGGGCGCTGCCGAACTGGGTGCAGGGATACGAGGCCTACTGGCGCGCCAAAGGGGCCGCTGACCAGGAGTCGGGCGACGCGGAAGCCGCCGAGACTGCAGCCCGCCAGCGCAGCGATGCCAAGGCCTTCGGTGAGCACCTGAAGGGATCACCGAGCAGTACCAGATCGCCTACATCGAGCTCGACCAGGACCTTGCGATCGACAAGGTCTGCGACATCTTCACCCAGATCAATAGCCACGGCATCCGGCTCGACGTGTTCGACCTCGTCAACGCGCTGCTCAAGCCGAAGGGACTGCAGCTCAAGCACATGTGGCGTGACGCCGCTGCTCAACTCGACTTCGTCGACACCGAACGGATGAACGTCTACATCCTGCAGGTGATGTCGATCCTCCGGCAGGGCTACTGCTCCCCGAAGTACCTCTACTACCTGTTTCCCGGCCAGGAGAAGCTGGTTCGCGATCCCGATGGCTCGCTGCACAAGGAGGTTCTGGTCACAGACACCGCTGACTTCCAGCGGCCTCTGGGACAACGCGGTCGAGGCGCTCGAGAAGGCGATCAAACTGCTGCGTCATCCTCAGGAGTTCGGCGCGATCTCGTCGCATACCTTCCCTATGTCTCGATCCTGCCGGTGTTCGCCGCTCTGCAGGCGCACGTCAACGACCCTCCCTGCAGAGCGACAACTCGATGCCCAGCGAAAAATCCGCCACTGGTACTGGGCCTCAGTTTTCACTAACCGATATTCCGGCTCCGTCGAGTCCACCGCTGCTACGCGACTTCCTCGACGTCAAGCGTGGTTCGACGACGACGCAGAGGAACCGGCCTCGTGCGGAGTTCCTCAAAGCCGGTTCCGCGATCTCGAATGCGCAAGAGACGTAAACGGGGCACATCCGTCTACAACGGGATTTTCAACCTCTCGTGCTCCGAGGTGCACGCGACTGGATGACCGGCAACGTCCCGCAATACGGCGATCTCGACGACCACCATATTGTCCCGCAAGGACTGGCGGAAAGCATCGGACATCGGTCAATCCCATCGACACCATTTTCAATCGGACGCCCTTGACCGCAGACACTAATCGGAACGTCATCGGCAACCGTCTGCCGAATGCCTACCTTCCTGAGTTGATCGCCAAGACCGGCGAATCGACCGTCCGGGCCACTCTCTCTAATCCCATCTCATCTTGCCCGCAGCGTTCGAAATCCTTCTCAGCCACCCATTCACCCAGGAGGACTTCGAGGACTTCATCGTCGGAACGCCAACGAACGCATGATGGAAGCAATCGAGGACCTCCTCATCAAGGAGCGGGCTCGACCTCCCTCCGCAAGTTCGCGAACTCGACGCCCAAACGGAAGAGGTGGAGCTCGCCGTCCGCCGGGTCATCGCCGAGCGCCTGACTAGCCCATCGCGCCTGCCCTCCCACGTCCAGGAGCGCGTCAAGGAGCGGATCCAGGTAGCTGCTCGTAAAAACCCCGCCGTCGATTCTGACTACTACGCGTCGCTACCAGGACAGCTCGAGTACTTCGATTTCCGCGAGCTGCAGGACACGATCACCAACAAGGCGCTGTGGCCTGAGTTCGAAAACTGCTTCGGTACCAAGGAAGCTCTCATCGCCCGGTTCGACAACTGGCGGGGCTGCGCAACTCCATTCGCCACAGCCGGACAGTTGACGAGATCACCCGGAAGGACGGCGAGGCTGCGATCCTCTGGTTCCGCCAATCCTGCCGAGTAATGCACCGAGCGATAGGCGTCGACGAGATACGCTGCACTGCATTACTGGGGATGGCTCCGCCGGCACGTGCGTGGGTGACTACTTCGCGAGGTCGTCCAGCTCGCTGGGCGAGACGCCGAGCCCGCGCGCTACGGAGAGCACGCTCGATAGCCGCGGCTCGTGCTGGCCGCGCTCAAGGCGTCCGATGATCGAGGACTGCAAGCCGGAGAGCTTGGCCAGGCGGTCCTGGGTGAGGCCTTCTCGGTCACGCAGTTCTCGCAGGCGGACGCCAACGCGACCGCTAGGGCCTTCATCGATGGCCTCCCCGGTCATTGGCGTAATTGTCAGCGGTTCGAGCATTCGTCTAGGTAATGCAAGTGTCTAGACAAATGTGATACCCTCCTGGAACCGATAGACATAACGTGCCCCCGCGCTGCCGAAACCAGCCGGGGGCGTGGCCAGAACCCCCAAGGAGGCTCTGACGATGATTGACGTTACCCCTCGCAGCAAGCGAGCGGCGCTCGCGTGCCTGATCGCGCTAGTCGCGATCCTGACGATGACAAGCAGCGCGTCCGCGGAAGCCGAAACGCAGGCGCAGACCATCGCTCGTGCGAGCGTCGAAGCGATGGCCGCAAGACTCGGCGTCGCCAGCAACGAAGCACAGGCATTGAAGGATCAGAAAGCACTCGTGCCGGCCGTCAAGGAAGCCGTCGCGGTCGGCGCGGGCAAATCGCTACTCGAACACACCACCAACCCGAGCGTCGCGGCCGACCTGGCGCGTGGCTACGCCAAACGCAAGCTGACTCACTCCGCTCTGGCTAAAAGGACAAAGCCTCGCCGGTTGCCCAACGGCACAGGCGGACCGGCGAAACCCGGAAACGTCGAAGCCAAAGCTGCAACCACACGTCACAGCAACGCGCACGTCGCCGGCTGCTGGGGCGACGCCTGGACGATCCAAGAATGGG
>CAVRGI010000008.1:0-540919 GCA_963720665.1 uncultured Solirubrobacterales bacterium | reverse complement strand
GGACTCGACACCCGCGGCAGCGACTTCCTCGAGGTCCGCGACCGTCTACTCAAAGCGCTGGCCCACTGAGGCTGCGCACCCCAGACTGCGTGGGGTATCGCCTCGCGGGCGCCGGCGGGCTACCGATCCGACTCGCCTCGCGGTGGCCTATGACGGCCCCTGTCGCGACCCGCGGGCTGGCTGCGAGCATGCAGGAGATCACAAAATCGCACGTCCGCGGGCTGATTGACCGACTGAGCGGCGACGTTGCCGGGCTCTTCACTCTGAGCACGACTAGCCGGTGTCCCCGCGCGCGACCTAAGGAGTAAGACGTCGCGCGTAAGCTTGTAGAGACCCAACGTCAGGACCCGGACTCACGTTGCACGCCGCCACGCTCGACGTGCGCTCCCCGCGTTTGTGTTGACAGGTAGCTGACTGGGGCGCCCCGGACGGGATGGGAGCGGAGGTCGTAGGCCGTAGCGGAGATCTCGTCCGGGGCGCCCCGCAGCATGGGCCGCTCAACGAGAGGAGAAGCTCGATGAGTGAGCAACGCAAATCCCGGACGTTCACAGCCCAGCAGAAGATCGAGATCGTGCTTGCGGGTCTTCGCGGCGACCGTTCGATTAAGGAGGTCTGCCGCGAGCACGAGATTGCTGAGACGCTCTATTACAACTGGCGGGAGAGGCTGCTGGAGGGCGGCAAGAGGGTACTGGCGGGCAAGGAGGAGCGCACCGGCGAGAAGCACTTGAAGAGGAAGATCGCCGAGCTCGAGCGGCCCTGACCCAAATTACGGACGCGCTTGTGTGCGACTGCCGGGCTTGTTTGTGCGCCCAGAGTACATGGGCCAGCCGGCGCCTCGGGACGCGGCCTGTGCGCCTTTAGGAGGACGCCCGGCGCTTGACCCAGACACCAGACGCCCCCCGCTTCGAGTATCGGCAGCGCGCCCCTTGGCCCTTTATAAGAATTCTCACAGGCCGGCCATATAGCTAGCCTAGGATCGGCTCCGTAGCGTCTGGCGCCCGGACTGTAGAAGCGAGCGGGACGGTCGGGGATGGCCGCTCGGCCCTGCGACACGTGGTCCCCCAGCACGCGCCGCTTCTCGCCCAGCGCCATCCTTGTGCGCCGGCAAGTGGACCTGCACACCGGGGCTGAGCGCCAATCGCAATGTCCAGAGCAGGCGCCCCGGCACCGCCACCCGACGAGTATCGGCACGAGCGGAGCGGGGCGCGTCCCATCGCTCTGAGTCCCTTCAACTACCTGAAAGCTCACGCCCAAATCGGAAAAGGTTTGAGACGTTCAGGAAACGGGTGCCTTTCGTGCCTCCAGACGATATTCGCAAAAGGTCCACGGACCAAGACCCTGAAAGCTTCTTTCACTGCATCGGTAGGATGCCCAGCATGGGTCTGACCGGTCCGCAGCGATCTGAGGACACGTTCCTACAGCCGCAGTATGCAGGTCTGCTCCTGCCTAGGCTTGGCCAGCTCAAGGCCGATGACGAACCGCTGGGCCCCGATGACGCAATTGTCTGGGCGGAGGAACGCGAGCTGAACGAGGTCAGGCAGGGGATGCTGGTCGGGGTGGCGTGGGTCGTCAGGTACGGGGATTAGGCGGCTCCATGACGACGCTGGAATGGCAGGTGATCGGCGCTCTCATGGACAAGGACGCCGGGATCGAGGACCGCACCATCAAGGCAATCGCTGAACGCACGGGCCTGGCCGAGGATGACGTGCGCCGCACGCTTGAACAGCTTGAGTCCCTTGAGCCGCCGCTCGTGCGCCGAGACATCGACGAGAAGCTGAACGTCGAGTTCTGGATCGCGCTGGTGCGCGGTGCTGACGCGCTCGACGAGAATACCTAAACCGGCGGAGCGCTAGCTAGTGGTCGTCGTCGGCCTGATCCGCTCACGTGGAGCAGGTCAACGGACTCAGCGGCCCCGGATGCGGCTGGGGGGCCGGGCTGTCGCAGGTTCGAATCCTGTCTCCCGATCAAACAAGACTCCTGGTAATCACTATCTCTTCGAGAATGCCGCAATTTGCGGACATTTCGTGGATCTGACGCGCTCGTTCCGCCCGTTCAAGCGCGTAAAATCCGCGAACCCTCACAGAATCAGGATATTTGTCTACTAGCGATGTGGGGGGACGCACCAAGGAGGGCGCGCCACCATCCGCGTGGCCCCGTCGAACGGGGCTACGAAAGTCGGGCTTAGGGGGCAGCCATCGTTACGAGAGTCGTCGAACGGGCAATCCGGGACACTCTTGCGTGGGTTGGCTGTGTGCCGTCCGGGATTGACGATGTCGTTAGATCGGCGTCGCGGCAGTCTGTCCTGCCTCGCTCTTGGAGATCCCGCGTGCGTGCAAATGCGTGTCGAAGCCGGGACTAACGAGCCTCGGCCAGGCGCGCCGTTGGCAATAGGCCATGCGAGCGCGTACCTGTTGTCGAAGAGGAGATTGCAGGCGACGGCAAACCTCTCCCTTGGGAAGGGAAGGAGAAGTAACACATGAAGCGCATCAAGATCGTAGGACCGTGTATCGTCGCCATGTTCGCAATCAGCCTAGTCGCCTCCACGACCGCCTCGGCGGCGCTGCCGGAATGGGGCAAATGTGTACGATTTGTCAACCAGCATGGGGTAAACGTTGGAAAGTACGAAGACGGTGCCTGTACAAAACCGGTATCGCCGGAAGCACCCAAGACGGGACCTTTCGAATGGATGCCGGCGCCAAAGGGGACTCCGAATTCGGCATTTACGTCGCACGGCGGCGCGGCAGTCCTTGAAACGACGCTCGGACCATTTACTCAAGTAAAATGTTCCGTGGAGGAAGCAACTGGTAGCTTGAAGGGAAACAAAGAAGTATCGGAAGTGTCAGTCCGGTTCAAGGGATGTCATCTGAGTTTCAATGAACCCGAACCCTACACGTGTGGCAACGGCCTTCTGCCTCCGCAGGGCTCAGAAAAAGAAGGAGAAATTGTCACACGGCGTTTGAAGGGCAAGCTTGGATACATTTCAGGCAAAGGCGAAGAAAATCCCAGTGTCGGATTGTCCCTTGAACCCGAAGAAAGGAAGGGCCTGTTTGCACAGTTCATGTGCGCCGAGCGCTTCCTCGTAATCCGGGTGGGGGTCTTCCCTGGTGGGAAAGGTAACGACTCGATCATTTCGCCAATCGCCCCGGTTAACAAGATGAGTATCTCTAATACACAGACGTACAAAAATGCAGAAAAAGAAACAGAACCAGGGTCAGGCAAATTCGAAGTAGAACCAGGCATTCAGGACCCGACCCACTTCGAAGGCGGGAAGGAAGACTACCTCGAAAGCGAAACCAGTTATAGTGAAGGACTATTTGGTCCCATATCGCAGTCGGCCCAGTCGCTTACAACCGTAAACACTCTAAACAGCGGTGAAGAACTAGAGATACGGGCGTTCGTAGCTCCATAAGGCTAGTCAAACGCTAGAAATGGTGCGTGGGGCCTATCATATGGCCTCACGCTCCATGCTCTAGCAACCAGATCGTCGTTGCTTGGCGTCAAGAACCACTTCATCGCGATTTCTTCTTTCACGAGCTCGACCTGCTCGCCAAAGGACTCGCCGACTACGGCGCCTGAATCTCGACGAGCCCCGCTACGTCGCGAGCATTCAGGGGAGATCATCGGAATGCTGCTCTGCGTGCACGCGCGAGCCCGACACGACCGTGACGTTGCCCGAAGGCGTCGAGCTCAGCCCGTCGGCTGCGAATGGCTTGGAAGCGTGGAGTGAGCAGCAGGTCGGCTTCACAGGGTTCAACGCAGCGACCGAAACCAACGAATTCAACACTGCTCAACCATCGTGTCCGGACGGGTCGAAGGTTGGGCTGGTGCACATCAAGACGCCGTTGCTCTCGCACGAACTCGAAGGGGCGGTGTATTTGGTGAGCCCGGCGCCGAACGGTGCCACTGAACCTGGGCGTAATCCGTTCAATTCGCTAGTTGCGCTGTATATCTTCGCCGAAGACTCGGTGTCGGGCGTCTTGGTCAAGCTCGCCGGCGAAGGGCACGTCGATGAAGGAACGTTGCGCATATCGACGACGTTTCGCAACGCGCCGCAAGTCCCCTTTGAAGACTTCAGACTGGAATTGTTCGGTGGGCTGCGAGCGTCGGTCACCACCCGGGCCCTGTGCGGGGCCTATCCGAGCCAGGCGGAGTTCACGCCCTGGTCGGGCACCGGCACGGTGGCTGTGGCCTCGCCCGCGCAGGAATTCGAAGTCACCTCCGACGTCGGCGGCTCCGGGTTCAGCGCCAGCCCGCTCGCGTTCGCCCCGGGATTTGACGCACACAGCACCAACGTCCAGGCTGGCGCGTTCACGAGCTTCTCGCTCGAACTCTCGCGCCCCGACGGGGATCAGGCCTTGAGCTCGGTCGCGATGCATTTGCCCGCGGGCAATGCGGGGCTGCTGTCCATGGTCAAGCAGTGCTCAGAAGCGCAGGCCAACGCCGATGCGTGCCCACCGGAAAGCCAGGTCGGTGAAGCAACCGCGATCGCGGGCCTCGGCTCGCAGCCCTACACCGAGTCCGGCGGCAAGGTGTATATGGCGGATTCAACTGGTGCTCGCAACAGTTTGTTTTTGAAGGGATCGTAGATGCTCGTCGAGCGCCTCGGCGGGCGTGTGCCAGCCGAGCGTCTTGCGTGGCCTGCTGTTGAGCGTTGCAGCGACTGCCTTGAGCTCCTCGGCGGTGTGTCTGGCGAGGTTTGTGCCTCTTGGGAAGTATTGGCGGAGCAGGCCGTTGGTGTTCTCGTTCGTCCCTCGCTGCCATGGGCTTTGAGGGTCACAGAAATACACCTGCAGGCCGCTGTCGATTGTGAGCTTTGCGTGCTGTGACATCTCCGCGCCCTGATCCCAGGTGAGCGAGCGGCATAGCTGCTCGGGCAGGGTGGTGATCTGAGCGGTGATGGCATCACGCACCGCTTCAGCTCCACGCCCGGCGAGCGGCGGCCCGTTCTTCACTGTTGGGCCGCCGTGGCCGGGCATCGGTGGTAGGTGAAGCAGCATCGTGAACCGGGTGCTGCGCTCGACGAGCGTTCCGATCGCTGTTTGGTTTGTGCCGAGGATGAGATCGCCCTCCCAATGGCCAGGCACGGCGCGGTCCTCGGCCTCGGCGGGACGCTCGCTGATCATGATCTGCTCGGTGACGAAGCTCTTGCCGCGGCCACGTACGCGGGCTCTGGGAACCCTGAGCGCCCTGCCGCTGCGCAAGCAGGCGGTGAGCTCACGCCGAAGCGCGCCGCGGCCCTGCACATAAAGCGCCTGGTAGATCGCCTCGTGGGAGATCCGCATCGACTCATCATCGGGGAAGTCGATCTCCAGTCGGTTGGAGATCTGCTCCGGGCTCCACGCCCTCGCCCACCTGCGGTTCTGGCGTCGCGGCTTGTTCCGGCCCCTCCAGGGCGCCGTTGCGGGCCCCGGCACCGCCGTCCCGTCCGGCCGGCGAACCTGGCCGGACAGTCGCTCATGCACGTACTCGCGCAGCCGCTCGTTGGCCGCGAGCTTGGCGGTCTTCGGGCGGCACGCCACCAGCTCTGCCTTCCACTGCGCGACCGACGCGCGATAGTCGAGCTTCCCGCCGCGAGTGGCTGCGTTGCGGCGCAGCTCCCTGGAAATCGTTGACGGGGCACGCCCCAACCGACGGGCGATCTCCCGGACCCCGGCGCCCTGTGCCTTCAACATCGCAATCTCCTCCCGCTCCTCAAACGACAGATACCGCGCCGAGGGCTGGGCAAGCATGAACGTTGGCATACCGCCACGTTCTCGAAACCAGCGGCTGCCTGCCGCCTGGGACGCACCGACCGCCAGCGCCGCGTCCTCACTGCTCAATCCCTTGCCGATCTCACGCCAAAACAACCGCTCCACGTCCCGACGAAGCGACGGCTTCCCCGGCGACTTCATCGGCGCCCTGCCCGTCAACTCCTTCATCCACCCCGCTGGCCTGCCCATCAACACCTCCAAGATCAAGATGTTGCGACGACCAGTTGAGTCCGCGTATAACCGGCCCCTACGATGGCGCGCCGTTTGGCCTCGAGATCGTCTCACTGGCCGTCGCCGGACCATTTGATCTGGGGACGGTCACGGTTCGCTCGAAGCTGTTGGTGAGCCGAACGATGCGTCGATTACGATTGTCTCAGACCCGCTGCCGACCCAGCTGCGCGGCATCCCGCTGCAGCTCAAACGGGTGCTCGTGAATGTCAATCGTCCCGGTTTCGAGTTCAACCCGACCAACTGCAGCCCGCTTGCGAATCGATGGGACGATCACCGGCAATCAGGGCGCGAGCGCCACGGTTGCCTCGCCGTTTCAGGTAGCCAACTGCGCGGGCCTGCCGTTCAAACCGAAGCTCACGGCCAGCACCAAAGGGCAGGCCAGCAAAGCCAACGGCGCGAACTTCGACGTGAAGGTCGAATCGAAGGGCCTCGGGCAGGCGAACATCGCCAAAGTCCGCCTACAGCTGCCAAAGGCGCTGCCGGCTAGGCTGACGACGCTTCAGAAAGCGTGTACCGAAGGCGCGTTCAACACAAACCCTGCGTCTTGTCCTGAAGGGTTGTGATCGGCCAGGCGACGATCCACACGCCTGTGCTCGCTAGTCCGCTGAGGGGTCCGGCGTATCTGGTCTCGCACGGCGGCGCGGCGTTCCCGGATGTGGAGTTTGTGTTGCAGGGTGAAGCGATCACGTTGGTGTTGGACGGCAGGACTCAGATCAAGAAGCAGATCACCTATTCGAAGTTCGAATCCGCTCCGGACGCGCCGTTCACGGTCTTTGAAACGGTGCTGCCCGCGGGGCCGCATTCGGCGTTGACGGCGAATCTGCCGGAAAAGGCGAAATTCAACCTGTGCTCCTCGAAGCTTTCGATGCCGACGGAAATCGTGGGTCAGAACGGCGCGGTGCTCAAGCAGACGACGAAGATCGCGCTGCAGGGCTGCAAGAAGGTCAAGACGTCAAAGCCACTCTCGCGCGAACAGCTGCTCGAGCGAGCGCTCGCAGCATGCCGTAAACGGCACAAGCACGCCAAGGCCAAGCGCGTGGCATGCGAAAAGCAAGCTCGCAAGCACGACGCCGCGAAGAAGGCCGCGCGCAGGGTCAAAAAGACGCGCGGCAATCATTAGGCAGCGTGGAGCGCGACGGGGGAGCCTCATCTGGAGCTGTAGCTCCATCGCGCAGCAGCCGGTAGCTGCCCGCGCGGTGCCGGATCGCGCCTGATCTAGGCGCGGAGCTCGAGCACACGCTCGCGGCGAGTTTCAATCTCGCGAACCGCGGGCGACCGGTGCGGTACGAGACCACTCAGGCGCCGTAGCTCGTTTTCACCATGGGTAGGCTCACGGCGGGCGGTGAACCGGTTCTCGCCAGCACTCCTCGCCGGCGCACCAGCTCGAGCCAGATAGCCCAGGCGGGCGCTGAGGATCGGCGCGGTGAACTGATCGTTCGAGCTCGAGCTCCTCGGCCACCACCCGCTCGATCGTCGCACCGGCGAGGCCGGCGGCTCGCGCCTTAGCGAGCGCCTTGGCGATCATCACCTCGTCACCGGGCTGCAAGAAGTCCTCAGTTACCGGGGGCGGGCTGCTGGCGCTGCCGGGCGAGGGCATGGAGCTGATCCAGCGCGTGATCGAGCAGGAGGGCGCAGGCCGCGGCGCGGTCACACCGGCGATCCTCGCCGGACGGCTCTAATCGGGCACGCCGGCGGCGCGCGCCTGCGCAACCGCCCCGGCGATCATCGCCTCGTCGCCGGGACCCATCAACCTCGTGGCACCAGCGACAGCAGTCGCCCCACGGTTCGCTCATCGCCCTTGGCCAGCTCCGCGGGCAGCTCCCGCAGCAGCAGCTCGGTCGCCCTAGTCGACCCGCGGCGCGTCAGCATTGCCAGCGATAACCGGAGTCTCGACAGGGCGTTCGGGGATGAACCCATCCTGAAGGTCAGCCCATTGCCGCTACGCGCTCGGGGAGCTAAATCGCCAAATCGCCATATCGCCTATATAGGTATATGGCGACACCTTGGCAGCACGTCCACCGCCGCCTTTGGGCGGGTGGCGATGGACGCACCGCGCAGGCGGTTCACTTACGTCGATCTAGACTTTCCGCCACATGGGCTTCTCCCTTCACGCCAGGCCGGAGTACTCCGGCGGGAGTGCTCTCGAACCACCCCAGCTCTAAGGGTGGTAAGTAAGAGGGATGGTCGCTGTCTAACGCCGATCCCTCAGTGCTCCCGAGTCACGCTACACTCGTCCGGGATTGAGCTTCTTGCGGGCGCAACCTCACAGCACGTTTTCCGTCCGAATGCAGGTCTAATTTGGAGAGGTTGATGGACGTTTGGGGAGGTTAAATGGACGTCAAGCGCGAGCAGACAGCGGAGCAGCGACCCAAGGTCGGTATCCTCATCGGTGCTGGAACGACCTATGGTGCGGGCGCCAAGCCCGAGACGCCACCACTCGGCGCAGAACCAGTCGCCTAGCTACGAGCGGCGTTCCCGTCAACCTGGCGCAGCTTGGCCACCGAGGCCGAGATAAAGCATTTCAGGGCAATCCGCCATTCGAGCCCGGAATGAAGCTGGTCTCGGAGGGCGGTGGCCGCCGAGCGCAGCCACTGCTCATCGAGATGGCGCGCTACTTCTCGCGGATCAGCTCCAGCGGTGCGAGCTGCTACGAGCAGCGCCTCTACGTGCTGCAAAACGCAGGGGTTTGGCCCACGTTTTGCAGTCTTAACCACGAGTGTCTGTTTGAGCAAGTCGCGGATCAAACCGGTGGGGCCTCGGGTAACCACACTGCACCTCTGACACGTAGCGTGCGCCACGCTGCGATGGCGGACTCACCCGCCTTTCTTGATTCCGCGGATGGGCCATCTGAAGTGATCGACTGCGCCAAGGTCGTAGCCGTGGTTGCGCGCGCCGGCGACGGCGACGACCCGCGCCCCGGCGTTCCTCCCGATCTGCACCGCAGCAGTGCCGACGCCACCGGATGCGGCGGTGACTGCCACGGTTTCACCAGCCTGCACCTTGGCGCGGTCCACCAGCACCAGCAGTGAGGCCTCGGCCGGCTGACGGCGTTCATTAGCGTCGCGAGCGCGCCGGGTGCGGCCTGGTAGCGCCGTGCGTTTCCGGTATCTGATCTACGCCTTGACGTGGCTTGCGAGCGGGCACGAGCAGTTCGGCCAGCAGGGGCGCGTGGGGAGCATTCACCTGCCCGGGCTCGGCATCTGGTTCTTGCTCGTGATCCCGGTGCTCGGCCGGGCTTCTCTACCGGCCGCTGATCGAGCGTTTCGCGCGCGAGGCCCGCGGGCATGGCGTCCCAGAGGTCATGCTCGCGGTAGCCGAGAACGGCGGGCGCATCCGCCCGCCGGTGACCTTCGTCAAGGCGCTCGCTTCAGCGATCTGTATCGGCACCGGTGGCTCGGTCGGGCGGGAGGGTCCGATCGCCCAGATCGGTTCGGCGCTCGCCTCGACGTTGGGTCAGCTCGCGCGGATGTCCGAGGCAAGGCTTCGCATCCTCGTCGCCTGCGGCGCCGCGGGCGGCATCGCCGCCACCTTCAACGCCCCGATCACCGGCGTGTTCTTCGGCTTTGAGCTCGTCCTACGCGAGCTGTCGGTGGATGCTCTTTGCCACGATTCTCGCGGCGGTCAGCTCCGATCTCGTCGGCCGTGCCTTCTTTGGCTCGGGGCCCTTCTTCTCGCAGGTGCCGGACAACCTGCTGGCCCCGCACGATTACGCCTACCTGCTGATCGCGCTGTTGGGGCTTTGCGCAGGGGTGATCGGGGTGACGTTCAAGACCGTGCTCTACGGCCTTGAGGACTTCACCGATCGCCTCTGGCGAGGTCGCCCGGAATGGGCGAGGCCCGCCGTGGGCGGCGTCGCGCTCGGGCTGGTGCTGCTCGCGCTCCCGCAGATGTACGGCGTCGGCTACCCGGTGATGGACAAGGTGCTCGCGGGCCACGAAGCGCTGTGGTTCGTCGTCGTGCTCATGTTCGCCAAGATCCTCGCCTCGAGCCTCACGCTCTCGATCGGCGGCTCCGGAGGCGTCTTTGCGCCGTCGCTGTTCTCGGGCGCCGCCGGTGGGATGGCGTTCGGCACTCTCGCCGAGCACATCTTCGGGCCGGCGATCGGGCCGCCGGCACTCTACGGCGTCGTGGCGATGAGCGGCGTGTTCGCCGCGGCTTCACAAGCGCCGCTGACCGCGATCGCAAGCATGTTAGAGATGACAGGCAACTTCGGCATCGTCTTACCGGTGATGCTTGCTGGCGGAATCGCGGCGGCACTTTCCAAGCGTCTAGGTCATGGCTCGATCTACACGACCAAGCTGTTGCGCCGGGGAATAGACATCGAGCGGCCGACGGCGCTCGGCGACACACCGCTGGTCGCGCGCTGACCGCCCTTCAACGGATCCACTCGGCCCCGGCCGAGCAGCAGTCCCATGCTGGTCGTCTCAGATGGGTGGTCGCGTTCCCAAGCAGCATCCTCCCAGGGTGACATCGCAGCTCGCGGACTGGCCGGATGGGACGCAACGGCAGCAGCCAGAAGCCGCTGTATGCGTTGGTACGGCTCATCGACGCGATCTCTGCGCGCCGGACAGAAACCGCCACTAACCGGGTCGGCCAGAGGCCGGTCGGTGAAATGAACGCGCGCGAAGGACGTCGGATGCTCCAGCATGCTGTGGGCTTGAGATGACTTCATCGAGCTGGACAGACGCACGCATTGACGCTGAGCTGCGCGAGTTCCTCGCAGGCCGAGATGAGTGGCCGAGCTACCGCGAATTCGTCGCCGCCGGCCGCGCCAGGTTGCGAGAGGCGATCACAAAGCGCGGTGGCCAGCGACGCTGGGCTCGCCGTGTTGGCGTGCGCTGGCGCGAGCGGAGCCTTGGGTACCCGACACTCTGGACCGAGCAGCGGGTCCGCTCGGAGCTCGAAGAGTTCTTGGCGGGCCATGAGGTTTGGCCTTCGCAAAGGGAATTCGAAGAAGCCGGTTACGCGAATCTGCGCGCGGCGGTCACGCGACTCGGCGGGGTCGAGAGGTGGGCTAGGGAGCTGCGTCTGCCGCGGGTCGATCAGCGCAACGGCTCGCGGCTGGTCTGGGATGACCGACGGGTTGAGCGCTCGGTGCGCCCGCTAGTCAAGCGGCTCGGTCGCTGGCCTACCCAGTCGGAGTTTCGCGACGCAGGTCTCGCGTCGGCGCTGACGGCGATGTACCGCCGCGGCGGCATCACGCATTGGCGGGGCCGACTCGGTGTGCTCCCTCCTACGACCGCCGGGCGATCAGTGCACGGGCGCCGCACCTGGAGCGAGGAGGTGATCGAGCGAGAGCTGCGAGCGTTCTGCGCGGGACGGGCGCGCTGGCCGACGTGGCACGAATTCGTGGCTGCGGACAAGCGCAGGCTCTATCGCGCCGCAAGTCTTTACGGCGGCGTTGATTTATGGCGTGAGCGTCTGGGCCTCGACCCGCCGATGCGCAGATACCACCCTGGCCCCGCGAGGAGCCCACGCCGGCGGGTGACTGCACGAGCTCGCCCGGCGAAGCGTGAATGATCTGCGCAGACCGTGGCCTGCGCTATCTTAGGATCGTTCAGATGGAGTCCTGACGGGAGTAGCGATCAGCCGGCACTGATCGCCCTCCGGACCGCCCACCCTGACAAGGGCTGATGGCTCCTTTCGCGTAAGTGCTTCAAGCGAATAGCGAGAGGAGCGATCGACAGCGGTGCCGACCCTTCCAAGCTGGGCAATCCAAATCCTGCAGGTGCTGAGCGTGCTTGCGCTGGCGCCGCTGGTCAGCGGCTTCATCGCGAAGGCCGAGGCCGTCGTCCAGCAGCGGCGCGGACCTCGAGTCCTGCAGCCCTACTACGACATCCTCAAGCTGCTGCGCAAGGAGACGGTGCTTCCCGGATCGGCAGGGCCGTTCTTTCGCGCAGCGCCGTATGTGAGCTTTGCCGGGTACGCGACCGTGCCGCTGCTGATTCCGGTGCTGACGAGCTACGGCCTGCCGCTCGGCTACACGGGAGACATCTTGGCGGGCGGGCTCATTCTCGGCATGGCCGGATTTGCGATCTCGATCGCGGCGATCGACAGCGCCAGCCCGTACGCTCAGCTCGGGTCGAGCCGCCTTCGCTCCTTCGGCGCGCTCAACGAGCCAACGGTCATCTTCGTGATCTTCGTCGTGGCGCTCACGACACATACCGACCTGCCGTATGTGCTCGGCGCGACGCTTCGCTCCTCGACTGTGGAGGTCGTGCGCCCCAGTCACCTGCTGATCATCGCGGCGTTCTTCATGGTCCTGTTGAGTGAGACCGGGAGGGTTCCGGTGGAGAGCCGCGGCTCGACGCTCGAGTTCGGGCAGATCGAGGAGGGTCGGGTGAGCGAGCACTCCGGTCCGGGTCTTGCATTCCTGCGCTGGGGCTCGACCGTCAAGCAGCTCGTCCTCTACACGATCTTCGCGAACGTGCTGCTGGTCCCGTGGGGCCTCGCGAGCACGGGGCGCCTGGACGATGTGCTCCTCGCGATCGCGCTGCTGTTCGCCAAGGCGCTCGCGATCGGCGCGGCGGTCGTGGTGATCGAGTCGAGCTTCGCGAAGCTGCGCCTGTACAAGATCCCCGAGTTCACGGCCGCGAGCTTCCTCTTCGCGGTGCTCGCAGTCGTGATCTTCCTGTTCCAGCCGTCGTTCGGCAATCTGCATCTGAGCGTCTTTGGTGCGGCCGCGACGATCACCGCCGTCGCCGTGCTGCTCGTGGAGTTCGGCATGCTGCGCTCCCAGGAGGTGTGGGAGCAGCTCAGTCTCTACTCGCTCGGATCTCTCTTCGTGGCGGTCCTCGCGGTCGCAACCGCCGCCACGGGACGGGGCGCGAGCTCGCTTTATGTCCTCGCGCTGACGACAGTCGCCGTGAAGGCGCTGCTCTTCCCGCTTGGCATCCGCTTCCTGCTGCGCAACCTCGACGTCGAAACCCGCGTCCCGTCAACGATCGGCACCGCCAGTGCGCTCCTGATCGCGGTCGCGCTGTGCGCGTTCGCATTCATCGCGCTGCACGGCATCCACTTCGGCGCCGGGGCCGCGCTGCCGCTCTCGGCCCTGCCGGTCGCGGTCGGCGGCGTGCTGGTGGCCTTCCCGCTGATGATGCTGCGCCCATATGCGCCCTCGCAGCTGCTCGGGTTCCTCGTACTCGAGAACGCCGTCTCGGTCGCCGCCCTGCTGATTGCGCCGGGCCTGCCGATCATCCTCGCGCTGCTGCTTCTATTCGACGTGCTGATCGGCGTGGTCGTCTTCGTCGTCCTGGTGCAGTACCTCGCGGTGGCGCGCACGGCGGTGCGCACGGACATCCTCGACCGCCTGACCGGATGAGCTGGACGCTCTACTCGATCCTCGCCGTTCCGCTAGCTGCCGTGGCGGTCTCGCTGCTGGCGGGCTGGCGGATCGCGCGCCTGGTCACGGTGCTCGCCGCGGCGGTCTCGTTTGCGCTTGTGATCGTGATCGCGATCGAAGTGGCGCATGGAGCCACGATCAGTACCGCCCAAGGTTGGCTTCGCATCGACTCGCTGGGTGCCGTCTTTCTGCTGGCGACGGGACTGCTCTATGCGATGGCCGCCGTGTTCTCCGTCGGCTACCTGGCTGCCGATGAGGCGCGACCGGCGTTTGGGCGTTTTGCGAGGAGTTACTTCGCCCTGATCAACCTGTTTGCCTGGACGATGGTGCTCGTGCCGCTCGCCGCGGACTTCGGGACGCTCTGGGTCGCGGTTGAGCTCACGACGATCGTCTCGGCGCTGCTGGTGGCGATCGATCGAACGGATGCCGCGCTCGAGGCCTCGTGGAAGTACGTGCTGATCGCCTCCAGTGGCTTGGGCATCGCGCTGCTGGCGACGATCGTCCTTTATGCCGCGGGCACGCACGACTTCGGCGCCGCCTACGTGCCGCACATCACGCGCTTTCTGGTGCACGGCTCTGGGCTCTCCAAGGACGCGGTCGATCTCTCGTTCGTGCTCGCGCTGGTCGGCTTCGGCACGAAGGTCGGCCTGGTCCCGATGCATACCTGGCTTCCCGACGCGCACAGCGAGGCGCCGGCGCCGGTCTCGGCGATGCTCTCAGGCTCCCTGCTCGCCGGCGCGCTCTACGCGATTCTGCGCTTCTTCCAGGTGGCGGTCGTCGTAGGCGAAGCGCAGTTCGCCGAGCGCGTGCTGATCGTCTTCGGCCTGGTCTCCGTGGGTGCGGCGGCGCTCTTTGTCCTGCGCCAGGGCAACTACAAGCGCCTGCTCGCCTACTCGTCGATCGAGCACATGGGCGTGATCGCGGTCGGGATCGGGTTCGGCGCTCCGCTTGCGATCGCCGGGGCGCTCCTGCACGTGATCACTCACGCCTCCGCCAAGGGCCTTGCGTTCCTCGGCTCGGGCTCGCTGCTGCGCGGCTATGACACCAAGGAGGTCGACGGCGTGAGCGACGCCGGGCGCAGGATGCCGTGGACGGGACCGATGTTCCTCGCCGCCGCGCTCGCGCTGTGCGGGCTGCCGCTCTCGGGCGTCTTTCGCAGCGAGTTCCAGATCGTCGTCGGCGGCCTCGGTCGCGGTGGCGGCTTCGTTGATACCGGCGCCGCACTGCTGCTCGTGTTCATAAACCTCGCCTTCTTCGGGATCATCTGGCACGCGGGGCGCATGGTGCTGGGCCGCGACATCGTCGGCGAGCAGGAGCGGAGAGACGGCACAGGCCAGGCAGCGGCCCCGGTGGGCGAGCGCAGCGTCTGGATGGTGGGCGCGATGCTCGGTTGCCTGTTCGTGAGCGTCGCGCTCGGACTTCACCTGCCTGGCGACCTCCAGGCGCTGCTCAGCGACGCCGGTCACCGTCTGCAGGTGCCGCGATGACGCGCGTCGGCTCCGAGCCGCCCGAGTTTCCGCGCTACCTGCCAGAGGGCATGGCGGTGACTCGTCACCCGGCGGCGCCGGGTGAGCTTCGGCTGCGCGTCGCGCCAGAGGCATTCGAGCGCTCCGCGCGCATGCTGCGCGACGTAGGGGCACGCTTCATCACGATCTTCATGGCGCGCAAGCCGGAGCCGGCGCTCGTCGGCGTCTTCGCGCTGCGCGGCGAGCTCGTCGTCCTGCGTGCGCCGAGAGGCGAGCGGCTGGTGTTCGGGTCGCTTGGCGCATGGTGGCCGGCGGCGCGCTGGGCCGAGCAGGAGCTCGTGGCGAACGAGCCGGTGGAGGCGGTCGGCTTTCGCGCCGAGACCTCGATCATTGAGCCCGACGCCGATCGCCTCGACGGAGTGATCACTGGCCTCGACGCGTTCACGCTGCCGTACGGTCCGGTGCGCTCCGGCGTCTTCGAGGCGATCCAGTTCTTGATCGAGACCGGCGGCGAGGACGTGCCGCGGATCCGCACGCGCCCGTTCTTCAAGCGCCGCGGGATGCAGGAGCTGCTGGTCGGCCTCACCCCCGAGCATGCGGTGCACGTCGCGGAACGCATCGCCGGGATCGCGAGTGTCGCCTATGGGTGCGCGTTCTCGGAAGCGATCGAGCGCGCGGTCGCCGCGCAGGCGCCGCCCCGGGCGCAGGCCTGGCGCGCGGTGCACGCCGAGCTCGAGCGAATGGCCTGCCATCTCGACGTCATCGCGAAGGAGGCCGAAGCCACGGCGCTGTCGGTCGGGCAGGCACGCTTTCAGATTCTCAAGGAGCAGGTGATGCGGCTGCGCGCGGGCCTGACAGGGTCTCGCTTCGGCCGAGGCGTCGTCGCGCCGGGCGGCGTGCGCTACGAGGGGCGCCTCGACCTTGCGAGCGCGCTCGAGGCGCTCGATCGCTTCGAGCGCGATCTTCGTCGCGACCGCCACCTCTTCCTCGGTACGGCGTCGATGACCGACAGGCTGATCGGCTCGGGGCACCTCGAACGTTCGCTCGTCGAGGAATATGGCGCGGTCGGTCCGCTGGCGCGCGGCTCGGGGGTCTCAAGCGACGCCCGCCACGAGCGTCCCTACGGCGCGTACCGCAACCTCGGCCTTCGCGTCGTGACCGCTCGCGAAGGCGACGCGATGGCGCGAGTCCGGGTGCGCTTCGGCGAGCTCACGGAATCGCTGCGCATCCTGCGACAGTCGATCGACCGCCTGCGCCGGCGCGATGGGCCGCTGCAGCAGGTGATGCCGAAGGGGACAGAGGGCGCAGCGTTTGGATGGGTGGAGGCGCCGCAGGGCGAGCTCGTCGTCTGGGTGGAGCTGCAGGACGGGCTGATCTCCCGCGCCCGCATCGCCTCACCGTCACTGCGTAACTGGGCGCTCTTTGACCATGCCTTCCCCAAGGACGTCCTCACCGACTTCGCGTTCACCGAGCACAGCTTCGGTCTGACGCCCGCGGGAGCCGATCGCTGATGCTGGAGTGGATCACCCGCGGGCTCGCCAAGGGTCGCGTCACGACGCGATATCCGGCCCGTCCCGAGGTCCCGCCCTCGGGTTTCTCAGGGCAGGTCGAGCTCATCGATGAAGAGAGCGCCTCCGCCGAGCTCGCCGCGGCCTGTCCCTCCGGCGCGATCGAGGTGCGGGGGCGCCGCGTGAGGCTCGACCGCGCCCGTTGCATCTGTTGCGGTGAGTGCGTTTGCCTGGCACCGCGGCGTTTCGCCTTCTCGCAGCGCTACGAGAGCGCCGCGCGCAGGCGCTCAGGGCTCGTGGCTGGCGATCACGGCGACGGCTTCCACGAGATCACAATTGCGCCGGCGCTGGCGGAGCAGGAGCCGGCGCTGCGCCGCTCGCTTCACGTGCGCCACATCGACACCGGTTCGGACGGATCTGAGGAGTGGGAGATCCAGGCCCTCTGGAATCCCTACTACGACATCCAGCGGCTCGGCTTCTTCCTGACCGCGCCGCCGCGCCACGCCGACATATTGCTCGTGACCGGAGCGGTCACCCGTCCGATGCGCGCGCCGCTCGAGCGGACATGGCAGGTGATGCCCGAGCCCAAGGCGCTCGTCGCCGTCGGCAGCGAGGCCTGCTCGGGCGCCGTGACCGGGGCTTCGGGATTTACGGCCGGCGGTGCGGAGAAGGTCCTTCCGGTCGACGTCTATGTCCCTGGATCGCCGCCGCCGCCGATCGCGATCATGCACGGGCTGCTGCTGGCGGCCGGCCTTCTGCGCTGCGAGCAGGCCCCGTGACGATCGTGTTCGCGGTCAGCATGGGCGCGCTTGCCCTTGCGCCGATTGCCGCTCTCCGCTGGAGTACAGCGGCTGCGGTCAGCTCGTGCGTCGGCTGCGTGCTGCTGGTGGTCGTGGGCATCGTCGCGGCGAGCGGCGGCGCGCATCCCGTGTTGCAGCTGGGCGGCTGGCTCGGCTTCGGCCAGAGCGCACTGCGCGCGGACGGCCTCGCTGGCATCTTCCTCGCGCTCACGGGCCTTACCGGGGCAGCCGTGGCGCTCGCCTACACCGAGCTTCCCGCCGGGCGCTGGCTGACAGGGCTCGGGAGCACGCTACTGCTCTTCTGCGCCGTGGCGATCGGGTCGACCAACGCGTTCCTGTTCCTGCTGGCATGGGAGTCGCTCACGGTGTCCATCTACCTGATCGCGAGCGCGGGCGAGGATCGCGAGTCGCTCCTGGGTGGCTATCTGACCGGCGGGCTCTCGAAGCTCGGCGGCGCTGCGCTGCTCGCCGCCTTCGGCGTGCTCTATGGCGAGACGCACAGCTTCTCGCTTGAGGTCTGGCAGCACGCAAACCTGTCCGGCTCGACACACGGCGTCCTCTTCGTGCTGCTCCTGATCGCGTTCGGTAGCAAGGTCGGGGTACTGCCGCTGCAGGGCGGCCTGCCCGCCGGGTATGGCTCTGCGCCACGGCTGGGGGCGGCGTCGCTGTCGATCGCGCTCGCAGCGGGCTTCTACGGCCTGTGGCGATTCGAGCTCGGGCTGGGAGGGACGCCGCCGGAATGGTGCGGCGACGCGCTGCTTGTGCTCGGCAGCGCGACCGCGCTGCTGGGCATCCTCTATGCGCTCGTCCAGGACCAGCTGCGGCGCTTTCTGGGCTACTCCACGGTCGAGCACGCCGGGATCGTGCTACTGGGGCTCGGGGTCGCGCTCCTCGGCGTCGCCGCGCACCGTCCCGCGCTCGCGGCGGTGGGACTCGTCGCCGCGACCTTGCAGGTATGCGCCCACAACCTCGCGAAGACGCTCGCGCTCATCGGCATCGATCGCACCCAGCAGGCGACCGGCGAGGGAACGCTCGACCCGCTCGGCGGGCTCTCGCGCCTCATGCCAGGCACCACGGCGGGGCTCGCGGTCGCGTCGCTCACGCTCGCCGCGCTGCCGCCGCTGGCCGGCTTCGTGAGCGAGTGGTTCACGTTCGAGGCGCTTCTGCAGGGCTTCCGGATGCCCACCTTGCTCTCGCAGCTGCTGTGCGCACTTGCCGCGGCGGCGCTCGCGCTGACGGCGGGAATCGGCCTGCTCGCGTTTGCCAAGTACTTCGGCTTCGGCTTCCTCGGGCGCGCCCGCGCGACGCGCGCACGGCTGAAGGTCCCATCTCGGCCGTCGCTCGCGATCCTCGGCCTCGGCACGGTCGTCCTCTTCCTCGGCACGGTGGCGCCGTGGGAGATCAAGCTGCTCGGCTCGGGCCTCAGAGCGACGCTCGGCTTCGACCCGGCGGGGAGCGTGATCACCCACCCGCTCGTGCTCGGTCCGGTCTTCAAGAAATTCTCGGTGCTCGCACCGACCTGGCTCTCGATCGTTCTACCGGCGTACGCGGTGATCGCCGCGATGATCGCAGCCGCGTCCGGTCGCCGCCGAGGCGTACGACGCGCTCCCGTGTGGGTCACCGGCAGCGGCGCCGAGCTGTCGCACGTGCAGTACCGCCCGTCGGCCTACTCCAACCCGATGCGGGTCATCCTGCGAGGCCCGCTCGGCTTCAAGACGCGGCTCATCGGCAGCGGTGCGCCGCGCGGGCGCTCTCGCCTGGTCCTCGAGACCCGTGTCGTCTTCGCGGTCGACCGCTACGTCTACCGCCCACTGGCGGCGGCGGCGCTGGCAGTCGCCGCGCGCGTCCGCCGCTCGCAGTCCGGGCGGCTCTCGGCCTACCTGCTCTACATGCTGATCGCGCTGATGGCCGCGCTCGCGCTGATCCCGGTGCTGCGCTGATGTTCCAGCGCATCCTCATCGCGTGGGACGGCTCGGAGGTGGCGTTGCGGGCGCTGGATGTCGCGATCGACATCACGCGCCGTTACGAGGCCGAGCTGGTCGCAGTGTCGGTCGCCTACTCGCCCGCACACGCCGAGACGAGCGCCGATCGAGCCGAGTCCGCGGACGCCGCTCGGCGATATCTGCGCGAGACCTTCGAGGAGGTCAGGGACCGTGCCGAGCGCGCTGGCGTGGGGGTCGAACACCGCATCCTCGATGGCGACTCACCCGCTCGCGTGCTGCTCGATCACGCGCACGAGCACGCCTTCGACCTAATCGTCTCAGGTCATCACCACGCACGCCGCGCGGGACGGCTGCTCCTGAGCGGCCTGGCGCAGAACCTGCTGGCCGACACCACGATCCCGGTGCTGATCGTGCCGGACGACGCGGCGTAAAGCCACGACGTCCAGACGGTGATGGGGACGGTCTCTCCGTCACCCGGATCCCGGAGGCGTAACCGGCCCAGGCGGGGCCTGGCGAAACCCTCACTTCGTCGACAATGAGACCTGGTCCCAGGCTCAGGGACTCGGCTTCATCCCCGCAGGGTGCGCACGAACTCGAGGTGCGTGCTCGCAGCAAGGTAGCGATACCTTGTTGGGCCCTCGCGTCACGCCAGCTCAGTGCTGCCTCTGTCGCGTTGGTGGGAGAGGAGAAGTCAGAGCTTCGCTGCTGCTGTTGAGGAATTGCGGGCACCCTTACGCTCGCCTCATCGCGCTGTCGCTCAGCGCGCCGAGGAGCACGGGCGCCTGACCCTGCAGACCCGCCTCCCGACCGTCGTCATTCCGCCCAGCAGGCACCGCTAACCGCTCTCCAGATCCTTCGTTCGCCGGAACCGGCGCCCCCAAGAACCCGAGCTCCCATAACCGAGCCTCGCTCCCCGACCACACCCGACACATGCTCCAAACGCCTCTCAAGCATCCTCCTAACCACGCCATCCGCCACCCCAAAAGGCCTCCCCGCCGCTCAGCTTCGCTAACGCTCCGCCCCGCGGCACACAGTTGCATCATGATGCTTGTTTGGCTATTTTGGCCGTGTGTTGTCGATCGGCAAGATCGTGTTGGGCCAGCACCGCTACTACGAGCAGCAGGTGGCCCACGGCCGCGACGACTACTACTCGGGCCGTGGCGAGGCGCCCGGTGAGTGGGTCGGGACTGGCACTGAAGCGCTAGGCCTGTCGGGCCGCGTTAGCGCCCGGCAGTTCACCGCGTTGCTCGCGGGGTATGACCCGTCCGATCCTGCTGTGCGCCTTCGGTCGCGCGAGCGTGACCCAATGGTCGCCGCCCTAGATCTGACCTTCTCGGCGCCCAAGTCAGTCAGCGTCCTTGCGGCGGTTGCGCCCGACGAGATCACCGCGCAGCTGATCGTCGCCCACGAGCAAGCATTGCGCGGGGCGCTCGTTTACCTCGAGGACATCGCGGTGCAGGTCCGGCGTGGGCATGACGGCACGCTGGTTCAAGCCGGAGAGGGGCTGATCGCTGCCGCCTACCGGCATCGCATGAGCAGGGCGCTGGACCCGCAGCTACACACGCACGTCGTGGCCGCCAACATGACCCGCGGGCCCGACGGTCGCTACACCGCGCTTCACGGCGCTGCGCTTTACCGCGCTGCGAAGACCGCCGGTTTCCTCTATCAGGCACACCTGCGTGCTCTGATCAGCGAGCGCCTCGGCCTCGAGTGGGGACGGGTCCACAAGGGCGCAGCCGAGGTTTTACAGGTGCCCCAGGCGGTGCTCGAGGAGTTCTCAAAGCGCCGCCAGAAGATGCTGCGCGAGGCGCAGCGCGGCGGCGTCGGCCTGGACAGCAAGGCGTCGGGTGAGAAGGCAGCGATCGCCACCCGCGATCGCAAGCGCTATGGCGTGGACACGCATACCTGGCGGGATGAGGTGCGGGCCCGTGCCGGCGAGCTCGGACTTGGTGAGGGCGAGGTAACAAAGCTGGTGCACCGCGGCAGAGACCGCGCGGCCGCAAGACTGGTCGACCTCGAGAGCGTTGACGAGCGGGGCCTCGGCGATCATCTGGTCAGCGCCGAGGGCCTGACCGAGCGCGCCAACACGTTCGACGAGCGCGACGTGCTGCAGCAGTTCGCGGCGTCTGCCGAAACCGGCGCTCATGTCGGCGAGGTGCGCGCCCACGCTGAACGGTTCACCGCCCGGCAGGATGTGATCGCGACCACCGGCGGCGACATGACGACCAGCGAGCTCGTGCACTGCGAGCGGGGGCTGATTGACGCGGCGGTTGGGCGCGCCGGCGAGCGCAGCGGCCTGGTCGATTCGAGGATCGCCGACCGGGCGATCGCCAGCGGCGAACCTTCGCTCAGCGACGAGCAAGCTGCAGCCGTACGGGCCGCGGTGTCTTGCGGCGATGGCGTGACTGTCATCGAAGCGCTCGCGGGTACAGGCAAGACGTACACCGCGGGCGCCCTGCGCCGGGTGTACGAACGCGCGGGCTATCAGGTGATCGGCGTTGCGCCAACCGCTCGAGCCGCGCGCGAGCTGTCAGAGCGGGCTGGGATCGCCGCTCGTACGCTGGACCGACTGCTGATCGAACTCGAGCGGCTCGGCGGCGAGCTTCCGCACAGGTGTGTCGTCGTCCTCGACGAGGCTGGTATGGCTCCCACTCGACTAAGCGCACGGCTGCTGCAGGCGAGGATGTCCCGGATCGCGTGGAATTTCGGTGACGGTCCGGGGGTGATTTTCAGGCGACTGTGAGCGTAGCGGTCTTCTCGGCCGCGGGTGTGGCGGCGGTTTTGGCGACCTCGTGTTCGACAGCGAGCGCGAGCTTGGCGAGGTCCTTGTAGCCGATGATGCGCCGGAACTGGCGCTCGGCCTCGAGCATCCCGGCGGCCGTCCAGCGCAGGCACATCTCTCCCGAGGAGAAGTGCTTGACGTTGCGCGAGCTGCGGCGCACGCACTCGATCATGGACTCGCACGGGTTCGTGCTCTGCAGCGTGCTCTTCAACGCTCCGCGGGCACCGAGACGGGTGACGGTGAGCGTCTCTTGCATCCCCTCGCGCAGGGAGGCGGCGGCACCGGGATGCGAGCGCTCGAGCTCGCCAGCGAGCGTTTGCAGCTCGCTGAGCGCTTGGCGGTGATCCTCGCGCGCCCACGCCGCGCGGAGGCGACGCTTGATCTGTGGGCGGTCGCGCTCGGGCAGGTGCTCGAGCACGTTGCGTTCCTTATGCCTGACGCAGCGATGCACCGGCGTGCGCGCTCCGAGCACCGCATTCACGGCTGCCCTCAACGCCTTGGAGCCGTCGATCACTACCAGCACGCCCTGCTCGACATCCAGGCCGCGCGCCACGAGGTCTGAAAGCAGCGCGGTGGCGACGGTCTTGTTCTCGGTCGAGCCCTCCCACAGCCCGAGCGGGATCTTCACGCCGTCGGTCGTGATCCCGAGCGCGACGATGTTGGTGTGGCCTTTCAGCTCGATCCCGTCGAGCATCAGCACCGCCAGGCGCACATCGGACAGCGTGCGGCTCATCAACTTCTTCAACGTCTGCGCGGTGCGCTGCACAAACGTACGCGAGATCGAGCTCTTGGACGTCGAGCGCGCCTTCGCCTGAAGCTCCTCGCCGACGGGCTCTGAGGTACGCACGTAGCGGCGCGTGGAGACGCCAGCGAGCATCCGCTCAGCCACCACGCGTGAGAGCGCGTCGCGGGAGGCGAAGTGCTCATAGGTGGCAAGCGGGACCTCGCCGCCCTCCTTGGCGCGCATCCGCGGACGCTCGACCTGGACCCGGCGGCCGCCGAGCGTCACCTCGCCGTCGTCTGAGCCGTGGCGGTATGCGACACGCTCGGGATCGTGCCTGCCCCTCGGGCCACACACCTCACCGACCTCCTCGGCCATCAACTCGCCGAGCACGCCCAGGCCGACCCCGACACTCAACGCCAAAAGACCCTCCTTCGCTGCCCCGACCAGCTCGCCAAGCGCCTCCTGCACACGCTCAGGCAACCCCGCATTCGCAGCGGAAGCGACCTCCTCGACCTGTACCTTCCTCATGGCGGATCCTCCTGTCTTGTACGGATTTGATCGCCCTGAACGCTCCCAACCAGAGCGGACGAGGCGGGAGGACCGCCACCTCAATTTCTACGCCGCGCGGGACAACCTCCTGCAGGCTGCCGAGCGGGCGCATGTCAAGGTGATCGCGATCGGCGACCCAGGCCAACTCGCTTCCGTGGAGGCCGGCGGCTGGCTCGCCGCCGTCGGTCGGATGCTCGGTGCCGTTCGCCTGACCGAGGTGATGCGGCAACGCAACGCGGCCGAGCGTCACGCGCTCGCAGCTCTGCATCGGGGTGTTCCACGGCGCTACCTGCAGTGGGCCGAGCGGGCCGGCCGTATCCAGACGTTCAGCACACGCGCGCGAGCATGCGAGCGAGCGGTGAGCGAGTGGATTGATGCAGCCGAAGCGGCAGGCCTTGCCCAGGCCGTGATGATCGCGCGCGATAACGACACACGCAGCGGGCTCAACGATGCAGCCCGACAACGTATGAGAGCTCGCGGACTGCTCGGCGATGAGCGCTCTTACGGCGCCCTCTGGGTCGCGGTCGGCGATCGCGTGATCTGCCGGCGAAACGATCGGCTGCTGGACCTTGACAACGGCACGCGCGGCACGGTCCGCCACCTCGATAACGACAGAGTTGTGATCGAGACCGATAGCCGCCTCAGTCGTGAGCTGCCGGCCAACTACGTATGCGAGCACGTCGAGCACGCCTATGCCCTGACCGGCCATGGCATGCAGGGTGCCACCGTCGAGAGGGCGATCGTCCTGGCCTCACCCAGGGATCTCACCGGCGGCTGGAGCTATACGGCGCTCTCGCGCGCGCGAGACAGCACACGTCTTCTCATCGCCGATGAGCCGATTACACCTGAGCGCAGCGAGCTGGCTCCCGATGAGCGTCACACCGGTGACCGCGATCACCTAATCGCACGTGTCGCCCGACGAATGCTCGAGCGCGGCGCGGAAGACCTCGCGATCGAGCAGCTGCCCGGCCATGCCGACGACCCGCAGCTGGCACTCGCTGAGCAGACCCTGGGCGAACCAGTTCAGGAGCAGTCGGCTGCGCGCAACGAGCTGAAGACCGGACCGCAGAGCCGGCAAGCCCTCGCTGAGCTGGAGGAAAGCCTCGGGCGATTGCGCGCCCAACGAAACGCGCTGCCGGTCCACAAGCTCACACAGCTCGACGACGCCGAGGCCCGTCTGCGCAAGCTGACAAACCAACGCGACCGTCTGCTCAAGACTCTGCGAGCCCTCCCCGAGCCGCCGGCTCGGCGACTGCTCGGCCGCGGGCGCGACCCCCACGAGCTGGAGCGCTCGCGCCTGGTCTCGACCCTCGGTGCGTATGACGGCGAGCTCGAGCGGGCCGCCGCGCACCGCGCCCGCCTTGAACGAGAGCTCGGCGAGCCCGAGCAGGTCCGCTCAGAACGCGCCGGGCTCGAGCGCGCGATCGAAGAGATCAGCCGCCGGTACAACGAGCTGCGGGAGCCGCTCGACGAGCCGCAGAGGGAGAGCCCTCCGACACACGATCTCACCCTGCTCGATCGGCCCGACGACACGGAGCGGGACACGATGCACGATCTCGACCTCGAGCGCTGAGGATACCCGGCACTCCTGGCGGCACATCCGGTTCACCCGGAGCGATGCCCGAAGAACGGTCGAACGAGAGATGACAGTCCTCGAACGACACGTGCCAGGACGAACGGGAGAAGGCATTGAGGGGTACGCGATCAGTCTCCCCGTCAGCGCCTATGAGCGGCTGGCTTCGGTATCAACACCTTCGGTGTGCGAGACGGAACGGCGGAGACCGCCAACCGCGACCAACGCCTGCGGCACGCCTGGTCGACGCTCGCCGATTGTGCGAGGTGGCCGAGGTGGACTCCGAGGTGGGCTCGGTTAGACAGCATGAACGCGCGCCACCCCTGTCGAACCGTCGGTCGGGTTCAACGGCTGTGGGCTTGTACTTGGGTGACTAAGCGGGCGGGGTTTGGAGATCGTCCAGCAGCCCGGCGAGCAGCTCTCCGGGGTCGACGCCGAGCCCAGCGGCGAGGCGCAAGATCGTTGTGAGCCCGGGGGAGCGCTCGCCACGGTCAAGCCGGGCGACGACGGTGAGATGAAGATCAGCTCTGCGCGCCAATTCTTCTTGCGAGAGCCCTTGGCGTAGGCGTATTTCGCGTAGGCGTTTGCCGAACAGCGCGCTCGCCGTGTTCGGATCGAGCTCCGCTCTGGACATTCGGCCATTGTCTGCATGCTGTGCCTTTTCGTCCAGAGCATCCGCGCCCCAGGCATTCTTGTGTATGATGGCGGTCAACATACATACGTGCCCCCGCGCTGGTGACATCAGCCGGGGGCGTGGCCAGAACCCCCAAGGAGGCTCTGACGATGATTGACATTACCCCTCGCGGTAGGCGAGCGGCTCTCGCCTGCGCGAGCGCGCTGTGCGCGATCCTGATAATGACGAGCACCGCGTCTTTGAGGCCAGACGGGTCCCGCCGATCGGCGGGACCTGTCTGGGCCTGGGCTCAGGCTGCCTCCTTCACCGGCAAAGTGAAGAGGAGCAGAGCCTGATGACTAAGGATGACGTGCTGTTCGGCTACCGCCAGCAGCTTTTCGCGGAGGCCGCGAGGACGAGCGTCTCGGCGGCGTGCCGCACGTTCGGGGTGCACCGTTCCACCTACTACACATGGAAGCGCCAGGTCGACCGTCATGGCCTTGAGATGCTCAGGCCCCGCGAGCGCCGTCGCCCGCAGATGCCCAACCAGCTGCCGAGGATGGTCGAGGAGCGGATCGTGTCCTTCTCGATCGCGCACCCTGGCCTTGGACCGCGGCGTGTCGCCTCAGAGCTGGCCAGGGAGAAGTGGGGTGGGATCGTGGTCTCCCCCAACGGCGTGTGGAAGGTCCTCTGCCGTCACGGCCTGAACACCCGCTCAAAGCGTCTCGGGTTGATCGCGGGCTACGCAGCACCCTATGAGCCGCCGAGAACACCACAGCCAGAGCGGCACATCGACGTCTCACGGCCCGGCGAGCTGGTCGGGATCGACTGCTTCTACGTCGGGCGCTTGAAGGGCACCGACGGTGCTATCTGGCAGCTCACCGCGATCGACATCGCATCCTCCTACGCCTGGGCAGATCTTGTGATCTGCAAGCAGGGCAATCCCACCGCACTACAGACCTCAAAGCTCGCCCGGCGGGTCGCCAGGGAGCTCAAGGCCGCTGGCTGGCAGCTGGAGCGGATACTCAGCGACAATGGCAACGAGTTCCGCGGCAGCGACTTCCCCAACACGCTCGAGAAGCTGGGTGCCCGCCACAGCCGCATCCACGCCGGCAGACCCCAGACCAACGGCAACGTCGAGGCGCTCCACAAGACGATTCTCGACGAGTGCTGGCGGCCTGCCTTCGCTCGCTACATCTACCCGCGCTACACAGGGCTAAGGAGAGAGCTCGACACCTACCTGCGCTTCTACAACAACGACCGCATTCACCACGGACGACTCACACGGGGACGCATCCCCGCAGACATCGTCTACCGCGCCCGAAAGATGGAGGCAAGATGAGCCGCACCTGTCGGCACATCTTGGAGGCTGCCCAACCTAAGGCGCCGAAGAGTTTCAGGTCACGACCCAGACGATCCGCAACTGGATCGAGGGAGGAGCGCTGCCAGCCGCGAAGATCGGACGAAGCTGTCGCGTCAAGCGCGAGGACGTCGACAGCATGCTCGCACACGCCCGGGCCGATAGCGCCTCGCTAGCCACCCGCCGCGACCTGTGGGCTCCCGAGACACTCGGCCTACCGCACCGCCGCCCCGACGACGATCGCGGCGCAGGACTATGGGAGCAGGCGAGCGACGCCGCACTGCCATCCAAGCGCCAATAGCACAGTAGAGCGCGCTCGATCGCGATCAGGCGGAGCGCGACAGGCAATGTCGCCCCGCCCCGACGACGATCGCCTGAAGGCGGCGGACGGCTAGCGCGACGCCGAGCGGCGCGCACGCGCCGCTCGCTGGCGTCGCGCAGGAGGGCGGGCTTCCCGGCTGACCGCGTCAACGAGATCGCTCGCGGCCGCGGCCAACTCTTCAAAGGCCTCGGCGACGGTCACGATGTCTCGGCCGGTGGCGACCGCGCTCAGTGTCGCCACGGCGGCGTCAAAGCGCCGCCACAGATCCTCCGGGCCACGCCTGCCGGTACCCGGCCGAAGCTCATACGGCGGGTCGCTGTGCGCGGCACGATGGGGTGTCCAGTCAAAGCCCGCGGCATCCGCGTCGCGGCACGCGCGCGCTTGCTCGCGTGCAGCCTCGGCCAGCCCCGCCAGGCGAGCGGCGAAGTTCTGATCCGGAGGCGCCATCCGATGCGCCTCCAGCGCGGCGCTCCACTGACCGAGCGCCTCCCTGAACACGCTCAGCACACGTCGATCATCACTCGTTAGCCTAGTTTGCGCCATTTGGCCTATCCTAGCGGCCGATCGGACGGCCACATCCGCCCATCCCGCACCTTGCGAGAAGCTCTGCGAGGCAGAGCAAACAGCGGCGAAGTCTGCCGTTCCGGTGAAGACGCACACGGTCAAGCCAGGTTCAGACGGTAGGGGCGACTGGCTCGCGCAGAACATGAGCGGATCCCGATGTCGTAGATGACCCGGCTAATGTGCGGGTTTGCGATGGCGAAGATCGCGATCAACCCGTTGGGCCAACGGGAGTTCCGGGTGGAGGTGAGCGAGGGCGGGCGACGGACCGCGCACCACGTCATGGTGCCAGAGAGCCTCGGCGACGTGCAGCTGCCGTCCGACGACCTCGAGCCCGTCGTGCGCCAGTCGTTTAGGTTCCTGCTCGAGCGCGAGCCCGCGTCCTCGATCCTGTCGCGCTTCTCGCTGACCGACATCACCCGCTATTTCCCAGAGTACCCGAGCGAGCTCACCCACCGCCTGCGATGAGCGGCGCGGCTCGGCACACGAGCGAGCCGGCCACGGAGCAGCAGCCATCGCCTCGAGAAGTCCCACGACGATGGTCGGCTGGGTGGTGATCGAGGTCGCCGAGAGCGACATCACCCGTCCGCCCGGACATCTCGAGAACACCAGAACTGAACCGGGCGCCCCGACTTACGAGAGCCGCGTGCTGACGCGGCTTTCGGCCCTCTTGAGGCCGGTCCTGGCGACATTGTCGCGACAATCACTAGAACGTCGTCGCCCGAGAGTCGTTGATGCGGCGTGGCTGCCGCCTCGTGATGTGGCGGACGCCATCGCGGCAGGCCCGGAACGATCGATCGAGGTTGCTTCTTAATGCTCGTTTTGCTAATTTGTGCTAGATGGGTACCATTCGGTCACAATCGCGCGAAGTCGCTAGTCAACGAGGGAGGCGAGAACGACCAGCACCAAGACCGCCGGCGAGCGGAGCGGACATGCCGAATGGGTCGCTGCTGTTCGCAGCAGACGTCGCGGCGGTCGTGGGCATGACCAAGGACTGGGTCTACGCCGAGACGCGGGCAGGCCGCATCCCGCACCTCACCCTCGGCCGTTACTATCGCTACCGCTCTGAGTCGATCAACGCTTGGTTGCGCGACATCGAGCAGAGCGTCCCCGGCGTCGGGACCTAGCGCCTACGGCGCCCTCGCAGCAGATACGACTAGTAGAGGAGATGCGCTCCACGCGCCGAGAGCTCCATCGTCGGTCTTACGGCACTGGCTCGTTGTTCACCCACCGCGGTGCCTGGTACGGCCAGTGGCGCGTTGGCGGGCGCGTCATCAAGCGCAAGATCGGCGCGAAGCGCGAGCCAGGCGACCGCGAGGGACTGACTCGAACTCAGGCGGAGTCTCGACTGCGCCAGCTGATCAGCGAGATCAGCTTCGCGGCGCCGGAACGGCGAATGACGATCGAGGATGCAGGCAACAGCTACATCCACCACGTCGAGCACGTCATGCAGCGCAAGCCCTCAACCGTCCAGGACTACCGATGCATCCTCAACGCTCATCTCATCCCCTACTTCAGCACACGCGACATCACGAGGATCACGCCCGATGACGTAATCCGCTACATGGACGCCAAGCGAGCGCTCGCGCAAAAGACCGTCTCCAACCATCTGAACTTCGCTCACGGCATCTTCGAGTACGCAGCCGACCGCGGATGGATACGCACGAATCCAGTCGCATCCGTCAAGCGACCGCGCCAACTGGGAGCCGACCCGGATATCCGCTTCCTGGAGGTCAGCGAGCTCGACGCCCTGCTTCGCGCGATCCCCGACGACAAGCTCGGTACGGTCGAGCTACCGCTCTACCTCACAGCCGCCCTCGCCGGACTTCGCCAAGGCGAGCTGATCGCGCTGCGATGGCGCGACGTGGACTGGACCACCGGGCTGATCCGCGTGCGACGAAGCATCACGCGTGGCAAGCTGGGCGCGCCAAAGTCCAAGCGCTCAAGCCGAGCGATCCCCATGGCCGACCGCGTCGCGGGCGAGCTCGAGCGCCACTTCCAGCGCTCGGCCTTCCAGGACGCCGATGACCTCGTCTTCTGCCACCCTCACACCGGGGGTCCGTACGACCCCTCGAAGATGCGCCACCGCTTCAAGAGTGCCCGGGATGATGCGGGACTTCGTGACGACGTGCGCTTCCACGACCTCCGGCACACGTTCGGCACGAGGATGGCCGCAGTCGGCGCGCCGCTGCGATTCATTCAAGAGTGGATGGGCCATCGCAGCGCGCAGACGACCGAGATCTACGCCGACTACGCGCGCGACCCAACCCAAGGCGCAAAGTTCGCCGAGGCAGCGTTCGGAGCGGGCATCAATTCGGGCATCAATTTGAGCACAACTGGGCTCAACTCGCAGGGTCGAAAGTCCAGTAAACATGCGGGTTCTGACCCCGTTGCGACCGCCTAGCTCGTGCTCATAACCCGAAGGTCGCGGGTTCGAATCCCGCCCCCGCTATCCCGGCCGACCAGGGCGGAGGACTTGCGAAAGCCCTGCAAACCGGCCGACCGAGACCTCGAGGGCCGCTCGCAAGGGCGGCTCTCGTCGTTAAGGTTCTGGTGCTGGGCATCGGCGGCATCGGTAACGCTCGCTACCGGCCTGCGCCCTCGGCCTCAGCGTCCGGCCGCCTGACCCCCGTCGATGTGCAGGATCTCCCCGGTGACGAATGTCGCCCGCTCCAGGTAGAGGACCCCGTCGACGATGTGGTCGATCTCGCCCAACCGGCCCAGCGGATGAAGCGCAGCGAGACCCTCGTACGAAGCGGGATCGTGCATCGGAGTTTTGATCACTCCCGGGGCGACGGCGTTGACGCGCACGCCGCGCGAGGCGTACTCGATCGCCAGCGACCGGGTCACGGCGGCCAATCCGCCCTTGGTCAGGGCCACGAGCGCCGCAGGTCGCTTGCTGTCGCCGTGGTCGACGATGCTCGTGGTGATGTTGACGATGTGGCCGCCCCCCCGGGCGACCATTTGCGGGATCGCGCCTTGGCTGACGTGAAAGAACCCCGCCAGGTTGACGCCTGCCATTGCCGCGAAGTCCTCGGCGGTGTAGTCGGTGAACCGCTTGCCGATGAACACGCCCGCGTTGTTGATCAGGCTGTCGATTCGTCCGAACCGGTCGCTCGCGCGTTGAACCACGCGCGTTGCCGCCGCGGCATCGGTGATATCTGCCTGGACGGTGACGAAGTCGTCTTCGTCGGCGGCGGCGATCGAGCGCGAGGTGCCGACAACCGCATAGCCGGCCCGACGAAACCCAGCTACCAGGCCCGCGCCGATGCCCTGCGATGCGCCCGTGATGATCGCGACTCTCTGGGACTCGGGAGCTCGAGTAGCAGAGCTCACCTTGCGTGTTCTGTCTATTCGGGTTCGTTCGATGTGATCGGGACCGGCGGGGACATCGGGGGCTGTGGGAAGGTGTAGAAGCTCCCCGGGCTCGTGCCCTGGCGCCCGAAGCCAAACCCGGCGCCTTCGAGCGCCCCCTGGATTGCGCTCACCTGATCAAAGCGAAACTGCGCGAAGCCGAGGTTATTGGGCGGGCTGGCGCTTATCAGGGTCTGTGCGAGCACCCGGTGTTCGGACTCGACCCCGGCGAGCTCCGCGGCGTAGCGGGCGAACTTGGATCGCCCGGCCGCCGCAAACGCTGTCACGCCGATGAGATAGGTGTCGACGAACAGCGTCTCACCAAACACCAGGGCGTTGCCGACCGCTGTCAGGCTGACCGTGTTACCCGAGCCGCCGAAGACCCCATCCGGAATCCAAAACTTGCGAGTTTGCGGACTGAAGTATTTGTGGATGAAGCGCCAGTGGTCGAGCTCCGCGGCGTAGGCACCCTCAAAGACGACGGCCACACCGGACGGAACTTCGTGGCTAAGGCTCACGCGTCGCAGCAGCTCGGTCAGGAGGGTTACGGTCAGCGCCTCTGTTGTTGAGGCGAACACGCCGAATTGGTGGACCGAGTCTCCGCCCGCGCCGGCGAGCGCGCCGGACGTGGGCGCGGCAAGGCCACCGACAGCCAGTCCGGCGGCTCCTGCTCCTGCGCGTTCAAGCAGCCAGCGACGCGTGTGCGTCGGGGTGGAGGCATCGTGAAGGGCGCTGTCGAGAACGTTTAGCTGGGATGAGGCCGAGCGATCGGACACTGGAACCCCCTGGGGAAGGAAGGGATGGACTGGGCGAGGACACAGGCTAACGTCGGCTCCAGTCGACGTCCAGAGCGTCTCCCCGGTTCGCGCGGAGTTGAGGTGCGACTGCGTCGTCACCGGTGCCGCGAGGAGGCGACCGTGCCCGACCGAGCTGCGTGGCGGCGCAATTCTGCGGATCGCCCTGCTCGAAGCGTTGTAGCCTTCGATTGCCGTCGACTCGGTTGACGGCCACGCCAGGCGACACGGCGCGCGACAACCAGCGGACAGGGGGCGCAAGATGGATGGGGAGCAAACGGTCTTGGTGACGGGAGGCTCCGGCTTCCTCGGCGGCTGGTGCCTCGTGGAGCTGCTGCGGCGCGGATATGGCGCACGGACGACGATTCGAGACCTGCGTCGCGAGCCGGAGGTGCGCGCGAACGTCAGCTCTCAGGTCGATGTGGGAGACCGGCTGAGCGTGTTCGCCGCCGATCTCACGAGCGACAAGGGGTGGGCAGATGCGATCGACGGTTGCGATTACGTCCTGCACGTTGCATCTCCGTTCCCGCCGGCCCAGCCCAAGGATCCCGATGAGCTGATCGTCCCTGCGCGCGACGGCACGCTGCGAGTCCTGCGCGAGAGCGTCGCCGCCGGGGTGCAGCGGATCGTGGTCACCTCGTCGGTTGCGGCAGTGCGTAATGCGGGTCCCGACACGACCGCGCGCGGGCGAGAGCTGACCGAGGCAGACTGGAGCGATCCCGACAATCCGCAGCTAACGCCCTACACGCGCTCGAAGACGATCGCCGAGCTCGCCGCGTGGGAGTACATGCGAGCACAAGGACAGCAGGAGCGGCTCGTGACCGTGCAGCCCGGGGCGATCGTCGGTCCTGTGCTCGGCGACGATCGCTCATACTCGCTCCAAGCCGTCGAACGGATGCTCAACGGGCGCATGCCCGGAGTCCCGCGGCTCGGCTTCAGCTTCATCGACGTGCGCGATGTCGCGGCGCTCGAGGTGGACGCGATGACGGCCCCGGACGCGGGGGGTCAGCGGCTGCTCGCCGCGGGTTCGTTCCTGTGGCTCTGGGAAGTCGCCGAAATCCTGCGTGCCAGGCTCGGAACGGATGCCGACCGGGTGCCGCGCCGTGGCGTGCCGAACCTGGTCGTGCGCGCCATGGCGCGATTTGATCCTGGGATTCGCTCCGTCGCCGGTGACCTGGGACAAAAGACGACGTACTCGCTCGAGAACGCAAAGCGACGGGTCGGGTGGGTGCCGCGACCGGTCGAAGAGACGATCGTGGACTGCGCCCGAAGCCTGTTGGACCAGCGGGCGGCCGCCGCCCCTGCTGGACCGACGTAGCGGCCTGCAAGATCCTGTTAGGAATCTTTGCGGCTCGCCGGTGGCCTCTCAGCGACCGATCGATATGCGCGAGTGTGCACGCGTGGGCGTTTCGCTGCGGCTCATCGCATGACCTAGTGCGCGGATGCAATGTGCGCGGTTCGCGTGGGTTTGTTCGCGGTATACGACGGGAAGCCGCCGAAGCTGTAGCAGCCGGTTGCAAGCCTGCAGCGCGGCGCGGGGTTGGCCGACCCAATAGGCGGCGATCGAATACTCGAACAGCAGTCCCCATTCGTACATCCAGCGATGCACGAACAGCACATCAGCTGGGATCGGAGAGCCGAGTCCCCGTTCGGCGACCAGGTGGGCGACCTGATGCGAGCCTTCTTCGCGGAACATCCAGGCGAGCTCATAGAGGGGCTCGATCCGCTGGGGACGGAAGCTCCATGCTTCAAACAGCGTGTGCAGGGCTTGGTCGCGGTTTCCTGCGCGCTCGCTCAAGATGCCGACCTGATACAGCGAGTAGAAGACTTCCTCCTCCCAACCGCCCATTTCGGCCCGCGCGCGGTAGTGCTCGATCGCCTCCTCGACCCGGCCCAGATCAGCGAGCGTCTGGGCCAGGTAGAAGTGCGTTCTTGCGTCGTTGGGATTCCGTTCGAGCTCCTCGGTGAGGAGCCGCTCGTCGCGTTCGGACTTCTCTGAACGCGTACCGCCATCGCCGTGGTGATGGATCACGATCGCGTCGAGGTTCTCGACGCGATCCACGCCGTCGCTCGTGATGTACTCGTGCGTCGGGCCGAGGAATCGCCACCGCCGATCGCCGCGTACCAGGCGCTTGATCCAGTACTCCGGGTCCTGCGCGTGCCGGAGCATGTACGAGTCGGCGCCAAGGTCGCGCAAGCGCTCCCTGTCGTAGGTGACCGTCATGTCGGCGTCGATCAGCAGCAGGTAGTCCGCCTTGTCTTGCGCATAGGCCATCAGCTCTGTGCGGTTGTGGCCAAAGTTGACCCATGGTCGTTCGTGCAATTCCCCTGGAACCTCCGCGAGCGCCCCGCGGATAAGTTCCGGCGTCCCGTCAGCCGAACCCGTGTCGCAGATCACCCAGGAATCGACCAGGCCCCGCACCGACGCGAGGCAGCGCCCGATCACCGCTGCCTCGTCCCTGACGATCATGCAGAGGCAGATCGAACTCATCGAGGCTCCGAGACATTCTGGCGAATCTCCGCCTGGCTGGCTATCGTGTGAGCGTGACGCCTGTGGGCACGAAGCGGCGGACGGTCGAGCTTGTGGCCGCCTTTCTCGCCGGCGCGGCGTTGCTGGCGGTGATCGCGCTCATCGCCGGCCTGTGGAACGGGACCTCGAGCCCTGTGATCTTGAACACGGATCAGGTCGAGCGAGCGATTGAATCCTCGATCCACGAACAACGGCATCTCGGATCGCGCGTCACCTGCCCGGTCAACATCGTGCAGGAGCGGGGCGTCGTCTTCAACTGCTACGCGAGCGTCAGGGGACGTCAGTTTACGGTGGTGGTGACCGAGGTCGACAGCAATGGGCACGTGACCTTCGTCGTCACTTAGCATCCCCGTTCAGCGCGGCCGACGAGCTCGCTCCGAGACGAGCATCGCGAGACTCGTCCCGGCTTGGGAAGGCTCCTTGCAACCGCTCCGTGCAATCGGAGCGCCGGCTTTCGACGGCTTGCGTTGGCTTTCGGGCCCAAGATTGTGCAAAGATTCGGGAAGGTGAGGGGTCGGCCAAACCGGGTAGAGATGTCGTCAGGATCAGGATCCTTGCTACGGCGAAGGAGCTAGCAAGATGATGAGCAGGCCACGCTCGTGCCCGAACGTCGGTGCCGCGGGCTTCGCGCAAACTTGCCGCGAACACCGCGACGGCCTGCTCAAACGCCTGATCGCCAACACTCTCGCCGCGTTTCTCAGCGTTGGGGGGGTTTCGTATGCGCGCACGGGCGCCGCTTCGGTTCAGAAGGGGACGATCGTGCTGTGCGAACGGGCCAGCGACGGCCTGCTGGAAGTAGCAGTTCCTCCGGGGACCCTGAGGCCGCCGCCGGCTGTCACCGGCCAGGCCGAGCCGCGGCTGACGTGCAGGGCTCCCGCCAGACGGACGTTTACGCTCAACCTCCGTGGCGTGCCCGGCCCGCCTGGTCCACGTGGGCCAGCCGGACCGCGTGGACCGGTAGGGCTTCAGGGACCTGCCGGGCCTCCGGGGCCCCCGGGTCCAGCAGGGCCTAATGGAGCCCAAGGTCCGGCGGGGCCGCCGGGCCCGATCGGTCCCGCTGGGCCGACTGGTCCCGCCGGGTCGGGCGGAGGCGCGACTGGGCCAACCGGGCCCGCGGGGCCCACCGGTCCCGCCGGAGAACCTGGTCCCGCTGGGCCGACCGGTCCCGCTGGCGCCACGGGAGCAGCTGGAGCGACCGGGGCTACAGGTGCGACTGGGGCGACCGGCGAACCCGGACCGGCTGGGGCGACTGGTGATACCGGGGCGACGGGTGCGACTGGGGCGACGGGTGCGACTGGTGATACCGGGGCGACGGGTGCGACTGGGGCCACGGGCGCCACTGGTGCTACTGGTCCGACTGGTGCGACTGGTGAAAATGGCGAAACTGGTGCGACGGGCGCGACCGGGGCGACTGGCCCGACGGGTGCGACTGGGGCGACGGGTGCGACTGGTGATACCGGGGCGACGGGTGCGACTGGGGCCACGGGCGCCACCGGTGCTACTGGTCAGACTGGTGCGACTGGTGAAAATGGCGAAACTGGTGCGAGGGGCGCGACCGGGGCGACTGGCCCGACGGGTGCGACGGGTGCGACTGGGGCGACGGGTGCGACCGGGGCGACTGGTGCGACGGGTGCGACTGGGGCCACGGGTGCCACCGGTGCTACTGGTGCGACTGGTGAAAATGGCGAAACTGGTGCGAGGGGCGCGACCGGGGCGACTGGCCCGACGGGTGCGACGGGTGCGACTGGGGCGACGGGTGCGACCGGGGCGACTGGTGCGACGGGTGCGACTGGGGCCACGGGCGCCACCGGTGCTACTGGTCCGACTGGTGCGACTGGTGAAAATGGCGAAACTGGTGCGACGGGCGCGACCGGGGCGACCGGCCCGACGGGTGCGACGGGTGCGACTGGTGCGACGGGTGCTACGGGTGCGACTGGTGATACCGGGGCGACGGGTGCTACTGGGGCGACGGGCGCCACCGGTGCTACTGGGGCGACGGGCGCCACCGGTGCTACTGGGGCGACGGGCGCCACCGGTGCTACTGGGGCGACGGGCGCCACCGGTGCTACTGGTGCTACTGGCGAAAAAGGCGCAACTGGCGAAACCGGGGCGACGGGCGCGACTGGGACGACCGGGGCTACTGGGGCTACTGGGGCCACTGGTGGTACCGGCGCGACGGGTGCGACTGGGGCGACGGGTGCGACTGGTCCGACGGGTGAAAAAGGCGCGACAGGGGCCACCGGCGCGACTGGGACGACCGGGGCTACTGGGGCCACTGGTGGTACGGGCGCGACCGGACCGACTGGCGCGACGGGTGCGACGGGGGCGACGGGTGCGACTGGTCCGACTGGTGCGACGGGTGAAAAAGGCGCGACGGGGGTCACCGGCGCGACTGGGGCCACCGGAGCGACAGGTCCCCAAGGCGTCACAGGTGCTACCGGTGCTACCGGTGCTATCGGTGTAACCGGGGCGACAGGCGCGACTGGCCCGACAGGTGCGACGGGGGCGACTGGTGCGACCGGTGCGCCTGGTGCGACGGGTGCGACTGGAGCTACCGGTGCGCCTGGTGCGACCGGGGCTGCTGGTGCAACTGGGCCGACTGGTCCAACGGGTGCAACGGGCGCGACTGGTGCGACCGGAGCAAAAGGTCTTCCCGGAGAAAAAGGAGAAAAAGGAGAAAAAGGTCTTACTGGAGCGGGCTCTACTGGTCCAACGGGACCCACCGGCGCGACGGGTCCGACCGGCCCGCCCAAATCTTTCACGGTGAAATTCGATAGCGAAAAAAGCCCTGATGTAGCTGCAAAGGCTTCCGCCCCACCTGTTGACGTCTCGTGCGAACCCGAAGAAATCGCCACGGGTGGCGGTGCTAACGTCAGCAAAGCTACCGGCTCATCGATAGCGTCCTTAAAAGAATCAATTCCGCGTTTCAACGGTGCTAAAGAACCGACTGGCTGGAGGGTGGGGGTCGAAAACGTTGGCGGTAGCAGTGGAAGTTGGACCACCACGGCATATGTTGTCTGCGCAAAATGAGCCCGTGTGTGCGGGCCAACGTCGCCTTGGCGATTGTCGAGGCTGGCTCTTAGGGGAAGCGTTCGACGGGCTGTTGCGCGCCGGCGTGCGAGTGGATCGATGAATGAAACATGTCTCGCTGGCAGACCGTCCTCGCCTCGCCTGGCTCACACACCCTGGCTGCACGCTCTGACGACCGGTCACACGCGTGTTGGCCGGGCGATTGCTCCGCGTGAGGCATAAGGCGACAGTCGGCGCCCGCCGGTCTCGAGCGCTGATCGGCGTTCTAGTCGCGGCCCTTGCGATCGCGGCGGTTGCGGTAGGAATCGCCGTAAGTCAGTCACCCTCCTCTCACCACGGGCACTCTCCCGCGTCGGGCGCTGCATCCTCAGGTGCCCACGCGCCCTCTTCGCCGAGCCAACGCTCAGCTCAAAACTTCGTCGCAGCCGCCTCCGGGCAGGAACTGAGGCGGCTGTCCGCGTCGCTTCGGCGCCCGATCTACTGGGCTGGACCACAAGCAGGCGCCGTCTACGAACTGACGGTAGCTGCGAATGGTCGGGTCTACATCCGCTATCTCATCGGCGGCGCCAAGGTCGGAAGCCCGCGTTCGGACTTTCTCACGATCGGTACCTATCCGGTGGCTAACCCGGCGACCGACCTGCGCAGGGCCGCGCGCAGCCCGGGGTCGGTCGTCCTGACGCTCCCCCACGGTGCGTTCGGCGTGTATAACACGGCGCGACCGACCAGCGTGTACCTCACCTATCCGGGCTCGCACGAGGAGGTCGAGACATACGATCCTTCGCCGACCGTGGCTAGGGCGCTCGTCGAAAGCGGGGGCGTGAAGCCGATCGGTTAGGGCTGTATGGTCCCGCGATGACCATCACGCATGTCTTTGCCAGTATTCCCGTCGCCGACCGCGACGTGGCCGTGGATTGGTATGAACGGCTTGCAGGCCGTCCGCCCGATTTGATCCCCAACGCTAAGGAGGCGGCGTGGCAGCTGACCGGCACCGGGTGGCTGTATGTGATCGCCGACGCCAGCCGCGCGGGTTCGGCGCTGCACACATTGCTCGTTGCTGACCTGGATGACTTCCTCGCCGGGCTGGCGAATCGCGGCATCGCCGCGGCTCCGGTCGAGACGATCGCAGGCGCAGCGCGCCACGCGATCGTCACCGATCCGGACGGCAACCGCCTCAACGTGGGCCAGCCGCTCGCGGAACACGGTGCCTAGGTCACAGGCTCGGGCCGGTAGGTGCCGAAGCTCCAGGTGTGGCCGTCGAGGTCGCGCGCCGAGTACTCGCGCGAGCCGTACGGCGTATTTTCGAGCTCGCGTGTGATCTCGGCGCCAGCCGCCTTCGCCTGCGCATAGTGGGCGTCGGCGTCCTCAACGGCGACATAGATTCCTTGCGAGGTTGGATCACCCTGTCCGAGCATGATCGTGCCCTCGCTGAGTGACATCTCGGCATGGTGAACTGCGCCATGCTCGTCGCGATGAACTGCGCGCTCCTGAAACCCGAACGCACGCGAGAGCCACCCTAGAGCCGCGTCGGCGTCGGCAAAACGTAGCGTCGGGAAAATGTTCGGCGTCTGATCGGCCACCGTCTGCTCCTTCTCGTCGGATTGGTAACGCGAGACTATGACCCGGCGGGCCGGCTGTCTTGGACGAATGTAACCTGGCCCGCGCGATAAGCAGTCGGACTGGTGGCGGCGAAGTCGCGAAAATCACGGTCGAGATGGGCCTGGTCGTAATAGCCGCACAGCGCCGCTACCTCGGCGAGGCTCCCGTCCACGTGGCTGGCCAACAGATCGCTCGCATGACGGAAGCGCAGCATCCGCGCAACCAGCTTTGGCGGTAGCCCGACATACTCGCGAAACTGCGCTGCGAGGTGCTTGCGGCTGCAGCCGAGCTCCGCCGCGAGCTGGGCGATGCGCAGCCGACCGCGTGTCGCGGTTAGGCGCCGCCAGGCCCAATCGATGTCCGGTGGCGGCGGCTCGGCCGCGCCGAGCTTTGCCGCGAGCAGGGTCTCGATGAGCTCGAAACGGTCCTGCCAACCTGGCGACTCGAGCAGGCGCTCTTGGAGCAGCTGCGCCTCGGCGCCGAGCAGATCCTCCAATGCCACGACCTCGCGTGCGAGCGATTTCATCGACTCGCGAAAGATCATGCGGGCGGCAAGCGGAGTCAGGTCGACCTGTACGCCGCGCATCGTGCCTTCATGTTCGATCACAGCACACGCATCGTCGAGTCCGGCTACAAACGAGCCGTGCCATGCCGGCTCGCCGCCAGGATCGTCCCTGCTGACGACACCGAGCTCCGGTCCCAAGCCGAAGATCAAAACGACGCCCGTCGAGAGCCGCTCGCGCTGGCGGGCTGGCCCGGGAGCGTGGTGCTCATGGCCCCAGTAGCGATCGACGTATCGTCCGAGCCCCGGGGTGGCCGTCCGCGTGACGAGCTCGTCGTGCATCTGTTGAGCGTACCCATCGGGGCTGAGCGCGGATCCGAGCGGTTCTGCGAGCCACGGGTCGGACAGCGAGTGAGAGTCAGACGCCGTGTTCCGCCGGGATCTCGCCTTTAGCGACCGCGTCGGTCAGTCGCTGGTAATCGCGCTCGTTTTGATCGGCGTAGGCCTCTGAGAAGCGGGCGATCGCGTCATCGAAGCTCGCTCCGGCGCCCAGGTACGCGGCGATCGCGAGCCGGTCGCCGGAGCGCGCGTGGGCGCGCGCGAGAGACCAGCCGCAGGCTCGCGTGTACGCGCGCAGCCCGGCCTCGCTCATGGCGGACAGATCTGCCGAAGCCTTCCAGTCCCAGAGCTGGCGGACGTAGAAGTCGTGTGGTTTGTCATCGAGCTCTACGCTGCGCTGCCAGCTCAGGAAGATGTCGCTCGCGGCCTGGGAGATGCGCTGGCCACGGACGACGCGCTCGCCGTGGTTCTCGAATTCGCTGCGGCCCAGGTAGGGCTCGAGCACTGACGCCTGCGCCTCCTTGGCTTGCAGCACGAGCGGGTCCTTGCCTTTCCTCCCTACGAGCAGAAACACCCACGCACGCGTGCCGACGCTCCCGATACCGACGACCTTGCGGGCCAGATCGACAAGCTCGTACGTCCGAAACGGGTAGCGCCGGTCTACCTCGAGGTTGGTTGCATATTCGTCGAGTAGTGTGTGAAGGGGCGTCGGGTCGCGCACGTCTGCGGGGTCAACCAGTTCGCGGAGCGGCACCAGCAAAGGTGGAACGCTGCGAAAGCGCAGTTGGCCATCGACGTACTCCGTGAGCTTGTTGACGGCGCGCAGGCTCGTCTTGTGCCGCGCTCGGGCGAACGGCTTGGCGAATTCGATCCGACCCGTCGGGCCAAGCTTCCCGCCGAAGCGATCGACCAGTTCGCTCGCCGTCAGACGTTCGTACCACACGTCGAGATGGCTTGCCTGCGCGAACTCGCGCATCGCTTCGCGGTACTCCCTGACGCCTGCCTTGACGGCACGTTCCCGGCGATCTCTTGGGAGTCCGAGGCCGCGGCCGGCGATCTCGACGCTGGCGGACATGCGCTTGACATCCCACTCCCATGGGCCGGGCAGCGTCTCGTCGAAGTCGTTGGGGCTGAAGACGACTTTACGGTCAGGCGCTGCGAAGCCGCCGAAGTTCAAGATATGGGCATCGCCGCAGGCCTGAACTACGATGCCCGAAGCGGGCGTAGTTGCGAGATCGGCAGCCATGATTGCGGTCGCTCCGCGATAAAAGGTGAACGGCGAGACGAGCATGCGCCCGTGGCGGATCGGAACGAGCTCCTGCACACGAGGGGCCGCTTGGGCCGCGAGCACCGAGATCGGATCTGGTCGCGTCGGCGCTGGCGCCCAGTCGCCGTGAGCCGAGCGGGGTGAATGCGAACGGGCGGCTCGCCCGCGTTCAGCGGACTCGCCAGACTGCAGTTTCGCGTGAGCCAGCGTGGTCACGCGGAGCAGACCGGAGCCGCGCCCGGCGCGACTTGTCGATGGGAGAGAGCGAGCGACACCTCACCCAACTGTAAGAGGTCACACCGACCGCGACTCCATGCCATTTCGTCGCCGCCCAGCCTCGAGGCGCGATTGCCGTTAGCGTGCAGGTTGTTGGACTCGATGCTCACCCGATCCCATCGCGCTGGCTGCGGCTCGCCAATGGTGTGCCTGCACGGCTTCACCGACACCTGGCGCAGCTGGGAGCTGGTGCTCCCGCAGCTCGAGCGCGACCACGACGTCCTGGCGCCGACGCTCGCCGGACACGCGGGCGGCCCATCGATCGACGGGGAGGCAAGCGAGGAGGTGTTGGCGGACATGGTCGAGCGGGCGATGGACGAGGCGGGCTTCACGACCGCGCACGTCGTCGGCAATTCGCTGGGCGGTTATCTCGCCCTGCAGCTCGCCGTACGCGGGCGGGCGAAAACGGTCGTGGCGCTGGCTCCCGCGGGTGGCTGGGCGCGCGCTGATGAGTCCTACAGAGAGACGCTTTCCTTTTTCACCACGATGCAGGAGTTGCTGAAGGCCGCCGCGCCGCACGCCGACGCGATCGTCGCGACCACCGAGGGCAGACGTCGGGCGACGCAGTTCACCACCTCGAACTTCGAGCACATACCCGCCGAGCTGCTCGCCCATCAGATCCGCGGAGCCGCGGCGTGCGAGGCTGCCGAGGCATTGATCGAACATGCCGTTGAGCAGGGCTGGGATCTCGACGCGGAGAGAATCACGTGTCCGGTGCGGATCGTCTGGGGCACCGACGACAAGATCCTGCCGTGGCCAGCAGCGGCCGCCCGTTTTCGCGATGACTGGCTCCCGCACGCCGACTGGGTGATCCTCGACGGCGTCGGCCATTGCCCCCAGCTGGACGTTCCACTCGAGACCGCGGAGCTGGTCCTTGGCTTCACCGCTCGCCAGGCCGTCGAGGCCGAGCCCGCACCCTGACCGACTAGCTTCTCTTTGACCGCCGCGCGCCGGGCTGGTTCGGATCCGCAGAGCGGCGCTTGCCCGCGTCGAGGGGGCGGCGCTCGCCGGCGGCGAGTCGCTCGAGCCCGACCCAGCAGAAGTCGAGCAGCGTCTCGACGATCAGTTCGCGCGAGACCCGCCGATGCTCATACCACCAGGCCGCGAGCCCCTGCTGTGAAGCTCTCATCAGCTGCGCGAACATCTCTGCGGTCTGCCCCGGGTCGGGGTAGGTGGCGAGCGAGTCGCTGGCGGCCGCTTCGATGAAGCCGGCGATTGCGCCGGTAGCGCGCCCGCTGACCCGGCGGTACGCGGCCGCGACGTCGGGATCGCTCGGGGGGTCGCGGAACAGCATCCGCCAGGCGAAGCGATGCTGCTCGACATAGCTGAAGAACGCTTCGACGCCGGCCCGCATCAGCTCGGCCGGATCCTGCGGCGCTACTTGCAAGGCGCCTGCGACGAACGCGAGCAGCTCCTCGGTCTGGCGCTCGAGCAGCTCGATGTGCAAATCGGCCTTGGAGGGAAAGTGGTCGTAGATAACCGCGGGGGTGATCCCGGCCGCCCGCGCGATCGCGCTCATCGAGGCCTCCTGGTAGCCGCGCGCTGCGAAGACCTTCATCGCGCCGGCCAGGATCCGCTCGCGACGCTCGGCAGCGCTGAGGCGCCGGCGCTTGGCTCCTGTTGTCGCCGAAGGCACGGCCAAGAGTATTACCAAACGCGCATTTGGTATATGCTTGGCCGAGAAACCAAACGCGCATTTGGTACGCGCTTTCCCCAGCCCGAGGAGGAGCGGTTATGCCCTCGATCCGTGTGGTACATCAACGCGAGCTTGCGGCGAGCCCCGCAGAGGTCGGCCGCCTGCTCGACAGCCTCGCCAGCGACGATGACCGCGTCTGGCCGGTCCCGCGCTGGCCCGCGGTTCACTTCGACCGCCCGCTCGGCGTCGGCGCGCGAGGCGGCCATGGCCCGATTCGCTATGAGGTCTGCGACTACGATCCTGGCCGGCGAGTGCGCTTTCGCTTCGACCCGCGAATGTTCATCGGCTATCACCAGCTCGAAGTCAGCGGTGAAGACGGGCGCGCGACGCTAGCGCACGTCGTCGAGGGAGAACCGCGCGGCTGGTTGCGGGTGGCCTGGCCCGCCGCGGTCCGCTACCTCCACGATGCCGCCGTCGAGGACTGTTTGGATCGCGTCGAGTCCCAGCTGCACGGGATCACCTGGCATCCGCGCGCACTGTCCGGGTGGGTGCAGGTGCTTCGCGCGGTCGGTCTCGTGAGCCTGCGCGGCGGCGGCGGCGAGCGCGAGCGCAGCGAACGACGTGGCATCACCCCGACAGCGATTCAGAATTGAGGAGGCAGCAGTGGCTACGCACGAAAAGCAGACAGACGACCTGGCTGGTCAAGCGCACGGTCGATCCCGCGCGGCAAACGACGGCTCGGTCCCGGCGGACGCCGCCGGCGCGATCACCGGCCGTTTTCGCCGGGCGGTCGAGGCCTATGACGTCGAGGCGGTGATCGACACGCTTGCGCCCGACGTCGTCCTGCATTCGCCGATCACCGACATGGTGGTCTTCCGCGGCCAGGCGGCCGTGCGGGAGCTGCTGTGGTCGGTGTTCGCGACGATCGACGACATCCGCTACTTCGCAGACGTCGGCGACGATCGCACGCGCGCGCTGTTCTATAGAGCGAACATCAACGGCTATCCACTCGAGGAGGCAACGCGCATCGAGCTCGACGACCAGCAGCAGATCAGCGAGCTGACGCTGTATTTCCGACCGCTCCCGGGCCTGGCAACCTTGACCGCGGCGCTCGCGCCGCGCGTGGCGGGCAGGCACGGGCCCTTCCGCTCGGCGTGCGCTCGCCTACTCGTGGGTCCGCTCGGCCCGCTGATGCGTATCGGCGATCGCCTGGCGGGCTGGTTCACGTGAGCGTCGGCGACGTGCCCGCCGGGCCTCTGCACTGGGCTGAGCTTCACCGCTGAGTGCCGACGCTGGAGAGGCGCTCTAGGATGAGGCGGTGGCGTCCTGCACGCATCTCGATCAGGTCAAGATCACCCAGCTGCCCGAGCAGGTCGACGGCTGCGAGGACTGCCTAGCGACAGGTGGCAAGTGGCTTCACCTGCGCATCTGCCTCGAGTGCGGACACGTCGGCTGCTGCGATGACTCGCCGAACCGTCACGCCACGAAGCATGCGCACAGCAGCGAGCATCCGATCATCCGCTCGCTCCAGCCGGGCGAAGATTGGTCCTGGTGCTACATCGATGAGCTCGCGATGCGCATCGAGGGGATCCACGGGGTGACGCAGATCCCGCCCTCGCCGCTTGGCGGCTAGGCCGCGGATCTGAGCGCGGGGCTCATCAGCGCGAGCGGAACCGCGAGGCCGGCTGAACGCCGCAGCGTCGCGATCCGCCGCCCGGGCTGGACCGCCGGTCGAATCGCGCCCGAGTGCGAGCCCAGCAGCGCGACGGTCCGCTCGAGATCGCTTGCGCACACCGCCAGGCCCCAGAAACGCGCTGGACGATCGGACCCGCCGGCGCGCTCGAGCACCTTCTGCGGTTCCTGGATCAGCTCGAGAATCTCGGCGCCGAGCCTGAAAAAAGCCTGCCGCGGGGCACCTGCCGGAGTCGGCTCCTCACGGACACGCCGCAGGTCGAGCCCGGCGGCCTCCAGTGCACGGACGCTGCGATCGAGTGACGGTGACGTCGCGACCACATGGTCGATGGCGGTAACGCCGTTCGGATGAACCGGCGCAGACTCTGGCGAACGTCGCTCAGAACGAGTGGTCGTGAGCCCATCGAGCTCGATGCTCGCGAGGTCACGCAGCGACCAGCCGACGATTCCCCGCTTGCCGTCTGAATCGAGGAAGCGCAGGCCGACGCTACCGAGCTCGCAACGTCCATCGAGCACGCTGAAGCCGAGCTGCGACCAGCGTTCGCTGTCGTCGCGGATCAGGAGCTCGTCGATCGTCGGCGCCGGCATGGCTGCACGTCACGTACGACCATAAGCAGGCTCTCGAGGGTTGCTGTCAACCGCTGCCATCAGGCCTCTCAGGTCGTGTCGAACATGTTGCCGGGCTGGGGCGATCTTAGCCTCGTCGGTTCAAGACGCAGCAAAACGGAGCAGTCGATGAACAAGGCCAGGCTGGGCAGGAGCGGCCACGAGGTGACGCCGATCGCGTTCCGGACATGGTCACGGCCTGCGCCGGCGCTCGCCCGGCTTGCCGCCCTGCGTGCGCCGCAGGCGATTCACGCGTCGCAGCTCCTCGACGTCCTCGTCCAGCGCGGCCAGCGGGCCCGGCGGATCGTGCGCGCCGAGTAGCTCGGGCTGCAGGCGACTCCGCACGAGCTCGCCCGCGATCGCATCGACGCGCTCAGCGCTAGCACCGGGGCGCGAGCTCACCGCACGTTGCAGCTGCTCGTCGCAGAACAGCAGCCCGACGCCGTCGTCGAGCGACCAGCCTCCGGGTAGCGAGCCGTCGCGTACCGCTGCGAGCCATGCCGGCAGCCGCTCGGGCTCCCCATCGGCGTGGACCGTGAGAGAACCCGCGAGCAATCCCAAGCCCGCCAGTGGCTCGGGCGGACCGCTCGAACGCGTTATGCCGCCTTCGAACCAGCACATGGCCCCAGCGCTGATGCCGGTCAACACGATCCCCCTGCGCCACGCCCGCGCGAGCAGCTGGTCGAGCTTGTGCGCGCGCCAGATTGCGAGCAGGTTGCGCATCGAGCCTCCGCCGACGTAGATCACGTCCTGGGACAGAACGATCTCCCCCAGCGGACGACGCACGTCATGGAGGCGAAACAGGGAGAGATGCTCGGCGACACACAGACCGCCGGCGAAGCGCGCGTGAAAGGCGTTGATCTGGCCGTTGGTGTCACCGGAGGCGGTCGGCAAGAAAAGGATGCGTGGCAGCCGCGCCGGTGCGTCAGCGCCAGGTCGGGCCTCGTCGCGGCGTTCGCTCGCGCGCACCCGAGAGAGGCCGAGCGACAGGACGAGGTCATCGAGCAGCGGATTGGCGGGCTCCATTGTGAAGCCGCCGCCGCCCAGCGCCAAGATCAGTCGCCTCATCGGGGGTGGCTCCGCATCACTCACCCCGCCACCCCCACCTGCTCGGGCCCGATCGCCGCGGCGGATCCGACCCGGATACCGCCGGTCGGTCCGGGTGCGTCGGCGCGCGCCGGGACGCCGCCCTGTGGCGGCGGCGGCTGGGCCGCGAGATCGGTCATCTCGAGCGGGAACTCGATGACCGACTTGCCGCGCGTCTCGACGCGGTACGCGCGTGCGCTCGCGCGCGAACTGAGGGCTCGCTCGAGCAGAATGCCGCGGAAGTGCAGGGCCACCCCGTCATCGGCGGCAAAGCCGGGGCGCATGCCGTCGCCGACGAAGCGGTGATACTCGACCCGGCGCGCGGGCTCGGCGTCGTAGTGCACACAGTTTGAGTAGGGCAAGAAACCCAGTCCGCGGACACGGCGCGGAGCGCCACGGAAGGCCGACAGCACCTCGGCGAACCAGCACAGCGATCCAGCTGACGGTCCACAGAGGATGACCCCCTTGCGCCACGCCTCGCGCAGGATCGAGTCGAGGCCGTGAGCGCGCCAGGCGCCGAGCATCGATATCACGTCGCCGCCCCCCACATAAATCAGATCCTGGGCGAGCAGGTGGCGGCCGAGGTCGTGCTCGACCGCGCTCGTGCCTTGATCGCGCCGAAACAGCGACACGTGAGACGGCGCGCAACTGGCCGCGAAGCGGCGATAGAAGCGCACGATGTAATGGTCCGCGTCGCCGGACGCCGTCGGCAGGAAGCAGACGCGCGGATGCTCGCAGTCGGTGAGCGAGAGGATGTAGTCGTCGAGCAGCGTCGACGATTTCTCCATCGAGAAGCCGCCGCCGCCGAGAGCGACGATCTGGCGCGCGCGCAAGGGAGCTTGAGTGGAGGTTCGCATGAGCGTTCGCTTGTCCGCCAGTACGGCTATGCCACGCGAGCACAGCCTGTCGGGCGGGCGCTGTCTGCGCTATGGACCGGAGTCCGAGATTTGCGGCGCACGCGATGGACACGCGCCGCAGTGCGCATCAGCCAATCTTTAGCTTGCTCACACGCTGCTCCTACAGCGCGCCGCGACGCTGACCGGATGAGCGCGAGACGTCGTTGCTGCGGGGCGCCCGCGTTGGGCGCGCAAGAATCAAACTCGTGAGGATTCTCGTCGTCGACGATGATCGAGCCGTGCGCGACGCGCTGCGCCGCGCGCTTACGTTGGCGAGTTACGAGGTCCAGACAGCCGAGAGCGGGGAGGAGGCGCTCGAGCTGGTCGTGCAGGCCGTTCCCGATGCGGTGGTGCTGGATATCGCAATGGCGGGAATCGATGGTCTGGAGGTGTGCAGGAGACTGCGGCGGCTGGGCAACAGGGTGCCGATCCTGATGCTGACCGCGCGAGACGCGGTGTCGGACAGGATCGACGGATTGGACGTGGGCGCCGACGACTACATGGTCAAGCCGTTCGACGTCGGCGAGCTGAAGGCGCGGATACGGGCGCTACTGCGGCGAGCCGGGCCCGACGCGGGAGATTCCGATGATCTCGCGTTCGCGGAGGTGAGACTGGACAGCGCGAGGCACGGCGCGGACGTCAACGGGCAGCTGGTCGAGCTAACCCGAACCGAGTATCAGCTGCTCGAGCTATTGATGCTCAATCCCAAGCGCGTGCTCGCGCACGGAGTCATCTACGACCGGGTCTGGGGCTATGACTTCGGTCCGGCATCGAACGCGCTGAGGGTCTACGTCGGCTATCTGCGGCGCAAGCTCGAGGGCGCCGGCGCCAGGCAGCTGATACACACGGTGCGAGGCGTGGGTTATGTGCTACGCGAGCCCTGAGCTGCGGCGAAGATGACCCTGCGCACGCGCATAGCGGCGGTCGCGGGAGTGTCGGTCGCGCTCGCCGTGCTCGCGGTCGCGGTTGGGATGTACGTTGCGGTGAGGGCCGACCTGAGGGGCGAAGTCGACAAGGCTCTACGCGAGCGCGCGCAGGTGATCACGCGACTTACTCAATTGCCGCCCGGTGGTCGCGCCGAGCTTCGCTCGTCCGTCGACCGCGCCGCGTCGGTGCTCGGGAGGGGACCGGGCGACGCGGGCGAACCAGCGGGCTCAGGCGGACCTGGGGGCCCGGGCGGAGCTGGAGGACCGGGCGTAGCCCCCGGGCCGGGCGGCGCCCACGGATCTGAAAGCGGGCAACCGGGCTCGCCGGGCGGCGGTCCGGGGTTCGGTGGCAGAGGTGCATTTCCCAGCGACGTGCGGCCAGCGCCTTTCGGCGGGGCGTCGGGGTACGTGCAGTTCATCGCCCCGAGCGGGGCGGTGCATGTGCCCGGTGGTCAGGGCAGCTCGTCCGGGGCGATCGCGATCAGTGCGGGCGACCGGGCGATCGCCAGGCGAGGAAGCGGCACCATGCTCACGGAAAGGACGGTCAAGGGAACCAAGCTGAGGGTGCTGACGGAGGGAATCGGCTCACTCGGGGCCGTGCTCGTGGCGCGGCCCATGAACGAGGTGAACAGCGAGCTCAGCAAATTGCTGCTGATCCTCGCGCTGGTCGGCGTCGGCGGCAGCGCGATCGCGGCTGCCCTCGGTGGGCTGGTCGCGAAGGTCGCGCTGGCGCCGATCCGCCGCTTCACCGCGCGTACCGAGACGCTGACCGCTGAGAGCGCGGCGCGCAGCGGGCGCCTGGATCTGTCCAAGCGCCTCCAGGTGAAGGGCAGGGACGAGCTCGGACGTCTGGCGGACAGCTTCAACACCACGCTCGAGGCGCTCGAGCGCTCGGTCGAGGCCCAGCGTCAGCTCGTGGCCGACGCCGGGCACGAGCTGCGGACGCCGATCGCCAGCCTGCGAGCGAACATCCAGGTGCTGGACGAAGCCGAGCGTCTGCCTGAGGTAGAGCGTGAGAGTCTGCGCGATGACATCGTCAGCGAGCTCGATGAGCTGACCGCGCTCGTGGCCGACGTGATCGAGCTCGCGCGCGGCGGCGTCGGGGAGGGGCAGCTGGATGAGGTGCGCCTGGACGCAATCGTGCGAGCTACGACCGAAAAAGCTCAGCGGAGAGCGGCGGGGGTGAGGTTCGAGCAAACGCTCGAGCCAACCGTCGTGCTAGGCGAGCCAGAGCGAATCGCGCGCGCGGTCTCGAACCTGCTGGAGAATGCGCGCAAATGGAGCCCGGAATCGGGGCTCGTCGAGGTGGGACTGCACGACGGAGTGCTCAGCGTGCGAGATTGGGGACCGGGTTTTGACCAGCAAGACTTGCCCCACGTGTTCGATCGCTTCTACCGGGCCGAGCGAGCGCGGACGCTGCCCGGGTCGGGTCTCGGCCTGGCGATCGTGCGCCAGGCGGCCGAGGCAGGCGGTGGCTTCGCCGAGGCGAGCAACGCCCCGGGCGGCGGCGCGCTGTTGCGGGTCAGCTTCGGCCCACCCGCAAAGCCCTCTCAACAGCCGTTCGAATCAGAGCCCGTGAGGAATCGATGAGCGCGCGCCGCGATCCGGGCGGCGCATGAGGACGGCTGTCGAGTGCTCGCGGCGCCGGCGGCGCGGACGCTAAGAGGACTTCGAGCTCGGGGGGCGAAAAACGGTCGCGCAGGATGAGAAGGGCGATCCGAGCCGGCACCGTAGTTTCCCGCAACAGGGCATGCGGTCTGGTACTGACGCATCGAGGCCTAACATCGATGTAAACTGTGGTTTGCAATGGATGCCATGGCCGTAGTTCTCCGCATTGCAGAATGCCGAGGTTTGCAAAGATTTGCTTAGTCAGAATTTAGGTTTTCTCTTAGACCGCAACTTAAGTCCGGCCGATGGGTCGTCGATGAGGTATATCGAGAGCCTAATTTCGAAGGAAGGTAGGTAGCACATGAAGTCCCACGTTCGCGTCTCGCTTCTCGCGCCGCTGGTCGGCGCGATTCTCACGCTCCTCGCGGTCTCTGCGCCTGGGGCGCAAGCGGCATTCGGCGTGGAAAAACTCGTCGCTGTTAACTGCTCGGCAGGCCATGAAGCTTGCGCACATGAAATCGCAAAAGTCGGTCCCTTCGAATACTCGATAACGAAGGAACCAAGCCTGGCCGAAGCTGAAGCCCAAGGATTCACCCAGGCAGGAGGGCACGTTCCGTTCGGTATCACCGACTTCAAGGTCAACACAAAAGGAAGCCTTCCAACCGCTGAACCGGAAGGCGTGGTGACGCACATCAGGACGGACGTGGCGCCAGGCCTGGCTACCAGTCCGGCTGCGGTGACTCAATGCTCCCTCGAAAATTTTGGCACTAAAGAAGCCGTACCCGGGACCGGACTCTTCGGGCCGAGCAACTGCGCAGGCAGCGAGATTGGCGAGAACGAAGTCACAGTCTTTGTCAAAGAAGCAGGACTAGACATTCCTCTGAGGGGTACGGTCTATAACCTCGCACCGACGGAAGGCCTCGCATCGGAGTTCGGCGTCGCGCTCGACGCAACGCCGCTTGGGGCCCCAGGGTTGTTTGCCCACACCCTTATCAAAGGAAACGTCGAATGGGGCCAGGAAGCAAAGGGCACCAACCAGGCGGACTACCACGATTACTTCGAAATCGACGTTTCGCCGGCGCTGCCATTGGTCAGCTCGCGCCTCGTCTTCGAAGGAACCAAGGGTAGGGGCGACTTCATCACGAACGCCACCAACTGCCCTGGCAACAACACGACCAGCCTGAGCCTGACCGACGCAGAAGGCACGACGGTGACCAGGCCCTACACGACCCCGATCGGCCTGACCGGCTGCAATCTCGTGCCCTTCGCGCCGACGTTCTCGGTGTTCCCCGGAGCGGGCGAAACCGCTTCAGATCGGCCCGACGGCATCACGACCGAACTCGCGCTGCCGCAAAATCACGAAGCGAGCGGGATCAGCTCCTCGCAGCTCAAGACGGCCAGCATCACTCTGCCCGAAGGTATGACGATGAACCCGTCGGCGGCGCACGGTCTCGAAGCCTGCACCCCTAAACAGTTCAGGATGCGTAGCGCGACCCCGGGCGTTGAATGTCCGGGAGGTTCGAAAATCGGCACGTTGACCTTGAACGTACCGCAGCTGCAAAACCCCCTGCAAGGGAGCATCTACCTCGGTGGACCTGAATCTGGTCCGATCACCGATCCGCCGTTCACGATCTATCTCGACGCGGAGTCCTCGCAGTACGGCATCTCGGTGCGCCTGAAAGGCATCGTCACGCCGAACCCCACGACGGGGCGGTTGACGACGACCTTCACAGAAAACCCGGAACAGCCGTTCAGCAACGTGATCTTGCACTTCAACGGCGGCGCGCTTGCGCCGATCGCGAACCCGCTCGCGTGTGGGAATGCGAGCAGCGAAGCGACCTTCAGCCCGTTTAGCGGCACCGGAGCGGTATCGCCGTTCGTCAACCCGTTCGTTGTCGACAGCAATGGCGCGGGTGGCGGATGCCCGTCGCCGTTGCCGTTCTCGCCGACCCAGAGCACTCAGAATCAGGCTCCGGGTAACGCGGGCGCGAACACCTCGTACACGATCAGCTACGAACGAGGCGAAGGCCAGCAGTATCTGTCTGAAATCAAGACGACGCTGCCTGCGGGCCTCGCCGGAGCGATTCCGACGGTGACCCAGTGCGGCGAACCGCAGGCGAGCAAAGGCGAATGCCCGGCCGCCAGCCAGATCGGCTCCGTCGTCGTGACCGCTGGATCCGGTCCCACGCCGTTCCAGTTCACCGGCCCCGTCTACATGACCGGACCGTATGCCGGCGCGCCGTTTGGGATGTCGATCGTGGTACCGGCCAACGCCGGACCGTTTAGCTTCGGCAATGTCATCAGCCGCGCGACGATCAACATCGACCCGTACACGGGGCGTGTGATCGTGGGGAGCCAGCTGCCCAGGATCTTTAAGGGCGTGCCGCTGCGCTTGCGCAAAGTGGTCGTGTCGGTCAACAAGCAAGGTTTCCTGCGCAACCCGACCAACTGCGGTGCGCTGGCGACCGAATCGACGCTCACCGGGTTCGTGTCCGGTGTCGCCGGCGGGTCGGCGATCAACCTGTCGAGCCCGTTTCAGGTAGGCAACTGCAACGCACTCCAGTTCAAGCCTTCGTTCAAGGCGACGACCGGCGCGAAGACCTCGAAAGCGAACGGGGCGAGCCTGGAAACCACGATCAACCAGCCGGCGGGTCAGGCGAACATCAAGTCAGTGCTCGTCCAGCTGCCAAAGCAACTGCCTTCGCGGCTGACGACGCTGCAGAAAGCCTGTACTGAAGCGACGTTCAACGCGAACCCGTTCAGCTGTCCAGAAGCATCGAAGGTCGGCGGTGCGCGGGCGAACACGCCGCTTTTGCCCGGCAAATTGAGCGGGCCTGCCTACCTGGTCTCGCACGGCGGCGCGGCCTTCCCGGACCTCGACCTGGTCATGGAAGCCAACGGCGTGCGGATCATCCTGGTTGGCCATACCAACATCAAAAACGGGATCACCACGACCAACTTCTCGACGGCGCCCGATGCGCCGGTGTCGAGCATCACGGTCAACCTGCCAACCGGACCGCACTCGGCGCTGGCCGCGAACGGCAACCTCTGCGCCAGCAAGCTCTCGATGCCGACCACGATCACCGGACAGAACGGCGTCGTCGTAAAACAGAACACCACGATCGCCGTCAAGAACTGCCCGGTGCGCGTCGTCGGAGCAAAGACCAGCGGCAACACGGCCCACCTGACCGTCCAGACGTACGCGGCGGGACGGCTCAGCGGCGGCCTCGGTAACAACCTTGTCGAGGACACCTACCGCAAATTCAGCAAGGCGGAGAAAACGGCCTCGCTGAACGTGCCGCTGTCGGGACACGGTCGCAGCAAGGGCCGGCCATTCAAGCTCAAGCTGCGGGTTGGCTTCCTCCCCAAAAACAAGAAGGAACCGACGTCCGTCGCCAACACCACCGTGACGTTCAAGTAGGGGAACGCCTGAGGATCTCCGGGGGCTGCTGAAGTGCAGCCCCCGGAGAGATCTTCTCGCAAGGTATGAGTTGCGATGGCGTAAATCTCAGGGATATGTCGTAAGAAATCTCAGGGATATGTCGTAACTCAAGATATGGGCGCTAGAGGTACGGATACCTCGGGGCCGCCGGATGACGCTGATTCACAGCCCGAACGCGTCGGGCGGCACACGGATGTCGAGGCGGGATCACCGACTCGCGCCGAGCTTCCCCCGGGGCCGGCCGAGCTGCTGCTGGCGGGCGTGCGGCGGCTGACGCTGCTCGCCGATAAGGCCGCAGACCCCGAGGCGATCTTCTCGGGACTCGCGCGCGAGCTGCTGCTGGCGCCGGGCGCCGATGAGGTGCACGTCCACGAGCTCGCCGAAGCATCTGGCGGTGACGAGCTGGTCGTCGTGTACCTGTTCGACGGCGACGGGCGTCTCAGCTACCGCGTTCCGCGCGCCGCGCGCATGCCGGGAATCGAGCGGGTCGCGAGCTCGGCGCAGAGTGTCGCCGCCGACGACTCATCGGAGCTCGCCGCTTCCCTGCCGCGGCTCGCGCAGACCGGCGAGGCGAGCTGCGGGCTGCTCCTGCCGCTGGTCGTTCACGGGGACGTCGAGGCGGTGATCGTCCTCGTGCGCCACAGCGCCGAGTCGTTTGGGTCCGCCTCGATCGAGCTCGCGACCACGCTCGTCGACCAGGCCGCGACGGTGCTCGCGCTGGTGCGCGCGCGCGCCGAAGCGGGCACCGATCCGGTGACCGGCTGCATGAACCAGCGAGCGATGCGCAGGTGCCTGCAAGAGGAGATCGGTCGCGCGACGCGCACGGGCAACCCGCTGTCATGTCTCCTGATCGACCTCGATGACTTCAAGCTCGTCAACGACCGGCACGGCCACTATGCGGGCGACCAGGTGCTGCGAGAGGTCTGCCAGTCGCTGGTCGGCGAGTTCCGGGCGATCGACCGCGTCGCCCGCTACGGGGGCGACGAGTTCGTCGTGATCCTTCCCAACGCTGACCTCGAAAGCGCCGGTACCGCCGCGTCACGGGCGCTGCGACGGCTGGGCACGCTGTCCGCCGGCGAGGTCACGCCGGGCGTAGCCGCGTCGATCGGGGTGGGCCAATGGCACGCCCCGATGAGCGCGACCGGCCTGCTGCAAGCGTGCGACGCCGCCCTGCTGCGCTCCAAGCGCCAAGGCAAGGGACGTGTCACGCCCGCCGTTGAGCACGGACGCTGAGCGACCCCAGCTTGAGCGGCGCGCACCGCTAGCCGGCTGCCACGATCGTTCTGCGAGACTGCAGGTGGCCGGTGTAGACCCAGGAGGCGTATGCCCGAAAACAGCTTTGGCGCGGCAGCGATGCTCGCGGTGGAGGGTCGCGAATACGAGATCTACCGCCTGGACGCGCTGTCCGGGCGCTTCGATGTGGCGCGGCTGCCGTTTTCGTTGAAGGTGCTGCTCGAGAACCTGTTGCGCACCGAGGGCCATGGGTCGGTCAGCGCGGCAGACATCGAGGCGCTCGCCGCCTGGGACCCCGCAGCGGACCCGAGCCGGGAGATCGCGTTCACGCCCGCACGGGTGCTGATGCAGGACTTGACCGGTGTGCCGGCGATCGTGGATCTGGCGGCGATGCGCGACGCGATGGCTGCGATGGGCGGTGACCCAGCGAAGATCAACCCGCTCGCGCCAGCCGAGCTGGTGATCGACCACTCGGTGCAGGTCGACGCGTTCGGTACCCGCGACGCGTTCCGGCTCAACGCCGAGCGTGAGTTCGAGCGCAACCGCGAGCGCTACGCGTTCCTGCGCTGGGGCCAGCAGGCGTTCGAGCGGTTCGCAGTCGTGCCTCCGGACACGGGGATCGTCCACCAGGTCAACCTCGAGTACCTCGCGCGCGTGGTGTTCGCCGACGGGCCAGGAAGTCAGGCCTACCCCGACACGCTCGTCGGGACCGATTCGCACACGACGATGGTCAACGGCCTTGGGGTGCTCGGCTGGGGCGTCGGGGGAATCGAGGCCGAGGCTGCAATGCTCGGGCAGCCGATGTCGATGCTGATCCCGCAGGTGCTCGGCTTCAGGCTTTACGGCGAGCTGCCCGAGGGCGCGACGGCGACGGACCTCGTTCTGACCGTGACCGAGATGCTGCGCGAGCGCGGGGTGGTCGGGATGTTCGTCGAGTTCTACGGCGCCGGCCTCGCCGGGCTGCCGATCGCCGACCGGGCGACGATCGGCAACATGTCGCCCGAGTTCGGCTCGACTTGCGCGATCTTCCCGATCGATTCAGAGACGCTGCGTTATCTGGAGCTCACCGGGCGCTCGCACGAGCAGATCGCGCTCGTCGAGGCCTACGCGCGCGAGCAGGGCCTGTGGCACGACGAGCGCGCTTCAGAGCCAGTCTTCTCGGACACGATCGACCTGGACCTCGGGACGGTCGAGCCGAGCCTCGCCGGTCCAAAGCGACCACAGGACCGCGTTCCGCTGTCACGCGCGCGCGACTCGTTTCGCGAGTCGCTGAGCGGCTACGTGCAAAGCTACGACTGGCGCGACGAGGTCTCAGCGGAGAGCTTTCCCTCCAGCGACCCGCCGGCCAGCGGCAACGACCGGCCGAAGCCCAACGACGGCGGCCCGAGCTACGCGGGCGAGCCGAGTGTCGTGGAGACCGTGCCAAGCGTGACACAGGCGGGCTCGGTCGCCGTGAAGCTCGCCGACGGCACGGATATCGAGCTCAACCACGGCGACGTCGTGATAGCGGCGATCACGAGCTGCACGAACACCTCCAACCCGTCGGTGATGATCGGCGCCGGGATTCTCGCGCGCAACGCGATCGCGCGGGGGTTGCGGCAAAAGCCCTGGGTGAAGACGTCGCTCGCGCCAGGCTCGAAGGTCGTCACCGAATATCTCGATCGCTCCGGCCTCACGGCGTCACTCGAGCAGCTCGGGTTCAACCTCGTGGGCTACGGCTGCACGACGTGCATCGGCAACTCCGGGCCGCTGCCCGAAGAGATCGAGCGTGCGGTCGGCGAAGGCGACCTCGCCGTCGTCTCGGTGCTCTCGGGCAATCGCAACTTCGAGGGACGCATCAATCCCGATGTGAAGATGAACTACCTCGCCTCGCCGCCCCTCTGCGTCGCGTATGCGCTCGCGGGCACGATGGACATCGACCTCGTGTCCGAGCCGCTGGGCCGCGACCCGCAAGGCGCGGAGGTCTACCTGCGCGACATCTGGCCCTCCGAGCACGAGGTCGCGCGCACGATCGTGCAGGCGGTCCAGGCGGACATGTTCCGCCGCACCTATGCCGACGTGTTCACCGGCGACGAGCGCTGGAACGCGCTGGCGACCGCGCCCGGCTCCGGCCCGGCGAGCACGACCAACGGCGGCGCGAGGGCCGCCCACGACGGCGCGGGCGCCGGCGCCAGCGATCGCTTTGCGTGGCAGCCCGACTCCACCTACGTACGCCAGCCGCCCTACTTCGCGGACATGCCGCGCGAGCCCGCGCCGCTTGAGGATCTGATCGGCGCGCGCGCGCTGCTGCTGTTGGGCGACAGCGTCACGACCGATCACATCTCCCCGGCGGGCTCGATCAAGCGCGACGGGCCCGCGGGGCTCTTCCTGCAGGAACAGGGTGTCGCTCCGCGCGAGTTCAACTCCTTTGGCTCGCGGCGAGGCAACCACGAGGTGATGGTGCGCGGGACGTTCGCGAACATCCGGCTGCGAAACCTGCTCGGTGGCGGCGCGCCGCTTCCCGAGGGGGGCGTGACCCGGCATCTGCCCGACGGGGAGCAGATGTCGGTGTATGAGGCCGCGATGCGCTACGCGCGCGAGCGCGTCCCGCTGATCGTGCTCGCCGGCAAGGAGTACGGGTCGGGCTCATCGCGCGACTGGGCCGCGAAGGGGACGAAGCTGCTCGGTGTGCAGGCGGTCGTCGCCGAGAGCTTCGAGCGCATCCACCGCTCGAACCTGATCGGAATGGGGGTGCTGCCGCTGCAGTTCCCCGACGGTCACAGCGCCCGGTCGCTCGGGCTGAGCGGCGAGGAGCTGTTCGCGATCGAGGGACTCGCCGCGGCGATGAACGACGGCGGCGCACCCCCGCGCGATGTCCAGATCGTCGCCGAGCGCGAGAACGGCGAGCAGCTGGGCTTTGAGGCACGCGTGCGCATCGACACTCCCCGCGAGGCCGAGTACTACAGGCACGGGGGTATCCTGCAATACGTGCTGCGAGCGCTCCTGGGGCCAGGGGCGGCCGCGTCGGCTGCAAGCGAATGACAGACGCGCCTGGGGACGGCGTCGTCCCGAAACTGCTGCTCGACCTGCTCGCGGCGCATGGGCCGTCGGGCTATGAGAAGCCCGCCGCCGAGGTCTGGCTTCAGGCGGCCGGCGCGTTCGCGGAGATCAGCAGCGACGTGCTCGGGACGCCGCTCGCGCGCGTGTCGGCCAAGCGCGGCGGCCCCGAGCCCGCGCGGCGGCTGCTCGTGATGGGCCACATCGACGAGATCGGCCTGATCGTGACGCACATCGACGACGAGGGCTACCTGTGGTTTCAGGCGGTCGGCGGCTGGGACGCGCAGATCCTCGTCGGCCAGAGGGTCGCGCTCGCCACGCGCGGGGGCGAGGTCAAAGGCGTGGTCGGCAAGAAGCCGATCCACCTGCTGCGCAACGACGACCAGAAGAAGGCGACCGAGCTACGCGAGCTGCACATCGACATCGGCGCGCACGGCGGCGAGCAGGCGCGCGAGCTCGTGTGCATCGGCGACGTGGCGGTGATCGACGCCGAGCCGGTCGAGCTGCTCGGCGGACGGCTCGTGTCGCGCGCGCTGGACAACCGCATCGGCTCGTTCGTCGCGCTGCAGGCAGCACGCCTGGTCGCCGAAGCCGGGGGCGCCGAGTGGGAGCTCGTGGCGGTCGCCGTCGCCCAGGAGGAGATCACCTTCGGAGGCTCGCGCACGAGCGCGTTCTCGCTGCGCCCGGGCGCGGCGATCATCATCGACGTGACACATGCCACCGACGCGCCGGGCGTCGAGGTCAAGGAGCTCGGCAAGCACGAGCTCGGCTCGGGGCCCGTCGTAACGCGCGGCTCGACGATCCATCCCAAGCTGTTCGAGCTGCTGTACGAGACCGCGACCGAGGAGCAGATCCCGTTCACCGTCGAGGCCTCCGCGCGCGCCACCGGAACCGACGCCGATGCGGTCCACCTCAGCCGCGCGGGCGTGCCCACCGCGCTCGTGTCGATCCCGCTGCGCTACATGCACTCGCCTGTCGAGCTCGTCCAGCTCGAGGACGTCCACGCGACCGCCCGGCTGATCGCCGCGGCAGCGTTGCGCTTGGATGGCCAGGCGTCGTTCACGCGCTGAGCGACGGGCGCTGCTCTGGCGGCGACGCTATGAGGCGCCCAGCTCGGTATTCGGGTTGATCTTGTACGCGTCGCCAGGGATTGCGCCGAGCGCGATCAGGCGCAGGCCCTCTGGGCCGGCGTAGACCTTGCGTCTGCTGGTGGGGCCGACGCGCACGAGCGTGTCCTGGTCGATCTCGATCCGCTCGCCGTCGACCTCGATCTGGCCCGATCCGCGCATCACCCCGTAGACCTCCTCCTGACCGTCGTCTGAGTGGTCGTGCTCGGGGTAGTCGCTGAAGTTCGGCGGCAGATCGATGACCTGCAGGCCGAACGAACTCACGCCCAGCTCGGCGCGCGCCTTCTTCATCGCGCCACCGTAGGAGCCCTCCATGTCGTCGATGCACTTCGCCGTGTAGTCGCTCATGGCCTGCATCCTATCGACCCCGACTCAGCCCGGGCCATGCGGCGGGCCGCGGCCCGCCGCGCGCTGTCGAAGCGACCTCTGCCGACGCGGCGATCAGCCGCGCACGAGCCGCTTGTAGGTGATCCGGTGCGGGCGATCCGCGGCTTGCCCGAGGCGCATGCGGCGGTGTTCCTCGTAGGCGTCGAAGTTGCCCTCGAACCACGCCACCTGCGAGTCGCCCTCGAACGCGAGCACATGCGTCGCCACCCTGTCGAGAAACCAGCGGTCGTGCGAGATGATCATCGCGCAGCCCGCGAAGCCGAGCAACGCCTGCTCGAGCGCGCGCAGCGTTTCGACGTCGAGGTCGTTCGTGGGCTCGTCCAGCAGCAATAGATTGCCGCCGGTGCGCAGCAGCTTGGCGAGGTGCACACGGTTGCGCTCTCCCCCCGACAGCTTTGCGATCTTGGTCTGCTGGTCGCTTCCCTTGAAGTTGAACCCGGCCGTGTACTGACGCGAGTTGACGACTCGCTCGCCGACCTTCAGCTGGTCCTGTCCTTCGGAGATCTCCTCCCAGACGCTCTTAGCGGGGTCGAGCGCGTCGCGTGACTGATCGACATAAGCCAGCTGCACGCTCTCGCCCAGTTCGAGCACGCCGTCGCTCGGCTGCTCCTCGCCGGTGATCATCCGAAACAGAGTCGTCTTGCCCGCGCCGTTGGCGCCGATCACGCCGACGATGCCGGCGCGCGGCAGATCGAAGCTGAGGTTCTCGATCAACAGCTTCTCGCCGAACCCCTTGCGCAGGTCGCTCGCCCGTAGCACCTTCTCGCCCAGGCGAGGCCCCGGGGGAATGTGAATCTGGACCTCGTCGAGCTTGACGTTGCGCTCTTCCGCGACCAGCTGCTCGTAGCGGGCGAGGCGCGCCTTGGACTTCGTCCGCCGGCCCTTCGGGTTCGTCCGCACCCAGTCGAGCTCGGCTGCGATCGTGTGCTGCCTGCTTTGCTCGGACCGCTCGGCAAGCGCGAGCCGAGCCTGCTTTTGCTCGAGCCAGCTCGAATAGTTGCCCTCGTAGGGGATCCCCTTGCCGCGGTCGAGCTCGAGAATCCAGCCGGCGACGTTGTCGAGGAAGTAGCGATCGTGCGTGACGGCCACGACCGTTCCCTTGTACTCGGCTAGGTGGCGCTCGAGCCAGGCGACCGACTCCGCGTCGAGATGGTTGGTCGGCTCGTCCAACAGCAGCAGGTCAGGGGCTTTCAACAGCAACCTGCAAAGCGCCACCCGGCGGCGCTCGCCACCGGACAGCGTCGCGACCTCACGGTCCGCCGGCGGCAGGCGCAGCGCGTCCATCGCGTACTCGAGCTGCGTCTCGAGATCCCATGCGTCCGCCGCATCGATCTTCGCCTGGATCGCGGCGAACTCGTCAGCGGTCTGCTCGGAGTAGTTGGCCGCGAGCTCGTTGAAGCGATCCAGCAGGGCCTTCTTCGCGGCCACGCCCTCCTCGACGTTGCCCTTCACGTCCTTGCTCTCGTCGAGCGCGGGCTCCTGTGCGAGCATGCCCACGGTCGCGCCCGGCGCGAGCGCCGCCTCGCCCCGATAGTCCTCGTCGAGGCCCGCCATGACCCGCAGCAGCGTCGACTTGCCCGCGCCGTTGTAGCCGAGCACGCCGATCTTCGCGCCCGGAAAGAACGCCAGCGTGATGTTCTCGAGCACGGTCTTGTCCGGCGGATGCACCTTCGAGAGGCGATGCATCGTAAACACGTACTGGGCTGACATCGCGTCGAGGAGGATAGGGGGTCGGTAACGTAGACAGGTCATGCCCACAACGGTGCTCGACATAGAACAGCATCTGCTTCTGCTCGAGCTCGAGCCACCGTTCGGCAAGCGCGACGTCCAGCTCGCGCGCCGGCGCATGGCCAAGCGCTGGCATCCGGACATCGCGCCCAGCGGCCGCCAGTTCGAGCACGAGCGTCATCTCAAGGCGATCAACGAGGCCGCCGACCAGCTCGAGCAGCTCGCCGAGACCTCGCGCGGCGGGCGCGTCTCGCGCAACGCCGTCCGCGCGAGCGCAGCCGCAGCGCGTCGCCGGCGCGAGGAGGCCGGGCGGCGCGCATACGAGGCCGAGCAGCGCGCTCGCACGCAGGCGGCCGAACGCGCCAAGCACGATCCCTTCGCCAGTCGCGTGCCCGACCACTCGGTCGTGCACCGTTACGCGCGCTGCCTGACCTACCCGGAGTGGGGCGTCGGGACCGTCGCCGGGATCTACTTCACCGGAGATCCGACCGGCGAGGAGGAGGTCCAGCAGTGGGCACGCGTGCGCTTCAGCCACGGGATCCGCACCGTCCCTGCGGGGAGCATGCGCTTCGTGGACTTCTCCAAGCCCGACCCCGCCTGCGAGCGCGTCGAGCGCTTCATGGTCGCCGCCCAGCGGGCGATGGCCGAAGGCGACTACGCGCAGGCCGCCCAGCGGCTCGTCTACGCGCGCGACGCCGAACCGCGCAACGTCGCCGTGCTGCGCTTGATGACGCTCGCCTTCTGGCACGCGGGCAACCTCGAGGCGGCCGCGCGCTCGGTCCGCGACTGGGCGCGCGTCGACGGCGTGCATCCCGCCGCACATCGCTTCGCTGCGCGCATCTACGAGGACATCGGCGCGGTCGACCTCGCCGAGGAGGCTGCCGCGCGGGCCGCCGAGCGTGGACCGTCCGACGCCGGCGCCTGGGAGCGGCTCGGCCGTCTGCGTCTGCGGCTGCTCGATCGCGAGGGCTCCCTGCGCGCGTTCGCGCGTGCCCAGGAGCTGGGCGCCGACGCGGCGATCGGCGAGCTGATCGCGCAGGCGCTCGCGCTCGAGCCGCGCGTCGTGCCGCTAGCGCAGCCCTAGCCCCGGCACTGGCGCCGCGCCGCCGCGGCGCGGCGGTTCGCTAGAGGATGTTTACCGCGCGCGAGATGATCAGGCCGATCGTGACGAGCGAGACCAGCGCCTGGACTCCCATGATGCTCTTTGCGACGCGCGTCAGCGGCATCGTGTCGGTCGGCGAGAACGCCGTCGCGTTGGTCAGCGAGACATACAGATAGTCGATGAACGCAGGCCGCCAGTTCAGCGGCTCGATGCGGTCGTCGGACATCTGCGGGAAGAGCAGGTCAGGCGCTTCGTCGTGGCCCGCCGCGCGCTTGCCCGGTCCGCCCCGGTCGAGCTCCCAGTACCACAACGCGAAGATCAGGAAGTTGGTCAGCCAGATCAACACCCCCGCGCCGATCAGCTCATTGCCGTTCGAGACGTTGTGATGCAGCAGGAAGTGCGTCAGCGCCCCGAGCGAGAACACGTTCGCGGCAGTTACGAACGCGGTCAAGCCGAGTGCCAACCGCCGTCTGCGCGGGTGCTCGTGCTCGAGCTGATTCGGCGTCGCCACGAACATTCCCACGAGCAGCGCTCCCTCCAGCGCCGGCACGAGCCAGTGCGGCCCGATCGTCAGCCGTGCCGGCAGAGCTATTTGGATAGCGATCGCCGCGAGCACCGTCAGCTGCGGCGGCCAGGCCGGCTCGGGGGCCGCCGGCGGTGGGTATGGGCGGCCAGTCTGGGCCGCGCGGGGATTGGAAGAAGCTTGTTCTGCCACCGGCTGACGTCAGCCTACGGCGCGCCTCGGCGGTACCCTGGAACCGGTCGGCCGAGAAGGAACTGCGTTTGGGCATCGAGAATCCAGTCCATCTGATCTTCATCGCTGTTGTCGCCCTGTTGGTGCTGGGGCCGAAACGTCTGCCCGAGCTCGCGCGCGCACTCGGCCGCGGCATTCGCGAGTTTCGCGAGGCGATGAGCGGTGAGTCGGTCGGCGGCGTCGCGCGCGCGGCCGATCCGCCCGCAGACGCACGCATCGGAGCCGATGAACACGCGACGGTAGATCCGGCCCGGACGATACCGTCGCGCGATGCGCCTGATCGTCGCCCGCTGTGAGGTCGCGTACTTCGGCCGCACGAGCACCGTGCTGCCCGAGGCCGTGCGCCTGCTGATGCTCAAGGCCGACGGCACGTTCATGGTCTGGGCCGACGGCGGCGGCCCGAGCGTCAAACCGCTGAACTGGATGTCGCCGCCGACCGTGCTCGAAGAGGAGCGCCCGGGCGCGGGGGCCGACGCCCCGCTCGCTCGCTTGGTCGTACGCAAGCAGCGCGACGGTGAGCGCCTGGAGATCAGCCTCGTAGAGGTAATGCACGACGTCGCCTACGAGCTCGACGCGGTGGCGTCGCTCGAGAAGCAGGGCATCGAGCGCGAACTGCAGCAGCTGCTCGCCGAGGCGCCCGAATGGTGTGGCGAGGGGTTTCGCCTGGTCCGCCGCGAGTGGCCGACCGACATCGGCCCGGTCGATCTGATGTGCCGCGACAACGCCGACGAGTGGGTCGCGGTTGAGATCAAGCGGATCGCGACGATCGACGCGGTCGAGCAGCTCACGCGCTACCTCGAGCGCCTGCGCCGCGATCCCGCGCTGGCGAGTTGTCGCGGCGTGCTCGTCGCGCGCTGGGTCAAGCCGCAGGCGCGCGTGCTCGCGGCCTCGCGCCGGATCGACTGCGTCGAAATCGACGTCGAGCTGTTGCGCGGCGCGCGCGAGCCCGAGCTGACCCTGTTCGCCGCCTGATCGCGCCCGCGGCGCCGCCCTCGGGCGCGAACGTTCGGGCATGCTCGCTGCTCAGCAGATACGCTGCACGCGTGCCCGAACCAGCCCCCGACGCGACGACCGCCGTCGAGGACGCCGCAGCCGCTGTGCGCAGCGAGCGGCGTGGCAACGTCCTGCTGATCACGATCGATCGTCCGGAGGTCCGCAATGCCGTCGACGCGGCGGTCGCGGCCGGCGTCGGTGGTGCCCTGGACGAGCTCGACGGCGAGGACTCGCTGTCCGTGGGTGTGCTGACCGGCGCCGGAGGCTTCTTCAGCGCGGGCATGGATCTGGGCGCGTTCGTACGCGGCGAGTCCCCCTGGTTTGGCGACCGCGGCTTCGCGGGCATCGCCCAGCGCGCGTCGGTCAAGCCCCTGATCGCCGCGATCGAGGGCTTCGCGCTCGCGGGCGGCATGGAGATCGCGCTGGCCTGCGACATGATCGTCGCCGCACGCGGGGCCAGGCTCGGCATTCCCGAGGTCAAGCGCTCGCTCGTGGCCGCCGGCGGCGCGCTCCTGCGCCTGCCCAGGCGCATGCCTTATCACGTCGTCATGGAGCTGGCCCTGACCGGCGATCCGTTCCCCGCAGAGCGCTTTCACGAGCTCGGCGTGGTCAACCGGCTGGCAGAGCCGGGCGCCGCCGTAGAGGTCGCGCTCGAGCTTGCCGGCGAGATCGCCGGCAACGGGCCGCTCGCGCTGAGCGCGTCAAAGCGAATCCTGCAAGAGCAGTACGACTGGTCGCTCACCGAGATGTGGCAGCGCCAGGGCGAGATCTCCGGCCCGGTGCTCATGTCCGAGGACGCCAAGGAGGGGTCGCTCGCGTTCAAGGAGAAGCGCGACCCGGTTTGGCGCGGCCGTTAGCGCCCGCGCCGCTTGCGCCGGCGCTGGGCGAGGATCGCGCGGAACCTTCTCCACAGCGCCACCATCAGCGCTGTCCCGGGGTCTTGCGCGGGTACTGCGAGATCGGCACGCCGAGGTCGATCGCCGTGGTCACGATCCTGTTCTGTTCGGCGATGTGCGCCGCCGGGTAGCCCTCTCCCGGGCTCGCGCGCTCGGGCCGGCCGATGTAGCCGAAGCCGATCTCCTCGGGCATAATCTGCATCAGCCGCGGGAACATGTGCGCCCGCGCGCCCATGTTGCGCGGCTCCTCCTGCACCCAGACGACCTCTTGCAGGTTCGGATAGGAGTCCATCAGCTCCATTATCTGGCCTTCCGGGAACGGATACAGCAGCTCGATACGACCCACCGCCAGGCCGTCGTGGGCCGGCCGGTCGGGATGCCCGACGAGGTCGTAGTAGATCTTGCCCGTGCACAGCACCAGCCGCTCGACGTTCTCCGGGTGTACCCCGGGCTCGGCGAGCACGGGCTGGAAGCGACTGTCGCCGGCGAGGTCCGCAACCGAGCTCGCCGCCTGGGGCAGGCGCAGCAGCGACTTCGGGGTCATCACGACGAGCGGACGCTGCTTGGCAACGCGCGCCTGGCGGCGCAGCAAATGGAAATACTGCGCGGGCGTCGTGGGGCTCGCGACGCGGATATTGCCCTCCGCGGCGAGTGACAGGAAGCGCTCGAGCCGCGCCGAGGAATGCTCGGGCCCCGAGCCCTCGTATCCGTGCGGGAGCAGCAACGTCAGCCGCGACGTCTGGCCCCACTTGGCGAGCCCAGAGACGATGAACTGATCGATGATCACGTCAGCGGCGTTGACGAAGTCGCCGAATTGCGCCTCCCACAGCACGAGCGTCTCCGGCGCCTCCTGGCTATAGCCGTACTCGAAGCCCAGGCAGGCGAGCTCCGAGAGCGGGCTGTTATGCAGCTCGAACGGGGCACGCGCCTCGGGAAGGCTCTGGATCGGGCACACCGTCTGCCCGGTCTTGGCATCGTGCAGGACCATGTGGCGCTGGCTGAACGTGCCGCGCTCGGTGTCCTGCCCGGTCAGCCGGATCGGCGTGCCCTCGGTCAGCAGCGACCCAAACGCCAGCGCCTCGGCATGCGCCCAGTCGATTGCGTGCCCCGCTTGGGCCTTCCCGTCGGCCGAGCCCCCGGGCACGCCGTCGGCGATCTGCGGGGCCGGCGCCGCGCCGTTGCCGGTCAGCGCGTCGCGGCGACGCTCGAGCTGTTTGACGAGCTTCGGGTGCACCGTGAAGCCCTCCGGCACTCTCAGCAGCTCCTCGCCCAGCTCGCGCAAACTCGGCGCGGGCACCGCGGTGCTCACATCGGGGCTCGGCGAGCGGTCGAGCTGATACTCGCCCGTGCCTTCTTCGGCACCCTGCTCGGCGGCCTCCTTGATCTTCGCCTTGAGACGCTGATGCAGCAGCGTGAGGTTGTCCCACACGCCCTGACCGAGTTTGTCGACCTCCTCGCGGCTGACGACGCCGACGGCGATCAGCCGATCCGCCCAGAGCTCCGCGACGCGCTTCTTGGTCTTGATCTTCGCGTACATCTCCGGCTGCGTGTACGCGGGCTCATCCGACTCGTTGTGACCGAATCGCCTGTAGCCGATCAGATCGATTAAGACGTCGTGGCCGAACTCCTGGCGGAACGCGAAAGCCAGACGCACCGCGCTGATGCACGCCTGCACGTCATCGGCGTTGACATGGATGATCGGAACGTCGAAGCCCTTCGCCAGATCCGAGGCCCAGTGCGTCGAGCGCGCGTCGTCGGGATCGGTCGTGAAGCCAACCTGGTTGTTCATGATCAGGTGGACCGTCCCGCCGACCTTGTATCCGTCGAGCGCCTGCAAGTTCAGCGTCTCCGCGACGACGCCCTGCGCCGGGAACGATGCGTCACCGTGGATCACGATCGGCATCGCCGCGTCGGTGTCCTGCAGCGCGTGGGGCCCGTGGCGCGTGGTCTGCGCCGCGCGGGTGGCGCCCTCGACCACCGGGGAGACGTACTCGAGGTGACTCGGGTTCGACTCAAGGTTGACCATGATCCCGTCGCCGTCCGGGAGCTGGTAGGTGCCCTGGGTGCCGTGGTGATACTTGACGTCGCCGGTCCCCCCTTGGGGGATCGTCGTCACCGCCTCGAGCGTCGAGGCCCCCTCGAACTCCGCGAAGATCGTGTCGTAGGACCGGCCGAGGTTGTGCGCCAGCACGTTCAGCCTGCCGCGGTGCGCCATCCCGATCACGACCTCTTTGCCGCCCCGTGTCGCCGACAGCTGGATCAGCTCGTCGAGCATCGGCACCGTCATGTCGAGACCCTCGATCGAGAACTGGTGCTGGCCGAGGTAGGCCTTGTGCATGAACCGCTCCAACGCGTCGACCTCGGTCAGGCGCTTGAGCAGCCCCAGCTGCTCCTCGGCGCTCAGCGGCCCGCGGAACGCACCCGACTCGATGTGCTCGCGCAGCCAGACCCTCTGCCTGTGCGAGGCGATGTGCTCGATCTCGTACGCGATCGTCCCGCAATAGGTTTCACGCAGGTGCGGGAGCGCGTCCGCAAGCGTCTCGCCCGGGACATACATCTGCAGGATCCGCGCGGGGATCTGCGCGGTAATCTCGCGCGTCAGGCCGAGCGACTCCGGATCGAGGCCCGGTTCGCCCTCGGGTTCGGAGCCGAGCGGATCGAGCCGCGCCGCGAGGTGTCCGTGGCTGCGGAAGCGTGTCACGAGCACGCTCGCCGCGTGCACCGCCGCCATCAGCTCCTCGCTCGCGCCGCGCTCGACCGTCGTCCGCGCCTCCGCCACGCCGGCGGCGGCCGGCTGCGGGGCGGGCGCCGGCGGGGCGGGCGCGGGGCCCAGCTCCAGTCCGAGCGCCGCGAACACTTCCTCGTAGAAGCTCTGCTCGCCCTGCAGGCGCCGCTCGATCTCGGCCAAAAAGCGCCCCGACTCCGCGCCCTGGATAATCCTGTGGTCGTAGGTCGACGTCATCGTCATGACCTTCTCCACGCCGAGCGAGGCTCCGACGCCGGCGAGTCCCGGGGGATAAGCGATCGCGCCGGTCGCGACGATCGTGCCCCCTCCGGGCATCAGCCGCGGCACCGACGCGATCGTGCCGATGCCGCCCGGGTTCGTCAGCGTGATGTTCGCCCCCTGTAGGTCGTCCGCGCTCAGCGCGTTCGTGCGCGCCTTCTCTACGAGCGCGTCGTAGGCCTCGACGAAGCGGTCGAACGGCAGCCGCGCGGCATCTGTGATCACCGGCACGACCAGCGTTCTGGAGCCGTCCTTCTTCTCGACGTCCACCGCCAGGCCGAGGTTCACCTGCCCGTCGTCGATGCGGTGCGGCCTGCCCTCGATCTCCGCGAAATGCGTTGCCATCACCGGCATCACCTCGCCCGCGCGCGCGAGCGCGTAGGCGATCAAGTGGGTGAACGAGACCGGCCTGCCGGCTGTCTTCAGCTCGCGCCGCCGCGCGTCGAGCATTGTCACCGTCAGCGTCCTGAGGCTGGTTGCCGTCGGGATAGAGAGCGACTGCTGCATGTACTTCGCCAGCGCCGCGGCCCCGCCCTTGAGCTGCTGGGTCTCGCCCGGCTCGGCGCGCTGCGCAGCGGGCGCCTCGGCTAGCGCCCCGGAGGAGCCGTCCGCCGCGGCCTTGAGCACATCGGACTTGACGATGCGCCCGGCCGGGCCGCTTCCCGTGACCGTCGCCAGGTCCACTCCCTCCGCCCGGGCCGCACGCGCCGCCACAGGCGAGGCCTTGGCCCCGTTCGGTGCTCCGAAGGGCGTGCCGCCGTCGTTTCGCGACGCGGCCTGCCCGTCGCTCGCCGGCTGCGAATCGCTCGCCGGCTGCGAATCGCCCGGCCGCTGTGAATCGCCCGGTGGCTCGCGGCGGGGGGGAGCCTGGTCGCCGACCGCGATCCGCGCGATCACCTGACCGACGGTGACAGTGTCGCCCTCCTGGGCGAGGATCTCGCTCACGACGCCGCTCGCCGGGGAGTCGAGCTCGACGTCGACCTTGTCGGTCGAAATCTCGACGATCGTCTGACCGGCCTTGACCTCCTCGCCGATCTTTACGTGCCATTCGAGGATCGTGCCCTCGCTGACCGACTCGCCGGCTGCGGGTGTCACGACATCGATCGTCTGCGGAGTCGTGGTGCCCGAGGCCATGTTCCCTTTCACTCTAGCGCGGCTATGCAGCCGATCTGATCCCGCACGAAACCTGGGGTCGTCGGCTTCACACCTCGTTCACGGCGTGACCGCGACGACCCGGCGGTGCTGCTCGCGGATGAACTCGTAGCTGCCGAAGAACGGTCCAATTCCGCCCAGTACCGCGACCGCGACAGCCAGGCGCAGCGGCACGACGCGCAGGCGCGCGCACACGATGCAGACCAGCGACATCGCGATCCACAACAGACCATGCGTCAGGCCGAGCACGAACGTCAGCGGCTCCGGTTTGCCCGCGAGGAAAGCGCATATCAGCAGCGCGGTGTAGATGCACGAGTGGGTGAACGACACCCACTTCAGCCGCCCGAGCGTGATCGGGCCCGCGCCCGCCCGCCAGCTGGCGTGTGCGCTCACCCCGCCGACAGCCAGCGCGCCATCACACGCAGCGGCGCCTCGGCCTGGTCGGGCCAGCGGTCGATCTCGCGCGGCCACCAGGCAAACTCGTCGTGCTCGTGATCCGGTCGCACCGCCGCGTCGTAGCCCTCCGGCAGCCATGCCTGGCCGACGAACATCACGAGCCGCTGGGGCAGCAGCACGAGCCCCTCGCCGCGTACGCGCTCCGGCGTGACCGACCACTCCTCGTGCAGCTCGCGCACGAGCGTATCCGCCGGATTCTCGTCGAGATCGACCGCGCCCCCCGCGCCCAGCGCCCAACGCCCGGCCCAGGACGCGACCCACGGCGCGCGCCGACCCGCCAGCCAGCGCCCGTCGGCGGAACGGGTGACGCACAGCGCCGCGACGCTCCGCGACGCGTCTCCGGCGATCAGCCGCAGCGCCCAGCGCTGCGGCTGCAACTCCAGCGCGAGCCCGCCCGCCGGCCGGGCGGCGTAGTCGACCAGGCGCGCGGCCACGCCGTCGTGGCTCGGCGATCCCCGTTCGCGCAGCTGGGCGATCGCGGCGTCGGCGGCTTCGGTGTCCTCGCGCGAGGGCTGGTAGTGCTCCGCGCGCCAGCTCGCCGTGATCTGCTCGAGCGGCCATGGCCCGCGAGCGAGAACCCGCGGCTGAGCGCCGACCGGCTGGGGTTGGGAGGCCATCTCGACTAAGGCTAGTGCCCGTGCCGGGCACGCCCGCCAGGACCGGTCGGGCGGCGGGGGGCGTCCGCCCGCCAAGCCTACGCGCACGTAGACTCGCGACGGTGAAGGCTCCTCGTCGCAAGCATTGGGGCTGGGGCTCCGAGGACCAGCAGCCCCCGCCCGAGCAGGTGCGCCGCACCGCCGCCGGCCTCGCCGAGCATCTGCGGCCCGCGCTCGGCGACGCGCCGCTTGGGGCGGTCGAGGATCCGGTGCCGCTGGAGGCCGTGCGGCTGGCGGCGCCACGCGTGGCCGCGCCGGCGCAGCTTGCCGACATCTGCCGCGAGGACATCCACGCCCGCGCGAGCCATGCGCTGGGCAAGTCCTACAGCGATGTCGTGCTCGGCTTTCGCGGGTGCTTCGAGCACCCTCCCGACGTCGTCGCCTTCCCGCGCGACGAGACCGATGTCGAGCGCCTGCTCGAGTGGTGCTCGGACGAGCGCCTCGCCGCGATTCCCTACGGCGGCGGCACGTCGGTCGTCGGCGGCGTCACCCCCGAACTGCCGCGCCGATATGGCGGAGTCGTCTCGCTCGATCTGCGCGGCCTCGACCGTGTGCTCGAGCTCGACCCCGTTTCGCGCGCGGCGCGCATCCAGGCCGGCGCCAACGGCCCCGAGCTCGAGCGCCAGCTCGCCGAGCACGGATTCACGCTGCGCCACTTCCCGCAATCGTTCGAGCTCTCGACGCTCGGCGGCTGGATCGCCACCCGCGCGGCCGGGCACTTCGCGACCGTGCTGACGCACATCGAAGACTTCGTCGAGTCCACCCGCGCGCTCACGCCCGTCGGCGCCTGGGAGTCGCGGCGCCTGCCCGGCTCGGGCGCCGGCGTCAGTCCCGACCGGATGCTCGCCGGATCGGAGGGAGCGCTCGGGGTGATCACCGAGGCATGGGTCCGCGTGCAGCCGCGGCCGTCGCAACGTGCGTCGGCCGGCGTGCGCTTCGAGCGCTTCCTCGCGGGCGCCGAAGCCGTGCGCGCGATCTCCCAGTCCGGCCTGAACCCGGCCAACTGCCGTTTGATCGACGCGGCCGAAGCCCGCACCACGCTGGCGGGCGACGGCTCTCGCTCGCTGCTCGTGCTCGGCTTCGAGTCGGCCGATCACTCGGTTCAGGAGCCGATGGCGCGAGCGCTCGAGATCTGCGCCGAGCACGGCGGCATGGTCGCCAATCGGCAGAGCGCCGGCGGCGAGCGCCCGGCGGGCGAGCCACCGGCGGGCGGGACCGACGCGGTCGCCTCGTGGCGCAGCGCGTTTCTCGGAGCACCTTACCTGCGCGACGTGCTGATCGCGATGGGCGTCCTCTCGGAGACGTTCGAGACGGCGATCACCTGGGAGCGCTTCCCCGCGTTTCACGAGCGCGTCAGCGTGGCGGTCGAGGAGGCGATCGCGTCGGTCGCGGCGCCCGCGGCCCGCGGAGCCGGGCAGGTCAGCTGCCGCTTCACGCACGTCTACCCGGACGGCCCGGCCCCGTACTTCACCGTCCTTGCGCCTGCTCGGCGGGGCGAGGAGCTCGAGCAGTGGGCGGCGATCAAGCGCGCTGCGTCCGACGCGGTCATCGCTGAGGGCGGCACGATCACCCATCACCACGCGGTTGGGCGCGCGCACAGACCCTGGTATGACCGTCAGCGCCCCGAGCCGTTCGCGCAGGCGCTGCGGGGCGCGAAGGCCGCGGTCGACCCCTCCGGGATAATGAATCCAGGCGTGCTGATCGATCCGCTGGCATGACAATCGCAGTCCTCGGCCCCGGCGGCGTGGGCGGGTTGCTCGCGGGCCTGCTCGATCGGGCCGGCCAAGACGTGCTCGTCGTCGCGCGGGAGTCGACCGCGCAGACCATTGGCGAACGCGGGCTACGCGTTCAGAGCGTTGTCTTCGGAGACTTCCGGGCGCGCGTGCGCACATGCGCGCGCCTGCGCGAGGATGCCGAGGTCCTGATCGTCGCCACCAAGGCCGCCGGCCTGGAGGGCGCGCTCGAACGGATCGAGACCGAGCCCGAGCTCGTGCTGCCGCTGCTCAACGGCCTCGACCACGTCGCGGTGCTGCGCAGACGCTTCGGATTCGACAGGGTGCTCGCGAGCACGATCCGGGTCGAGTCAGACCGTCCCGAGCCAGGCGTCGTCCACCACACCAGCCAGTTCCTGCTCGTCGACATGGCGACGCACGATCCTGCCGCCCAGGCGGGCATGGAGCGCCTCGCGCAGCTGCTGGAGGCCGCCGGCCTGGCAGTCAGGGTGATCCTGCCGGTCTCGGACCGTGCCGAGGCGCAGGTGATGTGGTCAAAGCTCGTGCGGCTGAACGCGCTCGCCTGCACGACCAGCGCCTACGACAAGCTGCTCGGGGAGATCCGCCGCACGCCGGAGCTGCGCGACGATCTCCTGCGAGCGCTCGAGGAGGCCTCCGCGGTTGGGCAGGCGGATGGCGCACTGGACGTCGACCCGCGCCGGGCCCTGGCCGAGCTCGAGCAGGCGCACGACACGCTCGGCAGCTCGATGCAGCGTGACATCGCCGCCGGGCGCCCGCCTGAGCTCGATGCGATTCCCGGTGCGATCCTGCGCGTGGCGGCTCGCTATGACCTGCGCTGTCCGACGATCGAGCGCCTCGTGACGATCATCGCCGAGCGCGCCGGAGTGCCCGCGCCGGCGGTCGCCGGCTGAGACGTGGTCAGCTGTCAAACGGCTCCGGCGAGGCGTCTTGCTCGCGGGGAGCGATCGCCGGCAACGATCGCGTCGCGATTGCCTCGACCACCTCGCGCTCCCGCTCGGACGCGCCCTCGTCGTGCTGAACGTCGCACAGCACGCGGAAGTTCCCCGAGGTCTTTCCATCGGTATGGATCGTGATCCCGGGTAGCACCTCCTCGCCCTCCTCGAAGCCGAGGCGCTCCATGTCGAAGTGCGCCAGGCCGATGCCATAGGCGGTATGCGTCGGGTTCTCGCGGTCATGTGTGGCCACCGCCTGCGCGAACCGCTCGAGGTTCTTGGCGATCTTGCCGGTGTCAGCCATGCCTGAGCATCAGGGTACATTGAAAACGATGGCAGTCGCACCCGAGCGCCAGGCGGTCATCACGACGCTGGCCCTGACCAAGGTCTATGCGGGCACCGACTTCGCCGCGGTCGACCAGCTCGACTTGACCGTCCACGCGGGGGAGATCTTCGGGCTGCTCGGCCCCAACGGCGCCGGCAAGACGACGACCGCGGGCATGCTGACCACGCGCGTCATCCCGACCTCCGGTGCGGCTCGCGTGGGCGAGATCGACGTCGTCGCCGCGCCGGCGTTGGCCAAGCAGCTGATCGGGATCGTCTCGCAGCAGAACACACTCGACCGCCAGCTGACGGTGCGGGAGAACCTCTACTTCCACGGACGCCTGTTCGGCATCGGCGCACGCGAGTCGCGGCGCATCAGCGAAGAACTGCTCGACCAGTTCCAGCTTGCAAAGTGGGCCGACGCATCGGTCTATGCGCTGTCCGGGGGGATGGCCCAACGGCTGATGGTCGCGCGCGCCATATTCCATCGCCCGGCGGTGCTGTTCCTCGACGAGCCGACCGCCGGCCTCGACCCCCAGAGCCGCCTCGCGCTGTGGGAGATCCTCGGCGAGCTCAACCGCGACGGCCAGACGATCCTGCTCACGACCCACTACATGGAGGAGGCCGACCAGCTTTGCGAACGCGTGGCGATCATGGACCACGGCAAGATCTTGGCGCTCGACACGCCCGAAGCCCTGAAGCGCTCGGTAGGCGCCGACACGATCGTCACGGTGATGGCGACCGGAGACACGCCGCGGCTCGCGGAGCTGCTCGAGCATGAGATCGGCGGCGTGACCCGGACGCGCGCCCTGACGGGGGGCGTCGAGCTGCACGTCAAGGGCGCCGAACGGATCGTTCCCCGCGTGGTCAACGCGGCCGAGAACGGCGGTTTCAATGTGATCGACGTATCCGTCTCCGAGCCGAGTCTCGAGACGGTGTTCATAAATCTCACCGGCAAGGAGCTGCGCGACTGATGTCGGCCATGGTCACCACAGACGTCTCTGCGGCCGCGCGGACGCCGATCGCGATCGAGCCGGCCCGCTCGAGCGCCGTGGCCAGCCGGTTTGCGCTGCAAGCGCTGATCTTGCGCGATCTGGTCGTGCTGAAGAAGCACTTCGGCGAGTTCGTGGTGCGCACCGTGATCCAGCCGTTCTTGCTCGTGTTCGTCTTCCTCTACGTGTTTCCGCGGATCGGCCAGGGCGTCGGCGGCGCCGGCGGCAAGGTCCAGGAGTCCGCGTTTGCGAGCGTGCTCGTGCCCGGCGTGGTGGCGATCTCGATCATGTTCCAGGGCATCCAGGCCGTCGCCCTGCAGCTGTCGACCGAGTTTGGCTACACACGCGAGATCGAGGATCGCGTGCAGGCGCCGTGTCCGATCTGGCTGGTGGCCGTCGCGAAGGTGCTCTCCGGCGCTGCGCAGGGCTTGCTCGCCGCGCTCATCGTGTTCCCGATCGCCGCCGTCATCCATGCCCCCGGCGTACACGCCCACCTCTCGGTGCACTGGCCCGTCGTGCTCACGCTGATCCCGCTCGCGTGTGTGACGATGACCGCGCTTGGGCTGCTGCTCGGCACGACCTTCGAGCCGCGCAACATCGGGCTGATGTTCGGTTTCGTCGTGCTCCCGCTGACCTTCCTCGGCGGCACCTACTACCAGTGGACGCGCCTTGCACCCGTCGAGGTCGCCGGCGTGCACTGGCTACAGATCCTCGTTCTCGTCAACCCGCTGATCTACGTCACCGAGGGCATGCGCGCCGCGCTGACCAACGCCTCGCACATGCCGCTGTACGTCATCTATCCGGTGATGCTTGCGTTCTGCGCCGCGTTTCTGGCGCTTGGGCTGCGCAACTTTCGCAAGCGCGTGCTCGCCTGAGGCGCAAAAGCGGGAGCATCCGGCACACAGGTATTGCCGTCCGGTATCGCCGTCGCGCCGCCGGGGCGCGGCCAGGCTGCGGGTCGCGCCGGTCGGGGCTTCGCGGGTCTCAGAGGAGGTTGCTGATCTCGATCTGTTCTTCGCTTGTCTGGAGGATCGTGCCTGCGAGCCCCGCCTGTTCGAAGCCGCCCGTTGCTCCGATTTTGACGTGGAGAACCGCTTCCGGGCCCCCTTCAAACGCGGTAGGTCGCTGAATGCCCTTGGTCTGGAGCGCTTTCCAAACCGCCGTCGTGGACATTTTGAAGGTCGGCATTTGCAGGATCACCGAGCCCGTAACGGTTACAGACACCCCGGCGCAGGAAAATTCGGCGACGGTTTCCCCACTCGCGGGGCTGAGCTCCAGACCGACCGGCGGGCGACCGAGCTCGCCGGAGAGCGGGCTGGTCTGGACTTCGCCTTCTGTCGCGCCCGCGCTCTCGCAGCTCGCGGTGCGCAGTCTGCATCCCGTGAGCGTCAGGGACCCAAGTGACACGTTTTTGGCGCCCGTAAGTTCGCCCGCACCACTCTCGCTGGCACAGATAATTGCTTTACCACCGGTGGTTCTGAACGCGAGCGTTTTGCTGTGCAGAGTGGTCGTGAAGTTGCGCTTTTCAATCGGTTTCGGTCCGCTGAAGCCGGGGAACCATTCGAACCCGCTTCCTCGTCCTTCAGTGCGCAAGCAGTTGCGCACAAATTCATCTTTGCCAACACCATGCTCGACACATCTTCCGAATTCCGGCGGTTGCAGGAAGGTGAAGCGATCTGCCTGGGTCGCTTCGCTGGTGCCCGCCGAGTTGGTCACCGTCACGTCGACCGTCCCGATACCGGGCGGTGCAACTGGCACGGTAACCGTCAGTTCATGTGATGAGAGGTCTTCTTCGCGGCGTATCGGTACCGAGGTCGCACCGAAGTTGACAGCGGTGAGATTGCCGAAGTTGGTGCCGCGAATCAACACGTGAGTCCCTTCCGTCCCTTCGACGGGGCTGATGCTCGTCACCGTCGGCGTCGTGCTGTAGGTGAATCTGTCGATAGCGTGAACCGGGCTCGTGCCCGTTGGCGTGGAAACTGTGACATCGACCGTTTCTACGCCCGCGGGCGCAACTGCCTTGATCTGGGAGGCGGATTCGACTTTGAAGCTCGAGGCTTCCGCTGAGCCGAAGCTCACGGCGGTGGCGCCGAGGAAGCCGGTGCCGGTAATCGTCACGATAGTTCCGCCCCCCGGCGACCCTTCATCGGGCGTCACGGCTGTGACGTCAAGGCAGCTGGGTTCGCCACTGCCGAACGCGAGCCCGATGAATTCACCCGATGCAATGCCCGCTACTTCGCTCAGCCCGCACGACGCGGCGACAGGCACATCGAAGAAGAGTTCTTTCCCCTTCTCGCCGTTGCCCAGCTCGCCCAGTTCGTCTCCACCCCACGCCTTGAAGGTGCCGGCGCGCAGCAGCGCAAAGCTGTGCAGGCCTCCGGCGGCCACTGCGGTCGCTTCCGCCAGTTCGTGCACCGCGACGGGGCTGGTTTTCATTTGGAGGGTTCCATCCCCGAGCTCGCCAAAACTGTTTTCACCCCATGCATCGACCGTTCCACCGGCGAGCAGCGCGAGGCTGTGGCCTTCGGCCGCGGCGATGGCCGTGACTTCGTGCAGATTGCTCACGGGGCCGGGGGTGTGCTGGGCGACCGTGGTTCCGTTGCCGAGTTGACCCGCGCCGTTCATGCCCCACGAGCGAACTTCGCCGTTGCGCAACAGGGCCAGCGCGAACGTGGCCCCGGCCGCGACTGCCTTGGCTTCGCTCAGCCCGCTGACTGCTACCGGCACGCGGCTAGAAGTGGTCGTGCCGTTGCCCAACTGGCCCCATTCGTTGGCGCCCCAGGCCATCGCGGTGCCGTCGCTGAGGACCGCGTAGCTGGCCCGCGTCCCGACGCCGATTGCAGTGACGCCGCTGAGACCCGTCACGGCCACCGGGACGTCGCTGTTCGTCGTCGTGCCGTTGCCGAGCTGACCTTCTCGATTGGCGCCCCACGCCTCGACTGTTCCGTCGCTGAGGAGCGCGAGGCTGTGGCCGCCGCCGGCGGCGATTGCGGTCACCGCGCTGAGGCCCGTCACGGGCACCGGTACGCCTCTGTTCGTCTTCGTGCCGTCGCCGAGCTGACCTTCGTTATTGACGCCCCACGCCTCGACAGATCCGCCGCTCAGCAGTGCGAGGCTGTATCCTTCGCCGCCGGCGAGCGCGGTGACTTCCCCGAGTCCGTTTACCGGCGCTGGGAAGTCGGTGAGTTCATTCGCCCCGTTGCCCAGGTAGCCGTCTCCCCACGAGAAAGCGTGGAAGGAGGCGCCAGCGGCGTCGCCGCCAGCCGCGGCGCCCAGCGCGAGCACGACGCACGCGAACAGCCCCGCGATCCTGCCTCCTGTGATGCTCACGATTCTCCTTCCCTGGCTATGGCGAGCTGATCCCCGAACGGCGGATGGTAGAGCCTTAGCGGGTCCAGATCAACATCCTGCGTGCGAGCGGCGCCAGGCGCGATTTCGCGGCGCGGCGCCGCGGGAGCTCTAGGCGGCGAGCTCGAGGATCTCGACGCGATAGCCGTCGGGATCTTTGACGAACGTCAGTCGCGGGCCGCCCTCGCGCACGCTGTAGGGCGGCTTCTCCGGCTCGATCCCCTGCCCGGCCAGGCGCGCGAGCGTCGCATCGAGGTCCTCCGCCGTGATCGCGATGTGGCCGTACGCGGTGCCGAGTTCGTAGTGATCGACGCCGTAATTGAAAGTCAGCTCGAGCCGCGGCATGTCGCCGTCACCGGGCTGGTTCATGAACACGTTGACCGCCTCGTCGCCGATCGGGACGCGGCCGATCTCCTCAAAGCCGAGGGCGTTGTAAAACGCGACCGAGCGCTCGATGTCCGTGATGCGGTAGCAGGTGTGGATCAGCGCCATCGCCAAGCAGTCTGCCAGCTCGCAGCGACGCGCGCCGCGCCGCGCCCTCCACGCCGCGCGGCGCTGGCCTGAGCGCCTGCGAGCGCTCGAGGGCATCGTGCCCGGGACATCGTGCCGCCCACGACGACGACCATCGTGGGCGGCATCATCCGTCCCTGGAACACCTAAGCAACGCGTCGATCTGCCCGGTACTTGCGGCCGATCCCGAGCCTCGCGGGGCGGGGCAAATGGGTCGGCAACAGCGGTCCTCTAAGCTCGGTGCACGCAATCTCCAGAGCGGATGGTCCGGGATGTCCTACGAACACTTCGACGTGCTGATCGTCGGCGCCGGCTTGTCAGGCATCGGCGCCGGCTGTCACCTGCAGGCCAACTGCCCCGGCAAGACTTACGCGATCCTCGAGGCGCGCGACTGCATAGGCGGTACCTGGGACCTTTTCCGCTACCCCGGCATCCGCTCTGACTCCGACATGTACACCCTCGGCTACTCCTTCCGTCCCTGGGAGGACGCGGAGGCGATCGCTGACGGAGCGTCGGTTCTGCGCTACGTGCGCCAAACCGCCGGCGAGCATCGCGTCGAGCGGAACATCCGGTTTCACCATCGCGTGGTCCGCGCTGAGTGGTCGAGCGCACAAGCGCGCTGGACGGTCGAGGCCGAGCGCAGCGATACGCATCAGACCGTGCAGCTGAGCTGCGACTTCCTGCTGATGTGCAGCGGCTACTACCGCTACGACGAGGGTTACAGGCCAGACTTCCAAGGCGCCGATCGCTTCCGCGGGCGGATCGTGCACCCCCAACACTGCAGCAAGGACATCGACTATGCAGGAAAGCGCGTCGTCGTGATCGGCAGCGGCGCGACCGCGGTCACGCTCGTCCCCGCGCTCGCGCGCGACGCCGCCCACGTCACGATGCTGCAGCGCTCGCCCAGCTACATCCTCTCGTTGCCCGCTCAAGACGCGCTCGCCAACCTGGTCCGCAGGCTGCTCCCGGCCAAGCACGCCTACTGGGCAGTGCGCTGGAAGAACGTCGCGCTGATGACGCTCGTCTTTCAGCTCAGCCGCCGCCGGCCGGAGTTGGTGAAGCGCATGATTCGCGCGGGGCTCGAGAAGGAACTCCCGGCCGGATACGACATCGACACCAATTTCAAGCCCCGCTCCAACCCCTGGGATCAGCGCATGTGCCTGGTACCCGACGGGGACCTGTTCGCGGCGATCCGCGACGGTCGCGCGTCCGTCGTCACCGACCGCATCGAGGCTTTCACCGAGACCGGCTTGCGGCTCTCATCCGGCGCCGAGCTCGAGGCGGATCTGGTCGTTACCGCGACCGGCCTGAACCTGCAGCTGCTCGGGGGCATGGAGATCGCCGTCGACGGCCGCGAGATCGAGCTGGCGCAGACGATGGGTTACAAGGGCATGATGCTCAGCGGCGTGCCCAACATGGCGATGACGCTCGGCTACACCAACGCCTCGTGGACGCTCAAGTGCGATCTCACCTGCGAGTACGTCTGCCGGGTGATCAAGCACATGGACGAGCACGGCTATCGGCAGTGCACGCCGCACAACCGCGACTCCTCGGTCAGCGAGGAACCGTTCATCGACTTCTCCTCCGGATACATTCTGCGCTCGATCCACCATTTCCCGAAGCAGGGCTCCAAGCGGCCCTGGCGCTTGCACCAGAACTACGCGCGCGACATCCTGACGCTTCGCTACAGCGCGATCGAGGATGGCGCGATGCAGTTCTCCAGCGTGCCCCCGGCCGCCGGCGTCCTCGAGCCGCTCGCCGCCTGAGACGGTCGCGTCGCGGCGGTTGCCCCACGCGAAATTCGCCTCGCAGGCTCAGTCGTGCAACGATGCCGCGCGATGGTCATCGAGCGCGCTAGCAACCCGCAGTTCATCTCGAATACCTACCTCGTCGCGGACGGCGTCGGCGGGCCGGCGCTGTTCATCGACGCGGGGGGTCCCGTGGAGCCGCTGATCGCTTCGGCCGAGCAGCTCGGACTGACGCCCACGCACGTGCTGCTGACCCACCACCACTTCGACCACGTCAGCGAGGTCGGCGCACTGCGCGAGCGCTGGCCGGAAATCGAGGTGCTGGCCCATCCGCTCGAGCGCGATGCGCTGGCGGAGGTGCAACCGAGCGCGGTCGAGGCCGGACAGATCCTGCGCTTTGGCACCCTGGAGGTGCGTCCGCTGCACACGCCCGGTCACACCGCGGGGATGCTGTCGTTCCTGGTCAGCGAACCGGGCGGGATCGGGCGGCGTTCCTCGGCGAAAGCCGCGCCCGGCGGGTTCACTGGCGGCGAGGCGGTCGTGTTCACCGGCGACACGCTGTTCGCGGGTTCGGTCGGCGGGGTGCGCGCGCCCGGGCACACGAGCTATACGGATCTACGCGATTCGATCATGGGCACGCTGATGGAGCTGCCCCCCGAGACGACGATCCGCCCCGGCCACGCCGACCCGACGACAGTCGCTCGCGAGTGGGAGCAGAACCCGTTCATCCGGATCTGGCGTGGCGTCGACAAGGAGGGCTGCGAGGCGTGCACGGCGCTCGGCGAGCCCGCGACGCTCGTGCTGCTCTGCGACGACTACGACGGCGGCAAGAAGGCCTGGGTGCGCTGGGCGGACGGCTCCGACGACATCGTTCCCGGATCCAAAGTAGAGCGCGCCTGAAACGCGCAGCGAGCGCCTTTGGGCACACCGGAAACGCGCGTCCAGGGCCTAGGATTCATAGCCTATGGCCCCGCACGAGAGCAAAAAGATCCCGACCTCACGGGTGCGCAGGACCGCGACCGTCGGCAAACTCGCCGCCAGCGAGGCGGTCAAGCAGTTCGGGACGCGTGTCGCAAACGTCCCGCGCGGCGACGCGGCCGCCGAGGCGGCGCTCGCGCGGCGCCAGCTGCAGACCGCCAAGCAGATCGTCGCCGCGTTGGGGACGATGAAGGGCGCGGCGATGAAGCTCGGCCAGGTGATGTCCTTCCTGGACGTCGGCCTTGTCGGAGAGGAGTACCGCGATGAGTTCCAGCGCGAGCTCGCCAAGCTTCGCGACGCGGCGCCGACCGTCTCCTTCAAGCAGATGAAGGCCGTGATCGAGGACGATCTGGAAGAGCCGATCGACGAGCTGTTCGCGAGCTTCGAGCCCGAGCCGATCGCCGCTGCCTCGATCGGGCAGGTATATGCGGCGACGTTGCCTGACGGCCGCCGGGTCGCAGTCAAGGTGCAGTATCCCGGGGTGGCTGCCGCGGTGCGCGCGGACATGCAAAACCTCGAGATGATCATGCGGCTGCTCAAGCGGATGACCCCGGGGCTCGATGCGCAAGCGATCGCCGCGGAGATCACGGAGCGGATCGGCGAGGAGCTCGACTACGAGCTCGAGGCGCAGAACCAGCGCTCGCTCGCGCGGATCTTCAGCGGCCACCCGTTCATCGCCGTGCCGGACGTGGTCAGCAGCCTCTCGCGCGAGCGCGTGCTCGTGACCGAGCTGGTCGAGGGCGTCGGCTTCGAGGAGCTGAAGTCCCGCCCGCAACGCGAGCGCAACCGCATTGGAGAGATCGTGTTCCGCTTCTTCCTCGGCTGTCTGTATCGCCACCGCCAGTTCTCCGGTGATCCCCATCCGGGCAACTTCCTGCTGCTCGCCGACGGGCGCGTCGCGTTCCTCGATTTCGGACTGTTCAAGCGCATGCAGCGCGAGCCAGTCGAGCTCGAGCTCGCCTGCCAACGCGCTGTCTGCCAGGGAGACGCCAGGGAGCTGCACCGGTTGCTGGCGGAGTCCGGGTTTCTGCCCGAGCCCGAGCGGGTGAATCCCAAGCATCTGCTCGCGTTCGTAACCCAGGCTATCTGGTGGTACACGGTGGTCGATGAGCCGGTCAAGCTGGCCCCCGACATCGCCACCCAGGTGATGATCGAGAGCTCGGACCCGCGCTCGACCTACTTCGCCGAGATGCGCCACCAGGACATGCGTCCCGAGCATCTGTTCGGACGGCGCATGGAGTTGCTCACGCTCGCCGTGCTCTCGCAGTTGAGGGCTTCCGCGAACTGGCACAGGATCGCGCGCGAGTGGATGTACGGCGATCCGCCCGTCACCGAGCTGGGCCGCGAAGAGGCCGAGTTCTACGGGCACGCCGGGATCGCGGCGCACGGCTGATCGGATCGCGGCGCGCTCGCGCGACGGCAGACCGAAGGCCGATGCGCGGCGGGCCAAAAAACTAGTGTAAGTTGTGGTTTACGGGATCGCGGTCGTGGGTAGGAAGAGGTCACGGGCGCCATCTCCCCTCCCCACCTCCCAGGAGCCCGCACGGATGCTGGTGGCGCCCGCGCGTAGCAGATGCGCTGCCCCACACGAGGTACTCCTCCCGCCTCGTGGGGGCGGCGCTCGGCTGTCCGTAGCGGTTGGCCGCCGTTGGTGGCGTTCGTCGGGTGTTCCGCGGTCGCGGTTCGTCGCGGATCCTCGCCGGTTCGTTTGCGCGCGGCGCTCGGCGGGTAGATGATCTGCGCGCCGCCCTGGCTTTGCCCCTCGCGAGCTTGGGCGAGCGCCCAGCGGGATGGAGAGGGTTGCTGCGGGCGCCGCGCCCCCACGGCGCCCGCAGCCGTCCGGCCTGCTTGATCGGCGCGCTCCGACTCAGGCAGGGCGCCCCCCGCCCACCTGTCCCCCGGGGCCTTGGGTCAAAGCCCTGGGGGGCGCCTTATCTGCGCGCACGAGTAAAGCTGTTTGCGCACACCGCGGAGCGGGTAGCACCCCAGCGGCGCCGCCCTGCCCTACCTCCCAGGGGGCTAAGCTCTGCTGGGCGGCGCCCTATCTACGCCCGGATCGAGGCTCCGCGCCACGGGCCGGATTGCGGAGCGCCTGGATCTGCACGAGGCTGGTCGTGCCGGGTTTCCCGGACGGCAGCCCGGCGGTGATCGCAACCCGCTGGCCCGGCTCGCACCAGCCGAGCTCGACGACGCGTTTGGCAGCATCCGCGATCAGCGCCTCGGTCGTCTCGTGGCGGCGCATCGACGCGGCCTGCACACCCCACATCAGACCGCAGCGGCGGACGGTCTCTTTGCCGGGCGAGAGCGCATAGATCGGCACCGTGGGGCGGTGTGCCGAGACGAGCCGGGCCGAGCGGCCCGACAGCGTCGGGACCACCAGCGCGTCGAGGTTCAGCTCGCGTGCCGCGACGCACACGTTGTGGGCGATCGTGTAGGCCGGGTCGATGTCCATGCGACGTACGCGCGAGGCGTTCCAGTCCTCGTACGGAGCGATCGCCTCCGCCCGTTCGGCGACCGCCGCCATCATCGCGACCGCCTCGACCGGATACGCGCCGATCGCAGTCTCCTGCGAGAGCATCACCGCGTCGGTCCCGTCGAGGATCGCGTTCGCGACGTCGGCGACCTCCGCGCGCGTCGGCCGCGAGGAGGTGACCATCGAGTCGAGCATCTGGGTTGCGGTGATCGACGGTCGGGCGAGGTGCCCCGCGAGGCGCAGCAGCTGCTTCTGCACGATCGGGACCTGTGCGATCGGCAGCTCGATGCCCAGGTCTCCGCGCGCGACCATCACGCAATCGGCCGCGTGCAAGATCTCCTCGGCGCGCTCCACCGCCTGGGGCTTCTCCATCTTGGCGATCAACGGCAGCCGGGTGTGTTTGCGCACCATCTGAACGTCCTCCGGGCGCTGCACGAACGACAGCGCCACCATGTCTACCCCGATCGACTCGCCGTGACGGAGCAGCTCGAGGTCCTGCTCGGGCATCGACTGCAGCGCATCGAGCGCCCGGGGGATGTTCAGGCCCTGGCGCGAGGCGACGGCTCCGCCGACCTCGATCTCCGTTTCGATCTCACCTGCGCCCGAGCGCACCTCGAGGACGCGCAGCCGCACCGACCCGTCGGCGAGATACAGCACGTCGGCCGGGGCCACCGACGCCGCCAGGCCGGGCCAGGCGATGCTCATCCGCTGGGCGTCGCCGAGCCCATCGGTCTCGCCGCAGGCGATCGTCAGCCGCTCGCCTGGAGTCAGCTCGACGACGTCGTCGCGCAGCGGCCCGATCCGCAGCTTCGGCCCCGGCAGGTCCTGGAGGATCGCCACCGGCCGCCCGGCCCGCCCGGCGGCGTCACGGACGCGACGGACGGTCTCGGCGTGTTCCTCGAGCGTACCGTGCGAGTAGTTCAGCCGCGCGACGTCCATCCCGGCCTGCACCATGCGCAGCAGGGTGGTCGGTTCCCGCGATGCCGGCCCGATTGTGGCGACGATCTTGGTGCGACGCATAGTCCACAAGGTAGCGGCCTTGGCGGTCATGCCGGCCGGGGGCGCCCGGCGGCGGCGCGCGGCGGATGTCCTAGGCATACCATCCGCGCATGCTCGGCCCATCGCGACCCGTCCCGCGCATGGGCGCGCCGGCCCGGATCACCCATTTCGGCGGCGTCGTCGAGCGGGGCACGGTGATCTCGGTCAGCGAGCAGGGCCGGCGCCTGGGGGTGCGCGGGCATGCAGGGGAGACGTTGGAGTTCGTGCTCAGCCCCGCTACCGCGTGCTTCGTCGCAGCCGGCGTCGCGCATGGGCCCCGACTCGAGCTGCTCGGCGAGGCAAGCTGAGTCAGGGAGCCTGCAGCTCGGGGAAGTGCTCGGCGCAGTGCTTGCGCAGCACTTCGCGGATCCAGGCGCGCTCGGCCGGGCTGGCAGCGCGGTAACGCGCGAGCAGCTCCCGCTGCCCGTCGATTGCAGCGCCGGCGATCGTCCAGCTGCTCGCCAGCCGCTCGAACAGCAGCTCGACCGCCCGCTGCCACGCGTCCTCGCGCGAGAGCGGATTGCCCGCGAGCGTGTCCGCATACTGCAGGCGCGTCGCGGGCGTTAGCGCGCCGCGCAGTACGAGCACGTTTCCGGCGGCGTCGCTGTACTCGCTGAGCGGAGCCGCAAGCTTCTGCGGACGGCGCCTGTCCGGGGCTGCGCGGCGGCGGCTGCGCTTACCCACGCAGGGCCCCGCCGCTCACGGCCCCCCAAGCGGAGCCGTGGCCGACGCCGGGTCGGGCTCGCCGGCGGCCTTCAACAGCTGACCGCGGACGTCTCCCGTGATCGGCTTGGCGTGCCCGGCCCAAGCGGCCGCGGGCTCCATTTCGGCCAGCTTGATCAAGCTTTGGCGAGCTTGCTCGGTGTCGTAGTTGTAGGTCTGCGGCGGCAGGGTCGGCGCGTGTGAGCGTCCCCACATGTCGAGCGTGTAGAAGCAGTCGCTGACGAGCGCCAGCCGGTCGGACTCGCGCCACAGCCCAATCTGGCCCGGGGCGTGGCCGGGCAGCGAGATCACCTTGAAGCCGGCGATCTCTTGGCCCTCGGTCACGGTGTCGGAGATCTTCACCGGACCGCCGTCCCAGAACCGCCGGTGGCAGAGTTTCTGTATCTGTTTGGAGACCGGCGGCACGCCGGCGAGGTCGGCCGGCCAATAGCGAAAGCCGCCGCTGCCCTCTGCGTCCTCGACTTCGTCCGGGTGGCACAGCACCGGCACGCCGAGCGCGGGCGCCGTCCCGCGGTGGTCGGTATGGGCGTGCCCCAGGACTATCCGCTTGATCCCGCCGAGCTTCGCGCCCGCGCTGGCGACCGCGCGCACCATCGTGCGCGCGCCGGCGTCGTACATCGTCACGCCGCCGTCGTCCTCGATCATGTACACGTTGCAGCGGCCCGGCTGGCCCTGCACGCACCACACGCCCTCGGCCACCAGCTTCGCCTCGCCCGCGCCCGTCAAGCCCGTCGCGAGGCGCGTTTTGACGTTGAACGCGCCCGTCATCCGCTGCTCGGTGGGCGAGCCCATCGGTGGCATCATCCCGATCTGACGCAGCGCCGACATCGTGTCGGTGAACGCGTCGTTGGACTGGATCAATCCGTCGCGCACCGTCAGGACGTCGAGGCCTTCGAGCTCGAGTTTGTCCCCGGTCGGCGCGATCCCGTTGAACGTGCCCGGGCCCGCGAACGTGCCGCTGAAGCGCCACTGCAGCGCGCAGCGATCGTCCTGCGTCGTGGTCTCGATGATCTCCACGCGCAGATCAGGGATCGCTTGCAGCAGACCGCCGATGAACTCGCGGATGCCGTCCGGCCCGATGAACACCCCCTGCCCGCGCACGTCCTCGCGTCCGTCTGGCACCCACATCGCGGCGCCCGCCTCGACGTCGTGCGCGCCGATCGCTTCGAAGTAGCGCCGCACCACCGCCTCGGCCTTGTTGCCCGAGATCCGCTTGCGCCTGCCCGACGTCGCCTGCTGCACGTTCGCGGCTGCCTCCTGCACCTTGGTGGCCGCACTGCTCGTGGTGGGGCGCTCCTGCTCGGCCATTCTTGTCTCCTTTGACGCGGTCGCTGGCGCTGGGATCGAGCCCCAGTCTAAGCCCTCTACCGCGGGCGCGCGAGCACGCGCCCCGCGGCTTCGCCTATAGGCTGCAACCGGTGGCTGCGACTGCCGATCAGAGTTCCGGGGGCTCGCCGCCGAGGGCGCGAGGCAAACGCGCGCAGGCCCGCGGCGAGCGGGTGCTTGCGGACGTCTTTCGACTGCGCCTGCCGCTGCCGTGGCCCGGCGTTCCGCACTGCAACGCCTGGGCGATCCGCGCCGGCGAAGGCGTCGTTCTGTTCGACACCGGCATGCATCAGCCCGGCTCGCTCGCCCAACTCGAGCTCGCACTGGCGATGTGCGATCTGGTGCTCGAGGACATCCGCCTCGTGGTCTGCACGCACGCCCATTCAGACCACTACGGGCAGGCCGCGACGATCGTCGAGCGCACGGGCTGCGAGCTGTGGATGCATCCCAACCACGAGCACATGTCGCGCTGGGCGGCCGACCCCGAGGGGGCGCTCGCGCGGCGCCTGGAGGTAGCCCGCCAGAGCGGCGTCCCCGAGGAGCCGCTGCGCCGCTATGCGGCCGAGCGCGCCAAGAACCGCGAATCCGGGATCGCCGCAGCGATCGAGCCCGACCGCGCGCTCGTCCCGGGCGTTCTCGTGCACACCGACCTGGGGCCCTGGAGCGTGCACTACACGCCCGGCCATGCCCCCTCGCACGTGTGCCTGTTTCAGCCCGAGCGACGGCTGCTGATCTCCGGCGACCACCTGCTCGGGCGCATCTCGCTGTTCTTCGACTACGGCTATACGCCGGATCCGGTCGGCGAATTCGTGCACTCGCTCGGCGTCGTCGAGGCCCTTCACGCGCGCCTGTGCCTGCCCGGACATGGGCGCACGTTCACCGACGTCCACGCCCACATCCAGGGCAATCGCGCGCTCGTCGGCGAGCGCCTGAGCCAGGCCTGGGCGGCGCTCGACGAGGGCGAGCCGCTGACGGCGTTCGAGATCGTCCCGCGCATCCACGGCGCCGAGCTCTCGCCGCTGAACGCGCAATGGCTGCTCACCGAGACGCTGGCCCTGCTGGTGCACCTCGAGGCTGCCGGTCGCGCGCGCAGGATCCCGGGCGAGCCCGAGCGCTGGACCGCGACAGCGCGTTAGCGCTTGCGCTGCCTCTACCGTTAGACGATGCGCATCGATCAGATTCTCTGCAGCGGCGAGTCCCCGGTCTTCTCGTTCGAGTTCTTCCCGCCCAAAACGCAACCCGGCGAGCAGAACCTGTACAGCGCCCTGTCGGACCTGCGCGCGCTCGAGCCATCGTTCGTGTCGGTCACCTATGGCGCAGGAGGTTCGACGCGGGCCAAGACGATCCAGATCGTCAAGCGCATTCGCGAGCAGTACGAGCTCGAGGCGATGGCCCACTTCACCTGCGTCGGCGCGACCGTCGCCCAGCTGCGCGCGACCCTCGACGAGATGCTCGCGGCGGGCATCGACAACGTGCTCGCGCTGCGCGGCGATCCGCCGGCCGGCCAGGAGGAGTGGGTGAGAACGGAGGGTGGCCTCGAGTTCTCGAGCGAACTGGTCGCGCTGATCCGCGCCGCCTACCCATTCGCGATCGGCGCTGCCTGCTTCCCCGAGACCCACATCCACGCGGTCAGTCCCGAGGCCGACCTCGAACATCTGGTCGAGAAGGTCGACGCGGGGGTCGACTTCCTGATAACGCAGCTGTTCTTCGACAACAGCCTGTACTTCGAGTTCATCGCGCGCGCACGCGCCGCCGGAATCGAGGTCCCGATCATCCCGGGGGTGATGCCGATCACCAGGGTGGGCCAGGTCGAGCGCATGGCCCAGCTGTGCGGCGCGACGATCCCCGAGGCTCTGCGTCAGGAGCTGCACGTGCGCGGCGAGGATTCGGAGGCGGTACGCGACTTCGGGGTGGCCTACGCGACGCTGCAGTGCGCCGAGCTGCTGGCCGCGGGCGCACCCGGAATCCACTTCTATACGCTCAACCGCTCGCCCGCCACGCGCGCGATCCTGTCCGCGCTGAAGCTCACCAAGCCGTGGCGGGGTCGCGACTACACCGCCTCGATCTCGAGTCCCTCGGCGACCCGCGGCGAGCCGTCGGCCGCCTCGTAGCGCACGTCGACCGAGTCGTTCTGGCGGTAGGTGCCGACGCCCCACGCTCCCAGCACCCAGCGCCAACCGCTGATCTTGTCCTTGCGCAGCTCGCGCTCGAACACCAGCGCACCTTCGTGCACGGAGAAGTCGACCCCGAGCTGCTGCGGCACCCCGTTCAGGTAGACCTCGTAGGGCTTGCACACCCCGCGTGGGAGCCTCACCCTGGATTTGGGCATCGTCGCCAAATTATGCACCCGGTCCGGGGCGTACCCTGCGCAGCGTGAGCGCCCTGCGCAGCGCGAGCGACATCCCCTATACCGTGCGCCGCTCTGCGCGCGCGCGGCGCGTGCGCGTGAACGTCCATGCGCTGAGCGACGCGCGCACGGTCGACGTCGAGGTGGTGCTGCCGGCGCGCGCGCCCGAGCGCGCAGCCGCGGCGGCGGTGAGCGAGTTGCGTCCCTGGATCGAGCGCAGGCTTCGGGAGGCCCGGATCGCGCTCGCCGCGGTCGCCGCGCGAGCCGGCACGGTTCCCTACCTCGGCACGACGCTAGAGCTCGTTCCCGAGGCCGGACGCACGCGCGTGCACCGCGTGGGCCAGCGTCTGCTCGTGCCCGCGGGCGATGCCCGTCCGGCGCTCGAGCGCTTCTACCGGCGCGCCGCGCGAGCTGAGATCGCGGCGCGGCTCGACCGCGCCACCGCACTGGCCGGAAGTCCCTACCGCGACCTGTCGATCCGCGCGCAGAGCACCCGCTGGGCGTCCTGCTCGCCAAGCGGGCGCATGAGCTTCAACTGGCGCCTGTTGCTCGCCCCCGAGAGCGTGCTCGAATATGTCGTCTGGCACGAGGTCTGCCACCTCGAGATCCTCGACCACTCGCCGCGCTTCTGGGCGCTGCTCGCGCGGCGCTGGCCCGGCTATCGCGAGGACCGCGCGTGGCTCCGCCGCCACGGTGCGACGCTCGTGCTCTAGCCGCGCTCGTCAATCGGCACGTAATCGCGGTCACGGTCGCCGGTGTAGATCTGGCGCGGGCGCGCGATCTTTTGCTCGGGGTCCTGGACCATCTCGAGCCACTGCGCGATCCAGCCGCTGGTGCGCCCGATCGCGAACATCACCGGGAACATCGCCACCGGCAGGCCGAGCGCCTCGTAGATCAGGCCGGAATAGAAGTCGACGTTCGGATACAGCTTGCGCGAGGTGAAGTACTCGTCGTCGAGCGCGCGCTTCTCGAGCTCGGTCGCGACCTCGAGCAACGGGCTCTTGCCGCGCACCGCTAACACGTCATCGATGTGTTTGCGGATGATCCGCGCGCGCGGGTCGTAGTTCTTGTAGACCCGGTGGCCGAAACCCATCAGGCGCTCGTTGCCCGCCTTCACGCCCTCCAGGAAGTCGAGAATGTTCGCCACGCTGCCGATCCGCGCGAGCATCCGCAGAGCCGCCTCGTTGGCGCCGCCGTGCAGCGGCCCGTACAGCGCCGCGACGCCGGCCGCGACCGCGGTGTACGGGTCGACATGCGTCGAGCCGACCGAGCGCACGGCGCTCGTGGACGCGTTCTGTTCATGGTCGGCATGCAGGATGAACAGCACATCGAGCGCACGTTCCAGGCGCGGATCGGGCTGGTACTTGAGCTCGGTCATCTTGTACATCATCGAGAGGAAGTTGCCCGCGTAGTTGAGGTCGTTGTCCGGGTACACGTATGGCTGACCCATGTTGTGGCGGAACGCAAACGCCGCGAGCGTCGGCATCTTCGCGAGCAGACGCATGATCTGGATCGCGCGGACATCCGCGTCGCGGATCTTGTTCGCATCCGGATAGAACGTCGAGAGCGCGCCCACCGACGCGACCAGCATGCCCATCGGATTCGCGTCGTAGCGGAAACCTTGCATGAATCCCTTGATGTTCTCGTGCACGAACGTGTGGATCGTGATCTCGTGGATCCATGCGTCGAGCTGCGAGCGCGTGGGCAGCGAGCCGTTGATCAGCAGATAGGCGACCTCCAGGTAGGTCGACTGCTCGCACAGCTGCTCGATCGGGTAGCCGCGGTGCTGCAGGATGCCAGCCTCCCCGTCGATGTAGGTGATCGCGCTGCGGCAGGATGCCGTGTTCGTGTACGCCGGGTCGTAGGCCATCAGCCCGAAGTCGTCCTCTTCCAGTTTGATCTGTCGGAGGTCCATCGCCCGCACGGTGCCGTCCGTGATGGGCAGCTCGTAGGTCCTGCTCGTACGGTTGTCGATGACCGTGAGCGTGTCTCCCGGACTCGCGCCGTTGCCCGACCTCTGCGGTTGAGCCTGGTTGCCGATCTCGGGTCGGTCGAGCGTGCTCATCAGCATCTCCTATCTGGCGAAACAACGGGTCGCCCTGCAGCTTCGATTATGCGACACCCGGCGCTCTGATCCCGCCGGTCCAGCCGGCGCGCAGCCTCAAGCGCCGCTCGGGCCGGTCTGCGTGGAGCCTAGGCCCGGGTGGCGCCGTAGCGGCTCTCGGTGGCCTCGACCTGGCCCTGATAGTGGCTGCCGAGCTCGGCGTGCCCGTACGGCCTCAGCGCGGGCTGGTCGAGCGTCATGAACGACAGCTGGGCGATCGGCAGCCCGGGATACAGCTTGATCGGGACGCGCGTGAGGTTGTTGAGCTCGAGTGTCAGCGTGCCCTTCCAGCCCGGGTCGCAGAAACCGGCGGTCGCATGCACGATCAGCCCGAGGCGCCCGATCGAGCTCTTGCCCTCGATTCGTGCGACGACGTCATCGGGCAGCTCGATGTGCTCGAGCGTGCGACCCAGGCAGAACTCGCCCGGGTGGATCACGAACGGCTCGCCCGCGCGCGGACTGACGTGCTCGGTCAGCCCGCGTGGAGGGTCGCGCAGGTCGATCGCGGTGATCTTGTGGTTGTGAAAGACCCGGAAGGAATCTCCGAGGCGCAGGTCGACGCTCGCCGGCTGCACCAGCGCCGCGTCCCAGGGATCGATCCGGATCCGACCCTCCTGCACGAGCCGCACGATCGTGCCGTCCGACAGGACCGACGCGGGCGCCGACGGGGTCGCGCTCATGCCGGCGATTCTCGCACGCGCCGCCGTCGGGTCCCGCGCCCGGCCGTCCGCTGGCTCAACTCTTGACGTATCGAGCGTGCGCGCTCACGGTGCGCACGCGCGAGGGCGCGACCGGCGAGGGCGCTCCATGCGGGCCGCGCCGCGGCGTACGCGGGAGCCTCGCATGCGGGTGATGCGGGTGAAGCGGTCGCGCGCGCGGGCCGATGCCGCCGTCCTGCCCGGGCTCGGTCTCCGGCGTCTGCTTCACGGCCCAGCGCACGATCAGCAGCAGCGCAACGATCGGGATCTTCAGGGCCAGCATCAGCCACAGGAACGTCCAGGCTTCCATGGCCCGATCCTACTACCCGAGCAGCTCGGAGTCGTGCTCCTCGAAGATCTGTGCGAAGTCCGAGCGTTCGCCCGCATGCAGGGCCTCGATCAGGCGGTGGATGCGCGGGGTCATCACGAGCAGGCAGCGGGCGGGTTCGGTGACCGGGTTCCAGTAGGAGTGCGGCGTCCCGCGGCTGACGAGCAGCGAGTCGCCGGCGGCGAGCTCGCGCTCCTCCGGACCGACGCGAAAGCCGAGCCGGCCCTCGAGGACGATCCATGCCTCGTCATCGGAGCGATGCAGGTGCAAGGCGGCGATCGGCCGGCCCGGATGCGTCCCCGGATCGCGCCAATCGGCGATCACGAACGAGTCGCTGATGATCACCGCTCGACGATACAGCCCGCTAGCCGCGCGGCGGCAGCGGCGCGCCGCTGAAGTTCGTGATCTCGCGCAGCTCCTGCACGCGCGCTTCGATCTCGTGGTGGCGCAGCTGCGAGACGCGCTCGGTACCGAACGCTTCGACGTTGAACGATGCGAGCGCCGTCCCGTGCGCCATCGCGCTGCGCAGCAGCTCATCTTGCGGCTGCCCGTCCTGGGCGGCGATCGTGCCGACGAATCCGCCCGCGAACGTATCGCCTGCGCCGGTGGGGTCGAGCACCGTCTCCAGCGGAAAGGACGGCAGGCCGAAGAAGCGCTCCGCGGTGAACAGCGCGGCCCCGTACTCGCCCTGCTTGGCCACGACCGCGTCCGGGCCCCAGCCGATCACCTTGCGCGCGGCCCTGACCAGGTTGGGCTCGTCGGTCAACATGCGCAGCTCGGTGTCGTTGAGCAGCACGCAGTCGACCGTTTCGATCACCCGCACGAGCGCGTCGCGCGCCGTGTCGATCCACATGTTCATCGAGTCGAGCGCAACGAAGCGCGCGCGGTCGCACTGTTCGCGCACCCGCAGCTGAAGCTCTGGCTGGATGTTCGCCAGGAACAGCACCTCGCAAGCCCGTGACGCGGCCGAGAGCTTGGGCTCGAACTCGGCGAACACGCCGAGCTGGGTGTCGTCGGTGTGCGCGGTGTTGAAGTCGTAGTCGTAGTGGCCACGCCAGAAGAATGTCCGACCGCCGGCTACGTGCTCGACATCGGCGGTGTCCACCCCGGGCCGCTCGAGCTGGGCCATCTCCGCCTCGCCAAAGTCCTCGCCGACCGGACCGACCACGTGGACGTCCGCGAAGAACGACGCTGCGAGCGAAAAATGCACGGCGGTGCCCCCGAGCATCCGCTCGCGTTCGCCGAACGGGGTCCTGACCGAGTCATAGGCGATTGAACCGACCACGGTGATCGACATCGACGCGGGACCCTATAGCCTCCCTGGCGATGCGCGCGATCCAGATGACCGAGTTCGGGGGCCCCGAGGTGCTCGAGCTCTCCGAGCTGCCGCAGCCCCAGCCCGAGGAAGACGAGGTCCTGATCGAGGTGACGCGCGCGGGGATCAACTTCGCGGACACGCACACGCGCACCAACTCGTATGTCCAGCGGGCAACATTGCCGCTGGTCCCCGGGGGCGAGGTCGCGGGTGTTCGCCAGGACACCGGCGAGCGCGTGGTCGCGCTGGTCGGGACGGGTGGGTACGCGCAATATGCGAAGGCGCCCAAGCAGCTCGTGTTCGCGATCCCGGACGGCATCGACGACGGGACCGCGCTCGCGCTGGTCGTCCAGGGGACGACCGCGTGGCACCTGTACCGAACCTCGGGCCGCGTCGCCGAGGGCGAGAGCGTCGTCGTGCACGCGGCCGCCGGAGGCGTCGGCTCGTTGGCCATCCAGCTGGGCCATCCGCTCGGCGCGGGTCGCGTGATCGGGACGGCCTCGAGCCAGGAGAAGCGCGAGCTCGTGCTCGAGCTCGGCGCCGACGCGGCGGTCGACGTGGCGCCCGAGGGGTTGAAGGAGCGCCTGATCGAGGCGAATGCGGGCAGGCGCGTCGACGTCGTCTTCGAGATGGCCGGCGGCGAGGTGTTCGAGGCCTCCTATCAGGCGCTCGCGCCATTCGGGCGGATCGTCGCGTACGGGATCGCCTCGCAGAGCCCGAACGAGGTCTCGACGGGATCGCTGCTGCGCCACTCGCGCGCGGTCGTGGGCTTCTATTTGTTTCACTGCCTCACCCGCCCCGGAATGTTCACGGACGCACTCGGCGACCTGTTCGCGCGGGCAGCGCGCGGGGAGCTGAAAGTGATCGTCGGGCGCACGTATGCGCTGGGCGACGCCGCCCAGGCGCACATCGACCTGCGCGAGCGCCGCACGACCGGCAAGCTGTTGCTCGACCCGTCCGCGTAGGCGCAACTCGGGCCTCCGTATCGGTCGCGCGTGGATCGCCGTCCGGGTCCGGGCCGCGCGCGAGCTAGGCTGACGCCGCAGATGAGTGAGAAGACGTTCGCCGAGCTCGGTCTCTCGGACAGCACGCTTGCGGCCCTGCGGGATGTTGGCTACGAGTCGCCCAGCCCGATCCAGGAGCAGGCGATCCCGTCGATCCTGGAGGGGCGCGACGTGATCGGCCAGGCCCAGACGGGCACGGGCAAGACGGCGGCGTTCGGGTTGCCGATCGTGGAGTACGTCGATCCGGAGCTGGCCGAGGTGCAGGCGCTCGTGCTGACGCCGACGCGCGAGCTGTGCATCCAGGTCACGCAGGCATTGCGCGCCTACGGCGTGCACAAGGGCGTCGACGTCGTCGCGGTGTTCGGCGGGGCGCCGATCCGCGGCCAGCAGGCGCAGCTGCGGGCGGGCGGGCAGGTCGTGGTCGGCACGGTCGGACGCGTGCTCGACCTGATCTCGCGTCACTCGCTGGTGCTGCACGACTGCCGGTTCGTCGTGCTCGACGAGGCCGATGAGATGCTCGACCTGGGCTTTTTGGAGGACGTCGAGAAGATCCTGTCGCTGACCCCGAGCGGGCGCCAGACCGCGCTGTTCTCGGCGACGATGCCGCTGCCGATCAGGCGGCTGGCCGATCGTTACATGTATGACCCGGTGATGATTGAGGTGCAGGCGGCGACGCTGACGATCGACACCGTCGCGCAGTTTCAGCTGCAGGTCGACGCGCGCGCCAAGCCCGAGCGTCTGGTCGAGGTGCTGCGCGCCGAGCGACCCGACCAGGCGATCGTGTTCGTGCGCACGAAGATCCGCTGCGAGCAGCTGTTCAGGACGCTGCGCGTACGCGGCCTAAATGTCAGGGCGCTGCACGGCGACATGACCCAGGGCGCGCGCGACGGCGTGATGCTGTCGTTCAAGGGCGGGCACGTGCCGGTGCTCGTGGCCACGGACGTGGCCGCGCGCGGGCTCGACATCTCCGGGGTCACCCACGTCATCAACTACGACGTGCCGACCTCGCCCGACACCTACGTGCACCGGATCGGGCGCACCGGCCGCGTCGGTCGCTCGGGGCGCGCGATCACGTTTGTCGAGCCCCGCCAGAAGCGCGAGCTGCAGGCGATCGAGCGGCACATCGGCACCTCGATCGAGCCCTGGCGGCAGGGCGCGGTGGGCGCGCCCACGCCCGTGCGCGAGCGCCCGCGCCGGCATTCCAAGCCGCGCGTCTCGGCGCGCCGCGACGACGAGCGCTACGTCAAGCTGGTGCTCGCCGGCGGTCGCGAGACGGGTCTCGAGGTCGCTGACATCGTCGGCGCGGTCACGTCCTCGTCGGGGCTCGACGGCGAGTCCGTGCGCGACGTGCTCGTGCTCGATCGCTTCTCGTTCGTGTCGGTGCCGGGGACCGAAGCCGAGCGCGTGATTCGCGCCGTCGACGGCCAGAGCGTGCGCGGCCACGAGCTGACGCTCGAGCGCGTCGGCCGTTAGTCCGAGTCGCGCTATCGTGGCGCGGCGTAGCGAGCGGGGTCAAATCAGGAGGTTTCCTAGATGTCAACTGCCACGATGCACACGAGCGAGGGCGCGATCTCGTTCGAGCTGTTCGACGAGGATGCGCCGAAGACCGTCGAGAACTTTCGCAAGCTGGCCGCGGACGGCTTCTACGACGGGCTCACGTTTCACCGGGTCATCAAGGACTTCATGATCCAGGGCGGCTGTCCGGAGGGCACCGGCACCGGTGGTCCGGGCTACACGTTCGAGGACGAGATCAACTCCCACCCCGTCGTGCGCGGCGCGCTCGCGATGGCCAACGCCGGGCCGAACACGAACGGCTCGCAGTTCTTCATCGTCACAGCCGACGCCTGTCCCTGGCTCGACGGCAAGCACACCGTGTTCGGCCAGGTGAGCGACGGCTTGGACGTGGTCGACAAGCTCGAGGGCGTCCAAACCGACGCGGCCGACCGCCCGCAAGAGCCGCTTGGCATCGCCTCGATCGCGCTGGCTGCGTAACTCAACCCGTCACGGTCGCCGGGGTCCGGCGGTCGTGGAGGCGCCTCGAGAGGGTCGCCTTGCGAGTCCGCCGGCGCCCCGCGATGGCGGCTGTGCTGCCAGGCACACTCCGGGGCCGCGCTCAGCCCGAGCCAACCGTAAAACGCGCGTGCCGCGCCCGTTTCGTCGAATAGCCGCCCTGAGCGCCAACGTCAAGCACACGACGGGCAAAGGCAAGAGCAAGAAGACGAAGCTGACCGCGCAGACACTCGGCAGCGCGTCGTTCTCGTCGCTGGCGATTGGCACCGACACGATTGCAATCAAGCTGAACGGCAAGGGACTCGGCCTGCTCGCCCATGACCACTACACGCTGAGCAGCACCGCCAGCGCCACCTACCTCTCCGGCAAGGTGTTCAAGACGACCACCGGTGCCGCGCTCCTGAAGGGCCACAAGGCGAAGAAGAAATAGCCTCCCTCGGCGCGTTGGTCGACGTCGCCCTCGGCCGGCCCGGTCGCGCTACTCGCTCGGGGTGTAGCCTCTCTGTAAGAGCGAGTAGCGAGCGAACGGAGGACGAGATGGCGACCGTCGAGCAGATCCCACAGACGCACAGCGAGGTCGCGCATGCGGGCGAGGAGATCGAGGTCGAAAATCCGGCGACCGGGCAAATCGTCGGCAAGGTGCCCGACCTGGGGCGCGCCGCGGTTGCGGAGATGGCCCGGCGCGGACGCGACGCCCAGCCCGAGTGGGAGGCCTACGGCTTCGAGGGACGTGCGCGGATCCTGCGGCGCGCGCAGAAGTGGGTGATCGACAACGCCGACCGGGTGATCGCGACGATCGTCTCGGAGACCGGCAAGACCTTCGAGGACGCCGAGTTCGCCGAGATCGCCTACGCCGCCCAAGCGTTCGGCTTCTGGGCCAAGCACGCGCCCGAGTACCTCGCGGACGAACGCATCAAGTCCGAGCAGCTGCTCGTCAAGGGCAAGAAGCTGATCAACCGCTACCGCCCGCTCGGCCTGATCGGCGTGATCGGCCCGTGGAACTACCCGCTGACGAACTCCTTCGGCGACTGCATCCCGGCGCTCGCCGCCGGCAACAGCGTGATCCTCAAGCCCTCGGAGGTGACCCCGTTGACCTCGCTGCTGCTCGTCGAAGGGCTGCGCGAGTGTGGCCTGCCTGGCGACGTGCTGCAGATCGCGACCGGCCGCGGCGAGACCGGCGCGGCGCTGATCGAGGAGGTGGACATGATCATGTTCACCGGCTCGACCGCTACCGGGCGCAAGGTCGCCGAAGCCGCCGCGCGGCGGCTGATCCCGGCATCGCTTGAGCTCGGCGGCAAGGACCCGATGATCGTCCTGTCCGACGCCGATCTCGAGCGCGCCGCCAACTTCGCCACCTACTACGCGATGCAGAATGCCGGCCAGACGTGCATCTCGATCGAGCGCGTCTACGTCGAGGAGCCGATCTACGACGAGTTCGTCGCGCGGGTGACCGACAAGGTCCGGGCGCTGCGCGTCGGGGCTCCGAGCGATTTCGGCTCGGTCGAGGTCGGCGCGATCACCTTCCCGCCGCAGCTCGAGAAGATCGAAGCGCACGTGGCCGACGCGGTCGACAGGGGCGCGCGGGTGCTCGCCGGCGGACATGCGGTGAAATCGGGCGCCGGCATGTTCTACGAGCCGACGGTGCTCGTCGACGTGGACCACACGATGCAGATCATGAGCGACGAGACGTTCGGTCCTGCGCTGCCGATCATGAAGGTCGCCGACGCCGAGGAGGCCGTGCGCCTCGCGAACGACTCGCCCTACGGGCTCGGCGCGTCGGTGTTCACGCGCGATACCGAGCGGGGCGAGCAGATCGCGCGGCGGCTGGAAACCGGCGCCGCCAACGTCAACGATGCGCTGATCAACTACACGGTGCTCGAGCTGCCGATGGGCGGCGCCAAGGCGTCCGGCCTGGGCTCGCGCCACGGAGCTGCGGGCATCCGCAAGTACTGCTCCCAGCAGGGGATCGTTGTCACGCCCAAGCTGGCGCTCAAGCGCGAAGTCCATATGTTCCCGTACAGGCGGCGCACGTCGCGGATGCTCGCCAGGCTGTTCAAATTCATGTACGGCCGCGGCGAGCGCGACTGAGACGGCGAGCGCGACTCAGGCGATCGCCCGCGCGAGGTGCGCCGGCGCGATAGAGGCCGCCCGAGCGCGGCTAGGAGACGCCCTCGCCCGTGGCCTCCGCCAGCGCGACTCCCAGCAGCCGTTCGAGCTCCGGGATCGTGGTGTCGGCGCTCGTGTGGTGCACGGTCTCCATCCCGAGCTCGCGCGCGGGCGTGAGGTTGAACGGCAGATCGTCCACGTACACGCACGCCGGCGCCGGCACGCGGGCGCGCGCGGCGCCCAGTTCGTACATCCGGCGCGAGGGCTTGCGGATACCCTCCTCGGCCGAGATCACGACGCCGTCGAACAGCTCTCCGAACAGCTCGCGCGGGTAGCGATGGGTGCCCCACGAATTCGACACGAGCGCGGTCCTGATGCCCGCCGCGCGGGCCCGGCGCACGGCCTCGATCATCGCGTCGTCCGGTCGTACGTTGGCGAACAGGCCGTCGATCAAGCCCTGCGGCTCGACGCCCAGCAGCTCGGCGAAGCGCAGCTCGAACGCGGCCTCCGCGAGCTGACCCTGCTCGAGCGCGATCAACAGCTCGCGCGAGTCGGGGTCCGCTTTGAAGCGTCCCGCGAGCATCTGCGGATCGATCTCCGCCTGCACGCAGTAGGCATAGAAGGAGGCGAACAGGTTGCTCGTCAGCACGCCGCCCCAGTCGATCAGCAACCCGCTGCGCTGCTCAGCCATCCCCGAACGCCACCCCTTCGGCCTGGCTCGCGAGCTCGAGCACGCCGTCGCCGAACTGCTTCAGATACGGGTCGTCGGTCGCGCCCGCGAGCGCGCGCTTGTAGTTGCCCTCCATGAACACGACCGACTTCCACAGCGCGAGCGTCGTATACCAGCGCAGGTCGGCCATCGACCGGCCCGTCCGGCGCTCGTACAGCTCGATCAGCTCGCCGCGCGTGGGAAACCCCTCGCGACGCGTCACGCCGCCGAGGTACTCGCGCATCCCGCCCCGCGGATCGCCCCCCTCGGTCCACATCATGCACAGGTAGCCGAGGTCCGCGAGCGGGTCGCCGATCGTCGCCATCTCCCAGTCGAGCACCGCCAGCAGCCGCGCCGGGGGATCGGGCGCGAAGATCGTGTTGCCGAGGCGGTAGTCGCCGTGCACGATCGTCGCCTGCCCGGACTGCGGCAGCTGCTCGGAGAGCCACGCCCCGACGCGCTCCACGGCGGGGATCTCGCGCGTCTTGTTGATCTCCCACAGGCCGCCGAAGCGGCGCAGCTGGCGTTCCAGGTATCCCGTCGGCTTGCCGAATCCGTCGAGCCCAACGCGCTGCCAGTCGACCGCGTGGATCTCGGCAAGCGCCTCGATCAGGTCCTCGGCGATCTCGCGCCGCAGCGGGGGAGAATCGAGCGCGGGGGGGACGCTCGCGACGATCACCTCGCCCTCGATCCGCGCCATCACATAGAACGGCGCTCCGATCACCTGCTCGTCGGTGCATACCGCGACCACCTCGGGGACGCGCGCCGGCGTGTCCCTCAGTGCCTGCAGCAGCCGTGCCTCGCGCAGCACGTCGTGGGCGCTCGGCGGCAGCGGCGGGCGGGGCGGGCGGCGCAGCACGACCTCCGCGCCGGAGCGCTCGATCAGGTAGGTCACGTTCGAATGCCCCTCGCCGATCGGGCTCACCTCGAGCTCGCCGGTGCCGAGGCCGTGTTCGTCCAGGAACGCGCACAACGGCTCGGTCACCAACAGGGGCGGCCTGGCATGCGCGGAGGCGTCCGCGTGGGTGCGGACGATGTCGTCGGGCGCGGTGGAAGTGGGCATCGGGGACCCAACCTACCAACGCGCACCGGGAACGCGGCGGCTTGACGGGTTCGCTCGGTGCGTCTGTCGCACCGGGCAGGAGCACGCCCGCGATACGCGAATTGGCAAGCGAGCGCAACCTCGCGAGGTCGAGCGTGATTAAGCGACCATGCTCAGAAACCCGCTGCCTTTGATCAAAAGCCCACTGCTCCGCTTCCTGCCGCTGCTCGCCGCCCTTGCGCTGAGCGGTCTCGGCCTGCCCGCCCAGGCGTCTGCCTCGCACAACGAGGCCGTCTATTTCGAGGGCTCCAGCGACCTGCTCAACCACAAGACGCGCCCGCACGCGATCAACCAGCTGCAGGCGCTGGGCGTGAAAGGGCTGCGTATCGAGCTGCACTGGTTCGACGTCGCGCCAGGCCAGAAGAGCGCGACCAAACCCAAGTTCGACCCGACCAACCCCGCGAGCTACGCCTGGGGCGAATACGACGCGCTGATCAACGAAGCGGTAAGGCTGCACTGGAAAGTGCTGCTGACCCTGACCTCGCCCGTGCCGCGCTGGGCCACATCCGACAAGAAAGCGCCATATGTGACGAGCCCCAGCGACCTCGCGTTTGAACAGTTCATGACCGCCGTCGCGCGCCACTACGGCTCGAAGGTGTCGCTGTTCTCGATCTGGAACGAGCCCAATCACCCGGCCTTCCTGCGCCCGCAGTTCAACTCCCACGGCCAGCCGGCGTCGCCGCGCGTCTATAGAGGCCTGTATCAGACCGGCTACGCGGGTCTCGTCGCCGGCGGGATCGCGCATCCGAGGGTCCTGATGGGCGAGACCGCGCCGTTCGGCTATGACTCGGTCAAATACCTGCTGCGTAAAGAACACTCCAAAGCGCTGCTACACGACGTCGCCCCGCTGGCGTTCCTGCGCGGGATGCTGTGTCTCAACGCCAACTACCAGAAATCTGGGACGTGCGGCCCGCTGCAGACGGCCGGCTTCGCCCACCACGCCTACACGCTCCCCGCGGGGCCGTTCTACCGGCCGCCCGAACGCGACGACGTCACGATCGGCGTGCTCTCGCGGCTGACGAGCGCGCTCGACAAAGCCGCGCGGGCGCATGCGATTCCGGCGCATGTGCCGCTGTATCTGACCGAGTTCGGGGTCGAGACGCCGCCCAACCAACTCGCGGTGTCCTTCTCCCAGCAGGCCCAGTTCGACGCGATCGACGAACACATCGCCTGGAGCAACCCGCGTGTCGCGGCATTCTCGCAGTACCTGCTCCGGGACGATCCCGCCGGCGGGCCCGCCGGAGCGAGCGTAAACGGAGGCTTCATCGGCTTTCAGACAGGCCTCGAAACGGTCAAGGGCAAGCGCAAGCCGCTGTACGCGAGCTGGCCGCTGCCACTGACGGTCTTCAAGAGCGGCCACGGCTTCGCGCTGTGGGGGCTGGTGCGCCCGGCCACCGGCGCAACGAAAGCGACCGTGCTGGTGAAGCTCAAAGGGGCCAAGAGCTATCGCACGCTCAAGCGGGTGACCACCAACTCGCTCGGCTACTGGAGCTTCAACTCCTCCACGCGCGGCGTCGCCTGGCGCGTGCGCTGGGTCAGCCCGAGCGGGACAAAGTACGAAGGCTCGCCGATCGCGGCGTACTGATTCGGCTCTGCCGAGCCGCCCTACGATGGAAGCGTGCCGGAGCTCCCCGAGGTCGAGATCAGCGCTCGCGTGCTCAGCTGCGCGCTGAGCGGGGCGCGGATCGAGTCGGCGCTCGCGCCGGGCATCAACGCGCTGAAGACGTTCGACCCCCCGCTGTCGGCGCTTGCAGGGCAGACGATCACGGGCGTGCGCCGACGCGGCAAGAACCTGATCATCGACATCTCCGGGGATCTGGCGCTGCTGATCCACCTGATGTCCGCCGGGCGCCTGCAGCTCTACGAGAAGCGCGCCGCAGCCCGCGATCGCACCTCGCGGCTGCTCGTGCGGATCGACGACGGCCGCGAGCTTCGCCTGCGCGAGTTTGGCTCCCGGCAGGCGGCTTGGGTCAAGCTGTTGCGCGCCGGCGAGCTCGACCGCGACGAGGCGCTCGTCAAGCTCGGCCCCGAGGCCTGGCCCGACGCGCCGCCGCTCGCGGACCTGCTCGACGCTCCGCGCCCGCTGCACACGTTGTTGCGCGATCAGCGCACGATCGCCGGCATCGGCCGCTCGTGGGTCGACGAGATCCTCTGGCGGGCCAAGCTCTCGCCGTACAAGCGTGGCACCGATCTGAGCGCGGCCGAGCTGGCGTGTCTCGGCGAGGCGATCACTGCCACGCTGGGCCTCGCGATCGCCCACTACGAACGGACGATCGAGCTACCGATCCCCGACAAGCTGCCGATGCCCCTGCAGGTCCATCGCCGCCAGGGCGAGCCCTGCCCGCGCTGCGCCGAGCTGCTGCGTGCGGTCCACTTCGAGGACTACGTCATCGCCTACTGTCCCGCCTGCCAGACCGACGGGCGCGTGCTCAAGGACCGCAGGCTTTCGCGGCTGCTTAAGTAGCTCGCCTGCGAAGCTCGCTGGCCTTCGGCTGACCCTAGGCGGCCGCACGCGGGAGGCTGGGGTGTCCCGGCCCCGGCCATGGCGCGAGGCAGAGCACCAAGCGGCACTCCTTGACGGCGCGCACTTCGCGGCGCTCCTGCGGATCGAAATGGATGAGGCTCGGCGCGCCGAGGCTGAGCTCTTCAGTACCGGAGCTCACGCTCAGCTCGCCATCCATCACGAATACGAGCGCGTGCTCGTGGACCTGATGCTCTTGCAGCGCCTCACCTTCTGGCAGCTGCAGGACGATCACGCGGTTCGCGCCATTGTCAGAGCGCAGCACCTCGGGAAGATGAGCCATCACCGGCAAGCGATCCAGCTCCCACCACTGCATGCGAGCAAGTGTACGCGACAGCCTGGCGTAACAGGACCAAAACATATCGGAACGTGATAGGTCGAAACATGCCATGACATGATCGTGCGAAACCTGCAATACTGCGCGGCGAGTTTTGAGGGAGGCTCGCGCCGGCTGCGTTGCTGGGAGTGTGGCAGGCGACTTGATTGGAGGGTTGAAGGCAGGATGCGTAGGCTGGTAGCGGGCACGGACGCGTGCGACACACGGAGCATGGGCTCAGCCATCGGTCTCCCGCTGCGATCGCGAATACCAAGAGGGCGGATGGCCGTACGCCGTCTGCTCGCGGCAAGCGTTTGCGCGCCGATAGTCGCGCTGGCGATAGCCGGGGCCCGCGCACCGGGAGCCGCAGCGATCGTCGCGCGTCTGACAAATGGCAACACGCTCAGCTACGAGGCGACGCCGGGTGCCGGCTCGAGCAACCTGCTGACGCCAGCCGACCAGATCTTTCACAACCTCGACTACAACGGCGGCTCGGTCATGCCCGCGAATACCAACTACGCGCTCTACTGGGACCCGCCGGGAGCGCCTGCCTATCCATCCGATTACCAGCCAGGTATAGACCGCTACTTCGAAGATCTCGCCGCCGAAAGCGGTGGACACAACAACACCGACTCGGTGTCCGCTCAGTACAACGACGCGGACGGGGAATTCGCCAATTATGAATCACACTTCGGCGGTGCCCTGATCGATACGGACCCGTACCCAGCCAACGGCTGCGCGCAGGCGCCGATCTGTCTCACCGACAAGCAGCTGCGAAACGAGCTCGTCAAATACATCGAAGCCAACGGGCTGCCCGCGGATCTCACCCACGAGTACTTCATCCTCACGCCCCCCGGCGTGGAAAGCTGCCTCGAAGCCGCAGGCAACCTCTGCTCGGCCGACACCGCGCATCCCGAATACTGCTCCTATCACGGCTACATCTCGCCCGGCGAAGGGGTGATCGTCTACGCCGACAATCCGTTTCTCTCCGGCACGATCTGCGACGACGGCAATCACCCGAACGGCACCACCTCCGACGCGACGATCTCGGGCGGCCTCAGCCACGAGCACAACGAGTCGCTGACCGACCCCGAGCCGAACACCGGCTGGACGGACTTCGCCACCGGCGAAACGACCGGCTTCGAGGAGGCCGACAAGTGCCGGACCTTCGAAGAAGCCTCGGAATTCGGAACCCCGCTCGGCACCGCGCCGAATGGCGCCAAGTACAACCAGGTCATCAACGGCGACCTGTACTGGAATCAGCAGGAGTGGAGCAACGACGGCGACGCGTGCCTGCAGCGGCTGACGCTCGGCGGCAGCCAGCCGACAGCGAGCTTCACCGCCGAAACTCGCGAAGGCGAAGCGACTTTTAACGCGAGTGAATCTACCGCCCCCGGCGGGGTCGCAGAGTATGAGTGGCAGTTCAACGATCCCCGGGGCAGCGTGCCCGTGGAGACCACGGGCCCGGCGGTCTCGCACACATTCAGCGAACCCGGCGTGTACACGGTCGCGCTGACCGTCTACGCCGCGAACGGGGCGAGCGCGGGTACGGCTCAGACAGTCGTGATCAGCAACGAACCGAGGCCGGACGTGACCAAGCTGATGCCCTCGCGAGGCTCCGCCGAAGGCGGATCGAGCGTGACGATCACCGGGATCAACTTCAGCGAAGCGAGCGCGGTGAGCTTTGGCTCGATCCCGGCGGAAAGCTTTACGGTGAACTCGCCCACGAAGATATCTGCCGTTTCCCCCGCGGGGGACGCAGGGACCGTGGATGTGACCGTCACCACGCCGGCAGGCACCAGCGAAGTCGGTTCGGAGGATCACTTCAAATTCGCGCCCGCCGTCACTTCTGTGAGCCCGAAAAAAGGCACGCACACCGGTGGTACAGCCGTGACAATCGGCGGCGCCGGCTTCGAACTGGGTACGGGAACGATGATCAAGTTCGGGGCGACGCGTACCGCCTGGGTTCAGTGCAGCTCGAGCACGAGCTGTATCGCACTCGCGCCGGAACACGCGATTGGGACCGTCGACATAAAAGTGACAGTGAACAAAATCAGCAGCGCGAAGAATGCGCCGGCTGACCAGTTCACCTACAAATGATGCCCGTTTGAGCCCCGGCGACGGACCGGCTCAGCGTTTGCTGAATCTCGCCGCCTCGTCCGAGCCGCCCGTGGCGTCCCCCGGGCTGTAGGAGTGCGCACCCGCGCCGGCGAGTTTGCCCCCGTCGACGATCAGATATTCCTCGCGGATCGGCCGCTCGTCAAACCAGCATTCGAGGATCTCGCGCGTGCCGGCCGCATAGCGGGCCTGCGCTGAGAGGCTCGTGCCCGAGGTGTGCGGGGTCATGCCGTGGTGGGGCATCGTGCGCCAGGGATGGTCTTGCGGCGGCGGCTGGGGAAACCAGACGTCGCCCGCATATCCCGCCAGCTGCCCGCTCGCGCAGGCACGTGCGACGGCGTCGCGGTCGCAGATCTTCGCGCGCGCCGTGTTGATCAGGTATGCGCCGCGTTTCATCATGCCGATCAGTCGCTCGTCGAAGAGATTCTCCGTCTCGGGGTGCAAGGGGGCATTAATCGTGACCACATCGCACGCGCTGACCAGTGACTCGACGGTGGGATGATAGGTCGCGCCCAGCTCCTGCTCGACCTCGGGCGGGAGGCGATGGCGCTCGCTGTAGTGCAGACCGACGTCGAACGGCTTGAGCCTGCGCAGGACAGCCGAGCCGATCCGCCCGGCTGCGACGGTGCCGACCTGCATCCCCTCGAGGTCATACTCTCGCGCGGCGCAGTCGGCGATGTTCCAGCCCCCGTCGATTACCCATTTGTAGGACGGGATGTAGTTGCGCACCAGCCCCAGGATCATCATCACGACGTGCTCGGCGACGCTGATGCTGTTGGAGTAGGTCACCTCGGCGACCGTCATGCCGCGGTCGATCGCCGCCTGCAGATCGACGTGATCCGACCCGATCCCGGCGGTCAGCGCAAGCTTCAGCAGCGGCGCCTTCGCGATCCGCTCGGCGGTCAGGTACGCCGGCCAGAAGGGCTGGGAGATGACGATCTCCGCCGCCGGCAGCTCGCGCTCGAACACCGAGTCGGGGCCGTCCTTGTCGGCGGTGACCACCAGCTCGTGACCGCGTTCCTCGACGAAGCGTCGCAACCCGAGCTCGCCCGAGACGCTTCCCAGCAGCTCGCCCGGCGCGAAGTCGATCCGCCGCGGGGACGGCGTGGTCTGCCCGTCGGGATAACGCTCGATCCGGGGGATCGTCTCGCGCGCATACTTCGGCGGGTAGCCATCGATTGGATCGTCATACAGCACGCACAGCACCCTGGCCATCGTTTGGACCCCTTTCCCGGCAACACGGTCGCGACCAGCGGCGAACCTTAGCTGAGGGTTCTATGATCCGCCAGGCGAACGGGAACCAGGCTTTCGGAAAGGAGGTCGGCTATGCCGGCGAGCACCACCCTTGAGATTCCTGAGCACGAGTTCGACGACGACGACTGGGACGAAGACGAGTTCGGGACCGACGACGAGGAACTCGACCTGGACGAGCTGGAAGACATCGACGAGGACGACGTCGAAGAGATCTGAGCCTCCCGGGAGGCGTTCGCCCGGGCGCGCGCCTCGGCTTGAACGCGCCGCGGGACCCGCCGCTCCCGTGCGAGTCTCCCTACGCTTGAAGTTGTGCCCGTGCCGCTCGCGTCGACCTCGATCGCAGACAGCCTCACGTCGTTCTTCGACGCGGTCGGGCAGTTCTTCTCCGACCTCGCGGCGGTCCACTGGGGCGCGCTGCTGCTGGGACTCGCGTTCTTCGGGCTGAACCTGACGCTGCGCTCGCGCGCGTACTTCAACACCCTGCGCGCGGCCTACCCGGCGGTGCGGTTTCAATGGCGGCGCATCTGGGGCGCGTACGTAGCGGCGGTCGGCTTCAACAACGTCGTCCCGGCCCGGGGCGGAGACATCATCAAGCTCTTCCTCACGCACTCGTCGATCCCCGGCTCGAGCTATCCCACCGTCGCCTCCGCGTTCTTCGTGGAGTCGATCTTCGACGCGTGCGTTGGTGTGCTCGTGCTGGTCTTCGCGTTCACACAGGGCGTGTTCCCCAAGCCGCCGGACTTCTCGAAACTGAGCTCGTTCGATATCTCTTACCTGGCCGAGCATTTCGAGCTGACGCTGTTCTTGATCACCGCGCTTGCCCTGATCGGCGTGATCGGATTCGCGCTGCTCTCGGAGCGCTTGCGCGCGTTTTGGGGGCGCGTGCGCCAGGGCGTGACGATCCTCTCCGACCGCCCCCGCTACCTGCGTGAAGTCGCCGCCTTGCAGGCCTGCGCATGGCTGTGCCGCGCGACGGCCTTCTGGTTCTTGCTCGATGCCTTCCGGGTGGGCGGCTCGGTGGAGAACGTGCTGCTCGTCTTCGCGGTCAACCAGGTCGCCGGCGCGGTGCCGTTCACGCCGGGCGGCGCCGGCGTCCAGCAGGCATTGCTAGTCAAGGTGTTCGCCGCCGCGGCGCCGACCGCGGTCGTCGCCGCCTACTCGGTCGGCCAGCAGATCGCGATCGCCGTGTTCACCGCGATGCTGGGACTCGGCGCGATCATCTTCATCTTCCGCTTCCGCTCCTTCGGCGAAGTGATCCATGCCGGGCGCGCATCGCGCGAGGCCGAGCGCCACGCGGAAGCCGGCGCCGGGCGCGAAGAGATGACCGGCGCCGGGGGCGAGGAGATGATGCCGGTCGACGATCCGCCTACTGCAGTCCGGCGCGCGCCTCGCGCACGAGCGTGACAGCCTCGGGGAAGACCTGGGCCATCACCGTCCTGATCTGCTCCGCCTGAGCCTCCGCATTGCCCTGTAAGTTGACGCGCTCGATCGCTGCCACGGTCATATCGACCGCCAGCTTGATCGCGTTGTCAGCCCACGCCAAGCGCTGCTGTCCCTGCATCTGCTCGGCGAACTCCGCCAGCCTCCGCTGCAGCTCCTCCGGGTCGCCGAACAGGTCGCCGAGACCGCCGCTCTCCATTGGCTCATCATAGACCCGCGCCAGCGCCTACGAGCCTCGCAGCGCCCCATCTGATCGGGCTGGAAGATATTCTGGCCCGGAGCAAATGCCAAGCTCCAGCGAGATCTCCGCGCAGCTCGCCCGCGAGTCCGAGCGCCGCGCCCGTCTGGCCGTGCCGGCCTTCGCCGGCGGAGTGCTCTATTTCCTCAGCGCGATCATCGTGACCGCGACGCTGAGCGGCGCGCCGACGGTGGGGCTCGTGCAGGGAATCACGCCGGCGCTCAGGGGCGAAGCCAACCCGGCCGTCAGCCCGCGCGCCCCCGAGGTCAAATACATCAGCCAGCACGCCTTCGCGCTGATCGCCGGCAGCACGCTCAAGGCGATCTCGCTGATCGTGCTCACGCTGGTCGTGCTGCTGCTGCTCGATGCGACCCGCTTTCGCAGGCCCGAGACGTGGTCCGCGGCCCGCCCGCTGGTGCTCGTCGGCGGGATCACGCTCGCGGCTGTGAGCCTCCTGCACCAGATCGCCGGCGCGGTGCAGGCGCACAACTTCGCGGTCGGTCACGACTTCACGAGCCATGCGGTCGACCAGGCGCTGACCCAGGGCGCGATCAACGTCGGCAGCCAGTACCTCGACCTGCTGGCGGCGCTTGCGCTGACGGCTGGGATGATCGCCGTGTCGGTCAACGCGATCCGGGTCGGCCTGCTCACCCGCTGGATGGGCGTGATCGGCATCTTCTCGGGCGTGCTCATCTTTCTGCCGATCGGGGGCGCGACGCTTGAAATCGTCCCGGCTTTCTGGCTGCTCGCGATGGGGATCCTGTACATCGGCCGCTGGCCCAACGGCGAGCCACCGGCGTGGGCCTCAGGCGAAGCGCGCCCCTGGCCGACACCGGCCGAGCGGCGCGCCGAACGCGAAGCGGCCGGGGCGAGCGCTACCGGGGTCAAGGGCAAGGGCGCCGGCCAGACCCAGCCCGCGCTCTCGGCCTCCGGCCCGGACGCCGCGCCCGCGGCGCCCTCCGCGCAGCCCCAGTCCGGAGGCGGCGCTTCGCGCAAGCGCCGGCGCAAGCGCAAGGTACGCGGCTGAGGCGACGATGGCGACGCAACCGGAGCTAGGCGGCGAGGCGCTCGATCAAGAGCTCGCCGAGCTGCTCGAGGTCGAGACGTTTGCGCCACCGGCCGCGTTTGCCGAACACGCCCTGCTCAAAGATCCACAGGTCTACGAGCAGGCGGCGCGCGATCCGCAGGCCTGGTGGGCCGCTCAGGCCGAGCAGCTCGATTGGTTTAGCAAGTGGACCACAGTCCTCGATGACGACGATCCGCCTTTCTACAAGTGGTTCACGGGCGGCACGATCAACGCGTCCTACAACTGCCTCGACCGCCACGTCCTCGCTGGCCGGGGGGAGCGCATCGCGTTTCACTGGCGCGGCGAGGACGGGCAGGAGCGCGATATCAGCTACGCCGCGCTGCTCGGGAAGGTGATGCGGTTTGCCAACGCTCTCAAGGACCAGGGCGTGCGCAAGGGCGACGTCGTCGGGATCTACCTGCCGATGATCCCTGAGGTGGTCGTCGCGATGCTCGCCTGCGCGCGCATCGGCGCCCCGCACAACGTCGTCTTCGGCGGCTTCTCCGCAGAGGCCGTGCGCGAGCGCATGGAGTTCTCCGAAGCCAAGCTGCTGATCACTGTCGATGGGGCGGCCCGTAAGGGCAAGACCGCGCCGGTGAAGCAGCGCGTCGATGAGGTGATGGGCGACCTCGAGACGCTGCAGAAGATCATCGTCGTGCGCAGCAAGAACACCAGCTGCGAGATGCGCGCCGGGCGCGACGTCTTCTATGACGAGATCCTCGCGGCCGCCGATCCGGACTGCCCGGCCGAGCCGCTCGACGCCGAGCATCCGCTGTACATCCTCTACACCTCCGGCTCCACCGCCAAGCCGAAGGGGATCCTGCACACGACCGGCGGCTACCTCACGGGCGTGTCGGCGACCCATCGCTACGTCTTCGACCTGAAGCCCGGCTCCGACGTCTACTGGTGCGCGGCCGACGTCGGCTGGGTCACGGGGCACTCCTACATCGTCTACGGGCCGCTCGCGAACGGAGCCACCTCGGTGATGTGGGAGGGAGCTCCCGACTATCCGCACAAGGGCATCTGGTGGGAGCTCGTCGCACGCTACCGCGTCTCGATCCTGTACTGCGCGCCGACCGCGATCCGCGCGTGCATCAAGTGGGGCGCCGACTGGCCGCGCAAACACGACCTCAGCTCGCTGCGCCTGCTCGGCTCGGTCGGCGAGCCGATCAACCCCAAGGCGTGGCTTTGGTACCACAAGGTGATCGGCGCAGAACGCTGTCCGATCGTCGACACCTGGTGGCAGACCGAGACCGGCGCGATCATGATCACCCCGCTGCCAGGGATCACCAAGACCAAGCCCGGCTCGGCCACCGATCCCTTTCCTGGCGTCTTTGCCGAGGTGCTCGACGAGTCCACCGGGGAGCCGCTGCGCGAAGGGCAAGGTCTGCTCGTGCTCACGCACCCCTGGCCCTCGATGCTGCGCACCCTCTACAAGGAGCAGGAGCGCTATGTCGAGACGTACTTCGCGCGCTTCGGCCGCGAGACCTACCTCGTCGGCGATGCAGCACGCCGCGATCGCGACGGCTACCTGTGGGTGATCGGCCGGATCGATGATGTCGTCAACGTCTCCGGGCACCGGCTGTCGACCGCCGAGGTCGAGTCGGCGATCGTCGCGCACCCCGACGTGGCCGAGGCGGCGGTGATCGGCCAGCACGACGAGGAGACCGGCCAGGCGATCGTCGCGTTCGTGACGCTGCAGGGAGATCTCGCCGGCGACGAGCAGACCGTCGAGGGCATCCGCGCGACGGTCGCCGAGCGGATCGGCAAGTTCGCCCGTCCGAAGCGCGTGATCTGGGCTGAGGATTTGCCCAAGACGCGCTCGGGCAAGATCATGCGGCGCCTGCTGCGCGACATCGCCGAGGGCCGCGCGCTGGGCGACGTGACCACGCTGCGCGATCCTGCGGTAACCGTCCAGCTCGAGCAGCGCGTCCAAGAGCTCCAGGCGCAAGAGGACTGAGGCCGCGCGCCCGGCTCAGGGTGATCCCCGATGGTGGGGGTTCGCGCCCGGTGCGATCATCATGGCAGGGATGGCATCACCACAGGCGCCGATCGACCGCTCGGCGGAGGACGAGTCCTCCGCGCGCGGATCCGAGTGGCAGGCGCCCGACGCACCGCCGACGGCGCAGCGGCACTCCCCGGGGACCCACCTGCTTCGCCGCGCGGTGTTCTCGGTGCTGGGGGTGGCGGCCACGCTCGCCGTGCTGCACGCGGTCGGCGTGCTGCATCCCCCTGACAGGCACGCAATCGGCGGGATCGTCCTGGTGGTCACCGCGCTCGTGTTCCTGATCGGACCGTGGTTCGTGCGTCTGGCGCGCAGCCTGTCCGCCGAGCGCGCGGCCCGGATTCGCGAGCAGGAGCGCGCAGAGCTCGCCGCGCATCTGCACGATTCGGTGCTGCAGACGCTGGCCCTGATCCAGCGGCGCGCGGGAGACGCGCGCGAGGTAGCGGCGCTCGCGCGCCGGCAAGAGCGCGAGCTGCGTCGCTGGCTGTTCGAGCGTCCCGGCACCGGCACGCAGAACAGCGTCAAGACGGCGCTCCAGCAGGCGGCGGCGGAGGTCGAGGAAAGACACGGCGTCCCGGTCGAGGCGATCGTCGTCGGGGACGCGCCGATCGATGCGCGAATCGACGCGCTCGTCCTCGCCGCGCGCGAGGCGATGACCAATGCGGCCAAGTTCGCGGGCAGCGCGCGAGTCGACCTCTACGCCGAGGTCGAGCCTGGCCGGGTGCAGGCTTATGTTCGCGACCGCGGGGTCGGCTTCGATCCGCACGTGATCCCGCCCGACCGGCGCGGCGTGCGCGAGTCGATCGTCGCGCGCATGACGCGCCACGGCGGCCGCGCCCAGATCCGCAGCTCTCCCGGGCACGGGACCGAGGTGGAGTTGAGCCTCGACAGGACCCGCGGCGAGCGCGCGCCGGTCGCGATGAGCCCCGTGGGGTCGCGGTGAGCGAGCGCGCCGGTCAAACCGGCACGGATCTGCGGGTCGTGCTCGTCGACGACCACGGTCTGTTTCGCGCGGGCGTTCGCGCGGAGCTTGGCGAGCGCGTGATCGTGGTCGCCGAGGCGGGCGCGGTCGAGGAAGCGGTGGCGGCGATCCTCGCGACCGGGCCCGACGTCGTGCTGCTCGATGTGCACATGCCCGAAGGCGGAGGCGTCGAGGTGATCAGGCGCGTCTCGCGCGAGCTGCCCGGAGTGCGCTTCCTTGCGCTGTCGGTGTCCGACGCAGCCGAGGATGTGATCGCCGTGATCCGCGCCGGCGCACGCGGCTACGTGACCAAGTCGATCTCCGGCGAACAGCTGTCCGACGCGATCGACCGCGTCGCCGAGGGCGATGCGGTCTTCTCACCGCGCCTGGCCGGTTTCGTGCTCGATGCCTTCGCCGGCGAGGAGCCGGGCTGCGAGGATCCGCAGCTCGACCAGCTGACGCCGCGCGAGCGCGAGGTCCTGCGCCATATCGCCCGCGGCTACATGTACAAGGAGATCGCCCAGCGCCTTGGCATCTCCGTCAAGACCGTCGAGACGCACGTGTCCGCGGTGCTGCGCAAGCTGCAGCTCTCGAGCCGCCATGAGCTGAGCCGCTGGGCGCTGCAGCGACGTCTGGTGAGCTTCGACGGACACTGAACCCGGATCGCCGGCGCCCCTAGGGACAATCCCCAATTGCGCAGCGCGCGCCGATCGGGCAAAGTCCGGGCATGGCAGCTGAAACGCCTCGCTCGACCGGCGCCGACCTGGCAGGGGTGGCCACCGCCACCGCGAGCGAGAACTCCGCGCAGACAGCGATCGAGACGCGCGGCCTGACCAAGCGCTTCGGCGAGCGGACCGCGATCGACCGCGTCGACCTGTACGTGCCGCGGGGCAGCGCGTTCGGCTTTCTCGGCCCCAACGGTGCCGGCAAGACGACGATGATCCGCATGCTGCTCGGCCTGACGCACGCGAGCGCCGGGAGCATGAAGGTGCTCGGGCGCCCCGTCCCGGCGCAGCGCGCTCAGGCGCTCGAGCGCGTCGGGGCGATCGTCGAGGAGCCGCGCTTCTACGATCATCTGTCGGGCGCCGAGAACCTGCGCGTGATCGCCGCGGCGCGCGGCCCGCAGGTGCGCCCGCGGATCGCGCCGGCGCTCGCGCGCGTCGGCTTGGCCGAGCGCGCCGATGAGAAGGTCAAGAAGTACTCGCTCGGCATGCGCCAGCGTCTCGGCGTTGCCCGCTGTCTGCTCGCGGACCCAGAGCTGCTGATCCTCGATGAGCCGACCAACGGCCTCGACCCGGGTGGCATTCAGGAGTTCCGGCTGATGATCAGGGCGATGGTCGAGCAGGAGGGCCGCACCGTGTTTTTGTCCTCGCACCTGCTCGACGAGGTCGAAAAGATCTGCGACGCCGCCGCGATCGTCGATCGCGGGCAGGTCATCACCCAGGGCGCGATCGCCGAGCTGGCCGGCGGGACCGGGCGTCACGAGCTGATCGTCGGCGTCGATGACCCTGAGCTCGCGCTGAGCACGCTCGACTCGAGCCCGCTCGTGCGCGATGCCCACCGCTCGGATGAGGGGCTGCGCGTCGTCCTGGCCGGCGAGGCGCAGACCGCCGCCGAGGTGAATGCGGCCCTTGTGCGCGCCGGCGTCGCCGTCAGCCGCCTGGAGCCGGTGCGCCAGAGCCTCGAGCAGCGCTTCCTCGAGGTCACCGCCAGGCTCGATGCCCCCGCCGATCTCACCCCCGTCGATCCCGAGGAGGTTGGCGCATGAACGCGACCGTCGCGGCGCAGATGACGAGCGCCGACCTGCTCAAGCTGCGCAAGAAGCGCGGCACGGTGATCTGGGCGGTCGTGCTGGCGCTCGCGCCGCTGCTCATCTTCTTCATCGTCAGGGGCGTCCAGCATTCCTCCAATCCGCTCAAATACGAACCCGCGGGCGGACTGAACGGCTACAGCGATGCGCTGCGCCTGCTCGCGCTGTTCTTCGGTCCGCTCGCCGCGATTCTGATCGGCGTCGAGGCCGGCGCCGGCGATGCGGCGAGCGGCGTGTTTCGAGACCTCGTCGTCACCGGCCGCTCGCGCCTGGCCTTGTTCAGTTCGCGCGTTCCCGCCGCGCTCACGCTCTGCTGGCTGGTGATCGGCGCGGGATACGCGCTCGTCGTACTGGGCACCTATGCGCTCGCCGCCGGTTCGCCCACACCCGACGCCGCGCTGGTCGCCAACGGCCTTGGCTTCTCGCTGTTGTCGACCGGAGTCCTATGCACGGTCGCGGTCGGGTTCGCCTCGCTCACCGGGTCGCGGCCCGCCGCGCTGACGGTGCTGATCGGCTGGGAGCTTGTCGCGAGCCCGATCCTCGCGGGCATCAGCTCGCTGGGCAGCTCGCGCCGGATCGTCCTCAGCCAGGCGATCGGCCATTTCAGCCCCGTCGCGATCGCCGACCATGGGCCGCGCGGCATAACCGTCTCGATGCCACAGGGCACCGCCCTGCTCGTGCTCGCAGCCTGGCTGGCCGCCTTCCTGGCGCTCGGCGCCTGGCGCACAGCGCGGATGGACGCCTGAGGCGCCCGACAGCTTGGCGGCCGCGAGCCGCACCGATCGGCGGCCCCGCTCGCCACCGGCTCCGACGCCCGTGTTTGCCCGCGCGGGCGTCGGCCCCTAACTCAGACCTTGCGGTGCTCGGGCACCCAGCAGCCGTCGTCCTGGCGGGCGAAGTCCTGGAAGAGGTCCGGCGCCTCGTCGCACATGATCTGCGCGATTTTGCCGAATACCAGGCGCAGCTCCTCCTCGGCCCCCTCCGCGGTGCGCATCTCGATCACGTGGCGAAGCGTGCGCACGTTCGCGGTCCACATGATGTCCGTGCTGAGCCCGGTCGGTGCCAGCCGGCGCAGGGCTGACGTCACCTCCTTCTTGACATGGAACGGCACGCCGTCGGCGTCGAGGCCGAGCGCGTCCGCGGCGCTGAGCTGGAACTCCTCCAGCTGCTCGACGAGACTCAGAACCTGCCCCCGGATCGGCTCGAGCGCCGGCGGCACGCGAAAGCCGATGTCCGTCAGCCGCACATAGCGCAGGCTCTCCTGGCTGAAGGCGGATCCGGCGCGATGACGAACAAGCTCATGAGTCATCACACGACTTACGTTGCGCAGCGCAAACGAGTAGTTCGCGTGCTCGAGCACGCTGCCGTGGCCCGAGCGCAGGATGTTGGCGAAGTACTCGCGCTGGTCGGTGCGGATCTTGCGCACGTTCGGGTTCAGGCCCGGCTCCCAGCTGCGGTAGCACAAGCGGCCGCCGAACTCGACGAGCAGCTCCGCCTGGTTTGGCGCCGATCCGTCGCTCTGATCGAGGCGGCGCTCGAGCCAGGCCTCGCCGCCGACGCTCTCCAGGTAGCGCCGCATGCCGTCCAGGTCGGCAACCGGACGGGCGATCAAGAAAACAGAAGGTGTCGTCTCGTTCATGGCGGCGGGAACGGCGTCGCTGTCCTGGAGTGTGCCGAGTTCGCGCATGGCGCCACATCGTGGCTCAGCCGCCGGACGTCAAGTTCGGGGCTTGTCCGTGTTCGCTTGTCAGTCTAGCTTGACAAACTCGCATTGTCAGTCCAAACTGACAGATATGGATGCCGCCGAGATCTCCTCGCTCGTCGCCGCCGATGATCCAGCAGTGGGGCTGCGCGCCACGCTCGCGTTGCGCCGCCTGGCAGAGCGGGTAGAGACCAACCAGGTCGCGCTCGCCCGCGCCCGGGGTTGGTCGTGGCAGCAGATCGGCGACGCCCTCGGCGTGACGCGCCAATCCGTCCATGCCAAGCACGGAGGTGAGCCTCGATGAGCAGCCGCACGCACGAGAACACCGAGAACTACCACCCGTGGTCGACCTACGTCCTCGCCCGCGCAGAAGCAAGGCGGCTGGGCGATCGCAGCGTGGGCACCCAGCATCTGCTGCTGGCGTTGTTGACGGAGCCAGTGCTGGCCCACATGATCGGCTTTGGCGCACGGGCGGTCAGCTCGATGCTCGAGCGGATGGACCGCGACGCGCTCACGGCAGTCGGCATCGACGCGTGGGTCGATCCTCCGCCGCCTGGCGATCTGCCCAGCCGCGCTGCGCAGCGGCCTTCCCTGAGGACCGTGCTGCGTCGCAGTTTTCGGCTGACGCCCATCGCCAAGGCCGTGCTGAGGGACTCGAGCAAAGCGATGCGCAAGGGGCGCTGCCACCCCGGCCCCGAGCACGTGCTGCTGGCGCTGTTGGATCGGGAGCCACCCGACCCCGCGGCGGAATTGCTCGTCGCGCTAGGCATCGATCGCGCGCGAGCGCGCGACCGGGTTGCCAAAACGATTGCCGCTAAGGTCGCAACGCGATGAGCGCGAGCGCCGACCCGAATGGGCTACCCGACGTCGCGGACGCGGCCGCGATCGTCAGCGCCAACCAACTAAGTCGTCGCTACGGCGAGGGCGAAGCGGCGGTCGACGCGCTCAGCGGGGTGAGCGTCGAGTTCCCCGCGGGACGCTACGCGGCGATCATGGGGCCCTCGGGATCGGGCAAGTCGACGCTGATGCACATCCTCGCGGGCCTCGACCGGCCGACAGCGGGCACCGTCCGCATCGGCGGCGTCGAGCTGACGCACCTCAGCGACCGCGAGCTCACCCAGCTGCGCCGCGATCGCATCGGCTTCATCTTTCAGACGTTCAACCTGCTGCCGGTGCTGAACGCCGAAGAGAACATCCTGCTGCCGCTGTCGATCGCCGGGCACAAACCCGACCGCGAATGGTTCGACAGGCTGATCGACACGGTCGGCATCCGCGACCGCCTCAGCCATCGCCCGGCCGAGCTCTCGGGCGGCCAGCAGCAGCGCGTCGCGGTCGCGCGGGCGCTGATCTCCCGGCCCGCGGTCGTGTTCGCGGATGAGCCCTCAGGCAACCTCGACTCGAAGGCCTCCAACGACGTGCTCGAGCTGCTACGCCACGCCGTCGACGACTTCGGCCAGACCGTGGTGATGGTCACCCACGATGCCCACGCCGCGTCCTTCGCCGACCGGCTGCTGGTTCTCGCCGACGGTCGGATCGTGCACGACGGCGACTCGGTCACCTCCGAGCAGGCGCTCGACCTGATGAAGTCGATGGGCTGATGCTCTCGCTGGTGTTCCGGGGCTTCAGGCAGCGCAAGCTGCGGGTCTCGCTGACCGCGATCGCAATCGCGCTCGGCGTGGCGTTGATGGCCGGCACGTATGTCCTCACCGACACGATCAACCACTCGTTCGCATCGATCTTTCATGCGGCCAACCGCGGCCACGACGTCGTAATCACGCCGACGCAGTCGCTGGGCAAAAACACTCGTTCGCAGACGTCGCCGATCACCGAACGAACGCTCGCGAGCGTGCGCGCCACGCCCGGCGTCGCCCAGGCGTCCGGCTCGATCTTCAGCCCCGCGACGTTCCTCGACGTCAACCGCAAACGCATCACCAACGGCAACGCGCCCGCGTTTGTCGGCTCGCTCGTGCCGCCCCGGTTCGAGTCGTTCACCGTCGTCAAAGGCCGCTTCCCGATCAACGCGAGCGAGGTCTCGATCGACGAGGCCACCGCCGAACGCGCCAACCTCAAGCCGGGCGAGCAGATGATCGTCGCCGGCTCGGCTCCCGCGCGGGCATACACGATCGTCGGCATCCTCAAGTTCGGCGGCGGCCAGTCCTTCGGCGGCGCCGGCGCCGCGCTCATGGTCCCGGCCGAGGCGCAGCGCGTCGTCGGCGAGCCGGGGCACTACGACCAGATCGACGTCGCGGCCAGCGCCGGGGTCACGCCGTCCGCGCTTCGCGACCGGCTGCGGGCGGTGCTGCCGGGCACCGTGCAGGTGCGAACCGGGACCGAACAGGCGAACAAGGAGAGCGCCGAACTGGAAAGCGATCTCGGCTTTTTGCGCACGTTCCTACTGGTCTTCGCGTATGTCGCGCTGGTCGTCGGCGCGTTCATCATCTTCAACACGTTCTCGATCACGGTTGCCCAGCGCACGCGCGAGTTCGGCCTGCTGCGCACGCTCGGCGCCTCGCGCGCACAGATCCGGCAGTCGGTCGTCTACGAAGGCCTGATGCTCGGGGTCGTCGGGGCGGTGCTCGGGTTGCTGGGCGGGATCGCGCTCGCTCCGGCGCTCAACGGCCTGTTCAAGGCGTTCGGCGCCGACCTGCCCAACAACGGCACGGTGCTCGAGACCCGCACGATCGTCGTCTCGCTGCTGGTCGGCATCGGCGTGACGGTGCTCGCCGGCCTTCCCCCGGCGCTGCGCGCGACGCGCGTCCCGCCGCTGGCGGCGATGCGCGAGGGCGTCGAGATCCCGCGCCGCACCCCGATCACGCGCGGGCGCTATGCGGTGCCGGTGCTGCTCGCGCTGATCGCGGTGCGGCTGGTGGTCGCGCTCGTGCAGGGGGAGCCGTTTTCGACGATCGCGATCGTGCTTGCGATCGGCGTGGTGTTGCTCTACGTGCGCCTGCGCCAGCGTGTCACCGGGCCGCGCTACCGGCTCACGCGCACGCTCGCACACGGCATCGGCGGGCTCGTGCGCTGGCGCGGGGTCACCGGTCGCCTGGCCGAGGAGAACTCGATTCGCCAGCCGGCGCGCACGCTCACGACCGCCGCGGCGTTGACCGTCGGTCTCGCGCTGGTCACCTTCGTCGCGGTGCTCGCCGACGGCACCAAGGCGACGATCAACCAGGCGGTCGACCGCTCGTTCGCCGGCAATCTGATCGTCGAGAACTCCCAGGCCTCCAACGAAGCGGCGATCCCCGCGCAGATCGCGCCGGCGCTGCGGCGCGTGCCGGGCGTCGCGACCGTGACGCCGATCGCCTTCACCGAGGGGCGGCTTCGCACCAGCACCAGCAACGAGACGATCACTGCGATCGAGCCAGCATCGTTCGCGCGCGTCTACCGCATCGAATGGAAGCAGGGCTCGGACGCGACCTTGCAGCGGCTCGGCGTGACCGGCGCGATCCTGAAGAAGGGCTTCGCCAGCTCCCACCACCTGAAGGTCGGCCAGCGCCTGCAGGTGCTCACCCCCACAGACCGGCGCGTGCCGATCACGGTCGCGGGCATCGCCGAAGACAACACGCGTCTGCTCGGCGACCTCACGATCACGCTCGCGCTCGCGCGCAGCGCATTCGGCCAGCGCGAAGACGCGCTCAACTTCGTCTCCTACGCGCCGGGCTACACCGACGCCCAGGTGCAGCCGCTCGTCAACCGGCTGCTCGCGACCTATTTCCCGCAGGCGCGCTCGCGCACCGCCGCGCAGTTCAAGCAAGACCAGGCCAGCCAGATCAACGCGCTGCTCGCGCTGATCTACGTGCTGCTCGCGCTGTCGGTGATCGTCTCGCTGTTCGGGATCGTCAACACGCTGATCCTCTCGATCTACGAGCGCACGCGCGAGATCGGGATGATGCGCGCGATCGGCACCTCGCGCGCACAGGTGCGCTCGATGATCCGCTACGAGTCGGTGATCACGGCGCTGATCGGGGGCATCTTCGGGCTCGTGATCGGCGTCATCGGCGCGGTTCTCGTGACGACGCTGGCGCTGTCTGGATCGGGCTACGTGCAGGCGTTCCCGATCGGCACGCTCCTGATCCTGCTGGTGGTCGCGGCCTTGGCCGGGCTGCTCGCCGCGCAGCTCCCGGCGCGGCGCGCAGCGCGGATCGACATGCTCCAGGCGCTGGCGAGCGAGTAGCCCGGCTAAGCTGCCGGGCGATGAGCAGCCCCGCGCGCTCCAACGCGACGGATCCAGAGCTCGAGCGGACGGCCTGGGACCTCGAGCCCTTGGTCGAAGGCGACGGTCCCGACGGCGTCGAGCGCCGGCTCGGCGAGGCGCTCACGCGCGCGCGGGCGTTCGCTGACCGCTACGCGGGCAAACTCGATCAGCTGGACAGCGCGGGCCTGGCCGAGGCGATGCACGAGCTCGCGGCGATCCAGGAGCTGGCCGGTCGCGCGGGCACCTACGCGGCGCTGAACTTCTCCACCGACACGGCCGACCCGGCGCGCGGCGCGTTGCTGCAGCGCTCCCAGGAGCGCGGCACCGAGATCGAGACGACCCTGCTGTTCTTCGAGCTCGAGTGGGTCGCGATGCCAGAGGAGCGCGCGCGCGAGCTGCTGCGCGGCGAGGGCCTCGAGTTTTGCCGCCACCACCTGCAGAGCGTGCGCCGCTATCGCGATCATCTGCTGAGCGAACCCGAGGAGAAGATTCTCGCCGAGAAGGCGCTGACGGGCTCGTCCGCCTGGGCGCGACTGTTCGAGGAGCTCACCTCCGCGATCGAGGTCGAGCTGCCCGCGGACGGCGCGGGCGCCGGCGAGCGCGTGTCGCTCGACCTCGCGCTGAGCCGCCTGGCGCTGCCCGACCGCGACGTCAGGCGCACGAGCGCCGAAGCGATCACCGCGGCCTTGAGCCCCGGCCTGCGCACGCGCGCGTTCCTGTTCAACACGCTGCTCGTCGACAAGGCCACCGATGACCGGCTGCGCCACTACCCGAACTGGCTGGCCGAGCGCAACCTCGCCAACGAAGCCAGCGATGAGTCGGTGCGCGCGTTGGTTGAGGCGGTCCGCGGACGGTATGAGATCGCGCGCCGCTGGTATCGCCTCAAGGCGCGCCTGCTCGGGATCGAGCGGATCGCCGACTACGATCGCATGGCCGCGGTCACCGACGACGACGTCACCTATGCCTTCTCGGAGGCGCGCGAGATCGTGCTCGACTGCTACTCCTCGTTCTCGACCGAGCTCGGCGAGCTGGCTGGGGGCTTCTTCGCCGGGAGCTACGTCGACGCTCCCCTGAGGCCCGCCAAGCGCGGCGGAGCCTTCTGCGCCTCGGGCGTCCCTTCGGTGCACCCCTACGTGCTGCTCAACTACACCTCGCGCCGGCGCGACGTGCTGACGCTCGCGCACGAGCTCGGCCATGGCGTGCACTTCGCGCTCGCCGCCCGCCAGGGGATCTTTCACCAGAGCACGCCGCTGACGCTCGCCGAGACCGCCTCGGTGTTCGGCGAGACGATCGTGTTCGGGCGTCTGCTCGCCGAGGACTCGACGCCGGCCACGCGCCTGGCGCTGCTCGCGGAGAACCTGCAAGACACGATCGCGACGGTCTTTCGCCAGGTGGCGATGAACCGCTTCGAGGAGCTCGTGCACACCGCCCGCCGCGACGAGGGCGAGCTGTCGGTCGAGCGTTTCGGCGAGCTGTGGGCGGCCAGCCAGGATGAGCTGTTCGGCGACTCCGTCCAGATCACCGACGGCTACCGCTCGTGGTGGTCTTACATCCCGCATTTCATCGGCTCGCCCGGCTATGTCTACGCGTACGCGTACGGCCAGCTGCTGGCGCTGTCTGTGTACGAGCGCTACGAGCAGCGCGGAGAGGAGTTCGTGCCCCGTTACCTGGAGCTGCTCGCCGCCGGGGGCTCCCGCAGCCCCGAGGAGCTCGCACGGATCGTCGGCATCGACCTCGCCGACCCCGGCTTCTGGGAGTCCGGCCTCGATCTCGTCGAACGCCAGCTGCACGAAGCCGAAGCGGCCGCCGAGACCGCGCTATCGCAGCGCTAGCGCACGCCGGGCCCTAGAACAGCCCGAGCGCGCTGCCCGTTCCGCGCACCAGATCAAACAGCGGGCCGGGGAAGATCCCGAAGAACAGGGTCGCCGCGCCCGTGAGCAGCGCCACGAGCGCGACCTCCGGCTGGCGGCCGGGCACGGTCTGCGCCCGTGGGTCCTGATCCGCCGGCGCCGGCGCCGGCGCGGCGCTCGCGCCCGACCCGGCGGGCTCGTCGAGCTCGGGCGAGCCGCCTGCCAGGGCCGGCAGCGCGCCCTCCTCGGCCGCGTCCGGCGGGGGCGCGGCCGGTGTATCCGGGGCCGGGGCCGGTTCCTGTTCACGGCGGTCGCCCATCCACATCGCCGCGATCACCGGCAGGTAGTAGCCGAGCGAGATCATCGAGCCGATCACGATCACGACACCCAGCCAGGTGTAGCCGCCCGAGACCGCCGCGTCGATCAGATAGAACTTGCCGATGAACCCGGCGGTCGCGGGGATTCCGGCCAGGCCGAGCATCGCGAGCGTCATCGGCCAGGCCAGGTAGGGGCGCTCGCGGCCGAGACCGCGGAGCGCGGCGGCGCTGTCGCCGAGGCCGGTTTCGCGCTCGCGAGCGACGATCGTGGCGAACGCGGCCATGTTCATGAACAGGTAGACGGCCAAGTAGAAGACCGTCGCCTGCACGCCCAGCTTGGTCGCGACGACGACCCCCGCGAGCATGTATCCGACCTGACCGACCGAGGAGTAGGCGAGCATTCGCTTCAGCGAGGACTGACCGAGCGCGCCGACGTTGCCGACGACGATCGTGATCGTCGCCAGCGCCGCGATTGCCGGTCCCCAGTTCTGCTGGGTGTTGATCAGTGCGACGTCGAACAGGCGCAGGAACACGCCGAGCGCCGCGACCTTCGTGGCCACCGCCATGAATGCCGTGATCGGCGTCGGCGCGCCCTCGTAGACGTCCGGCGTCCACTGATGAAACGGCGCCACGGACGCCTTGAACGACAGGCCGACGGCGCACAGGCCGACGCCGGTGAGCGTCAGCGGGTCGGTCGCCAGGTTCCCGCTTGCCAGCGCGCTCGAGATCGCGCCGAAGTCGGTCGCGCCGGTCGCGCCGTAGATCAGCGCGAGCCCGTAGAGCAGCGTCGCCGAGCCGACCGAGCCGACGATCAGATACTTCAGGCCCGACTCGAGCGAATGCTCGCGGCGCAGTTCGCTCGCGCACAACACGTACAGCGGGATCGAGAGGAGCTCGAGCCCGAGGAACAGCGCGACCGTGTTCTGGGCGGCCGCCAGCAGCGACATCCCGGCGATCGAGGTCAGCAAAAGCGCATGCCACTCGCCGACCCAGCCCTCGGGGGTGCGCGTTCCGGCCGGGTGCGCCGCGTGCGAGCGCCAGGCGAGCAGCACCGCGCAGGCGCCGCCGGCCGCGAGGATCAGGTTCAGCACCAGCGACAGGTCGTCGATCCGCAGCGCGCCCGCGACGATCGACTTCTCGCTGTTCCACTGCCAGATGGTCAGCCCCGCGGCGGCGCCCAGCGTAACCAGGCTGAGCGCCGGGACGAGCTGCGCACCGAGCGAGCGCCCGCCGGCCGGCGTCCGCGCGAACACCCCGACGAGCAGCACCACCACCGCTCCGGCCAGCAGCGCTATCAGCGGCGACAGCGCCGCGAAGTCCACGTGCGGGCCTTTGAGCGTCGCCGTCGCGAGGGCGGGCATCGCTGCGGCGCTCATTTTCCGATCGTCCCTTCGGCCTGGGCGACCGGGCGCTGCGCGCTCTGGAGCCCTGCGCCGAGGGCCACGGTCGACGGCGCGGGGCCGAGCGCGGCCTGCGCGCTCGCGACCGCGGTCTTGATCGAGGATTCACTGCGTCTGAGCGCCAGCTGGGGATACAGCGCCATGAACACGATCACGATCACGAGCGGGACCAGCACCGCCCCGTCGCGCACGCTGATCTCGCGCGAGTCGACGCGCGCGCCGACGCGGTTGTGCATCGCGCGGATGAACAGCCGCAGCGCATAGACGCTCGCCATCACGACGCCCGTGAATGCGACGATCGCGATTACCAGCTTGGCCTTGAACACGCCGAGCAGGATGAAGAACTCGCCGACGAAGTTGGCCGAGCCGGGCATCGCCAGCGTCGCGAACGCGACGATCAAGAAGATCGACGCGAGCAGCGGCGCGCGAAATGCGATCCCGCCCATGTCGCGTATGTCCTCCGAGTCGCCCGCGCGCCGGCTGAGCACCGCGACGATGAACAGCAGCGGAGCGACCACGAGGCCGTGGTTGACCATCTGCAACAGCGCGCCCTGGGCGCCCTGCGGGTTCAGCGCGAATATCCCCAGCGTGATGAAGCCGAGCTGCGCGACCGACGAGTAGCCGGCGATCAGGCGCGCGTCGGTCTGGGTGAACGCGACCGCCGAGCCGTACAGGATCGAGGCCAGCGCGATGATCAGCATCAGCGTCTGAAAGTGCGCGGCCGCCTGTGGGTAGAGCGGCAGCACGATCGCCAAGAAGCCGTAGGCGCCGACCTTCGAGAGCACCCCCGAGAAGACCATCAGCACCTCGATCGGCATCGCGCGGTAGGCGTCCGGCATCCAGCCGTGCAGGGGGAACGCCGGCATCTTGACGAGGAACGCGGCGGCGAAGAACAAGAAGATCCACTCCTGCGAGCCCCGGCTCAGGGGCATCGCGTGCAGCTGAGAGAGCACGAACGTGATGTGCCCGCCGCCCTGCTGGGCGGCCAGCACGCCCGTGGCGATCGCCGCGGCGAGCATCAGCAGCGAGCCGACGAACGTGTAGATGACGAGCTTGATCGTCGCTTTCACGCGTCCCGGCTCGCGCCCCCAGCCGCCGGTCAAGAAGTAGAACGGGATCAGCATCAGATCGAAGAACGCGACGAACAGCGCCAGGTCCTGGGCCAGGAACGCGCCGAGCACGGCCGACTCGGCGAGCATGAAGTGAAACCAGAAGAGCCGCGGCCGCTCCCAGCTGCGCAGATTCGCCGCGATCGTCGCGGCGGCGAACAGCAGCGTGGTCAGGCCGATCAGAAAGACATTGAGGCCGCTGATCCCGAGCTTGTAGTGGATGCCAAGTTCGGCGACCCAGACGACGTCGGTGACGTGCGTCAGGCCATGCGTGGCGGGGGAGTAGTCGGCGATGTAGCCGACCGCCAGTCCGAACGCGGCGAGCGAGCCGAGCAGCGCGAGCAGGCCGGGCAGGCGCTGATTGGCGAGCCCGACGATCGCGCCGAGCACGCCGCAGGCGAGGGGAAGCCAGATCAGGACCGAGAGCGCCGGCATCAGGTCTGCAGCAGGAAGTAGAGGCCGATACCGGTGACGCCGAGCACGAGCAGCGCCGCGTAGTAGCGCAGGAATCCGCTTTGCACCGCGCGCACCGCCGCGGACCCCGCGCGCACGATCCCGGTCGTGCCGCCGATCAGCGTGTCCTGGACGAAGACGCGCTCGAACGTGCCGTTTGCGAACCGGCCCGCCGCGGCGGCGGGGCGGACGACCAGCGCGTCGATCAGCTCATCGAAGTACCACTTGTGCGCCAGCAGCTCATACAGCGGGCGCAGCCGCTCGCGCGCGCTGAGCGCGATGCCCGGCGCTCGCACCCAGATGCGATAGGCGATGAAGATTCCAGCGAGCCCGAGCAGCGTGCCGAGGCACAGTCCGAACACCAGCAGCCCGTCGCGGGTGTGCGGTTCATACAGCGGCGAGCCGGCGAAAGTGGGCCGCAGGAAGTTCACGACCACCTGGTCGACTTCCGGGATCTGCACGAGACCTGCACCGATCGCGCCGACGGCCAGCACGCTCATCGCGACGCTCATCGGCAGCGCCCGCTCGGCGATCGCGTGGTGCGGGCCCGGGAAGCCAACGTCGGTGTCCTCGACCTCGCCGGTGTCGGGGTTGGTCGGGACCTCCGCGTGATGCAGATGTCCCGCCTCGAGCTCGCGCGCCTCTGGCACCGGCTCGCCGTAGAAGGCGCGGAAGATCATGCGGAAGGTGTAGATCGCGGTCAGGAACGCGCCGAGGTAGCCGAGTACATACAGCGCCCAGTGCCAGCCGCCACGCTCGCCGGTGACCAGCAGGATCTCGTCCTTGGAGAAAAAGCCCGAGAAGGGCGGGATGCCGGACAGCGCCAGCCCGCCGATGACAAAGCAGGCGAACGTGAACGGCAGCGCCTTGCGAAACCCGCCCATCTTGTCGAGCGACTGCTCGCCGGCCATCGCGCCGATGATCGAGCCCGCCGCCATGAACAGCAGCGCCTTGAAGAAGGCGTGCGTCATCAGGTGAAACATCCCCGCCGCGTACGCGCCGACCGACACGCCCATGATCATGTAGCCGATCTGAGACATGGTCGAGTAGGCGATGACGCGCTTGATGTCGGTCTGGACGAGCGCGATCGTCGCTGCGATCAACAGCGTCGCCGCTCCGATCACCGCGCCGGCGTCCTGCGCGGCCGGAGCGAGTTCGAACAGCACGTGCATGCGCGCGATCAGATAGACCCCGGCGGTGACCATCGTCGCTGCGTGGATCAACGCGCTGACCGGGGTCGGGCCCTCCATCGCGTCCGGCAGCCAGGTGTGCAGCGGAATCTGCGCGGACTTGGCGATCGCGCCGACCAGCAACAGCAGGCAGCCGGCGACGATGTCCGCTTCGCCGGAGTGAAAGACGTGCGGCGCCCGATTGAAGGTCTGCAGGAAGTCGAGCGTCGCGGTGTGCTTGAAGATGAAGTAGGTGCCAAGCACGAGGCCGACGTCGCCGACGACGTTGATCACGAACGCCTTGATCCCCGCCCGCGTCGCGGTCGTACGCCGGTACCAGAAGGAGATCAGCAGATATGAGGCCGCGCCGACGAACGCCCAGCCGACGATCAGCAGCAGGAAGTTGCCCGCGAGCACGAGCAGCAGCATCGAGAAGACGAAGAAGTTCAGGTACGAGAAGTACCTCGCGAGGCCGCGGTCCTGCTCCAGGTAGGACACCGAGTACAGGTGGATCATGCTCGAGACACCGCTGACCACCAGGATCATGTAGACGGACAGCGGGTCGACCAGGATCGAGATCTGTCCGTTGACGCCGACCGTGCTCGCGTATTCCCACAGCGTCGAGGTGAGCTCGCGATGCTGCGGCGCGTGGCCCAGCAGCGAGATGAGCGTGCACAGCGCCAGCGCGAACGAGAGCAGGATTGCGCCCGTCCCGATCCACCCCGCGCTGCGCCCGGGCAGCCGGCGATAGGCGAAGGCGATCACCAGCATCCCCACCAGCGGGCAAAGCAGCGTCAGCCAGGCGAAGGTGGTTGTCATGCTCGCGCCTCCGTCGGCCCGGCGCCTGCGATCTCGATGGCGGCCGTCCGCGCCGCCTCGATCGGACCTTCGCCGCTCATCCCTGGAGCTCTCTGAACTCGTCGACGTCGATCGGCAGCTTGCGCCTGTAGATCGCGACGATCATGCCCAGGCCGATGCACACCTCGCAGGCGGCGACCGTCATCACGATCAGCGCCAGGATCTGCCCGTCGCCGTTGCCCCACATGCGCGAGAACGCGATCAATGCGAGGTTGGCGCCGTTGAGCATCAGCTCCAGGCAGAGCAGCACGACGAGCGGATTGCGCCGCACGACGACGCCGACCGCGCCGAGCGTGAACACGATCGCCGACACGGCCAGATACCAGCCGATCGTCATCGCGGATCGCCCTTCCCATCGTCCGCGCGCTGCGGGTCGGGCGCGCTCTGCGAGCGGGCCCCGACGCCCTCGAGCATCGTGCCCGTCTGCGGCGGAGGCACAACGTCGAGCGCCAGCAGCTGACGCACGCGCTCCTCCTCCGCGAGCCCAGCGCGCCCCGGCCCGAGCGGGGCGCGGCGAGCCGCGCGGCCGGCGAGCATCACGGCCCCGACGGCCGCGATCAGCAGCAAGAAAGACGCGCCCTCGAACACCAGCAAGAAGCGCGTCAACAGCAATTTGCCCACGTACGCCGGCGTGCCGAAAGCGTGCGGGCCAGCCGTATAGCCGGCGCCCTTGCTGTCGACGGCCTCGAGGCCCGTTCCGAGCAGCGCGATCAGCAACTCGATCAGCAACGCGCCGCCGAGCACCGCCGCGCCCAGGCGCAGGTTCGCGCCGGCGGGTCCGCGCCCGCGCATCCGTTCGCCGAGCTGGACGATCCGCGCGGCCTCCTCGCGACCGCCGACGTAGGAGACGACGAACACGTACAGGACCATTACGGCGCCCGCGTAGACCACCACCTGAACCGCGGCGACGAATTCAGAGCGCAGCAGCAGGAACAGCACCGCCAGCGAAAGAAGATGGCCGACGAGAGACAGCACGCTGTAAAACGGATCGCGCAACACCACCACGCCGACCGCGCCCGTGATCGCGCCGATGCCGGCGACAAAGAACAGAAACGTGCTCATCGCGGCGCTGAAACAGCGTTGCCCATCACTCGCCCTCGGTCCTCAGCGGCGTCCGCTCGAGGGGCTCTGCCAGGAGCATCTCCTTCGTGAATATCAGGTCCTCGCGCTCGTAGTCCGAGAGCTCGTAGTCGTGGCCCATCGTGATCGCGTCGAACGGGCAGGCGACCTCGCAGTAGCCGCAGAAGATGCAGTGGGCGAGGTTGATCTCGTAGACGACCGCGTAACGCTCGCCTGCGGACACACGGTTCTCGGGGGTGTTCTCGGCGGCGACGACCCTGATGCAGTCGGCCGGGCAGGCCGCCGCGCACAGCGAGCAGCCGACGCACTTCTCGAGACCGGTGTCCTCGAAGCGGTGCAGCTTGTGGCGGCCGCGAAAGCGCGGATAGACCGGAATCTTGTCCTCGGGGTACTCGACCGTCACCGGGCCCTCTTTGAAACGCCCCAGCGTCGTCAGCAGGCCGCGCGCGGTCTCGCGAAACGTGCGCCAAGCGCTCAGCGCCGGGCCCGGCGCGGGCGCGCGCGTGACCTCGATCACGTCCTCGCCCGGGCTCCAGCTCGCGCCCATCAGTGCGTCACCACCACGAGCACGGCGGTCACCAGCGCGTTGAGCGTGGCCAGCGGGAGCAGCACCTTCCAGCCGAAGCTCATCAGCTGGTCGTAGCGCAGCCGCGGCAGCGTTGCGCGTGCCCAGATGAACAGGAAGGTGATGATCGCCATCTTGACGAGCACCACGAACGGGTCGACCCAACCGGGCGGGTGTATGCCGAAGGGCAAGAGCCAGCCGCCGAGAAACACGGTCGCGACGATCCCCGAGACGACGAGCACGTTGAGGTACTCGGCGAAGTAATAGGAGGCGAAGCGCCCGCCGCCGAACTCCGTGTTGTAGCCGCCGACCAGCTCGGCGTCGGCCTCCGTCAGGTCGAACGGCGCGCGGTTCGTCTCCGCGAAGCCCGCGACCAAGAAGATCAAAAACGCGACGAACTGCGGGACGATGTACCACATGCCCCCCTGCGCCCGGACTATCCCGGTGAGCGACAGCGTCTGCGCGGTGATGATCACGCCGACCAGCGCGAGCGCCTGCGAGACCTCGTAGGAGATCAGCTGCGCGGCGCTGCGCATCGCGCCGAGGAACGAGTACTTCGAACCCGAGGACCAGCCGCCGAGCATGATCCCGTAGAACGCGATCGCGCTGAACGCGAACAGGTACAGCGGCCCGATCGAGACGTCGACCCCGTACAGGCCGACCGGCGTGCCGAAGATGTGCTGGACGTCTCCGAAGGGAATGATCGCGAACGCCGCGACGGCCGTGAGGATCGAGATGATCGGGGCGATCGCGAACAAAAAGCCGACCGACGTTGTCGGGCGAAACTGCTCCTTGGTGAGCAGCTTGAGGATGTCCGCCAAGGGCTGAAGCGCGCCATAGGGACCGACCCGGTTGGGGCCGTAGCGCGCCTGGAAGCGCCCGAGCAGCTTGCGCTCGGCGAGCAGCACGACCGGCACGAGCTGCAGGCCGACGGCGAAGATGATGATCGCCTTGACCACCTGGATCCACCATTCTTCGTAGTAGCCGACGGCGGCCAGCGGGGCGCTCATAGGGGCACCTCGAGCGGGTAGGCGCCGGCCGCCGGGCGCTCCTGCCAGCGGATTCCCTTGCCGCCGATCTCATCGAGCGTCAGGCCCGCGTAGAACGGCACTGCGTCGAACAGCTGCTGCGAGGCCATCGAGCCGGCTCGCACCTCCAGGTCCAATCCCAGCCGCGATGCGAGCTCGGCGAGCACCTGCCACTGCGCGCGGGTTTGTCCCGGGTGCGCGACCGCGGGGCGCAGCCGCTGGATACGTCCGTCGGCGTGAACGATCGTGCCCTCCTTCTCCGCATACGCCTGCGCCGGGAACACGACGTTCGCGTACGCGCGCACGCCCTCGGTGAGAAAGGATGCGTGTGCGACGACGGTCGCGGCGCGCGCGAGCGCCTGCTCCCACAGCTCGCCGTCTCCCCACTCCGCCTCGGAGGGTCCCGGTAGCGGATCGCTCTCGAGCAACAAGACCGCGCTCAGCTCGCCCTCGCGCAGCCCCCGCGCTATGCCCGCCGCGTCGCGGCCCTGCTCTCCGGAGAGCTCGCCCAGACCGGGGCTCGCGTTCGGCAAGACACCCGCCTCGCGCAGCCCGCGACCATTGGCCGAAGCGGGGATTTCCAAAAGGCCAGCGCCGTCTGTGCCGGGCAGCGCGAGCGCGCTCGCGAGCTCGAGCAGGGCCTTGGCCTGGGCCTCGCCGTCGGGACCGGCGGTCAGGCGCTCGCCCCAGAGGATCACGATCTCCTCGCCGAGGTCCTTCAACTGGGCGACGAGCTCGGTCGAGCGCGCGAGCAGGTCCTCAGCGGTCGCGCGCACGAGCTTCATCCCGTGCCGGCGCGCGCCCTTGCGCAGGCGCAGGTCGAGGATCGGCGCATCGACGATCGGGTCGCTCGCGAGCACGAGCACGGCATGGGCGAACTCGAGGTCCGACACGCGCGCCTGCAGCCGCGGGTCGTTCAGCGCCCGGTGCAGCTCGAGCGCCAGCCTGCCGGCACGGCGCGAGTCGAGGTGCGGGGACTCGAGACCCTCGCGCATCAAGCGCGCGAGCAGCAAGCCCTCCTCGTTCGTCGCCTCGCCCCCGACCAGGGCGCCCGTGCGCGCTCCCGCGCGCGTCAGACCGGCCGAGGCCTCTTGCAGCGCCCGCTCCCAGCTGACCGGCCGCAACTCGCCGCCGTCACGCAGCAGCGGCTCGGTCACGCGTGTCGCGCCGCCGAGCGCGGGGTAGGCGAAGCGCCCGCGGTCGCACAGCCAGCCGTCGTCGACCGCTGGATTCTCGCGCGCGAGAACCCGCATCACCCGCTCGTCGCGCACCGTCAGCGTGACGTTGCACTGCGCGGGGCAGAGAGTGCACACCGAGCCCGCATCCTCGACGTCCCAGGGACGCGCCCGGAAGCGGTAGGGGCGCGAGGTGAGCGCGCCGACAGGGCACAGTTCGACGATGTTGCCGCTGAACGGCGCCACGTAGGGGTGACCGTCGAAGGTCGACACGTACGAGTGCGCGCCGCGCTCGAGCAGCACCAACTGGTTGTCTTCGGAGATCTCCTGGCTGAAGCGCACGCAGCGGTAGCAGACGATGCAGCGCTCGCGGTCGATCGCGATCGTCGGCGAGAGCTCGAGCGGCTTGACGAAATGGCGCTTGGGGTCGACGAAGCGGGAGATGCCCGGACCCCAGCCGAAGGTGATGTCCTGCAACGGGCACTCGCCGCCCTTGTCGCACACGGGACAGTCGAGCGGATGGTTGATCAGCAGAAACTCGACCACCGCGCGCTGGGCGGTCTGCACCCGCTCGGACTGGGTGTGCACGACCATGCCGTCCTTGACCGGGGTCGAGCAGCCGGTCTGCAGCTTGGGAATCCCCTCGACCTCGACCAGGCACATGCGACACGCCCCGACCGGCTGCCCGAGTTTCGGCTCGTAGCAGAACACGGGAATCTCGACGTCGCCGTGTTTGGCGGCGTCGACCAGCATCGTGTTCTCGGCAGCCTGCACCTCGCGGCCGTCGATCGTCAGGTTGATCGTGTTCTGCTGCGGGCGCGGCATCAGGCCGGCGCTCCCGCGGGCGCGGCCGGCGCCAGGCGCCGCTGCTCCATGTGCGCTTCGAACTCGTCCTTGAACTTCGCGATCATCGAGCCGATCGGCATCGCCATCGAGTCGCCCAGCACGCACAGACAATTGCCGATGATGTGCTCCTGGACGTTCGACATGATCTCTAGGTCCATCGGCGTCGCCTCGCCGCGGTCGATCCGTTCGAGCATCTTCACGGTCCAGTTCGTGCCCTCGCGACACGGCGTGCACTTGCCGCAGGACTCGTGCGCGTAGAACCTTGCGAGCTTCATCGCGACGTCGAGGATCGGAGTCGAGTCGTCGACGACGATGACCGCGCCCGAACCCATCATCGACCCCGCTTTCGCGACCGAGTCGAAGTCATAGGGGACGTCGAGGTCGGCGGCGGTCAGCACGGGAGAGGAGGAGCCGCCGGGGAACCAGCACTTGACCTCGCGCCCGGCGGGCGGACCGCCGGCGAGGCCGTAGATCAGCTCGCGCGAGGGAGTGCCGAGCTCGATCTCGTAGTTGCCCGGCCTTAGTACGTGCCCGGAAACCGACACGACCTTGGTGCCGGTCGAGGTTTCCGTGCCGAGCCGCGCGTACTCGGCGCCGCCCATCTGGATGATCGTGGGCACGGTGTAGAGGGTCTCGACGTTGTTGATCAGCGTCGGGCCCTGGTAGAGCCCCTGGTTGGCGGGGAACGGGGGCTTCAGGCGAGGGTTGCCGCGCTTGCCCTCGAGCGAGTCGAGCAGGCCCGTCTCCTCGCCGCAGATGTACGCACCTGCGCCGCGGTGCAGGACCAGCGACAGCGAGTGGCCCGAGCCGAGGATGTCCTCGCCCAGGTAGCCATGCGTGCGGGCTTCCGCCAGCGCCGCCTCGAGGATGTCCGCCTGCAGCGCATACTCGCCGCGGACGTAGATGAACGATCGCGCCACCCCGGCCGCGTGCGTCGCGATCACGATCCCCTCGATCAGCCTGTGCGGGTTCTTCTGCATCAGTTCACGGTCCTTGAACGTCCCCGGCTCGGACTCGTCGGCGTTGCACACGAGGTACTTCTCGATCGATCCCTTCGGCAGGAACGAGACCTTCTTGCCCATCTGAAATCCAGCGCCGCCGCGGCCGCGCAGATCAGACGCTTCGAGCTGTTCGAGCACTTCCTGAGGAGTCATCTGCAGTGCCTTGCGCAGCGACGCATAACCGCCGCGCCGCTCGTAGACCGCAAGCGTGTTCAAGCCCGGCTCGTCGATGTCCTTGAGCAGCAGCGCTTCGCTCATCAGCGCTCCGGGTCCTGTGTCGGATGGGATGGGAACTCGCGCGAGTTCGCGCTTGGATCGGCGGTGAGGCGCGTGGCCAGCTGCTTGTCGGTCAGGACGGGTCCTCCGTCGCGCACATCCTGCAGCAGCCGCGGGACGTCCTCGACGGTGAGCGGGCCGACGTAGACGCCGTCGACCGACGCCATCGGGGCGATGTCGCACGCGCCGAGGCACTCGAACGCGCGGACGGTGATCGCGGGATCCGCCTCGGTCGCCTCGCGCGCCGCCTCGTACAGCTCGTCCGCGCCGCGCAGCGAGCAGGAGATGTTGGTGCACACGTACACGCTGTGCTCGCCCGCCGGCTCGGTCTCGAGCATGTCGTAAAAGGTCGCCAGCGCATCGAGCGAGCCCGGCGTGACCCGCATCACGCACGCGACCTGTTCGATCGCCTCCGGAGAGCACCAGCCGTGGATCCGCTGCGCGGCCTGCAGCGCCGGCAGCGCGGCGGAGTGGCGGTCTGGATAGCGCGCCATGTACGCCTCGATGTCTGCGCGCAGCTCCGCGGGGACCGGCGTGCTCGCCGGGTCGGGGATCGTGGCCGGGCCCTTGTCGAAGTCGGCGGGCGCGTCCCACCCGGGCGGCGTTGCAGCGCTCATCGGTCGATTCCCCCGAGAATCGGATCGAGCATCGCGACGGTCGCGATCAGGTCCGCGATATAGGACCCCTTGACCATGTGCGACAGGGCCTGGAGATTGACGAACGAGGGGTCGCGCATGTGCACCCGCGCGGGCTTGGAGCTGCCGTCCGAGCGCACGAAGCAGCCGAGCTCGCCGCGCGGAGATTCGATCGGGTGATACACCTCTCCCGGCGGCACCCTGAAGCCCTCGGTGACGAGCTTGAAGTGGTGGATCAGCGCCTCCATCGAGGTCGCGAGCTCATACCGCGGCGGTAGCGCGACCTTGCGATCCTCGGTTATGTGCGGGCCCTCGGGCAGGCCGTCGAGCGCCTGTTCGATGATCTTCACCGACTCGTAGATCTCGGCCAGCCTGACCGCGTAGCGGTCGTAGTTGTCGCCCTGCGTCCCGACCGGGATCTTGAAATCGAAGTCCTCATAGGAGCTGTACGGCGTCGCCTTGCGCAGATCCCAAGGGTTGCCCGCCGCGCGCAGCAGCGGCCCGGATACGCCCAGCGCGAGCAGCGTCTGCTCGTCGAGCGGGCAGGTGCCGCGCAGGCGCTGCAGCAGGATCTCGTTGGCGCTCAAGATCGCCGCGTACTGGTCCGCGCGGGTCGGCATGATCTGCAGGAACTCGCGCAACTTGCGCTCAAATCCCGCCGGGATGTCCTCGATCACGCCGCCCACCTGGAAGTAGCGTGTGTGCATGCGCTGGCCCGAGGACATCTCGAACAGGTCGAGGATCTGTTCGCGCTCGCGCAGGCAGTACAGGAAAATCGACGAGGACCCGAGGTCGAGCGCGCTCGTTCCCAGCCAGATCAAGTGCGACGCGATCCGGTTCAGCTCGAGATGGATCACCCGCAGGTACTGCGCCCGCTTGGGCACCTCGACCTCGGCGAGCGCCTCGACCGCGCCGCAGTAGGCCATCGCGTTGAAGTAGTAGGACAGGTAGTCCATCCGCTCGACGATCGGGATCACCTTCCAGTACGACTTGTCCTCGGCGGTCTTCTCGATCCCGGTGTGCACGTAGCCGATGATCGGTTTGAGGTCGCGGACGATCTCGCCCTGCAGCGTCACCAGCAGCCGCAGCACGCCATGGGTCGCCGGATGGTGAGGCCCGAAGTTGAGCGTCAGCAGCTCATGCGTCGCTTCGTCGCTGGTCGCGCGCGAGTCGCTGTCGGGCGGCTGCCCGACGCGAGCGAGCGTGACGCTCTGCTCGCGCTCGCGGTACTCCGACAGCGGCGGGCGCTCGGTCGTGCTCACGCGCTGGCCTCCGGCGCCTGCGAGCGCTGTGAGTCGCGCGCGCTGCCTTCGTCGCGCGTGAAGCGGACCGCTTCGCCGCCGAGCGGGAAATCGCGCCGCTGGGGATGGCCCTCATAGTCCTCGGGCATCAGGATCCGGCGCGGATCCGGATGCCCCTCGAACACGACCCCGAACATGTCATAGACCTCGCGCTCCTGATGGTTTGCGGTCGGCCAGTCCTCGGTCACCGACTCGACGCTCGGCTCGCGCGAGGGCACGCGCAGCTTGACCGCGACGCGATCGACGCCGCTCATGTCCAGCAGCTCATAGACGACGCCGAGGCGCGGCTCCTCGGGGTAGTAGTCGACGCCGTGCACGCTCGCCAGGAAGTCGTAGCCCTTCGCGCGCAGCGCCTGCAGGACACCGCGGATCGCCGCGGGCCTGACCACCAGCGTCGCGCGTTCGCGGAAGTACACGGTCTCCAGCACGCTCTCGCCCAGCTCTTTGGCGAGCAGCTCGAGTCCCGTGGCGTCAGGCATCTAGATCCTCAGGCGAAGGAACCTCCTCGGTGCCGACCGCGTGGTAGCGCTCCCGCCAGCCCAGGTCCGGGTCGTCCTGGACCAGCTTGCGCAGCTTGAGCACCCCGTGCATCAACGCCTCCGGGCGCGGCGGACAGCCGGGTATGTGCACGTCGATCGGCATGAAGTTGTCCGACGGCACCAGCGCGTAGTTGTTGAACACGCCCCTCGAGCTGCAGCATGCCCCCATCGAGATCGCCCACTTGGGCTCGAGCATCTGGTCATACAGCCTGCGAATGATCGGCGCCATCTTGATTGACACCCGCCCTGCGAGGATGATCAGATCCGCCTGGCGCGGCGAGGCGCGAAACGCCTCATAGCCGAATCGCGCGATGTCCATCCGCGGGCCGGCGGTTTGGAACTGCTCCATCGCGCAGCACGCGAGGCCGAACGACAGCGGAAAGAACGAGTTCGAGCGTGCCCACGCGACCGCTCGGTCGAGCGTCGTCGTCATCACGCGCTCGTGCACCTCGCGTTCGAGCTCCTCGCCCTCCAGGTGCGCCGCTCGGTTCGGCCCTTCGATCTCGCCGCCGCGCAGCAGCTGCTCGGCGCTGAGGCGCTCCACGCGCAGCCCCGCGCCCGCCGCCGGCGGCCCGCCGCGGGCCGCGATCGGGCGGGGACGTGCTCGTCTCAGCGCCACTCCAGAGCCCCTCTGCGCCAGACGTACACGAAGGCCACGAACAACAGCACGACGAACGTCACCGTCTCGGCCATCGCGTAGGTGCCGTACGCACGCAGCTCGATCGCGATCGGATACAGGAACACGACCTCGATGTCGAACAGGATGAACAGCATCGCGATCAGGTAGAAGCTGATCCCGAAGCGCATGCCCTGCTTGACCTCCGACGGCAGCCCGCACTCGTACGGATCCTGCTTGTGCGCCACCTTGCGCCGCGGTCCGATGTACGAATTCAACACTGCGAACGCGACTCCCACACCTCCGCCGAGCAGGAGGAATACGATCGCCGGGAGGTAACTGCGCAGCACCGAGCGCTGTTATATCACCGCTTGTGGCAATTTGTTACATAGTGACGATCGGCTCGAAATCGTGACACAAGCGGTCGTCGCAGCCTCGCTTGCCGTGGCCGCTCTCAACGCCTTTTCGGCCCTCTTCGGAGCCTGGTGCTGGTATCGGGGGAAGCCCAGCCGGGCGTTCTGGGTGCTGCTGCGCATCGGCCAGGGCTCGGCGTTGACGCTCGCGCTCCTCGCCGGCTCGCTCGCGGTCGCCGGCAAGTACTCGACCGACCGCCTGTTCTACCTCTACGCGCTGCTGCCAATCGCGGTCGCGTTCGTCGCCGAGCAGCTGCGGCTGACCGCCGCGCAGACGATCCTCGACCGGCGCAAGCTCGCCGATGCCCAGGCGGTCGGCACGCTCCCTGACGCCGAGCAGCACGCGGTCGTCAGGGAGATCCTCACCCGGGAGATGGGCATCATGGCGCTCTCCGCTCTGGTCGTCGTCTTTCTCGCGCTGCGCGCCGCCGGCACCGCGCACGGGTTCTAGACCCCGCGGGCTGGAGAGGCGGAAGCCGCTGGAGCTATATATTCCCGCCGCATGAAGCCAGCCCTCACGACGATGGCGCTGCTGGCCTGCGCCGCGATTCTCGGTGCGTGCGGCTCGCAGGGCATCCAGGTGTCGAAGACGAGCCCGTACTACCAGGGCGCGGTGCTGTTCAGCCAGCGCTGCTCGGGATGCCACACGCTGTCGGTCGTCGGCGCGGAGGGCTCGGCGACGAGCATCAAGGACCGGCTGAAGACCAACGGCCCGAATTTCAACTTCCGCAAGGAGAACGTCGAACAGGTTCTGTTCGCGATCCGCAACGGCGGCTTCTCGGGGGCGATCATGCCTCAGAACGTGGTGGTGGGACCCGAGGCCTACGAGGTCGCCGAATTCCTCGCCCACTACTCGGGCTCGCAGGCCCAGCAGGTAGCGACGACGCCGATCAACCTGTCCACCAAGTAGAGCGACTTGGGGAGTCCGCCGCGTGCTGGACCTCAAGCTGATCAGGCAGGACCCGGAAACGGTGCGGGCCGCGCTTGCGCGCCGCGACCCTTCGCTCGCGGCGCTTGTCGATGAGCTTCTCGAAAAGGATCAACAGTGGCGCGCCGCCACGACCTCGGCTGAGAGTCTGCGGGCCGCGCAAAAGAGCCGCTCGGAGGAGTTTGGCGCGGCGAGGGCGCGCGGCGAGGACGCGCCTGAGCTGCGCGCGCAAATGCAGGAGATGAGCGCCCAGGTCAAGGAGCTGAGCGATCAGGCGAGCGTTGCGAAGCAGGGCCTCGACGCACTGCTCGGTCGGTTGCCGAACCTGCCGGACCCCTCGGCTGCAGCAGGACCGGAGGACGAGCTGGTCCGCACCGTCGGTGCGCCGCGGACGTTCGACTTCCCGGTCCGCGACCACCTCGAGCTCGCTGGATCGCTGATCGATATGGAGCGCGCCGCGCGTCTTTCGGGGTCGCGCTTCGCCTATCTGCTGGGCGAGCTCGTGCTGGTCGAGTTTGCGCTCGTTCGCTGGGCGCTCGAAAAGCTGCGACTGCGCGGCTTTCAGCCCGTGATCCCGCCGGTGCTCGTGCGCGAGCACGCGCTCTACGGGACCGGCTTTCTGCCTGACACCGAGCAGCAGATCTATGCGTTGCCCGAGGATGAGCTCTACCTCCTCGGGACCTCCGAGGTCGCCCTCGCCTCGCTGCACGCCGAGGAGATCCTCGACGCGGAGCGCCTGCCGCTGCGCTATGCAGGCTTCTCTTCGTGCTTCAGGCGCGAGGCCGGCGCGGCGGGCAAGGACACGCACGGGATCTTTCGCGTGCATCAGTTCGACAAGGTGGAGATGTTCAGCTTCGTCGCCCCGCACGAGTCCCCGGCGGAGCACGAGCGCATCCTGGCGATCCAGGAGGAGATCCTGCACGAGCTGGAACTGCCTTATCGCGTGATGAACATCGCCGTCGCCGATCTCGGCGCGTCGGCCGCGAAGAAGTACGACTGCGAGGCATTCCTGCCCGGCCAGTCGCGGTATCGCGAGCTCACCTCGTGTTCGAACACGACCGACTACCAGGCGCGCCGCCTCGCGATCCGCACGCGCGCTGAGCGCGGGACCGAGCCGCTGCACACGCTCAACGGCACCGCGGTCGCGGTCGGCCGCACGCTGATCGCGCTGCTGGAGAACGGCCAGCAAGCCGACGGCGGCGTCGCGCTGCCCGAGGTGCTCGTGCCGTTCGGGGCGCCCGCCCGGCTCGCTGCGGCCGCGTGAGGCGTGGCCGGCGACCAGCGGCCGTTTCGGCGCGATCCGCTGGTCCACGCACGAACCGCGCGATCCGGCTCGACGGAGGCCTACGCGCGAGGATTCGGCGCGAATGCAAGGAATCTTGCATGTATTCCGATCATCGGAATCGAAGGATAATCCGATATGACACGAATGAGACGCCCGTAATTGTTACTCTCAAGCTCACAAGAGAGGTCATGAAGGGTGGCTGGGGAACAGACGGAGAGGTTGGATAGTTCTCGTGCGGCCGCACGAAGGAGCGCCGTGGAGGACATCCAGAGAACGCAGATTCTCGAGGCGATGGCGATGCTCGTCGCCGAGCGCGGCGTGGCCGACGTCACGGTCGCGCACGTCGTCGCGCGCGCCGGCACCTCGCGCCGTGCCTTCTACGAACTGTTCCCGGACCGCAAGAGCTGCCTGATCGCGACGTTCGACTTCGGCGTCGAGCGCATCGCGGCACGCATGATGCCCGCCTACAGCGCCCAGCGCCGCTGGCGCGACGGGATCAGAGCGGCGCTGGCAGAAGGGTTGCGCTTCCTCGACGATGAGCCGTCGATCGGGCGCCTGCTGGTCGTGCATTCGCTCGGCAGCGTCGACCTCGCGCGCCGCCGGGCCGAGACCCAGGCGCTGGTGTGGAACATCGTGGACCGCGGACGCTCGGAAGGCTCCGTCGGACGCTCCGAACCGCCCCCGGTCGTCGCCGAGGGCGTCGTCGGCGCCGTCCTGGCGGTGATCCAGACGCGTCTGCTCGCCCAGGACGCCGAGCCCCCGGACGAGCGCCCGACGATCGAGCTGTTCGGCTCGCTGATGAGCCTGATCGTGCTGCCCTATCTGGGATCGAGCGCTGCCCAGCGCGAAATGATGCGCCCCGCCCCCGCGCGGATTCGCAGCGAGCCGGGACCGGATCTGACCGGATCTCGGTTCGAGGACAACGGCCTTCGGCTCACCTACCGCACGGGCCGCGTGCTCAGCGCGATCGGCCAATACCCGGGCGCGAGCAATCGCGAGGTCGCCGAGCGCGCCGGGATCGTCGATCAGGGCCAGATCTCAAAGTTGCTGACGCGCCTGGAGCGCGCCGGCGCGATCACCAATCTCAGCGAGGGAACCGCGCGCGGGGCGCCCAACGCGTGGAGCTTGACGGAGCTCGGCAAGCGGATCGAGCGCGGTGCCGAGCATCGCCTGGGTCGCGTGCCGCGAGGCGGAGGCTGAAGCGCGTACGGCTGCATGGGCGCGGTCGCGCCCCGTTCGCCATTACGCTGAGGTCAAGCATGCGCCCGTTCGGCTTCCTGCTAGCCGCCAAGCCGCCGCCGCGGCGGCTGGGCGTCCTCGTCGCGATTCTCGCGGTCGCGCTCTGCACGCTGTTGATCTATCCGCTCAAGCAGATCGCGCCGGTGGTTTCGCTGGGGGTCGTGTACATGCTGGCGGTGCTCGCGGTCGCGGCGATCTGGGGGGCCTGGCTGGGGGTGCTGACGGGGGTCCTCAGCGCGGCGGCGTTCAACTTCTTTCACCTCCCTCCGGTCGGGCGCTTCACGATCAAGGACCCCGACAACTGGGTCGCCTTGATCGCCTTCGTGGTCATCGCCGCGATCGCCAGCTCGATGGCGGAGCTAGCGCGCGCGCGAACCCGCGAGGCCGAGGAGCGCCGTCGCGAGGCCGATCTCGCCGCTGAGATGGCGCGGCTGTTGCTGCGCGGCGACAACCTCGCGCAGGCGCTGCCCACGGCCGCGGCGAGGCTCTCGCAGGTGCTCGGCCTGCGCTCGGCGGCGATCGAGCTCGAGGCGGTCGAAGGAGACGAGCGTCGGATCGCGTTTCCGCTGCGCGAAGGCACCCGCCGGCTCGGCACCCTGTTGGTCGGAGCGGACACCTCGGAGGCCAGCCTCCGCCGCCTGCAGGAGCGCGTCGTGCCGGCGCTCGAGGCCGTGCTCAGCGCTGCGCTCGAACGCGAGGCATTGCTCGGCGAGGTCGTCGAGACGGCTTCGCTGCGGCGCGCGGACGTCGTCAAGACCGCGCTTTTGCGTGCGGTCTCACACGACCTGCGCTCCCCCCTTACCGCGATCGCGACTGCCGGCGAGGCGGTCGCACTGCCGAGCCTGTCACAACCGGAGCGCGAGGAGCTGGCCTCGGTGATCGCCCAGGAGACGCGGCGCCTGTCGCGCCTGGTCGAGAACCTGCTCGACCAGTCCCGTCTCGAGGCCGGCGTCGCGGCGCCCCGGCGAGAGTGGATGTCGGTCGAGGAGGTGCTGACCGCGGCGATCGATGAGCTCGCGCCGAAGCCCGATGACTTCACGCTGTCGATCGGCCGCGACCTGCCGCTCGTGCGCGCCGACTCCGCGCAGCTCGAGCGCGCGTTCGTCAACGTGCTCGAGAATGCGCACCGGCATTCGGGCGGGCACCCGGTGTCGGTACGGGCGCGGGCGGTGCGCACTCACGGAGGCCAGAACGACCGCGTGATCGTGCGCGTCGTCGATCGCGGCCCCGGCATTCCACCGCTGCAGCTGGAGCGGGTGTTCGAGCCGTTCTACCGGGCCGGGACTGCGCGCGGCGGGCACCGCGGGTCCGGCCTGGGGCTGGCGATCGCGCGAGGTTTCGTGAATGCGAACGGCGGCAAGCTTTACGTCGAGTCCCTCCCGGGCCAGGGCGCCACGTTCGTGTTCGAGCTGCCCCTCGATCCGGTCGTGCCGGCACAGGATGGCGGGGGTGCGGCAGAGGACCCGAGCGAGCCGGATGCCGGTCAGGAGGTTGCGCGCAACGGCGCGCCTCGCGAGATTCCGGCCGCCACCGCGCGCCAGTCCGCCGGCGAGCGCGATGCCGTCTGACGCGGCGCGGGTGCTCGTCGTCGACGACGAGCTGCAGATCCTGCGCGCGCTGCGGGTGGTGTTGCGCGATGCGGGCTTTGAGGTGATCGCCGCACAGACTGCCGGCGAGGCTCTGGACCGCGCGTCGGTGCGCCCGCCGCAGGCCGCGATCGTCGACCTGGTGCTGCCCGACGGCGACGGGATCGAGGTGACGCGCCGACTGCGCGAATGGAGTGAGATGCCGATCCTCGTGCTGTCCGCCGTCGGCGAGGAGGAGCAAAAGGTGCGCGCACTCGAGGCTGGCGCTGATGACTACGTGACCAAGCCCTTCGCCGCGCGCGAGCTGATCGCCAGGCTCCAGGCCGTACTGCGCCGCGCGGTCGGGACGGCCGCTGGTGAGCAGCCGCGGATCGAGGTCGCGGGATTGGCGATCGACTTCGTCGCGCGCACGGTCAGCCGCGAGGGCGAGGCGGTGCATCTGACCCCGATCGAGTTCGACCTGCTGCGCGTCCTCGCAAGCAATCGTGGCCGACTGATGACCCACCGCGCGCTGCTCACGGAGGTCTGGGGCCCCGGCTACGTCGATGACGTGCAGGCGCTGCGCACCCACATCGCCCGCCTACGCGCAAAGATCGAGCCGGACGGCCCGAGCCCCCGCTACATCGTCACCGACCCGGGAGTGGGTTACCGCTTCTCGCATTGAGAACCAGAGGCTACGGTCGCGAGCAACCTAACCGCCGGCGGGGCGATCGCCCTGGCGCTGCTGTGCGTTCCACAGCCGGCTCGACCAAAGCGGCCAGCTGGCGAACCGCGCTGGCGCCGTAACGAAATCGTTATACGAGCCGCGCAAATCGTGATGACGTCGTGATGTCCGCGGGCCGATAGTGGCGGCATGGACGCGGTGGCGGTGGTGCTCGGGATCGCGATGTTTTTGATTCTGCTCGCGATGATCGCCGGGATCGAGCGCATATGAGCGGGGCCGACATCTTCGGCTTGATCGTCTCGGTGCTGGTGATCGGTTACCTCTTTTATGCGCTGATCCGGGGGGAGAAGCTCTAGGTGACGTTTCTCGGCTGGCTGACGATCGCGCTGTTCGCGATCATCCTGACGGCGCTCGCACTGCCGCTCGGCCGCTACATGGCCCGTGTGTACACCGGCGAACGGGTATTTCTGACGCCGATCTTCGCGGTACCCGAGCGGTTTCTGTACACGATCCTGCGGGTCGACCCGAAGCGCGAACAGGACTGGAAGGCGTATGCGAAAAGCCTGATCATCTTCTCGCTGGCGGGCTGGCTGTTTCTGTACTTGGTTCTGCGTACGCAGAACGCCTTTTACGTTCCGCATGCGCTCAACCCGCAAGGTTTCAAATCGGCGCCTTGGAACGTGACCTTCAACACGGTCTCGTCGTTTATGACGAACACCAACTGGCAGTACTACAGCGGCGAGACCACGATGACCTACCTCAGCCAGATGATCGGGCTGACCGTCCAGAACTGGCTGTCCGCGGGTGTCGGCATCGTCGTGGCGGTCGCGCTGATCCGCGGGATAATAGGGCGCAGCGGCAAGAGCCTCGGCAACTTCTGGCAGGACCTCGTGCGCACGGTTCTGTACGTGCTCACCCCGCTGTCGGTGGTGATCGCGATCGTGCTCGTCTCCCAGGGAGTGGTCGCCAACATCTCGAACTACCTGACGGTTCACACGGTCACGGGGCTGACCCAGAAGATCGCCATGGGCCCGACCGCCTCGCAGGAGGCGATCAAGTTGCTGGGCACCAACGGCGGTGGTTTCTTCAACACAAACTCAGCGCACCCGTTCGAGAACCCGACCGGCTTCACCAACTTCTGGGAGATGCTGGCGGTGCTGATCATCCCGGCGGCGCTGATCTTCACCTACGGACGGATGACCGCCAACCGCCGCCAGGGCTACGCGATCTACGGCGTCGTGATGTTCATGTTCCTCTGCGCTGCGTCCGTCGCCTACATCGCCGAGGCGCATGGCTCGCCCGCGCAGCATGCGGCCGGACTGCACACGCACGTCATCTCCGGCTCGGGCGGCGGCAACATGGAAGGCAAGGAGCAGCGCTTTGGGATCGCTGGCTCAGCGCTATTCGATACGGTCACGACGGTCACCTCGTGCGGCGCGGTGAACAGCGCGATCGAGTCGTTCACGGGCATCGGCGGCGCCGTTCCGTTCGCGAACCTGTCCGCCAGCGAGGTGATCTTCGGGGGCGTCGGCACGGGCCTCTATTCGATCCTCTTGTACGTGCTGCTCGCCGTGTTCATCGGCGGGCTGATGGTCGGGCGCACGCCGGAGTGGCTGGGCAAGAAGCTCGAGGCCAGGGAGATCAAGCTCGCGGGGCTGGGTATCCTGATCACGCCGCTCGCGGCGCTTTTCTGCACTGCGATGGCGACCGCCACGGCGGCGGGGCGCAAGTCGATCTCCGAAGTGGCCCTCTCCAAAGCGGGGGGCAACACGCCGCAGGGCTTCTCCGAGACCTTCTACGCCTATCTCTCTCAGGCCAACAACAACGGCTCCGCGTTCGCCGGCTACACGGGATTCATCCAACCGAACGCGGGCAACGCCGGCTCGCACGGCATCACGTTTGCCAACCTGCTCGGCGGCTTTGACATGTTGTTTGCACGCTACGCGCCGATCCTGTTCGCGTTGGCCGTCGCCGGGGCCCTGGCGGGCAAGCGGATCACCCCGGCGGGCCTGGGCACGATGCGCACCGACAACTTCACCTTCTCGATCTTGCTGATCGGCGTGATCATCCTCGTCGGCGCGCTGACGTTCTTTCCCGCACTCCTGCTCGGACCGATCGTCCAGGGCCTGACGACGCATCTGTACTGAGATGAAACGCGACATCGTGACATCGATCATCGGCGTAATCGTCTTTGCGATCCTGCTCGGGCTCGTGTATCCGCTGTTCATCACGGGCGTCGGCCAGGTCGCCTTCCCGGGCGATGCGAATGGGCAGAAGGTCTATGTGAAAGGCAAGCTCGTGGGATCGAAGATCATCGGCCAAAACTTCGGTACGCCGGTGCTTGCAAAGAACGGCAAGCCGAAGGAAGAAGAAGGCGAACCGGTTACCGAACCAGATCCGCGCTACTTTCAGTCGCGCCCCTCGGCGACCGAAGGCGGGGCGTACAACGCGGCAGCGAGCACGTTCTCCAACAAAGGCCCCAACAGCGTCAAGACCGAGGAAGCGAACGCAGAAAACATCAAGGCTTACCTCGAATTGAACAAGCCGTATGACCCCGGCTTGACGGTGGCGAAGATCCCGGTCGATGCCGTCAACACCTCGGGCTCGAACCTGGACCCAGAAATCTCTCAGGCGAACGCCTGGATTCAAGCCCGCCGCGTCGCGGGGCTGCGACACCTGACGCTCAGGTCCGTCGACGGCCTCATCGCCAACTACACCAGCGGCCGGGGCCTTGGCTTCTCCGGTGAACCAGGGGTCAACGTCCTCGAGCTCAACCTCGCGCTGGACCGGCTCGGCGGAGGAGGAAAAGTCTGATGTCCGCACAGCCGGCGACGCACGAACGGCAAGGGGCCTCGCTGTTTCAGCGCGACATCGTCTGGCGCGCGCTGATCGACAGCTGCAAGAAGCTCGACCCGCGCGTACAGCTGCACAACCCCGTGATGTTCGTCGTGGAGATCGGCGCAGTCATCACGACCGTGACCTGGTTGATCCAGGTATTCGGCGGCAAGCCGCTCGGTGGCGGGCACGAGGAAGCGTGGTACACGTTCACGATCTCGTTCTGGCTGTGGCTGACCGTCGTGTTCGCAAACATGGCGGAGGCGTTTGCCGAGGGTCGTGGCCGCGCCCAGGCGGACACGTTGCGCGCAATGCGCAAGGAGACTGTCGCAACGATGACCGACGGCAGCACCAAGGCCGCGTCCGAGCTCAGGCGCGGCGACATGGTGGTGGTCGACGCGGGCGAGTTGATCCCCGGCGACGGCACGGTGACCGAAGGCATCGCCACGGTCGACGAGTCGGCCATAACCGGAGAGTCCGCGCCGGTAATCCGCGAGTCCGGCGGCGACCGCAGCGCCGTTACGGGCGGCACACGGGTGACCTCGGACCGGATCGTGGTCGAAATCACCCAGGAGCCCGGGCAGTCGTTTCTCGACCGGATGATCGCGCTGGTCGAGGGGGCCGAGCGGCGCAAGACGCCAAACGAGATCGCGCTGAACATCCTTTTGGCGGCGCTCACGCTGATCTTTTTGATCGTGGTCGCGACGCTCCGCCCGTTCGGCCTGTTCGCCAGCACCGCGATCTCCGAGACAACGCTGATCGCCCTGCTCGTCGCGCTGATCCCGACGACCATCGGGGCGCTGCTCAGCGCGATCGGGATCGCAGGAATGGACCGCCTCGTGCGCCGCAACGTTCTCGCCCTTTCCGGCCGGGCGGTCGAGGCCTCCGGGGACATAGACGTCCTACTGCTCGACAAGACGGGCACGATCACGATCGGCAACCGGCTTGCCTCGGAGTTCATACCGATGCCAGGGGTCCCCGAGGCCGAGCTGGCTGAGGCAGCGCAGCTCTCCTCACTTGCCGACGAGACGCCCGAGGGGCGTTCGATCGTGGTGCTAGCCAAGCAGTACGGCATCCGCGAGCACGACATGGCGACGCTGCACGCGGAGTTCGTCCCGTTCACCGCGCAGACCCGGATGAGCGGCGTGGACTTCGACAGCCAGCAGCTGCGCAAGGGCGCCGGCGACGCGATCATCGAGCTCGTCAAGCGCGAAGGCGGCGAGCCGCCACCGGAGCTGCAGGCCGAGCTCGATCGCATCGGCATGGAGGGAGGCACGCCGCTGGCGGTGTCGCGCAACAGCCAGGTGCTCGGCGTCATCTACCTCAAGGACACGATCAAGGAGGGCATGCGCGTTCGCTTCGACCAGCTCCGCGCAATGGGCATCAAAACGGTGATGGTCACCGGCGATAACCGCCTGACGGCGGCGAAGATCGCCGAGGAGTCGGGCGTCGACGACTTCCTCGCGGAAGCCACTCCCGAGGCCAAGCTCGCGCTGATCCGCGAACAGCAGCAGGACGGCCGCCTGGTCGCGATGACCGGCGACGGCACCAACGACGCCCCCGCGCTCGCGCAAGCCGACGTCGGCGTGGCGATGAACACCGGCACGCAGGCCGCACGCGAGGCGGGAAACATGGTCGATCTGGACTCCAACCCGACGAAGCTGATCGAGATCGTCGAGGTCGGCAAGCAGCTGTTGATCACCCGCGGGGCGCTCACGACCTTCTCGATCGCCAACGACGTCGCCAAGTACTTCGCGATCCTGCCGGCGGTGTTCATCGCTACATACGCGACCAGCCCCGGTGGCAAGGGCCCGCTGCACGTGCTCAACATCATGGATCTCGGTACCCCGCAGTCGGCGATCGTTTCGGCGATCATCTTCAACGCAATCGTGATCCCACTGCTGATCCCGCTGTCGCTGAAGGGCGTGCGCTACCGGCCGATCGGCGCCAGCGCCCTGTTACGGCGCAACCTCTGGATCTACGGCCTCGGCGGGATCATCGCGCCGTTCATCGGCATCAAGCTGATCGACCTGATCGTCCACAACCTGCTCGGGGGGTAGCGTGAACGACTCGTTTGGGGGATAGCACGTCCGCACCTGAGCGCTCCCGTCGGGTGCTCGTCTGCGACGACGAGCCGCAGATCATCAGGGCGCTACGCCTCATCCTGCGTGAGGCCGGCTATGAGGTCAGCAAGGCCGCGACGCTCAGCGAGGCGTTGGACCTCGCAGCGCGCGAGCCACCCGACGCGGCGATCATCGACCTCGTTCTCCCCGACGGCAACGGCATCGAGCTGTGCGCCGAGCTGCGCTCGTGGAGCGCGATGCCGATCATCGTCCTGTCGGCACTCGACGAAGAGGAGCAAAAGGTGCAAGCGCTGCGAGCGGGCGCCGACGACTACGTGACCAAGCCCTTCTCGGCCCGCGAGCTGATCGCACGCCTGGAGGCCGTATTCCGGCGGGTGAGCCCAGCCGAGCTCGAGGAGGCAACCGTGCGCGTGAAAGGACTCGAGGTCAACTTCGCTGCGCACAAGGTTCTCCGCGACGGCCGTGAGATCAGGCTGACTCCGATCGAGTTCGCGCTGCTGGTCGTGCTCGCGCGCAATCGCGGCCGGCTGATGACCACGAGAGCGCTGCTCGGTGAGGTCTGGGGTTCGGCCTACGCGGACGATCTGCCGCTGCTGCGCACCCACATCGCGAAGCTGCGGCACAAGATCGATGGCGGCGATCGGACAGAGTGGCGCTACATCGAGACGGAGCCGGGCGTCGGTTATCGCTTCGGCGAGTGAGTGCGCCACCTCGCCGGCTAAGGGATCGCGCCACATCGCGGGGTAAGGGATCGCGCTAGCTCGCTTCACGGAATCTTGATCGCGACGAGGCCAATTGTCACGTTCCCTTGATGCTCCTTAGAGCAGAATGTGCTGAATGGCACATCTCGATCACTGCCAGGCGCTCAGCGGCCGAATCCCGCGCCAATATCAGACGGCCTCGCTCGCCCTTGGCCGCCCTTCGCACGTGTGGGCCTGCCCGGTCATCATGAAGACAGATCCTGAGCATGTCGCCTGGACCTGCGCGCGCTGTGGTGCAGTTGCGATGACGGCAATTGGCGACGGTCCTCCGCCGCAGGCCACGAGTCTTTCGCTAGAAGCGCAAGCCGCCCCGCGCTGAGCGGGCGCGAGGCGATCCCGCGCTGAGCGGGCGCAAGGCCGCCGAGCGCTGGAGCACACCAGCCGTCGCCGCTGATCGGGAGTTCGCCCGACTCTTTGCGCGGTATCGTGTTGGCCGGTGAGCCGGGAAGCCTGGTCGGCATGTCGTGAGCTGCCAGAGGCCCCAATGCGCCCCAATCATCACTCACTCATCTGCCCTCCCGCTCGGCCGCGCAACTCGTCCGCCGCGGCTCTCTCCGCGTGAGGTCCCCGCTGTCTTTCGTATCGGCGTGGCGGCGCGAGGCTCTGCGCACCAACCTGTGGCTCGTACCGACCGTCGAGATCGCGCTGGCCGTGGCGCTGTTCGCAGCGACCTATGCGCTGGATCGGGCGGCTTACGATGGCTCGCTGCACTTCCCATCGGTGCTGATCAGCGGCAGCGCCGACGCTGCCCGGCAGATCCTCACCGCGATCGCCGCGGCGGTCATCACTGTCGTGACGCTCGTCTTCTCGATTACGATCGTGGCGCTGACGTTGGCCTCCACGCAGTTCGGGCCGCGCATGCTGCGCAACTTCATCCGCGACTGGATCACGCAGCTGACGCTCGGGACGTTCGTCGCGACCTTCGTCTACGCGATCTTGGCGCTCGTCTCGATCGCGCCCGGCAGCCACGGAGACTTCGTTCCGCACCTGTCCATCACCGTGACGATGGCGCTCGTCGTGCTCGATGTGGCCGTACTGGTCGTGTTCATCGATCACATCGCCAAGTCGATTCAGCTGCCTCAGGTGATCGCGAGCATCGCGCGCGAATTGTCGCGGGCGATCGAAGCGGACGTCGGTCAGCAGGAGGCGGGCGCGCTCAAGGCAGGGCCGGGCCTCACCGAGGCGTCGTTCAGACTCGACCAGGACAGCGGCGTGGTCCGCGCCCCGCGCAGCGGCTACCTGCAGTTCGTGCGCATCGACACGCTGATCGATATCGCCGTGAGAAACCGCGCTGTGATCCGTCTGCTGCACCGCCCCGGGCATTTCGTCGTGGAGGGCCAACCGCTGGCGGATGTCTGGCCTGCCAGCACCGCGGCGAGCGTGGCACGGGGACTTGGCGGAGCGCATGCGACGGGCTCACACAGGACGCTCACGCAGGACCTCTCGTTCGCCGTGGATCAGCTCGTAGAGATTGCGATCCGGGCGCTCTCGCCGGCGGTCAACGACACGTTTACCGCGCTCGCCTGTATCGACTGGCTGGGTGACGGGCTGTGCAAGATCGCAGATCGCTGGCGGCCGGATGCCGTGCATCGCGACGCGACCGGCGCGGTACGCGTGATCACGGTGACCGTCAGCTTCCGCAGGCTGGTAGAACGGGCCTACGAGAAGATACGCCAGGCAAGCCGAGCGATGCCGGCCGTGATGATCCGCCAGCTCGACGCGCTCGCCAAGGTGATGGCGTACGCGCGCTCCACCGAGCAACGCGATGTGCTCCTCGAGCAGGCCGAGATGATCCTGCGCGCGAGCGAAGAGTCCGTCCCCGAGGACGCCGATCGCGCCGACGTTCGCGCGAGCTACGAACGGGTTCTGCAGGCCTCGAGTCGGACGGCCCGCGAGGGCGTATAGCTGGCGGATGCTGCGGCGATTGCCCCGCAGCGCCGACGAGCTCATCCTTGCGCGCTACCTCCGTGAAAGTCAGCCATGTGCTGCACGGCGCCCTCGAGCCCGTGCTCGATAGCGCCGCATCGTGCGCAGGTCCAGTGCCCCCGCGCGTCGCGCTTGCGGCCTGCGTTCACGGGCGCTCTCGGCCGCCGTTGCCTGCGCGTCTGAGTATGCGTCAGCGTCGTTGGCGCGGTCGCCCAGGATGGCAGCGTCAGCGACCAGACCGGCCTCCACATAGCCCGCGCGGCGCTGCGACGATCGCGGTGGACCTTCGTCGTCTTCACTTGACCTTGTCGGTGTTTGACTCATCGGACACATCCATATTGTGTGTCGCGGTGCGTTAAGCGCGCGTGTCGATCGATCGCCTGGGCGTAAAGATCGCGTGACGTTCGACTCCGCACGGGAGAGTTGGGTGCGCCGCGTTTCGGGCCGTGGGCGGCGCCGTGAAGGACAATGCCCCGCATGGCCTCCGAACGCGGGCACCTGAAGGTCTTCATCGGGATGGCGCCGGGGGTCGGCAAGACCTACCGCATGCTGCAAGAGGGGGCCGCGGAAGCCGACAGCGGACGCGACGTCGTGATCGGCTACCTGGAGCCACATGGGCGGGCCGAGACGCTGGCGCAGGCCCAGGGTCTCGAGATGATTCCCCGGCGGTCGGTCGCCTACCGGGGGAAATTGCTGCAGGAGATGGACCTGCCGGCGGTGCTGACGCGCAAACCGGAACTCTGCCTGATCGACGAGCTCGCGCACACGAACGCGCCCGGCGTCGAGCACGAGAAGCGCTACGAGGACGTGCGCGACGTGATCGCCGCCGGGACCGATGTCTTCTCGACGGTCAACGTCCAGCACCTCGAGAGTCTCAACGACCAGGTGGCGCAGCTCACGGGAGCGCGCGTGCGCGAGACGATCCCTGACGAGGTGCTGTCGATGGCCGACGAGGTCGTGCTGGTGGACCTGACCCCGGAGGCGCTGATCGCGCGGCTGCGCGCCGGCAAGGTCTATCCCTCCGAGCGCGTGCCTGCGGCGCTGAACAACTTCTTCAAGATCGAGAATCTCGCCGCCCTGCGCGAGACCGCGTTGCGCCAGGTCGCCGAGGACGTCGAGGTCAAGCGGCTCGTGCAGGTGCCCAGCCCGACCGTGCGCCGCGACGAGGAGGGCCTGCCCGTCCCGGAGGAGGCCGGGCCGCAGCCGATCGCCGAGCGGCTGCTCGCGCTGGTCACGCTCGCGCCGCACTCCGAGCGCGTCGTGCGCCGCGCGTGGCGCTCGGCCCAGCGCCTCGACGCCGAGCTCGACGTGCTCGTCGTGCGCCCTCCCGGCCGCGAGCCGAGCGCGCAAGATCGCGAACGGCTCGAGGCGTTGCGGCGGCTGGTGGCGATGCTCGGCGCGCGCCTGCACGTCGAGGAGGGAGAAGACGTCGCGGCGGTCGCAATCGCGCTCGCGCGCGAGCTGGGGACCACCTACGTGCTGATGGGCGTGCCCTCGCCCAGGCGCGGGCTGCGCCGGCTGGGGAGCACCGTATCCGATCGCTCGCTGTTGGCGCGCTTGCTGCGCGGGCTGCCCGGCGTGGATATCCGCATCGTCGCGGACCCCGCCCAGCGCAGAACGGCGCCGGAAGCGGAGAGGGACACGGCAGAGGCCCAGTAGCACGCTCAGGGCTGGTATCTTGCTCTCTTTCTCAGAGCTATCTTCCTCGCCCTCGGGAGGTATCTCGCTCTCATTGGCAGGTCAAGACCTAAGCGTGGCGTAAAGCTAACCGGTAACCACGCAACCTCATGCCACTCCAGTTGTTCACGCTGTACATGAGACCGCTCCGCCCCATATGCGCGATCCTCGCGCTCGTTCTGCTGTTGGCCGCGCTCGCCCCCACGGCGATCGGGCGCTCGGCGAACCCGCGCGCCCACGCCGCCGCCCACTACCTGACGGGGATCGGCGACGAGTCGACCGAGATGTTCTCCAATCAGCTGTGGAAGCAGCTGCACACGAAAACCGTGCGCTACATCGCCCCCTATGACGCAGCCGTGCGCTCCGACGAGCTCAACCAGGCGCGGACCTGGATCTGGGACGCCAAAGCGAAACACCAGCAGGTGCTGGTCGCCTTCTATCACTCCGAGCACACCCCCACCAGAATGCCGAGCGTGGCCACCTACCAACACGACGTGCAGAAATTCGTCAAGGACTTTCCGGCCGTACGCCAGTACCAGTCCTGGGACGAGGCCAACCGCGGCAACGTGGCGCACTACTTCTCGAGCCCCTCGGCGATTCAGGCCGCCCAGTACTACCAGGCGCTGCTGCGCTCCTGTCGGACCTGCAACGTGATCGGCCTGGACGTGCTCGACCAGTACACGATCGGCGGGACGCTCCAATACATCGCCGAATTCAAGAAAGAGATCGGGGACCTGAAGACCCTGATGCCGACGATCTGGGGCCTGCACAACTACTCCGACGTCAACCGCCTGGAAAGCTGGCGCACGCGGGACATCATTGGCGCTTTCGGCGGCGGCGCAGTATGGCTGACCGAGACCGGCGGGATCGTGCAGTTCGGCGGAGCCTTCCCGAACAAGAACGGCTCCGGATTGAAGCGCTCCGCGAAGGTGCTCAAATACATGTTCGCACTGGCCGGCAACCTGCCCCAGGTGCATCGCCTGTACATCTACGACTGGAAGGGCGGGGTCTCCTCGACCCGCTTCGACGCGGGGCTGATGAGCTCGCGCTTTCAGCCGCGCGAAGGCTACATAGTCGTCTGCAAGGCGCTGCACGCGGCGCACTGCGGCAACATCAAGCTGGCACGGAACTGAGCCGCGGCTCGGGCCGCACTTCGTTGCGGGCGAGCCGCATCGCGCCGAGCGCGAGCAGGCCCAGGCCGGCCGCGATCGGCGCGAGCGCGCGCAGCGGATAGGAGCCGAAGCCCTTGTGCAGCGCGGTCGGATCGCCGGCGTGCTGGATATCGAGCAGGCCCTGATGATCGAGTCCCAGCACGGTCGGCGCGAGCGCCGCGAACAGGCACCACGCCGCCAGCGCGAGAACGCCAGCCGCGAGCGCGGAGCCCGACAGGCGCAGCCGCGGCGTCGCCCACGCGGCCAGCGCCAGCGCGGCGCCCGCGGCGAGTAAAAACGGCCAGATCCCGTCCCAGCCGCGGCCGAGGCCGTAAGCGGAGGCGATCGTCGGCTGAAAGAAGCCCTCGCGCAGGTATCGCGCCCAGACCACGGTCTCGGTCTCGTAGCCGACCAGCGGGTGGGTGATGGTGGCGATCACGGCGGTCGCGATCGACACCCCGGCCAGCGCGACCGTCGGGCCCGGCCAGCGCCTGAGCGCGAGCGCCACCGGAAAGGCCAGGAACGGCAACATCGTGGCCAAAAAGCGCGGGCCCATGAAGCCGCCGCCGAAGGGCAGGTAATAGCCGGAGTTGTAGCCCAGGTAGCAGACGCACACGCCGGCGATCGTCAGCGCCTCCGCGCGCCGTCCGCGACGATAGAGCAGCACCGTGCCGAGCGCGCCGAGCGCGAGCACGGGGGAGATCGTCAACAGGCCGCGCGAGTCGAACAGCAGCGTCGCCAGGACCTTGAGGCTCGGCACGTCGATGCCGAAGAAGCCTTTCTGCTGGCGCGGGACGTCGGAGTAGGCGAGGTGCGTCCAGGAGTGAAACGCATAGTGGTTGTAGAGCAGCAGCGGCAGGATGCCGACGATGCCGCCCGCGATGTAGGCGCCCGCGCGAGCGGCGATCAAGCGCGGCCGCAGCGCATCCGTGCGCGAGAGCAAATACAGCCCGAGCACGATCGCGACGAAGAACAGCGGATACTCGGAGGCGATCGCGTAGCCCATCGCCAAACCCGCCAGCGCGAGCAGCATCGGGCTCCGCGGACCGTCGCGCTCGCGCAGCATCAGAGCGAACGCGCCGAAGCCGAGGAACGCGGTGAAGACATGCGAGAACAGCAAAGTCGACAGCGGCAAGACCATCGTGCCGAGGCCCAGCGCAACCGCCGCGGCCGCGCCGTAGCGGGGCTCGAAGCGCTCGGCCACGCGCCACACGAGCAGCACGAGCAGAAAACCCGGCAGCACGTTCGCCCACAGGCCGATCAGATAGATCATCTCGTCGTCGTTGCGCAGCGCCTGCGCTTCGCGCGCCCACGAGTCCGCGTTGACGAAGTTGAGCGCGTCATAGAAGGGCAGCGCAAACAGCGCCAGGCCGGGCGCGCGCGCCGAGTAGTAGTGGCCGTGGTAGAAGACCTTGTCGCCGGTGTTGGCCTGGTAGGCGTCGATCGTGGTGCCGCCGTCGTTCAACGCGCGGATCAGGTCGTAGTGGGAGGCCTGATTCCAGGAGAAGCTCTGGATCATCGTCGCGTAGGCGAGGCCAACGCAGATGATCGCCCCCAGCGCGACGCGCTTTGGGGTGAGCCATCCGCTGCGCCGGGGCGCGGGCCGCGCACGCGGCGCGCCGGGCGAGGCCGGCAGCGTCGGTGTGGCGCTCACCGATGCGCCCGCGCCGCGCTGGCGGCTGCGCGCATCAGTCGGTTCCATGCAGGGCCTTGGGACCCGGGCCGATTTCATAGATCACCAGCGAGCCGATCCGCCGGCGGCTGACGCCCAGGCCCGCCACCGGGTTGGCCGCGGCCGCCGCCGCGTTCGGGGGCTCGGCGGTCTCGTATCCGTGCAGTCCCGGCAGGGCCGGCATCGCCAGGTGAAGGACGACGGTACGGATCCCGTAGTAGCGCAGCTTCTCGACGCTCGCGCGGTCCGGGAAGCCCGCCATGCCGCCGCGCAGGTCGTCCTCGGCGGGCAAATCGAACGTCGAGTTGCCGTCGGCGATCTGCGGAAAGCCGTCGGTCGAGAAGTATTGCCAAAGGCGATCTGCGGCGCCGTCGGTCGGCAGGTCGAGGATCGGGCCGCGCAGCCCGATCTCGGCGCGCGCCGGCTGGGGCACGACCGGATGACCGAGGTGCCCGGCGCCTTCGCCGACGAGCGCCATCACCAGCGCGGCGCCCGCGACGGCCGCCGCCGCGCCGAACGCGTGTCGCCGCCCCCAGGCGCCCGCCAGGCGCGCGAGCAACTGCGCGCCGGCGCCCGCGAGCAGCGCGTAGAACAGCGTCGCCACGGTGAACACGCGGCCCGGGACGCGCACGCCGTCCCAGCCGGGGGCGTAGTCGTACAGCAGGCGGTAGGGATAGCCGGAGCCGCTCAGGCCCCAGCCGAGCGCGAGAATCGAGCAGACGACGATGCCGACTACCAGGCCGATGCGCAATCGGCGCGGATACTGCGGTGCGCCCAGCCCGATCAGCGCGAGCACGAGCACGACGCCGCCGGGGAAGAAGACGCTCTCGTTCTTGGAATGGACTTTTGCGCGCATCCCCGCGGTGGCGCCGCCCCAGACGCGGTTCTCCGAGGAGGCCGCGAGCAGCGCGGCGGGGCCGGCCGAGTAGTTCTTGACTTCCTTGATCGTGCGCTTGGCGGTCGGGTAGTCGTGGGCCACCTGCAGATACGGACGCGCCTGATAGACGGTCACGGCGCCCAGTGCGACGGCGCCGATGCACGTGACCGCGAGCAGGCGGCGGGGAAGCTCGGGCCGTCCCGCGCGCCACCAGTAGACGAGCGCGACCAGCGCCAAGACCAGCAGCAGATAGGCGTATTGCAGGCCGAGCGTGAACCCGAGGCTCACCTGCCAGGCCGACACGAGCCAGCCTGCGAGTACCAGCGCGCGCGAGGAGCGCCGGTAGCCGCGCACCAGCAGAAACAGGGCCAGCGGGATGCCGCCGCTCGAGATCACGTGCAGGTGCCCGGCCTCGGTGACGCGGTAGGGAGCGTACGCGAAGGCCGCGCCCGCGGCGGCCGCGCCAACGCGTCCGAGGCCGAGCTCGCGCGCGAGCAGGTACGCGCCGACGAAGCACAGCGACCAGGCGAACAGGAACAGCAGGTTGTAGCGGACGAGCGCGGCGACGGTGCCCGAGCCGAAGAAGCCCGCCGGACCGTAGCCGAGCAGCGAGTCCGAGAAGGCGAGGCTGAGCGGATGCGGATAGAAGGCGTTTGAGTTGAAGATGTGCAGCGGATTGCTCAGCATCGCGTGGCCCACCCAGGAGATCTCCCAGGCGGTGCGCACCGGGTCGCCGAGGTCCGGCGCGATCCGGCTCGGGAGATGCAGGGCCAGCGGCCAGCTGGTGATGATCGCGAGCGCGATCCCGGCGAGCACGACCAGCGACAGCTCGCGGCGGCCGAGCGCGGGCGATGGTGCCCACGATGGCCTGCGTTCGGCGGCAGGGGGGGTCGCGGGCCGATCCAGGAGCGCGCTCGCCATCGAACGGCGGAGCATACGCGAGCCGCTACTCCGCGGCGGCGGACGCCGGCCAGACATCTCGGACTCTGCGAAAAGCAGCTTTACGCAAGACTGTCCTCGATGAAGGTGCTCGTCGTCGGAGCCGGCGGCGTGGGTGCCGCGTTTGCCGCGATCGCCCAGCAGCGAGAGGCGTTCGAGCGGGTCGTCCTGGCCGACGTGTCGCCGCGTCGCGCGCACGAGGTGATCGCGCGGCTCGGCGAGGCCGAGCGCTTTGCCGCCGAGCAGGTCGACGCCTCCGATCAGGAGGCGCTGATCAGCCTGATCGCGAAGACCGCGCCCGATGCGGTGCTGAACGCCTGCGATCCCCGTTTCAACGAGCCGATCTTCAGCGCCTGCTTTCAAACGAGGGTGACCTACCTGGATATGGCGATGACCCTGTCAACCCCGCATCCCCAGCACCCCTACGAGCTGCCCGGAACAATGCTGGGCGAGCATCAGCTCGGCCAGCATGAGCGCTGGCGCCAGGCCGGCCTGCTGGCGCTCGTCGGGATCGGCGTCGAGCCGGGCCTGTCCGACGTGTTCGCCTCCTATGCCGCGCAGGAGCTGTTCTCGGAGGTCCACGAGATCGGCGTGCGCGACGGCGCGGACCTGGTCGTCGAGGGTTACGAGTTCGCGCCGACCTTCTCGGTCTGGACGACGATCGAGGAGTGCCTGAACCCGCCGCTGGTCTGGGAGCGGGAGCGCGGCTTCTACACGACCGCGCCGTTCTCCGAGCCCGAGCTGTTCACGTTCCCGGAGGGGATCGGGGAGGTCGAATGCGTGAACGTCGAGCACGAGGAGGTGGTGCTGATCCCGCGCGGGATCGCCTGCGAGCGGGTGACGTTCAAGTACGGGCTGGGCAGGGAGTTCATCGAGGTGCTCCAGACGCTGCACAAGCTCGGCCTGGACTCGACCGAGCCGGTGACGGTGCGCGGGCAGAAGGTCGCCCCGCGCGACGTCGTCGCGGCTGCGCTGCCCGACCCCGCGACGCTCGGCGAGCGGATGACCGGACGGACGTGCGCGGGCACGTGGGTGACCGGCAAGGGGCTCGACGGCGGCGAGCGTTCGACCTACCTCTATCACCTGGTTGACAACGAGCGCACGATGCGCGACTACGGCAGCCAGGCGGTCGTGTGGCAGACCGCGATCAATCCGGTCGTCGCGCTCGAGTTGCTGGACGAGGGCCTCTGGCGGGGGACGGGGGTGCTCGGCCCCGAGGCGTTCCCGCCGCGCCCCTATCTCGAGCGTCTCGCCGAGCTCGGCTCTCCGCATGCGCTGATCGAGCTGCGCTGAGCGCGCCCGGTCGAGCGCGCAGGGGCTAGAAGTGGGCCGGCGCGTGCTCGACCGGCTGCTCCAACAGCCCGGGCGGCGCGGTTTCGGTCTTGCGCGAGAAGAACTCGCGGAAGAAGGGCCGCGAGACGAGCATCAGGATGAAGCCGACGATCAGACCGCCGATCCCCATCCACAACGGCAGGGTGATGCCAAGGATCGGCTTCGTTTCGACATTTGCGGTGTGACCGTAGAAAATCACCGCCTTGACGAAGATGCCGAAGAGAATGACCGCTCCGAGCAGCGGAGCGAGACCGACCAAGAAGAAGTTGCGCGCGCTGCGCAGCAGTTCGCGGCGGTAGTACCAGGCGCAGGCGAGCCCGGTGAATCCGTAGTAGAAGCAGATCGGGAAGCCAATCGCGGTGATCGAGTCGAACAGCACGTGTTCGGATACCAGCAGCAGCGGCACCGTGATGATGATCGAGACCGCGCCCATACCGAGCGTCGAGAGGGTGGGTGTGAGATAGCGTTTGTGCACGCGACCGATCGCCGCGGGGATGGCGCCCCAGTGGGCCATCGAAAGGGTCGTGCGGGCGGTCGGCAGGATCGTCGTCTGCGTCGAGGCGGAGGCGGACGTCAGCACGGCGATGATCAAGAGCTTGTAAAAGACCGAGCCGAGGACCGGTTCGCCGAGCGCGCTGAGCACGTCCGATTCGTTTTCACCCAGGAACTTCGTGCCGTGGAACGCCTGCGCGGAGATCGCCACGATCACGTATACGAACAGCAGGATCAGCGTCGACACGACCGCCGCGCGGCCCGGCCCCTCGTTGGCGTCCTCGGACTCCTCGTTGACCGACACGCCCGAATCCCAGCCCCAGTAGATGAACACGCCGAGCAACGCGCCGACCAGGAGCGTGTTGAAACTCACCGCCGTCGGGTCGATCCACGAGAAGGACGGCTTGATCGAGCCCACCGGATGCTGGCTGTAGACCTTGACCAGAGCGACCGCTGCAAAGACGGCGAGGATCAGGATCTCGGCGCTCAACAGGATCTGCTGAATGCGCGCGGACAGCTCGATCCCGCGATAGCAGACCCAGGTCATCACCGCGATCCAGATGACCGCCGCGATGACGATCGCCGCTTTCGACCCCGCGAGTTCGCTGAAACCGAACAGCTTGAACGTGTAGATCGCGGCGATCTGCGCGAGCGAGGCCATCACGAGCACGTCGGCCAGAAAGAGGGCCCAGCCGCTCCACCATCCGAGCCCAGGACCGAACGCGCGCGTCGTCCAGGCGAATGACGTGCCGGCGTCGGGATCGGTGCGGTTGAGGTATTTGTAAGCCATCGCGATCAGCAGCATCGGCACGAACGACACGAGCAGCACCGCCGGCGCGTGCACCCCCATCCCGGAGATCAGCACGATGCCGCCGAGCGTCGCCGCCAGCGAGTACGCGGGCGCGGTCGACGCGACGCCGATCACCAGGTTCGAGAGGTAGCCGATCGCGTTCGCCTTCAGGCCCTTGCTCTCGACCTTGGCGGATGCCGGCCGGCCCGCAGTGATCACGCTTGCCGTTCCGGCGACACTGTCGGTGGCCATGTTGCTCTGCTCCTATTCGAATTGTCGCGATGCTCAGCTCGCGGTCGTTCCGACGAGCCGCTCGTAACAAACGCTACGTCCTCGACCGGCGGAGGGAAAGGGGCGCAAGCCCCAAAACGTATGGCGAATGTTGTACCTAGGGTACAATTAATGGCGTTCCCTTTAACGTAAGGACGCCTTGAGCTAGCCATACCGTCGGAGTACGGTTGTCCTGCATGTCTAGCTGAGCAAGTTCTTAAAGGAGAATTGAATGCCGGCCACACCGACGAGGACCGATCCGGGCAAGCAGGCGGGCGACGTCGGCGCTGGCCTCGGCCAGCTCGCCGGCGCGCGCGGCGCCCGCGCAGGCAGCGCCCACGAAGCGACGATTGGCGCGCGCGGCGATTTGCAGGCGCTGGCCAAGCGCCACCTGTGGATGCATTTCACGCGGATGGGTGTCTACGAGGAAGGCGCCGAGGTGCCGGTGATCGTCCGGGGCGAGGGCTGCTACGTCTACGACGAGCACGGCAATCGCTACCTCGACGGGCTGTCCGCGCTGTATTGCGTGAACGTCGGACACGGACGCGCCGAGCTCGCCGAAGCAGCCGCACGTCAGGCCCGCGAGCTCGGCTTCTACACCAACTGGAGCTACGCGCACCCGCGGTCGATCGAGCTCGCGGCGCGCATCGCCGAGCTGGCGCCCGGCGAGCTGAATCGGGTCTTCTTCACCTCGGGCGGCTCGGAGGCGGTCGAGTCCGCGTGGAAGCTCGCAAAGTCTTATCACGAAGCGCGCGGCGAACCCCGCCGGCACAAGATCATCTCACGCTACCTCGCCTATCACGGGACCTCGATGGGCGCCCTGACCGCGACCGGGCTGCCCGCCCTGCGCGAGCCGTTCGAGCCCCTGACGCCCGGTGGACGGCACGCGCCCAACACCAACTCCTACCGGTGGGCCGAGGATCGCGATCCGCTCTGGGCGGCCGACGCGGTCGAGGAGGCGATCCTGTTCGAGGGGCCGCGCACGGTGGCCGCGGTGATCGTCGAGCCGGTCCAGAACGGCGGCGGGTGCTTGATGCCCCAGGACGGCTACTTCCAGCGCCTGCGCGAGATCTGCGACCGCCACGGCGTGCTGCTGATCTCCGACGAGGTGATCTGCTCGTGGGGGCGGCTCGGTCACTGGTTCGGGTGTGAACGGTTCGACTACCAGCCGGACATCATCACTACCGCCAAGGGGATCACCTCCGCGTATACGCCGCTCGGCGCGGTGATCGCGAGCGATCAGATCGCCGAGCCGTTCATGCACGGAAAGACGATCTTCAACCACGGCTTCACCTTCGGCGGGCATCCGGTCGCGTGCGCGACGGCCCTGGCAAACATCGATCTGCTCGCGCGCGAGCAGCTGTGCGAGCGCGTGCGCGCGAACGAGGGCGGCCTGCGCGCGACGCTCGAGGGCCTGCGCGACCTGCCGATCGTCGGCGACGTGCGCGGCGCCGGCTACTTTCACGCGATCGAGCTCGTCAAGCACAAGGACACGAAGGCCACGTTCAGCCGCGAGGAGTCCGAGCAGCTGCTGCGCGGATTCCTCTCGGGTGAGCTCTACCGCCGCGGCCTGATCTGCCGCACCGACGATCGCGGCGATCCGATCGTCCAGCTGTCACCACCGCTGATCGCCGGCGAGCAGCAGTTTCAGGAGATCGAGTCGATCCTGCGCCCGGTGTTGAGCGAAGCATCTGAACGGATGGAACAGTGGAGCTGACGGTAGAGGGCCTGATCTCCGAGCTCGGGCTGCAGCTGGCCAGCGGCTGGGATGCGGCCAAACGGCAACTGCGCTGGGTCCACATCACCGAGCTCGTCGATCCGACGCCGTGGCTGAAGGGCGGCGAGCTTTTGCTGACCACGGGGCTGCAGCTCGACGGTCCGAAGGTGCAGCACGCGCTCGTCGAGCGACTGGCAGAACACGAGATCGCAGGCCTCGGCTTCGGCACCGGCTTCGCCCACAAGCGCGTGCCCACCGCGCTCGTGAACGCCGCGCGCAAGGCCGACTTTCCGGTGTTCGAAGTTCCCTACGAGATGCCATTCATCGCGATCACCGAGCGCGTGTTCGCGCAGCTGGTGGATGAACGCTACGAAATGCTGCAGCGCAATATGGCCGGAGACGTGCTCGCGGAAGCGCTGACGGGCAACATGTATCCGGAAGAGCTGCAAGCCAAGCTGCGCCCGTTCGGGATCGGCGAGCAGGCGGCGGTGCTCGCCTTCTCGCCGGCGGACCCGGCGCTCGCGGCGCCGCTGCTCGAGCACGCGCTCGCCCGCGCGAAGGTGAGCAGCCTGGTCGCGATTCGTGGCGGGGTGCTGTACGCGGTCATCAGCATCGAGGGGCTCGAGCCCGACCCGACCGAGCTCGCCGGGCGCATTCGCGCCGAGCTCGCCGGTCGTCTCGGCGGGGTCGCGCGAGCCGCCGCCAGCCGGCCGGCGGCAACCCATTCGCTGCGCTTGACCTTCCACGAGGCGCGCTATGCGCTCGAGGCCGCGCGGCTGCGCGGCGATGACACGGCCGAGACCGTCGCCTCCTACCGGGACCTCGGCGCCTTTCAGCTGCTGTTGTCCCTGCAAGACGACGACGCGCTGATGTCCTATTGCCGCGGCGTGCTCGGACCGGTCGAGCAGGGGGAGGGGGAGTACGGCGAAGAGCTGCTGCGCTCGCTCGACGTGTTCATCGAGAACAACGGCCACTGGGAGAAGGCCGCAAGCGCGCTGTTCTGTCACAGGCACACCCTGCGCTACCGGATAAAGCGCGTAGAACAGCTGACCGGACGCGACCTCAGCAATGCACGCGACCGCATCGAGTTCTGGCTCGCGCTGCGCGGGAGGGAGCTCGCGCGATGAGGATCGGCGTTCCGAGCGAGATCAAGCCCGACGAGTATCGCGTGGCGCTCACCCCGGCGGGGGTGCGCGAGCTGAGCGCGCACGGGCACGAGGTGCTCGTTCAAACGGGCGCCGGTGAGGGCAGCGCGATCGCCGATCAGCAGTTCGTGGCGCAGGGCGCGCGGATCGCGCCGGACGCGCAGGCGGTGTTCGGCCGGGCCGGCCTGATCCTGAAGGTCAAGGAGCCGCAGCCGGCGGAGGTTCAGATGCTGCTCGAGGGCCAGACGCTGTTCACCTATCTGCACCTCGCCGCCGATCCGCAGCTCGCGCGGGCCCTGCAGCGCTCGCACGCGACCTGCATCGCCTACGAGACGGTCGAGGACAGCGCCGGGCGGTTGCCGCTGCTCGCGCCGATGAGCGAGGTCGCGGGCAAGATCGCCACGCAGGCGGGTGCGTTCATGCTCGAGAAGCCGCTCGGCGGACGCGGCATCCTGCTCGGCGGGGTTCCCGGCGTGGCGGCTGCCACCGTGCTCGTGATCGGCGGCGGCGTCGTCGGGATGAACGCCGCTTTTATCGCGATCGGGATGCAGGCCGACGTGTTCGTCTTCGATCGCTCGATCGACCGGCTGCGCGAGCTCGAAGTCGCCTTCGGCGGGCGCGCGTCCACCGTCTACTCCTCGACCCTCGCGATCGAGGAGATGCTGCCGGCCGCGGATCTGGTGATCGGCTCCGTGCTCGTGCCCGGCGCCCGCGCCCCACAGGTGATCAGCCGCGAGCAGCTGCAGCTGATGAGGCGGCACGCCGTGCTCGTCGACGTGTCGATCGATCAGGGCGGATGCTTTGAGACCTCGCGGCCGACGACGCACTCGCAGCCGACGTTCGCGGTGGACGAGGTCATTCACTACTGCGTGACCAACATGCCGGGCGCCGTCCCCGTCACCTCGACGTACGCGCTCACGAACGCGACGCTCCCGTACGTGCTCGCGCTCGCCGACAACGGGCCCGAGGCGGCGATGGCCGCGGACCCGGGACTGCGCCTGGGGTTGAACGTGCGCGACGGCGAGATCATCCATCCGGCGGTGAACCAGGCGCTGGCCACGAGCGAGCACGCCGGCAGCGCGCCTGGCGCGAGCGCTCAGGGCGCGGGCGGGGCGGTCGCGAGCTCGCCCGGCGGCGGCGGGCAGCCGCGCCCGACGCCGGCCGGACAAACCGGTGGATAAAGCGAGGACAGGCATGGCGACGGCGACCGAAACTCTGAACAACTTCATCGACGGCGAGCCGCGCGCTTCGCAGGGCGAGCTCGAGCCGATCCTCAACCCCGCCACCGGGCAGCCACTGGCGCGGGCGTCAAATTCGACCGCCGAGGACGTCGATCGCGCGGTGGCGGCGGCGCGCCGGGCGTTCGCGCAATGGTCTGAGACGACGCCCGCCCAGCGCGCCCAGGCGCTGCTTGGGCTCGCGGACGCGATCGAGCGCAACGCCGAGGAGATCGCACGACTCGAGGCGCTCAACGCGGGCAAGCCGATCGACGCGGTCCGCAATGACGAGCTGCCGGTGATGGCCGACAACCTGCGCTTCTTCGCCGGCGCCGCGCGCTGTCTGGAGGGTCGCGCCGCGGGCGAGTACATGGAGGGGTACACCTCGTTCACGCGCCGCGAGCCGGTCGGGGTGGTTGGCCAGATAACGCCTTGGAACTACCCGCTGATGATGGCGATCTGGAAGATCGCCCCGGCGCTCGCCGCCGGGAACACGGTGGTGCTCAAGCCCGCGGAGACGACGCCGCTGACCACGGTGCGGCTCGCCGAGCTGTCGGCCGAGATCCTCCCGGCGGGGGTGCTGAACGTCGTGACCGGCCACGGCGATCCGACCGGGCAGGCGCTGGTCGCGCATCCGGATGTCGACATGGTCTCGCTGACCGGCTCGGTGCGGACTGGCAAGCAGATTGCGCGCAGCGCCGCGGACAGCCTCAAGCGCGTGCACCTCGAGCTGGGCGGCAAGGCTCCCGTGCTGGTGTTCGACGACGTCAGCCTCGAGCAGGCGCTCGAGACGATCGCCGCGACCGGCTACTACAACGCCGGTCAGGACTGCACCGCTGCGACCAGGGTGCTGGCGGGCGCGAAGGTCTACGACGACGTCGTCAGCGGGCTGGCCGGACAGGCCGAGGGCCTGGTGATCGGCGACACGCTGGCGCCCGACACAACCTTGGGGCCGGTCAATTCAGCCGGGCAACGCGAGCGCGTCGAAGGTTTTCTGAAGCGCAGACCCGATCGCGCGGAGATCGTCAGCGGCGGCCGCGCACCCGATCGTCCCGGCTTCTACCTCGAGCCGACGGTCGTCGCCGGCCTGGAGCAGGCGGACGAGATGATCCAGCAGGAGATCTTCGGCCCGGTGATCACCGTCCAGCGCTTCGCCGATGAGCAGCAGGCGATCGCCTGGGCGAACGCCACCCGCTATGGCTTGGCCTCGTCGGTCTGGACGCGAGATGTGGGCCGCGCGCTGCGCGTCGCCAGGGCGCTCAGGTTCGGGTGCGTGTGGATCAACGACCACATTCCGCTCGTCTCTGAGATGCCCCATGGCGGGTTCAAGGAGTCCGGATACGGCAAGGATCTGAGCGTCTACTCACTCGAGGACTACACCGTCGTCAAGCACGTGATGGCGAATCTGGGCTGAGTTCGCCCGCCCGTCCCGAGTCGTTTCGGCTCTGTCGGCGGTCCACTCAGGTCCGCCGACAGAGCACCTGGTAGATCGAGGTGAATCCACTGCGAAAACCGTTGCGCGCCGCACGCAGGTAAAGGCGCCAGACCCGCAGACGCTCGTCCCCGGCGAGGCGCTCGGCCTGCTCGTGGTTGGCGTCGAGCCGATCGATCCAGGCGCTCAGCGTGTCCACGTAGTCCTGCGCCAGCCCCTCGACGTGCTCGGTGACGAACCCCGCGCGCTCCAACGCGAGCTGGATGTGCGAGAGATGCAGCGGCGCGGCGTCCGGAAACACGTAGCGCTCCGAGAATTGGCCCGCCTCCGGGTCGCCGTGGCGCAGTCGTGCGATGCCGTGGTTGAGCAGGCGCCCGTCCGGCCGCAGCGTAGCCGCGACGCGGCGCGCGTATTCCTCGATCCGATTCGAGCCGACATGCTCGACCATGCCGATACTCGCGACCGCATCGAAGCGCTCGCCGGCGTTGTCACCGAGGTCGCGATAATCGCCCAGACGGATCTCGACCTGATCCTGCAAGCCTGCCTTCGCGACGCGGGCGCGCGCGAGCTCGGCCTGGCTGGGTGACAGGGTGACGCCGACCGCGCGCACTCCGTGACGCGTCGCCGCGTGCACGACCAAGCTGCCCCACCCGCAGCCGATGTCGAGCAAGCGCTCGCCCTGCCGCAGATCGAGCTTGGTGCAGACGAGTTCTCGCTTGGCGAGCTGGGCCTGCTCGAGCGTCCGCGCTTTGCGCGAGAAGAGGGCGCAGCTGTATGTCATCGAAGCGTCGAGGAAGAGCTTGAAGAAGTCGTTGGAGACGTCGTAGTGGTGACGCACGGCACGCGCATCGCGCTCGCGGCTGTGCCGCTTCCCGCGCGGGCGCAGCTCGCTGTTGGGAATCCGCGGCGGGCGCGTCAAGCCGCACGCGCGCACCGCCGCTAGGGCCAGGCGCGCGCGCGTCGCGCGGTCGATCGGCGGCACGCGAAAGCTGTCGAGCAGCGCGATCACGCGGTCGAGGTCGTCCGCTTCGAGCTCGCCGGCGGCGTATGCCCGCCCCAAACCGAGCTGCCCCGGCGCGCGCAGCAGGTGCGCGACGGCTGCGGGAGAGCGCGCGTTGAAGACGGGCCCGCCTGCGATCGTGGGCGCGAGCTCCGAGCCGTCCCAGAAGCTCAGGCTGAACGGGCGCTCGGGGAGCGCCTGCGCGAGCGCCCGCCGCAGCGGCTCAGGGTTTGCGAACACCGTCTGCTCCAGGCGCGCGCACCCCTGACGGTTGCCCAGAGTAAAGCGCCATCGCGGTTACGCAGCCTACGGGTTGCATTGGTAGGTTGACCCCTCCATGAGCCAGACGCGGGGCGCCCGCAACGATCATCAGGCGCGCTTGCCCGGACAGGGCGATGTCCAGCCCGTCCGCAACGAGACGCGCGACCGCGCGATCACGGCGATCGTCACGCTCGGGCCGATCGCGGCGCTCGGCGTTGTCGGCTGGCAGTTGTGGGACGGCCTACTGCGTCCAGCCGACGCGGTTGTGTTCGCGATCATGTACCTGCTCACCGGACTCGGTGTGACGGTTGGCTTCCACCGGCTGTTCACGCACCGCAGCTTCAAGACCTCGCGCGTCGTGCGTGCCGTGCTCGCGGTTCTCGGGTCGGCAGCGATCGAGGGGCCGGTCATCTCGTGGGTCGCGGATCATCGCAAGCATCACGCCTTCTCGGATCGCGTCGGCGATCCGCACAGTCCGCACGTGGACCACGGCGTCGGCTGGCGCGGAGCCGCACGCGGCCTCGCGCATGCGCATCTCGGCTGGCTCTTCATCCACACGCAGCGTGCCTCGCGCGAACGGTACGCGCCCGACCTGCTGAGCGATCCGGTCGTGTCCTTCGTCGACCGTACGTTCGTGGCGTGGGCAGTCGCGGGGCTTGCGGCCGCGTTCGCGCTCGGCGCGGCGATCGGCGGCTCGCCGCGTGCCGGGCTCACCGGCCTGCTGTGGGGGGGAGCCGTGCGGATGCTCATGGTGCACCACATGACCTACTCGATCAACTCGCTCTGCCACTACTTTGGCCGTCGCGACTACGCGACCGAAGATCATTCCCGCAACCTTCTCTGGCTGTCGCTGCCGACCCTGGGCGAGGCGTGGCACAACAATCATCATGCCTTCCCCACCTCTGCCAGCCACGGCCTGAGCTGGCACCAGCCGGACATCTCGGCACTGGTGATCCACGCGATGGCGCGGATCGGGTTGTGCTGGGACGTGATCACGGTGTCTGAGGAGCGCCGCGGAGCCAAGCGCTGCCAGATCGCATGAGCGCAGCATTCGCTTGAAGCGCTTTCTCGGTTAACGTCGCACTGGTGAATTCCCAATTGCCGCAAGATCCCGGCAAGGAGACGCTCGTCGAATCTGAGTCCGATTCGAGATCCGATGCCGACCTGCTGAGCCGCTATGACGTCCTGCGCGTGCGCGCGCCGAACCCTGGACCGCTGACGCTGTCGGGCACGAACACGTGGATCGTGGGGCGCGCACCGGCGTGGGTCGTGGATCCGGGGCCGCTGATCGACTCGCACCTGCGGCGGATCCTGGCCGCGATCGAGGATCGCGGCGGCCTCGGCGGCGTGGCGCTGACACACGATCACGAAGATCACGCCGAAGCGGTGGCCGAGCTGCTCGCGCGCCATCCCGCGCCGCTGGCGGCCGGTCGCGGAGAGGTCGACGTCCGGCTCGCCGAAGGCGTGCGCTTCGGACCGTTCGATCCCGTTGCCACCTTGGGGCACTCCTCCGATCACTTCGCGCTGATCGCCGACCGCGCCTGCTTCAGCGGGGACGCCGTGCTGGGCGAGGGATCGGTCTTCATCTCTCCGCATCCTGGTGCGATGGCGAGCTATCTGCTCGCGCTCACCAGGCTGCGTCTGCGCGAGGACGTCGAGGTGATCTGTCCCGGGCACGGACCGACGGTCTGGGACGCCGCGGGCAAGCTCGAGGAGTACCTCTACCATCGGCTCGATCGCGAGCACAGGCTGATGCTGGCTCTCAGCGAAGGCATGCGCAGCGAGCGCGAGCTGCTCGATGTCGTCTGGGCGGACGTCCCCGAGCAGATGCGTCCGCTCGCGAGCGTCACCCTTGCGGCGCACCTGAACAAGCTCGAGGACGAGCACAATCTGCCCGAGGGCGTCGAGCGACCGACCTTCGAGAGCTTCAACTGGTGAGCACCTCCGGCGACGGACTCGCGACGCTGACCAAGAGGCGCACCACGGCGTCCTCGCGACCGTCGTCGCCGTCGTTTCCACCGATCGCCGATTACGGCTTTCTGTCTGATTGTCACACCGGGGCGCTGGTCTCCTCGGAGGGGGCGATCGAGTGGATGTGCCTACCGCATTTCGACTGCAAGTCGGTGTTCGGCGCGCTGCTCGACCGCAGCGCCGGGTCATTCCGGATCGGCCCCTACGGCATCTACGTACCCGTCGGGCGGCGTTACGTGCCCGGCACCAACCTGATCGAGACGACCTGGATGACCCCGCAGGGCTGGCTGCGGGTGATCGACGGGCTGGCGATCGGCGACTGGCACGACAACAAGCACGGCTCGAGCCACACGCGTCCCCCGACCGACTTCGATGCCGATCATCTGCTCGTGCGCTGGGTCGAATGCGTGCAGGGACAGGTGCAACTCGAGATGGTCTGCGAGCCGATGCTCGACTACGGGCGCACGCCCGCGCAGTGGCGCGTCGTCGACACCGGCGAGGAAGGTGGGTACGCGCTCGATGCCTGCGGCGCCGGGTCCGACGGCGCTCGCGACTCCGCCGCCGCGGGTGACTCCGCCCCCGCAGGCGACTCCGCGGCCGCGGGCGACTCCGCCGGCGCGGGCGAGGCTGCCGGCGCGGGCGAAGCTGTCGTCCCGGACGATTACATCCGCGAGCGCGAATCCGTCGCCCCGGGCGAATCGCGGTTTCGCCTGTACAGCGACATGCGCATGGGCGTCGAGGGCAACCGGGTGCACTCGCGTCACACGATGGTCGAGGGGGAGCGCCGATTCTGCGCGATCTCCTGGAGTGAGGCGCGCGGTGGGCCGCGCACGGAGCAGGAAGCGAAGCGTTACCTGGATCGGACGAGCCACTACTGGCGGACCTGGCTGGGGGATGGCATCTATCCGGACCACCCGTGGCGAACTCACCTGCAGCGCTCCGCGCTTGCGCTGAAGGGGCTCACGTTCATGCCAACCGGCGCGCTCGTAGCCGCGCCGACGACTTCGCTGCCGGAGACTGCCAAGGGCGAACGCAACTGGGACTACCGCTATTGCTGGATGCGCGACGCCTCGTTCACGCTGTGGGGGCTGCACGCGCTGGGACTCGACTGGGAGGCCGACGATTTCGTGCAGTACGTCGCGGACCTGGAGCGCAACGAGGATGGGTCGCTGCAGATCATGTACGGGATCGACGGCGAGATGGATCTGCACGAGTCGACGCTCGAACACCTGAAAGGCTACGAAGGGGCGCGTCCGGTACGGATCGGCAACGGCGCGTACAACCAGCGCCAGAACGACCTGTACGGAGCGGTGCTCGACTCGGTCTACCTGCATTCCAAGCAGCGCGACCACATTCCCGAGCGCCTCTGGCCGGTCTTGATCGACCAGGTCGGCTGCGCCGAGCGCGTATGGCGGGAGCCCGACCAGGGCATCTGGGAGGCTCGTGGCGAGCCCAAGCATTACGTCAGCTCAAAGCTGATGTGCTGGGTCGCGATGGACCGTGGCGCGCGTCTCGCGGAACGGCGGGGGGAGGAGGCGCTCGTCGAGCGCTGGCAGGCCCTGGCGGACGAGATCCACGCCGACGTCCTGACCCACGGCGTCGACGGGCGCGGCGTGTTTCGCCAGCACTACGACACCGACGCGCTCGACGCCTCGAACCTGCTCATCGGGCTCGTGCGCTTCCTGCCGCGTGACGACGAGCGCGTGCGCGCGACGGTTCACGCCATCAAACGCGAGCTGACCCAGGACGGACTCGTGCTGCGCTACCGGACCGAGCAAACAGACGACGGACAGCGGGGAGAGGAGGGGACCTTCCTGATCTGCTCGTTCTGGCTCGTCTCAGCGCTGTCGGAGATCGGCGAGCATCGCGAGGCCGAGCATCTCTGCGAGCGCCTGCTCGCCTACTCGTCGCCGCTCGGTCTGTACGCCGAGGAGATGGAGTCCTCCAGCGGACGCCACCTGGGCAACTATCCGCAGGCGTTCACCCATCTCGCGCTGATCAATGCGGTCACGCACGTGATCGCCGCCCAGCAGACTCAGTAGCCGGGCTCGCCCGGGAGCAGCATCCGCGCCGAGCCGCCCGACACGACCACCTTGGGCAGCACCGGCTCGATGACGAGCTCGCGCGCGTGCACCAGCAGAGCGGCCACGGTGTCGAACGCGGCGAGTTGTTCGAGGTTCTTGATCGTGGGAAGCACGAGCACGATCTCGCCCGCGCGGTGGGCCTCGAGCGCCCCCGCGGGCGTGAACCAGCCCAGATCGACGCACTCCTCGCCGTCGATCCGCGGCTCCTGACCGTCGGGCAGCGCGGCGAGGAAGAAGTGGGTGTCGAAGCGGATCTTGACCTCGACCGGCGTGATCCAGTGCGAGAACTTGACCAGCTGGTCCGCCTCCGCGAGGACGACGCCGGCCTCCTCGCCCAGCTCACGGACCGCCGCGGCGCGCTGGGCCGCGTCGCCGTCGCCGTCATGCGCGTCGAGCGCGCCGCCGGGAAACACCCACACGCCGCCCATGAAGCGCGCCTTTGGCGTGCGCTTTACGAGCAGCAGTTCGAGCGTGCGCGCGCCATCGCGGAGCAGGATCACGCTCGCGGCCTGGCGCGGCGGGGTGGCCGGGCCGGGGTTGTACTCCTCGCCCGGGGCCGGCCGGTCATCTTGAGAGCTCGAGTCCTCGATCGGTTGAATCTACCCGTCGGGCGAGGCGGCCGCTAGTCTTCGGTGCATGAGCGAAGCTTTGACACTGCAGCGCTGGATCTGCGAGTCCTGTGGGTACATCTACGATCCCGAGGAAGGTGACCCGGACGGCGGAATCCCCGCGGGAACCGCCTTCGAGGACATCCCCGACACCTGGTTCTGTCCGGTGTGCGGTGCGCGAAAGCGTGACTTCGTCCTCTTCGAGGACTAGCAGCGACCTGAGCGACTGGGAGGCGCTCGCGACGCTCGACCGCGAGCGCGTGTGGCATCCCTACGGAGGCCTGCCGCCCGCTGCGCCAACGCCGCTGCCAGTCGTTTCCGCGCACGGCGTGCGCCTCACCCTGGCCGACGGGCGCGAGCTGATCGACGGGATGGCGTCGTGGTGGTGCGCGATCCACGGCTATCGCCATCCGCGGCTCGACCAAGCAGCGCGCGCTCAGCTCGAGCGGATGGCCCATGTGATGTTCGGCGGGCTGACGCACGAGCCCGGCGTGCGCCTGGCCGCGCGGCTCATCGACATCGCCCCGCCGGGGCTCGAGAGGGTCTTCCTGGCCGACTCCGGCTCGGTCTCTGTGGAGGTCGCGATCAAGCTCTGCCTGCAGTACCAGCGCGCGCTCGGCAGAACCGCGCGGACGCGGCTGCTGACCATCAGAGGCGGCTACCACGGCGACACGTTCGGCGCGATGGCTCTCTGCGATCCGGTCGGTGGGATGCACGGCCTGTTCACCGGCGTGCTCGCCCGGCATGTCTTCGCCGAGCGCCCGCCCGCCGGCTTCGACGCAGGGCTCGACGCTCGCTGGGCGGCGCACGTGCGCGGGCTGATCGCTGCCCACGCCGACGAGCTGGCCGGCGTGATCGTGGAGCCGGTCGTGCAGGGCGCAGGCGGGATGCGCTTCTATGCGCCCGAGTGCGTCGCGCTGCTGCGCAGCGTCTGCGACGAGCACGGGCTGCTGCTCGTACTCGATGAGATCGCGACCGGCTTCGGGCGCTCGGGCGTCATGTTCGCCTGCGAGCACGCCCGGGTCGCGCCGGACGTGATGTGCCTCGGCAAGGCACTCACCGGCGGCTACATGACGCTCGCCGCGACCCTCTGCACGCCCGCTGTCGCCGAGGCCGTGTCCGGCGGCGAGGGCGGCGGCCTGATGCACGGGCCGACATTCATGGCCAACCCGCTCGCCTGCGCCGTCGCGCTGGCGTCGCTACAGCTGCTCGTCGGCGAGCGCGCGGCACACGAGGATCGCAATCGCGTCGCCGCGCGCGCGGGCGAGCGCGGCGGCGGCTGCTGGCGTGAGCAGGTGCGCGCGATCGAGCGCGAGCTGCGCGCGGGACTCGAGCCGGCGCGGGGTCTTGGCGGGGTTCGCGACGTGCGCGTGCTGGGCGCGATCGGCGTGATCCAGCTCGACCGGCCGGTCGATATGGCGGCCGCGACCAACGCAGCGGTGCAACGCGGTGTCTGGCTGCGTCCCTTTCGTGATCTGATCTACACGATGCCGCCGTATGTGATCGCCGCGGACGAGCTGGCCGCAGTGACGTCGGCGATGATCGACGCCGCCCGGGCGGGATCGGACCCGAGCACCGCCGTCAGGCCGCCGGCACGCAAGCGAGCCCCGAAGCTAGCGACGACGACGCGAAAGGATCGACGATGGATTGGAAACTAGAACTGGTGGCGATTCCCGTCTCGGACGTGGACCGCGCGAAGAGCTTCTACGCGGACAAGGCAGGCTTTGAACTCGAACATGACCACCAGGTCAGCGATGCGATCCGCTTCGTCCAGTTGACACCGCCCGGGTCTGATTGCTCGATCGCGATTGGGACCGGTCTCGGCGACGCCCCGCCAGGTTCGGTTCAGGGCCTGCAACTGGTCGTCTCAGACGTCAACGCCGCGCGAACAGAGTTGCTCGACCGCGGCGTGCAGGTCAGCGATGTGCAGGTGTTTCCGTGGGGATCGTTCGTGTATTTCAGCGATCCCGACGGCAATCGCTGGTCGGTGCAGCAGCTGCCCGCACGCGATTAGCGCTCGAGATCGGGGCCCAGCCACCGCCGCCAGGGCAGCGACTCGCCGACCTCGGCAAGGTCGGATGGCTCGTGGCTCAGCGCGCGCCGCAGGGTCGCCACCTCGATCGCGCCGGCTTGCTCGATCGTGGCGCGATTGGAGCGCTCGATCGGCATCGGCTCGCCGGGCCAGGGCGTGAGCACGATCGCGCGCACGTCGAGCCCCGCGGCGCGGGCGCTCTCGAGCGTCAGCAGCGTGTGGTTGATCGTCCCGAGGCTGGGCCGTGCCGCGATCAACACGGGCAACCCGAGCAGCCGCGCCAGGTCGCGCACGCTGAAGTCATCCGCGAACGGGACGAGCAGGCCGCCGACTCCCTCGACGATCAGCGTGCTCTGCTCACCCGCCGCACGCGCTCGGGCGATCAGATCGGCGGGCTCGATTCGCTCCTGCTCGAGCTCGGCCGCCAGATGTGGGGAGACGGCGGGGCCGTAGCTCAGCGGCGCGACCTCCTCCGGTCGCATGTGCGCCGCCGCCGCCAGCACCTCGTGGTCGGGCGGCCATCCGTCGCCCGGCGCCTGCAGCCCGGTGAGGACCGGCTTGTGCGCGCGAACGCGCTCGCCCGCGCGCGACATCGCGGCGGCCAGCGCCGCGCTCACGGCGGTCTTGCCAACGCCCGTGTCGGTTCCGGTGACGAACAGCCCGCGCACGCTCGCCGCGAACGGCGCTACGCCGCCCGTTGCACCGCTGGCACCTCGCGCTCGAGATCGAATGGCGCGTTCGGCCCGGGCGGCTCCTCGTATGCCGCCGCTCGCTGTGGATCGTCGTCCTGCTGGATTGGCTGGTGAGCTTGCGCCAGCGGCCGGCTGCTCGCAGCGAGATCGAGCCCAACCTCGCGCGCGGCCGCGCCGAGCACGCGTGCCGCGCCGACGAGCTCATCGACGGTGTGCGAGGCCATCGCCGCGACGCGCAGCCGCGCAGTGCCCGGAGCGACCGTCGGCGGACGGATCGCCTGGGCGAAGACGCCCCGGTGCAACGCGCTCTCGCACAGGCTCATGGCTGCACGCTCGTCGCCGACGAGCAGCGGCACGATGTGCATATCGACAGCCTCGATCGCGAAGCCCTCGGCCGCCAGGGCGCGGCGCAGCGTGCGCGAGTTCGAGCGCACCCGCTGGACGCGATGGGGCCGCTCTTCGAGGATCTCCAGCGCTGCGAGCGCCCCCGCGATCGCCGGTGGTGGCGGCGCGGTCGAGAAGATCAGCGGACGCGCGGCATTGATCAGGTAGTCGATCGTCGTCTCGTTCCCCAATGCGTACGCGCCGTAGGAGCCCAGCGCCTTGCCGAGCGTGCCGATCACCACGTCGACCTGTCCCTCCAGGCCCGCACCCGCGACCGCGCCTCGGCCGCCGGGACCGAGCACGCCGAGCGCGTGCGCCTCGTCCACGATCGTGCGCGCTCCGTAAACGTCCGCCAGCTCGACGATCTGCTCGAGCGGGGCGACGTCCGCGTCCATCGAGAACACCGAGTCGGTCACGATCACCCGGCCCCCGCTGGGGCGCCCGGTGCCGGGACGTTCAGCCGAGCGCCCGTTCGAGCGTCCACCGGCGCGGCGGCCGTGATGGCGCAACAGCCACTCCAGATGGTTCATGTCACGGTGCTCGTAGACCACGATCTCGGCCCGCGAGAGCCTGCAGCCATCGATGATCGATGCGTGATTGAGCTCGTCGGAGAAGATCGTGTCGCCGCGGCCGGCGAGCGCGCCGATGACCCCTGCGTTGGCGAGGTAGCCCGAGCCGAACAGGACACAAGCCGGGCTGCGCTGGAAGACAGCAAGATGCTCCTCCAAGCGATGATGGATGGTCATCGTGCCAGACACCAGGCGCGATGCGCCCGCGCCCACGCCCCAGCGCATCGCCGCGTCGGCGGCGGCTTCGCGCACCCGAGGGTGATCAGCGAGGCCGAGATAGTTGTTCGAGCAAAGCACCAGCACCGGCCTCCCGTCGAGCAGCACGCGCGGGCCCTGCGGTCCGCTGACCATGCGCAGGCGGCGCCGCAGGCCGAGCTTCTCGAGTTCGTCAAGCCGCTGGTCGATCTCGTTCATCTCACCTTCGCCTTGAATCGCAACTGCGTCGAGGGGTCCCACAGCCGCACCCTCAGACCCCCGTCCTCGCCGGTCGAGCTCGTGGCCTTTTCACCGGCGCCCTCGGCGGCGACGTCCGCGAGCGTCGTCTCCGCGAGCAGCTCCTCCACGACATCCGGCGTCTCCCCTTCCATCCAGCCGCTGCGGTTGTCGGGCCGGGGATTGGAGCCGTTGTCGGGCTGCCGCGCCACATTTAGGCCGAGCTGCTCGAACATCCCGCGGTCATGCTCGGGCTCGGACCCGAGCGTGGTCAGGAAGTTGCCCATCATCACGCCGTTCAATCCCGCCTTGACCGCGAGCGGCTGCAGCTCGCCCAGGTTCTCGACACGGCCCCCGCACAGGCGAAACAGAGCTTCGGGGAGGATCAGCCGGAAGATCGCGATCCACTTGACCGCCTCCCACGGGTCGATCGTTTCGCGTTCGCCGAACTTCGTTCCCGGTCGCGGGTTGAGCAGGTTGATCGGCACGCTCGTGGGATCGATCGCGGCCAGCTCGAAGGCCATCTCCACGCGCTGCTCGCGCGTCTCGCCGAGGTTGAGGATGCCTCCCACGCAGGTCTCCAACCCCGCCTCGCGCACCGCCTCGATCGTGCGTATCCGCCCCTCGTAGCGCACGGTCGTGGTCACCTCGTCGTAGTAGCTGGAGGCGGTCTCGACGTTGTGGTGCACCCGCTGGATCCCAGCTTGCTTGAGCGCCGTCGCGCGCTCCACGGACATGTGGCCGATCGATGCGCAGCGCTTCAGGTTCGTGTGCTCCGCCACCATCCGCGCGCCCTGCAGGATCTTCTCGAAGTCGCGCTTTGACAGCCCCTGGCCCTGCGTGACCATGCAGAACCTGTGCGCTCCGGCCGCTTCGGCCGCCCTGGCGTGTTCGAGGATCTGCTCCGGGCTCATCATCGCGTGCATCGGAGTCGCCGCCTCGGCGAAGCGCGATTGCGCACAAAACCCGCAATCCTCCGCGCATCCGCCCGACTTGGCGTTGACGAGCGAGCACATATCGGTCGCATCCCCGAAGCGCTCGACCCGCGCCTCCCACGCCCGCTGTACCAGCGCTTCGATCTGGGTGTGCTCCTCGATCTCGCCCAGCCGGGTGGCTTCCTCGCGGGTTATCAGCGGCGGCATCAGCTCAGGGCGGGGATCATCGGGAGTCGCACCGCACCCAAGTTACGCATCGCGGCGGACGGCGAGCGCCCGCTGTCTCCCAATATGCGGGATCTAATTTGGGCATTTTGCGAGAGCGTCTCGGCGACGCGGCGGACAGCTCGACGCGGCTCGCCCGGCGATGGGGCGGACAGCTCGATCCGGCCTGCGGTTCGATCGGTGGACAGCTATTCGTTTCGCCAACGAGGCACGCGCTTCTCGGCGAAGGCACGCATACCCTCGCGCATGTCCCGCGAGACGAACGACTGCTTGCGCAGCTCGATCAGTTCCTGAACGACTTGCTCAGGCGGCTCGCCCTCGGCGCTCAGCAGGGCCGCGATAACCCGCTTGTTGCCGAGCTGCGAGCGCGGCGCGTTGCCCGCGAGCTCGCTCGCGAGCTCGCGCGCGGCCGCGTCGAGCTCGTCCTCGCCCACGACCCGGTTGACCAGTCCCCAGCCAAGCGCGGTCGCCGCGCTGATCTGCTCGCCGAGCAAAAACAGCTCGCGCGTGCGCGACGCGCCGATTGCGTCGATGAACCGCCGCAGTCCGGTGTGCGAGTAGACGAGCCCGAGCTTCGCCGGTGGCATCCCCAGCTTGATCCCGTCCTTGGCGACGCGCAGGTCGCACGCCAGCGCCAGCTCCAGCCCGCCGCCGATCGTGTGGCCGGAGAGCGCCGCGAGCGTCGGCCAGGGAAACGCCTCGAGCGCGTCGATCGCCGCGGTGAACGGGTGCGCGACGAGGCGCTCGGCGCGCTCCTCGAATTCCTCGTCAGGGATCTCGCCGATGTCGTATCCCGCCGAGAACATGCCGTCGGCGCCGGTCACGATCACGCAGCGGATCCGCCCGGACGGGTCAGCGAGATCGCGCAACGTGGCCGTGATCGCGTCGAGGATCGGGTGGTCCAGCGCGTTGCGCTTCTCGGGGTTGGAGATCGTCAGCCGCAGGACATGCTCTGCCGGCTCGTCGACCAGCAGCTTGCTCGCGGCCAGCTCGCGGCTCGCCATTGCTACTCGAGCACGACCAGCGTGTCGCCCTCGTTGACCGCTTGGCCCTCCTCGCAGAGGATCTCCGCGACCCTGCCCGCGTCTTCGGCTTCGACCGGCATCTCCATCTTCATTGACTCGAGTATCGCGACGGTGTCGCCCTCCGCGATCTCGTCGCCCACCTCGCACTCGATCTTCCATACCGTGCCCGTGATGTGAGCCTCGACGTCAACCACGCGTGTACCTCCTCGGGAGCTGTAACTGTGGCGAGTCTCAAAGTTAGCTTGAGACGGCCGCGGACAATAGCCTGTGCCTCGAGCGCTCGTGTGTCTCGCGCGCGCTCGCGTGTCGTCGGGCAACTAGTCTCACGCGCGCGCGATGATCCTCTCGATCGACCAGGGCACGACCGGCAGCACCTGTTTCGTCTACGACGAGCGCGCCGAGCCGCGCGCGCGCGCCTACCGCGAGTTTCGCCAGCATTTCCCGAAGCCCGGCTGGGTCGAGCACGACCTGTCCGAAATCTGGGCGGTCACGCGCGCGGTCGCGCTGGAGGCGCTGGCCGATGCGGGTTTGCGGCCCGGCCAGCTCGCGGCGGTCGGCATCACCAACCAGCGCGAGACCGTCTGCGTCTGGGATCCCAACAGCGGCGAGCCCCTGCACCGCGCGATCGTCTGGCAGGACCGCAGAACCGCTTCGCTGTGCGAACAGCTGCGCGCGGCCGGCCACGAGCCGCTCGTGCGCGCGCGCACGGGACTGGTGCTCGATCCGTACTTCTCCGCGACGAAGATCCGCTGGCTGCTCGAGAACGTGCCTGGCCTGGCCGCGCGCGCTCGTGACGGCAGCGCGGTCTTCGGGACGATCGACTCGTGGCTGCTCTTCAAGCTGACCGGTGAGCATCTGACCGACGCGAGCAACGCCTCGCGCACGCTGCTCTATGACATCTCCTCCGGGCGTTGGGACCCAGAGCTGCTCGAGCTGTTCGACATACCCGCTCGCGCACTGCCCGACATTCGTCCGAGCGCGGGGCGCTTCGCCGAGACGCTCCCAGAGGCGCTCGACGGCCACCGCGTGCCGGTCGCCGGAGTCGCCGGCGATCAGCAGGCCGCGCTCTTCGGCCAGGCCTGTCTGCGCCCCGGCCTCGGCAAGAACACCTACGGCACCGGCTCGTTCGTGCTGCTCAACACCGGCCAATCCCCGCCCGCGCCGCCGCCCGGCCTGCTGGCGACGGTCGCCTGGTCGATCGGCTCGGCTGACGGACCGACCTGCTCTTACGCGCTCGAGGCGTCGATCTTCGCCACCGGCGCCGCCGTGCAGTGGCTGCGCGACGGCCTTCAGATCATCGGCTCGGCGGCCGAGAGCGAGTCGCTCGCCGCATCGTTGAGCTCCAACGACGGTGTCTACTTCGTGCCCGCCCTCGCGGGTCTGGGCTCCCCCCACTGGGACCCGCACGCGCGCGGCACGATCGTCGGGCTGACGCGCGGCTCCACGCGCGCGCATCTGGCGCGGGCGACGCTCGAGGCGATCGCCTACCAGGCCCTCGACGCGGTCCGGGCGATGGAAGCCGCCTCGGCGCAGACCCTCGGCGAGCTGCGCGTCGATGGCGGCGCGACCGCCAACGCCTGGCTCATGCAGTTCCAGGCCGACATCCTCGGCGTGCCGGTCGTGATCCCGCGGACCGCCGAGACGACCGCTCTGGGCGCTGCCTTCCTCGCCGGGGTCGGCGTCGGCCTGTGGACGCTGTCAGACGTAGGGGAGACCTGGCGCGAGCGCCGGCGCTACGAGCCCCGCATGACCGCCTCGGTGCGCTCCGAGCTGCTCGCCGGCTGGGCCGACGCGCTGGCGCGCGCGCGTTCGCGCTGAACGCGAGTAACTTTGCCCGCCCCGCGAGGTACAAGCGCTCAGATGAACGATCTTTCATCAATGCGCGAGCAGGTCTACGCCGACCCGCGCCCCAAGGAGCACTTCGACCGCTTCCACGAGCGCGCGCGCACGCACGAACCCAACTGGATCTACGAGGCCACACGCCTGATCACCTCGCTGTACGCCTATACCTTGCTGCGCGTCCGCTCGATCTCCTGCGAGCATGTCCCCGGCCGCGGCGCGGTGATCCTCGCGCCCAACCACTTCTCCTTCATGGATCACTTCCTGATGGGCTGCTACCTGCGGCGCAAGGTTCGCTACATGGCCAAGTCGCAGCTGTTCAAACCGCCGATGCAGAGCATCTACAGCCCGGGCGGCGTGTTTCCCGTGCGCCGCGGCGCGCGCGACGAGGAGACGTTCATCACCGCCGAGACGATCCTCGCGCGCGGCGGCGCGATCACGATGTACTGCGAGGGGGGACGCTCGCGCACCGGCAGGATGGCCGAGCAGGCCAAGCGCGGGATCGGTCGCCTGGCGCTGGAGACCGGAGCACCCGTCGTGCCGATCGCGATTCAGGGGTCCTCGCGCATTCGTAACTGGAAGCGGCTGCGCTTCCCCCGCGTCACCGTCCAGTACGGCGAGGCAATGCGCTGGGAGGTGATCGAGCAGCCGACGCCCGCCCAGCAGCAGGCCGTCGCCGATGAGATTCTTCGCGCGATCCGCGTGATGTACACGGGACTTGAGCAGCACGGGCGCAAGGGCGTGCTCAGGAGCGTGCGCGCCCAGCGCCGCTCAGCGAAGACCCCGGCCGTCGCCTGAACCGCTCCCCGGCGTGAACAGTCGGATCGACATCGGCGGCGTGATCAGCCGCACTTTCGAGATCTACGGCGACCAGATCCCGGTGCTGATACCGGCCTCCGCGGTCGTGTTCGTGATCACAGGGATCTTGAGCGAGCTGCTGGTCGCGGCCTCTTCCGGGCTCGTGCTCGTTTCGTTCCTGCTCGATCTCGTCGCCACCTCGCTGTTCACCGGCATGGTCGTCGGGCTGGTCGCCGACATCCAGGACGGGCGGCGCGACGCCAGCGTGGAGCAGCTGTTGCGTGGGGTCACCCCCGTGCTCGGGCAGCTGATCGTCGTCGGCATCGTCGCGGCGATAGCGCAGGGAATCGGCTTTCTGCTGCTGATAATCCCCGGGGCGCTCCTCGTCACGAACTGGGCCGTGTTCGCGCCCGTCGTCGTGCTCGAGCGCCCGCCCGGCCTGAAAGCGCTGCGGCGCAGCCGCGAGCTCGTGCGCGGCAACGGCTGGCGGGTGTTCGCGGTGGTGCTGTTCTTCTTCATTCTCGTCGTTGTCGTCGGGGGCGCCTTCGAGGTGGCGGCCGATGCCGCATCGGCGGCCGCGGGACTGATCGTTCGCGTGCTCGTCGGCGTGCTCGGCTCGCCGTTGATCGCGCTCGCGGCGGCCGTTCTGTACTTCGACCTGCGCCGCGCCCATACAGCCGAGCAGTCGCTTGGAGCGCCGCCGCCCGGCACGATCTCGCCGACCTCGCCCTGAGCCCGATCGACGCCACACAGCTGCTGCGCCCGGGCCTGCTCGAAGGGGTCTCGGTGCTGTCGGCCGAGGCCTCGCGGGCACCGGCGACGCGCAACTTCGGAGCTGCGATCGGCAAAGCGTGCGCGGGGCTTGGCGCGCGGGTCTACCGCTGCTGTCCGCTGGGCGATCGCTCGCGCTGCGAGGATCGGGCGGCGCTCGAGGAGGGCGCGGGCGAGGACGTGGCGGTCGATCAACCCGCGATCGAGCAGGCCCTCGCAAGCGCGCTCGAGGGCGGCCGCACACTCGATCTGCTGGCGGTCGATGCGGCCGGCCTGTTCGCCGAGGCGCTCGCGTCGGGCGCGGATCCGCAGGCAGCTCTGCGCCTCTGTATGGCGGGCGCCTGGGAGACGACGCGCGCGCTGCTCGGCCGCGTCCTGTCGGATGCCGCGGGCGAGGAGCCGCGCGGCGAGCGAGCGGAAAAGACAGCCGCGCCCGGCGGGCGCATCGTGTACATCGCGCCGCCGGCCGCCGCCGGCGAGCTCGCCGGCGGCGCCCAGGCGGGCCTCGAGAACCTCGTGCGCACGCTATCGATCGAGTGGGCGCGCTACGCGATCACGGTCGTCGCGCTGGTTCCCGGCGAGCTGACCTCCGCGAGCGAGGCGGCCGCGCTGACGGCCTACCTCGGCTCGTGCGCAGGCGCGTACTTCTCGGGCTGCGTGTTCGATCTGCGGGGCGCGTGACGCGGCGCCCGCGCCGCGGGCCAGCCGCAAATCGCCAGGCTGCGGCACGCGTGCCGCAGCTACCCGGTCATCCCCCCGAACATCCCGCCGGTGATGTGCAGCGTTTGGCCGTGGACGTAGTTGGACCACGGTGAGCAGAGGAAGAAGACTCCTCCCGCTGCCTCCGCGGGGGTCGCCGGGCGACCGAGCGGAATCAACATCGCGGCCATCCCGCGCATCTGCTCGGGGATGCCGAGCTGGATCTTCTCGCCTTCTTTTTCCATCGTGTTCTCGTCGACCTTGGGCTGGGTCAAGCGCGTGTCGATGAAGCCGAAGGCGACGGCGTTGACGTTGATCTTGAACTGGCCCCACTCCTTCGCGAGCGTTTTCGTCAGGCCCACGACGCCGGCCTTGCCGGACGAATAGTTGGCCTGACCGGGGTTGCCGAAGGTGCCCGAGGTGGAGGACACGTTGACGATCTTGCGAAACACCTCGCGGCCTTCCTCGCGCTCTTTCTTCGCGGGCTCGCGCAGGTGCGGCGCGGCCGCCCGGAGCACGCGAAAGGGCACGATCGTGTGGATGTCGAGCATCGCCTGGAAGTGCTCGTCGGACATCTTGTGGATCGGAGCGTCGAGGGTGTAGCCCGCGTTGTTGACGATGATGTCGATTTTCCCGAACGAGTCGATCGCCTTCTGCACGAGCTGATCGGGCACTCCGGGCTTGGTCAGATCTCCCGCGAAAACGGCCGTCTCGCCGGCGATCTCGCCGGCCGCCTGCTCGGCGACGTCCGCGTCCAGGTCGTTGATCAGCACCTGCGCCCCCTGCTCTGAGAGCAGCTCGGCCGTCGCGCGTCCGATGCCGCGCGCCGAGCCGGTGACGATCGCCGATTTGCCATCGAGTACACCCATAACCCCGCTTCTCCTGTTCTCGTCTGGTGGTTGTCGGGCTGGGAGAATATCGGGAAGCAGGGTGGAAAGTATGCAGCTCTACTATTTACTTCCCCGTTCAGCTCCGTTAGCTTGTGTCTGACGCCGATCAGCGCCCGCCCAAGCATCCGCAACCACGAGGAGATCGCCGAACATGGCCGCCACCGCCGAGAGCGTGCTGAAGCCCGACTTTCAGGCCGCGCGCAAGCACTTCATCTTCACCGACGAGCACGAAGCGCTGCGCGAGTCGATTCGCAACTTCGCGCTCAAAGAGCTGGCCCCCCACTCGGAGGAGTGGGAGGAGACGACATTCCCCGACTCTGTCTTCCGGCGGATGGGCGAGCTCGGCTTTCTCGGCCTCGACAAGCCCGAGCGCTACGGCGGCCAGGGCGGCGACTACTACGCGAGCCTGGTGCTCGCCGAGGAGATCACCCACGCCAACTCGGGCGGGCTGGCGATGGGCGTCGCCGTCCAGACCGACATGGCGATGCCGCCGATTCTCGCGTTCGGCACCGAGGAGCAAAAGCAGCAATGGGCGGTCCCTGCGATCAAGGGCGACGCGATCCTCTGCCTGGGCATCACCGAGCCGGACGCCGGCTCGGATGTCGCCGGGATCAAGACGCGCGCGCTCGCGGACGGCGGCGACTACGTGATCAACGGCTCCAAGACGTACATCACCAACGGCCACCGCGCGGACGTGATCGTGCTCGTCACAAAGACCGATCCCGACGCCGGCTATGACGGCTTCACCCTGTTCCTCGTGCCGATGGACGCGCCCGGGGTGATCCGCGAGAAGCGGCTCGAGAAGCTCGGCATGCACGCCTCGGACACCGCGCTGCTCGCCTTCCAGGACGTGCGCGTGCCGGGCAACGCCGTGCTCGGGCAGATCGGCAAGGGCTTCTACCACATCATGTGGGAGCTCCAGGGCGAGCGGCTGATCGGTGCGGCCGGCTGCGTCGCGGGCGCGCAGAAATGCTTCGATCGCACGCTGCAATACGCCCACGAGCGCAAGGCGTTCGGCCGCGAGATCGGCAAGTTCCAGGTGATTCGCCACAAGTTCGCCGAGATGGCCACAAAAATCGAGTCCGCGCGCCAGATGGTGTATGTGACGGCCTGGCGCTTTCACAACGGTCAGTACCCCGTGCGCGAGATCTCGATGGCCAAGCTGCACGCCGCGCGCATCGCGTGCGAAGTCGCCGACGAGTGCATCCAGATCCACGGTGGCGCCGGCTACATGCGCGAGTACGGCGTCGAGCGCGCCTGGCGCGACACCCGCCTGAACCGCATCGGCGCGGGCACCGATGAGATCATGCTCGAGGTCATCGGCCGCTCGTACGGGTTGTGAGGTCAGTCTTCGCGGACGAGGATCTCGCGCGTTGGCGCGAGGCGGCGACGCAGGCGGCTCGTGACGATCGCGGCGGCGAGTGGCGTCGCCATCGCCCGCCACACGTTCACGCGGGCAACAGGTGGGGAACCCGGGGGCGGCGCGATGCGCCGTGCCAGCAGCTGTCCCCCCATCCTGGCGCCAACCAGCGCGAGCGAGCGCCACAGCGCGACGCGTCTGCCCGTGCGCCGGTCGACGGTGCGCAGCCCGAGCATGCGCCGTCCAGGGCTGCCCAGCTGCTCGCGGATCAGCTCGGGTGGGAGGACACTCAGCCAGCGCGTCCGCTCGTCCGCCGCGGCGCGAGCGCGCAGCATCCAGACAACCGCAGCTGTGAGCGCCATGTCCACGAGTGCCGCGAGCACTCGACGCAGGCGCGGGGCGGCCTTGGGTTCGGTGCCATCCATCCAAGACATTCTCCAATCGGAGGGACCGCACATGTGCGGTCCCAACCGCAGGCGCATGCGCCTGCGGGCGGGGCGGCGCATGCGCCGCCCGGAGCCACAGATCGAGGATGCCCATGAGCCGGCCCATGCCTCCATTCACAGACGAGCACGAAGAGCTGCGCGCGTCCGCGCGAGGCTTCATCGAACGCGAGCTGACCCCGCACGCGCTGCGCTGGGAGGAGGAGGAATGGTTCTCTGAAGACGCCTTCGCGAAGCTCGCCACGCAGGGTCTGCTGGGCCTGAAGTATCCGACCGAGCTCGGCGGGCAGGGCGGCGACTACCTGCACGAGGCGGTGCTGTGCGAGGAGATGGCGCGGGTTGGCTCCGGGGGCGCCGCTGCGGGGATCGGCGCCCACATCAATATCGCCACCCCGCCGATCTGGAAGTTCGGCTCCGACGAGCAGAAGCAGGCCTACCTGGCCCCCGCGATCCGGGGCGAGAAGATCGGCGCGCTCGGCATCACCGAGCCCGACGCCGGCTCGGACGTCGCCGCGATCAAGACACGTGCCGAGCGGGTCGACGGCGGCTGGACGCTCAACGGCGAGAAGACCTACATCACCAATGGCGTGCGCGCAGACTTCATCGTCACGGCCGCCCGCACCACGCCGGTGGGCGGCCACCACGGCATCTCCTTCTTCATCGTCGAGCGCGGCGAGGGCGTCACCTCGGCCAAGCTCGAGAAGCTCGGCTGGCACGCCTCGGACACCGCCACGATCGCCTTCGCGGACGTGTTCGTGCCCGAGCAGGGCCTGCTCGGGCCGCTGCACGAGGGGTTCAAGCTGATCATGGCCAACTTCCAGTGGGAGCGGCTGGCGATGGCGCTCGGGGCCGTCGGCGCGATGCAACTCGCGTGGGAGCGCACGGCGTCGTTCGCGCGCGAGCGCAACGCCTTCGGCCGGCCGCTGTCCGGGCATCAGGTGATCCGCCACCGGCTCGTCGATCTCGCCTCGAGCGCGTATGCGGCGCGCTGTGTGACCTACGACGCGCTGCGCCGCTTCGTCGCCGGCGAGCAGCCTCTGCGCGAGGTGACGATGGCCAAGCTGCTGACTCAGCGCGCCTGCTTCGAGTTGATGGACGCCTGCCTGCAGATCCACGGCGGCGCCGGCTACATGCGCGAGTATTGGGTCGAGCGCGCCGCGCGCGACGCGCGCCTGGGCCCGATCGGCGGCGGCTCGGATGAGATCATGCGCGAGATCCTCGGCCGCGTGCTGGAGCTATAGGGGAGGGGCGATGGCGGAAACCGACAGCGTGCGCACGTCCACCGAGCCCGTCCTGTACGAGCTCGCGGACGGCGTCGCGACGATCACGCTGAACGACCCCGATACCCGCAACGCGCTCTCGCCCGAGCTGCTCGCAAGACTGATCGCCGCGTTCGAGCGCGCCGGTTGCGACCCCGATGTGCGCTGCATCGTGCTCGGCTCCTCGCACGAGAAGGTGTTCTCCTCGGGCGCCAACCTCGGCGGCTTCGCCGGCGAGGTGCCGCTCGTGCAAAAGCACTTCGGCTCCGAGCGCTTTGTCGCGCTGTTCAAGCTGATCGGCTCGCTCGGCAAGCCGACGCTGTGTGCGGCCCGCGGGCACGTGCTCGCCGGCGCGCTCGGCATAGCGCTCGCGTGCGACCTGATCATCGCCTCCGATCAGGCCACGTTCGGCACGCCCGAGATCAACGTCGGCGCGTTCCCGTTCATGATCATGGCCGTGATCTACCGCAACGTCCCGCGCAAGCGCGCCAACGAGCTGCTGCTGCTCGGCGAGCGCTGGAGCGCCGAGCAGGCGCTGGCGGCCGGGCTCGTCAACCGCGTCGTCCCCGCGCAAGAGTTCGATGCAGCGGTCGCCGCCTGGGCCGCGCAGCTCGCCGCCAAGTCGCCGCTGATCGTTCGCCTCGGCAAGGAAGCGATGCGCCGGCAGCTCGACATGCCGCTCGACGACGCGCTCGACTACCTGCGCGCCCAGCTCACGCTCGCGCTCTCGACCGAGGACATCGTCGAGGGCGTCAGCGCGTTCTTCGAGAAGCGCGACCCGGTCTGGAAAGGGCGCTGACGATGGCGGGCGACGTCAGAACGGCGAACGGCACCCTGTTGCGACCCCTGGTCGAGGAGCTGCAAGCGCGCCGCGCGAAGATCATGGAGAGCGGCGGCGAGGAGAAGATCGCCCAGCAGCACGAGCGCGAAAAGCTGACTGCGCGCGAGCGGATCGCGCTGCTCGTCGATCAGGGGACGTTCGTCGAGCTCGGTATCCACGCGCGCCCGCACTCCTCCCAGCGCGCGATGGACGGCGTGGACGCGCCCGCCGACGGCGTGATCACCGGCTACGGCAAGGTCGACGGCCGCCCGACCGCGGTCTGCGCGTATGACTTCACCGTGATGGCCGGCTCGATGGGCATGACCGGCGAGCTCAAGGTCGGGCGCCTGCGCGAGCTCGCGCTGAGCAAGCGCATCCCCTTCGTGTGGCTGCTCGACTCCGCCGGCGCGCGCGTGCAGGAGGCCGCGGGCGCGATGTTCGCCGGCTCGGGCCACCTGTTCCGCGAAGAGGTCGTGATGAGCGGCGTGATCCCGCTGGTCGCCGCGCTGATGGGCCCGTGCGCGGCCGGGACCGCATACATCCCCGGGCTGGCCGACTTCGTGCCGATGGTCAAGGGGCGCGGGTCGATGGCGCTCGCCGGGCCGCATCTCGTGCGCGCGGCGGTCGGGGAGGACGTCACCCAGGAGGAACTCGGGGGCTCGCGCGTGCACTGCCGCAAGTCCGGCGTCGGCGACATGGAGGTCGCAAGCGACGAGGAGTGCATCGCGCAGATCAAGGCCTACTTGTCGTACATGCCTGCCAACTGCGAAACGCCGCCGCCCCTGCGGGCGAGCAGCGATCCGATCGCCCGCCGCGAGGAGGCGCTGCTGGACGTGCTGCCCGACTCCAATCGCAAGCCCTATGACATGTACGAGGTGATCGAGCGGATCGTCGACGACGGCGAGTACCTCGACATCAAGCGCCAGTGGGCCAAGACGGTCATCACCTGCTTCGCGCGCTTCGGCGGCCGCCCGGCGGGGATCGTCGCCAACCAGCCCAAGCAGCTCGGAGGCATCCTCGACAACGACTCCGCCGACAAGGCCGCGCGCTTTATCAACCTCTGCGACGCGTTCGCGATTCCGCTCGTCTTCATCCAGGACGTGCCCGGCTTCATGGTCGGCACCAAGGTCGAGGCGCAGGGCATCATCCGCCACGGCGCGAAGATGCTGCACGCCGTCGCGGCCGCGACCGTGCCCAAGGTCACCGTGATCACGCGCAAGGCCTACGGCGCCGGCTACTACGTGATGTGCGGGCGCGCATACGAGCCCGATCTGATCGTCGCCTGGCCGAGCGCCGAGATCAGCGTGATGGGCGCCGAGGGGGTCGTCGAGATCGCCTTTCGCAAGGCGGTCGACGAAGCCGAGGACCCGCAGGCCAAGCGCGCCGAGCTGATCGAGAACTTCCGCAAGATCTTCGACGTGTACATCGCCGCGGGCAACGATCTGATCGACGACATCATCGACCCGCGCGACACGCGACCGACGATCTGCCGCGCGCTCGAGATGGCGCAGGGCAAGAAGATCGAGCGGCCCTGGAAGCGCCACGGAGTGGTGCCCGTATGACTCTGAGCCCGCATGCCGGCGTCGGGTCGGCGTCCCCGATCGCTCGCGTGCTGGCCGATCGGGGATCCCGTCGATCCGAGATCGGCACGCCACGCTCCCTGCGTCCTTGTCCGACTTGCCATGCGAACTCAGAGGAGTTGATGCGATGAGCGTCGAGGACCCGGTCGTCATCACCTGCGCGATCTCCGGCGTGCTCGCCAACCGCGAGCAGTGCCCGGCGATCCCCTATACCCCGCAGGAGTATGCCGCCGAGGCGCGCCGGATCGTCGATGAGGGCGGCGTGATGATCCACATCCACGCGCGCAAACCCGACGGCTCGCCGAGCTTCGAGATCGAGGACTACGCGGCGATCAGCGATGCGATCCGCGCCGAGGTCGGGCACGCAGCGATCATCAATCATTCGACCGGGGCGGTCGGGGTGCCGGTGCAAAAGCGGATCGATTACCTGCGCGCGTGCCGCCCGGAAGTAGCCGCGCTGAACATGGGCTCGATGAACTACGCCAAGTACTCGCGCTCGCGCAAGGACTTCGTGTTCAAGATGGTCTTCGCCAACCCCTTCGAGGAGATCATCGAGCTGCTGCGCGCGATGAACGAGCTCGGCATCAAACCCGAGCACGAGTGCTTCGACGTGGGGCACATCGGCAGCCTCGCGCCGCTGCTCGACATGGGCATCCTGCACGAGCCGCTGCACGTCGACTGCATCATGGGCGTCGTCGGGGGGATCCCGCCGAACGCGCGCAATCTCGCAGCGATGGTGCAGAACATCCCCGGGATCGGCGATCCCCACGCGCACCCACACTGGGGCGTGATCGGGATCTCGCGCGATCAGTGGATGCTCGTGGCCGCCGCGCTGACGCTCGGCGGCTCGGTCAGGGTCGGGCTCGAGGACAACCTGTACCTGCCCGACGGCGAGATGGCGCGCTCAAACGGCGAGCTGATCGCCAAGGCACGAGCGATGACCGAAGACACCGGTCGGCGGCCCGCCACCGTCGCCGAGGCGCGCGCCCTGCTGGGGGTCTCCGCGCGCGCGGAGCGGCCGCTGACCGCGGCCCGGGGGGCAGGCGATGAGTCCTGAGGCTCCGCCCGACGGGCGCGCGGCGAGCTCGGCGAGCGCCGCGGCGCTCGCGGGAATCCGCGTGCTAGACCTCTCGCGTCTGTTGCCGGGCGGCTTCTGCTCGCTGCTGCTCGCGGACTTCGGGGCGGACGTGCTCAAGGTCGAGGACACCGGGATGGGCGATTACATCCGCTGGTCGCCCCCCTATGTCGATGGGGTCGCCGACAGCGCCAGGTCAGCGCTGTTTTTGTCGCTGAACCGCAACAAGCGCTCGATCCGGCTCGATCTGAAGAGCGAGCGCGGCCGCGAGGCGCTGCTCGCGCTCGTCCGCGAATCCGACGTCGTGCTCGAGTCCTTCCGCCCCGGCGTGCTCGAACGTCTCGGCGTCGGCTTCGAGCGCATGCGCGAGATCAACCCCGGCATCGTCTACTGCGCGATCTCCGGCTACGGCCAGGGCGGGCCCAAGCGCGACGCCTCGGGGCACGACATGAACTACCTCGGCCTGGTGGGCCTGCTCGGCCTGACCGGGGAGCGCGGCGGCGTGCCGGTGCAGGCCGCCGGTCAGATCGCCGATCTCGGCGGCGGCGCGCTGATGGCGGCGTTCGCGATCATGGTCGCGCTGCACGAGCGCGACGGCCGACCGGGAGCGCCGGGCTCGGGCGAGGGCCAGCTGGTGGACGTGTCGATGGCCGACGGCTCGTTGTCGTGGCTGGCGATGGTCGCGGGCGCGTATTTCGCCGACGGGGTCGTCCCTCGCCGCGGCGAGCTGCCGCTCGCTGGCTCGCTGATCTGCTACCGCCCATACGAATGCGCCGACGGCTGGGTGACGCTCGGCGCGCTCGAGCCGAAGTTCTGGCAGGCGTTCTGCTGCGGGGTCGGGCGCGAGGATCTGATCGACAAGCAGTTCGAGCAGCCCGGCTCCGACGCTCACGCCCAGGTGCGCGCGATCTTCGCACAGCGCCCGCGCGCGGACTGGGAGGCGTTCGCGCGCGAGCACGACTGCTGCCTGGAGCCGGTGCTCGAGCTCGACGAGGCGCTCTCCTCCGAGCTCGTGCGCGCGCGCGAGATGGTCGTCGAACTCGATCAGCCCGGCGCGGCCGCGCCGGTGCGCCAGCTCGGCATCCCCGTCAAGCTGAGCCGCACGCCGGGAGAGCATGCGCGCCTGCCCGGCCCCGCGCTGGGAGAGCACACCGAGGGCGCGCTGCGCGCCGCTGGCTACTCGCCCGAGGAAATCGCGCAGCTGCTCGCCGACGGCGCGGCCGCCGGCCCGGCCGAGCCCGCGTCGCAAGACGCGAGCTTTCGGGCCTGAGGGGCCGCGCCCGTGAGCATCTCAAAGAATGCCGTCAGGGCCGAGCGCCCGCTGCTGAAGATCGGCGAGCTCGCCGAGCGAGCCGGCGTCAGCCCGGGCACGATTCGCCACTACCTGCGCGAGGGCCTGCTGCCCGAGCCCGTCAGGACGAGTCGCAACATGGCCTACTACCCGCCCGACTATGTGCAGCGGATCGGCCTGATCAAGCGCCTGCAAGAGGAGCGCTTCATGCCCCTGCGCGTGATCAAGGGGATGCTCGAGGACGACCCGGAGCACGTGCAGGCGCTGATCGAGTTCGAGGACCGGATCGTCGAGCGCGCCCTCGCGCGCGCCGCTGAGCGCGGCCGCGTGAGCGCGCGCGAGATTCGCGAGCGCTACGCGATCCCGCAGAACGTGCTCGCGCGCCTCGCCGAGATCGGCGTGCTCACCCCCGTCCGCGGCGGCTACGGCAGCGACGACGTCAAGATCATCGAGGCGATCAGCCGCTTTCGCGCCGGCGGCTATGACGAGGCGCTCGGGTTCACCGTCTATGACACGCTGCGCTACCTACAGGCGCTGCAGCCGCTCGTGCAGGAGGAGGTCCGCGCCTTGCTCGACCGGCTCGCCGGCGAGGTGGAGCTCGAGCGCGCGCTCGAGATCGTCGAGGCGGGCGACGACCCGCTGCGCGAGTTGATCGGCGCGATCCACTCCAAGCTGCTGCTCGCCGAGCTCGCCCGCCAGCGCCGCCGCTGAGCTACCACTTGGCCCGGTGGTGCTCGATCACGCCGAGGCCGCGCGCGAGCGCGATGCCGCCCGGCAGCGTGCCCGCAAACTCCCCGAACGCAGCCCGGTAGTCGCTTGAGACGATCAGCAGGTTCTCGCCGCGCCTGCGCTCGCCGCGCGCGCTGAAGCGCAGCGTCGCGCCGTCGTCGGCCACGACCTCGCCGAGGTCGCGCGCGAAGCGCACCGGTGCGACCTCGCGCGGCTCGCCGCGGACCCATACCGCCCGCTCGCTGCCCGCCGGCGGGTCGTTGACGCCCGCGACGAGATTCCAGGCGAGCGCCTCGCCGCGGGCGCCGCTGCCCACCCCGGCGCTCCACCACCACTCGGTGTGCCGGGCGTGATAGCCGGCGGTGTCGTCGATCACCGCGAGCGCCTCGAGCTCGCGCGCCGGTCCGCCCTCGAGCGCGAGCGTGACGCGCGCGCGCACCCCCGCCTGCTTGCTCGTCCACACCTCGCCACCCCCCTCGTGCGCGCACGCGGCGTGGATCGCCGCGCCTTCCTCGAGCTCGAGCTCGAGCGCCACGCCGCGATCGCGCACCCGCACGCGTCCGGGCGTCAACCGCACGCCGCCGCCGCGTGGGCCAAGCCTGTAGGTGCGCTCGCGCATGCGGTCCTCGCCTGCCGGCAACACCGCCCAGAAGGCGTGAGCGAACGGGCCGACCCGCACGAGCGCCACGCACGCCATCAGCTGCTCGTGAAAAACGCCGACGTAGCGCCAACGCTTCAGCAGCCGCCCGCCGCGCAGCAGCGGCAGGCGGGCCGGCACCCGCGAGCAGGGTGCGCTGCCGCGCGGATTTGCCGCGGCGGCGGAGGCGCGAGCTATCCTTGAAGACGTTGACTGACTGGTCAATCTATCGGGCGTCGTGGCTGGGCCACGGGCCGGAGGAGATGATTCATCCGGCCGTGTGCTCGAGCCTGGGAAGGGATGCATCTTGAAGGTAGCGGCGGTCCAGCTCAACTCGACGGACGACTTCGGCGTGAACCTCGCGGTGGCGGACCGGCTGACGCGCGCCGCGGCCGCGGACGGCGCGCAACTGATCGTGCTGCCCGAGAAGTGGACCGCGATGGGCCGCGACGCCGACCTCAGGGCGGCCGCGCAACCGCTCGACGGGCCGGCCGTCGCCTGGGCGCAGGAGCTCGCCAGCGAGCTCGGCGTGGACCTGATCGCGGGCTCGTTTGTCGAGCGTATCCCCGGCGAGGAGAAGCTCGCCAACACCTCCGTCCACGTCGACCCGTCGGGCGCGGTCCGCGCCGTCTACCGCAAGCTGCACATGTTCGACGTCTCGATCGAGGGCCGCTCCTACCGCGAGTCCGACCTCGAGCTCGCGGGCGACGAGATCGTGCTCAGCACCAGCGCGTCGCAGGCCGAGCTCGGCATGGCGATCTGCTACGACCTGCGCTTCCCCGAGCTGTTCCGCGCGCTCGCCGTGCAGGGAGCCCGGATCTTCGTGTTGCCTTCCGCGTTCACGCTGGCGACGACCCGCGATCACTGGGAGGTACTTGTGCGCGCGCGGGCGATCGAGAACCAGGCGTTCGTGATCGCCGCCAACCAGGTCGGGCTCCACCCGGGAGGCCATCGCTCCGGCGGGCGTTCGCTGATCGCCGACCCGTGGGGGGTGGTGCTCGCGCAGGCCCCCGACGGCGTGCACCACGTGCTCGCTGAGCTCGACCTCGAGCGCCAGCGCGAGATCCGCTCAGAGCTGCCCGCGCTGGCCAACCGCCGCGAGGAGGTTTACGGATGAGCGCCAGCCGCGCCCCGGTCGGACGCGCCAAGGCGCTCGCCGACAAGCGCCGCCTGATCCTCGACGCCGCCGTGCGCGTATTCGCGCGCCAGGGCTTTCACGCCTGCCGGGTCGCCGACATCGCCGACGAGGCGGGCGTCGCGTACGGGCTCGTCTATCACTACTTCGCTTCCAAGGACGAGATCCTCGACACGCTATTTCTCGAGCGCTGGGCAATCATGCTCGACACGATCCGCGAGGTCGACGCGCGCGACGTGCCCGCGCGCGAGAAGCTGCATCTGATCGCCTCGTTCATCGTCGACTCCTACCGGCACGACCCCGATCTGATGAAGGTGATCATCGTCGAGGTCACGCGCGCCGCCAACTCCTTCGGCCAGACCCATCTCGGCCAGATCCGCCAGGCATACGAGCTGATCGGGGACATCGTGATCAAGGCTCAGGCGCAGGGCGCGTTCAAGCCGGAGATCGAGTCCCGCTATGCGGCGATGGCCTTCTACGGCGCGATCGAGCAGCTGCTCACCGGCTGGATCTTCGATCTGCTCCCGCACGGAGACGAGCACTTCGAGCAGGCGAAGTGGCTGGTCGTCGAGACCGTCTGCGGCGGGCTCGAACGCGGCGCGGCAGCCGAGCGTCGCGCGGGCTGAGCCTGCCGCGATCGACCCGCTAGCCGACCGGCTCGGTCAATACACTGCGCGGCGATGGAGAACGACCTCGTCAAGCGCCTGATCTGGTCCGGCCTGCTCGCCGGCCTCGGCGCGCTCTTCAGCCTGGCCGCGCGCCGCAGCGCCGTGCGCATCTGGCGTCAGGTGTTCGACGAGGAGCCGCCCGAGTGAGCAGCGCGCCGGCAGGCGGCCCCGCCGGCGCCCCGGCAGGCGACGTCCAGGGGATCGCCAACACGATTACCGAGGTCTCCGAGCGCGCCACCCTGCTGGTGCGCGAGGAGATCGAGCTCGCCAAGGCCGAGGTGACCGAGAAGGCGTCGAAGCTTGCGCGAGGCGCGATCATCGGCGTCGCCGCTGGCATCTTCGCGCTCAGCGCGCTGTACTTCGCGCTGGTCGGGCTCGCCTGGCTGCTCTACTTCTACCTGCCGCTGGGCAGCACCTACACCTACTACTGGGGCTTCTTCGTGCTGGCGGTGATCCTGCTGCTGCTGGGAATCGCCGCGGGGTTCGCGGCTGCCAGGGCGCTCAAACGGGGCGCGCCGCCGACGCCCGACATGGCGATCGAGGAGGCACGCAAAATCCGCCAGACCGTCTCCGCCGCCGCGCCCGCGGCCCCCGAGACGACGCCCGCAACCGTCCCGGCCGCGCCTGCCCCATACGGCGCGGCCGCGCCGAGCACGAGCGTCACGCCCCCCGAGCCAGAGCGCGAAGCGGGCGGCTGATGGCCCAGCATCCCGCCACCCAGGTCCGCAAGCGCTCCCCCGCCGAGATCCGCAGCTCGATCGAGGAAAACCGGGCCGCGCTCGCCGTCTCGCTCGGGCGCCTGCGTGGCGAGGTCGCGTATATCACCGACTGGCGCGGGCATCTCGAGCGCCACCGCCGCGAGGTGCTGATCGGAGCGGCGGTCGTGGGCGCGGTGGTCGGCGCGCGCATGCTGCGCCGCCGCCGCCGCTGAGCCGGGGCCGACGCGCGGGGGGCGTCCGCGGCGCGCGGGCTCCCGACCCGCGAAAGCCGCAACTCTCAACTGAGCAGGCCGCGCGGGACACCGCCGACGCCGATCAGGCCAGGCCCGGTATAGGTGCCGATCACCGGTCCGACCTCGGAGGTGAACACCGGCTCAGAGCCGAAAATGTCCCGGCAGCGCGCGATCAGCCGCTCGGCCTGCTCGGGAGCGCGGATGTGCTGCACGACCCAGCCGTCTGAACCGGCGTCGTGCAGCCTCTGCGCGTAGGAGACCATCCGCTCGAACGCCCGGCCTGCGGTGCGCACGCGCTCGACCGGGGTGATTTCGTACTCGAGCGAGAGGATCGGCTTGATCCGCAGCGTGCCGCCCAGCCACGCCTGCGCCTTGCCGACACGCCCGCCGCGGCGCAGATACTCGAGCGTGTCGATGCAAAACCAGATCTCAAGCGCCGCGCGCGTCTCGCGCACCCGCGCGGCGACCGCGTCCCGCTCGAGGCCGGCCCGCGCCGCGGCGCTGGCGGCGAGCGCGAGCAGCCCCATGCCGCCGCACGCGGTTTCGCTGTCGATCACCTGCACCCGCTCGCCCAGCCCGCGCTCGGCGAGGAGGCCGTGGGCCTGCCGGGCGGCCTCGCAAGTGCCCGAGATGCCCCCCGCGAGGTGGATCGAGACGACATCCTGTCCGCGCTGCAGCAGCGGCTCCCAGACGGCGAGGAAGTCGCCGATCGACGGTTGCGAGGTGCTCGGCAGCTCTCGGTCTGAGCGCAGGCGCGCGTAGAAGCCGTCGAAGCTGTCGAGCTCGAGCTCGCGCTCGGGCTGCTCCCCCGGCCAGCCGACGTAGAGGCTCACCTGGTGGATGTCCTGGCAGTCCGCGAGTCCCCGCGGCAGGTAGTGCGTGCTGTCGGTTACGACCGCGACGGAGCTCGGCATCGCTCGCGCACGCTAGCGCCCGCGAGCGGGCGACGCTTAGCCGAGCCGATTCTCGAGCGGCGTGAAGCCCTGCCCGAGCGGCGCCTGCTCGTCCGCCGGCTCGCTGGCGCCGTCGTCGGGCACGCCGAGCGCCTGCGCGAGCTCGCCCGACTCGTACATCTCCATCACGATGTCGCATCCGCCGACGAGCTCGCCCTTGACGAACAGCTGCGGGATCGTCGGCCACTGCGAGATCGCCGAGAGCTCCGAGCGGATGCGCGGGTCGGGCAGCACGTCGACGGCCGCGAACTGGGCCTGCAGCGCCTGCAGCGCCGCCACCGTGCGCGCCGAGAAGCCGCACGCCGGCGCCTGCGGCGTTCCCTTCATGAACAGGATCACCTCGTGCTCGTCGAGAGCCTGCTGGATCGCGTCGCGAATCTGGTTTTGCTCGGTGTCTGACATGGCTGCTCCTGGTTATTGGGGGCTCTCGGTCTTCAGCGACAGCGCGTGTATCCGCCCGCCGATCTCCTCGCCGAAGACCTCGTAGACGAGCTTGTGCTGCGCGATGCGGCTGCGTCCCGCGAACGCGGGCGCGATCACGGTCGCGCGGAAATGATCGCCGCCGCCCGTCCAGTCCTCGACCTCGGCTTTCGCTTCCGGGATCGCGGCCTCGATGCGCTGCTTGATCTCCTCGGCGTCGGGCATGCTGAGGCCAAGCTTAGAACACACCTGCCGCCCTCGCTATACTTTCGATAGCAATGGTCACGATCACCGACAAGGGCGCCGAGAAGGTGCGCGAGTTCCTGGGCGCGCAGGAGCAGGACGCGGCGATCGCCGGGCTGCGCGTCGGCGTGCGCGGCGGCGGCTGCTCGGGCTTTCAGTATCAGCTCGCCTTCGACGAACAGCGCGACGGCGACTCGGTGTTCGAGAGCCAGGGCCTGAAGGTGCTGGTCGACTCCGCGAGCCTCCCGTACGTGCGCGGCTCGGTCGTCGACTACGAGGAAAGCCTGCAGGGCGCTGGCTTCAAGGTCGAGAACCCCAACGTGATCGCCGCCTGCGGCTGCGGATCGTCCTTCCGCGTGGCCGAGCAGGAGCAGGTCTCGGCCGTCTAGACCCGCTGCCAAGCGCCGGCCCGCGAGGGCGGATTTCGAGGCGCGAGACAGGGGCCGAGGGTTTGCGCGGCGCCGCCGCCGGGTACTCCAACTTGCGGCCGGAGTACCAGGGGATGGGTACCCGGTTGACATCGCCTAAACCCCTGTGGTACCTTCGCCTGACATGATGTCAGATGATGTTAGGCGCCGCTAAGGGGCCAACCGGCGTCGAAGCGACCTAGCGTCGAGGCGATTGCGCGTCGACCGGTGTCGCCTGGCGTTGAGCGAGCTTAGCCGCCGGCAAACAATTTCCATAAGAGAGGGAACGACTCCCAAATGAGAGGAAGGGATTAGATGATGCGACGCATCAAGATTGTCGGGCTTAGCCTGGTCGCAGTGCTCGCCGTTGCGGCGTTCGCCGCTTCGTCGGCCTTGGCCGCGGCGCCCGAATTCGGCCGCTGCGTGGCCAAAGCGGGCGGCAAATATGCCTCCGCCGCGTGCACCACAGAAGTAGCCGGGAAGACCAAATTCGAATGGGAACCCGGGCCCGGGCCGAATAACAAATTCACCAGCGCGATCAAGGTCGGAACGGTGGCGAAGCTTGAAACCGTCGGCAAACAGGTGATCGAATGCACCGGTGAGACCAGCGGTGGCGAAATCAAGAACGCCAAAGAAGTGGCCAAAGTGGTCGCCAAATTCACCGGCTGCACAGCCATCGGCCAAAAATGCGAAAGCGAAGGGGCGGCCGCAGGTGAAATCGTGACCAACGCGCTGGGCGGCCCGATTGGCGTCGAAAAACTAGGAGAAACAGCCGCCAAGAACAAGCTCGCCGAGGACCTGCAAGGCGAAAATGCGGAAAAACTCGTCGCTACGTTCAAGTGTGCGGGGCTCCCGATCATCGTGAGAGGATCGGTGCTGCACCCGATCAAGAGCAACAAAATGGTTAACACCGCGGTCGAAAAATTCGCCGCGACCAAAGGCAAACAGAAACCAGAAAAATTCGTCGGCGAACCGAAGGACGTCCTCGAAAGCAGTCTCGCGGGCGGGGCGTTCGAACAGTCCGGTCAGACCATCACCGCGAATGTGAAATTCGAAGAAAAGATCGAGGCGAACTCGGTCGTCTAGTCGCAAATACGCTTGCTGGCGCGGGCTGCTCGGCAGTCGCGCGCCAGCAATTTGGGGCGGGACGCGGGACGGATGACCATCTGTGCCGCGTGCCGTCCAACAAAGGAGCGGTTCTAAAGGAGCAGCAGTTCGATGAGGTGCAGTGATCGCGCTAGGACGGTGGGGGGTTGCTGCGCGCAGGCTAAGACAATTGACCAGGTGGCGGAGCGCCTGTCCTCGCCGGGAACCCGGGACAGAGCCTCAGGCCGTCGCCGACTGCGGGCGCTGGGGCTCGCGAGCCTGCTCTCCGCGACGGCCGCGTTGTGCATCAGCCCGGCGGCGTTCGCTCTGAGCCAGCAGGGGCACAGCTTCGAGTTCTCGTTCGCCAAGAAAGGCAGCGCCGAAGGCCAGCTGAGCAGCCCGTCGGGCGTCGCCGTGAACGAAAAGACAGGCGACGTGTACGTCGTCGACAGCGCCAACAACCGCGTCGAGGTGTTCAGCCACAAAGGCGAATTCATCGAGGTCTGGGGCTGGGGCGTCAAGGACGGCAAAAGCGAATTCGAGATCTGCAAGCAAGGCGAAGGCGTATGCCAACCCGGGATCGCCGGCACGGGCGAAGGCCAGTTCGACGCGCCCGAAGCGATCGCCGTCGACAACTCGACGAGCGCCGGCGACGAATCCGCCGGCGACGTGTATGTCGTCAGCGAAACGGAAAACAGCACGGTGGAGAAGTTCGGCCCCAACGGCGAAAGTCTGGGTCGTCTGCCGACCGGAGCAGGATCGGTCGGCGGCGTTGCGGTCGATGCAAACGGGGGCGTGTGGGCCTACTTCGATGAAGAAGCGCCGGAAGTCGAAGGCTTCAACAACGCGTCGAAAAACGCTTTCGTGGGGGGCGTCACTCTCGAAGGCAAAGAAGACCTTGGCGTCGAAGCGCTCTGCGGCAGGCCGGGCTTCGCCGTCGACGCCGCTGCCCACGCGTTCTATGCCGACCACGAGCGGCCACTCTACGGGGAATGCCTTGAACAAGGAATTGCGTCATCGGCCAAGGAACCGGCGATCACCGCCAAGCTCGAACGCGTCCTGGGCGACGAAGGCGAAGCCAGATCGGTGAGCGAAGGCCTCGACGCCGAAAACTCGAGCGCCGTCGCAGTCGACGAGTCGAGCGGGAAGCAGACCAGCGGCGACGTCTACGTCGACAACCGCACGAGCATCGCTGCGTTTGACGCGAGCGGATCGCTCATCCAGCGCTTCGGCGAAGGGGAACTGAGCAAGGGCGCGGGCGTCGCCGTCGACGCCGCGACCGGTGAGGTGTATGTCGCCGACGCGGCCAAGGACCGGGTCGACGTGTTCGCGCTCAACCCCGAATCCAGCGCCCCGGAAATCAACAGCGTCTCAGCGCAGAACGAAAGCCCGACGACCGCCAAACTCACGGCAGAGATCGACCCGCACGGCGCTAAAACCGAATACCGCTTCGAATACGCCACGGTCAAGTGCCCCTCCTCGTGCACCGTGTCGTCAGGGACGATCGAAGCCGGCTTCGGCGACCAGGAAGTGCACGTGCAGGCCGAAGGATTGCAACCGGGCACCACGTACTTCTACCGCGTCGTCGCCAAAAACGCCAAGGGCGAAGCCCCCCCCGAAGAACAGGAACTGCACACGTTCACCACCCTGCCCAATCCAGCCGGGGTGCTCGCCGACGGGCGCTCGTGGGAGATGGTCTCCCCGGCTGAAAAGCACGGCGCCTCGCCCGAGCCGGTGGGGTGGGGGGTGCAGGCCCCACTGGGGGGCATCATCGAGTCATCCGAAGAAGGCAACGCGATCACCTACGCGGCCAACTCGCCATTTGAAGCGCAACCCGAAGCCAACCGTGCTCCCGAAGGTGTGCAAATGATCTCGAACCGTACCCCGCAGGGGTGGTCCACGCACGAGATCATCACCCCCAACGAACACGGAACCGGACTCGCGACGGAAGCCCAGGAGTACAGGTCGTTCACTCCCGATCTCTCGCTCGCGCTCGTCGAACCCTTGAAGGCAAACCCCAAATTTCCGCAATTCCAGGAACCGCCGCTGGCACCGCAGGAACCCGGCGTCAAAGAACAACGCGGGCTGTACCGCCGCCACAACCCTACCTGCCTGGCCTCGCCGGCCACGTGTTACGAACCCCTGATCACCACCGACGATAAAACGCCCGAACCGTTCGGCGGGACACTGACATACGTGAGCGCGAGCAGCGACCTGAACCACGTGATCTTCCGATCCGAAGCGCGTCTGACCGAAAACGCGCCCAGCGAAGAAGGCGGCCTGTACGAGTGGAACGCGGGTGAACCGGCAAGGCTTGAATACATCAGCCGCCTGCCGACGAGCAAATCCGGTCGCGCCAAGGCGCTGCCCGAAGCCATGCTGGGTGATGACAGCGAATTATCCAAATCCGAGAGCGATCGTAACGCGATCTCCGCGAACGGCTCGCGCGTCTTCTTCTCAAACGAAGCCGGAGAAGCCGGATCAGCGCATCAGCATCTGTACATGCGCGACACCGAAAAGAATGTGACGCTCGAAGTCAACGCCCCTCAAGAAGGCGTCCCCCACGGTAACCGTGAACAGGAAGAACTAGTCAACAAAGCGGAATTCCAGACGGCGAGCAACACGGGCTCCAGGGTCTTCTTCACCGACACCGTGAGCCTGACGGCCGAAAGCCGCCTCCGGCCCATGGGCGAACATGACCCAGCGGACCTGTACGTCTGCGAAGTCGCAGAACGCGGCGAAGGCGACGCCTGCAATCTCAAGGACCTGACGGTCGACAAGCACTCAAATCTGGGCGAATCGGCGGAAGTGATCGGGACGATGTTGGGTGCGAGCGAAGACGGCTCGACGATCTACTTCGTCGCCAACGGCGTGCTCGCTCCCGGAGCGGTTCACGGGACCTGCGCCCGGCCAACCAACGAATTGACGGCGCCCCCGGGCGCGAGATGCAACCTGTACAAAGAGCAGTACAGCAAAAGCAAAGGCGAATGGCAGGAACCGAGGCTGGTCGCGGTCCTCTCGGCCGAAGATGAACCGGACTGGGCGCGGTCATTCGAAAACCCGGAACTGTTCCGCCAGACGGCGCGGGTATCGTCAGACGGCGAATACCTGGCGTTCATGTCCGACCAGCCGCTGACCGGCTACGACAATCAGGACGCCAACAGCGGTCTGCCGGACGAGGAGGTCTTCCTGTATGAGCGCGATCAGGAACGGATCGTCTGCGTATCGTGCAATCCCAACCCGGAAGTTCGCCCGACCGGCGTGTTCGACACCATAAACGCCGGCGAAGGAGAAACCGGGCTCCTGGTAGATCCGCTCTCGAGCGTCTGGCCCGACCGCTGGCTCGCGGGGTCGATCCTCGGTTGGACACCTACTTCTAACCAAACGAACCCGTATCAGTCTCGCTATCTGTTGGACAACGGGCGCCTGTTCTTCAACAGCGCGGACGCGCTCGTGGGGCACGACGTCGAGCACCGGGTCGAGAATGCGGAAGGCCACCAATACCAAGTCGGCGTGGAGAACGTGTACGAGTACGAGCCGCAGGGCGTGGGAAGCTGCCAGCTGGCCGGCGGTTGCGTGTCGCTGATCTCCGCAGGAGGCTCAGAACACGAATCTGCCTTCCTCGATGCCAGCTCGAGCGGGAGCAACGCGTTCTTCCTCACCTCACAGCAGCTGCTATCGAGCGATCACGACTTGAACTTCGACGTCTACGATGCGCGTGAATGCGGCGAAGCGGGGTGCCTGCCGCAGCCGCCGCCGCCGCCAGGGCCGTGCAGCGGCGAATCCTGCCGCTCGGTCTCGCCCCCGTCAGCGCCGGTGTATCAGCCGGGGGCGACCTCGACGTTCTCCGGGCCGGGCAACGCCGGCACGCACGTGGTCGAAGGGGAACAGAAAAAAAAGACGAAAACGCTGACGCGCAAGCAGAAGCTCGCGAGGGCGGTGGCGTTGTGTCGCAAGCGCTACAAGCATTCGCGGCGCAAGCGGGTCGTGTGTGAACGCAGGGCCAACCGTGCCTATGGCGCCAAGCGCGCGAGCACGCACACCAAGGCGAGCGCGCACAAGCGGAGCGGGAAACGATGAGCGCTCGGCGAGCCTTGCCGCTCATGCATACGGTCGTCGCGGCTCTCGCCGGCAGCGTACTGCTCTTCGCGTTCGCGGCCGGCGTGTCGCCGGTGTCCGCGCACGCGCTCGCGCCGCGCTGGCGGCTCGAAGTGCGCCCCGCGCCGCGAAACCTCCCGCCACATGGTCAGGCCCAGATCATCGTCACCGCGACCAACATGGGCGACGAAGCCACGCACGGACCGATCACGATCAAGGACACGCTCCCCGCCGCTCTCGCGTTGCCTGAAGGGGTGAAAAGCGTGCTTGCCTTCAGGTCGTACTTCAAGGCACCCGGATCTTTTTTCGAATGCAAACCAGAAGGCGAACACACCGTCAGTTGCCCGACCGAAACGAAGGTGCCGCCGTACGAAGCGGTCGAAATGATCCTGAGCGTCAACGTGCAAGCCGCGTCCGGGACGCTCATCGATCAGGCGCAGATCGAAGGCGGGGGGGCCCAGCCGGAGTCCTCCTCGCGGTCGCTGGAAGTAAACGAAAAACCGGCGCCGTTTGGCATCGAACGCTTCGAAATGACGCCCGAAGAAGAAGACGGCTCGCGCGACCTGCGCGCCGGGTCACATCCATTCCAGCTCACCACGACGCTGAACACGAACCAGACGCTTGAAGAAGACCCCCTAAGAGGGCTTCAGCCCTCATCTGCGCAGCTGCTGAAGGACGTACACGTCAAACTGCCGCCGGGGCTGATCGGCGCTGCGAACCCCGCAGTGGTACCGCGGTGCAGCGATCGTGATTTCTCGACGAAAGTCGGTAACGGCAACGCCTGCCCGGCGGACACGGCCGTCGGTGTCGCGGTCGTGCACATCAACGAACCTGCCAATGCGGGGTTCATTCTGAAGTCTGTTCCGGTCTTCAACCTGGAACCCGCACCAGGCGAACCTGCTCGGTTCGGGTTCGAAGTGGTCAACGTCCCGGAGATTCTGACTACCGCAGTGGCGAGCGGCGGCGACTACAGCGTGACCGCGAGCGTGAGCAACGCTTCGCAGGCGGCGCAGGTGCTCGGCAGCACGGTCACGCTGTGGGGAGAACCCGGCGATCCCCGGCATGATCGCTCGCGCGGGTGGGATTGTCTGGTCGAAGGTCACAACTTCAACGGAAAGCCGTGCCCTGCGGAACCGCGCCACGACGTGCCGTTTCTGTCAATGCCGACCGCCTGCAACCAGCCTTTGCTGTCGTCGGTGCTCATCGATGCGTGGAGCGGACCGACCACGCCGGCGGAAGCGTCCTCGCTACTGACACAGACAGAAGGTCCAGAAGGCAAACCGATTCCCCTCGAAGGCTGCCAAGCGCTTCCTTTCAATCCGGAAATCAAAGTGGAACCGGAAACGCACGCAGCGAACACGCCGAGCGGCTTCACCGTGGATGTGCACGTGCCGCAGGGACCGACCCTCGAACCGGGTGGTCTTGCCGAGGCGACCGTCAAGGAATCGACCGTGAGCCTCCCGTCGGGGGTGCTGCTCAACCCCGCCGCGGCGACCGGGCTTGAAACCTGCTCCAAAGAACAGGTCGGCTACCAAGAGCCGCCGGTCGAATTCGAACCGACAATACCGATGCTGACGTTCACCCCGACACTGCCCGAACCGCTGGAACCGGGAGTCAATTTCTGTCCGAACGCGTCGAAGGTAGGCGTCGTGCACATCAAGACCCCCGACCTTGCCAACGAACTCGAAGGCGGCGTCTATCTCGCCACGCAGAACGCCAACCCCTTCGGTTCGCTGTTCGCGATGTACATCGTGGCCCAGGACCCCGTGACGAAGACGCTCGTCAAGATTGCAGGTGAAGTGCTGCCGGACGCCGAAACGGGTCAGATCAAGACGGTCTTTCGCAACACGCCGCAGCTGCCCTTCGAAGATCTGCGCCTCGAATTGTCCGGCGGGCCGCGTGCGTCGCTGAGCACCCCGCCGACCTGCGGCTCCTACACCACGACCTCCTCGTTCGTTCCCTGGTCGGGCACGCCCGCGCAGACGCCGTCGTCGAGCTTCGACATCACCTCCGGCGCGGAAGGGACGGGCTGCGCCAAGCCGCTGCCGCTGGCGCCCAGCCTCAACGCGGGCATGACAAATACCCAGGCGGGCGCGTTCAGCAACTTCGAACTGACTCTGGGCCACCCGGACGCCGACCAGGCGCCGACGAACCTGTCGATGCACCTGCCGGGCGGGATCGCGGCGATCCTCAAATCGGTGGCGCTGTGCCCCGAACCGCAGGCCTCGCAGGGAACCTGCCCAGCGGAAAGCGAAATCGGTCAGGCGACCGCCAGCGCCGGCCTGGGTGGCGCGCCGTTCACCGAGACCGGCGGGCACGTGTACATCACGGGTCCGTATAACGGCGCGCCGTTCGGCCTGACGGTGGTGATCCCGACAGCCGCCGGTCCGTTCAACTTCGGCAACGTCGTCACCCGTTCGGCCTTGCGCATCGATCCGAACACGGCTGCGGTGACGATCGAAAGCGAACTGCCGACGATGCTGAAGACCGTCAACGCGATCAGCGGGTGCCCCAGTACAAAAGAAGCCCTCTGCAGCCCGGGCGTGCCCGTCGAGCTAAAACAGATCCACGTCGTCGTGGACCGTGCGAACTTCCAGTTCAACGCGACGAACTGCACAAAGATGCAGATCCAGGCGACGGTCACCGGCAACGAAGGCGCGGCTGCCAACGTCTCCTCGCCGTATCAGGTGGCCAACTGCAAGAGCCTTCCCTTCAAGCCCGGCCTGACCGCGGAAACGAACTCCCATTTCACCAAAGCAAGCGGGACGAGCCTCGTCGTCAAGGTGACCTCGGCGCAAGGGCAGACGAACATCGCCAAAACGAAGATCATCTTCCCCGAACAGCTGCCGACCCGTCTTACGACGATTCAGAAAGCCTGTCTGGAAAAGACGTTCAACGCGAACCCGGCGTCCTGTCCCGAAGGCTCGGTGATCGGCAAGGCCGTCGCGCACACGCCAGTTCTCAAAAACCCGCTCGAAGGCCCCGCGTATCTGGTCTCGCACGGCAACGCGGCGTTCCCCGACGCCGAGTTCGTACTCCAGGGCGAAGGGATCACGCTGGTCCTCGACGGTCAGACGAACATCCACAAGGGCGTCACGAGCTCGACCTTCAACTCGGTGCCCGATGCCCCGGTCAGCACATTCGTCGTGACCCTCCCGGCGGGACCGCACTCCGCGTTCACCGGGCTCGGGAACCTGTGCAAAGCCACAAAAACCGTGACCAAGAAGGTGCGGGTGACCAAGCGCGTCGGCCACCACGTCACCCACAAGACAAAGACGGTCACCCAGACGATCTCCGAAAAGCTCGTGCTGCCGACCATCCTCACCGGTCAGAACGGCGACGTGATCGAACGAAAGACGCCGCTCGCGGTGGCGGGCTGCAAGAAGGTGGCCAGCGCCAAGAAGAAGCCCGCCAAGAAGGCGAGCAAGTTGCAGAAAAAGAAGAAGTAATCGCGCCTGGGCCGAGCGGTTTTGGGCCTAGGCCGAGCGGTTCGCCTACGCAGGCTCGTTGTGCAGCGAGCGCCACAGGTAGCGGCAGGCGAGCGTCCGGTAGGGGCGCCAGGGCTCGGCGATTTGAGTGATCTCCTGCGCGTCGGGCAGGTGATCGAGCGCGTAGGTCCGCTCGATCGCACGGCGAATGCCGAGGTCGCCGACCGGCAGGATGTCGGGGCGCTCGAGGTGGAACATGAGGAACATCTGCGCGCTCCAGGTGCCGAGGCCCTTGACCGCCACGAGCTCGGTGATCACCTCGTCGTCTCCGAGCTGCTCCAGGCGCTCGAGCTTTACTTCGCCGAAGATCACGTGCTCGGCCAGCGAGCGCAGGAAGGCGACCTTCGCGCGGGACAGGCCGGCGGCGGCACGGAGCGTTTCGGGATCCTCGGCGAGGATCTCCGCCGGCGTCGGCGGACGGCCGCCGAAGCGCTCCGTCAAGCGCCCGTAGATCGCCCGCGCCGCGTGTACCGACAGCTGCTGGCCGACGATCGCGCGCACGAGCGCCCCGTAGTGGTCGTCGGGATCTGGGCGTCCGTCGCGTGCGCTCGGCAGTGCGCCGCCGGCGGCTATCAATTCGGCGAGCACGGGGTCGGCGGATCTCAGGTGCGCGAGCGCGCGGCGCGTCGAGGGCCTGCGGCGCGGCGTGCCGCGATCTGCGGACCTGCCAGCCGATGCCTGGGCGCCAGCCACGGCCTGCGGCTCAGCCGGCGGGCAGGGCGGCGTCGAGTGGGATCGAGTCGCCGTCGAGCGCGTTCAGCGCACGCTCCAGCGACATCCTGATGCAGGTGAAGCTCGGCGTGTCGCGCACGGTGTAGCGCGACGCCTCTGTCGTGCGCAGCCGCTGAACGAGATCCAGAAACGTGCCTACATCGTCGGTGTCGAACGCGACCACGAACTCCTGGTCGTCGAGCCCGAAGGAGTAGGTCGTGTGGTTGTCGACGCCGGGATATTCACGCCCGACCTTGATGTGGCCCTGCATGATGCGCCAGCGCTCCTCGCCGGGCAGCGCATACCACTCGCGCGACTTTACGAACGGGTAGACGAACACGTACTTGCCCCTGAATCCGCGCGACACGATGCGCTCGTCCTCCGAGTATTCCGAGCTCTTGCGCATCCCCAGGAACGAGTAGGGAATCTGCGCCCACTTCATCAGCCCGCTCTGCGCGAGCACGACGTGAAACTCGTGAATGCGGTCGAGGTTCTCGGCCTCGGAGATCAGCAGCAGCTCGGCGTCGCCGCGCGTCCCGACGAGCGAGAAGGATTGCAACAGGTGGCCGTCGGCGAAGTCCTCGCACGCCGCCAGGAACTCGCGCTTGTCCTGCTCGCGCTGCTCCACCTCCAGCCGCCGCCAGGCGGGGTCGAGCTTCAAGAACGTGTACTTGACGAAGTGGCGCGCGCTCACGCATCCAATTATCGCAGCCTCCGGTTTGGCCTTCGGTAGCGCTCGAAGGAGGGTCAGCCCGGCCATGGCGGCTGCGAGCCGCGTGGCTATGGAGCGGCCTGTGGGAGCGCTATATGGGATCTTCGCTGCAGGCTCCAGGCGGCGCACAGGCTAATATCGGCGCGTGCGGGTTGCCCTTCTCTCGCCGTACTCGTGGACCTATCCCGGCGGTGTCACGCGCCACATCGAGGCGCTCGCCGCGGAGCTCGCCGCGAGCGGCCACGAGCCGCGGATCCTGGCCCCGTATGACCCCGACGACGCGCTCTCGCGCAGGCTGCACCGCGGGGCGGCGCCGCAGGCGCGCGCGCTGCCCGAGCAGTTCGTCTCGCTGGGTCGCACCGTCGGCCTGCCGGCAAACGGCGCCGTCTCCAATGTGGCGCTGACGCCGCACGCGGTGTTCGCGCTGCGCGCGGAGCTGAGGTCGGGCGGATACGACGTCCTGCACATCCACGAGCCGGTCGTGCCGGTGCCCGGCTGGGACGCGCTGCTCAGCGCCGGCGAGCTGCCGCTCGTCGGCACGTTTCACACCTATTCGGAGAACGCGCTGACCAACGGGATCGCCGCGGTCGCGCTGGGCGGGCGCCGGCGGATGAACCGCCTGCGGGTGCGGATCGCCGTTTCCGAGGCCGCCGCCTGGACGGCGCGCCGCTTCTACGGCGGGCGCTACCGGGTCATCCCCAACGGGGTGGAGCTTCTCGAGCAGGCGCCCGCGGCGCGCGGGCAAGCGCTCGCGTCGGCCGGCGATCAGGGGCCGCGCGGCGAGCCGGGCGAGCCCCTGCGCATTCTCTTCATCGGCCAGGCGGTCGAGCGCAAGGGGTTGCCGGTGCTGCTGCGCGCGTTCGAGGCGCTGCGCGAGCAGGTCCCCGCGACGCTCACGCTGGTCGGCGCCTGCGCCGAGGAGGTCGCCCATCTGATGCTCGACGACCGCGGCGTGCGTGCGCTCGGCAAGGTGTCCGAGCGACGCAAGCAGGCCGAGCTCGCGCGGGCGCAGGTGCTGTGTGCGCCCTCGCTGCACGGGGAGAGCTTCGGGATGGTCCTGACGGAGGCGTTCGCCGCGAGCACCCCCGTGCTCGCCTCGGACATCCCCGGCTACCGCGACGTCGTGCGCGATCGCCAGGACGGGGTCCTGGTGGCGCCGGGCGACGCGCTCGGGCTGGGCGAGGCGCTGCGCCGGCTCGCGCTCGACGAGGATCTGCGGGCGAACATGGCCGCGGCCGCGCGCGGGCGCGCCGAGCGGTTCGCCTGGCCGCGGGTCGCGGACGAGGTGATCGACTGCTACGAGCAGGCCCTGGCAGTGGGCTTGCCGACGACGCGGCTGGGCCGGTTCGCCGTGCGCCGGGGCTTCGCGCCGGCCGATCTGCTCCCGCGCATCCCGGCCGAGCGCCTGCCGAGCCTGCAGGCCGCGGCGCCTGGGCCGGTCGGCGCGCCGCGGCGAGCGCACACCCTGCGCCGGGCCGCGGCGCTGGCGAGCTCGCTCGCCGCGGCGGTGCTCGCGGTCGTCGTGCTGCACCACGTCGGCGTCACCCGCGTCGCCGCATCGCTGCTTGCCTCCAAGCCCGGGCTGATCGCAGCCGGTCTCGGCCTGATGTGTGCGGCGATGTTCGCGCGGGCGATCGCCTGGCACGCGATTCTCTGCGCCGCTCCGACCTGGCGCAGGGCTAAACGCCGCGATGCGATGCAGGGCACGTTCATCGGCGTGCTGATGTCCACCACGCTGCCCGCCCGCCTCGGCGAGCCGGCGCGCGCGCTGATCGTCGCCCGCCGCCTCGGGCGCGCCCGCGAGAGCCTGCCGATCGTACTGGGCACGATGGTCTCGCAAACGCTGCTCAACCTGCTCGCGCTGGCGATCCTCGGCGGCGTCGCGCTGTCCAGCGTCAGCGTGCTCGACCAGCGCGATCGCCCGCTGATGCTGCTCGCGCTCGCGCCGCTCGCGGTGCTGCTGACGGTGCTGCTCGCCCCGCTGTTGATCCCGCCGGCCGCGGCCTCGCGCTCGCGCCGCTTGCAGGCCGCTCTTGGCGGCGTGCGCCGCGCGCTGCTACGCCTGCGCGATGGATTGCGGGTGTTCGGCCGGCCGCGCTCGGCCGGCCTCGCCGCCGTGCTGCAGCTGGGTGCGTGGACGTTGCAATGGCTGGCGTGCTGGTTTCTTTTGATCAGCCTCGGCCTCGGCGGCGTCGGACCCGGAGCCGCGGCGGCGGTGCTGTTCGCGGTCAACGTCACGGCGCTCGTCCCGGCGACACCCGCGAACGTCGGCATCTTCCAGGCCGCCGCGGTCGCCGTTCTGGCGGGGGCGTATCACGTCTCGACTCCCGAAGCGATCGCCTACGGCATCGTGCTGCAGGCGATCGAGCTCGCCACAGCGCTGATCATGGGTCTGCCCGCGCTCGTCAACGAGGGCTTCTCCTGGAGAGAGGTGCGGCTGCGGGCGATGCACGCAGCGCCGGTCAAGCTCGGGCCGCTGCCGAGCTCCTCGGCGGCGGGGGCCGCGCACGCCGACGCGTAGCGCGGCCCCGAAGACCGTCGATCTATTCGTTAGCTTCCGCTTTGATCTCGAGCTTTTCCTGGTTTGTGATCTTCTCGGCGGCGGTCAGCCCGGCCTGCTGGCGCGAGCCCCCGCCGATGCTGGCGGTGAGCGTGTCGTTCGGTCCTTCTTCGAACGCTTCCGGCAACTGCTGGCCCGCGGGCGCGCTGTATTTGAGCGTGTAGCTTGAGGTCATCTTGTTGATCGTGCTGATCGGCGCGATCACCGAGCCGCTGACCCCGAGGCCTTCTTTGACCCCGCCGCATTCGGCCGATATCAGCGCGGGTTCGCGCGTCAGATCCCAGCCGAGCGAGAGCAGGAGCTGGCCTTCCTGGACGACGTCTTTGATGAACCCGAGCTGCAGTTTCAGGCCCGCCGCCGTGATTTCACCCGTGGCCGCGCCGGCGCTCTGACAGCTCTGTTTCTGCGAGACGGATTTGCATCCGGTCAGGGTAACGGCCTCTTCGGCGGTTTTTGTACCGGTGTATTCGCCTGCGGCGTGCGAGGCCGCGCACTTGACCTTCGCTTTACCGACGGTTTCGAGCGTGACCCCGGCGCTCGTCCCGGTGAATTTATTTTCTGGGCCGGGACCGGGAACCCATTCGAACTGACCGGTGTGCTTGATGATTCCTTCGGTGCACTTGGAGTCTACGTAGCCGCCGTTGAATTCGGCTGGTTCTTTGCCCGGAACTTTCTCACAGCGGCCAAGCTCGGGCAGGGTTGCCTGGGCCTTGACCGATCTAGCGCTGGCGGCTTCGAGCTTCCCTTCGAGGATCGCACGGCTGACGCCTGCAACCGAGGGCACGCCTACGATCAGGTCCACGCCCGGATCGACGATTGCTTGCAGCGGGCCCGCGCAGCCGAGTGCTCCGGGCACGCCGAACGTGTTGTCGACCAGCGCGGTGTTGTTGAGGGTAACGATTTGGCCGGCCCCCGCAAGCATCGCGGTCCCGGCGCTGCCGGTAATGGGTTTGAAGGGGAACGGGGGTTCGGTGGTACCGGTCGTCAGGTGGGGCGTCACCGGCAGAAACTGAGACCCGATGTAGCATTCTTCTCCGAGCAGCGGATTTTCGAGTTTGACCTTCAGCGGCAACACCGCTTCAGTCTGCGAGGTGGAAGACCCGAGGGCCACTTCGACCTGCCCTGCGAGTTCCGCTGTTGCACTTACTTCGGTGAGCGGTCCGAGCGCTTCAATTCCGATTATCCCTCCAGGCACCTGCAGCGAGGTTTTCGACAGGGTGTTGCCGTCGGCCGCGGGCACGAGGACGCGCAAGTTTTCGGTCAGTCCCCCCTGCAAGATCACCGGCTTGTTGATCGGCACCGTCTTCAGGCCGATCTTGAATTCACCGCTCGTTGTCGTCGAGCGGATGCAGGTAACGACGCCGGGCGAGTTCACCGGGCAGTCGGCGAACGCGGCGAATTCCTTCTGAAGACCCGCGAGGGCGGGGCTCGTGGGGATGACGAGCAGCGATAACGAGGCGAGCGCCATGACGAACCGCAGGAACGTACTAGTCCATCGATGCGGCGCCTCGCCGGGCACGGCTAATTTGACCATTCTAGGATACCTTTCCCTCGAAGCTCAAAATGACCGACCTACCCCTCGACGGTCAAGAGTCTAACATGATTCGTTGACAGTGATGACAATCAGGCGCATGTTCGGCTCGGCGGCGCGTCTTCTGGCGGGATCGCTTACGGCTTGCCTCGTGGCGGGGTTCGCGGGATGCGGAGGAAGCAGCAATACGGCCAGCACGAGCGCTCAGCGAAAGCAGGCGTGTGTCACGGCGATCGAAGCCAAAAGCCGCTATCACGCCGCGGCGCTGGCGATGGGCCTCAACTTTTTTAACGCCCCGCTTCGTGACAGAGAGCTCTCAGCGAGCGGCCGATTCCGGGCGCAGGTGCGGCGCCTGGAGGGCTTGACGGGCGGCGCGCAAGCAGCTCAGCTGGCAGGCCTCGAGGCAGCGCTCTCTCAGCAGGAGAAAGTGGTGCTCACAGAGGCCGCTCACAACGTGGCTGCGGCGAGCAGGTACGGGGCGGGCCTCAACATGCGGCTGACCGCAGGGCTCGCGCAGCTCGAAAGCATCTGCAGCAAGGCCGGTTGACCGGCACTGTCTTCATGCCGGCCTTGAATTCACCGCTGGTCGTCGTCGAACCGACGCAGGTCACGACGCCCGGTGAGTTCACCGGGCAGTCGGCGAACGCGGCGAATTCCTTGAGCAAGCCCGCCACCGCGGTGGCTCGTCGGGATGACGAGCAGCGGTAGTGCGACGAGCGCGCCCGCGAACAACAGCAAGCGACCGGTCCTCTTACGCGGCTCCCCACCGGGCAGAGCGCGCTGCGATGCGCTGCGGAGACCCGTTCGGGCTCAGGCCATCGCCGGTTCGTCCTCGGCTTCGACCGCGCCGTCGGGAGGCTCGCCGTCGTCGAGCTCGCCGAACAGCGACGGGTCGCGGCTCGAGCCGCGGATCAGGTCGTCGGGCGAGCCGTCGGGCAGCAGCCGGCCCTGGCGCGTGCCGAAGTAGATCGCCTGCGGATGGTGGGCGATCAGTGCGAGCGTCGACTGCTCGGGGTCGGGGGCGTAGCCGGCGGTGATGCTCATGCCGATCTGGCCGAGGTGCAATAGCTTGTCGACCTTCAGATGCTCCGACTGCTCGGGGACGGCGGGGTAGCCCCACGAGTAGCGCCGGCCCTGGGCGGGGTCGATGCCGAGCATCCCGCGCACACGCCAGTGCAGCCACTCCGCCAGCGCCTCGGCGCTCTGCACGCCGAGGCCGTGCACGAACAGCTGCTCGGCGAATTCGCCGTCGGCCTCGAGTTTGGCCAGCAGCTCGGTGACCTGCGATCCGACGGTCACCGCCTGCACGGCGACCACGTCGAGCTGCGCCGGCGGCGCGCCGTCGGCGGCGGGGCGGAAGAAGTCGGCCAGGCAGATGCGATCGCCCTTCGGTTGGCGCGGGCACACGAAGCGCGTCAGCTCGCGCTCGCGCTCGGAGGGGTCGAGCACGACGATCTCGTTGCCGAGCGCGTAGCACGGGAAGAAGCCGAGCAGCGCGCGCGGGTGTAGGTAGGGAGCGCGCGCCTCCGCCCTGGCGCCTTGATCGGGCCGATCGTCCTGCGGGCGCTCGATTGCTTCGCGCCACATCCGCTTGAGGCGGGGGCGGAAGTCCTCGGCCAGGAGCTTCTGCCAGGCCGCGCCTTTGACTCCGCGCCCGCCCCAGTGCAGCTTGAACAGCACGTGCGTGTCGAGATGGCGGTAGACCTCGTCCATGTCGACGGCGATCTCCTGCGCCCCCCAGAAGGGGGGCGTCGGGATCGGCACGTCGGTGCGCGCGGCTGAGCGCACCGAGTCGTCGGCGAAGTTCAGCTCCTCTCGGGGCGCATCGCCCTTCGCTCGAAACTCGCTCGCGCCGGCGCGCAGCTTGCCGGTAAGCGCCGCGCGCGCGTCGGCGTCGATCAGCTGATCCATCACGGCCAGCCCCTCGAAGGCGTCCTTGCAGTAGAAGACGCCCGGCTCATAGACCTCATCTGAGTCCTTCCCTCCCGGATACAGCGCGCGATAGCCAAACGCGCGGTTGATCGCCGCGCCGCCGATCAGCACCGGGTAGGGGAGCCCCTTGGCGTGCAGCTCGGCGATACAGGCTGGCATCTGCTTGGAGGTCGACACCAGCAGCGCGGACAGCCCGATCGCGGTCGCCTCGTGCTCCTGCGCCGCGTCGACGATCGTCTGGATCGGCACCTGCTTGCCGAGGTCGACGACCGTATAGCCGTTGTTGGTCAGGATCGTGTTGACCAGCGACTTGCCGATGTCGTGGACGTCGCCGAAGACCGTCGCGAGCACGACCGTGCCCTTCGTGTAGCCCTCGATCTTGTCGAGGTAGCGCTCGAGCTGGGCGACCGCGCGCTTCATCACTTCGGCCGACTGCAGCACGAACGGCAGGATCAGCTCGCCCGCCCCGAATTTGTCCCCGACCTCCTTCATCGCGGGCAGTAGCACGTCGTTGAGGGTCGGGACGGCACCGATCTTCTGCACGCTGCGGTCGATCCAGTCCTCGACGCCCTCCTTGCGCCGGCGCAGGATGTGGAAGTGCAGCGCCTCCTCCGGCTCCATCCCCTCGGTCGGGTCGGCGGCGCCCTGCCCGGCGTCATCCTCGCCTTTTGCCTCGAAGTGGGCGATGAAGCGCTCGAGCGCGTCCTCGCGGCGGTTGAACACGAGGTCGTCGGCGAGCTCGCGCTCCTGGGAGGAGATCTCGCCGTAGGGAGTGATGTGGTTGGGGTTTACCATCGCCAGATCCAGCCCTGCCTGGACGCAGTGGTGCAGGAACACCGAGTTCAGTACCGCGCGCGCCCCCGGTGAGACGCCAAAGGAGACGTTCGAGACACCGAGCGAGGTCTTCACCTGGGGGATCTCCGCCTTGACGCGGCGGATGCCCTCGATCGTCTCGATCGCCGACGGCCGCCACTCCTCGTCGCCGGTGGTGAGCGTGAACGTCAGGCAGTCGAAGATCAAAAGCTCTGGATCGAGGCCGTGCTCCGAGCAGCACAGATCGCGGATCCGCTTGGCGACCTCCACCTTGCGCTCGGCCGTCTTGGCCATGCCGGCCTCGTCGATCGTCAGCGCGATCAGCGCCGCGCCGTGGGCCAGCGCGACCGGCGCGACGCGGTCGAGCTTGGCACGGCCCGCCTCGAGGTTGACCGAGTTGACGATCGCGCGGCCGGGGATCTGCTCGAGCGCCCGTTCGATCACCTCGGGCTCGGTCGAGTCGACCTGGATCGGCGCCGGCTGGGTCAGCGAGACCTGCTTGGCGAGGATTCGCATCTGTTCGTCCTCGTCGGTGCGCTCGGTCAGCGCGACGCACAGGTCGAGCACGTGCGCCCCGCCGGAGACCTGGTCCTCGGCGATCCGCACGAGCCCCTCGTAGTCGTCGGCGAGCAACAGCTCCTTGGCCTTGCGCGAGCCCTGCGAGTTGACACGCTCGCCGACCATCGTCGGGCGCGGCTCCTGCACGAGCGGCGTGGCGGCGATCATCGAGGACAGGTGCGGCGCGCGCGGCAGCGGCCGCGGCCCGGTCTCGCGGCCGCGGACGCGCTCGACGATCGCGGCGATGTGCGCCGGTGTCGTACCGCAGCAGCCGCCCACGATGTCGACGCCGTAGCGTTCGACGAACTCCTTCAGCGCCTCGGCGAGCGGCTCGGGCTGCTCGGGAAAGATCGTCTCGCCGTCCGGCCCCTGCAGCGGCAGGCCGGCGTTGGGAATGCACGCCACCGGCACCGGGCAGAACTCGCCGAGGAAGCGGATCGCGTCGCGCATGTCCTCCGGCCCGGTCGAGCAGTTCAGCCCGATCACGTCGACCGCGAGCGCCTCGAGCGTCGTCAGCACTGCCGAGATGTCGGTCCCCAAAAGCATCTTGCCGCCGTTGGGCAGCAGCGAGACCGAGGTATGGATCGGCAGCGTGCGTCCGGTCGTCTTGAAGGCCTCGCGCGCGCCGAACACGGCGGCCTTGACCTCGAGGATGTCCTGCGCGGTCTCGATGATCAACAGGTCCGCGCCGCCGTCGATCAATCCGGACGCCTGCTCGCTGAAGACCTCTACCAGCTCGCCGAAGCGGATCTGCCCGAGCGCCGAATCATCCGAGGCGGGCAAAAAGCCGGTCGGACCGATCGAGCCGGCGACGAACCTGCTCTCGCCCGCCGCCTTGCGCGCGATCTCCGCGGCCTTCGTGTTGATCTCGACCGTGTAGCTGTCGAGCCCCCACTCCTCGAGCTTCAGCCGCGAGGCCTGGAAGGTGTCGGTCTCGATCACCTCCGCGCCGGCGTCGAGCATCGAGGCGTGCACCCCTGCGATCACGTCCGGGCGGTTGAGCACGAGCGCCTCGTGGCACTTGCCCTGCAGGCCGCCGTAGTCCTCGGAGCTCAGGTCGAACTGCTCGAGTGTCGCGCCCATGCCGCCGTCGTAGACGACGACGCGCTCGGAGATTGCTTTGCGGTAGTCGCGAGCCATCAGACCATGCTAGGCGAGCGCGCGCGCGGCGCGGAGCCGCCTGCCAGCGCGTTGGGGGACGCCGCGGCGGCGGTCTAGCCGTCGTAGGACTGCACGAACTCCCACGGGTGGGGGCGCAGGTCGATCTCTTTGGCCTCGGCGCGCTTGTAGCTTGTCCACTCCTCGATCAGATCGCTGGTGAACACGTCGCCCTCGAGCAGGAACTCGTGATCGGCCTCGAGCGCGTCCATCGCCTCGCCGAGCGAAGCCGGCACGTGCCCGATCCGGGCGAGCTGCTCGTCGGGCAGGTCGAACAGGTCGGTGTCGACCGGGTCGCCGGGCTGGAGGCCGCGTTTGATCCCGTCCAGGCCCGCCATCAGCAACGCCGAGAAGCCGAGGTAGGGGTTCATCAGCGGATCGGGGGGACGGAACTCGACGCGCTTGGCCTTCGGCGAGGCCAGATACATCGGGATGCGCACCGCCGCCGAACGGTTGCGCTGGGAGTGCACGAGGTTGACCGGCGCCTCGTAGCCGGGGACGAGCCGGCGGTAGCTGTTGCAGGTCGGCGCGCAAAAGGCCATCAGCGCGCGGCCGTGCTCGAGCAATCCGGCGACGTAGCTGAGCGCGCGCTCGGACAGCAGCGCGTAGCCGCTCTCGTCGAACATCAGCGTGGCGTCGTCCTTCCACAGCGACTGGTGCACGTGCATTCCCGAGCCGTTCTCCTCGTAGATCGGCTTGGGCAGGAAGGTCGCGCTTTTGCCGGCGGCGCGGGCGACGTTCTTGACGATGTACTTGTGCATCATCAGCGTGTCGGCCATCTGCAACAGCGGCTGAAAGCGCAGGTCGATCTCGCCCTGTCCGGGGCCGCCGACCTCGTGGTGATGAAACTCGCACGGCACCCCGAGCGCCTCGAGCGTCAGCACCATCAGGGCGCGCAGGTCGCCGAGCGTGTCCATCGGCGGAACCGGGAAGTAGCCCTCCTGCGAGCGCGGATGGTGGCCGACGTTGGGCTTCGCGTGCGGGTCGCCGAAGCCGGCGCCGCGGTTCCAGTAGGCCTCGGCGTTGTCGACTTCGTAGTAGGCGGTGTGCGTTCGCTGGTCGAAGGCGACGTGGTCGAAGACGTAGAACTCGGCCTCGGGCCCGAAGAAGGCGGTGTCGGCGATCCCGCTGTCGACGAGGTGGCGCTCGGCCTTCTGCGCGATGTAACGGGGGTCGCGCGAGTAGGCCTCGCGCGTGATCGGATCGATCACGTTGCAGATCAGCGACAGCGTCCGCACGGAGTAGAACGGGTCGATCTTCGCGGTGCTCGCGTCGGGCAGCAGCAGCATGTCCGACTCGGCGATCTGCTGAAAACCGCGGATCGAGGACCCGTCGAAGCCGAGGCCGTCGCTGAACGCGTCCTCCTCGAGGGCGCTGATCGAGAGGGTCATGTGCTGCCAGGTGCCGGGCACGTCGGTGAACTTGAGGTCGACCATGTGGACCCCGAGCTGCTCGGCCATCGCCAGCACGTCCGCGGCGCCCGGGTCGCTCTTGCCGGCGAAGTTCTCGATCGTCAGGGGCTCGTCGCCGACGACGAGGTCATGGATAGCGGTCTGCTGCTCTGTCGCGGACATGGGCGGGGCGATACCTCCTTGCAGGGGTTTGGGGCGGCCGGGGCACGCTCAGCGAACCGCGTGCGTAGCCCTGGCGCTGGACCAGCTCGCACGGGCCGAGCCGGACGCAGAGGGATGCAATCGTAATAGCGATTCGCCGCACGGACATCACCGGCTGGCGAAATCGGCGCGGCCGCGTTTCGACAACAGGCCAAACGGAAGCTCGCTCGCTGCGAAGGAATGACCGCTGAGCTGACCGGCGCGCTGAGCCGATCAGCGGGTGCCGGCTGGTCCGGCGCGCGGCGCTCAGCCGCCGCTGGGCGCGGTCCCTAATTCGACCTTGCCGGTGTTGGGGTTGACGAACCGGTGCGGCGGCTTGGGCGCGATATATGCGACGAAGCGGCCGTGGGGGATCGCGCCCGAGGACAGGCGCGCTTTGGCGTTGCCCGACAGGCCCGCTACGACCGCGTAGTGCACGGTGTGCGTGCCCGGCTTGACCGGGGCCAAGATCCAGCGGAACTGGCGGGTCGCGCCCGGCGCCAGCTTGCCGAGCGCCCAGGTTTCGACATAGGCCGTCGTCGCGCTGCCGGGCGGGGCGACCGCTTCGCTTTCGACCAGCCGTTTGGGGACCGTACCGGGGCCCCGTTCGAGCGACCAGATCGGCCGCTTCTTGGAGGCAAGTTCGGGAAAATTGGAGATGTAGTAGAGCGAGTCCAGCGTGATCGCGACATTCGGCACGGTCCGGCTGCCTACGTTGCGCACGGCGAGCGACAGCGCGACCGGGCGAGCGACCGTCTGACGCGCGGGGAAGCTCGCCTGGGTTATCTGCACGGGGAACGTGCCCTTCGGTTCGCCCGCGTCCTGGCGCGAGCCGCTGCTGCCGCAACCAGCCACGATCGCCGCGCAGGTGCCGAGCACGGCGATGGTAGGCGTCATTCGCTCCCACACAGCGTGGGCCACGATACCAGCGGGTGGCGCGCCGCCATTGCATCGCGTAAAGTTGATCGGGTCGCGACGCACCTGCGGGGTGCACTAAAGCCACCCGAGGAGGGGTGACAGAGACCATGGTTCGCAGCGCAGCGGAGAGGGCCTATTTCCCGACCAGGAATCTGCTCGAGGAAATCGGCGACATGATGATCCTCACCGGCCGCACGATCCTGTCCGCGCTGCGGCCCCCGTACCCCTATGGGGGCGAGTTCGTCTCGCAGTTCCTGTTCGCCCTGCGGCTGTGCTGGTTTCCGCTGCTGATCTCGACGGTCTGCATCAACTACGCGGCCCCCGGCCTGCAGGCCGCAAACTTCCTGACGATCTTCGGCTCGCTCGACCGGCTGGGCGGATTCTTCGTGCTCGCCGCGATCCGCGAGATCGGCCCGAACGTGACCGCAATCGTGCTCGCCGGGGTGGCCGGCACGGCGATCACCGCTGACCTCGGCGCGCGCAAGATCCGCGAGGAGCTCGACGCGCTGCAGGTGCTCGGCGTGGACCCGATCAAGAACCTGGTCGTGCCCCGCTTTCTGGCGCTGATGGTGGTGACGGGCCTGTTCGACATCTACGCGCTGCTGTTCGGCATCTTCGGCGGCCTGCTCGCCGAGCTCGTCAACGGCCAGCCGCTCGGGCCGTTCTGGGCGACGCTGTTCGCGAACGCCACGACCACCGACCTGTGGGGCTCGGTGCTGAAGACGACGATCTTCGGCGCGATCATCGCGATCGTCTGCTGCTACAAGGGCATGACCGCCTCCGGCGGCGCCGAGGGCGTCGGCCGGGCGGTCAACCAGGCCGTCGTGGTCACGTTCCTGGCGATCTTCTCGTTCGACTACGCGTTCACGCAGACGCTGCTCGCGACGCATCCCGGGATCCTGGTGATCAAGTGAGCGAGCCTGTCGCACTGCCGCGCGAATGGATCGCCTCGACCGGGGAGATGGCGGGCTTCACCGGCAACGTCGTGCGCGACGTGTTTGGCCTGCGCGTGTTTCGCTTCTTCGGCGAGGCGCTGCGCCAGTCGGGGATCCTGATCATCTCCTCGACGCTGATCATCTGGTCGCTGATGTTCATCCTCGGCCTCGAGTGCGGCATCGAGGGCGCGTACTTCACCGAGGCCCAGGGCGCGCCCGCGTACTCGGGCGTGTTCAGCGCCTGGTGCGATCTGCGCGAGATCATCCCGTACGCGTTCGGCTACATGATGGCCGCGAAGGTCGGCACCGGCATCGTCGCGGAGCTCGGCGCGATGCGGATCTCCGAGGAGATCGACGCGCTCGAGGTGATGGGCATCGACTCGATGACCTTCCTCTGCGCCACCCGGCTGCTGGCCGCCTGGCTGGTGCTGCCGTTCATGTATCTCGCCGGCATCGGCGGGGCGTTCCTGGCCTCCTACATCGCGGTCGTGCAGCAGATCGGCTACGTGTCCTCCGGGGGGTACCTGCTGATCTTCTGGCAGTTCCAGAACCCGCCGGACTTCTTATACAGCCTGATCAAGGCCATGTTCATGGCCACCGCGATCGTGCTGGTCGGCTGCTACTACGGCTACAACGCCAGTGGCGGGCCGGTCGGCGTGGGCACGGCGACAGCCAAGTCGATGGTGCTAAACCTGATTCTTGTGCACCTGATCGGAATGCTAGGGACACAAATCTTCTGGGGCGCCAATCCGCGGGCCCCGATCGGCGGGTGACGATGGCCAGCGAGCCCGCCGCATCGGCGCGGGGCGCCACCCCGCGCGACGGCGCTGGCACGCCGCGAAGCGCCAGCTCGCCGGAGGGCGCGGCGGCGCCGCAGGAGGCGACCAGCCCACGGGAGGCCGCGATGCCCGAGGAGGCCGCGCCGCGAGACCCTTCGCCGCAGGACGGCTTCGCGGCCGACGACGACGCTGCACAAGCGACGCAGGACGCGATCGAATTCATCGACGTGCACAAGTCGTTCGGGCGCAACCACGTGCTGCGCGGTCTGAACATGAGCCTGCCCGAGGATCAGATCTCGATGATCATCGGCCCCTCGGGGACCGGCAAGTCGGTTTGCATCAAGCACATCGTCGGGCTGCTTTACCCGGACGAGGGCGACGTGCTCGTGCACGGCCAGTCGATCCCCGCCCTGTCCGATGCCGACCTGTTCGAGACGCGCAAGAAGTTCGGGGTGCTGTTCCAGGATGGGGCATTGTTCGGGTCGATCAACCTGTACGACAACGTCGCGTTCCCGCTGCGCCAGCACACCGAGAAGAGCGATGAGGAGATCGCGGAGATCGTCAACCGCCGGCTGCGCGAGGTCGGGCTCGGGGAAGAGGGCGCGAAGATGCCCAACGAGCTGTCTGGCGGAATGCGCAAGCGGGCGGGGTTCGCCCGCGCGCTCGTGCTTGAACCGGACATCGTCCTGTTCGACGAGCCCGACTCGGGTCTCGATCCAGTGCGGACCGCGCTGCTGTGCGAGCTGATCAAGGAAATCCACGCCGAGCACGGCGGCTGCTACGTGGTGATCACGCACGACATCATGAGCGCCAGGCGCGTCGCGGAACACATCGCGGTCCTGTGGAAGGGGGAGATCGTCCAGTCCGGACCGGCGGCCGAGCTGTTCGCGTCTGAGAACGACTTCGTGCGCCAGTTCCTCTCGGGAGCCTCCGCGGGTCCGCTGGGGATGGAGTGAGCCCCGCGGCGCCGCCGCGTAGCGGGCGCCAGCAGCGGGTCGAGCGACTAGGCTCGTAATCGTGAGCGCGACCCGGCTTTTCTCAGCGATCGCCGGCGCAGCGGCCCGCCGGCCGTTGCTGACGCTCGGGCTGGTCGGGGCACTCGCGATCGCCGGCGCAGCGCTCGCGTTCGGGTTGAGCCCGAGCGCGGCGACGAGCACGTTCGTGTCGAGCTCGAGCCCGCAGTACAAGGCGACCCAGCGCTTCTATCGAGACTTCGGCGAAGAGCCGGTCGCGGTGCTGGTCAAGGGCAATCTGCAACAGCTGCTGTTGAGCTCGGACATCGATCGGCTGGTCGGTCTCGAGGGCTGCCTGTCGGGCAACGTACCCGCGAACGCGCTGGGCTCCGAGGGCGGGTCCAACGGCCCGTGCGGACGGCTCGCGCGGGCGCACACGGTCAAGGTGGTGCTCGGCCCGGGCACGTTCGTCAACGAGGCCGCCGAACAGATCTCCGAACAGCTGAGCGTGCAGACCCACCAGGCACAGGCGCAGGCGAGCGAAGCCCAGCGCGTCGTCAGCCACGCCGCGCTGGCGCGCGGACTCGGCGAAGCCGAAGCCAACAAGCTCGGCCAGCAGGCGAGCTCGATCACGCTGGCGCGCTTCAAGGAGGGGATCGCGACGCTCGCGCTCAAATACGGGCTGACGTCGGCTCCCAGCCTCGACAACCCGGCCTTCGTGGACACGCTCGTGTTCGACTCCAGCAAGCCCGCCGGCACGCCCAAGCAGCGTTTCGCGTATCTGTTCCCGAGCCCCAACGCGGCGCTCATCTCCGTGCGGATGCGCGCCGGCCTGTCCGAAGGCGCGCGCAAGCACACGATCGCGCTGATCCGCGAAGCGGTGGCGATGAAGCAGTGGCGGCTGACGCACGGCGAGTCCTATCTCGTGACCGGCGAGCCCGTGATCGTGTCCGATCTGACCAGCTCGATCACCCACTCGATCACGCTGCTGCTGATCGCCGTGCTGATCGTGATGGCGATCGTGTTGAGCCTGATCTTTCGCGGACGGCCGCGGCTGCTGCCGCTGGCGATCGCGCTGCTGGCGAGCGCGTTGACGTTTGGCGGGCTGTCGCTGGTCGGCGCGTCGCTGACGGTGGCGCAGGTCGCGGTACTGCCCGTGCTGGTCGGGCTGGCGGTTGACTATGCGATCCAGTTTCAGTCGCGCGTGGCCGAGGCACTCGCCGAGGGCGCCTCAGACACCCGAGCCGCGGTCCTCAGGGCGACACGCCTAGGTGTCCCGACGATCGCGACCGCCTGCGCGGCGAGCGCCGCCGCGACGCTCGTGCTGCTGACCTCGCCGGTGCCGATGGTCAGGGGCTTCGGCGTGCTGCTCGCGATCGGCCTGGTGGTCGCGTTCGCGTGCGCCCTGAGCGCCGGCTCGGCGGCCCTCGTGCTCGCCGCCCGGCGGAGTTCGGCGCGGGGGCGCCGGACGCCGGCGCGCGCGACCGTGCGCGGCGGCGACGGGCCGCTCGCACGCGTCGCGGACTGGCTTGGGCCGGCGTGGCGCGGGGCGGGGGAATTGCTCTCGGACAACCCGCTCACGCGGGGCGTATCGCGGGCGGCGCTCGTCTACGCGGTGCGCAGACCAGGGCGCGTGCTCGCGGTCGGGCTTGCGCTGGCGGCGCTCGGCTGGGGGCTTGGCACGCGCGCCAAGGTCCAGACGGACATCACCAAGCTCGCCCCGCAGAACATGGCATCGCTGCAGAACCTCGACACGCTCGAGCGTCTCAGCGGCGTCGGCGGAGAGATCGACCTGATGGTCAGCGGCAAGAACGTCGTCAAGCCAGCGACGATCGAATGGATGAGCGCCTATGAGAGCGCGATGCTCAAACGGTTCGGCTACACGAGCAACCGCGGGTGCGGCAAGGCGCGACTGTGTCCGGCCTTCTCGCTGCCCGACCTGTTCCAGCGCGAAGGCAGCGCTCCGGCCAAGCTGACGAGCGCGCAGGTCAACGCCCTGCTGAAGGCGATCCCTGCGTACTTCTCTCAGGACGTGATCGCGCCGGGACACAACGCGGCGACGCTCGCCTTCGGGATCAGGCTGATGGGGCTGGATGAACAGCAACGCGTGATCGAAACGATGCGCGCAAAGCTGCATCCGCCGAAGGGGGTGAGCGCGCAGCTGGTCGGTCTGCCGGTGCTCGCCGCGCAGGCCAATGCGCAGGTCGCCTCGCCATGGCGGCGGGCGGAGCTGCTGCTCGCCGGCCTGGTCGCGGTGGCGCTCGTGTTGCTGATCGCCTTCCGCGGCGATCGCCGCCGCGCGCTCACGCCGCTCGCGCCGATCGTGCTGGCGAGCGGCTGGTCGGCGCTGGTCCTGTTCGCGCTGCGCGTACCGCTGAACCCGATGTCGGTGACGTTGGGCGCGCTCGTCATCGCGATCGCGACCGAGTTCAGCGTGCTGCTCGCCGAGCGCCACCGCCAAGAGCGACTCGCCGGGTACGACATCGCCGAGGCGCTGCGCCGCACCTACCGCCACACCGGCGCAGCGGTCGCCGCATCGGGGGTCACGGCGATTGTCGGCTTCGGCGTGTTGACCCTGTCGAACATCGCCATGCTGCGCGACTTCGGGCTGGTGACGCTGATCGATCTGAGCGTGTCGCTGCTCGGCGTGCTCGTGGCGCTGCCCGCCGCGCTGATGCTGTCGAGCGCGGCCGCGCAGAGCGGCGGTCGCGAGGGCAGGGCGCTGCTCGGCCGCCGTTACCGTTCGATCGCGTCGCTCGGGCGCAGGCGTGCCCGTGGCCGGCCAGGCCATGAACCCGTCTGAGCCCGTCCGCGGTGGCCCGCCGCAGGCGCCACGGCGCTACGGGCGCTATGTCGGGGTGCTGGGAATCCTGATCGTGGTCCTGGTCACGGTCAACGCCGCGCTGACCAAGCCGAACGGCGCACGCGGAATCGAACCGGGTCACGCGATCCCGCCGTTCGCCGCGCCGCTGGCGAACGGGCATCTCAACGGCGACGTGAACGTCGCCACGCACGCCAACCAGGGATCGGCGGGCAAGACGCCCGCCTGCGAGGTCCGCAGGCCAGGGGTGCTGAACGTCTGCGAACTCTACGAACGAGGCCCGCTCGTGTTGGCGGTGTTCGTCGACGCGGGCTCGTGCGCGGCGGTCCTCAGCCAGATGCAGGCGCTCGCGCCCGACTTCCCGGGGGTCAGCTTCGCGGCGGTCGCGCTGCGCGGCGAACGCGGCCCGCTGCGCAAGCTGGTCCGCAAGCGCGCGCTGCGCAACGTGCAGGTGGGCCTCGACAGCGACGGGGTGCTGGTCGACATGTACAAGGTCGCGAGCTGTCCGCAGGTCAGTTTCGTGCTGCCGGGCGGGGTCATGCAGAGCCCCGCGCTGCTGAGCTCGACCTCGAGCGCCGCGCTGCGCGAGCGCGTCAGCGAGCTGGTGGCGGCGGCCAAGACGCGCGGCTGGAGGCAGCCGTGACGGACGTCGCGCTGGGCTGGCGCGCGAAGGAGATCGAGGAGGAGCTGCCGCAGCTGCGGCTCGTCGTCGGACAGGCGCGCCTGGCGCGCGCGGGCGCCAACCGGCGGGCTTCGCCGGCGGGCGTGCAGCGGCGGCTGCACGCGCTGTCGGATCGGTTCAAGGGCGCCAAGGCGGTGGGCGTGCGCCGTGAGCCCGTGCCCTCCGCCTACAGGGTCTTCTACCGCCAGATTGGGCTGGATCCCGAGGTCGCGCGCACGCCGATCGAGGCCGCGGTGTTCGAGCGGATGCTGCACGGCGGATTTTTGTCCGCGAGCCTGCTCGAGGACGTGCTGCTGATCGCGCTCGTCGACACCGGCGTGCCGGTCTGGGCGCTCGACGCGGCCGCCGTGCAGGGCGAGCTGGGAGTGCGCCTCAGCGAGGAGGGAGAGCCGCTCGGGCGCGCCGCCGACGCGTGGTCGCTGCCCGGCGGGAGGCTCGTGGTGGCCGACGGCTCGAGCGCGCTCGGTCTGCTGTTCGGCGAGCTCGCCAGCGACTGCGAAGTCGGGGCGCGCACGCGCGAGGTGACGCTGTTTGCGGTCCAAGTCTCCGGCGTGCCGACGCTGTATGTCGAGGAGGCGCTATGGATCTGCAGCAACGGGCTGGAACAGCCGGGGTAGGCACTGGTAAGATCGCTTCAAGACACATCGGAGGAGTAGGCCGTGCAGCTCACAATCGACCGTACGTCGACCCTGGCGATAGACGAGCTGGCCGCGCGACGCGCGCTGCGAGGGCAGGTTGCCAAGCTCGAGCGTGAGCTTGCAGAAATCGTCGCCGACGGCTTCCCGCATATCGCTCCCCCGGCGGCGAGGCACCGCGGCGGCGGGGCCCCGTGCCTGCTCGATCTAGGCCAGCTGGAGCGCGCTCGCGACGAGCTCGCGGGCAGGATCCAGCGCGCGCGGCGCGTGGTCGCGGAGCGAGCCGAGCTGGAGACCCGCTCGCGCGAGCTGTTGCAGCGGATGAAGCTCGAACCGGCGCGCTACAAGTTTGCGCGGCTGCCGGTGCGCGACCTCGGCGAACGGGGTTGCGGCGTCTGGGAGGTGCGCCCGCGCCTCGGGCCGATCGGAATGCTCGCCGGCTGGTGGCAGGTCAAGCTCTCGTCAGGCTGTCCGTTAGGTAGGGGTCACGCTCCGGCGTGGCCCGGATCCCGTTGATCGCGCAGGAGCGTGAGCTGCGCAGCATCCCCGCGAGCGTCTGACGCTGGCGGTCGGTCATCGACTCGATCGTCTTGCGCTCGGACATCGCCATGTTTGCCAGGAATTTGCGGCACCGGGTCTGACCCCAGCGGCGCTGGCTCATCAGCAGATCAGCCACCGCCATGCTCGCGGCCTCCCACGGGCAGTCGAGGATCACGTCTGCGACATCGATCTTCCCCAGCGCGATTCGGCGCTTGAGCTCGGCGCGGGCCAGGCGAACCTGGTTGGCTCGCTCCAACGCGCGCATGTACTGGGGACCGGCAGGGGCGATCGTCGCTGTCGCGTTCATGTTGAGACTCTCCCCGTCACTCGCCACACGCTTGCGGCGGGCGACAATCGGTGCTTGTAACTGACGGACGTGTGACGCTCGTGTCAAGCCGTCGGGGGCCACGCACAACGGATCGCGGCTACCGATTGATTGATTCACACCTCCGGAGGAGACCCTCCCCGGGTGGGTTGTTGTCGTCGGGGCGAGTCCCGAACGGTGATGCAGAGCGCTCCTGGCAAGCTACGCCAGGGAGGGGCGCGCGGTCAACCACGCGCGCACGGTTCGTGCGCTAGAAGCGACCTTTTTCATGCCTCTCTGCACTTGTGAAGATTTGGACAAGTCCGGAGCCCGGGTTGAGGTGTGTAGGAAACGTTTAGGGCGTTCTATCCCGGGTACATTTAGCGTTTCAGCGCGACGCCCGCGGCCCTGCGGACGCGGTTTGCCCGAGGCGCATGGGCGGTCTGAAGCTCGCGTTGAGGCGTGAAGAAAATGTTTATGGCGTTTCGTCGCCGGCCCCGATCACCGGGCCATGGGCGGCCTCGAACTCGCGTTTGACCCGGTCGAACACATCGAGCGCGCGATCGAGGGTGGGGATGTCGTGCGTGGCCATCACGCTCGTGCGCAGCAGCGCCCCCGCCGGCGGGACCGCCGGATGCACGGCGCAATTCACGAACACGCCACCGTCGTACAGCGCCCGCCAGAGCAGCGCCGCGCGCCAGTCGTCGCCCACGAGGATCGGGACGATCGGCGTGACGATGCTCTGCAGCGGCGCATCTGCGGCGGGGCCCACTCGCACCGGCTCGCCGCTAAGCGTGCGGTAGCCGAGCGCGCGCAACCCCTGCTCGAGATAACCCGCGCGCTCGAGCACCGACGCGAGCAGCGCCTGACCCTCCGCCGAGCGGACGATCCGCAGCGCGGCCAGCGCGGCTCCCAGCGCGGCCGGGACCGCGGAGGCGGTGAACAAAAAGGCGCGCGAGGAGACGCGCACGAAATCGATCACCTCCGCGGGACCCGCGAGGAATCCGCCGCAGGATCCCAGCGACTTGGAGAAGGTGCCCATCCGCAGATCCACGCGGTCCTCGACCCCGAGCAGCTCCGCCGCGCCGGCCCCGCGCGCGCCGAGCACGCCGGCGCCGTGAGCCTCGTCGACCATCAGGCGGGCGCCGTGGCCCGCGCACAGCTCGCAGATGTCAACCAGCGGCGCGACGTCGCCCTCCATCGAGAAGACACCGTCGACGACCACGAGCGCGCCGCCGCCGTCGTTCTCGGAGCGCTCGAGCGCGCGAGCCAGCTTGTCCATGCGTCCGTGGCGGAACGCGCGCAGCTTGGCTCGCGACAGCAGCGCGCCGTCGAGGATCGAGGCGTGGTCGGCCGAGTCGACGATCACCGTGTCGCCCGGCCCGAGCAGCGCGCCGAGCGTGCCGATGTTGGTCTGATGGCCGGTCGTGAAGACGATCGCGTCCTCGCTGCCCATCCACTCTGCCAGCTCGCGCTCGAGCTCGAGGTGCAGCGGCGTCGTGCCGTTGAGCAGGCGCGAGCCCGTCAGCCCGGTGCCGTAGCGATGCAGCGCCTGCTCGGCGCCCTGGGTCACGCGCTCGTCGGCGGTGAGACCGAGGTAGTTGTTCGAAGCCAGCATGATCCGCGGCGCGCCCTCCATCTCCACGACCGGCATCGCCGGCGACTCGACCGTGCGGAAGTACGGCATCAGGTCCTCTTCGCGGGCGGCGCGCAACAACGCTTCGCGCTCGTGGCCGCGAACCTTGGCGAAGACATCCGTGGAGGTGGGCATATAGGGTAAGCGGGCGATGTCGATCGGGACTCCCGAGATGACGAGCGTCGAGATCCGCCCGGTCACCACCAGCGGCGAGCTGCGCACCTTCATCAAGCTGCCGTGGCGGCTCTATCGTAACGAGCGCAACTGGGTCGCACCGCTGCTGATCGATGTCAAGAAACGGCTCGACCGCAAGCGCAACCCGTTTTTCAAGCACGCCGAAGCGCAGTATTTCCTGGCCTATCGCGACGGGCGCGCGGTCGGTCGCATCAGCGCCCACGTCGATCACAACTTCAACGAGTTCCAGGGAAACGACTGGGGCCTGTTCGGCTGGTTCGAGTGCGAGGAGGATCCGCAGGCGGCCCGCGAGCTGCTCAATGCGGCCGAGCGTTGGCTGCGCGACCGCGGGCGCGACCGGATGGTCGGCCCGATGGACTTCACCACCAACGAGGAGTGTGGGCTGTTGATCGAGGGCCACGAGCGCCCGCCGATCATCCTCTGCCCTTGGCACCACGCCTACTACCAACGGATCTTCGAGCAGGACCTCGGACTGCCCAAGGCGATGGACCTGTACATGTGGAGCCTGTACGTGACCGGGCGCGACAAGGTCCACCCGGCGATCTGGGAGATGGCCGACAAACTCGAGTCCGATCACGGCATCGTCTGCCGCGGATTTCGCAAGAAGGACCTCTACGCTGAGGTCAGCCGCTTTTTGGAGGTCTACAACGCGGCGTGGGAGCGCAACTGGGGCTTCGTTCCGCTGAGCGAGGACGAGGTCCGGCAGATGGCCAAGGACCTGAAGCCGATCCTCGACGAGAACTGGGCGATGATCGCCGAACGCAAGGACACCGGCGAGGTGGTCGGCGCGGCGCTTACATTGCCCGACTACAACCAGGTGCTCGCAAAGCTGAACGGCAGGCTGCTCCCGCTCGGCTGGATCACGGCGCTGCGCGAGCGCAAGAAGGTCGACGCGGTGCGGGTATTCGCGCTGGGCGTCAAGCCCGCCTACCGGCACACGGGCGTCGCGGCCCGCTTCTATCAGATGCACTACGACTCCGCCGAACGCACCCCGCAGCGAGGCGGCGAGATGGGCTGGATTCTCGAGGTCAACGCGCCGATGAACCGCGCCATGGAAGGCATGGGCGGCGAGATCGTCCGGCGCTATCGGATCTACGAGCGCGAGCTGTAAGCCGGCGAGACGAGCGGCAAAGCGGGCGAGGCGAGTCGCAAGCGGGCAAGGATTGGATCGCGGCCAAGCGCGGCGTAGGGTCGGGACCGGCGTTTACACTTGCCGTGTGACTGCGCCGGAGGAGAGCGAGCTGGCCGAGGAGGTCGATGGGATCCCCGTGCTCGCCGATGCGACGCCGGTGCTGGCGCCCGAGCCCGCTGTGCGTCGAGGGCTCGCGCACGAGGACGACAGACGCGGGCTGATCTCCGCGGTCGCGCCCGCGGCTCAGGTGGCGGTGGTCGCGGCCGGCGGGTTCATCGCGGGCGCCGCGATCGTCGGCCTCGCCGGCCGGCGGCGGCGCAGAAGCGCGCCGGCGCCTGGCGCGAGAGGCGCCCGCGGCGCGAGCCGTCCCGGCAACGAGCTGCTGCAGATCGTCGGCACGAGATCGCTGCTGGTCGACGTGCACCTGCTTGGCGTGCCGGGCGAGCGCCGCTGATCGGCTGGCGGCGGCGCGCCGAGGCTGCCGGCAGACCGGGAGCGGCGGGTTGCTGCGCACGCGGAAGCTGCGTGATCTGCTCACGCGCGCGGCCGCGATCAGCAATGTCGCGCGCCGCGCGCGTGGCCGAGCGGCTCCTTTCGAGCCGCTCGGAGCTACTTGACGATCTTGATGATCCGCTCCATGCCCAGACGGGTGTGATCGCGCCCATCCTGGGTCTCCATGAAACAGACCTGCACGTACCAGCCGGGCTTGGCTGTGATCGTCTCCTGCTGAAAGCCGCCGGGCGAGAGCGGTCCGGCGAAGCCCACCGGCGGCCCCGCGACCAGCTTTTCCGCTTTCTTTTCCTTTCCTTCGAGCAGCGCCTTGGCCAGTTCCTTGGCCGCCTTGTTGCTCTTCACGGGAAAGGCTAGGTCCATGTGCACGACGAAGCCTTCGTTTTCGAACCGCACGAGCTCGCCGTCGCTCAGCGTGCTCGGTCCGCGGAAGCCGAACTCGATCGAGCGGACCGTCGCCGCGGGCGCCGGCAGCGCCGCGGGTAGGGGAGAGGCCGAGACGGTGAAGCTCGTGTGCTGCTTCGGCGGGCCTTCGCCCTCGACGGCCAGGGCGAGGTACTGCCCGGGCTGCAGGGTCGTCTGCGCTTCGTTCTTCTGGCCGGGAGCCACTTCGGTGTCGAACACGATCGAGCCGTACTTGCTCGCCGTGTTCGGGTCGTTGGCTGCCTTCGAGCTCAGGTACGCATACACTTCGGCCGGGCTCACACCGGGCTTCAGCTGGAAAAGGATCGCATTTGCTTCCTTGACCCCGGTCGCGCTCGAGACCACGTTGACCGCGCCCGATTGAGCGCTTCCGCCGACCGCGATCGATGAAGCGTTGATCGTCACCGACAGCGTGGGCAGGGTGGCCGCCTGCGCGGCGCCGAGAGTGGCGAAGCCGCCCGCGAGCGCAAGCGTGACCGCAGCGGCCATCGTGACAGCGAGTTTCTTCATGAATGTCCTTTCGTTGTTAGGCCGCCAACCTACTTGTCGCGCAGCCGGTCCCGCTCCAAGAGTAGCGCGAAGGTGGGGCATGCTTGCGCAGCTCGCCTGGCGTGCTCGACGAGCGCTGACGGCAGCGGCCGCTCGTCGACGATCGGATAGCCCCACTCGTCGAGCGCGATGCGCTCGGGCAAGAGCTCGGCGCACATGCCGTGGGCCTCGCACGCGATCGGGTTGACGCGCAGGCGATGGCTCATCGGAATGACACCGGTTCTCGCGACGGCCTGCTGCGCGGGTAGCGTGGCAGTGGCAGCTCCGCTTTGCGCCCGCACGCCTCGCAGGGGCCGTGCCGGGCGTGATCTGCGAACTCCGCGGAAAACGTGCCAAGCGCGCTGATCACGAGGTTCGCGCTGCCGTCGGGATGGCCGCACGCGCCGCGCCTGCGCACCAGGCCGGCCAGGCGCGCGATGCGCGCGTCCGTGTTCGCCGGCGCGACTCCGGACGCGAGCTGCTCGACGCTCGCCGCGATCGCGTCCAGGCCATTGACGCATGGTCCGCACTGGCCGCTGCTCTGATCGGCCAGCCAGCGCGCCACCCGCGCGGTTTCTGCCACCGGGCAGGCGTCCTGCGAGAGCAGCAGGACGACGCCCGCGCCGAGCGAGGCCTCGTGCGCCGCGAGGTGTTCGTCGGACAACGCGACGCCGCGCAGCAGCTCGCCGCCGATCCAGCTGCCGCCGTACCCGCCGACCAGCGCCGCCCGCGGGTCGGACCGCATCCCGCCGGCGGCCTCGACCAGCGACATCAGCGACGCGCCGTACTCGATCTCGTAGACGCCAGGGTGAGCGACCGGCCCGGACAGCGTGACGAGCGTCGAACCGGGTTGCGAGGACGTGCCGAGCTGGCGAAACCATTCCGGCCCGTGCCGCGCGATCAGCGCGACGTGGGCGAGCGTCTCGGCATTGCTGACGAGCGTCGGGCGACGCCTGACGCCGCGCTCGAACAGCATCGGCGGGGTGAACGTCGGGATCGCCGGACCGCCGTTGAGATGGTTGACCAAGGCCGCCTCCTGGCCGGCGACGTAGTCGCCCGGGACCGCCGTCACTTGCATCCGTGCTGGCTGCCCCGCGCCGGCGCTGCGTTCGCGGATCGCCTCGGCGATGCTTTCCACGCCGGCGGGCGCCTGCTCGCAGGCACAGACGACCAATTCGTCGGCACCCGTCGCCTGAGCGGCGAGCTGGGCGCCGTCGAGCACGAGGTGCGGCAGCATCTGCAACAGCGTGCGGTCCTTGAGGCTGGCCGGCTCGCCCTCGGCGGCATTCACGACCGCGACAGCCCGCCCGCGCGACCGCGCGACCGCGCGCAGCTTGGTCGCGGTCGGGAACGCGGCGCCGCCGTGCCCGCGCAGGTCAGCCTGCTCGAGCTTCGCGATCAGCGGCGGCTCCTCGCGCCGGCCGAGCTTTGGCTCGAGCTCGAGATCGCCGTGTACCGCGAGGTGCTCGTCGAGGGTCATCGCCTCCTGCCCGGAGATGCCCGCCAGCAGCCGCGGCAGCCCAGCGGGCGCCTGCGCGCCAGGCCTGCCGCCCGCGGCGGTCTGCGGCGCGGGCGCTTGTATCGTCGTCGTGCGCTCGCCCATCAGCGGCTTTCGCCTTCCTGCGAGCTCGCGCTCGGCGTGGAGTGTTTGAGCAGCGAAGCCGGCGTCCCGGCCCTGCGCGCCCATTCCGAGCCGAGCGGGCCGCTCGGCATCCAGATCAGCAGAAACAGCGCGAACGCGCCCGCGCCCGCGAGCACCGCGGCGCGGCGCGGGAGGCGCTCCGGACAGCCGGACAGCACACGCGCGACGAGGGCGAGGAGCACTACCGCGAGACACCCGAAGCTGAGCAGCAAGAGCCAGGCGCTTTTGACATCGCTGCCCGCGCCAAAGCCGTGCAGCAGCGCGATCGGCCAGCTCGCATAGGCGAGCCAGTGGATCGCGCGCCAGCTCCTGTAGCCGAGCCGCTGGCGCAACAGGCTCGTGACGGTCACCGCCAGCAGCAGATCGAAGGCGACGGCGCCGAGACCGAGCCAGAACGGTCGATATGACCCGATGAACGGGATGAAGGCGTCCGCCAGGGAGATCGACGCGAAGCTGTCGAGCACCGACATGAGGATGTGCAGCACGAGGAACACCATCGCCAGCAGCGAGAGGTTGCGGTGCAAGGCGTCTACTGTGAAGCGCGGCCAAGTCGGGCTGCTCCAGCGGCGCACCTCCACGATGCCCAGCACCACCGCGCCGGTCAGCAACAGCAGCGCGACAGCGCCGGTCGAACGCGTCAGATACCAGTACAGGCTGGGACCTGCAGCCGCTCCGATCGGGCTCATCGCGCTCTCGCGGTCGACTGTGCCGGCCAACCGCCAACGCCGTGTACGCGACCGTCCTCAGCGACGAGCCGCGCGGGCACGCCGAGATCTGCGAGCCAGTCGAGCGCGGCCGCTCCGCGCACGAGCGCGGCCGTGGTCGCGATGTTCGCATCCGCGCAGCTCGCCGCGGCCGCGCTGGCAGTGCGCCACGTCGCGCGCGCCGGCTCGCCGGTTGCGGGGTCGATGATGTGATGCATCGTGCGCCCGGCGTGACTCCAACGGCGCACCGCCGTGCTCGAGGTCGCCAGTCCGCCGGACATGATCGAGACTGTCTCGCCCGGTGCGGAGGGGTCGCTGCGGTGGTCGTCGGTCACCCGGATCCGCCAGCCACCGGCTGGCGCCGGGCCGCTCACCGCGATGTCGCCGCCGAGGCCGACGAGTGCGCCGCAGCCGCCCGCGCGCGCGGCCGCGACGACCGCGCGGTCGGCCGCCCAGGCTTTCGCGGTCGCGCCCAGATCGAGGCTGACGCCGGCGGGAATGCGAACGGTACGGCTGTCGCGATTGAACGCGACCGTCTGCCATCCGCCCTGCGTCCGGACGCTGAGCGACGGAGCCGGCCGGCGCCCACTCGAAGTGATCGTGTCCGCTTGCGGGCTGGCGTTCGGCGCCTCGAGCAGACGCCAGTCGCGATCGTAGCCGGCGAACACGAGCGCGGCGCCGACTGTTGGATCGACGTCCCCCGCCGTCAATTCCGCCGCGCGTAGCGCGAGCGCCAACGCGTCGGCCAACAGCGGGCTCACAAGCGCCGCGCGACCGGCGCTCGCGTTCACGCCGACGAGCTCGGAGTCCGTGCGAAAGCGACTGCATGCGAGATCGATCGCATCCAGCTCACGCTCCACCGCCACGCGCGCGCACGCGAGCACCTGCGGCGCGGTTACGCGCAGCACGACGCTCGTGCCGAGCGCCTCCCAGCGGGCCTGCGCGAGTTGCGCCGCGTGGCGCGGCTGCGCTTCCGGCGGCGCCGGCGCGAATCTCACCGGGCCCATTCTCAGGAGCCCCCGGAGACGACGGGGGATTCCTGCGCGGGTGCCGCTTCCTGGCTGGGCGCCGATTCCTGCGCGGGCGCTGATTCCTGTGAGGGTTGCGATTCTTGTGAGGCCTGTGATTCCGGCACTGCCTGCGGAGCCTGCGTGGGGGGTGTGACCGATTCGGCCGAACCGGAGGATCCGGCTCCCGATGAAGACCTGCTCGACTGGTTGGAGCTGCCCGCCTGCTTTGAAGTGCCCGTCTTCGAGGTCCTGCCGGGAAACGCGCTGGCGGCGACCTCGGCGAACAGGCCGGTCAGCGCGACGCTCACGGCGATCAGCCAGCGGTTCGCGCGCTGCATCCGATTCAGGGCGGCGTCTCTGGTGTGGGGCTGCAGTCGCATCTCGATCAGGGTGGTCTTAGGGTCGGATATCGCTCAATGGTGGTGGAAGAGCCTCGCGGCCTGAAGCCACGGGCCGAACTGCGGGATCAGGACCGTCGCGAGCACCGCGCCCCCCGCGAGAGCACCGGCCAGCGACAGGGCGCGCCCAGAGCGCCCCACGGTCCCGGCGCGGGGATCAGCCCAGGTCGAAAGGTCGGCGCCCTGCGCGCCGACCGCGGCGAGCACGTCGGTGCTGGTGGCTGCGCGCGCGTCGAACCCGACTCCCGCGAGGAGCTCGGGAAGATGGCCGAGCACGTGCAGGGCGGTGAAAACCACCCACACGATGAAGCTGATCTTGTGGATCGGCAGCAGAGCGCCGCGCGAGGAGGGTCCGAGCAACAACAGCAGCACGCCGCTGACGAACACCACGATCGTCGAGAGAACGACGATCGGCGCGAGCATCCGCATCGGCGCCGGCGGCGGACCCTTGCGGCGGTAGCGGGCATTGGCGGTGTAGTAGCGGACGAAGCGGTAACCGGTGCTGGTCAGCTTCAGCGCGATCGGCCCGAGCAACAGGATGCCCACGAACAGGTGCACCGAGAGCAGCGATCGCAGCTGCAGCAGCGTTATGCCGATGATGGCGAGCAGGACCAGCAGGACTACGCCGGCGGCGGTCGTCAGCCGTTCGTTTCCGGCGGTTCCGCCCGCGGTTAGCCGCTCAAGCAGGGTCCTGTCCGGGGCGGCCAATTCGCCGTTACGCCGATCTAAGCTCGCACCCCGTTCGCCAGGCGGCGGCGCGCGATGCCGGTCATTTGAGATTGCCCGCGGATCGATCGACACAGGTTGAGTGTGTGACGGGCAGGTAAGGATCGAGTAACCGCTTGATGAGAAAGCTCATCGAATCGCGCGGGCCGAAAACACGACGATCCGCTGGGCTTATCCTGAAGCGATGCCCAAGCTCGCGAAGTTGCAGCGCGACGCGCCGAGCGGCGCGCCCGCGCCGGCGGCGGACCCGGCCACCGGTGCGGTCGCCGGCGGGGCGCTCTTGTGCTCGCGGATCCTGCTGATCGAGGACGAGCCGGGCATCGTCGACTTCGTGCGACGCGGCTTTGAGGCGGCCGGCTTCGTGGTCGAGACAGCCAGCGACGGCATCGCGGGCGAGCGCCGGGCGCTGCGCGACAACTTCGACGCGATCGTGCTCGACCTGATGCTGCCCGGTCGCGACGGCCTGGAGGTGCTCGAAGCGGTGCGCGGCGCCAAGCCGGGCATGCCGGTGATCGTGCTGACCGCGCGCGGAGACGTCGAGGATCGCGTCGCGGGACTGGACGCCGGCGCGGTCGACTACCTGGTCAAGCCGTTCTCGCTTGCCGAGCTGCTCGCGCGCGTGCGCGCGCACCTGCGCGCGGCCTCGGATACGTCCGCGACCGTGCTGCGCGCCGCGGACATCGAGGCGAATCTGCTCACGCGCAAGGTGCGCCGCGGCGACGAGACCGTGCAACTGTCGAGCACCGAGTTCGAGCTGCTCGCCTACCTCTTGCGACATTGCGGGGAGGTCCTCTCGCGCGAGCAGATCCTCGCCGCCGTCTGGGGCTATGAGCACGACCCGGCGACTAACGTCGTCGACGTGTACATCGGCTATCTGCGTCGCAAGCTTGCCCGTCGGGACGATCCGCCACCGATCTTCACCGTGCGCGCCATCGGTTACCGCCTCGGCAGCCCTGTCTGAGCGCCGTTCGATGGGCGCGAGGTTCAAACCGCTGATCCCCTCGGGGCTGCAATGGCGCCTGGCAGCGTGGATCGCGGTCGTGGTACTGATCTGCACAGGCATAACGTTCATCGTGGTCTACGGCGGCACCGGGTCGCAGCTGCGCAAACAGATCGACCACGAGATCTCCGGCGACGCCGAAGAGCTCGCGAACAATCTCGAAGGCTCGGGCGCTGGCTCGCCCGCACAGGTCGCGCGAGCGGCGAGCAGCTACGTGCGCCACCAGCCGTTTGAGGCCAGCTCGACGCTGCAGTTCGCGACCGTACCCGGCGCGGGCACGAGCACCAACCGTCCCGAGCTGTTCGCCCAGGCCAGGCCGGACAACGGCGAGACCGTGGCCCAGCAGGCCGAAGAGAACCGCCTCTCCGGGCACCTGCTGACCGCGCCGGACGGCTTCAGCACGCTGATGCTGCCCGACGTGGGCAACCTGCGACTGCTCAAGCGCACGGTGAGAGTTCCCGGCGGCCCTGCCGTGAGGATCGGGGTCGGCGAGCCGCTCGGCAGCGTCGCCGCTGCTCAGCGCGGGGTGGCTCGGGCGTTCATCCTGGCCGGCCTGCTCGCGCTCGGCGGCGCGCTGCTCGGCGCCTCCCTGATCGGCACGCGCCTGTCCCGTCCGCTGCGCCAGATGGCCGCGGTCGCGGCCCGTGTGGACGCCGGCGATCTGCATCCCCGGATCGACGATCCCAGCGGCCAGAGCGAGGAGGTGCGCGTGCTTGCCGACGCGTTCAATCATATGCTCGACCGGCTGACCGACGCGTTCGCGGGCCAACAGGCGTTCGTCGCCGACGCCTCGCACGAGCTGCGCACCCCGCTCACCGTGATCCGCGGCCAGCTGGAAGTGCTCGCCGCGCAGCCGAGCCCCCCGGGTGCCGAGGTGCGCCGCGTCGAGCATCTCGTGCAGGCCGAGCTGGTGCGGATCACCAGGCTCGTCGACGATCTCCTGCTGCTGGCCAAGGCCGAGCACACGCAGTTCCTGCGCCTCGAGCAGGTCGCGCTCGCGGACTTCGTCCGCCAGCTGTGGGATGGGATGAGCCTGCTCGCGACGCGCGACTTCGAGCTCGAGCCGATCCCCGAGGGCACGCTCCGCGCCGACCCCGACCGGCTCGCCCAGGCGTTGCGCAACTTGATCGGCAACGCGATCGAACACACGGCCCCCGAGCATGGCCTCGTGCGCATGGCGGTCGAGCCCGTCGGCTATGGACACGTGCGCTTCGTCGTCGAGGACGATGGCCCCGGAATCCCGCCCGCTCAGCGCGAGCGGATCTTCGATCGTTTCTACCGGATTGACACGGCCCGCGATCGCGCGTCCGGGGGGGCCGGGCTCGGCCTGGCGATCGTGCGGGCGATCATCGAGGCTCACGGCGGGCGCGTCGCGGCGGGACGCTCGCCCGAGGGTGGAGCGCGGATAGAGGTCGAGCTGCCGCGCTTTGCGCCGCTCTCGCCGGAACCCTCGGCGCGCGGCGCCGAGCGCCAGGCCGTGAGGGCCGGCGTCCGCGGCGAGACGGTCGACGGCGGCTGAGCCCTGAGCTGTCAGTAGCTCGATGGATGCGAACCGGAAACCTCTGGAGGTTTCCGGTTCGCCCACTGGCGAGACGAACGCGGGATTTCGATGCCGCATCCACGTCTCTATTGGAGCGTCGTTCGACGCCTGTTGTCCTGTGGGGATGAGAGACGCTTCGCCTACATCTTCATCGCGCGGCCTCAAATCATCCTACGTCGGGCGTCCGAACGCAAGGCCGGCGACCGCGGCTGGCTCAGCGACCGGGAGCGCCACCGCGTCGGCTCACGCCGACTGGCGTCTGCCCACCGGTTTCGGCGCCGGCCGCTGGCCGAGCGCGGACGCGACCAGCGCCCGCGTCGGTAGGCGCGCTTCGACGAGCGTGCCCGCAGGCGAGGAGGTGATCGCCAGGGTGCCTCCAGCGAGGCTGACGCGCTCGTTCATCCCGGCGAGCCCGTAACCGGTGGTGTCTGCTTCGACGTCGAAGCCGACGCCGTCGTCCTGCACTTGGATCCGCAGCTCGTCCCCCTCGCGTCGTATCGAGACCTGTACGTGTCGTGCGTGCGCGTGCTTGGCGACGTTCGTCAGCGCCTCCTGTGTGAGCCGGTAGATCGTGGTTTGAAGCTCGTCGTCGAAGCGGTCCCCCGGAGCCAGTGGCGCGAGCTCGAGACGGCTGTCGATCGCGAACTCGCCGTGCTCGCGGTGGCGCGCCACGAGCGCTTCGATCGCGGGCTCCAAGCCGAGCTCGTCCAGCGCTGCGGGGCGCAGCTCGGTGATGATCGCGCGCAGGTTCTCGATCTCGCGCTCGATGTGCCCCACCGCCTCGCGCGCCGAGCGTTCGATGTGCTCGGGGTCTTTGCGGCGCAGCGCCGAGGACAGTAGGACGCGCAGACCGCCGAGGCTCTGGAGCGTCTCGTCGTGCAGTTCGCGAGCCCATCTGCTGCGCTCGGCGTCGGCCGCCGCGAGCGACGTGCGCAGACGATCGGATTGGACCCCCTGGGCGAGCGCGATCGCGGTCGCTGCGCTGGCAGCAAACGTCTGCAGCAGCTGCTCGTCGTCCTCGCTGAATACCGCCTCCTCCTCGCCGCGATCGAAGGCTGCGAGCACGCCCAGCGCCTCGCCGCGATAAGCCATCGGGACGAGCAGCGCGGTACGCGGATCGGGAACCCCGAACTCCTGCGGCGCCATCCGCAGCCGCGCGGTCACATCGGTGATCCGCTCGGGCATGCCGCGTTGCAGGACCTCTCCGGAGGTCGAGCCGGCGATCTGCGTGCGCCTTCCGGGTGGTCCGCGCAGGTGGCCCGCGCCGGCCTCGAGCACGAGCTCATCGCCCTCGCGCAGCATGATCACCAGCGTGCGGGCGTCGACCAGCGCGCGCCCGCGCTTGACGATCATCTCGAGCACGTGCTCGAGCGCGATCTCGCCGCCGATCGCGACCGCTACGTCGCGCGTCGCCTCGAGGCCGCGAAACGCTTTCTCCAACTCGCGGCGCCGACGCTCGCTGGTCTGGTACATCCGGGCATTCTCGATCGCGATCGCCGCCCATTCGGCGAGGATCGTGGCAGCCTCCTCGTCGCGCACGGTGAACTGCTTGCCGCCGGTCTTCTCGGTCAGGTACAGGTTGCCCCATGGCGCTCCCCTGATCAGCACCGGCACTCCGAGGAAGGTGCGCATCGGAGGGTGCCCCGCGGGGAAGCCGTAGCTCAGCGGATGCTTGCCGATGTCGGCCAGCCGCAACGGCGTGGGATCGGCGATCAGCGCGCCCAATACGCCCCGCCCGCGCGGCAGATCGCCGATCATGCGCTGGGTCTCCGCGTCGATGCCCAGCGTCAGGAAGCGCTCGAGTTCGGTGCGCTCCTTATTGAGAATCCCGAGCGCCGCGTAGCGCGCGCCGGTGATCTCGCGCGCGGTCTCGAGCACCCGGTCGAGCAGCGCTTGCGGGTCCAGCTCGGTCATCAGAGCTCGGCCCACATCGAGTAGGCGGCCGATCCACGGATACTCCGGCGCTTCGCTCATCCCCATTCCACGAGCTTGCTTCGGACACACTGAGTATAGAAGTTTTGCTGCGCTTTGCGGAAATCTACGGACCCCACGCGGGGGAGCGTCGATATCAAATATCGGAACCGACCCCGACAACCCGCCGGTCCGGTGCCGTTGGCCCCTCAGCCGAAGAACAGCTCGGCCGTCTCGTACAGCCCCGGGTCCAGCAGCTTTGGCTCGCGCAGCGCGAGCTCCAGCTCGACCTCGGCCAGCGCGCTGCCCCGCGCGACGATCATCGTGCCGAACCGCCCAGCAGCAACTGCTTCCATCGCGGCCACCCCGAACCGGGTCGCGAGCACCCTGTCGAAGGCGACCGGCGTGCCCCCGCGCTGGACATGGCCGAGAATCGCGACCCGGCCATCGCGCCGTATTCTTATCGACCCGAGCAGACCGATTCGCAGCAACCGGGGCCGCCGCCTGATAGAGAGTCAAGCGAGACGACGGCCCCGTAGACTGAGAGAGGTCATCAGGGAGTAGTCGCGATGATCTGAGCAGGATGCTCGCACCAGCCACGCGCTCGCGCATCCAGGAACCCCCGCCGACGGGTTGCGGCTTAACCCGGTCTCGCACCGCGTAGTGCGCGCCAACGTGCCGGGCAACCCTCAGGCGTTGATCAGCCCGCGCCGCAAGGCGTAGCCCACGAGCTCGGCGCGCGAGGACAGGCTCAGCTTCTGCTGGATGTGCGCGCGGTGGGTCTCGACCGTGCGCACCGATAGATACAGCCGCTCGGCAATCTCGGCGTTGGTGTGCCCGAGCGCGATCAGACGCAGGACTTCGAGCTCGCGCTCGCTGAGATCGTCCGGCGGACCAGGCGGCGGCTCGGAAGCCAACCGCGCCCCGAGCCGCGGGTTCAAATAGCTTTCGCTGGCCGCCGCGCGGCGCACGGCCTCGACCAGCTCATCGTCGGCGGCCTCCTTGAGTACGTAGCCAATCGCTCCCGCCCCGAGGGCATGGCGCGCGAATGCGGGCTCCTGCTGCATCGTCAGCACGACGATCTGCGTGGTCGGCGACTCCGAGCGGATGTCGGGGATCGCTTCCAGGCTGGAACCGCCGGGCATGTTCAGGTCGAGCACGAGCACATTCGGGCTGTGGCCACGCACGTAGCGGCGCGCGCTGTCGAGGTCGCCCGCCTCGGCCACCACCTCGAACCCGTCCTCGGCGTCCAGCAGCAGTCGCAAGCCGCTGCGCACGACCGCGTGGTCGTCGGCGAGCACGATCCGAATCGTCTCCCCGGGGACACGCCCGACACGGGCCTGACCGTCGCTCGACTGTGACTCTCGCTCGGGCACGTTGGCTGAAGTTATCGCCTGGCTGCGCCCGATTACATGCGGGAAATTACGGTGATTAGCGCGGTTCCTACTGATCTGTCGCTGGTCGCCCAGCGCGCTCTGCGAGCCTCGCGCAGCGCGCCTCGCGCACCAGATGCAGCGAGCCTCCGCACTAGATCCCCTGGCCCGGTAAGAACTCGTTCGTCAATGGCGGCAGACCGGCGTTCGGGTCGTGACGCAGCAGCCCGTTCGCATACATCCAGCGACCAAAGCTCGCCCATGCCGACGGTTCTTGCCAACCGTAGGGAGCGCCCGACTTCGCCGGCTGCGCCGCCGCCAGCGTGTTACGGATCGATTCCAGCTGCAGCTTCGCTTCCAGCGACGGGTTCGCCCTGACGACGAGCGCCGCTGCCGCCCGGGGGCTCGCGCGGACCTCGCGCTCGCCGCGGGTGAGCGCCTGCAAGAACGCGCGCAGATCCTCCCCGCGCTCGCGCGCCTCGTCTTCACGCACGACCAGCACGAGCTCGTCGTATGTCGGCACCCCCGCCTTGTCGATCGGGATCACGATCGGGTGCTTGTGCTGCAGGCGCAGCTGGATCGCCTCGTAGTTCCAGAAGCCGCCGAGCGTCGCGGCGACCCGGTGCGAGAGCATCGCCGGCACCAGGTTGAAGCCGACGTTGACTTCGCTGGCCGCGTTCGGGCTCACCCCGGCGGCCTTCAGCGCCGTGTGCAGCTCCGCTGCCTGGTAGGGGATGCCGGCCGTGCCCACGCGCTTGCCAGCCAGGTCGGAGACCTTCTGCACGTGCTCTTCCGGCAGCGCGATGATCGAGGTCAGCGGCCGCTGCACCAGCGCGGCGATCGATACCAATTTCAGGCCCTGGTCGCGCGCCAGCAACAGCTCTGGCTCGTAGGAGATCGCCATGTCGACCTTGCCCGCGGCCAGGAGCTTGAGCGGATCGGCCGGTTCAGCCGGGGCCTGCGGGCGGACATCGAGGCCGACCGCGCGGAAGTCCCCATGCGCGATCGCCGAATACAGCGCGGCGTGGTCGGCGTTGGGGAAGAAGTCGAGCATCACCGTGAACGGCTTGACGCCGGGCGCCGACGTGACGTCCTGCTTGGAGCCGCAGGCGGTCAGGGCCAGCGCGCACGCGAGGCCGAGGCCCAGCAACAGCGCGTGGACGCGCAGCACACCCGCCGCTCCGGAGGCGGCTCGTGCACGCAGGCGGCCGCGAGGCTTGGGCGCGGCGCTCACCGCAGGTCTCCTCGCGCGCGGCTGCTCCACGGCGCCAGCTTGCGCTCGGCGAGTCCCAGCGCATAGAAGCACGCGATCGAGAACACGCACAGCACGGCCGTTCCGGCGAACGCGCGCGAAGTGGCGAGCGCGGGGCCGATATCGGTAACGATCTCGCGTCCCAGGCCCGGGTAGGGCCCCGAGGTGGCGCCGGTCGTTTCGGCGATGAAGGCCGCGATCCAGGCGATGACCAGCGCGATGCGCGTTCCGCTGATCGCGGCGGGCAGCGCCGCCGGCAGTTCGCCCAGGCGAAACGCCTGCCAGCGCGAGGCACCGAAGGTGCGCAGCAGCTTCAGCTGGTCCGGATCGACCGCCGCGAGCGCGTCGACGGTCGTCACGACCACCGGAAAGAAGCAGATCATCGTGATCACCACCAGCTTCGGGAAGATCCCGAAACCCCACCACAGAATCAAAAGCGGCGCGATCACCGGGAACGGGATCGCCTGCGAGCCGACCGCCAACGGATACGCCGCCCGGCGAAACCAGGGGGAGAGATGGATCGCGACGGCCGCCGCTAAGCCGCTGAGCAACGCCAACGCCAGCCCGAGCACGACCTCCTCGGCGGTGACCGCGAAGTTTCTCCAGACGAAGCCCGCGTTGTCCCACAACGCGGCCGCGACTGAGTGAGGCGCCGGCAGCAGCAGCGGTTCGACCCCACCGAGGTCGACGTACAGCTCCCACGCGCCGAGCAGCGCCGCGATGAGCGCGACCGCGGGCAGCGCGCTGTAAACGCGCCGCCTCACAGCGCGCGCCCTTGTCCGAGGGCCGCTAGCGCCTGCTCGCGCAAGGCCACGACGCCCGCATCGGTGCGCGAGCGCGGTCGCCGCAAACCGATCTCGAGCTCCGCGACGACCCGTCCTGGTCTCGGCGAGAGCACGACCACGCGGTCGGCCAGCACGACCGCCTCCTCGACGTCATGGGTCACCAGCACCACCGTCCGCGGCTCGCGGCGCAGCGCGTCGACCAACCAGGCATGCATCTCCGCGCGGGTGATCGCGTCCAGGGCGCCGAACGGCTCGTCCAGGCACAGCAGGCTCTTGCCGGAGAGCAGCGTGCGCACGAACGCCACGCGCTGGCGCATGCCGCCCGAGAGCTCATACGGGCGGGCTCGCTCGAACCCCGCAAGGCCCAGCTCGGCGAACAGCTCCGCCGCGCGCAGACGCGCCTGAGCCCGCGGAACGTGCGCGATCCGCAGCGCCAGGCCCGCATTGTCAAGCGCGCTCAGCCACGGCAGCAGCAGGTCGCGCTGGGGCATCAGCGCCGCCGGCCGGCACTCGATCGTGCCCGCCTCGGGCGTCTGCAGACCGCAGATCAACTCGAGCAGCGTCGTCTTGCCGCAGCCGCTCGGGCCGACGACCGCGAGCAGCTCCCCGGCTGCGGCGTGCAGCGAGATCCCCGACAGCGCGGGGATCGGCGCGCCGGTGCCCGAGGCGTAGGCCCGGCTGACCCCGGCGACGCGTACGGCTGTCTCCGCAAGGATTCGCTTCGGCGGTCTTCGACTGGGCTTCAGCCCCGTCTGCACGGCACTCCCTTCGCGGGCATTACCCCACAGGTTCGAAGGGTCGGCGCCGGGGAAGTCATCTCCAGGGCGCCATCTCAGCCGGCCTTCCCGCCAGCCCCCCTGTTGTCTTGCTTTTAATTCTACCTCCGCGGGACGTCCGGTCCCGCGGTCCGATTGGGTTGGCGGCCTCGTGCCGCCGTGACCGCTCGGCTGCGCCTCGCTATCGCGCCAGCGCCAGCCCCGGGCGCGCGAGCGCGCGCACGAAGTCCTCTAGCTGCGCCGTCGTCCAGCACTCAAACGCGATGCAGTGCTGCTCGTAGGCGGCGATCACCGAGTCGCCGTAGTTCCAGTACAGCCGCGGCTCGGGGTTCAGCCAAAACGTCCTTCCCGCACGCACCGCGATCCGCGCGAAGATGTCCTCACGCGGGTCGCGCCCGTTGGTGCGCGCGTCGCCGAGCACGATCACCGTCGCGCGCGGATGCAGGTCCTCGCCGATCAGCTCGAGCAGCTCCGACCACACCCTCCCATAGTCGGTATATCCGGAGATATCGGCCACGCCCGCGTCGCTGCCGATCCGTTCGCTGACAGCTTTGAAGTTGCGCTCGCGTTCGAAGATGTCGGTCACCTCGCTGATCCGCTCGATGAAGACGAATGAACGCATCTTGCGAAAGCTGTCGTGCAGCGCGTGCAGCACCGACAGGAAGAACACCGACGCCGAGGTCACGCTGGTGGACACATCGCAGAGCACGTAGATCTCGGGCCGTCGCGGCCTGCGCGGGCGATACTTGAGCACGACCGGGACGCCGCCTGTTTGCAGCGAAGCGCGCATCGTGCGCCGGACATCGACGTGGGCGTGCCGTCTGTGCCCGCGCGCCTGGAGCCCCTGCGTCGCCAGCCTGCGGCGCAGCTGGGCGACGACGCGGTGCACCGCCGCGAGATCCTGGAGCGGACCGGATGGCAGCGCGCGATCGAGATCGCCCAGCGGGCGCGCGGGCGGCAGGCTGCCCGTACGCTCGATCTGGGCGCGCTCGAGCTCGCGCCGGAGCAGCGCCTCGAAGCGCCTCAGCGACTCGCGCGGCAGCCCCTCGCGGCGGGCGTCGCTGGGCGGAAGCTCCGGTTGGGGCTCCGCACGCAGGCCCAGCGCGCGCCTGATCCGCTGCACATCCACGCCGATCACCCCCGACCCCTCCTGGCGGCGCGCGAACGCGGCGATCGCCATCCTTGCGAGGTCTCGCATCGCACCCTCGGACCCGTCCCTGATCGCGGCCGCGATCTGCGCGCGCAGCGCCTCGAGCTCTTCGTCGGTCAGATCGTCGAGGTCGAGCCTGCCAGTCGCGTCGTCTCCCAGCTCGCGTACTCCCTCTCGCGCCGCGGCCAGCTCGACCGCGCGAAAGAAGAAGCGCTCGAACACCAGCTCGAACACGCGTCTGTCCTCCTGGCTCTTGGCCAGCGTCGCAGCCAGCGCCTCCCGGAAATCCTCAGGCTCCGTCCACTCGATCTCGCGCAGGACCGCGAACGCGTCCAGCAGCTCGGAGGTTCCGATCGCGACGCCTTCGCGACGCAGTTCCTCGCCCAGCTCCAACAGCCGTCCGGCGAAGCTTCCGCCGCGCGCCGGGAGCACCCTCTCAGACGGCATCGGCGGGCGCCCTGAGCTTGAGCCCTACCCGCTCGGCGACGAGGTCCATGTCGGTGCGGTGCTTGACGATCACCGACATCGTCTCGGTGAAGATTTCCTCATCGATGTCGTCGGCGCCGAGCAGCAACAGCGCGCGCGCCCAGTCGATCGACTCGGCGATCGACGGCGGCTTTTTGAGGTCGAGCTCGCGCACCATGCTGATCACCTCGACCAGCCTGCGCGCGACCGTCTCGGGCAGGTCCGGCGCGTGCAGGCGCACGATCTCGAGCTCGTGCTCGAGCGCGGGATAGTCCAGCCACAGGTACAGGCATCTGCGCTTCAGTGCCTCGGTCAGCTCGCGCGAGTTGTTCGAGGTCAGCAACACGATCGGATGCGTTCGCGACTGCACCCTGCCGAGCTCTGGGATCGAGATCTGGAAGTCCGAGAGCACCTCGAGCAGCATCGCCTCGAACTCCTGGTCGGTCTTGTCGATCTCGTCGATCAGCAGCACGACCGGGTTGTCCGAGGCGATCGCGCTCATCAGTGGCCGCGCCAGCAGGAAGTCCTCGCCGAAGATGTCCTCCTGCACCTGTTCCCAGCCCGCGCCATCAGCCTCCGCCTGGATCCGCAGCAGCTGCTTGCGGTAGTTCCACTCATACAGCGCCTTTGCCTCGTCTAGACCCTCGTAGCACTGCAACCGCACGAGCTCGCGCTCGAGGAATCGCGCCATCGCCTTGGCGAGCTCGGTCTTGCCGACGCCCGCAGGCCCCTCGATCAGCACCGGCTTTCCCAGCTTGGTCGCCAGATATGCCACCAGCGCGGTGGACTCCCCTGGGAGGTATCCGACCGCGCGCAGTCCGTCCGCAACCGCATTGACCGAAACTGGCGCCGGGGACGAACTCGACATCGCCTCGCATGATAGGCGCCGGCCAGCGCTCGGCCGCGGGCCTCACGCCGGGTCGTGCGGGGGATCCTCGAACGACAGCTGCTCCGCGGGCGAGAGCTGCTCGGTGGGTTTGACCGCCGCCACCGGTCGGCGCGAGCCGCCGCCGGACCGCCCGCGCGGACGCTCGCCGGGGCTCGGTGGCGGCGGCCGCGGTGGACGCGCGGGTGCGGCCGCAGAGCGCGAGCGCGGTCTGCGCTCCGTCGGCGCGGCGGGAGCCGCGGGCCGTCTGCGCCCGCGCTCGAGCGGCGGTTCCGGGTGGCGCTGCGCGCGCATGCGCGAGCCGGCATAGACCATCAGCCCGGCCGCGGCGAGCGCGAAGAAGATCCCCCACTGCACGCCGACATTGGCCGCGATCCCGTGGTGAGAGATCCCCGGCTTGTCGAACAGCCTGAAGATCAACAGCAGCGCCGTCCACAACCCGGCCGCCATCACGACCGCGCCGTCGCTGCCGGGGAGGCGAAACTCGTGGCCCTCGGCGCGCGTGTAGAGCAGATAGCCGACGGCGATCGCCACCAGCAGCACCGCAGCCTCAACAAAGGAGAACACCTGGAAGGCGTTCAGGTTCCTGCTCTGAAGCGGCGCCGCCCGGGCCGCGCTGACGACCGCGTTTTGCTGATACCAGGGCAGCAGCATCGTCACGAACAGCGCCAGCGCCGCGCCCGCCGCCAGGTGCTGCTCGGGCGTCAATACCCGCCAGTCGCGCATCAGCCGCATGCCTCCAGTCTAGGGTTCGCGGGGCGGCAGGATCGAGCCCCGCTGTCCGCGCCGCCCCGCTCATAGCGCTCGGGCGGGGGGGCGATCAGCGCGGCTTGGCGCTCGCGGTCGGCGCGAGCGTTTCCGCCTTCGCGGCGAAGCCGGCCAGGCCCTGCGGCAGCCTGTCCCTGAGCAGCAATCCCGCGGGCGGGCGGAGCAGATAGCTTCTGAAGCGCTGTGCGGTGGTGCAGTAGATCTGATCGCCCGGGATCGGCCCGCTGGCTTGGCCGAGCGGGAGGCCTTTGCGCGTGCGTTCGCACAGGTGCTGGAGAAATTCGGTCAGCAATTCGTGATAGCTCACGTCCGAGAGGGTGTACTGGTCGTACATCGACCATTTGCCGGTGTCGTAGTGCGGCACCTCGGCCCGCGCCTCGGCGTCGCCTGCTTCAAACAGCTTCAGCCCGAACGGGTCCTTGGTGATCGAGGTGTAGTCGTAGAGGCCGACGAGCGCCTGGATGAAGCCGTTGAGGATCCTGTCGCCGGGGGCGTAGGTGTACTCGGCGTACTCCGCGCCCGCGCGGGTCCGCACGCGCACCCCCGCCGGGGGCGCGGTCTTGTAGATGCCGAGCGCCTGCTGAGCGGCGGTCAGGTAGCTGGCGTCGTCAAAGCGCGACCAGGCGCGCGCCAGCACCTGCAGCGCGGTGCCTTGGGACAGCCCGCTTGTCCACGGCGGCGAGCCCCCGTCGAAATGAAACAGATACTCCCAGGCGATGCCCCCTGCGCGCTTGGTCGCCAACGGGATCGCTTCGCCCAGCAGTTGGATCAGGTTCGCGTTTTCGTGGCCCGACAGGTAGTAGCCATTCGCCTCGCCGAAGGTCGCCAGCCACTGGATCTCGATTCCCTGCCCGGGGTAGTACTCCCAGACGAGCTTGCTCGGGGGAAAGCTCACGTGCTCGTCACTGGCCGGGAACGGTTCGCTCGTCCACCATTGCCGGTTGCGTTCCAGCGTCAGGAACAGCGCAGGTAGCCGCGAAGCCGAAAAGTCGCCGCCGGCGGCGATCTGCTGGACATTGGCGACCACGCTGCCCAGTTCCGCGCGCCGCGTGCCTCTCAGCTTGCTCAGCGCGCTCCGCGCGGAGGCGTAGGCGGACTTGTATCGGTTGTATTCGGCGAGCGTGATCGCGCCGCTGCCCTTCACGCTGGCGAGCGCGCCGGTCACGCTCGGCCCGCTCGCCGACGCGTTCGCTGCAACGAGCAATGCGGCGCTCAGCGCGCCGAGCGCGAGGACCGTGCGGATGCCAGGGGCGCGCACGCCCAGATGCTTGCGCAGCATCGCTCGGATACTAGTTGCTCGTGGCCGGCCGGCAATCCGGTTACTCGCGGCCGGCCAGGAGCCGGTTACTCGCGGCCGACCTCCTGGTCGTCGGCTTCGAGCATGTCCTCTTCCTCGTCGTCCGCATCGCCCTCGATCGAGTGCTCGCCGCCGGGGTGATACGCCACCTGAAAGTGCTCGATCAGCTCGTCGCGACGGTTCTCATCGACCGGCGCATCGTCGGAGATGAGCACCCATTCGACGCCCTCGAGTTCCTCCATATTGAAGATCTCGTGATCCATCTCCGGCGAGTCGTCGACGATCAACAGGACCTCCGTCTGCGGATTGAAGTAGGTCCCCGGACGGTTCGTGAGCTCATCCAGCTCAAACGTGCGATGTTGCACCATGGCGCGTTTATACCCCACCGTCGCCGTGCGCGCGCGCACCGCTCGCTCGCCGGCGCTCGGCCGCGGCGGCGGCACGCGCGATCGTCGCGCTAAACCTCGAGCTCGGACAGGGTGCGCGCCACCTCGGCCTCGATGTCCAGCGGCTCGAGGCCCTGTCTTTCGCGGCGTTCGTTGCGGGCCACGACCAGCTGCAGAACCTCCTGGACGAGCTCGTGGTCGCGCTGCGGTGCGCTGCTCGACGCGACCGAGGTCAAGCGCGCGACCTCGGCGTCGATGTCCAGCGCGGACTCGCCGCGGCGCACGCGCCGTTCGCTGCGCGCCTGCACGAGCTGCCGGATTTCGCGGTCGCGCTCGGTCTGCGCCTGCTCGGGCGCCTCGATCAGAGAGTTCCCCGCAGCTGCGGCCAACCAGGCCCGCGCCTCCGCCGCCTGCTCCGCGGCCTCGGGCGGCGCCTCGGGCAAGGCGTCCGCGGACCCGTCCGGCGACTCGCTGTCGCCGTTCAGGCCGCCCTCGCCGATCTGGTCGTACACGCTGCCTTTGCCCAGCAGGAAGATGAACGACATCACGAGCGACAGTCCGACGGCACCGAACACCACGATCGTGAATGTGCTCTGCATCTTTGGATTGTTGCGAACTTCGCCGCGCCCGGAAGGCCGACGTGCGCCCCAGCGCCCGCTCGGCGCGCTACCCTGATGCCGACAGTGATTGACTAATCAGTCAATCCCGGACAGCCCGCATAGGAGATCACGAACAGACATGGTCGATTTCACGCTCACAGATGAGCAGAAGAACCTGCGCGAGATGGCCCACGACTTCGCTGAAAAGGAGATCCGGCCGGTCGCCTGGGAGTACGACAAGGACGGCACCTGGCCCGGAGACATCATCGAGAAGGCCTGGGAGATCGGCTTGATGAACTCGCACATCCCAGAGGAGTACGGCGGAGCCGGCGCGGGGTACCTCGACGGCTGCTTGATCGAGGAGGAGCTCTCCTGGGGCTGCTCAGGCATCCAGACCTCGTTGGGCTGCAACGGCCTCGCTACGGCGCCGGTCATCGCGGGCGCAAGCGAAGATGTCAAGAAGGACTACCTCGGCCGGCTCACCGAGGCGCCGCTGCTGGCGTCGTTCTGCCTGACCGAGCCGGACGCGGGCTCGGACGTGTCGGGGATGCGCACCACGGCAGTCCGCAAAGGCGACAAGTACGTCATCAACGGCTCCAAGTGCTTCATCACCAACGGCGGCTATGCCAACTGGTACACGGTCTACGCCAAGACCGACAAGGAGGCGGGCCACCGCGGCATCTCCGCGTTCGTCGTCCCGCGCGACGCGGGCGTGGTCGTCGACAAGAAGGAGGACAAGCTCGGGCAGCGCGCCTCCAACACCGCCACGATCTCCTTCAACGACGTCGAGGTGCCCGTCGAGAACCTGATCGGCGAAGAGAACAAGGGCTTCAAGCTCGCGATGATGACGCTCGACCGCACACGGCCGGGCGTCGCCGCGATGGCCACCGGCATCGCGCGCGCGGCGTTCGAGTTCGCCACCGACTATTCGCGCGAACGCGTCCAGTTCGGCGTGCCGATCGCGATGCACCAGGCGATCCAGTTCATGATCGCGGACATGGCCACCGAAATCGAAGCCGCGCGGCTGCTCACCTGGAAGTCGGCCGTGATGCTTGACCAGGGCGAGCGCAACACGCTCGTCTCCTCCCACGCCAAGCGCTTCGCCGCGGACGCCGCGATGAAAGTTACGACCGACGCGGTGCAGGTCTACGGCGGCTACGGCTTCATCAAGGAGTACCCGGTCGAGAAGCTGTTCCGCGATGCCAAGATCATGCAGCTGTATGAGGGCACCTCGCAGATCCAGCGCCTGGTGATCGCCCGCGAAACGCTGCTTCCCCGGCGCGTCGAGGAGCCGGCCGCGGAGGCCGTCCCGGCATAGCGCGCGGCCCGCGCAGCCGGCCGGCCGCTGGTCGCGGTCTGGCTGGGCGCGCCGCGTCTCAGGGTTTAGCCGATGCCCAGCGGACCGCTGTAGGCGGAAATCTGGGCGCCGCTGGTCACGCGCACGAGCACGCGGTAGATCCCGCGGGTGACAGGTACGTTGACGCTGAAGCTCGAGCTGGTGGCGTTGCGGTGGCGCAGCCCCGTGCCGGCAACGAGCTTGTAGCGCCCGTGGACGACCTTGAGCACGCCGACCTGCATACCGTTCTCGGCCGGCGTCACGGTTCCGTAGAAGCGCGCGCGATGCCGCCGTCCGGTGGGACCGATGTGGGCGCTCATCCGCACCATCACGCTCTCCTGCGTCATCGGGCTGATGAGCGGCGGGTTGGTCGACGTCACGACCCTGAACTGCGTCGTCTGGCCGAGACCGAGGACCGGGAACGAGAATCCGCCGGTGGCGCTCGTCAGCTGGGCATTGCCGACGTTCTGAAAGCCCACTGTGAACGGAAACGAGTTCGCTTGCAGGGTGACGGGGCGCCCCGCGTTTTCTGTACCCGACAGGGTGCCTTGGACGACCAGCGTCCCGCCGAACACGACCGGGTTGGGCGCCGACAGGATCTGCAGCGAGAGCGGCACCTTGGTGGTCGTGAGCGTCCTTTCCTTGCCATCCGCGGCGCCTGCGCTGCTGACGGCGACCAGGCGGTAGTGGTAGACGGTCAGCGGTTGCAGCCCTGACAGGGGCATGCTCACGTGCACGGTGCCCATGCTGGCGCCCGCGTCGGCGATCGTCGTCTGCCCACCGAAGAGTCGCGTCGGTCCGTACTGGAAGTAGTACGACGTGTCGCGGCCTCGCGGATCCACGGCTCCGGTGACGATCGCCGAGCCGTAGCTCACGGCTTGCGCGCCGCCGGTGGAGACGGCGGGGAGCGCGCTCGCCGCCTGCCCGGGGCTGGCGAGTACGCCTAGTGCGCTGGTCGCCGCAAGCGCCGCCAGCGCAGCCCTGCTGGTACCCGTCCTACATACCGTCCTACACACAATCAAACGCTTCATTGTCATCTCCTCATCCTCACAGTGTCATGGCCCCGTCGATTCATCAAACCCGCTGCACGCTCCGGAGATGCGCCGTCTCGGCTAGGCTCCCCCGCCTGGATAGTCATCGCCGACCCCCGAGTAGACAGGAGACCGACAAGCATGTTTGTGTTCAGAGCCGCCGTCGTCGGCGCCGGGACAATGGGTGGGCAGATCGCCCAGACGATCGCCGCGGCGGGGATCCCGGTCGTGCTCAAGGACATCGACGACGCGCTCGTGCAGGCAGGGCTCGACGAGGCGCGAAACGTGACGGCAGGGCAGGTCGGCAGACTGGTCGAGAAAGGCAGGCTGAGCGCCGAGCAGGGTGACCAGCGGACCGCCGAGGTGCTGGCACGGATCACCGGCACGACCGCCTATGAGGGCTTCGGCGAGGTCGACCTGGTGATCGAGGCCGTTCCCGAGCGGATGGAGATCAAGCAGAGCGTGTTCGCGGAGCTCGACGCGACCACGCCCGGGCACGCGATCCTTGCCTCCAACACCTCATCGCTGTCGATCACCGAGATCGGCGAAGCGACGCTTCGCCCCGACAAGGTGATCGGCTTTCACTACTTCTATCCCGCCTCGATCATGCCGCTGATCGAGATCGTCGAGGGCGAGGACACCTCCGCGGAGACTGTCAGCACGGCGGTGACGTTCGCACAGGCGATCCGCAAGCAGCCGATCACCTGCGCCGAGGTCCCCGGCTTCGTCGTCAACCGCATCCTCAACGCGGGCGTTTCCGAGGTCTGGCGAGCGCAGGAGGAGCAGGGACTGTCGATCAAGAAGATCGACGAGGGCGTCGGCGCCTCTGGGCTCGTGCCGGTCGGGCCCTATCTGCTCGTCAACCTGCTCGGCCTGGACACCGTGCTGCACGTCGCCGAGCACCTCGCGGAGTCCTACGGCGACGAGCGCTTCTACGTGCCGGCTGGGATGCAAAAGCTCGTTGGCGAGCGCAAGCTCGGCGCCAAGACCGGCAACGACGGCTTCTATGACCCCCAGGGCGAGCCGAACCTGCCGGGAGACGCCGAGCCGAACATCGACGAGCTCGTCGAGCAGCTGTCGCTGAAGACGTTCATCGAGGCGTGCCTGGTGCTCGAGGAGGGCGTCGCCACGCATCGCGACATCGACTTCGGGATGATGGCGGGGGCCGGCCTCGATCCCCGCCGCGGGCTGATGCCACCGTTCCTGCGCGCCGACAGCGAAGGCCTCGACAAGATCCTCGAGCGGATGGAGATCGCCCAGGAGCGCTACGGCGCGCGCTTCGCCGCGCCGCGGATCCTGCGTCGCCTGGTCGCGCAGGGGCGGCTCGGACAGCAGACCGGCCAGGGCTTCTACGCCTACCCGCGCCCCGATGCCGAGCAGCCGGGCGAGGTCATCAAGCTGGAGACGCGCGAGGCCCGCGACGGCGAGGGCCGCGTCGCGATCGCGTGGCTGGCGAACGGGCAGATGAACTCGATCGCGCCGTCCGTCGTGCAAGACCTCGCCAAGGTCTGGGATCGGGTGAAGGCGACGGCCGATCCGCCGGTGCGCGCGCTCGTGATCGCCTCGTCCAACCCGTTCCTGTACAGCGCCGGCGCCGACATCAAGGCCTTCACGACCATGGACGAGTCCGCGGGGCGCGAGCTGCTGCTGTCAATGCACGGGCTGCTGCGCGAGCTCGGCCGCTCCGGTGTGGCGACGATCGCCGCGGTCAACGGTCTCGCCTACGGCGGCGGCTGCGAGCTGGCGATGGCCTGCGACGTGCGCATCGCGGCTCGTTCGGCGCTGTTCGGCCAGCCCGAGATCAGGCTCGGGATCATTCCCGGCTTCGGCGGCACCCAGCGCCTGCCGCGGCTCGTCGGGCAGAACAAGGCGCTCGAGATGAACCTGATCGGCGACCCGATGCTCGCCGAGGAGGCGTATGAGCTCGGGCTGGTCAACCGCGTCGTCGACGACCACGAACTGCTCGACACCGCGCTGTCGTGGGCGCACAAGCTCGCCGGCCAGGCGCCGCTCGCGCTGCAGCAGATCAAGCAGGTGTCCGGCGCGGGCGACCTCGACGAGGGCATCGCGGCCGAGCAGGCCGGTTTCTCGAGCGTGTTTCAGAGCGCCGACGCGCGCGAGGGGATCGCGGCGTTCCTGGACAAACGCGCGCCGCGCTTTGAGGGGCGCTGAGGGCTTCGCCGGGCAGCCGAAGACGGACGATGAGCGAGCGCAGCGCAAATGGCGCGATCGGCCGGCTGGCAGAGCTGGTCCGCGATGCGCGCTCGGTCGTCGCGCTGACCGGCGCAGGGATCTCGGTGCCGTCGGGCATTCCCGACTTCCGCTCGCCCGGGACCGGGATCTGGCACAAGGTCGATCCGATGAAGGTCGCGCACATCGATTCGCTGCGCGCCGATCCGGCTGGCTTCTGGCACTTCTACGGCGAGCGTTTCTCCACGCTCGCCGGCAAGCGGCCGAACGCGGCGCATCGCGCGCTGGTCGCGATGGAGCGCAACGGCATGCTCGACGCGGTGATCACCCAGAACGTCGACATGCTTCATCGCAAGGCGGGCACGGCTGAGCTGATCGAGGTGCACGGCTCGATCGCGTCCTGCACCTGCGCCGCCTGCGGCGGGGAGATCCCCCAGCCGGAGGTTCGCGCCCGCCGGCTCGCGGATCCCGACGGCGTCCCGCGCTGTGACTCCTGCGGCGGTCCGCTGCGCCCACAGGTGGTGCTGTTCGGCGAGCAGCTCTGCGCACGCGCGCTCGCGCGCTCGCGCGAACTGTGCGCCGAGGCCGATCTGTTGATCTGCGTCGGCTCGTCGCTCGAGGTTCACCCGGTCGGCGCGCTGCCGGTGCTCACGCACGAGGGCGGCGGCGCGATCGCGATCATCACGGCGGGCCCCACCCCGCTGGACGATCTCGCGACCGTCCGGCTCGCCGGCGACGTCGTGCAGGAGCTCGGCGCGCTGACCGCCGCGCTTCAGATCGACGACTCGCGCCCGCGCGAGCCCGCATTCGGCGCGGGCGCCTACTCGCGCGACGCCGGGCGCGGCTGATTCGCGCCGGGGCCCGGAAGCAGCCACAGGAATTCTCGGCGCAAGCCGACCTGCCGGGAGATGTCCCTGGCGTGCGCTCGCACCCACCGCGCCGGCGCGGAGCAGTCGGCGTTGGTGGACGGCGTGTGCGGCCCGCAGGTAGCGCTGAGGATCGCATAGCGCACCTTGCCTTCGGCGGCCAGCGCCCGCAGGCGCGCGACCGGCGTCAGGACGCGCGCGTTGAGGGTGGTCAGCACGAGCACCGGCCGCGCGTCGCGCACCACCAGCGAGCCCATCGCCGTCGCCGAGTCATAGGCCGCCTCATACTGCGCCGAGCCCTGGTGAGCGCGCAGATAGCTGCTCAGCGTGTCGAGCTCCTGCGTGTTGAGCACGCCGAGCCGATTGGTGTCGGAGACGTTCTGCCTGACCGCGCGCAGCGAAGCCTGCACGGGGATCGCGAGCAGGCTCACAAGCGTCAGCCCAAGCGCAGCCGCGAGCAGCCCGCGGGCCGCCCCGCGCTCGGCCATGCGCGCCCCCAGCGCGGCGCCGGCGAGCGCTACTGCGGCGATCGCGCCGGCGAGAAGGACCCACCACACGAGCGGCGTGCCAAACAGCAGCCGCTGGGAGTAGATCACGACCGCGAGCAGGGTGATCGCGAGCGCGAGCAGCCGCCGGGGGCTGCGCTTGGCGGTGGCCCACGCGACCCCGATTCCCAGGCAGCCTGCCACCGCGGGCGTGAACCCCTCCGTGTAGCGGGGATGTAGGTGGATCATCCGGCTGAACAGCACCGTGCCCAGGACCAGCCACAGCAGCAGGCCCGCGAGCCCGGCCCAGCGCAGGCGTCGCTCGATCTCCGCGGGATCGCGCTCCGTGGGCGGCGGGCGGCGACGGCGCTCGCGCCACTCGGACGCGAGCGCGGGCACCCCCAGCAGCAGCCCGGCGAGCACCTCGAGTCCGAGGCGCTCGCCCGACAGCGGCCCGACTCGGTCGAGCAGGCGCGCCGCCGAGGGCAGCGGCAAGGAGATGTGGTCGCGTTCTGACTGGCTCAGCCTCGCGTAACGCGAGGTGGGCACCGACCCCGGTCCGTGTGCGCCCTGGATCGTCGCGCCCGGCTGAGCCTTGCCTTCGACGCGTTCCAAACCGTTGAATACGAAGGCCGCATTCCACGCGCTTCCGTTGCTGGAACCCACCGCGAAGGGCCGATCATGCGCGGGAAAGAACAGCGTTGCGGTCAGCCACGACAGCGCGACCGCGACATACACGACGCCGGCCGTGAGCAGCTGGGCCAGACGCCGTCGGCGCGAGCCTGGCAGGCCCAGATAGGCGATCAGCGCCAGGCCCGGAAGCGCCACCAGCGACTCGAGCAGCTTGACGTCGAAGGACAGCCCGAGCGCGGCCGCGCCGAGCAGGAGCCAGACGCTGCGCCCGGTCTGGCACGCATACACGAACAGCAGCAGGCCGAGCACGATCAGCGCCATCATCAGCCCGTCCATCGTGTCGCTGCGCGAAGTGATCACCTCGATCGGCAAGACCGCGAGCGCGAGTGCCGCCGCGAGTCCCGCGGCGCTGCTCCAGATCCGCCGCACCGCCAGGAACAGCAGCGGCACCGCGGCGGTCCCGGCGAGCGCCTCGGGCAGCATCAGGCTCGTCGTCGAGAAGCCGAGCACCTTGACGCTCGCGACCTGCAGCCACAGGTCGAGCGGCGGCTTGTCGATCGACACGCTCGCGCCGGGCTCGAGCGCCCCGAAGAAGAAGTTGTGCCACGAGAGCGCCATGCTGCGCACGGCCGCGTCGTAGAACGGGTCGAGCTGCACCCGGTTGAGGTGGTACAGGCGCAGCGCCGCCGCGGCGACGGTGATCGCGGCAAGCGCCGCCCACACGAACCCCTCGCTCGAGCGCTTCGCTCGCGCCGTAGGAGGTTGCGTCCGCGGGGTCGCTGGCCGGGTGCTGGCTACTTGGCTGGCGACGGCGCGCTCCTCACGAGATCGCGCTCGGGCGCGATCCCCCAGCGCCCGGCGACCGCCTGCAGCTCCGTGTCCAACTCCCACCGGTCCGCTCGCTCAGGCCCCTCGTGCGCGAGGTTGGCGCCCTTCAGCTCCATGCAGCCGGCGTTCTCGCCGATCGCCGTGATCGCCGCGACCTCGTCTGCGCCGAGCGGCGATGTAGCGGGCGTGGCAGCCAGCTCGGCGCGCTTGTCCTCGATCGCTCGCGCGTTCCTACCGGGCTCCTGGATCAGCGTCGGCGCGACGCTGCGCACGGGCGGCTGCGCGAGGCACCAGGCGCACGCGAGCTGCAGCATCGTCAGCCCGTGTCTGTCCGCATACGGGCGCATGCGCTCGAGCTTTTCGCGGCCCGCCTCGATCCAGCCCGGCGGACGGAACGCGCGATGGTCATGCTCGGCGAGCGCGTGGCCCGGGAGGACATCGTCGTGGAACAGGCCGCCGTGATCGACGACCCGCGCGATCAGGCTGACCCCGTTCGCCCGGGTGGCGTCCAGCACGAGCTCGCCCGGCCACGGCTCGAGTGGGTTGAGGATGATCATCGCCCACTCGATCAGCTCGCCGTAGCGCTCCAGGCAGGCGATCAGATCGAGCGTGAACCCGTTCGCCGGCCCCGGCGCGACGCCGAGCCTGCGGGCGAGTCCCTGATCGCGCGCAGCCGCCATGCCCCGCCATACGTCCTCGCTGCGGTAGCCGATCTTGTCGGGGTTGTGCAGCAGCAGCAGATCGAAGCGCTCGACGCCGCAGCGCGCGAGGCTGCGTTCGCTTGCCATCCGGATGTAATCGGCATACTCCCCGCGCCCGCGCAGACGCGGGTCGGTGAAGCGCGGGTAGCCCTTGGCGCCTTCGCGCTCGCCCGTGTAGAAGTCGTGCCCGATCGCGCCCACGAGGCAGTAGCGCTCGCGATCGACTCCTGCGAGCGCTCGCCCAAGCAGGCTGTCGGCCGCGCCGGTCCCGTAGACGTCGGCGCTGATCACCGTGTCGATCCCGCCTCCGGGCCTGAGCAGCGCCTGCAGGCGCGCATCGTCGAGCGGCTCGCCGAAGCGCATGAAGCGCCCGCCGCTCCAGGTGCCGATCGCGGTAGCCGTCGGGTCCATCGCGACCTGCACTTTACGCGCCGTGCCGGCCCGCGCACGGGGGTGCGGCGGAGGGTGCGCCGCCAGCTGCGAGCAGCCGCGCTCAGCCCCGGTCGAACCCCGCGGCGGTTCGCGCCCGCAGCGCGGCTTCCAGGCGCGTGAGCGCATGGCGAATCGCCTCCTCGTCGTCGGGCTGGCCCCGGGGCGCCGCCGACTCGGCCGCGCCCCCCGCGGCGACGGCGGCGTCGGCGAGTGCGGCGCGGGCGCTCTGCGCCACGACCTCAGCGAGCGTGCCGAGCTCGGCGATGCGCACCTGCATGTCGCCACGACGCTCGGGCGCGAGCTCGACCAGAGCGGCCGAATATGCGCGGTCCAGCTCGATCGCGGCGTGAGCGATGCGGCCCTGCTCCAGATCGAGGCGGGTGCGCAGCGCGAGCTCCTCGCACAGCATCGGCCGCTCGCGCGCGCCGAGCAGCCGCGCCAGGCGCTCGTGCGGGCGCAGCGCCGCGGAGCGGTCGCCGATCCGTCGGCGCGCTCTTGGCGATCGTCCGACGATCGCCCGTGCGGGGACCTCGACGGCATGCAGCCACTGGCCCTCCGCGACCTGCTCGCCTTCACCCCAGCCGGCGCGGATCGTCGAAGCCTGGACAGCGGAGACCTCGTGTGTGTAGGGGTCTGCCGTGGCGATGCGCTGCGCATGCAGGACGTGGTTGAGCACCGCGAGCGCCGCCGGGACATCGCGCGCGGCGTCGAGGTCCGAGAGCCATGCTCGCGCCTGGCGCTCGGCCGGCAGCGAGACGGGGTCGACGATCGTCGCCCGCGACGTCGCCAGACGCGTCGGCTCGGGCAGGGGTGCGACCGCGCGTCTGCGCCACGCGGTCCGGCGGCGCAGCTGCGCCGTGCCTTGTCCGGCCCGGCCCGGGGATGCGCCGAGCCGCCCGCCGAGCGTGCCCAGGACGACCACGTGCTTGGGCTCGCCGTCGGTCTCTGAGCGCAGCAGATAACGTCCATCAGGCGGGCCGAGCGGCCAGGGAAACTCGAACTGCACGAACAGGAAAAGTCGCTCGGGCACGTCTGCACCGTATCCTTCCTGTCCCGTCATCAGCAAACCCCGATCAGATGTCCGACGCGAACACCGCGGTCAACAACCTGCGCGAGCGTCTCGCCGGCTCAGGCGAAGATCGTCTCGGCAAGGCGCTCTCCGAGCTGCTCGACAATCCGCTGCTCAGCGGCGCGATCGGCCGCGCGTTCGATGCGCGTGAGAAGGCCGCGCAGGCGCAGGAGCTCGCGATGGGCGCGCTCAACATTCCCTCGGCAGCGGACATCGAACGGCTGACGCGCCGCCTGCGCTCGGTCTCCCAGCGGCTCGAGGGAATCGAGGACGGTGTGCACCGCCTCGACCGCTCGCTCGCGGCGCGCGGGCTCGACCCTGCCGAGATCGGCCAGCGCCTCGAGCAGATCGAGGAGCAGCTGGACGCGCTGACCAAGAACCTGCGCGACTCCGCGACGCGCGATGCATCGGCGCGCGCCGCCGCGACGCAACCTGCCGCGCGGCGCTCGGGCGGCGGCCGGGGCGCCCGCCCGGCCAGCAGGACCAAAGCCAAGGGCAAACGCAGCGGCGGCTGAGGCGCGTCAGACCGCCAGCGCGTCCACCGCGACGGCGCCCATCGCCTCGGCGGCCGCGAGCAGCTGGTGGTCATCGATCCGCGCGCGTCTGCGCTCCGCGTCGAATGTGTCCGCGACGGCGAGCAGACTCGCCACCGACACGCCCGCCGCCGATCCGAGCGCGAACAGGGCCGCCGACGGGAGCTCGATCGCCAGTGCGCCTTCGGCTGCGCCGCCGCGGCCGGCGTCGTAGAAGAGATCGACGCTGACGATCGCTCCCGCCTGCGCGCCGCGCGCGCGGGCGATCAGCGCCTCGGTGAGCGGCGCGTCGGCCGCGACGCGCTCGCCGGCCCCGAGCGCGCGCGAGGTCCCATCCCGGCAGATCGATTCGCGCGCGATCACCACGTCGCCGAGGGCGAGATCGGCCTGCAGGGCGCGGCACGTGCCGATGCGGACGGTGCGGCGCGCGCCGAGGGCGATCAGCTCGGCGAGGACGACCGCTGCGGACGGACCGCCGATACCGGTGCTCTGGATCGTCAATGGCTCGCCATCGGCGAGCGCGCGGCCGGTGTAGCCCCACAGGCCGCGGTGATGGTTGAACATCCGCGGCTGCGCGATCAGCTTCTGCGCGAGCAGCAGCGCCCGCCCCGGATCGCCAGGCAGCAGCACTCGCTCGGCGAGCTCCGCGGTGGGGCGCAAGTGAAACGGCTGCACGGGGACGGCTGCCCGATTGGGCGCGACAGGGCGCATGGGCGGCGACTTTAAACTCATGCCAATGGCAACGCCGCCCGCCAGCCCCGCCGCGAGCGCGGCCCGCGGCTCCTCGCGCGAGCTGACCCTCAAGCAGGTCGCCGCGCGCGCCGGCGTCACGCCTGCAACCGTGCGGCGCTGGGTGAGACAGGGCCTGGTGCCGCCGTACGAAGGGACCTGGACACCGGCCGCGGCGTCGCACGTCCGCATCGTCGCCCGCCTGCGCGAGCGCGGACACAGCGTGCAGCGAATCCGGGATGCGAGCCAGAGCGGGCTGCTCGCGTTCGGCTACGTCGACGAACTGCTGCCGAGCACAGAGGCCCGGTACACGCTCGCGCAGGCCGCGCGCGAGACCGGACTGGACCCGGCCGTGATCGAGCGCCTGACCGGCGCGATGGGCCTGGCGGCGCTGTCGCCGGAGGAGATCACCGAGGAGGATCTGCAGGTGCTGCGCTACGGCGCGGACATTCTCGCCGCGGGCTTGCCGCTGCCCGCGCTGCTGCAGATCGTGCGCGTCTACGGACAGGCGATGGCCCAGGTCGCCGACGCGGAGGTGCGGCTGCTGCACCTGTACGTCCACGAGCCGCTGATGCGCGACGGGCTTCCCGGAGTGGAGATTGCGCGCGAGATGGAGACGCTCACCCGGGAGATCCTGCCGTTCGCCGTCCCGTTCATCAATTACCTGCACGGCCGCATGCTCGGGCACTTCGTCGAGCAGGACGTGATCGATCACATCGAGACCGATCTCGACGACGCCGAGACCGTCGAGGAGGGCCGAATGCGGGTGGCGATCGCGTTTGCGGATCTCGCCGGGTACACGAAGCTGACCGAGGAGGAGGGCGAGGCGGAGGCGGTGAGCGCGGTCGAGCGGTTCCTCGAGACGGTCGAGCAGACGCTCCCGATCGACGCGCGCGTGATCAAGACGCTGGGCGATGAGGTGATGGTCGTCGGCGCCGACGCGGGCGCGCTCACCGGCTGGGCGGTCGCGCTCGAGCGGCAGCTGGCACGCGGCTCTCCCGCGCCGCGCATCGGCATCCACAGCGGAGCGGCGCTGTATCGCGACGGCGACTACTACGGGCGCGAGGTCAACCGGGCGGCGCGCGTGGTCGCTCGCGCCGCCGGGGGCGAGGTACTGGTCACGCGCCCGGTCGTCGATGCCGCAAGCCGCCAGGACGGTCTCGCGTTCGACCCGATCGGCGAGCTCGTGCTCAAGGGCTTCCAGGAGCCGACCGAGCTGTTCCTCGCCCGCGCGCGCGGGAGCTAGCGGCGCGTGACACCGCGCGAGCTGCAGGCGAGGGTGCGCGACGCGGGCCTGCTCGGGGAGCGCCGCCCGCTCGTCGCGATGGTCTCGGGCGGGCGCGACTCGGTTTGCCTGCTCGACGTCGCGGTCGCGGTCCGCGGCGCACCGAGCGTCAAGGCACTGCATGTCAACTATGGACTGCGCGCGCAGGAGTCCGACGCGGACGAGCGCCGCTGCGCCGAGCTGTGTGCGCTGCTCGGCGTCGAGCTCGAGGTCGTCGAGGCCAAGCCGCAGGAGCGCGCGCCCGGCAACCTGCAGGCGTGGGCGCGCGAGCTGCGCTATACGGCAGCGCTTGCGCTGGCTGACGAGCTCGACGAGCGCGCGCAGGCGCTGGTCGCGACCGGGCATACGGCGAGCGACCAGATCGAGACGATCCTGTACCGCCTGGCGGCTTCGCCGGGGCGACGGGCGCTACTCGGGATGGCGCCGCGGGAGGGGAGGATCGTCCGCCCGCTGCTCGCGATCACGCGTGAGCAGACGACCGCCTACTGCAGGGCGCGCGGGCTCAGCTGGGGCGAGGATCGCAGCAACGAGGACGAACGGTATGCGCGGACGCGGGTCCGACGTCGGCTCGTGCCGGCGCTGCGCTCGGTGCACCCGGCCGCGCAGGAAAGCGTGCTGCGCACGGCCGAACAGCTGCGCGAGGAGGCCGGGCTGCTCGGCGAACTGGTCACCCGCGAGCTCGCCGGCTCCGATGCGATTGCGCTCGCGCGCCTCGGTCAGCTGCATCCTGCGCTCGCGCGCCTGGTGGTCGTGCGGCTGGCGGAGGATGCGGCCGGCGACTACGTGCCGCAGGCGGGCCAGCACGTGCGGGAGATCCTCGCGCTGGCGGGGCGAGGCGGGCGCGCGGAGGTGCACGTCGGCGGAAACGTGAGCGCGGTGATCAGCGACGGACAGCTGCGGATGGTGAGGCTGCCCGCGCGACGGCGACGAAGCGGCTCGGCCGGCGGCGCTCGCCGCGACTGAGGCGCAGCGTACACTCCCGCGCGTGACCGCCGAGGCCCAGACCCACGCGAGCGCTGCGCGCACGGCCGTCGCCGAGGTCGGCGAGGTGCTGGTCAGCGCCGAGCGCCTGCAGCAGCGGGTGCGCGAGCTGGGGAGCACGATCTCGCGCGACTACGCCGGCCGGCGGCTGCTGCTCGTCGGCGTGCTCAAGGGAGCGGTGTTCTTTCTCAGCGATCTGATGCGGTTCATCGACATCCCGGTCGAGGTGGACTTCATGGCGGTCGCCTCCTACGGCTCGGCGACCGACTCCTCCGGTGTCGTGCGGATCTTGAAGGACCTCGACGCGGCGATCGAGGACCGCGACGTGCTGATCGTCGAGGACATCGTCGATTCGGGACTGACGCTCCAATACCTGCTGCGCAATCTCGGCTCGCGCAACCCCAGGACGCTCGAGGTCTGCGCGCTGCTGACCAAGCCCGCGCGCCACAAGGTGGCGTTCAGAGCGAAGTACATCGGCTTCGAGATCCCCGACAGGTTCGTCGTCGGCTACGGCCTCGACTACGCCGAGCAGTACCGCAACCTTCCGTTCGTCGCCGCGTTTCAAAGAGGTGTCCGAAGCAGCGTCTAACCGGCTCAGCACTGGGCCAACAGCCGGAAATTGGGGCCTTGCGTGGTACGCTAGGCAACTGGCGACCACCTTAGAAACCGGCGCCAGAAAGCTGTGATATCGCCATGAGCCGTTCCTTCAAGAGCGCCGCGTTTCCGATCCTGATCGTGCTCGTGCTCGCCTTCCTGGCCGTAAAACTCGTCAGCCCGAGCTCGAACAACACGCGCCCGCACAGCTACAAGACGCTGGTCACCGAAGAGATCCCCAAAGGCGAGGTCAAATCGGTCGAGTTCAAGAACAAGGGCAAAGCGCTCGAAGTCCAGCTCAACGAAAAAGGCAACAAGGAAAAGTACGAAATCGGCTACGTGGAACAGGCCGCGCCGACGCTGATCGCCCAGCTCGAAAAGGCCGGAGTCCAGTTCAACGTCGAATCGGAAAAGAGCAGCGTGCTGCTGTCGCTGCTCACCTACATCCTGCCGTTCGTGATCTTCCTCGGCTTCTGGATCTTCTTGATGAACCAGGTGCAAGGGGGCGGCAGCAAAGTGATGTCGTTCGGCAAGTCGCGCGCCAAGCGCCTGTCGGCGGACTCGCCAAAGATCACCTTCCGCGACGTCGCCGGTGTTGACGAGGCCGTCGAGGAGCTGCACGAGATCAAGGAGTTCCTCGAGAACCCCAAGAAGTTCCAGGCGCTCGGCGCCCGGATACCCACCGGCGTGCTCTTGTACGGGCCGCCGGGGACCGGCAAGACGCTGCTCGCGCGCGCGGTCGCGGGCGAGGCGGGCGTGCCGTTCTTCTCGATCTCGGGATCAGACTTCGTGGAGATGTTCGTCGGGGTCGGCGCATCGCGTGTGCGCGATCTGTTCGAGCAGGCCAAGCAGAACAGCCCGTGCATCATCTTCATGGACGAGATCGACGCGGTCGGGCGCCACCGCGGCGCAGGGCTCGGCGGCGGCCACGACGAGCGCGAGCAGACGCTGAACCAGCTGCTCGTGGAGATGGACGGGTTCGAGGCGAAGGACAACATCATCATGATCGCGGCCACCAACCGGCCCGACATCCTCGACCCCGCGCTGCTGCGCCCGGGGCGCTTCGATCGCCAGATCGCCGTCGACCGCCCGGACCGCAAGGGCAGGGCCAAGATCCTCGAGGTGCACACGCGCGGAAAGCCGCTGGCGAAGGAAATCGACATCGACGCGCTCGCGGGGCAGACGCCGGGCTTCACCGGCGCGGATCTGTCGAACCTGATCAACGAGGCGGCGCTGCTGGCCGCGCGCACGGGAAAGCGCGAGATCAACCAGGAAGAGCTCGAGGAGGGGATCATGCGCGTGATCGCCGGCCCCGAGAAGAAGACCCGGGTGATGAGCGAGAAAGAGCGGCTGATCACCGCCTACCACGAGATGGGTCACGCGCTCGTCGGCCACTTCCTCGAGCACTCGGATCCGGTGCACAAGATCTCGGTCATCTCCCGCGGCCAGGCACTCGGCTACACGATCTCGATGCCGCAGGAGGACCGCTTCCTGACCACGCGCGCGGAGCTCAACGACACGATGGCGATGACTCTCGGCGGGCGCGCCGCGGAGGAGATCATCTTCGGCGAGATCACGACCGGCGCCTCCAACGACATCGAGAAGGTCACGCAGACCGCGAAGCAGATGGTGATGCGCTTCGGCATGAGCGAAAAGCTCGGTCCGCGCGTGTTCGGGCACGACCACGGTCAGCCCTTCCTGGGACGCGAGTTCTCGACCGAGCCGGACTACTCCAACGAGATCGCGCGCGAGATCGACGATGAGGTCAGGCGCATCGTCGAGGGCGCGCACCAGCGCGCGAAGGACATCCTCTCCCAGCACCAGCACGACCTCGAGAAGATCTCCGAGATCCTCGTCAAGCGCGAGACGATCGAGAAGGAGGAGTTCCTCGCGCTGCTCGACGGCAAGAGCGAGGAGGAAGTCTTCGGACTCGAAGAAGGCCCGAGTAGGCCCGAGCTGCCGGCCCCGCCAGCGCCCGCCGACAGGCCGGAGCGCGAAACGCCCCGGCCGTACCCGCGTCCCGGCCTTGCGGGAGGTACGGCCGAGCTGCGGGGCAGCGAGAAAGAGCGCCCCGAGCTCACCTGAGCCGAGCGCCCCGCGCGCGGCGCGCGAAGCGGCTCGCCGGTAGCGTGCCGCGCAGGATGGCATTCGCCTACCGCCTGATGGGGGTCGTCAACGTGACCCCGGACTCGTTCTCCGACGGAGGCCGGTTCCTGAGTGCCGACGCGGCGGTCGCGCACGCACGCGCGCTGGCCGGCGAGGGCGCGGACATCCTCGACATCGGCGGCGAGTCGACGCGCCCGGGCGCGCGGCGAGTCCCGGCCGAGGAGGAGCTGCGCCGCGTGCTGCCGGTGCTCGAGGGGATCGCCGCCGCGGGCCCACGCGCGCAGGTTTCGATCGATACCACCAAGGCATCGGTCGCGCGCGCCGCGATCGACGCGGGCGCGCGGATCGTCAACGACGTGAGCGCGCTGCGCGACGATCCGGCGATGGTCGGATTGATCGCCGAGCGCGGCGTCGACTGCTGCCTTATGCACATGCTCGGAGACCCGCAGACGATGCAGCGCGACCCGCGCTACGACGACGTCGTCGACGAGGTCAAGGCGTTTCTCGCGGAGCGCTTGAGCTTCGCCGTGCGCGAGGGCGTCGCCGAGCAGCGGGTGCTGCTCGACCCGGGCATCGGCTTCGGTAAGACGGTCGCGCACAATCTCACGCTGCTGCGGCGCCTGGATGAGCTGACGACGCTCGGGCGGCCGCTGGTGGTGGGCACCTCGCGCAAGAGCTTCCTCGGGCGCGTCCTCGCCTACGCCGCCGGGCAGTCTGAGCCGGTCGAGGTGACGCAGAGGCTGCCGGCGACGATCGCCAGCAACGTGCTCGCGCTGGCGCGCGGCGCGAGCGTGTTCAGGGTCCACGACGTCGCGCCCGTGCGCGCAGCGCTGGCGACAGCGGCTGCTACGTTGGACGAGCGATGGATCTCGAGCGTGGCGAGGAGCCCGACGACCTAGACGGGGATCCGGGCGAGTCGGGACGCGATCGCCCACCGGGTGAGCCGGGCAGCGACCCGCCCGGCGCAGGCGGGGCCGACCCGCAGGGCGGGGTCCGCGGGCAGCAGGGGGGCGAACCGGACGACGGTCGCGGCGAGGCGTACGAGAGCGAGGACGAAGAGGACGACGATCTCGAAGCCGAGCGCGAGGAGACCGGCGAATCGGTCACGATCGAGATCTCGGGGCTGTCGCTGTACACGCACCACGGCGTGAGCAAGGCCGAGCGCGAGGTGGGCCAGCGGCTGGTGCTCGATCTGCGCCTCGATCTCGGCGAAATCGACGCGACCGTGACCGACTCGATCGACGACACGGTGGACTACGGCGAGGTCTGCCAGCTGGTCGCGCTCGTCGCGCAGCAGCGCTCGCATAAGACGCTCGAGCGCCTGTGCGGCGCGATCGCCGACCGCCTGCTGGGCGACTTTTCGCTCGAGGGCGTATGGGTCAAGGCGACCAAGCCCGAGCCGCCGATCGCGCTGTCGGTCGACGAGGTCTCGGTCGAGGTCTGGCGGGAGGCGGAAGAGTAGCCGCGCCGGCCAGGATCGGACTGCTCGGACTCGGCTCGAACCTCGGCGATCGTCGCGCGCAGCTGCAGGCCGCCGCCGACGCGCTGCCGGCGGTCGGAGTCGCCGTGCTCGCGTGCTCCTCGACCTACGACACCGATCCGGTCGGCGATCTAGTCGACCAGCCGTGCTTTCTCAACGCTTGTCTGCAGGTCACGACCGAGCTCGGGCCGCTCGAGCTGCTCGATGCGGCCAAGGCCCTCGAGCAACGGCTCGGCCGCAGCGCCGCCGACGTCCGCCATGGCCCGCGCGCGATCGACGTCGACGTGCTGCTGTTGGGAGGCGTGGAGCTCACGCATCCGCGCATGCGGCTCCCGCACGAGCAGCTGCTGCGCCGCCGCTTCGTGCTGATCCCGGCGCTCGAGCTCGATTTCTCGCTGCGCACGCCCGCTGGCGCCTCGCTGGCGGATGCGCTCACCAGTTTGCCGCTCCAGGAGGGCGTGCGCTGGGCCGGGCCGGCGCTGAGGCGCCCAGCAGCGCGAGCTTGAGCTCAGCCCGTCGCGCCACCGATCCGCCGCGCCCGAGGGCGAAGACTCAGCGCCGGGCCTTCCGGACCGTGCCCGCCGTCGGCCCGGCGCTGGTGGGGGGAGGGGGGTCTGGAGGGAGCGCGAGCGTCAGTGGACGATGACCTCGCCCTTCATCCCGAGCCTGACGTGGATCGTGCACTCATAGCTGAAGGTGCCGCGGCGCGAGAACGTCACTGTGTAGGAGCCACGCCGCTGCGTGCGTGAATGAAAGCCGTGGAAGGTCACGTTATGCACGGTGCTGTCCTCCCACAGCCACCTGACGCTGTCGCCCCGGTTGATGTTGATCGTCGCGGGATGAAAGCGGAGGTTCTTCAGGATCACCGCGTGCGTGCTCGCGGCGCTCGCGCCGCCCAGCGCGACCGCTGGGATCGCCGCTGCGCAGGCGATCGCGATCACTACCAGGAAGCCAAGGCTCTTTCTCCTCATGCCAATGCAGACGCCGCTCGGCCGCCAGAACTTCCCAGCGCGGCGCCAGCGCTCGCCCAGCCTTTTACCCGCGCGGCTGTAGGCGACGTGTTGGGGCTTTAGGCGACCTGTCGGCGATCGTCCCAGCTGGCCAGGTTCAGCAGGGTCGCGCTGCTGACACCGCGGCCCGAGAGCACGCACAGCCTGCCCTCGCGCTGCCAGACGACCGCCGGTGCGCCGTTCACCTGCAGCAGCCGGTAGGGCACGCCGTCGCGCCAGCTGACGCTGCCGACGGAGCGCAGCGCGCCCAGCGTCGCCGGCGAAGTCTTGCCGCTGACGATCGCATAGCCGACGCGTGCGCCATTTGTGCCTTCGTAAAACACGGTCGTGATTCGGCGCCCGCGGACCGTGTCGGTGCGCGCGCCAATGCTGCGCCAGCGGATGCTCTCCCAGTACGGGAACGCGACGCCGTCGACGCCGACGTTCAGGGTGGCGTTGTGGGCGCTGCTCTCGCGCGGAGCTCCCATCGTCGCGGGGCGCAGCGTCAACACCGAGGCTTCGCGGACGCTCAGCGAGTGCGTTCCGCCGCCGCTGAGCAGCGCGATCGCCACGCCCGCCGCTGCGGCCGCTGCCATCGCGATGAGCGTCGGCTTCAGCCTGGCCCGTGCGAGCCCGCCGGTCTGGCGCTCGCGCGGGGCAACCAGCTCCTGCACGCGCGCGTGCAGCCGTTCTGGCGCCCGCACGTCAACCGCGCGGATCAGCTCAGCCACACGCTCTTGCGCCGCCGCATCCGCCGGTGTTCTATCGGGCTGCCTGGTCATTTCGTTCTCCTACCTTCCAAGACGCCATCGGCAGCCTTCCCTTCCCGCTTTACCCGCCAATTTTCGGCGTTCTCGCGAGCTGCCGCGTCGGGCGCCGGCGAACGCTCGCCAGCCGCTGTGTCGGCGTCCTGCGGCGGTTCGAGTCTGCGCGTGACCTGGCCACGCGCCCGGAACAGCCGCGTCGTGATCGTCGCCTCCCGGACCCGCAACGCGCGTGCGGCCTCGCGATAGGACAGTCCGAGCACGTCCACCGCGACCAGCGCGAGCCGGAAGTCCTCCGGCAGCTCGGCGATCGTCGCGTACAGCTCCTGCACCTCGAGCGCCTGGTCGGGCCGGCCCATCGGGCGGGGATCGGCGACGAGCACTTCGTCGAGCTCCGGGCCCGTCGCCGGGCGGCGGCTCGCGGTACGCCTGATGGTCAGGAACGTGTTGCGCAGCGCGCGCATCAGGTAATACAGGTCCTCCTGGCCTCTGACCACGCGCGGACGTGCGAGCACACGCACGAACGTCTCCTGCACCAGGTCCTCCGCGTCCTCCCGGTTGCCGCAAAGCGCCCACGCCGCGCGGTACATGCGGTCGACGTATTGGGGCAGCGATTGCGGATCGAGGGTTCTCATCACTGATGCGGTTTCCCGCGACTCTAGCGCCGGGAAGGATCCTTGTGGGGCCGGAGTCGTTGGTTTTCGACAGGAACGTCGCTCGCGCGCGTGCCTCAAACGCCGGCCGATCCCCGGAGAAGTGCGCGTGCGGGTGGCACTCGCGGGTCAGCAATCGAGAAAAGTGGGCGAGATCGTTGAGAATGCGTAGGCGCTACCTGCCGGCGGTTGCGGCGCTCGGAGCGGCGGTCGTGGTCCTGCCGACCGTGGCCGGCTCAGAAACAGGTCCGACGATCGAAGCCGGCCAGTCCGAAGGCATCTACGCGAGCTTCATCTGGCGGCCCTCTACCGCCGAAGTGAGCGCCGGCGGCACGGTGAGCTTTGCGAACCCGAGCAACGGCGTGCCGCACGGGGTCGTCTGGAACTCGGGCAACCCAGAAACGCCGAGCTGCAGCGGCGTCCCGATCGACGAAGGGCGGACCAGCTGGAGCGGAACCTGCACGTTCACGCGCCCCGGTACCTACAACTTCCACTGCTTCGTGCACCCAAACGAAATGACCGGGTCGATCACGGTCGCGGCCAACGGGACGATCACGACCACGGCGACGACGCCGACGACGCCGACGACCACGACGACGAGCACCAGCCCGGCGACGATCCCGACCGCTCCGACTCCGCCCGCTGAAGCGCGTACCGGTCCGGCGCTGGTCGGCAGCCCTTCCGTTCGGTCAAGCCAACGTGGCGGCTCGGTCAAGGGATCGCTCGACGTTTCCACGGCCGGCGCCGGCGACCGCCTCGAGATCGACGTGTTCGCGAAGAGGGCCTCGATCGCCGCGGTGAGGCGCTCCGCCCAGGTGCAAGTCGGGCGGCTCGTGCGCACCTCGGTCAGCGCCGGGCGGCTGGCCTTCTCGGTGAAGCTCGACGCGAAGGCGCTAAAGGCGATCAGGCGCCAGCACCACCTCGCGCTGACCGTGAAGATCACGCTCACGCCGGTGCACGGCTCGCTGCTGACGATCACGCGAGCGGTCGTGGAGCACGCGTGAGCGCGCCGCACTCGCTGAATGACCGGGTGAAGGGAGAGACATGAGAACGCGCAAGATCCGCCTGTCGTCGGTCCTGCTGGTCACGTTAGCCGTGGCGGCGCTGCCGGCCGTGGCCGGCTCGGAAACGAGTCCGACGATCGAAGCGGTCAACCAGGGCGGCCCGTACGGCGAACAAACGCACTCATGGGTCCCCCCGACGGCCACCGTGGGCGCAGGCGCGGCGGTCACCTTTCAGAACACAGGCACCGTCGTCCCGCACGGGGTGGTGTGGAGCGGCGGCCCGGAAACGCCGAGCTGCTCAGGCGTGCCGCTCGACCGCGGCGAAACCAACTGGAAAGGCTCTTGCACGTTCTCGAAACCCGGCTCCTACACCTTCTATTGCTATGTCCATCCGTCGGAAATGAGGGGCACGATCACGGTTCCGGGGGACGCCCGCGGCCGCCACCGGCGCGGCCAGCGAAGTCGGGCAGACGGCCGCGACGCTCAACGGCACCGTCAAGCCTGAAGGCAACGCAACCTCCTACTACTTCGAATACCACGCTACGTCTGGTCCGGTCCTGAAGACCACGCAAACATCCGAGCCCGCCAGCGACTTTGCCGCGCACCCGGTGTCGGCGAGCCCGAGCGGCCTGGCGCCGAGCACCGAATATCACGTGCAGCTGGTCGCGACCTACGGCACGAGCAGCACGGCGCTCGGAGGCGAACGGACATTCACCACGTCGGCGCCGAGCAAGCCGCTCGTCACAACCGGGCGGCCCGCCGCGGTGAGCGAAACCGGCGCGACCCTGAACGGAACGGTCAACCCTGCTGGCTCGGCGACCAGCTACTTCTTCGAATACGGCCCGAGCGCGACCTACGGGCAGGAGACAGTCCCCCAGCGCGCGGGCGAAGACGGCGTCAACCACCCTGTATCCGCGGCGCTGACGGGCCTGACGGCGGCGACGACCTACCACTTCCGGCTCGTCGCCGAAAACGGTCTCGGTTCCAGCGACGGAGCCGATGAAATATTCACCACCGCCTCGCCGCCGTCGCTGCCGCCGCCGTCCTCACCCTCGGGGAGCCCGTCCGCGCCGCTCGCGACGCTGTCCTCGACCCCGCTCGTTGCCCCGCTTGCGCCGGCGACGCCCGTCGCGCCGCCCTCGGGATCGCTGTTCGTCGGAGGATCGAAGGCGCTGAAGCTGATCGCGCCCAAGCATGGCTTTGCGCTGCACGGCTCGATCGACGTCGCGCAGGCCGGGGCCGGCGGCAAGCTCGAAGTCGCGCTGTTCGCGGCGAGCAGTGCGCTGGGCAAGGGCGAGGGGCCAGCCAAGTTGCTCGTCGGGCGATTCTCACGCTCCTCGCTGAAGGCCGGCAGCGCGTCGTTCAGCGTGCAGCTGACCGCGACCGGCCGCGCGGCCCTGCGCCGGCACAAACGCCTCGCGCTGAGCGTGCGCATCGTCCTGAAGCCGGCACGCGGCGCGTCCGCGACGATCACGCGCGGCCTCGTCCTGCACAGCTGAGCCGCGGCGGCTAGGCGGCCGCCGTAGCCGGCAGCCATTCGGCCGGCAACACCCCCGCTTGCACTTCGCCGACCATCGGCGGAAACCACCTCGTCAGGCGCTCGGCCGATCGCCCAGCGATCAGCGGACGCAGGTCTGCGATCGTCAGCAGCAGCCGGATGGTGCTGCCGATCTGCAGATCTGCCGCGTTCGGCTGCTCGCCGCCGATCAGCCCCTCGGCGATCCAGCCGTCAACCCGGTCCAGCTGGCCGGGGATCGCTGCGATGTCGGCTCTCGCCGCGCTGTCTCGTGCTTTGTTTTTGAACGCCATCAGCTTCGCGGTCAGCGGCATCGCCGGGCGCATCAGGCCACGCGGCAGCGGCAGCCTGGCCTCGCCGATGTAGCTCTCCATCGCGTTGGGGCTGCGCAGAAAGGCGACATCGATGATTCGCCTGGGCACGCTCTGGAGGGTCTCATCTCCCCAACGCTCGGCCTCGAGTACGCGCGCGTAGCGCTCGTCTCCCGCAGGCGGGAGCAGCGGGGGCTGCGGCTCGAGCGCGTCCAGCCTGCGCATGATCGTGCGCGAACCGACGATCCGCTCGCCGTCGAGTCGCATCCCCGGCACGGTCGTGCCGCCATAGCGCAGCGGCCCGATCAGGACCGGCGTGGTCGGAAGCAGCCAGACGCGCTCGAATGGGAGCGACTTGAGCTCCAGGGCCGCTTCGACCGCCGCGCACGGGTGCGAGCCGGGCAGAACGTAGAGCTTCAGGGTCACGCCTGGACCTCGATCGCGTGGCGCCTGCACATGGACACGAGCAGGCGCGGCTGGGAGATCGTCGCGGGAAGGCGCCGCTTCGCCATGCTCGTGAGCATAATGCCTGGCCGATGCTGCTGGTCGTCGACGTCGGCAACACCCAGACCCATTTCGGCACCTTTCGTGGCGATCAGCTGCTCGAGCACTGGCGTTTTGCGACCGTCCGCCAATCGACCGCCGACCAGGTCGGCGCGGCGCTGCACAACCTGCTCGGCCTGAGAGGCCTCAGCTTCGAGGACCTCGACGCCTCGATCGTGTCCTCGACGGTCCCGCAGCTCGAGCCCGAGTGGACGGAGATGGCCTCGCGCTACCTCGGCCACCAGATGCACGCCGTCGGCCCCGGCACCCGCACCGGCATGGCGATCCGCTACGACAACCCGCGTGAGATCGGCGCCGATCGCCTCGTCAACGCGGTCGCGATCCGTGAGCGCTTCGGCGGCCCGGCGGTGTGCGTGGACTTCGGCACGGCGACAACGTTCGACGTCGTGTCCGCCGACGGCGACTATGTCGGCGGCGCGCTGATGACGGGGATCGAGATCTCGCTCGAGGCGCTCTCCGAACGGGGAGCGCGCCTGCCCAAGGTCGACCTCGCGCCGCCGCGCTCGGTGATCGGCCGCAACACGATCGACGCGATCCGCTCGGGAGTCGTCTACGGCTACGCCGGCGCGATCGACGCGATCCTCAGGCGCCTGTACCGCGAGCTCGCCCAGCAGCCCGCGCTGATCGCCACCGGCGGCCTCGCGCAGCTGGTCGTCCCGTTCACCGAGGAGCTTTCGGAGATCGACGAGCTGCTCACCCTCACGGGCTTGCGCCTGCTGCACGAGCGCAACCGCGACGGCGGCCGCTGAGCGGCGGCGCAGGCCCGAGCGCGCCATCGCCGGATAAGTAGCGGCGGTCTTCTCGCAGCGGCGGTCTTCTCGCATAATGGACCGATGTCCGCGGCGCCACAGCTCACCGACGGGTGGATGCTCGGACCGCTGCGCGTGCGCAACCGCGTGCTGCTGGCTCCGCTCGCGGGGATCGGCAACTGGTTCGTGCGCTTGCAGGCCAAGCGCTACGGCGCCGGTATGGCCTTCTCGGAGATGGTCTCCTCGCACGCGATCCACTACGGCAACCGCAAGACCTGCGTGGAGATGCTGCGCATCCATCCCGAGGAGCGCACCGCCGGCGGCGCCGGCGCCGGCGCGGGCGCCGGTGGCGGGTCGGAGCGCGCGGGCGCGGGCGCCGCGCCGGTCTCGATTCAGCTGTTCGGCGAGGACCCGTCGGTCATGCGCTCGGCCGCCGCCCGTGTCGCCGCCGCGGGCGCGGACGCGATCGATATCAACATGGGTTGCCCCGTGCGCAAGGTCTGCAAGACCGGCGCCGGCGTCGGACTGCTGGCCGAGCCGCAGCTGGCGCTGGCGGTCGCCCGCGGCGCGCAACAGGGCGTCGCGGACGCGGGCCGTGAACTGCCGGTGACCGTCAAGCTGCGCTCGGGCCTGCGCGCTGGTGACACGAGCGGCTTCGCGCTGGCGCACAGGCTCGTCGCCGAGGCCGGCGTCGCGGCGATCGCCTTTCATCCGCGCTCGGCGGAGGTCCGCCACAAAGGCGCTCCCGACTACGAGCTGGCCGGCCGTTTGGTCGGCTCGCTGCCCGCACCGGTGATCCTCACGGGAGGACTGGATGACGCCGAGGGCGTGCGCGCGGCGTACGACGCGACTGGCGCGGCCGCGGTAATGCTCGCTCGCGGCTCGCTCGGCAACCCCTGGATCTTCAGGCGCCTGCTGGGCGAATTCGAGCGCGAGCCGACCACCGCCGAGGTGCTTGGCGAGCTGAACTGGACGATCGACCGGGCCGTCGAGCATCTCGGCGAACGCCGGGCGAGCAGCTATCTGCGCAAGTTCTACCCGTGGTACGTCGCGCGCCTGGGCTTGCAGCCGGCCGCCGCCAAGCGCCTGAGCGAGTCGCTGCAGACGGCCGAGACGCTGAACGGCGCCCGGGATCTGCTCGACCTCGGCCGGCTGGAGCTGGCCCTCGCAGCCTGAACCGCGGCTCGGGCGCCCTGCGAGCGCCTCGCTATACTGCTGCGCCGGCTGCGCTCGCCGCAGCCTCGATGTCGCCGAAACCAGCCGCTGTGCAAGCGGCTTTTGCTTCGTCGGCTCAACCACCAAACCCGCGAGTCGAGGCTCATGCAGAAGGACGTCATCCTCACCCCAGAAGGCCTGGAGAAGCTGAAGGACGAGCTCGAGGAGCTGTCGACTGCCAAGCGCCGCGAAGTCGCCGAACGGATCAAGGAGGCCCGCGAGTTCGGTGACATCTCGGAGAATTCCGAGTACGACGATGCCAAGAACGAGCAGGCGATGATCGAGAGCCGCATCCTCCAGCTCCAGGAGAAGCTGCGCATGGCGACGGTAATCGAAGCGAAGGACCTGTCGACGGACGTCGTCCAGGTCGGCTCGGTCGTGCACGTCAAGGATGAGAAGACCGGCAAGTCGGTCAAGTACACGATCGTGGGCTCTGCCGAGGCCAAGCCCCAGGAGAACAAGCTGTCCAACGAGTCGCCCGTCGGGCGCGCGCTGCTCGGGCGCAAACGCAACGAGACCGTCGCGGTCAAGGTGCCGCGAGGACCCGCTCGCAAGCTTAAGATCACGAAGATCGACGTCGGCCTCAAATAACCCCAGAGCGGTGCCGTCGGGCGTGGCGCGAGGTCGGCCTCAAATAGGCTTTCGGCCATGAGCGGAACGCCACAGCGCCCAGCTACCGCGGGCGACGGCGCCGGCCACGGTCTCCCCGAGCTGGTCGCCGAGCGCCGCGCCAAGGCGGAACGCCTGCGCGAGTCCGATCCGACGGCGTTCCCATACACGTTCGCCGAGGTGGAGCCGATCGCGCCGATCCTCGCCGCCTATCAGCACCTGCAGCCCGGCGAGGAAACCGAGGACTCGCATCGCGTGGCGGGGCGGATCGCGGCGCGCCGCGGCGCGGGCAAAGCGGCATTTCTCGATCTCACCGATCGCAGCGGCAAGATCCAGCTGCACGCGCGCGTGGATGTGCTCGGCGAGGAGCCGTTCAAGCGTCTGCTGTCGCTCGATCTGGGAGACCTGCTCGGAGTCGATGGCGCCGTGCTGCGCAGCCGTCACGGCGAGCTCTCGTTGCGCGTCGACTCCTTTCAGGTGCTCGCCAAGGCTCTGCGCCCGCCGCCGGACAAGCATCACGGCCTCAGCGACGTCGAGACGCGCCATCGCCGCCGTGAGCTCGAGCTGATCTCGAGCGAGGACGCCCGGCGCCTGTTCATCGATCGCGCACGGATCATCTCGGCCATCCGCGCATACCTCGACGGCGAGGGTTTCGTCGAGGTCGAGACGCCGGTCCTGCAGCCGCTTTACGGCGGCGCGCTCGCGCGGCCCTTCACGACCCGCCACAACGAGCTCGACCGCGAGCTGTACCTGCGCATCGCGACCGAGCTGTACCTCAAGCGCCTGCTCGTCGGGGGGCTGGAGCGCGTGTACGAGCTCGGCAAGGACTTTCGCAACGAGGGCGTCTCGACCAAGCACAACCCCGAGTTCACCGTGGTCGAGTTCTACGAGGCGTATGCCGATTATGGCGACGCGGCCAGGCGCCTGGAAGCGCTGGTGCGGGCGGCCGCAGCAGCGGTGGACTACGCCGGCGAGCTCGACTTCTCGGGCGAGTGGCAGCGGGTGAGCTTCGCCGAGGCGATCGCCGAGGCCACCGGGATCGACTTCTCGCTGGCCGAGATGCGCGAGGTCGAGCCGTTGCGCGAGGCGATCGCCCAGCGGGAACTGGAAGTTCACGCCGACGCGTTCACGTGGTTTCAGCTGGCCGACGACCTGCTGTCGAAGTTCGTCGAGCCAAAGCTGCGCCGGCCGACCTTCGTGGTCGACTATCCGGTCGAGCTCTCGCCGTTCGCGCGCGCGCACCGTGAGAATCCGCTGCTGACCGAGCGCTGGGAGGCGTTCGCGGGCGGCATGGAGATCGCGAACGCGTTCAGCGAGCTGAACGACCCCGACATCCAGCGCGAACGCTTTGAAGCGCAGGGCCGGCTGGCGACGCTCGGCGAGGGCGAGGCCCAGCCGTATGACGAGCTGTTCCTCGAGGCGCTCGAGCAGGGCATGCCGCCCGCAGGCGGCGTCGGCCTGGGCATCGACCGGCTCGTGATGCTGCTCACCGGGCGCAGCTCGATCCGCGAGGTCGTGCTGTTCCCGGCGATGCGCGACTGAGCGCCGCTTGGCGCTAAAGGCCTGGCCGCCACCTGCCGATCGACCCTCACAGGCCTGACCGCGGCGTGCCGATCGACCCTCACAGGCCATTGGGGACGGTTGGTAGACTGCCTGTGAGGCGTAATAGGACCACATAGCGCTTGAGGCACCGTCCTCGCAGGAAGGATTTGCACCATGTTCGAGCGATTTACAGAACGGGCCCGGCAGGTGGTCGTTCTCGCGCAGGAGGAGGCGCGAACGCTCAAGCACAACTACATCGGCACCGAGCACATCCTGCTCGGGCTGCTGCGCGAGGAGGAGGGCCTGGCGGCGCGTGTTCTCGAGAGCCTCGACATTACCGTGGAGCGGGTGCGCGCGCAGGTCGTGCGGATCGTCGGCTCCGGCGAGGAGGTCACCTCCGGGCAGATCCCGTTCACGCCGCGCGCCAAGAAGGTGCTCGAGCTGGCGCTGCGCGAGGCGCTGTCGCTCGGGCACAACTACATCGGCACCGAGCACATCCTGCTCGGCCTGGTGCGCGAGAACGAGGGCGTCGCTGCGCGCATCCTGCTGGACTTCGACGCCGACTCCGAGAAGATCCGCAACGAGGTGATCCGCATGCTCTCCGGCCCCGGCGGACGCCGCCAGGGACAGGGCGCGGGGGCGGGCGCCGGCTCCGGTCCGGGTCCGGCCGAGAGCAAAAAGTCATCGAAGCTGCTCGACCAGTTCGGCCGCAACCTCACGCGCCTCGCGGCCGAAGGCAAGCTCGACCCGGTCGTCGGGCGCGAGACCGAGATCGAGCGGATCATGCAGATCCTCTCGCGCCGCACCAAGAACAACCCGGTGCTGATCGGCGAGCCCGGCGTGGGCAAGACCGCGGTCGTCGAGGGCCTCGCCCAGCGCATCACCAACGCCGACGTGCCCGAGCTGCTCAAGAACAAGCAGATCTACACGCTCGATCTGGCCGCGCTGGTCGCCGGCTCGAAGTACCGGGGCGAGTTCGAGGAGCGGCTGAAGAAGGTGATGAAGGAGATCACCCAGCGCGGAGACATCATCCTGTTCATCGACGAGCTGCACAATCTCGTCGGCGCCGGCGCCGCCGAGGGCGCGATCGACGCCGCCTCGATCCTCAAGCCGGCGCTCGCGCGCGGCGAGCTGCAGACGATCGGCGCCACGACGCTCGACGAGTACCGCAAGTACCTCGAGCGCGACTCGGCTCTGGAGCGGCGCTTCCAGCAGATTCGCGTCGAGGAGCCGACGATCGACCAGACCGTCGAGATCCTCAAGGGCCTGCGCGATCGCTACGAGCAGCATCACAAGGTGCAGATCACCGACGACGCGCTACAGGCCGCCGGCGAGCTCGCCGACCGCTACATCTCCGATCGGTTCCTGCCCGACAAGGCGATCGACCTGATCGACGAGGCTGCATCGCGCATGCGCATCAAGTCGATGACCTCGCCGCCCGCGAACCGCGAGCTGGAGACGGAGGTCGAGAGCACGCGCCGCGACAAGGAGGCGGCGATCGAGGCGCAGGAGTTCGAGAAGGCCGCGGCGCTGCGCGACAAGGAGCGCAAGCTGACGAACCGCAAACGCGAGCTCGAGGAGGCTTGGGAAGCAGGCGAGTCTGGCGAGCGTCCCGCGATCGGCGAGGAGGAGATCGCGGACATCGTCTCGATGTGGACCGGAATCCCCGTCTTCAAGCTGACCGAGGCGGAGACGCAGAAGCTGATGCGCATGGAGGATGAACTGCACAAGCGCGTGATCGGCCAGCACCCCGCGATCGAGGTCATCTCGAAGGCGATTCGCCGCTCGCGCGCCGGGCTGAAGGATCCCAAGCGCCCAACGGGCTCGTTTATCTTCCTCGGCCCTTCCGGCGTGGGCAAGACCGAGCTCGCGCGCACGCTCGCCGAGTTCCTGTTCGGCGATGACGACGCGATGATCCGGATCGACATGTCCGAGTACATGGAGAAGCACGCCGTCTCGCGCCTGGTCGGTTCGCCACCCGGCTACATCGGCTACGACGAGGGCGGACAGCTGACCGAGGCGGTGCGCCGCAAGCCCTACTCGGTCCTGCTGCTCGACGAGATCGAGAAGGCCCACCCCGATGTCTTCAACATCCTGCTGCAGATCCTCGAGGACGGCCGCCTGACCGACGCGCAAGGCCGGACGGTCGACTTCCGTCACGCGATCGTGATCATGACCTCGAACATCGGCGCGGCTGAGATCGCGCGCAACACGCCGCTCGGCTTTGCCGTCTCCGACGACGAGACCGGGATCACCTACGAGGACATGAAGAACCGCATCATGGGCGAGCTCAAGAAGGTGTTCCGGCCCGAGTTCCTAAACCGGATCGACGACGTGATCGTCTTCCACAAGCTGCAGAAGGACGAGATCAAGCAGATCGTCGAGCTGCTGTTGCTGCGTATCCGCGAGTCGATGGCCGAGCGCGAGCTGCAGCTCGAGCTGACCGATCCCGCCAAGGACATGCTCGTCGAAAAGGGCTGGGATCCGTCGATGGGCGCGCGCCCGCTGCGCCGCGCGATCCAGCGCTACATCGAGGACCCGCTCGCGGACTTCGTCCTGCGCGAGCAGATCGTCCCCGGCGCGACGGTCATCGTCAACCCGGCGCCCGAGGGCGAGGAGGGCGAGGTGCGCCTGACGGTCGTCAAACCGAAAAAGCAGAAGACCCCGGTCGCGGTCGGAGCGGGCGAGGGCGGCCACGGCGAGGATCCCGAGCTGCCCGAGGACGAGAACGAGCGCGAGCCGCAGCCGCCGATAGAGCCCTAGGCCGTTCGACGCCGGCGCGAACCCGCTCGCATTGAGCGCGAACCCGATCGGCCGAGCAAAGCCGCAGCGGGCCTCGGTGCCAATCCCTGAGCTCACGCCGATGACGGCCGCCGACTGGCCCGCCGTCGCGCGTATCTACCGCGCCGGGATCGACACCGGCGATGCGACCTTCGAGCAGGACGTGCCGTCCTTTGCCGACTGGTCGGCCGCGCGCTGCCCCGAGCCCAGGCTGGTGGCTCGCGACGCGCACGGAGCAGCGCTCGGCTGGGCCGCGCTCAGTCCCGTGTCCGCTCGCCCGGTATATCGCGGCGTCGCCGAGGTCAGCATCTACGTCGACCCCCCCGTCGCCGGCCGCGGGATCGGGCGGGCGCTGCTCAGCGCGCTGATCGGGGCCTCCGAGCGGGCCGGCTTCTGGATGCTCGAGGCCGGCATCTTCCCGGAGAACCGCGCCTCGATCGCGCTGCACGAGCGCTGTGGGTTCGAGCTCGTCGGCGTGCTGCGCCGAATCGGCCAAATGCCCGATGGACGCTGGCGTGATGTCGTCCTCTACGTGCGCCGCAGCACGCTGGTCGGCAACCGCTGAGAGGGCTGAATCGAGGCCGAATGCCCTAGAATGGCCCGCGGTGGCTCCACGATCCGGCGAAGAATTCGATATACAAGCACGACCGGAGCCGGGGCTGATGAAGGCGCTGGAGATGGTTGCGCCGGGAACCGCGTTGCGTGAGGGCATCGAGAGCATTCTCAACGCGCGCTCCGGCGGGCTGATCGTGATCGGCGAGCCCGAGGAGCTCAGCTTTTTGAATTCCGGCGGAATCAAGCTCGAGATCGACTACAGCCCCGCGATTCTGTATCAGGTCGCGAAGATGGACGGCGCGATCATCCTCAACGCGAACGCGACCAAGATTGCGATGGCCAACGTCCAGCTGATGCCGGACCCGACGATCCTCTCGCACGAGACCGGCACGCGTCACCGCACGGCCGAGCGCGTCTCCAAGCAGACCGACGCCCTCGTGATCGCGGTCTCCCAGCGACGCGAGGTCGTCTCGCTGTACGTCGACGGCTTCAAGTACATCCTCGCGGACATCCCTGTCGTGCTGGCCAAAGCCAACCAGGCGCTGGCGACGCTCGACAAGTACCGCAGCCGCCTCGACCAGGTGTCCACGCGGCTGACCGCGCTCGAGTTCGAGGGCGGCGCGACGCTGCACGACGTGCTGACCGTGCTACAGCGCTCGGAGCTGGTCACGCGCATGGCCGTCGAGATCGAGCGCTACATCGTCGAGCTGGGCAGCGAGGGGCGGTTGATCGAGATGCAGCTCGAGGAGACGATGGTCGGCGCCGCCGCCGAGAAGACGGCGCTCGTGCGCGACTACCTGTCGAGCTATTCCGACGAGGCGTTCGCGCAGGCGCTCGAGGAGATGGGGCGGCTGGCGCATCAGGATCTGCTCGATTTCGGCCGACTGGCCGAGCTGGTCGGCTACGACCGCAAGTTGAACACGCTCGACTACCCCGTCTCGCCCCGCGGTTACCGCGTGCTCGGACGAATCCCGCGGCTCCCGAAGCTGGTTGTGACGCAGATCGTCACCGAGTTCGGGGGCCTGGACGAGCTGCTGACCGCGACCGACTCGGAGCTCGAGGCGATCGAGGGAGTGGGGGAGATCAGGGCGAAGGACATACGCGAGGGCCTGCGCCGCCTGCAGGAGATCAACCTCGTGGACAGATATCTACAAACCTAACAGCGGCCGGCCAGCATGGGCCAGGCCATGAACGAAGGAGGACACCATTCCCGCATCAATAACCGAAGGAGCGCCGTCAATATCGTCCGAGTCTGCGGCAGAGTCGCTGCTGCAGGAGCTCGAGGCCACCCGTGAGGTGGAGATGATCGAGTTCGAGCTCGGCGACAACGTTGTCTACCCCCACCACGGCGCAGGCAAGGTGGAGGGCAAGGAGGAGATGGAGATGTCAGGCGTACGACGCGAGTACCTGACGATCAAGATCCTCCACAACGACATGACGGTCAAGGTTCCCACCGAGAACGCCGGTCTCGCGGGCCTGCGCCGAGTGATCGACGAGGAGACCGTCAAGAAGGTGCTCGACGTGCTCCAGGACGAAGTCTCGGAAATGCCGAAGAACTGGAACCGCCGCTTCAAGCACAACCGCGACAAGATCAAGACAGGCGACATCTATGAGCTTGCCGAGGTCGTGCGCAACCTGGCGCTGCGCGAGTCCGAGAAGGGCCTCTCGACCGGTGAGAAGCAGATGTTCACCCGGGCCAAGAAGATCCTCGCGTCGGAGCTCATGTATGCGCTCGACAAGGACGAGGAAGACGCCGAGGACTACCTCGACGAGCTGCTGGCCGACTCGGCGTCCAGCAGGCTCGCGGTGGCTGCTGAGTAGCGCAAGGCTCTCGCGCACGCAGCAGGATCGCGTCTCGATAGCCTGCTGCGTGCGCGGTAGCCCCCACAGCCGGGCAAGGCGATGGCCGTCGCACTGATCGTGGCAGCCGGGCGCGGGCAGCGGTTGGGCGCCGAGCTTCCGAAGGCGCTCGTGCCGCTCGCCGGCAGGCCGTTGGTGTCCTGGAGCATCGACGCTCTGCGCCAGGTGCAGGCGATCGAGCGGATCGTCGTCGCGATGCCCAGTCACAGCGCGCAGGGAACGCTTGAATCCGACTTCGCCGTGCCCGCACCGCCGGAGGTCATCGCGGTCACGGGCGGAGCGACGCGCTCGGAGTCGGTGCGCGCGGCGCTCGCCGCCGCCGGCCCCGGCGACCCGGTGCTCGTGCACGACGCGGCACGGCCGCTGGTCAGCGCGGAGCTCGTGCGGCGAACGCTCGCGGCGCTCGACGGCGGCGCCGGTTTCGATGCCGCCGTCGCGGCGGCGCCGCTGGCCGACACCGTCAAGCGAGCCAGCGACGGAGTCGTGATCGAGACGCTCGACCGCGCGAGCCTGTGGGCCGTGCAGACGCCGCAGGTGTTCCGCCGCGACGCGCTCGAGCGGGCGCTGGGTGTCGACGCGGATGTGCTCGCGCAAGCGACCGACGACGCCTGGCTGATCGAGCGCGGCGGCGGTCGGGTCGCGATCGTGCCCGCGGACCGCGAGAACCTGAAAGTCACCAGCGAGCTCGATCTGCAGCTCGCCGAGCTGCTGCTCGCTCGCCGGCCTGCTTGAATCGGCGCGCCAATGCTGACCGACTACCACGTCCACCTGCGCTCCGATGAGCTGACGGCGAGCGCCGAGGAACACTTCACCGCCGCCAACGCCGAGCGCTACCGCCAGGCGGCCGGCGAGCGGGGGATCGCCGAGCTCGGCGTTTCCGAGCACATCTATCGCTTCAGCCGCGCGCTCGAGATCTGGCGCCACCCCTTCTGGGTGCAAAACGCACGCGACGACCTCGACGGCTATCGCGAGTTCGTGCGCGAGCAGACCGATCTGAAGCTGGGCATCGAGGCCGACTTCGTCCCGGGGAGGGAGGATCGCACCGCGAGCCTGCTCGACGGCTACGACTTCGACTACGTGCTCGGCTCGATTCACTTCCTCCGCGACGACGCGGTCGACATGGAGGACTTCAGCGTGTGGCGCTCAGGCCGGAGCTCCGAGGCGATCTGGCGGGCGTACTTTGAGACGCTCGCGCGGGCCGCCCGCAGCGGCCTGTTCGACATCCTCGCCCACCCCGACCTCGTCAAGGTGTGGGGCGCCGAGCGCCCGCGTCCCGAGGGCGATCTGCGTCGCTACTACGAGCCGGCGATCGAGGCGATCGCGGAGACGAGGATCGCCGTCGAGCTGTCGACCGCGGGCCTGCGCAAACGCGTGCGCGAGCTGTACCCGGCCGAGGCGTTCCTGCGGCAGTGCGTCGTCGCGGGCGCGCCGGTGGCGCTGTCCAGCGACGCGCATCGGCCGGAGGACGTCGGCGCCGACTACGAGCAGGCGCTCGCGCTGCTCGAACGCCTCGGCGTCGGCGAGCTGTGCGTGTTCGAGCGCCGTGCGCGGCGGCTCGAGCCGATCGGGGCGGCCGTGCAATGACGCTCCTGGGGATCGGTTATGACTCGCATCGGCTGGCAGCCGGGCGCAGGCTCATCATCGGCGGAGTCGAGATCCCCGCCGAGCTGGGCCTGGAAGGGCATTCCGACGCCGACGTGCTGACGCACGCCGTGATCGACGCGCTGCTCGGCGCGGCCGGCCTGGGCGACATCGGCGAGCACTTCCCCGATACCGACGAGCGCTACCGCGGAGCCGACTCGCTCGAGCTGCTGCGCACGGTCGTCGCGAGCATCGCCGCCGGCGGGCTCGCGATCGTCAACGTCGATTGCACGCTCGTCATGGAGGCGCCGAAGCTGGCGCCCCACAAACACGCGATTCGCACGCGTCTGGCGGGCGTGCTCGGCCTGGAGCCCGAGCGCGTCAACGTCAAGGCGAGCAGCGGCGAGGCAATCGGCTTCGTCGGGCGCGGCGAGGGCGTGGCGGCGCTGGCGATCGCGAGCCTCACCCAGCCCCCCGAGCGCTCCGGCGCCGATCCGGGATCCGCTGATCTCCGATCGGAGCGCTGAGCTAGGGTTGCGCGGCCATGCGCGAGATCCGTGTGCACGACACCCGCGGCGGCGAGCTGAAGAAACTCGGCCCGCGCGACCGCGGCAGGGTCGGGATCTACGCTTGCGGGCCGACCGTTTACAGCCGCATCCACATCGGCAACGCGCGGCCGTTCGTGATCTTCAGCCTGTTCAAGCGCTTTCTCGAGCACGAGGGCTACGAGACGACGCTCGTCATCAACGTCACTGACGTCAACGACAAGATCTACGACGCCGCGCGCGCCCAGCAGCGCCCGAGCGCGGAGCTGGCCACCGAGATGACCGAGCGCTACCTCGCCGACACCGACGCGCTCGGTCTCGGGCGGCCCGATTACGAGCCGTTCGCGTCGAAGACGATCGCGCCGATCGTCGCCTATATCGAGGCGCTGGTCGACGCCGGGCACGCGTATGAGCACGGTGGCGACGTGTTCTTCAGGGTGCGCTCGGACCCGGGCTACGGCTCGCTCTCGCACCGGCGATTGGACGAGATGGATCAGGGCGAGGGCATCGAGGGCGCCGAGCGCAAGGACGACCCGCTGGACTTCGCCCTGTGGAAGGCGCGCAAGCCCGACGAGGATACGTGGTGGGACTCTCCCTGGGGAGCTGGTCGCCCGGGCTGGCACATCGAGTGCTCGGCGATGGCCGAGGGGCTCCTGGGCGTCGGCTTCGACATCCACGGCGGCGGCTCGGACCTGGTTTTCCCCCATCACGAGAACGAGGCCGCCCAGACACGCGCCGCGCGCGGCGCGGAGCTCGCGCGCATCTGGATGCACAACGGCATGATCCAGTCGACCGGCGAGAAGATGGCCAAGTCGGTCGGCAACATCGCGCCGCTGAATGAGGTGATCGAGCGGTATCGCCCGCACGCGGTCGTCATGTACCTGATCGGCGGGCACTACCGCCAGCCGCTCGCCTTCTCCGAGTCCGAGCTCGATGACGCCGAGCGCCGCATCTACCGCATCCGCGATGCTCTGCGGCGCCTCGATCACGGTCGCGCGAGCCCGGCGGACATGGCCCACCACAAGGATGCTTTCTTCGAGGCGCTTGCCGACGACTTCAACACCCCCAAGGCGCTCGCGTCGCTGTTCGCGTGGGTGCGTGAGGCCAATCGCAGCAGAGCGCCTGTCGGCGACGCGGACCTGCGCGAGATGCTGGCCGTGATCGGCCTGGACGGGCTCACGCCGCTGCAGGCGTCCTCCGATGTCGCCGGCATCGACCCCGAGGCGGTCGCGCTTCTGCAGCGACGCGAGGTAGCCCGCCGCGAGCGCGACTTCGATCTCGCCGACTGCCTGCGCGATCAAATCAAGGCGCGCGGTTGGGAGATTCGCGACGGGCACGCCGGCGCCGAGCTGATCCCCGCCGGCGACTCGTGATCCTCTACGGGCGCAACGCCGTCCACGAGGCGCTGCACGGTCGCCGGGCCAAGAACATCGGCGCCATATGGGCGACCCGCGCCGCCACGCGGGAGCCGTGGCTCGGCGACCGTCCCGTGCGCGTCAGCTCGGCCGCTGAGATCGAGCGACGCTGCGGCGCAGCGGCTCATCAGGGCGTTTGCGCGGAGGCGGGGGGCTATCCCTACGTCTCCGGCGAGGAGCTGCTCGCCGGTCCTGAACCGCTCGTGCTTGTGCTGGACGAGATCCAGGACCCGCAGAACTTGGGTTCGATCTGCCGGACCGCCGAGTGCGCTGGCGCGGCCGGCGTCGCGATCCCCCAGCGGCGCGCCGCCGAGGTCTCGCCCGCGGCCTGCAAGGCTTCGGCGGGCGCGATCGAGCATCTGCGGGTGGCGAGGGTGCGCAATGTCGCCGACTTCCTCGCGCAGGCGCGCCAGGCCGGCTGCTGGTGCTACGGGGCCAGCGCGAGCGCCGCGGTCGCGTACGACGCGCCCGACTATCGCGGCGCGGGGGTCGTGCTGGCGCTGGGCAGCGAGGGCCGCGGGCTGCGGCCGCGCGTCGCCGGTGCGTGCGATGAGCTGATCGCGCTACCTGTGCGCGGGCGCGTCGGCTCGCTGGGAGTGAGCGCCGCAGCGGCAGCGCTGCTGTATGAGATCTTGCAGGATCGCGAGCGCGGACCTTGACAACGCCCGATCACTGTGCGAACCTCGCCCCAAGACATAACGCTGAACCTCAGGTTCAGATACCGAGCGTTGGCGCCAGGGGAGGAGTGCGCCACTGAGCAAACTTGGGCCTTCCGCGCCGCGGAAGGCGCGAGAAAGGATCTGCTCGTGGCACTGAGAATCCCCCGCAGCCCTAACCCTGAAGTCAAGGTTGACGATACTTTCCTGATCGCGCTCGCCAAGCAGGGCGATCGGATCGCCTACGAGCGCCTCGTCAAGCGCTACCACGGATTCGTCCGCCTGAAGGCCTCCTCCTACTTCCTCGCCGGCGGCGACGCCGATGACCTGATCCAGGAGGGCCTCGTCGGCCTGTACAAGGCGATCCGCGACTTTCGCTCAGACCGCGAGTCGAGCTTCCGCAACTTCGCCGAGCTGTGCATCACCCGCCAGATCATCACCGCGGTCAAGACCGCGACCCGCAACAAGCACACCCCTCTGAACCAATACGTCTCGTTCAGCTCCTCCCCCGCGGCGGGCGAGGACGTGCCGACGCTGGACCAGATGCTGCCGGGGCCGAGCGTGCACGACCCGGTCAACCAGGTGATCTCCTCAGAGGAGCTGCGCTCGCTCGTCGGCTGCCTGTCGACCGCGCTGTCGGAGCTCGAGAGCCGTGTTCTGTCGCTGTATCTGGACGGCTACTCCTACGAGCAGGTCGGCGAGCAGCTGGGGTGCGATACGAAGACCGTCGACAACGCCCTACAGCGGGTCAAGCGCAAGGTCGGCGCCCATCTGCAGGCGCGCGCGATAGCGGCCTGATCGACGCGCCGCTCGCCGACAGCTCCTGCCCCGCAGGCCTCGCCCGGGTACGCGGGACGTGGCCCCGGAGACAGCTGTGGCCGCTCCGAGGGAGCGGCCACAGGCAGAGGATTAGTGGTTTCGCAGATGCGCTAGATCTGCCCTTCCGAGGGCAATTTGCCCGGGGCTTCGGGCCTCAGTTTGAACGCCGGTGCGGCCGTCACGGGGATCGTGAAGAACGCACTGCCCACACCCTGGTTTTCGGGGTCGCCCGGGATTTTGACCCGCAAAACAGCTCCCGAAGTGGCCGTGAAGAACGTGTGGGTGATCGAATACTTGCCTTCCGCTGTCACCGTTCCCACTTCGATCACGTGGAACCCGATTTTCGACGGGTTCTGGCGCTCGAGATAGACCGGGTGCCCGGCGCGAGCGGGCGAGACCGTGCCCGAGACCGTCAATGGCTGGCCTGCCTGCACCGCGCTCGCTGAGACCGAGGGGGCCCCGAGCGCGTATTTGACACCCTCGAACAGCACGGCCGAGTTGGTCGTGGCGCTTGTCACCTGGTAGAAGGTGCTCACAGGCGGAGACTCGGTGAACGTGTATTCGCCGTGTTCGCCGGTCGTGGCGGTTGCGACGGGCGCGAATTTACCGCCTCGCGCGTGCGCCAGCAGGGTGATCGGCTGTTTCGCCGGTCCCGCGACTTTGCCTTTGATCGTCACCGCTTCGCCGGCCGTGATCGGATCGGTTTTGGTTTCGATTTCCAGCAGCGGGTTCTGCGCCTGGGAGATCTCGTACGAGACGGGTGTCGTTGCCCCGGCGGCGTTGACTCCCGCCGGCGGGTGTACGACGATGCGGATGTTCGCGTCACCTGGGGCACCGAATGTGTGCTTGATCACGTATTTGCCGTTCTGGTTGACCGTGGTGACCCCGATGCGATGCCATTCTTCGTTCGCGGTCGCGTTCTCGCGCTGCAAGGCCACGATCGCGCCGGCGTCGACCGGGTTGACCCGACCCGCAAACGTGACCTGGTTGGTCAGCCGCGTCGTCGAGCGCCCGCCGCCCTTGAAAGGACCGGCCGCGGTGAATAGCTGCGCGCCGTCTTCAGGCGTCGGCGGTTCGGCTGTGACCTGGACCTGGACCCGCACCGTCCGGTGTCCGCTCTGGACGCTGCCCGAGCGGGCGAAGAACTGGGTGTTGGTCATGAAGCCGGAGGCTGTCACCTGATAGCCGCCGTTCGCTTCGGTCATCGTCGGGCTCCCGACGATGCTCGTGACGCCCGAGCCCGCAGAGTGCTCATAGACCGTGACAGACTGGTTTGGCGCCGGGGCTTTTCCGCAGAGAAGCTGCCCTGACACGCTCGTCGGTTCGCCGACTGTGACCAGCCGGGGGGCTGCCTGGATCGTGAGACGGCATCTGCCGCCGGGCCTGGCGGCAGGCCCTCCTGGTGCGTTGTTCGCATGCCTGTTGGGATGTTTGTGGCTCGGGTGTTTAGCGCCGTGGATGGCGAATGCACCCGCCGGGGCAAACGCGAGCAGCATCACTGCCGCGATGGCCGGCGCCAGCTTGGAGATGCGCATGAACCTCCTCCTAGAGATCGTCGTCGAATCGAAATTGGCTAAGACTTGCGTGCGCCACTGGGGCGGGCGCTAACCGACCACGGCTTCAGCTGCTCTAACCCCTGCGCCAGCGATTCGATGCGGTGCGGCGCAGGCCCCTGAAGCGTTTCTTGCAGCCGCGCAGCGGCTCATCGCGGCCGGCGAGGGCGCCCGGCGCGCCCGGACGAGCGGCTGGCGCGGCCGAGTGGGCGGTTGCGCCTGATCCCGTGCGCGCCCTCGCCCCTCCGCGCGTCGACGTGCGAGCGGCCGGTAGGCAGGATTGTCCGGGTTTTCCCGGAAAGAGGGATAACATCATCTTAAATACCTGAGCTGCGGAGCGTCCGTGGCGTACCAAGGGTGTATGACATACGGGCGGCGACGCGGCCTCTTCAAGGCGGACACAAAGCACTGGAGGCAGCGATGAACGTGTCATCTTCGCGTCAAGCGTCGGATTGGGACTCGGACACGATCGAGGGCGTCGCGCACGCCTGGTGGTTGGGATTGGTCGTGGGCCTCATCTCGATCGCCGGCGGAATCGTCCTGATCGCCTGGACTGGTCCCACGGTCACCGTAATCGCCCTACTCGTCGGGATCGAGTTGTTGATCATCGGCACCTTCGTGATCATCGCGGCGTTCGGCGAGCCGCCCGGCTCGCGAGTCGCGGGCGTGGTTGGCGGCGCGCTGGCGGTGATCGCGGGCGTGATCGTCGTGCGTCATCCCAGCGGCAGCGTGTTCGTGGTCGCGTTCGCCGTCGGCATCTATCTGATCCTCTCCGGGGTGCTGCGCCTCGTCGGAGCCGTCGACGCGAGCGAGGGGCGTGGCTGGCTGGTGCTCGCGGCGCTGATCGATCTCGCGCTCGGGATCGTGCTCGTGGCATGGCCGGAATTTGGGATCAAGACGCTCGCGATCGTGCTCGGGATCGTGTTGATCGTGCGCGGTCTGGCACTCGTTCTGGTCGCGTTCGCGGTGCGCTCGCTCACGCACGGCGAGCCCAGCAAGACGGTCCCGCCGGCGGGCCCGACAGTGCCCGCCACCTAGAGCTGCGCGACACGCCATTTTGCGCATCCCGCGCTCGCGCGAGAGCTTCGGCGCTCGCGGTGACGTGCCCTGGAAGCCGGTCCGTAGAAACCCGCAGTGGCGCGCGTATTGAGTCCCGATGGCGGCCTCCGCGGTGGCGCGTAGGCTCGGCCGAGCACACATGTGGTTGCGACTGTTTGGGACGTCCGGGTCCAAAGCAGGAGCTGGTTCGGGTATGGCCGAACCTAACGTGAGCACCACAATGCTGAAAGGAGCAGAGCATGGCAGCGACAACGGGAACGCACGACGGACCCGGGGCCACGCAGACGCAAACGGCGGGCGACGAACGCGGCGTCGGCTGGGTCATCTTCGCCGGGATAATGCTCATGATCGGCGGGGTCCTGAACGTGATTTACGGGATCGCCGCGATCGACAACTCGAAATTCTTCGTCCATGAAACCCAGTACATACTCAGTGGACTCAATACCTGGGGTTGGGTCACGCTGATCCTTGGGGCGCTGATGATCCTCGCCTCGTTCTCGATCTTCGCCGGCGGCGCCTTCGGGCGCTGGTTTGGCATCGGCGTCGCGGGTCTCAGCGCGATCGGCGCGCTCCTTGAGATACCGGCCTATCCGTTCTGGTCGCTGTCGATTTTTGCGATCGACATCCTGATCATCTACGGCCTGGCCGCCTACGGAGGCCAGCGGGTCTAGGGCTCGCGCCCGTCCGATCGAGCATTCCAAAGTGATCGTCGAGGGGATCGCGCGAGCGACGCAAAGCAGCAGGGGGGCGAACAGGGCGACCCGCGGTGGGACGCGCGGGGCGCCTCGTGCTCGCTGGCGAGCTGCACGCGCGCGCCGCGCCGATCAGTTGCGCCGGCGCGGGGCGGTGATCGCGCTGATCACGATCCTGGTCGGCGTCCCGGCGCTCGCCCTGGCGGGCTGCGGCGAATCGAAGGAAGAAAAGGCGAAAAAGACGGTCTGCAACGCGCGCTCGGACATCCAGAAAAGGACCCAGACGCTGAAGGGGCTGACGCCGTCGATCGCTGTGCTGCCGCAGATCAAGACCGAACTGACGGCGATCCTGGAAGACGTCAAGAAGATCGGCAGCGCCCAGGAAGATCTCGCGCCGGCGCGCAGGGAACAGGTCAAAAAAGCCACGGAAACGTTCAAGCACGAGCTCGAATCGGTGCCATTCTCGAGCATCGGCCCGCAGCTCGTCTCGCAACTGAAGCCCTACGCGGAACAGCTCGAGAAAAGCTATACGCAGGCGCTTGGCCCGATCGAATGCAGCTGAGGGCCTGATATGAGATGGACGCTCTGATCCCGCTCGCGTTCTCGACGGCTCTCGGCGGCGGGCTGGGGATCCTCTACATCGTCCTGTTGCTCGTGCTCGGGGTCATGTCGATGCGCAGGGGCCACTGGATCATGTTCGTGATGGGGATCTTCATTCCGCTGTTCTGGATAATCGGAGCGATCATGCCGCCGACCAAATCGGCGCGCGAAGCAGGGCGTTGACCGAGGGGGCGCTCGACTCCGGGGCCGAGCACGCACCCGGGTCGGGCGCGGAGCAGGATGCTGGCGACAGCGCGGGCGCGAGCGCGCAGAGACCGCCGCCGACGGCCGCGCCGGGAGCAGAGCCCGACGAGGCAGTAGCGGAGCGCTCACGCGGTTCCCACCGCTGGCTTGTGCGGGTGATGCTCGGCCTCGCACTGGTGCTGAGCATCATCGGAATCTTCGCTGTTTGGGCGAATCGTCAGCTGCTCGACAACTCCTATTGGACCGAAACCAACACCAAGCTGCTTGAGAACACGGCGATCCAGGAACAGCTCTCCTCGTATCTGACCGAACAGTTGTATGCCAACGTCAACGTCGCCGGAGAAATTCGCTCGGGTCTGCCCTCGCAACTGAAGCCGCTCGCCGGGCCGGCGGCCGGCGGGCTGCGCAGCCTGGTCGAAAAAGGGATCGTCATCGCGCTGCAGCGCCCGCGCGTCCAGCAGCTATGGAAAACGGCCAACGAAGTCACCCACAAGCAGTTCGTCAATCTGATCGAGAACAAGGGCAACGTGATCCGCACCCCGGGCAGGGGGGCCGTGATCCTCGACCTGAGGCCGATTGTCTCCGAACTCGCGACGCGGTTTGGCGCACCCGCGTCGACGGCGGAAAAAATCCCCAAGAACGTCGCGGAAATCAAAATCGTCAGCTCCAAATCGCTGGAAACGATGCAGACGGCCGTGCGCCTGCTCAGGACCCTGGCGATCATCCTGCCGGTGCTCGTGTTCCTGTTGTTCGCGGGGACGATCGCGCTCGCGGGCGGGCGCCGCAGCCGCGCGATCGTCAACGTCGGTCTGGTCTGCGTCGGGGCCGGGCTGATCGTGCTGATTGCGCGCTCGATCATCGGCTCGAAGGTGGTCGATACGCTCGCCAAGACCGAAGCAGTACGGCCGGCGGCGAGCGCCGCATGGTCGATCAGCACGAGCATTCTCGTCGACGTCGCGGGCGGATTGATCTTCATCGGCGTCGTGGTCGTGCTCGCCGGTCTGCTCGGCGGGAGCTCGCGCTGGGCGGTCGCGACGCGCAGGGCGCTCGCTCCCTACCTGCGCGATCGGGCCGACATCAGCTTTGGGACCGCCGGAGCCGCGCTGTTGCTCCTGTTCATCTGGGGGCCGATCGACGCGACCCGGAAACTGATCGGCATCCTGCTGATCACCGTGCTGACGCTGTTCGGCGTCGAGATGCTGCGGCGCCAGACCGCGGTCGAGTTTCCCGAGGCCCGCTACACCGGCGGGATGGACACGCTGCGCCGGGGCATGAGCGGCATGCGTGAAGGGCTGGCGCGCGGACGCGCCAGCCTGCGCGCCAGCGTCGGCGAACATGGCAAACGCGGCGAACCGGCCCACGACCCGAGCGATCCCGTCGATCGGCTCGAGCGGCTGGCGACACTGCACGCGCGCGGGTCGCTGACCGACGAGGAGTTCGCCGCCGCCAAGCGCGAACTGCTTTCGCGCTGAGACCCTAGCGATCAGCGCACCCGCTTCCCGGCTTGCAAGCGACCTTGCGGGCGCCGCGCCCGCGCGAGCAAATACTCTGCAGTTCGATGCAATGGCTGGCGCTGATCCTCTGGGCCCTGCTCGCCGCGCTCGCGCTGCCGCTCGGCGCGGGCTCGCTGCAGGGACGCGCATCGCTCGCGTTGCAGGCGCTCGCGGCGGTCGGCGGCCTCGCGCTGCTGATCGTCTACCTGCTCGCCGGCGAACCCTCCACGCCGGCATGGATCGCTTGCGGACTGGCGCTGCTCGGCCTGCTGGCAATGGCCTTCGCGGTTGCCGGGCTCACCTCCGACCGCCCCGCTCCGGTCGCCGCGGCCTCGCAGCGCACGCAGACGCTCGAAGAGCTCGCGGCTACGCTCTCCGGCGCACAACTGCCGTTGTTCGGCGTCGCGGCGCTCGCGACGCTGCTCGTGGCGCTTGGAATCGGGACCTAGCAGGGCGCGTCGCCAGACACCCTGCGGGCCGCGAGCCGACGCCGGCACGCGCGCCCCGCGGCTAGTTCGGCGTGACGCGAAACAGCACCGTCGATTCGCCGGGCACGCTCGCGGAGATCGCGCCGCCGGTGGTTGTCGCGGTGTGCGTCCACAGGTTGCGCAGCGAGTAGCTCGAGGCGCTACCCAGCCCCGCCGCGGCGGCGCTCGTCGAGATCGTCAGCGGGCTCGAGCCGCGGTTGAGCAGCGCGATCGCGCGCGAGCCGCCCCTCAGCGGTTTGACCCACACCTGGCCTTCGCCGCTGGATGACAACAGCGTCCCCTGTATACCGGCGGGATCCTGGTCGATCGCGATCACTTCCCCGTTGGACACAGCTTCGAGGCTGTTGCTCGACATCGTCGAGAGGTTGTCGCTGATCATCAGCGGCGCCGCGAGCATCGCCCACATGCTGAACTGAGTCTTGAACTGGGCCGCACTCAGGCCCTGATCAGGTCCGAGATAGTCGGGATCGTTCCAGTGCCCCGGCCCGGCGACCTCGGGATGGGTGGCGTCGGCATCGAGATTGCGAAGCACGGTGGAGAACATGACGTCATCCGGGGAGCCGACGTCTGTGTCGGTGCGCCAGCTGTTGGCGACGCTGGGCGCGAAGCTGTAGGAGGAGAAGGCCGAGCCGTCGAACGCCGGGGTTCCGTTGAACTGCCCCGGTTCCAAAAAGTCGCAGATCGACAGCAGCATCGGCCGATGCGAGGAGTTGTGCACGATCGCCTGGTGGAAGGCCGTGTACGCGCTGCGTGGATTGAGTTTCTGACGCACCCCGCCGCAGAAGTCGACCTTGACCGCATCGAAACCCCAGGCGGCGAACGTATTCACGTCCTGCTGATAGTGGCCGTAGCTCCCCTGGTGAGCGCCGCCGCAGCCTTCGCTCCCGGCGTCCGTGTATAGACCTGCGCGCAGGCCGGCTTCGTGCAAGGTATTCGTGAACCACCTCATCCCGTGCGGCCACTGCGAGCCGTTGAGGACAATCTGCCCGTGTGCGTTGCGCTGTCCCTGCCACCAGCCGACGTCGAGCCAGACGTAGCGATAGCCGTCGCGCTCGAGCCCGCTTTGGATCAGGTCGCTCGCCTGTTCCAGCACAGTTGACTCGCTGTAGTGCGCTCCGAACGTGAAATAGGTGTCCCAGCCCATGTACGGGGTCGCCGCGAGAATTTCCGCGCTGCTCGCGCTCGGGCTCGCCGCGAGCAGCGCGACCAGCACGAGCAGGCACGTGCAGGGGCCGGCGAGGAGTCTGCGCGCCTTCACCGCTTGTGCCCGCTGGGTGGGTCGCGCAACGTCACCGTGGTGTTCTTCAGGCTTGCCTTGAGCACCCCGATCAGGGTGCCCTTCACCGCGAGCCCGACCGCCAGGCGGTGCTTCTGGGCGAGCAGATGCCGGCCGGAGCTGTTCAGCTTGAGCACGATCGTGCGTTGCTGGCCCTGTTTGAGGCGCACCGTGCTCGTCGCGAGCGTTACGGTCACGCGCCGATGAGGCTTGTGCGACTGCGTCTGGGTGATCGTGACGCGCAGCGAGATCGTGCAACCTTCCGGCGCGCGCGACGCGCAGCGGGTCGGAACGTTGATCTGCGCGCCGCTCGTCGTCAGCTTTCCGATGCTGGTCTCGCCGACGGCGGCGAGCACGCCGGTCGCGGGCACCGATACGAACGCGCTGTTCGCCGTCGCGCTGCCTGCGGCGTTCGTCGCGGTCACACGGCACTGCAGGTGATGCTTGGCGTCGGCCGGCGTGATGACGTAGGTCGAGCTCGTCGCCCCAGCGATCGTGGTTGCGTCGCGCACCCAGGCGTAGGTCAGCGTCGCGGTCGAGCCGCTCGGCACACCGGAGTCGCAGCGCACGCGTTCGCCGATCCCGGGCACACCGGCGATCGACGGGCGCGGTTGGACCAGCGCGAGGGCCGCCGCCGTTTTGAAGGTCGCGTCGACGCCAGCGCCGACGCCGCCCGCGTTGGCCGCGACGATCCGGAAATGGTAGGTGGTGGCAGGCGCTAGACCCGCGACGCGCGCGCTCACCGCTTGCGCACCGCCGACCGGCGAGAGCGCGTTGGCGCAGGTCGCGTTCTGCCCGTAGGCGGTGCTCGTCCCGTATTCGAAGCGGCATTCGCCGAGCACGGCGTCGTCGGGGTTGACCGCGCCGGTCAACGTCGCTTCCCCGGCGGTGACTTCGAGCGCCGGGGCGGTCGCGGAGACCGGCGCCGGAACGAGCGCCCTGACGCTCTGGCCGACACTGTCGATCCCGACGCAAAATCCTCCCGGCAGACAGGACACGCCGACGAGCGGCGCCGAGTCGGCGGTCGCCCCATTCCACGTCGGGATCGAAGCTGCCGGATTATCGCTTGACAGCGCAGATCCGCGGTTGTCCACGAGCACGCACAGACCCGATGTCGCGCAGGAGATACCAGTGAAGGCGCCGGTCACGTCGATCTGGGTGACGCTCCATGTCGGGGGGCCGGCGCCTGGATCGGCGCTGACGAGCGCGTTGCCGAGCGTGTCCACGGCGACGCACAGCGAGACGCTCGCACACGAGACCGCCTGCAACGAGCTGCCCGCGTCGATCACTCTGCTCGACCACGACGGAGAGGGAGCTGCAGGGTTGGGGCTGACCAGCACCTCGCCGGCGCCATCGACCGCCACGCAGAGCGATTCGTTCGGACAGGAGATCGCATGCAGCGGACTGCCGGCGATCTTCGCTTCGTTCCAGGTCGGGCTGGCGGCGCCAGGGTCGGTGCTTCTCAGCTCTTTGCCTACCTGGTCGACGGCTACGCACAGGCTCGCGGAGGGACAGGAGACGCCGGTGAGGCCGGCGCCGTCGATCGTGACCGGTCCAGTCCACCCCCCGGCGCCGGCCGCGGGATTGGTGGTGGCGAACGCCTGTCCGCTTTCGTCGACGGCGACGCACAGCCCCGCCGGCGCGCACGCGAGTGAGCTGAGCGTATGGCCCGGATCGATCGGCTGAGCTCGTGACCATTCCGGATTGGGCGCCGCGGGATCGGTGGTGCGCAGCACGTGCGTGTGGTCGATCGCGACGCAGAGGCCTTCGGAAGGGCAGGCGATCGCGGTCGGCGTCTGTCCAGGATCCGCGGATGCGGGAGTCGACCAGGCCAGCGGCGCGGCATGCGCGGATGCCGGCGCGAGCGCGGCGAACGCGAGCAGCGGCAGCGCGACTCGCCCGCCGCGGCCCAGGCGAGACGCGAGCCCCCGCCTGAATCCCGCGAGCGGACCGCGACGAGCGCCGCGGCTTAGCCGATCGGGGTCTTTGAACGTCCTGCTGCTCACTCGTGCTCCTCCAGATTGTCGCGTGGTCGCGGTGCGCGCGAGCCGGTAGCTGCAAGAACGCGCTGGGGGCGCGCGTGTTGCGGTCTGCTGTGGGCGGTCGCGCAGCGTGGGGGGTCCCCTGAAGTCCGCCGCAGTCCGTCTGGATTCCCGTAATCATCGCCCGTAAGATCGCCAGATGGCCACCGAGCAGCTGACCAGCGCGGGTCCGCGGATTCGTATCCATTTCAAACGGGTCCTGATCGGAGCGCTCGTGATCGTCGTGATCGGGGCGGGCGCGACGCTGTTCGGCTGGGACGTCAGCGGCTGGCTCAAGCACATCTGGAACACGGTCACGGACATCTCCATCGGCTATCTGCTCGCGGCGCTTGCGCTGATAACGCTGCAGACGACCACGACCGCCTACGCCTGGTACGCGATCCTGGGCTTCGCATACGGGCGCTCGAACGTCCGCTGGCTGCAGATTCTCGCCTGCTACGCGACGGCGGTCGCGCTGAACGGAGTCCTGCCGGCAAGCTTGGGCACGCTGGTGATGCTCGTGATGTTCAGCTCGATCATCGCCGGCGCGACCTTCGCCGGCATCCTGGCCGGTTTCGTGGTCCAGAAAATGTTCTACACGGTGATCGGAACGCTGTGTTATGTCTACCTATTCGCGACAGTCGGCGGGTCGTTCAGCCTGCAGCTCGGGTTCGCGCGCGAACATCCCTGGGCCACCGCGATCTTCTTGGTCGGCGCCGGCATGATCCTGTTCTTGGTGGCGCGGGCGCTGCGCGAGCGCGTCCGGCATTGGTGGCAACAAGCGCAGGTTGGCGGGCGGATCCTCGTCCATCCGCGGGCCTACCTCGGGCGAGTCCTGTTCCCCGAGGTGATCAGTTGGTTAGCGATGCTCGGCATTATCTCCGTGTTCCTCGCCGCCTACGAGATCCCGATCAGCTTCGACACGTTGATGCGCGTAGTGGCGGGCAACTCGCTCGCCAACATGACCTCGGTCACGCCGGGCGGCGCCGGCGTCGTACAGGGATTCAACGTCCTCTCGCTGAAGGGCGTCACCAGCAGCGCCAACGCCACCGCCTATTCGGTGAGCCAGCAGCTGGTCACCACCGGCTGGGACATCCTGTTCGCGATCGTGCTGCTCGCCTGGGCGTTCGGGTGGAGCGGCGGCAGGTCGCTCGTTACGAAGTCCTATGGCGAGGCGCGGGAACGCGCAGCCGCCGAGTCAGCTGCGCGCAAGGCAAAGAGAGAGGCGAGGCGCCGCCACCTTCGCAAACACGAAGACATCGGCGCCTAGGCCGGAGCGCCGGTACTCGGGCTGGGCCCCGCTTGCAAGAGAGTGGTCCCGAGGCAGAGAGTGGTCCCGGGGCATCGCGCGGAGCCCCAGGACCATTTTCCGGAGTCGATCCTAAAACGGTCCGGGACCGGGTTCCCCGCCTTCGGTTTCGGGACTGGCGAGGACGCACTGTCCGAGTCGCCTGCCGCCCACCGTGTTGGGCTCGGGTGCACGCGGGAAGAGTTCTTCGGTCAGATCAGCGCTGTTCCACACCATGCTGTTGCCCTGACAGTTCAGGTTCCGGGCAATCGTGTTGGCGAGGATCTCGATCGCATCGGGATCGGCGAGCTGATTATTGATGACACGCATGCTGGCGCCCACATGCATCCGTATCAGCCCAAGCCAGCAAGATTCGAGTCCGCTGACAAAGATCCCACGCCCCACCGTCGTGTCCTCGTAGTCACTGAATACCGGGGCTTCGAGGAGTTCTGCAAATATCCCGCTCGGTTCGCAGGTCTTGCCGCCGCCGCCTTCAATCTCGCGGACACTTCCGAAGATCGTGGCGTCGTGCACGACGACCCCCAAGGGCTGGCGCGAGACAAGGTTGCCGAATATACGCGGGCTGGATGGCGCCGAGGGATCATCCAGGCACGGGGAGTGCTCAGGCTCGCACCCGAGCACCGCGGTCGCGCCGCTTTCCACGCGCACAGAGCCGAAGACAGTCAGCTTCGAGGGGCCGCTGCCGGTACGGTCATTGTGTGCGAAGACGGAGAGTAGGCTCGCGCCCGGACGGAGGACCAGGTTGCCCCGGATCACCGCCAGACCTGAATTAACAACACATACGCCTTCGATTACGACATTGCTCGAATACTGACCGGCAAGAGCTCCCGGCGCCTGAGGGGTACCGCTGCACCGCGGAGGCCCCGGCAAGGCGGCCATGCTCGAGCTCACACCGACTCCGAGCGAGAGCGCGCAAACCACCAGCAGGCACCGCCCCCTTCTCCCAAACGCTCCCATCATTCGAGAAAAACTCACCTCTGTAGCCTCCTTGTCCACGATGCTCTGGTTTCAGGATGGCGCCCTACCCGCCATCCGCGAGCCATACCTTAGCCGGGCTGGTGGGCGCAGCGCTGGCAATAGACAAATGTTGTGTGGCACAAATGTTGCGTGGCACAAGCGATGACCTTGGCGGCGATGGCCGTCGCGCCCGTGAGCACACGACCAGCTAACGCTTCGCGCACCCGCCAACTTGGACGTCGCGCCGACGACGGGTCTCCTGCGCAGCCGCTGCGGATTGCTCGGGCAAGCAAGCAAGCGCCTGGCGCCGCGGGCCCGCCACTCTGGCGATCAGCTCCAGGCCGTGGGCGCCGTGTTGGGGTCGCTACGCCCGTCGCCGCGAGCGGCGCCCCGGCAGGCCGCCATGACGAGCGCCACGACGGCCAGCCAGAGGAGCGGAATGAGGAGTAGGAACATCGTGGTCGGGAGTCTGGCGGGCGCCGCTGAAGGCGAGCTTTCGCCGTGTTGAAGGCCGGCTTAAGAGTCGCGGGCCCGGGCTTTGCGAGCTGCCCCAACTGTCTGCTCGCGCTGCCGGGCAGGCCTTGCGTCGCGCCGCCGACCGCCGCCGCGCACCGGTTAGGCGCCGCCAGCAGGCGCTTGAATGGCCCACTTGCCGTCGAGGGCGGGTATAGTCGGTGCCGGGATGCGAGCTACGGGTGGGGGATACGGCCGAGCTGTTGCGCTGGCCATCGCGCTTGGCGCGCTGGCCTGGGTGGTGCCCGCCGCGGTACAGGCATCTCCGCCGGCCCAGACCTGTCCCGCATCGGCCGCGGGTCCCGGCGGTCGGACGCCGGCCCTTGCGCCCGCCGCCGCTACCGATCCTGCCCCCGGGGAACTCCTCGCGTGCGTCGGATCGCGATCGATCACGGGGACGAGCTTTGTGCATTGGAGGCGAGTCGCGCAGAAGGCCGAAGGCTCGCCGACGCAGTCGGAGCTGATACAGGAGGTAATGAGCTTCCTGATATCCGCCTACTGGATAATCGGCGAAGCACATGATCTCAAGATCCACCTCTCTGCCGCGCAAGTGCACCGAAGATTCGATCACATTCGCAAGGGCGAGTTCCCCCATGCCGGTGAATTCCGACAGTTTCTCCGCCAGAGCGGACAGACCGTCGGGGATCTCTTGTTGCGCGTACGGTTGAATCTCCTTTCGGCGCGCATCCAAACGAAAGTCGTCGCGGGCCAGCGCAATCGAGAACAGGCTCTCTCGCGCTTTGTAAAATCGTTTCGCATCAAGTGGACTGCGCGGACCTACTGCAGCCCCCGTTTCGCCATCGCCGACTGCGGTCACGTGCAGAGCGCACTGTGAATCGCCTGTTGCACGACGGTCTTCCTCCTCGGCGGATGGGATCTGCCCAGGGTTTCGCCAGAGCCGGAGAGCGGATTCGAACCGCTGACCCCCTGTTTACAAGACAGGCGCTCTGACCAGCTGAGCTACTCCGGCAAGACCCCGAGTTTACAGGGGACTATCGCCATCCCGAGCCGTGATCGTCGCGCTCTCGGAGCGTCAATTTGGCGCTGACCCCCATCGGGCTGCCCAAACTCCGGCCTCTGCGAGCCTAAGTAGGGCATCTTCTCGTCCGACTCGTTTTCGTAGCGATGCGTCGCCATGGCGTAGAGATTGAGGGTCGTCGTGGAGCCTGCAGGCCAGTCTTACGATCACGACTGGCGGCGGCGCCCGGAGCGCCCAGAGCGGGCTCGCGAACGTCCGGCGCCGACTATGCGGCGTGAGGTTGTCTGGCGGTGGGGCGGTTCATCCTAGCTGGCCTGCGTCGAGCCTTCACGGCTTGGTCCAGCGGACGAAACCACGTGGAGTGATAATCATCGAGATCGCTCCAGAGTGTCCGCAAAGGTCCTGGTTATCGGCTACGCCATCGAGTTCAAGACTCTTGCCGCGCCACGGATCGAGCTTTGCGATCCGCCACGCGTCAATCTGCGCTTGCGTTAGCTTGTGCGGGCTGGGCTCAAACATCACCGGTCGATCACCGGTCGGCTGTTCTAGGAAATCGCGCCTCGCCGACTCGCGAGCGTTGGCGGGCGCCTGTGTGTATAACAGCTTTTATACGCTTACCGCGTTAGCTTGTCAACGCTAGTTGTGTGACAGTGATCACTGTGATGCGTCTGCCGCGCTGAATCCTAGACTGGTAGCTGCGAGTCTCAAGTTCAGCAAGTTGGGAATGGGCTCGTGAGCATGTTGCGCACGAATCGCTGGGCGCTTGCAGCGAGACAAAGCCTCGCGAGATCGTCCAGCCTGACATCGTCCAGCCTATTACGAATTCTTCGCCACCGCTAAGGCCACTTCACTTTCAAGTACTTCTTTTGCGGTCGTTGTCCCGAACCCTGATCTGTGGCAAAGACACGGTCGCCATCTGCCCGTACGAAGACACGAGTCGCCGTCTGCCCGTAGGTAGCTAGGACTCGACGTTCCTCCTGGCCGAGAAACCGGGTCCTTCAAGGCTCGCAATCCCCGGCTGGGTGGGCACAGGGCCGCAATTCGTCGCCGACAGCTGGCCGCGCGCAGAGCGGCTGGCCGCCAGGGAGTTTGGCTTCACGTTTGATGCTTCGCTCAGTGATCGCTTCCCGCGGGGGGCGCGCCGCGTGAGCGCTGCTCGCCGCGACCAAGCATTTCATCGGCTTCGATCTGAGTTGTGCAGCCGGGACAGATCAATTCCAGCCGCTCGTCGCCGAGCCAGTGCCAACCCGCCGCGCTGGCTACGTACGGTTTTCCGCAGCGTGAACAGGTGCGGCCCGGCGGCCTCCAACGCTTTGCCCGCGGCAGATCGTTAGCCATCGCATCATCTCCTGGTTCCCATCGGCTCCCCTCTCCGCGGGCCCCACGTCCTGCACCTGAGAGCCGATCGTCTGCTCTCCAGAATAAGGCCTATCGCCGGCTGCTGGGCCTCGGAGACTCGGGTTTGCCCGCGACGTCGGCTCTGTAACGGCCGCCAGCGACACGGGTAACGGGATGTATGAGCGCCAGCCAGATCTTGCCTCGTCGCGCGCCGCGCGACCAGCAGCCGGGCAGCCCGCCCGGGCGCTTCAAGCAGGGCCCCCCGCGCGCCGACGCACGCTCTCGCGCGCGCCGCCAGGCGGTGTCGCAGTGGCCGCGGCCCGCTGCCGGGCAGGCGCCCGCCCACGCCGCGCTCGGCGAGTTTCGCGGGCGTTCGTTGAGCAAGGGCGTGAACCCACTGCTCTACTGGATCCTGCGGGCGATCCTGGTGCCGTTCTTCCGCGTCTACTTTCGCTTGGGGCGAATCGGGCGCGAGCATCTGCCGCACTCCGGCCCGCTGCTGCTCGCGGCCAACCACCGCAGCTTCCTCGATCCGTTCGTGATCGGAACGCTGGTACGGCGCCCGGTGTACTACATGGCCAAGCGAGAGTTGTTCGAGAAGCGCTGGCAAGGGCGGGTGTTGAGCGCGCTGGGCGCGTTCCCGGTCGATCGCGGAGCCGGCGATCAGGGCGCGATGGCGACCGCGCGCGCGATCCTCGAACGGGGCGATTGCGTGGTGGTCTTTCCGGAGGGCACGCGCGTGCGACCGGGACCGCTCGGCGAGCCCCACCGGGGAGTAGGCCGGTTGGCGCTGGAAACGGGCGTGCAGGTGGCGCCGATCGCCGTGATCGGCACCGAGGGAGTCCGTCGTGGCTGGCGGGTACGGCCGCGGAAGGTACGCCTGCGCGTCGGCATGCCCCTGCGGTTTCCGACCGTGCCCGAGCCCTCGCCGAGCCTGGCGGCGGGCGTTACACGGCGGATCTGGGCACGGGTGAACCTGCAATGGGAGTGGCTCGGCGGAGCGAGAGCGCCGCGGCGGGGCGAGCCGTGCCGCGCCCGCCACGAGAGCGAGCGAGCGCGCGCCGCCTGAGCGCTGACGCCGAACCGAGCCTGGCGCAGGCTAGTGTGCGATGAGTGGACGACGAGCCGAGCGACAAGCCGAGCGACAAGCCAAAGGCGCAGCTGGACAGCGAGTTCTCGGAGCTGTACCGGACCCACCTGCGCGACGTGTACAGCTACTCGTACTATCGCGTGGGCAATCACTACGACGCGGAGGACCTGACCGAGCAGACTTTCCTGCAGGCCTACAGGCACTTCGCGCGGGCGCAGCGCGAATCGAATGGCCGGCCACTGCGGCCGTGGCTGATCCGGATCGCGCACAACCTCGCCGCGAACCTCTATCGCGATCGCTCGCGCAAGCCGGCCTCGCCGATCGACGACACGACGGCGCTGGTCGCGCCGCACACCACCGAGCAGCTCGTCGAGGGACGCGAGCAGGCCAAGGACGTGCTCGACGGAGTGAGCCGGCTGCCCGAGGATCGGCGCGAGGCGCTGATCATGAGGTTCGCCCTGGGGATGGACAACCGCGAGATCGCACGCGCGCTCGGACGCTCCGATGGGGCGACGAAGGTGTTGATCCATCGTGCCATCAAGCAACTGCAGGAGATCGTCGCCGACGCGGGGGATGGCCACGCGGAGGAAGCGAGCGGGGAGAACCGGTGACGGGCGTGGCCAGTAGGGTCACAAGCGGTGCGGGCCGATGAGCGAAACGGCGCAAAACGGCTTCGAGGGCCTGCTGCGCGAGGCGCTCTCGCCTGTCGATCCGCCGGCGGATCTGGTCGTGCGGCTGGAGAGCGCGCTGCAGAGCATCACCGAGCTCGCGGCCGATGAGCTCGAGGCGTGGGAGCTTGCGGCGATGCGCGACCCGCGCAATTGGGCGCGGCCCACGGCGGCGCTGGTGGCTGGAAGCGCTGCGGGGGTAGCACTGGTGGTGCTGCGCGCACGCCGTAAGGCGCAGGCCAACGTGGTCAGCCACGGCGGGATCGTCGCCGGCGCCCGCGACACTGCCGAGCGGACGCTGAGGGACCTCAGCCGCGAGACGCGCCGGCTGCTGGGCGATCGCTGAGCGCTGGAGATTCGCCAGACGTGAGGCACTGCTGATGGGAAATGGAAAGCCGGTGCGCGCTGCAGGCGCACGCGCAGGCGCAGCTAGGCTCTAGCGCGGACATGGCCACCTGCTACCGCCACCCATCGCGCGAGACGGGCGTGTCGTGCTCGTCCTGCGGGCGACCGATCTGCCCCGACTGCATGACGCCCACGGCTGTCGGGATGCGCTGCCCCGAGTGCTCCAGACAACGCACGAAGACCATGCGCATGCGCGACATGGCGACCAGGCCGCAGGTGACCTACGCGCTGATCGTGATCAACGTGATCGTGTTCCTGGCCGAGGGCAATATCACGCTCGCCGGGAGCGGCACCGGCGACAGCCTGTATCTGAAAGGGGCGCTGCTCGGCTCAAGCGAAGCTCCGGCGCTGGCCGGCCAGGGCGTCGCTCATGGTCAGTGGTGGCGGCTGGTAACGAGTGGGTTCCTGCACGAGAACATCCTGCACATCGGGTTCAACATGCTCGTGCTCTACTACCTCGGGGTCCTGCTCGAGCCCGCGCTGGGCCACCTCAAGTTCGCGCTGATCTACGCGGTGTCATTGCTCACAGGCTCGCTCGGGGCGCTGCTCGTCTCGCCGCACGTGCTGACGGTGGGCGCGTCGGGAGCGGTGTTCGGGGTGATGGGCGCCGCTGCGGTGGAGATGCGCGCACGTCAGATTCCGCTTTTGCAGAGCGGTGTGGGGACGCTGATCCTGTTCAATCTGATCTTCAGCTTCACCGTGCCTGGGATCTCCTGGGGCGGGCACGTCGGCGGGCTGATCGGGGGGACCGTTGCGGCGCTCGTGATCCAGCTCGGTAACCGCTACCGCAGGCAGGCGCTCGCGCTCGCCGGTTGCGCCGCGATCGCCGCCGCGGCGATCGCGGGCTCGCTGGCCACCTCGCACTCGAGCGAGGTGCAAAGCGCGGCGCCCACACAAGGCACGTTGATAACTCCCGAACCGTGAGAAACGGCGCTTCGCGCTAGACCTGGGGTCGTAGCGCAGCAGCGGAGCTCACCGGTAGAGCCTCCCCGGCTGCGCTCGGCAGCCGCTCCGGGTGCAGGATGTGCGCGAGCAGCTCGAGACCGTCGATCAGCCGCGGCCCGGGGCGCGAGAAGTATGCCGACGCGTTCACAGCGACGATGTGCTCGGCGCCCAGCTTGGCCAGCTCGCGCGCATGCGCGGCGGCCTCGGCCTGAGCCCGGGAGGCGTCGTAGCCGCAGGGCATCACGACAACGACGTCCGGCGCCGCCGTCCTGAGCTGCTCGAAGGAGATCGCCTGGGAGGGCTCGCCGGGCAGGCCGAGCACGTCCTCGCCGCCCGCATAGTCGATCAGCTGGGGTGTCCAGTGGCCCGCGACATAGATCGGGTCGAGCCACTCCAGCGCCGCGACGCGCGGGCGCCCGCGACCGCGAACCGCGAGCCTGACGCGATCGATGCGCGTGGCCGCTTCCCGCACCAGCTCGACCCCGCGCTCGCGTCTGCCGGTCGCCTCCGCGACGGTGCGCACGTCGCCGAGCGTCTCTCCGAGCGTCTTCGGGTTCAACGAGAGCACCCGCGGGCGCACGGGCAGCTCGCGCGCAAGCTCAGACACCTCCTCGTAAGAGACCGCGCAGACCGGACACAGGGCCTGGGTGACGATCAGGTCGGGTTCGAGCTCAGCGAGCGCCGCGCGGTCGAGCTCGTAGATCGCCTCGCCGCGCTCGGTCAGCTCGCGCACCGCGCGGTCGATCTCCGCCGCGCTCAGGCCCGCCGGCAGGACATCGCGCGTGACCCGCGCCAGCGTGAGCGCCTCGCTCGGATAGTCGCACTCGTGCGTGACCCCGACCACCTGGCCGCCGCGGCCCAGCGCGAACAGCAGCTCGGTCGCGTGGGGGACGAGGCTGACGATGCGCACGGTCCCCGGACTTTAGGGCGAGTCGCGAGCGTCGCGCGTCGCGCCCGGCGTTCGCGCTAGTCTCGCCCAATGGCAGCGCTGAGCGGCGCGGAGATCGAGCAGCGCCTCGCCGGCGGCGACTGGCACCGGCACGAGCAGGATGCGATCGCGCGCGAGTTCAAGTTCGCGGACTTCGCTGCGGCGGTTGCGTTCGTCAACCGCGTCGCCGAGGTCGCCGAGGCGCTGAACCATCACCCCGACATCCTGCTGCACGGCTGGAACAACGTGCGCCTGACGCTGTCGACGCATTCGCAGGGCGGGGTCACCGCGGCGGACTTCGAGCTGGCGGCCCGGATCGACGGGCTCGCGTGAGCTTTCGGGGCGTCGACCGCTGCGCCCACACACGAGACTCCGGCCAGGACGCTCTTGGCGATCGTACGTCCGACGAGGGCCCTTGCTACCGTTGGCAAGTCGGCACGCATGAACGACGACGAAGATCTTCCACGAAGTAGCCGGGCCGCCGTGGGCGGCAGGCCGGCGTGAACGGGCTCAGGCTCATCATCGCGCTCGCGCTCGTCGGCGTGAACGCCTTCTTCGTGATCGCCGAGTACGCGCTCGTGCGCTCGCGCCGCTCGCGGCTCGAGGTGATGCGCGAGGAAGGGACCCGCGGCGCGGGCCTCGCGCTCGAGCAGGTTGGGAACATCAACGAATACATCTCGGCGGTGCAGATCGGGGTGACGATGACCTCGATCGGCATCGGCGCGCTCGCCGAGCCCGCGCTGGCAAACGTTCTCAAAGGCGCGTTCGGCGGAGTGCTCAGTCACGGCATCGCGGTGGTGATCTCCGTGACCGTCGCGTACGTGTTGATCACGATCGTGCAGCTGATCGCCGGCGAGATGGTGCCCAAGTTCTACGCGATCAACCGCGCCGAGATCGTCGCGCCCCGGATCGCACGACCGCTGCAGGCTTTCAGCGTCGCGTTTCGCCCCTTCATCGTCGCGCTGACCGCTGTCGCGGCTCGGATCCTCAAGCTGATGGGCGTCGACATGAGCCTCGAGCGCCGCGGCGGATCCTCGGATGAGCTCAAGCGCCTGATCGCCGAGTCCTACGCCGGCGGGCACATCGACCTGGGCGAGGCGGGCATGCTCACCGGAGTGTTCCACCTGCACGAGCAGGAGGCGCGCCAGGTGATGACGCCGATCCCGGCCGTGATCACGGTCGACAGCTCCGAGGACGTGGAGACCGCGCTGCAGCGCTCGATCGCGTCGGGTCACACGCGACTCGTGGTCACCGAGGACGAGAACCGCGACCGCGTATACGGAGTCGTGCATGTGAGCTCGCTGGCGGATCTGCTGATCCGCGAGGGGCCGCATGCGTCAGTCCGGTCGATCGTCCACGACACGCCGATCGTGCCGGAGACGAAGCCGCTGGACGACCTGCTCGCAGACCTGCAGCGCCAGCGCGCCTCGATGGCGGTCGTCGTCGACGAGTACGGCCGGGTGGTGGGGATCGTGACGGTCGAGGACATCGTCGAGGAGGTGGTCGGCGAGATCGCCGACGAGACCGATCCGGCCGCGGGGGAGGTCAGGAGGCTGGCCAACGGCGAGTGGTACGTGCGCGGCCACGTCGCGATCACCGATCTGGCCGATTACGGGCTCGACCTTCCGGTCGACAGCGACGCGTACAACTCGGTCGGCGGCTTCGTCTTTGCCCAACTGGGCAGGTTGCCGCGGCGCGGCGACACCGTCCATGCGGGCGGGTTCTCGATCAGGGTCGAGTCGGTACGCGACAACCGCATCGATGCGGTTCGCATCCGCACGCGCCGGCGGCCGCCCCGCCGCGAGGGCGATCGCGCGCAAACCCTGCCTGACGCCTGATATGGCCGCAAATGCACGTCCGGCCCGCGGGGGGAGCGGGCCGGAGCGTGTGCACTGGGAGGAGGCGGGTGTGCATTGCGACTGAGTCGCAGATACCAGTATCGCCAGGTTGATGAAGCCGAGCTAAAAGTCAGCTCAGACTTGATAAAGCTCGGCTGTGAGCGCCGGCTAGCAGGTCAGTAGCTGTGAAACCCGCGTCCGCTCTTGCGCCCCAGCGCCCCCTCGTCGATCAGCTGCTGGACCCGCTCCGGGACCGGCTCGCCGATCCTCTCGCCGATCGCCTTGGCAACGTCCAGGCCGACGAAGTCGAGCAGCGCGAGCGGGCCCATCGGGTGGCCCGCTCCGAGCTGCATGCAGGTATCCACGCTGGCCGCGTCGATGCCGGTCTGTTCGAGCAGGCGCACGGCGGCGAACAGGTACGGGAACAGCAGCCGGTTGACGACGAACCCGGGCAGGTCGGGAACCTCGACAGGGGTCTTCTCGAATGTCTCGCACAGCGCTAGCGTCCGCGCGCGTGTGTCGGCGCTCGCGGCGCTCGGGAAGATCAGCTCGACGAGCTTCATCTTCGTCACCGGGTTGAACACGTGGAGCCCGACGAAGCGTTCCTCGCGGCCGCTCGCTCGCGCGAGCTGCTCGATCGACAGCGACGAGGTCGTGCTCGCGAGGATCGCCTGCGGGTCGAGCACGCCGTCCAGCTCGCTCAGCAGGTTCGCCTTGACGGCGTGATCCTCGACGACCGCCTCGACCACGAAGTTCGCGCCCGCGAGCGCGTCCCGGTCGGTGACCACCTGCACGTGCTCGGGGTCGATCTCGGCGCCCAGGCGCGAGAGCGCCAGCTCGACGGTCCGCTTTGCGCGCTCGGCCGACCTGTCGGAGCGCGCGAGCAGCAGCACCGGGCCGTGATGCGCCGCGGTCGCGGCGAGGCCGCAGGCAATCGCGCCGCTTCCGGCTATCGCAAGCGTCTCGTGCATGAGTTCGTTGATTGACTAGTCAATCTAAATCGTTGATCGGCGCGGTAGAGTACGGGACAGGGGTGCGGAAGCGTACGCCGTGCGCGCGCCTCGGCCCTCCCCGCCGCCAGCCGCGCATCGTACCGGCGCGCGGCGTACTGACGTAGAACGGACCCAACCGCACAGACTGGATCAGGAGGACTTTCAACCATGAGGCAACCAGATGGCCGCGAGGTCGTGATCGTGGAGGCCGTGCGCACGCCGATCGGCCGTGGGCACAAGGAGAAGGGCTACTACAAGGACACCCATCCCAACGCGCTGCTCGGCAAGTGCTACACGGAGGTCATCTCGCGGGCGGGCATCGACGCGAGCCAGGTCGAAGATGTGGTCGCGGGCTGCGTGCAGCAGTTCGGCGAGCAGGCCCTGAACATCGCCCGCAACGCCTGGTTGCAGGAAGGCCTTCCGATCGAGACGCCCGCGACGACCGTCGATCGGCAGTGCGGGTCGGCCCAGCAGGCCGTCAACTTCGCGGGCGCGCTCGTCGCTGCCGGGGTGCACGACGTGGTAATCGGCGGCGGAGTGGAGCACATGGGCCACCTCCCGTTTGCTGCGGGGATGAAGACCCAGGCGGACTTTGGCTTCGCATTCACTCCCGAGCTGATGGCCAAGCACAACATCGTCGGCCAGGGGCTCGGCGCCGAGATGATCGCCGACCAATGGGAGATACCCCGCTCAGAGCTCGACGAGCTCGCCGTGCGCTCGCACCGGCTCGCTCATCAGGCCACCGAGGAGGGACGCTTCGAGCGCGAGGTGGTCCCGTTTGCGGTCAACGGCAGCACCTACGTGGCCGACCAGGGCATCCGGCCCGACACGAACCTCGACACCCTCTCCCAGCTCAAGCCCGCGTTCAAGCCAGACGGCAAGATCACAGCGGGCAACTCCTCGCAGATCTCCGACGGCGCAGCCGCGGTGCTGGTGATGGCTGCCGACAAGGCCAAGGAGCTCGGGCTGAACGCGCGCGCACGGATCGTCGATCAGACGACCGTCGGCTGCGACCCGGTGAAAATGCTCGAGGGGCCGATTCCCGCGACACGCAAAATCCTTGACCGCAACGGGATGTCGATCGACGACATCGACCTGATCGAGATCAACGAGGCGTTCGCGCCCGTCGTCGCGGCCTGGCGGCGCGAATTGAGCCCCGACATGGATCGCGTCAACGTCAATGGCGGTGCGATGGCGCTCGGCCACCCGCTCGGCTCGACCGGCGCGCGCCTGATCACGACGCTGCTGCACGAGCTCGAGCGCTCCGACAAGGAGATCGGTCTCGTGACGATGTGCTGCGGCGGCGGTCTGGGAACCGGCACGCTGATCCAGCGCGTCTAGCTGACGACGCGGCCGGGTGCGCGGCGCGCGCGGCCGAACGCCCGGCCGTCACGCCTTCGGGCCCGCGGCGGTCCAGTTGACCGCGACGGGCGGGAGCGCCAGCAGCGCCTGCCAGGTCAACGTTTCGGTCTTGCCGCTCGCGGGAATTGCGTGCGCGGCCTGGAACTGCTCGAGGTTGGCGGTCGTGGTCGCATCGAAGATGCCGGTCGTCGGCTGGCTCGCGACCGCGCTCGCCAGGTGCTCCTGCATCCACAGCACCGGATCGCCGCGATTGCCCTGTTCCAGTTCGCTGTAGCCAGGGTTGGGGGTCACGCTGGTCAACGGGCTGAGCGGAGCCGCCAGCGCGCTCCACTCGCTGCTCGGCGTTTCCTGCCAGTCCCACCAGGACAGCCCGGTCGCGCCGTAGTCGACCGCCTCCTCGCGAAAGCGCACGAGTTCGCTGTTGGCTGGGTGGTTGTAGCTCTGGCCGAGCGGCATGATCGGGCGCCCGTAGATCCTGTTGGCGATGTAGGTGTTCGCGTACACCGTGTCGACCGTGTTGCCGATGTCCTTCCAGTACATCTGTGGCGCGTTGAACTGCGCTCCATTCGGACCGAGGAAGACCGAGTAGGGCAAGGAGGTGTGGTCATACACGTAGGGGAACGACGCGAGCCCTAGCGGGTAGCTCGGTCCGACGCTCGCGCGCAGGTCGTTGATGTAGGTCTGCGCCGCGCCGTAGCGCCCTTCGTACTCGGACTCGGCGTCGATCATCAGGCAGTCCGCTCCGTTGGCGACCGCCCGGGCGCCGAGATTCGCCTCGCCGGCCGGATTGGTCCCGTACACGTACTGCCACGCACACACCTTCAACCCATCCGCATGCAGCTGGCTGACGAGTTCGGGGCTGAACTGGCTCCAGTAGTTGGTCGAGCCGTCCGAGCTCTTGACGAACACCGTCGAAATGTCCGCCGCGTGAGCTCGCGCCGCGATCGCGGCCAGGTTGCCGCCTTCGGACTGGCTCAGATACCAGATCCACATGCCCTGGCCGTCGAACGCCGAGCCGCTGGGCGAGCTCGCCAGCGCCTGGGGGGGCGTCTGCGGCTTCGGCGCAGGCGGATGCAACGCGTAGCGAACGATCGAGATCGGACCATACGAGCTTGTATACCGGCCTCGGCCGAGCAGGAGCATGATCTTGCCCGAGTGCGCGCTCGCGGGCACGGTCGCCTCCAGCCCCGAGTTTGTGCTGTGCAGGTGCGCGGCCGGCGAGGTGCGGCTGATGCGCGCGCCCGGCCTGTTCGGAAACGCGACGATCATGCCGCTCAGGACCCCCGGGCCGGCGATCAGGAGCGTCCCGCGCAGCGAGACTTGATGCGCGGTTGAGCTGCATTTGCTCGCCGGCACGCACTTGACGCTCGCGATCCGCACGGTCTTCACGTGCAGAGAGGTGCTCGGCCTGCCCGCGCTCCCTTTGCCGCTGGCGCCCGCGCTCCCTTTGCCCGTACCGCCGGTCGTCTGCGGCGAGGTCTTGTTCGTCGTTTCGTGCGGCGCGCTCGCGCCGCCCCGGCTCGCCGGCGCGGCGGTCGCCGCCGGCGTGTTGGCCAACGCGCCGAGCACGAGCGCGCAGAGAGGCAACGTACGCAGCAGCGAGACGGCTGCAGCGGTAAGGGATCTCGCTCGCTCTTTGGCGCCCAGGCTCATCGGGGCAACTCCTTCGCGCCGGGAAAGCGGCTCATGACCTTAGCCGCAATTTAGGTCTTTGGTCGCAGAACAAGGCAGCGCGACCGAAGTTGCGCGCCGGGCGGCCGTTCTCGCGCTAGTCCTGATCCCAGCGAAAGCCCAGCTCTGCCGGGGCTGGTTGCAGCGGGCTCGCGGGCAGTCCGGGCGGCGTCTCGGGCAGGTTGAACCCCGTCGGCGCGACGTCGTTTGGCGCGTCGGCATGGAACAGCGACGCGAGGTACTGAATCTGGCCGCGGCCCACGCCGAGCTCGAACTGGCCTCCCCCGTAGTTGCCGATCCCGCGCGCCGCGCAGTAATCGAACGCGTCGAGCAGGCTCCGCAGGCCGCCCAGCCGCGAGGGCTTGATGTTGACCATCTCCGGGGGATACTTCAGCGCCTCGATGTCAGCGATCGAGTGGATTGGGGCATCCCAGGAGAACCGCTTGCGCGCGCCCGCGAGCGCCGCGTCGGTCTCCGCGGTGAGCGCCGGGTCCTCGATCCAGGCGTTCGGAAACGCATCGACGACCCGCTTGTAGAGCGCCGGGTCCGGCGGCTGGTCGACGATCGAGCCCGAGTAGTAGGCCTTGAAGTCGACCGAGTCGATCGCGTCGCTTCCCACCAGCTCCGCGATCAGGCGAGCGTCCCACGAGCTCGTCGGATCGAGCTTGAAGCGCAGCCACGGATACATCTGCAGGCGGCTGCGCAGCGGCTCGATGCTCGGCGGCTCCCCCAGGCGCAGCGACACGACGAAGCGCACCGGCTGGCACGTGCGCCCGAGCGCCTCGTACAGTGTCGTGCCGGCCTGGCGCAGCGCCAGGTCGAGCGCAGCCGACTCGAATGCCCACGTCCGGTAGCGCTGCGAGACCTCGCGCTGCGGCTCCTGCGGGAACAGCTCGAGGCTCGCGAGGCGCTCCGCGAAGGACGCGAGCGTATAGCTGCCCGCCAGCGGCAGCGCCGGGCCGGCTGTCTGGAGGATCTCGTGATCGACGGCGTCGTAGGTGACGTCCTCGCCGAGCCCCTCCTCGCCGTCGCCGCGCAGCTTGATGATCGTGCTCTTGCGCTCGAACGCGCTCGACACGTTCGCTTGAAGCCCTTCGAGCGCGTAGCCGTCTATCTGCACGGGCAGGGCCGCAAGCCGCTCCCAGGTCGTCAACGGCTATCCGCCTCGCTGCGCCCTCCTGCCCCGGTCGGGCTCGCGCCGGGAGCCTCGCGCTCGAGCCGCTCGACGAGCTCGTCGAGCCGAAGCTCCTCCAGGGCGCCCGCCACCTCCTCCAGTTCGCCCGCGCAGCGCTCGATCAGAGCCTTGCCCTCCTTGACCAGCGCGAGCGTCTCGCTGAGGCTCGCCTCGCCCGAGTCGAGCCGCCGGATAATCTCATCGACCCGTGCCGTCGCAGTCTCATAGCTCTGCTGCTCGGACGGCCGGCCCGTGGAACGCTCGGCCTGCGCGCTCGGGGAATGCTCGTTGGCGCGGTGGGTAGCGCTCATCGCTCGCGGATCCTCGCCGGAATCGTCTCGTCGGCGAAGCGCAGGCTCACCTCGCCGGCCCGCCTCGCCGCGGCCGCGCTGCCGATCGGCTCGCCCTGCTGGGACTGCACGAGCGCGTAACCGCGTTCGAGCGTGCGCTGCGGGTCGTGGCCCTGCAGCGCCAGCGCGAGGCGCTGCAGCTCGCGCGCACGCCGCGTGCGGCAGTCGAGCGCGGCCGAACCGGACTTTCGCTGCAATACCAGGCAGCGACGGGTGCTCAGCGCGTGCTCGGTCCGCACCCTGCGACGCGAGCCGGCGCGGATCTCGCGCAAGCGCTGGTGCAGCTGCGCGCGTTGGCGCGCTAGATGAATGGTTGGGGCGCGCGCGAGCATTTCCAGTGTCTTCGCGCGCACCACCACCGCGCTGCGTCCGCGGACACGCAGACGCGCCGCCGCGCCCGCGAGATCGACGCGGGCCCGTACGCAGTCCAGCGCGACCGCTGCCTCGGCGGCATGTGTCGGCGTCGAGCAGCTGACGGCGGCGACGTCGTCCAGCAGCGTCCTGTCGGTGTGGTGACCGACTGATGCGATCACGGGCATCGCCAGCAGCGCGACCGTGCGGCACAGCGTCTCATCGCAGAAGCACCAGAGGTCCGCGAGCGAGCCTCCGCCACGCGCGACGATCGCGACGTCGACCCCGCCGATCGCGCCGAGATCCTGCAGAGCGCGGGCGATCAGCGGGGCCGCGTGGCGGTCTTGCACCGGCGCGAATCCCCAGACGATCCGGCCCGCCCAGCCGCGCCTGGCAAGTGCGGCGAGGATGTCGTCGCGCGCCCTGCCGCTCTCGCCCGTTACGACTCCGATCGTGCGGGGCAGCAACGGCCTGTGCAGCAGCTTCTGCGGCCTCAGCAGACCCTCGGAGTCGAGTTGCTTGCGCAGCCGCTCGATGCGCGCGAGCAGATCCCCCTCGCCGGCGACCCGCAGATCGCGGACCGCGAACGAGAATCCCGGAGATGAGGTCGCGCTGCCGGGGTAGAAGTCGCATCCGCCCGCGACGATCACCTGCATCCCCTCAGCCGGCTTCTCACCGGCGCGTGCGGCAATCGCCTCCCAGTCCTTCAGCCAGACCGCGCACGGGAGCGCGCCGCGCGAGTCGCGCAGCTCGAAGTAGACGCGCGCCCGCGCCAGACGCAGGTTGACGAGCTCGCCGGCAAGCTGCACTTTCGCGAACGCCCGCAGCTTCGCGCGCAGCGCCGCCGCGTACTCGCCGACGCCAAACGGCCCGGGCAGCACGCTGCCCGGGATGCCTGCGTGGGCCGAGCCCGGCGGGGGAGGGGGCGGTGGCGCGGGTGTCGCGGGCACGAGCCCAGCATAGGGCCGCTCCCAGCGGCAGCATGGCTTGGCGCTAGGATCGATCGCGATGCGCGGGTGTGAAGAATCTCCCCCTGGTAGTTGAGGTCGTGGCCGGCTCGCGCAGCAAGAATCGTGGTCGCGGACGCTCGCGCAAGCGGCGCCCGGCCCCCGACGGGGCGGCGGCGCAGCGATCGACGGACAGCCCTGCGGGGGCTCCCGACGGCGCAGCGAGCGACAGCGCGCCAGTGACGCGCAGCCCAGCCAAGAGACAGGCCCGTCGAGCGCGCAGGTCTGTGCAGGATCCTCCTCCGTTTCGCGATCCGCTTTCGGTCGGTCCGCGCCCTCAGGCGCCCTGGCATCCATGGCCGCTGTCGGAGCTGCTGATTCTGGTGGGCGCGATCGGGACGATCATCGGTCTGCAGCGGGCTTCGCAGGGCGGGCTCTCGAGCGGCGGGCCGGTCCTGTTCGCGAGCCTCGGAGCCGTCGCGCTCGGCACGATCGAGGTGACGCTGCGCGAGCACCGCGCCGGCTACCGCTCGCATACGCTGATCCTCGCCTTCCTGCCGGTGCTCATCTTCGACACGGTCGTCGTGCTCGCGGTGAGTGCGTTCACGACCGTTCCGCGGCTGTTCAGCATCGGCCTGCTCGCGGTCGACGCCGCGCTGTTCGTTGTGCTGTTCAAGCTGTGGCGCGCCCGCTTCCTGGAGGCGCGCGCGCGTGTGATCAGCCGGCGTTGAGCGGCGCGCCGAGCGAGGGTAGTGGCGGCTCGCCGGTGTCCGCGGCCTCGCCCCGTGTCTCGCCCTCGATCCCCAGACGCTGCAAGCGCGCGATCTCGCGTTCACCTTCGATGCGCGCCGGGTCGTCCTGCGGCAGGCCGGCGATCAGCCGCGCGATGCGATCGCGCAGCTGCAGCGCGAAGTGCGGGGTGGACGCGCCCATCAGCCGGCGGACGTCATCGACCGTCACCTCGTGCGCCTGCTCCTTGCGCAGCAGATCGGGATCCTCGGCCTGGCTCATCCGCGGGTGGGAAGCGTGTTGCTGCGGGTCATTCGGAGGAGGCTAGCGGAGGTTCTTCGCTCGTCTGGGTGCTTTCCCGCGCCGGAGCGCTGTGCGGCGCGATCTCGAGCATCGCGTCGAGCCTCGCTTGCGTGAGCCCCGAGATGGCGCTCTCGTCGCCGATCAGCCAACCGTGATTGTAGATGCCCTTGACCGGCTGCGATCCCGGCGCCGCCGGCCGGATGTCGCTCAGATACGAGCGCAGCGCAGTGGGGACGCTATTGGCGTCTTCGACCAGCAGCAGCGGGGCGTAGTCGCCGGTCGCCGACAGTATCGCCGCGGCCGGCGCGTCGAACGGCTGCGACGCGTTGGCGAACACGAGGCCGTGGCCCGGTTCGCGGATGCCCCAGCCGAATGAACCGTCCGCGAAGCGTGAGACCGCGACGGCGTTGCCGGCCGCGGTCGCGTCTTCGCCGGGGCTCGCTTCGACCGGCTTGACCGAACCGTAATTGCGAAGCTGGGCAATGACGCCGGCGCCGATCGCGCTCGAGCCGACGGTGTAGATGGTCGGCCTGCCCAGGCTCTGCAGCTCGGCCGCGGTCGGGCCGGGGACGCGCGTGCGCGTCACGAACAGAATCGGCGCGCCGCTCTCGGCGGCCAGGCCCGCCGCGGGCATCGCGAGCGCCGGCGGCCCGTCGGCGGCTACGACGATCACCCGGCGCGGGCTCGTCCCGCGAACGACCGCGAGAAGCCGCGCGACCGACGCCGCGAGCGAGTACGGATCCCCGCTGGAGGTTCCCCGCGCCCGATAGCCGCTCGGGGCTTGCAGCGAGCGCCCGAGCAGTAGCAGCTGCGCGCCGCCGAGGGCGCTCGCGCCCGTCGGGTGAAGCGAGCTCAAGGCACGCACGCTGACCGGGAGGAGCTTGCCCGCTTCAGCGTAGAGCAGCGGCGCGCCGAGCGGCGCGCCTGCCAGCACCGAGGAGGCGAGCGCCGCCGGCCAGTTTTTCGCTTCAGCGACCGCCACCGTCTGCGGGCGCGTGTCGGCGGTCAAGCCGGGGTACGCCGCGCGCGCCACCGCCGCCGCGTCCGCGAGCTCGTCGGCGCCGCCCAGTCGCGTCGTATTGCGCGTGGCGGTCGCCGGGGCCGCGGCCACCGGTCCCGTCTTGGAGATCGTCGGGGTCGGTTCGACGGCGCCGGCGCTCGACTGCCCGGAGGCCGCCTTGCCGCAGCCGGCGAGTGCGATCAGCGCTGTCAGCGCGACGCCGAGCGCCGCCGTGCGCCGAGCGATCGCTCGTCCGGGCGGCGCCGACAGGGCGCGTTCGCGTTCACGCATGGCCCGACACTAGCGCTCGTATACTCGCGCGCCGTGGCAGCCTTCCCGCGTCATATGCAGCGCGACCAGCCGCCCGGCGTGCCGCCGCTGGCTCTCACCGGCGAGCGCACTCTGCCGGACGTGCCGGCCGAGAACTATTGGTTTCGTCGGCATCTCGCTGTGTACGAGTGGATCGCCGCGCGCGTCGCCGGGCTGCGCGTGCTGGACATGGCCTGCGGCGAGGGCTATGGCTCGGATCTGCTCGCGCGCTTCGCCGCCGAAGTCGTCGGGATCGACGCGAACCCGGAGGCGTTCGAGCACGCACGCCTGCGCTATCGCCGGGCCAACCTCAGCTTCGTGCGCGAGCTCGTCGAGGCGTATGCGCTGCCCGCGGACTGCGTGGTGTTCCTGCAGACGATTGAGCACGTGCAGGACGCGCGCTCGCTGCTCGAGCATTTCCGGACGCTGGTCGGCGCCGGCGGGGTGGTGTTCATCTCGACGCCCAACGTGCTCACCCTCGCGCCCGCCGGGGCCGCGCGCTCGGACAACCCGTGGCACGTTCACGAGTACCGCGCGGCCGAGTTCGCGCGGCTCTGTCAGGGAGCGTTCAGCGGGGTCGAGCTGCACGGCGTCTTCCACGCGCGCAAACTCCGCTTGCACGAGGTGGCGCTGCGTGGCGGCTGGGACTCGGTGCATCGCCGCCTGCGCCTCACGCGTCCGTTCTATGACCGATTCACTCCCGCGATCGCCGCATCGGACTTCAGGCTGCGGCCGGCGGCGTCGGCCGATCTCGATCGCGCCCTCGACTTCGTCGCGGTCTGCCGGCCGTGAACGGCTCCGACGCCGGGCTGCGGTCGGGCCGGCCCGCGACCCCCACGCGCCGGCGGGCGCAGCGGCGCGGCGCGCTGGCGATCGTCCTACACACGCACATGCCCTACGTCGAGTCGTTCGGCACCTGGCCGTTTGGCGAGGAGTGGCTGTGGGAGGCCGCCTGCAGCTGTTATCTGCCGCTACTCGACCAGCTCGACTCGGGCGACGCAGCACTGACGCTGTCGCTGACGCCCGTCCTCTGCGACCAGCTGTCGGCGCCCGGATTGTCAGAGCGCTTCCGGCGGTTCGTCACCGAGACCCGCCAGTTCACCCACGCCGAGGACGCCTGGGGGCTGCGCGCCGGCGGGCACCCGGCCCTGGCGGCCGAGCTCGAACGCGCCTGGCGGGCCGACTACGAGCACGCGCTCGAGCGCTTCGGCGCGCGCGGCGGGGATCTGCTCGGGGCGTTCGCGCCGCACGTCCGCTGGACGTCTGCAGCGACGCACGCGGTCCTGCCGCTGCTGGCGAGCGACACGTCCGCGCGGTTGCAGGTGCGGGCCGGCATCGCCTCGCATCGCGCCCGCTTCGATCGCCCCTGGCGCGGCGGCTTCTGGCTGCCCGAGTGCGGGCACGCACCGCACCTCGAGCCGCTCCTCGCCGACGCGGGCGTGCGCGCCACCTGCGTGGAGCTGACCCGGCAGCTGGGACTTGGCGCGCCGGCGCACCTGCGCCCACTGCTGTCCGAGTCGGGCGTCGTCCTGTTCCCGATCGACCGGGCGCTGATCTCGCTCGTCTGGAGCGACGCGGGCTATCCCGCAGGGGACGCCTATCGCGACTATCACCGGCACACCATCCATCACCACAACCCGTGGAACAACGGCGGCGGGCGCTACGACTACGAGCTCGCCTGCGCGCGCGCGCGCGAGCACGCAAGGGACTTCGTCGAGCGCGCGCTCGAGCGCCTCGCCCGTCAGGGCGCCGGTCTGCCCGGAGGCGGGCTCGCCGTCTGTGCGCTCGACACCGAGCTGCTCGGGCACTGGTGGTATGAGGGGCTCACCTGGCTTCAGGCCGTGATCCACGAGTCCGCTGCGCGCGGACTCGAGCTCGTGTGCCTCGACGAGGCACTCGAGCGCTTCGAGCCCCTGCCGGTCGCCGAGCTGCGCCCGCCGGCCGGCGAGCTCGCGCCCCGGGAGCGCCTGCGCGACTGGCAGCGGTCGCCGCCGAGCAGCTGGGGCCGGCACAACGACCTCTCGACGTGGTCCGGCCCCGCCGTCGCGGAGCTCGCATTCGCGACGCGCGCGGCCGAGCTCGAGACGCTCGCCGCGGGGCTCGCCGGGAGCGTCGGACCGGCGGCCGTGCGCGAGCTGCTCGCGCTGCAGGCCAGCGACTGGCCGTTCATGATCGCGCGCGGCATCGCCGTGCCCTATGCACGCGAGCGCTTCGCCGGCCACCGGGCGGCGCTCGCGCGCGCGCTCGAGCTCGGGCCCGGCGCGGAGCTCAGCGGGTTGCGCGAGCTCGCGGTCCACGCCGATCCGCGACTGCTGCTCGCGCCCTGAGCCGGCTCACGGCTCGCGGCTCACTCCCAGCGCAGCCGCCTGGGGGCCGCGCGCATCCGCAGCACCCGTGCAGGCACGCCGGCGACGACGGCGTTGTCGGGCACGTCGCGGGTGACGACCGCGCTCGTGCCGACGACGCTGTTGTGCCCGACTCGCACCCCGCGCAGGATGCACGCGCCGTAGCCGAGCCACACGTTGCTGCCGACCTTCACGTCGCGCTTGTAGATGCCCTGCAGCCGGATCGGCCGCTCGACCTCGACGACGCCGTGGTCGAAGTCGATCAGCATCACCCGGTCGGCGATGATGCACTCGCGCCCGATCTCGACGTGCTGATACGCGGAGATCGTGCAGTCCTGGCCGATCACCGTCTTCGCTCCGATGCTGACTTCGCCCTCGTGCACGCGGATCTTGCAGTCGTGTCCGATCCACGCCCAGCGGCCGATGCGCAGCGTCGCGGCGTCTCCGATCTCGAGCTTCACGCCCGGGCAGATGAAGCAGATCCCGTCCGTCTGCAGGCGCCCGCGGAAACGCAGCCGAAGCAGCACATAGCGCACGAGCAGCCGGGCGTAGCGGCGGTTGAGCATCTTGTTGGCGCGCATAAACCTGAGCAGCGTCAACGGCCCGCCGTGCAGCTGTTCCGGTGCGGAGCGCAGCGCGCTCGCCAGGTCCTCGACGGGCGCCTCCGGAGCTGCTTCAGCGAGCGATGAGTCCATCGCGTCGCATCGTAATGCCCTGCGATGATTGCGCCCCGCGATGACCGATCAAACGCTCGCGCAACGCCTGCTCGCCGGCGACCGCCGGGCGCTCGCGCGCGCGATCTCGCTGGTGGAGGACGACCGCCCCGAGGGCTGGGAGCTCGTGCGCGAGGTCTATCCGCGCACCGGCGCGGCCGCCGTGGTCGGCTTCACCGGCCCTCCCGGCGTTGGCAAGTCGACGCTGATCGGCGCGCTGACCGGGGCGCGTCGCGCGGCCGGTCGCACGGTCGGCGTGCTGTCGATCGATCCCTCCTCGCCGTTCACCCAGGGGGCGCTGCTCGGCGACCGGATCCGCCTGAGCGAGCACTTTCTCGACCCCGGCGTGTTCATCCGCTCGATGGCCAACCGGGGCGCGCTCGGCGGTCTCTCCGAGGCGGCGCTGCAGGCCGCGCTGCTGCTCGATGCGGCCGGCCGCGAAGACGTTTTCATCGAGACCGTCGGCGTCGGCCAGGCCGAGATCGACATCATCGACCACGCCGACACGATCGTGCTGGTGCTGATGCCCGGCTCGGGCGACTCGGTTCAGGCGCTCAAGGCGGGAGTGATGGAGATCCCCGACGTGATCGTCATCAACAAGGCCGACCATCCGCTCACCGACACGATGGTCCGCGAGATTCGCGGCGTGATGTCGCTCGCCAACCTCGAGCGCTCGGCCGAGGAGCAGCGCGCCGGCTGGCGAGTGCCGATCGTCAAGACCGAGGCCGCACAGGGGGCGGGCATCCCCGAGCTCGTGCAGAGCCTCGACGAGCATCGCGCGCACATCCTCGGCGCCGGTCAGCTGCAGGAGCGGCGGCGGCGCAACCTGCGCAGCGAGGTGCTCGCGATCGCGACCGCGCGCATGCGCGGGCGCCTGGAAGAGGAGCTGCGCGACGACGCCGAATTCGCCCGCCTGCTGGACGAGGTCGTGGCCCGCCGGCTGGATCCCGCGAGCGCTGCCGCCTCGCTGCTGAAAGCCGCCGAGCGAAGCGACAGGGCGCGCGAGCGGGACTAACCCGGAAGCCTGCCGTAGCTGTTTTCGGGCGCGGGCTGCTTTTCAAAGAATGCCTTCGCCGCGTCAAAACCCGAGCGGTAGAGGTATTCCTTTTCCTCCGCCGAGAGGTTGAAGTTCAACACCGAGACCGAGCCCGTCGGGATCGGAATGACGCGCGACGCGAACCGGCGCAGCTCGAATTTGTCGAGCGAGTTGATCGCGCTTTCGAGGATGCCCTCGAGCATCTGCTTGGGCCACTCGATCCCGCCGATGTGCCGGTACGCGGGTTCGGTCTGGCCCGTGTCGAATCCGCTGTGCAGCTCAAAGCCCCAGGTGGGATGTTGCGGGTCGGGCTTGTCGAACACGAACACCGGAAAGGCGCTGGTGACGCCGCCGTCGACGAACACCCCCTCCTTTTTGGTCGAGCGATCCCAGAGCCCTCCGACCGGCGGAAAGAAGTAGGGAAATCCGGCGCTGATCCGCACGGCGCGAAAGACCGGAAACGCGTCGGGATCGAATGGCTCGCCGTGCTCGTCCTGATACAGCGCGAGATCCGAGGGAAACACGACCATGCGCGAATGTGCGAGATCGGTCCCGACGACGACGAGCGTTCGGCGCGCGAGCCGCTCGAGCTCGCCGAACGTCGTCTCCGCGCCCACTCCCTCGAGCGGCGAGCCATCGAGCAGGCTGCGGATCCAGCCGGTCAGCGCGTCGCCGCGGACGATCGACTCCTGCACGATCAGGTCCCTGACCGCGCCGAGCAGGTGAATCGGGCTTCCGTAGTCGGCGAGCTGGCTGAAGTCGAAGCCGTCGAGCGTTTCCGTCAGACGCTTCGCGTCGTAGCCGACGGCTAGCGCCATCGCCGTGATCGACCCGGCGGAGGTTCCGGCGAGCTCGTGCCAATCTGCGTAGCCTGCTTCCTCGGTCGCGGTCAGGGCTCCGGCGAAGGCGAGCGCCTTGATGCCGCCGCCGGAGAAGACTCCGTCGGCGGCCAGCGGCGCCTCTGTCGCGGCTGGCTGCGCGCTCATCGCTACGCCCCCAGCGCGCGCGCGATCACGAGCTGCTGGACCTCGTCGGTGCCCTCGCCGATCGTCAGGATCTTCGCGTCGCGATAAAACCGGCACACCGGGTACTCCTCGATGTAGCCGTACCCGCCGTGTATCTGGACCGCCTCCTCCGCGCAGCGAACCGCCAGGCGGCCCGTCTTCAGCTTCGCCTGCGCGGCGGTCAGCGTGAAGTTGCGCTGCGCGTCCTTCTCGCGCGCCGCCTTGTAGACCAAAAGCCGCGCTGCCTCGATCTCCACCGACATGTCCGCGAGCTTCATCTGGATCGCCTGGAACTTCGAGATCGGCCTGCCGAACGCCCTGCGCTCCTTGGCGTAGCCGAGCGCCTGCTCGAGCGCGCCCTGGGCGAGCCCGAGGCCCATCGCGGCGACGCCGATCCGCCCGATGTCGAGCACGTGCAAAAACTGCCTGAACCCCTGTCCCCGGCGCCCCAACAGATTCTCAGCGGGCACCCTGCAACCGCTGAACGTCAACGGGCGCGTGTCCGACGCGTTCCAGCCCATCTTCCGGTACGGCTCGCCCTGCTCATACCCGGGCGTGCCGTTCGGGACGATGATGTTCGAGATCTCTGCCACTCCATCGCCCGCCGCGCTCCCGGCGACGGGGTTCGCGCCGGTGCGCTCGCCGTCCGCGCGCGCCGTCCCGGCCCCGGCCGCCTCGCCGGTCAGCGCCGTGATGCAAACCACGCCGGAGATGTCGGTCCCGGCGTTGGTGATGAACTGCTTGGCGCCGTCCACCACCCACTCCTCGCCGTCCAGGCGCGCGCGGGTGCGGGTGTTACCCGCGTCGCTGCCGGCTTCGGGCTCGGTCAGACCAAACGCGCTCAGCTCCCGCCCCGCGCACAGCTTCGGCAGCCACTCGTGCTTCTGCGCCTCGTTGCCGAACAGATAGATCGGCTGGGTGCCGAGCGAGGTATGCGCGCACATCGTGATCGCGACCGACGAGTCCACCCGCGCCAGCTCCTCGACCGCGAGCGCGTAAGCGAGCGTGTCCCCGCCGCCTCCGCCGTACTCCAGCGGGAACGGGATGCCCATCAGGTTCAGCTCGCCGAGCTTCTGCACGATCGCGTACGGAAACGCCTTCGTGCGGTCGAGCTCCTCCGCCACCGGCGCGATCTCGCCCTCCGCGAACTCTCTGACCGTGCGCCGGATCAGCTGGTGCTCGGACGAGAGGTCGAAGTTCATCTGCGGCCTCGCCGATCGCTAGCTGCAGAACGACCGGGCGAGCTCGACGAGCAGCCGCACGCCGTAACCGGACGCGCCCTTGGGAGCGTACCTGCGTCCGAGATCCCAGGCCGAGCCGGCGATGTCGAGGTGCGCCCAGGGCGTGTCGCCGACGAACTTCGCGAGGAACGCTCCGCCCACGATCGTGCCCGCCTTGCGCGCTTCCGGCGCGTTATCCAGGTCGCCGTAGGTGCCCTTGATCAGCTCGTCGTACTCCTCGTGCAGCGGCAGCCGCCAGGCTATCTCGCCCGTCCGCGCGCCGGCCGCGAGGATCCGCCCGGCGAGCTCGTCGTCGTTTGAGAGCAGCCCCGCGTAGGTGGAGCCGAGCGCGATGATGACCGCGCCGGTGAGCGTCGCCAGATCGACGATCCGCTCGGCCCCAAGCTCGATGGCGTAGGACAGGCAGTCGGCGAGTACGAGGCGTCCCTCGGCGTCGGTGTTGTTGATCTCGATCGTCTTGCCGTTGGCCGCCGTGACGATGTCCCCCGGTTTCGCGGAACGCCCGCTCGGCAGGTTCTCGGTCGCGCCGACGACCGCGACCAGCTTGACCGGCAGCTGCAGCCTGGCGATCGCCGCCACCGCCTCGATCACGGCGGCACCGCCGGACATGTCGAACTTCATCTCCGCCATTTTCGCGCCCGGCTTGAGCGAGATGCCGCCGCTGTCGAACGTCACCGCCTTGCCGACGAAGCCGAGCACCGGCGCCTTCTCGCCGGCGCCCGCCGGCGGGTCGTAGCGCAGCACGATCAGCGCCGGCTCCTGCTCGGAGCCCTGAGCGACCGCGGCGAACGCGCCCATGTTGCGCGCGGCGATCCCGGCACGCCCCTCGATCTCGACCGACAGCGGCGCGATCTCCTTGGCCAGGGCGGCCGCGTACTCGGCGAGCCCGGTCGGAGTCAGGTCGTTTGACGGGCGGTTCTGCAGCTCGCGCGCGGCGTTCGCCGCCTCGGCGACGAGCGCGGCCTCGGCCACCGCGCGCTCGAGCTCGGACCCGGCGCCCTCGCTCCCGGGGTTCGACACGACCAGGCGCTGCAGCCGCTCGGGCGGGGGCTGCTCTGCGCCGGAGGGCTCTGCGGGCTTCGATTTGTGCCGGTCGAAGCGATAGTCGGCGAGCACGATCCCCTCCGTCAACGCCGCATCCAGCTCGGGGCCGACCTGCGGCGGCGACTGCACGCAGAGGACCCGGGTGGAGATCTCGAGTGCGCGCGCGTGCGCGGCCGCCGCCGCGACTCGCGCGCGCTCGGGTGTGAAGTCCTTGCGCGCGCCGAGTCCCAGCAGCAGCCAGCGCTTGCCCTGAGCATGCGCGAGCGCGAGCGACTTCAGCGAGCGCTTGGCCTCGCCCGAGCTCAGCAACTTGCCGAGCTCGGCCGGCGTGTTGGCGGGGAGGTCTTCGCCCTCGAACACTCCGACAGCCACCGTGTCGGCGTCGGTCTCGCTGCCGGGCTGGGTGGTGGCGGCTACCTGCACGAACCCGAGCAAGATACTCGTCCCGCTAGCATTCTCGATCTCTCGTCCGCTCCCCAACCGACAGGAGACCGTCCACATGCCCAAGACCGTGATCATCGGCGCCGCGCGCACTCCGATCGGAAAGATGGGCGGCGAGCTGTCATCGCTGGATGCGACCGCGCTCGGCGCGGCCGCCATCGAGGCGGCGCTGGAGCGCGCCGAGGTGGAGCCCGAGCAGGTCGAACACGTGGTGATGGGCCAGGTGTTGCAGGCCGGACAGGGGCAGATTCCCTCGCGTCAGGCGCAGATCAAAGCGGGCATTCCCAAGGAGGTCTCCTCCGAGACGATCAACAAGGTCTGCGCGTCGGGGCTGCGTTCGTGCGTGCTGCTCGACCAAGCGATCCGCGCGGGGGATGTCCAGATCGGCGTTGGCGGGGGCATGGAGTCGATGTCTCAGGCTCCCTATCTGCTCCCCGGGGCGCGCTTCGGCTTTCGCATGGGCGACGTCAAGGCGCTGGACGCGATGGTCCACGACGGCCTCACCAACCCTTTCTCCGGCAAGCAGATGTTCGTCGAGGCGACCGAAGTCTCCGACGAGCTCGAGCTGACGCGGGCCGACCTGGACCGCTGGGCGCTGCGTTCGCACGAGCTCGCGCTGAGGGCCATCGACGAGGGCCGCATGTCCGAGGAGATCGTCCCGGTCACGGTCAAATCGCGCAAGAGCGAAGAGGTCGTCGAGGTCGACGAGGGCCCGCGCCGCGATACGTCACTGGAGAAGCTCGCTGCGCTTCCGGGTCTCGTCGGCAAGGAAGGGTCGCATACCGCCGGCAACTCGCCCGGCGTCAACGACGCCGGCGGCGCGCTCGTCGTCTGCGCCGAGGAGTGGGCGGACGCCAACGGCAAGGACGGCCTGGCCGAGATCGTCGCGCACGCGCAGAGCGCCAACGATTTCGCCTATCTGGCCACGACGCCCGCGGCCGCCGCCAAGAAGGCGCTCGACAAGGCCGGTCTGCAGCCGGGCGACATCGACCTCTGGGAGATCAACGAGGCGTTCGCCTCGGTCACGCTCAACTCGATTCGCATGCTCGGCATCGACGAGGACCGCGTCAACGTCAATGGCGGCGCCGTCGCGCTCGGTCATCCGATCGGCGCCTCCGGCGCGCGCATCCTCGGCTCGCTGATCTTCGAGCTGGGCAGGCGCGGCGGGGGCCTGGGCTGTGCCGCGATCTGCTCCGGTGGCGGTCAGGGCGACGCCGTCATCCTGCGCGTCTGAGATGAGCGGGCCCGCGAGCGGCGGCAAGCGAGCGGATATCGCTCAGCGGGCAGCAGCGTTCTTCGACCTGGACAAGACGTTGATGGCCGGCTCATCGGGCATCTTCTTCGCGCGCGCCGCGTACGAGTCGGGCATGATCTCGCGCCGCAGGCTCGCGCGCGACGCGTACGAGAACCTGCGTTTCCGCCTGCGCGGCTCGACGGACGACCGCGCCGACGAGGTGCGCGAGCGCGTCGGCAAGATGATCGCCGGCGTACCCGTGCGCGATCTGCAGCGCATGTCCCCGCGCGTGCTCGCCGGGGTGCTCCCGCGCTTGTATCCACAGATGCTCGCGCGCGCCTACGCGCACCAGGATGCGGGGCGGCTCGTCTACATAGTCACAGCCGCATCGCAGGAGATGGCCGATCTGCTCGCGCACGTGCTCGCCTTCGACGGCGGTCTCGGCTCGCGCTCGGAGATCGTCGACGGTCGCTACACCGGTCGCGCGGCCGGGCCGTTCAACTACCGTGAGGGCAAGCTGCTGTCGGTGCATGAACTCGCCGCACGCGAGTCGATCGATCTGGGCGTCTCCTACGCCTATTCGGACTCCGAGTCGGACCTGCCGATGCTGTGCGCCGTCGGTTACCCGGTCGTCGTCAATCCGGACGCCGACCTGCGCCGGATCGCGCTCGACGAGGGCTGGGAGATCCTGCACTTCGACCGGCTCGGCCGGCGCCTGAAGGTGCTCAGCGGGTTCGCGGCGGCCGTGGCGCTGGGCGGGCTCGGCCGGCTCGCCAGGACCTACGTGGAAACGCGCGGCGACCCGCGGGAATAAGCTCCCGGCGTATGAGCAGCGAAGGTGCGGCCACCTCGCCCGCGGCGGGGACGGGCCAGGGCAAGATCCGCGTGGTCGTCGCCAAGCCCGGCCTGGACGGGCACGACCGCGGCGCGAAGATCATCGCGCGCGCGCTGCGCGATGCCGGGATGGAGGTCATCTACACGGGCCTGCACCAGACTCCCGAGCAAATCGTCGAGACGGTCGTGCAGGAGGACGCCGACGCGGTCGGGCTGTCGATCCTCTCGGGCGCGCACATGACGCTCGTCCCGCGCATCGTCGAGCTCTTGCGCGAGCAGGAGATCGAAGACGTCCTGGTCACCGTCGGCGGCACAATCCCCGCTGACGACATCCCCGAGCTGAAGCGTCTGGGAGTGGCCGAGGTATTCACCCCCGGCGCCTCGACACAGTCGATCGTCGAGTTCATTCGCGGTGCCGTGGCCGTTGATTGACTCGTCAGTCAACGGCTGAAGTGGCTAAGCTTCCTCATAACCACCCCCTAAGGAGTAGCCCAACAAATGAAGATATGCGTCCTGGTGAAGGAGGTTCCAGACGCCGCCGTCGAGAAGCGGATCGACCCGTCGACGGGGCGCATGGACCGCAGCGGCGAGAAGAACCTCAACCCGTACGACACGCACGCGATCGAGGCGGCGATGCAAATCCGAGAGGGCGGCAGCGTGCCGGTCGAGGAGATCATCGCGATGACGATGGGCCCCGACAGCGCAGTGCGCGCGCTGCACAAGGCTGTCTCGCTCGGCGCGGACCGCTCCGTGCACCTGTCCGACCCCGTGCTCGCCGGCTCTGACGTGGCCGCCACCGGCTACGCGCTCGCCAAGACGCTCGAGCGCGAGAGCCCCGATCTCGTGCTGCTCGGCCAGCAATCCGACGACGGCGAGTGCTACACGATCGGCGCGGTCGTGGCCGAGCATCTCGGCGTGCCCTCGCTGACGCAGGTGGTCAAGATGGACGTCGATCAGCAGGCGCTGCGCTGCGAGCGTCAGGCCGAGTACGGCTATGACACCGTCCAGATCGAGCTGCCCGCGGTGATCTCCGTCGGAGACGCGATCAACGAGCCCCGCTACCCCTCGCTGAAGGCGATCATGGGCGCGAAGAAGAAGCCGCTCGACTCGGTCGCCGCCGCGGACCTCGGCATCGACGCCAACCTGGTCGGAGGCGAGCGCTCCGGCGCCCGGTGGGTCGCCGCCAAGCCGCCCCCCGCGAAGGCGGCGGGCGAGATCATCGAGGACGAGGACACCTCCGAGACGGTCGAGCGGATCGTCGCCTGGCTCGACGAGCGCAAGCTCATCTGAAAGGACCACGTGAACGGCATGGCCAAGAACATCCTCACCTATGCGCTGCACTACGAAGGCGCGATCAACAAGAACTCGCTCGGCGCCGTGTCCGAGGGCGCGAAGCTCGCGGCCGAGCTCGGCAGCGAGGCTCATGCGATTCTCGTCGGGGAGAACGTCCCGCAGGATCTGGCCGCCTCGCTGGGCGACTACGGCGCGACCAAGGCGCTGATCGCCGAGGGCCCAGAAGGCCTCGCGCAGCCGGTCGTCGACGCGATGGCCGCCGCGATCAGCGGCGGCGACTACGGCTACGCGCTGTTCGGCGGCGGCCTGCTCGGCTTCGAGATCGGCGCCGGGCTGGCGGCGCGCCTCAACGCCGGCGTGGCGATGGAGGTGACGAGCGTGCGCGCCGAGAACGGCGAACTGATCGCCGAGCGCCCGATCCTCGGCGATTCCGCGATCTCGGAAATCAAGTACCGCTCCGACGTCGGCATCATCATCAGTCGCCTGAATGCCTTCGAGGCCAAGCAGTCCGGCGCCGGGCCGGCGCAGGTTGAGCAGCTGGCCGTCGAGCTCAGCCCCCAGGCGACGCGCGCGAAGATGCTCGTCCGCGGCGAACAGCGCGGAGCCGACGTGGACATCGAGGGCGCTGACATCCTCGTCGCCGGCGGCCGCGGCCTCGGCAAGCCCGAGGGCTTCAAGCTGGCCGAGGACCTCGCGAGCGCGTTCGGCGGCAACGCGGCGGTCGCGGCAACGCGCGCGGTGGTCGACGCCGGCTGGTATCCCTACGCAGCCCAAATCGGCCAGACCGGCAAGACGGTAGCGCCCAAGCTGTATCTCGCCGCCGGCATCTCGGGCGCGATCCAGCACAAGGTCGGGATGCAGTCCTCGGAGAACATCGTCGCGATCAACAAGGACTCGAACGCGCCGATCTTCGAGTTCTCGGATCTCGGCATCGTCGGCGATCTGAACAAGATCCTGCCGAAGCTGACCGAGGCCGTAAAGGCCAAGCGCGGGAGTTGACGGCGATGGCTGCTCACAACGGCTCGCAAAATGGCAAGGTCGTGCCCGCCGCGTTCCCGCCGCCGGTGGATTCGCAGAAGGAGTTCATCAAGCGCGGCCTGGACCCCGAGGATGAGCTGATCGAGGTCGGGATCGTGATCGTCGGCGGGGGCACCGCGGGCCTCGCCTGCGCAAACCGCCTGCTGCAACTGCTCTCAGACGATCCCGAGACGATGGAGCGCCTGGGCGAAGTCCCGGTCGCGGTCGTCGAGAAGGCCAAGGCCTGCGGCGGGCACAGCCTCTCCGGCGCGGTGATGCGTCCAGGACCGCTCGAAGAACTGTTTCCCGAGATGACGCGCGAGCAGTGGCGGGCCGAGGGCTTCGCGTTCGGCGAGGTTAAGAAGGAGTCGGTCTACATCCTGCCCAACGGCAAGACCAAGATCCGCATTCCACCGCCTCCGCCGCAGCACAACCGGGGCAACGAGGTCATCTCGGTCTCGGCGCTCGCGCGCTACCAGCAGCGCGAGGCCGAGGCGGCGGGCGCGTACATCCTCACCGAGACGTCTGCCACGCAGCTGATCGTCGAAGACGGCCAGGTCGTGGGCGTGCGCTCGGGGGACAAGGGCCGCGGCAAGGACGGCGAGCCGCTGTCTAACTTCGAGCCCGGCACCGACATCAAGGCGCAGGCGACCGTGCTTGCCGAGGGCTCCTGGGGACACATCACCGGCGCGGCGATCAAGGAGTTCGACCTCGCCGCCGGGCGCGAGCCACAGGTTTGGGAGTTGGGAGTGAAGGAGGTGTGGAAGGTCAGAAAGCCGCTCGACAGGGTGATCCACACGCTCGCCGGCTGGCCGCTCAAGATCCCGGCCAAATACGGGCAGATCGGCGGCTCCTGGATCTACCCGATGAAGGACGAGAAGAGCGGGGACGATCTCGTCTCGATCGGCTTCATCGTCGACCTCGACTACGCCGACGCGACCACCTCCGCGCACGACTTGCTTCAGCAGATCAAGACTCACCCGCTCTTCAAGGACATCCTCGAGGGAGGCGAGCGCGTCGCGTGGGGTGCCAAGGCGCTCCCGGCTGGCGGCTACTGGGCGATGCCAAAGCTGTCGATGCCGGGCGCGCTGCTCGTTGGCGATGCCGGGGGGATCATGAACCTCGCTTCGCTGAAGGGCGTCCACTATGCGATCAAGTCAGGGATGCTCGCCGGCGAGTCGATCTACGCAGCGCTCAAGCGCGGCGAGTCTGCGTTGGAGTCCTACGAGCAAGTGGTCGAAGAATCGTTCATCGGCAAAGATCTCTTCGAACAACGCAACACCCGCCAGCCCTTCCAAAAAGGCCTGATCAAGGGCGGTCCGCTGGTCAACCTGATGATCCTCACCAAGGGACGCTTCCCCGGCGGGCGCTGGTCGTTGCACCGCAACGACGCACGCCCGATGTTCATCGGCAACACCAGCGCCGGCTATCCGAAGCCCGACGGCAAATACATCTTCGACAAGCTCGCCTCGGTGTTCATCAGCGGCAACGTGACCCGCGACGATGCGCCCAACCACATCCGCGTGCAAAAAGAGGTCCCGCGCGAGATTGCCGAAACTTGGCGGTGGATGTGCCCGGCGGGGGTATACGAGATCCCCGAGGACGCGCCCGCCGAGGGCGACGTGAACGTGATCGTCAACTACACCAACTGCGTGCAATGCGGCGCAATCACCGCCAAGGGGGGACGTCTGACCACCCCCGAGGGCGGCGACGGTCCGCTCTATCAGATCGTCTGAAATTCGGCTCGCGCGCGCTGACCGCGCGACACAGCGAAACATGCGCCATAAGGCGGTGTTACAGGGGTGTCGTGCGTCTCACCTCCACTGTGCAAACCACCCACGGCAGGCGCCTGCTGGCGATCCTCCTCGCTCTGGCGCTGCTGTGGGCGGCACAGACGAGCGGCGCGTATGCCAAAAAGGTCCAGGTCGCCGGTCAGCCTCCCGACCGGAGTGCGTCCGCGTCGCTCGTGCAGTGCGTGACCGCCCCGCTCGCGGCCGAACGCTCTGCGACGTTCGCCGGCGAAATGACCGCGATACCCGGCACGACGCGGATGTCCATGCGCATCGAAGTGCTCGAGCGGATCGAAGGCGAAACGAGCTTTCACGCCGTCACCGCCCCGGGCCTCGGCGTGTGGCGCAGCTCTGAATCCGGGGTGAAGATCTACAAGTACCTCAAGCAGGTCGCCAACCTGTCCGCGCCGGCGGTCTACCGCGGCGCGGTCGCGTTTCGCTGGCATGGGCCGCACGGGCGAGTGATCAAGCGAACCGAACGGATCACCCGCTCCTGCAACCAGCCCGCGCCAAGCGGCGCTTCCGGCGAAGCGACCACGCCGCCCGACACCTCAACCGGCACGCCCGCCGCCGGCACGACCGGGACCTCGCTCGCGGGCCTGACCGGCGCGCCGAGCGCGAGCGCCTGATCGCGCGCGACCAGGCCGCGCCATTTCCCAGCCCGCAAGGTGCCCGCTAGAATGAGCCCGCGTATGAAGGCCAAGATCCATCCCAACTACGTCCGGGCGCACGTCCGCTGCACGTGCGGCAACGAGTTCATCACGCGCGCGACGCGCGAGGAGCTGCACGTCGAGGTCTGCTCCAACTGCCACCCGTTTTACACGGGCCGCCAGAAGCTCGTCGACACCGGCGGGCGGGTGGAGCGCTTCCAGCGCCGTATCGCCAAGGGCCGACTGCGCAGCGCGCAGAGCAAGGCCTCGCAGTAGAACGATGCCCGGTCCGCTGGCCGCCGGTTCGACGGACGGCGCGCGAGCCGGGATCGCTCCCGCCGCGGCGACCGAGCCTGCGGCGCCCGCGCCCGGCGCCGAGCGCTCGCCGCTCGCGTTCGACACGCGGCCGGGGGTGAAAGCCGAGCTCAACGGCCACGGCCAGCTGGACGCCCAGCGCGATGCGCCCGTCGGCGGCCAGGCGGTCCTGGAGGGGGTGATGATGCGCGGCGTCTCCAACTGGGCAGTCGCCGTGCGCAAGCCGTCGGCCGAGCAGCTGCGCGAGGCCCACCGCTCGCCCGAGGAGGCCGCGCTGGGGGAGATCGAGGTCCGCTCGTTTCCGCTGCGTTCCGCGCTGCAGCGCCATCGCCTACTGCGCTTGCCGATCATCCGCGGCGTGGTGGCGCTCGGCGGCTCGCTCGCGATCGGGTTCCGTGCGCTCGAGGTCTCCGCCAACGCCCAGCTTCCGCCCGAGGAGGAGGCGGAGGAGCCCCAGGAGATACCCGCTGCGCTGTGGGTGGGAACGATCGTGCTGGCGCTCGTGCTCGCGATCGTGCTGTTCTTCCTCGTCCCCGTCGGCCTGACCAGCCTGATCAAGGGCGAGCTGTCGAGCTCGGTCCTGTTCTGGCTGGTCGAGGGGATCGTCCGCACCGTGATCTTTCTCGGGTACATGCTGGTGCTCTCGCGCGTACGCGATCTGCGGCGCGTGTTCGAGTATCACGGCGCCGAGCACAAGACGATCTCCTGTTTCGAGGCCGGACTGCCCTTGACGCCGCCGAACGCCCAACGCTTCTCGCGCCTGCACCCGCGCTGCGGCACGAGCTTTCTGCTCGTCGTGATGATCGTCGCGATCTTCGTGTTCGCGCCGATCGGCTTGCCGGCCTGGTATTGGCTCGTACTCACCAGGATTCTGGGCGTGCCGCTGATCGCCGGCATCTCCTTCGAGCTGATCAAGTTCGCCGGGCGCAACCGCCGCCGCCGCTGGGTGCGGGCGGTGATGTGGCCGGGCCTGCAGCTGCAGCTGCTGACCACACGCGAGCCCGACCTCGACCAGCTCGCGGTCGCGATCGCCGCGCTCGAGGCGGTGCTCGAGCGCGAGACGCCGGGCTTGCGCTCGGCCGATGATCTGGTCGGCGTCGAGGTTGTCGCCTAGCAGCGTGAGGCCGCCGCGCGCTCCCCGGCGGGGCGCTCGGATGCGAGGCGTCCCACCTGCGCGATCGTCGCGCAACGATCGTCCACACCGGCTTGACAGCCCCCGCGCGCTTGACTAGTTTGCCCGCCAGGAAACGGCGAGCGCGATCGACGCCGAGAACTTCAGAAGGGGGGCCGGAATGAGCGTCGAGGAGGCAAACCGAATCGCGCGGGCCGCGCAGCGCATGCTGCGCTCGCGTCGCGCGCTCCATATCGGGCTACCGACCGCGGCGGCGCTTGGGGCGGGCGCCGCCGTGGCGATCGGTGCGATTCCCGCGGGCGACGGCACGATCACCGGCTGCTACGCCAACGAGACCGTACGCGGCTTCCCGCAAGACATCGTCGTCAACGATGTGACGGAGGCGCCGGGCACGCTGCGCGTGATCGACCCGAGCGAGCCGACACTCCCCAGCGGCGGAGCAAACCCTGCAGGCTCCTGCGTAGAAGGCGAGTCCACGATCACCTGGAACCAGTCAGGGCCGCAGGGTCCCACTGGGCCGCAGGGGCCGCAAGGTCCTCCGGGCGCCGCCGGTGGCCGAGGCCCCGCCGGCGGCCAGGGCGTGCCCGGCGCGCCGCTGCTCGGCGAAACGACCTTCGGGGTCGGCGGCAACGCGAGCATCTACCTGAAGCTCGACGGCATCAAGGGCGAGTCCCAGGAAAGCAAGCACAAGGATGAAATACACATCGAGTCGTTTGCGCTGAGCGGCGGTAGCGGGCAGCCGCCCAGCGGAGCAGCCGCCGGCCGGACGACGATCTCGAGCTTCCACATCATCAAGGCGGTGGACAAGTCCTCGCCGGTCCTGTTCCAGGCGGCTGCGACGGGCACGCACATCAAGGAAGCGGTCCTGTCGTTCACCCGAGGCTCAGGCAGCAAGGAACAGACCTACCTCAAGTTCGACTTCCAGAACGTCCTGATCTCGAGCGTGCAGGACGGCTCCTCGCCCAACCAGGTCCCGACCGAGTCGGTCGCGCTCAACTTCCAGAAGTGCGTCGAGACCTTCTTTGACCCCCGCGGCCGGGCCGGGCCGAGCGTGAGCTTCAACGTTGGCAACACGCTCAAGGCCTGACGCCGGCGAGCTCACTGGCGAGCGACAGCGCGGCGCCGCGATGAGCGCCGCGCCGCCCGAGGCCTCCGCGTACGAGCGACTGGCCTACCCGGGCTACGCGTATCCGGCCACGCATCCCGGGCGGCTCGAGGCGATCGCGAGGCTGTTCGGCCTGAAATCCCCCGACGCCGCCCGCAGCCGGATCCTGGAGCTGGGCTGCGGCGACGGCGGCAACCTGCTCTCCCTCGCCCAGGCGCTGCCCGCGGCGAGCATGGTCGGGATCGACGGGAGCGCCAGCGCGGTGGGGCGCGGACGCGAGCTCGCGCGAGCGGCTGGGTTGGCCAACGTCGAGCTGCGCTGCGCCAGCATCGAGACGCTGCCAGACAGCGCAGAACCGGCGGGCAGCTTCGACTACATCCTCTGCCATGGCGTCTACTCGTGGGTGCCACCGCGAGTGCGCGTCGCACTGCTCACAGCCGTGCGGCGCCTGCTGGCCCCGACGGGGATCGCGTATGTCAGCTACAACGCTTACCCGGGGAGTTACCTGCGCGACATGGCGAGCGACATCCTCGCGTATCACGTGCGCGAGATCCCCGACCCCGAGGACAAGCTCGCCGCCGCGCAGGAGCTGATGCGAACGATCGTCGCGATCGAGGAGCGCTCGCCGTACGCGCGGGTGCTGCGCGACCAGATGGAGCGGATGCTGCGCTACAGCGATGCGCTGCTGTTTCACGACGACCTCGCTGAGGTCGCCACCCCGTTCTACTTTCATGAGTTCATCGAGCACGCCGCGCAGCACCGGCTGCAGTTTCTCTCCGAGGCGGAGCTGTTCGAGAGTCGGATGCGTGACGTGCCCGACAGCGCCGCGCAGCTGATGGCGACGCTGCCCGCGGATGCGCTGATCCGCGAGCAGTACCTCGACTTCTTCAAGAACCGCATGTTCCGGCAGACGCTGCTCTGCCACGATGCGCTCGAGCTCGGGCGAGAGCTCGACGATCGCCGGATCGAGCCCCTGGCGATCTCGTCTCCCGTGCGTCCGCAGGCGCAGCAGAGCGTCGGCGATGAGACCTTCATGACTCCCGAGGGCTTTTCGGTCACCACCTCAGAGCCGCCCATCCGGGCGGCCCTGCAGGCCCTCGCCGACGCCTGGCCGGGGTCGCTCGGCTTCCCCGGCCTGGCATCGCGCGCGCTCGAGGCCGCGGGCCCGGGCGTGTCGTCCGCGGCGGTCGCCGCGCGGCTGCGCGAAGTGCTGCTGCAGGCGCACCTCGCGCGCATCGTGCTGTTGCAGAGCAGCCCCTCACCGGCGGCTGCGAGGGTCAGCGAGCGTCCGCGCGCGAGCCCGCTCGCGCGTGCGCAGTGTGTCGCAGGCGCGCCGCTTGTCAGCTCGCTGCTGCATGGCAACGTCCGCCTGGAGGGCGAGCTCGAGCGGGCGCTGTTCGGGCTGCTCGACGGCGATCGCGATCGCGCGGAGCTCGCGCGCGCGCTCGGCGCCCCGCCGGAGCGGGTCGCCGAGGCACTGCAACGCATGGCGTCGCTCGGACTGCTCGCCGCCTGAGCGCCGCCCGCGCCTAGACTGAGCTCGATGATCGCCGACCTCGTGGAGCAGATCGAGACACGCTTTGCCGAGCTCGGCGGGCAGATCACAGACGCCGCGGTGATCGCCGACAGGGAGCGCTATGCGCAGGTCGGCCGCGCCTACCGGCAGCTCGAGCCCGCGGCCAAGCTCGCCGCCGAATGGCGGCGCGCCAGCGACGACGCCGAGGGCGCCGAGGAGATGCTGTCGGAGGACGGCGAGGATCCCGAGCTGCGCGAACTGCTCGGCGGCGCGCGCGAGCGCCTCGAGCAGCTCGAGGAGGAGATCCGCCTGGCGATGATCGAGCGCGATCCGAACGACGAGAAGAACGTGATCGTCGAAATCCAGGGCGGCGCCGGCGGTGAGGAGGCGGGGCTGTGGGCGGGGGACCTGTTCCGCATGCTGACGCGATACGCCGAGCGCCTCGGGTTCACGACCGAGACGATGGACATCGGCCAGGGCAAGTACACGTTCGCGGTCAAGGGCGACGGCGCCTACTCGGTGTTCAAGTACGAGGGAGGCACCCATCGCGTGCAACGCGTGCCCGAGACCGAGTCGCAGGGGCGTGTGCACACCTCTACGGCGACCGTCGCGGTGCTGCCGGAGGCGGAGGAGGTCGACGTGCAGATCGACCCCGGCGATCTGGACTTCGACGTCTTTCGTTCGTCGGGGCCCGGCGGCCAGTCGGTCAACACCACCGATTCGGCGGTCCGGGTCACGCACCGCCCGTCGCGCCTGGTCGTGTCGATGCAGGACGAGAAGTCCCAGCTGCAGAATCGCGAACGCGCCCTGCGGGTGTTGCGCGCGCGGCTGTACGAGCGGGCGCTCGCCGAGCAGCAGGCGGAGCTCGCTGCCGATCGCCGCTCGCAGGTTGGAACCGGCGACCGAGCCGAGAAGATCCGCACCTATAACTACGGCGAGCGCCGCGTCACCGACCATCGCATCAAGCTCACGGTCCACAACCTCGACCAGGTCCTCGAAGGCCAGCTCGACGAGCTCACCGCGGCGCTCCAGGCAGACGAGCGCCGCAGGCGACTGCAGGCGCAAGCCGCCGCCTCGTGAGCGTCACCCCCGCGCGCGAGGCGGTCCAAAGCGCGATCGTCGCGATCGGCGCGGCCGGTTGCGATACGCCTGCGCTGGACGCCGAACTGCTGCTCGCGCACGTGCTCGGCGTCTCGCGCGAGCGGCTGCTGGTGGACCGCGAGCTGACCGTCGGCGGTCCCGCGGTCCGCGCCTTCCAGAACGTCGTACGTCGCCGCGCGATCGAGCGGGAGCCGGTCGCGTACATCCTCGGCACGCGCGGCTTTCGCAGGCTGGAGCTCGCGGTCGATCATCGCGCGCTGATCCCGCGTCCCGAGACCGAGCTGCTGGTTGAAACAGCGGTCGCCTTGCTCCCGGCGCGCGCGCGGGTCCTGGACGTCGGCACGGGCAGCGGCGCGGTCGCGCTCGCGCTCAAGGACGAGCGTCCGGACCTGCGCGTCAGCGCCAGCGACAGCAGCGCCGATGCGCTGCAGCTCGCGCGCGCCAACGGCGAGCGACTGCGCCTCGAGGTGCGCTGGCTGCGCGCCGATCTGCTCGCCGGCGTGCCCGATGAGCTCGACGCGATCATCGCCAATCCGCCGTATGTGGCCGACTCCGAGCGCGCATCGCTCGCGCCCGAGATCGTCCGCCACGAGCCCGCGCGCGCACTGTTCGCCGGCGGCGACGGGCTCGCGACGATCCGCGCGCTGGTCGCGCAGGCTGAGCCGCGCGAGCGCCTGCGGCTGATCGCGCTCGAGGTGGGCGCCGGGCAGGCGCCGCAGGTGGGCGAGCTGCTGCGCGCCGCGGGCTTTCGGCGGATCGCCGCCGAGCGCGACCTGGCCGGCGTCGAGCGCGTGGTGACGGGCAGCAGATGAGCGATCGGGCCGCGCTCAGCGCTGCCGACGTCGAGCGCCTGCGCGCCTGCCGCGATGCAGCCGGCGTCGCGGTGTTCCCCGCCGACACGGTCTATGGCGTCGGCTGCGACCCGGACAGCCAGCGCGCTGTGCGACTGGTGTATGCGCTCAAGGGCCGCCCCGCCACGCGCCCCGCGGCGGTCATGTTCTTCTCGCTCGAGTGCGCGTTGCGCGCGCTGCCCGAGCTGCGAGCGCGCGAGCGCGCTGCGCTGCGCGCGCTGCTGCCGGGCCCGCTGACGCTTTTGCTGGCCAATCGCAGCCGGCGCTTTCCGCTCGCCTGCGGGCCGGACCCTACGACGCTCGGGCTGCGCGTTCCGGCCCTCTCGGGCGCGCTCGCCGCGCTCGGCGCGCTCGAGCAACCGCTGCTCCAGTCGAGCGCCAACGTCAGCGGCGAGCCCGCCGCGCGGCGGATCGAGGACGTGCCGCTAAAGCTGCGCGCCGGCGCGGATCTGGTGCTCGACGCGGGCGAGCTTCCGGGCGTCGCCTCGACCGTACTGGATCTGCGCGACTACGAGCGCCGCGCGAGCTGGCGGATCGTGCGCGCTGGGCCCGTCGGGGCAGCCGAGCTTCAGCGGGCGCTCGCGCCCTGCTAGCCTCGCACCACGCCGTCGCGACTGGCGCTAGGGTGGAATTGACCACCGGGGAGCGACGGATCGCCACGCCGCGCGTCTGGGCAGTCGCAGCTCCTCGAGCCCGCGACATAGGTACCGTCACCTGCCAAGGAGAGCGCCCATGTCCGACCCCAGCAGCGACGAGCTCACGATCGACTACTTCGACCGTCCTTTGGAGGAGATCGACCCGGAGGTCGCCGAAGCCGTCAGGGGTGAGCTCGAGCGCCAGCAGGGCACGCTCGAGATGATCGCCTCGGAGAACTTCGCGCCGCGCGCGGTCCTCGAATGTCAGGGGTCGGTGCTGACCAACAAGTACGCCGAGGGCTACCCCGGCCGCCGCTACTACGGCGGCTGCGAGTGGGTCGACGTCGCTGAGCAGCTGGCGATCGACCGCGCCAAGGCGCTGTTCGGCGCCGAGCACGCCAACGTCCAGCCGCACTCGGGCACGCAGGCGAACACCGCCGCCTACTACGCGCTGCTCGACCCGGGCGACACGATCATGGGCATGTCGCTCGCGCACGGCGGCCACCTCACGCACGGGATGAAGGTCAACGTGTCCGGGCGCCTGTATCAGATCGTCGCCTACGAGGTCGACCGCGAGAGTGGTCGCGTCGACATGGACGAGGTCGCGCGCATCGCACGCGAGCGCAGGCCGAAGCTGCTGCTCGCCGGCTGGTCGGCGTACCCACGCACGCTCGACTTCGCGCGCTTTCGCGAGATCGCCGACGAAGTCGGGGCGCTACTGATGGTCGACATGGCTCATTTCGCCGGGCTCGTCGCCGCGGGCCTGCACCCCAACCCGCTGGAGTATGGCGCCGACGTGGTGACGACGACCACCCACAAGACGCTCGGCGGTCCGCGGGCGGGGATCATCCTGTCCAAGGCCGAGCACGCGAAGAAGATCGACTCGGCGGTCTTCCCCGGCCAGCAGGGCGGGCCGCTCGAGCATGCGATCGCGGCCAAGGCGGTCGCGCTGAAGATCGCCAAAAGCGAGCTCTTCCGCGAGCGTCAGCGGCGCACGGTCGCCGGCGCGCAGGCACTCGCCGAGCAGCTGCTGAGCGCGCGCGCCGAGAGCCCGGTGTCCGGCGCCCTGAAGGTGCTGACCGGGGGCACCGACGTGCACCTGGTGCTCGTCGACCTGCGCGAGCTCGTGCCCGAGCTGACCGGACGCCAGGCGGAGGACCGCCTGCACGAGATCGGCATCACGGTCAACCGCAACGCGGTCCCGTTTGATCCGCGGCCCCCGATGCAGGCGTCGGGACTGCGCATCGGGACGCCCGCCCTGGCCACCAGAGGCCTGCAGCGCGAGGACTTCGCGCAGGTCGGTGAGATTCTCGCGAGCGCGCTGCTGGCCGGCGACTTCGCGGCGGCTGCGCCCGTGCTGTCCGAGCGGGTCCAGGCGATCGTCGCGCGCTACCCGCTGTACGAGGGCCTCGCGAGCCGCGTCGCCGTCTAGGCAAGCGGGGGTGCAGCGGGCGCAGACGACGTCGGGGCCTGCGATGCTGTGGGCGAGTCGATGGCGCAGCTTTGGGTCCACGATCCCACGATGCCGTGACGCAAACCCCGACACCACTCGACGCGTTCTATGCCTTCCTGCTCGCCGCGGTCGTGGCCGCGGTGCTGACGCCGGTGACGATGCGGATCGCCAGGGCGCTCGGCGCGATCGATGAGCCGCGCGCGCGCGGGCTCTCCGAGCGCCCGACCCCGCTGCTCGGGGGTCTGGCGATCTTCGCCGGCGCGCTCGTCGCGGGCCTGATCTGGCTGCCGGCGGGCTACGCCAAATCGGATCAGCTGTGGCATGGCGTGCTGCTCGGCGCGGCGCTGATCACGCTCGTCGGCGCCGTCGACGACCGCTACGAGCTTCCGCCCGGGGTCAAGTTGCTCGGGCAGGTGCTGGCGGCGGTGATCGTCGTGCACTTCGGCGTCGCGGTCAAGTCGATCACGCTGCCGTTCGCCGGGAAACTCGCGTTCCCGAACGCCGGCGTGACGAACGCCGGGCCGCTGCTGACGGTGGTCGCGCTCGTCGCGATGATGAACATCGTCAACTTCTCCGACGGAGTCGACGGCCTGGCGGCGGGCGTTTGCGCGATCATCGCGGGTTCGCTCGCGATCGTCGCCTTCGACCTCGGGCGCGCGCAGCCGGGCGTGCTCGCGGCGATCACCGCGGGCGCCGCGCTGGGCTTTCTGATCTACAACTTCCCCCCCGCATCGAGCTTCATGGGCGATTGTGGAGCCAACCTGCTCGGGCTTTTGATGGGGGTGATCGCGATCGAGGCGGCGGTCAAGACGACCGCGGTCGTCTCGTTGGTGCTGCCGCTGATCCTGCTGGCCGTGCCGTTCCTGGATACGACCTTCGTGCTGCTCAAGCGGCTGAAGTACCGGCGCCCGCTCTACGCCTCCGACAGCGAGCACTTTCACCATCGCATGGCGCGGATCGGCTTCTCGAACAGACGCACGATCGCCTATCTGTACGCCTGGACGCTACTGCTGGCGGGACTCGCGCTGGGGCTGCGCTTCATCCCCTACAGCGACCACCACGGCCACCTGCGCACCGGCTGGACGTTCGTGATCGTGGCGTTCGGGCTGCTCGTGATCGCCGCCAGCGTCTATCTGGTGTACGTGCTCGAGATACTCAAGTTCAGGCGTCTGGACGCGGTGCGCCTGCGCCGGCTGCAGCCCGACGCGACCCCCGCGGAGATCGAGCGCGGCGTGATCGAGCACCTGGAAACGGGCGAGTTTCAGACGGTCTCAGCGCCCGAGGGCGGCGACGTGCAGGTGATGGGCAACGGCGTGGACCCGCGGCGGGCTGAGCAACGGGTCGGCGAGCGTCAGATGGATCAACAGCGCGTAGGCACAGACGACGAGCGTGGCGGCGCGCAAGCGCCGATCGGCGCTGACCGCGGCTAGCGGCAACGGCCAGATCGCATACCACGGCAACAGCCACGCCGTGGACAGCAGCAGCGCCAAGGTCGTCCAGCCCGCGGCCACCCGCCAGTCGGCCCCGCGCGCAACCCGCCACAGCGCGTACGCGAACACGAGCACGAACGCCGCGATGAAGCAGTGCCGCCACCAGCTCGGCGTGCCCTGCAGCCCGAACAGCCGCGCGGTCTCGGCCGGGACGCTGTGCACCGCGACCAGCTGCTGCTGCTCGCCGACCGCATTCAGAAAGCCGAGCGCGTGCGAGCCGAAGCCGACCAGGCCGAGCGCGGCGATCGCCGCCAGGCCCGCGGCGGCCGCGGCAGCCGTGCGCGCCCGCTCGCCCCAGCGCGGGGGCGCGAGCACCAAAAACGGCAGCACGATCCCGGCCGTCACCTTGATGCCCACGCCGGCCGCCAGCGTCAGCGCGCCCGCGCGAAATCGCGGCGAGGCGCCCGCGGTCAGCACCAGGGCTCCCGCCAGAGACGCGAGCACCAGCGTGTCGTTGTGGGCGCCCCCGACGGCCAGCTGGAGGAGCACCGGGTTCAGGCCCAGGAAGGCGATCGCCGCGCGCCGTGAGCGCCCGAGCCGCGCCGCCGCGCGAGCGGTCAGCGCGACCGCGGCGAGGCTGCCGATGACCGCGACGGTCTTCAGCGCCCACAGGCCGCCCCCCAGTCCCAGCGGCGCGGTCGCGTAGCTCGCCAGCGTGAACAGCGGGCCATAGGGCGAGTGCTGGCCGGGCCAGCCGATAAACGGGAAGATCGGGTCCGTGGGCGCTTGCACGGCGAAGTGCGTATACGGGTCGAGGCCGTGCAGAACACCCATGCGCGCGAACGCCAGGTACCCGAACACGTCCTGGGAGATCAGCGGCGGGCCGAGCAGCAGGATCAGGTTGGCCGCGAGGACCGCCGCCACGAGCGTGCGCAGTGTCAGCGCGCGCGCCGCCGCGATCACCGCCAGGTAGCCGGCGAACATCAAAAGCGTGAAGGTCTCGAAGCCGGTGGCGCTCAGTCCGACGCCGAGGCCCCGCAGCGGTCCCGCCAGCCAGCCCGGCCATCCGCCGCTGCGGCCCGGCACGAATACGTTCGGCCGCGTCGCAGCCCCCGCGCTGATCAAGAAGACGCCCGCCAGGATGCTGATCAGTCCGGCCGCGCCGAGCGCGCGCAGGTACGACGGGGCGCCCGCGACATCGGCCCGCGCGCCGCGGCCGGTGAACGTCCGTTCACCGCTGCGCACCGCTGTGGGAGTCGTCGCCTCGATGCCCGTATTGTTGCGGTCTCGCGGGCGGTTGCGGTGTCGCGGGCGTCGAGCGGATCCTCGCTCGGTGCGTCCGGCGGACCTGCAAACATCGCCGGCGCCCGGTACCCTGTGACCGCCGGATTGCGCCCGTGCGGGGGGCCGACTTTCGTCTGCGCCGGCAAGCAGGACCGTCCGCGGCATGGGCGAAGCTAGAACCATCAGACAGATGCGACGCCGACACCGTAAACCCACGACGGGCCGCGCTTCGCGGTCACGTCGCGTATTGATCCTGTCGGCGGACGTCGGCGAGGGTCACGCCGCCGCGGCCCGCGCGCTGGCGCGCCAGATCAACGACAGCGGGCAGCGCGCGGAGGCGATCATGATCGACGGCCTCGCGGCGATGGGACGGCTGGTGCGGCCGGTCGTCGAGGACGGCTATCGCGTGCAGCTGAGGTTTCTGCCCTGGACGTACGCGATGGTCTACTGGCTGCTCGAGCACGTCATGCCGATCCGCTGGCTGGCGCGCTGGCTTCTGTGCACATTCGGCTCGCGGCCGCTGGCGCAGACGATCGCACGGTACGACCCGGACGTCGTCGTCTCGACCTACCCGGCGGTGACCGTGGTCCTGGCGCGGCTGCGCCGCCGCAGCATGATCGCCTGCCCGACGGTCGCGACGATCACCGACATGACCGGCCTGTTCTTCTGGGCGCAGCCGGGCATCGACATGCACCTGGTGATGTACGGCGAGTCGATGAGCCCGGTCGAGCGCATCGCCGGGCCGGGCAGCGCGCGTCTCGTCGGCCCGCTGATCTCGGCGGAGTTCCTCGAGCCCCGCTGTCCGCTGCAGTCCCGCCGCGCGCTCGGCCTGCCCGAGACCGGGCGGATGGCAATCGTCTCCGGGGGTGGCTGGGGGGTGGGCGATGTGGCCGGCGCCGTGCGCGAGCTGACACGGGTGCCGGAGGTGAGCAGCATCGTCTGCCTGGCCGCGCGCAACGAGCAGCTGCGGGCGCGTCTGGAGCGCGAATTCGCCGGCGAGCCGCGCGTGCACGTGTACGGCTTCACCGATCAGATGCCGCGGCTGCTGGCGGCGGCCGACGTGCTCGTCCACTCCACCGGCGGGGTGACCTGCCTGGAGGCGGGTGCGGCGGGTACCCCGGTGGTCTCCTACGGCCTGCCGGTCGGCCACGCCCGCTTGAACACCCGAGCGATGGCTGACCTCGGCCTGGTGCGGCTGGCCAACGACGTCGACGAGCTGCGCGCGCACGTGCGGGCCAGCTTCGCGGAGTCCACCCACGCGGTCGCGCTCGCGGCGCCGCCGGCGCCCGCCCGGCGCGCGCCCGCAGCCGCCGAGCTGGTGCTCGACCCGCCGACGCGCGTGCGCCCGATCCCGTTGTGGCGACTGCGCACGGCGACCCTCGCAGCGCAGCTCGTGCTGCTGTTGGGACTGGGCACGTGGATGATGTCGACCGATGAGGTGGCGGCACTGGCGATCAAGGCGTTCCACATGCAGCCGCTGGTGCGCGTCAACACGAGCGAGAGCGACGTCGGTGTGATCGTGCGCGTACCGAGGCGGGCCGAGCCGCTCGTCGCCGCCGAGCTCGCGGCCAGGGGCATACACGCGTCGTTCGCCGACGATCGCAGGGCGCCCGCGCGCGCGACGATCGCCAGGCTGCGTGCGCTCGGCGACGAAGCGCTGCCGTCGATCCCCGATAAGGGCCCGCTGCTGCGCTGGGTCAGCGCGCGCAGCACGCTGCGCGCCCAGGCGCGGGCCCTCGGCCTGCGCCACGGCTTTTACTTCCTGCAGCCGCGCGGCGGACTCAGCCTCGGCCAGATCGTGCTCGCGCACACGACCGGAGCCAAACCGGTGAGCGGCATGCGCATGGACGCGACCGACGCACTGCCTCAGCGCCCAGCGCGGGCGGGCGAGCTGCTGGTGGTGACGCTCGACGGATCGGCCGCCTCGGTGCTCGGCCTGGACCGGATCGCCTCGGCGCTCGCCGGAGCGGGCCTCGGAACCGAGCCGCTGGACTTGCTGACCAACTCGTCCGCGGGCACGGTCCTCGGCTCCTCCGCGAGCTGAGTCACCGCCAGGGCGCCCTCCTCGTCCGCGCCTCTCGCCTGCTCTTCGCCCATCAGCGCCAACAGCAGCGGCGAGCGTGCGAGCAGCGCCGCGCTCGCGACCAACAACGCGAGCGACAGCGCCAACGGGATGCCTCCCAGGGGGGTGACCGAAAACTGCTCGCCCAGCAGCAGCGGCGCGAGCACGACGGGGACGATCGTCTGGGTGACGAACACGACCGGGGCGACCTGGATCGCCGGGCGCGACTGCAAGGCGCTCATCTCGCTGAGCACGCCGATCCCCGAGGCAACCGCGGTCGACAGCCCCCACGCCACCGCCACGCCCGTGTGCCCGTGGGAAAGATCATCGGACGCGAGCTTGGTGGCGACCCCGCTCCAGGCGAACGCAAGACCGGCGCCGACCATCGTCACCGACGCGGGCGAGCGACCAAACAGCTGCAGGACATAGGGCAGCAGGCTGGCAAGGCCGAGGCCGACCAACACGAGCGTGATCGTCAGCTGCTCGGATGTGTGCGTCGTGCTGCGCGGCGGAGCGCACAGGGCGATGGCGACCACGCCGATCACGATGCCGGCCATCGCGAGGTGCTCGGAGCGCCCTGCGTGCTCGCCGAGCATCCGCTGGCCCGCGAACAGCAGCACGAACAGCCCGACGGCAAGCGCGGGCTGCACCACGACCAGCGGCGCGAGCAGCAGGGCGATCACCTGCAGCGGCCAGCCGAGCACCGAAAGGCCCGTGCCGAGCAGCCAGCGCGCTCGTCGCAAGAGGCCCCAGACCAGCGCCACGCGCAGGTGCTCGCTCTGCGGGGCCTGCTTGGCGTCCACCGCCTGGAGCACGACCCCTAGGCTGTAGAGCGTCGAAGCCGCGATCGCAGCCAGGATCCCGAGCACAAGATCGAGCATGTCTGCCGACGATCATCGCACCCACGCCAGCGTTGCGGGCGGCGCGCTGGCGGGACTGGCGCTCGGCGCCTATCTGCTCCCCGCTCTCGCGGGCGCATGGCCCCGCCTGCGCGGGCCGCTCGGGATCGAGGATCGCACCGCCGACGGGCGGGGCTACGCGCTGACCTTCGACGATGGGCCGCATCCGCAGGGCACGCCTGCGGTTCTGCGGACGCTCGCCGCGGCGGGCGCGGTCGCGACGTTCTTCCTCGTCGGCGAGCAGGTGCAGCGCGATCCGGGCCTCGCGGCCGAGATCGCCGCAGCGGGGCACGCGGTCGGCCTGCACTGCCATCGCCATCGCAACCTGATGCGTCTGAACCCGTGGCAAGTGGGCGAGGACATCGCTCGCGCAGAGCTGCTGATCGCCGACGCTACCGGGTGCCAGCCGCGGCTCTACCGTCCGCCTTACGGGGTGCTCAACGCCCACGCGCTGCAGCTGGCCCGCGGTCGTGGCTGGCGCACGGTCCTGTGGAGCCACTGGGGCCGCGACTGGGAGGCGCGCGCTACGCCCGCGTCGATCGCGGCGCTCTGCACGCGCGGCGCCGGCGCGGGCTCGGTGCTGCTCCTGCACGATGCGGACCACTACGCGACTGCCGGGTCCTGGCGGGGAACGGCCGCTGCGCTGCCGAGGATCCTGCAGACGCTCTCCGAGCGAGGCCTCGAGCCGGTCTGCCTTTGAGGGCGCGGGGGGCGCTCAGGCCGCGGGCGGGCTCCCGAGCGCCCAATGAACCTCGTAGCGGTGCATCTCGGGATCGTCGAGCAGGCCTCTGCCGCCATAGTTCAGGCAGGGGTATTGCGTGCGGTAGCACTTCATCGCCTCGAGCTTCTCCGCGGCGGCGGCGGCGTCGAGGCGCACCACACCGGCCGATCGCAGGGGGGGCATCTCGGGCAAGCCCTCGAGGAAGGAGTTCCAGTAGGCATCGACGTTCCGGTTGGGCTCGGGTTCGCGACCATCCACCCACGAGGGCCATCCGTAGGCCACGCAGTAGGGCAGCTCCGCATACAGCGTCACGGGCATGCCGGCCCGCGCCAGCATCTGCCCGTAGCGGCGGGCGCGCACGTGGTCGCCGTGGCCGCCGATCCCGGCCGGCGCGTACACGCGCGACGCGCTCGGCAGCAGGGAGACGACGGCGAGATCGATCTGATCCAAAGAGGGGCCGGCCAGACCCAGCCGGTCGAGCACTCCCGTCCGGTACTGGGCGTCGAGCAGGTCGAGATTGAGCGGCTCGCGAGGGGCGCGCGCGAGGGCCAGCGCGTCCTCGGCGATCCGCTCGCGGGCACGTTCGGCCGAATCCGCCGCCCCGGTGATCGCGTCCCAGCTCGTGAGCCCGACGTTCTCCGGAACGCCCGCGAACACGTTCACCACCCGCAGCTCGCGATCGCTGTTGAGCACGCTCCAGCAGTCGAGCACCGCGTCGTCCAGATGGGGAGAGACGACCAGCTCAGGCGCGGCGCGGTCGACGCCCAGCCGGGGCCGGAATCGACGCTCTTCGCGAGCCGCGGGCAGCGAGCGTGCGCGCCGGTACAAGCTGCGCGGCAGCTCGCGTAGGGAGTTGGCGGCCATCGACGGTGCGGCAGTATACGCCAGACCTCACGGGCCCAGCGCGGCCGTGCATGCCGTCTGCGCCGCCGAAGCGGACGCCCCGACGGATAACATCAGCAGCTTGTCAAGCGCGGTATCCGTCGATCAACACGGCTCCGCCGTCGCGCTGCACGCGGTCGACACCGACTCGCCGGCGCGCGGGCTGCGCGCGGCGCGCTCGCCCTGGTGGCTCGAGGCGCTCGTCGTCGTCTGGCTGTGCTGGCTGTATGACGCGATCACGAACTTCGCGCCCCTGCGTCTGCATGTCGCGCTGAGCCACGGCGAAGGCCTGCTGGCGCTGGAGCACTCGCTGGGGATCGATCCCGAGCTGACGCTGGACCGCTGGCTGGCGTCGCATCACACGCTCGCGCTCGCCCTGTCCGACTACTACGACAACGCGCATTTCATCGTGACGCTCGGTTTGCTGGGCTGGCTGTGGTGGCGCCGCGCCGACATCTACCGGCCGCTGCGCAATACGCTCGTGCTCGTCAACGTGATCGGCTTCGCCGTGTTCTGGCTGTACCCGGTCGCGCCGCCGCGCATGCTGGTCAAGGACGGCTTCAGCGACATCGTCTCCTCGACGCACGCGATCGGCTCCTGGCATACCGGCGCGCTCGCCTCGGCCGCCAATCAGCTGGCGGCGATGCCGTCGCTGCACATGGCCTGGGCCGCCTGGTGCGCGCTCGTGCTCTGGCGGCTGTCGCGGCGGCGGTGGCTGCGCGCCCTGGCGCTGCTGTACCCGTGCGTGACCGCGTTCGCCGTGCTCGCGACCGGCAACCACTACCTGCTCGACGTGATCGCCGGACTCGCGACGCTCGCGGGGGCCCTGCTGATCCAGGCGGCGGCCGCCCGCGCCGGGAGGCGCGCTCGCGTACCGCGTGTTACAAACTTGTTACGAAGTCCGCGACCAGCTAGACTGGACGAGCCGCCGCGGACCGTGTGAAGCGTTTGCAAAAGCGCCGCATGACCATGACGCGCGGGCTTTTGGGTGTGTGGGCGGCTGAGCAGATGCCTGATTTCGAGGTCACCGAAGGCTATCTCGAGGCCGGCCGCGCCCGCGCCCGCGCCGCGCTGGGCGCGGGCGGGCGGCGCGTGCGCGTCCCGCGTGAGCGGCCGCGTGACCGCCGGCAGCTGCCGAGCAGGTGCCACGGACGGCCGAACCCCGGATCCAGAAGCTGACGTGGGCGCCCTACCTCCGCTACCGCGACCTGCCACCGGTCGCGATCGCGCTGGCGATGTTCGCGCCACCCGCAGCGCCTCCTCGCCCCCAGCCCGACGCGAGCGAAACAGCAGGCTCGCATCCGCATCGGTAGGGTCCCCGACCGACAATCACATGCCAGACCAGCCAAGCAGAACGATCGGGCGGCCCGAGCACCACTCGGTCGTCGCTCGCACCCCCTCCGGGGGAGCTCTTCTGGAGGGAGGCCCCGACGGGGCGCTGCCGACGCTGATCCTGCGCTATCTCGATGTCGTGTTAGTCGCGCTCGCGGTGCCCGCGGCGCTGGCGCTCGGCGCACCGGCGTTCGGCTGTCTGGTCGGGGCGGGCGCGTGGCTTGCGCAGCGTATCCTCGCCGAGGCCGACAAGCGCTGGGTCAGCCGGGCGGCTGCGCCTCGCACGCGGCTGGGTCTGACCCTGTTCGAGGCATTCGGGCGGATCTGGCTGCTGGCCGGCGCGATCGTCTTGGCGGGCGTCGCGGGCGGGCGCCGTGACGGCCTGGCGGCGGCGCTGGTGATCTTCGGCGCCTACTCGGTCGCGTTCGCGATCAGGTTGCTCTCAGGGCGGCCCACGCCGTCCCAAGTCCGGGAGGCTCCCCGATGAGCACCGTCGAGCACGCCAATCAGGCCAGTGGGGGAATGAGCAAAGCGCGCAAGCTCACGCTGGGCATCGCGCTCGTCTACGTGGTGGGGCTCGTAGCGTTCGCCGTGGGCTTCGGGATCCACGGGCACAAAAACGAAAGCTTCAAAGTGATCGACAGCTTTCACCTGGAAAGCTGGTTCAAGATCGCCGGCCCGCTGCAGTTCGACAAGGGCGTTCTGTATCTGCTGATCGCGTCGATCCTCACGCTGGCGATCATGCTGTACGTCGCGAGACACATGCAGAAGCGCCCCGGGCGGCTACAGGTGGCTGTCGAGGCCGGTTACAACCTAATGTCGCAGGTCACGCGCGAGAACATGAGCGAGAAGCTGGCCAAGAAATGGTTCCCGCTCGTCTTCACCCTTTTCGTCTTCATCCTCGTCTCGAACCTGATCGGCTACATCCCGCTGCCGGTCGACTCCGAGAACGAGTTCAAACTGTTCGGCGCCAGCATCCCGTCGTTTCAGATCTATGCCGCCGTGACGAATCTGGCGGTTCCGCTCGTGCTCACGCTCGGTGTGTTCATCGCATACAACGTCGAAGGGGTGCGCGTTCACGGACCGCTCGGATACCTGAAAAGCCTCATTCCCAGGGGCGTCCGTGGGCCACTGCTGATCTTGATCCTCCCGCTGGAGATGCTCTCGAACTTCGTCCTGCGGCCGCTATCGCTGACGATCAGGCTGTGGGCCAACCTGCTCGCGGGGCATCTGTTGATCGACTTCATGGCGGGCAACCTCGCGGTGCTGCTCGGACTGCAGCTCCTCGGCTGGCTCACGCTGCCACTGGGGGTGCTGATCTTCCTGTTCGAGGCCGTCCTCATCGCGGGCCTGCAGGCCTTCATCTTCGCCATTCTCACAGCTATCTACCTAGGTAGCGCAACCGCCGCTAGTCATTAAGCACCCGACAAGGAGCTTTCAAAACATGCTCATTCACTTCCTATCAATCCACGTCATAAGTCCGCTGCTGGCGGCGACGACCAACGCCGAAATCGGCAAGGAAGCCGGCAAATCGATCGCGCTCGGCGTGGGCGCGGGCGGTGGAGCCGCGGGCGCCGGCGCCGGCATCGGAATGCTGTTCGGGAAGGTGATCGAGGCCACGACGCGCCAGCCCGAGATGAAAGACGAAATCACCTCGATCCAGTGGCTCGGGTTCGCGCTCACCGAGGCGACCTTCTTCTACGGCCTCGTTGGCGGCTTCATCGCCTTCTTCTTGTAGGTCACGATGCCCGCTCTGACCAGCATTTCCACCGCACCGCTCGCGAGCTCGTCGTGGCTGATCTCGCCCAACGTCGGCCTGATGATCTGGACGTTCGTCGTCTTCGGAATCTCGCTCTTCATCCTGATCAAGGCCGTGTTCCCGCGCATCACCGCCGCGCTCGACGAACGCCGCGCCAGCATCGACGACTCGATCGACGCCGCCGAGCACACCCGTCAGGCGGCCGAGAAGGTGCTCAGCGAATATCGCGAGCGCCTGAAGGAGGCGCGCGCGCAGGCGGACGAGATCGTGCAGCGCGCGCGCGAGACGGCCGATACCCACGAGCACGAGGCCAAAGCGCGCGGGCAGGAGATCGTCGCCGAGGCCGCGCGCCGGGGCGAGCGCGATATCGAGGCGGCGACTCGCCGCGCTCTCGATGACATCCGTAGGGAGGTCGCCGATCTGACGGTGATGGCGACCGAGAAGGTCACGCGCAAGACGCTCGACGAGGCAGACCAGCGCCGGCTGGTCGAGGACGCGCTGTCCGAACTCGACTTCTCGGGCATCTCCGCGGGAGCGCACGAGTCGTGAGAGCCGAGGTCCGTTGATGGAGGAGCTCGCCCGTGTCTATAGTCGCGCCCTGTTTGCGGTCGCGCGCGAGCAGGGAAAGCTCGACGAGCTGCGCGAGCAGCTCGCTCAGTTCGCAGATGCGCTGGAAAACAACCGCGAGCTGGCCGTCTTCTTCTTCTCGCCCTATTTCTCGACCAGCGAGAAGCAACGGGCGCTCGCCGTCGCGGTCGTCGGGGCCGACGAGGCGCTGATGAACTTCCTCGAGCTGCTGATCGAAAACCACCGCATGCCGGTGATCTTCCGCATCCGCCAGCAGTACGAGCGTCTGTGGGAAGAGGAGAACCGGACCCTGCCGGTCGAGATCACCAGCGCGATCGAGCTCGACACGGCGACCACCGAGACCCTCGGCCGCACGATCGGCGAGCGCGCCGGAAGCAGGGTCAAGCTCGCCGCGCGCGTCGATCCGGACATCATCGGCGGAATCATCGTGCGCGTCGGTAACTCGATCCTCGACGCGTCCATCAAAACCCGACTCGAGCAGCTGCGCAGGCACGTCGCCCAGGGAGCTGCCTAGGAGAGCAATGCAGATCAACCCAGACGAGATCACCAGCATCCTCAAGAGCCGCATCGAGGGCCTCGATGCCGGCCGCGCCGAGCTCACCGAGGTCGGGACGGTGCTGTCCGTCGCCGACGGGATCGCCCGCCTGCACGGCCTCGAGAACTGCATGTCCTTCGAGATGCTCGAGCTGGGCCACGGCGTCGTCGGGCTCGCGCAGAACCTCGAGTCTGACAACGTCGGCGCGGTGCTGTTCGGCGAGTGGGAACACGTCTCCGAGGGCGACACCGTCAAGCGCACCGGCATGCTGCTCGACATTCCCGTTGGCGAGGCCCTGCTGGGGCGGATCGTCGACCCGCTCGGGCGCCCGCTCGACGGCAAGGGAGAGATCGACGTCTCCGAGCGGCGACCGGCCGAGTTCAAGGCCCCCGGCGTGGTCCAGCGCCAGCCGGTCACGGAACCGCTGCAGACCGGGCTGAAGGCAATCGACGCGATGATCCCGATCGGTCGCGGCCAGCGCGAGCTGATCATCGGCGACCGCCAGACCGGCAAGACGGCGATCGGGATCGACACGATCATCAACAACAGGGACACGGGGGTCGTGTCGATCTACGTCGCGATCGGCCAGCGCATGTCGACCGTCGTGGCGCTCGCCCAGACGCTCGATGAAAACAACGCGCTCGAGAACACGATCATCGTTGCGGCGGCCGCCGACGAGGCCGCCCCGATCAAGTACATGGCGCCATACGCCGGCTGCGCGATGGGCGAGCACTTCCTGTACAGCGGACGCCACGCGCTGTGCATCTACGACGACCTGACCAAGCACGCCTATGCCTACCGGCAGATGTCGCTGCTACTGCGCCGGCCGCCCGGGCGCGAGGCCTATCCGGGCGACGTTTTCTACCTGCACTCGCGGCTGCTCGAGCGCGCGGTCAAGCTCAACGACGAGCTCGGGGGCGGCTCGCTGACCGCGCTGCCGATCATCGAGACACAGGCGGGCGACGTGTCCGCGTACATCCCCACCAACGTGATCTCGATCACCGACGGGCAGATCTTCCTCGAGTCGAAACTGTTCAACTCGGGCGTGCGGCCGGCGATCAACGTCGGCATCTCCGTGTCGCGGGTGGGCGGCAACGCTCAGATCGCCCCGATGAAGAAGGTCGCGGGACGGATCAAGCTGGAGCTCTCCCAGTACCGCGATCTGGAGGCCTTCGCGCAGTTCGGCTCCGATCTCGACGCCGATACGCAAAGGACGCTCGCACGCGGCGAACGGCTGGTCGTCACGCTCAACCAGCACGAGCGTGCGCCGCTGCCTGTCGAGGACCAGACGGTGCAGATTTACGCGGCCACCAACGGCTTCCTCGATCGTCTGCACGTCGAACGCGTGCCCGAGTTCCTGCTCGGGCTGACGGAACGGATGCACGCCCAGCACGGCGATCTGCGCGAGAAGATCGCCGGCGGGGACTGGTCGGATGAGACCCAGCAGGCCGTGCACGCGGCGGTCGAGTCCTACGCGCAGGACTTCGGCTACGACCTCGACGAGGAGGGCCAGCCGCTGGAGGAGGCCCAGGCGGCGTGACGCGCCCGCCGAGATGAGCCATGGCCAGCCAGCGCGACGTCAGGAACAAGATCTCCTCGGTGAAGAACATCCAGAAGATCACCCGTGCGATGGAGATGGTCGCCGCCGCGCGCCTGCGCCGCGCCGAGCAGCGGATCGAGGCACTTCGCCCATATGCGGGCGGGATCCGGCGAATGACCCGCCAGGCCGCGCGTGCGGCCGGCGCGGAGGCCGCGCGACTGCCGCTGCTCGCAGAGCACGACAGCGAGACGAACGTCGGCCTGCTGCTCGTCACCGGCGATCGTGGGCTGGCGGGAGCCTTCAACTCGCAGATAGTCCGCGCCGGCGTGCGGATCGCCGGCGAGCTATCCGAGCAGGGGCGCAACACCGTCTGGTACGCGACCGGGCGCCGCGGCGTGTCCTCGATCAGCTTCCGCGGCTACGAGCTCGCGGGCAGCTACACGGGCTTCAGCGACCGCCCCGCGTACGCCGACGCGCGCGCGATCGCCGACGATTTGATCGCGGGATACGTGGACGGGCAGCTCGACCGGGTCGAGATCGTCTACAACGCCTATGTCTCGCCGCTCACCCAGCGGGTCACGCGCGAATCGCTGCTGCCCCTCGCGCAGGAGCCGGTCAGCGGCGAGGGCGATCGCGAGCACGAGCACGAGCGCGGCGCTGCGGGCGCGCCTCACGAGCGCCGGCGTCCGACGCCGGTGGACTATGAGCCCGACCCCAAGGAGATCCTCAAGCAGCTCGTGCCGGACTTTCTGGAGATCTCGATCTACCGCGCGCTGGTCGAGTCGACCGCCGGCTTCTTCGGCGCGCAGATGACCGCGATGCGCAGCGCGTCGGACAACGCCGGGGAAATCATCACCGAGTACACGCTGCAGATGAACCGCGCGCGACAGGCCGAGATCACGCAGGAGATCCTGGAGGTAGTCGCCGGCGCGGAGGGGCTGAGCTGAGGCGCACACCGCACGAGATGCGCAGAATCGCAAGACTTCAACGGAACTAGACAGGAGAATCAAAGACAATGGACGCCAGCACCGCCACCAAGCCGTCAAGCGAGCCCGCGAGCTCCGGCAACGGAGACTCGGCCTCGCGCAACATAGGGCGCATCGAGGAGATCCAGGGGGTCGTCGTCGACGCCGTGTTCCCCGAGCGGCTGCCGGAAATCAACCACGCGATCACGGTCGCGCGTCCCGCCGCGGGAGCCGCGGAGGAGGCGCCGGGCATCAGCAGCGAGGCCGGCGGCGACGTGCTCGTCTGCGAGGTCCAGCAGCACATCGGCGACGATCGCGTGCGGGCAGTGGCGATGGACACGACCGACGGGCTGGCGCGCGGCGCAGAGGTGATTGACACCGGCGCGCCGATCTCGGTACCGGTCGGCGAAGCCACGCTGGGGCGGATCTTCAACCTGCTGGGCGAACCGATCGACCTTGGCGAGGAACTGCCCGCCGATACCGAACGGCGCAGCATCCACCAGGAGGCTCCGCGCGTCGAGGACCTCACGCCGACGACCGAGATGTTCGAGACGGGCATCAAGGTGATCGACCTGCTCGCCCCGTACGCGAAGGGCGGCAAGGTCGGGCTGTTCGGCGGCGCAGGCGTTGGCAAGACGGTGCTGATCCAGGAGCTGATCCACAACCTCGCGACCGAGCACGGCGGGCTGTCCGCGTTCTGCGGGGTCGGCGAGCGCTCGCGCGAGGGCAACGACCTGTGGCTCGAGATGAAGGAGTCGGGCGTGCTCGACAAGACGATGCTCGTCTTCGGTCAGATGAACGAGCCCCCCGGCGCGCGTATGCGCGTGGGCCTGTCGGGGCTGACGATGGCCGAATACTTCCGCGACCAGGGTCAGGACGTGCTGCTGTTCATCGACAACATCTTCCGCTTCGTGCAGGCGGGCTCCGAGGTCTCGGCGCTGCTCGGCAGGATGCCCTCCCAGGTCGGCTACCAGCCGACGCTCGAGACCGAGATGGGCCAGCTGCAGGAGCGGATCACCTCGACCAAGCAGGGCTCGGTCACCTCGATCCAGGCGATCTATGTGCCCGCCGACGACTACACCGACCCGGCGCCGGCGTCGGTGTTCGCGCATCTGAACGCCACCACGGCTCTCTCGCGCGCGATCTCCGAAAAAGGCATCTATCCGGCGGTCGATCCGCTGGACTCGACCTCGACGATCCTCAAGGCGGAGATTCTCGGGGACGAGCACTTCCGCGTCGCCAACCGCGTCAAGGAGATCCTGCAGCGCTACAAGGAGCTGCAGGACATCATCGCGATCCTCGGCATCGACGAGCTCTCCGACGAGGACAAGCTGACCGTCCAGCGGGCGCGCAAGATCGAGCGCTTCCTGTCGCAGCCGTTCTTCGTCGCCGAACAGTTCACGGGCACCCCCGGCGCATACGTGCCGATCGCCGAGACGATCAGGGGCTTCGACGAGATCATCGAGGGCAAGCACGACGAGGTGCCCGAGAGCGCGTTCTTCCTGAAGGGCACGATCGAGGAGGTCGTGCAGGCGAGCCAGCGCTCCCAGACGTGATCGGGCCGCGCGCGATCACCTCGCGACCGCGCCTCGAGGGCGCATAATGGCGCACACCAAGTTTCCGGTCGAAGTGCTCACGCCCGAGGGCGAGGTCTTTTCCGAGGACGCGGAAATGGTCTCGACCCGCACCGCGGTCGGGTCGATCGGGCTGCTCGCAAACCACGAGCCGCTGCTCGCGACGCTCGTGCCGACCGAGCTGCGCATCTACCGCTCGGAGGACGAGATCGTGCGCTTCGCCCAGGCCGAGGGCTACCTGCAGTTCGCCGAGAACCGGGCGCTGCTGCTGGTCGAGGAGGCGATCGCGCCCGAGGCGCTGGACCGAGCGTTGTACGAAACGAAGGTCTCCGAAGCGCGCGCCGCCGCCGAGCGGGCCGCCGAGGGCAGCGAGGAACGGGCGCGCGCGTTGAACGATGTGCGCCGCTATGAGGCGTTCCTGGCTGTCGGCGAGTAGCCTTCGCGCTCCAGATGGAGAGCGGCAGCCCTGCCACGGCCCACTTCGCGCGCAAGCGCCCCGGCTGGTTCACGGCCCACGTGTTCAATCCGCTGGTTGCGCTGCTCACACGTCGCGGTCTGAGCGTCGCGGGCTCGTCCGTGCTCGAGGTGCGGGGCCGCAGCTCCGGTCAGCCGCGGCGCACCCCGGTCAATCCGCTGGAGCTGGATGGCCAGCGTTATCTCGTTGCCCCCCGCGGTGAGACGCAGTGGGCGCGCAATCTGCGCGCCAGCGGCGAGGGGCGGCTGCTGGCCGGCTCGCGCAGCGAGAGCTTCACGGCGTACGAGCTGAGCGACGAGGAGAAGCCGCAAGTGCTGCGCGCATACCTCAAGCGCTGGAAGTGGGAGGTCGGAGCCTTCTTCGACGGCGTGGGCCCCGACGCCTCGGAGGCGGAGATGCGCGCGGCGGCGCCCAAGCATCCGGTGTTCCGCCTGGGCGCGGGCAAGTCGTGATCCGCGTCCCGCCCAGCGCCGCCTCGTCGCGTCGCAGCGGCTAGCCTTGGCCGCCGGATGAGCGCGTCTCGCGAGCCAATCGGGGTCATCGGCACCGGCTATGTCGGGCTCGTCACAGCCGCGGGCTTCGCCGAGCTGGGCAGCGACGTGTGGTGTGTGGACATCGACGCCGAGAAGATCGACCGGCTCAAGCGGGGCGAGGTGCCGATCTACGAGCCGGGCCTGAAGGAGCTGCTCGCGCGCAACTCCGCGCGGCTGAGCTTCGCGACGGAGCTGGGCGGCGCGCTGGAGCACGTGCGGCTGCTGTTCGTCGCGGTCGGCACGCCCCCGACTCACTCGGGCGACGCCGACCTCTCCGCGGTGCACCAGGTGGTCGACTCGATGCCCGCCACCGACGGGCACGCGCTGGTGATGAAGTCGACCGTCCCGTGCGGGACCGGCGCGAACATCAAGCGGATCATGCGCGACGAGGGCAAAGGGGCGTTCCGCTACGTGTCCTGCCCGGAGTTCCTCAAGGAGGGCTCGGCCGTGAGGGACTTCCTCAGTCCCGACCGGATCGTGGTCGGCGACGACCGCGATTGGGCCGGCGACGCGGTCGCGCGCCTGTACGAGCCGTTCGACGCTCCGCTGGTGCGCACGGACATCGCCAGCGCCGAGATGATCAAGCTCGCCGCGAACGCGTTTCTCGCGACCAAGATCTCGTTCATCAACGAGATCGCCAACGTCTGCGAGGCGCTCGGCGCAGACGTGGTCGAGGTTGCCCAGGGGATGGGCCTGGACGAGCGAATCGGCCCGAAGTTCCTGCACGCTGGCCTCGGCTACGGCGGCAGCTGCTTCACCAAGGACGTCAGCGCGCTGAAGCTGCTCGCGGGCAACTCCGGCTATCACTTCCAGCTGCTCAACGCGGTGATCGAGGTCAACGAGCTGCAGAAGCGGCGCGTGGTCTCCAAGCTGAAGCGCAGCCTCGGCGAGCTTGCGGGCAAGCGCGTAGCGCTGCTCGGACTCGCGTTCAAGCCGAACACCGACGACATGCGCGGCGCGTCCTCGCTGGTCCTGGCCGCGCGCCTGCAGGCGGAGGGCGCGCACGTGCGCGCCCACGACCCGATCGCCGAGGCCGAGGCCCGCCTGCTGATGCCGCAGCTCGACTATGCCGCGAGCGCGCTCGACGCAGTCGCCGACGCCGACGCGGTCGTGCTCGTGACCGAGTGGCCGCAGTTTCTCGAGCTCGACTGGAGCGAGGTCGCGCGCGCGATGCGCGGCACGCTCGTGATCGACGGACGCAACGCGCTCGACGGCGACGCCGTGCGCGCCGCGGGGCTCACGTATGAAGGGATCGGAAGGGGGCCGCAGGCCCGGCCGGGCGAGCCCGGGCCGCGGCCGCCGGCGCCGATCTCCGCGGAGCCGACGCAGTAATGCAGGCCGTCATCCTCGTCGGCGGCGAGGGCAAGCGCTTGCGCCCGTTGACCTCGACGGTGCCCAAGCCGGTGGTCCCGCTGGTCGATCGCCCGTTCATCGCGTTCATGCTCGAGTGGCTGAAGAGCCATGGGATCGACGACGTGATCATGTCCTGCGGCTTTCTCGCGACGAGCGTGCGCAACGTGCTCGGCGACGGCTCGAGCATCGGAGTCGCGCTGCGCTACGTCGAGGAGCCCGATCCGCGGGGCACCGCCGGCGCGCTCAAGTTCGCCGAGCGCCTGCTCGATGAGCGGTTTCTGATGCTCAACGGCGACGTGCTCACCGACATCGACCTGACCGGCCAGATTGCCCAGCACGAGCGCACCGGCGCCAAGGCGACGCTCGCGCTCGCGCCCGTGCGCGACCCGAGTACGTATGGGCTCGTGCACCTGCACGAGGATCGCTCGGTCAAGGATTTCCTCGAGAAGCCCAGCCCCGACCGCATCGACACCAACCTGATCAGCGCGGGCGCATACGTTCTGCAACGCGAGATCCTCGAGCTGGTTCCGGCGGATCGCAACGTGTCGATCGAGCGCGAGGTCTGGCCGCTGTTGATCGGCAACGGGCTGTACGGCTTCCCGGTCGACGCCTACTGGCTGGACATCGGCACGCCCGAGCGCTACCTGCAGGGCACCTTTGACATCCTCGAGGGCAACGTCGAGACCGCGGTGCGCGCCCGGCTCGGCGAGAGCTGGCTGGCGATCGATGCGACCGCCGAGCTGCACGGCCGCACGATCCCGCCGGCCGTGATCGAGCGCGGTGCGCGGGTGGCCCCGGGGGCGCACGTGGGGAGCTTGGTCGTGCTCGGCCAGAACGTGCGCGTCGGCGCGGGCACCACGGTCGAGCGCTCGGTGCTGCTCAGCGGCGCGGAGATCGGAGCGAACTGCACGCTGCGCGACTGCGTGATCGCTGGCGGCTGCCGCGTCGGCGACCGCACGCGCATCGAGGGGGGAGCGGTGCTCGGCGAGGGCGTGACGGTGGGGGCAGACAACACGATCGCGCGCGGGGCGCGTATCTTCCCTAATGTCACGCTGCCGGACAGCGCGATCACGTTCTAGCTGGTCAGCGTTCGTGCGGCGTTGCCGAGCACCGCGAGCGGTCCGGTCTTCCCGGCAGGGCTGCGAACTCCGACCAGTTTCGAGCCGACAGGAGGCCAGGAGATGAGCACCGAAGGTGCGGTCAAGGGCGACCGGAGCGAGCCGGCGACGCTCTCGCGGGAGGCGATCGCGCGGGTGGACAGCACCGGCCAGCTCGCGGACGTGCTCGCGCTGCCCGAGCAGCTGCGCGACGCGCTGTGGCGGGTCGAGTCGGCGATCATGCCCGACTGGGACACCTCCGAGGGCCTAGTTGTCGCGGGCATGGGCGGCTCGGCGATCGGCGGCGCGCTCGCGCGCGCGGCCCTCGGCGATCACGCGTCGCGGCCGATCTACGTCACGCGCACGTACGGCCTGCCACCGTGGACGATGCCGGACACGATGGTGCTCTGCGCCAGCTACTCGGGCGACACCGAGGAGACGCTCGCCTGCTACGAGTCCGCGGGCGCGCTCGGCGCCAAGCGGATCGTCGTTGCGACCGGCGGGCGCCTGGCGGACCTGGCGCGCGAGGAGGGGGTGCCGGTGATACCGCTGCCCGGCGGTTTTCAGCCGCGGGCGGCGGTCGCCTACATGACCGTCGCGGCGCTCGAGGTCGCGGCGCTGTGCGGCGCGGGGCCGCGGTTGACCTCGGAGATCGACGTGGCCGCCTCGCACACCGAGCGACTGGTGGCCGAGTGGGGGCCCGACGCGGGCGAGGATTCGCTTGCCAAGTCGATCGCCAAGGGGCTGCTCGGCACCACGCCGGTGATCGCCGGCGCCGGCCTGACCGAGCCGGTCGCCTACCGCTGGAAGACGCAGATCAACGAGAACGCGAAGCTGCCCTGTTTCTCGCACGCGCTGCCCGAGCTCGACCACAACGAGCTCGTCGGCTGGGAGGGCGCGCCATCGGTCGGGCGCTTCTCGGCGGTCTTCCTGGACGATTCCGACACGCCGCCGCGCGTGAAGGCGCGGATGGAACTGACCGAGCGGCTGATCGCGCCCTACGCCGCGGCCACGTTTCGCCCACAGACGCGCGGACAGACCTCGATCGAGCGGGTCATCTCGGGGGTGCTGCTCGGCGATCTCGTCTCGATCTACCTCGCCGCGCTGCGCGGCGTCGATCCGGGCCCGGTCAGCGCGATCGAGGAGCTGAAGATCGCGCTCCCTCCGAGAGCTAGCCGCGAAGGCGTGTGATAGCGTCCGTCCTGGCCGAGGAGCGCTGCGACGGGCTGTACCGCCACGCTCGGCCATCCTCTCTCAGCAAGGGCGCTCACCTGACCGACAGGAGGTTCCCTCATGTCAGCAATGACCCCCGCGATCGCCGCGCTGAGCGACGACTTCAAGGTGGCCGACCTCGCTCTCGCCGAGTTCGGGCGCAAGGAGATAACGCTCGCCGAACACGAGATGCCGGGCCTGATGGCCATCCGCCGCGAGTACGCCGACGCCCAGCCGCTGCAGGGCGCGCGGATCACCGGCTCGCTGCACATGACCGTGCAGACGGCCGTGTTGATCGAGACCCTGACCGCGCTCGGAGCGCAGGTGCGCTGGGCGAGCTGCAACATCTTCTCCACCCAGGACCACGCCGCCGCGGCGGTCGTCCTTGGCGCCGACGGTACGCCCGAGGACCCGCACGGGGTGCCGGTCTACGCCTGGAAGGGCGAGACGCTCGAGGAGTACTGGTGGTGCACCGAACAAGCGCTGCGCTGGCCGGGGGACGACGGCGCACGCGGCGCCGCGGGACCCAACATGATCCTCGACGACGGCGGCGACGCGACGCTTTTGGTGCACAAGGGCGTCGAATATGAGCGCGCCGGCGCGGTGCCCGATCCCGCGAGCGCAGACTCGCATGAGCTGTCAGTCGTGCTCTCGCTGCTGCAGCGCTCGCTCGGCGAGGATCCGCAGCGCTGGAGCAGGATCGCTGCGCAGATCAAAGGAGTGACCGAGGAGACGACGACCGGCGTGCATCGGCTCTACGAGATGGCCGTCAAGGGCGAACTGCTGTGTGCGGCGATCAACGTCAACGACTCCGTGACCAAGTCGAAGTTCGACAACATGTACGGCTGTAGGCACTCGCTGATCGACGGGATCAACCGCGCGACCGATGTGATGATCGGCGGCAAGCTCGCCGTGATCTGCGGATTCGGCGACGTCGGCAAGGGCTGCGCCGAGTCGCTGCGCGGCCAGGGCGCGCGCGTCGTGATCACCGAGATCGATCCGATCTGCGCGTTGCAGGCGGCGATGCAGGGTCACGAGGTGCGCACGCTGGAGGAGGTGGTCTCGAGCGCCGACATCTTTGTGACGGCGACCGGCAACCGCGACATCATCACCGCCGCGCACATGGCGCGGATGAAGCACCAGGCGATCGTCGGCAACATCGGGCACTTCGACAACGAGATCGACATCGCCGGCCTGGCGCAGGTGCCGGGCGTGCGCAAGGTCAACGTCAAGCCGCAGGTCGACGAGTGGGTGTTTCCGGACGGGCACGCAATCATCCTGCTCTCCGAGGGGCGCCTGTTGAACCTCGGCAACGCGACCGGGCATCCCAGCTTCGTGATGAGCAACTCGTTCACCAACCAGACGATCGCCCAGATCGAGCTGTTCTCCAAGAACGAGGACTACGAGCGTCGCGTGTACGTGCTGCCCAAGCATCTCGACGAGAAGGTCGCGCGGCTGCATCTGGATGCGCTCGGCGTGAAGCTGACGCGTTTGACGCCCGAGCAGGCCGCGTACCTCGGCGTCGCGCAGGACGGCCCGTACAAGCCTGATCACTATCGCTACTGATCCATAGCGTGCTGACGCGATGAGAGCGATGGTCCTCGCGGCGGGTCTCGGGAAACGGCTGCGTCCGCTGACGAACGAGATCGCCAAGCCGATGGTGCCGGTGCTCGACCGGCCGGTGATGGCGCATATCATCGACCTGCTCGACCGCTACGGGTTGAGCGAGACGATCGCCAACCTGCACTGGTTCCCGGACTCGATTCGCGAGCACTTCGGCGAGCGCCTGGCCTACCACTACGAGCCGGAGCTGCTCGGCACCGCCGGGGGCGTGCGGGCCTGCGCGGACTTCTTCGGCGACTCGTCGTTTCTGGTGATCTCCGGCGACGCGCTCACCGACATCGACCTCGCCGCGCTCGCGCAGCGCCATCGCGAGACCGGCGGGGTCGCCACACTCGCCGTCAAGAAGGTTCCCGATACCCGCGAGTACGGGGTCGTGCTGCACGATCGCGACGGGCGCATCACGGGCTTTCAGGAGAAGCCGAACCCCGACGAGGCGCTGTCGGACCTCGGCAACTGCGGCATCTACATGTTCACGCCGGAGATCTTCGATTACTTCCCCGAGCGCCCGTTCGTCGACTGGGCCCAGGACGTGTTCCCGACCCTGCTCGCCAACGACGCGCCCTTTCACATCCACGAGATCCGCGAATACTGGAACGACATCGGCTCGCTCGCCGAGCTGCGCCAGGGCACTTTCGACGCGCTGCAAGGAGAGCTGCGCCTGGAGGTCGAGGGCCGGGAGCGCTCGCCGGGCGTGGTCGTCGCGGGCGCCACGGCGCTGCCCGACGACGCAGACATCAGCGGTCCCACCTGGATCGGGCACGAGGTCGAGATCGGCCCGCGCGTGCGCCTGACGGGCCCGATCGTGCTCGGCGACGGCGCCAGCATCGGCGCGGGCGCACAGCTGCGCGAGACGATCGTGCTCCCCGGCACGGAGGTCGCTCCCTGCTCGATCATGATCGGCGCGATAGCGGGCCACACGGGGATCGTCGAGAGCCTGCGCCCGCGCCGCAGCCATGCAGGCGCGCCCCGCGCCTAGGCGTGCCCCGGCGGGCGCGGCGTGCCCACGCGTGCGCCGGCGCCCGCCACGCCCGCCTCGTAGCCGCCGGGCGCGTAGCGCTCGCGGCGCAGCTCCTCGCGCTCGGACTCGGACAACATGCGGATGAACAGGACGACCAGCGCGATGCCCATCACCAGCGACTGCTCGACGGCCATGATGATGCCGGCGAGCGACTGGTCATCGAGCGCCGAGATGCCCCACACGCGGGCGTGGTGCACGTAGTAGGAGTACAGCGCCGCGGGCGCGAAGGCGAGTCCCATGCCGAGCGCGCCGACGAACAACTTGGTGGAGGCCATATACGCGACCGGGCCCATCCCGCTGAGGCGCAGGCGCGCGCGGATCGGCGATAGCAGATGCCACCAGTACAGCGAGCCCGCGAGCAGGAAGGTCAGGTGCTCGAACACGTGCACCGCCGGGTGGCGCAGTGCGAGGTCGTAAGCGGCCGGCACGTGCCAGGTCCAGATCACCCCCACGTAGAGCACGACCGCGAAGGCCGGGTGCGCGAGCGGCCCGGCGCGGCGCTCGAGATCGCGCACGGCCCGGGTCGCGGGGCGCAGAATCGCCTTGGTCAACCCCAGGATCGCCAGGATCGGCACCAGGTCCAACAGCAGGATGTGCTGGATCATGTGCGCGAAGAACAGCTGATCGGAGAGCGTGTCCAACGGCGAGACCAGGGCCGCGAGCGTCGCGAGTAGCGAGCCGAGGAAGCAAACTAGCCGCCACACGGGCGCCTCCGCCCATGGCCGCGTTGAGCTCGCGCGCACCTGCCCCCAGCGGCGCACGTAGACGCCGCCCACGAGCGCCACGCCGATCAGCGAGCCGGGCTCGAGCGACCAGGCGAGGTTGGGGCTCATCGCCGGGATTCTCCCACCATCCAGCGGCCTGCTCGATCGACAGGGGGCGGGTGGCGGCGTAAAATCGTAGATGCAACCCGGCTCCCGCACAAACACGGGCCATACGCAACGAGCAACACCCTTCGCAGGGGAGCGTTCGTCGCAAAAAGCGCCCGCCGGGGGAAGCCGGCGATAGGAATCGCGAGGAAACGGAGCCTGTGATGCAAATCGACATCAAGGGGCGCAACGTCGAGATCACCGATGAGCTGACCGCGCGCCTGGAGCGCCGCCTGCGCAAGGTGGCCAAGCAGGTCTCGGAGCTGGCCCGCTTGGAGGTGGAGATCTACGAAGAGCGCAACCCCTCGATCGCCGACCGTCAGGTCGCCGAGGCGACGCTCTATCTGAAGGGGGCGACGCTGCGCGCGCGCGACGCCTCGCCGGAGATGGACCATTCGTTGAAGCTTGTCGCGGAGGACCTGACCCGGCAGGTCAAGCGCCACCGCGTCAAGCGCAGGCACCGCCGCGAGGCCCATGCCGCGGCGGCCGAGGCGGCTCAGGCCGAGGTCGAGTCGCAGCCGTCGGGCTGAGCGCCCGGGCGCTTTGCAGGCGCGGCACGCGCGATCGCCCAATCGCTAACCTGGGGGCGTGTCCCCATCGCTGCTCGATCGCGCGCTGAATGTCGGCGAGGCGAAGAAGATCAAGGCCTATCAGAAACGCGTCGCGCTGATCAACGCGTACGAGCCCGAGCTCGAGCTCGAGTCCGACGCGGAGCTGCGCGGACGCGTGGACGCGCTGCGCGAGCGCGCGCGCGACGGGGACTCGCTCGACGAGCTGCTGCCGGAGTGCTTCGCGGTCGTGCGCGAGACGGGCAAGCGTACTCTCGGCATGCGCCACTTCGATGTGCAGCTGATCGGCGGGATGGTGCTGCACGACGGCTGCATCGCCGAGATGAAGACCGGCGAGGGCAAGACGCTGACGGCGACGCTCGCTGTCGTGCTCAACGCGCTCGCGGTCCGCGATGCGGACGACCCGATCGCACCTGGTGCGCGCAAGGGGGTGCACCTGGTCACGGTCAATGATTACCTGGCGCGGCGCGACGCCGAATGGATGAGCCCGATCTACGAGGCGCTCGGGGTGAGCGTTGGGGTCCTGCAGAACCTGCAGCCCTACGAGGAGAAGCAGGCCGCGTACGCCTGCGACGTCGTGTACGGCACCAACTCCGAGTTCGGCTTCGACTACCTGCGCGACAACATGGCCACGGACATCTCCGAAAAGGTGCAGCGCGGGCACTGGTTCGGGATCGTCGACGAGGTCGACAACATCCTGATCGACGAGGCGCGCACGCCGCTGATCATCTCCGGCGCGCCCGAACAGGCGGCCGATCTGTACGTCAAGTTCGCGCGCCTGGCCCCGCAGCTGAAGTCCGGCAAGACGCCCGAAGGGATGGACCCGCGGATGAAGAAGCAATTCATCGCCGACTTCGACTACGAGCCCGACGAGAAGCACAAGACGGTATCGATCACCGAGCAGGGAGTCGCCAAGGCCGAGCGCTTTCTCGGCATCGACCACCTCTACCGAGCCGAGAACGGGCACCTCGTCAACCACCTGATCCAGGCGCTGCGCGCCGAGTCGCTGTACAAGCGCCAGGTCGACTATGACGTGATCGACGGCGAGGTCAAGATCATCGACGAGTTCACCGGGCGCATCCTCGAGGGCAGGCGCTGGTCAGAAGGGCTGCACCAGGCGGTCGAGGCCAAGGAGGGTGTGCCGATCAAGGAGGAGAACCAGACTCTCGCGACGATCACCTACCAGAACTACTTCCGCCTCTACGAGAAGCTCGCCGGCATGACCGGTACCGCGTTGACCGAGGCGACCGAGTTCATGAAGATCTACGAGCTGCCGGTCGTGCCGGTTGAGACCAACGAGCCGATGGTTCGCGATGACCGCAACGACCAGGTCTACAAGACCAAGGAGGGTAAGTGGAACGCGGTCGTGAAGGAGGTCATCGCGCGCCATGAAAGCGGACAACCGGTGCTGGTCGGCACGATCTCGGTCGAGGTCTCCGAGCTGCTCTCCGAACGCTTGACCAAGCGCGGGGTCCAGCATGCGGTGCTCAACGCAAAGCCCGAGCATGCCGCGCGCGAGGCGGAGATCGTCGCCGAGGCGGGCCGCTTGGGCGCGGTCACGATCGCCACCAACATGGCCGGTCGCGGGGTCGACATAAAGCTCGGCGGCAACCCCGAGCATCTCGCGGGCCAGCAGCTCGCCAAGGAGGGGATCGAGCCGGGTGCGGAAGGCTACGAGGCGCGGCTGACGGCCGCGACCAAGGACATCGAACAGCGGGTCGACGGCGAGCGCGAGCACGTGCTTGAGGCGGGCGGCCTGTTCATCTGCGGCACCGAGCGCCACGAGTCGCGCCGGATCGACAATCAGCTGCGCGGGCGCTCAGGCCGCCAGGGCGACCCGGGTGAGAGCCGTTTCTTCCTCTCCGCCGAGGACGATCTCGTAAGGTTGTTCGCCGGCGATCGCATCTACCGCATCCTCGACCGGCTCGGCGGGGTCGACGAGGAGGGCCACGAGGAGCCGATCGAGGCAGGCATCCTTTCCAAGCAGATCGAGAAAGCGCAGAAGAAGGTCGAGGAGCAGAACTTCCTGCTGCGCAAACGCGTGCTCGAGTACGACGACGTGATGAACGAGCAGCGCCGGGTCGTCTACGCCTACCGCGACGGCGTGCTCGAGGGCCGAAGCATGAGCGAGGAGGCGCGCGAACAGGTCGCGGCGGTGCTGGAGCGCACGATCGCCCAGTACACCCCGGGCGACTTCGTCGAGGACTGGGACATCGACGGCCTGTTCGTCGCGCTCGGGCAGTTCTTCCCGGTCGACCTCGCCGAGGAGGACCTCGACCCGAACACGGCCGACCGCGGCTCGCTCAACGAGCGTATCTCCGAGTTCGCGCTGGAGCGCTACGACGCGCGCGAGGCCGAGCTCGGCGAGGAGCTGATGGGCGCGCTCGAGCGGTTTTTGCTGCTGCAGACGATCGACGAGCGCTGGCGCGAGCACCTGTACGACATGGACTATCTGCGCGAGGGCATCCATCTGCGCGGTTTCGCCCAGATCGACCCCCTGGTCGCCTACAAGAACGAAGCTTTCGAGCTGTTCGGCGATCTGATGAACAGCATCTGGGCCGACTATACGCGGATGATCTTCAACGTCCAGGTCAACGTCGAAGGCCAGAACGGCGGCGGCGCACCGCAACCCGCGTTCGCCGCAGCGGGCAACGCGACGCGGCCCGGGCGGGTCTCATACTCCGGCGGGACCTCGGTCGCGGGAGCGGGGGCGCTCGCGGCGGCGGCCGCCGCCGCTGCCGAGGGTGCAGGCGGCCAGGTGGCGGTGGACGGCGAAGGCGAACCGCTGGGCGCTCCGGTGATCGAGCAGCGTGTGATCGACGACGAGCACCAGGTCGGGCGCAACGACCCGTGCTGGTGCGGGAGCGGCAAGAAGTTCAAGAAGTGTCACGGCGCCTAGCGCGCGCCGCCGCGAGCGCGTCGCCTGCGCTGCTCAACCGCGCCCCCAAGCGGAATCCCGCGCGTATCGCCTGCTAGCGTGAGCGCATGCCCGCGACCGTCCCCAGCGACTCGACCCCTCAGCGCCTGGCCGAGATACGCGAGCAGCTGCAGCTGCTCGCGGACTATCTTTGACCCCGCTGCGCTCGGCGAGCGCGTCGCGTCGCTCGAGCGAGCGATGCGCGCGGCAGGGTTCTGGGACGACTCCGAGCGCGCGGCGGCGGTATCCGCCGAGCACGCGCGTGTCTCGCGGCGGCTGCAGACATTCACGACCCTGCAAGCCGACGCCGAGGACCTCGACGGGTTGGTTGAGATGGCCGCCGAGGACGCCTCGATCCTGGCCGAGGTCGAGGAGCACCTGAGCTCCGTCGAGGCGAGGCTTTCCGAGCTCGAGGAGCAGCGGTTGTTCAGTGGCCCCTACGACGTGGGAGGCGCGCTCGTCAGCGTCAACGCGGGCGCGGGTGGGACCGACGCGCAGGACTGGGCGGAACTGGTGCTGCGGATGGAGATGCGCTGGGCGCAGTCGCGCGGGTTCGCGGTCGAGCTGCTCGAGGCCAGCCCCGGCGAGGAGGCGGGCATCAAGTCGGCCACCTTCGGCGTGCAAGGCGAGAACGCGTACGGCCTGTTCTCGGCCGAGCGCGGCGTGCACCGCCTGGTGCGCCTGTCGCCGTTCGACTCCGCGCATCGCCGCCAGACGAGCTTTGCCGGGGTCGAGGTCGCGCCGGTCGTGCCCGCGACCTCGAGCGAGATCGAGATCGACGAGGACGACCTGCAGGTCGACACCTACCGCGCCTCGGGCGCGGGCGGCCAGCACGTCAACAAGACCGACTCGGCCGTGCGCATCACGCACCGGCCGAGCGGCATCGTGGTGCAATGCCAGAACGAGCGCTCCCAGTCCTCCAACCGCGCGACCGCGATGGCGATGCTGCGCGCCAAGCTGCTCGAGCGGCGCGAGCGCGAGCGCGCCGAGGAGATCGCGCGCGAGAAGGGCGAGGCGCAGGATGTGAACTTCGGCTCGCAGATCCGCTCCTACGTCATGCACCCTTACTCGCTCGTCAAGGACCATCGCACGAATTTCGAGATGGGCGATGTTCAGCGCGTGCTCGACGGCGACCTGGACGGCTTCGTCCGCGCCTACCTGCTGCAGGCCGCGTCCTCGGCAGGGCGGCGATGACAGCAGCTGCGCCGGCGTCGCAGGCGCCGATGCCGAGCCGCGAGCAGCTGCGCGAGCTCGTGCAGCGCGCGCTCGCCGAGGACATCGGCCCGGGTGACGTCACGACCGACGCGATCGTCCCCGCGCCCGCCCGCGCACGCGCGCTGATCACGCAGAAGGCGCCCGGCGCCGTCTTCGGGATCGAGCCGGCGGAGCTCGCGTTCCTCGCGCTCGACCCCGACGCGCGCTTGCGGCGGCTCGTCGAGGAGGGCCGCTGGCGGGCGGAGGGCGGTCCGGTGCTCGAGATCGAGGGTCGCGCCCGGGCGCTGCTCAGCGCCGAGCGCACCGCGATCAACTTCCTCGCCCATCTGTCCGGCATCGCGACCTTCGCGGCGAGCGCCGGCGACGAGATCCGCGGGACCGGCGCGCAGGTCCTCGACACGCGCAAGACCACCCCCGGCCTGCGCGCCCTCGAGAAGGCGGCGGTCGCGGCGGGAGGCGCGCGCAACCATCGTTTCGGGCTTTACGACGCGATCCTGATCAAGGACAACCACATCGCGGCCGCCGGCACGATCGCGGCGGCCGTCGAGCGCGCGCGCGCGTCCGCGCCCGAGCTGGCCGCGACGCTCGAGGTCGAGGTCCGCGACGCGGCCGAGATCGACGAGGCGCTCGCGCTGGGCGTTCCGCGACTGCTGCTCGACAACATGGACGAGCACCAGCTGCGCGCCGCGGTCGAGCAGGTAGCCGGCCGGGCCGAGCTCGAGGCGAGCGGCAACGTGACCCTGCCGACGCTCCGGTCGCGCGCGGCAACCGGGGTAGACTGGATCTCGATGGGTGCGCTCACTCATTCCGCGCGCGCGCTGGATCTGTCGTTGACCCTGGAGATGTTGCCGTGAACCCGCTGCCGATGGCCCCGCACAAGCCGGCGATCCACACGGCCGCTCCGACGGCAGCGCTGTCCGCCGCGGAGATCTCGGCGCTGCAGGAGGAGGTCCGGGCGCTGGCCGCGCGGCGGCGAGCGGTGATCCTCGCCCACAACTATCAGGTTCCCGAGGTCCAGGACGTCGCGGACTATGTCGGGGACTCGCTCGGCCTCTCGCGGCGGGCAGCCGCCAGCGACGGCGAGGTGATCGTGTTCTGCGGCGTGCACTTCATGGCCGAGACCGCGTCGATCCTGTGCCCCGAGAAGACCGTGCTGATCCCCGATCTCGATGCCGGCTGCTCGCTGGCCGCCTCGATCGACGCCCAGCAGCTGGCGGACTGGCGCGCGCAGTATCCCGACGGCGTCGTGGTCATGTACGTCAACACCACCGCAGAGGTCAAGGCGCTGACCGACTACTGCTGCACGTCGGCCAACGCGGTCGACGTGGTGCGCCACATCTACGCGACGCACGGCGAGGACACCGAGATCCTGTTCGGCCCGGACATGTGGCTCGGCGCGTTCGTCGAGAAGGAGCTCGGACGGCCGATGCACGTGTGGGACGGCGAGTGCCACGTGCACGCCGGAATCCGTCCGAGCGACATCGAGGCCACGCGGGCGGCGCACCCCGACGCGGAGTTCCTGATCCACCCAGAGTGCGGCTGTACGACGAGCGTCATGGAGTACGTCGCCGCGGGCGACATCTCGCCCGAGGGGATGCACATGTTCTCGACTGGGGGGATGCTCAAATACGCCGAGCAGCTCGAGCGCGAGGCGAGCGGGTCGGCGGGGAACGCCGAGGAGGGGCGCGAGGCGGTCGTGGCGACCGAGACCGGGATGCTCTACCCGCTGCAGATGGCCGCGCCCGACGTCACGTTCATCGCAGCCAATCCCGAGGCCTCGTGCGTGTTCATGAAGATGATCACGCTGCCCAAGCTGCGCGACGCGCTGCGCGAGATGAAGTTCGAGGTGCGCGTCCCCGACGAGATCGCCACCCGGGCCAGGATCCCGATCGACCGGATGGTGGCGCTGGGCTGAGAGCCCGCGCGGCGCTGACGGCGGCGCTTAGAATTCCTCGACGCTGTGCGGGCCCACGCAGGCGACCGCGAGCTCGTCGGAGATCCCCGCCGCGACCTCGCGCACCTCGGCGAAGGTGACGTCGTCGAGCTGTTTGATCGCTGCGTCAGGGTCGATGTCCTCGCCAAACACGATCGAGCGGCCCGCCCCGAAGCGGGCGACCGCGTTGGTGCTCTCGAACGCCAGCACGAGTCGTCCGGCGGCGTAGGCCTGGGCCCGCGCGACCTCGCTCTCGCTCGGCCCGCCTGCGCGCAGCTCGTCGACGATCTCGCGCATGCGCGTGTACGCCTCGATGCACTTGGCGGACTCGAGACCCGCGGCGAGCTGCAGCACGGGAGTGTCGGCGAACGCGTGATCGGCCGCGTAGACCGAGTAGCACAGACCCCGCTTCTCGCGAATCTCCTCGAACAGCCGCGAGCCCATCGACCCGCCGAGCAAGGTCGCGTAGATCGCCAGCGCCGCCCGTTCGCGCACGTTCGCGACGCTGATCCGGGGCTGATAGACCATCCGCAGGTGCGACTGGTTGGTGTCGCGCCGCTCGATGAGCTTGCGCGGTGCAAACGCAGGCGCGGGTACGTACGGCTCGGGTTCGGGCAAGCTCGGGAAGCGCCCAAACCGCTCGCTCAGCTCGCCCGCGCCGGGCAGCGAATCGACGTTGCCGACGAGGAACGCGCCGGCGTGGCGCCCCGACCAGCGGCGCTCGCGAAACGCGACGATCTCGTCGCGAGTGAAGGTGCGCAGGTTCTCCTCCGGGCCAAGCACGGTTCGCCCGAGTGGATGCTCGCCGAAGGTCGCGCGGTCGATCAGGTACTCGGCGACCACCGACGGCTGGTCATATGCGCGGTTGATCTCCTGGATGACGACCCCGCGCTCGCGGTCGAGCTCGCCGGCGTCGAGCTTCGGCCGCCCGACGAAGTCGCTGAGCAGGTCGATCGCCGCGGGCGCGGACTCCGCGCGAACCGTGATGTGGAAGGCGACCAGGTCGTGGCTCGTGTACGCGTTCAGCACGCCGCCGAGCCGCTCGGCGGTCTCGTTGACGGCCTTGTAGTTGTCGTACTTCTCGCCGCCCTTGAACACCAGATGCTCGAGGAAGTGAGCCATGCCGTTCTCCTCGGCGCGCTCCGTGCGCGCGCCCGCGTCGAACGCCACCAGCACCGTCAGCGCGCGCGTGCCCGGCAGCGCGACGCTGTGCACGGGCAGCGAGTTGGCCGCGACCGTGGTTGTGTGGGTGGCGCTCATCTCAGGCCTGCCACCTTATAAGGCCCCGGACACAGGCGACGTGGCAGCCGGTGAGCCGGACGCGCGCACCGCTTCACTACGCTTGCCTGCGATGTCCTCTCGCAGACGCACCGTCTATGTGCTCGCCGCGCTGCTGCCGGTCCTGCTCATCGCCGGAGTCTGGCTGGGGGGTCATCCCGAAGACCTGCCGTCGTTCGCGCGCTCCGCGCTGGTCGCGCACGGCGAAACGCGGGTGATCGATGAAGCGATCGACCAGATCGCGAGCGACTACTACCGCAGGGTCGCCCGCAGCCAGCTGGCGAACGCGTCGATCGCCGGTGCGGTCGCGAGCCTCAATGACCGCTTCTCCCACTACTTGAGCCCGAGCGAATTCCACGAATTCGATACCGCGCCGAGCTTCACCGGGATCGGCGTGGAGGTGGCCGCGTCCAGGCGCGGTCTGGCGATCGTGCACGTGTTCAACTCGAGCCCCGCCGCTCGCGCGGGCCTGCGGGCGGGGGAATCGATCGTCGCCGTGAACGGGCGTCCGATCGCCGGTATGTCGGTGGACACCTCGCGCGGTCTGATCACCGGGCCGCCCGGGACCGAAGTGACGTTGTCGATCGAACGCCACGCGGGTCGCGGGGCGCGTGAACTCAAGCTGACCCGCGCGACGATCTCCGAGCCGGTCGTCGCCTCGACGACGACAAAGGTCGGCAACGTCAAGCTCGGCGTCGTCGCGCTCGCGACGTTCAGCGCCGGAGCGCACGGAGAAGTGCGCGAAGCCGTCGAACACGCGCTGAGCTCGGGCGCGCGAGGGATCGTCCTGGACCTGCGCCAGAACGGCGGCGGCCTGATCGAGGAGGCGCAGCTGATCGCGAGCATCTTCATCGAACATGGCACGATCGTCACCACGCGCGGGCGCAACCAGCCGACGCAGACGCTGAGCGCGGTCGGCGACGCGATCAAACCGCGATTTCCGATGGTGGTGCTGGTCGACAGCGGCAGCGCGTCGGCGGCGGAGATCGTGACCGCGGCGCTACAGGATCACCACCGGGCCACGATCGTCGGTACGCACACGTTTGGCAAGGGCGTGTTCCAGGAGGAGATGCCGCTGTCCAACGGCGGCGCGCTCGACATCACAGTCGGCGAGTACTTCACGCCCAACGGCCGCAACCTCGGCGGCGGCGGCATCAAGCAGGGGGCCGGCGTCAGCCCCGAAGTGCTCGTGCCGCACGGGGTCGACAGCACGCACGGGCTGGAGGTCGCCCTGCACACGCTCGCCGCCAAAGTCAAGTGAGCGCCACGCTTGTAGCGACCGTGCAAAAGCGGGGGCGGTTTTGGGCGGCGGAGCCGCACTTTCCCTCCGCGCCGCTCGAACATGGACAGCACGCAGACGGCGCGGGCATCGTCGGGCGCAGAGCGGGTGGGGCGGGCGCACGCGCTGCGCGCGCGGGCGCCCGGCGGCGGATCGTCCTCGCTTCGAACCGGGTTGCCGGCGCGGGCGGCGGGAGCGCGGGCATCGGCGATCTCGTGCTGGTGCAGACGGCCGGCCGCGGGGGTGATCACAAGGCCCGGATCGTCCGCGTGATCGGGCGGCCAGAGGTCGCGCGGGACGCGATCGAGGCGCTGATGCTCGACCGCGGCCTGGCGCGCACCTTCGCCGACGAGGTCGAGCGCGAGGCGCAGCGCGCCCGCGAGCAGGGCGGCGAGCGCGCGGCGCGCGAGGTGGCCGAGCGACGCCGGCGGGACCTGCGCGCCCTAAGCACGTTCACGATCGATCCAGCGAGCGCCCAGGACTTCGATGATGCGCTGTCCGCCGAGCGGCTGCCCGACGGAAGCGTACGGGTTTGGGTGCACATCGCCGACGTAAGCCGCTATGTGCCCGAGGGCTCGCTGATCGATCGCGTCGCGTGCGAGCGCGCCACCAGCGTTTACGTGCCGGGCGCGGTCGAGCCGATGCTGCCGCAGGCGCTGTCCAACGATGCCTGCTCGTTGGTGCCGGGGCGCGAGCGCGCTGCGGTCACGGTCGAGCTCGATCTGCGCGGCGCCGAGGTGACAAGGCGAGCCTTTTACCGCTCGCTGATCCGCTCGGACGCGCGCCTGGACTACGAGCGGGTCGATCGGGTCTTCAGCGGGCGCGAGCGCGCGGCGGATCCCTGGGCAGAACCGCTGCAGGTCGCGCGCGAGGCTTCAGCTGCGCTGGCCCAGGCTCGAGCGCGGGCCGGCGCCCTGGCGCTGGACTCGCTGGAGCCGGAGTTCGCGTTCGACCGCCAGGGCAACCTCAGCGCGATCTTCGCCCGCGAGCAGACCGAGTCGCACCGGCTCATCGAGCATCTGATGATCGCCGCCAACGAGGCCGTCGCGCGCCATCTCGCCGACCGCGCGATCCCCTGTCTGTACCGTGTGCACGAACGCCCCGACCCGGCACGTGTCGTGCGCCTGGCCGCGCAGCTCGCCTCGCTCGGCGTTCCTACGCCACCCGTCCCCGACGCGCCGTCGCCCTCACAGGCGGCGGAGTTGGTGGGCCGCCTGTCGCAGCTGCTCGACCGCCACGTCAGCGCCGCGCTCGCGCGCGGCCCGCGCCCGGGCAAGCCCGGCGCGCGCGTCGGACCGTGGGGGGGACGAATCGGCCTCGGCGGGCTCGTGCTGCGCTCGTTGCAGCAGGCGTACTACTCGCCGAGGAACATCGGCCACGCGGGCCTGCGCTCGCAGTGCTACTGCCACTTCACCTCGCCGATCCGCCGCTACCCGGACCTGGTCTGCCACCGCGCGCTCGCCTCGACGTTCGGCGGCCGCGAGCCCGCGCCCCGGGCGGGCGGCCTCAGCGACCTCGGCGTATGGACCTCCGAACGCGAGCGCCAGGCGATGGCGATCGAGCGTGACGCGGACGACATCGCGCGCTGCTTCGCGCTCGAGCGCGCGCTGTACGAGGGAGGCTGGGAGCGAAGCTTCACGGGCGAGGTCGCCGGCCTGATCTCCGCCGGCGCGTTCGTCTCCTTCGCGGGCGAGCTGACGCCAGCGCCGGTGTATGAAGGACTGCTGCCCGCGCGGCGCATGCTCGCGGACCCGGCGGCCGCCCGGGCAGCCGGCGAGCGAGCCGCGACACGCCGATCCGCGCCGCGGCGCGCGGCGGCTCGCCGAGCGGCGCCGGGGCGACCCACGTCCGGGGACTGGTGGGAACTGAACGAGCTCGAGACGGTACTGCGCGGCGAGCGCTCCGGCGCAACGGTCAGGCTGGGTGACCCGATCGACGTGCGCGTCGCGCGCATGGACACCGCCCTCGGGCGTGTGGATCTGATTCCTGGCTGACGAGCCGGCGCGCGCGGCGGTCCGGCTGCGGGACGACCGTCTAGGCTCGAGGGTCATGGCCAAAGCCAAGAAAGCCAAGCGCAAGATCGGCGCGGGCGATGTGGCGTCCAACAGGTACGCCTCCTACCGCTACAACCTGATCGAGCGAATCGAGTGCGGGATCGTGCTGGAGGGCACCGAGGTCAAGGCCCTGCGCGAGTCCGGCGCGCAGCTGAAGGACGGCTACGCTGCGATCAAGGACGACGAGCTTTGGCTTTACTCCGTCCACATTCCGCCGTATGGGCCGGCGTCGCGCGAGAACCACGACCCCGAGCGCCCGCGCAAGCTGCTGCTGCATCGGCGCGAGCTCGACCGCCTCGCGGTGCGCGTGTCCGAGCGCGGGCTGACGCTCGTCCCGACGCGGATCTACTTCTCGGGCTCGCACGCGAAGGTCGAGATCGCGCTCGCGCGCGGCAAGGACCTGTACGACAAGCGCCAGACGATGCGCGAGCGCGAGTCCAAGCGCGACATGGAACGCGCGGTGCGCGAACTGCACCGTTAGCGGCGCCGCGGATCGGGGCGGCGAGCGCCGGGCGAGCGGACGACGCCGGCTCGAGCTTGCGTCGGACGAGATCGACCCGTTGCTCCCATGTCGAGCGAGGCTCGGAAATTGCGGGGATGTGTCCAGCTCGTCATTGTCTGCGATAGGGCGACCACCAGAGCGGCCCGACTCTTGTCGCCGATCCCGCCAGGGTGCGCGAGTGGGGCCGACCACCTACAGGATGTCTCGCACGCGACCGTAGCGAAGGTAAACGACGCGAGAGCCAAACGTCTTCGTCTCGACCAACTCCAGGTTGATCCGTTCGCCCAGGGTCGGGAAGTAGGGCGTGCCGCCGCCGAGTAGGACCGGGCTGACGAACAGCCGCCACTCGTCGATCAGCTCCAGCTTCATACACGTACGGGCGAGGCCGGCGCCGCCGACGGCGATGTCCTTTCCGGGCTGTTCCTTGAGCCTCGAGACCTCCTCGCCGACGCCGTCCCTGGCCAGCCTGGTGTTGCCCACCACGCTCTCCAGCGTCGTGGAAAACACGACCTTCGGCAGGGCCTTCCAGATTTGGGCGAACTTGACCTGCTCCGCGACAAGCGGATTCTCCTCAGCGGTCTCCCAGTAGACCATCACTTCGTAGAGCCGCCGTCCGCAGAGATGCACGCCAGTCTCCTGTATCTGCCGGGTGTGGAACAGAAACAGCTCCTCGTCGGGGACCGTCCAGTCGATCGCGCCATCGGGTCCGGCGATGTAGCCGTCCAGCGACACCGTCATCGAGTAGATCAGCTTCCGTATCACGGTCCTCCCTTCGCTCTCGGTCCCCAGAACGCTGGCCGAAAGACGGACTAGATCGACCCGAAGCTGTGGCCTCCGCTGGAGAGAATGTGCGACGCATCCATGCCGAGCACGAGCAGCACTATCAGACCGACGTAGACCGCGCCGACGAGTAGCCGATGACGGGAGGCGACGCGGTAGTAGGCGGCTTGCTCGAGCGACCGGGTCTTGCGCGCCTGCCAGCGCCGCCAGGTCTCCAGGCCGCCAACTACGACGATGATCAAGAGGATCGGGTTGGGGAAGATGAACAGCATCGCGACGAGCACGCCGAAGCCGAGGAACCACATCCAGGGCGCCATCGCCGCCATCGCGCGACCGCCGTCGAGCGGCACCACCGGCAGGAGGTTGAAGAGGTTCAGGAAGAACCCGATGTATGCGAGCGCACGCAGCAGGTCGCTGTTCGCCGCCTCTGCGATCCCCAGGCAAACGGCTGCGCCGACCGTTCCCAGCACCGGACCGGCGAGGCCCACGCGCGCCTCCGCGAGCGCATTGTCGCCGAGCGACTTCGAAAAGATCGCAGCGCCGAGGAACGGGATGAACATCGGCGCGCTCGCCTTGATCCCCTCGCGGCGCAGCTGGATGACGTGGCCCATCTCGTGCACGAACATCAGCACCACGAATCCGGCGGCGAACGTCCAACCGAAGAACAGGCTGTACGCGGCGACCGACACCAGCGCCGTGCCCGCGGTGGCGAACAGCTTGATGTTGGGCAGCAGCAAGATCAAGCTCTTGATCACCGCGAAGAACTTGGCGATCAGCGCGACCGCCGCGGCGATCGCGCCGCTGATCCGCTTGCGCAGCGAATCGGTGCGCCGGCGCACGCTGCCGGGTTCGCCGAACGGATTGTCGCGCTCCGGCGTCACCATTGGCGCCGGCGGCGTGACGCCCGGCTTGGGTGCCGTCGCCGGCTCGGACGCGGTTGGGTAGGACGCGCCAGCAGGCAGCGAAGAGGGGCCCGGGATGGGATGGGTTTGCAGGGAGAAATCGCTGCTGTCCATGCCTTCATTTTGACAGCACCGATAAGCGCTTCCTAACGGGCGGATCTTTTCTTCGGTGTATGCGAGGAGCGTCCGCGCGAAGGCTTGAAATCGATTTGGCGGGGGCGTAGGTTCAAATCAGACGCGGAACCGAGCCGCCAAGAGCGAGGCCATTGAGGTGTGAGGCCGCGCCACCGCTTGCCGAAGGCTTCGGCCGGATGCAGAGGGTTCCTCGAGCGGCCCGGGACCGCGTCGCTTGCGTCTTGCGCCAGGCTAGGGCGGCGGTCGCTCCGGCCATGCGGAGCGCCGGCGGCCGCCGCACCTCCCGCCCGGCTAAAATCAATCGGCAAGCATCCCGGGGACGACAGGCTTCGACGCGGTCGGTTCGTGTGGATGGTGGCGAGTCGAGGTGCCCGGGCGGCCTCGTAAAACACCCGGGAAAACCATAAGTGCGGACTCACATGAGGCCGCCCTCGCTGTCTAGTTAGAAGCTAGATGTGAGGTCTCGGCCCCCGCTCGCCCGCGGCGGGGAAGGCCGGGATCAGAAAGCGGGCTCACCCGGCGCGGTTTGCCTCCGCCAAACCGGGGACAGCTAAGGAGGCTGGTCCCCCGCGACCCCGCCGGCGAGGCGAGCTGGGGATGAGATCAGAGCGCCGGCTACGCTCGTAGAAGCCATTTTCACGCGGTCGCGGACGTGGGTTCGATTCCCACCGTCTCCACTTTCTTCCCGTTGTAGAGCCAAATTCGGCCTCCGCTTCAGTAGGAACGATGAACGTGCTAATCGGCACGTTCCTGTTCCTCGATCCAGTCCGCGTGGGCCTGCATCGCTCCCTCTAGGTCGCTCGCATCGCGATGGCCATAGGTGTCGAGCGTCGTCGCGAGGTGTGCGTGCCCGAGCGCCTGAGAGGCCGCGTCGATGCCACTCGTGCGCCGGACCTCCATCGCGAACGTGTGCCGCGCGCGGTGCATGTTCAGTCCGCTCGTAGACCCAGGGCCGACGAGTCCCGCGGCTTCGGCGTGGCGATACCACCAGCGATGGACCGACTGACCGCTCGGGCGCTTCTTCGCTTCAGCCCGGAACGTCCACTTGGTCTGGCCCTCCGAGCCCTTGCCGGCGAGGACGGGTTTCTGCGGATGGAGCAGATAGTCGTCGCCCTCGGGTGGGCGATCGAGGAAGGGTAGGTCGACGGCAAGATATAGCCGCAGCTCGTCCAGGATCGCGCCGCGCAGCGGCAGTACGCGCTCCTTCCGGCCCTTGCCGAAGACCTTGAGGCGTCCGCGCTTGGCGTCGAAGTCCCTAGTCTGGACGCCTGCAAGCTCCTCGCGCCGAAGTCCCAGTCCAAAGAGGCACCACATCCCCAGCCGATCGCGGGGTGTCTTGGCGACGGCGAGCATCCGGGGACGCGAGTCGAGCGGCAAGACGGGCGCGACCTTCTGCTCGGCTCGTGGGCGGCGTATCTTCCGGGCGGGCGAGTCGTTGACCAGCCGCTCGTCCTCGGCCCAGCTCCAGAACGCCCTGATAACCGAGGTGACCTTCGCACGCGTGCGCGCCGAGCGCTCAGACCATGTATCGATCACCTTGCGCAGGTCCTCGGTAGACACGTCGCCAGGCTCCTGCATGTCGGCCAAGAGGACCGCCATACGGGCAAGGATCGCCTCGTAGTCGCGGACGGTCGAGGGCGTAGCACCCCACTCATTCCTCAGCCATCGGACGTACCGGCCCACCACGACGCCGAGCGGCGTCAGCAGGTAGCGATCGTCCTTCATGACGTCCCGCATAATGGGCGCCAGCTCCGCCAGCGTCAAGCTAGCGCTCACGGCGCGAGCGCCTCCGCGGTCTGTGGACTTCTCATGGCTCTGGGCTCCTTTCCCGGGTTCTAGAACGACGAAGGGCGCCTCGGGGCGCCCTCGTGGGTGCTGCTAGGTCTGGCGGCTTAGTCCTCGTTGAGCCACGGCAGGCGCGGCCGGCGGGTGCTAGGCGAGACGCCTGGCTGAGCGGCTGCCTCATCTAGTCTGCCTCTGCGAGCTTCAGTGGATAGGCTGGCGAACGATGTCCGACGCAGACCCCGCCAAACAAGAGCACCCGCAGCTCCCGAACACAGGGCCGTTCCTCAGCGTGGCCGTGTTATGCGAGAAAGTCATCCAAGAGCAGGGAGGCGCGGTGAGCATCATCCGGATCACCGACACCCTGAACCAGTCTTCGATGGGTCCCGATGCACCGGCGCAGATGCCCGAGTTCACCGCCGAGTTTACGATGGTCATCACCCTACGGGCTGGTGAGGCAAAAGGAAGCTTTGGGATCAAGATACGGCCCGAGGCTCCCAGCGGATTCCAGCTGCAGTCTGTCGAACAAACGGTCCACCTAGCTGGTGGTCCCTGGGGAGCGTCGATCGTGGCCCCGATGCAGTTCCCAATCAGCGAAACAGGGGTCTACTGGTTCGACGTCATCCTCGCCGACACAGCGACCGGGTCCGAGCAGCTGCTCACGCGTGTCCCGCTTGAGGTGATCTACTCGCGTCAGACCGCTGGCTGAAGAAGCTCGTCGTGGAACGAGCGGGTGATCACCGGCTCCTCCGTAAGCTCTACAACGACCACGGTCCTTCCCGCTATTCTCCCCCAGCTAGACCAGTCCACGTCGGCGAAAACGACCCCGTCCTCGACTCGCTGTACGGTCCCGAGAGCCTGGTTCCCTTCCCCGTCATCCAAGAGAGCGAGCGCACCCTCGTTCGTCTCGCCGCCAACCGCCTCTCTCTCCAAGCCGCGTGCGCGGCCATCTCGATCGGTGTTGAAGTCAACCAGTAGCGTAAGCATCTGAACATCCTATCTCTTCGGTGTTTCCTCGGGCTCACCGAACACCCGCTGAAGGGCATCCCAGTCCTCGTCGGACGGCGGAGTCGGGAGCGTTAGGAAGTAGTGTCCCTCCGGACTGTCGGGCACGAGATCATAGCCGCACCCACGCAACCTCCCGACCGTGGTCGTCCGCATCTTTCCGTGAGGCACGTAGCGTTTCTCATCGGTGTCGTGGCTCCGTGCTAGCCGGACGATTTCTGACGCAGTCAGACCCACGGCCGACCAGACCGACAGACCGTGGACGCCGCATTCCTTGAAAGCCGCCTCGGCTTGAGCAGCGGTTCGCGCGCGGGTCATTTCGCCACCTCGGACCACGATCGCCTGATCTGGGAGCGGAGAGTCCGCGCCCGATGGATCGTCTGACTGTGGGGGTCGTCCGGACACGCGACGGCAGCATAAAGTCGTCCGGGGCGCTGGGGGCGTCCGAATCCGAATCTAGCCTCAGGCGCCACGGTACTTCTAGGGCCTTCGGCCCGCTCTAAGGGCCGCGCTGCGCGCGATGGCCGGCGGAGGTAAGCGGCGCCGCGGCAAGCTCTAGCCAATCCCCGGTGCCGGGGTCCGTGGTGTCCCCCGGATGGTGACAACCAAGACATCCAAGGTATCCAAGGCATCCAGAAGGGTGTGGTGCCTGGTTGCCTTGAATGACTTGAATGACTTGAATGACATTAGGTACCCAGCAGTGGTCTACCTGCGCAGCTTGTAGACGTAGGGTCCGCGATTTCCGCCGGGCCGCTCGTACCATGCGACCGCTTCGCGCGCCGAGCGCAGGCATCTCTCGGAGATACCTGCCTCCTGGGCCGCGGTCTGCACGACGGACGCCTCTACTTCTCCGTCCTCCAGGTAGTCGCTGAGCCACACTTCGGCTTCCTCTGTCTTCGTCGCCTGGCGCCGACCTTGGCCGACTACCTCACCAGCGTCGACGTCGCGGTCGGGCTCGGTTATCACGACCCTGGCCGCTTCCAGGCCGCCATCGGTGAATAGCCTCTCCTGTCGCCAGCCCGCGGCGGGTCGGCCGGCAACGTTGTTCCCCTTCGCCAGCGCGAGGATCTTCCGATCGCCATAGACGCCCTCGGGATCATCGGGGTCTGGCCCCCACACCAGCACGGAGCGCGCCGTCTGCGGGATCCCCTGCGCATCGGCAATCCGTGCGAGCGGATCGTCACTATCACCGCGGTTGAGATGCTGAACGCCAAGCAGCGCGAAACGCCTCTTGGCGGCTAGTGCCACGAGCGGTGTCAGGAAGCGCCGCACATGGGGCGTCTTCCAGGGGTCGACGCTAGCCGGGAAGAACGCCGTGATCGGATCAGCGATCACCAGTTTGACGTCGCCCAGCTTGTCGCAGAACTCCGCGAGGCGTTCCGTGTCGAGCTGATCGTCGCGGACTTGGTAGACCTTGTACACGTCGGCGCCCGCGACTTCAAGTCGCGGCCTGACGGTGTCTTCGTAGTCGTCCTCGCTCGCATAGAGCAGGACGGAACCACCCTCCCGCGAGACTCTAGCCGCCATGTGGATCGTGAACAGGCTCTTGCCCTGGCCCATTCGGCCGGCGACATCGGTGAACTTCCCGAGCGGAATGAACGGCTGCCAGAGCCATTCGATTGGTTTGGCCTTGATGTCCGCGACGCGGACGAGGCCGCTCGGTTGGCGGTCGTTCACGCTTCCCCCACGGCCGCAATAAGCCGGGCTCTGAAAATGATGGTTCCGCCGGTTATATAGATATGGCTGTTCACTGTGCTCCTTGTTCCGTGTTGATTGTTGGTAGGCCATGCTCCGTGAATAGGCGGGCGCCTGAAGGCGCCCGCCTGACCCGGAACAAGGCCCCCCGCCTGCCGGCGGGATGACCACGCGCCGGCTTCGAGCCGGCGGCGTCGCGCGGTGGCGTGGTCGATCAGAGGTTGCTGGCTGCCCAGGGCTCCTCGCCCTCGCAGAGCGTCCGCACTTTGGACTCGTAGGCGGCCCACGCGGCCCGGAGCGCGGCATCCGTGCAGCGACAGGGCTGCTCATCGGGATGGAAGCGCTTGCACTCGCCCCACGCGAGATGGCTGCCAACGCCAAATGGCGACCACGGGGCGATGCGCTTGCCCCGGCCGTGGCGTAGCTTCGGTTTGCTCATGGTTCCTCCACATCAAGGTCGAGCGTCGCCAGCGCCCGACGGATGCTCTCGCGCTGCGCGCGCTCCTCGGCGACCAGTGATGAGACTGCGACGCGCCCGCCGATCTGGACAACAAGCCCGTGGCGATCGACCTCGCGCCTAAGCTCTTCGGCGCGGTCATGTGCACGGCAGACGCCTTCCGCGAGACGCAAGTGTCCGGGCGAGAGGTCGTAGGCGTCTACAACGGAGCGCCACCAGCGCTGAGAAGCCTCCGTGAGGCCCTCCGGTAGCTCTGGATGGTCGTTTTGCTGCGGGTCCTGTGGCATCGAATGCCTCCCAAATTTCCATTTTTTTTGAACCTGGCGTGTTACGCGCGCACTTGACGGGTGACTTATAGGTCACGCAGTTTGCATGACCCGCCCCCCCCTTTTGACGCCGTGGGACGCAGTAGGGTCTTCGGCGCGATGCCATCGGACTTCAGCCGGCCGCGCGCGGTCTTACGCACGATCGCCGACCTCAGCGGCGACAGCTACAGAGATGTCGACGGCAAGCAGCTGATTGCCGCCTTAGCCGACCAGGGGACGGAGGTCGCGGGCATCGGCCTCTACAACCTCATGCATCGATTGAGGGACGACGGCTATCTCACTTTCGCTGGCGGCGCCGGGATGAGCGTCGAGAGGATGCAGCTCATCCGACTCGATGCTCGCGGCCGCCAAGAGGTCGAAGGCTGGCCCACCATCCCTGGAACGCTGCCTGCAGCCGACGTTGAAGCGTTGATCGCGACGCTCGATGCGCGCGCCGACGACGAGTCCACTGATGAGGATGAGCGAAGCAAGCTGCGAGCGCTTGCCAGTACTCTGCGCGACCTCGGTGTCAGCGTTAGCGGTCCGCTCCTGGTCGCATGGTTCAAAAGCATTGGAGTCGCATAACGGTCACGCTATGAAGGTCAGGCCCGGTAGTACGTGCGGCGAGAGGGGTGCTAACGCGTCGCTGACGGGACGCTAGCCGGTTCCTGCTGCCTCCGTTCCCACGCCTGCTAGTTCATGCAGGCGCCGTAGAACGTCGGGGCGCCGTTCATCCAGGCGATCACACCGTCATCGCCGACCTGGCCGAGACGCACGCCAACCGCCGTCTTGCTCGCGACCACAAGGCCGTGCTGATCGAAGCCGAAGGCGTCACGATTGCCGACGACCAGCGAAGCCCTACCGCTACGCGGTGTACGGGCTACGCGCAGCTCCTCGCCGGCCAAGCATTGACGCCCCAGGCGCTCGAGCACGGCGCCATAGATCGCCTCCGCTTCACGCTGGAGACGTCTACGTTCACACCTGCGCATGACGCTTCAGTGTCCTACGCAGTCGTTCATGCGCTGCTAGCTCAGCCTTCGAGGCGTACCCCATGGCATCGCCGTTAGGCACGAGGCGACAACCTCGAAGTGTCGCGACCTGCTCGATGTCTTCCTCGGGAACACCCGTGAGGTTTGAGCCCACGCACCAACAGACATCGTGGCTCGTGCAGCGGAACCACGTGTCGGACCCGACCTGAATAGGCACAGATCGTCCGCCGCACTGCTCGCACGCTCCAGGACCTTCACCGAACGCAACCGACCCGCTCTCACGGGCCGGCGCAATAGCGTTCATCATCGGCCTATTTGAACGAGGGCGCGCCTTTGAGCCCTGTGCCGAGGATCGAGGCTAGGCCCTTCGGCTGTCTTAGCACCACGGCGAACAGCTGCCTGACGACGAGGCGCACTTCGAGTTTGTGCTCGTTTGCCGTCGTATTGTTGAGGCTGACCGCGAGCTGGGGAGCATTTTCGTACAGCCGCACGGCGTCCCTGTACAGGACAAGTGCCGGAGTCTCTTCGGTCGAAGCGCCCAGTTTGTTCAGCAGCGTCAGTGCCGGAACCTGTGTCGGACGGACGAAGGCGTCCAGCGCGTTCGGTGAGATCGGACGTTTGGAGCCAGAATCATACGAGCTGAAGACCCAGGCAAACCGCTGTGGATCGAGCAGGATACAGTCCGGAACTCGGCCTAGCGCTTTGGCCACTTCCGCCCAGGAGTTGCCCAACCCTTCGGTGATGAATTTCTGCGCGGTCGGCGAGGCGTCCGTGTATTTGCTCGCGGTGATCCCGCTGAAGTTCAGCAGCCCCTTGGTCTGATGTTCGCTGCCACTTCCGTTCAGTATCTGTATGTCACGTTCCTGGGCGAGAATCGCGCCGAGTGCCGTAGCGATCTCGACGTCAAGCCCCGGCGCAGCAGCAAGGTCGAGTAGCTGTTGGGAGACGACGGTCGTCCCGCTGATGAGCTCCACACCACTCGACTGATAGGCGGTTTTCGACTCCGCCTCTTTCACTGTTTCGCCCTCGGTTTTCTGGGGGACGACTGCCAGCGGTTCGGTGAATCCGGGGATTTTCGGGGTGAGCCCGGCTTCCTTCGGCACCTGTTCACTCCCGAATACCTGCGGCAACACACCTGCGGCGCTGACGCCGACGATAAACGCCTCGCTGAGCTGCGCGGGGAGGCCGGCAGGGACAAGCTCGCCACCTTCGCCAGCGGCGGTCGTCGCCGCGGCTCTGGCCTCAGCAACCTGAAGGCGTCGGCGCGACTGTTCTACAGTCGGAGCTCCTGGGACCGGGAAATGGTCAGAGCTACCGCCCGGGTTCTTGCCGACAGCCCCCGGCGTCATGTTGGCCTGCCCGCGCGCGTCGGAGATCCGCACGTTCGCCAGGTCGCGGAAATAGCTGTGGCGCGAATGCTCGCCATACGGTGGCCGTGTGTCGCCCGTGATACGGGGAGCGCGCTCCGCCTTCGGGCGACCGCGCATCTCCGCTGCGAGCTCGCGAGCGCTGACGCCGACGGAGGTTGCTGCATAGGCCGGCTCACCAACGAGTGAAATCTCGATCAGGTCCCGGACTTCAGTCACGCGGCGATGGTTCTCGCCTTCGCGCTGGCTCCATTCGTCGTCCCCGACCGTGAAGCCAAATGAGCACGAGACGATATGGCCGGAGCGGCATAGCTCGGCGACGTCGTTGCCCAGGGTCGTCCGTACGAGTTCGGCCTCGAAGCCCAGGCCGTCACTTTCTTCAGTCAGCGTGAGCGTGCCGGCGGACCGGCGAGCGAGAATGGCGGAGCTGTCGTGTGCGAAAAGCAAGGTCTGGTCACCCTTGCGCGCGAGGGCGTTACGGAAACAGCCAGGAGCAAGCTGCTCTCTGAAGCCTAGGTCCTCGCTGGTGCTGTTGAATACTGCCGCTTTGCCACGCAGGACGGGGCGTCCTTCGCGCGTCTCGGCGGTGAACGAAACCGGGACGGTTACGCTCGAACGTCGGTCTGTCATTTTCTACTTCTTTCTGCGCCACCACGGGCGCCTATTTGGTTTGTCTGAGGCAGGTCTGAGGCAGGTGTGTTCTCCTGCCGTGCTGCTCGGCGCGGACACTCCACGCACGATTCAAGGGGGGGAAGGCCCTCGCGCTGGCGGGGACCGCAGGACAGGCAACAGGAGAAACCACCTGGGCTGTTGAGAAGGACCGGGGGCAGCGGGAGCGGGTTCCCGCGGCGCTCGGCAGCGGGCTCGGGGTCGCCCCCGACCCAGACGCCGACGGTTGGCGCATCCTGACGAAAGGGGTCGCGGTTCACCGCGTCTCCTTGACGGGCTCGTAGCGGATGGTGCCGGCGAGGAGGGCGTTCAGCGCGGCCCTGGGCACGAGTAGGCGGCCCTGGATACGGACACTGGGGATCGTGCCGGCGTGGACAGCGGCATAGGCGGAGCTGCGGCTGATGCCGAGCACCTGCGCGGCCTCGCCAATGCTGAGCGTCAAGCGCTCAAGGGGTTTGGACATGGGACTCCTTTTCGGGGAACGAGAGAGCGCAGGCGCGCCCGCGCGCAACCTGGAGAGGAAGCAACGGGCACGCCTGCGCAGTACGAGCTTCGAGCGGCCCTACCCCGCTAGCTCGCGCCTACCGAGCGCTATGCGGGCGCCCGGAAGTCTTCAAGAGGATCGTCGCCACGCGATTGATGCAGGGAGCGTGGCCGTGAGCATAAAAAAGGCCGCCACGGGCGGCTGGGGAGTTGCCTCTCCCATATAGGTGCAGGTGTAACGGTTAGGCGTCCATCAGCCGATACAGCGCCGGTCGGGAGCAGCCGAGCGCCTGGGCCAGCCAGGTTCGATCCACGCCATCCTGGTACATCGGCTGAAGCGCGTCGCGGACGTCGCGCCGGAGCTTCAGGCGCCTGCGATCAGGCTTCCCAGGCAGAAACAGCACCTTGCGCACCTCCTCCGGCGAATGGCCGTGAGCTTCGAGGCGCCGTTCGACCTCGGCGCGAACTCCGTCGGGGTGGTTGCGCTGGTCGTTCTCGCGCAGCCATTCGTTGTTCTTCTTGCGGCCCTTGACCGACGCGGGCGAAACCTCGTTGTGATCTTTGCCGAAGACCGCCGACTTGCCCCAGCCGACCCACGCGCCAGCGCCGCCGTCGTCGCCCCCGACGCCCTCGCCGAACCCCTCCTCGATCGCCGCCCGCGCCGCTTGCGCCTCAGCCTGGTCGCTGTAGACGATCGACCCACTGGGCCTCGATTCAGTCTTGTTGAGCTGCTCAAGCCCAGCGCGCACGTGATCGGGCACCGGCTTTGGCGTCTCCTGCTGCTTGCGGCGCGGTCGGGGGCGCGGCGCGGGAGCCATAGCGCGCTCCTCTGGCGGGCACCACTCGCCGCCGTTTTCCTCGACCTCTTCTTCTTCGCGCCTCTGCTTGTCCTCGGCGTCGGCCCGCAGCTCTTCCTCTAGGGATGGCGCGGGCTCAGCGTCCGACGTGCCTTCGGGCGTATGTTCGACGCCGATCGAGTAGCCAGTCTCGTCATCATCATCAAGGCGTACACGTCGAACGGGCATAGCTCCTGTCCTATCGGCGGTTGGGGCGCGTAACTTGAGGGAATCCCGCTCCAGCATTGGACAAACCGTCGGTTCTGTAGGAACCTTCCGTGGGTTCGATTCCCACCGTCTCCACTCACACCGATTGGCCCAGGAAGCACGAATCGTGACGCTGCGGATCCGCTCGCCCGCGGATCGAATGATTAGGCTACGCGCGCAGGGCGGTTTGCCTCCTCCGCGAGTCGATGCCCCCAGGACTCGTACCCTGGCGAGGACCCTCGGAGGAGCTGTCTGCCGGCACTGGAACGGACGGAAAGGACGGAGATGAAGATCGGTCGCTTACTGCTGCGGATCACCATCGGCAGTCTGTTCATTGGCCATGGCACGCAAAAGCTGTTTGGATGGTTCAACGGCCATGGGCTCGAGGCCACCTCGCAATCATTCGAACAGCTCGGAATACGACCTTGCCGGCGGAACGCGATTGCAGCGGGGCTGGCAGAGGCGGGCGGCGGCGCCGGTCTCGCGCTGGGCCTGGCGACTCCGCTAAGCGCCTCGGCGTTGATCGCAACCATGCTGACCGCGATCAACCGTGTCCATCTCAAGAATGGCCCTTGGATCACGAACGGCGGGTACGAGTACAACCTCGTGATGATCGCGGCCGCCGTCGCCCTGGCAGAGCTCGGCCCTGGCGAGCTGTCACTCGACGCCGCCCTGGGCCGGGAACGCTCGGGGCCAGGTTGGGCGCTTGCGGCCCTGCTTCTGGGCGGTACCGGCGCGCTCGGCGTGCATCTGCTCGCCGAGTCGCAGCCGTCGCCGCAGGAGGAGCCCGGCGGGGAAGCTGCCAGCTGACGCGCGGCTGAGCTAGTCGTGGGCGCCTCGCCGCCAGGTTCTACACCTGGGGGGTCACCCCGGTCTCTTCTCCCTCGAGGACCTGAGAGAGCTGGGCGCGTCCTTCGATCCCGAGCTTTGCGCACGCGCGCGAGAGGCGATCCTCGATCGTCTTGAGGGTGACATACAGCTCTTGTGCGATCTCCCGCTCGTGGCGGCCCTCGGCGGCGAGGCGTACGATGCGCAGCTCGCTCGGCGTCAACGCCTCGACGCCCGAGCGCAAAAGGCTGGTCGGTCGAGCCCCGGCGGCCTCGAGCTCCTCACGTGCGCGGGCGGCCAGCGGGCGAGCGCCGCAGCGCGCCGCGAGGTCGAGCGCCTCGGCGAGCGGGTCGCGCGCCGCAGCGGGCTCGCCTGCGCGGCGCATGGCCGCGCCGAGCTCAGCCAGCGAACGCGCTCGCTCCAGTAGCGCGGGCGAGCTGCGCAGCGCGGCCACCGATTCGGCCAGCAGCTCGAGCCCAGCTGCCTCGCCCTGTGCGAGCCCGGCGACGCGCAGCGCGATCCCCAGCGCGCGCGGGCTTCCAAACAGCCTCACGTCTGCCAGCTCAGCCTGCGCCGATTCGCGTGCGCGCTCGGGCTCGCCGAGCTCCAGCAGAGCCGCGGCTGCGCCTGCGCGGGCGTGCACATACCCAACGTCTCGCAGCTCCGTGCCCCAGACCTCGCGGCTGAGCATCGCCGTGCACGTCTCAAAGTCGGCCAACGCGTCGGCCGGTCGGCCTTCGGCGAGACGCAGGCGTCCACGAGCAGCCGGTATCAGGACGGTGCCGAGACCCGCCGGCCAGCCCTCCTGGGGAAGGAGCGCGAGCTGCGCCCGCGCCTCGTCGAGCTCGCCGGCCTCGACGGCGACCTCTGCCAGCACGGTCGCGGCGAACGCCAGCGCCGGTGCGAAGTCGCCCTCGCGCAGCACACTCAGCGCGACCCGCGCGGCCGCGTCGGCGTCCGCAAGCGCTCCGAGCCGCAGCTTGAGCAGCCCGAGCGTGCTGTAGGTCGCAATCAGGCCCCGTGCGCTCCCCGCGCGGCGCACCTCGGCGAGCATCGGACGCAGTGCACTCGCAACCGAGCCGAAGCGCTCGGCAACGACGAGCGTCCATAGCAGCGTGGCCCGCCTGTCCCAGTTCTGCGTGCGCCCCTCTGCATGCGAGAGAGCCTCCTCGAGCGGAGCGGCGGCCTCATCCGCGCGTCGACCCGCCAGGACCATCGCCATGCCTTGCGCCACCGCCAACGGTTCGGTCCCGCCCGCACCTGTCAGCGGGCCGGAGGACAGACGCTCGAGCACCGGTGTCACACGCGACGCACGGCGGGCGTCCTGAAGACCGCAGATCACGAGCTCGCCTTCGAGCCGAGCCGCAAGCCGCTCATCGGCCCCCGCGAGCTCCTCCAGTCCCCGCTCGATGACATCCACCGCATCCACCCACCGGAAGAGCGCCGCGTACGTCTCGGCAAGTTCGAGCGCGATCTCAGCGCGTTCGCGCTGATCGGTTGCGAGACGCAGCGCCTCCTCCAGGCGCATGCACGCGGTCGCGCGTCCAGCGGTCGCCTCGGCGCGTGCGGTCTCGCGCAGGAGCCCGACTCGCTGCGCAGGCGGGGGCGGCTCTGAGAGCGCGCGGGCCAGCAGGTCGGCCGCGGCGCGCGGCGCGCCGCTCTCGATTGCCGCCTGCGCCCCTTCCTGCAGATGTGCCAGCACCCAGCTGTCGCCCGAGGAAGACACGCCGATCAGATGTGCGGCGACCCGCCCGGGCGGGGCCCCTTCGGCATGCAGCAGGCGGGCGGCGGAGCGATGCGCGGCGTCGCGCCCATCGTTGCCCAGCGATGCCTCGATTGCGTCGCGAACAACGGGGTGAATGAATCGCGGCGGGTCGTCGGTAGCCAACACGTCGAGACCAACAAGCTCGGCAGCGAGGCGCATGGCGTCTGCCGTATCCGCGCCGGCGATCGCTGCCGCCTGACGTAGCTCGCACCTGTCGCCGAGCACTGCGAGGGCCTGCGCGAAGCTCAAGGCGCGCGGATCTAGCTTACGCACGCGGGTCAGCACGCGCCGCGTCAGTCCCTCGCGCCCGCCAGCCAGCAGCTGATCTGGATCAAGCTCGCCCCGTGACGCGTTCCCGCGCTCGGCCCCGCGCAGCAGCTCGGTCACATAGAGGGGATTGCCCGCGCTCGCCGCCCACACCGTGGCGTACAGGTACTCGCTTGCCCGGTCGCCGAGCTCAGCGCCCACGATGGCGCGCACCGCACCTTCACTCAGCGGCGCGGGCCGCACGATCGCGGGCGCGCGCGTGCGCAGCGCGAGAAGCGAGGTTCCCATGGATGCGGGCTCATCGGGGCGCAACGCGAGCAGCACCGCCACTGCCAGCCCCTCGAGCCGCGGCGCGAGATACGCCAACCAGCGCAGCGAGGCCTCGTCCGCCCAGTGCACATCATCGACGGCGATCAGCACCGGCCGGCGGTGCGCGAGGTTGGCAGTCAGCCAGTACAGCCCGTGCACGACCGAGAACCAGGTATCGAACGCCGCCAGCTCGGCAGGCTCTCCCAACAGCAGCGGCCGGACCGCTCCAGCTGGACCGGCGAGCAGCGCCTCGCGCTCGTTCGCTTGGGTGCTCGCCAGGCGTCGCTCGAACAGTTGGCGCACCACGCCGAACGCGAAGTTCGCCTCGAGCTGCGAGCCATGGGCGAGCAGGATGTCGTGCCCGAGCGCGGCTGCTCGCCCACAGGCGGCGTCGAGCAGCGATGACTTGCCGATACCGGTCCCGCCCTCGACCACCAGAACTCCGCCGCCGCGCTCCAGCAGCTCCTGCGCTGCTGCCAGATCACGCTTGCGCTCAAGCAGGTTCTCCATGACCTCACTCTAGAGTCGTTTGGCCGCCCAGCCAAAACGAGTGATTGCAGACGAAGTTGCGCAGCGGCGGCCCGCACGAAGCGCGAGGTGACTGCGCTGAGCCTGTCACTACCCTGCGCCTTACGTAGCTCCCTTCACTGGAACGACCGGGCGGTGTCGATTCTGTCGCTTTCGAGCCGTCAGGTTCCGACGCGGCCCCATCCTGAGCAGGCACTCCATCGGCGCCTGCGGGGCCGCTGCTCTCGTTCCGCGCCGGGCCCCTTCTCTCTGCGGTTCGATACTCGCGCAAGACGGTCTCTTGCGCGGCGACCACGTCTGTCTCCGGGCGCGGGCCGTCCCGATCGAGAACCAATATCTGATCGCGCTCGCCAGCCATGTCTCCGCCACGGGGTTAAGGCCAAGCCTGACGATTGTTCGCTGACGGCCGATCTGGTCGCTGTACAAAAGCTCGAGTGTGATCAGCTGGCGCGCGTCGATCGCTTCGGCGGTGGCTGCGCGCACGGGATCGTCGGGATTGCGCAGTGCTCCCTGCCACATACCGGATGTCCCCCGCCGGGATATACAGATCACGCGTATGTGGGCGGAACTTCTCTACCGGGGCGTGCGTCGGCATATTCCGCGTCGAGCCGAAGCCGGGCCTGACCACCCAGCCCTGGCACACTCCGATTCCGGCGCCGACGTTCCTCAAGCTGATCGCGAGGCACGTTCCCGTCGACATGCTCGGCGGCGCCGCGACCACCGGCCGCGCTCAGCCAACGCCCCTCGACGAACATCAGCTTCTGGACCGGGTCGTCCGGCCGGGAGGGGGCGAGCACGGGCCGACGCTGCTCTTGCAGCGCCGCCTCCGCGATGCGAGCCGAGCGGCTCGACGATCGGACCGACGCGAACGTCGCCAGCGCGAGCACGAGTGTCCCCGCGGCCGTTGCCAGCGACGAGATCGTCGCCCAGTCGATGGCCAGCTGAAGCATCATCAGGCAGTGTCTCACCGGATCTTGATCTGACGGCGGTCGGCCGTGCCGATTGCCGGGCTGCGCTGCGCTACTCGCTGGCCAGGGCGCCCAGCACATCCAGGCGCGCGGCGCGGCGCGCCGGCAGCTGCCCGGCGAGCAGCCCCGCGAGCGCGGCCGCGATCAGCAGCACGATCAGCGTGCCCACCGGAATCGACAGCACGTAGCCCGAGCCCGACAGCGTGAGGGTTGCGACGAGGATCGCTCCCACGACCCCGACGACCAGCCCGAGGATGCCGCCGATCAGGGCCGTGATCAGCGACTCGTAGCGGATCATCTGGCGGATCTGCGTCCGCGAGGTACCGATCGCGCGCATCATGCCCAGCTCGTGTGTGCGCTCGTAGATCGAGAGGATCAGCGTATTCACGATCCCGAATAGCGAGACGATCACCGACAGCGCCAGCAGCACATACACGAGCAGCAAGAGCGTGTTGACTTTGTTGCTCTGTTCATGGGTGAACTGTGCCGGGGTTTGCGAGCGCGCCTGCGGGAAGCTGCCGCGCAGGAACGTGTCGATCTCGCTGCGAACCGCGGCCTCGTTGGCGCCAGGGGCGGAGGTGACGAAAACGACGCCGTCTTCGCGTTGCCCAAACGCGGCGCGCGCCAGCGAGCGCGAGATCGTGAGGTTGGACAGCAGCCCGAGCACTTCTTCCTTGACGATGCCACGCACCGTCAAGCCCACCACGTGGCTGGAGGGCGTCAGCACCGACAGTTGCGTTCCCACCTTGAGGTGGTGGGCGCTGGCGAATTTTTTCGAGACGATCGTTCCTTGCGCTTGCAGCGAGGCGAGCGTCGCCTGGGAGCCTTGGTCCCATTCGGGTTTGTACATCTTCGCAAACGAATCCGGTTCGATCGCGGTCAGTCGCCCTGTTTCTTCGATGACCGGCGCCCCCGGCTTTGAGAGGTCGCGTACGTTGCCTTTGGTGAATGCCACAGCCGTCACCGTACCCACGCCGCGCACCTGGCGGACCATGGGCGCGATCGCCGCCGGGACCCCCTGTTGGGCCTGGGTGTTCTGGATGATCAGGTTGCCGGCGAACGAGCGGTGAACCGCCGCGTCGATCGTCGCCTTCGTGCCCGCCGCGAGCACCGAGATGAACGCGACGAGCCCCAGCCCTACGGTCAGCGCGAGCGCGGTGACGAGCGTGCGGCCGGGCTGGCGCACCGAGTTCTCGCGCGCGAGGCGCCCGGTGATGCCGCGCCAGCTCACCAGCAAGCCGATCGCGCCGGCCAGCGCGGGGACGACACGGTAGCGCCGCGCCGGGCGCTCGCCGCCGCGGCGCAGCCGCACCCAGAGTCGCCCAGCGCGGGCCACCCACAGGATCACCAACACCAGGCCCACGCCGTGGCCGATCGCGAGTCCCGCCGCGAGCACCACCACCAGCCCGATCAAGAAGCGGGCGATCAGCGTCCGGCGGGTAGGAAGCGGCCGCGGCGGGATCGCGACGCCCTCGCGCATCGCCGCGACCGGCGGCACGCGCGTGGCGCGCATCGCCGGCAGCAGGCCGGCGAGCACGGTGACGAGGATGCCTACCAGCAGCGAGACGATCACCGTTCGCGTCTCGAGCACCGTGCCGTTATTGGGCAGATCGGCGCCGAACGCCTTGAACAGCCCGTCGAGCGCGGGCGCCAGCGCGATGCCGCCGAACAGCCCGAGCACGGCGCCGCCGACGCCGAGCAGCAGTCCTTCCTCGACTACCGAGCGCATGAGCTGCGCGCGCGACGCGCCGAGCGTGCGCAGCAGGCCGAACTCGCGCGTGCGCTGGGAGACGGTGATCGAGAAGGTGTTGAAGCTGATGAACGCACCGACCACCAGCGCCACGTAGGCGAACACGAGCAAAAACGTGCGCAGCGGGCCGAGGGCTTCTTCGAGTTCGGCGGTCTGGTTGGCCGCTTCCTGGGCGCCCGTGCGCACGGTCAGCGTGTTGGGCAGCGCAGCGCGTACGCGCGCGGCGAGTTGCGTGGGCGTGACCCCCGGGCTGGCGGCGACGTTGATGGAGTCGTACTGCCCCTGCTTGTTGGCTATGTATTGCGCCTGCTGCGGGGTCAGCAGGGCGACGGTCGCACCGCCGAACGATTCGCTGCCGGCGAACTTCGCGATCCCGGCGAGCGTGTAGGTCCGCGCCGGCGCCCGGCCCGCGACCACGATTCGCTGGCCGAGCGCGAGGTGCTCGCGGGCGGCGGTGGACTGGTCGATCGCGACCTCGCCGGCGCTGCGCGGCAGGTGGCCTTTGGCCGCCGTGAACGCCTCAAAGCGCGGCGGCTGCAGGGCGGCGATGAGCGTCGGCGCAGCGCCGCTGTTGAGGCGCTTGCCACTGGGGGCGAACAACGTCCCCTGGGTCGAAATGTCACCCGCCACGGTCGCCACGCCGGGCACCGTGCGCACCCGCGCGAGCGTCGCTTCGTTCATCTCGGCGGCCTGGGCGCCGGTGCCGCGACCCAGCACCTGCTTGGCCGTGACCACCACCGCCTTGTTCCTGTAGGAGCTGGCGAACACTTCCGCGAAGGCGTGGTTGATCGTGTCGGTGAGGATGTAGGTGCCCGCCATCAGCGCCACGCCGAGCGCGATCGCGATGCCCGTCAGCAGCGCCCGCACCTTGCGCTGGGCAAAGCCGCGCCGCACGAGCGCGCCCATCAGCCCACCGCCTTCATCAGATCCAGCGCCTGCTGGGCGCTCGCCGCCTGGCCGTCGTGCACGACCCTGCCGTCGGCGAGCACCAGCAGCCGGTCCGCGAACGACGCCGCGTGAGCGTCGTGGGGGACCATCACGGCCGTCTGCCCGAAGTCGTCGACTGTCTGGCGCAGCAGCTCGAGGACCTCGCCCGAGGACTTGGAGTCGAGGTTCCCCGAAGGCTCATCCGCGAACACGACCGCGGGCCGGGAGATCAGCGCCCTCGCCACCGCGACACGCTGCTGCTGTCCGCCGGAGAGCTCCGCCGGCCGGTGGCTGAGGCGGTCGCGGATGCCGACGGTGTGCACCAGCCGCTCGAACCAGTCGCGGTCGACCGAGCGCCCGGCGATCGACAGCGGCAGCAGAATGTTCTCCTCCGCGCTGAGCACCGGCAGCAGGTTGAACGTTTGGAAGATGAAGCCGATGCGATCGCGGCGAAGCTGTGTGAGCTCGCGGTCGCCGAGCTCGGTCAGCTCGACGCCCGCGATGGCGACGCAGCCCGAGGTAGGTCGATCGAGACCGGCGAGGAGGTGCAGAAGCGTCGACTTGCGGGACCCCGATGGGCCCATGATCGCCGCGAGGCGCCCGCCGGCGAAGCTCACACTCACCCCGGCGAGCGCGTCCACCGCGGCCTCGCCCTCGCCGTAGCGACGGTGCAGATCATCGGCCTGCACGATCGTGCCCAAGCCGTTCTCGCGATCCGCGTGCCACGGCGGGTTCTTGTTGTGATCCGGGTCCAGCGGGGGGTTCTTCTCGCGCTTCGTCTTCGCTGTCGGGTTCGTGAACATGGCAAGCAGCGTACGCATCGACGCGCCCGGCGTCATCGGCGTGAGGGCCGAACCTGCTCCTCCACCCACGGGTGGATGAGCGCGCGCAGGGGTTCGACCCACGAGTCGATGACAGACGCGCGCGAGCGGCCTATCGTGTCGGTGCCAGATGGCTGCGTTCTACACATGGTTCACTCGCAGCGGGCTCAACGCGGACCTGCCGCATGCGACACCCGCCACCGACGAGCACCCGACGAGTTACGAGACGACGTGAAGATCGAGCTGTTCAACGTCGGTTGGCTATCGAGTCCCGCCGCCGTCTGGCGCCGGGGCGAAGACCCCGACCGGCAGATCCGCTTTCCCGTTCCCGCGTATCTGATCGAGACCGACGACGAGCGGATCCTGATCGATACTGGGCTGCACCCGCAGGGCGTTCGCGACGCGGAGGCCTTCTACGGCAGGCGCCTGTTCGAACTCGAGCTCGAGCGCGACATAACCGAGCAGGTCGACGTGAGCACGCTCACCAAAATCGTCCTCACCCACCTGCACTTCGATCACGCCGGCGGCCTGTCGCTGCTCCCCTCCTCGATCCCACTCGTCATCCAGCGGCGCGAGTGGGAAGCCGGCCACGACACTGCGGCCGTCGAGCGGAACTTCTTCCTCCCGCGGGACTACACCGCGAATGGCCGCGAGCTCGTCCTGGTCGACGGCGATCACGACCTCCTCGGCGACGGATCGGTCGAGCTGCTGCTGACCCCGGGCCACACCCCGGGCCATCAGTCCGTGCGGGTGGCCGAACAGCTCGTCCTCGGCGGCGACGTCGCGCACTTCGCCTTCACGCTCGACGATCAGCGATTCCCGAGCTTCGCCGACGACTTCGCCATGCAGGCGCAGTCCGCGGATCGTCTTCGCCGGCTGCGAGACGCGGGCGCCGAGGTACTGCCCGGCCACGATCCCGACGTCTTGCGGCCGGGTGTCGTGGGCACATATGAGCGATAGTCGCAGACGCCGATGAGCACCCGCCAGAGCAGCACCAGACACTTAGCGTTCCTGCGAGCTGTGAACGTCGGGGCGCACAACAGAATCTCGATGGCGCACCTGCGCGAGCTGCTCGAGGGACTTGGATATGGCGAGGTACGCACGCACCTGCAGAGCGGAAACGCGCTGCTCTCGGCGCCCGGCAAAGAGCCGCAGCAGGTCCAAGAGGAGATCGAACGCGCGCTGGCGAGCGACCTCGGCGTCGCGGTCCGGGCGCTCGTGCGCAGCAGGGAGGAGCTCGCGAGCGCGGTCGCTGAAAATCCCCTGCAGGACATCGCCAGCGATCCGGCCAGGCTGCTCGTCACGTTCCTCTCAGCCAGCCCGGACCGACGGTTGATCGCAGAGCTCGCGCCGGCCGACTTCGAGCCGGACGTATTCGCGGTAGGAAAGCACGAGATCTATGTCTGGTACCCGCAAGGCGTACACGCGACGAAGCTGAGCAACGCGTTCTGGGAGAAGCAGCTCGGCGTCGTCGCGACCGGGCGCAACTGGAAGACGGTAACGCGGCTACTGGAGATGGCCGGGGAGTAGCGAGCGGGTGCCCGGGCGCGCGTGCAAGCCGGCGGGGCCAGGCGCCGCAACCGCGGTCCAAGATCCGCCTCGTCCGCGCACGTGCAGCGCCCATAGCGAGACGAGCTGCGGTCCGTAGGGGTCTGGGAAGTGCTCGCGGCCGATCAGACGAGCGCGGGAAACGGGCGGGCGCGTGCCGTCGTCGACCCAGGCGATGTAGTTGAACGGGCGGTCATAAAGTTCGTAGTAGGTGCCGAGCCGCAGGTATGAGCCCCGTCCGAGCACGCGTACGCCGTGGCGTACCAGGAAGTAGCGCAGCGCCGGCTTCATTCCCAGCGTCGCGACGTCCAACTTCCCTTCGAGCTCGACCGTCGCGCCCGGCGGGATGGCCCGGTCCAGCCGGGTGGCGAGGCCCGCGGTCGGACGATACAGGGCAGCATGTTCGTCGGGCTTCTCGGTCGAAGCGACGGCGCTGCCGACCGCGAGGACGGCGCCGAGCGCGACCAGGCAGGCGAGCGTCGACGCGAGCACGCGCACCAGCGCAGGAACGCGAGGAGCTACGCCGCTACGGCTCGCCGGCGTAGATGCCCGGCTGCGCGCGCGCCCGAGCAGGCGCCGCGCGTGGGGCGCGAGCCTGCGCACGGCCCAGGCGAGCGCCAGCCACAGCGACCAGGCGAGGATCAGATACACCCACATGCCGAGCTGCGAGCCCCACCACATCGTGTAGCCCAGCGTCGCCGAGAGAACGCGCGGAAGCGGCGTCGAGGCGGCGACGGCGGCGAGACCGGCGCAGAGCGCGAAGCCGATCAGCGCCGCGGCCGCGACGTCGCGGCGGCGGACCGCCAGGCCGACGACCAGCGTGAGCAGCAGCGCGCCGAGCAGCGCAAGAGCCGAATCGACCGCGGACGTGGTCGGCGTCGAGCGCACGTCGTACTTGCGGTCCCAGCGCGTGGTCGGGATGTACAGCCACCACGGGCGGACACCCACGGCCCGCACGACCGCGTGCCAGCCGGCGCTCGCGCCGAGGGTCGCCTTGTGCGCGGTTGCGGTTTCCGCGACGAGCGAGATGTTGCCGGGATGTTCGGTCAGCTGACCTACGACCGGCGCGCTCCAGCAGACCGCCGCCACGGCCAGGGCCGCGAGGCCCCAGCGCAGAACCGGGCGGCTCGACTTGCGATCGCGCGCGCGCCCGAGCCGCGCGAGCGCGAGACCGCCGAAGCCGACCGCCAGCAAACCGATCGTTGGCGGCAGGTACATCAGGTGCGCTTGCACGACGAAGCTGGCGACGAGCACGGTCAGCGGGAGCAGGCGGTATTCGCCGCAGGCGAGCGACCAGCAAAGAAAGATCAGCAGCGTGAACGGGAACAGGCCAGCCGACGGATTCCAGACGTCGTGGAACGCTTCCGCGGCCAGCGACTGGCACATCAGCGCGATCGCAAGCGCGGCCGCGAACATCAGCACGAGCCCGCCGCGACGGCGCGCGAGCGCTACCGCGCCGATGATCGCGAGCGTGTTGACAGCGCCCATCGTCCAGATCAAGCTCGCCGTCGAGCCGAAGTTCGCGGGCAGCGCGAGCAGCCAGAAGAGCATCGGCCCGAGGCTGTGCGTGACATGGCCGGTGACCTTGCCGGCGAGCGTGTACTGGCCGACGAGCGGGGTGTGGGACGTGAGCACGTCGTGGGCGCGCACGGCGATGATCGCCTTGTCGTCGCCCGGTATCCAACCGGCCTTGGTCGCGTTCACCGTCGAGACGATCACCGGCGTGGCCGCCGCGAGCCCGGTTGTCACCGTCAGCGCGCGCCGGGCGAGGTGGGTCCGGCCGGCCAGGCGCCGCACGCTCGCGCCCCACGATCGCGCCCGCGGCAGCGGCGCGCGCGAAACTCGCGGGCGCGACACCAGCGGGCGCGACACCAGTGGGCGCGACACGCTACGCAGGTTAGGGACGAACGCGGCGGCCCTGACCGCCGGTCATCCCTCGCGCGGCTCGTACGGCGCGAGCTCGCGCCGGGCGATCGACAGCTTGTGCACCTCGTCGGGCCCGTCGGCCATGCGCAGCGTCCGCAGATGGGCGTAGGTGGAGGCGAGCGTGAAATCGTCGCAGACGCCGCCGCCGCCATGAACCTGGATCGCCCGGTCCAAGACGCGCAGCGCGATGCTGGGCGCAGCTACCTTGATAGCCGCGATCTCCGTGCGGGCGTGGCGATTGCCCACCGTGTCCATCAGCCACGCGGCCTTGAGCACGAGCAGCCGCGCCATCTCGATCTCGACGCGCGACTCGGCGATCCAATCCTGGATGTTGGCACGCGCGGCCAGCGGTTGGCCGAATGCGGTCCGCGAGAGCGCCCGCCGGCAGAGGGCCTCGAGTGCGCGCTCGGCGGCCCCGATCGAGCGCATGCAGTGGTGGATGCGACCCGGCCCGAGGCGAGCCTGGGCGATCATGAAGCCGTCCCCCTCCCCCGCGATCAGGTTCGAGGCCGCGACCCGGACGTCCTCGAACAGGATTTCGGCGTGACCCTCCTGGTTCTGGTAGCCGAACACCGGCAGCCCGCGCAGGATCGTGACGCCGGGCGAGGGCAGCGGCACGAGGATCATGCTCTGCTGGCGGTGGCGCGGCGCGTCGGGCGCGTTCTTGCCCATCACGATCATGATCCGGCAGTGCGGGTGCAGTGCGCCCGAGATCCACCACTTGCGCCCGTTCAGCACGTAGGAGTCGCCGTCGGGCTCGATCCGCAGGGCGATGTTGGTCGCATCCGAGGAGGCGACCTCGGGCTCGGTCATCGCAAATGCCGAGCGGATCTCGCCGTCGAGCAGGGGCACCAGCCAGCGCTCGTGCTGCTCGGGCGTGGCGAATTGATACAGGACCTCCATGTTGCCGGTGTCGGGGGCCGAGCAGTTGCACGCCTCGGAGGCGATGCGCGAACGCCCGAGGATCTCGGCGAGCGGGGCGTAGTCGCTGTTCGACAGGCCCGCGCCAAGCGTCGCATCCGGCAAGAACATGTTCCACAGACCGCGCTCGCGCGCCTGGGACTTGAGCTCCTCCATGATCGCGGGTTGGTGGTGCGGGTCGCCCGACTCGCGTAGCTGGCGCTCATAGACCTCCTCCGCGGGGTAGACGTGCTCGTCCATGAAAGCGCTCAGCCGCTCGGTGTACTCGGCGCAGCGTGGGCTCGGCTCGAAGTCCATCGGTCCTCCTCGGTGGTCGCAGGGCTTAGGATCATCGCCGATGAGCGAACCACGCGCCAGCTACCGCGCTGCCGGCGTCGACTACGAGAAGCTGGACCAGAGCAAGCGTCTGGCGATCCAGTACGCGCTCACGACCTCGCCGCTGCTGGGCGGCGGAGAGGGGCGCGCGATCGACGAGTCCCGAGGTGAGCCCGCATTCGCGTTCGAGCTGGGAGACCGGACGTACGCGTTCGTCGTCGAGGGGCTGGGGACGAAGTCGATCATCGCACGCCAGATGCTCGAGCAGTACGGGCTCAACCGCTTCGCGCAGGTCGCCTATGACACGGTCGCGGCGATCGTCAACGACCTCAGCTGCGTGGGAGCGGGCCCGTTGGTCGTGAACGCCTATTTCGCGACCGGGTCAGCGGAGTGGTACACGCGCGGCGAACGCGGCGCGGCGCTAGTCGAGGGCTGGCGCAGGGGCTGTGCCGACGCAGGGTGCGCATGGGGCGGCGGGGAGTCGCCGGCGCTGCCGGGCCTGGTCGACGAGCGCGAGATCGAGCTCGCCGGCGCGGCGGTCGGGGTCCTGCCGCGGGGCCGGTCCCCGATCCTCGGCGAGCGGCTTGCGCCCGGCGATGAGATCGTGCTGGTCGCCTCCACCGGTCTACACGCCAACGGGGCCTCGCTGGCGCGGCTGATCGCGGGCCGCCTGGACGACGGGTACGCGACCACCCTGCCGAGCGGGACGACGCTCGGGGAGGCGCTGCTCGAGCCGTCGGCGATCTACGCGGGTCTGGTCCGAGACCTGCTCGCGCACGAGCTGCCGCTGACGTACATAAGCCACATCACCGGCCACGGGCTGCTCAAGCTGATGCGACCGCCGAAGCCGCTGCGCTACCGGATCTGGCAGCTGCCGGAGGTCCCGGAGGTCCTGAGCTTCCTCGTAACCAAGGCCGGGCAGGGCGCGAGCGAGGCATACGCCACCTTCAACATGGGCGTCGGCTATGCGCTGTATTGCGCCGAAGGCGCCGGCGCCGCGGTGGTCGAGCGCGCCAGCGCATGCGGTCTGGCGGCGCGCGTGGCCGGGGCTGTCGAGCAGGGGCCGCGGGAAGTTCTGCTCGAGCCCGTGGGCGTACGCTACTCGGGCGCCGAGCTCGCGCTCTCGTAATCCTCCAGTTGACGCTGAGAGTTCTACTGGTCGGCAGCGGCCGTGCAAGCCTGCCTGCGCCGGATGGCTTTGGTCTTGCAGGGCGCCCGCGCGACGGCTAATGTTACGGATGGAAGTATCGCCCTGTTCCCCGGCGTGGGTCGTTGGGGATCTCGATGTCGCCGGACCGAGCAAGGCTCCGGAGCTACCCGGATCGAGGCGGACCTGTCCATCAAAATCAGAGGAGAAGAGAACCTGATGCGCAGAGCATCGATCTGTCTGGCCTTGCTCGGCCTTGCCGCCTTTGGCCTTACGAGCGTGGCCTCGGCTGCCCCGACCGTCACGCTGGTGGCGAAGGCCGTGCCGATTCCCGGCTTTCCGCATACCGGCAACATCCTTGGCGCGGGTGCGGCCGTGGAAGCGAAATACACGATCAACGGCACCGAATTCACCGGCGGCGTGCCGTCGCCGTTGACGCACTTCGCGTTCTATTTGCCGAAGGGCACGGTCCTGCATCCGCAGGGGTTCGTGACGTGTTCGGCGGCGACGCTTGAAAATATCGGGCCGAGTGGTTGTCCGAAGAAGTCGCAGGCGAGCCCGGTCGGCAGCGCCGGCGTTGTCGATGTGATCGGTGGCGAACCGGTGCGCGAGACCGCGACGTTGCAGGCGTTCTTTGCCCCGGGCGGCGGTCTGCAGTTCTATACCAACGCGGCGTCGCCGATCTCGGCGCAGCTGATCGCCTCGACCGGGACCTTCACGAGTGCCGCGTCGCCGTACCAGTACAAGCTGTCGGGCCCGGTGAAACTGATCGAATCGGTTCCGGGCGCGCCGCCGGTGTCGACGACGTCGATCAACATCAAGGTCGGCGCGGCCTACAAGAAGGGCAAGACGACCGTCTACTACGGCAAACTGCCGAAGACATGCCCGGCGGGCGGTTTCCCTGTCAAGACCGAATTTACGTTCCTAAGCGGCGAATCAGTCACGGTCCCCTACAAGGCGCCGTGCCCTAAGAAGTAGCGATAGAAGACAGGGTGGGCTCGTCCCACCAGAGGGATGCGAATAGGGGCGGTACCGTCAACCGCACGGGGCCGCCCCGATCGCTGTTGAAGGTGAGGAAGACGGGTTGAACGAGACCAGCAGGCGGAGGAGAGCGGTGGTCGCCATCGCCGGCGTCCTCGGCGCGCTTGCGCTGCTCGCGCTCGTGCTGCTCGCGACCGGCGCGGGCGAAGGCGGCAAGAGTTACGAAGTGCGCGCGATCTTCGACGACGCCGCGAACATAATTTCAGGCGAGGACGTCAAGATCGAGGGTGCGAAAGTCGGCGTCGTGGGAAACGTCACGGCCACGCCCGAGCAGACGGCCGCGGTCGTCCTGCACATCGAAAACCCCGGCTTTCAGGACTTCCGCGCCGACGCGAGCTGCACGATCGAACCGGAGGCGCTGATCGGCGAGAAGTTCGTCAACTGCCGCCCGACGCAGCCACGCGCGGTGGGCACGCCGCTGCCGCCGCCTTTGAAGGTGATTCCGCACGGCCACGAAGGCGAAGGCCAGTATCTCCTGCCCGTGCAGAACACCTCGAGCCCGGTCGACACCGATCTGCTCAACGACATCAACAGGGTGCCCGTGCGCGAGCGCCTGACGATCATCATCAACGAATTCGGCGCGGGGCTGGCGGGACGCGGGAGCGACCTGAACGCGGTCATCCGCCGGGCCAACCCGGCGCTGCGCGAACTCAACCAGGTGTTGGGCATCCTCGCCCACCAGAACAAACTGCTCGCGAAGCTCGCGCAGGATTCGGACGTCGCGCTGCAGCCGCTGCCGCGAATCAAAGAACACATCTCGAACTTCATCGTCAGCAGCGACAAGGTGGCGCGCGCATCGGCCAACCAGCGCGGGAACATCGCGAAGAACTTCGCCAAATTCCCGGCGTTTCTCGAACAGCTCGGACGCTCGATGGAACACAACGTTCCCTTTGCAGAAGAAACCACGCGCACGTTCGAAGCGCTGAGACCCGCGGCTCCCGGGATCAACAAGCTGTTCGCGAACCTCGGGCCGTTCTCGAACAGCTCGACCGAATTCTTCGAGAGCCTCGGCAAGACGGCGAAGCGCGCGGGGCCCGCGCTCGTGGCGCTGGATCCGCTGCTGGCGAAGGCCAAAAAGCTCGGGACCGTCGCCAAACCGTTCAGCAGCAGCCTCGCCGAACTGTTCACGAGTCTGCGCGACACGGGCGGGCTCGAGCGGATCATGGACTTCATCTTCCTGGGCACGGGGACGACCAACGGATACGACGCCCTGGGGCACTTCCTGCGCGCCGAAGGCGTCGTGAACACGTGCATCACCTTCGCGCTCAGACCCGTATCCGGCTGCGGCGCCAAATTCTTCGCCACGACTGGCGCCACGGAAGAAGGCGCCGAAGCGAGCAGGGCCAGCGCGAGCAAGGCCAACCCAAGTCAGACGAGCCTGGTGATGCAGCGCACGCTGGCGGTGTTGAAGGGCGAGACGCCGGCGCAGGCGCTCGCGCAATACCCCGGTTTGACGGCGGCGCCGGGCGGCTCGCCGGTCGCGCTTCCCGGTCAAGGCTCGACCGGCGCGCAGCCGGGCTCGTCGAGCGCGCAGCCGGTCGGCGGATCGAGCGCCGGCACGACCTACTACACGCCCTCAAAAGAAAGCAACGAAGCCAACGGGATGCTGCTCAATTACCTGCTCGGCAACTGACAAATGCACACTTCGCTGACAGCCCTGCGCAAGGCCGCTCTCCCCGCGGTGGGGCTCGCGCTCGCCTTCGCCGTCCCGGTGGCAGGTGCGAGCGAACCGACCGTCACAACCACGCCGGCGACAGCGCGCACGGGGCAGACGAGCTCGACGAGCACGGGCTCGAGCACGACTCCGCAGACCACCGCCGGCGAAACGACTCCGACGACATCGACGCCCACCGGCTCGACGCCGACGAGCTCGACCCCGACAACTTCGACGCCGACGAGCCCGAGCCCGACGACCTCGGCTCCGACCACGACCGGCCCGCGCGGGGGCACCGGGCCGCCCGCGGCTCCGCGGGTGCGCGGCCGTCACCAGCAGAGCGTGACCGGCAGCCCCTCCAAACCCAGTCGCCCAAAGCACTCGCGCAAGTCGAGCAAGCACGCGGCCGGGCACGCCCGCCACGCCCCGCCGACGCCCTCCAGCCCGGCCGTGCGCGCGGGCCGACCCGCGCCGGCTCCATCGACACTGACTCCGTCGCTGCCGTCCGCGCTCGGCGCTCCGATCGGCGGCGTGTCCGGCTTCTTCGCCGAAAGCTTTCAGATACCGCCGTTTCTTTTGCCGATCTATCAGGCGGCGGGATCCGCGTATGACATCCCCTGGCAGGTGCTCGCGGCGATCAACGAGGTCGAGACCGACTACGGACGCGATCTGAGCGTGTCGAGCGCGGGCGCCGAGGGGTGGATGCAGTTCCTGCCGGCGGAGTGGGCCCAATACGGCGTCGACGCCAACGGCGACGGCTACAAGGACCCGTACGACCCCGCCGACGCGATCTTCGCGGCCGCCCGCTACCTGCACGCGGCCGGGGGCAGCACGAACATCAGCGCGGCCGTCTACTCCTACAACCACTCGCAGGCCTACGTGAGCTCGGTCCTGCTGCGCGCGCAGCTGCTCGGCGGCACGCCGCCGGAAATGCTCGACGCGATCACCGGGCTGACCGAGGCGCGCTTCCCCGTGCATGCGCCTGCGCACTTCAGCGACGGCTTTCCGACGGTCGGCTCGGATGGGCCCGGCGGCGGGGGGACGCTCGTCGGCACGACGATCTACTCACAGCCGGGTGCGCCGGTGATCGCCGTCCAGGACGGGGAAGTCGTGGGCATGGGCGAATCGCCGAGCCTCGGCCAGTTCGTCTCGCTGCGCGACGCTTACGGCAACGTCTACACCTACGCGCAGCTGGGTAGCGTCGCGGGGCTCTATCCCGTGCTCCAGCCGCTCGAACACCCCGCGTTGAGCGCGCGCATCGCCCAGCCCGCGAGCTCGCCGGAAGCACCTCCGAGCGGCCCCGCGACCGCCGGCGCGCAGCCGCGCTCGCCGTTGTCGTTCGGCGCGATCGTCTCGAGCCTCGCGCTCGGCGCCGCGGCGTCGCTGGAAGCCGCGCCGAGCGCGCCGGCGCCTGCCGCCGCGCAGCCCGCCAGACCGGCCCGCGTCGCGCGTTCGCACGCGGGCTCGACGCGAGTCTTCCGGTCCGGTGAAAACGACGTCTTCCTGCACCCGCTGCAGGTCGGGGTGCAGGTGATCGCGGGCACCGTCCTGGGCCACCTCGGCGCGGCCTCGGGCGCGAGCGCCGGCGGCCAGGACCCTGCTGCTTCTGAAGCGCACATGCTTTTCCAGATCCGCCCCGCCGGGACGGGCGCGCCGCTGATCGACCCGAAGCCGATCCTCGACGGATGGGTAGCGCTCGAGAACAGCTCGACGTTCAGGGCGAAGGGTGAGAACCCGTTCCTCGCGACCGCGCCCAGCGCCGGGCAGGTGCTGCTGGAGGCGCAGGGCCAGCTCGAGCGCCAGGTGGTGCGCGACTCGAGCATTCAGATGCGCGAGTGCGAGCGCCGGGATGTGCCGACCGGACGCGTTGACAGACGCGTGCTGGCGACGATCGAGCTGCTCTCGGTGTCGGGGCTTAAGCCGACCGTGTCGGGGCTGCCGTGCGGCGCGAGATCGCCCGCCACCGAAGGCAACCCGCACGCCGACTCGGACGAGGTCGTGAAGATCACCGCGGTCAACGGCGTGCCGGTCGCAGGCCATCAGGACGTCGGCTCGGTCGCGGACACGACGGTGCGCAAGCTGCTGACCTTGCAGGGCGCGAATAGACCCAAGCAGATCGTCAGCTCGATGAGCTACCCGGGGGTGAAGGTCGCGGTGACGCAGGCGAGCGCTGCCAGCTACATCGCAGTCGCGTTCGGTCCGCTGGGCGCGCGCGGCGCGCGCGCCGCCGGAGCCTTCGACTCGTCGCTGAGCCCGAACGACTGGTCCAAGCTGATCGCGCGCCTGGGCGAGATCCCAGATCCGACCGTGTCGAGCACGCCGTCGTCGGCGGCGATACCCGATGCGCCGGGAGCGGGCGCAGAAGAAGGAGAAGCCGGTGGCGATCACTAGCCCGCCAAAACCGTCAGTCCCGCCGCCGCCACCCGGCGATCTGCCCGAGCGTCCGGGACGGGCGGGCGCGGGCCCGCGCAGAGCTGGGCGCTACGCGGCGGCCGGCGCGCTCGCGCTCGTCGTGGTGATCGTCGCCTATCTCGTGCTGTCCAGCGGCGGCGGCGCCAACTACCACCTGGAACTCAATGAAGCCGGACAGCTGGTCCGCGGCGATCAGGTCCAGGTCGGCGGCGTTCCCGTGGGCACCGTCACGAACATCGTGCTGACGAAGGACTTCAAGGCGCTGATCACGATCCACCTCGAATCGTCCGTGACACCGCTGCACGAAGGCACCACGGCCCAGATCAGGGTGCCCTCGCTGACCGGCGTGGCCAATCGCTACGTCGCGCTGACGCCCGGTCCCAAGGACCGTCCCGCGCTGCCCGACGGCGCCACGTTGCGCGGCAGCGAGACCAAAGAAGTGGTCGATCTCGACACCCTGTTCAACACGCTCAACCCGAAGACGCGCAAGGGACTGCAGCAATTCATCCAGGGCACCGCCGAACAGTACGCGGGCGCCGGCCCCGCTCTGAGTGAAGATGTCGAACTCTTCGGCCCGTCGCTGAGCGCGACCAACCACTTCTTCGCCGAGCTCGTGCGCGACCAGTCGACGTTCACCCACTTCGTGGTCGAATCGGCCAAGGCGCTGACCGTGATCGCCGCTCACAAGGAAGCGCTCGAAGGTCTCATCGAACACGGCAGCCAGACCTTCCAGGCGCTCGGCGCCCACCAGGAAGCGCTGACAGAGGGGCTGCGCCAGCTTCCGGTGACGCTCAGCCAGGGCAACCAGACGTTCAAGCAGCTCTCGCCGACGCTCCGCGCCCTCACGCGGCTGGTGAACGTGTCAAAGCCGAACACCCAGCACCTCGCCCTGTTCTTCGAAAAGCTGCATCCGCTGCTGACGACCGCGACGCCGGTCGTTACCAACTTCCGCGAAGCGATCAGCAAGCCCGGTCCCGACAACGATCTGACCGATCTCCTGCTGGCGCTGCCGAAGCTCGCCGACGTGCTCACCACGGCGTCCCCCAACGGAGTTAAAGCGCTGCGCGAATCGCTGCCGATCACCGCCTTCTTCGGCCCATACTCACCCGAGCTCACCGGCCTGTTGCGCACGTTCGGGCAGACCACCGCCTACTACGACGCCAATGGCCACTTCGCGCGCGTCAGCCCGGTCGCGCCGTCATTCACGCTGGGCGCAAACAACACCCTCACGCCCGCAAGCGCCCAGCAGGCGCTCCAAGGTCTCACGACCGGGCAGCTGCGCCGCTGCCCGGGCGCGGCCACCCAGCCCTCGGCCGACGGATCGGCGCCGTTCACCGACAACGGCGCGCTCGGCTGCGACCCCTCGGAGACGCCCTGATGAATCGCCGTCGCCGCGGATCTCTGGCTGGAAGCCCGCTGCTGATCGGGGCGGTGACGACCCTGATCATCATCGTCGCGGTGTTCCTGTCATACAACGCCAACAACGGACTGCCGTTCGTGCCCACGTACAACATCAAAGTCGAACTATCGGAAACGTCTGGTCTGCAGAAGGCCAACCAGGTGCGCATCGCGGGCACGCGCGTCGGCCTGATCAGCTCGCTCAGTCCGCACATGGACCCGGCGACGGGACGAATTACCGCAATCGCCGATCTGAAGCTCGAAAAAAAAGTCGAACCGCTGCCGGCCGACACGAAAGCGATCGTGCTGTCGGTTTCGACGATCGGGCTGAAGTACCTCGAACTGGAAAAGGGGACGGCGAATAAGACGATCCCGGCGGGGGGGACGATCCCGGTCAACCAGACGCGCGAACCGGTCGACATCAACGCGCTGTTCAACATGTTCTCCAAGCCGACGCGGACCGCGATCCAGCAGAACACGATCGCCACCGGCAACGGACTGGCGGCGCGGGGATTGGGTCTCAACCAGACGATTGCCGAACTGCGCCCGCTCGTCACCAAGGCGATCCCGGTGTTGCACAACATCGCCTCGCCGAAGACGAACTTCCGCAATCTCTTCCCGGCGCTCGACCGCGTCGCCGAACAGAACGCGGCGGTGAGCGAGACGAACGCCGCGTTCTTCACCGACCTCGACACCTTCTTCACCGCCTGGGCGGGCGTCGCGCCATCGCTTGAAGAAACGATCAAGGAAGGGCCTGAATCGCTCGAAGCGGGGACGCGCTCGTTCGCCGCGCAGGTGCCGGTGGCGGACAAGACCGCCGAATTCATGCGGCTGCTGCGCCCCAGCGCGGTCGCGCTGCAGAGCGTCGCCCCGGCGCTCGGACACGCGTTCGAAGTCGGCGCCGTGAACCTCCACGCCGCGGTCGCGCTGAACACCGAGACCGCCGAAGCGGCCGAAGCCTTCGAGAAGTTCGCGCAGAACCCGGTCGTGCCGCTGAGCCTCGAAGAACTCACCCAGACCGCCGAAATCGGGACGCCGGTGCTCGCCGGCATCGCGCAGCCGCAGGCGTTCTGCAACTACCTCACCCTGCTGTTCCGCAACGTGTCGAACCTCCAGGCCGAGAACGTCGGCGTGGGCACGCTCGCGCGCGCGGCGGTCGTGCTGTCCCCGCTCGGGCCGAACGCGCAGGGGTTCCCCTCCTCGGCGCCAGCGAACGGGCCGTCGGTCGAACATCCGTTCGACAGCAACGCGATCATCGACAACAACCACGTCCACGTCAATCCCTACCCGAACGTCGCCGGTCCGGGTCAGCCGAAACTGTGCGAAGCAGGCAACGAGGGCTTCACCCCCAGCCAGGCCCAGTTCGGCAACCAGCCGGCGAACCTCGTGACGAACAACCGCGAGCTCACCACGCGTGAACAGAACCTGTTCGGGGAACGGTATCCCACCTCGACTCTCGAAGCGCTTGGCATCAAGAAGGGCGGCAAAGGATGAGCCGCGTCACCTTCTGGCGTCGCTATGAGCGGGTCCCGGTGTCCGAGCTGCGCCGCTCGAACCCTCTGCGCATCGGGGCCGTATTCCTCATCGTGCTGGCGATCCTGGTGTATTTCGGATTCACCAAGCACATCCCGTTCAAACACGGCTACCGGCTCAATGGCGCGTTCGAAACGGCCGTCAACGTGCACCCCAAGTCGCCGGTGCGCATCGCCGGTGTCCAGGTCGGCCAGGTCACGGGGATCTCGCGCGAAGGAAACGCGGGCATCGTGCACATGGAAATCGAACAAAAAGGTCTGCCGATTCACACCGACGCGACGCTGAAGATCAGGCCGCGCATCTTCCTGGAAGGCAACTTCTTCGTCGAACTGCAGCCGGGCAGCCCCTCCGCACCGACCTACTCTTCGGGCGCGACGGTCCCGATCACGCACACCTCCGACCCCGTCCAGCTCGACCAGGTGCTCGACGCGCTGAACAGCGACACGCGTGCGAACCTGCAGGTCTTTTTGCAGAACTACGGCGAAGCGCTGACGCGCAAGCCAAACGAAGCCGAAAACGCCGAACAGGCCCCCGAAGTGAGCGGCCTGAACGGCGCGCAGGCCCTGAACAAGGCCTACCAGATCGGGCCTGAAGCGCTGCGCGGCTCGGCGATCGTCAACCAGGCGATCACCGGCACCGAACCCCACGACCTGTCAGAGCTGGTCGCGGCGATCGGCAAAACGACCGCCGCGCTGAATGCAAACGAACAGTCGCTGAGCGAATGGGTGCCGAACTTCAACATATTCCTGCGCAACTTCGCAAATCAATCCACGGCCCTCAGCGCGACGATCGCCAGGCTGCCCTCGGCGCTGCGCAGCGCCAGCCGCTTCTTCCTCACGGCCGACCGCACCCTGCCGCCGATCCGCAGCTTCACCGAAGCGCTCGCCACCGGCACCGAACAGACCGGAGCGACGATCGAAGCGGGGCTGCCGTGGATCGAACAGGTGGAAGCCTCGCTTGCGCCGAGCGAGCTCGGCGGCGTCGCCACCGCCCTGCAGCATTCGCTGCCGTCGCTGTCCAAATTGATCTCAGAACAGCCGGCGTTCTTCCACCAGAACGACCTGTTCAGCCAGTGCCTGAGCAAAGTGTTCTTCCCGGCCGGTAACACCAAGCTGCAGGACGGCGCGTCCACCGGGGGCGTGGAAGTGTACAAGGAATTCTGGTACGCGCTGACCGGCCTGGCGGGCCTCAGCCAGAGCTTTGACGGCAACGGCGCGATCGCGCACTTCGTGATCGGCAACAGCGGCCAGGCGGTGCGCTCACGACCGACCGGGACGCTCGGCACGAACCTGCAAGGTCTGCGCCTGCTCGCGCACTCGCCGCTGCCGCCGCTCGGCACCCGACCCGCGTACCCGCGCGAAGAGCCGCCATACAAGCCACTGGTGCAGTGCAGCAAGCAGGCGCTGCCCGAATTCAACGGCCCGCTCGCCCAGGGCCCGGCGGACGGGAGCTGACGATGGCGCCGCAGAACAGCCACGAGGGCGGGCTCGGCGTACGCGAACAGATCGAGCGCTACCGCACAGCGTTCATCGCGGTCGTGACGATGATCGTGCTCGCAGCGGCCACCGGCGGCTACATCCTCGCGCACGAGAACCTCAAGCTCCCGAGCTGGGTGCCGGTGCTCGGACGCAGCTACTACACGCTGAGCGCGCAGTTCACGACCGCTCAGGCGGTGACCCCGGGCCAGGGTCAGGCGGTCACGATCGCAGGGGCGAAGATCGGCGAAGTCGCGACCGTAAGCCTGCACAACGGCGTCGCCACGGTGAAGATGAACATCACCCCGAAGTACGCGCGCATCTACCACGACGCGACGCTGCTGCTGCGCCCGAAGACCGAACTGAAGGACATGACGATCGAGGTCAGTCCCGGCTCGCCCTCGACCGGCAAGCTGCCCAGCGGCTCGACGCTGCCGCTCTCGCAGACGGCCCCCGACGCGAACCTCGACGAACTGCTCGCCGGGCTCGATGCCGATACCCGCGCGTACCTGCAAGAGCTGCTCGCGGGCGCCGGCGAAGGACTGAAGAACAACGGTCGGGCGCTGTCGGCGACCTTCAAGCGCTTCAGTCCGCTCGGTCAGGACCTGGCGCAGATCGCCAAGGAACTAAAGGCGCGGCACGTCGAGATCGCGCGTTCGATCCACAACTTCAAGTTGTTGATGGAAGCATTCGGCAACAGGGACAAGCAGCTCGCCGACGGGATCCAGGCATCCAACGCCGTCTTTCAGGTGTTCGCGCAGGAGGATCAGAGCGTCGAACGCACGATTCACCTGCTGCCCGGGACGCTGGCCAAGACCGAACAGGGGCTCGGCAAGCTGACGACGGCCTTAAATGTCGTTGCGCCGACGGTCAAGGAACTCGAGCCGTTCGCCCACTCGCTCGGCCCCGCCCAGGAAGCTGCGCAGACGTCGTTCAAGGCGACGACGCCGATCTTCAAGAACGAGATCCGCCCGTTCGCGCGCGAAATCCTGCCCACGCTCAACGCGCTCGGCCCGTCCACCAAGGAGCTCGCCGAATCGTTCCCGGACCTGACTGCAAGCTTCTCGGTGCTCAACGAATTCTTCAACGAGATCGCCTACAACCCCGGCAAAAACCGCGGCGGCTTCCTGTTCTTCCTCGACTGGGGCAGCCACAACCTCAACAGCGTTGTCAGCTCGGCCGACGCGCACGGCCCGCTCGGGCGCGCCCTTTTGTTCCTGAACTGCGAAGTGCTGCCGCTGCTGGCGCCGACCGCGAAAATCAACAAGACGGTGAACATCCTCGTCGCGCTGTTGAACCCGCCGACGAAGTCGCAGTGCCAGGCTGCCGGAATCTCCACTTCCACCGTTGCGAGCGCGCACGGCCGGCCCAGCTCATCGCCGGCTGGCCCGTTCTCTGGCTTCAGCTCCGACCCCTTCGGCCAGCATCCGCGGGCGGGAGGCCACTAGAGCATGCAGAAGCGCGCGCCCACAGTCGGCAACATCCTGGTGATCGTCCTGTTCGCCCTGAGCTGCTTCGGGCTGCTGCTGTTCCTGTGGGAGTCCTTCGGCGGGCCGGTGCCGCTGAAACCGAAGGGCTACCGCTTCTCGGTCGCGTTTCCCCGTTCGCTCGCGCTGGCCGAACAGTCGGACGTGCGCATCAGCGGGGTCGAAGTCGGGCACGTCGTGGCTTTGAAACTCGGCAACAGCGGCCGCACCGACGCGACGGTCGAACTCGACAGCCAGTACGCGCCGATCCGCGCGAACACTCACGCGATCCTGCGCCAGAAGACGCTGCTCGGCGAGACCTACGTGCAGCTGATCCCCCAGCAGCAGGTTGGGTCAAACCTGGCCGACGGCGGCCGGCTGCCGGACAGCCAGGTCGAACCCTCGGTGACGCTGGACGACATCCTGTCGCTGCTCACCGGCAAGACGCGCAGGGACTTCCAGGTGTGGATGACGTCGCTCGCGCAAGGGATCGCCGGACGCGGCGAACAGATCAACACGGGGTTCGCGGAACTCCAGCCGTTCGTCGAACACGGCAACCAGCTGGTCGGCCTCCTCGCCTCCCAGGAAGGCGCGCTGACTGCGTTGATCAAGAACACCGGCGAAGTGTTCGACGCGCTCGCCGGACGCGACCGCCAGTTCGAAAGCTTCATCGTCAACGGCGAGCGGGCGCTGCATGCGGCCTCCTTGAGCAGCCAGGCATTCGCCGAAACCTGGCAGATCCTGCCTGCATTCGAGCGCAACTCGACGGTCGCCTTCAAGGAACTCGAAACCTTCGCCAACGACGCCAGCCCGCTGCTCGATCAGCTGAAGCCGGCCGAGATACAGCTCTCTTCCCTGTTGGGCGCCGCGAAACCGTTCGCCCCCGCGTTCGACAGCTTCGCGACCGCGCTGGGGCCGTTGACGCAGGCCGCAAAGCGCGGCCTGCCCGCGGTCAAGCAGGAGACCGCGCTGACCTTGCCGATCCTCGAAAACACCATACCCGTGCTGCACAACTTCGATCCCTTCCTGCAGTTCGTGGGCGAGTATGTGCCCGAGCTGCAGGCGTTCTTCGCCAACTTCGCCGCGGCCACGCAGGCGCATCTGCAGAACTCCAACACCCCGCGTCAGGGACCGCTGCTGCACTATCTGCGCTCGATGCAGTACCTCGGCCCGGAAAGCCTCGCGATCTACACCAAACGGATCGGCGTCAATCGCGGCAACCCGTACTCCGCGCCAGGCGCGTTCCGCAACCTCGGCAAAGGCGGGCTGCAGGTCTTCGAAACCGGAAACTGCGCGAACTCGGCGCCGTCGGTGAACCCGAACGGACCGACGAACGAAATGATGTCGAAAGAAGTAATGGAACAGATGGTCGAATTCCACATCGCCAACGCGCCCGAAACCGCGAACGCCGTTCCGGCGCCCGGCTGCAACAAGCAAGCTCCGTTCACGTTCAACGGCCAGACCAGCCAGTACCCGCACGTGACCTTCGGCGGCAAGAAGAAATAGACTCCGCGGCTCCGTCACATGCCGCCGGGCCGCTTCATCGCATGGCACTGGAGCGCCTCATCGCATGGCGCGGGCTGCCTCATCGCGCGGCGCCGGGCCAAGCCCTCAGACGGGGTCCTGACCCGGGAAACGCAGTTGGGCGCTCGTCTGCGAGCGGCCGTCAGGCGGCCGCCGAAGCGGTCAAGCCGGCCGCGGTCATCGCGCGCTCGTGGCCGAGGAACGGGTTGAGCGCGAAGTAGAGCAGGTCGGGCAGCAGCTCCGGCAGCTCGGCGGTATCGCCTTCGAGCACGCGGCGATGGAGGATCGCGACGATCCCGCCGACGACCGCTTCGGAGATCTGCGGCGGCAGATGCGCGGTGTCCTGCATCTGTGCGCGCCCTGCCTCGATCCCCGGCACGAAGCTCGCCGCGGCCGAGCGCATGCGCGTGACCGCGGGCTCGCCCGCGCCGAGATACTCGACGAGGGTCACGCGCGCGCCGTCCGGATGACACGCGAGCGCCATCAGCAGCGTCTGCAAGCCAAGCCGCACCCGCTCGACCCATGAGCTCCCGCCCGCGACACGCTCGAGAACTATGCGCTGCAACGCGCCGATCAATTCGTTGAGCGCCGCGTTCAGGCAGTCCTCCTTGCTCGCGAAGTGCTCCTCGAAGACCGGCTCGGGAACCTCCGCCAGGCGCGAGATCTGCAGGACGCTCGTGCGCTCGTAACCGCCGCGCGCGACGCATTGCACGAGCGCGTCGATGATCCGCTGACGCGGGTGTGACGAAGCCCCGGTGCCCACCCGGGGTCTGGGACGCACGGCATTTTCGACAGCGGCCGTCCAGCGCTGGTCTGGAGCCGACACACCGATGGCCAGCGACTCCGTCTGGCCCGCGCGATGGCTGCGTGGATCCGACATCCAGATCCCTCCTCCCCTAATTTGCTCGGCAGGTAGGCGTCAGCTGCCTTGCGAACCCTCCAGTCACCCTCGGGCGATTGGCCTCTCCCGCGCTACCTAACAAGCTATAAACTGGCTATGACGCCAGTATCGTACCGCACGATTGCTCCGTGTCAAGTACGGATTTAGCGTACGGATTCACGGTCGCTTGTCGAGACCTTTGGGGCCGACTAATATCCAGGTGTGGAGATGGTCGACGACGTGCCCGAGGGTCCCGAGGAGAACGTAGGTTCCGAGCGATCGAGTGCGGTTGCCGGCGGGGGAGCCGCGACCGAAGACGATCGCGCGTCGTGGCTCAACGAAGGGGATACGTCGGGGCAGGGGCAGGACCATTTCGCGTATCACGCCAGCGACGTCGAGCTGTCCGGGGACCCCGACGACGAGCGCTGGTCGATCCGCTGCCTGGACGTGAAGAAGCGCCTCGGTGGAGTACCGGTCCTCAACGGACTGAACGTCGCGATCCCGGACGAGACGATCACGGTCGTGCTGGGGCCGTCGGGCACCGGCAAGAGCGTCCTGATCAAGCACATCATCGGCCTGATGTTCCCGGACTCGGGCGACGTCGTCGTAAAGGGCCTGTCGGTGCCTGCGCTGACGATGCCGCGCCTGCTCGAACTGCGGCGCAGGATCGGCGTGCTGTTCCAGGACGGCGCCCTGTTCGGGTCGATGTCGGTGTTCGACAACATCGCCTTCCCGCTGCGCCAGCACACCGACATGACCGAGGCCGAGATCTCGAAAATCGTCAAGCAGCGCCTGTCTGATGTAGGGCTGACGGAGGCGATCGACTATCTGCCGAACCAGCTGTCCGGGGGCATGCGCAAGCGCGCAGGGTTCGCCCGCGCGCTGGTGATGGAGCCGGAGATCGTGATCTTCGACGAGCCGGACTCGGGTCTCGACCCGGTCAGGACGGCGCTGCTGTGCGAACTGATCCAGGAGATGCACACCGTCTACGGCGGAACCTACATAGTCGTGACCCACAACATCGCCTCGGCGCGACAGATCGGCGAGTACATCGCGCTGTTGTGGCGGGGACGGATCGTTGAGGCCGGCGATGCGGAGCGCATGTTCTCCTCGGAGAACCCGTTCGTGCACCAGTTCCTCAGCGGATCCGCGGAGGGGCCGCTGAGGATGGACTGACCCACGCGGCGGACCTCGCCTGCTGGGGTCCGTGCCGCCAACGTGCTCGCTTGCGGGCCGAGCACATCTATGCGAACATATGTTCGCATGGTCGTTTGTATCTACCTGCCCCGCTTCGAGCTGGTCGTCGCCGCCGGCGACGGATCGATCCTGGCGGGCGAGCAGCGCCGGCCGGGAGGCGCCGGCGCCGCAGGCGGCGGTCGAGCACTGCTGGGACGTGCGCTGGCGCTGGCGCCGCAGGCCGGCGGCGAACAGCGTGTGGGAGAGGTCTCGGGCGCCGCTGAAGCGCATGGCGTGACATCCGGGATGGCTTTGAGCGAGGCGCTCGCGCGCTGTCCGGGCCTCGTCCTCGTGACGCCGGATCCCGTGGCGGCGGCAGAGGCCTGGGAAGACGTTCTCCGCGCACTGGAATCCGTCGGGGCGGTCGTCGAGCCCGCACGTCCGGGGCTCGCCTACTTCGCGGCCGACGGTCTACGGAGGCTCCATGGCAGTGACACCGCGACGATCGCCGCAGCCCAGCGGGCCATTCGCTGCGCCGGCAAGCCAGCGTCTGCGACGGCGGTGCCCCCGCTCGGCGCTGGGCGGTCTGCGCGCGTGGGAGCGGGTCCGACGCGGTTCTGCGCGTTGGCGGCCGCCATGGCCGTCCGCTCGCGCCGGGCGCTCCTGGTGGGCGAGAGGGACGCTGCTCGCTGGCTTGCGAGCAGGTCGATCGACCTGCTCGGCCACCGGCGCGAGACCGAGGCCTTGGTGGCGCCGCTCAGCCGTCTCGGTGTGCGCACGCTCGGTGAACTGGCGCGGTTGGGACGCAGCGCGCTGGCCGACCGTTTCGGAGCGAGCGGCGTGTTCGCGCATCGACTCGCCTGCGGCGAAGACACGCGCCTGCAGGCGCGCTGCATCGAGGAGCGTCTGCAGGAGCGGATGAGCGTCGGCGATGCAAATTCCGGCCAGGCGCTCGAGCGCGTGCTGGCGGTGCTGGTCGATCGGCTGCTCGCACGGCACGAGCGTCGCGGAAGGACTCTCCGCGCGGTGACGCTCTCCGCGCAGCTGGTCGTCGGTGGCGCCTGGCGCGAGCGCGTCGTCTTCCGCCAGGCGCTCGCCGACCGCGAGCGCATCCGGCTGGCGCTGTCGGTCCGCCTGCAGTTGCTGCCGGCCCCGGCCACGGCGCTGGGACTGGCCGTCGAGCGCTTCGGTCCCCCGGCGGGAGCTCAGCAGGCGCTGATCGTTGGGGAGCCAGCCGCGCGCGACGCCCGCGCTGCGCGGCTGCGCGATGCGATCGGTCAGGTACGCGCGGCGGCCGGCGAGGACGCTGCGCTGCGGGCCGTGTGCGTCGACCCGGACTCGCGCGTGCCCGAGCGCCGGGTGTTCTTGACGCCGGTGCCCGGTTGACGACGGTGCCGAGCCGGCCTGCACATAGCCCTGCTCGCCCGCGTGCGCTGAACCTGCCCCGGCCTGCGCACGTGCGTCTCCGCGCGGGCGCTCCAGAGGAGGTCAACGGGGAAGCGATCGAGCTGCTGCGCGAGTCGTGGCTGGTCGAGGATCGCTGGTGGACCGACGCGCCATTGCGGCGCCGCTACTGGGAGCTGGTGAGCGCGCGCGGGCGCAACGTGGTCGTGTTTCATGACCTGCAGGCCGACGGCTGGTTCGTGCAGGGATCCTGAGATCGCACGGATCATGAGGCGGATGTGGGCCTGTCCGAAGCGAGCGGGGATTCGCAGATGACGCCAACAGCGCCCCCATACGCGGAGCTGCACTGTCATTCGGCGTATTCGTTTTTGGACGGCGTCTCGCTGCCGCACGAGCTGGCGCAGCGCGCGGGGGAGCTCGGCTACCGGGCGATCGCGCTGACCGACCACAACTCGGTATCGGGATCGATGGAGCTCGCGCAGGTCGCGCATAGCTGCGGCGTGAAAGCAATCCACGGCGCCGAGATAGACCTGGTCGGCGGCCGGCACATCACGCTGCTGGTGGTGGATGCGCGCGGTTGGCGCAACCTTTGCCGGATCATCACGCTCGCCCATGCCCACACCCGCGATGGGCCGGGGCGGCGCGAGCGCGCCGAGGCGTCGGTCGACCTGCAAGCCGTGCTCGACCACGCCGAGGGCTTGATCTGCCTGACCGGTTGCGCCAGCCGATCCGCGGTCGGCCGGGGCATCGCCGACGAGCCGACGGCTCGGCGGCTGCTGGACGCGTTCGGCCCCGAGGGCCTGCGCGTGGAGCTGCAACGTCCCTATGCCCATCACGATCGCGCCCGCAACCGCGCGCTGGCCGCGCTCGCGCGGCGGCTGGATGTGGCGTGCGTGGCCACCGGCGATGTGCACGCGCATGCGCGCTCCAGGGTCGAGCTGCAGGATGCGTTCGTCGCCCTGCGCCACCGCACCACGCTCGATGCCTCCGAGCCGTTGCGGCGCGGGAACTTCAGCCACGTGCTCAGCTCGCCGCAGGCCATGGCCAATCGCTTCGTCGATCACCCCGCGGCGGTGCGCGAGACGCTGACACTTTCAGAGCGGGTGTCGTTCGATCTCACGGCCGACCTCGGCTACCGCTACCCCGGCGCCGGGGAGCACGGCGCGACACGGCGCCTGGCCGAACTGTGCGATGCCTGCCTGGGGGAACGCTATCGGCCAGGGACGAGGTCCGGCGCAGGGCGCATCACGCGAGCCGTGCGCATGCAGGCGCAAGCGCGTCTGCAGCAGGAGCTGCGCGTGATCGATGAACTCGGGCTGGCCGGCTTCTTTTTGTTGCACCACGACATGCTCGAGCTAGCTCGCGAGGTCGCCTGCGAGGTGCGCGCAGGCGACCCGGTGCGTGCGCTGCTGGCCCCCGGACGCGGCCGCGGATCGTCGGTCTCCTCGATCGTCTGCTACCTGACGGGGCTCTCGCACATCGATCCGATCACGAGCGGGCTGGCGCTCGGGCGCTTCCTGCACGAAGACCTGCGCGGGCTGCCCGACATCGATCTCGATTTTCCGCGCGACATCCGCGAGGCGCTGATCCCGCGCGTTCACGAGCGCTACGGGTGCGATCGCGCGGCGCTGGTCGCCGCTTTTCCGACCTTCCGCGCGCGCGGGGCGATTCGCGAGCTGGGCAAGGTGCTCGGCCTGCCCGCCGGCGAGATCGAGCGCGCGGCCCGCGGCGCCGACCCCCACGGGCCCGGCGCCGGGCGCGAGAGCGCTCGCTCCAAGGCAGGCGCGGGGCCGACCGGCTCGGGGCGCTGGCGCTGGCTCGAGCGTCTGGTGCAAGAGGCCTATCGCCTGCCGCGACACCTCTCCCAGCACTCGGGAGGGATGATCGTCTCGACCAGCCCGTTGATCGACTGCTGTCCGGTCGTGCCCGCCGCGATGGAGGGCAGGCAGATGGTCCAGTGGGACAAGGACTCGTGCGCGGACGCGGGCTTCTTGAAGATCGACCTGCTCGGCCTGGGCATGCTCTCCGCGGTGGAGCGCTGCGTGCAGGAGATCGCGCGCACGCGCTCGGAGCGGATCGACCTGTCGCGAATCCCGTTCGACGATCTCCCCACCTTCGAGGCGATCCGAACGGCCGACACGGTGGGGGTCTTTCAGATCGAGAGCCGGGCCCAGATGCAGTCGCTGCGCCGCACGCGGCCCGAGAGCCTCGAGGACCTGACGATCCAGGTCGCGATCGTGCGCCCCGGCCCGATCCAGGGGGGCGCCATCAACCCCTACATCGAGCGCCGTCGGCGCCTGCGCGAAGACTCCGCCTATGAGATTCCCTATGAGCATCCGGTGCTCGAACCGGTTCTCCGCGAGACGCTCGGAACGATCATCTTCCAGGACCAGGTGATGCGCGTCGCCGAAGCCTTTTCCGGCTTCACTCCGGGCGAGGCCGACGGGTTGCGTCGCGCGATGAGCCGCAAGCGCTCCCATGACGAAATCCAACGCCATCGCGAGCGCTTTCTCGCGGGCGCCCAACGCCATGTCGGCGCCGATCGGCGTGCTGCCGAACGCGTGTGGGAGATGGTCGAGGGCTTCGCCGGCTTCGGCTTCCCCAAGGCTCACGGCGCCGCCTTCGGCCTGCTCGCCTACCAGTCGACCTGGCTGCGTGTCCACTACGGCCCGGAGTTCCTGTGCTCGCTGCTCAACGAGCAGCCGATGGGCTTCTATGCGCCCGACAGCCTCGTGCACGAGGCCGAACACCGCGGCATTCCGATGCTCGGACTCGATGTCAACACTTCACGCGTGCAATGCACGGTGGAGCGGGTCCACGCCCAGCTCGGCGTGCGCCTCGGCCTCGGCTACATCAAGGAAGTTCCCGCCACAGACGCGCACGGGCTGGTGGCCGAGCGCGAGCGCAGCGGGCCCTATCGCTCGCTGCACGACCTCGCCGCCCGGGCAGGCGTCGGCCAGGCGACATTGACCCAGCTGGCCTGGTCTGGCGCCTGCGACAGCCTCGTCGCGGCGGGCGCGAGCAGCGAGTCTTCCGACGCGCGCCGGCGCCTGGCCCTGTGGCAGCTGGGGCTCGCGACGCCCGCAAAGACCGCGCCCGGCGGCGACACGACCCAGCTCGCGTTGCCGCTTGGATTGCCCGCCGCCCCGCGCCTGCGTCCGCTCGGGCGCTGGCAGAAGCTGATCGCCGACTACGCCGCGAGCGGCGTCACGATCGGCGAGCACGCTTTGGCGATCTTGCGCGAGCGGCTGGCGATCCCCCTGCTGGCGACCAGCGCTCAGCTGTCGCGGCTGCCGCCCGGCTGCTCGGTCGCGGTCGCGGGCCTGGTGATCGCACGCCAGCGCCCGGGGACCGCGAAGGGGACGATGTTCCTGCTGTTCGAGGATGAGCTCGGCACGATCAACCTGATCGTGCCAAGGCCCGTCTACGAGCGCCACCGTCAGCTCGCGCGGGCCGAGCCGCTGCTGCTCGCGCGCGGCCGCCTGGAGCGTTCCGAAGGCGTGATCAACTTGCTCGTGCGCGAGCTGATCGCGCTGGAGGATGTCCTCGAGCCCGTCGCCGAAGACGACCGCGAGCGGACGCGCATCCATCAGCTGCCCGTCGGCCCGAGCGCCCCCGCCGAGCGGGCCGCCGAGGTCGCCGCGAGCATGCGCGCGGTCGCGCCGCCGATCCAGAGCTTCGCCAGCGGGCGGCGGCGCTAGGCGGGGCCCGGCATTGGGCTGGCCAAGCGATCGGATAGTCTGCGGCGCGTGCGATTCCGAACGCTCGGCTCGAGCGGCATCGAGGTCTCGGAGATCAGCCTCGGCTCGTGGCTCACCTACTCGGGAGGCGTCGAGCGCGAGCGCGCGCGAGCCTGCGTCGAGGCCGCATTCGACGCCGGCATCAATTTCATCGACACCGCCAACGTCTACGGGCGCGGCGCCGCCGAGACGCTGCTCGGCGAAGTGCTGGCGGGGCACGAGCGCTCCTCGTATGTGCTCGCCACGAAGCTGTACTTCCCGATGTCCGCCACCGACCGCGGCCTGTCGGCGGCGCAGATCCACAAGCAGATCGACGCTTCTCTTGACCGCCTGCAGACCGACTACGTCGATCTCTACCAGTGCCACCGCTACGACGATCAGACCCCGCTGCAGGAGACGATGACCGCGCTCAGCGAAGTCGTGAGCGCGGGCAAGGCCCGCCACATCGGCTTCAGCGAGTGGCCGGTCGAGAAGGTGCAAGAGTCGCTGGCGCTGGGCGACGTGGTGCGCTGGGTCTCGAGCCAGCCGCAGTACTCGATGCTCTGGCGAGCGCCCGAGGCCGAGCTGATCCCGCTGTGCGAAAGCGAGCAAATCTCCCAGATCGTGTGGTCTCCGCTCGGGCAGGGGGTTCTCACCGGCAAGTACCTCCCGGGCCAGCCGCCGCCGCGCGACTCGCGCGCCGCGAGCGAGTCGATGAGCGCGTTCATCGATCGCCTGGTGGAGCGCCCCGTGCTCGAAGCCGTCCAGCGGCTGCCGCCGATCGCGGACGCGGCCGGTCTGACCATGCCCCAGCTCGCGCTCGCCTGGGTGCTGCGCCAGCCGAACGTCGCCTCGGCGATCGTCGGCGCAAGCCGTCCCGAGCAGGTGCACGCCAACGCGTCCGCCTCGGGTATCGAGCTCAGCCCCGACACGCTCAGCGCGATCGACGAGGCGCTCGCCAACGTCGCCGTGACCGCGCCGCAATCGCCCGCCTGAGACGCCGCGCGCGTCAGCGATCGCGGACGCGCGGTTCTACGACCAGCGTCTGAAACGCGCGCCCAACCGGGCCGCTCGTGTCGTGCAGGACGCTTTCGGTCGTGCCGAGGCCGCCCTCGCGCAGATATGTGTGCGAGTCGAGCCCGATCCACTCGCCACGCGGTCGCTGCCACAGGTGAATCGCGAGGTCGGCGTTGATGAACAGATACTCGTCGAACGGCAGCTCGGAGCTGACGCCGTTGCCAAAGTCCGCGGTCGCGACCAGCCGCGCCAGCGGCGACGGCTGCTCGCCCGGAAGGATCGCCTGGCGCAGCCGCATCCAGACCTGGCCCGGCCCCGGCGCCCAGCTGTCCTGCAGCCAGCTCATTTCCATCCCCGTCGTGGCCAGGCTCGCGCCCGTGTCCCCGCTCAGCGAGAACGGCGTCAGCTTGCCGCGCTCCGGCCCGGCCAGGCTCCGCGCCGGCGCCGGACCGGCGCTCGGCAGGCCTGAGGGGACCGGCTTGGCCCGCACAGCCCCGGCGCGGCAGATCAGCTGATCGCCCGCGCGCAGCTGTGCCGCCAGCTCCTGCACCCTCCTGCCGCTGCGCACGATCTCGGTCTCGATCGCGAGCTTGGCGAACGGAATCGGCTTGAGGAACTCGAACTGCAGTCGCGCGATCGGCATGTCCGCCCCCGGTTCGGTCAGCTCGAACGCTCTGGCGATCAGCGCCGCAGGCGCACCGCCGTGCAGCGCGCGCGGGTCCCACGGGCCGCCCGCGTGCTCGGTCGGCGCGAACAGCCCGTCTGGCGTGCGCGTGAAGATGCTGTCCGCCATCGCTGCTATCCGTGGCGCTCCCAGGAGAACCCCCTGACCGCGAACCACAGGCCAAAAGCCCCCCACAGCCCGATCACGGCGAGCGCGTCGAGCTTGCCGTCGAGGCCGGCCCCGGTCACCAGCGCTCCGGACAGGCCTTCGATCAGCGGCAGCAGTGGCAGCGCATCGGCGACCGTGCGCAGGAACGCGGGCGCGCTGGTCGAGTCGAACACGAAGAAGGAGATGAACAGGACCGGCAGGAAGACCGCGTTGACGTAGGCCGCGGTCGACTCGAAGTTGGGGATCACGTGCGCGAACGCCACGCCCAGCGCGGCGAAGCACACGACTCCCGCCACGACAAACACGACCAGCTCGCCCCAGTCCTTCGGCCAGCCGATCCCGAAGAAGACCCGCCCGGCGATCACCACGATCGCGATCTGCAACGCAGTGTTGGTGACCGCGTTCGCGGCGACGCCGCCAAAGTAGGCGCTCGTCGGCAGCGGCGTGCCGCGGATCCGCTTGAGCACGCCGCGCTCGCGCAGGAACACGATGTTGTAGGCCAGCGCCGTGAACGTCGTGGACATCACGCTCATGCCCGCGATCGCGGGTACCAGCTTGTTGAGCTGATGCTGGTCGCCCTGCAGGATCGCGCCGCCGGCGACCAGAAACAGCAGCGGCAGCAGGAAGTTGAAGAAGGCCGCGCTCGGATTTCGCCAGAACATCCTGCGCTCGAGGCGGTACTGGCGCCAGCTCAGCGTCAGCGCATCAACCATCGGCCGTCAGCTCCAGGTACACGTCCTCGAGCGTGGGACGCCCGACGCTCAGCTCCTCCAGCCGCTCGCCGCGCTCGAGCGCCTCGCTGGTGAGCTCGTGCAGCAGCGCGGTCGGGTTGTCGGTCTGGCGCTCGATCAGCTCGCCGTCCCGGTCGCGGTAGGCGACCCGATAGTGCGAGGCGCCCACTCCGAGCTCCCGCGGAGGTCCGATCGCGAGGATGCGCCCGTCCTTGACGATCGCGACCCTGTCGGCGAGCTCCTGTGCCTCATCGAGATAGTGGGTGGTCAGGAGGATCGTCTTGCCCAAATCGCGCAGGCCGCGCACGGTCTCCCAGGCGCTGCGCCGGGCCTCGGGATCGAATCCCGTGGTTGGCTCGTCGAGGAAGATCAGCTCGGGGTCGCCGACCAGCGCCAGCGCGAAGTCGAGCCGTCTGAGCTGTCCGCCGGACAGCTTGCGGATGCGCACGTCCGCCTTGTCGAGCAGTCCCGCCAACGCCAGCACCTCCCCGACTTCGCGCGGCTGCGGATAGAAGCCGGCCCAGTGTCGCAGCGCCTCGCGCGGGGTCAGGTGGCCGTAGATTCCGCCGCTCTGCAGGACGATCCCGATCCGCGTGCGCAGCTCGTGCGGCCTGCTCGCCGGGTCGTGGCCGAGCACCGACACCTCGCCGCTGGAGCGTTCCCGGTAGCCCTCGAGAATCTCGACCGTCGTCGTCTTGCCCGCCCCGTTCGGGCCGAGCAGGCCGAACACCTCCCCTCGCCGGACTGCGATATCGATGCCGCGCACCGCCTCGTAGTCGCCGTAGCGCTTGTGCAGGTCGCGCACCTCGATCGCGTACGCCTCGAGAGCCATCACCTGCGCATCATCACGTCGCAGCGCCGCTCGCCACCTACCAGTGCACGCCGCGCGTCAGCGTCGCCATCGCGATCTGCTCGAACGAGGCGCGTTCCTCGACGTCGCGGTGGCCCTTCGAGGCGGCCGAGTCCGGGAACACGCGGTAGGCGAGATGCAGGATCCGGTCCACCGCCTTGGGCGAAAGCGCGTATGCGACCTCGCCGAAGGTGCCCAGGCGCGTGCCCAGGTGCTTCGGGCGCGAGCGCAGCGCGTCGCCGATCATATCCGCGGCCTCGTCCGGCGTGATCGCCGGGAACGCGTCATACATCTTGGTGGGCGCGATCATCGGGGTGCGCACGAGCGGCATGTGGATCGTGGTGAAGGTCACCCCATCGCCGATGACCTCCGAGGCGACCACCCGGGTGAACGCGTCGAGCGCGGCCTTCGAGGCGACGTAGGCCGAGAATCGCGGCGGGTTCGTCTGCACGCCGATCGAGGAGATGTTCACGATGTGCCCCGATCCCCGTTCGCGCATGTGCGGCAGCAGGCCGATGATCAGCTTGACCGCCCCGAAGTAGTTCAGTCGCATCGTCCGTTCGAAGTCGTGGAAGCGGTCGTAGCTCAGCGCGATCGAGCGTCTGATCGAGCGCCCGGCGTTGTTCACCAGCATGTCGACATTGCGGTGATCTGCGAGCACTCGCTCGACGAGACGATCGACGGAGTCCATGTCGGCGAGGTCGGCCGCGTACACGTACGCGATCCCGCCGGTCGCGACGATCTCGGCGCGCACCTCCTCCAGCTTGTCCACGTTGCGCGCCACCAGCAGCGGCACGCCGCCGGCCGCCGCGACCTTCAGCGCCGTCGACCGTCCGATGCCCGACGAGGCGCCGGTGATCATCACGTGCTTGCCGTCGAGCGCGGCCCGCAGGGTGCGTCCCTTGGCCAGGTCCGGATCCATCCTGCGCTCCCAGTAGTCCCACAGGCGCGACGCGTATTCCTGCACCGGGGGCGGCTGCTCGAGCGCCGACCCCGACAGCGCCCGCCGGGCTGCGCGCGTGTCAAAGCGCGGGACGAGCTCCATGTGCGCGAGCACCTCCGCGGGTATCCCCAGGTCGCCCAATACGAGGTTCTTGACCTGTCGCCACGGCGGCAGCTGCAGCGCCAGCGCCAGCGGCCACTTCGGCAGCGGGTCGGTCAGCCGTTTGTCGATGCTGATCTGAAACCGCGGCGCGTGCGCGGCCGCGGCCAGCGCGTTGATCAGCTGGTCGACCCGTTGCGGGCGCGGATCGGTCAGATGGAATGCCCTGTGGTCGAGACCGGGCTCGTGCGCGATGTGCTCGAGCGCCGCCGCGACCCAGTCGACCGGCACGATGTTCGTGTAGCCCAGATCCGGGCCCACCAGCGGCGTCCACTCCGGCAACAGCAGCCGCAGCCGCTGGATCGCCTTGAAGAAGTAGTACGGCCCGTCGATCTTGTCCATCTCGCCCGTGCGCGAGTCTCCGACCACGATCCCGGGCCGATACACCCGCCAGGGGACGTATGGTTGCTCGCGCACGATCTGCTCGGACTCGAACTTCGTGCGGTGATACGGCGAGGGCAGCCGCTGGCCCTCGTCGAACATGTCCTCCTCGAACGTCCCCCTGTAGGTGCCGGCGACCGCGATCGAGGAGACGTGATGCAGCAGCCCGACCTCGAGCGCTCGCGCCAGCTCGACCGCGTGGGTCGTTCCGCCGACGTTCACCGCCGTGTTCTGCGCGGCCGGCGCGGTCATGTCGTAGATCGCGGCCAGGTGAAAGAAATGCTCCACCTCGCCGCGCAGCTCCTCGATGCGCTCGCGCTCGACGCCGAGCACCGGTTTGCGCAGCTCTCCGAGCACCGGCTCGACCCGCTTGGCCGCGCCCGCGCCGAGGGCTGCGCGCCAGTGCGCGATCAGGTCATCGAGCTTGCCCTGCGAGTTCTCGCGAACGAGCACGTAGACCGTGCCCTGGCGCGTCTCGAGCAATCGCTCAACCAGCCGACGGCCGATGAAACCGGTCGCGCCTGTAACGAAGTAAGCCACCGTCAGACGAGCATATCCGTCATGCCCCTGCGCCCGCTCCGCCGCGACCCTCGCCCGCGGCGAACCGCGCGGCGCCGCGCGCGCCGTCGGCGAACACCTCGGGCCCGGAGCTCGCCTCCAGCGCGAGCCCCTGCGCAAGGGTCATCCCCAGGCCCTCGATCGCCGCGCGCCGGTCGGCGAGCATCGTGCGCTGGGGAAACCGCGCGAGGCCCTGCGCGAGCGCGAGCGCGCGCTCGAGGTGCGCGCCGGCGGGCACGACCTCGGTCACCAGCCCGATCTCGAGCGCCTCGCGGGCGCCGATCATCCGTCCGGTCAGGATCAGGTCGAGCGCCCGGCCGAGCCCGACGATGCGCGGCAGCCGCTGCGTTCCTCCGTCGATCAGCGGCACCCCCCAGCGGCGCTCGGGGTAGCCGAGAGTCGAGTCGGCGGTGGCGATGCGCAGATCGCACCACAACGCGATCTCCAGGCCGCCCGCCAGGCAGAAGCCGGAGATCGCCGCGATCGTCGGCTTGGAAGAGGTCAGCCTGGTGAAGCCCATCGGGCCCTCCGCGGAGCGCAGCCTGCCCGCCATCGTCTCGGTCGCCTTCAGGTCCGCGCCCGCGCAGAAGGACACTCCCCCGGCGCCGGTAACCACCAGCACGCGCGCCTGCTCGTCATCCTCGAAGCGCAGGTAGGCGTCGTGCAGCTTCGCGGCCGTATCGCCATCGACCGCGTTGCGCCGGTGCTGGCGATCGATCGTCACCACCGCCGCCGCTCCGCGGCGCTCATAGCGGACGGCGTCCGGCTCGCTCATCGGCCCGGTCGCAGGGCGGCGATGCCCGGCGAAGCTACCAGCCGCCGTGCCAGTCGACGTCGCCGAGCTGCTTCTTGGCCGCTTTGCGCGCCGCCTTTCGCTTTTCCAGCCGCCACTGGATCATGCTCATGACGAACACGAACGTCGGGAAGAAGATGATCACGATGAAGCCCGCGTTCGTCACCACCTTGTCGTTCGTCGCGCCATACAAACCGCGGCCGTCGTTATCGGCCGCGAGCGCCCCGGGGGCGAGCGCCAGCAGCATGAGCACGGAAATCGCGAACATGCTCGCAACGCGGCACAGCGCCGAACGGCTCAGCCAGGTCATCACGTTCCGATGCTACCGCAGGCCCCGCCTACCATGCCTGCGATGGCCGTGATCATCGCAGCCGACCTGTACAAGGACGTGGCCGGACGTCCGCTGCTGCGCGGCGTCTCGTTCAAGCTCGAGCGCCGCGAGCGGATGACGATCGCCGGGCGCAACGGCGCGGGCAAGACAACGCTGCTGCGGATGCTCGCCGGCGAAGAGTCGATCGACCGCGGCAGTCTCAGCCTCGCCAAGGGCGCGCGCGTCGCTCTGCACGATCAGCGCCCGCCGCGCGAGCGCGCGGTGGCGCTGCGCGACTATGTCCTCTCCGGCTGCGCCGAGGAGCTGAAGATCGAGGCGGAGCTCACCGCGCTCGAGCAACGCATGACCGCCGGCGAGACCGACCAGCAGACGCTCGACCGCTACGCGCGCGCGCAGGCCCGGCTGGAGGCCCGCGGCGGCTATCTGTGGCGCGATCGCGCGACCGTGATGGCGCGCGGGCTGGGGTTCGCCGAGGCCGATCTCGACCGCAGCCTCGACACGTTCTCCGGCGGCGAGCTCACGCGCGCGTCGCTCGCGCGCGCGCTCGCGGTCGGCGCGGACCTGTTGCTGCTCGACGAGCCGACGAACCACCTCGACATCGAGTCCCTCGAGTGGCTCGAGCAGACACTCGTCGGCCTCGACGCGGCGATCGCGCTGGTCGCGCACGACCGCTGGTTTCTCGAGGCCGTCGGCACCTCCGTGCTGGAGATCGAGGCCGGCCGCTCGCGCTTCTTCCCCGGCAGCTGGCACGCGTGGCGCCGCGAGCAGGCTGCGCGGGAGATAGCGCTCGGCAAGGCGATCGACAAGCAGCGAGCGGAGATCGCGCGCATGGAGCGCTTCGTCGAGCGCTTCCGCTACAAGGCGTCCAAGGCCCGCCAGGCGCAGTCGCGCGTGAAGAAGCTCGCAAAGATGCAGCCGATCGAGCGCGACCCTCGCGCTGCGCCCGGCCTGGAGTTCGACTTCAAGGCGCCCGAGCGCTCGGGGCGCGTCGTGTTCGAGCTGCTCGGCGCGCGCGTGCGAGTCGGCGAGCCGCCGCTGGAGCTGCTCGCGGAGGCCGAACTGTGGCTCGAGCGCGGCGAGCACGTCTCGCTCGTCGGGCCCAACGGATCCGGCAAGAGCACCCTGATCGAGGCCCTGCTCGGGCGGCGGGCGCTGGCCGACGGCGCCCTCAGCACCGGTCACAACGTGACGCTCGGGTATCTCTCCCAGCACTCCGACGAGCTCGGCGAGGGCGCTCAGCCGGGGCAAACCGTGCTCGAAGCGACCCAGCGCGCCACCGGCCTGACGCCAAACAAGGCGCGCGCGCTGCTCGGGCGCTTCCTGTTCTCCGGCGAGGAGGCCGACAAACCGCTCATGGGGCTGTCCGGCGGCGAGCGTCGCCGCCTGTCGCTGGCGATCCTCGTGCAGTCGCGCGCGAACGTGCTGATCCTCGACGAGCCCACCAACCATCTCGACATCGAGAGTCGCGAGGCGCTCGAGGACGCTCTGCGCGCGTTCTCCGGCGCAGTCCTGCTCGTCTCCCACGATCGCGCGCTGCTCGACGCCGTCGGCACGCGTACGATCGCCATCGAGGACCGTGCCCTGCACAGCTATCCCGGCGGCTGGCCCGAGTACGTTCGCGTGCGCGAAGCTCGCGCCGAGGCGCCAGACGCGGCCCGCGCCGACGCCGCGCCCGCGCAGGTCGCTGCCGCGCAGCCCGCGAACGGGGCATCCGCGCCGCCGGCGACGCCGACGCGGTCCAACGCGGCCGGTGGCCGCAACCACCGCAAGGAGCCCTCGAAGAACCGCCTCGCCGCTCAGGCCAAGGCAGAGCGCGCGATCGAGAACGCCGAGGCCGCGCTGCGCGCGCTCGAGGACGAACTCGCGGACGCGGCCGCGTGGGCGACACGCTACGAGGCGGCGAAGTCCGAGGCGCGCCACACGGCCGCCCGCCGGGCCGTCGAGGAGGCCTACGCGCGCCTGGAAACGCTGATCGACTGACCGGACACCGCGGGGGCGAGGACCTAGACTTGATCGCGATGAACCGCCTCAAGACCGCTCGCAACGTCGCGATCGTGATCCTGATCGCCGCCGCCGTCTACCTGCTGCCCGGCGGAGGGCGCGCGTCGGAAACGTTCTTGGACCTGGTCTACGTCGCGTTCGGCATCGCGGTCGGATTTCTCGGGCTGCGCCTGTACCGCGAACATCGGGTGGCCGTGCACTCGCTCGGCGACCTGCACCGCGGGCTGCTGTACGGGGCGCTGTCGGTCGGCCTGGTCGCGTTCATGGCGCGAGCGCGCATGTGGCAGACGGGTCTCGGCGAGCTGCTCTGGTTTGTGCTGATCGGAGCGATCGTCTATGCGCTGATCGCGGTCGTCCGTCGCTGGCGCGCGTACTGACGATCCGCGTCGCGCGCATGCGGCCCGTGGCGCGCGTGCGCGGGCGGGGCGCCTCCTATCCTCGATGCGATGGCCACCGAGGCCGCCGCGGAGGCGGGCATAGACGTCGAGCAGGCGCACCGCAAGAGTCTCGCCGAGCAGCGCCGCGCGCTGCCGGACCAGCCCGGCGTGTACCTGTTCCGCGACGCGCGCGACCGGGTCATCTACGTGGGCAAGGCCAAGTCGATCCGCAAGCGCGTCGCGACGCATTTCGCGCGCCCGAGCGTGCCGAGCAGCCCGGGCCACGCCGAGATGATCGCGAGCGTCGCGCATGTCGAGTGCGTGGTCGTCGCGTCCGAGTCGGAGGCGCTGCTCAGCGAGCAGGGCTTCATCAAGCAGTACCGGCCACGGTTCAACATCCGCCTGCGCGACGACAAGTCTTATCCGTTCATCGCGATCTCCCTCGATGAGGACTTTCCGCGCGTGTATTTCACGCGCGAGCGCCACCGCCCGGGACGCGCCTACTTCGGGCCCTACTCCAACGCCAAACGCGTCCGCGCGACGCTCGAGGTGCTCGGCAAGGTGTTCATGTTTCGCTCCTGCACCGGTCCGCAGCCGGGGCGGCGCAGCGGCAGCCCGTGCCTGGACTACTACATCAAGCGCTGCACCGCGCCGTGCGTCGACTACATCTCCAAGCAGGACTACCGCGCGAGCATCGACCAGGTCGGCGATTTCCTATCCGGTCGCTTCGTCGCGATCGAGCGGGACCTGGAGGCGCGGATGCGTGCAGCCGCTGCGGCCGAGGAGTTCGAGCAGGCCACGCTCGAGCGCAACCGGCTGCGCGCCGTCAGGTCGCTGCTCGAGCGCCGTCGCGTCACCAGCGCGTCGGCCGGCACGTTCGACGCGGTCGCGGTCGCGGTCGACGGGCGCGACGCAAACGGGCAGGTGTTTCAGATCCGCGACGGCGTGCTCAGCGACCGGCAGTCGTTCTATCTCGCCAACGAAACCGAGCGCGGCGTGGCCGAGGTGGCGGCGGAGTTCATGCTCCAGTTCTACGCCGGCCATCTCTCGATCCCGGCGTTGATCGTCGTCCAGCGCGAGCTATCCGCGAGCGATCCTACGGCCCTCGCCGATGCCCTCGCCAGCCGCCGCGACGGCCCGGTCGAGATCCGCGCGGCTGAGCGCGGCGAGAAGCGCCGGCTGCTCGATCTCGCCGAGCGCAACGCTCGCCTGGCGCTCGAGACCGAGCGGCTGCGCGCCGAGCGCCGCCGCCAGAGCCGCGTCGACGCGCTCGAAGGTCTGCAACAGGCGCTTGGGCTGGACGCGCCGCCGGTGCGCATCGAGTGCTTTGACATCTCTCACCTCAGCGGCGCCAACACGGTCGCCTCGATGGTTGTGTTCGAGGGCGGCGCGCCCAAGAAGTCCGACTATCGCCGCTTTAGGATCCGCTCGCTGGCGCCCGGCACCTCCGACGACTATGCCGCGATGGCCGAGGTCCTGCAGCGCCGCTTCGCCCGCTGGGAGGCGCAGGCGGAGATCTCCCCGCACGACTCGGCCTATGACGCAAGCTTCGCCACGCTGCCGAGCCTGATCGTGATCGACGGGGGCCGCGGACAGCTCGCGGCTGGGTTGCGGACGTTGCCCGGCTTTCGCGAGCGCGGCGTGGCGATCGTGGCGCTGGCGAAGCGCATCGAGGAGATCTTCCTGCCCGGTCGCCGGTCGGCGCTGGTGCTGGACCACTCGACTGCGGAGTTGCAGCTGCTCCAGCGCGTCCGCGACGAGGCCCATCGTTTTGCCCTGAGCCACCATCGCGTGCGCCGCGATCGCGCGATGCGCAGCTCGCTGCTCGATGACCTGCCCGGGATCGGGCCGGCCCGCAAGCGCGCTCTGCTCGCCTTCTTCGGCTCACCCGAGGCAGTCGTCGCGGCCTCGCGCGAGCAGCTCGAGACCGTGCCAGGCCTGCCCGCGAAGGTCGGCCGCGAGCTGTATGCCAATTTGCACCGCGCGGGATAGGCGGCGCCGCGCGGCACAATGACTCGCGATGGCCGTGATCAAGTCGCAACGTCCGCTGCGCCCGAGCCAGCCCGCGGCCAAGTCGGGTTTGCAGGACCTCGTCGTGATCACCGGCTTCTCCGGGGCAGGCAAGTCCACCGCGATGAACGTGTTCGAGGATGCCGGCTACTTCTGCGTGGACAACCTGCCGCCCGAGATGATCCGCTCGCTGGTCGATCTGTTCGTCCACAGCGGCTCCAAGGTCGAGCGCGCCGCCGTCGTCTCGGACGTGCGCGGCGGTGTCTACTTCGAGGCTCTGCGCGCGGTCGTCGACGACCTCGACGCGCTGGGGCTCAGCCACCACCTGCTGTTCCTCGAGGCCGGCGAGCAGACGCTCGTCACCCGCTACAAGGAGACCCGCCGCCGGCATCCGTTGGCGCCCGAGGGCGGGATCGCCGCGGGCATCGCAGCCGAGCGAGCGCTGCTCGAGCCGCTGCGCGGTCGCGCGGACCTGGTGATCGACACGACCGGCATGTCGGCCTCGATGCTGCGCGGGCGCATCGCCGACGGGCTGCTGCCGCGTCAGGCCGTGCCGCGGCTCGCGGTCACGTTCATGAGCTTCGGCTTCAAGCACGGGCCCCCGCGCGATGAGGATCTCGCGTTCGACGTGCGCTTCCTGCCCAACCCACATTACGAGCCCGCGCTGCGCGAGCTCACCGGACACGACGAGCAGATCGTGCGCTACATCGCCAGCGACGGACGCCTGGACGAGCTGTACCTACGGCTGCACGCGCTGCTCGACTTCCTGCTGCCCGAGTACGTGTCCGAGGGCAAGTCCCATCTCGTGATCGCGCTCGGCTGCACCGGCGGGCGCCATCGCTCGGTCGCGATCGCCGAGCATCTCGCGGCGCGCTATCGGGACCACGACGATCTCGAGGTCGTCGTCGCCCACCGTGACCTCGACAAGCGCCCCGCTTCCCGCTGATAGCCTTCGCCCGCTGCCGGACCACCACCGAGCGGGTTTGCTGGTCCGGCGCGTTAGTTTGGGCATCAACGGGAGGCGGTGCAGGTATGTCAGTACGGGTCGGAATCAACGGGTTCGGCCGGATCGGCCGGAACATGTTCCGTGCGGCCCAGGCCAGGGCGGACGCGGCGGAGATCGAGTGGGTCGCGGTCAACGACCTGACCGACGCGCGCACCCTGGCCCACCTGCTCGCATACGACTCGGTCCTCGGGCCCTACCCGGGCGAGGTCCGGGCTCGCGGCGACGACGCGATCGAGGTCGACGGCCGCGAGCTGACCGTGCTCGCCGAGCGCGATCCCGCGGCGCTGCCCTGGGGCGAACTCGGCGTCGACGTCGTGATCGAGTCGACCGGCCTGTTCACCAACCGACCTCAGGCGGCCGCGCACCTCGAGCAGGGCGCAAAGAAGGTGATCATCTCGGCGCCCGCGACCGACCCCGACGCGACCGTGGTGCTCGGCGTCAACTTCGACCAGGCTTACGACCCCAGCAGCCACCACGTGATCTCCAACGCCTCCTGCACGACCAACTGCCTGGCGCCGGTGGCGAAGGTCGTCAACGACACGGTCGGGATCGCGCACGGCCTGATGACCACGATCCATGCCTACACGGCCGACCAGCGCCTGCAAGACCTGCCGCACAAAGACCTCCGCCGCGCGCGTGCCGCGGCCATCAACCTGATCCCCGCCTCGACCGGCGCGGCCAAGGCGATCGGCCTCGTGATCCCGGAGCTGCAGGGCAAGCTGCACGGCTTCGCCATCCGCGCCCCGGTGCCGACCGGCTCGGTCGTCGACTTGACCGTCGAGTGCGCCCGCGCGACGACGGTCGAGGAGATCAACGGCGCGGTGCTGGCCGCCTCGCAGTCCGGTCCGCTCGCCGGGCTGCTGGCCTACACGGCCGACGAGATCGTCTCGACCGACATCGTCAAATCGCCCTACTCGGCGATCGTCGACTCACTGCTCACCTCCGTGATCGACGAGACGATGCTCAAGGTGATCGCCTGGTACGACAACGAGTGGGGCTACTCGAACCGCCTCGTCGACCTCGTCCAGAGGGTGTTGTGAACGGTGAGGACCCTTGACGAGCTCGACGTGCGCGGCCGGCGGGTGCTCGTGCGCGTTGATTTCAACGTGCCCCTCGGCACCGGACCGGACGGGGTGCCGATCGTCGCGGACGACACCCGCATCAGGGCGGCGCTGCCGACGATCGAAGACCTGCGCGCGCGCGGCGCGCGGCTCATACTCGTCTCGCACTTGGGCCGTCCCGACGGCCGGGTCGTGCCGGAGCTGTCGCTCGCCCCGGTCGTCGCGCGCCTGTGCAAGCTGACCGACGCTCCGGTGACGCTCGCTCCGGCGGTCGTCGGCGCTGAGGTCAAGCGGCTGAGCGAGGGGCTCCGCGACGGCGAGATCCTGGTGCTCGAGAACTCGCGCTTCGAGCCCGGTGAGACGGCCAACGACCCCGCGCTCGCGCGGGCGCTCGCGGACCTCGCGGACGCGTTCGTCAACGACGCGTTCGGCGCCGCCCACCGCGCGCATGCGAGCACCGAGGGCGTCGCGCACCTGCTGCCGAGCGCCGCGGGGCGCCTGCTCGAGCGCGAGGTCAAGACGCTCGGCTGGATGCTCGATGATCCCGCGCCCCCGCTGGTCGCCGTGCTCGGCGGCGCCAAGGTTGCCGACAAGATCGCCGTCATCGAGCGCTTCCTCGGCCTCGCCGACGCGCTGCTGATCGGGGGCGCGATGTGCTTTCCATTCCTCGCCGCCGAGGGCCATGCGATCGGCGCGTCGCTGTGCGCGGCCGACGACGTCGAGCACGCCCGCCACGTGCTCGCCCGGGCCGCCGACTGCCGCCCGCCCGGCGGGCGTCCCGCGGCGGACGGGCAGACTACGCGCCTGTGCCTGCCGCGCGATCTGGTGATCGGCGAGCGCCTGGCGGCGGACGGGCCAGCCCGGGTGCTCGCCGGCGTGGAGGTGCCCCCAGGCTGGATGGGTCTCGACATTGGCCCCGCCACCGCGGCGCTCTACGCCGAGGAGATCGCCGCGGCGGGCTCGATCTTCTGGAACGGGCCGATGGGCGCATTCGAGCTGGCGCCGTTCGCCGCCGGCACGCGCGCCGTCGCCGAGGCGGTGGCCGCCGCCGGGGGCACGGCCGTGGTCGGGGGCGGGGACTCGGCTGCCGCGCTGGCCCAGTTCGGGCTGGAGAACGCCGTCGACTACCTGTCCACGGGCGGCGGCGCGACGCTCGAGCTGATCGAGGGCCGCGCGCTGCCGGCGCTGCGGGCGCTGAACGGGGCTGGGGTGGGTTAGCCGTGCCGCGCAGAACCCCGCTGGTCGCGGGCAACTGGAAGATGCACAAGACCGAAGCCGAGGCGGAGGAGTACATCCAGGCGCTGCTGCCGCGAGTCTCGGCGCTGGCCGGCGTCGATCTCGCGATCTGCGTGCCGTTCACCGACCTGCGCGCGATAGTGGATTCCGCGCGCGGATCGCCCGTTCAGGTATATGCGCAGAACATGCACGCCGAGCCCGCGGGCGCCTACACGGGCGAGATCTCCGCACCGATGCTGTGCGAGCTGGGCGTCCAGGGAGTCGTGCTCGGTCACTCCGAGCGCCGCGAGCTGTTCGGCGAGACCGACCGCGCGCTTGCGGCGAAGGTGCCGGCGGCGCTGGCGGCCGGACTCGCGCCGATCCTGTGCGTCGGCGAGACCGAGTCCGAGCGCGACGACGGCGCCACGCAGCGCAAGCTGCGCCAACAGGTACGCGATGACCTCGCGTCCGTGCCCGACGAGCGGCTCACCGACGTCGCGATCGCGTATGAGCCGATCTGGGCGATCGGCACCGGCCGCGTCGCCTCGCCCGAGCAGGCCCAGGAGGCGATCGCCTTCATCCGCGCGCTGATCGCCGACCGCGATGCTGCCGCGGCCGAGCGCGTTCGGATCCTCTACGGCGGCTCGGTCAAGCCCGAGAACGCCGCCGAGCTGCTGGAGCTGCCGGACGTCGACGGCGCTCTGGTCGGCGGCGCCTCGCTGCAGGCCGACTCGTTCGCGGCGATCGTCGCGGCGAGCCCGCGATGAGCCTGCCGCCCAGGCCGCCGTCGCTGCCCGCGCCCTGTGCGTGCCTGGTCGTGCTCGATGGCTGGGGGCTGGCTGAGCCCGGTCCGGGCAACGCCGTCTCGCTGGCGCACACGCCGCTGTTCGACGAGCTCTGGCGCGACTACCCGCACACGACGCTGGCCACCCACGGGCGCGCGGTCGGCCTGCCCGAAGGCCAGATGGGCAACAGCGAGGTGGGCCATCTGAATCTGGGCGCCGGCGCGATCGTGCGCCAGGACCTGGTTCGCATCGACGATGCGATCGCCGACGGCTCGTTCGCGGCGAACCCAGTTCTGCGCGCGGCGCTGGCCGACGTCGAGCGAGTGCATCTGATCGGGCTCGTGTCCGACGGGGGAGTGCATTCGTCGCTGGGGCACCTGTTCGCGCTGATCGACTGCGCTCGCGCGCATGCGGACGCCGGCGGCGCTCAGAAAGAGGTGATCGTGCATGCGTTCACCGACGGGCGCGACACGCTGCCGCATGCCGGCGTCGCGTTTCTCGCCGGGCTCGACGCGACCGAGGGCGCGCGCGTCGGGTCGGTCGTCGGCCGCTACTGGGCGATGGACCGCGACCGCCGCTGGGAGCGCACCCAGCGGGCGTATGACCTGCTCGTCCACGATCGCGCGCCGCACACCGCTCCGAGCGGCGAGGAGGCGGTGCGGGCCGCGTACGAGCGGGGGGAGACGGACGAGTTCATCGAGCCGACCGTCGCCGGGGCCGGCGCCGCGATCGCGCCCGGCGACAGCGTGATCGCCTTTAACTTCCGGCCCGATCGCATGCGTCAGCTCACGCGGGCGCTTGCCGAGCGCGGGTTCGCGGAGGTCGATCGCGGCGGCGCGGAGCCGCTGCAGCGCTTCACCACGCTGACCGAGTACGAGGAAGGCTGGCCGTATCCGGTGGCGTTTGCGCCCGAGCGCCCCGCGACCACCCTCGCAGCCACGATCGCGCGCGGGGGCGCGCGCCAGCTGCATGTCGCCGAGACCGAGAAGTACCCGCACGTCACGTACTTCTTCAACGGCGGCAACGAGGCCCCGCAGCAAGGTGAGCGGCGCGCGCTCGCGCCGTCGCCGCGCGACGTCCCGACGTATGACCAGCGGCCGGAGATGAGCGCGCGCGAGGCCGCGGCCGCGTTTGTCGCCGCCTGGCGGGAGGATGCTCCGCAGTTCGCGATCATCAACTTCGCCAATGCCGACATGGTCGGCCACACCGGCGTGATCCGAGCGGCGGTGCGCGCGGTCGAGACCGTCGACGAGTGCCTCGGGCAGGTCGTCGCGGCGGTGCACGAATCGGGCGGCGTCTGCGTGATCACGGCCGACCACGGCAACGCCGACCACATGCTCGAGCCCGACGGGAGCCCCAACACCGCGCATTCGCTGAGCCCGGTTCCGCTGATCGTCACCGCCCGAGACGGCCTGTCGTTGCGCGCCAGCGGCGGGGTGCTGGCGGACGTCGCCCCGACGCTGCTCGAGCTGCTCGGCCTCGAGCAGCCGGCCGAGATGACGGGCCGCTCGCTGGTCGAGCACGGTCTCGTCGATCGAGGAGGGTCTCGCTGAGGGCTCGGAGCTCGAGGCCAGACCCTGCTATGTTCGATCAGGAGAGCAGGGCTTAGTAGCAATTGCCATCATGTCGACCGCGACCGCAGTCAAGATTGCCACCGGGGAGGAGTCGCTGAGCGAGACCGAGCTCCAGGCGTGGCGGAGCTTCCTGCGTGCCCATGCCTGCCTGGCCAAGCGTGTCGATGCAGAGCTCGAGCGCGAACACGGGCTGCCGATGACCTCCTACGAGGTGCTGCATCATCTCGACGACGCCGGCGCCGGGCGCATGCGCATGTGCGACCTCGCCGACGAGGCGCAACTCTCGCGCAGCGGCCTGACCAGGCTCGTCGATCGCCTCGAGCGCGAGGGGCTGTTGGAGCGCTGCTCGTGCGATCATGACGCGCGCGGCTCCTACGCCTGCCTGACCGTCCTCGGCCGCGAACGCCTCGCGCAGGCGCGGCGCACGCACCTGAGCGTCGTGCGCGAGCACTTCTTCTCGCGCTTCTCCCAACCCGAGCTCAGCACGCTCGCCGCGCTGTGGGCGCGCATCGCGCCCTGCAACAACGGCGGCTGCTCAGCCGGCTGATCGCGGCTCAGCGACTGCGGACGCCGGCGCGGTCCGGGCCCGGCTTCGACGCGCGGCGCCCGGCCATTCGCTCCTCGCGCCCCGCCGACTCGCGCAGCCGGCGCTGGTGGCGGCGGTGCGCGTAGAAGATGCTGGCCGCGGCGACCACGAGGCCGATCAGCCCAAACACGCCAAAGGTGCTGATCGCGTTGCCGGCGGCATGGCCCAAGAAGTAGGCGAGCAGCCCGATCGCGGTCGCCCAACAGATCCCGCCCAGCCCGTTCCACAGCACGAATGAGCGCCAGCGCATGCGCGTCGCCCCCGCCAGCCACGAGGCCCACACGCGCAGCCCCAGCAAGAAGCGACCAAAGAAGACCGCCTTCGGCCCATGCCGCTCGAAGAATGGCTCGCCGAGGTCCAGCACCTGGATCCGCTGCCGGTAGAAGCGCCCGGGGCGTTCCAGCACCCAGCGCCCGCCCTTGCGCCCGATCAGGTAACCGATGTTGTCGCCGACGATCGCCGCCAGCGCGGCGATCGGGATCACCAGAGCGATCTCGAGTTTTCCCTGCGAGGCGAGGATCGCGGCGGTGATCAGGGCCGTCTCGCCCGGCACCGGCACGCCGCTGGACTCGGCCATCACCGCCAGGAACAGCAGTGGATAGCCGAAGGTTTCGACGAGCTGGCTGACGTTGATGATCGCTGCGAGCATTTGTTGGCGAGGCACGGACTCGTTTGCAGGTGTCCCTATGGACCTTAGGATCCCTCCTAGGATCTCCCGGGAGTGCCCGCCTTTACGATCTTGGCCCGCGACCCCTCCTCGCGCGCCCGCGCGGGCGTGCTCAGCACCGCACACGGCGACGTGCACACGCCGGCGTTCGTGCCGCTGGCGACGAAGGCGACCGTCAAGGGCCTGCTGCCCGAGGAGGTGGCCTCGCTCGGCTACGAGCTCGTGCTGGGCAACACCTTCCACCTGCTGCTCAGTCCCGGGCCCGAGCTGATCGAGCGCCTTGGCGGCCTCGGGGCGTTCATGGGCTGGTCGCGACCGACGATCACCGACTCGGGCGGCTTTCAGGTCTTCTCGATGGGCCATGGCACGGTCGCCGAGGAGATCAAGGGCCGCGCGCGCGGGCGTCCGGGCGAGCGCGAGGGGACGATCCTCGAGATCGGCGAGTCCGGTGTGCGCTTTCGCTCCTACCTCGACGGTCGCATCCGCTTCCTCTCGCCCGAGGGCTCGATGGCGACCCAGGCCGCGCTGGGCTCCGATATCGCGCTCGCGTTCGACGAGTGCACGCCCTATCACGTCGACCGCGACTACACCCAGCGCTCGACCGAACGCACTCACCGCTGGCTCGAGCGCTGCCTGCGCTGGCGCGCCGAGCGACCCCGCGAGGACCAGCTCGTATACGGAATCGTGCAGGGGGGCGTGTATGAGGATCTGCGTCGCGAGTCCGCCGAGACCGTAGCCGCGAGCTGCTGCGAGGGGATCGCGATCGGCGGCTCGCTGGGAGCGGACAAGGCGCAGATGCACGAGGTCGTCTCCTGGGCCACCGCCGAGCTGCAGGACGCGCGCGTGGCGCGCAGACCGCGACATCTGCTCGGGATCGGCGAGGTCGACGATCTGATCGCGGGCGTCGAGCTGGGGATCGACACGTTCGACTGCGCGATCCCCACGCGACTCGGCCGCCACGGAACCGCGCTCGTACCCGCTCCGCACGCGCGCTGGCGGCTCGACCTGACCAAGGCGCCCTCGCGCGAGTCGCCCGAGCCGCTACTCGAGGGCTGTTCCTGCCCGGCCTGCTCGAGGGGCGTATCGCGCGCCTATCTGAGCTACCTCGCGCGCGCCGGCGAGCTGACCGGGGCGCGCCTGATCACGATGCACAACCTCGCCTTCCTCGCATGCTTGATGGCCGACCTGCGCCGCGGCATCCACGCCGGCGAGCTGGCGAGCGTCGCGTGCGCCTGGCGCGCCGGCGCTACTTCGTGTTTTCGCTGACCAGCTGTTTGAGCGCCTGTGAGGCCTGTTCGACGTCGCTGTAGACGACGTTGCGCAGGACGACTCGCGTCGGCGCCGGAGTCGTGACGGCGACGATTATGGCCACGACACCGGCCAGCGCGAGCAGGCTGAGCAGAACGAGCGCCAGGCGCCTGGGCCCGCGGCGCGCGCGACGCGCCGGCGCGGCGGTGGCCGGCCGGGGGCTGGGGCGGGGGCTGTCGCTGCGCCGCGCACGCGCCTGGCCGGGAGAGACGCTCGTCTTGGCCGTCGCGGCGCCCGCTCCGCGCGCTCCTCCGGCGAGGACGCTCGTCGCCTGCGTAGCTGGACGCGTCTGCGCCGTGGGATCGCCGAGCGGTGGCTGAACCGGGGAGATGCCATCCGCACCGTCGCTGATCGCCCGGCCCATTTCGCGCGCCGTCTGGTAGCGATCGCGCGGGTCGAGCGCAAGCGCGATCGCCACCGCCTCGGCCAGCTCGGGGCCGACAGCGGCGACGAGCGTGTCCAGCAGCGCGGGCTCTTCCTGCTGCTGCTTGAGCGCGAGCTCGGTCAGCGATGTCGCCTCGTAGGGCAACCTACCGGAGATCAGCTGGTAGGTGACCACGCCCAGCGCGTAGAGATCGGCGCGCGGCCCGGCTTCCTCGCCGCGCGCCTGCTCCGGTGCCAGGTAGGCGGCCGTGCCGAGCACCGAGCCAACCTGAGTGATGCTCGACTGCTCGGTCGCCTTCGCGATGCCGAAATCCGCCAGCTTGACCTCGCCGTCGCGCGAGCGCAACAGATTCCCCGGCTTGACGTCGCGGTGGACCACGCCGTGCCGGTGCGCGTAATGCAGGCCGGCGCACGCCTGCTCGACGATCGCGACCGCCTGGTCGACCTCCACCCATCCGTCGTCGCGGAGGATCTCGGCGCACGAGCAGCCCTCGATGTACTCCATCACGATGAAGTGCCGCCCGGTCTGCTCGTCCAGACCAGAGTCGAAGATCTGCACGATGTTCGGGTGCACGAGCCTGGCCGCGGCCTGCGCCTCTCGCTGAAAGCGGGAGACGAACGTCGGGTCATCGGCCAGGTGCTCGGCCAGCAGCTTGACCGCGACGCGCCGTTCGAGGCGCATGTCGAACGCGAGATGCACGGTCGACATCCCGCCGAAGCCGAGCCGGCCCTCGAGGCGATAGCGGCCGGCGATCACATCGCTCTCGCTCATTTCCCGGCTTCCTGTCCGCCCGCGGGCGCGCCGCCCGATTCGCTCACGCCGCCATTTTCCTGGCCCGCGCCCTGGCCGCCGCCGTGGTCGCCTCCCTGGCCGCCGGTGGGTCCCCCGCCGCCGTGCGCGCCTTCATTGTTCGCTTCGCCCCCGGGCGCGACCGTGCCCCCGCCGGTGTTCGGCGGTTTCGGCGCCGGCGTCGAGGGCGTCGTCTGCGTGGTCGTGGTCGGCGTGCTCGTGGTGGGCGTGCTCGTCGTGGTCGTCGGCGGCGGCGTCGTAGTCGTAGTACGTGGCGTCGTGCGGACCGTGTTGGTCTGCGTGATCGGCTGGGCGCACAGCGCGAGCGCGCGTTCGCGCAGGTTCTTGATCCCCTGTTCGAGCCGCTGGCGAAGGCCCGCGTCGATCGAGCTCGGCAGCGCCGCGAAGTCGCGCTCGGTCGAGTTGATCTTGGCCTCGGTTTCGGCGCAGTTGCCGTCGCCGTTCTGCGCCGCCTGTGCGACCGCTTCGAAGTCGCTTTGCAGCGGTCCCGCGTTTGCCAGCGGGATCAGGCCTTTGCTGGAGCTGCCGCAGGAGACGAGCACGGCGGCGGCGGCGGCGAGCAGGCCGCTCGCGAGCAGCCGCGCGAGCGCCGGGCCGGGCCGCCGGCGGGTGAGGGCGTTTGCGAGCACGCTCATTGACCGTACTCCAGCCGCTCGGCGAGCGAGTCCGGCAGGCGCGCCGCGCGAATCGCGGCGGCGGCTCCCGCGATGTCGTAGCCGGTGCGCCGAAACGACGCCGTCAGTCGCTCCAGGTCGAGCAGCAACCAGGATGCGCGCGGGTCGCCGTCGCGGGGTTGGCCGACACTTCCGGGGTTGAGCAACCATTCGCCTGACTGGATATCGAGCTCCGCGCCGTCGCGTCGCGGTTCGCCCGTGGCGAGCTTTCCCTCGCAGCGCACGAACGACAGGGGAACGTGCGAATGGCCGATCAGGCATACCCTCTGCTGCTGCTCATCGAGGCACAGCTCCGCGAGTAGGGTCGAGAGCACGTACTCCCAGACGGGGTCGCGCGGGCTGGCGTGGTACAGGCCGACCGGCCCCTCGCGGCCCTCGGGGCGCAAGGAAGCGAGGAAGTCGAGGTGCTCGCGCGCGATCACCTCGCGTGTCCACTGCACCGCGATGCTCGCCCCGCGGGAGAACTCCTCGAGCGAGACCTCGCCGGTGACCGCCAGATCGTGGTTCCCCGCCAGGCACACCGCGGCGTGCTCACTGGCGAGCGCCACGCAGGCGTCGGGATCCGCGCCGTAGCCCACCAGGTCGCCGAGGCACCACAGCTCCGTCGCGTCGCTGGCCGCGACCGCCTCGAGCACGGCCTCAAACGCTTGCAGGTTGCCGTGGATGTCGGAGATGACAGCGACCTTCATCGTTGCAGCGTAGGAACACCACGCGCGCGCGCGGGTTCCATCCGCGGGACGCTGCCTCAGCCCTCGACGTTCCCGCTCTCGCCTCCGCCATACTCCGGCAGGTTCTTGATCCCCTCACGGGTTCGCCACTTCGAGTAGTTGTCCTCCATCGCGTCGATCAGCTCGCGCATGAACCGCGGAGAGATGTTCACCCGCGCGACGACCACGCCGGGCACCTCCTCGGACTCGACCTCGTGGTCGACGCGAGCGAACGTGACCGTGAACTCGTAGTCGGAGTGGCTCACGTTGGCGAAGTTCGCATATACGCCCCCCATGATCTCGGGGGAGAGATGGATGTTTATATGGCGCTCGGGCCCAGGATCCTGCTCGTTCACGCAGTTAGTATCCCAATCCGTGCGTGAGATGCGTGTGCAGTACACAAAAACGCCCGTGGCGACGCTGCGCGAGGCGGTTCTCGCCAGTGCCCGCGAGCTGGCCGCGGGCGCCCCGGCGGACGATCCGGGGCGGGGTTCCGGCCCCGATGTCAACGCCCCCGGGCGGTCGGCGCTCGGCCGCCCTGATGCGATCACGCTGCAGGAGCCGCCCAGGCCCGAGCTCGGTGACTACTCGACCAACGCGGCGCTGCTACTGGCGCCCGCGCTTGAAGCGGCCGCCCGCGAGGTCGCCGACCGGCTGGGCGCCGAGCTCAAGCGCCGGCTCGGCGACAGCCTCGAACGCTATGAGGTCGCGGGACCGGGGTTCCTGAATCTGTTTCTCGACGATTCCTGGCTGCGCGAGGCGCTGCGGAGCTGGGTGCGCGACGACCTCGGCGGGGGCGGCGCACAGACGCCGGAACGCATCCTGGTCGAGTTCGTCTCCGCCAACCCGACCGGGCCGATGCACGTCGGCCATGCGCGCAACGCCGCCTATGGAGATTCGCTCGCGCGCGTACTCGCCTACCACGGCCACGATGTCGAACGCGAGTTCTACGTCAATGACGCGGGTTCCCAGATTCGGAAGCTCGGCGAGTCGATCGGCGCGCTCGCGCGTGGAGAAGACGTTCCCGAAGACGGCTATCGCGGCGACTACGTCAAGACGCTCGTCGCGCAGCTGCCGGATGCCGACCCGGCGGATCCTGCCGAGCTGGGGCGGGCGGCGGTGACGCTGATGATCGGCCAGATGCAGTCATCGCTGCGGGAGTTCCGCGTCAAGGAATTCGACCATTGGCAATACGAGAGCACGCTGCACGCGGGGTCGCCCAGCCCGGTCGAACACGCGCTGGAGACGCTCGAGCGCCACGGCCACACCTATCGCCGCGATGGCGCGCTGTGGCTGCGCACCAGCGACTATGGCGACGACAAGGACCGGGTGCTCGTTCGCTCCACGGGCGAGCACACGTACTTCGCCTCGGATGTCGCCTACCACCTGGATAAGCGCGAGCGCGGCTACGAACGCCAGATCGACGTGTGGGGGGCCGACCATCACGGCTACACCGCGCGGCTGAAGGCCGCCTACGCGGCCCTCGGCGGCGATCCCGGGCACCTGGAGATGCTGATCATGCAGCTCGTCCACCTCGTCCGCCACGGCGAGCGCGCGCAGATGTCCAAGCGCGCCGGCGAGTTCGTCACCCTCGACGAGCTGCTGCGGGAGATCGGGCCTGACGCCGGCCGCTGGTTTCTGCTCTCGCGCTCGCACGACACGACGATCGATCTCGATCTCGACCTGGCGCGCGAGCAATCCAAAGAGAACCCCGTGTACTACGTCCAGTACGCGCACGCGCGGATCGCCTCGGTGCTCGCCAAGGCGGGCCCGGAGCGCGTCGCGGCCGCGCTCGACGAGCTGAGCGATGCGCAGCTCGAGGGGGGTCAGTACTTCAAGCGGCTGCACGTGTCCGAGCGCAAGCTCGTTAAGAAGCTGATCGCCTTCCCCGAGGAGATCTGCGAGGCGGCGCAGCGGCGGGCGCCGCATCGGATCGCTGCCTACGCGCTCGAGCTGGCGCAGGACTTCACCGCCTTTTACCGCGATTGCCGCGTGGTCGGTGCCCGGCCCGTCGGCGCCGAATCGCAGCGGCTCGCCCTGTCGGTCGCTACCCAACGCGCGATCGCCCGCTGTCTGGATCTGCTCGGCGTGAGCGCGCCGACGAACATGTAGCGGCGCGAGCTCGGCGCGCGAGCCCGGCCCGCGCGTCCACCCGTGCGCGCCTCAGCGATCGAAGCGCGCGAGATCGGCGTCCAGACGCGCCTGGTCCGCGGCCGCGAGCGTCGGGGGCGCCGCCCCGGCCGCCGCCCGCTCCGCCGCCTGGGCACGCGCCCGTCTGCGCCAGCGGGGAAGCAGCAGCGCGAGCGCCGCCAGCAGCGCGAGGATCGCGCCCAGCGGGACGAGATAGGCGGCCAGGTCGAATCCGTGCGCGCTCGGCAGCGCGAGCACCGCGGGGCCGTACTGGCCGACCAGCGACCGTTCGACCTGCGCCTGCGTCTCTCCGGCGGCGATCAAGCTGCGGATCAATGCGCGCTCCCGTTCGGCCTGCACCGACTCGGCGACGTTCAGCGGGATTTTGCAGGTCACGCACATCACCCTGCGTTCGATCGTGGGCAGCGACGTGCGCGGCGTCGCCGCGGCGGCCGCGCCGGGGCTCGCGGCGGCACCCGCGACCGCGCCCGTCGCAATCAGCGCGATCAGCGCGAGGACCTTCACGAGCTGCTTTCCGCGAGCTTGATCGCGCCGTTCAGAAATTCCTGGTCGATCTCGCCCCTCGAGATTTTGACGACGTCGCCCGCCCGATCGACGACGAAGCTCTCCGGCAGCTGGTCGGTGCCGTAGGCGTGCGCGAATTCCCCCGTCGTGTCGCGCAGGTTCGGGTAGGTGATGTGGTGTTCGCGCACGAATCCCTGCGAGTCGCTCGAAGCGTCCAGATATGTCACTCCCAGCACGGTTGCGTCGTGCCGCTGCAAGCTGCGTTGGGCGCGCTCGAGCAAGGGCGCCTCGGTCTGGCAGGGCTCGCACCACGAGGCCCAGAAATTCAAGACGACGACCTTGCCGTGAAACGCCGCGAGCGAGCCGCTGGCGTGCACGCCGGGGGCGTGACCGGTGGGGTCCGTGCCGGCGGAACCGCCCGCCAGGACGGGCAGCGAACGGCCTGCCTGTGGCGCCGGCGGATGGGTGCCGTGGGCGACCGCTTCGTCGAGCGTGCGGCTCGCCGACTGGGCGGTCAGGCCGTATGCCAGCAGGCCCACGATGGCGGCCCCGGCGAGCGAGGCGAGAAGCGGTATCGCGAGGCGTCGCACGTCCCCAGCATAGATTGCCAACCGCGTAAGATTGGCCGGTAGGCGGTGGTAGCTCAGTTGGTAGAGCGCGAGCTTCCCAAGCTCGAGGTCGCGGGTTCGAGGCCCGTCCGCCGCTCTGACGAACGCCCCGCGAACGCCGCGCAAATCTGCGTTTGGGTCGGGGGCCGGGCAGGCCAGTCCCGATCGCCTCAAGGCTCGTCTGGCTGTTCACGGAGCTGAAACCGGGCGCCCCGCTCAGGGTGCAGAGCTCCGCAAAAAGAAAGCGCCCCGCGGGGGAGCACGGGGCGCTTTGGAGAGGGGATGCTTATGGGCTTTGGGTCGTCCACTATCTTGGCGCGATCGATGCGGCCGCATCTGTGACGTTGCTCACACATGCGGCGTGCTTGCGCGGCGCGTGCACCCTCCGCCGGTGTGCCGATCGGGACTCGGGAGGATTTACGGCGAATCGGCCTGGGAAGCTCGGTGACGGTGCCGGTCGTCAGGGTGCTGCCGTACCGATGAGCTCAAAGTGGCAAGACGCGTTCGGCCGGCTCGGCGGGCGCGCCGTTGTCACGACCGTCCCGCGACGCATCGGTGCGATTGGCGTCCCGGCGGGTCTGTCTGACGCTCACCCGCGCGGGCGCTGTCGTTATCTAGCGGTGAAACGCTCCACGGTGCCGGAGTGCCAGCCGTAGAGCGCGTCGCGCACCTCGAGCTCGACGTCCTCGCGTGGCGCCGAGCGAAAGCCGCGGCGGCCGGGCACCGAGGCGCGCAGAAAGCTGGTGCGCACGGACGGGGAGCCGCGAAGCGCCGCCAGGGGACTTTGCACCCGTCTGGCCTCGGTGCCGCAGTAGGGACAGACGGACCCCTCGCTGTCAAAGCGCACCCGACAGGTGTCGCAGTACATATTCGCCATAGCCCCGCGCGGTTCGCCGTAGCGCCGCTCCAGTCAGGCTGGCAGCGCGGGCGCGCCGCTGCCAGCGCCTTGATCCGGCGCCAGTCAGTCGGCGAGCACGCGCCCGATGGCCTCGGTCAGCGTGGCGCAAAGCTCCGGGCGCGGCAGCGCCAGATCGCCCGATAGCAGCCACCAGGTATGCACGTCGCAGAGCGCGATCAGTGCGGCCCGGCGGCGCGCGCGAGCCTCGCCCTCGCAACGGTCAAGCCACGCACCGAATGCGTACTCGACCCACTCGTAGTGCAGCTGGCGTGCCGTCTGCGAGAGCTTGGCGAGGAAGGCCGGCCCGCCCTGCCAGGCGCCGATGCGCAGCGCGCGCTCGCCCCAGGCTTCGTAGTGGTCGACCAGGTTGGCGACCGCGCCTGCGATGTCATCGGTGGGGGCGCTCCAGCGCTGGTCGAGCACCTGCTCGGCGCCGCGCAGCAGCGCCTGCAGAAGCAGCCCGTCCTTGGAGCCGAAGTGGCGCAGCAGCGTCTGCTTGGTGACCCCCGCGCGAGCGGCGAGCGCCTCGAGCGAAACCTTCTGCCAGCGGCCCTCGTAGAACTCGTTGAGCGCCGCGTCGATCAACGCATCGCGGTTGCGCTCCTGCGCGCGCGCTCGCGCCACCTGCTTGTAGGGACGGTGCTCGACCTCGGCGCACACGCTAGTCCTGGAGGGCGAGCGCCGCGGGAATGTCGGTGGCGAGGTATCCGGGGATCGCGAGGATCGCGAGCGCCGTCGCCGTGACCAGCGCGAGGCTGCTCAGCGCGGTGAGTAGCGTGACCGAGTACACCACGGGGAAGTTGATCACGTTCGCGAGCGCGCGGTCGGTGAGTTGCTGGCCGTAGAGGCCGAAGAGCGCGCCGGTCACGCAGCCGACGGCGAGCAGCAACAGGCTCTCGAGCAGGATCGTGTGCCACAGTTCGGCGCGGAGAAACCCCTCGAGCTTGAGCTTCGCGAGGCGCGGGCGGCGCTGCCAGATCAGCGCCCCCATCGCAGCGGCCATCGCGAGCACAGCGGCGATCGGGATCAACGTCGCGATCTGGGTCAGACGGGCGAGCGCTTCGCGGCTCAACGCCTGCTGCTGGCTGGTGTGCCGGCTGGCCGTTTGCACTGCCAGCCCGCTGCCCGGTCCGAGCGTGCTGCGGATCTCGCCGGCGACCCGCGCTGCGGAGTCGCCCGGGTCGACCAGGACGTTAAAGGCGCTCGCGTCCTGGCTGCCCCACGCCTGCGCGTAGTCGCTCGCGTTCATGATGATCGCGCCGGGCGCCCAGCCGATGTTGGTCGACAGCGCCGCGACGCGAAACGTGCGCGGGTCGGGCGTCGGCAGACTGAAGGCCTGGCCGACCTTCAGATGGTGTTCGTCGGCGACCGCGCGCGAGAGGATCAGCCAGCCGCCGGCGCGGACGCGTTCGCTCGCCTGGCGCGGGTTGCCCTGCAGCAACTGGCCCGCCGGGAGCAGCGGCGTGGCGCCGCGCGGCGGTGCGACCACGAGCACGCGTTGTTTCCCGTAGTCGAGCAGCCCGCTGCGGTAGACGCGGACCGCTTGCACGCCCGGGAGCTGTTCGAGCTTGGCCTGTTGGACGGGCGGGAAGGGCGTCGTGTTGAGCAGGTCATAGCTACCGGCCGGCGCCACCCAGACATCAGTCAGCGCGTTCATTTCGTGGGCCGCGTTTTCGAGGCCTTTGAGCAGGTCGCCGTGCGAGCCCTGGATCGCGACGCTGCCGAACACCGCGATCGCCCCGGTCGCCGCGATCGCCACGCCGCGCGCGCGGGCCGCGCCGAGCTCCATCGTGGCGATGTGCGGCACCGTGCTGGTGATCGTCCGGGCCAGCCGCCGCACGACCGCGAGCGTCGTGCCGAGCACGAGCGGCAGCTCCAGCAGCAGCGCCGCCAGCAGCAGAACCATGCCGGGGATCGCCGCGTCGGGCGCGGCGAGCAGGACCAGCGTCGCGGCGGCGAGGCAGGCCAGCCCGGCGAGCGCGCGGCGGGTGCCGGTCGCATGCGTGCCGCTGCGGCGTTCGACTGGGTTGATCGCCGCGAGCGGGTCGCGGGAGAGGATGTCACGCAGGGGGCTGAGGACCGCGACGACCGCCGCGAGCATCCCGCCCCCGATCGCGATCGCGATGCTCTGAAGGCTCACGATCCGCTGCGAGCCGATCGGGAACGCAAGTGACAGGAAAGCCGGGTTGGAGTGCAGCACGTGGATCGACAGCTCGTCGCCGAGCGCCAGCCCGAGCACGCACGCGATCGCGCCGAGCACGAGCGCGTCTCCCAGCAGGAGCATGACGACGGTCAGCGGGGTGTAGCCGTCGCGGCGCAGGTCGGCGATCAGTCGCCGGCGCTGGGGGACGGTCAAGAGCATCGCGTTGAACGCGAACAGGAATCCGACGAGCGCGCTGATCACCGCGAACAGCGTGGTCGACTGGCTGTTCGCGGCCGCGGCCTTGGCAAACAGCTGTTGGTCGTAGGCGACGGGCTCGACGCTCAACTGGCCTGCGGCGAGCGCCGTCAGAGCGGCGCGCACGCGCTGCTGCGCGCCGGGCGCGGGCTGCACGAGGATACGGCTGACGCGACCGCCCAAACCGGTTATTTCCTGCACGAAAGACAGCGGCGCGAGCGCCACCGGGCTGGCGGCCAGCGGCCCGATCTGCCTTGCCGAGAGCGTCGCATACAGTGGCGCTTGGACCGTGTGCCCGGCCAGCTGGAAGGTGGCTTCCTGGCCGAACTTGCGCACGCCGATGGTTTTCGAGAGGGTCGCCGGGAGCACGACCGCGCCGATCCCGCCGAACGGCGCTAGCTGGCTGTCATGGGCGAGCGTGCCGCCCAGTTCTTTCAGGCTCGTATCGGCACCCACGATCTGCACCGACTCGCTGCCCTTCGGGCCGATCGCGTTGGCGCCAGCTTCAAGCAGCGGTGCCGCGACGTGCACGCCGGGGATGTGGCGCACCTGTGTGAGCACGCCTTCCGGGAAGCCGGTCGGGCTGCGCGCGAGCAGCTGCAGGCTCGCCCGGCCGACGATCCCGCGCGAGAGGTCGGCCACGGAGCTCTGCAGGCTCGAGCTCGAGACCTGCGAGGCGAACAGCAGCGCAACCCCGGCGGCGATCCCGACGACCGCGAAGCACTCCTGCAGGAACCGCGCGCGCAGACGCACGCGGTAGAAGCGCAAGGCGTTCGCCGGTCTCACCCGACTAGTTCCCGTCGGCTGCGACAGGGCCCGCGGCCGCGCGCAGGCCGTCTGCCGGGAGCAGGCTTGCAGCGCGCTCGGTCCCTCGCCGGCGATCGGTCTCCTCCCGCGAGAGCTTGCCGTCGCGCAGGGCAAACACGCGATCGGCGTAGCGCGCGGCGATCGGGTCGTGGCTGACGAGAACGATCGCGACGTTGCGCTCGCGGCACAGACCCCGCAGTAGCTCGAGCACTTCCTGGCCGCGTTGGGTGTCCAGGCTGCCGGTCGGCTCGTCCGCCAGCAGCAGCTGGGGCTTGGTCGACAGAGCCCTGGCGATCATCACCCGCTGGCGCTCGCCCATCGACAGGGTCTCGGCGCGATGCGCCAGGCGCTCGGCCAAGCCCAAGCGCTCGAGCAGGGGTCGAATCTCGCGTTGCGCGTCGCGCCAGCGCATCGTCTTGAGCAGCTTCAAGACCGCGTTGTCGATCGCGCTGACGCCCGGGAGCAGATCGAAGTTTTGCCGGATGAAGCCCAGTTCGGACAGCCGGAAGTGCGAAGCTTCGCGCTCCGACAGCGAGGACACGTCGCGACCGCCGATCAGGACCCTGCCCGCGGTCGGCTCGAGCAATGTGGCGACCATCAGCAGCAGCGTGGTCTTGCCCGATCCGCTCGGCCCGTACAGGACGACCATCTCTCCGGCCGCGACCTCCAGCGACACGCCATCGACGGCGCGCACGACTTCGCCGCCGACCGCCGGGTAGTGCTTGACGAGGTCCTGTACTTCGAGCATGCGATCTCCGCTCAGTCAGAGACCCGCCGCGTCAGTCCGAGACCCGGCCGCGTACGTACACGGTGATCGCGTCGTTCGATCGCTGAATCGTGCCCCAAAAGGCCAGCCCCGACCCGCGCGCGCGGGAATAGCGCCCCGACCCGCGCCCGATCGAGATCGAGCCATTGAAGCTCGCAGTCTGACTCCCTCTGTGGTAGCCCGCAGCCGCGTAGCCGGTGATCGAACCGCCGCTGGGATAGATGCTCATTTCCGCCGTCACGCGACTGGTCGAGGCGATCGTCAGGTGCACGTAGATCGGTCCCGAGACCGTTCCCCCGGCGTTGCCCTGCTCGTTGAGCGTGAAGCCGTGTTTGCTGGTCAGGTGCAGACGCGCGCCCTCATTCAATGTGAATGCGCCCGCGGCGTGAGCAGAGGGATTCGCCGCGCGCGACACAGCGTCGACGGGCGCGAGCGCGAGCAGTGTAGCTGCGCCTACCGCGCCGAGCCTCAGCGCGCGCGCGAGGCTTAGCGAATGACGAATCTCGTGATGCATCTTTTGCACCCACTTCCTTTCCTTGTTGTTGCTGGGTGGTTTCGCTGGTGCGCTCCCTGGAGAAGATGCGCGTCGCGCGGCAAACGGTGCTCGTGGCGGACGTAACAAGCTTGGGGGCGGGCGGCGAGCATCATCGTGGGCAGGGAGATGTCGCTTGCACGGTGCTGCTCGAGCCGTCGGCGTAGCTGAATTCGGCCGCGAACGGGAAGCCGCCGCTCGGACAGCGGGAGGGCACCACAACGGTCGTCGCGTTGTGCCTGGGGCGGCTGGCGCTCGAGCCGATCGTCAGCGAGAAGGTAACGATCGACGCATCGGGCTCGAGCGCCAGCGTGGGGAATGCGGGGATCGGCATCACCAGGTCTTCTCCGTATGGCGCGCGGTCGGGAAGCACCTTCCCGGTCAGCACCGAGCGCTCGTCGAGCGGCGTGTAGCCCTGCCCGAGGATCTCGAACGTCGGCTCGAGACTTTCCGTCGGAGGGCCGAGGAAGGCCCACAGGGAGACCTGCTCTCTGATCAGCTCAGCACCGGCCCGTGCCTCCACCAGCGCGTGGCCGCTGCCGATGCGCGACTGCGCCGCGCAGCCGTTCGGGCCGCTGATGCGCAGCCGCCTGGCGTCGCAGCTGCGCAGGCTCGGGATGTTCAGCCCCAACCCCGCCGGGAAGCGCAGAGTCGACTGCAGCACAGGAGAGGGCACGCCCAACTCACCTCCGGCGTATTGGATCGTGAATGTCAGCGCCCCTCTCGCACCCAGCCGGTCCGGGTGCAGGGACGGCGTGATCGCGGCGTAGGTCGCGGCGTGCGCCGGCGCGCCGGCGATCGCCCCGGCGATCAGCATCGCGAGCATCGCGCGTGGGACGCTTTTAGCGATCGCAGTGGGGCTGCCGAGCAAGTCCATGTGTCAGTCGTTCCTTGGATTTTCGCTCATGCGATCTTCCCCGGGTCGCGGTCCCGCCGGCCGCGCCTGGCGGCCGTCCGGCGTGTTCATATTACTGATAGTAAAGCGAAGTCGTAGGACCGTCAACGCTCAACGGTTATAGTACAGAAACCACCGTTCGAAGTGTATGGTTCCGAACCCGAGCGCGAACGGGCGCGAGCATGCGCGCCTGCCAGCCCAGTCCGCGGCCGGTCCTACGCGGCTCGCGCCACGCGGACCGCGTAGCCTCAGGCCCCGCCGTAGGACACGATCAGATCGGTCGCGACACCGACCAGGAAGCCCGCGGCGAGCAGGTAGAGCCCGAGATTGCGGTAGCCGTGACGGCGCATGCCCGTCCAGATCTCGCCGATCACATATAGGATCGCTCCGCCCGCGAGCGCGTAGAACATCAGCTCGAGCGGTTCGGAGTTGACCTGGTAGCCGACGATCGTGCCGAGGAAAGTCGGACCGCCGCCGATCAGCCCGGCGAGGGCGAGCCAACGCCAGGAGGGGCGCACGTCGCCGAGCGGCCCGACGATCCCGAATCCCTCGGTCGCGTTGTGCAGGCCGAAGCCGATCACGAGCACCGTCGCCAGACCGATCGCTCCCGCCTGCGCGGACACGCCGATCGCGAGGCCCTCGGCGAAGTTGTGCAAGCCGATCGCCACCGCGATCACCATGCCCGTCTGCAGCGCTCTGCGTTCGGCGTCGATCGCGCCGGCCTGCGCGTGTGCGACGTCGGCGGGCTGCAGCACCGCCCCCGCCTCGCCCCCGGCGAGGGGCGCGAGCCGGCTGCGGCGCGCGCGCAGCCGCTGCTCGGCCTCGGAGATTCCCGCGGTGCCCAGGGTGAAGCCGAGCGCCAGCAGCGCGAACAGCCCCAGCACGTGCCCCAGGCTCTGCGAATGGTCCTTGTACCCGCTCAAGGCCGATTCGAGGATCCCCTCGGCGTGCTTGGTGACGTCCATGAAGATGAACGCGAGGATCCCGACCGAGAACATCGCCAGGCAGACGCGTGCTCGGATGCTCACCGCGTGCATCCGACCGAGCGGCAGACCGAGGAAGATCGTGAAGCCAGCGATCGCGCCAAGCGCGACAGTCTCGCCGAAGCTCATCTGTGCCGGACCGCCAGTACGTTCCTCATCAGACCTATCCTTGTTTCGCGCCTGGCCGCGAGCTCCCGGACGAACTGCCGCGGGCCGGCGAGTTAGGGATACCTAATTTCTACCACAGCGGTCGGGATTGCGTCGCGCTGTAACGCGAAGTGCGGATCGCCCGCGCGCGGCTGCGCTTGGCGGACGCCGCAGCCGCCACGCACGCTGCATCTGCGCCCTCCGCCGCGATTTACGCGACAATTCCGACAATGCATGTGACCGCCAAGGCCGACTACGCCGTTCGCGCAGTCGTCGAGCTTGCCTCGGGCAGTCGCGAGCTGCCTCGCAAGGTCGACGAGCTGGCGCAGGCGCAGGGGATTCCGCTGTCGTTCCTGGAGAACATCCTCACCCAGCTGCGCTCCGCGGGCATCGTCCGCAGCCAGCGCGGTCCCGAGGGCGGTTACTGGCTGGCCTATCCGCCCGAGGAGGTAAACCTCGCCCAAGTGATTCGCGCGGTCGAGGGACCGCTGGTCGGCGTGCGCGGGCTGCGTCCGGAGGAGATCTCCTACCAGGGCTCGGCGGAATCCCTGCAACAGGTCTGGATCGCGCTGCGAGCGAACCTGCGCAAAGTGCTCGAGCACGTGACGCTAGCCGACGTGGCTGCGGGCGAGCTGCCTGCCGACCTGCTGCAGCTGACGCGCGAAGAGCAAGCCTGGCAGACCCGCTAGCCGCGTACCCGCCCCCGGGCCGCAGTGCACGGGTCGCGTGCTCCGGGCCGAGCTTGACGGGGGCCGAACTTGGTGGGGTGGAACGCGCTCGCGGTCAGGCGAACACGCGTGGAGCGGGAAGGCGTACCGCGAGGATCTGGCCTTCGTGCAGTTCGAGCTCCTGCGCCCGCTCGCGCGTCACCTGTGCCCAGATCTCGCGGCCGTCCTGCAGCTTGAGCTCGACCCGCACCTCGAAGCCGAGGTGCACGACCCGCTCGATCAGCGCCTCGGTTCCGTCGCCATCGACGACGGGCAGGATCTGGATGTCGTGCGGGCGCATGAACGAGGACTCGCCGAGCCTGTTGACGGGGCCGATGAACGACATCACGAACTCGTTGCGCGGGCTCTCATAGAGCTCGCGCGGCGTGCCCGCCTGCTCGATCTTGCCGCGATTCATCACCACGATCTGCTGCGCGACCTCCATCGCCTCCTCCTGATCGTGGGTCACGAACACGGTCGTGACGTGGATTTCCTCGTGCAGTCGCCGTAGCCATTCGCGCAGCTCCGCGCGCACCTGCGCGTCGAGCGCCCCGAACGGCTCGTCGAGCAGCAGCACGCGCGGCTGCACCGCCAATGCCCGGGCGAGCGCCATTCGCTGCAGCTGTCCGCCCGAGAGCTGCGAGGGGTAGCGATCCGCCAATCCCTCGAGCCGCACGAGGCGCAGCAGTTCGTCCACGCGCGGGCGGATCTCGGCCTTCGGACGCCTGCGCACGCGCAGCCCGAAGCTGACGTTGTCGTGCACAGTCATGTGCTTGAAGGGCGCATAGTGCTGGAAGACGAAGCCGACGTCGCGCATGCGCGCGGGCACATCTGTCACCAGCTCCTGGCCGATCTCGACATCGCCGGCATCGGGGACCTCGAGGCCCGCGATGATCCGCAGCAGCGTCGACTTGCCGCTGCCGCTCGGCCCGAGCAGCGCCGTCAGCGCGCCGTCCTCGACCCGGATGCACACGTCCTCGAGCGCCGTGAACGTCCCGAACCGCTTGCTTACGTTGTGAACCTCAATCGCCATGGTCGGTCATCCCCCTGTAGTCACGGTGTGGTCATGCTCTCCCTGCGGGTGCGCCGCGTCAGCAGGTTCATCGCCAGCAGGGTTCCCAGCGCGAGCAGCGCGAGCACGATCGCGGCCGCGTACGCGCCGGTGATGTCGAAGTTCTCAAAGCGGTCTTGCACGTACAGCGGCAGCGTCTGCGTCTGGCCCTCGATGCGCCCGGAGACGATGCTGACCGCCCCAAACTCGCCGAGCGCCCGCGCGGTCGTGAGCACGACGCCGTAGACGACACCCCAGCGGATCGCCGGCAGCGTGACGCGCCAGAACGTTTGCCACGGTCCAGCGCCCAGCGTTGCCGCCGCCTGCTCGGCGTCCGTGCCCAGCTCGCGCAGCACCGGCCCGGTCTCGCGCGCGACGAACGGGAGCGAGACCACCGCCGTCGCGATCACCATGCCCGGCACCGAGAAGATCACCTGGATGCCGTGTGTCGACAGCCAATCGCCGAACCAGCCCGTCTTTCCATACACGAGCACCAGCGCAAGCCCGACGACGACCGGCGAGATCGCGAACGGCATGTCGACCACGGTTCCCAGCAACGCCTTGCCGCGCATGCTGCCGCGCTCGAGCAGCAGCGCGATGCCGATTCCGAACGCAGTGTTCAGCGGCACCGCGATCGCCACGATCTCGACCGACAGCCAGAACGCGTGCACCGCGTTGGGCGCCGTGACCGCGTTCCAGACGGGCCCGACGCCGTGTTCGAAGGTCCGGTAGAAGATCATCACCAGCGGCGCGAGCAGCAGCAGGGCCAGGTAGCCGAGCGCCAGGGTCCGGATCCCGAGCCGCCTTGCGCGCGCCGCGCGGGCGCCCGGCGCGCCCGCGGCCCGTCTGGGCGTGTGCAGGCGTCCCGGGGCGGGCTGCCGCGTTACGCCCAGCCCGTAGCGGAGCGCTTGGCCGTCGGGATGAGCGCCGGCCGGGCTAGACACGCGCGCTCCTAGACATGCACGCTCCTGCGGCGCGAGAAGATCGACAGGCCCCCGAGGACGACCAGCGCGGACAGCAGCAGCACCACCGAGACCGCGGCCGCAGCCGGGAGGTTTTCGTCCTGGATCTGGCCGAACACGTACACCGAGCCGACCTCGGTCTTGAACGGCAGGTTGCCGGTGATCAGCACCAGCGAGCCGAACTCGCCCACCGCTCGCGCGAAGCTGAGCGCGACGCCCGAGACGATCGCGGGAGTCAGGCTGGGCAGCACGATCTTGCGCAGCACGGTGAAGGCGCCGGCGCCGAGCGACTCGGCCGCTTCCTCCATCGAGCGGTCGAGCTCGATCAGCACCGGCTGGACCGAGCGCGCGACGAATGGCAACGTCACGAACAGCAGCGCGAGGCAGACCGACGCGCGGGTGAAGGCGACGTCGATACCGAGCGGGCTGCCCTTGCCGTAGAGCGCGAGCAGGACGACCCCGGCGACGATCGTCGGCAGCGCGAACGGGAGGTCGATCAGCGCGTTGACGTAGCGCTTGCCCGGGAATTCGTCGCGCACGAGCACCCACGCGATCAACGTCCCGAAGAACGCGTTGATGAGCACCACGATCGCGGAGGCGGCCAGCGTCAGCTTGATCGCCGCCTGCGCCTCCGGCCCGGTGACCTCGCGCCAAAAGGCGCCCAGGCCGCCGTTGCCCGACTTCGCGAGCAGCGCAGCCACCGGCAGCAACACGAGCGCCGACAGGTAGATGCCGAGCAGCCCGCGGCCGAGCGCGCCGGCCGCGCGCCCACCGGCCCGGGCGCCGAAGCGTCCGAGGGTGCGCGAGTGCCCGCCAGCAAGAGCGGACGGGTCGCTTGCTTCGCCGGCGCCGGCCGGCGCGGGTGCGGGCGCGTTACTTGGCAGTGGAGACTCCCAGCGACTGCTCGATCTTCGTCACGATCCCGGTTTCCGGTTCGAAGAACTTCTTGCTGACCGCTTTCCAGCCGCCCAGCGATTCGATCGTGAACAGGCCCTTCGGCGTCGGGAACTGGCCCGGAGCGGCGATGCCCGGGATCACCGGGCGGTAGCCCTCGGAGGCCCAGATCTTCTGGCCGGCGGGCGACAGCAGGTAGCTTTCGAACTTCTTTGCGCTCGCGTTGGAGCCGACGACCGCGAGCGGGTTCTGGATCAGGATCGTGTTGGTCGGGATCACGTATTCGATCGCCGCGCCCTTCTTCTCGTCGGCGATCGCCTCGTCCTCGTAGTCGATCAGGGCGTCGCCGCGGCCCGCGAGAAACGTCTGCAGCGCGTTGCGCGCCGAGCTGTCCTGGCTGACGACGTTCTTGAACAGTTCCTTCAAATACGCTTCAGCTTCGGCGGGCGACTTGCCTTCCTTCAGCTGCGCTCCGTAGGCGGCCATGATGTTCCAGCGCGCGCTGCCGGAGGTAAACGGGTTTGGCGTCACCACCTGGACGCCCGGCTTGACCAGATCGTTCCAGCTGCTGATGTGCTTGGGGTTGCCCTTGCGGACGATGATCACCGCGACCGAGTTCGTGACGAACCCGTGCGTCGGGTTCTGATTCCAGCTCGGCGCCACCAGCCCCGCTTTGACCAGCCGTTCGACGTCCGGTTCCAGCGAGAAGTTGACGATGTCTGCGTGCAGCCCGTTGGTGACCGCCCTGCTCTGTTCGCCCGACGGCCCAAACGACTGGCTGAAGGCCACGCCTTTGCCTTCCGAGGTCGCCGTGAACGCCGGTATCAGCTTTTCGTATGCCCCTTGCGGCGTCGAGTAGGCGACCAATGTCACGTGGTTTACATCACTCGAAGAGCTGCTGCCGCACGCTGCAAAAACCAGCGCTGACGCAATCGTCGCCAAGACTGCCATTGGGTTTATGAATGTCATACGCACTTTCTTTATCGAGAACCTGCGGAGGCCAAACGGCTAGTATAGACCACAAAGCCAGTCCGCATTAGCAGGTTTATGAGCATGGCGATTAAATGAGCCAATCTTCCACTTATGGCTCGATTGGGCTACTCTGTCGGCTACGCTTTATGCGTGGGGACCGAGTGAGGCCGGTCCCAAAGCAGCCCCGGCGCCACCGGCGCCGTACACCACGAACGGAGAGGACCCCCGCCTGATGGCAAGTACGACGTCCCTAGCCACCCCGGCGCTGAAAGCCGACGCGGCTGAAGCCGCCGTCGAGGCGATCGCGAGTTCGGCAAACCAGGAGGGGGCGTTCTCGCTCGCGCTGAGCCAGGACCAGAAGGACATCCGCGAGTGGGTGCACGGCTTCGCGGCCGATGTGATGCGCCCGGCGGCGCACGAGTGGGACGAGAAGGAGCAGACCCCGTGGCCGATCATCGAGGAGGCCGCGAAGATCGGCCTGTACGGGTTCGAAGGGCTTGCTCAGTTCTTCGCTGACCCGACCGGCTTGACATTGCCAATTGTCAACGAGGAGCTGTTTTGGGGCGACGCCGGCATGGGCATGGCGATCATGGGGACCTCGCTCGCGGTCGCCGCGATCTTCGGCCAGGGCACCGGCGAGCAGCTCGGCGAATGGATCCCCCGCTGCTTCGGCACCCCCGACGACGTCAAGGTGGCCGCGTTCTGCTCCTCGGAGCCCAACGCCGGCTCCGACGTCAGTGCGATCCGCACGACCGCCAAGCTCGACGAGAAGTCCGGCGAGTGGGTGCTGAACGGCCAGAAGGCTTGGGCGACCAACGGCGGCATCTCCGACGTGCACGTCGTCATCGCGACCGTCGACCGCGAGCTCGGCTCTCGCGGCCACGCGGCGTTCATCGTGCCGATGAGCGAGGCCAAGGGCATCACGCCCGGCACGAAACTCGCCAAGCACGGACTGCGCGCCTCGCATACCGCGGACGTCTACCTGGACGACTGCCGCGTGCCCCTCAGCTACGTGCTAGGCGGCAAGGACAAACTCGAGGAGCGGCTCGCTCGCGCGCGCGAGGGCAAAAAGAACAAATCCAACGCCTCGATGGCTACGTTCGAGGCCTCCCGACCGACGGTGGCCGCGCAGGCGCTCGGGATCGCTCGGGCCGCCTACGAGTACGCGCTGGACTATGCCAAGGAGCGCGAGCAGTTCGGCAAGAAGATCATCGAGAACCAGGCGGTCGGGTTCACGCTCGCCCGCATGAAGCTCGAGATCGATGCCGCGCGGCTGCTCGTCTGGCGAGCGTCCTGGATGGGCCGCAACCAGGTCCCGTTCGACAACGCCGAGGGCTCGATGTCAAAGCTCAAGGCCGGCGAGGTCGCCGTGTGGGTGACCGAGCGCGCGATCCAGATCCTCGGTGGAAACGGCTACATGCGGGAGTACCCCGTCGAGCGATTCCATCGGGACGCGAAGATCTACGACATCTTCGAGGGCACCGCCGAGATCCAGCAGATGGTGATCGCGCGGGCGATCTCGGGGATGCACATCCGCTAAAGCGGGTCGCCCTGACAGTCCGGCCGCGCGCGGCGCGACGAGCTCGACTACCAGGCCTGAGCGGCGCCGCAGTGGGGGCACGCCACGGTCGTCGACACCGCCGCGGCAAACACGCATCCGCACTCACAGCTGTAGCAGGCGTTGTCGATCGGACCGCCCGCGCGACGGGCTCGCTCGACTGCGATATCCGCCGAGCTGCAGGCGTGATCGGGGACTTGTGCCGGCGGATGCGGCGCGGCCGCGCGCCTGAGCCGCCGGGCGCGCCGCCGGCCCATGTGGCGCTCGCCGAGGAGCGGTGGCAGAAGATTCGCGGCTCGCATCTGTGGATAGAGACTCAGCGCACGCAAAAAGGTTTCGCTCGCGCGTCAGATTTCCCTACCGCCGAGCGTGCGGCAGCAGCGCGCGGCACGCGCGCTGCTGCCCGGCAGCTGCCCGCGAGGGGCGCCGGGGCCTGCGCGGCGTGAGATACTGAATTGCGATGAACCCCGCACGCAAGCGAACGGTGCGGCTGGCAGTGGCTCTCGGTGCGGCGGTCGTGCTCGCCAGTGCGCTGATCTACACGAGCTTCAGCGCCGCCTCCCCGGCGCTCTCCCCGAGCCAGCTGGTCCGCGAAGCGCAGCCCGGGCGCAGCTATCAGCTGACCGGTACGGTCGTTGCCGGCTCGGTGCACCGCCAGGGCTCGATGCTTGATTTCAACGTCGAGGATCGCGCGGGCGGGACGCAGATACCGGTCGCGTACACGGGAACCGTGCCCGACCCGTTCCGGGAAGGGCGCGAGGTCATCGTGACCGTCCAGAAGCAGGGGGCCGCGTACGTGGGCGAACGGGATTCGCTGATCACGAAGTGCCCGTCCAAGTACAAGGTCGCGCCGCCGAGCGAGAAGCAGAACTACTGATCGGCGCGGACACGCGGCGGCAGTCCGAACCGGGCGAGATCCGCGGCGAGGAACGGGGTCACGTCGCTGACGAGTTGGTCACGGACGCGTGCTGGTTCGGCGCCGGCGAGTCGAGCGCTCGGGAGGCTCGCTGCAGGGCGCTGTCGTCCGAGGGCGGGCGAGGTGTCGAGCTGCGCCGCGACCCGGCTGCGGACAAGCCGAGCACCTCGCGCAGGACAAGCGCGGCGCGCTGGACCGGAGATAGGCGCTAAAGCGCGCGATGTACGCGAGCTCGAGGGTCTCGCAAGCGACGTGGTGGAGCTCGGGCGAGCTGCCAGGGTATGGCTTTAGCCAAACAGTCTCCCTGCCCGCCGCGTCGCGTCTGACGTCGGTGGGTAGCTCACGCTGGCCGCGCCCTTTGCAGGAGGGTGAGACAGGGACATCGCCGACGTTGCCGTGTTCGCCGCATCCGATCAGGCGCGCGCCATGACAGCGACAGCATTCAATGTCACATGCGGCGCGGTAGTCGGCTAGCAGCGCTCGCCCAATGACCTACCCCACGATTCTCTCAAGAGCCAGACACGTGTTGAATGAGGGTTTTCACATATAAGAATCACCACATTAATATTTCACATCCAAGCCGCTCGCTCTGCGAACGAGACATATAGCGCCGTCGGCAGCCCGGTTAGCGCCACCGGTCCCTCCTCGATGGCGCCCATGTGTGTTACCCAAATGGTTAACACCATGCGCTACGTAAATCCGTGAGCACAGCGACAGTTAGCCTCGGTACTTAACACAACTGTTCGTGCGCGCGGCACCCACAATTCAGGTTGCGTTTAACTATTTGAGTTAACGTCTGGCGTCGAGAGTTCAGCAGCACAGGGAGAGAGGAGCAGTCTTGGTTGGGTCGCTCAAGTGCTCAGGGCGACGTCTGCGTGCCGTATCGATTGTCGCAGTCGCGCTCGGAGGACCATCGCTCGCGCGTGTCGCCGCGGCAGATGCGGCCGCGGCAGCCGCCGTCTCCTCGGAAGGGATCCACACGATCAAGCACGTGGTAATGATCATGCAGGAGAATCGCTCCTTCGACTCGTACTTCGGCACCTATCCGGGCGCAAACGGGATCCCGGCCGGGACGTGCGTGCCGGATCCGCTGCACCGGGGCTGTGTGCAGCCTTTTTATGACCCGAATGACAAGAACTTCGGCGGTCCACACGGCACCAGTTCGATGAAGGATGACGTTGATCACGGCAAGATGGACGGCTTCGTCGGGAGGGAGGAGAAAGCAATGCAGTGCACCCCCAACGATCCGAAGTGCAGCGAATGCAGCGAACCGGTGGCAGCGGAAGAACAAGGTAAATGCCTCGATGCGATGGGCTATCACGATGCGCGCGAGATCCCGAACTACTGGACCTACGCGAACGACTTCGTTCTGCAGGACGACATGTTCGAGTCGGCGGCCTCCTGGAGCCTGCCCGAGCATCTCTACCTCGTCTCCGCCTGGTCTGCCGAGTGCCCACACCAAGACCTCAACCCACTCTTGTGCGTGGGCTCGCTGAACCCGGTCAAACCCGCGCGCAACTTTACGAATCCGGTCGAACCGGGCAGGGCGACCTACGCCTGGACCGACATAACCTATCTGCTTGCCAAGGCGCACGTCAGCTGGCGCTACTACGTCTTCGAAGGCGAAGAGCCCGACTGCGAGTCCGACGAAGCCGTTGTCTGCGAACCGGTCGCTCAGGGCCCGAAGACCCCGGGCATCTGGAACCCCTTGGCCGATTTCGTCGACGTCAAGCAGGACGGGCAGCTGAACGACATCCAATCCCTTAACAAGTTCTACTCGGCGGTGCACGAAACGAGCCGGTGCGGCCTACCGAACGTCGCCTGGATCACGCCCAACAAAGAAGTATCTGAACACCCGCCGTCATTGATTTCAACGGGACAGGCCTACGTCACCACGTTGATCAATTCGATCATGCGCAGCCCCTGCTGGGACAGCACCGCAATCTTTCTCTCCTGGGATGACTTCGGTGGGTTCTATGACCACGTCGTGCCGCCTCAAATCGATAAGAACGGCTACGGCCTCCGCGTCCCTGGCCTGGTGATCAGTCCGTACGCGAAGATCGGCTATATCGATAACCAGCAGCTCAGCCACGATGCCTATCTAAAGTTCATCGAGGACGACTTCCTGAACGGCGAACGCCTGAACCCCGCGACCGACGGTCGGCGGGACCCTCGGCCCGATGTGCGTGAAGAAGCCCCCGGGCTCGGCAACCTGACGTCGGACTTCAATTTCGAACAGCCGCCACGTCCGCCCATGTTGCTCTCGCCGCACCCGCCGCCCGGACCTGCATCGCAACCGCCCGGAGCCTAGTCGGACCGCCTGCCGGCGGGCTCTGGGCGGGCCACATCGGGTCGCGCGACCGAGCCGAAAGCCGGCGCCACGGGGTATCATCCCAACCCCGTGGTGCCCCCCGAATCGCGCGTAAACACAGGCTTTTGCGTCCCTGCGAACGCTCCCCGAGATGACCGCCGCGAAGCCGCTGCCAGCGACGGCGGCGACGCGCTGCACAGGGCGCTTGCGACGACCCGTGTCCCGACCCTCGCAGCCGGCGATCGCTGATGGCCGGCCTCGGAAGCGCATGCCTGGTCCTGGGGCTCGTCGTCTGCGCGTACGGGATCGGCGCGTCGGTGTACGGTGCGCGCAGCGGACGCCAGCACTGGTCTGACTCGGGCCGGCACTCGGTATATCTGCTCGCGGGCCTGCTGACGGTCGCGTTCGCGGTGCTCGAGCTCGCATTTCTGCGCAACGACTTCTCGTTCAACACGGTCGCCGATACGTCCAGTACGACCACGCCGACCTTCTACAAGGCCGCCGCGGTCTGGTCCTCGCAGGAAGGCTCGTTGCTGCTCTGGGCCTGGCTGCTGTCGCTGTGGTCGAGCCTGATCCTGTTCCTGACGCGGCGGCGAATGCGCGACATCGCAGCCTATGCGACCGCGATCCTGCTCGGATTCGGCGGCTTCTTCGTGTCGCTGATGGTCTTCTACGCAAGTCCGTTTCAGACGACCCACCCGGCGCCGAGCCAGGGCGCGGGCCTGGATCCGCTGCTGCGGTTCCCGACGATGATCATCCACCCGCCGATGCTGTACTCGGGCTACACGCTGTGCACGGTGCCGTTGGCGTTCGGCATGGGTGCGCTGCTGGCGCGCCGCGTCGACGCGGAGTGGATCAGGGCGGTCCGCAAGTTCGCGTTCGCGGCGTGGCTGTTCCTCGGGATCGGGATCCTGCTCGGGGCCCGCTGGTCTTACTCGGAGCTCGGCTGGGGAGGCTACTGGGGCTGGGATGCGGTCGAGAACGCCTCGCTGATGCCATGGCTCACCGGGACCGCGTTTCTGCACTCGCTGATGATCCAGGAGAAGCGGGGCATGCTGAAGGTCTGGAACGCGTCGCTGGTGCTGGCCACGGGCACGCTGGCGATCATGGGCACGTTCCTGGTTCGCAGCGGGGTCCTCAACTCGATTCACGCCTTCGGCGGCCACACGCTGGGCGTGCCGTTCGTGTGTCTGATCGGGATCCTGATCGCCGGCTCGATCTATCTCGTCGTCAGCCGCCGCGAGATGCTGCGCAGCGAGCACCGGCTGGACTCGCTGCTCTCGCGCGAGTCGGTGTTCCTCGCGAACAACCTCGTGCTCGTCGGGCTCTGCTTCGTGATCTTCTGGGGTACCTACTTCCCGCTGATCTCCGAAGCGCTGACCGGCAAAGCCGCGTCTGTCGGACCGCCGTGGTTCGACCGCTACACAGTTCCGCTCGCGCTGATCCTCGTGCTGCTGAGCGGCATCGGCCCGGTGATCGCATGGCGGCGCGCGACGTGGGCCAACGCGCGACGCAACCTGCTCGGGCCTGTCGCGATCGGCGCGCTGACGGTCCTCGTGCTGCTGCTCGCGGGAGTGCCGCGCGACCCCGCGGCCCTGGCGTTGTTCGGCTGCGCGGCATTCGTGATCGGCTGCGTCGGGCAGGAGCTGTCTCGCGGCGTGCGCGTGCGCCGCGCGGCCGCGCGCGAACCCGTGCCGCTCGCGCTGGTCGCGCTCGTGCGCCGCAACCGCAAACGCTACGGCGGTTACATCGTGCACGTGGGCATCGCAGTGCTGTTCGTGGGGGTGGCCGCCTCGTCCTCGTTTCAGCACGCGGTCGAGCCGACGTTGTCGGTCGGGCAGTCGACCAAGGTCGGCGCGTACACGGTCCGCTACGTGCATCCGACGGCGACGATCACGCCCAAGTACGACGCCGCCCACACCGGGGCGACGCTCAGCCTCGGCGCGATCCTCGACGTGAGCAAGCACGGCAAGCACGTCGCGACGCTGCGGCCGAGCGAGGGCTACTACGACTCCGGCGAAGCGAGCCAGGGCTCGGTCGGGCACTTCATCGGCGGCCAGCCCGTCAGCCACGTGGCGCTCGACGCCGGCATCACGCGCGATGTCTGGAGCGCGATCGCGCCGGACATCGAAACTCCGCAGCTGAAACGGATCGTCGAAGTCGGCAACCGGACGATCCCGATCGTGCGTCCTGACGAGGGTCTGTTCGCGATCGCCTATCTCGCGCGCAGCTACCTGCAGAGCCCGCCGCCGGCGCAGTTCCACTTCATCGACTCGCCGCTTGTCATGTGGATCTGGCTCGGGGGCCTGATCGCGCTGGGCGGTGCGCTGATCGCGATCTGGCCGGCGCCGGCGGCGTTCCGCCGACGCGTCAGCGTGCGCTCGCTCACGCGCGCCGGAGCCCAGCTGGAAGCCGCGCGCGAGGCCAAGTACCGCGAGCTGCGCGACCTCGAGCTCGACTACGGCACGGGCAAGCTGTCGGACGAGGACTACCGGCTGACCGACGCAGCGCTTCGCGTCGAGGCACTGGAGATCCTCGACCAGCTCGATGAGCTGGACGCGCTGGACGCGCCCGAGCCCGAGGAGCCGCGCACTCCTATGCCCACGGGCGCTTGAGCAGCACGATCGCGTTCAGGGCGAACAGGATCGCGAAGAAGACCGTCCAGCGGTTGAGGTTGCGCTCGACCATCGAGCCGCCTCCGAGCGGGCCCTGGCCGCTACCCACGCCAAACGCGCCCGACAAGCCCGAGTCCTTGCCTGAGTGCATCAGCACGAGCAGCACGAGGATCACCGAGATCGCCACCTGAAGAACGGACAGGATCGTTTCCACGCCCGGCAGCGTAGCGGGTCTTCAGTGCGGACACGCAGGCACCCGATGACCCGCGGCCGGCGGACAGCCGCCCCGGCGCCTATGGGCAGGGGATCGTCGCCGCGGTGCTGGCGGTTTCGTTGTTGGCGAAGCTGACGTTGGCGGTGAACGGGAAGCCGCCGGCAGGACAATGGCGCGGCTCGAGGATCGCGCCGGCCGCGGCGTGCGCCCGCGGGCTGCGTCGGATCCCGCCGACCGTCAGCGAGACCGACGTGAACGAAGCGTTGGGCTCGTACATCACGGTCGGGATCGGCGGCACCGTCGTGACCGTCCTCCAGCCATACGGAGCCTTGGCGGTTTCAAGGATCTCCGTGCTGACCGCGCTCTGATACAGCGGAGTTTCGCCCTGGCCGAAGATCTCGAACGTCGCCAGACCTTCGCGGTCGGGGCCGCGAAAGATTGACAGGTTGGCTTCCTCGGGGACCGCTTCCGAGCCCGCGTGCACTTGCAGCAGCGCGTGGCCGCGGCCCACAAGCGAGCTCGCCGGACAGCCCTTCGGGCCCTTGCGCTTGAGGCTGGAGAGCGGGCAGATCTTCACGCCCGCCACGTTGATCCGCAGTTCCGCCGGCAGCTGTACGGCGACCTGGTGCAGCGGCGGCGCGATTCCCAGTTCGCCGCCCGAGAACCGGAACGCGAGCGTGAACACGGTGCTCGCGCCGAGACGATTGGGCAGGAACGACGGATGCATGCTCACGCTCGCTTCGTTCGCCTGCGCCGCCGCGGGCAGCGCCGCGACGCACGCCGCGAGCGTCGCCAGGACGATCGTCAGCTGCCTGGGCCTCATCACGGGCAGCGAATCGTGCTCTTGCCGGTCACCGTGGAGCCATCCTCGAAGCTGATCTGCGTGGCCACGGGCCAACCCCCGTGCGGACAGCTTTTCGGGGTGATGATGCCCTTGACATGGAAGAGCTTGCGTTTGCCGTGGACCCTCTTGAAGTACGCGACGTTTTTTGCGCCCAGCGTCAGAAAGCCGCCAATGGCCGACGCGTCGGACGCTTCAGGAAGGACTTTGATTAGCGGGACATTGAGGCTGAAGCCGAGGCCGTAGGGCTTTGGTCCCTGGATCACGTTCGCCGTGAACACGAGCTGGATCGACACCGGAGTCGAGCCGTCGAGGTAGATCAGCAGCTGGATGTGCCCCGGGTGGTTGTTCCCGAGAAAGAAGTCGATCGTCGCGTTCTCGTGGATCACTTCATGGGCAATTTCATACGCGCCTTCGACTTCGCCGAAGCCCGCCTTGGAATCCAGCGGACACGCTTCAGGACCGATGTTTTCGAGCTTCGCAGCGGTGCACGTCCCGGTCCCTTCGAGGTCGAGTTTCACGCCGGCCGGCCCGTACACGGTGAAGTGGGTGATCGGCGAGGGAATAGCGCCGGGAGTCGTCGTACCGAATTTTCCGCGGCCAAACACGTTCGTCGGCACCCCGAGCCGGTCCGGCGAGAAGCCCGCTTCGGTGATCGTGACGGTCTCTTCCGCCTGCGCGATCGCTGCGGCGCAGAGCAAAAGCGCGCAGGAAAGCAGGGCCGCTGCAAGAACTCGAAGCTTGAACATCCTATTCCTCTCTTATCCCTCGATGCCTCGGCCGCCTGGATCGGCACTCTAGAACCACGTCTGGACCCTTAAACCCGCGAACAGGAAGAATAGAGCGGTCTGCAACATTCCGCCTCAGTCGTCGCTTCGGTCAGGCGCGGGTGGCTCTCGGGGCCGCCCAGTTCCGGCAGCCGCGATTACGAATCCTTTACCGACTCGTGCTTGTCTGCCGATATCAATCACAGGTGGCGTACCCGCGATCGTGGGTCGAGCACGCCATACGACCGACAATGACCAACGGGAACGCACGACTATGAGCCTTGAGGGAGGCAGCGGATGAGCCGCTCGCGTGGCGACGGCAGCAGCGCTCGCGGCCGCGGCGTCGGGCCGCGAGCTCGGCGCTGCACCTGGCGCATGCTGGTCTCGGCAGTCGCCGGGGGCGGCCTGACGGCGATCGGCCTCGGTGGCCCGCTGGCGGCCGCCAACGCCGAAACTGCCACCGGGACGACCAGCTCTACCGAAGCTGCCACGCCCCCCACCACGAGCACCCCCCAAAGCCAGCCTGAAGCTCCCAGCGAAAGCAGCACCACCAGCACCGAAACGACGAGCACGGAACCCACCAGCACCTCGACCACGACCACCGAAACGACCAGCATCCCGGCGCCGCCGGCGCCGACGACGGGCACCCAGACGACCAGCACCCAACGCACGGGCACCCAGGGCACCAGCACCCAGGGCAGCGCGCCAACCGCCGGCAAATCGCCGGGGTCCGGCAAAGGCCCCACGGTCGTGCTGCGGCGCAAGCAGAATCAGAGCGCCAACACACCGGCCACGCGCAAATCCGCCTCGACGAGCACCCCCGGATCGACGCAGTCTCACGCTCCGTCCTCGAGCAAGCCGTCCAAGAGCGCGACCGCAGCCGCCGGCGCATCCAGCAATGTCGCGCTGCCGCCGCAGCTGGTGGCGGATCAAGCGAACGCGCTCGCGGCCGCGCTCGCGGGCTCCGCGGTGTCGGCTCAGGCGCTCGACTTCTACCGGATCCCGCTGTTTCTGCTGCCGATCTACCGGGCCGCGGCCGCCCAGTACGACGTGCCCTGGCAGATCCTCGCGGCGATCAACGAAATCGAGACCGACTACGGCACCGACCTGTCCGTGTCCAGCGCCGGTGCCGTCGGCTGGATGCAGTTCATGCCCGAAACCTGGCTGCAATACGGGGTCGACGCGCTCAACGCCGGCTACGCCGACCCGTACAACCCGGTCGACGCGATTTTCGCCGCGGCGCGTTATCTGAATGCGGCGGGAGCCGCCACCAACCTGAACGGGGCGATCCTCGCGTACAACCATTCCAACGCGTACCTCAGCTCGGTGCTGTTGCGGGCGAAGCTGATCGCGGCCTATCCCAATCAGGTGATCGCGACCCTGACGGGGCTCGTCGACGGTCGTCTGCCGGTGACCGGCAAGGGCGTTCGCTGGAGCGCGCCCGCTTCGGTCGGGGGCGCACAGCTGCCGTCCTCGTCGACCGCGACCGCGGGCGCCAGCGCCACGTCCGCCGCTGGGACCCCCGCGAGCTCAGCCGCCGCGCCTACGCCCGAGCGCGCCGCGTCGGCAGCGTCAGGGGCGGGGACAAGGCCGCTGATGGTCGAACTGACGAGCGAACCGAACGCGGCGGCGGTGGCGGTGCACGACGGCCGGGTGGTCAAGATCGGCAGCTCGCCCAAGCTCGGCAAGTACGTGGTTCTGCAGGACGTCTACGGGGACGTCTTCACATATGCCGGGCTCGGCACGGTCGCGCCGACGTATCTGCCGGCGAAGGCGCAGCTGTCCGCGGACGCCTCGCTGCAGGCCTCCGGCGCGCCGGCGCACGCCGGCTCCGGATCGGCGGGCGGCGGCGCACAGCCCAGCAGTTCGGCGACCACCGCCGCCGGCAAGGTGCGTGTTTACGCTCAGCCGGGCAACCCAGACGCACGCGCTGCCGCGCATGCCAAGCCGACCCCGAGCACCAACAAGCCGACGGGCCGGCGCCGGCCCTTGCGCAGCGGCTCGGACGTCCCGCAGGGCACCGTGCTGGGCCAGGTGAGCACCTCTCCCGAAGCGAGCGAAGGGCATCTGCGCTTCTCGCTCAAACCGGCGGGCGACCCGAGCACGATCGATCCACGCGCGATCCTCGAGAACTGGAGCCAGCTTGGCGCCGCCCTGCATCCGCGGGGCGCGAAGGGCGACAACAGTCTGCTCGGTGCGACCGCGAGTGATGTCTTCATGCTCTCCAAGAGCCAGCTCGAGCGCACCGTGCTGTCCGATCCCGGCATCGCGATGTCGCCGTGCAGCCGTCAGGAAGTGGCCTCGGCGAGGATCGACAAGCGCCTGCTGGCGACGCTCGCGTTCCTATCGCGCAGCGGCCTGAAGCCCACCGTCGGCACCTTGGCGTGCGGCAACGGCGCGTATACGGCCGCGGGCTACGTGGCTGCCGGTCACGACGGCGACGCCGCCGCGATCGTCGCGATCAACGGGGTCCCGATCGCCGGGCATCAGGGCACGGGATCGATCACCGACACCACGATCCGCACGCTGCTGACCCTGCAACACGAATACTTCCCCGCGCGGATCGTCAGCCTGATGCGCTATCCGGGCGCGCCGACGACGCAGGCGCGCGCCGACCACGGCGACTACATCGAGGTCGTGTTCGCTCCCGCGCCCCAACGCCCGCATCATGCCGTTGCCGGGGCGCATGCCGCCGCGGCCCACTCCGCGGGCGCCGCCCCGACGGCCCCCGCGCCGGGCGCGGTCCCGGGCGGGTTGGGGGCAGCGGAATGGCGCCAGCTTTTCTCCCGTGTCGCCGGCCTGCCGGCGCCGAAGATCGCGCTCACCCCGAGCTCCGCCGCGATCCCCGATCGCAAAACAGGCGGCTAGCGCGGTCAGCCTGCCGGCGGCCTGCTCGTGCCGGAGGGGGGCCGCAGGGCGCTGCGCAGTTCGCCAGCGCACTTCATCCGGGCCGTGCGGAACTGCGCGCTGGCCGTGTTGATGCCTTTCGTGTTGAAGATCGGGCCGTTGCCGGAAATGTTCGGTGGGGGTACGTTCACGCCGTTGCGGCGCAGGCATGCTGCGAACCTGGTCAGCGCCCGCCTGTAGGCGGGATTGTTCAGACGCGCGGCGCCGCCGAAGAAGCGGGCGCGGCCGAAGCCCCCGCCGCCGCACTTCTTCACCGCCGCTTCGAACTGGGCGCGGGTCATGTCCTTCGGGAGCTGCGGTCCTCCGGTCCCGGGGCGCAACAGGCCCCGCGGGCCGCCGTACGGGCCTCCGCCGGGCCGCACTTTCGGCAGCGTGATCCCTTGCTTTTGCAGGCATTCGCGGACCTTCGCGAAGCGCTGGGCGCCCGATCCCGCGGGGCCGGACCCCGGGGCCGGGCTGCCTGTGGCGCCCGGTCCGCCGGCGCCGCCGGGCGTGGGCGTTCCCGTGCTGCTGCTGCCGCCGCCGCCGCCGGCCGCGCCATTTGCGCCGCCGCTCGATCCGGTGGAGCCCGGCTGGGTCGACGCCGTCGCCGCGGCGTTGGTCGCTTTGGAGGAGCTCGAGCTGCCGCACGCGCTCACCCCGAGAGCGGCGAGCAGGAGTGACAGCGCGGCGAGCGCCGTGAACTTACGCGATGAGATGGTCCTGTGATGCATTGAGCTCCTCGATCTGTGGTTGTAGTAGTGCTAGCCGCCGCTCCCAAACAGGGGCGGTTCGCCGGCGGCTTTGCCGTTGTTTGTGCCGCCGGCGCCGCTTGAGCGTGCTCCTGCCCCGAACAGCGCGGCGAAACCGCCGCCGACCGAGCCGACGCTGATCGATTCGGCGCTGATCGCGCCGTTCGCGCTGGTCGCGCCGGTGACGGTAACCGTTTCGCCGGGATGGATGGACTTGACGCTCGCGCTGACCGACTTGCGCACGTTCGTAGCGTCAGAAGTCGAAACCTTGACGGTGTTGCCTTCAGCGGTCGTCAGATAAAGCGTGCTCCCGTGCACGTATGCAACCGAGCCGGCGGTCGGTCTGGCGGAACCGCCGCCCGCCCCCGGTGCTCCGCCGAACAGGCCGCCCGCGGCGCCCGAGCTCGCGCCGGCGCCTCGCGCCCCGCCGGTGCCCAGCGCGCGGATGCGCGACGCGACGCTCGCCGGCGAACCGGGCGAGGCGCTGCTCGAAGATGTCTGGCCCTTCTCAACGAGCACGCCCCCGATGAACCCGCAGGCGGTCAACAGGACGCCCATCAGCGCGAGCGGCACCGGCGTCAAAAGGCGCCGACGTGGCCGGCGGGGCAGCTCCTCGGGCTCCTCGAGCCACTCGTCCTGTGCCTCGGGCGGGTCGTATGTGGGCGCGTCGTAGCCGGGCGCCTCGTAGCCGGGCGCGTCGTACCCGGGCCGCCCGTAGCCCGGCTCAGTGGCGTTGTCCTGTGCGGAGGTAGGGTTGACCGCCGGCTCGTCGTTAGACACGGTCGGGTTGTGGTGGGGCGTTACTGGCTCCTGTCGGGGGGAGGACTGATCACTCAAAGCGCAACGCCTCGATTGGTCGCAGGGCGGCGGCCCGGGCGGCGGGGTACGTGCCGAAAAAGAGTCCGGAGGCGCCTGCTGCGCCGAACGCGAGGAAGATCGAGTAGGTGGCGATTTGCGGCTGCACGCCGGCGATTTCGAACTGGCTGCCGGCGATGCCGACGAGCACGCCGGTGAGACCGCCGAAGATCGAGACGAGCACGGCCTCGGTCAGGAACTGGGTGAGGATGTCGCTGCGTCTGGCGCCGATCGCCTTGCGAATGCCGATCTCGCGCGTGCGCTCGGTGACACTCACGAGCATGATGTTCATGACGCCGATCCCGCCGACCAGCAGCGAGATCGCGGCGACCTCCCCGAGCAGCGTGGTGAACACGCTGCTGGTCGAGCTCGAGGTTTCGAGCAGCGATCCCTGATTGAGCACGCTGAAGCCGGGTTCGAGGGTGTTCTTGATCTTGTGGCGTTCCTCGAGGATCTGTGTGACCTGCGATTCTGCGGCGTTGAGCGACGATTCCGAGGAGGCCTGAACGGTGATCGAGTCGATCGGCCCAGCGCCCGTGAGCGAGTCCTGGATGGTGGAGATCGGCGCGATCACGACGTCGTCCTCGTTGGTGGCGCCGTTGGTCCCCTTCGAGGCGAGCACGCCGGCGACTTCATAGTTGCTGCCGTTCACCTTGATCGTCTGCCCGACTGCACTCTGGCCGCCGAACAGTTCCTGCACGACCGTCTGGCCGATCACCGCAACGCGCTTGTGCGCGCTCACATCGGCGGACGTGAGTGCGGCGCCTTCCTGGACTCGATAGCTGTGCGCGGGCAGGTACGAGGGCGTGCTGCCGATGAACGACGACGGTTCATAGCTCGAGCTGCCGTAGACGAGCTGCACTCCGCTCGCATTCACCACTGGCGAGGCGCTCTTGACGTCCGGTGCCAGATCCCTGTTTTGCAGCGCGGCGGCGTCCTGCTTGGTCAGCGAGATGCTGGCCACACCGCTCGCCCGCGCGCCGCCGCGGAAGCCGGCGTTCGGCTGCACGATCAGCACGTTCGTGCCGAGGCTCTGAATGCGCGACTGGACGGCCTGCGAGGAGCCGTTGCCGACCGCGATCAGGATGATCACGGACGCTACCCCGATCGTCATGCCGAGGATCGTCAAGCCCGAGCGGAGCTTGTTCGCGGTGATGCCGCTCCACGCGACGCGCAGCATCTCGGCGCCGATCACGGCTGCACCTCCGCGACCGTGCCATCGAGAGGCTCGCGGTGCGCGGACTTCTGGGGACGCAGCGCGGGCGGGGCGTCATGCAGGCCGCGCGTGCGCCGGTCCTCGACGACTTCGCCGTCGCTTAGCACGATCACCCGCTTGGCCTGCTCTGCGACGTCGGGCTCGTGGGTGATCAGCACGACGGTTCGCCCTTCTTGGTTGACGCGCGCGAACAGGCGCAAGACATCCTCGGTGGAGCGCGAGTCGAGGTTTCCGGTCGGCTCGTCGGCGAGGATCAGCGACGGGTTCGTCACGAGCGCCCGCGCCACCGCCACACGCTGCTGCTGGCCGCCCGAGAGCTCAGATGGCTGGTGCTGCCTGCGGGCGAGCATGCCGACCGAGCGCAGAGCGCGCTCGGCGCGCTCCTTTCGTGCGGCGCCCCGCAGACCGGCATAGGCGAGCGGCAGCTCGACGTTCACGAGCGCGCTCGTCCGGGCGACCAGGTTGAAGCTCTGAAATACGAAGCCGATCTTGCGGTTGCGCAGGTCGGCGAGATCGTCCTCGTCCATCTCGCCCGCATCCATGCCGTCGATCAGGTAGCGACCGCTCGTCGCGATATCGAGACAGCCGAGGATGTTCATCAATGTGCTCTTGCCGCTGCCGGAGCTTCCCATGATCGCGACGAAATCGCCCTCGTCGATGCGCAGCGAGACGTTGCGCAGCGCTGGCACCCGGATCTGCCCCAGCTCGTAGACCTTCGTGACCGCGCGTATGTCGATCACCGGGGGCCGCGCGCGGCGAGCACGCGTGCTGCTGTCGGCGGCGTCAGCGGGCGCCGCGCGCTCGATCAGCGGCCGAGCGCGGGGAGCGCGTACGCGCGGCTGCGCGGGCGAGCGCCAAGGGCGTGGCATCAGCCGCCACCGCCTCTGAAGAAGAGCGCTCCACCGCCGCCCAGACCCCCGGCCCCCGGCGGCGCGCCGCCGCCGGCCAGACCTCCGGCGCCGCCGCCGAGACGACCACCGGCGCGGCGCAGCAGGCTCGAGGTGCTGCTCGCGCCGCTCGACGCGCTCGGCAGGACGACCGTTTCTCCCGCCGTCAGGCCGCTGAGGATGATCGTCGAGCTGTTGCCCGCGAGTCCGGTGACCACGCGCTGGCGGACCTGTCTGCCGTTGCGCACGACGGTCACAGCATCCGCGGAGATCGCAGAGGTCGGAACGTTCAGGCCTTCGGCCTGCTTGACGACCACTTCGGCGCTGGCGCTCATCCCCGGTTTCAAGCCCGCGTCCATCTGGTCGAGCTGAAACGTGACGTCGTAGCTGACCACACCGCTGTTGCTCGTAGACAGGATCGCGACCGAGCTGACGTGTGCCGCCAGCTTGCGGCCTTCGAGCGCTTCGACGGTCACCGTCGCGATCTGCCCGGGCTTGACGTTGCCGATTTCGGATTCGCTCAGCGGAACCACCAGCTGCATCGAGCTGAGATCGCTGAGCACCGCGAAGGCGGAGCTTGACGAGCTTGACGCATCCGAAGCGCCGTTGGACGACGAGCCCGCCGCGCCCTGCGAGCCGGCGCCGGAGCGAACGGCCGAGCTCGCAGCGCCAGCCGCGCCGCTGGCTCCCGATGCGCTGGATGAGCTGCTCGCGCTCGAGGCCCTGGTCGTGCCGCTTGCCGATACGACTTCTCCGACCTGGCCCGAGAGCGACACGATCGTACCCGCCTGAGGCGCGTAGAGCTTGGCGTTGTGGACGGCTTGTTCTGCGCTCTGCACGCTGAGCTTATCGCTCTTGACCGCCGCTTTCGCCGAGGCCAGGTTGGCTTCGCGTGTGGCCGAGCTGACGGTTGTCCCGGAGGACGACGAGCTCGAGCCAGCCTCATCCGCTTGGGGTTCGCGCGCCGCCGGCGCGTTCACGCTCGGCGACGCCGGCGGCGTGCTCACGCTCGGGGAGGAGGTGGTCGGCGGGGTCGTCTTGGTCGGTGTGGTGCTGGCGGGCGAGGTGGTCGTCGTGGTCGGAGTCCTGCGCTGCCTACCGGTGGAGGGCTCCTGCCGCGTGTCGGCGCTTGCGACCTGGGCTGGGGCTTCATCGCGCACATAGGCCGCCGTCGTGGCGTTGGCGGCGCCCGCACTGGTTGAGCTGACGGCGCTGCCCGAGGCGCCTGCGCTGGCCGAGTCGCCGGCACTGGCGGAGCCGCCGGCGCTGGCCGAACCACCGGCGCTCTGGCCGGTTGAGGTTTCGCCGTCGGTTTCTTCCTCCTTGGTGAGGTTGGCTTCGGCGGCCTGGAGGGTCGCCTTGGCCTGTTCAAGCGTCACTTCGGCGCTCTGCGGGTCGAGTTCCGCGAGCAACTGTCCCTCGGTGACCTGCTCGCCCTGGCTCACAAAGATGTGGGCGACGGTCCCGCCGGTCTTGAAACCGAGATTCAACTGGCTGACCGGCTGAAGATTGCCGCTGCCCGACACGGTTGACTGCACGACTCCCCGCGCGACGGTAGCGGTGCGGGTGGCGTTCGGCTCGCTGCCCGAGGCGGGTCCGACGACCAGGACCGCGGCTACGATCGCACCGGCGCAGAGAACCGCCAGCACGACGACTGGCCACGATGGTCTAGGGCGCTCGGTCATTGTCGCTACAACGAGCCTTGACGCGGCGCCTAAGAGACTACGAAGATGGATCTAAATTCCCCTAAATCACGAGGCACCGCGCGGGCCTCGAGACGCGCACCTCAGGCGATGCGCGATCATGGTCTGCCGATGGCCCGCTATGGGGGGATCGATCTCGGCGGCACGAAGATCCAAGCGGCGATCGTCGATGCTGAGTTCAGCGTGCTGGGCTCCGCGCGGCGCCCGACGCCGACCAGCGGTGGACCCGCCGACGTCGCGGCCGAAATGGAGGCGGCGCTGCGCGAGGCGGCGGTAGCGGCGGGCAGCGACCCGGCTGAGCTGCAGGGCATCGGCGTCGGCTCCCCGGGCACGATCGAGGACGGAGACGTCAGCAGCGCGCGCAATCTGCCGGCCTGGGAAGGGACATTCCCGCTCGGCAAGACGTTGCGGAGCGCGTTCGGCGTCGACGTGCGGGTCGGCAACGACGTGCAGGTCGCGACCGACGCCGAGCTCAAGCTGGGCGCGGGACGCCCCTACGGCTCGCTGCTGGGCGTCTTCTGGGGAACGGGCGTGGGCGGTGGAGTGATCCTCGACGGCAAGCTCTGGACGGGCCGCGGCGGCGCCGGGGAGATCGGACACATGGTCGTGGAGATGGATGGCGCGCGCTGCACGTGCGGGAGGCACGGCTGCCTTGAGGCGTATGCCGGCCGCGCCGCGATGGAAGCGCACGCGCGCAAGGAGCACGAGCACCGAGGCCGCAAGACCGATCTGTTCAAACTGATGCACAAGCGCAAACGCGAGCGGCTGACGAGCGGCGTCTGGGCGCGTGCGCTCGCGGACGGAGACGACCTCGCGGTCGAGATCATCGAGCGCGCGGTGCGCGCCCTCGGCGCGGGTATCGCGTCGGCGGTCAACCTGCTCGACGTGGAGGCGGTGATCGTGGGCGGCGGGCTCGGCGTTCGCCTCGGGGACCCGTACGTCGAACGCATCGCCGAGGCGATGCAACCGCATCTGTTCATCGACAGTCGCCCGCCGCAGGTCCACGTGGCAGCGCTCGGCGATCTCGGCGGCGCGATCGGCGCCGCGCTGCTGGTCGGCGTCAGGTCGTAACGTTCGTGGTGCTGTGAGCCCACCGGTGCTGCACCTGTCGAGCGTTCTGCGCAGCGCGCTGCTCGATCGGACGGGAGAGCGACTCGGTCGCGTCGAGGACTTGATCGTGCGCCTGGCCGACCGCGGCTATCCGCCGGTGACCGGCGTCAAGGCGAAGATCGGCGGACGGGAACTGTTCGTGCCGGTCGATCGGGTCGCCGAGCTCGGCCACGGCGCGGTGCGCCTGTCGGGAGAGAAGCTGAGCCTGCAGCGCTTCGAGCGGCGCCCGGGCGAGGTGCTGCTCGGCGGGGACGTGCTCGGGCGCAAGCTCGTCAACGTCGAGGCGGATCCGCCGCGGCTGGTGACGGCGCGCGAGATCGAGCTGGCCTGCATCGACAGCTGGTGGCGGGTCGTCGGCGTCGACCACAGCCCGCGTGCGCGCCTGCGCCGGCTGCTGCCGCGGCGCCTGCGCGGCCTGATCGGCGACCGTCCATTCCTGGACTGGACCGACATGGAGCCGTTCGTCGGGCATGTCCCGAGCGCGCGCCTGCGCTTCTCGCACCGCAAGCTCGCCAACCTGCATCCCGCCGAGATCGCCGACCTGGTCGAGGCGGCCTCGCACGACGAGGGCGAGGAGCTGATCGAGGCGGTCGGTCAGGACCGCGAGCTGGAGGCCGACGTGTTCGAGGAGCTCGACGAGCACCACCGCTTGGAGTTCATCCGCGAGCGCCCGGACGCACAGGTGGCGGCCGTGATCGCGCGCATGGCCGCCGACGACGCAGCCGATCTCGTCGTGGAGATCGACCAGGAGCGGCGCGGGCACATCCTCGCCCTGCTTCCGACCGCGCAGCGGCTCCAGATCGAAGCGCTGCTCGGCTACAATCCGTCGAGCGCGGGCGGGCTGATGAGCCCCGAGGTCATCGTCGTGCAGGAGACCGACAAGGTCGCGGACGCGCTCGCGGCCGTGCGGCGCAGCGATCTCGCGCCGGGCACTCTTACCAACGTTTATCTGCGCGACTCCGAGGGACGCCTGTCGGGGTCGGTCGACGTCGTCGCGCTGCTGCGTGCGCAGCCGGAGGCGGGCCTGCATGAAGTCGCTGAGCACGAGCCGGTATCGGTCGCGACCGATGCCGACCTGCCCGAGGTGGCGCGCACGATGGCTGACTACAACCTGGTGATGCTCGCGGTCGTCGACGCAGACGACCGGATCGTCGGCGTGATCACCGTCGATGACGTGCTCGAGCAGACGCTGCCAAGCGGTTGGCGGCGGCGGTTCGGGGTAGCCAGCGACTGAACGCGAACGGCGGCGTCGCGCCAGGCGCCTGCGCGGTCGCATTCTGCGAGCCTCGGTGCACGCACCGGAGCCGCCGTTGCTACGCTGGACCCGCGTTCTTTAAGCCCGCCAGCGATGCGTGAAAGGAGGCCGGCATGGATCGAGAACAGCCACGAAGTACCCAGCCGGCCGCACGCCCGTCGGGCTTGTCCCTCCTGGCCTGAGCACCTTCCAGGGACCGCGTCCGTATCGGCGTGCGCCGAGACGTGACGATCCGTGATCCCGCGAGCGTAGGCAGGAAAGGAGGTGAACGACGATGGCCGACGAGCACACCACGCTGACGGTTGCCGAGCGCGAGCAGACGCGCCCGGAGGGCGTACCGCCCGTATTGGATGAGGCGCGCATCGGTGACATTCGCGGTGCGCTCGGCACGATCCGGATGGAGGACGGCGGCGAGCGTCACGGCTGGCGCTCGCGCGCGATGGCGCTGCTCGCGATCATGGGGCCCGGTCTGATCGTGATGGTCGGCGACAACGACGCCGGCGGCGTATCGACTTACGCGCAGGCGGGACAGAACTTCGGCACGACCTTGCTGTGGACGTTGGTGCTGCTGATCCCGGTGCTGATCGTCAACCAGGAGATGGTGATCCGCCTCGGCGCGGTCACCGGTGTCGGACACGCGCGCCTGATCAACGAGCGCTTCGGCCGGTTCTGGGGATGGTTCTCGGTCGGCGATCTGTTCATCCTGAACTTCCTCACGATCGTCACCGAGTTCATCGGCGTGAGCCTCGCGCTCGAGTACTTCGGCGTTAGCTCCTATGTCGCCGTGCCGGCCGCTGCGGCGACGCTTGTCGCGATCACCGCGACCGGGAGCTTTCGCAGTTGGGAGCGCTTCATGTACGTGTTCGTGGTCGCCAACTTCCTCGTGATCCCATTGCTGGTGCTGGCTCATCCCCAGCTTGGCGAAATCGGCCAGCACGCGTTCGTGCCGAGCATCGGCGGTGGCGGCGGCTCGAGCGCCGTGTTGCTGATCATCGCGATCGTCGGCACGACCGTCGCACCGTGGCAACTCTTCTTTCAGCAGTCGAACATCATCGACAAGCGGATCACCCCGCGCTGGATCAACTACGAGCGCGTGGACACCGTGATCGGCGCGTTCGTGGTCGTGATCGGCGCCGGTGCGATCATCGCTGTGACCGCATTTGCGTTCGCCGGCACGCCCTACTTCGGCCACTTCTCCGATGCCGGCGCGGTCGCCAGCGGCCTGGCCCGCGAGCTCGGCTCGACTGCCGGGACCTTCTTCGCGATCATCCTGCTGAACGCTTCGCTGATCGGCGCGGCCGCGGTCACGCTGTCGACCTCGTACGCGTTCGGGGACGTGTTCGGCGCCGCGCATTCGCTGAACAGAGGCCCGCTCGAGGCGCGCGGGTTCTATGCCAGCTTCGCGCTGATGGTTGCCGCCGCCGCGGGCATCGTGCTGATTCCGGGCGCGCCGCTCGGTCTGATCACGACCTCGGTGCAGGCGCTCGCGGGGGTGCTGTTGCCAAGCGCGACCGCGTTCTTGCTGCTGCTGTGCAACGACCGCGAGGTGCTCGGCCCGTGGACCAATCCGCCGTGGCTGAACGCGATCGCGGGCACGATCGTCGGCGTGCTGCTCGAGCTGTCGCTGATCTTGATGGCGAGCACGCTGTTTCCGGGCCTCGACGTCACCACGCTGTTCGTCTACCTCTCGATCGGGCTCGCGCTCGCGCTGCTGGCGGTCGGAGGCTTTGCGCTCGCGCACCGTCGCTCGCGAGGGGCGGCGCCCGCCGCGGCGCAGGAGCTCCCGCGCGAGAAGCGCCAGACCTGGACGATGCCGCCGCTGGCGCTGTTGCAGCGCCCGGCGTGGACCCCCGGACGGCGACTCGCGATGCTCGTGCTCCGCGGCTACCTGGTGCTGGCGGTCGTGCTGCTGATCGTCAAGACCGTGCAGCTCGGACACTGAGCTGTGCGGGCGGATGCGATCGGCGAGGGCGCCCAGATCGCAGCTCGCGCCGATCAATCCCCGGTCAGGCTGGTCGGGAGCGGCCGGCCGCGAGGCGGGGGATCGTCGAGCATCAGCCGAGGGATCGTGACCGGGCGCAGGCCGCGCTTGCGCAGCCCGGCGATGATCTCGGGCAACGCCGCGATCGTCTGCGAACGGTCACCCCCGGCGTCGTGCATGAGAATGATCGCTCCCGGGTGGGCGCCCGCGAGCGCGCTGTTCACGATCGCTGAGACGCCCGGCCGCGTGTAATCGCTGGTGTCGGTCGACCAGAGAACCATCAGCAGGTGAAGCTTGCGCAGGAGCGCGAAGGTGGTAGCGTCGAACGAGCCGTACGGGGGACGGAACAGGCGCGGGCGCGGCCCGCCGAGCAGTTCGATGCGAGCCATCTGGTCGAGCAGCTGATCGCTCTGGTCGTGCGCGGGCAGCGAAGCCATCATCGGGTGCGTCTCGGTGTGGTCGCCGACGACGTCGCCCGAAGCCAGCTCCAGGCGAGTGCCCGCCGAGAAGTACCGCTCCTCCTCGCCGATCGCGAAGAACGTCGCGTGCACGCGCAGCTGGTTGAGCACTTCGACGAGCTTCTGCGTGTACGGGCCGGGCCCGTCGTCGAAGGTAAGCGCGAGCTCATCGCCCCGCGATCCGCCGGAGGTGACCGCGGGGGTGTACGACAGGACATGGTCGATCGCCGCTTCTTCGGCCTGCACGCTCGGTGCTCGCGGCTCGAGCGCCAGGGCTAGCGCGCCGACCGGGACATGCGCGGCCGCCTTGGCGGTTGTGCGTCCCCCGCCTCCGGTCGAGCTGATCGCCGCGACAGCAAGCGCGATCAATGCGAGCGCGACGATCGAGGCGACGACGCGCCGGCGGCGATAGACCTGCTGACTGCTGAGCGAGCGCTGCTGGCGGGCCCCCATCGCGCGAGAGTTTATGTTGGCAGGACGATGTTGCCGTTCTGGCTGTCGATCGCAGTGCTCTCGCTCGCCCAGGGCGCGCTGGTCGCGGTTCCCCGCGCGTACAGCTCGCTGCCCGCCCGCCTGCGCGGCCGGCGCTGGGCCCTGATCCCGCCCGCGTCGGTGATCCTGTTCGTATTGATCGCCCGCCTGGCTGAACACGCGAGCGCGGACGGCCTCACCTATCTCGCGCTGGTCGCGGTCCCGCTGCTGGCGGCGCTCGCGCTCGGCTGGCTGACGTGGGACGTCCCCCCGGTGCGTCCTGCGCGCGCGCTGCTGGTGCTGCCGCTGTTCGCGCTCGCCTGGGTCGATCGCGGCGGACTGGCCGGCGACGCGGCGGCGCTGGTCCTGACCGCGTTGAGCTGCGCCGCCCTGGGGGCGCTGCTGGCGGCGGTCACGCCCCCGCGCTGGCTGGCGGCGGGGATCGTGGCGATGGCCGCGGCCGACACGGCGCTCGTCATCTCGGATCTGCTGCAGAAGCCGAACAACGCGCTGAATGCCGCGGCCCCGGCCGCCGGGCTGCCGCGGCTGCAGAGCGCGCTGTTCGGCTCCGCGGTGATGGGCTACGGCGACTTGTTCGTGGCGGCGGCGCTCGGCGCGCTGTTGGCGGCGGCGATGGGTAGACGCTGGCAGCTTGGCGGCGCGCTGCTCACCGCGCTGTTCGCGCTCGGCTTCGACCTGCTGTTCTTCGTCCTCGACGAGCTCCCGGCGACGGTGCCGCCGGCGCTCACGCTGCTTGTTCTGATCGCTCGTCGGCGGGGTCTGACGCGGATCCGGAGCGCGGCTCGGGCGCGGATGCGACCGGCGCACGGGCGTGGCGCTCGTCGGGCTGCTCCGGGAGCTGCGCCTGCGGGGACGCCTGCGAAACGGGCTCCAGCCGCGCGGTGAGCGGGCGGACGCCCGACTGGACCGTGTCGGGCGAAGCGATCTCGCGCTGCGACGCCGCGCCCGCCTGCTCGATCCGCCGCAGCTGCGGCACGACGCGGTGATCGAACGAGCCGACCGCCTCGTTGTAGGCCGACACGGCGGAGTCCAGTCGCCGGCCGATCTGGGTGAACGGCTCGACGAACCGCCCGAGGCGGGCGTGCAGCTCGCGCGCGGACTCTGCGATCTCGCGCGCGGACTCGGCGATCAGCTCCTGGCGCCAGCCATAGTGAATCGCGCGCAGAAGCCCGATCAGGGTCGTTGGCGTCGCCATCAGGACCTGCTGTTGAACGCCGTACTCGATCAGCGCCGGGTCCTCCGCCAGCGCCGCCTGGTAGATGCCGTCGGACGGCACGAACATGACCACGAGCTCGGGCGTGGAGTCGAACTGACGTTGATAGCCCTTGGACGCCAGCTTGGTGATGTGCTCGCGGGTCTGGCGTGCGTGGCGGCCGAGGTGCTGGCGCTGCTCGCGCTCGTCGGACGTCTCGAGCGCCGCCAGATAGGCATCCAGCGGGACCTTGGAGTCGACCACGATCACCTTCTCCCCGGGCAGGCGCACGAGCACGTCGGGCCGCAGGCGCCCGTCATCCGTGCGGATCGTGCTCTGCTCCTGAAAGTCGCAGTGCGCGACCATGCCGGCCATCTCGATCACGTTGCGCAGCTGGATCTCGCCCCACGAGCCGCGCGTCGTCGGCCGCTTGAGCGCAGAGACGAGATTGCCTGTCTCCTGGCGCAGCGTGCCGACGCCCTGGTGCAGCTGGCGCACCATCTCCGCGAGCTGACCCTGGGCCTGGCGGCGCTCGCGCTCGAGGCGCCCGATCTCACTCTCCATCCGCCCCAGGCGGTCCTGCACGGGCTGCACGAGACCCTTGATCTCCTCGGTGCGCGTGGCCATCTCGCCGGAAGCCCGCTCCTGCTCGGCGGCGCGCGCCTCGGCGAGCCGCTGCGCGAGCGAATCTCCGGTCTGCTGCAGGACATCGAGCGACAGCGCCTTGAGCTCATCGCGCAGCTGCCCCTGCTCGCGCATGCGCTCCTGCGCTTGACGCGCGCGGCTGGAGCGGCGCTCGAGCGCGAGCACGATGCCGGCACCGATCGCCAGCGCGAGGATCAGAACGCTAATGCTCATGACCCGCTCACGATGACAGCCGCCGCGGACGTCCCCGCGCGGTCCGCGTGCCAGGCCGCTACGTGCGTCCTGGGGGCGCGACGCGCGGCGCCGAGGCTCGTCGGCCGGCGCGCGAGCACGCGCCGCCCGGCCGCCCGGCGGCGGAGCAGAGGTCGGAGTATAAACCGAGGTTGACTCCGAGAACCTCACTTGACATAGAAGCCGGTTGACTGTATCTTTTGATCCGCTTCTGGGCGTAGACGCGCTTGGAAGCGTCTCTGTATACAGAGGTACGGGACCATTTCCATAGACGGGGCACGTCATTGCGGAGCTATCTGCCGGCAAGTCCCGCAAGTAGAGGAGGATGTACATATGCAAGCCAAGCATGGCCTGGCAGCGCCGTCCCGCAAGCGCGGGCGGCTCATCGGCCTTTGCATGACGCTCGCCCTGGCCCTGTCGGGGCTGGTGTTCGCAGCGGCCGCAGCCCGCGCCGAAACGACTGACTACGTGGCGCTGGGCGACTCGATCAGCTTCGGCTATTCGGCGGAAAGATTCAACGTCAACTTCCCGGCCGAGGCGCCGGCCTTCTTCGAAGAAGGCCTCGACCACTGGTTCACCAAGGACCTCGCGAAGGCGACCGAGGTCGGTAAAGGCGTGGTGGACGTCAACAATGCCTGCCCCGGCGAGACCTCGAACGGTCTGATCGGTGAAAACCCCGCGCTCGGTGGGGAAACCTCAACGGAACCCCCAGGCGGCGCAGGTGGAATCCAGGGCCTGGGCGACTGGCACCCCTGTGCCTACAACCAGCTCGACGGGTTCCCGCTGCACAACTCGCTCGGAACTCATTCGCAGCTTGAAGAGACACTCGCGCTGCTCAAAGAAGGGCACCCGGCTCACCCGGTCAGGGCGATCACTCTGAACATCGGCTCGAACGACGAGCTCGCGGGGATCGCCACGTGCGAGAAGGAAGTCAAAGAAGAATTCGAAAAAGAAGGCAAAAGCAAATACGGTGCAGCACCTGAAGAAGCCGTCATCGTCTGCATCGCGGAAACGTCAGTGAAAGTCACCATTCCGCACATCCTCAAAAACATCGGCGATATTCTCGGTGTGATCGACAGCCAGAGTCCGGGTGGAGGCCACTACACGGGGCCGATCATCCTCTTGGGCTTCTACAACCCGGACTCGTTCGTACTCCCGGGCAGCGACGTCCTGCAGAAAGGCGTCAACCAAGCGGTTGAAGAACATATCCTGCCGCTCTTCCCGAACGTGACTTTCGCGAACCCGTTCCCGGTGTTCAACAAATTCGCGCTCACCTCGAAAACGGAAAAGGAGCAGGAAGCGATCTGCAAGTACACCGAAATGTGCAACCCGAACGTACAGACGGCGGGTGGCAAACCTGAAGGCAAGGATGGCGACATCCACCCGAGCCTGACGGGTTACAAGGAGCTGGCCAAGCTCGTCAACAAGGCGTGGCTGGCGAACCCGGCTCACTAATCTGCTGAGGTAATCAGCAACGGCGCACGCGGGGCGCCCGGCCGACTAGCTGGCCGGGCGCCCCGAGCGCTTTAACCGTTTCGCGGCCTGTTCGAGCGCGCCGAGCATCGCCGGCGCCGCCGGAACCAGGCGCGCGCTCGCGGGCGTCGCGGCCAGCACCTTGCGAACCGGCGGCCGTGGCGAGAGGGCGCGGATCGCGATGTCCTCGCGCACCACCGACAGTGCGAGCTCCGGGATCAGCGCGACGCCGACCCCGGCTGCGACCAGACCCTGGACGGTCTGGTAATCATCGCTCTCAAACGACACGTTCGGCTCGAACCCCGCGGCGTGGGCGCTGCGTACGACGTGTCGCGCGCAGGGGCTCGATCGCGAGGTCTGCACCCAGGCTTCCTCGGCGAGGTCCTCGAGCCGGAGCTTCTGCTTGCCCGCGAGCGGATGGTCGAGCGGGAGGGCCAGGTACATCGGGTCCTCGAGCAGCTCGAGCCGCGTCGTGCCGGCCTCGAGTGGGGTCTGCTCGGCGAACTCGAAGAGCAGCGCGAGATCCAGCTCGCCGGCGCGCAGGCGCGGCATGATCTCCTCCGGCTCTCCCTCGGCGAGCGTCAGCTCGACATCGGGGTAGGAGCGGCGAAAGGTGGCGATCGCCAGCGGCATCAGCGTCGCGCCTGCGGTCGGAAACGACGCCATCCGCAGGCGCCCGCCGCGCAGACCGGCGATCGCCGACAGCGCGGCCTCGGCAGCGTCGAGCTGCGCGAGGATGCCCTCGGCGTGCCCGACCAGTGTCTGCCCGGCGGCGGTCAGCCTGACGCCGCGCGCGTGGCGCTCGAGCAGCGTCATGCCGGTCTCGGCCTCGAGCGCGGAGATCTGCTGGGAAACCGCCGATTGCGTGTAGGACAGCGCGTCGGCCGCGCTGGACAGCGATCCGCGGTGGGCGACCTCCTTGAGGATCCGCAGCCGGCTCACGTTTAACATAAGGTAGACTTATATCAAGGATCACATATATCACTGGCACTGATGGCAGGGGAGTGGCAGCATGCCAGCGAAAGAGAGGAAAGAGAGTCATCGAGTAACGATTCGAAGCCAGCGAACCACCGAGTTACAGGAGAACCCCCATGCCAGCCACGATCATCGTTTCCTACGACGGCACGGCGAACGAGGACGATGCGGTCGCCCTCGGCGGGCTGCTCGCTCGCGCGGGCGCCGAGGTGTCGCTCGCGTACGTGCGCCACGCTCCTGAGGCCGACAGCGACCGCGAGACGCTCGTCCAGCATGAGGCCAAGGCGCTGCTCGACCGCGGCGCCGAGTTGCTCGGCGCGGCCCCCGCGGGGCTGCACGTCGTCACCGACCGCTCGACTCCCGAGGGCCTGGGGGCGCTCGCTGAGCGCCTGGGCGCCGACGTGATCGTCTTCTGCTCGGACTCGCATACAGCCAAGGGTCACGTCACGATCGGCAACTCGGCACAGCGTCTGCTCGAAGGCGGCCCCGTGGCGATCGCGATCGCGCCCGCCGGCCTGGCCCTCGCGGACCCGGTCAAGAGCGGCTCGCCGAGGATCGTCGCGGTGGGCGAGGCCGGAGGCGAAGGCAGCGCGCAGCGGACCGCTGAAGCGTTGGCTGCTGCGCTCGGCGGCGAGCTCGTGCCCGTGGCCGACGGGAGCACCGACCTGCTGGTGATCGACTCCCGCGCGGACGCCGAGCCGGGGCGCACGTCGCTCAGCTCATCGGCCGCGCACCTGATCGAGATCGCCACCTGCTCGGTGTTGGTGGTTCCGCGGGGCACAGCGCCGCTGAGCGACCTCCAGCCTGCCGCCGCGGTCGGCGCTTAACGAACAGGACGGCCGCACGCTCGCGCGTGCAGGTAGCGCGCGAGCGCCCGGGCGAGGTCCAGGCCGCCCCCCAGCAGGTGGCCGAGCGGCCCGGTCCAGAGCCAGGTCTCCAGCTGCCTGCTGCGGGCAAGCCGCCCGAACGAGCGTGGATGCGTGCGCGTGTGCGGGCGGATCGCGGTCATCGGGCCGCACGGTATCGTGGCGGTGATGGCCGCTGCCCCTACGGTGCAGACCACCGTCAATGTGCTGCCCGACTCGCGTGTTCGCGTCGAGGTGCGTGTCGCGCCCGAGCAGATCGAGGCCGGGGTGCAGCGCGCCGCGCGCCGGCTCGGGCGCGAGCTGAAACTACCCGGATTTCGCAAGGGCAAGGTGCCGGCGGCGCTGGTGCTGCAACGCGTCGGGCGCGAGGCGGTTCTCGACGAAGCCGTGCGCGAGGGGCTGCCGGGCTGGTACGCCGAGGCGATCAGCCGTGCGGAGATCGTTCCCGTGGGCGACCCGGCGATCGATCTGGGCGAGCTGCCCGGACCGGGTGGCGCGCTCGAGTTCTCGTTTGAGATCGGCGTGCTGCCCAAAGCGGACCTCGGCGAGTACCGGGGACTCGAGGTGCCGCGCCGCGAGCCGGCCGTCGCGGAGGAGCAGATCGAGCAGGAGATCGCGGGAATCCGCGAGCGGCTCGCACGGCTCGAGTCCGTCGCGCGCCCGGCCGAGCTGGGCGACTTCGTGGTGGTCGACTACGTCGGCCGGCTTCCGGCGGCGGAGGCGCCTGCGCAGGAGGGGTCCTCAGGCAAGCGGCGCTCGCCGCGCAAAGGGTCCTCGGCAGATGCTGCGGGCGCGACCACGATGGTCCCGTTCGCAGGCGGCGAAGGCCGCGATCAGCTCGTGGAGCTCGGCGCGGGCAACCTGATCCCGGGGTTCGCCGAGGGTCTGCTCGGTGCGGGCGCGGGCGAGACGCGCACCGTCGACGTGACCTTCCCGGAGGACTACAGCAGCGAGGAGCTCGCCGGAGCGGAAGCGTCGTTTGAGATCAGCGTCAAGGACGTCAAGCACAAGCAGCTGCCCGACGTCGATGAGGACTTTGCGACCGACGCCGGATTCGATGACGTGCGCGAGCTGCGCGAGGACATCCGCAGGCGACTGCTCGAGGTCGACGAGCGCCGGGTGCAGGACGAATTCCGCGAAGCGGCGCTCGACGCTGCGGTGGACCAGGCGCGGGTGACGGTTCCGCCCGAGCTCGCGCAGGCGCGCGCGCGCGAAATGTGGGAGCGGATGCTCCGCTCGCTCGCTCAGCGCGGCGTCTCGCGCGAGGCTTACCTGCGGATCGGCGGTCGCGAGGAGTCGCAGGTGATCGAGCAGATGGTTCCCGATGCCGAGCGCGCGCTGCGCCGCGAGGCACTGCTGACGGCGATCGTGGCGGCGGAGGGCATAGCGCCCTCCGAGCAGGATCTGCTCGCGGCGCTGACGCCGACGGCAGAGCGCGAGGAAATCGCGCCCGAGCAGCTGCTGGGGCAGCTGCGCGAGTCCGGGCGCCTAGAGGAAGCGCGCGAGGATCTCGCGGCTCGTCAGGCGGTCGATTTGATCGCCGATCAGGCCAAGCCGATCGCGCTCGAGCGCGCGCAGGCGCGGGAGAAGCTGTGGACGCCCGAGAAGGATCAGCCACACGAGCGCGAGCGGGCGGGAGTGAGCGCGGGCGAGGGCGGGTCGCGCGGCGGGCTGTGGACGCCGGGGGCCTAGGCCGCCGAGGTGTACTACGCTGAGGCCCGAAGTGGGTAAGGCGCGGGCCGGGCGAGAGCGAAGCGCGCCCGGGTCTGAAGGGAATCGTGCGAGCGAGCGAAAACTAAGCGAGAGCCATTCATGAGTCCACTTGTCCCCATGGTCGTCGAGCAGACATCTCGCGGCGAGCGCGCGTTCGACATCTACAGCAGGCTGCTCAACGAGCGGATCATCTTCCTCGGCACGCCCGTCGACGATCAGATCGCCAATCTCGTGGTTGCCCAGCTGCTGCACCTGGAGTCGGAGGATCCCGAGAAGGATGTCTCCGTGTACATCAACTCCCCCGGCGGCTCGGTGTACGCGGGGCTGGCGATCTACGACACGATGCAGTTCATCAAGCCCGACGTGCAGACGATCTGCGTCGGCATCGCGATGTCGATGGGCGCGCTCCTGCTCGCGGGCGGCTCGGAGGGCAAGCGCATGGCGCTGCCGAACGCGAAGATCCTGATCCACCAGGTCTCATCGAGCTTCCAGGGCCAGGCGACGGACATCGAGATCCACGCCAAAGAGATCATCGACGTGCGTCATCGTCTGGACGAGATCATCGCCAAGCACACCCACAAGCAGCTCGACGACGTGCGCAAAGATACCGAGCGCGACTACTTCATGAGCTCCAAGGAGGCGAAGGACTACGGCATCATCGATCGCGTGATCTCCGAACACTAGTCTCGGAGGACGCGAGCCGCGCGCCACGGCAGGAGGAGAAAGCATGGCCAGGCCCACCGACTCAAACGAGCAGCTGCTCTGCAGCTTTTGCGGAAAGTCCCAGCGACAGGTCAAGAAGCTGATCGCAGGACCGGGCGTCTACATCTGCGACGAGTGCATCGATCTGTGCAACGAGATCATCGACGAGGAGCTCTCCTCTCCGCCGGCGTTCGATCTGGAGAATCTGCCCAAGCCGCGCGAGATCTACGAGGTGCTCGACGAGTACGTGGTCGGACAGGAGGCTTCCAAGCGCACGCTGTCGGTCGCCGTCTACAACCACTACAAGCGCGTGCAGATGATGCAGTCTGCCGACGAGGAGATCGAGCTGCAGAAGTCGAACATCCTGCTGCTCGGCCCGACCGGCTGCGGCAAGACGCTGCTGGCGCAGACACTCGCGCGGATCCTCAACGTTCCGTTCGCGATCGCCGACGCGACCGCGCTCACCGAGGCTGGCTACGTCGGCGAGGACGTTGAGAACATCCTGCTGAAGCTGATCCAGGCGGCCGACTACGACGTCAAGAAGGCGGAGACCGGGATCATCTACATCGACGAGGTCGACAAGATCGCGCGCAAGGCCGACAACCCGTCGATCACGCGCGACGTGTCGGGCGAGGGCGTCCAGCAGGCGTTGCTGAAGATCCTCGAGGGCACGCAGGCATCGGTGCCGCCGCAGGGCGGGCGCAAGCATCCGCACCAGGAGTTCTTGACGATCGATACGACCAACGTCTTGTTCATCTGCGGCGGCGCGTTCGCAAATCTCGACAAGGTGATCGAGCGGCGCATCGGGCACAAAGGCGTCGGCTTCGCGGCGGCGATCGAAGCGAAAGCCGAAAAGGACACGGGCGAGGTGTTCGAGCAATGCCTGCCCGAGGACCTGATCGAGTACGGGCTGATCCCCGAGTTCGTCGGACGCCTGCCGGTGATGAGCGCGGTGCATCAGCTGACGCGCGATGATCTCGTCTCGATCCTGATCGAGCCGCGCAACGCCCTGGTCAAGCAGTTCCAGCGCTTCTTCGCGTTCGATGGGATCGAGCTCGTGTTCGCCGAGGAGTCGCTCACGGCGATCGCCCAGCGCGGCCTCGAGCGCGAAACGGGAGCCCGCGGTCTGCGCTCGATCGTCGAGGAGATCCTGCTCGAGGTCCAGTTCGAGCTGCCCTCGAGACGTGACGTCAAGAAGTGCGTGGTCACCAAGGAGACTGTCGAACGCGGGCTCACTCCGACGCTCGTCACCGAAGCCGCGCCGGAGGAGCCGCCCCGCGCCGACGAGCTGCGCGAGGAGTCGGCCTAGATTCACCCCCGGTCGATCTCGCTGAAGCTCGCTGCCGGCGCGGCACTGGGACCGCTACCATCGCGCTGTGGCCAAGCCCAGACCGAGCGAGTCGACGCTGAGGCGCCGGGCTGCGGCGGTGCCCTGGGCCACGCTGCTGCGGGCCACCGTGATCGTCGGCGTGCGCTGGGCGGCGCTGTCGACGAAGGAGCGCACGCGTCTGACAGAGCTCGTGCGCGCCTCGCGCGGACGGGTCGGCAACCTCAGCCCGCGGGAACGCTCCGAGCTCGGCAAGCTGACGCGCAAGCTCGACCTCGCCGGCATGACGCGCGAGCTGGCGGCGCTCGCGCGCCGCAAGCGCACCCGCCGGCGGCGGCGGCGTTGATGGCTGCGCGCTGCGCCACGCGCAGGCCGGCAGAGGGATCGGCCGCCTAGTGGCCGACGAGCCCCCCACCCAGGATCTCGAACAGCTCTCCACGCGCGAGCTGCACGACCGCGCGATGCATCGCGCGGAGCGCCATCTCGACGTGAAATTCTTCTGGTCGCTGCTTCAGGTCATTCCGGCGGCAGAGAGCGCCAGTGGCGATGTCGGCGAGGCCGAGTACGACGCCGAGTCCGCGAAAGGCCTGATCTACGATGCGGTGCACAGCGGCGACGGCAGGCTCGGGGAGGCGCTGCGACCGGTCTTCATCGAGTACCTGCGCAAGCACCCGGACGCCTAGCGTCTGGCGCCGTCAGGGGATCCGCGAACATGCCGACACCCGAGCAGCACGCACGACGCGCCAGCACAGCCCGCTCCCACCCGGCCTGGACGCCGGAGCGGGCTGAGCGTCACCTGCGCTCGCTGGAGCTGTTCGGGATGCGTTTCGGGCTCGATCGGATGCGCCGGATGACGACCGCTCTCGGCGGGCCGCAGCGCCGCTTTGACACGGTGCACGTGCTCGGCACCAACGGCAAGACCTCGACGACGCGAATGATCGCGGCGATCCTCGAGCGCCACGGCGTGCGCACCGGGTCCTACACCTCGCCGCACCTCGTCTCCTACGCCGAGCGCCTGCGCGTCGGCGAGGGCGAGGTAGCGCCCGACACGTTCGCGCAAGCGATCGGACGCGCGGTGTCCGCAGCCGAGCGCGTCGATCGGACGCTCGCCGGGGACGACCACGTGACTCAGTTCGAGCTGCTCACCGCCGCCGCGCTGTCGGAGCTGGCCGAGCAGGGGGTCGAGGTCGCCGTCGTCGAGGCGGGGCTCGGCGGCCGCTACGACGCGACCAGCGTGACCGACGCCCGCGTGACCGTGTTGACGAACGTCGCGCTGGAGCACACGCGCTGGCTCGGCCCGTCGATTCGCGACATCGCCGGAGAGAAGCTGGCCGCCTTGCATCCTGGCGGAACGCTCGTGCTCGCCGCCGGACTCGCCGAGGATGCGGTCGCAGTAGCCGAAACCGTGGCGGGCGAGCGCGGCGCACGGATCGTCTGGTGCGAGGGCGAGCGCCCGCTCGAGGGGGCGAGCGCCGGCGTCCGGCTCGACCGCGACGCGTTGCGGGCGAAGGGCATCTTTCAGCTGCGCAACTTCGCGCTCGCGCGTGCCGCCGCACAGACCTGGCTGCGCGCGGCGGGACGCGACCTCGACGAGCGCGCGGTGCGCGATGTCGCGCGCGGGCTCGAGGTGCCGGGCCGGATGCAGCTGATCGACGACGATCCGCCGACGCTCCTCGACAGCGCCCACAACCCGCACGCCGTCGCCGCTCTCGTCGAGTCGCTGCCGGCCGTGCTGGGGGCGCGCAGGCCGGCGCTCGTGATGGGCGTGCTGGATGACAAGGACGCGGCGGGCATGCTCAAGATCCTGCTCGCCAACTGCGAGCGCGCGTGGTTCACGGCCCCGCCCAGCCCGCGCGCGTTGTCGCCCGCGGCGCTGCAATCGCTCGCGCGCCAGCTCGGCTTTCACGCGGTCAGCTGCGAGCCGCGACCGGCGCGCGCGCTGGCCGAGGCCTGCCGCTGGGCCGCCGAGGACGGGGCCGCGGGCGCTCGGGCGGTGCTCGCGACGGGTTCGGTATACCTGGTCGGCGATCTGCTGAGCGGGCTGTCGCGCGACGGCCGGGGCGGATGAACGACGACGGCCCGTCCGTGCTGGCGATGATCGGCGCGGTCGCGCTGATCGTGGCGCTCGTGATCCTCGTCTTCTTCGCGGCCGGCTACGGATTCGGGCGGCTGTTCCTGTAGGGCGCTCGCCGCGCCGGGCAGCCCGCTCGGGCGGCGCCGGGATCCGCGGCTCGGTCGCAGCGCGCGACCCAGATTTGGGCATTTACGGAGAAAGACTCTAAACTCAGCCAGCCTGCGCGCTGGGCCAGGCGGTGAGTCAATCATGCTCCCCTTCGCCTATTTCGGCATCGAAAGCAGCGGCCTGAACCTGGTCATCGACCTGCTGATCGTGTTCGTGGTCGTCACGTACGTGTCGTTGATCTACTGGACGTACATGGATGCGCGCCGCCGGATCGCCGATCCGATGCTCGTCGGCTGCGCGACCGCTGCTTCGCTGTTCCCGTTCGTCGGGACGATCGTCTACATGATCCTGCGTCCTCCGGAGTACCTCGACGACGTGCACGAGCGAGAGCTCGAGATCGAGGCGGCCGAGGCGCGGCTGCGGGAACTCAACTACGGCCTGTGTCCGCATTGCGACTACCGGATCGAGCGCGACTTCGTCCGCTGCCCGAGCTGCCTGCGCAAGCTCAAGGAGCGCTGCGTCAACTGCCAGCGGCCGCTCGATCGGGCGTGGGCGATCTGCCCTTACTGCGAGAGCGAGGTGCCCGACACAACGCCGGTGCGGCGCAGACGCCGGCGGCGCGCGCAGGCCGAAGAAGATCGCTCCGAGATTGGCCGGCCCCTGCTCGAACGCGAAGCGTCGCTCAAAAACGCCGCGACGCTCGACGGCGAGTCCTCTCTGGACAGCGACACGGCGCCGGTGTTCGGCGGTCCGGAGCTTCCCCGCCGCACGGCGCCGTCCGCGGGCGACCCGCCGGGCGAGGACACGCGCGCGATGCCCGTCGCGGCGCCCGACCCGGCGCCGTCGTCGAAGCCGCCGCGTCCTGCCGGCCGGGGACGCTCGCCTCGTCCGCGCTCGAGTTCCTGACAGCACGCGACCTTCGTGACACGTACGCAACCGTCGCCGCGCCAGCAGCCGTCAAGCTGACGCCCGTCCAACCCAGTCATACCGATCCTGAGCCAACACCGACCCACGGAGCGAAGCCAAGCATGGAGCGAACCCTGATCCTGATAAAGCCCGACGCATTTGCGCGGGGACTAACCGGCGAGATAATCGCGCGCTTCGAGCGCAAGCGCCTGCGCATCGTTGCCCTGCGAGAACTGACCGTGACCCGAGAGCTCGCCGAGCGCCACTACGCCGAGCATGCCCAGCGTCCATTCTTTGGCGAGCTCGTCGAGTTCATCACCTCGGGGCCGATCGTCGCGATGGTGCTCGAGGGCCTCGACGCGGTCGCTGCGGCGCGTCAAGTGATCGGCGCCACCAACCCGCTGGAGGCGGCGACCGGCTCGATCAGGGGCGACTTCGCGATCGAGGTGGGCCGGAACATGGTGCACGGATCCGACTCGGCCGACTCGGCGTCGCGCGAGATCGCGCTGTTCTTCGGAGAGCTTCCGTAACGCGTACCGCGCTCGTACTCGCCTCGAGCTCCCCGCAAAGGCGGGCGATCCTCGAACGGCTCGGCGTGTGCTTCACCGTGCGCCCGGCCCGCACGCCCGAGCTCGAGCGCGGCGATCCCGGCGACGTCGCCCGCGCGAACGCGTTGCGCAAGGCGCGCGACGCCTGGGATCAGGGGCGGGCCACGGGTGAGCGCACGCGAGCGGTGCTCGGGTGCGACACGCTGGTGGCGCTCGCGGGGGTGATCTACGGCAAGCCGGCGAACGGCGCTGCCGCGAGGCGAACGCTCGCGGCTCTGAGCGACGCTACGCACGAGGTCGTCGGCGGCGTGGCCCTGCTGCAGCCGCCGCTAAGCGAAGATCCGGACCGAGCTGATCTGCCGGCCGCCGCCGCCCGCGAGCGGGTCGCGATCGCGCGCACCGCGGTCACCTTCCGGGCGCTCGACGATGCGCTGCTCGACTGGTATCTGGCGCGGGGCGAGTGGCGCGGGCGGGCCGGCGGCTACGCGATCCAGGGCGCAGGCGCCGCGCTCGTTCGCACGGTCGAGGGCGACTACGAGAACGTGGTCGGATTGCCGGTCGCGACGTTGCTGGACATCTTTCCCGAGCTGCTCGCGAGCTGAGCCGCGAGCTGCCGCGGGCGATCCCCCGCACGACCCCGCTGAAGCGTGCATATCCGCTCGCACCCGTGGAGCCGCGCGACGGGCTTTCGCTAGACTTGCGCGCTGGCACGCGCTGGCCGCCGGGCCCGCTCTCAGCAGGGAGCAAGGCCGAGATCCGCGCCCAGGCCGGATTCGCGCTTGTGCGCGGACAGGCGCTTGCTAGATCCGACCGATGAGTATCTTCACCTACCTAACAGGCTTCGGCGGCCGCGACATGGCGGTGGACCTGGGTACGGCGAACACGCTCGTCTACGTACGCGGCCGCGGCATCGTCCTGTCCGAGCCGAGCGTCGTAGCGATCGACTCGCGCACCGGGGAGGTGCACGCGGTCGGAATCGAGGCCAAGCGGATGCTGGGCCGCACGCCCGGCACGATCCAGGCGATCCGACCGCTCAAGGACGGCGTGATCGCGGATTTCGACGTGACCGAGGAGATGCTCAGACACTTCATCCAGAAGGTCCATCAAAACCGCTGGGCGCACCCGCGGGTGGTCGTGTGCGTGCCCTCCGGGGTGACCGGCGTCGAGAAGCGCGCGGTCGAGGAGGCCTGCCTGTCGGCTGGTGCGCGCACCGCATATCTGATCGAGGAGCCGATGGCCGCGGCAATCGGCGCGGGGCTGCCGGTCGGCGAGCCGACGGGGTCGATGGTGGTCGACGTCGGCGGCGGCACGTCCGAGGTCGCCGTGATCTCGCTGGGCGGCATCGTCGTCTCGCAGTCGATCCGGGTCGGCGGCGACGAGATGGACGAGGCGATCATCAACTACGCCAAGCGCGAGTACAAGCTGCTGATCGGCCAGCAGACCGCGGAGGAGCTGAAGCTCGAGATCGGCTCGGCCTGCGCGATGCCGGAGGAGCTGCAGGCCGAGATTCGCGGTCGCGACATGGTCTCGGGGCTGCCGAAGACGATCGTCCTGACGAGCGAGGAGATCCGCCAGGCGCTCAAGGAGCCGCTCAGCCAGATCATCGAAGCGGTCAAGGAGACGCTCGACCGCACGCCGCCGGAGCTGTCGTCGGACATCATGGACCGCGGCATCATGCTCGCCGGCGGCGGCTCCCTGTTGCAGGGCCTCGACGTGCGCCTGCGCGAGGAGACGCAGATGCCCGCGCACCTCGCGGAATCGCCGCTGACCTGCGTTGCCGTCGGCTCGGGCCGCTCGCTCGAGGAGTTCGAGGCGATCCATCGTGCGAACCGTGGCTCGCGCAACCGGCGGCGCAGGTAAGGCCTGCCGCGAGCGGCGGCGCGGCCCGATGCGCGCGGCGTCGCCTGTCGGGGGAGGCCAGGGTACTCTGTCCGGTGAACGCTTCGGAAGGCCCTGAATCGTGTACAACAAGACGGTCCGGCGTCGACGTGCGCTGCTTGCGCTGCTGGTCGTGCTCTCCCTGATCCTCCTGACCGCGTACTTCGGCGAGGCCGCGGGCGGGCCGCTGCATTCGGTTCAGCGCGGCTTCTTGACGGTCGTTGCGCCGATCCAGGATGGCGCCAACAAGGCGCTCAAGCCCGTGCGCGACCTGTTCAGCTGGTTCAGCGAAACGCTGCATGCGAAGAGCCAGAACGCGCAGCTACGTACGCAAAATGACAAACTGCGCCGCGAAGTCATCGCCGATCGGATCGACCAGCAGTCCTATCGAGAACTCTCGCGAATGCTCCACCTCGACGGCCAGCTCAGCGTCGCCGACTACCAGCCGGTGACCGCGACCGTCGTCGCCAAATCGCCGAACATCTGGTACGCGACCGTGACGATCGACAAAGGGACGGCGTCCGGCGTGCGGATCAACGACCCGGTCATCAACGGCGAAGGTCTGGTCGGCAAGGTCACGCAAGCCTTCTCCGACGGCGCCCAGGTGAGCCTGATCACCGACAGCGCGATGGGTGTCAGCGCCCGCGTTGGCACGACGGGCGCGGTTGGCATAGTGCAGCCGAAGGTGGGCGATCCGAACGATCTGCTGCTCGGCTACCTGCCCGCGAACACCGTGGCCAACCCGGGCGAATACGTGTTCACCTCCGGCACCGTGGCGAGCCCCGACGACTCGCTCTACCCGCGCGGGATTCCGATCGGACAGGTGACCTCGCTCGATGAAGAAAGCGCATATGAGGCGCTCAACGTGCATCCGCTGGTGAACCTGCGCAACCTCGACGTCGTCCAGGTCCTGACCTCCTCGCCCGGCACGCTTCCAGCCCGGCTCGAGAGCGTGACGACGAGCCTTCCCGCCGGGCAGCAGTCCGAATCGGGAGCCGGCGGGCAGCTGGCCTCGACGGGAGGAGCCGGCGGATGAGCGCCACCGGCACCTGGTCGAACCTGCTCGCGCGGATCGCGCTGCTGTCGGTCGCGGTCGTGCTGTTCCAGATCGGGGTCGTCTCCGAGGTGCCGGTGTTCGGGGTCACGATCGATCTGTCGCCGCTGTTGGTCGCGTTCATCGGACTGCTGTGCGGGTCGGTGCTCGGCGCGGCGAGCGGGTTCGGCGTCGGCCTGCTCGTCGATCTCACGCTCGGCCAGACCCTCGGGCTGAGCTCGCTCGTGTTGACGCTGATCGGCTACGCAAGCGGCCGGCTGCGCGAGCTGCGCGACCCCCAGGCGGCGCTGACGCCGGTGCTGGTGGGCGCGATTGCGGCCGCGACCGCGCTGATCGGCTACTCGGTGATGGAGTTCATGCTCGGCGTCGACGCGCCGGTGAGCTTGGAGCTCGTGCGTCAGATCGCCTTCGGGGTGCTCGTCGACACGCTCGTCGCGCTGCCGATGTGGGTGTTGGTGCGCCGCTGCATGATCGGCGGCCTGCCCCGAGATCCGCGCCGGCGCCGGCGCCGCGCATACACGACCGGCGGTTTGAGCCCGCTGTCGCGCGCATGAGCGCGATTGAGCGTTTTCGCCCGGGCGACTCCGACGGGAGGGCGACCACGGGCTCGACGCGCATGCCGCCGGTCTCGCCGCAGATGGCCATCCGCGTGGCGATCCTCGGGAGCATCGCGGCGGTCATGTTCGGGGTGATCTTCTTCAGGCTCTGGTATCTGCAGGTCCTCTCCGGCGAACAGTACGTTCGCCAGGCCAACGCCAACCGCGTGCGCAACCTGCCGATCCCGGCGCCGAGGGGGGAGATCCTCGACCGCGAAGGCAAGCTGGTCGCCGCCACCCGCCTGACCAACGCGGTGCAGATCGTGCCCTCGGCGCTGCCGCCCCCGGGCCATCGGCGGCTGGCGCTCTACCGGCGCCTGGGCAGGCTCTTGGGGATGAGCGCCGCGCATATCCAGGCGCTGACCATCAAGGGCAGAACCGAACTGCCCTACGCGCCCGTGACGATCAAGACCGACGCGGGCCGCGGCGTGTTGACCGTGCTCGCCGAGCGCCAGAACGACTATCCCGGCGTCGTGCAGGAACCTGTCTCGGTGCGCGCCTACCCGTTCGGCGAAATGGCCGCGCAGGTGCTCGGCTACGTCGGCCAGATCTCCGAACCGGAGCTGAAGCTGCGCCCGTTCCAGGGCGTTCACGAGGGCACGATCGTGGGCCAGGAAGGGCTCGAGTACTACTACGACCGCTACCTGCGCGGGCGCGAGGGCGCGCAGCGCGTAGAGGTCAACTCGTCCGGCTATCCCGAGCCGAGCTCGCTCAAGCCGACCCCGCCGAAGATCGGTTACAACCTCAAGGTGACCCTGTCCTTCCCGCTGCAGCGTGAGGCGGAAAAAGCGCTGGTCGAAGGGATCGAACGGGCCCGCGGGGGCGGCAAACCGGCTAACGCGGGAGCGTTCGTGGCGCTCGATCCGCGCAACGGACAGGTGCTGGCGATGGGCTCGTACCCGACGTTCGATCCGAACAAGTTCGCCAAACCCCTCACCCAGAGCGAATACGAAGCGCTTCAGGGCACGCGCGCCGAAGGCGAAGAAGAAGCTCCTGCGCCGCTGACCAATCGGGCGGTCAACGGCGCCTTCCCGACCGGTTCGACGTTCAAGCCGTTCAGCGCGATGGGCGCGCTCGAAGGCGGCGTGATCACCCCGGAAGAGGGCCTCGGCGCGGGGCAGTGCATCACCGCCGGGGCCGAGCAGTTCTGCAACGCGGGCAAGGCCGACTACGGCGCGGTGGGCCTGGTGGAAGCGCTGAAGGTCTCCTCGGACACCTATTTCTTCGAAGTCGGCGAGCTCGCCAACTCGCACGGCAACGTGATCCAGAACATGGCCAAGCAGCTCGGCATCGGCCACACCACCGGGATCGATCTGCCGAGCGAGATCGAAGGCACAGTTCCCGATCGCGAATGGCGCGAAAAGATGAACAAGCTCGAGCTCCAATGCGAGCATCGCACGCACCGCGCGACCTGCGACTACGTCGCCGAAGTGCGCCCGTGGAGCGTGGGCGACAACATGCAGATGGCGGTCGGGCAGGGAGACGTGCTGACCTCGCCGCTGCAGATGGCGGTCGCCTATTCGACGCTCGCGAACTCGTTCATGAACGGCGGCAACGGCGTCGTCGTGCGGCCACATCTCGGCCTCGAGATCGACGAAGCCAGCGGCGGGCTCGTGCAGGCGCTGAGCTTCCCGCCGGTGCGTCACGTTCACCTCAACGACACCGATCTGAGCCTGGTGATGGAAGGCATCCACGACGCCGCCAGCGAGGCGGGCGGGACCTCGGCCGACGTGTGGAGCGGCTGGGACCAGTCCGAACACCCGGTCTACGGCAAGACCGGCACCGCTCAGCACCAGGGCAAAGAAGACCAGTCCTGGTACATGTGCTACATCGCGGACCCGCACAGGCCGATCGTGATCGCGGTGACCGTCGAGCAGGGCGGCTTCGGCGCCGAAACCGCCGCGCCGATCGCGCGGCTGATGGCGTCGCAGTGGTTCGGCAAGTCCGAGCAGTTCGTCGCGGGGACCTCGAAAACACTATGAGCCGCGCGCGAACCCCCTCGCGGCTGGGAGGCCCGACCTCGGTGCTCGACCCGGTGAGCCGGCCGATGCCGGCCTCCAGCCCGCTCAAACCGCCCTCGGAGGCGCCGCCGGTAGCGCACCCCAAAACGCTGCAACTGCCGCTCGACCCGTTTCTCACGCTCGCCGTTATCGGGCTCGGGGTCGCCTCGGTCGTGACGCTCGGCGCCGCCACCGAGAACCTGATCCCGGGCCAGCCCAACTACTACGTCAACCGCCAGGCGGTGTATCTGGTGCTCGGCGGGCTGCTGATGCTGGTGCTCTCGCGCATCGACTACACGCGCTTTCGCCCGCTGAAAAACGGGATCTATGCGCTGTTGATCTGCAGCATCCTCGCGGTGCTCGCCCTCGGGCACTCGGCCAACGGCGCCCAGCGCGCGATCAGCCTGCCGTTCTTCTCCTTCCAGGCCTCCGAGCTCGGCAAGGTGCTACTGATCCTCGCGCTGGCGGCGTTCGTCGTCGATCGCGGACGGCGCGTGCGCGAGCGCGACACGACCGCGCGGGTGATCCTCGCCGCGCTGATCCCGGCGATGCTCGTGATCGCCCAGCCCGACCTCGGCTCGGGGCTCGTCTACATGGTGATCGCGTTCGTAGTGCTGTTCGTCGCGGGCACACCCTGGAAGCAGATTGCGGCCCTGCTCGCGCTGGTCGCGCTGTCGCTGACGTTCGTGCTGGTCGCGGCGCCCGCCGCGGGCGTGCATGTGCTCAAGCCATACGAGACCGAACGCTTGAGCGCCTTCCTGCACCCCTCGACGAACCCGCAGAAGGAGGGCTACCAGCAGGAGGAGGCGAAGATTGCGATCGGCTCCGGGCAGAAGACCGGGCGCGGCGCCAACGCGACCCAGATCCGTCTGAACTTCGTGCCCGAGGACAACACCGACTTCGTGTTCGCCGCTGTCGGCGAGCAATACGGCTTCCTCGGCGCCGGGGTCGTGCTGTGTCTGTTTGCGCTGTTGATCTGGCGCACGCTGCACATCCTGACGATGGCCAAGGACCTGTTCGGGGCGCTCGTGGCGGCCGGGGTAGCGGCTATGCTGATGTTCCAAGTGTTCGTGAACGTGGGAATGACCATCGGGATCATGCCCATCACCGGCGTCACGCTGCCCCTGATGAGCTACGGCGGCTCGTCGGTGATCACCATCTTCCTGGCCGTGGGTCTGCTGCAGTCGATCTACGTCCGCTCGCGCGCATCGGCCGCGCTCAAGGGCCGCGTGCCGCTCCATTAGACACATGACAAGACTGGAACTAAACATTGAAAAAGCAAGTGCTTGTGAGCGTGGACCGCGCGGAGACGCGCGTCGCTCTGCTAGAGGCGACCGGAACGCCGGGCGCCGCGAAATCGTCCGCGAAGGGCGCCCGGCGCAAGAAGCGCCGCGAGGGCGACCCGGGGGCCGGCTACCGGGTAGCTGAGCTGTACATAGAGCGCCGAGGCGGGCGCTCGATCGTTGGCAACATCTACAAGGGCAAGGTCGACAACGTCCTCCCCGGCCTCGAGGCCGCGTTCGTCGATATCGGTCTCGAGAAGAACGGGTTCCTGCACGTCGACGAGATCGTGCTGCCGGGCGTCGAGATCGCCAAGCGCGGTCACGGCGGCGGGAAACACAAGATCTCGGACCTGCTCTCGCCGGGGCAGGAGATCGTCGTGCAGGTGATCAAGGATCCGCTGAAGACGAAGGGCGCGAGGCTGTCGATGGAGCTGACGATCGCGGGCCGCTACATGGTCTACGCGCCGACCGGCGAAGGCGTTGGCGTGTCCAGGCGCCTGGAGGACGCCGAGCGCGAGCGTCTGCGCCGCCAGACGACCAAACTCGACCTTGGCGGCGGCGGCGCGATCATCAGGACCGCGGCGCATGGCGCCAAGCGCGAGGACTTCGAACGCGAGCTCAAGTACTTGCACAAGCTGCACGAGGTGCTCGTCAAGCGGGTGCAGGAGACCGAGGCGCCCGACCTCGTCTTCCAGGAGGCCGACCTGTCGGTGCGCGTGGTGCGCGACATCTTCTCGGCGCACTTCGAGCGCGCGATCGTCGATGACCAGCAGCAGCATCACCGGCTCGTCTCGTTCTTCGCGCGCACCGCCCCCGAGCTGGTCGAGCGGGTCGAGCTGTGGGACGACCACGACACGCCACTGTTCGAGGCATACAAAGTCGACGATGCGCTCGAGGGCGTGCTCTCGCGGCGCGTCGATCTGCCCAGCGGGGGCTATTTGATGATCGACTACGCCGAGGCGCTGACCGTGATCGACGTGAACTCCGGCAGCTTCATCGGGCGCGGGAAAGGCGCGGCGCTCGAGGAGACGATCACGAAAACGAACCTCGAGGCCGCCGAGGAGGTCGTCAACCAGCTGCGCCTGCGCGACATCGGCGGGATCATCGTCATCGACTTCATCGACATGGCGCGCGCGCGCAACCGCGACACGGTGATGAAGACGCTGCGCAAGTCGCTCGACGAAGACCGCACGAAGACGTTCACCGCTGAGATCTCGAAGCTGGGCCTGGTCGAGATGACGCGCCAGAACGTGACCGAGGGCGTGCGCGAGATCATGACCCGGCCGTGTCCCACATGCGACGGCGAGGGCGTGATCAAGAGCGAGGAGACGATCGCGATCGAGTTCGAGCGCAAGCTGCGCGACGTCGCCACCGAGCACCCCGACGCGGAGGCGCTGCTCGTGCAGATGAACCCGCGCGTCAGCACCCAGTTCACCGGCCACGGCTCGCGCGTGCTGCACGCCCTCGAGGCGGAGTCAGGCAAGTCGTTCCTGTTCGAGGGCTCCGAGGGCCTGATGCTCGACCACTTCGCAATCACCTACGTGGGCACCCGCAGCGAGGTCGAGGAGCGCGCGCTCCCGTTCCGCTCGGGCGATGAGGTGCTGGTCGAGATCGTCGAGCCGCACATGTACGACGTCGACGACGCGGTCGCGAAAATCGACGGCTACATCATCTCGATCGCCGGGGCCGCTGCGCATGTCGGCGAAAAGCGGATGGTGCGCATCGACCAGGTCGGGCGCACCGCTGCCAGCGCACTGCTGATCGACGAGTCGGGCGAGGTGGTCAAGCCGGCGCCGCGCAGCGCGACGCCGTCGCGCTCGCGCAGGTCGCGCAAACGCGCCACCACCAAGACGGATTCCCCGGCCGGCGCGAGCAAGCCGGCTCCCGCCAAACGCAAACGCGCCGCGGCCGACGCCAAGGCTGCGCCCGCTGCGCAGAACGGATCCCGGCCGCCGCGCGCCGCCGCATCCGCGGTCGCGTCAGCAGACCAGGCGCCCGACGAGAACGGTGCGGAGGGCTCCGCAGATGACCTACAATCCAAACCTCGGCGTCGCGGCCGCAGGGGCGGGCGGCGCCGTTCGGCTGCAAAGGCCAAGGCCAGCAGCGACTAGCGAACGGGCGCCAGAGCGATACCACACACATCATGTACGCGATCGTGAAGAGCGGCGGCAAGCAGTACCGCGTCGAGCGCGGCCAGCAGCTCGTCGTCGAGCGGCTTGCCGCGGCTGAGGGCGAGACCGTTGCGTTGCAGCCGATCCTGTACCGCTCCGAGGAGGCGGTGTTCGACCGCGCCGGCCTCGAGCGGGTGCAGGTCAGCGCGAAGGTGCTTGCCCACGAGCGAGGCGACAAGCTGAGAGTCTTCAAGTTCAAGCCCAAGCGCGGCTACAAGCGGCGCAACGGCCACCGCCAGGAGCTCACGCGGATCGAGGTCACCGAGCTCTCGCTGAACGGCGGCTCGCCGGCGAAAGCCAAACAGGCGGCGTCCGCCAAGCCGAAACCGGCCAAACCGGCAGCCGCGCAACCGGCGCAGGCGAAGGCCGAGTCGGCGAAACCGGCGCAGGCGAAAGCCGAGTCGGCGAAACCGGCGCAGGCGAAGGCCGAGTCCGCGCAACCGGCGCAGGCGAAAGCCGAGTCGGCGAAACCGGCGCAGGCGAAAGCCGAGTCGACGAAACCGGCGCAGGCCAAAGCCGAGTCCGCGAAACCAACCGCGGAGGCCGCCGACGAGCGCAGCGAGGCCGCAGAGGAGGCGAGCAGCAATGGCGCATAAGAAGGGGCTCGGATCGAGCCGCAACGGGCGCGACTCCAACGCTCAGCGCCTTGGCGTGAAGACGTTCGCGGGGCAGACGGTCCGCGGTGGCGAGATCATCGTGCGCCAGCGCGGAACGAAATTCAAGCCAGGCGCGGGCGTGGGGATCGGCAAGGACGACACGCTCTACGCGCGCGCGGCCGGCACGATCGCGTTCACGGCCACTCGCCGCGGACGTGTCGTCAGCGTCGTGCCGGCGGGGGACGGTCCCGAGGGCTAGCGCTCGCGTACGCCGCGAGCGACACTGGTAGCCGGGCGGCGATGCAGGACCGCGCGAAGATCCACGTGCGGGCCGGTGCGGGGGGCGACGGGTGCACGAGCTTCCGTCGCGAGGCGCATGTGCCACGCGGCGGGCCCGACGGCGGCGACGGCGGGCGCGGGGGGGACATCGTCTTGGTCTGCGACGAGTCGCTGCGCGACCTGCGCGGATTCCGGCGCAAGGCGCACTACCGGGCGGGGCGAGGAGGCCACGGCCAGGGCGCGCTGCGTCATGGCGCCAATGGGCGGACGCTGGCGATCAGGGTGCCGCCCGGAACCGAGGCGCGGGGCGAGGATCACGACGACCTGGAAGGCCGCCGCTGGGAGCTGACCGCGGACGGACAGCGCGCGAGAGTTGCGCGAGGCGGCTCCGGCGGGCGCGGGAACAAGGCTTTCGCGACCGCGACGCGTCAGACGCCGCGCTTTGCCGAGCGCGGGCTGCCCGGCGAGGAGGGCTGGATCGAGCTGCGCTTGCGGCTGCTCGCGGACGTCGGCCTCGTTGGCATGCCGAATGCCGGCAAGTCCTCGCTGCTGTCGCGATTGACCCGCGCGGCGCCAAAGGTCGCGAGTTATCCGTTCACGACGCTCTCACCGGTCCTGGGGGTGCTCGAAGACGAGCTGGAGCGCCGGCAGCTGATCATCGCGGACATCCCCGGGCTGATCGAGGGCGCCAGCGCCGGCGCGGGCCTTGGGCACGACTTCCTCGCCCATGTCGAGCGCACCCGGCTGCTCGTGCACGTGCTCGATGTCGCCCCAGAGCTGTCGGCCGGTGAGGGGGCGGACCCGTTCGCAAACTACGTAGCGATCGAGCGCGAGCTGCGCGCGCACGACGCTCGCCTGGCCGAGCTTCCGCGCATCCTGGCGCTCGCCAAGGTCGATCTGCTCGCGCCCGAGCGCCTGCAGCAGGTACTCGCGGAGTGGCACGGCCGGCTCGGCCCCGAGGCGTTGATCGTTGCGACCTCCAGCGCGACCGGGACGGGCCTGCAGGAGCTCGGGCAGCTCCTGCTCGAGACGGTGCCCGACGCGCGCGCGCCCGAGGCGGGCTCGGCCGATGCGCCGGGCGGCGGCGGGCCTGAGCTCGCGCGCGCAGGCGAGGGCGAGCCGGAGCTGGCCGAGCACATGGTGCTCCGCCCCAGCGGGGCCGGCCGCGGCTTTACCGTACAGAGGCTTCGCGAAGGCGCGTTCGTCGTGAACGGACGCGGAATCGAGCGGCTCCTGCAGCGCTATGACATCGAGAACGAGGACGCGCTCGCATACCTGGAGGAACGGCTGCGCCGGATCGGCCTGTTCACGGCGCTCGAAGACGAGGGGTTCGAGCCCGGCGACGAACTGCAGATCGGAGACACGGTCTTCGAGTTTCACCAGTAGGGTTGGACGCAGTTAGATGATCGCCGCTCGCTCGATCCGACGCCATCTCGCGTCATCTTCTGTGCGCCGCCCGGACGCGGGAGCTTAGATGCCGCGGCTGTCCGAGCATTTCCCGCAGACCCGGCGTGCGACACCCCACGAGCAGCAGCTCACGCCAGGGCACGCGCTGCTCGAGCGAGGCGGTTTTTTGCGCTCGGGGGGCGCGGCCGGAATATTCACACTACTTCCGGTCGGCTGGCGCGTGCATCGCAAGATCTGCGATGCGATCTTCGACGAGATGGAATCGGCCGGCGTTCAGAACCTGCGCTTGCCGATCCTGCAGCAGAAGGAGCTGTGGGAGCGCAGCGGCCGCTGGAACACGTACGTCAAGGACAAGGTGATGTTCCGCACGGTCGAGGAACATCGCGGCACCCAGTTCGGCCTCGCGCCGACCGCCGAGGAGGTCGTGACCGCGTTGGTCGCCGGCGATGTCAAGAGCTGGCGCGAGCTGCCGCTGCGACTGCACCAGATCGGCCCGAAGTTTCGCGACGAGATCCGCCCGCGGTTGGGGCTGCTGCGCTGCCGTGAATTCATGATGTCCGACGCTTACTCGTTCGACCGCGACGAGGCCGGGATGAAGGAATCCTTCGACACATTCCGCCAGATTTACATGCGGATCTTCGAGCGGCTCGGTCTCGAGGATGTGATCTCCGTGCAGGCCGACAGCGGTGCGATCGGCGGGAGCGGATCGGCCGAGTTCATGGTGGTCAGCGACATCGGCGAGGACGTGCTGCTCAGCTGCGGGACATGCGGCTACGGCGCGAACGCCGAGATGGCCGACAGCAGCTACCCCCGGCGCGACGCACAGGGGCAGCTGCTGCCGCTGCAGATCGAGCCGACACCCGGCATCACCACGATCGAGGAGCTCGAAAGCAGGTTTCCGCAGATCGGCGCGGATCAGATGGTGAAGACGCTGATCTTCACCGTTTCAACCGAGCAGAGCAGGCGGCTGATCGCGGTCTGCGTGCGCGGCGACCTCGATGTCAACGAGATCAAGCTGACCAACCTCGTGCGCGGTCCCGTCACGCCGGCGGGCGCCGAGGAAATCGAGACCGCGACAGGCGCGCCGGTCGGGTTCGCGGGACCGATCGGTCTGAAGGGGATCAGCGAGCTCTATTTCGACGAATCGCTGCGCGGCACACGCAATTTCCTGTGCGGCGTAAACGAAAAGGATGTTCACGCCCTGAATGTCAACTTCGAACGAGACATCCCGCTGCCCGAGAAATTCGTCGACGTGTATCTCGCGGCCGGCGGTCACGGCTGCCCAGAGGAGGGATGCGTGGGTGTGCTCGAGCAGAGACGCGGAATCGAGATCGGGCATGTGTTCCTGCTGCAGCAGGGCTACGCCGAGGCGCTCGACGCGCGCTACACGACCGAGGACGGCGAGGAACAGACGATGTGGATGGGGACCTACGGGATCGGCACGACCCGCCTGCTGCAGGCGATCGCCGAGCAGGCGCAGGATGCCGACGGGCTCGTCTGGCCGGCGGCGGTGTCTCCGTACGACGTGCACGTGGTGTTGACTCAGCCCAAGGAGCCCCAGCAGGGAACGCTGCTGTCCGAGCTCGAAGCGGTTACCGGTGCGCTGGGTTTGCAGGTGATCGCCGATGACCGCGCGGCGTCGCCCGGCGTCAAGTTCAAGGATGCCGACCTGATCGGCTGTCCGCTGCGGGTCACGATCGGTCGCAAGGCCGACCAGGGAATCGTCGAGGTCAAGCGGCGAAGCGAGAGCGCATCGCTCGAGATGACGCCGGCGGATCTCGCCCGCTTCATCGGCAACGGCGACTTGCGGCGGTGAAGCGGGTTGTCGTCAAGCTGGGGTCCAGCGTCGTCGCCGACGCAGACGGCGAGCTGCGCGAGCACGCGCTCGCCCGGGTGTGTGACTGCGTCGCAGCGCTGCACGCGCGCGGCGGCGACGCGATCCTCGTGACGAGTGGAGCGATCGCGCGCGGGATGCACGTGATGGGCCTGGGCCAGCGTCCCACCTCGGTCGGCGAGCTGCAGGCTGCGAGCGCGGTCGGGCAGGGAAAGCTGTACCGCGTCTATGACGGCTTGCTGCGCGAGCGCGGCGTGACGAGCGCGCAGGTGCTCTTGACCTTCTTCGACATGTCAGCGCGCAGCCACTACATCAACGCGCGCCAGACGCTCACGAAGCTGCTGGAGTGGCGCGTGATGCCGGTGATCAACGAGAACGACACGACCGCCACCGACGAGATCTCCTTCGGCGACAACGATTTCCTCGCGGCCCAGGTCGCGGTGCTGACCGGAGCGCATGAACTGGTGCTGCTGACCGACATCGATGGGCTGTTCACGGCCGATCCGCGTCTGAGCGCAGACGCGCAGCTGGTCGAGGACGTCAGCGACTTCGCAGCGCTCGACCGACTGCAGGTCGGCCATACCACCTCGCCGCTCGGCTCCGGCGGGATGCGCTCGAAGGTCGTCGCCGCCGACATGGCGACGGCCGCGGGGATCGCCACGACGATCTGCAACGGGTTGGTCGCGGGAGCGCTCGAGAAGGTGCTCGATGGCGGGCGCGCCGGTACGCGCTTCGAGCCGCGCCAGGCGCGCTACTCGAGCTTCAAGCTGTGGCTGAAGTACGCCAAGCCGGCGCGTGGCACGCTGGTGGTCGACCGCGGCGCTGCGAAGGCGGTGCGCGAGGGCAGCGCCAGCCTGCTGCCGGTCGGCGTGATCGGCGTCGAGGGCGAGTTCGACGCCGGCGATGCGGTCGCGATCGCCGCCGGCGACGGCCACGGCGCCGCGCCCGCCAGTCCGATCGGGAAGGGCATCTGCAACTACTCCGCCGCCGAGCTGCGTCGCGTGATGGGGATGCAGTCCGCGGCGGTGCGCGAGCTGCTGCCGCGGGCCAGCGAGGAGGCTGTGCATCGCGACTACCTTGTGCTCGACTGAGCCGTAGGCAGCGCTCCTGTCGAGCTCTATCCTCTGCGCATGGCGACCAGGATGGATACGGTGGCGCAAATCTGTGCCGCCGCCAAGCAAGCGGCGCGAGCGCTCGCGCAGGTCGACAGCGCGACCAAGGACGCTGCGCTTCAGGCGATCGCGGACGAATTGATCGCGCGGGCGAGCGAGATTCTCGAGGCCAACGAGCAGGACATGCGCGCCGGCCGCGAGGCGGGCCTCAGCGACGCGCTGCTCGACCGGCTGCTCCTGGACGAGGCGCGGATCGCGGGCATCGCGCGCGCGGTCGAGCAGATCGTCGCGCTCGCCGACCCAGTTGGAGAGATGATCGAGGGACGGCGACTCGCCAACGGCTTGGACGTGCGCAAGGTACGCGTACCGCTGGGGGTGATCGCGGTCGTCTACGAGGCGCGGCCAAACGTCACGATCGACGCAACAGCATTGTGCTTGAAGTCGGGCAACGCGATCGTGTTGCGCGGTTCCTCGACGGCCGCCCACTCGAATGCCGCGCTTGCCCAGATCGCGGCCGAGGCGGCGAAGTCGCGCGGGCTGCCAGAGGGGTGCGTGAGCCTCGTCGCGGGAGGCGGGCGCGAGGAGCTCGTCGAGCTCGCGACGCAGACCGACACGCTCGACCTGATCATCCCGCGGGGGGGCGAGGGGCTGAAGGCCGCGCTGCAGGACGTAGCCACGGTGCCGGTCATCTATGCGGCGTCGGGCAACTGCCACGTCTATGTGGACGCGGGCGCCGATCTGGACGAGGCGGAGGCGATCGTGCTGAACGCCAAGACACAGCGTCCGGGCGTGTGCAACGCCGCCGAGACGCTGCTCGTGCACGAGGCTGTCGCCGATACGTTCCTGCCGCAGATCGTCACCGCGCTCGACGAGGCGGGGGTGCAGCTCAGGGGCGATCCGCGCGCGCGAGCGTTCGCGCTCGGCGACGGCGGCGACCTCGACGCGACGCCGGGCTCACCGCAGGCCGCCGGCTCCGCGGGGCGCCTTCAGGAGGCGGCCGAGGAGGACTGGACGACCGAGTACCTCGCGCCGATCCTGGCGATCCGCGTCGTCGGGTCGCTCGGCGAGGCGATCGAGCACATCGGACGCTACGGGAGCGGGCATTCGGAGGCGATCGTCACGCACGACACCGACGCGGCGCGGACCTTTCAGCTCGTGGTGGACGCGGCGTGCGTGTACGTGAACGCCTCGACGCGGTTCACCGATGGCGGCGAGTTCGGGATGGGCGCGGAGATCGGCAACTCGACGCAGAAGCTGCACGCGCGCGGGCCGATCGGGCTGCGGGAGCTGTGTACGTTCAAGTACCTGGTTCAGGGCGACGGGCACGTGCGAACCTGAGCGTGCCGGTGCCGCGCCCCGGCGGGATCGAGTCCTTCAGAGCCGACGCCGACCCGGTCGCCGCGGGCGACGCCGCACGCCGCGGGATCGGGGTGCTGGGCGGCACATTCAACCCCCCGCATCGCGGGCACCTCGCGCTGGCCCGCCATGCGCGGCAGGAGCTTGGCCTGGACAGGGTCCTGCTGTTACCGGCATCGATGGCCCCCAACAAGCGCTCCGAGCGCGACGATCCGGGGCCGCAGCACAGGCTCGCGATGTGCCGGCTGGCCGCCGCGCGGGCACCGGGACTGCGAGCCTGCGCTCTGGAGGTCGAACGGGGCGGAGTGTCCTACACGGTGGATAGCCTGCAGACCATCCATGACGAAGACCCCGATGCCAAGCTGACCTTCATCGTGGGCGCCGACAGCGCGTGCACGCTGGCGGGCTGGCGCGAGCCCGCACGGCTGCTCAGCTTGGCGAGCTTGGCCGTCGCCGAGCGCGAGGGGCTGGGCCGCGAGGAGGTGTGCGAAGCGCTGCTCGGTCTGCACCCCGCGCCCCGGATTCGCTTTTTGGCGATGGCCGAGGTGCCCGTCTCCTCCTCGCAGGTGCGCGAGCGCGTCGCGCGCGGCCTGCCGGTGCAGGAGCTCGTTGGCCGGCGGGTCGCGGGCTATATCGCCGAGCACGGCCTCTATCGGACCGCACCCGCGGCGGTCGCGGCGATCGGCGGCGTGGCATGAACTCCGAGCAGCTGCGCAGCGAGATCGTCAGGTATGCGGCGGACAAGAAGGCCAGCGACGTCGTCGAGCTGGATCTGCGCGAGGTCGTCGGGTACACCGACTGGTTCGTGGTCTGCTCGGGCAACACCGAGCGTCAGACGAAGGCGATACACGACGGCATCCTCGAGGGATGCAAGCGCGACCACGCGACGTTGCCGCGCCGGGTTGAGGGGCTGGCCCGGGCCGATTGGATCCTGATGGACTACCTCGACGTGATCGTTCACATCTTCACGCCGGCGACGCGGCAGTTCTACCGCCTCGAGCAGCTGTGGGGCGAGGTCCCCGTCCGGGCCGCCGCGGCCGGCGAGCGCAGATCCGCCGGCTCGTAGCGATTCGCGCGCGGGAGCCCTGCGAAGATGGCGCAGTGAGCACCGTAACTCCCACCAGCGGCTCACGCGGCTCGAGCTCGGGGCGCCTGCCGCACCTGACCGCGGTGCTGCGCCAGGGCGAGCGGGTCACGCCGCTGGAGCTGTTCTTCGACCTCGTGTTCGTGCTGGCGCTGACCCAATGCACGACGCTGATCGCGCATACGCCCACCTGGGAAGGCATGCTCAAGGGTCTGCTCGTGCTCGGCCTGTTGTGGTGGTCGTGGTGCGGGTACGCGTGGTTGACGAGCGTCGTCGATCCCGAGGAGGGCGCCGTCCGCCTGGCGATGTTCGCGGCGATGGCCGCGTTCCTGGTCTGCGCGTTGTGCGTGCCCGGCGCGTTTGGCTCGGAGGCGCTGCTGTTCGCCGGCGCCTACGCGGCGGTCCGGGCGGCGCACATCGCGCTGTTTTTGCTCGCCAGCCGCGAGGACGCGGAGCTGCGCCACTCGGTGGTCGGCCTGGCGGGCAGCACCGCGCTCGCGATCGCCCTGTTGATCGCCGGCGCGCTCGCCGGCGGCGGCCTGCAGCTCGGGATCTGGAGCCTCGCTCTCGCGCTGGACATGGCCGGGCCCTACCTGTTCGGGATCTCCGGCTGGAGGCTCGTGCCGGGTCACTTCGCCGAGCGCCACGGGCTGATCGTGCTGATCGCGCTGGGGGAGTCGATCGTCGCGATCGGCGTCGGCGCCAAGCCGACGATCGGCGCGGGCGTCGTGGCCGCTGCCGTGCTCGGGATCGTGATCGCGGCAGCTCTGTGGTGGGCCTACTTCGATGTCGTCGCGATCGTCGCGGCCAGACGGCTGGCGGCGGCGCCGGCGGGCCGGCGGCGCAACGAGATGGCGCGTGACTCCTACTCCTATCTGCACTTTCCGATGGTCGCGGGCATCGCCTTGATCGCGGTCGGAATCAAGCGTACGCTCGTGCACGTCGACGATCCACTCGAGCTCGTTCCCGCGGTCGCTCTGCTCGGCGGCGCCGCGACCTACCTGTTCGCTCATGTCGCCTTTCGCCTGCGCAACCTCGGCACGCTCAACCCCCGTCGGTTGCTGTGCGCCGCGGTCTTGCTCGCGCTCGTGCCGCTGGGCACGGCGCTGTCGGCGCTTGCGACGCTCGCGATCCTCGCCGCGGTGTTGGCGGGGCTGATCGCCTTCGAGGCGCTCCGCTACTCCGAGGCGCGCGACCGCGTGCGCCACCAGCTCGCAAAAGGGCTCGCGCCCGAGTAGATGGCGATGCGGCGCGCCACGACCGAGGATGTCCCCGCGCTGGCCCGGATGCTCGCGCGCGCATTTCTCGATGATCCCGTGGCGCAGTGGTCCTGCCCGCCGGAGCGCCTGCGCCCGGCGGTGCTGGAACGTTTTCATGGCACGCGTCTGCGCCAGCTGCTCGCCTACCAGGAGGTGTGGACCAGCGACGACCTCACCTGCGCCGCCTTGTGGGCGCCGCCGCAACGCTGGCGCACGACCTGGCAACAGGACCTCGCGATCGCCCGCAGCGTGGCGCGACCGCGGCTCGCGCTGCGCCTGCCGCTGGCGGTGGTCGGGCTGCTCGGGGTGGAGCGCGAGCATCCGCGCGAGCCGCCGCATTGGTACCTGGCGGTGCTCGGCACCGATCCCTCCGCCCAGGGTCAGGGGCTCGGGTCCGCGGCGCTGCGCCCGGTGCTCGAGCAATGCGATGCCGACGGGGTCGGCGCCTACCTCGAGTCCTCCAAGGAGCGCAACATCGACTTCTACGCTCGCCACGGCTTCAAGGTGATGCGCGAGTTGCGGCTCCCGTTCGGGCCAAAGGTCTGGCCCATGTGGCGCGAGGCGCGGGCTTAGCGACAGCCGGCAGGCGCAAGCGAGCCGCGCGCGGCGACGAGCGTCAGCGGGGAGCCGACATCCCGCGAATCCGCATCAGCTGGTGAACTGGGCCGTGCAGGCGGGACGCAGCGCGCTGAGCGCGCACGTCGATTGGGGAGTGGTGGCCTCGCGCGGCGGCTACCTGCTCGCGCTGACGCTCGTCTGCGGCTGGTTTGCGACGCGCGCGTTCCGCAGTTATCAGCGCTCGATCTGAGCGCGCGGCTCCGCGCCGGGGAACGGCGCAGGGCGCCGAATCAGCGATCGTAGGTCTCGATCGCGCGCAGCGACAGCCAGGTCAGCAGTGCCCCGGTGAGCAGGATCACGCCGCTGCAGATTGCGAGCTTGTCCAAAACCCATCCTTCGAGCACGAGCGAGCGTAGACCTTCGATCACGTAGCTGACGGGATTGGCGCGCGCGAGCCCCTCCATCAACGGCGTCAGCAGTTCGAAGGGAACAAAGTTGGGAGTCAGGAACAGCAGCGGAAAGAAGACCAGAAAGCTCGCGTTGGTCGCCTGGACGTTGCGCGTGTGCAAGGCCACCAGGATGCCGATGCCCGCGTAGGCGATTCCCCACAGCGCGGCGAGCCCGACCAGCACCACCGCGCCCGCGACCCCGCTGCGCATCTCCGCGCCGAAGGCCAACGCGACCGCGAGCACGAGCGCTGACACCGCCAGGCCTCGCACGAGATCGGCTGCAAGGCGCCCGAAGATGATCGAAGAGCGGCGGATCGGCGCGACCAGCAGCTTGTCGAAGTATCCCTGGTCGATCTCCGTGACGAGCGCGAGCCCAGACGTGGCCGTACACACCGCGAACATCAGCGACACGGGCAATTGGAAGCCCACATAGCCCTGGCCGTGCAGGAACGGCGTCGAGCTGGGGAACGTCTTTGAGATCTGGCCGATGTTGACCGCGAGGAAGAAGAGCGGGATGAACAGCGTCGGGATCGTCGCCTCGGGCAGGCGGATCACCTCGCGGATCGAGCGCCGGCCGAGCAGCAGCACCTCGGTCACGGGGAGCCCGATCCTTCGCTCTCGCCCTCCAGCCGGCGTCCGGTGGCATGCAGAAAGACGTCGTCCAGCGAGGGTCGCGCGACCGCGATCGCGCCGACACGGATACGCTCGCGATCCAGGCGGCGGACGATCTCGGCGACCAGGCCAGGGCCATCCTCCACGTACAAGGCCAGCGCATCGCGCTCGGCGACGACGCGCTGCAATCCCGGCAGCTCGCCGATCGCCGCCTTGGTCATCGCGATGTCAGCTCCGTCCAGGGCGACCGATACGACGTCGTGCCCCAGCTCCGCCTTGAGCTGCTCGGGAGTGCCTTCGCAGACGATTCGCCCCTGGTCGATGATCGCGAGGCGGTCGCACAGGCGATCGGCCTCCTCGAGGTACTGGGTGGTCAGGAACACGGTCGTGCCGGTCGCATTGATCCGCCGCACCTCCTCCCAGATCGTCAGCCGCGACGCCGGATCGAGACCGGTGGTGGGCTCATCGAGGAACAGCACGTCGGGAGAGTGCACGAGCGCGCTGGCCAGATCCAGTCGCCGCTTCATGCCGCCGGAATAGGTCTTCGTGCGGCGCTCCGCGGCGTCCACCAGCCCGACGAGCTCGAGCAGCTGATCGACGCGGGCACGCGCCGCCGCGCCGGTGATCCCGTACAGGCCGCACTGCAACTCGAGCAGCTCGCGCCCGGTCTGCACCGGATCGAGTCCGATCTCCTGCAAAGCCACGCCGATTCGCCGCCGCACAGCGCCCGGGTCAGCGAGGACGTCGATCCCGGCGACTTCAGCGCTGCCGGCGGTCGGCGGCAGCAGCGTGCACAGCATGCGCACGGTCGTGGTCTTGCCGGCGCCATTCGGACCCAGAAAGCCGAAGATCTCGCCGCTGGCGACGTCCAGGTCGATACCCCGCACCGCGTCGATCTCGCCCTTGAAGCTGCGCCGCAGCGCTCGCGCTCGAATCGCGGCCCGCTGCTCGCTCGCGCGCGGCTCGTTGCTCGTTGTGTTGGACGCGGGCGCAGCTGATCGCATCGAGCGCCATGCTAGAGCCCCCTCGTGCTGGGGCGCTCATGATCGTGTGTCAGCAGCTATGGGGCCCGGCCATTCTTGGCGCGGTCGTTTCGAACATAGAGCAGATCTTGCGGGGATAGCCAGCTGTGCTCTACGTACCGGTCGCGCAGCACCTCATCTATCGGCGGCTTGTCGCGGTTTCGATCGTGTATCTCAACGAGTACGTACCGCGGCGCGTGTTGCTTGAGGTCGATTCCTCTCAGCGCCGGCGCCTCGAACCCCTCCACGTCCAGCGACAGCAGATCGACGTCGGGTGCCCGTATTTCGTCAAGCAGCGAGGACAGGGTGCGCGCTTCTACATCCAATTCGTATGAGTCTCGCCATCCGAGCACGGTGCCGAAGCATGGCCAGCCGGGGTCCTTGGCTTTGTCGACAATCGACATTAGGTCGCCGAAGTGCATGCGTAACATCTCTCGCGGCTCGTCAGCCGCCGCGAGCGCACACTGCCTGACGATCGCCTGCGGCCTCGATCGCCGGGCCTCTGCCGCCAGCTCCGGAAAAGGCTCGACCAGCAATCCGCGCCAGTCTCGAAACCGCTCGAGCCAGTATGTGTTTGATTGTGTAAAGCCATCGTTTGCACCTGCCTCAACAAAAAAACCGCCGTCCTGATCGATTATGTCGTTGAGCTTCGCGTCCATTTCGAATAGAGCGGGCCGCGAAAGCTGGTCATCGCCGGCCGCCTCCCGCGCCAGGCGTCGCCTGCGTTGACGATTGATACGCCATGCTAAGACCGGATCGCGCAAGCCCACGGCGCGCAAAATTCGCGTCAGCACACGGGTCACAGCGATCTCAATCCTCCAGCGAAGCTGCGCCATGTCGCCATCGTAGACCAGGCCCGGCTTACCCGTCATGCCCGCGCTCTGGTCAGGTCCGTTGCGAGGGATGTTGTGCCGGTAGTTACACGAATGACCGTTTGGATCTGAGCACAACACCCATTTCATGGTTATCTCGTCCGAGCGAGCTCGGATCACCTACTGCACTTCCGGTTAGGGCAGTTCTGAAATCTGCCATATCCATTCGCCGTGATTCCCGTGTCACTAAACCAGTGACTAAAGCTATGACCGGAGATTGCCGGTTAAGACGCGTCGCGTTCGCCTCAATGCCTGTCGCGGTATGCCGGCTCACCAGCGGCCTAAGCACTACCGAGTTTCTTTCGGGTGCGCGTCCGTTCAGGAGACGCGCGCCGCGACGGATCGCCACTTCAATGCGTTTCGAGAGGTGCGTGATGCACGACGGCACCCACTCCCGGATAGCCGCGCTCAGCGGGCAGGTCAAGGCGCTCGGGGCCCGAGCCATGCTGGGCGGAGGCGACAGCGGACCGATGCGGGCCATCCTGCAGTTCGACCACCGTCAGGGATGGAGCTAGTCGGGCTCGAACCGACGACCTTCGCGCTGCCAGCGCGACGCTCTCCCAGCTGAGCTATAGCCCCGTGCAAGGCAATCGTAGCGCCTGGGCTTGCGTGTGCCCCTGTCGCCTCGACTGTCGTTGCGCTCCCCGATTCCTCTCCCGCACGGCCGCGCGCTACTCGCGCGGCAGGAACTCGTGCACGTCGAGATCGTCGCCGGGCTCGTCCCGGCCGCGACCCTTGCTGGTGGGCGCGACCTGATCCAGCCGCGCGGTCATGCTGCCATGTAGGAGCCGGATGTCGCGCAGCAGGCGCTCGGCGTTGCTGCGCAGCGACGCCGACAACTCACGCAGGTTGCGCGAGATCTCAGCTCCTTCGCGCGCGACCTCGCGCGCGGCGAGGTGCGCTTCGCTGACGATCTCGCGCGCCTCCGCCTGCGCGCCCGCGCGCACGCTCTGCGCCCGCTCGCGCGCCTCGGCCTGCTCGCGGGCGAGGTCCTCGCCGGCGGCCGTCCGCGCGTCTCCCACTAGCGCGCTCGCTCGCTCTTCGGCCGAAGCGATCGCCTGCGCCGCCCGCTCGCGCGCCTCGCCGAGCACCCGCTCGGACTCGGCGTTCGCGTCGCCCAACACGCGATCGGCGTCGGCGCGTGCGGAAGCCAGCACCCGCTCGGCGCTGTCGTGCGCGGAGGCCAGCACGCGATCGGCCTCGCCGCGAAGCGCTCCGAGCGAGGCGAGCGCGTCGTTGCGCGTCGCCTCAGCCTGCGCGCGAGCCGCCTGCAGGATCTCCTGTGCCTCGTCCTCGGCCGCCTGGACACGGTGCTGGGCTGCCCGGTCGGCCTCCGCGATCCGCTCGCCAGCGCGCGCCTCCGCCTGCTCGCGCAGCTCCCGGGCGGTTCGCTCGGCAGCCTGGATGATCCCGGCGACGTGTCCGGCAGCGGCGCTCAGCGCTTCACGCTCGGACTCCATTCGCTCATCGTAACCGCGCGGACAGGCGTGTCGGGGCCGCGCACACGCGTGTCGCGCGCCTCGCCCAGGCATCTTCGTCACGCGTAGGCGTGGCCGAGACTGTGGGAAAATTGTCCTTGCAGACAGCGCTTGCTTGCACGATGATCAAGCGCATGAGCAGACGTAGATCGAACCCCAGAGAGGTCGTCATCGCGATCTACCCGGGCGTCCAGAGCCTGGATGTGACCGGCCCGCTCGAGGTGTTCGCCGGCGCGCAGCGCCTGATCGACGCCGGCGCGCGCTCGCAGCGCGGCTATCGAGTGACGATCGCAAGCCGTGACGGCGCGCCGCTGGCTACGTCGAGCGGCCTGCAGATAGTCCCCGCGACGACCTTCGCGCAAGCGCCCGCAGCGATCGACACCCTGGTCGTCGCGGGCGGCCCGGGATCGCGCGAGGCGAGCGCCGACCAGGCTTTGCTCGCGTGGCTCGCCACCGCCGCTGCCAGCGCGCGTCGCGTGGCCTCGGTCTGCACCGGCGCGTTCGTGCTCGCGGCCGCCGGCCTGCTCGATGGGCGGCGCGCGACCACCCATTGGGCGTCCGCCGCGGCGCTCGGCCGGCGCCACCCCGCGGTCGACGTCGATCCCGAGCCGATCTACCTGCGCGACGGCCCGGTGTGGACCTCGGCGGGCGTTACCGCGGGCATGGATCTCGCGCTCGCGCTCGTCGAGGAAGATCTCGACCGCGACGCCGCGCTGACGATCGCGCGCCATCTCGTTCTGTTCCTGCGCCGGCCCGGCAACCAGTCGCAGTTCAGCGCGACGCTTGCGGCTCAGCAGCCCGAGCGCGCGCCGCTGCGCGAGGTGCAGCGATTCGTCCTCGAGCACGTCGCGGATGACCTCTCGGTCGAGGCGCTCGCGCTGCGCGCGCACATGAGCCCGCGCAACTTCGCGCGCGCGTTTCGCGCCGAAACGGGGATCACACCCGGGCGCTACGTCGAGCGGGTGCGCGTGGAGGCCGCGCGCGGCGCGCTCGAGGATACGGCGCAACCGATCGCGAGCATCGCGCTGGCGTGCGGCTTTGGCACCGCCGAGACGATGCGCCGTGTGTTCTTGCGCGTTCTCGGGGTCGGACCGGCCGAGTACCGGCGCCGCTACTGCGTACCCCAAGCCGAGGCCGGCACCGGCCCGATCGGGCTCGCCGCGTGAGCTGATCGTCGGATCGACTAGAACCCACCAATGAAAGGACCCGCGCGATGGACATCGCAATCCTGCTGTTCGACCGCTTCACCGCGCTCGACGCGATCGGACCCTATGAGGTCCTCAGCCGGCTGCCCGACGCGAACGTCACGTTCGTGGCCGAGCAGCCCGGACCCAAGCACACCGACCGCGGCAGCCTGGCCGTGCTTGCGCAGGCCTCGTTCGAGGATCTGCCCCATCCAGAGATCGTGCTCGTCCCAGGAGGCCCGGGGAAGGCGGTCCCGATGCATGACGGCCCGGTGCACGAGTGGCTGCGCACCGCGCACGAGACCTCGACGTGGACGACGTCGGTCTGCACCGGTTCGCTGATCCTCGCGGCCGCGGGACTGCTCGAGGGCAAGCGGGCGACAGGTCACTGGCTCGCGCTCGAGCAGCTGCGCGCGCTGGGAGCGCAGCCGACGTCCGAGCGCGTCGTGTTCGACGGCAAGGTCGCCACCGCAGCGGGCGTGAGTGCGGGCATCGACATGGCGCTCGCGCTGGCCGGCAAGATCGCCGGAGCGGAGGTCGCGCAGGCGATCCAGCTCGGGATCGAGTACGACCCGCAGCCGCCGTTCGACGCAGGCTCGCCCGCCAAGGCGCCGGCCGCGATCGTCGATGCTGTGCGCGCACACGCGGCCTCGAACCGATCGGCGGATTTCGCCACGGTGGAGGCAACCAGCACCTGAAAACAAAACGGGAGCCGATCCGATGAACCGGCCTCGCCTTGTTACGATCCCGCCGATGAGCTCGGTCGGTTACGAAGCGGGCCTGCCAGTCGGCCGCACACAAGCAATATTCGGCCGCGTGATGGCGCTCGTCGCGCTGACCGTTGGGTTCGCGACGCTTGGCGTTTACCTCGGCCGCAACCTGGGTGGCGCCAGTTGGTTCATCGCGTGGATAATCGCGCTCGGCTGTCTAGTGGGGCTAAACGTGGCCAACGCCCGCGGGAACCACGGCCTCGCGCTCACGCTGCTGTTCGCCTTCGGTGTGTTGGTCGGCGCGAGCGTGGCCACCACGATCAATTACTACTCTGCGACGGATCCGACCGCCGTGCGCCAGGCTTTCGGGGCGACCGCTCTGTTCGTGGGCGGCCTTGGCTCCGTCGGTTACGCCATCCGCCGCGATTTGTCCTTCCTGTATCGCACGTTGTTCTGGCTGTTGGTCATACTCATCGGCGCCGGCATCGTGCTGATTTTCGTACGTATCCCCGCGGCCTACACGATTTACGCGATCGTCGGTCTCGCCATCTTTGGCCTGTACACGGTCGTGGACTTCAACCGACTGCGCCGCGCCGGCAACGAAGAAGTCATCCCCTTGGCAGCTGGAATCTTCATCGACGTCTTCAATATTTTCCTGCTCTTCCTCCGGTTGTTTGCTGGTAATGACTGAAGCGTCCAGTAACAGGTCGCGCCGGGAAACCGAGTGCTCGGCGGTCACATCGTCATCGCGTGGGCCTGGTACGCGAGGTGCGCGAGCGCTGGCGCTGTCGCGCGTTCATTGAATTCGGCCTGCCGCGCGCGTGGTAGCCTGAGAATCCTGCGAAAGGAGCCGCGTTGTGGAGGAATCCAGACGGCGTCCACCCGCCGGACACAAACCGGCAGCAGCAGCGCACACACCGACCGCCGGCGCAGCTTCGATCGATCCCAACGCGGTCTACGCGCTCGGCAGCAGCAGCGCTGAGAGTGCTCGCCTGCAGCGCCAGGCCGACGAGCTGGCACCGGACAGCTCCGCTCTGCTTGACCGAGTTGGCCTGCACCCCGGCGACAGCGCGATCGACCTCGGCTGCGGACCCCGCGGCATCGTCGAGCTCTTGGACGAACGAGTCTCGCCGGGCGGGCGGGTCGTTGGGCTCGACGGCGACCCAGCGCACGTCGCGATGGCAGCCGAGCTGGTGAATCGACGCGCGCTTTCCGGCGTGGAGATTCTGCACGCAGATGCGCGCCGCACCGGGCTGCAGTCGTGCTCGTTCGATCTCGCACATGCACGCACTCTGTTGGTCACTGTGCCCGAGCCAGAAACGGTGCTCGCCGAGATGGTCAGGCTGGTGCGGCCAGGAGGTTGCGTCGCCGGCATGGAGCCTGACACCGGCACGGCGATCTGCTACCCGCCCCATCCGGCCTTTGACCGGCTCTGCGAGATCTTCACGGTCGCCTTTTCGCGCAACGGCGCCAATCCGCACATTGGGCGCCAGATGGCCGAGTTGTACCGCCGGGCGGGCCTCGAGGACGTCGCGGTCGAAGCGCGCGCCGGTGTCTATCCGCCCGGTCACTCGCGTCGGGCGATTCGAGCCGACCTGGTCAGCGCGATGCGTCCACAGATCCTGCAAATGGGGCTGGCGGATGAGCGCGAGCTCGATGAGCTTGACCGCGCAGCTCGCCAGCATTTCGATGACCCTCGCACTGTCGTCATGCCGAACCTGATGTTTCTCGCGTGGGGTCGCAAGTCCGCCTCTGCATAGACCTTGCACGTCTTCTGCGGCAGTCGCTGAGCTACGAGCGCGCGCGTGCGCGGCGACGCTCGATTCCCTCCTCCGACGCCCGATAACCTGCTGTCCCGAGGACCATGCCTGAGTATCACTACGACCCGCACGAGATCGAGCCGCGCTGGCAGGCCGTGTGGGCGCAGGAGCGCACCTGGGAGGTCGCCAACGAGGGCCCGACGCTCGCCTCCGGCCGGGGCGCGCCGGCGCCGGAGGAGGAGCGCGTCAACTCCTACGTGCTCGAGATGCTGCCCTACCCGAGCGGCGAGCCGCACATCGGCCATCTCAAGGTCTACTCGGTCGGCGATGCGATCGCGCACTTCCACCGGCGTCTCGGCCGCCGCGTGCTGCACCCGATGGGCTACGACTCGTTCGGCCTGCCCGCCGAGAACCACGCGATCAAGACCGGCGTCCACCCGCGCGTCTCGACCGAGGCCTCGATCGCTGCCTTTCGGCGCGAGTTTCACTCTTGGGGGATCTCGATCGACTGGTCGCGCGAGCTGGCGACGCACGAACCGAGCTACTACCGCTGGACGCAATGGATCTTCCTCGAGCTGTTCGAGGCGGGCCTCGCCTACCGCAAGGAGGCGGCCGTCAAGTGGTGTCCCAACGACCAGACGGTGCTCGCCAACGAGCAGGTGGACGCCGAAGGGCGCTGCGAGCGCTGCGGCGCCGTCGTCGAGGTGCGGCAGCTCGAGCAGTGGTTCCTGCGCATCACCGATTACGCCGAGCGACTGCTGGGCGACCTGCAGGAGATCGATTGGCCCGAGCACGTCAAGACGATGCAGCGCAACTGGATCGGGCGCAGCGAGGGGGCAGAGGTGACGTTCCGCTGCGAGGAGCTCGGCATCGACTACGCCGTCTTCACGACCCGGCCGGACACGCTGTTCGGCGCGACCTTCTTCGTGATGGCGCCCGAGCACCCGGACGTTCTGCGGCTGGTGGCGGGCACCGAGCGCGAGCGTGAGGTGCGCGAGTACGTCAGCCACGCGATCACCGAGTCCGGCGAGGAACGCGGCAACCCGGACAAGCCGAAGACCGGTGTCGCGCTCGGGCGCAGCGTCACGAATCCGGTCAACGGCGAGGAGATCCCGATGTATGTCGCCGACTACGTGCTGATGGAGTACGGCACCGGCGCGATCATGGCGGTGCCCGCACACGACGAGCGCGACTACTCGTTCGCGCGCGCGTTCGGGCTGCCGATCAAGCGGGTGATCGAGGGGACGCCGCCCGACGGCGGAGACGAGCAGGGGCTGCCGTACCTGGGCGACGGGCCGCTGACGAATTCAAACCCGTCCTTCGACGGCATGGGCAACCGCGAGGCGCTGAGCGCGATCGTCCAGTGGCTGGATCGCGACGGCACAGGGCACGCTTCGGTCAACTATCGCTTGCGCGACTGGCTGATCTCGCGCCAGCGCTACTGGGGCTGTCCGATCCCGATCGTCTACTGCGACGGCTGCGGCGCGGTGCCGGTGCCGCCCGAGGAGCTTCCGGTCGAGCTGCCGGACATCGAGGACTACGCCCCGCGCGGGCGCTCGCCGCTCGCGGCCGCCGAGGACTGGGTGCGCACGCGCTGCCCCGAGTGCGGTGGAGACGCACGCCGCGAGACGGACACGATGGACACGTTCGTGGACTCCTCGTGGTATTTCCTGCGCTACTGCGACGCAGCGAACGACCGCGCCGCCTGGGACCCTGCGGCGCTGCGCGAGTGGATGCCCGTGGACCAGTACATCGGCGGTGTCGAGCACGCGATCTTGCACCTGATGTACGCGCGCTTCTTCACCAAGGCGCTCGCCGACCTCGGCCAGCTCGACTTTCAAGAGCCGTTCCGGGCGCTGTTCACGCAAGGCATGGTTACCAAGGACGGCGCGAAGATGAGCAAGTCGCGCGGCAACGTCGTCTCGCCGGCGGCGATCGTCGAACGCCACGGCGCTGACACGGCGCGCTGCTACATCCTGTTCGTCGGCCCGCCCGAGCAGGACGCGGACTGGTCCGATGAGGGCGTCGAGGGGGTGCACCGGTTTCTCTCCCGGCTGTGGCGTTTTGCCGCCGAGGCGGCGGATCGCGAGCCGGCAGCGCCGCCCGGACAGCGGCCGGATGCGGACGCGGACCTCGAGCTGCTGCGTAAGACCCACTGGGCGATTGACAAGGTCTCCCGAGACCTGCGCCGGTTCGCCTTCAACACCGCGATCGCCGCGGTGATGGAGCTGCTCAACGACGCGTCGCGACTGCGCGCCGAGGCCGACCCCGCCACGCTGCAGCTCGCGCTCGCGAGCAGCGCGTCGCTGCTGTTCCCGTTCGCGCCGCACGTCAGCGCCGACGCGTACCAGCTGCTGACCGGCGAGCGCGTGTGGGAGCAGCCCTGGCCGCAGGCCGATCCGGCGCTGCTCGAACGCGACGTCTACGAGCTCGTCTGCCAGGTCAACGGCAAGCTGCGCGACCGCGTCCGGGCCGGGGCCGACGCGGGCCCCGAGGAGCTCAAGGCGCTGTGCCGCTCGGCCCCAAACGTGCGCGCGCACGTCGACGGCAAGCAAATCGTCAAGGAAATCGTCGTCCCCGGCAAGCTCGTCAACCTCGTCGTGCGCTAGCGGCACGAGCGGCGCCGGTGCCGCCCGCGAGCGGCGCCCGTCCCGCCCCTAGACTCCCAACGGTGGCTGAGCTCAAGCCCGCATACCTGATCCACGGCGATGACCACGGCGCGATCGCCGAGCGACGCGCAGGGCTCAAAGCTCTCGCCGAACGCGAGGGCGACTCCGCCAGCGTGCAGGTGCTCGAGGGCGAGCTCGCGACACCCGCGAACGTCGCCGGCGCGCTGGCGGCGATGACGCTGGCGGTCGGCCGTCGCGTGATCCTCGTCGACGGCGCGGAGCGCTTCAAGCAGGCCGAGGTCGAACAGCAGCTGGCGCCCGCGCTCGCCGCGATGCCGCCCGCGACGACGCTCGCTCTGTTTGCCCGCGAGGAGCCGCGCGCGAAGGCGCCCGCGGCCCTGCGCGACGCCGTCGAGCGGGCCGGCGGACAGGTCGTCGCGCAGGCGACGGTCAAGCCGTGGGAGCTGCCCAAGTGGACGCGCGCACAGGCCGCGCGGCTCGGGATCGAGCTTGACAGCGCCGCGGCCAAGACGCTCGTGGCAGTCGTCGGCGAGCGTCAACAGCGGCTACTGCGCGAGCTGGAGAAGCTGGCGCTCGAGCTGGGCGCCCCGGCGCGCGTGAACGCGCAGGAGATCGAGCGCCGCGCCGCGCGCTCCGCGCAGCTTCGCGCGTTCAGCTTCGCCGATGCGCTGCTCGCCGGCGAACCGCGCGAGGCCGTGCGCCTGTATCTGCGCCTGCGCGAGCAGGGCGAGCGCTTCTCCGGCCTCACCTACCTGATGGCCTCCCGGCTGCGCGACGCGCTGAACGCGGCCGCGCGTCTGCGCAGCGGCGAGTCGCAAGCTCAGCTCAGACGCGGCCTGCGCATGCCCGCGCGCGCCGCCGAGCGCTTCATCGCGGACGTCGCCCGGGCCGATCCCGCGCGCCTGCGCGGCGCGATCGTCGCGCTCGCCGACCTCGAGCTCGACACGCGCGGCGGCTCGCAATGGCGCGCCACCCGCTCGCGCATGTCCGCGCTCGAGGAGGACACGCTCGCGCTGCGCGCGATCAAACAGATGACAGACGGCCGATAGCCCGCGCGACCCGGCGTCCTCGGTCGCCCGCGTGCTGGCCGATCGGGGGTCGCGTTGATCCCGGATCGGCACGCCACGCTCCCTGCGTCCTTGGCTCGCTTGACTCTCGGCCGTCTCGGCTAGGAAGCGGCGCCGCCGCGCGTTCGCGCAGCCCGGCCCTTCTTGCGCGCGCCGGTGTTTCTGTGCAGGGCTCCGCGCTTGACCGCCTTGTCGATCGTGCTCTGCAGCAGCCGGTGCTCGCTGGCGGCGCGCGCGTCATCTCCGTCGCGCACAGCCGCCTCGAGGCGCCGGAAATAGGTCTTGATCGCGGAGGTGTACCTGCGGTTCTCGAGCCGCTCGCGCTCGGTGCGCAGGATCCGCTTCTTTTGAGAGTGAATATTGGCCATCGCGGAGGCGCCGTACTATAGCGGCCTTGTCCGTAACCTCAGGAGCCGGCGAAACCCCCGGAGGACCCGGGCCGGAGCAACCGGGCGATGTCCTCGGCATCCCTGACGCGAGCTTCGGCGAGGAATACGGCGGCTTCGTGCGCCCCGAGCACGGGCCGGCGCAGCGGGACGGCGAAGTCCGCGCGGGCGAGGGCGGGGGCCGCGTCGCGCGCAACACCGCGATCTTCTCGCTCGGAACCGGCCTGTCGCGGGTGCTCGGGCTCGCGCGCGAAATCATCGCGGCAAGCTTCTTCGGCACGAGCGGTCCCGCGTCTGCGTTCACGATCGCCTTCCAGATCCCGAACCTGGTCAGCAATCTGTTCGCGAACGCCGCGCTGTCGGCGGCGTTCGTGCCGGTGTTCACGGATCTCCTGCAGCAGGGACGCAAGCGCGAGGCCTTCCGGCTTGCCTCGACGCTGTTCTGGATCATCCTGATCGTGCTGGGCGCGGTGACCGCGTTCTTCATCCTGGCGGCCGGGGTGATCATGCCGCTGTTCACCGGCCCCAAGTTCAACCCGCCGCTGGATGCGCTGACCGCGGGCCTCTCGCAGGTGCTGTTTCCCGTGGTGCTGCTGATCGGGCTGATCGGCTTGCTCGTGGGCGTGCTGCAGTCCTACGAACATTTCACGATCCCCGCGATCGCGCCGGCGGTCTGGAATCTCGTGATCGTGGTGCTGCTCGTCGTCTTGCACCCTCACTTTCACGGCGGCTATGAGAATGGCGACCAGCTGTATGCGTACGCGATCGCGATTCTGATCGCGACGTTCGTGCAGATGTTGATGGTCTTCGCGGCGCTCGCCCGGATCGACTTCCGCCTGCAGTTCTCGATCGACTGGCACGATCCACGTGTCCGGCAGGTGTTTGCGCTGATGCTGCCCGTGACGATCGGGCTCGGCATCGTCAACCTCGATCAGCTGATCAACTCGGTCTTCGGGACGCTCGTCTCCGAAGAAGCGCCGCGCGCGATCGACAACGCGTTTCGCATCTACATGCTCCCGCAGGGCCTGTTCAGCGTCGCTGTTGCGACCGTTCTGTTCCCCACGCTGAGCCGCATGGCGGCGCGCCGCGAGGTGCGCAGCATGCGCCGCGCGATCGGCATCGGCATGCGCCAGATCAACCTGCTGCTGATCCCCTCGTCGGTGTTCATCCTCGTGCTCACCACCCCGATCGTGCGGCTCGTGTTCGAGCGCGGCGCGTTCGGCGCCAAATCGACCGACCTCGTCTCGACCGCGCTGTTCTGGTTCGCCTTCAGCCTGCCGTTCGGCGGGCTCAACCTGCTGCTGACGCGCGTGTTCTTCGCGGTGCAACGCCCCTGGATCCCGACCAGGCTGGCCGCGTTGAACATCGTCGTGGACATCGTCGTCTCGATCGGCCTGTACAAGCCGCTCGGCATCAGCGGGCTGATCATCGGCACGGTCGCGGCCAACGTCGTGATGACCGCCCTGCAGTTTCAGCGCCTGCGGATCGGCTTCAACGGCAGCCTTGAAGGCGCCCAGACGACGATGATCACCGCGCGCGTCCTGCTCGCCTCGGCGCTGCTTGGGGGCGTCTCCTGGGCGGTCTGGCGGGTGTTCTATGAGCTGCTCGGTGTGTCGCTCGCCGCCCAGGTCGTGAGCGTCGGCGCGGCCGCCGCGGCGGGTATGGTCGTCTACGCGCGGGCTGTCTTCGCGATGCGCGTGCCCGAGGCTCATCAGGTCCAGCGCCTGATCCGCACCCAGCTCGGACGCGCCTGAGGCCGCCCGCGCTGCTCAGGCGGCGCTGGCGCGGGCGCCCGCGGCGCGCCGGCCCTTCTAGAGTTCGACGCGTTCATGGATCAGGCGCATATCCGTAACTTCTGCATAGTCGCGCACATCGACCACGGCAAGTCGACGCTCGCGGATCGCATCCTCGAGCTCACCCACACGGTCGATCAGCGCGCGATGCGCGCGCAGCTGCTCGACTCGATGGATCTCGAGCGCGAGCGGGGCATCACGATCAAGGCGCAGGCTGTGCGCGTGTTCTTCACCGCGGCGGATGGCGAGACCTACCAGCTGCACCTGATCGACACGCCGGGACACGTCGACTTCACCTACGAGGTCTCGCGCTCGCTCGCGGCCTGCGAGGGCGCGCTGTTGCTCGTCGACGCGTCGCAGGGCGTCGAGGCTCAGACGGTCGCCAACACCTACCTGGCGGTCGAGTCGGGCCTTGAGCTGATCCCCTGCCTGAACAAGCTCGATCTTCCCGGCGCGGAACCCGAGCGGGTCGCCGGCGAAGTCTCCGAGCTGCTGGGCGAGCCTGCGGACTCGATCCTGCGCATCAGCGGCAAGACCGGCGAGGGGGTCGGTGGGGTCCTGGAGGAGCTGATCCGGCGGGTGCCCGCGCCCTCGGGCGATACGCAGGCGCCTCCCCGCGCGCTGATCTTCGACTCCGAGTTCGACCAGTACCGGGGCGTGATCGCCTACATCCGCGTGGTCGACGGGTGCTTCGCCAAGGGCCAGCCGATCCGCGCGATGGCCGCGGGCACGCAGGCGGAGATCGACGACATCGGCTTCTTCTCGCCCGCGATGACAGCCGCCGAGCAGCTGTCCGCCGGCGAGGTCGGGTACCTCATCACCGGCATCAAGGACGTCACCCAGCTGCGCGTCGGAGACACGCTGACGACCCGCAGCGCCGCCGGCGGGGGCGCCGCGGGGCGCGGCGCGAGCCGCGAGGCGAGCGAGCCGCTGCCCGGCTACCAGGAGGTCAAGCCGATGGTCTTCTGTGGCCTGTTCCCGATCGACTCCGACGCCTACCCCGACCTGCGCGATGCGCTCGAGAAGCTCACGCTCAACGACGCCGCGCTCTCCTGGGAGCCCGAGACCTCGGACGCGCTCGGCTTCGGCTTTCGCTGCGGCTTCCTCGGGCTGCTGCACATGGACATCGTGCGCGAGCGTCTCGAGCGCGAGTACGATCTCGAGCTGCTCGCGACGATGCCATCGGTCGAGTTCGACGTCACGCTCGCGAGCGGCGAGCAGATCGAGGTGCACAATCCCTCCGACATGCCCGACCCGGGCGCGATCGCGGAGATCCGCGAGCCGTATATCTCCGCCCAGCTGATCGCCCCGCGCGAGTATGTCGGGCCGATCATGGAGCTCTGCCAGGAGCGCCGCGGCGAGAACGCGGGGATGCACTACCTCTCGCCCGAGCGCGTCCAGCTGAGCTATGACCTCCCGCTGGCGGAAATCGTGCTCGACTTCTTCGACCAGCTCAAGTCGCGGACGCGCGGCTACGCCTCGCTCGACTACGAGCTCGACGGCATGCGTCCCTCGGATCTGGTCAAGCTCGACGTGCTGCTCGGCGGCGACCCCGTCGACGCGCTGTCGATGGTCGTGCACCGCGACAAGGCGTATGAGATGGGGCGCGCCCTGACCGAGAAGCTGCGCAAGCGCATCCCGCGCCAGCAGTACGACGTGCCGATTCAAGCGGCGATCGGCTCGCACATCATCGCGCGCGAGACCGTCAAGGCGTTTCGCAAGGACGTCATCGCGAAGTGTTACGGCGGCGACATCACGCGCAAGAAAAAGCTGCTGGAGAAGCAGAAGGAGGGCAAGAAACGGATGAAGCAGGTCGGGCGCATCGAGGTTCCCCAGGAGGCGTTTCTGGCGGTGCTCGAGCTGGGCGAGCAGTAACGCAGCCGGCCGCCGCGTCCCGCCCGGCGCGGCCCGTCGGATGAGAGGCTGTGCGCCGAGATACCGCCAGCGAGCGTCGCCGCCAGTACCTGCTGGCGCGGGTGATCGTCGCCCGCTACTACCGCCGCCCGCTGACGCTCGCGGCGGTCGCCCGCGCGATCTCGACCTCGCCGCGCCAGCTGCAGCGCGTCTACGCGCAGTTCGGCGACTCCTTCCAGGAGGATCTTCTCCGGCGCCGGATGTCCGTCGCCGCGCGGCTGCTCAGCGAGCAGCGCGCGATCCCCGTGCGCAACGTCGGGCGGCTGGTTGGATACAGGCACGCGCCGAACTTCGCGCACGCCTTCCGCCGTTGCTACGGCCTCTCGCCGGCGCTGTTTCGCGAGCGGGCGCTGCGCCATGCCGGCGGCGGCGGGCGGCGCGCCGGCCGCGCTCAGACGGCCGAGCGGTCCTAGCCGGGCCCGCTCGCGTGCGCGGCGAGCGCCGCCGGTGTCTCCTCGCCGGCGTCGACCTGCTCGAGCGTCTCTGCGCCGGGAATCCTGACTCGCATCAGCGTTCCGCCCCCCGGCGCCTGCTCGGCGGCGACGGTCCCGCGGTGCTGGGCGACCACCTGCCTGACGATCGCCAGTCCTAGTCCGGAGCCGGGCCGGACGCGCGCGTCCGCCCCGCGGTAGAAGCGGTCGAAGACGTGCGGCAGGTCCTCGGCTGGGATTCCCGGCCCGTGGTCGCGCACGCTCAGCTCGCCCGCGCGGAGCTCGACCTCGACCACCTCGCCGGGCGGGCTGTACTTGATCGCGTTGTCGATCAGGTTCGCGACCGCGCGCTCGAGCCGGGGGGCGAGGCCGTTGACGAGCACCGGCTCGAGCGTCACCTGCAGGCGCGTCGCCGGCGAATCGCGGCGCGCGCGGTCGATCGCTTCGCTGACGACGAGGTCCAGGCGGACGTCTTCGGCGTAGACGGGCTGTTCCTCGCCGCGCGCGAGATCGATCAGGTCGTTCATCAGCACGGTCAGCTCCTGAATCTGCTCGACCACGTCCTCGAGCAGCCGCTCGCGGTCGCGCTCATCCATGGCTTGGGCGCGCTGCAGGATCTCGATGTTCGTCCGCAAGCTCGTCACGGGCGTGCGCAGCTCGTGCGAGGCGTCAGCGACGAGTTGGCGCTGTGCCTTGACGGATGCGTCGAGCGCGGTCATCGAGTGCTCGAGCGCGTCGAGCATCGCGTTGAAGCTGACCGCGAGTCGCCCGACCTCGTCTTCGGCGGCCGGCGAGATACGCCGCGAGAGATCCTGGGTCTCGGCCACGTGCTCCGCGGCGCGGGTGAGTCGCTTGACGGGCTGGACGGCCGCGCGCGCGACCAGCGCCCCGAGCAGCGCGGCCAGCGCGATCCCGCCGAGGCCGATCAGCACGAGGATCAGGCGCAGGCGGCTGAGCAGGTGGTCGACTTCGGTGAGCGGCTGGGCGAACTGCACGACGCGTCCCGGCGCGAAGTACTCGGCGAGGATCCGCAGCCGCAGGCCCTGGACGGTCGCGTCGCGGAAGAAGCTTTCGCCCTTGCCCAGCGCCAGCTGTCGGGTCCGCGAGTCCACCGGCAGGGTCACGTTTTTCGCGCCCGATCTGAACAGGACCGCTCCGCTGGCGCCGACGAGCTGCTGATAGCCGCGCACCTGGTTGGGTCGCGGCTGGACGTTGCTGAGCGCGTTGCCGGGCCCGCTTTCGAACAGCTGCGCCGCGCTCGAGCCCCTGCCCTGCAGCGCGTCGAGTAGCCTGTCGCCGTGGCGGCGCGCGGGGTGGCGCTCGATCACCCGCAGGTTGTCGACGCGGTTGCGCAGCTGCGCGTCGATTTGGCCGCGCAGCTCGTTCGCGGCGAGCACATACGTCAACAGCGAACCCAGCACCACGGCGACCGCGACGGCCAGGGCCGCGGCGAGCGTGATCCGTCGCCGGAAGCTCATGCGCTGCTCCGCAGCACGTAGCCGACGCCTCGCACCGTGTGCAACAGCCGCGGCTCGCCGCCGGCCTCGGTCTTGCGGCGCAGGTAGCCCATGTACACGCCCAGCGAGTTCGAGGTGGCGCCGAAGTCATAGCCCCACACGTCTTCGAAGATCGCCGAGCGGGTCAGCACCTGGCGCGGGTGGCGGAGGAACATCTCGAGCAGTAGGAACTCCGTGCGCGTCAGGGCCAGCACGCGCTCGCCGCGCCAAGCTTCGTGGGCGAAGCGGTCCAGGCGCAGGTCCTCGAACGCCAGCTCGCGCTCCTGCTCGTCGCTGTCGTCCTCGCTCGAGCGGCGCAGCAGGGCGCGCACGCGCGCGAGCAGCTCGCGCAACGCGAACGGCTTGACCAGATAGTCGTCGGCGCCGGCGTCGAGACCGGCGACGCGATCGTCGACGCCCTCGCGCGCGGTCAGCATCAGGACCGGCGTGCGGTCGCCCCCCTCGCGCAGGCGCCGGCAGACCTCGAGGCCGTCGAGGCGCGGCATCGAGACATCGAGGATCACCGCCTCGTAGGGGTCCTCGTCGAGGCGCTCGAGCGCCTGCTGTCCATCCATCGCGTGTGAGACCTTGTAGTGCTCCAGCGTCAGCGCCCGCGACAGCGCGCTCTGTACGGCAGGCTCGTCGTCGACGACAAGGATCCGCGCCGCTTGATCGGCCATGAGGTGATTAAAGCGAAGGCGCTGCCCGGCTATAGCAGGGGGTGATGAACGGACCTGCCGATAACGACCACTCGGCCCGAGCCCGGGAGAGCACTTCCCGGCAAGCGGCCGGCGAGGTTTCGTCCGGGGAAGCGGACGGCGAGGTCTCGCGCGCGACCGCTACGGCGCTCAGCGAACACTCGCGCACGCTTCGCAACAGCCTGATCAGCCTGGCGATCTTCTTTGCGCTCGTGCTCGCGCTGCTGCTCTCGGTGCCCGGGCTGCGCTCGGCTGCGGAGCTCATCACCGACGCCCAGGCCGGGTGGATCGCGGCGGCGATCGGCTTTGAGCTGCTCTCCTGCGCGAGCTACGTGCTGCTGTTCGCGCTCGTCTTCGGAATGCTCGGCAGGCGGCTGATCTCGCGACTGTCGCTGTCGGAGCTGGCGGTCAACTCGGTCGTCTCGGTGAGCGGGCTGGCGGGGATCGCGCTGGGGGCCTGGGTCCTGCGCAGCCGCGGGGTCGCGGTGGAGAGGATCGCCAAGCGCTCGGTGTTGATCTTCGTGCTGACGAGCGCGGTCAACGTGCTCGCGACGCTGTTGATCGGGGTCGCGATGTACCTGGGGCTCGTACCGGGCTCCGATGACCCGCTGCTGACGCTGCTGCCCGCGGCCGGCGCGGCGGCGTTGATCGCGGCGACGCTCGCGCTGGCGCATTGGGCGCGCCGCACCGCAGCGAGGAGGCTGCGCTCGCACGGGCGCATGTTCGTCGCTCTGACGGCGCTCAGCGGCGGGATCTTCGACGCGCTGAAGCTGATCCGGGCGCGTGACTGGCGCCTGCTGGGAGCGGTTGGGTACTGGCTGTTCGACGTCGCAGCGCTGTACGCGTGCCTGCTCGCGTACGGGCCGACTCCATCCTTCTGGGCCGTCTCGATGGCCTACCTGGTCGGGATGCTGGCCAACGCGCTGCCGATTCCCGCGGGACTCGTCGCGGTCGAAGGGGGACTGATCGCGATGCTGCTGCTGTTCGGCGTGCGCCCGGGCTCGGCGGTGCTCGCGGCGGTCGTGAGCTACCGCGCGGTCTCGCTGTGGATACCGGCGCTGATCGGATCGCTGGCGTTCCTCGGGCTGCGTCGCGAGCTCACGCTGCCCGCTTCCGCGCATGCCGCCCGGTCATAGGGCTCGGCTCGGCTACCCGTCTGGCGTGGGCGGTTGGCGCTCGGCGACGCCCTTGGGCCGCCCGGAGACCTTTTCCTTGAGGCTTTCCGCATACGCGAGCGCGGCTGCGGCCCGCTGACAGGCGTGTCCGGGCAGCCTCAGCATCGCGCGCTGTACCGGCAGTTCCTGGGGGCCGGACAGGCCCGGGCAGTAGACCGGCGGCGGCAACGGTTCGCTCGCGGAGCCGCGTGCGTTGATCGGGCGCAGGCTCAGCGCGGCCGCGCGCGCGCTCGCAAACGTGTCCGAGAAGACGTCGATCGCGACGCGGCCGCTGTAGAGCTCGAGCGAGCGCCCTTCGTCATATACCGCCGCCGGAACTCCCCTGATCAGGATGTTGCGCTGCGCGCCCAGCGGCTGGTTGTCGTGGCGCTTGTAGATGAGCGTAGCGACGCGCAGCGGCAACGTGCACGAGCCGCTCCCGAACAGGCTCTTGTCGCTGATGCAGTCGCCGTAGTAGACGCTGTCCCCGACGCTGCTGTTGTAGCTCTTGCGCCCGTCCACGGCGACGAGCGACTGATCCTCGAAGCGCGACCCGACCCAGTAGATCCGGTAGTAGGGGAAGGTCTGCGCTTCGGACAGCTCGCTCGCGCCGATCGGCCCCGGGTGATGCGTACCCGCGCACCCGGCCGCGAGCGAGCTCGCACACGCCAAGGTCAAGGCGAGGCTCGCTCGCATGATCCGCTTGCCCGTCATCATCTGCGCGTGGCGATTATCGAGGTATTGAGCTCGAGCGCTACCTCTCGGCCGCTCGGGCGCCTGTCTGCGGGCAGGCTGGAGTCCGGCGGGCTAGCGCCGCGCAGCGCCGCCGCCTCGCGCGCTCGCCTGCCGATCGCACTCGCGCTGGGGGCGGGCCTGGTGTTGCTGTGGCTGCTCGTCAATCCGCGCACGCCCGATCTCGCCGCGCAGGCCTATCGGGTCGGACTCTTCGAACAGGTCGGTTTCACGCTGTTCGACGAGCACTGGTACGCGGGTCACGGCATCCCCGGCTACAGCCTGCTGTTCGCGCCGCTCGCCTCGCTGATCGGGATGCGCGCGCTCGCGGCGGCGTCGGTGCTCGTCTCGATCGCGCTGTTCGAACGACTCGTGCTCGACGAGTTCGGCGGCGATCTGCGCGTGCGTCTCGGGGCGTGCGTGTTCGCGGTCGCGGCGATCGGCGACCTCTGGAGCGGGCGGCTGACGTTTGCCCTCGGGGTCACGTTCGCGCTCGCCTGCGTGTTCGCTCTGTCACGCCAGCGGCTGCTGCTCGCGGCGTTGCTCGCGGGCGTGTGCGCTGCGGCAAGCCCGGTTGCCGGCGCGCTGCTCACGCTCGCTGCGCTCACATATGCGCTCGGCACGCGGCGGCCGCGCGTCTTGATCGCTGTCGCGCTGCCGGTCGCGCTCGTGCTGGTGCCGGTAGAGCTGCTGTTCGGCGAGGGCGGCTTCGAGCCCTACCCGGCGCGCTCGTTTGCGGCCAGCGCGCTCGTCGCGGTCGTGTTTGCGGCTGCGCTGCCGCGGCGTGAGCGCTTGCTGCGGCTGGGCGCGGTCCTGTATCTGATCGCCTGCTTGCTCGCGCTCGCGATCCATACGCTGCTGGGCAGCAACATCGAGCGTTACGCGGTCCTGCTCGCGGCGCCGCTGCTGCTGTGCGCGCTCGGTCGAAGCCGCCAGGGCGCAGGCCTGGCCCGGAGTCGCCCTGCGCCGGCGGCGCCGGCGCCCGCTGTAGCCGCAGCCGCGCTGGGCGTGATCCTGGTCTGGGTCGTCTGGGGCCCCGTGCGCGAGACGCTCGCGGTGTCCGGGTCGCAGGCGACGCGAGCGGCGTATTACACGCCTGTCGAGCGCTTCCTGGCCGCACACGGCGGCGCGCTCGCGCGAGTCGAGGTGCCGCTCACCCGCTCGCACTGGGAGGCCGCGTTCCTGGCGCCGCGCTTCTCGCTCGCGCGCGGCTGGGAGAAGCAGCTCGAGGAGCGCTACGACGCGGTCCTGCTCGGGCATTCGCTGAGCGCGGAGGCGTATCGGGCGTGGCTGCATGAACAGGCGGTCACCTACGTCGCGCTGCCGGATGCGCAGCTCGACCCGCCGAGCGCGAGCGAGGGCACCCTGATCCGCGGCGGCCTGCCGTATCTGCGGGAGGTGTTCTCGAGCGCTCACTGGCGCATCTATGCGGTGCGCGAGGCGACGCCGCTGCTACAAGGCCCCGGGCGGCTGACCGCGCTGGGACACGATCGCTTCGCGTTCGACGCACGCGCGCCCGGCACCTTTCTGATCCGGGTTCACTACAGCCGCTACTTCGCTGTGGCCGCCGGAGACGGCTGCGTGGCCCGGGCCCCGCGCGGCTGGACGTACGTCCGTGCCGGCAGCGCCGGCCGGATCGACGTGGCGGCGAGCTTCTCGCTCAGCCGCGCGCTCGGGCTGGGCGGCTCGTGCCCGGCTTAGCCCCGTCTGCGCCGCTGCCCGGCGACCTCGGCGCGAGCGCAGCCAGGCTCGAGTAGCCGGTCAGGTAGATGTTCTGGCCGTCGCTAATCACCGGGTCGAATGCGCCCGTGTTCGCCTCGAAGACCGGTCGCCCCGTCGAGATGCCAAGGCCGTAGGTGCGGTGGGTGCCGAGGTCGGCGAAGTAGACGACCCTGCCCACGATCGTCGCCGAGCCCGAGATGCGCCCGTGAGCGTCGTATTCCCAGGCTACGTGTCCCGACCGGGCGTTGAGCGCGTAGAAGGTCCCGTCATAGGAGCCGATGTAGATCGTCGGACCGAGGCCCGGGGCATTGGTCACCGCGGGCGAGGCGTACACGTAGGCGCCGGTCTGCACCGCCCAGTCGAGCTTGCCGGTCGCCGCGTCATAGGCGTAGACGCGCCCGTCGGTGTTGCCGAGAAACACGCGCCCGTACACCACGGCAGCGGTCGAGTAGAAGGTACCGCTGCCGAGCAGCGCGCCTTCGGAGGCGCTGTCCCACAGGCGCCTGCCTGTCCTCGCGCTGATCGCCTGGACGTGCCCCGAGTAGTCGCCGAAGTACAGGACACCTCGCGACAGCGACGGGCTGGCCTTGACCGCTCCTTCGGCGTGGTAGGTCCAGAGGATCCTGCCGTCGTGCGCATTGAGCGCATAGACGGTGCCGTTTTGGGAGCCGAAGTACACCTTGCCGCCGGCGACGAGCGGCGAGGACTCGCTCGCGCTCGGGAGCTCCCGCGACCACAGCGTCCGGCCGGTTGCATAGTCGACCGCGAACACCGCTCCCGCTTCGACGTGGTCCGTGCGGGCGAGCACCGTCACATACACGGCATGGCCGACCGCCGCGGGGGTCGACGCCGACAGCGAGCCGATCTTCCGGTGCCAGAAGACGCGGCCGGTGTACTTGTCGATCGCGCGCAGCACGCCGTCGTCGGCGAGCTGGAATATGTGATCGTCGCGCATCGTCGGCGGGAACTCGAGCAGCGCGTGGGTGTCGTGCGTCCACAGCACCTTGTAGGGCGGAAAGATGTTTGTCGGGGCCGGGAAATAGCGGGTGTGGTTGTCGGTGAATCCGTAGAACGGCCACGAGAACCCGTCAGCGCGTTTCGGCAGCGTCGGCGTCGTCTGGGCGGTGAACGGGGCGCCGGGGTGATAGATGCTGCCCGTGCGATGGCGCTCGTACAGGTAGCCCGCCAGTGCGACACCCGCGAGCACGGCGACCAGCCCCGCCGCGATCAAGCGCGCGCGTTTGCTCACTGGCGGGCCCGCCACGCTCGTATGATCGCCCCTGTGTCAGACGAAGCGTGCTCGGACGTGTTCGCCCCGGGGCTGTTGCGCGGCCGGGTCGCGCTCGTGACGGGCGGCGGGACCGGTCTCGGCAAGGCCACCGCGCTCGAGCTCGCGCGCTGCGGAGCGCGTGTGCTCATCGCCGGCCGGCGCGAGCAGGTGCTGGAGGACAGCGCGCGCGTGCTCGAGGCCCAAACCCGCATGCCCGTTGGCTGCGTCGCCGGCGACGTGCGCGACCCCGCCGACGCGCGGCGGCTGGTGGCCGCGGCCTTCGAGCGCCACGGGCGCCTGGACATCCTGATCAACAACGCGGGCGGCCAGTACTTCACGCCCGCCGAGCAAATCGTCGCCAAGGGCTGGCGCGCCGTCTGGAGGCTGAACGTGGAGGGCATGCTGAACATGGCTCAGGCCGCCGTCGAAGCGGGGCTCGGCGCGGGCATCGTGAGCGGCGAGCGTGCCGGCGCTGTAGCGGGCGATGGCAAGGACGGTGGGGTGGGGGATCGGGCCGGCGGCGGAACGGATCGGGCGGACCGCGGGAAGATAGTGAACGTGACGCTCTCGCCGCATCACGGCATGCCCGGGATGGCGCACTCGGGAGCCGCGCGGGCGGCGGTCGAGGCGCTCACACGCGAGCTCGCCCGGCGCTGGCTCTCGCAGCGCGTGGCCGTGACCGCCGTCGCCGCCGGGCATTTCGAGACCGACGCGATCCGCAAGTATCCCGAGACCGTGCGGGCCGGCGCCAGTCGTTCGGTGCCGCTCGGCCGGCTCGGACGACCCGAGGAGCACGCTTGGCTGATCGTGCTGCTGTGTTCGCCGCTTGGCGACGCGCTGAGCGGCTCGACGATCACGCTCGACGGCGCTCGCGACAACTGGTTCGGCCCTTGGCCACCCCCCGGGCTGGCCGGCGAGACCGGCGACGTGCCGACCGAGGCCCGGCGCGAACCGCCGCCGGCCTGAGCGGTGCCGCACCAGCAGGTCGCTCGTGCTCGACAGGATCGCCCGCCAGGGAGCGTTCGCTCGCGGCGGGCCCGGCGGTAGCATGAGAGCGGGCTAGCGGGCGAAGTGTTGTGGTTGCACAGAAGCCTTCCAAGCTTCTAGGGCGGGTTCGATTCCCGTCGCCCGCTTAGCAGTGCCACGGGGAGTGGCGCAGTCTGGTAGCGCACCCGGCTGGGGGCCGGGCGGTCGCAGGTTCGAATCCTGTCTCCCCGATCCATAAACAACCTGCTAATAGGGGCTTTCTACCCTGCTGGCGAGTGGCAACTAGGCAAGTATTCGTATTCTATTTGTCCCGACATCGGGGCAGTTTGCGCGAGATCTAAAGGGAGCACCGGGGATAGTCACCGGGGATAGTCGTAACATAGGTGGTACGCGCGGCGTACCATAGGTGCTACAGTCCACCGAACCAATCTCATGGCTACGACACTCGACAGACGCAAGACGGCCCAGGATCTTGGCTATCACGACTGGCGTCTCGCTCGACGACTCCGAGAGGATCCAGAGTTCCGGGTCGAGTTCGAGCGCCAGCAGCGCGAGATCGCCGCACTAGACGCTATCGTCCATCAACTGGATGTACTGCGTGAGGACAATCGCATGTCGAAGGCCGAGCTCGCCAGGGCCGTCGACAAGAACCCTGCGGTGATTCGTCGGCTCTTGACCGCCTCGGGGAATCCCGAGCTACGGACGGTTGTCGCGATGGCTCAGGCTCTCGGGGCCGATGTCAAGATCGTGCCCCGGGCGAGAAAACGGCGCCAGACGAAGCCCAGAAAAGCGACTCGTCGGACGCAACAGGCAGCCTGACACGAGCCTCCTGAGCCGTGGGCCTGTCTGCCTAGACGTTCGCGCCGATCACGGATGGGTCGCGCAGCCGGATCCAGAGTCCTTCGGCGACCGCACACACGCGATCGTGAGCGTCGTAGATCGCCGCACCGCCTCGACTCTTGCGCCCGTCGCGCTCGATCAGCCAGGCAAGGACAACGTGTGGCTCGCCAGCGACGATAGGCACTCGCGATGGATCAGCCGTCAGCCGCGCGAGCACGTGAGGGCCGCTGCGAGGGTCGATGGCTGCCGCGCCAGTGGGGCAGTCGAGTGCCGCCCATGCGAACAGCGGCGTGACGTGGCCCTTCTCGTCTGCGAGCGAGGGACCAGGAACCCATGTGTCGGCCATCACGTCGCGGCCCGCGACCCGCCCGAGGATCAGGCGCAAGGCGTCCTCCGGGTCGCGGTCAGGGCCACAGCCGAAGCACGTCGGAAACGGGTGCCGCGCGATCCACGGGTTGGCGGCGGACGCCGACTCGGCGTCCGCGAAGTTGACCGTCTCGGGCACCTCGAGCTCGAGCGCCGCCGCAGCGCCATCGGCCACGACGTAGTCACCATCGAGCAGCGCAACCGCCCCTTCGATCCCCGACTGAACGTCGAGCGGGCGCTCGAGCGGCGGCGGTCGGCGCAGCGACACCGTCGCAACCGGAGCGTCGATCCGCTCGGCAACGAGACCGCACACATAGCCGCCTTGGCCTGAGTCAGGCGGACCGTTGAAGCGTCGCCCGATTATGACCTGCTCGCCCACGCCGGAAGCCTACGGGGCTGGGGTGAGGATCCGTCGGAGCTCGCCGACCGCGGCGATCGCGGTCTCGGCGTCCTCGGCGCAGGGAATCACGTTGAAGGCTGAACAGCCCGCCTCGACGTACGGGCGAACGAACTCGGCAACCTCCGCCGGCGTCCCGTAGGGCGAGTAGCGCTCGAACGGCTCAAAGGGCATCTGGTAGAACGTCTGCATCCCGGCCGCGAGGAGCGCGCGCGCCGCCTCGCGGCTATCGGCGAAACCGCACCAGACGTTGATCGCATGTTCAAAGCCCCAGGGGTCCCGGCCGGCCGTGGCGGCTTCCTCGCTGATCTGTTCGACGACCGTGGCGTAGCGCCCCGGCGAGACCCAGATCCCGAGCCAGCCATCGCCGAACCGCGCTGCACGTCGCACCGCCTTATCCGAGCGTCCGCCGACGACCAGCGGGGATCAGTGGAGCAGGCGCCGGCAAGATCAACGCATCCTTCAGCGCGAAGAACTCGCCCTCGAAATTCACTGGCTCACCGCCTGCCAGGCCACGCAGGATCTGAAGACTCTCGTCCATCCGGCGCCCGCGCGTGCTGGGGTCGACGCCGCAGATCTCGATCTCGTGCCGGTCCTCGCCGCCGATGCCGACGCCGAGCGTCAGCCGCCCAGGCGCAAACTCGGCGATGCTCGCGAGTTGCCGCGCTACTGGCACCGGATGACGGAGCGGCAGCAGGTAGAGGCCCACGTACACGGGCAGCTCGGCATCGAGACTCAAGAGCGATGCAGCGGCGATCAAGCCGTCTGACCCGGCGCCGACGAAGAAGCTCACATGGTCGCCCACACAGACGTGGTCGATCCCGGCACCAACCACACGAGCGAGCGCATCCCTGCGCTGCACCACTCCGCCAGCGGTCTGACCGCCGAGAGCGAACATGCCGACTCGGACTTCCCCCATGTCGCGAAGCCTCTCAAAAGCGACGCGGCGTCGGCGCCCCGTCGACACAGCAGGTCCGTCGCCTGGCTCATCGCCGGACGCCGCACAGCCGCGACGTCCTCTGAGAAGGTCCCTCACGCGCGAGCTGGACCGGGCTGACCAGTCACGCAGACTGATTCTTTCGGCCAAATGCGAGCGTCTTCACGTCGCGGGAGACTTTCGCGTTGACTGTGAGGCTGCGGCACGGGCGGAGTAGGCGGATCGCCCGAGACTGCCGTGCGGGTCACCGGCTCGCGGAGAGGGCAGTGTGCGGGATACCTCGGATGACGGAGGCAGCTCCTGCAGATAGCGTTCTCGCGGAGAACGGCCAGTACGTATTCACGCGCCGCGATTTTTGCTGGTCGTAGGTAGCTGTACTTGCCTTTCGCCATGAGCGAGCACCTATCAGCCTTGGACGCGACGTTCCTCGAGCTCGAGGAGGCGGATGAGAGCGCGCATATGCACATCGGGGCGATCATGATCTTTGATCCTGCACCGGACGGTCGCCCGCCGTCGCGCGAGGAGCTGTGTGAGCACCTTGTGAGCCGGCTGGGGCAGCTGCCGCGCTACGGACAGCGCCTGTCCGAGCCGCACACGGGTGGGCTGTCGTGGCCCGAATGGGAGGACGATCCGGCGTTTGACATTGGCAGGCACGTCGCCCACGCGGCGCTCCCCACTCCAGGAGGCTATGAGGAGCTGGTGGAGTGGTCATCGGGCTTCTTCTCCCAGCGCCTTGATCGTCATCGGCCGCTGTGGGAGATGGCGCTCGTCGAGGGGCTCGCCGACGGTCGTTGGGCGCTGGGGACTAAGACCCATCACTCCATGGTCGATGGCGTGGGCTCGGTCGACGTCGGCCATCTGATACTCGACACCAGAGCGGACGCGGCGCCGATCGCTCCGTCGTCGCCGTCCTCCGCAAGCGGTGCAAGCGGCGGCCACGCGCCTCCATCTCTCGGTGCCGATCGCCAGCCGTCCGCCGGCCACCCCACGGCTCCCGGCTCACTTGCTTCTCTGGCGCACGCGTGGGCGGGTCTGCTGCCGGTCGAAACCATGGTGCAGACCGCGCACATGGGAGCCCATGGTGCGCTTCACCCGCGTGAGGCGCTTCGTAGCGCGCGCGCAGCGATCGGCCTGATCGTGCACCAAGAGCTGCACGCGGCGCCCCACACGAGCCTCAATGTTCCGATCGGCACGCGGCGTCGGTTCGAGGTCGTGCGCGTCCCGCTGGCGGACCTCAAGGAGATCAAGGACTCTCTCGGCGGCACGGTCAACGACGTCGTGCTGGCCGTCACCGCGAGCGGGCTGAGGGCGCTGCTTCGCTCCCGCGGCGAGGCACTGCCGGCGGAGGGGCTGCGCGCGATGGTCCCGATGAACGTCCGCATCGCGAGCGAGCACCTCGCGCTGGGGAACCGGGTCTCCGCGCTATATGTGGAGCTGCCTGTAACGGAGGCAGATCCGGTGTGCCGCCATCACGAAATCGTGGCTCGCTCGGAGTCGCTGAAGTCCACCGGACAACAGGCGACGGGCAGCACTGCGGTGGTCGAGCTAGTGGGACTGGCGCCGCCGGTGATCCATGCCACGATTGCGCGGACGCTCTACGCCACGCGGCTGTTCAACGTGACCATCACGAATGTGCCCGGTCCGCAGCAGACGTTGTATGCCTTCGGGGCGCCGCTCCGCGAGATCCATCCGCTTGTCCCGATCGCCGCCGAATACGCCGTCGGCGTCGCCGCGCTGAGCTATGACGGCAACGTGTTCTTCGGCGTGGTAGCCGACCGCGACACCGTGCCCGACCTGGAGGTCCTCCTGAGCGCCATGCGCGCCTCGGTTGAGGAGCTTCTCTCTGCCGCCCGAGCAGACGGAGTCGTCCGCAAGGACGGCGCCACGCGCGCCCGCCGCCGACCCACGGCTCGCAATTAGGACCGGGTGCGCTGACCGCTCGGTGCTCCCGCTCTGGCAAGGGAGGGTGTCGCACAAGTGCGCCCAGACTGCTTGGGCGTTGTGAGGAGAAGGAGTTCGTCATGACGTAGATCGAGCGATAAGTTCAGGACAGCCGGCCGGTGGGAGTCCGGCCCGGGGAGATGCCTGGGTCCTTGGTAGCTATGCCCCCGTGCGTGATCGAGAGGTCGGGTGCGAAGCGGGGCGGGTGCGACCGTCCGGTCCGTAACGTGAGTGAAGCCTGAGCAAGCGTCGTCACAGCCTCGTCCTTTTGGGACGGAAGAGAGGGAGCCGAGCCGGTTTGTGCGCGGTGAAGGCCATGGAAGGCGTCTGGGATCCAGGAGCGGGCGCCGAAGGACCCTCCGGCGTATTGGGCATGGAACGGACGGAAGGCTGTCCTGGGAACTGGGGAGACCCGTCTTGGCCCCGTCGCTGCGGTGCGGCGGGAAGCGATGCGCGCCTATAACCGGCGAACCCGGGAAATGGTGGCGTGGCCGAGCGGGAGTCGGAGCGGGCCGTAGTAGTGCTGAGCGGCGGGACAACATAACCCGCCAGGAGCGAAGGGCCCGTACTTCATCGATGCACGCGAAGAACGAGAGGAGCCTCTGGTGAGTGCCGGAAGATCGGCTAGGTCCGTCAGCCGCACGGTTGGTGTGGATCGGGTTCGTGCCCTTCAGCGCGTGCTTTACCGCTGTGCCAAGCAGGATCGAGACCGTCGTTTCCATGCCCTCTTTGACAAGGTCGCCCGCAGCGACGTCATGTGGAGAGCCTGGCGCGAGGTCCGTGCCAACCGCGGGGCGCCCGGCGTCGATGGTGTGACCATCGAGCAGGTTGAGTGCTCCGGGGCCGGCGTCTTTCTCAACGCTCTCGCGGGGCAGCTGCAGGCCGGGACGTACCGGCCCAGGCCGCTGCGGCGAGCGCATATCCCCAAGCAGGGGCGGCCGGGACAGACCCGTCCGCTCGGGATTCCCACGGTCGCCGACCGGGTGGTCATGGCGGCAGCGAGGATCGTGCTCGAGCCGATCTTCGAGGCCGACTTTCTGCCATCCAGCTACGGGTTTCGCCCGAGGCGTTCGGCGCATCATGCCCTGGAGACCGTCAGGATGACGGTCAACCGGGGCCGGCCGTGGGTGCTCGATGCCGACATCAAGGCATGCTTTGATGAGATCTCGCACGAGGCACTGCTCGCTCAGGTCGAGCGGCGGGTGTCCGACCGGCGGGTCGTCAAGCTGCTGCGCGGTTGGCTTCGGGCGGGGGTCTTTGAGGGCGGGATCGTTTCGGCCATCGAGGCTGGGACGCCGCAGGGATCGCCAATCTCACCGCTGCTCTGTAACGTCGCGCTGCACGTGCTCGATCAGACGTGGCAGCGTGAGGGGCAGCGACTGGGAGTGCTCGCCAGATATGCCGACGACCTCGTCGTCCTCTGCGCGACCAACGAGCAGGCCGAAGCGGCCCGCGAGCTGGTCGCGGCGACCATCGGGACGCTCGGGTTGCAGTTGCATCCCGAGAAGACCAGGGTCGCGCACCTCACCCGGGGTGCGGAGGGGTTTGACTTCTTGGGCTTCCACCATCGCATGCGGGAGTCCTGGAAGTATCGGGGTCGTTGGTATTTGCAGCAATGGCCGTGCCCGCGAGCGATGGCCTCGATCCGAGGCAAGATTCGCGAGCGGACCGACCGTCGCTATGCATGCTTGCCGCTCGACGTCGTCGTCGCTGAACTCAACCCCGTGCTGTGGGGTTGGGGCGGGTACTTTCGCTACGGGAACTCCGCCGCGAAGTTCTCTCTCATCGATGCTTACGTCAACGAGCGGCTCGCGCTCTTGGCTAGCACCAAACACGGACTGACGGGCCGCAACTGGGTCACCCGCTTCAACTACGAGTGGCTAGACAGCCTGCGTGTCCATCGCCTGAGAGGAACCGTCCGACCCACGACTGCGTATGCCAGCCGGTGAACGATGTCGGTGAGCCGTGTGCGGGAGAACCGCACGCACGGTTCGAAGTGGCGGCGGGAGGCATCCCCGGACCAGTCGGCCATGCCGTGCAGTCCGTCGAGTCCTCCCGCCGACCCTACAGCAGTGAACGCCTCACTGGATCCGTTCTGAGGGTGGGGTCAAAGACCCCGAAGGTCATTGCAGCAGGGCTTTATGGTCCCGAACAACCCAGACTCGAGCGGAGTTCAGCGCACGTGCTGATCGAAAAAGCTGAGCATGCGCTCCCAGCCGTCACGCGCGGCCGCCTCGTCGTAGCCGACAGCCATCGGCGTGGGCACTCGCGCGAGCCAGCCTTGCCAGCCGTCAACCTGAGAGAAGAAGGAGTGTCCGGCCTGGTCATAGGTCTTTTCGGCGTGGCCGTTTGCAGTGGCCCCGGTGTGGACGCTTGAGGTGGCTCCACCCCGTGTTGGTTGGTGGTGTGTGTAGATGATCTCTGATTGATGTCCGTGTTGGGTTCACGGCGACCTCGCAGCGCAGCGAAGCCCGTAGGGCGCGCGCAGCGCAGAGGTCGCCGGTGGGTCATCGGGTGGCCTCCCGCTTTTTGCGTTGCAGTCCGTGGCGGAAGCGCCAGGACTCTGAGCCGGTCTCGATGATGTGGGCGCGGTGAGTGATGCGGTCGACGACGGCCTTGGCCAGGCGGGGGTCGGGGAACACCTTGGTCCACTCGCCGAATGGCAGGTTGGTGGTCACGATCAGCGAGCCGCGCTCGTTGCGCTCTGAGATGACCTGGAAGACGAGCTCGGCGGCGCCCTCGGGCAGCGCCAGGTAGCCGAGCTCGTCCAGCACGACGAGCTCGGTGCGCGCGTAGCGGGCAACGACGCGGGAAAGCTCGCGGTGGCTCTCGGCTTCTTGGAGCTCGTTGGCCAGGCCGGCGAGGGTGGTGAAACGCACCCTGCGACCCTGCTGGCAGGCGCAGACCGCGAGCGCCGTCGCGAGCATCGTCTTGCCGGTGCCCGACTCACCGAGCAGGATTACTGACTCGCGGTCATCGATCCAGGAGCCCTCCGCCAGTGCGGCGATCGTCGCTTGGGAGACCTTCGGGTTATCGCTGAAGCGGAAGTCCTCCAGGCGCTTGAGCACCGGGAAGCGGGCTTCGATCAGCCGGCGGCGCTCACGTCGCTCTGAACGCTCGGTCATCTCGGCTTCGAGCAGCGCCGCGAGGTAGGCGAGGGGCGTCTGCTGCTCGCGCAGCGCCTCCTCAGCCAGGGTGCGGAAGCGACGTCGGACCGTCGGCAGCTTCAGCTCGATCGCGTGCGCCTCGATCAGCGCCTGCATCGCCTGGGTCTTCGCGGGCGTGCTCATCGGGATCCTCCCTTCACCAGCAGCTGGTCGTAGTGATCGAGGCTCGGCTCACAGCCGCCGATCTGGGCGAGCCGGGGCTCGAGCTCGATGCTGGCGGGGTCACCTCGCTCAGATCGCTGCGCGAGGACAGCGACGGCGCGCCCGTCAGTGGCACCCGCCGTGAGCGCGCCTCGCGTTGCCAGCTCCACCCGCGCCGGGCTCAGCTCGCGACAGAGCAGCAGCACCTCGACCATCTGCCGCGCGGCCTCTGAAGAGCCGTAGCGTGCCTCGATCGCTGACCACAGTTCATCGAAGCAGGACGGCCAGGCACCGCGCTCTCGCGCTTGACGC
>CAVRGI010000007.1:0-14216 GCA_963720665.1 uncultured Solirubrobacterales bacterium | reverse complement strand
TCGCCATTGCGATCGCGCGCTGCGCGCCGGCGTGAGGCAAAAGCGATAGCGAGCGGATGGCGCTTGTCGCTCGACGAGGTTTGCGGCGCATCGGGCATCGTCGCTGCTTCTGTCTGGCTCGAGCAGCGGCCGCGCTGGCTCGACGATGACGGCGTCGCTGCTTTGCTCGACGACCAAGCATGCCGGTGGCTGGGGTCCGCTGCTGCCCGTGGGCGAAGGTACAAGCAGCAAGGTCGACTCGTCGGTCGTCGTCCGGCTGCCTGAAGTAGCCACGCCCTGGTCAATAGCAGTACAAACGTGCTTATTGCTCGCGAGCACTGCCTATTGACAGAGCCGGGCGGGTGTTCTGTCTAGGCCGAGACCTCGATGAGCGGCTCCGCCGATCGGACAGAACCACGCCGCCGGTTGCCACGTGGCAGCTCGTGGACCGCCTGACGCGCGGACGGAGAGTAGAAATGCGTTCCGTCAAGGCGATCTGTGATGCGGGCTCTTGGGCCGCAACTTTCGCGCCTCTAGCCGGGTTCTGGATGACGGCAAGTCGGAGCCACAAACGAAGAGGAGTCATGATTACCAGAGCAAAGTGGGTTGCGGCTCTAGGCACGCTCGCGCTGGCGGGCGGTTCAAGCGGCGTCGCGCTTGCCGGACCGGTACTCGAGCATCCAGGGCTCGGGGCGAACATTCTCAAGCTTTCGGTGCGGCCGGAATACCAAGTGCAAAAAGGGAAAGCAGAAGAAAGCGTGGAGGTCATTGCCGACGGCCACTCGTCCACCGCAGCGCAGCTGGAGGTGTTCAGGTCCGGAGTCACGTGCGACCGCAGCGCGGGGCAGGAGAAGTTACACGGCGGCCATTTGATCATGGACCCCCTAGTCGGGGGCCGCTTTTCTGACGGTAGGCGGCTCGCCGCCCCGGTGGGCAAGCATTACGCCTGTGCCTATCTCTCCAAGCCCGGCGCGCCGAACGATACGTTGGCTCGCGCGGAGGTCTCGTGGCGGGTGGTAAAGAAGTGATCATGCCGCCCGCCTGATCGGGCCGGCCTGTGCTCGTGGCCTGAGAGCGCGGGAGCGCGCTCTCAGGCTGGAGGCGCGTTCCCCCTGGATAGGTTCGGAGTTGTGCTCCTCGGATGGGACGCCCTGCCTTCGGGGGTGCCGGGAGCGCGCGTTAGCTGAACAGCACTTCACGGGCCCAACTTGACACGCGGACGGAGAGTAGAAATGCGTTCCGCCAAGGGCGATCTGTGATGCGGGCTCCGGGCAGCTACTTTCGCGCCTCTAGGCGGGTTCTGAATGACGGCAAATCGGAGCCACGAAGGGAAGAGAAGTCATGATTACGAGATGGGCTCAAGCGCGCGAGCACCGCGCCCCGAGCTCGAGGGCATCGGCACCGAGGCCAGCTATGAGCGAGTACGTGGTCCGCATCCAGCTCTGCCAGGACGGTAAGCCGCAGAGCTACGAGGAACTGCTGCTGCCTCTGCCGCCACTGGCGATCAGCGAACTCACCGCTCAGACGTTCGTGGCCGAGCGGGGCAATGACCAGTACGGGCGTCTACGCGAGAGGCCAGCCGGTCATGGCTAATCGGAAGCGACAGCCAGTGACGGACGTGGACCGCCTCAAGTGGAAGGCGCTCTACGAGAGCGGCATGTCGATCGAGGAGATCGCGCTGGAGGTCGGTCGCTCGATGCCCACGGTGCGGAAGTACCTCGCCGAGGCTGGCACGCAGATGCGGCCAGCGGCGCCGCGCGGTCACTACTCTCTGCGCAATCGCATGGTCGACGGCGTCAAGGGCAAGTCGGACGTGGCGTGGATCAGGAAAAGTTAAACGACCCCCATTTGTTCATCAACCAACCTCTAGTCCTGCACCGCCAGTAACTCGCGGGGTTGCCGCGCAACGGTGCGAGCGAACCCTGAGATTCGCCTCAGGGCTAGCCCGGAGGATCGTTGACTCCCGGGCGTTCTCTTGCCGATCGCTCGCGCGTTGCGCTCCGGGAAGAGCCCCGCCGGCGGCGAGCGGCGCGTCAGCGCCGCGTCTGGGCTGGAGCTGCGCCAGCAGCGCAGTTCGTTGGTCTGCGCCCAGTCCGAGGCTTGCGCTTCCCGCCGGGGCGAGATCCCCGCCTTGCCGGCGGGCGAGCAGGAACTCCGGGAGCGCGCCGTTGCGCTCGCGCCATCCAGTGATCACGAACCACTCGCGCCGGCGATGCTTGTGTTTGATCCAGGGGGTGCTGCGCCGACCGGGCGTGTAGGGCGCGTCTCAGGCGTTTGGCGAGGACCCCTTGCCGAGGAAGTTTCTCGGGGTGCACCAGGCGGGGCCGTCGGGCGCGAGCTCCTCGAGCAGCTCCCGCCTCTCGCTGTATGGGAGTTCGCGAATAGCCAGACCGTTCAGGTGAAGGACGTCGAACACGATGATTCAGGTGAAGGACGTCGAACACGATGAGCTTCACAGGGCGGCGTTGTTGGGCCGCCCGGAGCCCGTGCGGGTCGCGCTGGCCGAGACGGGCGCGCAGGGCGGCGAAGTCGGGCTTGCCGTCGGCGGCGAAACACACGAGCTCGCCGTCGAGGACGATTCGGCGAACGGCGAGCGTCTCGGCGAGGCTGGCCACCTCCGGGGACTCATCAGCACACGCGCGGCCGTGGCGGGAGCGCATCGAGAGCGATCCGCCGTCGAAGCGCACCTGCATCCGTGCGCCGTCCCACTTCACTTCAGACGCCCATTCGTCGCCGCTCGGTGTGGCCCGAGTGCAGGCGAGCATCGGCTCGACGAAGCGGGGGACGCTTTCACCTAGGACGGGCGGCACAGAGCAAGCCTACGGCTGCGTTACGGAGCCACGAGATCGCGGTCACCGGGCTGTGAACGAGCAACTACCGACAGACGATCGGCATTCGATCTGACCAGCTGGGTGTAGACGTCTGAACTGGCCCCACTGTGGACGCTTGAACTGGCCCCACCTCCGTCCGAGCTGAGCTTTTCGGTTCGCGCTTTGTCAAGCGCGCCCGGAAGGTTCGGAAGGAGCAGTGAGCAGAGTGGAGCAGTTCGAGCAGATCAGGCGCGATCATGCGCGCGAGGGGCTGTCGATCCGGGAGCTGGCCAGGCGGCACGGGGTGCATCGTCGGGCGGTGAGGCAGGCGTTGGAGTCGGCGATCCCGCCGGCGAAGCGTGCGCCGGAGAGCCGGGCGGCGCCGAAGCTGGGTACGTATCGGGCGGTGATCGACGAGATCCTGAAGGCTGATCGGGAGGCGCCGCGCAAGCAGCGGCACACCGCCCGTCGGGTCTGGCAGCGTCTGGTCGTTGAGCACAGCGCCGAGGTGTCCGAGCGGCAGGTGTGCCGGTACGTGCACGACAAGCGCCGCGAGTTGGGTGACGTCGGCGAGGTGTTCGTGCCGTTGATCAGCGATGCGGGTGTGGAGGCCGAGGTCGACTGGGGGCAGGCGAAGGTGCTGCTGCGTGGCGAGCTGGTGGAGGTGCACCTGTTCGAGATGCGGGCGTGCTTCTCGGGCGCCGAGTTCGTGATGGCGTTCATGTCCGAGACCCAGCAGGGGTTCCTGGAGGGCCACGTCCGCGCGTTCGAATGGCATGGCGGGGTCTTCGACGTCCTGCGCTACGACAATCTGAAGTCGGCGGTCGCGCGTGTGCTCAGGGGTCGCCGGCGGGTCGAGTCTGACCGGTTCGTGGCGTTGCGTTCGCACTACCGGTTCGAGAGCTCGTTCTGTCTCCCGGGCCAGCAAGGGGCTCATGAGAAGGGCGTGACTTCATACTGCACCTCCTGGGGTTGATGATATGGATTCTCGATTCCTGAGCCGCCGACCATGGTGTCTGACGAGCCGCTGGTCGTCTGCTGTAGGCGGCTCGTAGAGCTGCTCGTTCTTGTCGTTGGCTCTGTGGCCGGTCACCAGGCCGGCAGCGCGCCAGGCCTTGATTGTGCTGGTGTTCGTTTCGAGCTGCTCGGCGATCTCGTTGATCGTGAGTAGGCCGCGTGCGCGCAGACGGTCGCGGTGGCTGGGAAGCTTGTAGTCGCGGCGCAGATGGACCACGATCCCGGGGCTGAATGGCTGTCCGGTGCCCGAGCGTCGCTCAGCCTGATTGAGCAGCTGGGCGGTCTCGGCGTCGGTGTGGTCGTCGAGTAGTTGGTCGATCAGCTTGACCGTGTCGGGATGGACCTTGCGAGCTTCCCAGCACCGCAGCGGGATCGGCAGGGTCAGCGTGTGTGTCTGCCCGCCCTTGAGGCGTGCGTGGGCGGTGATCTGCTGGTCTCGGTTGAGGGTGATGTCTTCGATCAGCAGGCGGACGATGCGTTTGCGCTCGCGCTGGGGGGTTGCGGGATCGTTCCAGAGTCGCGGGAAGTCGCCGGCGAGCGCGATCACCTTCGCGCGCTGCTGCTCGCTGAGGTGTCCGTTGCCGTTGTTGTGCGCGCGTTCGTAATCATCCTGGGCTTCGGTGAGGCAGCGCAGCTTCTGGTTCCAGTCGGCCTCGAGCGCGTCGGCGACGAGCCGGTTGTCGGGGTCAACGGCGAGGTAGCGGCGGCGCGCGAGCCCGGCCTCATACCGTGCGCGCTCGACGTGCCTCAGGCGCAGCTGGTCAGCCTCGGTGGCGCGTTGCTCGAGCTCGGCGGCGACGCTGAGTGCGATCTCGAGGGCGATCGGCGTGAGCGTGTCGAGTAACAGTGAAGCGACGGCGTCATCGACGGGGGTGCCGGGGATGACCTGGCAGGTGCTCTCGGTCGCGCGCTCGACCGATTCCTTCTGGCAGAGGTAATCGGGGAGGAGTTGGCCGCGGCGTTGGTGGTAGCGGACGGTCATCCGCCCGCCGCAGCGTCCGCAGACGATCATGCCCTGGAGGAGCGCGGGGCCTTCGCGCGGCGGGCTGGCGCGGCGCTCTTGGCCGCGCGCCTGTGCGTTGGCGAGCAGCGCTGCCTGGTTTGCCTCCCACTGCTTGAAGTTGATGTAGCCGGCGTGTGCGTCCTGGATGAATGCGATCCAGCGCTCGCGTGGCATGCGCAAGTAAGAGGTCTTGCCGTTCACATACTGCGCCTGCTTGCGACCGAAGGAGAACGCGCCGGCGTAGCGCGGGTTGTGCAGGACCTGCAGCACGCGGTAATGGTCAAGGGCTGCCCAGACGATCTCGCCCTTGCGCGGGCCGCTGCGGATGCGTTGCGGGAAGGACAGTTGTTGTGCGGCGAACTCCTTGACGACCGCGCGCGCGGAGCCGGTGCGCTGGAAGCACTCGAACAGGTGACGCAGCGCGGCCTGCACGGCGGTGTCCGGATCGAGCGTCACCTTTGCGAGCGGGTCATAGACCAGTCCGACCGGCAACGGCGTGCGTAGCTCACCGCGGCGGGCCTTTGAGAGAATTCCGCCGCGCATGCGCGAGCGCAGGATGTGAAGCTCGGCCTCGCTCATTGCACCTTTGAGCCCGAGTTATCTGTATCTCGAGTCTGAGCGCTTAGCTTTTCTCTGCTGAGATCGTTGAAGAGGTGTCTGCAGCGTCGTAACGCCGTACGCGATAAACGACTGAACTTGGGCGGCGACGCGGCGGCAGAAGCCGCGATCGTGGTGCCCGTCCCGCCGGCGTTCCGTGGCCCCGGCCCGCCGGCCACGGCCTGGGCGCCCGCGGCTGCAGGCCCCTGCTCGGTTCTCCCGAGCCCCCACCCCGACCTGACTGGGATTCTGGTAGCGCGCGCCGTCTGGCCGTCAAGGTCGGGCGCGCCCCGGCCTCCGTTCTCTGGCTCGCCTCGCGGCCCTCTCTTGACTGCCCGCCGGTCGCGCGCAATGCTCCGCCGAGGTCGGGGTGGGGGGATTGCGCCAGTGCCTCACGCCTGAGGTCCCGACGGCGTAGTGGACGCGGGGCCTGAGTGACGTCTGGTCTGTCATCGGTCACGGCTCCTTGTCGGGTGAAGAGAGGGCTTCGGGCAGTTGGCGGCGTAGCGCGAGCAGCTCGCCGTGCGCGGCAGCGAGCTGCGCCTTGAGCTCGGCGACCTCGCCGTGGGACTCGCGCAGGCGGGCGGTCAGCGCGACGAGGACGCCTCGATCGGCTCGACCCGGCTCTGGCTTCGCGAGCGGGGGCGCTTCCTGCTGGCGGGAGCGCAGATGCTCGATCCGCGCTCGCAGGTCCGGGTGGCGGTAGAGGAAGTCGACCGACACGCCGGCGGCCGTCGCGACCGCGCGGAAGTTGATCTCCTCACCCGTCTTGATCAGCTTGCGCAGCGCGCCCTCGGCGCGCTTGGTCGCGGCGGTGCGCTTGGCCTGCGCGGCCTGCCGCAGCACCTCGGCCCGGCGCTCAGCGCTCACCGGGCCGCTCCTCGCGCTCGCCGGCCGCCTCGGTCTCGGCCGGCTGGCCTGCTCTGCCGGCGACCCCCGCGCCGCGCACCGCCTGACCTTCCTCGGCGGTCTTTAGCGCGGTGATGATCGACACAAGCGAGCGGCCCTCGGCCAGCCGCTGCTCCAACCAAACGTTGCCGTCGGACATCTGCTGGCCGGTGCGTTTCAGATGCTGCGCGCGGCGGCGCTCGATCAGCGCCTCGGTCTCAGACAGCTGCAATTTCAGCTCCGGGAGGTGGCGGGCGTCGGTGGCGAAGTGGTCGCAGGTCAGGCAGGCGTTGCCGCGCTCGCAGCGCTTGATCGGCGGCAGCAGGCACACCCCGTTGGGCAGGATCCGGTCGGTGTGGCGGGAGAGCTGCACGATCTCGTAGATGTCGGCTGGGTCGAGTGAGAGCTCGCGGCCGTCTGAGCCGAGCTTCTTGAAGCGCAGAAACTCCCGCTCGTGGGTCTTGGGCAGCGTGTCCGCGTAGCGCATCGTCATCTCGGGCGACAGATGGCCGAGATAGCGCTGCACGACGTGGATCGGCACGCCGCCGTTGAGCAACTCGGTCGCCCTGGTGTGGCGCATCCGGTGGGTGCGCTGAAAGTCGACCAATCGGCCGTGCGGATCACGGATCTGAAGCTCCCTGGCAAGCCCGCGCAACAGGGTCCGCAGCGTGTTGGCGCTGTAGGGCTGCGCGCCGAGGCGATTGGACTGCCAGGCGATGAACAGATACCGCGGTGCCGGCGGCGATCCCGCCTCCGCGCCGGCCAAGTGCTCGCGAAGCCAGCGCTGCTGCTCACAGATGATGTTCACTACCTCCCGCTCGACCAGGATCGTGTCCGGCGCGCCGGCGATCTTTGACTGGCGGTAGCGCAGCCGCGCGACGAACGCATTGGGGTCGTGCTCGGCGCCTGCGTCGATGCCGGGCAGCGGGGAGAGCGGCTCGGGGTCCATCAGCAGAATCTCGTTGATCCGCCGGCCAGTCAGCACCTCCAGCAGGAAGGCGCGCATCGCCTGCGGATCACCACGGCCCGAGATCTCGCGCCGCTCGCTGTCGACCACGACGGTCTTGGTCTGATCGCGGCCCAGCGCGAGGATGTCCAAGTCGCTGACGATTCGGCCAAGCGCCTCCGGATCGATGTAGTCGGTCGGGCCGGCGCGCCGGTCGCGGCGGACGAACTCCCCCGCCCGCCACAGGCGCGCGTGGGCGTCTGAGAGCTCTGACCAGCGCGGCTCGCCCAGCGCCTTCGCCGCCTCGTGCCGGTGGTCGGCCATGAACAGGTAAAACGACGCGACCGCGCTCTGAGAAAGTCCCACGCTGACAAGCGACAGCGGCCCGCCGCCTCGTCGGGAACGCCGCCCCCGCAGATGCGAGAGGAACGCAAGCGCCACGCCGCGCAGCTCCGCCTCCGAGGGAGCCAGGCGCGGATCATCGATCCCCGCCTGAAGCAGGAACTCGGAGAAGTAGCCGCCGAGGTAGGTGCGGTAGCCGGGCAGCGACGTCCACGCCAACATGCCGCGCTCCAGCGCCGAGGCGAAGAACCACTTGATCGCCTCCCGCAGCCACGGCTGCCCGATCTCGGCGAAGCGCAGCCTCGCGTTCCCCAACGGCTCGTGCTCGCGCACCGGGATCCGCAGATCGCGCCGCGGCTCCCACACATCCGCCCGCCACCACTCGCCCGTGCAAGAGGCGCGCACAAGCGCGGTGCACAAGCGCGCGATCGTCGCTCTATGGGTCTGCTCGAACGTTCTGCCCGGCAGCCGGCCGCGGCGCTCATAGAACTGCCGCCGCGCGACGTGCATCCACCCCTCGACCGACAGGCACACGAACGAGTCGACCGAGCGCTTGGGCTCGACCGCGAGCGCCACGGCGACCCTCACCCAGAGCTGCAGCGTCCACGAGTTCACCCGCTCACCACCGACGTGAAGCGACCACAGCCACCACAGCAGCTCGTGGCGCATCGGCTGAGGCAGCGCGTGGAGCGAGACGCGCGCCGCCGGCCGGCACGGGTACGCGTAGGTCACCTCACAGAACGGCGCCTCGGTGAAGTCGATCACCCTCGCCGAGACATCAAACCCGGCCGGTACCTGCTCGACGAGCGCTGCGGCCGCCTGCGGCGAGAAGCCGCCCCGCTCCCAGGACGGACGAACGCGATCATCCATCGCTCACCCTCCAGCCCTCGCAGAAGCCCTGCCATCCGGCGACCGCGCGCAGCTCGGCGTCCTCGGTCACCCAGCCGTAGAGGTCGATCGTCGTCTGGATGTCGGCGTGCCCCAGCCGTCGCATCACAACGTGCTCGGGCACACCCGCCAACAGCAGCGCGGTCGCGTGCGTGTGACGGAACCAGTGCGGCGTGAACTCGACCGGCACCCCATCACCGAGGCGGCGGCGCAACCGGCCGACGGTCGCGTACACGCTCTCAGGCCGCATCGCCGCAAAGCGCGGCTCCCGCGCCAGGTTCACGAACACGAACCAGTCGTCCTCGAGCACCCGTCCCGTCGCATCGGCCAAGTCGGCCAGCAGCCACAGGTAGTCCGAGTAGACGCGCTCCAGCGTGTCGGAGACATAGATCCGACGGGGGCGGCCGCCCTTGGTCCGCTGCCCGTGCGGATGCTCGCGGGGCACGACCTCGATGAACGGCGTCTCGCCCCTGCCCGCATGCCAATCGGCGTGCTTGAGGCACAGCGCTTCGCCCACGCGCACGCCGGTCTCCGCCAGGGTGGCGAACAGCAGCCGGTCGCGAAGCGACCCGCGCCACTCGCCCCGCTCAGGCTCAAAGCGGGCGCAGCCCTCGAGGATCGCCTCGACCTGAACCGGGGTCAGCACCGGCGGCGGAGCCGGCGCCAAGGACCGCAGCCGAAGCGGGCTTCCCCGCCTGCCGCGGCCGCCCTCCAGGTACGCCAGCATCGGCCGGTAGCGACCCGATCTGACTGAGCGCATCGACGCCCGCGCCAAAGCGGCTCCCCGCCCGTGCACGTCGTGCTGGAAGCGATAGAACGACACCACCGCCGCCAGCCGCGCCGCAACCGTCGCCTCCGCCGAGCGCGCCATCCCCGCCCCCCCTCGACCGATCGGCGTGACCGCCGGACCCAGCCCCGAGCGCAGCCAGGTCACGAACGCGCGCAACACGCCAACACCTGGATCCTCCCAGCCCGCGTTCTCCCGAACCAGAAACGTCCACCACAGCTCAAGCCCCTTCGCGTACGAGCGCACCGTGTTCGGCGAGGATCCCAGCACCCGATGATGCTCCAAGAACTCCTCGATCGGCGCGATCACCCAGCCCTCACCACCGAGCACCGTCCACGTCCGCCCCTCGCCAGCCACATCCACGGCCTGAACCCGCACTCCACCACCGCCCCTTCGATCGTCCGTGACCTATCTCGAAAGACGCTAGCGACATCGTCGGACGAGACCAGATAACGAGACGACAACGACGCCGAAGCGGCTCTCAAGCCCTCGTTGACGACATCAAAGACGGGCGAAAACCAGTTACAGATAAGCCCAAGAGGAGACGATCGTTGATCGTGCTCGGGTCATAGAGCCCGTCCTCGTCACAGATCAACGTGCTGGTCAGCGCGCACAGCTCGAGCAGCCGGTGCCAGTCAGCATTGTTTCTAGCCAGTCGGGAGCACTCGAGCCCGAGCACGATCCCCGCCTTGCCCAGCGATACGTCGGCGACGAGTCGCTGGAACCCCTCGCGGTCAGCGGCTGAGGCGCCCGACATGCCCTGGTCGATGTCGATCACGATCACCCGCTCGAGCGGCCAGCCGAGCGCGATCGCGCGCCCGCGCAGGTCATACTGGCGTCGCGAGGACTCGGTGTTGTTCATGACCTGATGCAGGCTCGACTGTCGCACATACAGGTACGCGTCGCGGCGCAGGTGATCGGCGCTCACCTTCGAGCTGGTGTCACTCACACTCATACGGTTTCCTTTCACTCTTGTCATTTGCTTGCAGGTTGGGTGAAGTTCACGCAGCGTGGGCGAGCGTCATCTGCGCGAGCACGCCAACGAGTTGTTGGGCGTTGGGCAGCGCCACCGCCTCGCCGGTCGGTGGATGAGAGCGCTCGCTGGCTGGTGGCGCCGGCGCTGCCAGCGAGCTGAGCGCTCCGATCCAGGCCACAACGCCGCGCGTGGCGAGCACGCCGTGCCCGAGCCGGAAGCCGTCGGGCTGGCCGCACAGCACGGCGGCGCGTAGGCGCTCGTAGCTCGCGTCGATCTCAGCGCCGGCGTGCTCGGTGTCCTCAACCACTTTTCGGGCTCCGAGCGCCCGCCTCCTGGCGGGCGAGGGCGCGCTCGATCGAGCGGGGATGCACCTGGACGTCAAAGCGCGCGGCGATCTGCGCGACCAGGTCACGGGGCTTGAGCTTGGGATCGGACCGCAGGCGCTCCTGACAGAAGGCGAGCACCTCTTCGGAGAGCTTGTGCGCCCGTTTTGGCCCTGGGCGCTGGGGCACGAGCGCCGGCAGCCCGCCCTCATCAAGCGCCGCCTGCGTGGCATAGAAGGACTGGCGCGAGAACCCGAACGCATCGGCCGCGCGCGCGACCTGCTCGCCCTCGACGCGCACGCGGCGGACCATCTCGTACTTGACCTGCACCAGATCGCGCGCGTCGAGGAACTCCGACGCGGTGAACGCCTGATCGGAGACCGCCTCAGCTCGCGGGTTGAGGCTGCGCGTCTCGCGCAGCGCCCTGACCTTCGGATCGTCTTTCTTGCCTGCGGCCATCTCGCCTCCGAGCCGGGAAATTACTGTCAAGCTAATTATGCCGATCTGCAAGGCGCGTGTCAAGCTGGTCTACTGGGAAAACTGCTGCATGGCCGCACTCTGAAGGCGATACGTGGCCCAGCGCGCTTTGCTAGCCCGGCAAGTCGTGGAATCATCACGGCATAATCCGGTTGACGAGTGCGGCATAGTTCGCCTGACACACACCGCGGCCGGCGGGCCGGCGCCCGCAGGGCGGGGCGCCAGTTCACCGGTACGCCGAGCGCCGATCGCTTGGCGCAGGGCCTCGCTCACGGCGCGTGCTCCAGCGCCACGTCCCCGCGATGAGTGCGCAGCCACCGCCGCGGCCGCTCCCCATCGTCCTCGACAAGCTCGCGGACGCGCAGCCGCCGCAGTGTTGAGAGCGCCACATCCGGCGCGCACCGCGCCAACTCGCCGACCCTCTCCGACGAGCGCTCATACCGCGCGTCGGTCGCGCGCAGCACACGCGCGTCCAGCGCGCTCAGCTCCAGCCGCCAAGCGCCGCTCATCGCCGCGCCGCGACGAACTCGGCGAGCTCGAGCAGGTCGCACAGCCGGAAGGCGCTGCGTCCCGCGGCGACCACAACGAACGGGTCGCTCGGCGCGCGATCAGTCCACGCGGCGGGCAGCAGGCGCAACTCGCCCCCGTCGTCATAGAACCAGACGCGATCCTCGCCCCAGTTCTTCTTCTGACGGACGAACTCGAACTCCCGCCCACACAACGGATGGAACGGATGCGTTACCCGAACACGCTGCAGATCCGACCGATCAGGTGTATTCGACGATACGGACCAAGGGCAAGATCGAACGGTTCTTCAGGACGGTTCGCGATCAGTTCCTCGTCGAGATCGACGACGGTGTGGAGCTCGCCGAGCTCAACCGTCTGTTCTCCGCCTGGCTTGAGGTCGTCTACCACCGACGGGCGCACTCCGAGACCGGGCACGACACCGCTTGAGCGGTTTCGAGGCCGCCGGCGCGTCGGCGCTGCCGACCCCGGCGCTGCTCAGAGAAGCGTTCCTGTGGTCGGTGGAGCGGACGGTCACCAAGACCGCGACGGTGTCGCTGCACGCCAACAGCTACGAAGTCGACGCCGCGCTCGTGGGCCGCAAGGTCGAGCTTGTGTTCGACCCGTTCGACCTGACCCGGATCGAGGTCCGCTACCAGCACCGCCCGTTCGGGACCGCGGTCCCGCTCGTGATCGGCCGGCACACCCATCCGCAAGCCCAGCGCGAGCTCCCGCCGCCACCAGCGCCGACCGGGATCGACTACCTCAAGCTGCTCGCCGACCAGCGCGACGCCGAGCTTGCGCGGGCACCAGATCGACTACGCCAGCCTCGACCGACCAACAGCGACGGCGACGGCGACGGCGACGGCGACGGCGACGGCGACGGGATCGTGACATCGACCAGCAGGAGGAGGATGGACAGTGAGTATTGACAGGTTGCGGGCGCATTACGGGTTCTCGCGGATGCCGTTCGGGAAGGACCTCGCGCCGGGGATGCTGCACGCGCATGGCGCGCACGCGGAGGCGGTCGCCCGGATCCAGTGGTGCATTCAGGAGCAGGCGATCGGCGTGATCTCGGGCGAGTGCGGCGCGGGCAAGACGGTCGCCGCTCGCGCCGCGGTCGCCGGGCTGGACGCGTCGCGGCACACGATCCTCTATCTCGGCACGCCGGGGGTGGGGTTGCGCGGGATCTACGGGCTGATCATCACCACGCTCGGCGGCACCCCGCGGTTTCATCACGCCGCGCTGATCCCCCAGGCCCAGGAGCTGCTGGCGGCCGAGATCGCCGAGCGCGGCAAGCAGGTCGTGCTGATCATCGACGAAGCGCACCTGCTCGATGCCGAGAGCCTGGAGGGGATCCGGTGCCTGTCGAACATGGGGATGGACCAGACCGCCCCGTTCTGCCTGCTGTTGCTCGGCCAGCCGACGCTGCGTCGCCGGCTGCGGCAGCGGGACGTTCACCGCGCTTGATCAGCGGATCGCGGTCCGCTACGCGATCGGCGGCCTGGACGCGAAGCGAGACCCACAGCTACGTGCAGCACCATTTCGCGCTCGCGGGCCGCTCCGACACGCTGTTCTCCGATGACGCGATCGGGCTGATCCACGAGCACCTCCCGCGGCCTGCCCAGGCTGATCAACAACCTCGCCGTCGCATCGTTGATCGCCGCGTTCGCGGCCAAGAAGGCGATCGTGGACGAGTCCGCCGCTCGCGCCGCGGTCGCGGAGATCTCAGCCGAATGACACTTCGCTGCCGACCCTCCGCCCGAGGATCCACCACCGGCCGCAGCGCGCTGCTTGCCGCCGCCCGCCGGCTGGCCGGCGCCGCCCGGCCGGGCCGCCTATCACGGGCTGCTCGGCGAGATCGTCAACCGATCGCGCCCCACACGGAGGCCGACCCGGTCGCGATCCTCACCCAGCTGCTGGTCGCGTTCGGCACCGCAGTCGGCCGCGGCGCGTACTTCCAGGTCGAGGCCACCCGCCATCACCCGAACGAGTTCATGCTCCTCGTCGGCGACAGCGCCGAGGCCAGGAAGGGCTCCTCATGGGATCACGTCCGCCGGCTCCTGGCCACCGTCGACCCGACGCTCGAGCCGCGGATCCTCACCGGGCTCTCATCAGGCGAGGGCTTGATCTGGGCTGTTCGCGACCCCACCAGCCAGGACCCTGGCGAGCAGCGATCAGCGGCTGCTCGTGATCGAGCCCGAGTTCGCGTCGCGTGCTGCAAAGCCGCCAGCCGGGAGATCTCGACGCTCTCGCCAACGCTGCGCTCCGCGTGGGACGGCCGGCCGCTGGCGATCCTGACCCGCACCGCGCCGGCACGTGCCAGCACCGCGCACATCGCGGTGATCGGGCACATCACCCAGCACGAGCTGCGCCGCCACATCACGCAGGCCGAGCTCTCCAACGGGTATCTGAACAGGATCCTGATCCTCGCCTGCCGCCGCCAACGCCTGCTCCCCGAAGGCGGCGAGCGCGATCCCCTGGCCGAGGCCGGCCTGACCGGATGCTCGCCGCGACCCTCAAGCACGCCCGCGGTGCCGGACGGGTCCAGCTCGACGATCCCGCCCGCGAGCAATGGCACCACGCCTACCGCCAGCTCGCCGCCGCACCGCACGACGGGATCGTCGCGCAGATCACCGCCCGCGCTGAGGCGCACGTCATCCGGCTCGCGCTCCTCTA
>CAVRGI010000006.1:0-43660 GCA_963720665.1 uncultured Solirubrobacterales bacterium | reverse complement strand
GCCGCGCCGTGGGGTGAGCGCTGGCCCGCCCTGCGCAGCGAGGCGGACCCGCTGGTGCGCTGACGCACCACTAGGCCGAGTGCCGTCGTCGGCGTCGTCCGCGGGCTTCGCAACGCGTGGCGAGGCGCCGGAGGACGAGCGGGCGGCGGGTACCATTTCTGCGATGACTGCCACCGAGCCGGGCCCGCCCCCGGTCGAGCCGACCGGCGCAGTCGAGGGCGATCTGCTCGAGGCCGATCTGCTCAGTTCCAGCGCGGCGGGCCCAGCGGCCCTGCGGGGAAGCATCCTGCGCACGGGGGGCTACATCCTCGGCATCCTTCTGTCGCTGATCGCGGCGCCGCTGCTGGTCCGCCATCTGGGAGTCGCTGATTTCGGCCGTTACGTCACGGTGCTATCGCTGATGACGATCGTCGCCGGCGTCACCGAGGGTGGCCTGAACACCGTCGTGCTGCGTGAATTCGCAACTCTCGACGATGCGCACAGACGCGCGATGATGCGTTTGGCGATTGGTATTCGCCTCGTGATGACGATCGCCGGCGTGGCCTTGGCGATCGGCTTCGCGGTCGTGGCGGGTTATGGGCGAACATTCGTGCTTGGCACGACCGTCGCGGGCATTGGCTTGGTGTTACAGCTTCTCCAGAGCGTCTTTTCTGCAACGCTCCAAGCGCAGCTTCGCTTCGGTTGGGTGTCAGCGGTAGAACTCCTGCGCCAGGCCGTTAACGTGGCGCTGATCGTCGCTCTCGTGCTGAGCGGCGCGGGTCTGGTCCCCCTCCTGGCCGTGTCGATCCCCGCCTCCGCGGTGGCGCTGGCGTTGACAGTCCCGCTGGTGCTCCCATATATAAGCCTGAGGCCCTCCGTTCACCTTGCGCGTTGGTGGCGGCTGTTGCGAGAGACCGTGCCGTGGGCGGTGGTCAGCGCGGTCAACATTATTTACTTCCGCGTCTCAATTGTGCTGCTCTCGCTGATTGCCAGCGGCGTGCAGACCGGCTACTTTGCCACCTCTTTCCGCATCACTGAAGTCCTGGTCGCGATTCCCATCCTGGTGATCAGCGCGGCTTTTCCAATTCTCGCCAGGGCCGAGCGCGACGATCGGGAACGCTTCACGTATGCGAGCAGCCGCATCTTCCAGCTCTCCTTGGTCGCCGGAACCTGGCTCGTACTTTGTCTCGAGGTAATAGCTCCCTTTGCGATCCATGTCCTCGCAGGTGACAAAGCCGATCCTGCAATCGTCGTTCTGCGAATCCAGGGTGTCGCCGTGTTGGCGAGCTTCGTCAATGTCGCATGCGGTGTCCCGCTGATGACGATGCGACACTACCGGCTCGTGCTGGCTGCCAACCTGCTGGCGTTGTTCGTCTCTGCGGCACTCACCTTGGCGCTCGCCCCATCACTGGGAGCACGCGGGGCCGCGATCGCGGCGCTCGTCGCCGAGGGCGGCGCCGCCGTCTGCCAGACGGCGATGCTCAAGCGAGTCTCGCCAGACGTCGATCTGCCGCTGCGCGCGGTCGCGGCTGTGCTTCTTGCCGGCCTGGCCTCTGTCGCGATCGGGGTGGCGTTGCCCGTGCATCCTGTGATCGGCACGTTCATCGCGAGCGCCGCGTACTTTGGCCTGCTGATCATAGTCGGGCGCTTTCCGCCGGAGGTTCGCGAGCTGCTCACTCGCCCACAGGGCTCGGTCGCCCGCCACGGAACTGGCCCGTGAGCGCGCGCTGAGCACGCTTCCGGCTGCGGCGCTAGCTCCCGTTTGGGCCGACCACCCCATCGAGCTCTCGCCACCCGACCCTTCGCCGCGCCTGTACCTGGCGGCGCTTGCGCAGCATGCTCGGCAGGCCGCGGATGGCATCCCGCCAGGCGCGCAGCCAGACGCCGAGCTTGCGATCCCTCAGCGCGACGCCAAAGTGAAAGACCTGGCCAAGGAGCAGCTGATGGGAATGGCGCAGCAGCGCAGCGACCGGCAGATCCTTGACGATGATCCACAACCCGTTGCGCCAGAGGTGATAACGCGTGAAGTCGGTGAGGCCCGGCCCGATCGTAGCGCTCCCCATGTGGTAGACGACAGCGGTCGGCACGTAGCGGCAATCGTAACCCGCGAGCTGAGCGCGCAGGTTCCAGTCGACGTCCTCGTAGAACGTGAAGAATTGCTCGTCGAACTGCCCGACGTCCTCGAGCACCGAGCGGCGATACAGCGCGGCGCCGCCGCACGCCCCGAAGATGGCCTGGGGAGCGTCATACTGGCCGCGGTCCCGCTCGCCGTGACCGCGACGCCCGCCGGTCGCTGCCCAGGTGAAGATGTCACCCGCTCCGTCGATCGTCTCGCGCTGGCGGAAGTCCATCAGCTTCGCGGCGGCCCAGCCTGCTGCTGGATTCTCGCGCAGAGCCGCGACAAGCTCTCCGAGGCAATCGGGCTCGAGCTCCAGGTCGTTGTTGAACAGCGCGAGGAGCTTGCCGCGCCCGGAGCGCGCGCACACGTTCATCGCGGCCGTCACGCCGCCGTTCCTGGGCAGGGCTATGAGCTGCACCTCGGGCCAGCGCTCGCCCAGCCACCGCACCGTGTCATCGCGCGAACCGTCATCGACGACGACGACCTCGAAGTCGCGAAAGTGCTGCCGCGCGAGCGACGGCAGGACCACCTCGAGCAGCTCGCGCCCGTTGTAGCTGGGCATGGCGACCGTGACTGCCGGCAGCGCTGCGCCGTCGTGTTTGGGCAATGATGGGTCCATGGAAGCTGGAAAGGTACCGCCCGGCGGCCGCCTTTCCCCTGCGTCTGGCGCGAGCGCCGATCCTTGCGCAAACGCCGACAACGCCCAGCACCCGGATTGCGAGCGGACCGACGACCGGCCTGCGGGCGACGCGGTGGTCGATGTGGTGATCGTCTCAGCGGACATGGCGCAGATGACGCTCGACTGTGTGCAGGACCTGCAGGATCCGCTCGTGGCGAGGATCATCGTCGTCGACAACGCGTTCGATTCGCGCGCGGGAGAGTCGCGCGGGGCGCTGTCGCGCCAGGCGACGGTCGTGCCGCTCGGCCGCCCGCACGGGTTCGCCGCCGCGAACAACCGCGGCCTGGAGGTCGGAGACGCGCCATACGTGCTGCTGCTCAACTCCGACATCCTCGTCGTATCCGGCGCGATCGAGCGACTGCTTGGCGTGCTGCGAGACGACCAAGGTGCCGTAGCCGCCGGCGGGCGGCTGGTGGACCCGCAGACGCTCGCCACCCAGGAGGGCTACCGTCCGCGCCCGTTCCCCACGCTCGCTGACTTCGCGGTGATCCTGCTCGGGATCGAGACGTTTTGGCCCGGCAACCCTGTCACCCGTCGCTACCACGGCGCGCAGATCGACGAGCGGCGCGTACAGGCCGTCGCACAGCCGGCCGCCGCTGCGCTGATGGTTCGCCGCAGCGATCTCGAGGCCCTCGGCGGCTTCGACGAGCGCTTCTGGTTCTGGTTTGAGGACAGCGATCTGCTGCTGCGCCTGAGTGCGCGAGGCCGCATCCTGTACGTCCCGCAGGCCGTCTTTCGGCATCTCGGCGGGGGAACGTTCGAGACGTGGAACAAGGTCGAACGCATCCGCTCGATCCATCACGGGATGCTGCACTACGCCGACGCGCATCTGCCGCGCCTGCAGCGAGCGCTGCTCGGGATCCTCGTGCTCGTGGTCAGCCTGCCGCGCATCGGCCTCTTCCGTCGCGCCAGACCCCAAGAGGCACGCGCGTGGCGGGCGGTCGCGGCCGGCGGGCTGGCGCTGATCACCGGCAAAGCGGTGCCCGCGATCGCGCTGGCCGACGCGCGCTAGTCACAATTCGCGGTCCTATGCGGGGTCGGGACCCGGGCGCCGTCATAGCTCAGCGCCGCGCGACGATCGCGCGGCCGCCCACGAGATAAGCGGCTTCGCGCAGGCGCTGCGCCAGCGGACGGCGTAGTGCTTCGGGGTCGTCACCGAGGCGCCGCTCCGCCACCGGCGCAGAGAGCCAGCGCACGAGCGGCTCGGCAACGCGGCGCCAGGTCTGCGTCTCGGCGGCGGCGCGGAGTCTCGCGGCATACGCGTCGCGGCCGCGCTCGAGCACGTGCTCCAAGGCCGCAGCGAGATCTGCAGGCTGTCCCGGCGGGGCGACCGCGCCCAGGTCCTCGGATGCGACACGCTCGGCCAGGTCGTCGCCGCTCGTGCACACGATCGGCAAACCCGACCAGAAGCAATCCAGCAGCCGCGTGCGGTAAGCAAAGCGGCTCTCGAGATGATCGCTGTGCGCGGAGAGCGCGCACGCCGCCTGCGCCAGCCAGGGGCCACGCTCGCCATACGGGACCCAGCCGTCCTGGAAGTGCACGACCGACCCGAGCAGCCCCAGCTCGGCGGCGAGTGCGCGCGCGGCAGCGACGCTCGAGCTCGCCGGGGGATGTTCGGTCACGCCCATGAACAGGAGGCGGACCGCCGGCCGTCGCGCCGCGAGCGCGCCAACCGCGCGGATCGCTGTTTCGGCATCGAGCCAGCTCCAGATGCCCCCGTTCCAGAGCACGATCTCGCTGTTCTCGCCGAGCTGCGGGAGCGCCTGCCGCGGCCCGGCGCCGTCGTGATCGAGGGGCGGCTCCTCGGGCACGCCGAACGGGACGAGGTCGATCACGTCGCGCAACGACGGGTCCCGGTCGTAGACGGCGGGAGTCAGCAGGCGCAGTGCGAGCATCGCTCCCAACCAGAGGTCGCGTTGCGTCTCGCTGGCGCAGACGAAGTTGTGGCCCGCGCCAAGCGCCGCATGCAGACGATCGAGCGTCGTAGCGGTGAGCTGGCGGCGGGCGAGCCCGTCGCGGGCGCGCAGCAGCTCGAGCGTCTCGAGCGTCTCGGGGCAGTAGAGGTCGACCACGATCCGTGCCCGCGAGCGCCGCAGCCAGCGATTCAGCAGTGGCCACTGTGGATGTGCGACTACCATGTCCGCGCCGGCGATCAGCGGTCGCACGGCGCTCGGCGCGTGCGGGCGAAACGGAACCAGGTGCACTCCGTTGCGCTCGCCGCGGTCCTCGCCGGCGTGCGCGATCGTAACCAAGGCTCGCTCGCTGAGAACGCGCCCGAGCTCCCAGCAGCGAATGCCGAGGCCGGCCATCTTGTCGCCGACAGGGTCGGCGCAGATGAACAGCACGCGCTCCCGGGCCTCAAGCGGCGCGCCGTTCATACACCCCTCTTCGCAGCGCAAATGAGTCAAGGAAGCCGATGCCCTGGTCGATCGCCTCCGCCGGTGGATAGCCAAGCCGCGGCGCGGTCCGCCCGGCACGCCAACCGGAGACCCTGCCCCGCAGCGCCGCCAAATCGTGCGAAATCGCCAGGTCGCCGAGCACGACCGCGGCCTCGGTGAAAAGTGCGCGCGGCGCGGCGCGCCCGTGCAGGAGGCCGTAGCGGCGCAGCATGTAGCCGCGCGCGAAGCCTCCGTAGCGCCGCTGTCGCGCCGACCGGATCCCGTGCGTGGCCGAGCCGAGGTGGACCCCGACCGCATCGGCGGCGAGCGCGGTGCCCCAGCCTGCTGCGCGAAGCCGCAGAGCGAGGTCGAGGTCCTCCATGTAGGAGAAGATCGAATCGTCCAGGCCTCCCGCCTGCTCCCAGGCCGCGCGCCGGTATGCGGCGGCCGTCCCGGCAGGTCCAGCCAGCACGGGTCGCTCGCGCCGCGCCTGCCCGACATCCAACCCCTGAAGCCGCGGATACCCTGCGAGCGTCGCGTCGGCGGCGAGACCCGCGCTGTCGATCAGCTGCTCTCCGGGTTGCAGCATCAACGCCGCCGTCGAGCCAAGGCGCGGGTCCTCGATGAGCGGCGCCGCCAACCGCTCCAGGAAGTCTGGGCGGCAGTCGACGTCGTTGTTGAGCAGCACGACGATCTCGCCATCGCCGGATGACACTCCGCGATTGCAGGCGGCGGCGAATCCGCAGTTCTCCGAGAGGCACACCAGCTGCGCGTTGGGCCACTGGCCGGCGACCCGCTCGCGCGTGTCATCAGGCGAATGATTGTCGACCACGATCACGCGGTGCGGCACGCTCTGCGCCCCGAGGTGGCGCAGGCAGCTTGCGGTGAGCTCGTAGCGGCCATACACGACGACGACTACGTCGATCGACGGCGTCATTGCGCCCATCATCGTATTGGCGATCCTGCAAGGATCCGCGACGCAGTGCGATTACCAGCGCACGAGTGCCACCGCCCGGCGACGCTTGCGACCAAAGCGAGGCCAGTCACCGGCTAGGTCGTGTCGTCGCCGCGCGCGGCGACCAACGCTAGTGCGGGACCGTTTTCGTAGAACGGCTCATCGAAGGCGATCTCGATGTCTCCCCAGCCGCAGTTTCGCAGCGCGTCCATGAGGCTTGAACGCGTGATCCAGTTGCTGTGCGAGGAAACGCCGCCCCAGAAGCCGATCAGCCGGCTGTCGATGCTGTAGTTGTGGCGCACCACGTCGTAGTAGTTTCCCCCGTGGTGGATTTGGTGGCGAGCCCCGAATTTTCGTGCCAGCGATCGGTTCTTCAGGGCGGCATCGGAGTAGATGTGCGTCCAAATGAACAGTTGCGATGCACGTTGCGAGATCAGATCAAGAAGCTCGATCGGGTTGACCATGTGATAGAGGATGCCGGACGCGATACACACGTCGAACGACTCCTGGCTAGAGCGGAGATACTCGGTTATCTCGCCACAGAGAAACGAGCAGCGGTCGAGTCCCAGAAGCTCCTTGGTTACCAGGCACTTCAAGAACGCGTTGCTGTTCGCCTCCACGCCTACAATCCTCGCCGCACCAGCCTGCTGTGCCATATAGCTATGACCTCCCTCGAGCGGTCCGAGCTCGAGGACGCTAGCGCCTGACACGCCGCCCAGGCGCTCGAAACCCCAGCGAATCCGCTGATCGTCGAAGAGCTCCGCTTCGCCTGCTCGGACGTCCTGCAAGGGACGTGGTAGCCGCGAAGCCCAAGTATCGGGAACCGCATCGACCGCCGTCTGAGGAGTCGGCGCGGTGCTCGCAAACACGTTCCGGCGAGATAACGCAATACCGCGTCTCACCCGCCGAGCAACTTCCTCGAGTCGCCTTGCTCGTTCGATTGAAGCCGTCACAGCTGTCACGAGAGCCGCCACAGCTGTCACTAGCTATTCATATCGATCACAATGATCGCCCGGCGTCCGCAGGCCGTGAGTCGGGACCGCGAACCGAGGGACTGCGCTCCCAGACATGATCCTCGTCGTAGGCAATGCTCTCGTGCAAAGCACGGTCGGAGCGATCGCTCGAGGGTCCCATCGCCGTGATCATATCCAGCAATCTGGTCCCGACATACCGCCCATGGCGGGCGCTGTAGAGCCAGCTTGGATGCCGCGCGGGTTCGCGTCGCGCACACGGGCTAGCCTCACATCCTCAGAGATGCACGTGGGCCTGAACCTCATATTCCTCGTCCCCGGCGAGACCGGGGGGATGGAGGTCTACGCGCGCGAGCTGATACCTGCGCTGCTCGCCGAGGCGCCCACGGGGATGCGCTTCACCGCATTCATCAACCGCGAGGCTGCGGCCGTGGGCGATGGGCCATGGGGAGAGCTCTTGCCGGCGGTGACCGTGCCCGTCTCCGCGCGCAAACGCGTCGAGTGGGTGCTTGGCGAGCAGAGCCTGCTGCCGCCGCTGGCTGCGCGGACGCGAGCTCAGCTTGTGCACAGCCTCGCCTCCACGGCGCCGCTCTGGGGCCCGTTTCGGCGCGTCACCACCGTGCACGATCTAATCTACGCCCGTTTCCCGGACGCCCACCCGGGCCTGCGTGACGTCGGCATGCGCGCGCTCGTGCCGAGCGCCGTGCGGCGCTCGCATCGCGTGATCGCGGACTCAGCGTCCACCCGCGATGACCTGATCGAGCTGCTCGGCGCCCGGGCCGAGCGGATCGACGTCGTGCCGCTCGGCCTCGGGACCGTGCGCCGGGTGACGCCGCTGTCCGAGCCAGAGACCCGATCGCGCCTGGCTCTTGGCGAGCGTACAGTCCTGCTGAGCCTCTCCGCCAAGCGTCCTCACAAGAATCTCGTCGCCCTGATCGGAGCGCTCGCGCTGATCTCCGACGACCGGCGTCCGCTGCTGGCCCTACCGGGTTATCCGACCTGGCACGAGGCCGAGCTGCGTGAGCGCGCGGCTGCTCTGGGCGTGGACGAGGACGTGCGCTTCCTGGGCTGGCTCTCGGGCCCCGAGCTCGAGGGCCTGTGGGCCCTCTCTCGTGGGTTCGTCTTTCCGTCGCTCTACGAGGGCTTCGGGCTCCCAGTGCTCGAGGCGATGGCGCGCGGCGTGCCGGTGGCCTGCTCGAACGCGTCCTCGCTGCCCGAGGTCGCGGGCCCGGCCGCGCTGCAGTTCGACCCGCACGACGAGCGGGCGATTGCAGAGGTGCTCGGCCGTCTGCTGCAGGACGGGGAGCTGCGGGACCGCCTCCGGGCCGCGGGCTTCGAGCGGGTCCGGCTGTTCACCTGGGAGCGCACTGCGCGCCGGACGCTCGAGAGCTATGCCAAGGCCAGCCAGCAGGCGCACAGATTGCGGCGGGGTGAGCTACGCTGAATGGCCGGCAAGCTGCGGCGTCGTGGTGCTCGTGATCGATCGGTATCGGAGCGAACGATCGGGAGCAGCCACCGGCTGCCGTCATTGGATGCTGGCAAGCTGAGCAGGATGCGCCACCGATTCTTCCAAGCCAGGCGAATGACCCCTCCGCGCGGGACCGAGCGCCGAGCTGACGCAATTGAGGCGCTACGGGCGACATGGGCGCGGTATCCGCAGGAATGGGAGACGGACCCAGCGCTGAGCATGGGGGCCGACACGCTCGGGGAGGAGTGGGGCGGCCCGGAGTTTGCCGACTCCGTCATCGAGCTGGTGGAGCCCTACCTCGGCGCTGATGTGGACGTCCTCGAGCTCGGCTGCGGTGGGGGTAAGTTCAGTTGGCGACTCGCGCCAAAGTGCCGGTCACTCGTTTGCTGCGACATCTCGCCGGAGATGATCGACCACACGCGGTCGACCCTGTCCGAGCGCGGCCTCGACAAGAACGTCGACTACGCCGTTCTCAACGGCGTCGACTTCAGCGGTGTCGCGGACGAATCGGCAGATTTCATCTTCAGCTACGACGTGCAGCTACACCTCCAGCCCGAGAACGTCTTCAGCTACATGCTTGACGCAAGGCGCGTTCTGCGCGACAACGGCGTTTTCATGCTGCACCAAATCAATCTCGCTTCACACGGCGGTAGGGGCCATTTCCTGGTGCAGTGCTTCTCCGGCTCGTGGCGGTTCGAGTTCCACGACCTCAGACGCCGCGGATACATGTACTTCATGAGCGCAGATCAGATGCACACGATCGCGGATGCCGCCCGGCTCGCCGTCGAGCAGATCGTCGCCGACTTTCCGCGCACGGACTCCGAGCCCAGGAACGTCGTCCACGGCCGGGATCTGATTGGGTTCTTCAGGCTCAAGCCGAGTCGACTTCGCAACATCGCCCCGGCGTCCGTGCGCCTGGTGCGCGCCCAGGACGACCCGACCGTCTATGCCATTCTCGACGGCTCCCGGGTGGCGTTCGCGTCTGCACACCAGCTAATCGCTGCTGGCTTTCACATGAAAGATGTCGAGGTGATTACCGCAGGTGATCTTGCCCAGCTGCGCGAGGAGCGGCCCCTCGCGCCGTGGGAATAACAGTCGCGCGCTCGCGCCCCACCGGTACCGGCGATGCTCTTAGCGCTCACCTGCGACCGCGCGAGCAGTAGCCTCAGACAGCGTCCGACGCGTAGCCGCGCAGCACGATGCGCAGCGAGGACTCAAGCGACAGCCGGGTCGCGTTGTCGGCAAACCAGGACGCGGTGCTCTCGCGCAGCGCGAGCCCAGCTACGTTTATCCGCTCGATCAGGCCGGCGATCTCCTCGAAGTCCGCGCTCGCCGCGACGAAGCCGTTCACGCCCTCCTCGATCAGCTCCGTGGCGGCGTTGTCCTCGCCGGCCACGACAATGCTCGGCGTGCCACGGGCCGCGGCCTCGACGACGACCATCCCGTAACCCTCGCGCCGCGACGGGAGCAGCATGCACAGCGCGTGAGCGAGCGCCGTATCGACCTCCTCGGCCGGCACGAAGCCGGGCGCTGCGATGTAGTCCTGCGCGGCGTGGCCGGCGACCGCCTCGAGCACCGCCTGGCGCTCGGGCCCGTCGCCGAAGAATGCTCCGCGCAGGTCGGGGATCTGCTGCCTCGCTGCGGCGACAGCGGCAACGCCAGTGGGCGCGCGCTTCTCGGGGATCATGCGCCCGGCGAACACGACGAGCCGCTCGGCCGGCTGCGCGAGAGGCGTGTCGAGCGAGCCAGCGTACTCGCCCTCGAGCACCGTGACCGGGCCGCGCAAGCCCTCGTCGCGCAGGCGCCTGGCGTGCAGCCGCGAGAAACAGAACGCCCGCTGGGGGACCCGCGCACATAGCCGCTGCACGCCTGCGCCGATCGCGCCGCCGACGCGGCCCAGGTACTCGCGCCAGTAGGCCCTGCTCCACACCTCATGCCAGTCGACGACCAGCGCGTAGCGCGCGAACGGTCGCACGAGCCCGGCGGCGAGCAGCGAGAAGTAGGGAAACGACGCCATGTGCACCGCCTCATACCGCCTGCCGCGCAGCAGCAGGTGGGCGAGCACGCCTGCGCCGAACACGAGCGGGGGGCCGATCCGTCGGCGACCGTCGTTCGTGTACAGGCCCATCCGCCGTCCCGCGGTGACGACGCGCACGCCGTCGAGCTGAGGCTGGACGCCGCGATCCCACTGGCGCAAGGTCAGATAGGTCACCTCGTGACCATCGGCGGCGAGGCGCTCGGCTAGGTTCCTGTACCAGCGCTCCGCCCCGCCCACGGTATACGGGAACAGACAGTCGTACACGACGCAGATGCGCACGACCGGGAAGCATGCACGATCGCCGGACGGCACTCCGCTACGATCGATCCCCAGCGCAGCGCCACTTTCCGCCTTGGCGAGCGTTATAAGGGAGCAAGCTCGCCTCGCCACGTGCGCGATCCGAGGCCTCGATGAGCCGCCGATGAGCACAATCGCCCAGACCAGTCCGCCGCGGGCGGCCGACAACGAGGGCGCGGATGCGCCGCTCGTCTCGGTCGTGATCCCCTGCCTGAACGAGGCGGAGAACATCGAGCGCTGCGTCCTCGCGGCTTCCGCCGCGCTCGAGCGGATGGGCGCGCGCGGCGAGGTCGTGGTCGCGGACAACGGCTCCGAGGACGACTCTGCCGAGCTCGCCGAGCGCGCGGGCGCGCGCGTCGTGGTCGAGCGCCGGCGCGGCTACGGGAGCGCCTACCTCGCCGGCTTCGCCGCCTCGCGCGGCCGCTACATCGTGATGGCCGACGCGGATATGACCTACGACTTCGACGATATCCCGCGATTCGTCGAGGCCCTGCAGGACGGGGCGGAGATGGCGATCGGCGATCGCATGGACAACATCAAGCCGGGTGCGATGCCGTGGCATCACCGCTACATCGGCAACCCGATTCTCACCGGTCTGCTCAACCTGCTGTTCAGCACCGGGGTCGCGGACGCGCACTGCGGCATGCGGGCGGTCCGCCGCGAGGTTCTCCCGCGCCTCGACCTGCGCACCACCGGCATGGAGTTCGCCTCGGAGATGGTGATCAGGGCCTCGAAGGAGAAGCTCAAGATCGCCGAGTTTCCGATCGAATACCACCCGCGCGGCGGAGAGTCCAAGCTGTCGAGCTTTCGCGACGGCTGGCGGCACGTGCGCTTCCTGCTGGTGCATTCGCCCACCTATCTGTTCATCGTCCCGGGCCTGGCGCTGTCGGGCATCGGCGTCGTGCTGATGCTGCTGGTGGCCTCGGGTTTCAGCTTCTTCGGCAGGGCGTGGGGCCTACACACGCTGATCGGCGGCTCGCTGCTTACGATTGTCGGCACTCAGGTGCTCGCGCTGGGGCTGTGCGCTCACGCCTACGGCACCTACTTCATGGGCGAGCGCGACCCCTGGTTTGACCGGATGCGCGCACGCTTTCGCCTCGAGCACGGACTGCTGCTGGGAGGACTTTTCGTGCTCGCCGGGTCGGCGACCGGGACGGTCGTCGTCGTCACCTGGATCTCCAATGGCTTCGGTCAGCTCGCCTACGAGCAGCTGGCGCTGATCGCGGCGACGCTGTTGATCGTCGGGATCCAGATCTTCTTTTCCTCGTTTTTGTTGTCGATCCTCGGTCTGCGTCGCCGGTGAGCGGGCCGAGAGGATGAAGTGGCCGTTCGGCCCGAGGCCTGCATTGGATCCTCGGGCCGCGCCGATCAGCGGAGCCACCCCAGACGTTGCGCGTCCTCCACGGACACGAGCCGGTGTAGCGCGGCGCGCCAGAGTCGGGTCGCGCACGCGGCTGCGTCTCGACGGCGCCCGCGCCGTATGGCTGCCGGCCGGGGTGATCGGTGCCGTGATGGCGGCGATCGTGGTCTGGCAGCTCGCGATGCCACGCGACTTCTACACCGGCACCAACAGCGTGGGCGTGCGCAGCGTCGTGGCCAACCTCGTCCCAGGCCAGAAGCTGTGCGTGCCCGGCCTCAATCTGCCCGCCGGCACCGGCCGGGTGCAGCTCGCGCTGTTTGCCCACCGCCCGCAGTTCGCGGCGCGGTTCGCGGTCTCTACGGCAGTCGCGACGAGTTCCGCGAAGGTCGTCGCCACGCCCGGCCCGACCTCGTTGACATACGCAGTCGCGCCGATCCCGGTGCGCCCGGCCCACCCTTCCTCGGTCCCGGCGACCGTGTGCGTGACGCCGATCGACGGACCGCTCGCCGTCGGCGGCATGATCGGTCTTCAGGCAAATCAACTCTCGCCGCGCGTGAATGGGGCCCCGCTCGGAAACCGCGTCGGCGTTTGGTTTTTGCCACCCGTGGGTGAGCAACGCTCGCTGTTTGCGTCCCTCGGCGCGATCTTCCAGCGCGCCGCGCTGTTTCGCCCCGGAATCATTGGGCCTTGGACCTACCCGGTCCTGCTGTTCGCGGTGCTACCCGGGATTTGGCTGCTGTCGCTGCTGTTGCTCGCGCGGGCGAGCGTGGGCAGATCCCTGCGGCTGCTCCGGCGCAAGCTGCGCCCGGCCGCGGCGATCGCTTTGATCGCGTTCGTGAACGCCGGCTCGTGGGCGCTGATCACGCCGGCGTTCAACGCGCCGGATGAGCCGTCGCACTTCGCCTACGCGCAGTACTTCGCCGAAACGGGCCACGCGCCGGCCCGTGTACCCGATGCACGCCCTCCCTACTCAACCGATCAGACGTATGCGCTCAACGCTGTCAATCTCTATTCGCAGGCCGAACTGCCCGACGGCCGCCCGCCGTGGCTGGCCGTAGAACAGGCCAAGTGGGGGCACGAACGCGCCTCCTCGCCGCACCCTGCCGACAACGGCGGCGGCATGACGGTGGGCGCCTCCTCCCACCAGCCTGCCTACTACGCGCTGCTCGCGCCTGCCTACGAGGCCGTGCGCACTCAATCGACGTTCTCACAGCTCACCGCGATGCGGCTGGTCTCGGCACTGCTCGGGGCGCTGGTGGCCGCCTGTGCGTTCGGAATCGTGCGTGAGCTGCTGCCCCGCCAGCCGGTGGCCGCGCTGGCAGCCGGGTTGTTGGTCGCGTTTCAGCCGATGTTCGGGTTCATCTCAGGCGCGGTCAACAACGACAACGGGATCAACGCCGCTGCCGCGCTGTCCCTGTACCTATTGATCCGCGGACTCAGACGAGGGCTCAGCTGGCGACTCGCGCTGGGGCTCGGGGCGACGCTTGCGATCGCGCCGCTGATGAAGGAAACCGGCTATGAGATCTACCCCGCGGCCGTCGTGGGGCTGCTCGGGATGGCCTGGCGCCGGCACGGCAGAAGCGAGCTCTTGACGTTGGTTGTAGTTGCAGCTGCGTTCGCCGCCGTGCAGGGGGGGTGGGCGTTGCTGCAACCCGTGTTCTATCCGAGCATCGGCGGGCACCCGAGTGCAGCGGGCGCCGCCGCCGCCAGCACGGTGAGTGTGGCCGAGCACATGCCGGGGCGCTTTCTCGTCTACCTCTGGGAGCTCTTCTTGCCGCGGCTCTCGTTCATGGGCGCGCTGTTTCCACCCGGCTGGCCGTTCAGAGCGATCTACGTCGTACGCGGCTGGGGAGCGTTCGGCTGGTACGTCTGGAGTTTCCCGGGCTGGGTCTACGAAACGATCATCGCCGCGATGAGCGCGGTCGGCCTGCTCGCGCTTGCGGCGGTCGTTCGCGAACGCGCGCAGGCCCTCGCCCGGGCGTTTGAGCTGATCGTGATTGTGCTCTTCGCGATCTGTGTGCTGGTCGCGGTCGAGGCCGCGTTCTTCGACCCCAGCGGCGACCGCACGGCTTTCGCCGAACAGGGCCGCTACATCTTCCCCGCGATCACCGCGCTGGCCGCGATCGCGGTGGGCGGGACCTTCGGTCTCGGGCGGCGCTGGCACGTGCCGCTCGCGACCGCGCTCGTGGTGGCGATGATTGGATTGAGCTACGCCGGTCAGCTGCTCACGCTGGGCAGCTTCTTCACCTGAGCGCCATCGCCGCGAGCTCCCGCTCGCGCAGCGCATGACGCAGGCCTGCTTCCACCTCGTCGGTCGCGTGCTCCCAGGTGTGCGAGGCGACGTACTCGATGCCTTCGCGCGAGCGCCGCTCCCAGCGCTCGGGGTCGACGATCAGGCGCTCGAGCGCGTCGGCGATCGCCTGTGGTTCGAGCGCGGCCAGGTCGAGCGGGCCGTCCGCGCCGAAGATCGACTCCGCGCTCACGCCCGCGAGCTCCACGCAGGGCAGCCCACAGGCGAGCATCTCCTTGGGCATCAGCGAGAAGTTGCTCATCGACAGGCACATCCCTGCCGTCGCCTCGGAGTAGAGGCGCGCGAGCTGTGGCGGGGTGAGAACGCTGAGATGCTCGTAGGGGAACGCGGCGTGCAGGGGCTTGTCGGTGCCAAACAGCACGATCCGCACGTGCGGCAGGCGGCGGTGCAGCTCCGCCAACGCCATCAGCCCGATCGGCACCGCGCGCCGCGGCGTCGCGTGGCGGGCGTAGTAGATGACGGTGTCGCGCCTGCGCTCCACCGCGAGCGGCCGGTAGGTGTCACCGTCGACGCCCAGCTGGAAGGCGTCCGCGCTGGCGCCGTAGCGCTCGATCAACAGATCGCGCAGCCACGGGCTGGCGGCGACGCAGTGCAGGTCGTGGCGGTAGGTGTCTTCGGCCAGCGCGCGCTCCGTGGAGGTCGCATAGAACTCGGGCTCGTGGTCGTTGACGATGTACGCCCGCGCGCGGCAGTTGTCGAGCGCAAGCGTCGCGTGCACCGTCTGCCAGCCGGTCGCGATCGCGACGTCGGCTCCCTGCCACTGATCGAAGCCCTTGTACACCGGGCCCTGCAGCGGCGCGAAGAAATCGATGATGTCGTGGCGCAGCAGTCCGGGCCACAGATGCCGGTTCTCGCTGTGGTAGTCGGCGAGCCACACGTTGCAGGTGTGTCCGCGACGCTCCATGCGGGTGAGGATCTGAAACAGCGTGTTGTGTCCCCCGCTGCCGCGGCCGAAGGGCGGGATCACGAGCGCGAGCCTCAGCCGGTCGCGCTCGCTCATCCCCGGCACCGGCTCGGACAACGGCGCCGGCCCCCGTTGCCAGATCCGCGCGGCGACGTCGTAGTCGTCGCCGGGGAGCATCTGGTCGATGTGCGAGGCGACCGGTAGCGCCGGCGGGGCGGGCCGCGATGACGCCTCCGGTGGCGAGGCTGGCGCTGCCGGGGCCACGCCTGCACGACGCTCGAGCGACAGCGCGCCACGTAGCGGCGCCGGTAGGCGCTCGGCGCGCGATCCCAGTGCGGAGAAGACGCGCCGGCCGCCGTGATGGACGGCCGAGCGCGCGCTCCAGCGCGCGTTCGTCAGGCCGCTCATCCCCTGGTCGGCCATCCAACGCCGGTCCGCCACGACCTCCGTCCGCACATAGCGCGCGGTGGAGCGTACTCCGAACGACTCGACGTGGCCGGCGCTCTCGCGCAGGCCGCGATACTCGTCGAAGTAGCGGCGCATGAACTCGAGCGCGCCGTAGTCGTGGGCGTGCAGGACTGCCGCGCCAGGGTGGTAGACCTTGGTCCAGCCCGCGGCGAGCATGTCTACCCCGAACGCCTGGTCCTCGGAATAGCCCACGTCGCGGAAGCGAATCTCCTCCCAGCAGCGACGGAGGTAGCAGGCGTTGACGTTTGAGAGGAACGTAGCGTCGTGCTGGCGCTGGACGACCGGGCGTCCCTCGGGCGCGAAGCCCGCGAAGAACTCGTTCAGCTCGCGGGCGATCATCGGGCTCGTTTCCGGACGCGGCAGGTGAGGGCCGTATGCGGCGCCAACGCGCTCATCCAGCGTGAGCGCTTCGCGATAGGCCGTCAGCCAGCCAGGACACGGCGTCGCGTCTTGGGTCAGGAAGCAGATCAGCTCGCCGGAGGTGCGTTCGGCGCCCAGGTTGCGCGTCCTGCCGTGGCCGAACTCCTGCGCCGCGATCTCGATCAGCTCCACCCCCGCCGCACGGGCGATCTCGCGCGAGCGATCGCACGAGCCTGAATCGATCACGAGCGTCTCATCGACCCCCTCCCGTGCGAGCGCGTCAAGCAGTTCCTCGAGATAGCGCTCGCCGTCCTTTACGGGGATCACCACCGACACGGCGCGTGGCGAGCGCTCGTTGGCTAGCTCGCTGCCGGTCACGGTTCGCGCAGCCAGCGCACGCCGCGCTTCAGGCGCCAGTACACCGCCCGGACCGCTTTCAACGTGATTCGGGCCTCGTTCGCGCCGGGTCTTTGCATGAGTGCGTTGAGGTCGATGTGCAGGCGGTCGAGCCAGTACGCGCGGTCCTGCCATTCGGCGACCGCCGCGTTGGCGCGGGTCTGAACCTCGACGAGCTCGGCCTCGAGCTGCGCGATGCGCGCGCGCAGGCGCTCGTTCTCGGCCTCGAGCTCGCTCGCCGAAGGCTGGCTTTCTGTGGCTGGGTTCATCGTCGCGCTCCCTCGGCCCACTCGCTAGAGATTCTCCGCGATCCGCGTAGCCGCACGGTTGAACACGACGAAGCCCACCGCGAAGACGACGGCGACGATCGCCAGTGCACCGAACAACGCCGACCAGCTCCCGAGCACCTGACCGGCGCTCGGTGTCGCGTGTGTGATCATCGCGTGGCGGAACTGCTGGAAGACCACCGCCAGCGGATTGAGCATGTAGATGTGCAGCAGCGTCTGACTCAGACGTGCTTTCACCGTTACGATCGAGATGATCACGGGCGAAGCGTAGAAGACGACCTGAAGGAGCACTTCCCAGATCGGCTGCACGTCGCGGAAACTCACGAACAGCGCCGAAAGCAGCATCGACATGCCGGCGGCGAAGATGATCAGTGCGGCGACGATCAGCGGCAGCTCGAGCCAGCTGAGCATCGGATGAACGCCTGCGCCGATAGCGAAGATCATTACGACGATCAGGTTCAAGCCGAGGTTGAACATCGCGAACAAGACCACTGAAGCCGGGATCACGAGGCGGGGAAAGCGCACCCTGCGTACGAGGTTCTCCCTGTCGACGACGCTTCGCACCGCGTTGCCGGTGGCTTCGGCGAAGAACGTGAATAGAACGATCGATCCGAGGAGCTGCGCGCCATAAAAGCGTTCGGCGGGGTTTTTGTTGTCGTTGACATGGCCGACCTTGGTGAAAAAGACCCACAGGACCGAGAACAGCAGCAATGGGCGCACCAGCGTCCAGAGATAGCCGAGGACGGAGCCGAAGAAACGCAGCTTGAATTCTGTGCGTGCCAGCGTGAACGTCAGCGACCAAAAACGATGGAGGTCTCCGCCGATCGCCGCGGGACGGTGGACCCGATGGCTCGGCGTCGGCCCGGGCGCGGGCAGGGGTAGGCCCTGGCTGGCGCTCACGCTCGCTCGATCCTCACTTCTACGGGGGGCTCGAAGACACCGCCGCTGCCGTTGCCGCCATGGATCATGATCGAAGACATGTCCTCGACGACCGCGAGCGCGTCCTCGCCGGTGCCCTCGCGGGCGACCGACGGGCTGAGCACGTAGCGGCTCGAGGTCAGCCAGCCGGGCATGTCAAAACGGGCGGTCACCGTTTCGCCCGCTTTGAAGGAGCCGCTGGTGCGACCGTGCTGGTCGCTACGCGCTGCGGTGACCGTGTGCCCCACCGCCGTCCGCAACGTCGCGCCGAACACGGGATTGCCCACGTCTTCGCCGAAACGCACCTCGAAGCACATGCTCACTGGCTCCTCCTGGCTCGCGCTCGTCACCCGCTCGCCGCTCGCGTTCTCGAACCACGCGTCGGCGATCACAGTCCGGGACGCGTCGGTGGCTGCGGCGCTGGCCGCTGGCGCCTGCTGGGGGAGTTGACCGAAGTTGAGCTTGTAATAAGCGCGTGCAACCTCATGCGGATCCCCGATCTGCACGAGGCTCCCGTGGTCCATCAGCATTGCCCGGTGGCAGAAGCGTTCGACAGAGAACATATCGTGGGACACGAACACGATCGTCCGGCCTTCGCTCTTGAGGCGGAAGAACTCCTCGAAGCACTTCTGCTGGAACGCCGCGTCGCCCACAGCCAGCACCTCATCGATCAGCAGGATCTCCGCGTCGACCTGGATCGCGGTGGCGAATGCGAGCCGCACCATCATCCCCGAGGAGTAGTTCTTGAGCTTGAGATCGATGAACTCTTCGAGCTCGGCGAACGCGATCACCTCATCGAAGCGCGCCTTTGCTTCGCGGCGGCTCAGACCGAGCATGATCGCGTTGATGAGCACGTTGTCGCGCGCGGTCAGGTCGGGGTTGAAACCGACGCCGAGCTCGATGAACGGGGACAGACGTCCCGCGACGGAGATCCGCCCGCTGTCGACCGAGTAGATTCCGGCGATGCACTTCAACAGCGTGCTCTTGCCGCTGCCGTTGCGCCCGACTATGCCGAAGAACTCGCCCTGAGCGATCTCAAGCGAGAAGTTCTTAAAGGCTTGCAGTTCGTCGTATTCGGTTCTCCGCAGCGGGTGCAGCGCGCGCTCCTTGAGCGTCGAGTACTGCTGGTGGGGGATCCGGAAGGTCTTGCTGACGCCTTCCAGCGAGACGGCTGCTGGAGCCGTCTGCTCGGCGGCCGCGGGGGTGGCCTCAGGTCGGTGGATCGTGGTCGACAAGCGTCTGTGAACGCTAGCAATCGCGCAAGCGACAGCGATCAGACGCGCTGGTGCAGGTGTGCGTCCGGATCGCCCAGTCGCGGGGGGCGAACTCTAGGACACGCGAGCGCGGGCACAGTTGCGTGCGCAGCCGCTGCGCGGCAGGACGGGGTGCGCCATCCGGGGTCGGGGATGCCCTCGGTGCTCTGCTCGCCCACACACCGGCGCGCACTCCAGTGCGCCGGGCGGTGCTCCGGCGCCGCCCAGCCGGGTGAGGCCCCGGACCGGCGACCAGGTTGTCAGGCGCGAGTCGGGCTGGCGACGCCTCGCACTCGTAGAGCGGGTTCTGCGACCAGGTCCAACGCGCCTCGGGCGTTCGGCTCGATGACGCTGCGCCAGTGCGCGCCACGCCGCGACACGCTGGTCATCGGATACGCTGGTCATCATTTCCGAGCAAGCTACCGATGGCGCGTGGCCGGGATCGTGAAGAGCATCGATAACCTAGGCACCGGCGTGGGCCGAGGCTCCGCACCGGAGCATAGAATCAGTCGCGGTGTATCTGTCAAGCGGATCAGCGTGGGGCGGCCGGCGCTCGGTTATCGGGCGCGTGGTCCGACCTAGCAGGCCTTGGGATCTCTAAGCACACCCGCCGGGCGCGAACGCCTCGACCACCCGCAAACGGTAAGCGTTTGCACGATCGTCAGTCGCCATCAACTGGCACGAGCCAGGGTGCTCGCGAGCACCGTGTATGAGCAGCACCCGGACGCGACCATGTCAGCCGTCCTGCTCGATGAGCGCCCTGATGCCCTGGGGCAGGTTCCAGGTGTGCGGATGCTCGCGCTCGAGGAGGTTCTCGGGGACTGGTGGGAATTTACGGCGGCCGGCAACTCGCCGCTCGCGCTCAAGGCTGCGACGCTTCCCCATCTGTTACGGCGAGTGCTCAACGAGGGAGCCGGATCGGTCGTTTATCTCGCATGCGGGCAGCGCGTCCTCCAACCCCTGGACGACCTGTGGAGCCTTCTCCAAGCTCACGCGATCGTGCTTATGCCCCGAGTGGGCGACCGCGAGTCGAGCGACGCCGCAACGGTCGTGGCGAAAGCTTCGCGAAGAGGAGTATTCAATAGCCACCTGTTCGGCGTAAGCGCATCAGGCGCGGCCGATCGACTGCTTGAGTCCTGGCCACGCTGGTTTGCTGATGGGCCAGATCACGCTGCCGGGGCGATCCAGGCCTGGTTCGATGGGCTAACCGCCGACTTCGAGGACGTGGCCGTGCTGCGCCAGCCAAGATCGGGACTCGATGCCGATGCGCTGGGATCCGGGCTGGAGGGTCGCAGCGGCGAATCGCTGCGGTTCGACGGTCGGCCCGTGCTCAGCTTTGACTTCAGCGAGCAGGATCCTCTACATCCGAGAGCGTTCTGCGAGGGCTACGATCGAGCATCGCTGAGTGGCGTGCCGGCGTTGGCCGAACTGTGCGACCTCCATGCACGGGAGCTTCTCGCCGCGGGATTCCTCGACGACGCAAGGCGTCGCCGGCGATTCGAAGGGTTCGACGATGGCACACGTCTCACGCCCGTAATCCGAAAGTTGCTGATTGCAGGGCTTGAGTCGGGCGACCTGGTGCAGTCTCCCTACCTGGACGCTGGTCGTACGCAGCTATACGACTATCTCAACCAGCCTGCCAAGCAAGGCAAAGCGGTGGGACTCACGCGGCTGCACATGGCGATTTGGCACGAACGGCACGACCTGCAGATTGCATATCCGCACATTGATGGACCGGACGGGGTTGGCTATGCAGGTTGGCTCTGGGTCCACGGCAGCACGGAGGAGGGGTTGAGCACGGCCCTTCTACCTCCTGTTCCCCCTCATATTTACCCAGATCAAGAAACCTTGGGCTCGCAGCCTCAATGGGGGGTTAATGTCGCCGGCTTTCTTACTTCGGAGCTTGGTCTCGGTGAGGCAGCCAGGCTTCTGATCGCTGGGCTTGACGCTAAGAAAATCCCGGCACTCCCTATTCAGGCACGACTCGTTCCGCCGTGTCGCCAAGACGCTGATTTTACGTACGTCGGCCCCGATCACGCGATCTATCCAACAAATATCGTCTGCATGAACGGAGACGCCATCCCTCCGTTTGCGCGTGAAGTTGGTAAGCAGTTCTTCGAGGGACGTCACACGATCGCGCTTTGGTGGTGGGAGGTCGGCGAGTTTCCTGCTGACTGGCATGATGCGTTTGCCTACATCGACGAGGTTTGGGTCGCTTCGGACCATATTCGGCAGACGATCGCTCCAGTGTCACCTGTCCCTGTCGTCAACGTAACGATGCCGGTAGCCTTGCCGACAGTTCCGGCGCGCTCGCGAGCGGAACTAGGTCTACCCCAAGAGGGATATCTCTTTCTCTATCTCTACGACTACCACTCAACCGTCGCGCGCAAGAACCCTGACGGTGTGGTCGAGGCGTTCAAGCGAGCGTTCCCGCCCGGCAGCGGCGCGAAGCTCGTGTTGAAGTCGATCAACGCTGACAGGCTTCCACACCATCACGATCGCGTCGTGCTAGCGGCGGGCGATCATCCCGATATCACGCTGATTGACAGCTATGTCTCCGCCGGCGACAAGAACGCGATGATTGCGGCATGTGATTGCTACGTGTCACTGCACCGCTCAGAGGGGTTCGGGTTGACGGCAGCCGAGGCGATGCTCCTCGATAAGCCGGTGATCGCGACGCGCTATGGAGGGACGCTCGAGTTCACGACGGACGCGAACTCATATCTCGTCGACTGGAAGCCGATACGGGTCGGAGACGATGCACATCCGTATCCTGCGGACGCGGTCTGGGCAGATCCTGACCTCGATCAAGCGGCTGCACTCATGCGCCGGGTGTTGCTCGAGCCCGCCGAGGCGAAGGAACGCGCCCATCGCGGGAGGTGTGACATCGTCCGCTACCACTCGCCGGAGGCGGCCGGCGAGTCGATGCGCAGGCGACTACAGACGTTATACGACATCAGATCGCGAGAGCTCACACGCACCGCGGACCCGGAACCTGTGCCGCAACAGACGTTCGACGATCTGATTGCGACCGTCAAAAGAGTGCCTGCTCCGCAACCTTCAGGGGTCCTGCGCCCGGCAAAGCGTGTTGCCAACAAGGCAGCTGGCGCATGGGCACGAGCCCTGATTGCACACGAGCGCGAGGTCAACTTGACCCTGACGGACAAGATCGGTCAAATCGACCGCCACCTGCATAAAGTCTCCCAATCTCTTCGACGGATCGAAGCCGCCGAGGCGAACCTCGAGATCCAGCACCAGACGCACTTTGCCGAGATCCTCGCGATGGCACGCAAGCTCGCCGGCGGCCTCGCCGACACCCGGACTTCAGTCGAGGCGATCCAACGGAACGAACTCCAGACACGGCTGAAGAATCTCGAGCTGCTCGTGTCCGGGGAGCTAGAGACGCGTCTGGACCTCCTCGGAGGCGATCTAGAGCAGCACCTCGCCGAGCATCGAAGCACGCCGTACATCAACAAGGAACGCGAGTTTGAGACGTGGTCGGAGCCCGGTGTTGGCTCGGTGACCGGGTATCGCTTTAACGGTGCTGCACCAGCAGGACATCAGTATTTGAACTTCGAGGCGACGTTTCGCGGTCCCGAACAGCGTGTGCGGGAAATACAGCGCGCGTACGTCCCGTTCCTCGCCGACCGGTCACCGGTGCTCGACGTTGGATGCGGTCGCGGTGAGCTTCTTGACTTGCTGCGCGAACGCGGGACCAGGGCGACCGGTGTGGACCTGGATCCGGGGATGGTAGAGCATGCCCGCGCAAAGGGGCATGATGTCGTCCTGGGTGACCTCAGGGAGTACCTCCACACGTGCGAGCCAGGTGCGCTGGGTGCGATCACAGCCTTGGAGGTGATCGAGCATCTGCCCTACGAGGGGATCCTCGAGTTTTTGGAGCTTTCGCGGTCAAGGCTCCGTCCGGATGGTCGACTTCTCGTTGAGACTGTGAACCCCCATGCGGTCCATGCGATGAAGGCCTTTTGGGTCGATCCGACCCATCAGCACTTGATATTCCCCGAGGTGCTCCTGGATCTATGCCGGATCCAAGGCTTCAGCGAGGCCTTTTGGTTTCATCCGACAGGACGCGGCGCGATCGCTGCCGATCGAGAGGCTGAGTCGATCTATGCTGTGGTGGCGGCCGCAGGCGCGAGCGAGCCGATCGGCGAGCATCACGCTCGCGTTTCCGGCGACGCTCATTGAGCTCGCACGGGCTTCCTCTATCGTTTGCCGCCGCTCATGGACTCACAGCAATGGCGAAGCGACCAACGGAACCTAAGAGCGGCTGTTCGTGCGCAACGGCGTACGCGATCGCGTAGACGCACAGCTGTTTGGCCCACTCGACAATTTCGTCCTCGGTGTTACGAGGACGTGACCGGAACCATTCCTCACGCCACAGTTATCGTCGTTTGCTGGAACGTGGCAGACGTCCTGGGCGAATGTCTAACTCACCTGCTCAACCAGGATTACGAAAATTACGAGATCCTTGTGGTCGACGACGGCTCAGACGACAACACGGTCGAGATTGCCCAGCAAGCACTCGGTAGCGGCATACTGACGATCGTCCGGAGCCCAACCAATCGAGGCTGCGCCCATGCTCGCAATCTTGGCCTTCGCCATGCCAAGGGCGAGATTATTGCGTTCATCGACGCTGATGCTTTCGCTGCGGCCACGTGGCTGAGCCAAGTCGTCGTTGCGTTCGAGGGCGACGAAACGATCGGTGGTGTCGCCTCGACAGTCTTTTTCGCGGCGAATCCAATGGTCATCAACGGCGCGGGTGGCACGATCAATCGACAGGGCTTGGCGGCGGACCTGTCGCTGAACGAATCCTACGAGCGCGCGGAGATAGCCTCGGAGGCGCTCTACCCGATGGGTTGCGGCATGGCGGTGAGACGCTCTGCAGCCGAACGCGTTGGTGCATTCGATGATCGGATGCTCAACTACTACGACGACGTTGACTATGGAATTCGACTGTGGCGAGCCGGCTATCGGGTTGTCGTCGCCGCTGATGCTTGGGTCGATCACGAATTCCGCTTCGCCGGCACCTCGCCACGAAAGGAGCTGCTTTGGGAGCAGCATCGCATCCGGGTCATGCTCAAGCACGCGTCGGTCCGAATCTTCGCGCGGTGGGCGGTCAGCGAGGTCGTTCTCGCGATGCGTGCTCCGTGGCCGCGTTATCAGCTAAAGCGAAGCGCAATCGAGTGGAACCTGCGTCATCTTCTGAGCGTCATCAGGAGCCGCTGGCAGTCAAGGCGACGACCCGGGATTCCTGACCGGCTCGTCGACCCGTCGTGGGGCGAGCGTTTCCCGGTCGGGCGGGAGCCGCTCATGACGCCGGATCCAGAGGCTGCGACAAACGTCGTGGACATGGCGAATTCGTGTATCGAGCGGCAACTGCTCTACGGCTGGTTTTATGCAGAGCACGAGGATGGCCTCGGCCTTCGCTGGGCAGGCCGTCAGGCGGCCGTGCTGATCCGGCTCGAGAAACCGGCGCGACGGCTGCATCTGCACTATCGTTTGGTGTCGTCCGATCTGGGCGTCGTTGGCGTTTCTGTGCGACGTGTGGGTTCGCCGGATCGACTCGCCCCGGTATGGAGCGGAACTCTATCCTGGCTGGATGGCATATGGTGCATCGAGAATCACCCGCTTTTCCTATCCCCGGGTGAGTACGAAGTCATCTTTAATGCCGAGCGGGCATGGTCCAATCCGCCGGCGGACGATCGGTCGCTCGTGTTCGCACTTGCGAAAATGTCCTTCAGCGAGGACGCTGACCTGCCAGCTGGCGGGATCGACATGGGGCAGCGTGACGCGGACCGGCGGCTGGTCAATGGTTGGTTTCCACTCGAGCGCAACGAACGGCTCTACTACCGATGGGCCAGCCAACACGCGGCCCTGGTACTGCGGCTAGTCGATCACGCCGAGGGCATCAGCCTGGACTACCGGTTTCCATCTGGTCCCACAGGAGGATTGCGTGTGTCGTTGTTTTGTCTGCAGTCTCGACGATTGCTATGGTCAGCGCGCGTCGAGTGGCACGGCGGAGACTGGCGCAGCGACAGCTTTTCACTCAAGCTATGCCCGGGTTCATATTTGCTGTCTTTCGACTCCGAGTCCACCTGGACAAATCCCGATCAACGGGACCCAACGTCCGACGCTGAGAACCGGTCGCTCGGTTTTGCTCTGTCGTCCATCTCGTTTAATAACCGACCACAGACTGAGGGCGAGTCGTGAGACTGCTCGAGGTGCTCCCAACATATCCGGGCGACCCGTTTGACGGATCAGCAGTCTACGAGCGCAATCTCAATCAGGCTCTGCTCGCTCGCGGCACCGACATCCAAGTGCTGACAACGCGTGCAGTTCGTCTGCGTCACGAACGCGCCTTCTCGATCGTGTGGCCCAATGAGCTGCCAGAGCGCGATGAGCACGATGGAGTGTCTATCCGGCGGTTTCCCACCTGTGACGCAGCACGTATCGGACACTTGGCGTCGCAGTCGATCGAGCGCCGTTGGGGAAGGGAGGAGTTTGAGGCAGGGGCCATCGTCCCGGGATCGGCGCGCTTCCTCGAGGCGGCGGTGGCACAGGCGCGCAGCCGGCCGAGCCGTTTTGATTTGCTCGCGGACATAGGTCGAGGGCCGCTCAGTCCGCGACTCATTGCCGAGTTGGCCCGCTGCGTGTCAAGGTTTGACGCGGTGCTCGCGGGTTACGCCCCATTTAGTCTTGGCAGACAAGTTCTCTACGCGACGGCTCGATCGGGCGTACCTGTAGTATTGCTGCCGTTTATTCACGAGAACGATCGCTATCACCTTTTCAATAGCCTGTTGCGCACATATGAACTGGCTGCCGCTGTCTTTACACTCGGCCGCCACACATCGGACTTTCTGCAGGCTCATGTACCAGGTTCCAACCCGGTCACCCTCGGCGCCGGCATCACGAACGCTTGCTCGACCAAGCTCTCCGGAGCTGGGTTCCGTGCTCAATATGGCCTCGGGCAACTACCGGTCGTCCTATTCGTTGGACGTAAGGAGCACGGTAAGCGCTACGACCTGGCGGTATCCGCTGTTGAGATGCTCTCAACAGATGCAGTGTTGGTAATAGTCGGAAGGGACGTGGACGGAAAGCCGATACGCTCCGGGCGAGTGAGACAGCTAGGCGTCCTGCCGGACGAAAGCTTGGCCGCGGCCTATGAAGCTTGCGATGTCTTTGTGTTGCCTTCGGAGTTTGAGAGCTTCGGCATGGTCTTTCTCGATGCTTGGCTTCGCAGTAAGCCGGTGATTGGCAATGCACGATGCGCCGCCGCGGCTTGTCTGATCGAGGACGGCGTTGATGGCTTTCTGTGTCACGATGCCCGCGAGATCGCCTCGGCGATAAGCCGTCTGATCGCCGACTGCGACCTGCGTGCACGGATGGGCGCGGCGGGCCGGGCCAAGACGCTGCGAGACTACACCTGGCAGCGCGTGGGCGATCGGGCACTGGCGGCTCTGCATGAGCTCGTCGACGGCTTTGCACGGCCCTGAATCGCGGCTGCGGCGAGTCCTGGCGGGCTGCTCTGAGCGACAGGCGCTCCGCGTGGGCAAGTGGTCCGTACGACCCGATACTCTGACGACCCGCCCGGTGGCGCGGTCAGCGGCCGACTGCCGATAACTTGCGGCGGCGAGACTACCGATCATGAGCTCAGACACCGCGACAGCAGCCGAGCCAGCCGCAACCAGCCGACCGCGGCCGGTCGGCCAGATACGTCTGACCCTCCGCAGTCACGCACGCGATCTCTGGTGGCTCGCAGGAGTACTCGGCGCCACCTTGGTGACGATGTTCGTGCTGCTCAAACTGTGGGAAGCGAACCTGAGCGTCCCGTTCATCTACGGCGGCGACGTGAACGTGACGCTCATGTACATCAAGGATGTGATCCAACAGTTCTGGTACGACACGAACCCTCACCTCGCCGCCCCGGTTGGCCAGGAGCTCTACGACTATCCAGCGTTCGCCGGCGACAACCTTCAGCTTCTCATCATCAAGCTGCTGAGTCTTGGATCGAACAATCCACCAACCGTGATGAACGTCTTTTACCTGCTCACGTATCCGCTCATCGCCATAACGAGCGCTCTGGTCTTCCTCAGGCTTGGCATTTCGCGAGCGGCCTCGTTTGTATGTGCTCTGCTCTTCGCGTTCCTGCCGTATCACTTCTATCGCTCCGAGCCCCATCTGTTCTTCTCAGCGTATTACGCAGTGCCGCTCGGCGCCTATCTGATTCTTGCAACGATGGGAGATATACCGCTGTTCGGTCTGCGCGCCGCCCGCTCTGGCCGACGGTGGCCGACGCCACGCACCTGGGTCACCGTGGTGCTCTGCCTCATCGTTGGTTCTGCCTCGGAGTACTACGCGGTCTTTACGATCGTCATTCTGGCGATAGGCATGGTGCTGAGCAGCCTGAGGGCACGGAACTGGCGGCCGATCAAGGTAGGGACGATAATTATTGTGTTGATAGGGGGCATGGTATTCGTCAACTACTCGCCTTCGCTTGTCTATCAGCGCATCCATGGCGCCGATAGTCAGGTCAGCGAACGGCAGCCTGCGGAAAGCGAACTATACAGCCTTCGACTGATTCAACTTCTACTCCCTGGCAGCTTTGAGCGAATTCCCGCGTTAGCCAGCCCGGACATTGAATATGACCAGCTCAACGTTCTACCGCAAGACGACGAGGGTATCACCGCGACCTTGGGGCTGGTAGGCGCTGTCGGGTTCGTCTGCCTCTTGGTGGTCGCGGGCATCGGTGTGCTGGGAGCACGCACCGGACCGCTCGTCAACCGCTTGACGCGCGACACGTCGGTAGCCGCCGTGATCGCATTGCTACTCGGCACGCTGGGTGGTCTGTCTGCTCTGATCGCCTATCTGATCTGGCCACAGATTCGTGCATGGGCCCGAATATCGCCCTTCATATCCTTCTTTGCCTTCATCGCAGTTGGCGTACTGCTCGACGCTTTTGTTCGCTACGCTCGTGGACGTGGGTGGCGACCGATCGTCCCGGCGCTGGCGATGGTGGCCGTGCTCGCGATAGGACTTTTTGACCAGTCGAGCGGGACGCTGATTCCCCCCTACAAGGTCGCGGCCACACAGTATGCGAGCGACGCCGCGTTCGTTGGCCAGATACAGCATGTCGTTCCACACAACGGGATGGTCTTCCAGCTTCCCTACGAGCCGTTCCCCCCGGTGGCCGGCGGTTCAACCTCTGCTGCTTATCAGAACCTGCGCCCCTATTTACACTCGGAATCCGTGCGCTGGAGCTATGGAGCGGTCACGGGGCGCTCGACCAACTGGCAGGCTACCCTGGTAACCCAGCCCTTGTCAGTGGTCCTGCCCGCCATCGCGGCAGTCGGCTTCGACGGAATTACGGTCGAGCGCATCGCATACCCCGACGGTGGCCGGGCAATTGAATCCGTTTTGAGAAATGTGCCCGGCAACAACGGATTCGGCAGCCAGGATGGCACCTTCAGCTTTTTCGATCTTCAGGAATACAACCGATATTTTCACGCCCACGTCGCCCCCAGCGAGATTGCTTCGCTGCGTCAGGCGACGCTCTATCCATTGCAGCTCGGCTACGGCAGCGGCTTCTACGGGCCAGAACAGGCCCCGGGGTCGCCTCGCTGGGGACTACGCAGAGACGTGATGACGGTCGATAATCCGGGACGGGTGGCTCAGAGCGCGCAGTTCAGCACCGTCGTCTCCACTGGGTATCCGACTAATTCGACCGTCGACATTCAGTGGCCTGAAGGCGCACGTACCTCCGTAGCCGCGAGCGGCAGTGGACGTGTCGTGCAACGAACGCTGCGCCTTCCTCCGGGGCGAAGCACGATCATCTTCACCACCAATGCTCCGCGCGTTCAGTCCGCGACCGATCCGCGCGAACTCTATCTACGGTTTACGAGCGTGGGGCTAACCCCGGTCGCCTATACGCCATTTCTGGGCAAGGCGCCCGGAGCGGCAGGATCGATCGCGGTCGAGCCAGCGGGAGAGGGTGCGGAAACCTAAGGGTTCGATGGTCTCTCCTGCAGCAAGCGTCTCGGTGGTGCTGCCCATCCAGAGCGGGAGGAGCGGCTCGACTGCGTACGGCACGATCCTCGAGGACACGGTGGCGGCTTACATGAAGGTGCTCGAGGTGGGTACCTGGAAATGGGAGATTCTGCTCGTGCCGGACCACACCGCTGAGACCCTGGCGAACGACAGCCTCGGCTCAGGCCACGACGGTGTGCGCGTGTGCGCGCCTGCAGCCGGCTGGGGCGCTGCCGTGCGTGCAGGGCTGCGAGCCAGCGAGGGACAGCTGCTGTGCTACACAAACTACGAGCGAACCTCATCGGCGGTGCTGGACGAGATGCTCGCTCTCGCCCAGCGAAATCCAGCGCTCGTGTTACGGGCAAACCGCCGCACGCGAGACACCGTAGTTCAGCGCCTCGGCTCGCTGCTGTTCAATCTCGAGTGTCGCGCCCTGCTCGGGATCAGCGCCTGGGATGTCAACGGCACCCCGAAGATTTTTCCGCGGGCGTTCAGCCGATTGCTGGAGCTGACGCGAGAAGACGATCTGCTCGACGCTGAGTTCTGCGCCATGTGTGAGCGCTGCGGATACCCGGTCGTGGAGATTCCGATCGATGCCGCGCTGCCTCCCAGCCAGCACTCGCGGCCCGATTATCGAGCGGCTTTGAGGATGTACCTCGGTGTTCCGTCGCTGAGCCGCAGCATGCGCGCCATCGCCGGTGCCTAACGATCGGGCCGCGCGGATACGCTGGGTGAGCGCACGCCGTAGCGCTCATGCAACTCGGGATGCGCGCGCAGCCACCGAGCCATCTCGGCCAGACCGGCCGGCAGCCTTCGTTGCGGATGCCAGCCCAACTCGCGTGCGATCTTGCTCGCGTCAGCGACCCACACGCGGGTGTCCCATGTGCGAGGCTCATACGATCGCCAGCGGGGCTCGCTGTCGATTGCGAGCACTTCTCGCGCCAGCTCGACGAGGTCACCTAGAGTTGTTTGAACGCCGCTGCCCACGTTGTAGATGCCAGTCGAGGTCGGCATAGCGGTGCCTGCCGTAAGGATGAATGCATCACAGACATCGTCGACGTGGATGAAGTCGCGCGCAGTTTCCGGGTCCACCAGGGGCGGGAGCTCGCCGCGCATGCCATGTGCCACGAGCGTTGGCATCAACCGGCGCGGATCCTCCCACGGCCCGTAGACCGAGTACAGTCGCAGCGTGCTCACGTGCAGGCCATGCTGGACCGCTCGCTGCCGGCAGAGCATCGTCGCGGCTACCTTGGCGACCGCATAGTTGCTGTTGGGTTCGGGCGCCTCCTCCTCGGAGGGAGAATGGTCCTTTAGCCCATACTCCGAAGAGGAGCCCGCGTGGACGAACGCATCAAAACCTCGCCTGACGCAAGCATCGAGCAGGTGCAACGTGCCGAGTGCGTTGCTCTCGAAAATTCCCTGCGCATCCATCTGCCACGAGTACGCGCCGTGGGCCGCCAGGTGGAAGATCCAGTCCGGCGCGCTCGCCCGTACGGCAGCGCAGACGGCGTTCGCGTTGCGCAGATCGGCCTCGTGGACCGCCAATGCTCCGCGGATGTCCTTCAGTCGCCACGTGTCCGAGCCGCCACGCAGTAGCACGTGCACGTCGTGTCCTTCCCCGAGCAGGCGCCGGGCCAGGCTGGCACCGACGAACCCGCCCGCGCCCGTCAGCAGCGCCCGCCGCGCGCTCATACCTCTGCCGGCTCGGCGATCCCGCTGCTGAGGAAGTCCGCGTAGCCGAGCACCTCCAGATACTGCCACGCGCGGGTGCCAACCTCCGCCTGCTCGTCGGCCGACAGCTCATGCGCAGTGGCGTGATTCGCCTCCGGCGTCGGCGTCCGGATCGTTCCCCACGGGTAGACTTCATCGAGCGGCGTTCCATTCCAGCTCGGTGTCGCGAGCGTGTCGGATCCCGCGAGACCGAGCTTCTCCAACAAGGCGCCCAGGGTGCCCGCGGGATCGCGCATAACATCCTCGGCGCGCAGGATGTGAAAGCGATCGGAAAACTTCTTAGCGAACAACAGCGCGTAGTGCTGGTTGAGCGTCCAGCCGAGCAAATAGCCGGACAGGGGCAACGGCACCGGACGCTTCTTCGTGTCGGCATATGCCGACCAGGGGTTGCGCACGACGTGCAGAACGTGCGCTCGGGGAAGGTCGGAGAGGATCTTCTCGGCATCGATGCCGATGATCGGGCTGTAGCCCACGTAAAACGACTCCCTGCCGCTGCGGTTGTAGTCCTTCCAGGCCTCGAATGTAGAGCGGAAGAAGGCCGCCATGTTGTTGGCACGTGAGCGCCCGCTCTGAGCTATCTGCCGACAGTAGATCTCGCGGCGCTCGCTGTCTGAGAAGTCGAAGCTTCGATCGCGGAACTTGCTCACACTGGGCGTGCGAGCGCGCACCTTGCACTCCTCGTCGATAATCGCCGCATAGTCCTCGGCGGGAGTGGCATCGAGGGCAAAGACGGGCCATCGATACTTCACTGGAAAGGTCGAGGCGAGCATGTCGTTGACCAGGCGGGTGCCCGGCTGAGACTCGAACGGGTAGACATATAGTTCCGGGTGGCCGTCAAGAAAGCGGTGCGTGGTATTGCCACCATTCTCATACATGGCGCCGATCATCAGCAGCTTGAAGTCATCGCTCATCTATCTGTCGTCTCCTTGAATTGTCAAAGCTGTAGAACAAGTGCTTCAGTCGCGCGACGCTGCCGCGCCGGCCACGTAGCACGGGCAGTCCAGCGGAGCGAGATCGAGCGATCCACTCGGTCGCGAAGATCTGATTGCCGTACGGCCATGTGAGACTACCCAAAATCGTTCCCGACGTGACGTCGACCGCGTGCACCGCGCAGCAGCTGCGCTTCGCGTCCAGCCCAGGCGCGTACTGACGAAAGCGAGGGATCACGCGGGACGTGCCCACGAACGCGACACTCTCGTGGAAACACAGCCCGCGCGTCCAACCCGGTAGACGGCACACCGCTTCGAAGCCCCCGTCGCGCACGACGCCGAGCTCACCGTAACCGCTGTTATCGACCCACAAACGCCGACGGTACAGCCTGGCTGAGTGAGGCCGCGTGAGGCCGCGCACGATCGGCTCGCGCGTCGCGCCAGAGAAGATCACCCCACGGCGATCGACCGGAAAGTTGCGGTGCCCCGGACGCCGGGCTGACATCTTCTCCGCCGATGCTGAGAAATATGACGACGCAAGATCCGCTCCGGCGGCGATCGAGTTGAGCTGGATCCAGTTGCGCGAGAAGTCGGGATGCCCGTCGTGCTCCACCGCGCGCGGCCACCACACCTTCTCGTGGCCGCCACCCGGCTTCAGGCGGACGACCGCGTTCTGGCCAACCGAGTTGGCGTGCAGCTCGCCGCCGACGTAGGCCAGATCATGGATATAGAGCGCGCCCGGATGAATTGTCGATCGCACCGGTAGCAGCGGGCGCCAGCCGAGGTCAGGCGGCGTAGTGTCGGTGCGCGTCAAAGTCGCGCGCACGGGTTCGAGCTCGAAGATCTGGTTCGGGTTGCGCGTGCTCGCCACGCTCACCACGCTTCGCCGCCGATCGACGGCGAGGCCGGAAGGGTGCGGAAGCGGCAGATAACTGACGCAAGGCAGTCCATCGATGACCGAAAGTGCCATCAGCAAGTGCTCATACTCACGGCTTACCAGCAGCGTGATGTCCAGCTGAGCGAGCGTCTCCCACCATGCTCCGCTGGAGCGAGCACGCAGCAACTGTGGCGCGACCGCCGTTCCCGACAGGGCGGCCAGCGCGAGTGCAGGATCGCGCCAGTCCTTGTCGTGGCTCTGCCACAGCGCGTCGAGCTGCTCGGCGGTAGGATCGCTCATGACCGTGTTCTCATCTGCCGACGCAGGGCGTAGGCGCCGCGGTACATACGCAGGGCCGAGGCGTAACTGGTCGTCGACGAGCCCCCGTGGCGTACCGTGATCGTGCTTGGCACCTCGACGATCGGGTAACCCTCACGCTTGCACGTGACCACGAACTCGGCATCGATCATGTCATCGTCGCTCGTAAGCTCGAGCAGCTTTGTAAAGCGGCGTGGAAACACCTTGGGCGTCCCGTTTATGTCCCACGAGGCCAGGCCGAAAAGGACTCGGCACTCGAGGTTGTAGAGAAGCGAGCCCACCTGACGGCGCCAGTTGTCGCGGATCCTGCGCTGGGCCTTGACGACGACGTCCGGATACGAGCTCGAGTACAGAAGCGTCAGCGAGAGCATCTGTGGCGGCGTGCGCGCGGAGTTCGCGTAGCACAGCAGGTCCCCGTCGGCGCAAGCCAGTCCCGCGCGCACCGCGCGGCCCCAACCACCCTGTTCGAGCTCGACGACGCGAACACCAGGGTCATTAGCTGCGATCCGATGACAGATTTCGGAAGTGTGGTCACGACATCCGTTGGGCACGAGCACGATCTGTTGACGCATCGGCAGCCGACTCAATACCTCCTGATACTGGTGCATGAGTCCCTCGAGGTGATCCGCCTGGTTGTGCACGGGAAAGATGACCGAAACGAGGCGATCGACCAAGCCGGCGCTTGGTGCTGGAGCGGAGCTTGCGCTCAACGCTGGACGAGGTCCAGGGACTCAGCGACGGTTTGCGCGAGTTGCTCGTGTGAGAGGCCGACGCGCCGATAGAGGTAGTCCGGTGAGCCGGTCATGCCGCGCGGCATGTCAGCCACGCCGCGGCGCACCAGCCGGCACTCGAGGCTGTGCTCGGCAATCACCTCGGCGACGAGCGATCCCAGACCACCATTCAGGTAGTGCGCCTCGATCGACACCGCGAGCGGGACATCCTCCAACAATCCGGCGAGATCCCGGATGGGAGACGGGTTGAGGCTCGACACGACAACCACCGTCGAGGCGATGCCGGCGCGGGCCAGCTCATCCGCGGCCAGTACCGCGCGCCCGGCCATGTTGCCGAGCGCGACCAACGCGACATCCCTGCCGTCGCCGAGCAAGATGGCGCGGCCCAGCTCGAAGCGACCGTCCAACCCGGGCACCGCTGTACCCTCCTTGCACAGCCGGTAGTACACCGGACCAGGCTCGTCAACCGTTGCGCGCAGCGCGGTTCGCGCCTGCGCGGCGTCGGCCGGCGCGACGATGCCAACGGCGGGCTGGACGCGCATGATCGCGACGTCCTCGAGGGCGTAATGGGTGACGCCGTTGTGCCCGTAATCCAGTCCAGCCCCCATCCCCACCAGCCGCACAGGGAGCTCGTGCAACGCCGCGCCGTTGCGCAGGAATTCGTACGGGCGCATCGAGGCAAACGTCGCGATCGAGTAGGCGAATGGAATGAAACCGGCGTCCGCGAGACCGGTGGCGACGCCGAGCATGTTCTGCTCTGCGACACCCACGTTGAAAAAGCGATCCGGAAACTCCTCCGCGAAGGGCTCGAGCACGGCGAAACCGAGGTCGCCGGTGAGCAGGACGATGCGCGGATCCTCGCGCGCGACTGCTACCAGCTCGGCTGCGAACTCGGTCCTCACGCTCGCGTGCCCTCGTGAGCGGCCAGCTCGCCGTCGAGCTCCTCCATCGCCTCGGCGAATTGCTGACCGGACAGGGGCAGGTAGTGCCAATCGATCTTGTTTTCCATGTAGGAGACGCCCTTGCCGAACGTTGTCCGGGCGATGACCAGGCGCGGCGGCGCGTGCGCGTCGCCGCCGGCTGCGAGGTGCTCGCCGAGCTGGTCCACGTCGTGTCCGTCGAGCTCCTCCACCGCCCAGCCGAACTCGCTCCAGCGCCCAGCGACCGGCTCGAGGTCGAGCACGTCGCGCGTATAGCCGAGCGCCTGCTGGCCGTTGAGATCGAGAATTGCGACCAGCCGCCCGAGCTGCTGGTGCGCGGCGAACATGACCGCCTCCCAGGTCGAGCCCTCGTTCATCTCGGCGTCGCTGATCAACACGAATACCCGCCGGCGCGAACCCTGGAGCCGGGCAGCGAGCGCTACTCCGGCGCCAAGCGAGAGGCCCTGTCCGAGTGAGCCAGTGGAAAAGTCGATCCCGGGCACGACGTGCTCGGGATGAGCTCCCAGCGCGGTGCCGTCGGAGCAGAATGTCGCAAGCTCCTCATAAGTGATTCGGCCGGTCGCCGCCAGCGCCGCGTACAGGGCGAGCGCCGCGTGTCCCTTGGACAGGATCAGGCGATCGCGTTCGTCGCCGCCATCCAGGCGTAGGACCTCGCCGAACAAGGCAGCAAGGACCTCGACGATACACAGCGCAGACCCGATGTGGCCGACGTGCGCGCGGCGCGACTCCTCGATGATGCTGCGGCGGATGCGGCGCGCGAGCGTGTGGACGTCTGCGGTCATCGAATCGGCTTGTCGGTCGCGGGGCTCGAGGTCGATCGCCTCGATCGTTCGGGAATGCGCATGCTCTCAGACCGCGCCGTCAGACACGGTCACCTCCCCGATCAGACATCGCTCATCGGTCGATCAGGGTTGCGGGCACCGGCGCCGACGGGCCGCTCAGCGGGCGCTGCCACGCCATCTGTGCAGCGCGTCTGGCCGCGGTCTGCTGCCATCGTCGTATCGTACGGCACACATTGGTCGCGGCCGCCGCCACTTTCCGCGGCTGTCGTCGCTACCGTTGTCTTTCTCGTGGTGCCCGACGCTTTGCCGGATCGCTCCCAGACAGCCCCCCCATCGTGGCGAGTCCGCGACCTGAGCGGCGCGCGAGCCGTGGTCGGCCATCTCCGCTCGGACCGCTCCGGGCTGCTGGGACAGCTCGTGCGCTTCGGTCTGGCGGGCGGGCTTGTGACGCTGGTGTACCTGACGGTCACAACCGTCCTCTCCCAGGTCGTGGGCCTCCCCTTCGAGCTGGCGCTGATCATCGGGTTTAGCTGTGCGCTGCTGCTGCACTTCACGCTTCAGCGCCTGTTCGTCTGGGTTCACAGCGAGGGGTTCGCGCTGGGCATGGGTCACCAGGTTCGCCGCTATCTCGTGATGGCCGGCTCCCAGTACGGCGTTACGGCGGTTGCCACCGCGGTCCTGCCGAGTGCGCTCGGCGTGCCCGTCGAGCTCGTGTACCTCGCGACGATGGTGGTCGTGACGAGCACAGGATTCTTGATCATGCGCTTCATCATCTTTCACGGCAGGGGAGCTGCGGCTCCGCTCTACGTCACCGCGGGTGAGGTAGATATGCTCGCCTCACGAGCAGATCTCGGCGTTACCGACTCGTCCCCTGCGGAGTCCCCGATCGAGACCCCCTAGCGCTCCTGCGCCGCCTGCTCGCGGTCGCAGTCGCGACAGGCGTAGTCGCAATCCCCGGCGCCGCGCGGCCACTGGTTGCGGGGGCCGTCGAACCAGGCGTCGTGGTACCCGCCCCCAATGGCGCTCAGATCGGCGACATCCGGACGCTGGGCGTTCAGTGGGTACGGGTCTTCCTCACGTGGCCCGACTTGGAGCCGCAGCGCGGCGTATTCGCCGCGAACTGGCTCGCCAAATACGAACGGCTTTTTGCGGCGCTTCCCGCCGGCACGAAAGTCATCATCGACGTCGTCGAGGCGCCCAAATGGGAGACGGGCTCGAGCAATCCGCACGCTGCGCCCGCGAACCCCGCCGACTACGCCGCCTTCCTCGGGACCCTCGCCGGGCGCTGGGCGGGGCGGGTCAGCGCGTATGAGATCTGGAACGAGGAGGACTCTGCGTCCTGGTGGGCGGGCGGCCCCGACCCCGTCGCATACACGCAGCTGTTGCAGGACACCTACCCGGTCGTGAAGGTCGCCGATCCCAATGCGACGGTAGTGCTCGGCGGGCTCACCGGCAACGACTACCCCTTCCTCGAAGGCGTCTACCGGGCAGGCGGCAAGGGCTATTTCGACGCGGTAGGGGTGCACACCGACACCGCCTGCAACGTGCTGTCCCCGTATGACTTCCTCCGCGGCCAAGGCAATCGCATGATCCCGGACTCCTTCCTCGCCTACCGCGAAGTCCACGCGACGATGCTCGCCAACGGCGACGACAAGCCGATCTGGATGACCGAGACGAGCTGGCGCACCACCCGCGCCGTCTGCCCCGAAGGGGTGTTCGCCGGGCACAAGCCGGAGGGGGTCTCACCCCGGGCGCAGGCCCTCTACCTCAGACAGGCTTACCACTGCCTCGCCCGGGACCCCTACGTTCAGGTTGCCTTGTGGTTTCCGTTGCAAGACGAAGGCAGGCTTCTGTCCGGCCTGATACGTGCCAACGGCGCTCACAAGCCCTCGTTTGCCGCCATGCTCTCGTACACGCGAAACGGCGATCAGCTTCGCGAACCGTGCGGAGTGTTCGTCGGCCCCAAGATCAGCGTGCTCTCGCCGGCGAACGGCGTCCGTTATTCAGGCCCGCTTCCGATCCATGTCTATGCCACCAGTCCCGAGGGGGTGTTTCGCATCACGCTCAAGATCGACGGTCGGCTGATCCGCAATTACGACGGCCCGCGCTACCCCAAAACGCTTTCCGGCAAGATCAACTGGCAGGGCGCGAAGCACATCTCCTTCGGCAAGCACACCCTTACCTTCATCGCCTACGACAAAGAGCGCAACGTCTCCGAACGGAGCATCACGATCAACCATCGCCCGCCGGCAAAGAAAAGGCGCCGGCTTGGTCACTTGCGCGGCGCTCGTGGCGCATCCGCTCGAGCTTCGTGACGGGTGGGCGAACGCTCGATCGCTCATGCGAGCACGGTAGCCACCCGACCGCGGCCGGGGGCGCCGGCGGCTACCCTCTTGCGCCTATGCACGTGCTTCGCGGTCGCCTGGACGGCCTGAGCGTTATCGAGCCCGACGTTCACGGCGACGAGCGGGGCTTCTTCTGCGAGACCTACCGGCAGCAGTGGCACGGCGAGACCGGTATCCCGCCTGCGCAGGAATTCGTTCAGGACAACCACTCGCGCTCGGTGCGCGGCGTGGTCAGGGGCATGCACTTTCACGTCGCTAGCGGCGTCGCCAAGCTCGTGCGCTGCTCTCGTGGACGCATCCTCGACGTCGCGGTCGACCTGCGCCGCGGCTCGCCTACCTACGCGCAATGGGAGGCGTTCGAGCTCGACGACGAGCGCATGCGCGCGCTCTACATCCCGGTCGGCTTCGCGCATGGCTTCTGCGTGCTCAGCGACGTCGCAGACGTCCTCTACAAGCAGTCCGCCTATTACGACCCTGCCGTCGAGCGCGGCATCGCCTGGAACGATCCCGACATCGGCGTCCGCTGGCCGCTGCCTGCGGCGGAGCTGATCGTCTCGCAGCGCGACGCCTCGGCGCCCCGCCTGCGCGACCTCGCTGACGACATCCCGTTTGTCTATCGTGGCGCCTGAACTGGCCGCCAGCTCAACCGCCGCCACCGTCAGCCTGCATCGACCGAGGCCACGCACCCGTACGCTAAGCGCATGCCCACCGCGATAGTCAGCGGATCAGGAGGCCTGATCGGCTCGGAGTCCGTCGCGCGCCTCGTCGAGCTCGGGTTTGACGTGCTCGGACTGGAGAACGACATGCGCGGTCGGTTCTTTGGCCCAGAAGCGTCGACTGCGCCCACTACCGCAGGCCTGCTAGCGAGCTATCCAGACTCGTTTCAGTCGCTGGAGATCGACATTCGCGACCGTCGCGCCGTCGAAGATGCGTTTGCTGCGCGCGCAGGTCAGATCGAGCTCATTGTCCACACCGCGGCGCAGCCCTCGCACGATTGGGCGGCATCCGATCCGCACACCGACTTTGAGGTCAATGCGCTTGGCACGCTCAACCTGCTGGAGGCCGCACGCCTGCGTGCGCCGGACGCGACATTCATTCACTGTTCGACCAACAAGGTCTATGGCGACCTGCCGAACTCGCTTCCATTGATCGAGCTGCCTACGCGCCTCGATCTGCCCGAGGAACACGCGTACTACGCGGGCATCGATACTTCGATGTCGATCGACCGCAGCACCCATTCGCTGATGGGCGTCTCGAAGTCCGCCGCCGATCTGCTCGTGCAGGAGTACGGCCGCTACTTTCACATGCCCACCGTCTGCTTTCGCGCCGGCTGCCTGACCGGGCCCAACCACACCGGCGCCAAGCTGCACGGATTCCTCTCCTACCTGATGCGCTGCACCGTCGTGGGCGAGCCGTACACCGTCTACGGCTACGGCGCGAAGCAGGTGCGCGACAACATTCACTCCGCCGATCTAGTAGCCGCGTTCGAGGCCTTCCACGGCGCGCCGCGCGCGGGCGGCGCCGTCTACAACATCGGCGGCGGGCGCGCCCGCAGCTGTTCGATGCTCGAGGCGATCGAGTTGTGCGGGGAAATCGCCGGCCGGGAGCTCGACTGGACCCTGAGCGGGCACAACCGGACGGGCGATCACCGCTGGTGGATCAGCGACCTGCGTCCGTTCGAGCGCGACTATCCCGACTGGGCGGTCACGCACAGCCTCGAGGACATGCTGCGCGAAATTCACGATCGCAACACCGAGCGCTGGTTGGCGAGCAGCCTCGCCACGGCCAGCGCCACTCACCACAGCCTTCGAACGACTCATCCGGGCCACTGAAAGCAGCGCAGCTCGCGCTGTTCGCGGCCCTCGACCGCGACCGCCGCAGCGGCTCGCGGGCCCGCGCCGAGCAGCGCGGTCCAAAAACCCTTCGCCGAATCGGGGGACCCCTCGGAGCGCGCGCAAGCAAGCCCCGAGCCGAGGCACTTGAGCGTCGCCTCGTGCGCGCTCCAGGCGCGCAGAAACTCACGCGTGCGCGCGTCCGGCTCGAGCTCGCCCAGCCGCCGCGCCTGCTCGGGACCGAAGCGGCGTGCGGCGAGCGCGCGCTCGTGCCTGCTGCGCGCGCCGCGCTGCAGGGCGCACTCGATGTCGACGCCGATCTCGTGCCCGGCCGTCACCGCGACGAGCATCCGTGCGCCAGAATGCGAGAGGTTGAAGCGTAGATCCGGCTCCAGCCCCGCTCGTCTGCAGAGCCTCGGCTTGCCCCGCGGCCCGCACTCGAAGCGCAGGCCGCGCGGGTCCTCTTCGAGATAGCGCGCGAGCAGCGCCCGCAACATCCCGCGCGACCGTGGCCAGAACGTTCGCGGGCGGTCCGGCACGATCCGACGTGCGCGCGCCTGCTCCTCGGCGCACAGCAGCGCAGCGAGCCCGTCCGGCGCCGCGGCCAGGTCCGCGCGCCAGACATCGACGCGGCCTGCGCTCGCCCGCGGGCGCAGTGGCCCAGGTCTCCAGCGCTCGTCGGAAATCCGCCGCATCGCGCCCATTATCCAAGCGCGGCAGGCGCTGCGGGCGAACTGAACGAGCGGACTTGGCAGACTTAGGCCAATGAAGCTCTGGGTTCAACGCCTGGGCGAACGCACCAACGGCTACACGGTCACGCCCCGTCAGTACGCGTACGTCGCGTACTCGGCGCTCGCCGCGCTCACCCTGATCGTGCTCACCGGCGCCGCCGTGCGGCTGACCGGGTCCGGTCTCGGCTGCCCGACCTGGCCGAAGTGCTACGGCAACGTCTATCCGCCGCTGAATACGCATGCCCTGATCGAGTTCTCCAACAGACTGCTGACGGTGCCGGTCTCGATCGCCGCCGGCGCCGCCTGGCTTTTGGCGCTGCGCCGGCGACCCTACCGGCGCGATCTCGTGTGGCTCGGCGGGCTGCTGCCGCTCGGCGTGATCGGCCAGGCGATCCTCGGGGGCTTCACCGTGCGCGGCGATCTCGACTACGGCTGGGTGATGGGCCACTTCGCGCTGTCGATGCTGATCATCGCGGCCGCCGCCTTGCTCGCCTGGCGCGCCGCTCGGCCTTCGCCAGGCCACGCGCTCGACGAGCCCGAGCGCGACGCGAGCGCGCCACCCCCGGCCGCCGACCGGGCGCTCGTATGGTCCGTACGGGCGCTGGCGGGGCTCGGCGCGCTGACGATCTTCGCCGGCACCGCGGCGACCGCGGCGGGCCCGCACGCAGGAGGGTCTCCGGGCCAGAAAATCAACCGCCTGAGCTTCGACGGGCGCGGAACGATGGACTTCGTGATCCATCGTCATGCTGAGATCGCGTTCGCCTTCGGGCTCGCGGCGCTCGTCGTCTGGTGGCTCGCGCGCAGCCGCGCGGCCGACGCGACCGTCAGGCGTTCGCTGACCGCGCTGTGCGTGCTGCTGGCGCTGCAGGGCGCGGTGGGGCTCGACCAATATGAGATGCATCTCCCTACCGAGCTCGTGTGGATGCACGTCGCGCTCGCCTGCGCCGCCTGGATCGCCGCGCTGTGGGCCGCCTACGCCGCGGGCAGCCTCGCGCCACGCGCCGCACCCGCCCCGGAGCCCCAGGAGCCCCGTGTCGCGCCACCGGCCCGTGTTTCGGCCTGATCCTGCCCCGTGCCTTGGCCTGCGCCGCGGGTGTCTGGGAGCGCTCGGAGCCTGGTTTTGGCCCGAAAAACGAGCCCTGAGGGCGTTCGATTCCGGAAATTAGGGCTTCTATCGGGCTCAGATCCCGCGAACTGGCCTCTCGCCGTCCTGCCCAGGGGTTAGCCTGCGATCAGCAAAGACACCCGAGAAGGGAGTGTTATGACCAAGAACGAGCTAGCCGAGCAGGTCGCCGGGAGAACCGGGATGGCCGCGAGCCACGCCCGCGAGGCGGTCGACGCCGCGTTCGAAGCGGTCTCCGATGAGCTTGCGTCCGGGGGCGAGGTGGCCGTTGCGGGCTTCGGCAAGTTCAGCGTCAGCCAACGTGCCGCTCGTCAGGGACGCAATCCGGCCACCGGCCAGACGATCAGCATCGCGGCCAGCAAAGCAGCCAAGTTCTCGCCAGCAAGCGCCCTGAAGAAGCGCCTGAACCCGTAGGAGGAGTATGGACAGCGAGTGGCGCCGGGCGCGTCGCGATCTCCGCCGCAGGGAACTGGCGCGCCGTCGCCGTCGGGCCTTCGCCGCTCTGAGTCGACTGGCTGCGGCAGCGATCTGCGTCGCGCTCCTCGCCGGCTGCGGTCGCTCGATGCCGACCGCGAGCTCTCCCGGCGGCTCGGGAGGCGCTGCCCATGAGCTCTCCTCCGCGGCCACGCACGGGCTCGCCTCGACGTCGAGCTCCTCAGCGGCGCTCCGCACTGCGAACGGCAAGCCGGGGACCGCGTCCGCCCCGATCCTGATGTACCACGTGATCAACCCGCCGCCGCCGGGCGCGCCGTTTCCGGGGTTGTACGTCTCGGCGAGCGAATTCGCCGCGCAGATGCAGGCGCTCGCGCATGCCGGCTATCACCCGGTCACGCTCGATCAGCTGTACTCCTACTGGCAGCGCGCCACGCCCCTGCCGGCGGGCAAACCGCTCGTCCTCACCTTCGACAACGGCTACCAGTCGCAGTACACCAACGCGCTGCCCGTGCTCCGCCGGCTGGGCTGGGTCGCCGACGAGAACATCCAGCTCACCGGGTTGCCGCCATCGCAAGGCGGGCTCTCCGAAGCCCAGGTTCGCGGCCTGGTCGCCGCCGGCTGGGAGCTGGATACGCAAGGCCTCAGCCACGCCGATCTGATCACGCTGGACCCGACCGAACTCGCCCACCAGGTCGCAGGCGCGCGCAGCGTACTCCAGCGGCGCTACGGTGTGCAGGTCAACTGGTTCTGCTACCCCTCTGGCCACTACAACGCGGCGGTGATCGCCGAGGTCAAGACCGCCGGCTACCTTGGCTCCACCACCGTTGTGCCAGGTTGGGCCGGTCCGGACAGCGAACCGTACCGGCTGCCGCGCCTGCGCGTGCTCGCCGGCACCAGCCCTGAAGCTCTGCTTGGCGAGATCGCGTCGATCCGCAGCGACCCGCCGCCACCGGCGTCATACGGCGGCTGAGCTCGGGGCCGCGCGCAGCACGATGACAGCCGATTCACCACAGACGGTAGGCTCGAGCGTGTGACGGTCGCCGACCGAATCGCGGCGCTCGACGAGACGCTCTTTGATGCGATCGAGACGCAGACGACGCCCGCCGATCGGAGGTCTCTGCTCGCTTTGCATCAAGCTGCTCGGCAGGAGCGCTTCGCCTACCTCGAGATCGGCTCGCATCTGGGCGGCTCGCTGCAGGTGCTGATTCAGGATCAACGCTGCGAGCGAATCGTCTCGATCGACTCGCGCCCTCTCGAGGCGCCCGACGAGCGCGGCCTGGCGTTCCCCTACCTCGACAATCGCAGCGAGCGCATGTTGGCTCTGCTCGCCGAGCTTCCGCACGCAGACCTGGACAAGCTGGAGACGCTCGACGCGAGCACCGCGACGCTGCGCTCGGAGGAGGTCAAGCTGCGGCCGCGCTTCTGCTTCGTCGACGCGGAGCACACCGACGAAGCCGTCCTGCGCGACGCGCGTTTCTGCCGTCGCCTCATCGACCGGCCCGGCTGGATCGCCTTTCACGACGCGGGGATCGTCTACCGCGGCCTCGGGCGATTTCTGGAGGAGCTTCGTCAGCAAGCAATCGAGCACCGCGTCTACTTCTTGCCAGACACAATCCTGGTCGTGGAGTTCGGTGAGCCGCAGCTGCCCGAGACGCCGCAGGTGCTCGACCAGATCATCGCCAACTGGCAGGGCTACCTCTTCA
>CAVRGI010000005.1:0-195113 GCA_963720665.1 uncultured Solirubrobacterales bacterium | reverse complement strand
ATCCCCCTCAAACCGCAACCGCGACATACTTCGTCTCGAGGTACTCGCCGATACCCTCAAAGCCGCCCTCGCGCCCGAAGCCGGACTGCTTGACCCCGCCGAAGGGGGCTGCGGGGTTGGAGACGAGGCCCTGGTTGAGCCCGATCATTCCGGTTTCGATCTGCTCGCAGACGTGCAGGGCGCGGGTCAGGTCGTTCGTGTAGACGTAGGCGACGAGCCCGTACTCGGTTTTGTTGGCAGCCTCGATCGCCTCGGCGTCGCTGGTGAAGGTCGCGACCGGGGCCACCGGGCCGAAGATCTCCTCCGCGAGCACGCGCGCGCCCGCCGGGACGCCGGTGAGGACGGTCGGCTCGAAGAAATAGCCGGGTCCATTGAGCGAGTTTCCGCCCAGCGCGAGCGTCGCACCGTGTGACGCGGCGTCGGCTACCAGCTCCTCGACCTTCGCCCGCTGGGCGGCGTCGATCAGCGGCCCGACGTCGGTGTCGGGCTCGGTTCCCCTGCCGACGCGCAGCGCGCCCATCCGCTCTGCGAGCCGCCGGGCGAACTCCTCGGCGATCGACTCGTGCACGTGAAAGCGGTTGGCCGCGGTGCACGCCTCGCCGACGTTGCGCATCTTTGCGATCAGCGCGCCCTCGACGGCGGCGTCGAGGTCGGCGTCCTCGAACACTACAAACGGCGCGTTGCCGCCGAGCTCCATCGAGACGCGCAGGACCTGCTCGGCGGATTGTTCGATCAGTTTGCGCCCGACCTCGGTCGAGCCGGTGAACGAGAGCTTGCGGATGCGCGGGTCGCGCAGCAGCGGCTCGATCACCGTGCCCGAGCGCGAGGCGGTGATCACGTTGAGCACTCCCGGGGGCAGCCCGGCGCGCTCGAGGATCTGCGCGAGCGCGAGCATCGACAGGGGCGTCTGCTGCGCGGGCTTGATCACCATCGTGCAGCCCGCGGCGATCGCGGGAGCGATCTTGCGGGTGCCCATCGCGGTGGGGAAGTTCCACGGGGTCACGAACACACACGGCCCGACGGGTTGGCGCATCGTCAGGATGCGCCCTTTACCGGTCGTGTTGACCATGTAGCGGCCGTGGACCCGGACGGCCTCCTCGGAGAACCAGCGAAAGAACTCGGCCGCGTAGGAGATCTCCGCGCGCGACTCGGCCACGGACTTGCCCATCTCGAGCGTCATCAAGAGCGCGAGCTCATCGGTGCGCGCGACGATTTCCTCGTATGCGCGGCGCAGCACCTCGCCGCGGTCGCGCGGGGAGCTGGCGGCCCAGCTCGCCTGCGCCGCAGCCGCAGCCGCCAGCGCCGCGAGCGCGTCCTCGACCTGCGCGTCGGCGACCTCGGTCAGGGTGCTCCCGGTCGCCGGGTCCTCGACCGCGAGCGTCGCACCGCGACTTGCGGGGCGCCACTCGCCGGCGACGTAGAGTTCGGTCGGCACGCCATCGAGAACCGCCTGCTCGCTGTCCGCGAAAGCCATGTCCAGCTCCTTCCGGTCGATTCCTGTCAGGACTAATGCCCGGCCACATCTAACCGATTCCCCGAACATGCGGTCGATCACGATCCGCATCCCACCCGACCGCCAGCGCCGCCGGCTGCGCTGCGGCACCTTGGTCGCGGTCGCCGCCGTCCTCGGCTGGGGCGCAGCCGCGGGCCCTGGCGCAGCTACGGGCATGGGCGCGGCTGCGGGCTCGTGCGCCGGCGCGTGTGCCAGCGCCGCGGGCTCCGGCGCGACGCTCGTGATCACCGGCGCGGGCGACGGGCATGGGGTCGGGATGAGCCAGGACGGCGCCTACGGATACGCCCTCCACGGCTTCAGCTATCAGGCGATCCTCGCCCACTACTACACCGGCACGTCGCTAGGCCGCGCACGAGCGCGAGCGATCGTCCGCGTGCTCGTCGGCTCCAACGTGCGCAAGGTTCCGCTCGAACGCTATGTGCGCGGCGTGGTCTCAGCGGAGATGCCGGCGAACTGGCCGGCAGCGGCGCTCGAGGCGCAGGCGATTGCGAGCCGCACCTACGCGCTCACGGCGCACGCGGGCGGATCGCGCTTCGACGTGTACTCGGACACCCGCTCGCAGGTGTATCGGGGCAAGGCCGCCGAAACGAAGCAGACGAATGCCGCCGTGGCGGCCACCGCCGGCCAGATCGTCACCTATCAGGGTCGGCCCGCGATCACCTACTTCTTTGCGAGCTCCGGCGGCATGACCGAAGACATCCAGAACGCGTTCCCCGGATCGGCACCCGAGCCATGGCTGCGCGGCGTGCCCGACCCGTATGACGCGGGGCCGCAGTCGAGCTGGCAGGTGAGTCTCAGCTTCGCCGCGGCCGGCGCGCGCCTGGGGAGCTTCGTGAAGGGACAGCTTCGCGGCGTCGAAGTGCTCGCGCGAGGCTACTCGCCGCGGATCGTGAGCGCAGCTGTGCTCGGATCGGCGGGCAAGACCGTCCTCGGCGGCCCGGAACTGGCCGCGCAACTCGGCCTGCAATCGACCTGGGCGTACTTCGGTGCGCGCTCGGGCAGCGGCGCGGTCACGCCCGAGCCCGACCGCAGCCGCGAACAAGCCGCGGGCGGCGTCACCGCGGGATAGCCTCTGGCGCCCGTGCCCGCGCCCCTGTTGATCGCCGACACTCCCTGGCTGCTGTACCGGGCGTACTTCGCGCTACCGAAATCGATCGTCGACGAGCGCGGCGAGCCGGTGAACGCCCTGCTGGGAACGCTCAACGCGTTTCTGGCCGTCCTAGCCGAGCGTCCTGCACGCGCGGTCGTCGCGTGCTTCGGCTCCGAGCAGGCGACCTACCGCGTGCAGCTGTATCCGCCCTATCACGCTCACCGCGACCCGATGCCGCCGGAGCTGGCCGCGCAATGGAAGCGCGCGCCGGCGCTGCTCGAAAGCCTCGGCTGGATGGTGTCTGACGCCGGCGAGCTGGAGGCCGACGACGCGATGTTCTCCTACGCGCGCCGCGAGGCCGACGCCGATGGGCGCGCGCTTTTGCTGACCGGCGATCGCGACCTGTACGCCGCGGTCGAGCAGCGCATCGCGATCGTCGAGCTCGGCAAGGGACGGGTCGTAGGCGAGATCGGACCGGAGCAGGTGCGCGCCCGCTACGGCATCGATCAGCAGCTCGTACCAGACTTCATCGCCCTGCGCGGCGACCCCTCCGACGGGCTGCCGGGCGCGCCGGGAGTCGGCGCGAAGACCGCCGCGGAGCTGCTCTCGCGCCACGGCTCGCTCGAGGGGGTATTGGAGGCGGCCGGCGCGCCGGCCACCGGCGCGGGCGACGCGCTCACGAGCGGCGAGGCTCGCGCACGCGCGGTGCGCGCGAGCCGCGAGATGCGTCCGCGGATCGCCGCCGCGCTGCGCGAGAACGCCGAGCTGTTGCGCGCTTTCAAGCGGATCGCGACGCTCCAGCACATCGACGTCGAGCTGCCGCTAAGCCGCGACACCGACTACCTGGCCGGCGCGCGAGCCGCGGCCGAGCTGGGGATGAACCGGCTGGCGGCGCGGCTCGAGCAGCTGGCCTCGCGCGACATTTGATTTCTTAGAAAACCGAGTTGATCTCCATCTTTTCTTCATTTGTTTGCACCATTTCAAGTTTCAACCCGCACTGTTCAGTGCTTTTACCGAACGGACAATGAAGCACTTCCCTTGGCGAGCCTTCAAATTTGGACGGTCGCTGGTTGCTATGTCTTGTTAAGAACTTCGGGAACGGCATCACCGACAGTGATATGTTGGGTTTCTCCTGACCGAGCACCGAACCGTCTACCACCACAGCTTCGGCACCACAGCTGAACTCCATAAACGGTCCCGCTTTCTCGACTGGAATGAGGTCTAGAGCGATGCTCCTCGGTGTATGTTCGAGGAATCCTCTTTCGACGATCACTAGAACGCCTTCGAGCGTGTTCGTTACGACATGTCCTTGTTCCTCGCCAGGACTCGTGCATACGCTGCCTTTCATTTCGCAGCCAGTGAATGTGAGCACAACGCTCGCTACCGTTTTCGGGCCGGTATATTCCCCACCGTTAGTCTCACCCGTACATATCGTCGTCCGCCCAGCGAGATGGGGTATCAGGGCGAGTTCTCCTTTGCTGACGGTCGTGAATTTGGGCTTCGGACCTGGCCCCGGCATCCATTCAAATGCGTGTTTTTCGTGAGTCGCCAGTGACTTACAATTACTTGTCGCAAATTTGCCTTCAGCACCTTTCGCAAGTTTTACACATCGTCCGAATTCGGGTTCTGAAGGCTCAATTTCCTCGTCACCGCTGACGCTCGTGCCGCTTGGGTTGGTCGCGACGATGCGGAAGTCGTAGCGCACGCCCCTACTGAGGCCTGTCACTTCTGCGGATACTTGCACCGAGCTCGTCCCCGATCCGGGCAGAGTTAGACACGGCACACTCGACTCGTATGATGTGGATGTACCATATTCAAAGTGACAGTCGCTCACCGTTTCCCCATTTGGGTTAACGATCGCATTCAATGTGGCGGAGGTACCCGTGATCGACGATGGCGGCCGCATTTCAGCCACCGGAGCACCGTCCTGCTGGACGAACGGGTCGATTCGCAGCGGGTAGCGCGCGCCGCGCGCATCGAGGTGCAAAAGCAGCCGACCGCCCTGAAGCTCAAGCCAGGCCCTCAAGCTACGCCCGCGCGCATCGGTCGCCCGCAGGCCTGTGTAGCGCAACACCGTCTTGCCGCCACGCTCCAAAGTCACGCTCTTCCCATCCTCTGCCAGCGAGGCGCGCGTGTTACCCGAGAGCGCGAGCGAGAGCGTCAACGGCCCTGCCACCTGCCCGGCCAGAGCGTTGGCGATCGTAAAGCCCTGCTCCAGTCCCAGCGGCCCGTTCACATACCACTCCGCCAGGTTCCCGCGAGCAAAAGCCACGCGATCGCCGGCCGCGCGGGGCGCCGCGCCGCCAACGGGATGAAGCGCCGAGCCGTAGCCCGCGCCAGCCAGGCGCAGACCAAGCCGGCCACCGCGCGCGGCCACGACGACGCCCGACCGGTCAAAGCGGGCGTTTGGGCGCTGAACCGGGTTCTGCGTCGCAAAGCCCGAGCCCGATGGGCGAACCTCATACGCGCGATCGTCCCTGGCGAGCGCCGCGGAAACGGCCCCCTGAGCAGCCACCCGCAGACGCGACAGACCCGCACCTGACCCACGCGCAACCGGACAATGTGTACTCGCCAGCCGCGCACCCGGGACCAGCAACAGCGCCGCCGCACACCCCAAAGCAGCGACCCCGATCACCGCGGCAAACCCGATACGCGACCGCCTGGCCTGAGACCAGCGACGCTCCCCGGCAACCGGCCACGGCCCCGCGCTCGCCGATGACGCCAACCTCGCCCTGAGCAGCGGCTCCCCTTTCCCTCGAGCCCCCGGATTACACGCCGGCAGGTGACGCCTCGACAGCCACGCGAACAAGAGGAGATCGATGCTGCGATACGGCCAAGCAGCTGTGCGGCCTCGCCCCGCGCCGGGCCGACCCGGCGTCGTCAGGGCGTGAACTTGACGGTGATCACGTCGCCGTCGGCCATCACGTAGTCGCGCCCCTCGAGCCTAAGGGTTCCCCGTTCGCGCGCGGGCGTGTAGCCGCCGGCATCGACGAGCTCGCGCCAGCCGATCACCTCGGCGCGCACGAACCCCCGCTGGATGTCCGTGTGGATCTCGCCCGCGGCGTGCCAGGCGTTGAGACCCTGGCGCAGGTGCCAGGACTGGGCGGGCTTGGCCTCGCCGGCCGTGAAGAACGCGATCAGCTGAAGCAGCGCGAACGCCTCGCGCACGACCCGCTCGAGGCCGGACTCGCTGACGCCGAGCTCGGCCCGCATCGCGGCCGCGTCGGGGTCCTCGAGCTCGGCCAGCTCGGACTCGATGCGCGCGCTGATCGCCACCGCCCGGGCGGACTGCGCGGCGGCGTGCGCGGCGATCGCCGGCGGCACCTGCTCCGGTTCGCTCTCGTCGACGTTGGCCACGAACAGGACCGGCTTGGCGGTCAGCGAGCCGAGGTCGCGCGCGGCATGCGGCGCCTCTGCCGGAACGGGAACACTGCGTACTGGCTTGCCGGCGCCCAGCGCGGCGATCACCTCGCGCAGCCAGCCCTCCTCGGCGGCGGCCGTGCGGTCGCCGCCGCGCGCCTGTTTGGCCACCCGCTCGACGCGGCGCTCGGCCTGCTCGAGGTCGGCGAGCGCGAGCTCGGTCTCGACCGTGGCGATGTCCGCGAGCGGGTCGATGCGGCCCTCGGTATGCACCACGCCCTCGTCCGAGTGCGCGCGCACGACGTGCACGATCGCGTCGGTCTCGCGGATGTTCGCCAAGAACCGGTTGCCGAGGCCCTCGCCCGCGTGCGCGCCCGCGACCAGCCCGGCGATGTCGTGGAAGTCGATGGTGTCCCAGACGATCTCCGAGGCGCCGACGACCCGGGCGACCTCCTCGAGGCGCGCATCGCGAACGGGCACGACCGCGACGTTTGGCTCGATCGTCGTGAACGGGTAGTTGGCCGCGTCGGCGCCGGCGTTGGTCAGCGCGTTGAACAGCGACGACTTGCCCGCGTTGGGCATCCCGACGATCCCGATCCGGGTGCTCACCGGCGTCTCCCGCTGCTCACCTGCGCCTCCTGATGCTCATCGGCGCACTCGCGCGCTCATCCCCGCACTCCGGCGCTTGTCGGCGCACTCCCGCGCTCACCGGCACACCCCCACGATGTTCCCGAGCGCGGCGCCGGCAAGCACGTCGGACGGGTGGTGCAGGCCGAGGTACAGCCGCGACAGCGACAGGCCGAGCGCGAGGCCATACAGCGCCGGGGCGGGCAGGCCGAGGCGCGAGTACAGGCGCGCGCCGGCGAACGAGGTGCAGGCGTGCGCGCTGGGAAAGCTGAGCTGCGTCGGCGTGTCGCTGAGCGCCGGCAGGCCCGCCAGCTCGGGGCGCCGGCGGCGGATCAGCAGCTTGAGCGCGGTGTTGAGCGCGTAGGCGCCGGCGACGCCCGCGCCCGCCCTGCGCCAGCCGCTGCGGCGCGCGCTGTCGAGCGCCCAGCCGGCGCCGCCGATCGCCAGCCAGACGCCGCCGTGCTCGCCGAGCGCGGAGAAGCGCGCGATCGCCCGCTCGGCGCGCGGGGAGTGCCCGCGCGTGCGCGCGATCCGCAGCAGTCGCTCATCGAGGGCGCGCAGGCTGCGCATCCAGATCCTGCCGTCGCTTTCAGTCCTAGGCGCCGAAGCCGACGCGGGAATCCTCGTCCTCCGCGCGCACGTAGACGACCTGGCCGAGATACAGGTGCACGGGCCCGTCCTCGCTGTCGAGCTCGTGCCAGCCGCCGTCGACGAGCTCCTTGTACAGCGCCTTCAGCGCCGTGTCGCTGACGCGCACCGCCAGCACCTGCCCGCCCTGAAAGCCGATGCTGATGCGACGAGCATGCCCGCGGGCCGCCGCGGCGGCGCTCTTGGATCGCTCGGGCATCAGTGGGCGCCGGCGGGCTGGACGATCTCGGTGAGCACGCCGCCGGTCGCGCGCGGGTGCAGGAAGGCCACGCGCGAGCCGCGGATGCCAGCCCGCGGGCGCTCGTCGATCAGCTGGGCGCCCGCCTGCTTGAGCGCTGCGAGCGTCTGCTCGATATCGCTCACCTGATATGCGACGTGGTGCAGGCCGGGGCCCTTGCTGGCCAGGAACTTGCCGATCGGCGTATCCGGGCCGAGCGGGGCGAGCAGCTCGACGTGGTTCTCGCCGACGTCGAGCAGCGCGGCCTCCACGCCCTGCTCCTGGACGACCTCGCGATGGGCGACGTCGAGCATGAACAGGTCCCGATACAGGCGCAGCGAGGCTTCGAGCTCCTCCACGGCGACGCCGACGTGATCGATGCGGTCGAACACCAGCAGCAGTCTATAGCCCGCCATCCACCGTCCGCCGAGGCGTCAGGCGAGCGGGTCGTGGGGCTGGGAGGCGGCGACGCGCAGCCCGATGCCGGGCGCGCGCTCCATGCGCGGGACGCCGGACATGATCCGGTCGATCGCATCGCGCTCGAGCACCTCGCGCTCGAGCAGCTCGCGCGCGAGCGCGTCGAGTTCGGCGCGGTGAGCGACGATCAACCTGCGCGCGGCCGCCCGCGCGTCCTCGATCAGATCCTGACGCTCCTCGTCGCGGATCCGCAGGGTCGTCTCCGACAGCCTGACGTCGCCGTCGGGCGAGCGCCCGACGCGGGCGTTGCCCATCGCAAAGTCGTGGACCATCGAATGGGCGATCTCGGCGACCCGCTTGAGATCGTCCGACGCGCCGGTCGTCACCTGGCCGAAGACGACCTGCTCGGCGACCCGCCCGCCGAGCAGCACGGTCATGTAGTCGAGCAGCTCCTCGCGCGTCTTCAGGTAGCGATCCTCGGCAGGCAGGTTCAGCGTGTAGCCGAGCGCGCGGCCGCGCGGGACGATCGAGATGCGGTGCACGCGATCGACCGACGGCAGCAGCTCCCCGCACAGGGCGTGGCCGGCCTCGTGGTAGGCGACGACGCGCTTCTCGTGCGCGTTCAGCACCCGGCGCGACTGCACGCCCGCGATCACCCGCTCGATCGCCGAGTCGAAGTCGCCCGCCTCGATCGCCGCGGCCCTGCGGCGCGCGGCGAAGATCGCGGCCTCGTTGCAGATGTTCGCGAGATCGGCGCCCGTCAGGCCGCTCGTCTGGGCCGCGACGAGCGGTAGCTGCACGTCGCCCAGCGGCTTCTCGCGCGTGTGCACCGCGAGGATCCCTTCGCGCCCCTTGACGTCGGGCGGCGCGACGAACACCTGGCGGTCGAAGCGGCCGGGGCGCAGCAGCGCGGGGTCGAGCTTCTCGAGCAGGTTCGACGCGGCGATCACGACCAGGCGCCCGCTGGTGCCGGCGAAGCCGTCCATCTCGACGAGCAGCTGGTTGAGCGTCTGGTCCTTCTCGCCGGAGATGTCCGCGCCGCGATGCCCGCCGACCGCGTCGAGCTCGTCGATGAAGATGATCGCCGGCTCGTGCTTGCGCGCGATCGCGAACAGGCGCCGGATCCGCGCCGCGCCGAGGCCCGCGAACATCTCCACGAACGCGGCTGCGGACTGGGCGAAGAACTGCGCGCCGGACTCGTGCGCGACGGCCTTCGCGAGCAGCGTCTTGCCGGTCCCGGGCGGCCCGTGCAGGAGGATCCCGCGCGGCACCTGCGCGCCCAGCGCCTGAAACTGGCGCGGCTCGCGCAGGAACTCGACGATCTCCTGCAGCTCGCCCTTGGCGTCGTCGACGCCGGCGATGTCCGCGAACGAGACCGATTGGTCCGAGGCGGGCTTGATCTGCTGCGGCTTGACCCGCGGCATCACCTTCAAGGTGCGCCACAGCAGATAGAGCAGCGCGATGAAGAACAGGATCATCACCACGGGCGACCAGTCATAGGCCCAGCTCTGGATTTCCTGCACGATCGATGTTGCGATCACGCTCGCCATCGGAGCCCCCTCGCTTCGGCGTTCGTTGGCCCGCCAGCCCAGCTCGCCACATTATGCGACGTGTTCGGGGCCTTCGCAGCTGTGCACGGGGCCTTTCGCGACGGCCCCGGGCCCGGCTTCTCGCCGCGGGCGCTCAGCCGAGGATGCTCGTCGCGAGGTCGCGGAAGAACCCGGCGGCGAAGGCCAGATCGCGCAGGTCGATGCGCTCGTCGGCGCCGTGGATCAGCGGCGCGCTGGCGAGCAGCGACTGATGGCGCTGGGGGAAGAAGCCGTAGGCGGTGCATTCGGGGAAGGCGGCGCGGAAGTGGCCCGAGTCGCTGAAGCCCGGCAGGATCGTCGGCGCGGTCTGCGCTGCGGGATCGTGCGCGGACACCCACTCGCCGATCGTGTCCATCAACGGCGACTGCACCGGCGAGCTGTTGCCGACCATCCGCTCGGTGAACTCGATGCGAAAGCCGTCTTCGGGACCGAGCACTTCGGCGATCGCGCGCCTGACCTCGGCCTCGCCCAGGCCGGGGGGCACGCGGCAGTCGACTTTCAGCACGGCCCTGCTGGGGATCACGTTGATCTTCTCGGAGGCGCTGATCTTGGTCGGCGCGAATGTCACGCCGAGCATCGGCGCGATCATCGTCGCCAGGCGCGGGTCGGCGGCGCGCAGCCGCGCGATCGAGCCGGCGGGATCGTCTGGGTTCTCGCCGATCGCGGCCAGGAACGCGCGCGGCTCGGGCGTCAGCTCATACGCGGGCTGGCGCTCGGCCAGGCGCGCAAGCAGCGGCACCATCTTCAACAGCGCGTTTTCGCCCATGCTCGGCATCGAGGCGTGCCCGGCCACGCCGTCGGTCGTGATCGTGAAGCGGAACACCCCCTTCTCGCCGCAACAGACGCCGTAGCGGCGCTGTCCGTCGAGCTCGATCACCGCGCCCGCGCCCTCGTTGATCAGTAGATCGCAGCGCACCTTCTGCGGATGCTCGCGCGTGATCCATTGCGCGCCGAGGCTGCCTCCGGTCTCCTCGTCGGCGACCGCCACCAGCAGCAGCTCGCCGCGCGCGGGCCGCCAGCCGGAGCGCGCGAGCGAGACGCAAGCGGCGGCCTCGGCGGCGACCTGCGACTTCATGTCGAGCGCGCCGCGCCCCCACAGAAACCCGTCGGCGATGTCGGCCGACCAGGGATCGTGCGTCCACTCGCGGGGGTCGGCGAGCACGGTGTCGACGTGGCCGAGGTAGCACAGCGTGGGGCCGGCCTCGCCGCCGCGCAGCCGCGCGACGAGGTTGGGGCGGCCGTCCTCGGCCCCGAGCAGCTCGCAGTCGAAGCCCGCGTCGCTCAGCCGCCTGGCCAGGCGCTCCTGCAGCGAGCGCTCGTTGCCGGGCGGGTTGACGGTGTCGAAGCGGATCAGCTCGCTGAGCAGCTCCTGCGCCTCGCCTGCCAGGTCGCCCGCAGCCGCGGGCGCGGCGGTCGCAGGCGACGCGGCTGACGATCCTCCCTCGCTCATGTGCTGATCGTACGCCGATTGCGCGTCCGCGCACCGGGCACGGCCGCGAGCAGCTCGCGCGTGTAGGGGTCGCGGGGGTGGGCATACAGCGCCTCGTTGCCGGCCAGCTCGACGATCCTGCCCGCGCGCATCACCGCGATCCGGTCGCACATGTGCCGCACGACCGACATGTCGTGCGAGATGAACAGAAGCGTCAGGCCGAAGCGCCGCTGCAGGTCGCGCAGCAGGTTGAGCACCTGCGCCTGGATCGAGACGTCGAGCGCCGACACCGGCTCGTCGGCGATCAAGAGCTTCGGTGCGAGCGCGAGCGCGCGCGCGATCGCGACCCGCTGGCGCTGGCCGCCGGAGAACTCGTGCGGGTAGCGGTTGTAGTCCCCCGGGTTCAGGCCGACGGTCTGCATCAGCTCCTGCACGGCGCGCCTGCGCCGCGCGCGGTCGCGCTCGAGCTCGTGGATCTGAAGCGGCTCGGCGACGATCGAGCCGACCGTCTTGCGTGGATTCAGCGACGAGTAGGGATCCTGGAAGATCAGCTGCAGCTCGCGCCTTACCTGCTTCAGCCGCGCTCCGCCGAGCCTGGTGATGTCGCGCCCGGCAAAGCGCACTTCGCCGGCGCTGGGCGCGAGCAGCCTGGCGATCAGCCGCGCGGTGGTGCTCTTGCCCGAACCGGACTCGCCGACCAGCCCGAACGTCTCGCCGGGCAGCACCTGAAAGCTGATGCCGTCGACGGCCTTGACGACGCCGATCCTGCGCTGAAAGATCAGCCCCCGCGTGAGCGGGAAGTGCTTGATCAGGTCGCGCACCTCGAGCAGCGGCTCGGTCATGCGCTCGGCCGGCTCGGTCATGCCGCGGGCCCGCTCATGCGCTCGGCTCCGCGGGCGCGGGGAGCTCGCTGCCAGCGCCCGGGCGCTCGCTTGCGCGCCCGAAGATCGGGGCCGGCAGGCCGACCGCGGCCCTGGCCCGCGCGGGGGTCTGACCGGCGCGCAGCGCGCCCCACAGGCGCCGGCGCACCTCGGGCGCGAGCAGGCACGCGACCGACTGGCCCGGGCGCGATGCGACCGGCGCGAGCGGCGGATCGATGCGCGCGTGCTCGGGCTGCGCGTATGGGCAGCGCGGGTGAAAATGACAACCGCTCGGCGGCGCGAGCGGGCTCGGCGGGTTGCCCGGTATCGGGATGAGCAGCTCCTCGCGGGGGCCGTCGAGCGTCGGCATCGAGCCCAACAGCCCCCAGGTGTAGGGGTGTTCGGGGGCGTTGAAGATCCGCTGGGCGCTTGCGCTCTCGACGATCCGCCCGGCGTACATGACGGCGATCTGGTCGGCCATGTCGGCGACCACGCCGAGGTCGTGCGTGACGAGCACGACCGCCATCGCGAGCTCGCGCTGCAGCCGCGCGAGCAGCGCGAGGATCTGCGCCTGCACGGTCACGTCGAGCGCGGTCGTCGGCTCGTCGGCGATCAGCAGCTTCGGCCGGTTGGCGAGCGCCATCGCGATCATCGCGCGCTGGCGCATGCCGCCGGACAGCTCGTGCGGGTAGGCGTCGGCGCGTCGCGCGGCGTCGGGGATCCCGACGAGCTCGAGCAGCTCGACCGTGCGCGCGCGCGCCTTGGCCTTGGCCATGCTCTGGTGCGCGCGGATCGCCTCGACGATCTGCGCGCCGACGCGGTACAGGGGATGCAGCGAGGACAGCGGGTCCTGGAAGATCATCGCGATCTCGTTGCCGCGCAGCTCGCGCAGATCCTCGTCGGGGAGCGCGAGCAGGTCGCGCCCTTCGAAGCAGATGCGCCCGCTGACGGTCGCGCCTTCGCCGCGCGTGAGCCCGAGCAGGCTGAGCGCGGAGACGGTCTTCCCCGATCCCGACTCGCCGACGATACCGAGCGTGGCGCCGGCGCCAAGCTCGTAGGAGATCCCGTCGACGGCCCGTACGAGGCCGTCTTCGGTCGAGTAGGAGACGCGCAGGTCCTCGACCGCCAGCAGCGAGCTCATGAGAAGCGCACGCGCGGATCGAGATAGGCGTAGGCGATGTCGACGAGGATGTTCGCGACGATGATGAACAGCGCGGCGAGCAGCACCGTGCCCTCGATGATCGGGAAGTCCGCGTGGGTGATCGCTTCGTAGTTCAACCGCCCGATCCCGGGGATGTCGAACACGGTCTCGACGAGGACCGCGCCGCCGAGCAGCACGCCGACGTCGAGCGCGAAGATCGTCAGGATCGGCGTGAGCGCGGCGCGCACGCCGTGGCGCAGCACGACCTGGCGCTCGGGCAGCCCCTTGGCGCGCGCAGTGCGGATGTAATCCTGCCCCATCGCCTCGATCAGGCTCGAGCGCATCACCCGCGCGTACACCGCGGCGAATCCAGCCGCGAGCACGAGCCAGGGCAGGATCAGCGAGGTCAGCCATTTCGTCGGGTCGGCGGTCAGGCCCGCGTAGGAGCCCGAGCCGGGGAAGACCTTGACCTTGCCGATGTCGGCGGCGAACAGGTACAGCACGATCAGCCCCAGCCAGTATTCGGGCACCGACACGAACACGAGCGCGGCGCCCATCGAGCCGCGGTCCAGCCGCGAGCGCCGGCGCAGCGCCGAGACGATCCCGATCGGCAGCCCGACCGCCAGCCACAGGAACGCGGCGCCGAGCGTCAGCGACAGGGTCGCGGGCAGGCGTTCGCCGACGAGGCTCTTGACCGACGCGCCGTTGTAGTAGCTGTAGCCGAGGTCGAAGTGCAGGAACAGGCCCTTCATGTACAGCCAGAACTGCGTGATCAGCGGCTTGTTCAGGCCGAGGCTAGAGCGGATCTCGGCGACGACCCTGGGGCCCGCGTTGTGCCCGGCGCGCAGCCGCGCCGGGTCGGCGGTCGGCAGGATCCTGAACAGCAAAAAGACGAGCGCCGCGACCAGGATCAACAGCAGCACGCCCCACAACAGTCGTCGGACGATGTAGCCCGCCATCGCTCACTTCAATGACGTGAAGCTGTAGTCCCAGGTGCCGAGGTTCCAGACGTCGCCGACGCCCGCGACGTTCTTGGACTCGATGTTCGGCTGCTTGTTCCAGGAGAACGGGATCGCGGCCGCCTGCGCGACGAGTTCGCGGTCGATCTTCGCCCAGGCTTCGGCGCGCGCGGCAGTGCCGACGATCGGTGCCGCCGCGGCCATCATCCGGTTGATCGTCGGGTCGTTGACCTGCCCCCAGTTGGAGTTGCCTTCCGGTTCGATGTGCTCGCCGTTGAAGGTCACGTCGAGCACCGCCTGGGGATCGCCGAAGTCCGCGACCCAGCCGACGCTCGGGCAGACGTCGATCTCTTCGGCGGGCACGCCGCAGAACTTCGCGTACATGGTCGACACTTCGACGAGCGAGAAGCGCGTTTTAAAGCCGAGGTTCTTGAGCGTCTGGTTGACGACTTCGGCGCCGGCGGCGCTGGGGCTGCCGGTTGCGCCGACGACCTGGATCGTCTTTGCGCCGGTGTAGCGGCCGCTCGGGTAGCCGGCGAGGCGCATGTACTTTTCGGCCACCCGCATGTTGCCGGACGGATACTTGTTGTAGTCGCCCTGCGGCCCGGCGAGCCCGCCGGCCTGTTCGAAGCCGGGGATCTCCGGGTAGATGAAGTGGGTCATCACGTTCGTCACAAGCGAGCCGCCGCGCGTCTTGCCCAGCGCGACGCGGTCGAGTGCCGCCCAGAAGGCCTTGCGCAGGTTGACGTTGGCGAACGGGCCCTGCTTGTTGTTGACCGCGATGTAGTTGCTGCCCGCCCCAGGCGAGATCTCGAGCTGGGAGCGGAAGTGTTCGTAGGCGAGCTGGACGATCGGCTGCGCGACTTCGTCGTTCTGGACCATGCCCGAGCCTTCGAGCACCTGCCGGCCGATCACCTCCGGGTCGGCGCCGATCTCGATGTTGATCTGGTTCAGGTAGGCGGGGCGAAAATCGGTCGCGGCCTTCCAGTTGGGGTTGCGCACGAGCACCGCGGACCTGCCCGGGTGGTAGCCGATGCCGAGGACCTTGCCCGCGGAGTTTGACTTGAACATGTACGGCCCCGTCGCGACCAGGTAGTTGCCATATTCGGTCGGCTTGTGGGCGTCGAGCGGCTTGGCGAATTCCTCGGGGACAGGCGCGCTCAGCGGCAGCACGAGCGCCGCGGCGAGGATCTGCGCCTTCGGTTCTGTCAGGCGAAAGACGATCGTCTGGGGATTGGGCGTGGTGATTCCCGCGATCGGCCCGCCGTCGGCCTTCTTTTCGGCTTCGCTCGCGCCGACCAGCGAGCTGAAGTAGGTCCTGAAATAGGGGTTGGCGACGTTCGCGTTCAGCCCGCGGTCGATCGCGTAGGCGACGTCGGCGGAGGTCACTTCGCGGTTCACCGGCGGGCTGAAGTGAACCCCCGAGCGGATGTGCACCGTCACGGTCTTGCGGTCGGCGGAGATCTGCGGCGGCCCGGAGGCGAGGTCGGGGCTGGGCGAGGAGAACGTGTTGGGCTTGTAGGAGTAGAGCGGTCGCTGGGTCGCATAGACGGCCTGATAGTCGACCGAGCCGTATGCCTGACCGGGATCGAGGCGTTCGAAGTCGGCGTGGTTGAGCACGGTCAGGGTGCCTCCGCGGAGTCCGCCGCTCTGGGGCTCCGTTTCGGGGGTTTTCACGCCGTGCGGCGGCTTGATCGTGCCGGCGCCCGCGACCGGGCTGCTCGAGCCGCAGGCGGCGAGCGACAGCGCCGCGAGGCCGAGCGCGCCCGCGAGCAGGGCGGCCAGCGCAAGGCGCCGCGATGCGCCGCTCACAGCCGCTCCCCCCGGCTCATCGCGCGAGCCTTGGGTTGAGGGCATCCTGCAGGCCGTCGCCGAGCAGGTTGAACGCGAGCACGGTGAGCAGCAGCGCTACGCCCGGGAAGACCATGTACCACCAGGCGGTGTTGAAGATCGGGGTGGCCGCGGCGATCATCTGCCCCCAGCTGGCGGTCGGCGGGCGCACGCCGACGCCGAGAAACGACAGCGCGGCCTCGAGCAGGATGTTCTGCGGGATCAGCAGCGTCGCGTAGACGAGCACGGGCGCGATCAGGTTGGGCAGGATCTCGCGCGTCATGATGCGAGCATTGGAAGCGCCGAGCGATCGCGCGGCCTGCACGAACTCGCTCTCGCGCATCGACAGCACGAGCGCGCGCACGATCCGGGCGATATAGGTCCAGCTGAAGAGCGCGATCAGGAAGATGATCACGCCGAGGCCGGACTGGACGTGGCCGCCGATGCAGCCGCGGACCTCGCAGGCGGCGCCGAGACCGAGCCCGAGCAGCAGGATCGGGATCGCCAGCACGACATCGATCGCCCGCGAGAGCAGGGTGTCGGTCCAGCCCCGGTAGAAGCCCGCCAACAGCCCGACGAGCACGCCGATCAGCGTCGCGATCGCGGTGCCGGCGATCCCGACGATCAGCGAGACGCGCGCGCCGTAGATCACGCGCGAGGCGACATCCTGGCCGAGCGGGTCCGCGCCGAAGGGATGCGCGGAGCTGGGGCCGAGCGGGCTGCCGAACGCGTTCGTCAGATTCGGGTTCTGCACGTCGGGCCCGGGCAGGCCGAGCAGTTTCACGACGAGCGGCGCGGCGATCGCGACGACGATCAGCGCGAGGATGAACCCGAGCGAGACGAGCGCGAGGCGATCCCGGCGAAAGCGCCGCCAGAACAGGCGCCCCGGCGAGCGCGCGACCACCGTCTCGGCGCCTTCGGCGAAGCTCGGGCCGCCGCCCGCGCCATGCAGCACCCCGCCTGCACCCACACTCATCCAAGGCTACTCTCTGGTTTCGCGGGCAGACACCGCCTAGGAGTTCGACGCCCACGCGCCTGCAACCTCCCTGCAGCCGCCCGGTCCGAGGGCCGGAACGATCCGGGAGCGCGGAATACTCTCCTGAATGGAGACCCTGTTCGAAGAGGAGCCATCGCAACGCCCGCAGGCGGGGGAGCAGGCGAGCGCGCAGCAGCCGCTGGCGGCAGCGGTGCGCCCGGTGCGACTGGAGGAGTTCGTCGGCCAGGATCACCTGCTCGGCGCGGGGTCGGCGCTGCGCACTGCGATCGAGCAGGGCAGGCCCCATTCGATGGTGCTCTACGGGCCGCCGGGATCGGGCAAGACGACGCTCGCGCGGATGGTCGCCGATGCGCCGAACATCGCTTTCGAAGAGCTGAGCGCGGTCCAGGCGGGTCGCGCGGAGGTGCGCGCCGTGATCGAGCGGGCGGCCCATCGCCTGAACGCGCGCGGCGCGGTGGCGGAGGTCATCCAGACGGTGCTGTTCCTGGACGAGATCCACAGGTTCAACAAGGCCCAGCAGGACGCGCTGCTGCCGGCGGTCGAGGAAGGGCTGATCACGCTGATCGGCGCGACGACCGAGAATCCGGCGTTCGAGGTCAACAGCGCGCTGCTCTCGCGCCTGCGGGTGTATGCATTGCGCGCGCTGACCGCCGCGGAGGTTCAGACGGTCGTCCGCCGCGCAGCGGCGGCGCAGGCGGCCGGGATCCCGCCGCTCGACGAGCAGGCGATCGAATTCCTGGCGGCGCGCAGCGAGGGCGACGCGCGCAGCGCGCTCAACGCGATGGAGCTCGCGCAGGCGACCGCGCGGGAGCTCCGCGAGGAGCGCGTCGGCCTGGCGCGCGCGGAGGACGCGCTGCAGCGCAGGGCGGTGCTGTACGACAAAGGCGGCGACCGCCACTACGACTACATCTCCGCCTGGATCAAGGCCACGCGCGGGTCGGACCCGGACGCGTCGCTGTACTACCTGGCGGTGATGCTCGAGGGCGGCGAGGACCCGCGGTTCATCGCGCGGCGGATGGTGATCCTCGCCTCCGAGGACATCGGCAACGCCGACCCGAACGCGCTGGCGGTGGCCGTCGCGGCGGGGCGGGCGGTCGATCGCGTGGGGCTGCCGGAGGCGCGCTTCGCGCTCGCACAGGCGGCGATCTACCTCGCGCTCGCGCCCAAGTCGAACGCCGCCGGCAGGGCGCTCGGGGCGGCCACGCGCCACGTCCGCGAGCACGGGGCCGCGCCGGTCCCGGCGTGGCTACGCTCGGGGCCGCTGAGAAGCCTGAGGTCGGTGGGGCAGGAGATCGGCGGCTACGAGTACCCGCACGAGCAGCCCGGCGGCGTCTCGCGCCAGGAGCTGCTGCCGGAGAGCGTGGCGGGCGAGCGCTTCTACGACCCCGGCGAGGCGGAAACGCAGCTGGCCAGGCGGCTGGCTGAAGTACGCAGGATGCGTGGGCGATAATCGCGCGATGAGCACCGCGGCAAACCGGAGCGAGGCCGCGCCCGAGGCCGCCCAGGAGCGCAGCCTGAGCGTTCGCGACCCGGCCACGGGCGGGGTCCTCGGCGAGGTGCGCGCGACGCGCCCGGAGCTGATCGGCGAGGTCGTGACGGGCGTGGCGACGGTGCAGCCGCTGTGGGCGCTGCTGCGCGTCCAGGACCGCGCGCGCTACATGCGCCGCATGGCGCAGGCGATCGTCGACGAGTTCGACGAGCTGCTGCCGCGGATCGCGCGCGAGCAGGGCAGGCCGCGCGCGGAGGTCGCGACGCTCGAGCTGCTGCCGGCGATCGACGCGCTGAGCTGGATCGCCCAGGACGGGGCGAAGGTGCTGGGTGGCCGGCGCGTCGGGATCCACCGCTCGCTGATCCTCGCGGCGCGCGCGCGGATCGAGTACGAGCCGTACGGCGTTGTCGCGGTGATCGGAGCAGGTAGTGCGCCGTTCGCCCAGCCGCTCGGCCAGATCGGGGGTGCGCTGCTGGCGGGCAACGCGGTCGTGTTCAAGCCGGCGCGGCGCGCGGCCCTGGCAGGCGACGCGATCGCGGGGCTGCTGGCGCGGGCGGGCCTGCCGGAGGGCCTTGTCGCGGTGGCGCACGGCGGGGCGCAGGTCGGCGTCGGGCTGGCGCGGGCGCGAGGGGTCGGCAAGGTGCTGTTCACCGGTTCGCCTGCGGTCGGCCGCGCGGTCGCGCGCGAGGCGGTGTCGCGCGAGCGCGAGGTGACGGTCGAGCTGGGCGGCAAGGACGCGATGCTCGTGCTCGCCGACGCGGACCTGTCGCGGGCGGCGGACTGCGCGCTGTGGGCGGGCTGCGCGGGCGCGGGTCAGGCGCGGGGCGCGATCGAGCGGGTCTACGTGGCGCGCGAGGTCGTCGAGCCGTTCACCCGCCTGCTGGTCAGCCGCGCGCGCTCGATGCGGGTTGGCGACCCGGCGGACCCGGATACGCAAATCGGCCCGCTGGCCTCGCAAGGGCGGCTCGAGCACGTGCTCGAGCTGGTCGCGGACGCGCTCGCACAGGGCGCTGAGCTGCGCTGCGGCGGCCCGGTCAGAGCGCCGCAGGGTTGCACGGGCGCGTTCTACGCGCCCGCGGTCGTGACGGACGTCGGCGCGCAGACGCGACTGATGCGCGAGCCGGTGAACGGGCCGGTGCTGGCGCTCGCGACGATCGACTCCGCGCAGCAGGGCATCGCGCTGGCGAACGCCAGCGAGTACGGACTGGGCGCATCCGTGTGGACAGCCGACCGCTACCGCGGCGGGCGGATCGCGCGCGAGCTGAACGCGGGCATGGTGTGGCTCAACGACCATTTCCCCGGGCCGACGCTCGCGCGCGGGCCATGGGGCGCGGCCGCGGGCGGCGGCATCGGCAAGACGCTCGGAGAAACCGGCCTGCGCGCGTGCGCCCAGGAGAAGCTGATCACCTGGAGCCCGCCCGGGCTGCGCGGGCTGTGGTGGGGTCCCTACGACGAGACGACCGTGCAGGCGGCGCGGGCCGTCGTCAAGCTGCGCTCCGAACGCGAGCGCGACCGCGAGCGCGCCTGGCGCCACGGACCGGCTCTCGCGCGCGCGGGCGCACGGGTTCTGGGACGCGGCGTGCCGCGCTGAGGGTCTTTTCCGGTCGGCGCATGCGCCGACCGGCGGGGCCGCGCATGCGCGGCCCCGGACCGGGCCGCATGCGGCCCGGTGGCCGGCGGCCAGCCGCCAGGCTCTACCCTGTGGTCATGCCCGCTCAGGCTTATGCAGGCAAGGAGTGCGTCTGCCAGCTGCGCAAGGAGATCTGCGATCAGAGCTGCGTGCAGGGGATGCTCGACACCCCCTTCTACATCGCCTGTCTGAAACTCAGCGCCCGCCGCTGCGTGGTCGTCGGCGGCGGCGAGGTCGGGCTGGAGAAGGTCGAGGGGCTGCTCGCATGCGATGGCCAGGTGACGCTGATCGCGCCGGCCGCGACCGCCGAGCTCGCCCGGCTCGCCGACGAGGGCTCGATCGCCTGGGAGCAGCGCGAGTACGCCGGCGCTGAGGACCTCGAGGGCGCGTTTCTGGTGATCGCCGCGACCGCCGACACCGACGTGAACATCGCGGTGTATGAAGACGCCGAGCGCAGAGCGATGCTCGTCAACGTCGTCGACGTGCCGCCGCTGTGCAACTTCATCCTGCCCGCGATCGTGCGCAGCGGCCCGCTGGCGATCGCGATCTCGACAGCCGGCGCGTCGCCCGCGCTGGCCAAGCGGATGAAGCGCGAGATACAAGCGCAGTTCGGCGAGGATTACGCGCGGCTCGCGCTGCTGCTCAACGAGGCGCGCGGCTGGGCCAAGGCGACGCTGCCGACCTACCAGGAGCGCAAGGACTTCTTCGAGTCGATCGTCGGCGGCGCGCCCGACCCGCTGACGCTGTTGCGCGAGCGCGACGAGCAGGCCGGCGAGGCCGCGGTGCGCGAGCTGATCGCGATTGCGCGGCGCGCGCACGCGCCCGCGCCAGTCGGCGCTTGAGCGCCAGCCGATGGCCGCCCGCGGCACCGAGACGGCTGGCGTCGGTCAGCTAAAGGACGCCCCAGCGCTGCGCATCGAGGGCCTGACGCGCCGCTACGGCGAGCGCGAGGCGATCGCCGACCTGTCGCTGTCGCTGCCGCGCGGCGCGACGCTCGTTGTGTTCGGGCCAAACGGCGCGGGCAAGACGACGCTTTTGCGCGTGCTCGCGACGCTGCTGCGACCGCACGCCGGCAGCGTCGGCGTGCTCGGCCGGCGCCTGCCCGACGAAGCCTGGGCGGTGCGCGGGCAGATCGGGCTGCTCGGCCACGAGCCGCTGCTCTACCGCGAGCTGACCGCGCGCGAGAACCTGCATCTGCACGCGCGCCTGCACCGAGTCGAAGATGCACGCGTGATCGAGCTGCTGGACGCGCTCGCGATCGCCTCCCGCGCCGACGAGCCACTGCGCACGCTCTCGCGGGGAATGGTCCAGCGCGTCGCGATCGCGCGCACCGTGCTGCACGATCCCGCGCTGCTGCTGCTCGACGAGCCGCGCGCCAACCTCGATCCCGCCGCCGTCGAGCTGGTCGCGCCGCTGATCGGCCCCGAGTCGGGGCGCACGCGCGTGATCTCAAGCCACGATCCCGCGGGCGGCCTGGCCGAAGCGGACCACGTGCTCGGGCTGCACGCCGGACGGCTCGCCCTGCTCGGCGCCGCCGCCGACGTCGATCGCGAGGCGATCGCGGAGCTCTACAGATGAGCGAGCTCGACCGATGAGCGCGACCAGCGTCCGCACGCCGAGCAGCCCCGAGCGCGCGTCCGCGGCCGACGCCCGCGCGCCCGCGTCACCGTCGACGTTCGCCGCCGTTCGCGCGCTGCTGCGCAAGGAGCTGCTGGTCGAGCTGCGCACGCTCGAGTCCGCGCCCGGGATGTCGCTGTTCGCGGTCAGCACCTTCGTCGTCTTCCATTTCGCGCTGCAGCGCGACAACCTCGACGGCGACCTCGCCGCGGGAGTGCTGTGGGTGACGCTGCTGTTCGCTGCGATGCTCGGCGTCAACCGGCTGTTCGTCGCCGACGCCGAGCAGGGCGGCTTCGACGGCTTTTTGCTCGCTCCCGTCGACCGCAGCGCGCTGCTGCTCGCCAAGATGCTCTCGCTGCTCTGCTATCTCGCCGTGCTCGAGCTCGTCGCCGTGCCCGCATTTGCGCTGCTGTTGCTCGCGCCCTCGCTCGGGCAGGCCTTCCCCGGGCTGCTCGCGGTGCTCGTGCTCGCCGATCTCGGCATCGCCGCCGTCGGCACGCTGGTCGCCGCGCTCGCGGTGCGCACCCGCGCGCGCGACCTGCTCGGGCCGCTGCTCGCCCTGCCGCTGCTCGTGCCGGTCGCGATCGGCGCCGCTCGCGCCAGCTCGCCGCTGCTCTCAAGCGCCCACGCCGGGGCGCCCGCAGCGCGCTGGCTGTTGATGCTCGGGCTCTATGATCTTGTCTTCGGGCTGATCGCCTACGCCGTATTCGACTTCCTCCTGGAGGACTAAGAATGAGCTCCTCGAGCCGGCCTCCAGCCGGCTCTCCCGAAATCGATCACCGCCCTCCGGGCGATGGTGAACGGGCCTCACGGCCCTCCTCCTCGAGCCGGCACCCCGCCGGCGCTCCTGAGACCGACCATCGCCCTGCAGGCGAGGCCTCCGAGCGGCGGCCGGCGGGCGAGGTTCGCCTGTACGGCAGGGGCCTGGGCGTGCTCAGCATCTGCACGGTGGTCGCGATGGCGCTCGCGCTGGCGCTGGTGTTCTTCTACGCGCCGCTCGAAGCCGAACAGGGATTCCTGCAGAAGATCTTCTACGTCCACGTGCCGCTTGCGATCGTCGCGCTGGGCGGGTGGATCGCGGGCGGGCTGATGGCGATCCAGCATCTGCGCACGCGCGACGCGCGCTGGGACATGCGCTCGTATGTGGCGATTCACATGAGCTTGATCTTCGGCGTCGGCACGCTGCTGACGGGCTCGATCTGGGCGAAGGGCTCGTGGGGGCACTGGTGGGTCTGGAGCGAGCCGACACTCGTGTCCTTTTTGATCGTCTTTTTGCTGTACGCGACCTATCAGCCGCTGCGCTTCTCGATCGAAGATCCTGAGCGCCAGGCGCGCTACGCGTCGGTGTTCGCGATCGTCGCCGGGGCGTTCGTCCCGCTGAACTTCATCGCGGTGCGCCTGTCGACCGCGTACCTGCATCCGCGCGTGCTCGGGTCGACCTCGAACCTGCCGGCGCAGATGGCGTTCACCTTCATCGTCTCGCTGGTCGCGATCACGCTGCTGTACGTGACGCTGTGCAAATACGAGCTGACCGTGAAGCACACGCGCGCGCAGCTGCGCGCGCTCAAGCGCAGCCTGCTCGCGCAGGAGTCCGAGCTCGGCCAGCCCGGCGCCGGCCGGCGGCGCAGCGCAGCGCCGAGCCAGCCGACGACGATCGCGAGCGGAAGGTCCGCGGTCTGATGTCGCCGCTGCCGTTCGCCGAGCTGCCCGCGCTGCCGCTGCACGAGGCGGGCAAGTATGTCGCCGGCGCCTACGTCGTGCTGTTCGCGCTCGTGCTCGTCTATGTCGCGATCATGGCGATCCGCATGAGCCGCCTCGAGCGCGAGCTCGGCGATCTGCTGGCACGCGCACAGGAGCGCAGCTCGCAGGATCCCGCCTCGCGCGAGCCGCGCGGCGCACAGGAGCGCGAAGCGCAATGAGCGAGCTGCTCGCGCTCGGCATCTCGCACAAGACCGCGCCGGTCGCGTTGCGCGAGCGCCTCGCTTTCGGCGAAGCGCAGGCGCGCGAGTTCGCCGAGCGCGCGATTCACACCGCGGAGGTCCGCGAGGCGGTTGTGATCTCGACCTGCAATCGGACCGAGGTGTACCTCGTCGTCGGCGACCCCGTGCGCGCGGAGGGCGACGTGCTGGGCCTGCTCGCGCAGCACGCCGACATCCGCCCGACTGAGCTCGCCGATGCGATCTACTCGCCGCGCAACTGCGACGCCGCCCGCCACCTCTACCGCGTGACCGCAGGGCTCGAGGCGATGATCATCGGCGAGGCCGAGATCCAGGGCCAGGTTCGGCGCGCGCACGAAGCCGCGCTGGCGGCCGGCTGCACGGGCCCGCTGTCCAACCGCCTGTTCGCAGCTGCGCTGACGACCGGCAAGCGCGTGCGCGCGGGGACCGCGATCGGCGCCGGGCGAGCGAGCATCCCGTCGGTCGCCGTCGAGCTCGCGCTGCACGAGCTGGGCGGGCTGCAGCGGCGTCATGCGGTGATCCTCGGCGCCGGCGAGACGAGCGAACTGACCGCCCGCGCGCTGGCCGAACAGGGTGCGGGAACGATCTTCGTCGCCAACCGCCACGCGGACCGTGCGCTCGGCCTCGCGCAGCGCTTCGGCGGCTCGGTCGTCGGGCTCGAGGACTTACCCGACCAGCTCGAGATCGCCGACATCGTCCTCTGCTCCACCTCCTCGCCGCAGCCGATCGTCGGCCGCGAGGAGCTCGCGCAGGTGATGCGCCGGCGCGCGCAGCGCCCGCTGCTCTTGATCGACATCGCGGTCCCCCGCGACGTCGACTCCGGCTGCGCGGAGCTCGCGGGCGTGAGCCTGTACGACATCGACGACCTGCAGGCGGTGATCGCGCGCAATCTCGACTCGCGCGCGAGCGAGGTCCCGCGCGCGCAGGAGATCGTCGAGGAAGAGATCCAGCGCTTCGCGCGCTGGCTCGGCCAGCTCGACGTGCTGCCGACGATCAGCGCCCTGCGCGAGCACGGCAACACGACCGTCGACCAGGTTCTCGCGGAGAACGACGGCCGCTGGGAGTCGGCCTCGGCGCGCGACCTCGCGCGCGTGGAGGCGATCGCCCGGGCCGTCATGGGCCGCCTGCTGCACGAGCCGACGATCAGGCTGCGAAGCCACGGCGAGCGCGGGCATGCGAGCATCGAGCTCGTGCGCGAGCTGTTCGGATTGCGCGAGGACGAGCAGCAGCAGGATGCGGAAGCAGACCTCGCCGAGGTCCATCCCATCCAAAGCCGACGCCGGCGCTGATGCGGATCGGCACCCGCGGCAGCGCGCTCGCGCTCGCCCAGGCGAGGTCCGTTGCCGATCAGCTTCAAGGCGCCGAGATCGTGACGCTCACGACCAGCGGCGACCGCGGCGCGCCCGCCGCCGACAAGAGCCGCTGGGTGGACGCGATCGAGGATGCGCTGCTCGCGCGCGAGATCGACATTGCGGTGCATTCAGCCAAGGATCTCCCCGCTGAGCTCGCTGCAGGTCTGACGCTGCTCGGCGGGCCGCCGCGCGCGGCCGCCGAGGACGCGCTGTGCGGCGCCGACGACCTCGAGGCGCTCGCGCCGGGAGCGCGCGTCGGCACGAGCAGCCTGCGCCGCGGCGCCCAGCTGCGTGCCGCGCGCGGGGACATCGAGCTGGTCGCGCTCGCCGGCAACGTCGACACGCGCCTGCGCAAGCTCGAGCTGGGAGATTGCCGGGCGATCGTGCTCGCGCGCGCCGGTCTTCAGCGGCTCGCGCGCGAGGACGCGCTGGGCGCGGTGCTCGATCCCGCGCGGTTCGTACCCGCTCCCGGGCAGGGCATGCTCGCGCTCGAGGCGCGCTCGCGAGATGAGCGCGCGCGCGCGGCCGTCGCGCCGATTCTCGACCCGGGCGCGTGCGCCCGCCTGCTCGCCGAGCGCGCGCTGTCGCGCGCCCTGGACGCCGACTGCCACACGCCGCTCGGCGCGCATGCGACGCAGGCGAACGGACACGGCCTGCTGCTGCGCGCGTGGGTCGGGCTCGCAGACGGATCGGCCTGGATCTGCGACGAGCTGCTCGGCTCCAGCGAGGATCCACAGCTGCTCGGAGCTCGCGTCGCCGAGCGGATGCGCGCGGCAGGTGCCACGGAGCTGCTCTCGCGCGCACAGGAGACAGCGGCCGTTGCCGGCGCCTGAGCGTTCGGCGCGCGCCGGTGCCGCGGGCGCGCGGGGCGGGCAGGACAAGGATCGGGGGCGGGTTTACCTCGTCGGCGCCGGGCCGGGCGACCCCGGCCTGCTGACCGCGCGCGCGCTGGCGCTGATCGCCGACGCGGACACGATCCTCTTCGACCGCCTAATCCCCGGCTCCGCGCTCGACGGCGCGCGCGCCAACGCGGAGCTCGTGTTCGTGGGCAAGCAGGGCGGGGGCAAGTCGGTCGCCCAGCAGCAGACGCAGGAGCTTTTGATCGCCCGCGCGCGCGCCGGCAGAACCGTCGTGCGGCTGAAGGGCGGCGACCCGTTCGTGTTCGGCCGCGGCGGCGAGGAGGCGCTGGCACTTGCCGCCGCGGGCGTCGCCTACGAGATCGTGCCCGGCGTCACCGCCGGCGTCGCCGCGCCCGCGTACGCCGGGATCCCCGTCACCCACCGCGGCCTGGCGAGCGCGGTGGCGCTGATCACCGGGCACGAGGACCCCGACAAGCAGGAGATCTCGCTGGACTGGCCCGCGCTGGCCGCGTTTCCGGGGACGCTCGTCTTCTACATGGGCGTCCGGCGACTGAGCGCGATCGCCGATTCGCTGATCGCCGCCGGACGCTCGCCCGAGGAGCCCGCGGCGGTCGTCGAACGCGGCACGCTGCCCGGCCAGCGCTGTGTCCTCGCGACGCTTCAGACGATCAGCGAAGAGGCCGCCGCCGCGCAGGTGCGTGCCCCGTCGATCACGCTCGTCGGCGCGGTCGCGGCGCTCGCCCGCGAGATCGCGTGGCGCGCGCCGCTGCCCTTGAGCGGCCTCACCGTCGCCGTCACGCGTGCGCGCGACCAGGCCAGCGCGCTCGCCGCACGGCTCGAGCAACTGGGCGCGCGCGCGCTGCAGGCGCCCGTCATCCGTACCCGGCCGCTGCCCGGGCCCGCGCCCGACCTCGCGCGCTATGACCTCGTCTGTCTGACCAGCCCCGCCGGCGTGCGCGCGCTGTTCGAGCGCCTGCGCTGCGACGGCCGCGACGCGCGTGCGCTGGCCGGCGCGCGCGTCGCCGCGATCGGCTCCGGGACCGCCCACGCGCTCGCCGAGCGGGGGATCGCGGCGGACGTCGTGCCCGAGCGCGCCGTCGCAGAGGGGCTCATCGAGCAGCTCGGCGGCCTGCAGCCGCCCGTTCGTCGCGCGCTGCTCGCGCGCGCCCGCGAGGGGCGCGAGGTCCTCCCCGAGGCGCTGCGCGCCCGCGGCGCAGAGGTCGACGTGCTCGCGCTGTACGAGACCGTGGCCGAGCCTCCGCCCGCGCACGTGCTGGGCGAAGCGCTCGACGCCGACTACATCACCTTCACGTCCGCTTCGACGGTGCGCTTCTTCATCGACGCTGCCCCCCGCCCCCCGTCCCCCGACACGCGGATCGTCTCGATCGGCCCGATCACCAGCGATGCCCTGCGCGAACGCGGACTGCAACCGCACATCGAGGCCGCGCGGCACGACATCGACGGCGTGCTTGCGGCCCTGCTCGAGGACGCCGCGGCGCGCGAGCGCTGATGCGCGCGATCGCGAGCTGCTAGCACTCGGGCGTGTCCTCCGCGCTCGGCCATCCGCGCGTGCACCTGCGTGTCACCAACTCGACCAACGAGCGCGCCCGCGCACTGGCGATCGCGGGCGCCCCGCACGGCACGCTGGTCACCGCCTCCGAGCAGACCGCCGGGCGCGGGCGACAGGGCCGGCGCTGGTCCGCGCCACCCGCCAGCGCGCTGCTCGCCTCATTTCTGCTGCGCGGCGAGCGCGATCGCGACGGCGCGACGGCGCGGCCGCCCGCGCTGCTTTCGCTGATCGCGGCCGTCGCAGTCTGCGACGTGGTCGGCGCGCAGGCGCAGATCAAGTGGCCCAACGATGTCGTGCTCATCCGCGAGGGCCGCCTGGCCAAGCTCGCCGGCATTCTCGTCGAGGGTCGTCCCCAGGATGGCTGGGCGGTGCTCGGCATCGGCCTGAACGTGGCGGTGCGTCTCGAGGACATGCCCGCGCAGCTGCGCGCGACCGCCGCTACTCTCGGCGAGCCGCGCGCCGCGATCGAGGTGAGGCTAGAGCAGCTGATCGGCGCGCTCGAGCGCCGGCTCGGCGAGCCCGCGCAGTCAACGCTCGAGACCTACCGCGCCCGCGACATCCTGCGCGAGCGCGAGATCACGTGGGCCGGCGGTCGCGGGCGCGCGCAGGGGATCGACGCCGCCGGCCGGCTCGTGGTCGGCCTCGAGCAAGGCGGCGAGGCGGTGCTCGAGGCGGGAGAGGTTCACCTGCAGCTGCGCGGCTGAGCGCCGCGCGTCAGTCCTCCGCGCCCTCGAGCGCCTCGGCGGCGTCGCGCTCGCCGGCGTCGCGCTCGTCAGCGTCGCGGTTCTCGGCGTCGCGGTTCTCGGCTCTGCGCTTGGCGGCGCTGCTCTTCGCTGCGCTGCGCTTGCCGGCGCTGCGCTTCGCGGCGCTGCTCTTCACCGCGCTGCGCTTCCCGGCGCCGTCGCGCTCGCCTCCAACCCGATCCGCTGCCTGACGCTCGTCCTCGCTCGCCGGCTCCGGACGGCCGCCGTTCTCGCTCGCGCCGGCCGCGGGCGCAACCTCGGGCTCGCCGGCCGCCGCGGCGGCCTCGATCGCGCCGTTGCCCGAGCCCTTCGCGCCCGCTTTGCGCCGGCGCCGGTTGTTGCGCGCGCGGCGCTTGGGGAAGTTGCGCAACAGCTCGCGCGCGAGCGCCGGCGGCTTGCGCGCCATCCGCGTACGCGCGCCGCGCAGCGCCTCCTCGGCCTCGGGCGTGTGCGCGAGCGCGGCGGCGAGCAGCGCCGCGGCGAGGCGGCGGTCCTGCTTGCGCGCGGCATGGATCAGCCGTCGTGCGTTGCGCGCGTGCGCGCCGCCGGAGGAGTTCACGAGCAGGCCCAACAGCCGCTTGGTCTCGGGCCAGCGCTGAACCGCGTACTCCTCGTGCACCTCGCGGGTATATCCCGCCAGGCGCCAGATCCACGCGTTGGCCTGATCGCGCCGGCCGATCCGCCGCTCGACGAGCGCGCGCAGCATGATCTTCGAGGACTCGCGACGCTCGTCGCGCGGCCAGCCGCCGATGATGTCGATCGCGGTGTCGAACGCGTCCGGGTCGCGCAGCGCCGCGATGTCGGTCATCGCGCGCAGGCGCAGCTGCTGGTTCTTGTTGCGCTGCACCGCGGTGATCAAGAACCGGCTCTTCAGCTCGCCGGTGCGGTCGAAGTGCAGCATCGCCCGCGCCCTGCGCCAGCCGGCGGGTGTCACGCGCGCGCCGGCGAGCGCCGCCCACACGTGCTGCTCGCCATAGTCGAGGTTCTCGACGGCGATCCGCCAGAGCTCGCGCTCGAAAACCTGAAAGCGCCGCTCCTCCTCCGCGCAGACCGGCAGCACGCGTCGCTCGACCCGCATCCGCCGCCCGCGCCCGCGCCGGACGGGGCCGACGACGATCGCCCCGCCGCGGTAGACGTCGCGGTCGAGCAGCGAGTGCAGCGTCACGACCGGATCATCGTTCTTGGTCGCGGGATGCACGAAGTCGACGACCAGTCCCGCCTCCTTGCCGGGGTGCCGGCGGGTCACCCGGCCGACGCGCTGCTGGTAGATCCGTTTGGACGCGGTCGGCGCGAGGTGCACGCACACCGTCGCGCGCGGAGAGTTCCAGCCCTCGGCCAGCAGCTGCGCGTTGACCAGCACGTCGATCGCGCCGCGCTCGTAGCGCGCGAGCAGCTCGGCGAGCTGGCGCTTGGGCGTCTCGCCCGAGACGGCCTGCGCCTTGATGTCTTCAGCGCGAAACGCCTCGGCGAGGTTGTAGGCGTGGCGCACTCCCGCCGCGTAGACGACTCCGGGCACGCCGTTGAAGCGGGTCTTGTACAGGTTGGCCGCCGCCATGTTGAACGGCTGCTGGTCGAGCAGCTCAGCGAGCTCCTCCTGGTCGAACTCGGTGTCCACCTCGCCGCGCCTGAGCGGGACCTTGGCGATCGTCCGCACTCCGACGCCGGGCGAGATGCGCACGCAGCGCAGCGGCGCGATCACCCCCCGGCGCGCGGCCTGGGCGAGGTCGAAGCGCGAGGTCTGGGTCGGGAACAGGTCCGTCACATGCCGCGCGATCAGCGCGCCGGTCGCGGTCATCCCGATGAACAGCGGACCCGTCCAGGCTCTGATCGCGGCGCTCGTCTTCTCGCCGAGCGCGGTGTGCGCCTCGTCGCAGATCACGATCGTGTACGCGCTCGAGATCTCGCCCGCGTTGCGCACGAACCACTGATATGTCTCGACCGTCACCGGGCCCTTGACGGAATCCTCGCCTTTGAGCAGCGGCCTGGAGATGCGGGTGGAATAGCCGCGCTCGCGCAGCTCGCCGTGAAACTGGTCGACCAGATTGCGCCGGTGCGTGAGGATCAGGATGCCGCCGGTCCGCGACGCCTCCACGAACCCGAGCGCCGCCACCGTCTTGCCCGCGCCGGTCGCGTGCTCAAACCAAAAGCGCTTGGCCGCATTCGGGTCCTCGGGCTGCTCGGCGACCGCATAGTCGGGATCCTCGTCTTCGAGCCAGTCCTTCGGCTCCTCGTCGCTGTCCGACTCGGTGGTCAGCTCCTCGGCGTCCGCGGCTTCATCCTCGCCGTCGGCGATCAGACCGCTCTCGTCCGCGAGCAGCTCCTCGTCCTCATCCGCGTCGTCCTCTTCGTCATCCGCGTCCGGCGCCGCGCGCTGCACCGGTCCGAGATCGGCGTCCTCGTCCTCGTCGTCGTCGGCGTCCAGCTCAGGCCCATCCCCGTCGTAGGAGCTCTCCGGCGCCTCGTCCTCCTCCTCCTCCCGCGCCGAGGTCGCGGAGGCGCGGTCGGAGTCGCGCACCTCATCGGGACCGAAGATCGCCGCCGACGCCAGCAGCTCCGGCGAGGCGGCGCTCCTGCCGTTCCCGTTTTCGCTGGCGCGCTCAGCCTCCGCGAGCAGCGCGGTCAAGGTCCCCGACAGCGCATCCACCTGGTGGGCGGACAGGACGGTGCCGTCGGCCAGCTCGGGGTCGTCCTCGGACAGCAGGCGCTCCAGGCCGAGCAGCAGCGAGAATTCGCGCCGCCAGGCGGTCGACGGGTGCCTGGCTCCCGCGTCGAGCTCGGCGAGCGCCTGATCGAGCGCCCGACGCCGCGGGGAGCCGGCGGCGAGCGCGACCGCGGGGTCCTCGCCTCCTTGCAGGAAGCGATCGTGCACGAACTTCTCCGCGCGGGCGATTTCGGCGGATGTGGGAATGGGCGCGGCCACGACGGCCGCTGAGGTGGACTCGGCCATAAAGGCTCTCGACTTCGAGACAGGCCGCCGCAGTAATGGGACTAGGCGGCGCGGAACTGCCGGCACCTTGCCGGCATGCATTGCCGGATGCGCAGAGCGCTCCGGCTCTGACGTATCCCCAGGATATAGCACGTAGCGGCCAGAGTGAAGGGACGCCATCTGCGACCCTTAGCGCGATGTCCCGGATCGGCTATGCGCGCCTGCTCGGAATCCTCGCCGTCGCCGCGCTCGCGGGGCTGTTGCTAATCGGTCTGATCGAGCTGACACGCAGCTCGACCTCGTCCTCGCGCGAAGCGCCTGCGCAGCTGACGCTCGCGCAGATCGACGCGCAGCTGAAGCGCTCGCCGGCGGCGCTCACGGCGCTGCATGCCCAGGCCAGCGAAATCCTGCCGGGGGGAGCGCGCGCGCTGCACGCGCGGCTCGCGGCCCTGCGCGGCTATCCGCTGGTGATCAACAAGTGGGCATCGTGGTGCGTGCCCTGCCAGGACGAGCGTGGCGCCTTCCAGCACGCCTCGGTGGCGCTCGGACGCAGCGTCGCGTTCCTGGGCATCGACTCGGGCGACACGAGCCTCGCCGACGGACGCGCGTTTTTGCGCTCTTTCCCGGTCGGCTATCCGAGCTACTACGACCAAAGCGGCCAGCTCGGAACCGAAATCTCCGAGTCCAGCTTCACGCCGGTCACGGTCTTCTATGACCGCGCGGGCCATCAGTACATCCACCAGGGTCCCTACCCGAGCGCGGCCAAGCTCGAACTGGACGTCCGGCGCTACGCACTGGACGCCTGAGGCGGGCGTGCCCGAGATCCGGATCGATCCGCTCAGCGGGCATCGCACGATCATCGCCGGCGAGCGCTCGCGCCGCCCCGGCGGCGCGTTCGCGAGCTGGCCGCAAAACGGATCGCCCGAACCGATCGACCCCGCGCAGGACCCGTTCGCGGAGGGCCACGAGGGTCGCACGCCACCCGAGCTCTATGCCGTGCGCCTCGGCGGCGGCCCGCCGAACTCGCCCGGCTGGACGGTGCGGGTCGTGCCCAACCTCTACCCCGCGCTCGGCCCTGACGAAGCGGATTCGCACGGCGCAGCGGATCCGGAGAAGGCTGCGCTTGCAGGCCGCCAGCGTTCGGCCGGCGACGAGCTGTTCATCGCGCTGCCCGCGACGGGGGCGCACGAGGTGATCATCAACGGGCCCCAGTCGGTGCTGTCGCTGGCCGATCTGCCGGTCGAGCAGGTCGCGAGCGCGGTCGAGGTGTGGCGCGCGCGGATGAGCGCGCACGCGGACAGCGCGTACGTGCAGCTGATCGTCAACGAGCGTCACGAGGCGGGCGCCTCGCTGCCGCACACACACGCGCAGCTGTACGCGTTGGACTTCGTGCCGGGCGACGTCGCGCGCGAGCGCGAGCGCGCGGGCGCCTACACGAACCGCACGATGGGCCACGATCTGCTCGAGGACGTGATCGCCGAGGAGGTCCGGCTCGGCGAGCGGATCGTCGCGATCGACGAGCAAGCGGTGCTGCTCGCTCCCTACGCCTCGCAGCTTCCGCTGCAGCTGATGCTCGCCCCCCGGCGACCGCGCGCGCGCTTCGAGGAGGATCAGGCCGGCGCCGCGCTGCTGTACGACGGGCTGCGCCGGCTTGCGCGCCTGCTCGGCTCCAGTCCGCCGCTGAATCTGTGGGTGCGCACGGCCCCGCGCGGGGTGCAGCGGTTCTGCTGGCGCATCGACATCACGCCGCGCCTGACGCACCTCGCCGGGCTCGAGCTCGCGACCGGGCTGAATCTGAACATCCTCGCGCCCGAGCACGCCGCGGCGCTGCTGCGCGACGCGTAGCTTTACGCGACGCGTTGGCGGATCGCCGCAGTAGGCTGCGGCGATGGCGCCAGAGGAACGCTTCCTGCCCCGCTTCGCCGCCGAGCCCTCGCAGGAGGCGTTGCCCTACGGCCGCTGGGCCGAGCGCCTGACCAAAGAGTTCCTCGCGGGCTGTCGCGCGCTCGAGCGCGACGGCGAGGATCCCGGGGAGCCGGGCGAGATCGTCTGGTACCCGGATCGCAGCTGGCAGGGCTTCACCTATGTCCCCGCCAGCACGATCACCGCACAGGGATACGAACTGTTCGGCTACGTGCGCTTCGCCCCGGCGGCCGCCGGCGGCGACCCGAGCGACTTCTATACGCATGCCGACTTCACCGATGAAATCGCCGAGCGCAACCCCGACTGGAAGCTCGACCTGTGCGAGGAGACGATCGGCTCCTGGCGCGGGCATGCCGGCGCCGTGGCCACGATGACGCTCGTCTGGGGTCGCCCGCTGATCGCCGGCGGGCGCATCGCCACCGCCGAGCTCGCCGACCTCGCGGTCGACCAGTGCGAGTTGATTGAGGAGCGCTTCACGCTGATCGCGCCGGATGACTACCGGGGAGACCTGCTGGAGATCAAGCTGTTCGGCGGCAAAGGCCAGGAGCTCGCGCGGGAGTCGCTGTACGTGCCCGAGGAGGGCGCCGAGCAGGACGACGAGGCAAAGGACGGCGCGGACCGCGAGCAGGGGGGCGACTCGCCTGACGATGACGGCAACGACGACGGCAACGACGACGGCTTGCGACGCTCTCAGGCCGAGTAAATATCTGGTACTCTCGCGCGTGGAGAGGCTAACTGGGGCCGGAGCCCCTGGAGCCCTGGCCCCCAGGACGACTGCGACAAGGGGGTAGTGGTATGTCATTAGCCGGTCTGATCACGCGGACTTCGGGCGCGACCGCGAAAGTCTTCGTATCCCGGCGGTAATCGCTGCGGCGACCGTCGTCACCGCACAGCCTGGCGTCTAGACGACGCATCGTCGGTAAACGTGGGGGTCTATGTAGGTGCTCGGCACGTCTGCGACGTGCCGGAGATGTGTCTCTGATGTGCGCGGCGCACCTCAGGGATAGGTTCTCGCGCGCCTGATTTCGACGACAGACCCGTTAACCGGCGAGCGATCGAGACACCCCGCTGCTGCCGGTGTGCGCGGCTGACCCCATTCACCTGAGGGCTGTCTGAGCGATGATGAATAGGTACTGGTCGAAGCGCAGGACCATTGGCCTGCTCGCGGCGCTGACCCTGTTCGCGCTGGCCTGGCAAAACGCCCGCGCGGAGGCTCACGCCGAGAGGAGCCATCGCGCGTCGCTCTATCCCCCGGTCGTAAACCTCGATCTCTGCACACCCTCCCCAGACTGCGACTACGGCCCGATCTACGCCAGCTACCCGACTTATGGAAACGTCTACCCGGTCAACATCGGAGACTGCACGTTTGCGGCCGCCGCAAACTGGGAGGAGATCATCCTCGGCATTCCGCCGGACCCGGCGCGCCTCAGCGATGAATTCGATTCCGCGCAGGGCACAGAATCGGGGCTCACGCAGGAACAGTTCCTGTCGTATTGGCAACAGCGCGGCATCGCCGGCGTGGTTGCGAAGCGCTTTCTCCGCTATTCCACGGCGCGCTATGCGACGCGCGATGCCGTCCGCGGTTCTGGAGCGGTCATCGCCGAGCTGAGCTTTGCCGGAAACGCTTCCTTCGCCCAGTACTGGGTATCCGAAGGCCTGCACGAGGTGGTCGTCGATGGCTTCACGCCCGCCGGTCCGCTCGTCGTCAGCTGGGGTCGCACGCTGCAAATGAGCTGGACCCAGTGGCATGCCGAGGCGATCGGCATGTGGGCGATCGAAGCGAGTCGATGACGGCCGGCCGGCACCGCGGCCGGCCCGCACCGCCGAGCCGATACCGGGCGCGACGCGGGGAGCTGCGCTAAGCGTCCGGTGAGGCCCGGCTGCCTGCGTCAGGCGGGGCGCGCCCCGGCTCACGCCCGATCGTGGCGTAGGCTGCGCGCGCCTCGGTGTTATGAGCCGGTTTTCTCGGAGATTGAGCTCATGCGGAGGGCTGCTTGGCGGATGCGTTCGGGCATCAGGTGTCCGTAGAGGTCAAGCGTGGTGGATGTCTTCTTGTGGCCTGCGAACGCGGCGATCAGCAGGACGTCCTCGCCTTGGCCGATGGCGTTGGTGATCGCGGTGTGTCTGAGGTCGTGCAGGCGCACGCTCGGGGGTAGCCCGGCGCGTTCGGCGTAGCGGCGAAAGACCAGCGTGACCATGCGCGGGCTCAACGGTCCGCCGGGAGGCCGGGTGACGCCGCCTCTTGTCCAGCGCTCGACGGTCGTGAACACGGGCGCTGGCTCGCTGGTGTCGAGCGCGTTGACGTAGAGTTGCTCGAGCGCGCGTTGCGCGCCGGAGAGGATCGGCACCAAGCGCCGTCCGGCGTCGGTCTTGGTGCTCAGCGGCCTGGCTGGGCTTCCGTTTGAATGGGGGGGTGTGGTGGTGTGGTGGGCGTGCGGGTTTGTGCTGGCGCCGTTGGGGGCGGGGGGTGTGGTGGGCTGATCGTAGGAGCCGATGCTGCGGCGGACGTAGATGATTCGTTGCAGCAGGTCGATGTCTCCCCAGCGCAGGCCGATCAGCTCGCCGCGTCTGAGTCCGGTGTCGAGCGCGACGATGAAGAATGGCCGCCAGCGCGGCGAACAGGCCTCGAGGAAGCGTTTGATCTGCACCGGCGAGAGCTCGGTGCCGCGCGCCCTGCGTATCCGCGGGCGGCCGTTCGCGCGGGCGCTGTCGACGGGGTTGACGCTGACCAGCCCGGTGTCCTTCGCGAATGCGAACAGCGCGTGCAGCATCCGGCGAAGCTTGGCGATCCCTGCTTCGCTGACCCCTTCGGCGCGCTTGGTCGAGAGCAGCCCGCGGATCGCCTGGGGCCCGCAATCGTCGACTCGCATGGCCCCCAACGCCGGTGCCACGTGCGAGTAGAACGTTCCCCGGTAGCTGGCCGCGGTCCCTGGCTTTAACCGCGGTTGCACGTGCTCGACAAGCCACGTGTTCCCCAACTCCAGCACCGACATCGCGCTGGGCACGAACCGTCCCTCATCGACATCGGCCTGCAGCGCGCGCAGCATCCGCTGCGCCTCTCGTCGAGAGGACCCGGCAGCCTTTTCGACCTGCCGCCAGCTCGCCACCCCGGTCCGCGCGTCGATCGCCAACACCCGCGTACGTATATAAAACCGACCGTTCCGCTCACGAATACTCCCGACAGCCATACCTCTCGCCCCCCGCCTAACTCACACCGGCCCGGTCCGCAGGAGCGTCATTTGCGAGCCACGCTCTTCTTGTTGTTGTGCGCTGCCTGTTTCGCGGCATAGCGTTTGCGTGCCTGCTTTTCACATGTGACGCGCTTGGCCTTGGCGTGCTTGTGCTTTTTCGAGCATTCCTTCAACGCGCGCTTGAGCAGCTGCGCACGCGACAGCTTCGGTGCAGAGGACTTGACCGTCTTCTTACAGCCCTGGACCGCGACGTTTGTGTTCTGTTTGATCACCACGCCGTTCTGCCCAGTAATCACCGTCGGCATCTGTAGCTTCGTTTTGCACAGACTGTATTTTTCCTTAGCTGGGATAGCCGTCGTCAACGCCGAATGCGGCCCCTCGGGCAGAATCGCTTCAAACGACGACACCGGCGCGTCCGGGACCGCGTTGAACGACGAAGTCGTCACGCCCTTCTTGATATTCACGCCGCCATCCAACACCAGCGTGATGCCTTCGCCCTGCAACACAAACTCCACATCCGGGAACGCGACATTCCCATGGGAGACCAAATACGCCGGACCGCTCAACGCGCTCTTCAGCACCGGCGTATGCACGATCGCCATCCCCACGTTCGAGCCTTCCGGACAGGACGCCGGGTTGGATTCAAACACCCGCGCAAGACACGCTTTCTGGATCGTGCTCAACCGCGACGGCAACGCCTGAGGTAGCGTCACCGTCGTTTTGCCGATATTCGCCTGACCCAGGCTCGAGGTCACCTTGACCGTCAAGCTCGCACCATCCGCTTTACTGGTCTTGCCCTGCGTGAAAGCGGTGAACTTCGGTTTGAACGCCAGGCTCTGGCAGTTGGCGACCTGAAACGGCGAGGCCACATTCGCGCTCGCGCCCTGCGCCCCGCTCAACGTCCCGGTGATACTCATCGGGGTGCAGTTGGTCGGGTTGAACTCGAAGTTCGGCCGGTCGATACTGACATTGATCTGGCGCAGCTGCAACGGCACGCCCGAAGCTGGGTGCCCCACGCCCTGCACGAACGTCGGCAGACCGCTCGTGATCGTTACCGCCGCGTTGTGCGGGTCGATACTGATACTCGACCGCACGACCACGTTGCCCAGGTTGAACGGGCCCGCGACCGCCGGCGTCACGATCGACAGCCCAAACGGCGCGCCCTGATACGGCCCGGTGATAAACACCCGCCCACCGGTCACCGTAAACGGATCCGGGCCGAGGCCAGACGTCGCGGTGGCCTGGCCGATTTCGCTCTCAGGACCACACGTCCCAAGCGACGCCTGCGGTTCGGGACACGGTGTCACCGACGACAACATCGCCGCGTTACCCGGCGGCAAACGCACCGTAGCCCGGGTCAATGGCTGATCCCCGTCGGGGCGCGTGATCGCAAGCGCAAAGCTCGTAAACGCCCCCGCCTGCCCGTCAATCGAGCCGCCCACGATCCCCGGCGCAAACGGCGGGGTACTCGAACACGCACTACCACCGACACCCGAACTGATATCCAGCCGTTCTTCGTTGCCGCCGGACAACGTCAGCGACGGAGAACCTTCTTCCAACCACGGCGTAAACGTCGCCGCAAGCGACGGACTACCGCACACCGCAGGCGTACCCAGCGACGCACGCGGACCACCAGACAATTCAAGATTCAATTCTTCAAAAGGAACCTGCGGCGTATCCTCAAACCTCGTAGTGACCTGCCCGGTCGTCGCGTCGAGTTCAGACTTGCCTGCCAGCTTGACGCGAATCCCCGCCGTCGGTTCTTCAGCCACGATATACAACGCCACCAATGAATTGAACGGATTCTGCCCCGCTTCCCCAAGCGGCGCCGGCGTCGCGAGAAACACGCTGCCATGCAATTCGTGTTCTAACAACGGCGTACTGATACGCACACTCCCAACCTTCGACGCCGGCGGACAACCAGCCGGTTCGCTTGAAAAACGCAACGGCTGCGGCGCACCCGGCGACAGCGGATCCACGCCAGGCGCACCCTCAAAGCCGATCTGCTGCTCAGAACACGCTTCAAGCCCTCCCGCCGCCGACGGATTCAACTGCACCCCTTCGGGCAACATCACCACCGTGCTCCTAACATCCGGCTCAGCCAGCCTGCCCGCTTCGACAGTGCCCTGCTGGGGAACCCTCACCCTGACATTCAGCCCCGTCGGGGTGCTCGCCGAGTGTTCTGTACTTTCAAGCCCGATCGAGGGGCCAAACGACAGCGCACGGCAGCCTTCCAAGCCGGCGAGTTCGCCCCTCGTCGAGCTCCCTTCCAGCGAGAACACCTGCCCCGGTTCGCCGGCGAGCGTCGTCACCGGCCACGATTCGCCTTCCACCGTCGTCCCCAACGACCCAGTACACGACGTCGGCAACGTCAAAAACGCACCGTTGGAGTGCTGGCTGAACGGTTCGCATGGCACGCTATGGTTTATGGGTTCACCTCCGAGCAGGCATCCCCATCCGCGAGCCCGGTTATGGCTGGCTTGTGCCGGGGCGCCCCAGATCGTCACTTCGCTCGACAGCAGCTGGGCGGACTCAGGAGATTCGTTGACGCTGACGCTGACGCCATAGTCGCCGCCGCTGCGAAGTGACGTATCGAGCACAACAGGCACATGCAGGACCTCAAAGCCAAACCGCGCCGGCTCGCCCGACGCCGGCGCCAAATTCCAAAGCGGAACGGGCTGAGTGAACATGTGCCGCGGCGGGTCGGGAAGGTTGATAGTGACGACCGCCACCCCGATCGCGGATTCCGGCCGGCAGGCGTTTACGCCACCTAGGCCGATCGCCGTGAAGTCCACGGTCGGGCATGGTGGCACCGCACGTGGATCGCCGATCAGACCCGGCGGCAGGTTAAAGCTGAGGTGCTTCGGCAGTGCCGGTGCCGCTCCGACCAGACGGAGTTCCCCTCGCTTGCTGATGAGTTCGGCCCTCTGATTGAGATTCAGCGCCGTCGTCAACTGGAACGGGTGAGAGCCCGCCTGGCTGTCGAGGCCACCGCCTTCTTCTTCCGGAGTGAGCGCATAGCCGTCCTGTTCGAGTCCGAATGGCGTCGGCTGGCCGCTGACCGTGATCGGCTTGCTCCCCGAGCCGGCTGGAGGTTCGTGCGCAGGTTCGCCTTCCTGCTCGCCGCCCGAAACGCTGACGGTGTTTTGTTCGCCGGTGCTCGCGTCCGGCTTGACGTTGACCTGGATCTTGACCTCGAGCGCTTGAAACGGCGGCAGCGCTTCTGGGGCTGCCGTGCAGCTCAGCGTGGCCAGTTCGCAGCTCATCGCGTGTCCTTCTTCCACTTCCTCAAAGGCGGGCGCGCCTTCAATCGCGGTCGCTTCAAGGCCGGGGGGCAACGTGTCGGTCACCCGCACCGGCCTGCCGGCCGCGTTAATGCCGCCATCACCGACGTTGCTGGCGCCGATGATCAGCGTCGCCTTGCCGCCTGGCGGGAGGTTACTTGGCGCTGCGCGCGAGGAAACACGCCACCACCCGCCGGCAAACGCCGGGCTCGCACTCGCAAGCAGCGGCACTGCAACGCTGAGAATGGTAAGACCGATGCGCAGCAGCACTCGGCGCATAGCCCAATGTGTCCCGCCGCGCACCGTTACCTCCCCCTTCCTTTCGTGGACACGGTCCGCCCAGCCGCTTTTCTGTTTGTCCGCTTGGCTTTTGCCGCGTAGGCCTTGCGTGCCCTGCGTTCACATGCTCGGCGCTGTCTCTTTTGCTTGAGCTTGTGACATGCCTTGAGCGCTTTGGAAAGCTTCTGCGCACGCGTGACCTTGGTCGGCTTGGGCGGGGCAGGGGGTTTTGGCGGGCCAGAGCGCGGGACCTGGTTGCCGGGGAAAGAGCTTGTGTATGACGGGGGTACCCGCACGCCGGGCGCCGGGGCGGCGGGTCCGCGACAGGCTTCGCCCGTGCATTCTTCCGGCGGCGGTGGCTTTTCCGGCAGACACTGAGGGGCTTCGCCGATGCCGCATTCCGCCGCCGCATAGACCTCGTAGCCCGGTTCAGTGTCCTGCGCTACGAGCTTGGCGGCGGTCGTAAAGAACGCGTCACCTCCGCCTTCGCTGGCGTCAAGAAACGCCGATTCGCGTTCGGAGGTGCCCGAGGAGATCAGCGCCACGCAACCGCTGGCCTGCTGACAGTTGCCGATGCCGTTGGGCTCGTACTCGTAGACGTTCTCAACGCCCACGTTCAGCGTCTTGCCATTGACGCTCTCCTGCCTGGTGGGTGGCTGATCCTGGGCCACCAGCGCGTCGGCGCTGTTGAAGAACAGACGGCCGTTGTTTGCCAGATAGCGCGACTGATGCTCGGTCCTCGGGGGGTCGTATCCGGACAGCGTCCAGCCCGGGATCGAACCGGCCAGCCATTGACCCCTCCATAGTTCTGGGCGATCGACCGTCAGCCCTTCGCCTTCCCCTGCTTGCCTGGTGTCGAACACGCCATTCGGCGGTTGCCCGTTCGGGTTGCACGAGGCACACGTCAGCCGTCCGGTACTCGCGTCATATAGGAAGACCTCCTCGTCGCGCGCGCCTTCGGCACCGGGATTGGCATCGACGTTGTCATAACCCGTCAATTTCTGATCGGACATAAACGCCAGGTAGCGTCCGTTAGCAGAGACCTGCGCGGTGACGCCGCCGAGATCACCGACCGTCGGGGAGTTACCTTCGCCCCAATCATTGGCATCTTCGTCCGAGAGCTGCGCGATGAACCTCGTCACCCGCTGACCGGGATGTTCTGGATCGGGCTCAGAGACGTATAGATTGCATTCGCCTGCGGCACTCGAGCCACCGTGAGTGGGACTTTCGCGGGGGCAGTTACCTCGTTTTCCGGCGCCGGACGCCAACACCCCGTTGGCGACAAAATAGACATACGATCCGTCTTCGCTCACACCAGGCAGCGTGCCCAGCACTTCCGCCTGTTCGGCATTGTGAATGGCCGTGAGATCCGTCAGCTGGCCGGTTTCGACATCATATTCGTAGAGATCGGCGGCATGAAATGCCTCTTCCTCGCTTGGTTCAAGCGAAGATTCGCTGGTCAGCGGCCAGGTGTCGGTGAAGAACACCTTTGAGCCGGCGCTCGAAGCCGCCTGGAAGTGGACTTCATCCAGGCCGTCTTCAAGTTCTTCCGGGCCCGGGTCGCTTACGCCCTGGCCTTGCGCGGCGTTGATCTGAATCGTTTCTTCCTTGGCTGTATCACGCATATACAGCCCCCCGTCAGCTTCTTCATTGGTCCAGAAGAACCGCGAACCGTCCTGTGAGATCGCGCCCCGAACATCGAAACCTTTGAAGCCCAGTTCCGGTTCGGCCGCAGGCGGGTGTTCGGGTCCGGGAAGCACGCTGAGCAGCTTCAGCGGCGCGCCGGCTTCCCACTCGTACAGACCGCAAACGCCAGCGGCCACTTCGCCCTGTTCATTTTCACAACTTTTGACCGCGCCGGCGACCAACGGCACTACTTCTGAGCTGAACACGACGTGCTTCACGTCGGCCGTCGCTCCTTCGAATTCGAGCTTGCCACCAAACGGCTTGCCGGTTTCATCGTTCGCCGCCGTAACCAGCGGCTGGAATTCGCCATTCTCGTTGCGCTGGTAGATCGTCTTTTCCCTCACTTCAGGCGCCAGCGGCGGATTTTCAAGCGGTTCATCGAGAAACTGTGGCTCCACCACCGCAAGCGAGAGGTCGGGCGAGAAGAAGCGATACTCCGTCGGTTCTTCGGTTGTAGCGCCTTCGCCCTTTGTGTGGGGCGTACTGATTTCCTTGGAGCTCCATTCTTCGCTTCCCCGCGTCGAGATCACCTGCACCGGTTCGGGCTGGTGATTTCCCTGCGCCTGGCCCGAGACCGGCGCGCTCGCCGTCCAGGCGAGCGAACCGCCATCCGTCGAGGCCTGAATCAGCGAACCCAGCTCAGGAGGATTGAGCGACTCTGGTATCGCGCCATGCATGTCGGCCGGAGACACCAGCTGCCACTGGCGGTGATCGAGCAGCACGCCTTCAGAACTAGGCAGCGTCGTAAAGAACGTCTGCGTGCTCTGCGGACTCACCGCCGTCCCGTGTTCGTTGTGTGCGATGACCCGGTAGTAGTAGGTGGTGTTCGGTTCAAGCCCTTCAAGCGCGGCGTGCACGGTCAGGTCGCCGAAGCCTTCACCGACTTCCAGTTCAGCGGTCTGCGTGCACGAGGATTCGTGTTCTGCGCAGCTGACCGTCCCGTACTGCACGCGGTAGGTCGTCCTCGCGCCATGGGGGTCGATCTCCGCGTTCACGCGCTCGGAGCTGGGCGTCAGGTTCTGCGCGCTGACGCTGTCGATCATCGGCGGCGCACCGGCGCCTTCGCCGCTAAAGACCGCGATCTTGCCCGGCTCGGCGACATACACAATGCCGCGCGCCGAATCCACCGCGACCGCGCCGCCCTCGCTCAAATCTCCGTTACCAAACCGCTGGATGAAGGTGCCTTCCGGGCCGAACGCCGCGACGCTGTCCATGTTGTCGACATACACGTTCCGATCGCCGGCATCCAGCGCCACGCCGGTCGCGTTCTGGCTGTCCATACTGCGAGCTTCCGCGCCCGAGCCCGCCAGCTTGGAGACCATCGTCGGTAGTGGTTCCGGTCGTGGTTCCAGTTCATTCGGGCATTCGCCAAACCCGTTTTCGCGTTCGTGCGCGACGTAGAACGCTTCGTCGCTCGGGCCCACGGCAAAACCCGGCTCTGGCAGGCACGGCGCTTCTAACAGCGGCTGGTCCAGTGCGCCTTCCTTGGTCAGCGACGGCAGCAGTTCGTTGTGTTTTTCGTTATTGAAACCACTGATGTTGCCTTCTTCAGACCAGTAGAGCCACGGCTTGCCAGCTGCGTCGACCGCGAGGCCAGTTATCCGTTCGAGGAACGCTTCAGCCACCACTTCTTTGTGTTCTTTGACGTCGAATTCCTGCTTCTTGAAGATTTTTTCCCCAGGCGATGTTATTTCCCCTGACGCATTTTCCACAGGCGCGGAGAACTTGTACAGAAAGTTGCGTTCTTCTTCTCCTTCTTCGCCCGAATGCTTTTCTTCCCCACCCGCGACATAAACGTCTCCGCTAGAAGGGTCCGCTTCACTGGGATTGTTATCGACCGCGATCGCGCCCGCATCGAAAACTCTTAATTCCCCCGCAAACTCATAGCCACCAACTCCCGGCTTGAACAACTCAACCCGTTCGTCAGCAGGATCAGACACATACACAACACCACTCGCTTCATCGACCGCCACACCACCGGGCGTCTCAAAGCCCTGCGCCCCACTGCCTTCAAACGTCCCCGAAAAGACATGCCCCCGGCTGAGCAGCGCCGACGCCGGCGCACTAGGCGCAAGGAGGATGACGCCGAGCACAAACAGCGCCACAGGCACGCACACGCGAATACGTGCACCGCGTCGCCAGCAACCACTCACACGAGACCTCATCCCCAGCCCACTCATTGATACACACCCAGCCACTTCTCAGGCCACCTTCGGTATTACTTCGTTATCGCTGCCACGGTGTGGGGATCAACGCTGACCCCCACACCGGCAGCCACTGTCAGCTACAAGTTCCTGGCCACTAGACGACCGCGTTGAGCTCCAGCGCTTCTTCGCCAGCCAACTCTTTCAGTGTCGACGTGATTTCCTGCCCGGACTGTTCGAACTGGCCGCCTTCGAAGGATGCTTCAAGGATGACTTTGCCCGAGCTTTCTTCCCATTTTTCAGGTTTCTGCTTGCCGGCTTTTGCTTTGTATTTCAGGATTTCTGAGGTTTTCATAGCGTCGTTTTTGACCGGCACGAGAACCGCGCCCTTCACTTTCACGACAAGCCCGCCGCAGTTAAATTCGATGAACAGGCCCGACGTCACGCTTTTGCCTGGGTGCAGCTCGATGTCCGTCTTTTTCAGCGCTTTGTGTTCCCAACCAACGAGCGCTTCGACGTCGTTCGTCACGAGTTCGCCCGTTGCAGCACCCGGCGAGGTGCACGCCAAGGACAAAGATAGGCATTCGTTGAATTTGATCGTCATGTTCCCGGCTTCTTTGTTGTTCCCTTCAAAGAATTCGCCGGTGCTCGACTCAGTTTTGCATTCCACTTTCTGACCGTTAACGCTTGTCAGAATGCCGACGGCGCCTTTGGTTTCAAACTTTGTTTTGCCGGCTCCTGGGATCCATTCGAAGTTCGCTTTTGACACTTCTTTAGCTTCAAGCGTGCATTTGCTGTTCGAGAACGCCGGAAGCGATTTTGTTTTCTTTTTCAGACACCGGCCATATTCGGGTGCCGTCGCCGTTGCGCTCGTCGCAGCCACCGCGCCAAGCGCGAAAGCTACAACCAAGCACAGGCCCGCGATCCTGATCTGCTTCATTCTAATCATCCCTTCCCTCGAATCTCAGTTTCACAGTCGTGTACTACGCATAGTCGGCCAACGCGCTCGTCGGCCTGAAGGGACCCGCCCCTCCTTAGAGGCGGGTCCCTTCGTGGCTGATCGTACTGAGCTAACTGTCAAGCATATGCTCGGCTCGTGAGCCCGGCACTGATGATGAATCTGACTACGCTTTGATCTCCAATTCTTCGCCGGAGGCCAGCTTGGTCACCGCGACCTCTTCCTGAGCCGCTTTCCCCCATTCGCTCGCCTGTGGTTCACTGACGGCCCAGAGTTGGGTTTCGAGGAAGGCAGGCTTACCGTTGATTTCGCTCGGTTCCTGGACGCCTCTTTCGTTTTCGAGTTCGTGTGTTTCGGGGTTTTCAACTTTCTTGATTTCATATTTCTGCGTGGTTTCTGTACCCATGGTGTTGAGCGGCGTGATCGGTGAAACGACCTTGTTGCCACCATTTGCGCCTTGTGGTTTCCTACCGACCGCCGAGAAGATGACTGGGGTCGGGACTTCCCCTTTTGATCCGGATCCGCAGCCGAAGAACGCGAACCACCCGTTCTTTTCTGTGGGTTCGAGCTGCAAGCCCACTACAGGACTCGCCGTGCCTGCGCCGGAGATGTACACCAGCTTACCCTTCAAGCCGCGGGTCCTGATTTCGCCTGGTATGTACTTGAAGCTTTCGACTGTTCCTTCGGATTCAAATTGGTTCTCGCAGGCCAGTTCAAGAAGGTTGGATTCGCATCCTTTGAACGTGACCAGGACGTTCGTTACTTCTTTGGTCCCTGACAAATTACCCGTGGCGGTCTCGGCGTTGCATATCACCGAAATCCCAAATGACGTTTCGAGCTTCGCCTTTTCCGATGTCATCGTATTCGTGAATTCCGTGCTCGGGAGTTCCGCCGTGCCTTTCTGGAATTCGTATTCGGAGCCGGGTTCAGTACAGTTCGCGTTTCCAAATTTACCTTTTGTCTTTTCCTTGCCTTTTATGGTCGCCGGCAGTTTGACGCACTTCCCCCATTCCGGCAGGCTCGCAGACGCGCTCGAAGCTGCGAGCGCCCCAACGGCGAACGCTGCCACGAGGCAGAGCGTTAGCATCCGTACATGTCTCACTTGTCCACTACTCCTTTTCCTCTCGTTTACCCTTGAGCGGCACGCGGGAGGTCTCTGAAGAGACCTTCGCGCCGCCCGTTTCAACGCGTCCCACCGGGACCGACGGCCCCAAGGGACGCGCTCGCCCCCAACGCGAACACCCACCGTGCCCGCGCCGGTAACGTCCATCAGCAGCAAGCGCGCCACCGCGCTGCTCGCCGCCCTGGCCGGCCACTTCGCTGCGCCGCGCTGGCGCGCAGCGCGCAAAGCAGACCACCCCAAGTTCATGCCGCCCCCCTCACCCGGCGGCGCCCGCGGCCGGTGGCGTCCAGCGCAAAACCGTGACCGATGGCGTTGACGATACTCTGCCCGTACGCGGTCAGAAGCCATTGGTTCGGTTCGCCGTAAGCCGCGCCGAGGCCGACATTTTCGATCACTCCGCGGCGCTCCAGGCGCCCCAGCAGCTTCGAGGTCTGCCCCTCATCCGTGAGTCCCGCGGCCTGCGCGACCGCCCGATTGCTCGAGCGCGGCGCCGCAGCGATCGCCCGCAGCACGCACGCGGTGCGATACGTAGCGCGCACCGGACGCTCGCCCGCGCGCGAGGCTCCAGCGCCTGCGCCGCGCGCCGCGGATGCGCCGCCGGGATCCGCGCCGGCAGCGGAGTGCGCGAGACAGGAGCTCTCGATGAACGCCATCAGCGACGGTGCCAACTCCACCAGCGCCCCGCGATTCGTATCGGCCATCCGCTCGGCGATCAGCGAGAAGACACCGCCAACCACCAGCTCGACGATGGTCACCTGCGACGGCGCGTGCGGGGCGCTCGCGCTCGGCTCGGCGCAACAGCCTTCATCGAGGAGATCGCCCAGCACCTCATACACACGGCGCCTGCGCCCAGCCGCCGCTGCACCCGCGAGCAGGAGAACGCGTCCCGATCGCGGCTCGTCGTCGAAAAAGCCAAGCAGCGCCACGAGGCCCGCACGGACACGGTCACACCAGAGCTGCTCGGTCTCACCCTCTCGCCGGTTGGCCGCATGGCGCACCACTCGAGACAGCCGCTCTAGGCTGTCCTCGAACTCGGCGCAAGCGCGATCGTCAGCGTTCTCAAGTCCTTCGCGGGTTGCAGCCTCCGGTCGCCGACCCAAAGCAACCTCCGAATGAGCTAGACGGGGGTTACCGCTCTTGTGACGTTTGCTTTGCGGCGAAAATAGGCGCCCATCTTGACAAGCCGAGTGGGATGTGTTCTCATTTCCCACAGAGCTGCACACGGATTCGGGGAATACTGCAAGGCGCACAGGAGGGGGAAGATGGAGGGAAACGACAAGCAGATACGGGACGCCAAGCGTCCGATCGCCTGTCAGAGCGGCGCTTTTGGCCAGGAAACTCAGCGCGCCAGGCTCTTTACCATGTCCCTCGAGGCCTCCACAAACGCCGGTGTGTCCCGTCTAGCTCAGACCCTGGCCTAGGCGAAAACCCGCATGGATACGGGGTTTTTGCGCGGACGTCCCACACGCGTCCCGCGCTCCTGCCGGGAGCCTCACGCGAAACTCGCTGCGGTTGCGGCGTGAGCGTCGCCGCGGCTGGCGGCTGATCGTGAATCCACAAATGCCGATCCGCAGCGTCCTGAGCAGGACGCGTCCGGTCCGAGCGTCGCTTTGCCGTTGGGTCTGCATCCGGGTACTCCTGAGGTCGTCAGCGTCCGCAGACGCACGGCTCCGATCAGGCCCGGATGCCTTTTCGGCCGTTCAAACGTGTGTCACCGCGTCAGTTAGGAGGCCGGCGGGGCTGATGAGTCGGAGATTGAGTTCATGCGGCGGGCAGCTTGGCGGATGCGTTCTGGCATGAGGTGTCCGTAGAGGTCAAGCGTGGTGGATGTTTTCTTGTGGCCCGCGAACGCGGCGATCAGCAGGACGTCCTCGCCTTGGCCGATGGCGTTGGTGATGGCGGTGTGTCTGAGGTCGTGTAAGCGCACGCTAGCGGGTAGCCCGGCGCGTTCGGCGTAGCGGCGAAAGACGAGCGTGACCATGCGTGGGCTCAGGGGTCCGCCGGGGGGCCGAGTGACACCGCCTCTGGTCCAGCGTTCGATGGTCGTGAATACGGGCGCTGGCTCGCTGGTGTCACGCGCAATGACGTAGAGCTGCTCGAGCGCGCGTTGCGCGCCGGAGAGGATCGGCACCAGGCGCCGTCCAGCGTCGGTCTTGGTGCTCAGCGGCCTGGCGGGTTGCGCCCACGCGCCATTGCCAGCGCTGGCGGGGTCATTCTCGCGGGCAAAGCTTGCGCTCTGTCGCAGCCAGCGGCCGTCTGATTGGGCTGGTGTGGTGGTGTGGTGGGCGTGCGGGTTTGTGCTGGCGCCGTTGGGGGCGGGGGGTGTGGTGGGCTGATCGTAGGAGCCGATGCTGCGGCGGACGTAGATGATTCGTTGCAGCAGGTCGATGTCTCCCCAGCGCAGGCCGATCAGCTCGCCGCGTCTGAGTCCGGTATCGAGCGCGACGATGAAGAATGGTCGCCAGCGCGGCGAACAGGCCTCGAGGAAGCGTTTGATCTGCACCGGTGAGAGCTCGGTGCCGCGCGCCCTGCGTATCCGTGGGCGGCCGTTCGCGCGGGCGCTGTCGACGGGGTTGACGCTGACCAGCCCGGTGTCCTTCGCGAATGCGAACAGCGCGTGCAGCATCCGGCGAAGCTTGGCGATCCCTGCTTCGCTGACCCCTTCGGCGCGCTTGGTCGAGAGCAGCCCGCGGATCGCCTGGGGCCCGCAATCGTCGACTCGCATGGCCCCCAACGCCGGTGCCACGTGCGAGTAGAACGTTCCCCGGTAGCTGGCCGCGGTCCCTGGCTTTAACCGCGGTTGCACGTGCTCGACAAGCCACGTGTTCCCCAACTCCAGCACCGACATCGCGCTGGGCACGAACCGTCCCTCATCGACATCGGCCTGCAGCGCGCGCAGCATCCGCTGCGCCTCTCGTCGAGAGGACCCGGCAGCCTTTTCGACCTGCCGCCAGCTCGCCACCCCGGTCCGCGCGTCGATCGCCAACACCCGCGTACGTATATAAAACCGACCGTTCCGCTCACGAATACTCCCGACAGCCATACCTCTCGCCCCCCGCCTAACTCACACCGGCCCGGTCCGCAGGAGCGTCATTTGCGAGCCACGCTCTTCTTGTTGTTGTGCGCCGCCTTCTTCGCGGCATAGCGTTTGCGTGCCTGCTTTTCACATGTGACGCGCTTGGCCTTGGCGTGCTTGTGCTTTTTCGAGCATTCCTTCAACGCGCGCTTGAGCAGCTGCGCACGCGACAGCTTCGGTGCAGAGGACTTGACCGTCTTCTTGCAGCCCTGGACCGCGACGTTTGTGTTCTGTTTGATCACCACGCCGTTCTGCCCAGTGATCACCGTCGGCATCTGTAGCTTCGTTTTGCACAGACTGTATTTTTCCTTAGCTGGGATAGCCGTCGTCAACGCCGAATGCGGCCCCTCGGGCAGAATCGCTTCAAACGACGACACCGGCGCGTCCGGGACCGCGTTGAACGACGAAGTCGTCACGCCCTTCTTGATATTCACGCCGCCGTCCAGCACCAGCGTGATGCCTTCGCCCTGGAGCACGAACTCGACATCGGGGAACGCGACGTTGCCGTGTGAGACCAGGTACGCGGGGCCGCTGAGCGCGCTCTTGAGCACCGGGGTGTGCACGATCGCCATACCGACATTCGACCCTTCCGGACATGACGCTGGGTTAGCTTCAAAGACCTTCGCCAGACACGCTTTTTGGATCGTGGTAAGCCGCGACGGCAACGCCTGAGGCAGCGTCACCGTCGTTTTGCCGATATTCGCCTGACCCTGAGACGAGGTCACCTTGACCGTCAAACTCGCGCCATTGGCTTTGCTGGTCTTGCCCTGCGTCGAGGCGGTCAAGGTCGGTTTGAACGCCAAGCCCTGGCAGTTAGCAGCCTGGAAGGGCCAGGACACGCCGGCGCTCGCGCCCTGCGCGCCCGTCACGGTCCCTTCGATGCGCATCGCGGCGCAGTTGGTCGGGTTGAACTCGAAGTTCGGACGATCGACCGTCACTTCGATCTGACGCAGCTGCAACGGCACGCCCGACGACGGCCGCCCCACACCCTGCACCATCGTCGGCAGACCGCTCGTGATCGTCACGGCCGCGTTGTGCGGGTCGATGTTGATGGTCGAACGCACGACGACGTTGCCGAGGTTGAACGGGCCCGCGACCGCCGGCGTCACAATCGACAGCCCAAACGGCGCGCCCTGATACGGGCCCGTGATGTACACGCGCCCGCCGGTTACCGTAAACGGATCCGGCCCCAGGCCCGAACTGGCGACCGCCTGGCCGATTTCGCTTTGCGGACTGCACGTCCCCAGCGACGCCTGCGGTTCCCCACACGGCGTGACCGAGGACAGCATCGCCGCGTTACCGGGCGGCAGCTGCACCGCGAGCCCTGTCACGGGCTGGTCGGCAGCGGGTCGGCTGAGATCCAACGTAAAGGTCGTAAATGCGCCGCCCTGCAGGTTGGTGACTCCGGCGCGCAGGCTGGGCGCGAAAGGCTGCTGCCCGGCGGGACACGGCGTCCCTTCCGGACCGCTATCGATGTTGAAGTTGGCGGGTTCTGAGAGGGCCTGCAGCGGCGGTGCGCCCGACCATGGCGTAAACGACGCTTCGGTGCTGTAGGCCGCGCAGAACGCCGGCGTGCCGATCGACGCGCGCGGCCCGCCGAACAGTTCTACGTGCAGTTCTTCAAACGGGACCTGCGGCGTGTTCTCAAAGACCGTGGTGACTTGGCCTGTCGTTTGATCCAGTTTGCCTTCGCCCGCGAGCTTGACGTGGATACCCACTTCGGGGTCTTCGGCGACGATATACAGAGCGATCAGCGAGTTGAACGGGTTGCGTCCCGGTTCGCCCAGCGGCGCCGGTGTCGCGAGAAACACGCTGCCATGAAGTTCCTGTTCTAACAGCGGAGTCTTGATGCGCACACTGCCAACCTTGGAGTGGTCAGGGCAACTGGTTGGTTCAGGTTCTTCGTTTCTAAAGCGCAGCGGTTGCTCAGCACCGGGCGAGAACGGGTCCGTGCCGGCTTCGCCTTCAAACCCGACTTCTTGCTCGCTGCACGCTTCAAGGCCGTCCGCCGCTGAGGGATTGAGCTGTACACCCGCGGGCAGCGTCACGCTCGTGCTCTTCACATCAGACTCGCCCAGCCCTCCCGCCTGGACTGTCGTTTGTTGAGGCACCTTCACGTTCACATCCAGCCCTGTCGGAGTGCTCGCCGCGTGTTCTGTGCTTTGCGCTGCGATCGAGGGGGTAAACGGGACCGCTGCGCAGCCTTCCAGGCCCGGCAGCGCAGCTTCGGTCTGAGGTCCTTGCAGCGTAAATACCTGTCCCGGTTCGCTGCCCAGCAGCTTAAACGGCCATGATTCGCCTTCTACTGTCGTACCCAACGGCCCAGTACACGACGTCGGCAGCGTCAAGAACGCGCTACTCGAGTGCTGGCTTGGAGCTTGGCACGGTGGATGTTCGGGCACCCAATAGCCCCCGTCCACGCATATCCATCCGCGCTGCTGGTCGTGGCTGGCTTCTCCGGGGACGCCCCAGATCGTGACTTCGCTTGAAAGCAGCTGAACGGTCTCGGGTGCGTCACTGACGCTGACGCTGACACCGTAGTCGCCGTTGCTGCGAAGCGAGGTGTCGAGCACTACGGGGACTTTCTCGACCTCGAAACCGAGCCGCGCCGGCTCGCCGTTGGCCGGTTCTATATTCCACAGCGGCACGACATACGGGTGGTCCCCAATAGCGCCGCCGATGATATGCGTGATGGTCACGACTGCGACCCCGATCGCTGATTGGGCGGGGCACGAGTTGGTGTCGCCCGGATCGATCGTATAGAAGTCAACCGACGAGCACGCCGGCACCGCGCGCGGATCGCCGATCAGTCCCGGAGGCAGGTTAAAGCCGAGCTGCTTGGGCAACGCCGGCGCGGCTCCCGTGACCACGGGTTCAACTCCTTCTTTGGTGTACGATTCGATCGTTTCGTTGAGGTTCAGGACCGTCGTCAGCTGAAATGGGTGAGAGCCCGCCTGCCGGTCCAGTTCACCGCCCTGCAGTTCGGGGGTCAGCGCATACCCGTCTTCCTGGACCCCGAATGCAGTCGGCTGGCTATTGACCGTGAGCGGCTGACTGAGCGCAGCTACGCTCGGCATCGCGACACCCGGCTGGCCTTCCTGTTCGCCGCCGTGAACGTTCACTTCGTTATGTTCGCCCATGCTCGCTTGAGCCTTGACGTTGACTTCGATCGTGACCTGCAACTGTTCAAACGGCGGAAACATTTCCGGCTTGGTCGTGCAACTAAAGCTATGCGCCTGCGATGGCGCTTCGCAGATCATCGCGTGTGCCGCCAGTCCGCTCGAGGGTTGACCAACGATTCTGATTGCTTCCAGGTTGGGCGGCAGCGTGTCCGTGATCGTCACGGGCTTGCTGGTCGCATTGACACCGACGTCACCGGCGTCCGTCGCCCCGACTTCGAGAACGGCCTTCTGTCCCGGCTGGAGGTTCGACGGCGCCGCCCGGGCGGACAGCCTCCACCACGCGCCGGCAAGCGCCGGGCTCGCGCCCGCCAGCGACAGCATCAACAGCGTCGCGGCGACGACACTCGCGCACACCAGCCGCCCTGACAACGCTGCTCGCAGACGGTCACCCATGCCTAACGCCCCCTGCGCCTAGACGAGGCGCCCCTGTGCGCGGTTGCGGCGGTCCTGTGCGCGGTTGCCTTCGTTGGCCTGGCTTTGGCTCCATACGCCTTGCGGGCCTTGCGTTCACACGCCACGCGCCGCTTCTTTTGCTTGAGCCTGTGACACGTCTTTAGCGCGGCGGCGAGCTTCTGCGCGCGGGTAAGAGGTTTCGGCGTCGCTTTCTTGTTCTTCGGCGGTCCAGGCGGATGTTCGCCAGGACTGGACGGTCCCGAGACAAAGCTCGGGGGCAGTTCAAAGCTCGGCTGTCCGGAGACGGGCGGGCGGCATCCTTCGCCCGTGCATGGCGGCGGAGGCATTTTTCTTTCTGGCAGGCAGGCGCCGGTTTCCGCCGTGCCGCACGACCGTGCGTCGTAGATGTCATAGCCGCTTTCGGTCTCCTGCGCCACCAGCTTCGCGGCTGTGAGGAAGAACACGTCGTTGCCGTTTTCGCTGGCGTCCAGGAAGGCCGATTCGTGGTCGGATTCGCCCGAGGAGACCAACGCCACGCAGCCACCGGCCTGCTGACAGCTGCCGATTCCCTGCGGCTCGTACTCATAGACGTTCTCGACGCCTACCTGCAGCGTCTTGCCTTCGACGTTCTCTTCTCTGCTGCGGGCCTGAACCTGTGGTACCAGCGCGTCGGCGCTGTTAAAGAACAGGCGCCCGTCGTTTGAAAGATAGCGCGACTGGTGGTCGGCCAGCACGGTTTGCCCGTAGCGCGTCCAGCCCGGGATCGAACCGGCCAGCCAGCGTCCGCTCCATAGGTCTGGGCGATCGACTGTCAAGAATAGGCCTTCCCCCGCGTCTTCGGTGTCGAACACGCCGTGAGGTGCATGTCCTTGTGGGTTACACGAGCTACACACCAGCCGTCCCGTGCTCGCGTCATACAAAAACACCTCCTGGTCAAGCGCGAGCCCTTTGCCATGCGGGCCTTTGGCTTCGGGATTGGCATCGACATTGTCATACCCGGTCAGTTTCTGATCGGACATGAACGCCAAGTAGCGCCCGTTGCCCGAGACCCGCGACGTCAGGCCACCGAGATTGGCGGGCCCGGGCCACGCCCCTGTGCTCCAGTCAGCGGAGTCTTCTTCGGAGAGGCGCGCGATCAACCGCGTCTGGCGCAGACCGGGATGTTCAAGATCGGGCCCGGAAACATACAGGTTGCATTTCCCTTCCAGGCCCCGTTCCAGCTGTTCATTGCGCACATTTTCGCGACTGCAGTTTCCCGGGTCGGCGCCGGGCACCAGCACCCCGTTGGCGACGAAGTAGACGTACGAGCCGTCTTCGCTGATACCCGGTATTGTCCCCAACACTTCTGCCTGTTCACCGGCATTGCGAGTGACCGTGAGATCGGTCAGCTTGCCTGTTTCGACGTCAAATTCGTACAGATCAGCCGGGCGTGGTTCTGGCTGTTGCTCGCTCGGTTCGAGCGTCGATTCGCTAGTCAGCGGCCACGAGTCGGTGAAGAACACCTTCGAACCGTCGTCCGAGGCTACCTGGAAATACACTTCATCGAGATTATCTTCAACTTCTTCTCCGCGTGCTTCCCTGACGCCCTGGGCGGCGTTGATCTGAATCGTCTCTCCTGTCGCGGTATCGCTCATGTACAGAGGGCCTTTTTCTTCTTCGTTGGTCCAGAAGACCCGCGACCCGTCCTGCGAGATCGCCCCACGGACATCGAAACCTTTGAAGCCCAGTTGCGGTTCAGACGCGGGCTTGCGTCTGCTTCCGGGAAGCACGCTGAGGAACTTCAACGGGGCATCCGCTTCCCACTCATACAGGCCTGTTTCGCCCGCACCCGACACCAACGGAACATCTGATTTAAACACAACATGCCGCGCGTCAGCCGTCGCGCCCTGGAATTGCAGCTTGTGAGCCCATGGTTCGCCCGTAGCGTCGTTGGCGGCCGTGACCAGCGCTTCGAATTCTCCCGTATCGTCGTTGCGCTGGTAGATATCTTTTTCTCTCGCTCCAGGCGCCAACGGTGGATTTTCAAGCGGTTCTTCGCTTCCTAGGAACTGAGGCTGCACCACCGCGAACGACAGATCAGAGCTAAAGAAGCGGTACTCCGCCGGTTCACCAGTGCTCACACCTTCACCCTTGTTGCGTGGCGTTGTGATGTTCTTCGAGGACCATTCTTCGCTGCCACGCCCAGAAATCGCCTGTACCGGTTCCGGCGCGCGATTGCCTTCGGCTTCGCGCGTAAACGGGGCGCTTGCGGTCCACGCGAGCGAGTTTCCATCCGCCGCGGCCTGGATCAGCGCTCCTTCCTCGCTGATCGGTTCGGGCGTCGCACCGTGCCGTTCAACTGGAGACACCAACTCCCACTGGCGGTTATCGAGCAGCACTCCTTCAGAGCTAGGCAGCATCGTCAAGAAAGTGCTCTGCGAGCTCACCGCCGTCCCGTGTTCATTGTTAGCGATAACACGGTAGAAGTAGGGCGTATTCGATTCAAGCCCCCCGAGCGTTGCCTGCACGGCCACGTCGCCGAAACCATCACCGACTTCCTGTGCCGGCGTGCTCGTACACGAGGATTCGTGTTCTATACAGCTAACCGTCCCGTACTGCACGCGGTAGGTCGTCTTCGCGCCACCCGGGTCGATCTGCGCATTCACACGCTCGGAGCTGGGTGTCAGGTTCTCTGCGCTTACGCTGTCGACCGTCGGCGCACCCGCTGCTTCGCGCGTAAAGACCGCCACCTTGCCCGGCTCGCCGACAAAGACGATGCCTCGCGCCGAATCAACCGCGACGGCGCCGCCCTTCTTCAAGTCTTCCAAACCAAATCGCTGGACGAAGCTGCCTTCCGGGCCGAACACCGCGACGCTATCCACGTTATCGAGGTACACTTCGCCACTGGCCGCGTCCAACGCGACGCCCGTGCTGTCCTGGTTGTCCAAGCTGCGCTTCGTCGCTTCTTCAGAGCCAGCGAGCTTGGAGACCACAGTCGTTGAAGACTTTTCTTCTTCAGAAGGACAAGTCTCAAGCCCGTCTTCACGTTCGTGCGCGACATAGAAAACTTCATCGCCCGCCCCCACCGCGAAACCCGGCTCGGCTAAACATCCCACGCTCAGCGCAGGCAGTTCGAGCACCGCTTCTTTTATCAGCGACGGCAACAGCCTGTTCTCCACTTCGTTACTGAAACCATAGATGTTGCCCGCTTCTGACCAGTACACCCACAGCTTGCCGGCCGCGTCGACAGCAAGACCAGATATCCGTTCCAGTTCCACTTCTTCTAAAAGTTCTTCTTCGAGCCCTTCCACTTTTCTTTTGTACTTGTACTCGTGCTTCTTGAAGATTTTCTCACCGGGCGTGATTATTTCCCCAGACGCATTCTCCACAGGCGCGGAAAACTTATACAGAAAGGTGCGTTCTTCCACTCCTTCTTCCCCCGAACCCCTTTCTTCGCCACCCGCGACATAAACATCTCCGCCAGAAGGTTCCGCTTCGCTATTGGGGTTATTGTCGACCGCGATCACACCCGCATCCGGAACCTTCAATTCCCCCACAAATTCATAACCGCCACCCCCCGCCTTGAACAGCTCGACCCGTTCATCGCTCGGATCAGACACGAACACAATGCCACTCGCTTCATTGACCGCCACACCACCCGGCGTCCCAAAGCCCTGCCCCCCGCTACCCTTGAACGTCCCCGAGAACACATGCCCCTGGCTCAACAAAGCCGACGCCGGCGCACTACCGAGAAGCAGCATCACGCCAAGCGCAACCAACGCCACCGCCGCGCTCAGGCGAATGCCTGCCCCGCCCCGCGAGCAAACACTCACACAACACTGTATCTCTGGCTCTTTCATCGATGCTCACCCAGTAAGGCTCTGGCCGTTCTGCCGGTCCTTTGGCGCCTTCAACGATCCGCGCCTAGCCGGCCTACTCGCACAATTTCGGTATCACTTCGTTTGCTCGCTATTACTTCGTCATCGCTGCCCGGTGAGGGGGTCAACCTTGACCCCCTCACCGTCAGCTACTGGCAGCTACTACTTCCTAGACACTAGACGACCGCGTTGAGCTCCAGCGCCTGTTCGCCAGCGAGCTCTTTTAGTGTCGATTCGATTTGCTGCCCGGACTGTTCGAATGGGCCACCTTTGAACGACGCTTCAAGGATGACCTTACCCGAGCTTTCTTCCCATTTTTCGGGTTTCTGTTTGCCATTTGTTGCTTTATATTTCAGCACTTCTGAGGTTTTCATCGCGTCATTTTTGATCGGCACGAGAACCTTGCCCCTCACCTTGACAGGAACGCCGGCGCATTCAAATTCGATGAACAGGCCAGACGTCACGCTTTTCGCTGGGTACAGCTCGAGTGCCGTCTTTTTTTTCGCTTTGTTTTCCCAACCAACGAGCGCTTCGACGTTATTTGTCACGAGTTCGCCTGATTTGGCGCCCGGCGAACTACACGCCTGGCCCAAGGACACGCATTCGTTGAATTTGATCGCCATGTTCCCGGCTTCTTTGTTGTTCCCTTCAAAGAATTCGCCGGTGCTCGACTCGGTTTTGCATTCCACTTTCTGACCATTAACGCTCGTCAGGACGCCGATGCCGCCTTTGGTTTCGAACTTTGTTTTACCGGCACCAGGAACCCATTCATAATTGGCTTTCGCCAGTTCTTTAGCTTCAAGCGTGCATTTACTGTTCGAGAACGCCGGAAGCGATTTCGTTTTCTTTTTTAGACACCTACCGTATTCCGGTGCCGTCGCCAATGCGCTCGTCGCAGCCACCGCGCCAAGCGCGAAAGCTACAACCAAGCACAGGCCCGCGATCCTGATCTGCCTCATTCTAGTCATCCTTCCCTCTAATCTCAGTTTCACAGTCGTGTACATACAGTCGGCCAACGCGCCAGTCGGCCTAAGGGGACCCGCCTGGGAGGCGGGTCCCCTTCGTGGCTGATTATACTGAGCTAACTGTCAAGCATGCGATAAAAGCACATGTCAGGACGTGCGTGACGATGCGCTCCAGCGCAGCACTCGGCTCGTTAGCCTGATACATGATGATTCTTACTACGCTTTGATCTCCAATTCTTCACCAGAGGCCAGTTTGGTTATCGCGGTCTCTACCTGAGCCGATTTACCCCATTCGCCCGTGCTTTCTCCTGATTCGATGAAGAGCTGGGCTTCGAGGTTGGCAGGTTTACCGTTGATTTCGTTCGGGTTCTGAACGCCTCGTTCTTCGATTTCGCCCGTTTCGGGGTTTGTATGCGCTTTTGAAGCGTAGGTCTGCAGGGTTTCCGTACCCATGGTGTTGAGCGGCGTGATCGGCGAGACGACCTTGTCGCCACCATTTTCGCCGTTCGGTTTCTGACCGACGACGGTCTTGATGGCCGGGAGTGGATGCTCCCCTCCGGGTCCGCAGCCTAGGAACGCGAACCACCCTTTCTTCTGGTTGGGTTCGAGCTGCAAGCCCACTACCGGTTCTGACGTGCCTGCGCCGGAGATGTACACCAGCTTACCCTTCAGGCCGAAGGTTTTGATTTCGCCCTTTATGTACTTGAAGTTGCGTTCTTCTCCTTCTTCTTCCTTGAATGTGTTCTCGCATAGGAATTCTGGAATGATATTGACTGCGCATCCTGTGAACGTGACTGACACGTTCGATACTTCTTTTGTGCCTGACAAGAAACCCCTAGCGGTCTGGCCTGTGCAGTTCACCCCAAGGCCAAACGACGTTTCGAGTTCCGCTTTTTCCGACGTCATATTGTTTTCGAATTCCGTGCTCGGGAGTTCCGATGTGCCTTTCTGGAATTCATATTCGGTGCCCGGTTCGGTACAGTTGGCGTTTCCGAATTTACCTTTCGTCTTTTCCTTGCCTTTGATGATCGCCGGCAGTTTGACGCACTTCCCCCATTCCGGCAGGGCCGCAGACGAGCTCGATGCTGCGAGCGCGCCAACGGCAAACGCTGCCATGAGGCAGAGCGCTAGCATCCGTACGTGTCTCACTTGTCCACTACTCCTTTTCCTCTCGTTTACGATTGAGTGGCACACGGGAGCTCTCTGAAGAGACCGTCGTGCCGCCCGTTTTCAGCGCACCCACCGGGACCGACGGCCCCCCAGGACGCGCTCGCCGCCGGCGCGAACACCGACCGTGCTCGCGTCGGTAACGCTTATGAGCAGCAAGGGCGCCCACAACACTGCGCCGCTCGCCGCGCTGGCCGGCCCGTGCGCCGCGCCGCGCTCTTGCGCCGCGCTCCCAGCGGACCGCCCCAAGTTCATGCCGCCCCCCTGACCCGGTGGCGGCCTAGGCCGCTAGCGTCGAGCGCGAAGCCGTGACCGATGGCGTTCACGATGCTCTGGCCGTACGCTGTCAGAAGCCATTCGTTCGGTTCGCCATAGGCCGCCCCGAGGCCGACATTTTCGATCGCTCCGCGCCGCTCGAGGCGGCCCAACAGCTTCGAGGTCTGTCCCTCATCGGCCAGTCCCGCGGCCTGCGCGATCGCCCGATTGCTCGAACGCGGCGAGGCGGAAATCGCCCGCAGCACGCATGCGGTGCGATAGGTCGCGCGCACCGGACGCTCGCCCGAACGCGCGGCCCCTGCGCCTGCGTCGCACGCCGCGGATGCAGCGCCGGGGTCTGCGCCGGCGGCGGAGCGCCCGAGATAGGAGTTCTCGATGAATGCCACCAGCGACGGCGCCAACTCCACCAACGGCCCCCGATTCCTATCGACCATGCGCTCGGCGATCAGCGAGAAGACGCCGCCAAGCACCAGCTCGACGATCGGCACCTGCGGGGTGTTCGCGCTCGGCTCGCCGGACCCTTCATCGAGGACCTCGCCAAGGACGTCATACACACGGCGCCTGCGGCTGGCGGTCGTTGCAGCGAAGGCCGGGCCCGCGAGCAGCAGAACGCGCCCCGACTGCGGCTCGTCATCGAAGAAGCCGAGCAGTGCTATCAGGGCCGCGCGGACACGGTCGCGCCAGGGCCGCTCGGTTTCGCCCCCTCGCGCCTGGTGATCGGCCGACTGGCGCACCGCTCGAGACAGCCGCTCTAGGCTGTCCTCGAACGCCGCGCGAGTGCGATCGCCGGCGCTCTCAAGTCCTTCGCGGGATGTGTCCCGTGACTGCCGACGTGTGGCAACCTCCGAATGACCAAGACGGGGGTTACTGCTCCTATGAGGTTCGGTTTGCGGCGAAAATAGGGGCCTGTCTTGACAAGCCGAGTGGGATGTGTTCTCATTTCCCACAGAGCTGCACACGGATTCGGGGAATACTGCAAGGCGCACAGGAGGGGGAAGATGGAGGGAAACGACGGACAGACGCGGGACGCCAGGGGCCCGATCGCCTGTAACGACGGCGCTTTTGGCCAGGAAACTCAGCGCGCCAGGCTCTTTACCATGTCCCTAGAGGCCTCCACAAACGCCGGTGTGTCCCGTCTTGGTCAGACCCTGTCCTGGGCAAAAACCCGTATGGATACTGGGTTTTTCGGAGCCACTCCCACGCTGTTCCCACGTTTGCGGCTCAGTTTCGCCAGTTAGCGTCCGGCTGAGGCCTCACTCGAGCTGACCCACCGTCGGGGCGTCAGGTGCCAATGCGGGCCGTGCGCGATCTCCCGGGGGTGGCCCTCAGGATCGACGAACACCGAGCTGTAGCCTCCTGAGCAGGACCGCCGACAGCGCCGGCGATCAGCTGTGCGCCCAACCGGCGTGAGCACGTCAGTTAGGAGGCCGGCGAGGCTCCTGAGTCGGAGATTGAGTTCATGCGGCGTGCCGCTTGGCGGACGCGTTCGGGCATCAGGTGTCCGTAGAGGTCAAGCGTGGTGGATGTTTTCTTGTGGCCGGCGAACGCGGCGATCAGCAGCACGTCCTCGCCCTGGCCGATCGCGTTGGTGATCGCGGTGTGTCTGAGGTCGTGCAGGCGCACGCTCGCGGGCAGACCGGCGCGCTCGGCGTAGCGGCGAAAGACCAGCGTGACCATGCGCGGGCTGAGCGGTCCGCCGGGGGGCCGGGTGACCCCGCCCCGTGTTCGTCGCTCGACCGTCGTGAACACCGGCGCCCGATCGCTGGTGTCGCGCGCGTTGACGTAGAGGCCCTCGAGCGCCCGTTGCGCGCCGGAGAGGATCGGCACCAGCCGCTGTCCGGCCTCGGTCTTGGTGCTCAGCGGCCGTACGCGGCTTCCGTTTGGCTGGGCGGGTCTGCCGTTCTGGTAGGCGCGCGGCTGCTCGGCGGCGCCGTCGACTGCCGGTGCGTTGGGCTGATCGTAGGAGCTGATGCTGCGGCGGACATAGATGATCCGCTCGAGCAGGTCGATGTCTGCCCAGCGCAGGCCGATCAGCTCGCCGCGCCTAAGCCCGGTATCGAGCGCGATCACGAAGAACGGCCGCCAGCGCGGCGAGCAGACATCGAGAAAGCGCCTGATCTGGACCGGCGAGAGCTCGGTCCCGCGCGCTCGGTGCGCCCGCGGTTTGCCCCGCACACGCGCGCTGTCAACGGGGTTGACGCTGACCAGCCCCGCGTCCTGCGCGAATGCGAACAGCGCATGCAACATGCGGCGAAGCTTCGCGATCCCCGCCTCACTGACTCCTTCTGCACGCTTCGCCGAGAGCAGGCCGCGGATCGCCTGCGGCCCACAATCATCGACGCGCATAGCCCCCAACTCCGGGGCCACATGCAAAAACAGCGTCGCGCGATAACTGGCCGCGGTCGCCGGCTTTAAACCCGGTTGCACATGCTCCACAAGCCACCTGTTCCCCAACTCCAACACCGACATCGCACTCGGCACGAACCGCCCCTCATCGACATCCTGCTGCAGCGCACGCAACATCTGCTCCGCCGCCCGCCGCGACATCCCCGCGGCCTTTTCGACCTGCCGCCAACTTGCAACCCCAGTGCGCGCGTCGACCGCCAACACCCGCGTGCGGACATAGAACCGCCCATTACGCTTACGAATACTGCCAGCAGCCATAGCTCGCCCCCCGCTCAAACTCACACCACAACCAACCCGCTCGCGACCTCATTCGCGAGTCACGCTCTTCCTGTGCTTGTGTGCGGCCTTTTTCGCGGCGTCCTTTTTGCGTGCCTGCTTGTCGCAGGCGGCGCGCTTGGCGGGCGAGTGCTCCTGCTTTTTCGCGCACTCCTTGAGCGCGACCTTGAGTTTCTGCGCGCGCGACAGCTTCTTGGGCCCGGACGATTTGACCGTTTTCTCACAGCCCTGCACGGCGACCTTCGTCGTCTGCTTGATCACTACACCGTTCTGCCCCGTGATCGTCGTCGGCATCACAAGCTTCGTTTTACACAGACTGTATTTTTCCTTGGCCGGGATATCCGTCGTCAACGCAGAATGCGGCCCCCCCGGCAGGATCGCCTCAAATGACGAGACCGGCGCGTCCGGGACCGCATTAAACGACGAAATCGTCACGCCTTTCTTGATATTCACCCCGCCATCCAGCACCAGTGTGATCCCTTCGCCCTGCAACACAAACTCGACATCGGGAAACGCGATATTCCCATGCGACACCAAATACGCCGGACCGCTCAACGCGCTCTTCAGCACCGGGGTATGCACGATCGCCATACCCACGTTCGACTCTTCAGGACACGACGCCGGATTCGCTTCAAATACCCGCGCCAGACACGCTTTCTGAATCGTGCTCAACCGCGACGGCAACGCCTGCGGCAACGTCACCGTCGTTTTACCGATATTCGCCTGACCCCGGGAGGAGGTGACCTTGACTGTCAAACTCGCACCATCGGCTTTGCTGGTCTTGCCCCGCGTCGACGCCGTCAACTTCGGCTTAAACGGCAGGCTCTGACAGTTGGTGACCTGAAACGGCGAGACCACGTTCGCGCTCGCGCCCTGCGCACCGGTCAGCGTCCCGGCGATACTCATCGGGGTGCAGTTGGTCGGATTGAACTCGAAGTTCGGACGATCGATGCTGACGTTGATCTGCCGCAACTGCAGCGGCACACCCGACGCCGGTCGCCCGACGCCCTGGACCATCGTCGGCAAACCGCTACTGATCGTCACCGCAGCCGTGCTCGGATTGATATCGATCCGCGAACGCACGACCACGTTACCCAGATTGAACGGGCCCGCCACCGCAGGCGTCACGATCGACAACCCGAACGGCGCGCCGTGATACGGGCCGGTGATATAGACACGACCGCCGCTTACCGTAAACGGATCGGGGCCGAGGCCCGACGTGGCCGTGGCCTGGCCGATTTCGCTCGCAGGACCGCACGTCCCCAACGACGCCTGCGGTTCCCCACATAGCGTGACCGCCGACAGGATCGCCGCGTTGCCCGGCGGCAAATGCACCGTCGCGCCCGTCAACGGCTGATCACCATCCGGCCGTGTGATCGCCAGCGCAAAGCTCGTAAACGCCCCAGCCTGCGCAACTCTCGAGCCGCCCACAACCCCCGGCGCAAACGGCGGGACGCTCGAACACACACTACCACCAACGCCCGAAGTGATGTCAAGGCTTTCTTCGCTGCCGCCGGACAACGTCAAAGACGGAGAGCCTTCTTCCAGCCACGGCGTAAACGTCGCCGAAAGCGACGGGCTCCCGCACACCGCAGGCGTGCCCAACGACGCCCGCGGACCACCAGACAATTCGAGGTTCAATTCTTCAAAAGGAACCTGTGGCGTATCCTCAAAGCGCGTGCTGACCTGGCCCGTCTGCCCGTTCAGCTGCGATTCGCCGGCCAGCTTGACGCGAATCCCAGCCGCCGGTTCTTCAGCCACGATATACAACGCCACCAGCGAGCCAAACGGATTCTGCCCCGCTTCCCCTTGCGGCGCCGGCGTCGCCAGATACACGGCCCCACGCAATTCGTGTTCGAGCAACGGCGTCTTGATGCGCACCGTCCCGACCTTCGACGCCGCCGGACAATGCGCTTCTTCGCTTGAGAAACGCAACGGCTGCGGCGCACCCGGCGACAACGGATCCACGTCCGGCGAACCCTCGAACCCAATCTGCTGCTCAGAACACGCTTCAAGCCCACCCGCCGCCGACGGATTCAACTGCACCCCTTCGGGCAACGTCACCACCGTGCTCTTGACATCCGGCTCAGCCAGCCCGCCCGCTTCCATCGTGCCCTGCTGAGGAACCCTCACCTTGACGTTCAACCCCGTCGGCGTGCTCGCCGAATGTTCTGTGCTTTCCAAACCGATCGACGGACTAAACGACAACGCACCGCAACCCCCAAAGCCCGGAAGTTCGGCTTTTGTCGAACTCCCTTCAAGCGAAAACACCTGCCCCGGTTCGCCCGCGACCGCCACCACCGGCCACGATTCACCTTCCACGGTCGTACCCAACAAACCAGTGCACGACGTCGGCATCGTCAAAAACGCGGCGTTCGAATGCTGGGTAAAGGCTTCGCAAGGCAAGACATGTCCGTCGGATGCACCTCCGTCCAGGCATCCCCATCCGCGCGACTGGTCGTGGCTGGCTCCTCCCGGAGCCCCCCAGATCGTCACTTCGCTCGACAGCAGCTGGACGGACTCGGGGGTGTTATCGACGCTGACGCTCACACCGTAGTCGCCGCCGCTGCGAAGCGACGTGTCGAGCACAACGGGCACATGCACGCTCTCAAAGCCAAACCGCGCCGGCTCGCCGGACGCAGGCACCAAATTCCAGAGCGGAACTGTGCGCGTGATGTCGTGAAACGGGTCGGGATCGTCGAGCGTGACGACCACGACCCCTATCGCGGATTCCGGCTTACAGGCGTTTGTGCCACCGAGGCCGATCGTGTTGAAGTCCACGGTAGAGCATGCCGGCGCCGCACGCGGATCACCGATCAGACCAGGCGGTAGGTTAAAGCTGAGGCGCTTCGGCAGAGCCGGTGCAGTTCCAATCAGGCCGGGGGGCGCTCCTTCCCCTTCTTCGCTGATCAGTGCCGCTGTCTGATTCAGATTCAACACCGTCGTCAGCTGGAACGGGTGAGAGCCCGCCTGGCGGTCTATTTCATCCCCTTCTTCTTCGGGTGTGACGCCGTATCCGCCTTCTTCCACCCCGAACAGTGTAGGTTGGCCAGTGACGGTGAGCGGCCGATTGAGACTGGAGCGTTCCACCTGCACACCCGACTGGCCCTCCTGTTCCCCCCCTTGCACTTCGACCCGGTTCTCTTCGCCGGTGGTCACTCCTGGCTTTACATTCACTTCAATAGTCACTTCCAGCCGTTCAAACGCACCAAACGTTTCCGGCTGGGTAGAGCAGGTGACTGTTTCTGGCTGGCATGTCATTCGCTGATGCGCGAACTGGCCGAGAGCCGGTCTTCCGCTTATTTTGATCGCTTCCAGGTTGGGCGGCAGGGTGTCCTTGAAGGAAACCGGGTTGGTCGTGGCATTCACGCCGTCGTCGCCTACGTTGGTGGCCGAGACGACGATACTCGCTGTCCCGCCGGGTGGCAGCGAGCTCGGCTCAGCGCGCGAGGACAGGCGCCACCAGGCGCCAGCGAGCGCCGGGCTCGCACCCACAACCAGTAGCAGCGCAACGCTCAGAAGTGTGAGGCTCATGCTCACCGGTACTGGGCGCATAGCCCACCGTGTCCGGCCGCGCACCCTTACCTCCCCTTTCCCTTTGAGGACGCGGTCCGCCTAGCCGCTCGTCTGTTTGTCGGCCTGGCTCTTGCGGCGTAGGCCTTGCGAGCCTTGCGTTCGCATGTTTGGCGCTGCCTCTTTCGCTTGAGCTTGTGGCACGCCTTGAGCGCTTTGGATAGCGTCTGCGCACGCGTGGGCTTGGTCGGGATGGTGGGTTTTTTGGCTGGGCCAGGCGCGGCCTGATTGCCGGAAAAAGAGCTGGTGTATGTCGGCGGGACTTGCACGCCGGGCTGCGGACCGGCAGGCCCACGACACCCTTCGCCCGTGCATTCTTCTGGCGACCGTGGCTTTTCCGGCTGACACTGAGGCGTTTCGCTGGTGCCGCATTCGGCCGCTGCATAGACCTCATAGCCCGCTTCGCTGTCCTGTGCCACGAGCTTGGCAGCGGTCAGGAAGAAAGCGCCGGCTCCGCCTTCGCTGGCATCGAGGAACGCCGATTCGCGTTCGGAGGTGCCCGAGGAGATCAGCGCCACGCAACCACTGGCCTGCTGGCAGCTGCCGATGCCGCTCGGCTCGTACTCGTAGACGTTCTCAACGCCGACGTTCAGCGTCTTGCCATTGACGGTCTCCTGCCTCGTACTTGCCTGATCCGCCGCCACCAGCGCGTCGGCGCTGTTGAAGAACAAGCGGCCGTTGTCTGACAGGTAGCGCGACTGGTGCTCGGTCATCGGGCTGGCTCCGTAGGCTGTCCAGCCAGGGATCGAACCGGCCAGCCATCGTTCATTCCATAGTTCTGCGCGATCGACTGTCAGGAATTCGCCTTCCCCTGCTTTCCTGGTGTCGAACACGCCATTGGGCGGTTGCCCGTCGGGGTTACACGAGGCGCACACCAGCCGCCCCTTGCTCGCGTCATAAAGGAAGACCTCCTCGTCGTGCGCGCCTTCGGCACCGGGATTGGCATCAGCGTTTTCATAACCCGTCAATTCCCGATTGGACATGAACGCCAGGTAGCGCCCGTTACCCGAGACCTGTGCGGTGACGCCGCCGAGATCGCCGAGTTCCGGGGAGTTACCTTCGCCCCAGTCATTGGCATCTTCGTCCGAGAGCTGCGCGATGAACGTCGTCTTACGCTGACCGGGGCGTTCCGGGTCGGGCTCAGAAACGTACAGATTGCATTCGCCTTCGGGGCTCGAGCCGGACTCACGAATGGGACTGACGCGGGGGCAGTTACCTCGTTTGGCACCCGGCGCCAACACCCCGTTAGCGACAAAGTAGACGTACGACCCGTCTTCGCTTGCGCCGGGCAGCGTGCCCAGGACTTCTGCGTGTTCACCCGCGTTTTGCGCGCTGGTGAGATCGATCAACCTGCCGTTTTCGACATTATATTCGTAGAGATCAGCACTATGAGGTTCCCCTTCCCCTTCGTTTGGTTCAAGTGAAGATTCGCTCGTTAGCGGCCAGGTGTCCGTGAATAACACGTTTGAACCGTCGCTCGAGGCCGCTTGGAAGTAAACTTGATCCAGACCGTCTCCTATTTCTTCTTCGCCCGCTTCCTTGACGCCTTGAGCGGCGTTGATCTGAATCGTTTCTTCTTTTGCGGGGTCGCGCATGTACAGCGGGCCGAACGCTTCTTCATTGGTCCAGAAGAACCGCGAACCGTCCTGCGAGATCGCCCCCCGGACATCGTAGCCGTGATAGCCAAGGTCTGGTTCTGCCGCGGGCGTGTGTTCGCTTCCGGGAAGGACGCTAAGCAGCTTCAGCGGCGCCCCGGCTTCCCACTCGTACAGGCCGCTTCCGGCCGCGCCCGCGACCAACGGCACCTGCGACTTGAACACCACATGGTTCGCGTCCGCCGTCGCTCCCTCGAATTCGAGCTTGCCGCCGAACGGCGTGCGGGTCTCATCATTCGCGGCCGCAACCAGCGGCTGGAATTCTCCATTTTCACCGCTGCGCCGATAGATCGTCTTTTCCTTAGCTTCAGGTGCCAGCGGTGGATTTTCAAGCGGTTCCCCGTCGAACTGCGGCTCAACCACCGCAAGCGAGAGGTCGGGCGAGAAGAAGCGATACTCCGTCTCTTCGTTGGTTAGAGCTCCGTCGCCCTTGATGTGGGGCGTACTGATTTCCTTGGCGGTCCATTCTTCGCTTCCCCGCGTAGAGATCACCTGCACCGGTTCGGGCTGGTGATTGCCCTGCGCCTGACCTGAGACCGGCGCGCTCGCCGTCCAGGCGAGCGAGTCGCCGTCCTGCGAGGCCTGGATCAGCGACCCCAAGTTAGGAGTATCGATCGGCTCGGGCGTCGCGCCATGCATGTCCGCCGGAGAAACCAGCTGCCACTGGCGATGATCGGGCAGCACGCCTTCAGAGCTTGGCAGCGTCGTGAAGAACGTTTCCATGCTCTGTTGACTCTCAGCCGTCCCGTGTTCGTTCTTTGCGATAACGCGATAGAAGTAGGTGGTGTTCGGCTGAAGTCCTTCCAGGGTGGCGTGCACGGTCACATCGGCGAAGCCTTCGCCGATTTCCAGTTCAGGCGTTTCGGTGCACGAGGATTCGTGTGCTGTACAGCTGGCCGTCCCATACTGGACGCGGTAGGTCGTCTTCGCTCCATCCGGGTCGATCTGCGCATTCACACGCTCGGAGCTGGGCGTCAGGTTCTGCGCGCTCACGCCGTCGACCGTCGGCGCACCGGCGCTTTCGGGCGTGAACACCGCGATCTTGCTCGGCTCGGCGACATAGACGATGCCTCGCGCCGAATCGACCGCCACCGCGCCGCCTTCGCCTAAATCTCCGCCACCAAACCGCTGGATGAACGTGCCTTGCGGGCCGAACGCCGCGACGCTGTCCACGTTGTCGACGTAGACGTCCCCATTGCCTGAGTCGAGCGCCACACCAGTCGCGTCCTGGCTATCCAGGCTACGAGCTTCCACGCACGAGCCTTCCACGCACGAGCCCGCGAGCTTGGAGACCATCGTCGGCTTGGGCTCTTGTTCTTCTGGGCATATGAACCCGGTTTCGCGTTCATGCGCGACGTAGAAAACTTCGTCGCTCGGGCCCACGGCAAACCCCGGCTCAGCCGCGCATCCTTCTTCTAGCGCAGGCTGAAAGAGCACCGCTTCCTGGGTCAACGATGGCAGCAGCTTGTTCTGTTCAGCATTGCTGAAGCCGCTGATGTTGCCTTCTTCGGCCCAGTAGACCCACAGTTTGCCCGCCGCGTCCACGGCCACGCCAGAAATTCGTTCGAGGTCAGATTCAAATTCTTCTTCGTTTTCCTTGGCTTTGAACAGCCTCTTCTTGTAAATCTCTTCCCCAGACGGGGTGAACTTGTAGACGTAGTTGTGTTCTTCGAATTCCTTTTCTTCCCGCTTGCCCGCGCCCGCCACGTAAACGTCGCCAGCGGAGGGGTCCGCTTTGCTGCCCGAGTTATCAACGGCGATCGCAACGGGATCCGAAACGTTGAATTCCCCGGCAAATTTGTAGCCGCCACCCGCTGGCTTGAAGCGCTCGACACGTTCATGGGCCGGATCGGCGACATACACATCCCCGTTCGCGTCATTGACCGCCACGCCACTCGCCGCCTGAAAGCTCTGAGCGCCACTGCCTTCAAACGTCCCGGAAAACACATGCCCCTGACTGAGCAGCGCTGAGGCCGGCACGCTGAACACAAGCAACGCTCCCATTGCGAGCAACAGCGTCAGCAGACCGCGCCACGGACAACGCGCGTGACGCCTTGTCGCTGCTGTCATGTGAGTGCGCTCTGCCATCGGGGTGCGGACCCTGTTGATCGATCCCTTGTCCATTCCTTAGTCGTGATCGGACTGACCACAGGAGGCCGGCGGTGTGGGGATCGCGGCGATCCCCACACCAACCCGACCATCGATTCCTGGGCTAGACGACCGCGTTTAGCTCCAACGCTTCTTCGCCAGCCAACTCTTTCAGCGTCGACGTAATCTGCTGTCCAGACTGTTCGAATGGGCCTCCTTTGAACGACGATTCAAGGATGGCCTTTTCCGAGCTTTCTTCCCATTTTTCGGGTTTCTGTTTGCCTTTGGACGCTACAAATTTCAGCGTTTCCGACGTTTTCATCGAGTCGCTTTTGATTGGTACGAGGACCTTACCCCTCACTTTAATGACGAAACCCGAGCATTCGAATTCGATGAACAGACCCGACGTCACGCTTTTCGCCGGGTACAGCTCAAGCCCGAGTTTGCTTTTCGTCGCTATCGGTTCTTTTTTGATAAACCCGACGCGCGCTTCAACGTCTTCTGTTACGAGTTCGCCCGTTTTAGCCCCGGGCGTGCTACACGCCAGCGAGAGGGACACGCATTCGTTGAATTTGATCTTCATGTTCCCGGCTTCTTTGTTGGTCCCTTCAAAGAATTCGCCAGTGCTCGACTCGGTTTTGCATTCCACCTTATTGCCTTCGACGGACGTGAGGACACCGATACCGCCTTTTGTTTCAAACTTGGTTTTGCCAGCGCCAGGAATCCATTCGTACTTGGCTTTCGCCCCTTCGGCGGCAGCAGTGCACTTGTTACTGGTGAACCCTTTGCCTTCTGCTTTCGCTTTTTTAATACATCTCCCGTATTCCGGGGCCGTTGCCAACGCGCTCGTCGCAGCCACCGCGCCAAGCGCGAAAGCTACAACCAAGCACAGGCCCGCGATCCTGATCTGCTTCATTCTAGTCATCCTTCCCTCTCGATCTCAGTTTCACAGTCTTGTACGTAGAGTCGCCAATGCGCGGAAGTCGACCTGAGGGGACCCGCTTCACGGGCGGGCCCCCTCAGTGGCTGATTCGTACTGAGCTAACTGTCAAGCTTGCGCTGGGAACCACATGTCAGGACGTGCGCCTCAGAGCATCTGCTCCAGCGTGTTCGACTGGTTAGCCTGGTACTGATACTGCGACTACGCTTTGATCTCTAGTTCTTCTCCCGAGTTGAGCTCGGTGACAGCGGTCTCTTCCTGACTCGACTTGAGCCATTCGATTGACGCTTCCCCGAGGAATAGCTGGGTTTCGAGGAAGTCCGGCTTGCCGTTTTCGAAGGAACTCGGTTCCTGTACGCCTTTCACAGCTTCTTCTTCACCGGTTTCAGGATTGGTAATTCTCTTCTCACGGTATACCTGCGTCGTTTCTTTACCCATCGTATCGACCGGTGAAATCGGGGAAATGATCGAGTCGCCACCATTTTCGCCCGTGGGTTTCCTTCCTACCTGAGAGAAGATCAGGGGGACCGGGTTTGGATTCCCGGCTTCGTGGGATCCGCAGCCGAAGAACGCGAACAGCCCCTTCTTTTCTTCCGGTTCAAGCGACAAACCGACTACCGGAGTTGCAGTGCCCGCACCCGAGATGTAGCCTAGCTTCCCCTTCAGCCTGCGGGTCTTGATTTCGCCTGCTATATATTTGAATGTATTGGGATTTTCTTCGGTTGATTCGTTAATAAATTGATTCTCGCATGAGAAACTGAGTTGAGGAGCGTTACATCCTGTGAACGTGACTTCCACGTCTGACACTTCTTTCGTCCCTGACAGTAAGCCCGTGGCGGTCTGGCCGGTGCATCTCACCTGAATGCCGACAGATAGTTCGAGGACCGCTTCGGACGATGTCATTTTATTCGTGAATTCCGTGCTCGGGAGCTGCGTCGTTCCTTTCAGGAATTCGTATTCGGTGCCCGCTTCAGTACAGTTGGCGTTTCCGAATTTACCTTTGGTCTTTTCCTTGCCTTTAATGATCGCTGGCAGTTTGACGCACTTGCCCCATTCCGGTAGGGCCGCAGATGAGCTCGAAGCCGCGAGCGCCCCAACGGCGAACGCTGCCACGAGGCAGAGCCCTAGCATCCGTACATGTCTCACTTGTCCACTACTCCTTTTCCTCTCGTTTACGATCGGGCGGCGCGCGAGAGCTCTCTCAGAGAGCTTCGTGCCGCCCGTTTTCAACGCGTCCCACCGGGACCGACGGCCCCCCCGAGATGCGCTCGTCGCCGGCAAGAGCACCGATCGTGCCCACGCCGCTAACGTCCATGAGCAGCAAGCGCGCGCAAACCGCTGCGCCGCTCGCCGCGCTGGCCGGCCCGTTCGCTTCGCCGCGCTCTCGCGCCGCGCGCCAAGCAGACCCACCCAAGTTCATGCCGCCCCCCTCACCCGGCCGCGCCCGCGGCCGGTGGCGTCAAGCGTAAAACTGTGACCGATGGCGTTGACGATGCTCTGCCCGTACGCGGTCAAAAGCCATTCGTTCGGTTCGCCGTAAGCCGCCCCGAGCCCGACATTTTCGATCACTCCGCGACGCTCCAGGCGCCCCAGCAGCTTCGAGGTCTGCCCCTCGTCGGCCAGCCCCGCCGCCTGCGCGACCGCCCGATTGCTCGAGCGCGGCGCCGTAGCGATCGCACGCAGCACGCACGCGGTGCGATACGTAGCGCGCACCGGACGCTGCGGCGAGCACCCTGCGTGCTCTTGTGCGAGAGCTGGCGACTCAGGCGATACACGAGCCGTCGCCGAGCTGGGGGCGGAGTCACCGCGACAGGTGTTCACGATGAACGCGATCAGCGAGGGCGCCAGCTCGACCAGCGGCCGATGCTGCGGATCGCGCATCCGCTCGGCGATCAGTGAAAAGACCCCGCCTAGGACCAGCTCGACGGTCAGCGCCCGCGATGTCGGCGACTGCGTCGCCGCGCTCTCACCTTCGTACGGTCGATCGCTCACGAGTTCGCCGAGCAGGTCGTATAGCCGCTGCTTGCAATTGCGCGTCGTCGCCGTCACTGCCGGCAGCTCGAGTAGCAGAACCTGTGCCCAGTGAGGCTCGTCATCGAAAAACCCGAGCAGTGCAACGAGGCCCGCCCTGAGGCGCTCACGCCGGCTCTCCTCGACCGCGTCGCGGGGCTCGTCCCTGTGCCGACCCACCTCGTGGCTGACCGCCTGCGCGACAACGGTCGAAAGTCCTGCCAGTCCCTCCTCAAATTCGGCGCGATAGGTCTCTTCGCTTGTCTCGGTGACCGCGCGACGGCCTCTGTTCGCGAAGCGACCTCCACTGATCTCCGAATGCACTAGACGGGGGTTACTTGGTTTATGCCATTCGATTTGCCATTCGATTTAGGCGAAAGTAGGTGCGCGTCTTGACAAGTTGAGTGGGATGTGTTCTCATTTCCCACGAAGCTGCACACGGATTCGGGGAACACTGCAAGGCGCACAGGAGGGGGAAGATGGAGGGAAAGGACGAGCAGATGCGGGACACGAGGGGCCCGATCGCCTGTCAGAGCGGCGCTGTTGGCCAGGAAACTCAGCGCGCCAGGCTCTTCACCATGTCCCTAGAGGCCTCCACAAACGCAGGTGTGTCCCGTCTAGTGCAGACGCTGGCGTAGGCGAAAACCCGCATGGATACTGGGTTTTTCCGGGCCGTCCCCACGCTGGTCCCACATTCGCCGCTCAGTTTCGCCGGTTAGCGCCTGTCTGAGCCCTCATTCGAGCCTGACCCCACCGTCGGGCGTCAGCTGCCAATGCGCGTTGTGCGCGATCTCCCAAGGGTGGCCCTCGGGATCGACGAACAGCGAGCTGTAGCCGCCCCAGAACGTCTCGCTCGGCTCGCGCCCGATCCTCGCGCCGGCAGCGCGCGCCTGCTCGGTCACCGCGTCGACCTGATCGCGCGAACCGACGTTGAGCGCCAGCGTCACACCGCCCCACCCAGGCGCGTCCTCGACGCAGCTGTCCTCGGCCAGCCTGGCGCGATCCCACAGCGAGAGCACCATCTCACCGGCTTGGAAGAAGACGACGTCGTCGTCGGGCTGAGCGCCGGTCTTCCAGCCGAGCGCCTCGTAAAAGCGGCGCGCGCGAGCGAGGTCGCGCGCGCCGAGCGTGACCACCGTGACGCGCTGTCGCATGCGCACAGTCTGTCGGATGCGCGGGCGGACGGCGGCGCGCGCGCGGCATTTGTGGCAGGCTCTTCGCCGTGCGCGACGCCGTGATCTGTGAGCCGCTGAGGACCGCCGTGGGCGGCTTTGGCGGCGTCCTGCGCGAGGCGCCGCCGGCGTCGCTCGCGGCTGGCTTGATCAGCGAGCTGCTGGCTCGTACCGGGCTGCCAGCCGATGAGATCGACGATGTGATCCTCGGCCAGTGCTATGCAAACGGCGAGGCGCCCGCGATTGGACGGGTCGCAGCACTGGACGCGGGCCTGCCGACCGAGGTGCCGGGGCTGCAGATCGACCGTCGCTGCGGCTCGGGGCTGCAGGCGATCATGCTCGGCTGCATGGAGGTCCAAACCGGCGTCGCGGACCTGATTCTCGCCGGGGGCGCCGAGAGCATGAGCCAGGCCGAGTTCTACGCGCTCGGCCTGCGCTGGGGGGTGAAGGCGGGAGGCGTGAAGCTGGAGGATCGCCTGGCGCGCTCGCGCACGACCGCCGGGGGCATTCACCATCCGGTGCCCGGTGGGATGATCGAGACCGCCGAGAATCTCCGCCGCGAGTACGCGATCTCGCGCGTCGAGCAGGACGAGCTCGCGCTGCGCTCGCACCAGCGCGCGGTCGCGGCCCAGCAGAACGGCGCGTTCGCCGAGGAGATCGTCCCGGTGACGGTCAAGGGTCGCGGCGAGGAGCGCGTCATCGAGCGCGATGAGCACCCGCGGGCCGACACGACGCTCGAGCGCCTCGCGGCGCTGCGTCCGCTGATGATCAAAAGCGATCCAGAAGCCACGGTCACGGCCGGAAACGCCAGCGGACAGAACGACGGCGCGGCGGTCTGCATCATCACCCACCCGGACAAGGCCGCAGAGTTGGGGCTCCGGGCGTTCGCGCGCCTGCTCTCGTGGGCGGTCGCGGGTGTTGCGCCCGAGACGATGGGCATCGGACCGGTTCCCGCGACGCGACGGGCACTCGAGCGCGTCGGGCTGAGCCTGGACGACATCGATCTGATCGAGCTGAACGAGGCATTCGCGGCGCAGGCGCTCGCGGTCCTGCGCGAGTGGAGTCTGCCGGACGGCCTGGAGCGCGTGAACGTGCACGGCTCCGGGATCTCGCTGGGCCATCCGGTCGGGGCGACGGGCGGGAGGATCCTGACGACGCTGCTGCGCGAGCTGCGCCGCCGCGGTGGGCGCTATGGGCTCGAGACGATGTGCATCGGCGGCGGCCAGGGGATGGCGGCGATCTTCGAGAACGCCGAAGCCGCGGGCAGTTAAGGCAGCCGCTGGTTTGCGCGAGAGCGGCCGACCCGTCGCCGCCCGGCCCGTCGCGGCCGGGGCGTCTGCTTGCATGCTGCCGATGAGCTCGCACAGGCAGCCACCCGGACCGCGCCCGACGGGCCACGCGGATGAGACCGGCGAAGCTACCCGGCGCACGCGCCTGGCCAACGAGCGCACATACCTGGCCTGGTGGCGGACGGGGCTGACCTCGCTGGCGGTGGGCCTGGGCGCGGGGAGGCTGATTCCGGCGCTGTCGAAAGGTGCGCGCTGGCCGTACACGCTCGCCGGCGTCGCCTTCGCGGGCATCGGCATGGTGTTCATCGCCTACGCGTTCGTGCGCCACCGGCGCGTCGAGCAGGCGATCGCCCGGGGCGAGTTCGCGCCGCTGGAGGACCAGTTCATCGCGGCGCTGGCGGCGGCCGGCGTGTTGCTCGCGGTGCTCGTGCTGATCCTGGTGCTGCTCGGCGCGTGAGTCCGGAGACGCTCAGCAGATCGAACCGACTTTTAGCGTGATGGTGTCTGTGGCAGTGCGGTTGAAGCTGTCGGTGACGGTGACCGTGACTTGATGGAAAAAGATTTCACAGGATGAGCCCGACAGCGTGTGTGTGATCGTTTTGCCTGTTCCCAGCGGGCCTTCCAGGGAGTCACTCCAGCGGTAGCCCGATTCGGGCACCGTGGCGCCCCCCAAGGTTTCGGCAGTGGCGCTGAAAGTGATCGGTTCGCCGACGCCGAAATTCGATTCGTTTTCGGGGCTCGTGATCCGCACGCTGGGTTTTCCGGTGGGCGGCCCCACGTCGACGGTGATCGAGGCGCTTGAGCTGACTCCGCCGGAGTTGGTCGCTGAGAGTGTGACCGTATGGGTTCCTTCGGTCGGGATCCGGTACAGTAAGAGCGAGGCGCCTTTCCCCACAGCCGTGCCGTCGACCGACCAGGTTGCCGAGGCGTCGAGGTCGCCGTCGGCTGGGTCGAACGCGGAACCTCGGTAGGGGACGGTCTGGTCGGATGCGAACGATGCGCCGTTGGCGGGCTCATCGATCCGGACGGTCGGTGGTTGTACTACGACGTTGATCGTGATCGGGCCGGTGGTGGTGGTTCCGCCCTGTGAATCGGTCACCACCGCGGTGATGTGGTGCGTACCAGGGCTAAGTTTGGTGGTCGTGAAGATGTGTCCGTAGCCGACGCCCCGGCCGTCTTTGTCGGAGTCCCAGCGGATGCCGCTGTCCGCCACGGGACCGCCGTCGTAGACGTCGTCGGTCTGTGCGATGAACGTCACCGGAGCATGCCAGGAGTAGGTTTCGCCGCCCGCCGGGAACGCGATCCGCGCACTCGGTTGTGCGTTTGGCACGCATGCGTTGTCGCTGTTGGACCAGAAAGGCTCGACGGCGGTCCCGAACTTGATGATGCGGGTGTCCTTTGCAAACGGAGACGTGTTGCCCTGCTGGCAGATATCGCCGATCTCTCCTTCCTCCCAGATCGGCTCCTTCAGCGGATCGGCCCAGCTCAGGAACGGGTACGGGTCGGTCGCGGCCTCGACGAACTCGTGCGAGGCTCGCTCGGTCGTCTTGTCGACCGCCTGGCGGTACGGGGGGCTGTCGCGTTCGTGCGTGAGCGAGTCGAGTCCGGGGACCTTGACGATCAGCCACGGCATCGCGGGATGCACGAGAAACGAGAACAAAATGCCCTCGGTTGGCGTGAAGAAGTGGTAACCGGCCCACCCGCTCGAGCTCACCTCGCTTTCATCGACGAAGATCGCAAAGATCGGATCTTCATCGGAGAACCGCCACCAATAATTAGGCGCATCGGACCCGAAACGATGGGTGAGCACGAACCAGTCGACGTCGAAGAAGTTCCAGGAGCCGACGCTCGAATCTGGCTTTTCGTTGATGATTTCATAACCGAGCAAACGACCCTGGCCCACCCCGTACTGACCGAGCGGGCCCCAGAAGGCCTGCGAACCCCCGTCGGCGAACTGGTCACCGACGAAGTTCTCGAGCCCGTGGTTGATCGCACTGACGAAGTCGGTGTGTTCGCTGAAATGGGTGCCCCAGTAGAAGGCCCAGATCGCGGGATGTTCGCTGACCGGGCCCGGGTCGACCGCGCACGTGATCGGGCTGACGATCAGCAGCCCGCAACGGATCGGGTCGGCCGGCACGTCGGCGGTGTGCGCCTGCGCCCGGTGGGCCGAGGGCAAAAGAACCTGCTTCGTATAGCCGCGTGGCGTTTCAAGCGTGTGCGCAGAGAGCGTGGTGCGTTTGATGCGCACTGTCCGCAACACGTTGCGCCAGTGGCGACCCTTGCGCTCGTCGATGCGCAAGGGAATCTGGGCGGCATAGGCCCGGAGCGCGCGTCCGAGCGGACCCGCCGCGGATCCGCCGAGCGCCTTGGCGAGCAGCGCCCGAATGTGCGCCGGCGGGCGGGGTAGGACGTCGGCGTACCACAGGCGCTCGCGCAGCGGGCCCTGGCTTAGCAGGAAGGCCCGCGCCCGCACGGGGCCGATTCGCGCGCTCAACGACAGCCGTTTGAGCGTCGCCCGCGGGGTCTTCAGCGGCGCTTGTCCGCTTGGCGGCTTGGAGCCCGGCGGCGCGGGCAGTTTGGCCGAAGGCTGGGCCTGCGCGAGCCTCGCCAGTTCCTTTTCGTAGCTCGAGATCGCGCTCGCGAGCGGCACGGAGTCGTAGCGCTTGTGTTCGGGGTCAAGCAGGAACAGGTTCGCGTCGCGATAGCGGATGATCGTCCCCAACAGCGGCTTGGGCTTGGCGCGCACGCCGCGCGCGGGGACGAACGTTTCGAAGCGCAGCCCCGAGCGCGCCATGGTGAGACGCGATAGGCCGCCCCCATCGCGCTGTTCGATCACGTACGCCGTGCTCGCCTGTGCGCTCGAGCCGCCGAACGCGCCCAGGCCGAGCGCGAGTGCCAGCAACGATGCCAACGCAGTCGATCTGCTGGTCAGACTCTTCCTGTGACGAACCACTGACAACCGCCCCCGGTGTTCGCTGGCCGCTGCTACCGCGATCCTACCGCTAGGAGCCCTACCTAACACCCCTCGTGAAGCTCGCGACGTGACGAAATCGCCAGCAATGAGTAGGGATAGGTCAGACAGCGTGCGATCTCTTCGCCAACATTTACGCGCCATCCTGTTCCTCTCCGGATCGGCTCACGCGCAGTCACGCCAGTGGACGACGAATGACCGAGACAGTTGGCCGCTCACACTCGTTCGGCCGGCGCCGGTAGTGTCCGCGACAGCCGCCATGTCCCCTACAGCCACCCTGCGCTATGTCGACCCGCGCGCCCCGCGTGGCCCGGTCTACCGCGCCTACGTGCGCCTCGCGAGCGGGCGCTTCGCGACCTGGCTTTCGACCAAGTGGATCTGGAGCGCGACCGTGTGGAAGATCGACCCGTACCTGATGCGGCTGACCAGAGGCCGCCTCGGCACGGGGCTTTTGCTCCCGACCGCTCTGCTGCAGACGCGCGGCGCGCGCACGGGCCTGGTGCGGCGCAACGCGGTGATTTATTTCCATGACGGCGAGCGCGTCACGATCGTCGCCTCGCAGGCCGGGCGCCCCGAGAACCCCTCCTGGTTCTACAACGCGCGCGCGAATCCCGAGGTGCTGCTCGGCGGCCAGCCCTTCCGGGCCGAGGTGATCGAGGACGAGGCCGCGCGCGCCAGGCTGTGGGAGCTCGCCGACCCGATCTTCCCGGCGTTCGCGGTCTACCGCGACAGCGCGGCGCGCATCGGCCGGACGATTCCGATCCTGCAGCTCGTCCCGAGGCCGTCGGGCTAGCCGCCGCTGAGCGGCCCGCTGACGCCGCAGCCGAGGCCGCCGGCGCGAAGCTGGGGCAATGACGGCGGGTCCTCGGCGACAAGTTCGGGAACCGTCACCGCGCGCAGGTGATCGCGCGCGAGCGCCGCGAAGATCGCCGGCAGCGCGCGGATCGTCTGCCCGCGATTCTCGTGCATCTCGATGATCGAGCCGGGGTGAAGCCCGGCGATCACGTTGTGTTCGATCCCTTCGAAATTTGCGCCGAGCGAGTCTTGGCTGTCGACGTTCCAGAGCACGTCGATCAGGCCGAGCTCCTTTACCTCGCGATCGACTTCTGGCGAGCGACCCTCATAGGGCGGCCGAAACAGGACGACGGGCTCGCCCAGCGTGTGTTCGATCAGCGACTTCGCGCCGGCGATCTCGCCGACCATTTCCGCGTGCCCGAGGCCGGGCAGGAAGGGGTGCGTCATCGTGTGATCGCCGGCGACGCTGACCGGCTTCTCGCGGTTCGCCAGACCCGGGAAGGCCGTGATCTCCTTGCCGACCAAGAAGAACGTCGCGCGCTCGTGGTTCTCGCGCAATTTGCGGATCGCAAGATTGGTATAGACGCCGGGGCCGTCGTCGAACGTCAAAGCGACCATCCGCTTGGAGCGACCCCCGCAGAACAGCGGCAGCCCGTAGGCCGCGAGCCGCCTGACCGCGGCGATCTGCGCCTGAAAGCTCGGCCCCTGCGCGCGGGGGTGGCGGCGCACCGGCGCCGCCGCGCGATGCGTCGTAGGCGGCTGCGTGCGGCCCGAGGAGCCGTTCGAGAGCGCCACCCCCAACAGCGCGAGTCCAGCGACCAGCACGAGCGCCGCCAGGCCGATCCCGCGGCGACGGCGGCGAATCGCTCTGGCGCGAGCTGCGCGGCGAGCCCGGAGTTCCGCGGCGCGATCGTCCACGCTCGGGATGGTCGCACGCCGCTCGGCATCGCTGCGACCCCGGGGCCTGCCCGCGGGCGACCCACCAGCCACCCACCAGCTAGCTGCAGTAGCACAAGCCGGCTGCCCTCATTGGCGGCGCAGCCTCCGGCGGCGACGCTTGCGAGGTCGTGCAAGCCAACGAGAGGAGCCTCCGATGAACATCGCCGCACGCGCCGGCAACTGGAGCGCATCGCACTGGAAGACCGCCACCTTCGGGTGGCTTGCGCTGGTCATCGCCGCGGTCGCGCTCGGCAGCGCTCTCGGCAGCGTCAAGCTGACCGAATCCGAACAGGGCACCGGCGAGTCCGCCCGGGCGCAGACGATCCTGCAGCGCGGCGGGTTCCCCAACCGCGCGGGCGAGGGCGTGCTCGTGCAGAGCACCACCGCAACCGCCGGCGACCCGCGCTTCGCGCGCGAGCTGCGCGCCGTGGTCGCCGCGCTCGCATCGCTGCCCCAGGTACAGGGCATCCGCTCGCCGCTCGCTCGAGGCGACGGCGGGCAGATCTCCAAGGACGGCCACTCGGCGCTGATCGAGTTTGAAATGAAGGGCAGCGCCGACACCGCGAATGAACGCGTGCAGCCGGTGCTGAACGCCGTCGCGAGGCTGCAGCGGGCTGCGCGCGGCTTCACCGTCGCCGAGTTCGGGCAGGCGAGCGCAAAGCTCGAACTGAGCAAGACGACCAACAATGGCCTGTCCCGTGCGGAGCACCTATCGCTTCCGATCACGTTTCTAGTGCTGTTGATCGCCTTCGGAGCGTTCGTCGCGGCGGGCCTGCCGGTGCTGCTCGCGTTCTCCGCGGTGCTGGGTTCCGACGGTTTGGCCGCGGTAGCGAGCCATCTGATTCCCGCCTCCGAAGCGACCGCCTCGGTGATGCTGCTGATGGGGATGGCCGTCGGCGTGGACTATTCGCTGTTCTATCTCAAGCGCGAGCGCGCGGAGCGGCGCGCAGGGCACACGGGCGCGGAGTCGCTGAGTCGCGCAGCCGCGACCTCCGGCCGCGCGGTGCTCGCCTCCGGGATCACGGTGCTGATCGCGATGGCCGGGATGCTGCTGTCGGGGACCAAGGTGTTCGACTCGATCGGGATCGGCGCGATGCTCGTCGTGTTCTGCGCGATGGTCGGGTCGCTGACGGTTCTGCCCGCGCTGCTCGGCAGGCTCGGCGACAAAGTCGAGAAGGGCCGCCTGCGCAGACCTGCCACGACCTCGCGGCTATGGGATGCGCTGCTGCGCCCGGTACTGCGCTTTCCGGCGCCGGCGGCGATTCTGTCCGGCGCGCTGCTGGTGGTAGTGGCATTGCCCGTCGTCGGCTTGCACACCACCCTGATCGGCGCCGGCGACCTGCCGCCGAACATCCCGATCGTCCGTACCTACGACAGGATTCAGAAGGCCTTCCCCGGCGCGCAGTCGCCTGCAGTGGTGGCCTTCAAGGCCGCCGACGTCCGCACGCCGCAGGCGCAGGCGGCGGTCGCCAAGCTGAAGCGGCTGGCGCTGGCCAGCGGCCAGGCACGCGAACCGATTCAGACCACGGTCAACGCGGCGCACACCGTCGCGCAAATTCAGGTCCCGCTCGTGGGTAGCGGGCAGAATCGGGTTTCGATGAACGCGCTGGGCAAGCTGCGTTCGCAGCTGCTGCTCGCGAGCATCGGCCAGGTGCCCGGCGCGACGTATGCGGTCACCGGCGAAACCGCCGGGACGGACGACTTCAACAGCGTCATCAAGCAGCGGTTTCCGCTGGTCTTCGCATTCGTGCTCGGATTCGCATTCTTGCTGCTTTTGATCACGTTCCGCTCGCTCGTCATCCCGCTGACCTCGATCGTGCTGAACCTGCTGTCGGTCGGCGCGGCCTACGGCGTGCTGATCTGGATCTTCCAGGACGGGCATCTCCAAGGCCCGCTGGGATTTCACTCAAATGGCGCCGTCGTCACCTGGCTTCCGCTGTTTTTGTTCGCGGTCCTGTTCGGCCTCTCGATGGACTACCACGTGTTCATCGTCTCGCGCATCAAGGAGCTGCGCGATGCCGGGCTGACAACCTCCGCAGCGATCGCGCAAGGCATCAAAACGACCGCCGGCACGGTGACCGCCGCCGCCGCGGTGATGGTCGCGATATTTGCAATATTCGCCTCGCTGCCTACACTCGAAATCAAGCAGCTCGGCGTCGGACTCGCGGTCGCCGTGCTCGTCGACGCCACGCTGATCCGAGGTGTATTGCTTCCAGCCACGATGAAGATGCTCGGTGAGTTGAACTGGTACCTGCCGCGTTGGCTTGACTGGCTGCCACGGGTCAAGCTCGAGCTCGGATCGCCGCGGCCGGCTGCGAGTGGCCCGCAGGCCGCAGCGATGCAGCCGGCGGCCGAGCCGCTGCAGCCCCATCCGCTCGCGGACCGGGCGGTCTGACATGCAAGCCGTGAGGCGCGGACTGACCGCAGAGGGGCTCTTCCGTCGGCTGCTGTTCGCGCTCTCGGCGATTCCGCTCGCGCCGCTATGGTTCGTCACGCTCACCACGGTCTGGAGTCTCTGCCTGGGCTTTCTGATCACGCCGCTGGTGATCCCGCTCGTGATTGGACTGGCGCTGATCACGCGCGGCTTCGCGGCAATCGACGCAGGAATCGCACAGTCCCTGCTGGACGTAAAGCTCGAGCCCCGCGCCGGCCCGCCCACCGGCGCGGGGTTCTGGGCGCGTTTGCAGGCGATGCTCGGGGCGGATTTCTGGCGCGAGCAGGCGTATCTGTTGATCCGCTGGTTCGTGGGCTTTCCGCTCGCGATCGTCCTGGTGAGCTTGATCGGGGTGGCGCTCGCGATGGTGTTCGCGCCAATATGGGTGCCGTTCGTGCATGGAGGAGCAGATATTGGTTTTTGGAGGCCGCATACCTTCGCCCAGTCGCTCGTGCTCGTGCCCGCAGGGCTGTTGCTGCTCGCAGTGGCGATGCTGCTCCCGATTGCGATTGCGAGCGCGTTTCGCCCGCTCGCTACAGCGCTGCTGGTGGGCCCGGCCGAGCCCGCCGGCCCAGCGGAGCCCGCCCTCGGGAGCGCCAATCCCGTGAGCGAGAAGCAGAGGAGAGCTCGTGCGCGACAGCGCCTGGAGGTTCACGCGGTCGTCTACGCGATCATCATCTTCGCGCTGGTCCTGATCTGGGCGCTGACGTCGCGCAGCTATTTCTGGCCTGTCTGGGTCGCGCTGCCGCTCGCCGCCGCGCTGGGGATCCGCGCCTGGTTTGTCCTGATCGCAGAGCGACCGGCGGTCATCCGCCGGTTTCTCGGCAGTCGCGCGCTGACGATGACCATCGGCGTGGGAGCTGTCGCGGCCTCGTTTTTCGTCGCTATCTGGGCGATCACCGGGCACAGCTACTTCTGGCCGGTCTGGCCGATTCTGGTGATTGCGCTCGTGATCGTCGCGCAGGCGGCCGTTGCGCTTCTCACCTCGCCGCGCGAGGCGGAGCTGACCGAGCGGATCGAGACGCTCGAGAGCACCCGCGCGGGCGCGGTTGACGCCCAGGAGTCCGAGCTTCGCCGGATCGAGCGCGACCTGCACGACGGAGCGCAGGCTCGCCTGGTCGCATTGGGCATGAGCCTCGGCATGGCAGAGCACACGCTCAAGGACGATCCCGGGCGCGCGGGCGAGCTGCTCGCCGAGGCCCGCGTCGGCGCGGAGCAGGCGCTGCGCGAGCTGCGCGACCTGGCGCGCGGAATCCACCCGCCCGTGCTCGCCGACCGCGGGCTGCAGGCGGCGATCGCAGCGCTCGCAAGCTCCTCCCCGACGCCGGTCTCGCTGTCGGTTGACGTTCGCGAGCGCCCGCCTGCGACGGTCGAGGGCGCCGCCTACTTCGTCGTCGCCGAGGCGCTGGCCAACGCGTCCAAGCATGCGCATGCGACGCGCCTGGAGATCAACCTCGAGCGCCTCGGCGACACGCTCTCGCTGGAGGTCACCGACAACGGAGTCGGGGGCGCGGACCCCGCCGGCAGTGGACTGCGCGGACTGCGCCACCGCGTCGAGGCGCTCGACGGGACCCTGCAGGTCGCCAGCCCGCGCGGCGGGCCGACGACGATTCGCGCGGAGCTGCCGTGCGGGTAGTCATCGCGGAGGACCTGGCGCTCCTGCGAGACGGACTCACCCGCCTGCTTCGCGACAATGGCATCGAGGTCGTCGCCGCGGTCGGGGACGGTGACGCGCTGCTTCGCGAGATAGAGGCACACAGGCCCGACCTCGCGGTCGTCGACATCCGCCTGCCGCCTGAATTCCGCGACGAGGGGCTGCGCGCCGCGCTCGAGGCGCGGCGGCGGGTTCCGGGCACTGCCGTGCTCGTTGTCTCGCAATACGTCGAACAGACCTACGCCGAGGAGCTGCTCGCCGACCGCGCGGGCGGCGTCGGCTACCTGCTCAAGGACCGCATCATGCACGTCGCCGACTTCCTCGAGGCGGTCAAGCGCGTAGCCGACGGCGGCACGGCGCTCGACCCCGACGTGGTCGCGCAATTGTTTTCCCGCCGCCGCCAGGACGGGCCGCTGGAGCGGCTTACCCCACGAGAGCGCGAGGTCCTCGCGCTGATGGCCGAGGGCCGATCCAACACGGGGATCGCGGAGACGCTCGTGCTGACGATCGGGGCCGTCGAGAAGCACGTGCAGAGCATCATGTCGAAGCTCGACCTCGCGCAGACCGCGACCGACCATCGCCGGGTTCTCGCAGTGCTCGCCTACTTGCAACGCGACGAATAAGCGCTGGAGCGCTCAGTAGTCCTCCAACGTTCGCGCCCATGCCCGTGTGCTGATTCATCTGCACGCGAGCGCCCCGATCATCGCCGTATGACAATGCTCGGGGCTCATGTTGGCCTAAGTCGATCTGTGCCGTGCCTCACAGCCAGCCTATTAGTTCACCCATATCGTCAGGTCCGCATTTAGACGTTCGTGAAATGCCGGACCCAAGGAATATTCGGGCGGTTTAGTGCCACCCTGCGAATGGACTCGCCAACTACTAGGCCCGCCGCCAGCGGCAGGCGGGCGCCTAACTAGCTAAAGAGGTAGATCCATGAGACATGTTAAAGTGTTGGGTATCAGCATAATCGCCCTGCTTGCGATTGGTGCAACTGCTGCCGGAGGCGCGTCGGCCAGCGTGCTGGTCCTGAAGTCGGGTGGGGTCGAAGCCAAAAAAGGTACCCCCGCAATCGAGGCCCACTTGACCTTCGTTGGTGAATGCGTCGAGGAGGCAGAGGGCAAGGTCACGGTGAACGCCAAAGCGACTGACACGCTCGCGTTCAAACCAGCGGTTGAGGCCTTCTGCGAGGAAACGGGGTTCGCGGTCACTGGGGGCGTAAAAACCGTGACGCTCAACAACAAAGGCAAGGCGATTTTCAAAGCGTCGCCAAAGGTTGCGGTAAGCGAGCCAGGGCCTTGCGTTTATGAATACGCCAAATTCGAAGGCCTCTTTGGGATACCGGGTGACACGTTCGTCGCCGGCGAGGCGATTGGCAAAGTGAACAGAAAAGTTAGCAACCCACTCTGCTCAGGATTGCAAGCTACCGAATTCGAGGCCGAGGTCGTGAATTTCGAAGGCTCCCTGTTCGAAACCGAACTGAGAGCCTGAGAGCAGAGCGCCTATGAACACCTGGGCACGTGATCGGGACCAGTAGCAAAGTCGGGGCTCGTCCACATCGTTGGACGAGCCCCGAGCGTTCTCTCCGGCGCGAGAATTCTACCGGCGGCGAGCTGACTTTTCAGTGCGATACCGCCTGCGGGCCTGCTTTTCACACCGGGCTCGTATCTCCTTGCTACGCTTGTGCCCGCGCCGACACGTGACGAGCGCTTTCTTTAGCAATTGCAGACGGCTGAGCTTCTTGGTCTTGGCGGCGCCGACGGTGCGGCAGCCGCTGACCGCGATCTTGGTGTTCTGTTTGATGCTCGCGCCGTTCTGGGCGGCGATGACGATCGGCATCGAGAGCTTTTGCCCGCACAGGTTGTATTTGGCACTGGCCGGGAGGTTTGTGGTGAGCGCGGAATGGGGTCCCTCGGGCAGGGTCGTTTCAAAGCTCGTGAATGGTGCGTCGGGAAGGGCTTCAAACGAGGAGGTGGTGACGCCGTGTTTGATGTTGGTCTTGCCGTCGAGGATGATTTGCAGCCCTTCGCCCTGCAGCACGAACTCGACGTCGGGGAACGCAACGTTGCCGTGCGATACCAGGTACGCCGGCCCGGACAGGGCGTTTTTCAACACGGGTGTATGAATCGCGGCGCTGCCGATCACCGAGCCTTCGGGGCAGCTCGCGGGGTTTGTTTCAAAGACGAGCGCGATGCACGCTTTTTGCAGCGTCGAGAGCCTGGCGGGCAGCGTTGTGGGCAGCGTCACGGTCGTCTTGGCGATGTTCACCTGCCCGAGCCCCGGCGAGGTGACGGCGATCCGCAGGCTCGCGCCGTCGGCTTTGCTGGTCTTGCCCTGGGTGAAGGCGCGAAAGACGGGTTTGAACGGCAGGCGCTGGCAGTCGGCGACTTGAAAGCGCGAGGAGACCTGCGCGCTCGCACCCTGCGCGCCGCCCAACGTTGCGGCGATGCTCATCGGGTTGCAGTTGGTGGGATTGAACTCGAAGTCGGGCCGATCGATCGTGACGTTCAGCTGTTTGAGCGCAACCGGGATGCCGGTCCTGCCCGCGGTGTCGGTTTGGACCATCGTGGGTATCGCACCGCTGATCGTCACGGCGGCGGTGTACGGGTTGACGCTGATCGCCGAGCGCACGACCACACTGCCAAGGTCAAATGGGCCCGCGACCGCGGGGGTCACGATCGACAGGCCAAATGGCGCTCCGTCGTAGGGGCCTGTCAGGTAGACCTGCCCATTCAGGCTGAACGGCTCTGGTCCTGTGCCGGAGCTGGTGGTGGTGTGCCCGATCAGGCTTGCCGCCGGGCAGCTGCCCTCAGATGCTTGAGGTTCTGGGCAGGGGGTGACAGAGGCGAGGATCGCGGCCATCCCCGGCGGCAGATGCATGGTGATCGCGCTCAGCGGCTGGTCCTGGTCGCGATGGGCGATGTTCAGCGAAAACGGCGTGAACGCGCCAGCCTGCGGGTTCACACTCTGCGCGTCAAACGCCGGCGCGAGCGGCTGCGGGTTGCTGCAGGGGCCGCCTTCCGCGCCAGAGGTGATCTGAAACGCAGACGTCGCGCCTGCCGGCGGGGAGCCGGACCATGGCGTGAACGAGGCCTGCGTTTCATAGCTGCCGCACACCGCCGGGGTCGACAGCGACGCGCGGGCACCGTCGAAGAAGTGCAGTCGCAGTTCTTCAAACGGAAGCTGCGGGGTGTTGACAAACGTCGAGGTGAGCTGTCCGGTGAGAGGGTTGGGCGCGACCGTGCCCGCGAGCTTGACGAGCACGCCCGAGACCGGATCGTGAACGAGTAGATACAGCACCAGCGGGGAGGCGAACGGGCTGGTGTCCTGGCTTGCGAGGTAGGCCGCGCCCTGTAGTTCGTGATCTAACAGCGGGGTCTTGATGTTGACGGACGCGACCTTCGCTTCTTCGGGACACGCGGGCAATGCTTCTGAGAACGATTCGTTTCGGCTCTGTAGGGCTTCTTCGCTGCCCGGCATGAGGCCCGCCTGGAGGCCGGTGCAGGCCAAGAGCCCGGCGGCCGCGGCGGGGTCGAGCTGCACCCCTTCAGGCAGCGTCACAGTGGTGTCCTTATCCGCGGACTCCGCGAGCTGACCCCCGTCCAGGGTCGAGGCCTGCGGCAGCTTCACCGCGACCGTCATGCCGCTCGGCGTGCTCGTGCTGTGCTGGTCTGGTTCCACAGCGATCGAGGGGCTAAACGGCAGCTGCCCGCAGCCCTCCAGAGGTTCGAGCAGCGCGCCGGCGGGCGGCAGGCTCAGGCCTTGCGGCGCCTGTGCGGTTGGCCAGGAGCTGCCTTCGACGGTGCTCTGCAGGGCCTGCCCCGTGCAGGAGGTGGGCAGGGTCAGAAACGCGGCGTTTGAGTGTTCGCTTGGCGTTGTGCAGCCTTTGAGCGAGGCGCGTTCGGGTAGGAAGGGCAAATCCAGGCAGGCCCAGCCGCGGGCGTGGTCGTGGCTGTCGGCTGCGGGCTCTCCCCAGAAGGTCACCTGGCTTCCGAGGATCGCCGCGGCCTGGCTTGCGTCGCTGACGCTGACGCTGACGCTGTAGCCTTCGCTGCTGTTGACCTGGGTGTCGAGCACGACGGGGACTTTGAAGACCTCGAAACCAAACCGCGCCGGCTCACCCTGCGCGGGGGTCAGGTTGAACAACGGGACGGTGACGGTTGAGAATTTCAACAGCACCGGTTCATACAGGGTCACGACGGCGGCGCCGACGGCGGTGTCTGAGGGGCAGAGGTCGGTGAAGCCGTCTTCGCCGACCGTCGCAAAATCGACATCCGAGCAGCGCGGTACGGCGGTCGGGCTGCCCAAGAGCCCCGGCGGCAGACGAAAACTCAGATTCCGCGTCAGCGCGGGTGCCTGGGGAAACGGGCCTTCGCCGAAGCGCCCGGGTGCGAGTGTCTGGTTGAGATCGAATGTCGCCGTCAGCTGAAACGGGTGCGAGCCCGCCTGTCTGTCGGGCAGACCATCTTCTTCTTCTGGCGCGAGCTCATAGTTTTCAACGCCAAACTGCGTCGGTTCGGGGCTGATCTTCACCGGGCGGCTGAGCGGCGCGGGCGTCGGCGCTCCACCACCTTCGATGCTCGCGCTGTTGTCTTCTTCTGCGGGCGGGCCGGGCGCGACTTTGACGCTGATGGTCACTTCCAGGCGTTTGTAGGGAAGCACACCTTCGCTGTAGGTACACGAAAGCTTTTCAAGCGAGCAGCTCATCGGCGGCTCTTCTTCCGGATAGCTCCCCCCACCCGAGATCGCCGTCGCGGTCAACCGCTTGGGCAGCACATCCGAAAGCGTGATCTGCTGTTGGACGCCGCTGGCTTCCGAGGTACCGACGTTGCTCGCCGAGACGATGATCCGTCCTTCACCGCCCGGCGGCAGGTTAGAGGGAGCCGCACGCGACTCGAGATGCCACCACGGACCCTGCGCCCAAGCCGACGCCCCGCCCACCGCGCACGTGAACACGCCAGCCGCGACCGCGCAGACCAGCAATCGCTGCACGTACCCGACACAGCCGAGCGAGACCCGCTTCGCCTCCTTCCTCTCGGACGGGCTCACTTCTTGCCTCCGTTGGGTTTCTTGCCCTTGCCCGGGGCAGCGGGTTTGTGTGGCGCGTACTGCTTGCGTGCACGCCGTTCACAGCTCGTGCGCTTTTTGCTCGCCCGGTACCTCTTGCGGCAGGTTCGCAATGCGTCCGCGAGCTTCTGCGCACGACTCAGCGGCCTGTGTACCGCGGTGACCGCCGGTGTCTGTACCTTGGTCGGATTTGGCGGGCCGATCAGCGCTGCGCTGCCCGAGGGTCCGGGGAAGCTCTGCAGCGACGCGGGCAGCGGCCTGCAGGTTTCAAGCGCTTCACAGCCGGTGGCTTCGCCGGTGGGCGGCGAGCTGCATGGCGAGGCTTCGCTGCAAACGTGGGCGTCATAGACGTCATAAGCGTTGTCGTGGTCTGCGGTCGTGAGCGGCTGGCTTGTCAGGAAGAAGACGTCGTTGCCGTTTTCGCTCGCGTCCAGAAACGCCGATTCGCGCTGTGATTCGCCGGAGGAGATCAGCGACACGCAGCCTGGAGAGCGCCCGCAGCTGCCCAGGCCTTCGGGCTCGTACTCGTACACGTCCTCCTTGGCGTTCTTCGCCTCGGGGACTAGCTGATCAGGGCTGTCGAAGAACAGCCGCCCTTGATCAGACAGATAGCGCGACTGATATAGCGCAGTGGCTTCTTCCACCGGCGTCCACCCGGGAACCGATCCGCCCAGCCAGTGATCGAGCGCGCGCCGCTGTCCGCCGTGTTCTTCTTCTTCGTTTTCCTTCCAAACGCCGGGCCTGTCGACCACCAGCCCTTTGCCTTCGCCCGAGGCTTCATGGTCAAGCACGCCCTGCGGCTGGGCGCCGCTGGGATTGCACGACGCGCACACCAGCCGGTCCTCGTCGGCGTCGTAAAGATAGACCTCCTCATCACGAGCGCCCTGCGCCGCAGGGTTCTGCTCAACGTTGTCATAACCGGTCAGCGCTTCGCGCGACATGAATGCCACATAGCGGCCGTTGGGCGAGACCCGCGAGGTCAGCTCCGCCAACGAGAAGCTGCCGCTGCCACCCCAATCGGGCTGGTCTTGCTGGGAGAGCCTCGCGATAAACCGAGGCGCTTCCCATGCCCCAACTTCCTGGTCGTAGCGCTCGAGATACAGGTTGCAGCTCGCCGTCGCGCTCGCCGCCTGGCTGTCGTTCGGCGGCGCGCACTGCCCGGGAACCGCACCCGCCGCCCTGGCCTGCGCACTGAGCACCCCGTTCGCGGCGAAGTAGACATTCGAACCATCTTCGCTTACACCCAGGATCGTGCCCACGACATCAGCGCTTTCGCCCATGTCATGGCCCGGGTCGACCGTCAGGTCTCTCAGGTCGCACTGCGGACCCGCGGCACCTTGGCTGACTTCGCAGACATACAGGTCCGCCGGGCCTCCTTCGCCCGGGCGAAGCTTCGATTCGGCAGTCAACGGGAAGGTGTCGGTGAAGAACACCCGCGACCCATCCGCGCTCGCCCCGCGGAAATGCACTTCCTCGCTGGCGCGTTCTTCGGCGCTCGCTTCTCTGATGCCCTGCGCAGCGTTCACGCGAAGCGTCTGACCGCTTATCGTATCCCGCATATACAGGTTGGTTACTTCCTCTCCTCGTTCTTCGCTGACCGCGCTCCAGAACACACGCGAGCCATCGGCCGAGACCGCGTTTCGCGCGCTCGCAACACCCGGATCAAAGTCCCCGAGCTGCGGTTCCGGTTCAAAAGGCGCAGCCTTCGTGTTGCCCGGCAGCACGCTCACAAGCTGGAGCGCTTCGTTCGGGGGCTTGCCCGCGCTCCACTCGTACAATCCCGGTGCAGAGGGCGCCGCGGAGCTGAGCGCCACGTTGGAGGTGAACACGACATGCTGCAGATTGGGGCTCGCGCCGGCGAATTCCAGTTCCCCGCCAAACTGCGCCCCGGTCGTATCCTCCGCCGGCATGACGAGCGGTGCAAAGCAACTCGTCGGCGTGCCCTGGCAGCTAGCATTTTGGCGTACATACAGGCCGCGTTCTTCGCTCTGCCCACCAACAACGAGCGGCGGTTCCTGCATATGGTTACCAGTCAGCCGGTATGGGCCAAACGGCTCGGCCAGGCCGAGCGATAGATCGCTTGAGAAGGCGCGGTACTCCTGCGCCGCGCCCGGCTGAAGACCCTGCGCCTGGTCGCTGGGAGTCGCGATGTCCTGCGTCGACCACCCTGCAGAGCCGCGCACCGAGATCGCCTGCGTGGCTTCAAGCGCCCGGTTGCCCCCGATCCCTTCGCCAAGCGGCGCATTCGCCGCATAAGTGACCGCCCCGCCATTCCCGGCGGTCTCGATCACACCCGACGCCGGACCACCGTTTTCGGTCGTGCCGCCAATCGGGTAGATCAGCGCGCCGTGCTTTTCAGGCGGAGAAACGAGCTCCCAGGCACGATCATCGGCCAGCACATCAGCCGCAGCGGGAAGCGTCGTAAACGTCTGTAGCGTCTGTGATCCTTCGCCTTCGCCCTGGCTGTTGTGCGCGACTACGCGAAAGAAATAGGTGGTGCCGGGCGTGAGATTGCCGGCGATCGCGCTCGTCGTCCGCGCGCCGAAATCGGAGCCGAGGTCTTCACCGGGCGGCGCAGGAACCACCGAGCACGCCGCCGGCGTCGCGCGGCAATCCGCCGTGCCGTACTCAAAGTAGTAGCGCGTGTCGCTGCCATGCGGATCGACCTGAGCCTTAAGCCGGGTCGAGGTCGGGCTCAAATCTTCAAACGAGAGGCTGTCGACCGCAGGCTTGCCGGGCTGTTCCGGTTCGAACACATCCACCCTATCGGCCTTGCTGTCAACCACCAACACATCGCCGGTCTGTGAGTCGACCGTCAGCCCCGCCCCCTCGCTCAGCTCTTCAGCGCCAAAACGCTCAACCAACGAACCACTTGGGGCGAACTCCGCGACGCTGCCCAGGTTGTCGACGTAGACATCGCCCCTCGCCGCTTCGCCCAGCGGCGTGCCCGCGGTACTCGCCGAGTCGACAGCAACGCCGCTCGTGTCTTCAAAATCAAGCGCTTCGCGCTGCGACTCACCCGCCCCGCTCAGCTCCGCGATCACCGCCGGCGCCTTCGCAGAGGGCGGCACTTCTGGACAGCTCAGGCTCCCGCGAAACGCTTCAAGCTGATGACTCGCATAGAAGGCTTCCGCGTTAGGAGCGACCGCGAGCCCGCGCGTTTCCGCACACCCCAACCCCAACGCGATCGAGCCAAGGACCTCGTTTTCATTGGCGTCGCTAAAGCTCACCAGCTCTTCAGGCGAGCTGCCCAGATCGCTAACCCACACCTTCCCGCTGGCATCCACCGCCACGCCGCCGAGCAGACCCGGTGATTCGCTTGCGAAGCGCAGCCGGCCAAGCACTTCGCCATCGGGCCCGAACTTCTCGATCACATTGTTCGGACCGGCCGTGTCAGCAAGGACGTACACATCCCCGCGCGATGGATCGTCGCTGCTCCGGGAGTTATCGATCGCGATCGCTTCTGCAGCATCGAGCTGACCCGCGCCTTCGCCCGCAATCCCGGCTTGGCAACCGACGGCGCAAACCTCAAATTCGCTTTTGCCGTCGCTAACCCCCCAACCCCACGCAGTGAGAAATTCGCCGGTCGAGCTGTATCGCTCGATCCGATTGTTACCCGCGTCCACCACATACACATCGCCATCGGCTTCAGTCACCGCGACCCCCGCAGGTCGCACAAGCCGACCCGCCGATTCGCCCTTGCTCGCAAACGAAAACGCGACCGAATGCCCGCGCTGAGACAACGCGAGCGCCGGCGCGCTGCCTGCCACCGACGCGCCGATCAACACACAAACCACGAGCGCGGTTCGAGCTCCGGCCCACAACAACGTGCAACGTGACCGGCGGCGGATGCGCCGGTCACGTTTGCCGACTATCCGCCACCACCCGCACAATAGGCGCCGATCGTGGACTTCGATCTCACATGTGAAAGGCTGAAGCACTTTGTCCCCTGGATCAGAGCCCCGTGTGGGCGTGGGCCGGCGACCGACCCACGCCCACACACGCTGCGGCATCGCAGTGGATAGCCGCCGGCGGTTTCAAGGCACCATCGCTCGGCCCCTAGCTGACCGAGCTCGCCTCACCCTTTTCCATGTTCGTTTGGACCGTCGTGAGAGTCTGGCCCGCCTGGAAGAATTCTTCGAGTTTGCTGTTCTTGGCGAACAGCACCCGTTTTGTCCCCGACGGGTCAGTAGCGAATTTTTCCGGTTTCTGTTTGCCTTTGCTCGCTGTGAATTTCACGGTCTGGGTGAGCACCATCGTGTTGGCCTTGATGGGCACCATGACTTCCCCCTTGACGACCAGTTTGAGGCCTGAGCATTCGAATTCTGTGAAAATTTCTCCTGCCGTCGGCACAAATACGTTCGCGATCTTGTCCGCAGCCGCCGTTGCACCGAATTTTTCGATCCCGATGACCCCATCAAGTTCTTTGACGAGAATTTCGCCTTTGTTCGTAGCTTTGGGATTCGTGCTGATGCAAGGCAGACCACTTGTTTCACAGCCCGTGAACGTGACATTGAAGGCGCGGTTGGTTTTCGGTCCTGTGTATTCGCCTTCGCTGATCTGCTTTTTGCATGTCACGCCTTCGCCCTTGACCGTTTCGAGCTTGATCGCGGTCCCTTCTTTGGAAACCGCCGTGTAGAATCGCTTCGCTGGTTCTACGAGCTTTTCTTCGCCTTTGCCATTGGGGCCAAACGCTGGATACCATTCGAATTTCTGTTCAGAAGCCACTTTGGCCGCTGTCTTGCAGTTACCATCCTTGAACCTGCCGCCCGTGAGTTTCAAACAGCGGCCGATTTCCGGCGGTTCTTCCGTAAACGCAAGCGCGCTCGTCGTGCCGAGCGCGCTCAGCGCGAGAGCGAACGCGACTACAACCAGCCCCGCGATCCTGACCCGCTCCATCATCATTGCTCCTTTTCCTGGAGTTCTTGCTAAGTGGGGATTTGGGCTGACGGGAACACCCGCCGGTCGGCGGGGTCCCGATCAGCCCTTGTGGAAGCGTGCATCAGATCAGCTCAAAACACGCTTAGCTTCGGTGTCGCGCAGGCGCTCACCCGCAGTTCGCCTTTGCGTACTCTCTTTGCGCTAGTTTACAATTCGCCATTCCGTTCCTGGGATTCTTTGACGACGGAGAAATTGCCCGAGAACAACGAGCCTTTCAGCTCAGTCGTGTTCGACCCCGCTGGCGCTGGCAGGTGCAGCACAAGGCTTATTGCCTTATTCACGAACGATTCGTATTCACCGCCACAACCTTCGGCTTCTGTCGAGACCGGCCACGTGCTGTCAACGAGCTTGTTGTTCTTGATTTCAATCACAGCGAATTCATCGAAGAATGCAAGTTCGCCGACTTCTCCAGTCTGCGTGTTAGCTTCGAATGGAGATGGCGCTTTCGATTCGCCCGTCGTCAGGTGTTGCACGACCGGATGTTCATCCGACCCCACCTCACACGTGTCACCGCCCTTCTGCAGTCGGTACAGGAACGGCCCACTGAGTTTCACCTTCAGAGGCAGAATGAAGGCGGGGCCTTGTTGTTCGATTAGGTTCCCGGTGCTGAGCCCATCGCGGTTTTCGTAGATCAGGTTACCGCCGGCGATTTCAATCGTTGCACTCAGCTGAGTTTCGCGTTTTTCGGTCTTTTCTTTGTAGATCTTCTTGAGCGCTTCTGGCCAGCCAGCTTCTTCTTGAACCTGCGGTGAGAGAAGCTTGATGCCCTTTGTCACCGGTAGTGGGGGCGCTTCAAGCGTTCGTCCGTCCTTGGCTGGCCAGATTTTGCCTTCGGGCTGGCCACTAAGATTTTCTGGGTTGGTAGGTTCGGCGAACGTCGCAGCGCCGTGAAGCGTGATTTTCTTGACGAGGTTCGTCTGAATTCCACCAACCGTGAAGTGGCCGCCTTCTTTGCCACCCTGGGTTATGCCGGTAAAACAGAAGATCCCGTCTCCTTCGTCGTGAATTTCCGGGTTGGTGGTCGGACAGTCGCTAAATATCGTCCTAAATCGTTTGGTCAGTCCTTCTCCCGCCATGGCTGGCACCGCACCCACTAGCGCGATCGCCAAGGCCGACACGACGATTATCGCCAGTCTGCCGACGTCCATGCCAAGCATCCGTACATGTCTCACTTGTCCACTGCTCCTTATCCTCTCGGGTTATGATCGATCGGCCGACGAGCGCCGCGATTGGCTAAACACGCGACCGATCGTTCCGCCACAATTGGGCAACCGGGGAGTACGCCCTGCCGAACGACCCACCGTGCTGTCCGCTTGCGTCTCTCAACGGCGCCCTCGCATACCATCCGCAACGCTGCGCCGAAAAGCTTTTGATAGGCGGCGAATATCTCATGTCGTTCCCCGGACCCTCTGGCCGCTAACTGCGCCCGCCCCCGGCACGAGGCTATGACGCGTGGCGTCGAGCACGCGTTCGCCGTACGCCGTGAGAAGCCACGCATTTGCTCCCCCGCCCGCGTGTCCAAGACCCACGTTCTCGACCAAGCCGCGCCGCTCGAGACGACGCAAGAGCTTCGAGGTCTGCCCCTCATCGGTTAACCCAGCTGCATCTGCGATCTCGCGATTGCTCAGGCACGGAGAGGCGCCGATCGCGCTCAACACGCGCGTACTGCGATAGGTCGCCCGCATGGGCGCTCTCTCCGAGCGCGAGTCTCGCCGGTCGCCATCGATTTGCAACCGGGCCCGCTTCGCGCCGCCGTCGACCCGACCGTATGGGAAGGCGATGAATGCCATGAGCGATGGCACCAGTTCGGCGCACGCCGCGCTCGGACGCTCGATCCGCCGCTCGAGGATCCGCGCGCGAATTGCCGAAAAGACACCCCCGACGATCAGCTCGGCGGTGAACCGCGGCGATGGCACAGTACGCCCAAGGCTGTCGATCTCTCGCTGTGTCTCCTGTTCAAGCGCTCGGGCAAGCGCCGCAAGCGCCTGCTGGCGACGCTCGAGTACCGCCGTAGCCGAGATCGGCGGCTCCAGCATCAAGAACCGCGCCCAGCATGGTTCCTGATCCAGAAATCGAAGTAGCTCGGACAGCGCCGATCGAATGCGCGCAAGCCAACCAGCCTCCCGCGCCGCAGCATCCACAACAATTCGTGAGGCACGTTCAACGCCCTTGTCATACGCCGCTAAAACACACTCGTCGACACTCTCGAACAGATCGTTGAACCTGTCTTCTGAGACTTCACAACGAGCGACCACTGTCCTAGATAGACGGGGGTAATTCGGAGCCTAACCCTCTATTTTCCAAGGGAGGGTTTGACAGGCCTTGACAAAACCGCGGGGATATGTTCTCATTCTTCCCACAAAGCAGTGCACAGTCCGGGGCCGAACGCCGGTCGGACGCGCTAGCCGAGCTGGCGACAGTGACATGTGCGCAATCTGAAATGCGCGGGAGAGGGATCTTGCGAGGGACGACCGAGGGAAATCGGGGTATCACCGTGGACGCAACCATGCGATTCAATCGCAGTGTGAAACCCGCACATGAGCTTCTCGAAAGAGGCTCGCACACGCTTCAGACCAGGCATTTCGAGCAGCCCGACGCCTTGCGCGCGAGGCTCATCGAGGCGACCGTCGAGGCGATCGCCGAGGGCAGTGCCCCCCGTCTATCTAGATCCCGGCTCTGGCTGTAAACCCGCATGGATACTGGGGTCTTGGCGCCCCTCCCCACACGCTTCCCGCCTCCGGCGCATGGACCTCGGGCGAGGGGGATCCGGCCCCTCCGGGACAGTCCGCCTGACCCCTGGGGGGTCCTTCAGGTAGCTGAGGGGCGGGCCGAGCCCAGGCGGGGTCCTGCGTGGCAGGCCGAGCCTGGCGGAGGTCGCCGAGACCTTGCCGGGGATTCAAGCAGCGCGAGCACCTTGCCGCCACCGGGCGGGTGGAGTGCACGGTTGGCCCGCGAGCAGAGCCGCGAGCTCACAAGACAGCAAACCTGCGACAGCAACGTTCGGGAGTTACTCGCGTGTCTTGACGCGTCTTGCGAGCGAGCCGACTCTCGGTGGCTGTCGTATAGAGAATCGACTATCCCGAGTAGGCGTCCTTGTGTTTCACTCGCACGGCGCTTCGATGCACGATGGTCCTCCTGCAGATCCTCGATCACCGCTGCGCGTCTCGGCCAATCCCTTAACAACCGTCGCTCGCTCAGGTCAATGCACAAAGCTCACAGGAAAGGGTGCAGTTACGAGTCTGGATAAACACAAGTAGCGGCTGACTCAGGACCAAAGCAAGACCGGGCGCGCTGATCGTGGCCCGGTCGAGCCTTGCCGCCCAAACAAATCTGAGTGTCGCGGCGAATCACCACTGCGGCGCAGCCGTCGTCGATCGGATCGCGACGACTGTGTGCGATGATCACCAGCCTCGCATTCACTACCGTCGCGTCAGCAGTTCCGCCTTGTCCACCTTCCCGGTCGCGTTGCGGGGCACCTCGTCGACGAACACCACTTCGCGCGGCACCTTGAAGCGGGCCAGGCTGCTCCTGACGTATCCCTTCAGCTCGTCCTCGGACAGCTTGGCACCTTCAACGGTGACCACGAAGGCGCTGAGGCGCTGTCCGAACTCCTCATCGTCGACCCCGATCACCGCTGCGTCTTCCACCCCACCGTGGCGGCGCAGAAGATCCTCGACCTCGCCGGGGAAGACGTTCTCGCCGCCCGAGACGATCATGTCGTCCTCGCGACCGTCGATGAACAGGCGACCGTTCTCGTCGAGGTGACCGAGGTCGCCCGTGTTCATCAGGTCGCCCGCAGTGTCCTTCGAGCCGCCGCCGGAATAGCCGTCGAAGACGAGGGCGCCACCGATGAAGACATGGCCCGTCTCTCCCGGCGAGAGCTCGCTGCCGTCGTCGTCCAAGATCCTGACCTTGGTCCCGAATGGCGGGCGGCCCACCGTGCCCGGCGCGGCCCGCAGGTCCCTCGGGCCGGCGATTGCCCCGAAGCCCGTCTCTGTCGTGCCGTAGATGTCGTAGACGACATCGCCGAATGCCTCCATTAGGCCTTCGGCCAGCGCGGGAGTGAGCGGCGCCGCGGCCGAGACGAGGACCCGCAGCGAGGAGGTGTCGCGGCGATGGGACGAGCTGCGGAAGGCCCGCAGGATCCGCTGGTGCATAACGGGGACTGCGACGAGAGTCGTTACGCGGTGGCGCTCGACATCGTCGAGAACGGCCTCGGCGTCAAAACGCCGGCGCACGACGATCGTGGCTCCGAGCACCAGACCGAGCACCAGGTAGGCGAATCCGAAGCCGTGGAACAAGGGCGGCGCGATCAACATCGGCTCGCGGGCTCGCAACGGCACGCAACCGGCCAGCGCTGTCCACGGGCCGACGGCGCCAGCAAGCGACGGCGCTCGGGGCGCGCCCTTGGGCGCACCGGTGGTTCCCGACGTCAGCAGCACGAGCCGTGACGCACGTTGATTCCATGGCGGACGGCCACCGCGCTCGATCAGCGCGTCGAGCGTCGGGGCCTTTGCATCCCCCTCCCGCCAGGCCACTACGCGCCGATCGCCGAAACCGGCGCGCTCACAGGCGTCGGTGTACTGAGCATCGTGGATCACGATGCTCGGACCCTCGCGCTCGAGCACCGCGGCGAGCTGGGGGCCCGAGAACTCGGTGTTGAGGAGCAGCAGGTCGGCGCCGCAGCGCGAGCCCGCCAACAGCGCCTCGAGGAATCCGCGATGATTGCGGCACATCACAGCGAGCGCCCGATCGGAGTTCACGCCAAAGTCCCGGCGCAGCCCGGCAGCAGCGGCGGCCGACCGGCGGTCGAGCTCGCCGTAGGTGAGCGTGCCGAGCTCGTCGACGAGCGCGGGGTGGTCGGGATGGCGAGCCGCGCCGAGCGCCACGACGGCGGCGGGGCCCAGGCCGTTGCCCAGCGGAGCGAAGGCCATCCGGAGCATGCGATCGGGTCGCACAGGACCCAGCAGGCGGGTGCTGGCGAGCGAGCGGAGCGCGCGAATCCCGAGCTGGGCGTGGAAGAACGGATCGGGCACGTCAGCGCTTGGACATCCCGGCATCGCGGGCGCTCGACGTGTCGCCGCTGACCCGGTTCCAGATTCCCATCGCCGTCTCCCACGGCCGACGGGTGACAGCCGCGCCCGCCTCGAGGGCGCTCGCCCACCATGGGCCAATCACATCCGGCCTGTCGACGATCGCTTTGCACACCAGATTGCCAGCCTCGTCGGCGCTGAGTCCGGGCACATAGCGAAACGCGGGCGTCGGGGCGCTCATCCTCGTATGGACGAGCGGCATGTAGACGGAGCTGACCGTGACGTCCTCTCGCGCGGCCTCTAAGGCCACGGTGCGGATGAACACGTCGAAGGCGCTCTTGGAGGCCACGTAGGCCGACCAGCGGGGCGCCGGCGGCATGCGCACACCGCTCGTCGAGACGTTGACGATGTGGCCCTGCCCGCGCGCGCGCATCGACGGCAGCAGAGCGAGCACAAGCTTGACGGGGCCGAGGTAGTTGACCCAGATCGTGCGCTCGAAGTCGTGGAAGCGATCGTAGGAGAGTTCGATCGAGCGCCGGATCGACTTGCCGGCGTTGTTGACCAGGACTTCGACGTGGCCGTGGCGCTCGAGGACCTCCGCCGCCAGCGTCTCGACGCTCTCGGGGTGGGAGAGGTCGGTCGGGTAGGCGTACGCGGTGCCGCCGGTAGCCGAGATCTGCTGTCTGAGCTCCTCGAGCCGATCCCCTGAGCGGGCCGCGAGCAGCACGATCGCCCCGGCCGCGCCCAGCTTGCGCGCCGTCGCCTCCCCGATCCCGTAAGAGGCGCCCGTAACCAGGACCACCTTGCCGTAAACGGCGTCGTGCAGCGCCTTCCTGCTGGGATGCCCTCCCGGATTGAGGAATCGAGATGCGACGTGCGATGCGGCCCGCAACGGGACGGAACCGCGATCCTCGCTCATGCCGACAGACTACGCCGTGAGCGACAGCCAAGCCAAGCGCTGCTACTCGCCGATCGCTCTCCGGTAGACCGAAGCCAGCGGCCCGAGCAGCAGCGCATGAGGACTGTGCTGGGCGGCGAACGCGAGCGTGCGCTGCGCCAGCCCGGGCACCACTACCCGCTTGCCGCCCTCGGCGCCGGCGATCCCTGCTCGCGCCATGTCGACGGGAGAGGCCCACACGAACGACGGTCCCATTTCCTGCATGCTGCGCTTGAATCCCGCCACGTCGACGAACTCCGTTGCGACCGGGCCGGGACACAGCGCCGTGACGCTGACGCCCGACCCGCGGACCTCGGCCGCGACGGCCTCCGAGAAGCTCAGCACGAACGCCTTCGTAGCAGCGTACGTGGCTTGGGAAGGGATCGGCTGAAAGGCTGCCATCGAGGCGACGTTGATGATCGCGCCCCGCCCGCGCTCGACCATCGCGGGCAGGAAGGCAGTCGTCAGGGCAACAAGCGCCTCGACATTAACCTGCACCATGCCGAGCTGCTTGGCCGGATACTCGTGCACGTCGCCGACGTGGGCGAAGCCCGCGTTGTTGACGAGCGTCTCGACCGCCAGCTCGCTCGCCGCCACCTGCTGCAGAAGGCGCTTACGCGCTGCCTGGCTGCTCAGATCGCAGCGTGCGACCTCGACGCTGACGCCGTGATCGCGCGCAACTTCGCTGGCGATCTCGTGCAGCCTGCCCTCCCGCCGCGCGACCAGGAACAGATCATGACCGCGTGCGGCAAGCTGGCGCGCGAACTCGAGGCCGATGCCGGAGGAGGCGCCGGTGACCACACACGTCGAACCTGGGGTCGCAGGCGGAAGAGGCATCGGTTGCTCCTATGTCAAGCAGGGCACGGAAATTGCGGTATTCAGCTGGATCCGTGTCCGGTGGTCGGGGTGGATGGGAGGCAACGAGAGCAGGCGGTGAATGTGACGTGCGAGGTGGCGCTTGAGGCACCGTAGGGCCTGACGGTTGCTCTTGCCCTCGGCGCGCTTGCGATCGAGGTAGGCGCGGGTGTTGGGGTCGATCCGGGCGCGTGTGATCGCGATCATGTGCAGGGCACGGTTGAGTTGGCGGTCGCCGCCGCGGTGAAGGCGGTGGCGATCTTTGCGTCCGGAGGAGACCGGGATCGGTGCCACGCCGGCCTGGCGTGCGAAGTGGGCGTCGGTGGGAAAGCGCTCGGCGCCGGCGGTGCGCCCGATCAGCGTCGCCGCGGTCAGCACTCCCAGACCCTGCTCGGCCAGCAGCGCGGGGCGGTAGGCGATGATCAGGCTGCGCAGCTCGCGCTCCAGTGCGTTGGCCTTCAGCGAGATGGCGCGGATGCTCGCGACCAGCTCCAGCGCGACCCGTTTGCGTCCCGCGCGCTCTGCGCGACGCAAACGCCGGGCTACACGATCGAGCATCGTGGCACTGTTGAGCTGGCCAGCGGGGATGCTCGCCTCAAGCTCGGGACACAAATCGACCAGGTGCCAGCGCAGACGGTTTATCTGGCGCGTGCGCTCGGCCACCAGGTCTGCGCGATGATCGGCCAACAGCCGGATCTCGAGCGCGCGCTCATCCAAAAAAGCTGGCGCAAAGCGCTCCACGCCCTCCTTTAGCACCGCCCTCGCGACAGCCCTGGCGTCGATCTGATCAGACTTGCCAGGCTCACGCTCAAAGCGCCGCGAGCAGCCCATCATCTTCGGCGGTACGCGCAGCACCCGCTCTCCGACCGCGACCAGCGCCTGCTCAAAGCGCCGGGAGACGTGCCGGCAGTCCTCGATCGCCCAAACCCGCTCTGAGTCGAGCGCTCTCGCCCACGCCAGCGCCCGGCGATGGCCGTCATCGCTGGCTGGGATCTCTCGCTCCGCGGCGAGCAGCCCGCTCCCCGCAGATACCGCGGCCATCGCGTGTGAGCTCTTGTGCGTGTCCACTCCGATCACCATCATTAGCTTCGTCCCCTCGATTTGGTTGTCGCCGATCACACGGGACCTTCGGCGGACAAACCTCAGTCGGGGCAAAGCCATGCTCCTATCAAGTCACGCCGGAGATCCTCGGGCGGCGGCGAGCGACACAACGGATGCTGGTCAGACCCACGGTCGACACCGAGCCTAAGAGTCAGCTCGCCGTCAGCCCGAGAACCAACCCGGTCAGTCGGACGTCCGCCCGGCAACCCAGACGTTGACAGTGACGGGGAGCCTACCGTCAGGTGGCGGGACATGCGTCCGACCGCGCCCGCGCGCCGGCCGGCGACGAGTAAACGCTCGTTTACTAATGGACCAGGGCGCCTTGCCAGCACGGTGCAGTAGTCTTTTCGTATGCGCTGCGGGTAGTACGTCCCCGCTATCTCCGGCGCCCGATCCGTTACAATCTGTAAACGTCCGTTTACCAATATGTTAGGTAGGTGACACCGAGATGCCCGCCAAAAGCCAACGTCCGCCAACAACCAAAAAGAGGGCGCCTGCCCGCCGCGCTCCCGCCGGAGCGAAGAGCACCGGCCCGGACCGTGTGGTGGATCGGACCGCAGAGCTCTCCGAGGATTTGGTTCAGGAGCTCGAGGACGGCGCCCGAGACGCGCTCGGGGCTGTGCGCACCTTCCTCGCCACGGTTGATGAGGCGCTTCCCCCCCACGGGGACGGCCCATCCAGGCGAGAGCAGATCACCGACTCCGCGCTGCAGATGGCGCAGCGACTGGTACACACCCAGGCGGAGTTCCTGCGCAAGGTGGTAGATAGCGCCGGCAAGTCAGTAAGCCGATAACCAGCGCTGCTGTTGGGGCGAACTGGGCCCGGTCCCATGCTGTCGGCGACGGAGCGGCATGCAGCGCCTGCCGCGGCGGGCCTCCCATGCTGCTCTGGACGCCGGCGCGGCGCCGCTCCTATCCGGAGCGTGACCAGGAGACGCGGCGGCCCTCGCGGAGGCGGACGCGATGCTTGCTGGCGCCAGAGAATGTGAGTTTCCGTTGCGAGGGCGCGACTCGAGTCGTAACCTGGATCGTGATGCGTGAGCATCTCGCAGTATCGAACTCATCCGTCTTGGTAGCGAGGCGATGCTGGCAGTCGGCGTAGTTCTGCTGGCGGGAGCGATCGCGCTGATCCTCGCTGAGGCGCATCTGTCGACCGGAGGCGTAGTCGGCACGGTGGCCACCGCCGCAGCGATCGGGGGGCTGGCACTGCTGCTCGCCGCGGCTGGGGCGGGGGCGGTCGTCGTCCTGGTCACGGCAGCGGTGCTGGCGGCAGCTGCGGCGAGCGGATTGCTTTTGCTGCGGCGGCATCTCGCGCTCGCTCGATGGACCCGGCCACGGACCGGCAGGGAGGCGCTCGTCGGCCACGTCGGAGAGGTGCGCCACGCGAGCGACCACGACGTGCAGGTGTTCATCAACGGCGCGCTCTGGCGCGCTGAACCAGGGCCACTTGACGAAGCCGGCGCCCTGCACACCGGCGACCGTGTGGTCGTCGAACACGTCAACGGCTTGACCCTGCGCGTGCGCAAGGCCGAGCAATGGGAGCTCGTGGCGTGATCGTCACGATCATTGTCGTCGCGTTCGTGGTGGTCCTGCTGTCGGCGCTGGTGCTCGCCGCGGTGTCGGTGCGCATCCTGCGCGAGTATGAGCGCGCCGTCGTCTTTCGCTTGGGGAGGCTGGTCGACCAGAGGGGACCGGGGATTGTGCTGCTGATGCCCTTCATCGACCGCATGGTGCGCGTGAGCCTGCGGACGGTGACGCAGCAGATCCCGCCGCAGGAGGTGATCACGCGCGACAACGTCCCCGCGCGAGTCACTGCCGTGACCTACTTCCACGTCGTCGATCCAAACCGTTCGGTGGTGGAAGTCCAGGACGTGCTTTCAGCGACCTCACAGATCGCGCAAACGACGCTGCGATCGGTGCTCGGCAAGGCAGAGCTCGACGCTTTGCTGTCCGAGCGCGAGCGCCTCAATGAAGACCTGCAACACACGATCGACGATCAGACCGAGCCATGGGGCATCAAGGTGACAGCCGTGGAGATCAAGGACGTCGAGATCCCCCAGGACATGCGGCACGCGATTGCGCGCCAAGCCGAGGCCGAGCGGGAGCGACGCGCGAAGATCATCAACGCCGAAGGCGAGTTCCAGGCCGCCGCCAAGCTGGGCGATGCCGCCGAGGTGATCAGTCGCAATCCCGTCACTATCCAGTTGCGTTACCTGCAGACCCTGCTGGAGATCGGAAACGAGCAGAACTCGACGATTGTTTTCCCGCTGCCAATCGACCTGATCCAACCGCTGCTTCAGACGGTGCGCGGCAACACATCCGATGCCGCATCGAAGCCCCCCGTCGATGGGACCTCGGGCTTGCCGGGCGCGGAGAGGCTCCGCGAGCGCCCTCCCGCGAGCTGATCAAGCGCCCCACAGCCGGTTCGTCAGCGGCCCGGCTTCGACTTGGCGAGCGCCGCATGCATCTGCTGCGGCGCCCGCCATGGTCCGGCTTTAGAGATTGAATTCCGTGAGCATGCTGTTTGCGAAGCTGGCTTCGCCAAGCGTCGCTAGCCCCAGCAGCTGCTCCGCGCTGCCGAGCAGCGAGTAGTGATTGAACAATGTCGCCGACTGCGTACGCGGCGCCGTGCTCGGGCTGAGCACGATCGTCACGACGTGGCACCCAACGTCGGTTTCGTTGGTCGCGCATTCGCTGGTAGTTCCGCCTTCGCCCTCGTCCCACGTCAGGAACACGGCGGTCGTGCCACTCTGATACTCGCTCGAGTTGAGGATCGTCGGGAGGTTGGACGCCAGCCACGAGTCACCATCGGCGATCGTGCCGTCATGCATGTCGTCGATCAGGTTGGGGGTTATGAACGAGAACGCAGGGAGGGTCCCTCCTGCCAGATCGCCGGACAGTTGCGTGTAGGGCACATCCTTGGTTGCGCATTCTTTGAGCGTCCGGTAGTAAAGATGCTCTCTGCCGCAGTGCTGCACTTATGCGATGGATTGCAGTCGGGTTCAAACCGCTTGAGTTCTCCGAAGGGCAATCCCGAGGTGGCTGCGACATAGTTGGGTAGGCTCGGATGGTCGACGTTGTGGTAGTTGGTCGCCAGACCGCATTCTCCGGCGAGCGCGTTGATGTACGGCGCTTCGGAAGAACCGATGATTTCGCCGTAGCTGTGGTTCTCCATCCAGATCCAGACCACGTGCGTGTAGTTCGTCGAAGACAGCGGAAGCGTTCCGCAGGGCGCCGCGGCGCTCGCGCCGGTCGGAGCGCCGACGCCGACTGCGATCGCTGTCGTAAGCAGGGTTGCGAGCAGGGCGAGGCTTCGTCTCATGAGACTCCTTTTGGTTGCACGACCGTTGTCGGCGCAAGCTATTCCCTACACGTGTTCGGGCAATCCATATTCACCAGATGATCACGGCCTGGCTGACAGATTTTTACTTGGCGTGATGCAGGATCTTCACGTTTTGTACACAACAACTGCCCCGGGGGCATGAATCAGTCTTACGCGGCCCGCATGTGTCGCAGCGCGCGAGCGTCTCGCCAGATGCACCGGCAGGAGTCGAACCTGGCGTCGGCGCCTGGCGGGCGCGAGCCACCGGGTTGTCCGGTGGCGGTGGACGTCGGACGCCCCGAAGCATCGTCCGGGGCGCCCGGCGATAGAGGTGCTCAGCTGGTGGGTGTCAGCAGTACCGCGTCGGGGGAACCTTCGAGTGAGGCGATGATCTGGCCCTTGTCATTGATCCCGTGGGCTTCAAACAGCCTGTAGCCCGAATTGGCGGGGATCAGATTCTGCAGGTTCTGGCAGACGCCGCTGGTGAGAATGACGGCGCCTCCGCAGCCGCCGCTGCCCACGATCACGCCGTTGTCGTTGATCGCGTAAGGGAACACGTTTTCCCCGATATCGGTCATCTTCCCGTTTTGGTAGATGAAGCCGTGGTCGGCGTCGGTGGCGGTCTGCGAGAAGCCGACGATCTGACCCGCGTTGTTGATCGCGTAGGCGGCTGCCTGCGGGCCGCCCAACGTCCCGATGTCGGTCATGGTGCCGTTGCGCCACACCCAGGCGCGCAGGTCGCTTTCGCGATTGTCGCCGCTGCCGGCGATTTCGTCTGAGTTGTTGATGCCGGCTGGGCCGGTGAAGATGCCGCCCTCGCCCGGCAGCAGGCCGAGGTCGGTGATGTGGCCGTTCTGCCAGATGAGTGCGTCGGTGTGGCCTTCGCCCGGGATGCTCTCTTCACCCGCGATCACGCCGGATTCATTGATCGCATCCGCGCTGAACGATCCGATGCCGGTCATCTTGCCGTCCCGGAACAGGAAGGCTTCGCTGAGGCCGCTCGCGGTCTGCGCTTTTCCCACTACTTCGCCGAGGTTGTTGATGGCCATCGCCTCGCTGTAGTTGCCGCCGAGCGTCCCAAGGTTGGCCATCGTGCCGCCTTCCCAGAGGAAGGCGTTGGTGACGTGCGTCGGACACGGCCTGAACCTCAGCGAGCAGCTGCCTTCCACGGTCTTCGGGATGCCCGAGTAGCCGACGATCTGGCCGTTGTTGTTGATCGCTTTAGCGACGGTGTTCTGGAAGCCGAGGTTGCCGAGGTCGGTGACCGAGTAGGTGGTCGCAGGCGGCGGAGGCGGGGGCGGCGGCTGTTTTTTCCGGGCCCACACGCTCGGCGCGGCGATGCCGCCGAGAGCGCAGACGAGCGCGACAGACATCAGCACCCGGGGTCTGCGTAGGCGCGGGCCTCCGAGAACCGCAAGGCCCGGGCGACGTTTGCGTGCGGCGTGTCCACTTGACTTCATGTTCGCTCTCCTTCCTAGCCCGCTCCAGTGAGGGACCGCGGGCATGGCCTCAATGAGCGTCGATCCCCAGGGCCGGATAGGCCTCGAGGACCCTGCTCGATGCGCTCGACTCCGCAGGACCGGCTTTCTTCCCGCAGCCAACGCATGTTCGACGCCGGGTGGCGAACGTGGATCTAACGGCTGAGGAGGCCCACGGATGCGCGCCCCCGATCGCCGAGGGCTCAATGTTTGCCGACTCTCTTGACGGCAAACCGAGTCCGGCGGTGGTAGCGTCCTCGTGCAACGAGAGGTCGCCTAGCGACGAGGGAGATGCAGGGGAGAGTGGTTGACGCCGGTGACGCAGCCACGGTTAGGAGGAGATCATGCGCGCAGCTGCTAGCCGTTTACAACAGGCGCCAGAGTTCGCGACCGACGGCGCGGGTGGCGCCCGCCCCATCCCGGCGGTCCACGCGGGTCGGCTGGTTTGCATCTCGCGTCGAGCGCTCGGTGCAGGCGGGCGGGGCTCGGTCTTTCATCGGCTGTGGGGCGGCGCAGCGGCGGTCGCGCTCGCGGTGACGCTCGCGCTGAGCACGGCGGCGGCTCGGCATGACGCCTCGGCTCCCCGTGCGCTCACCGGCGTCTCGGGTATCGCGGGTCTGCACCGTTTGCAAACGCTGCCGGTGGGCGCGCAGGCGACGATCTCGCGCACATTGGGCGCCGGGCAGCGCGCGTTTCAAGCCCGGCGCACGAGCACGGGCTATAGCCTCGCCGCGAGCGGCCTCGAGGCTGAGTTCACGCGGGCGGGTATGAGGGTGAGCTCCGCCGATGGCGCGCTGTCGCTGACGCTCGCAGCGGTCGGCCACGGCGGACAGCTGCGAGCGGTGGGCTCGGTCCTGCCGCACGCCCACGCCAACCGCGTGGCCTACGACGACGCTCCCGCCAGAGGCGCTGGGGGCGCGCAGACGTGGTATGCGGCCGGCCCGCTCGGGATCGAGCAGGGTTTCACGCTGGCGCGGCGTCCCGTCGGCAAGCACGGACCGCTGACCCTCGCGCTCGGCGCATCCGGCAAGCTCGCGCCGCGGCTGGTCGATGGCGGACAGGGGCTGTCGTTCGCCAACCCCGCTGGCCGGATCGCGCTGCGCTATGGCGGCCTGGAGGCCCGAGACGCCAGGGGACGCCAGCTGCGTGCCTGGCTCGTGCTTTCGCGGGGGGCGCTGTCGATCCGCGTCGCCGACCGCGGGGCCGCCTACCCGCTGCACATCGATCCGTTCGTTCAGGCAGCGAAGCTGACCGCAGCCGGCGCAGTCGAAACCAACACGCTCGGCTACTCCGTGGCGATCTCGGGCACAACGGTGGTCGCTGGAGCGCCCAACGCCACGATCGGCGCAAACGAAAAGCAGGGCGCCGTCTATGTCTTTACCCAGCCCGCCGGCGGCTGGTCCAACGAGACCCAAACCGCCAAGCTGACCGCCTCCGACGGCGCCGGTTTTGCTCAGCTTGGTGAATCGGTAGCCATCTCGGGCACGACCGTGTTCGCGGGCGCTCCCGACGCCACGATCGGCGCAAACGAAAAGCAGGGCGCCGTCTATGTCTTCACCCAGCCCGCCGGCGGCTGGTCCAACGAGACCCAAACCGCCAAGCTGACCGCCTCCGACGGCGCCAAGTCGGACGGGCTGGGAAGCTCGGTCGCGGTCTCGGGCGCCACCGCGATCGCAGGCGCCCCACTGGCAAAGGTCGGAATCAACGAACACCAGGGGGCGGCGTACGTATTCACGCAGCCCGCCGACGGCTGGTCCAACGAGACCCAGGCTGCCAAGCTGACCGCCTCCGACGGCGCAGCCCAGAACGGGCTGGGCTTCGCGGTGGCAATTTCGGGCAGCACCGCGATCGCAGGCGCCCCACTGGCAAAGGTCGGCACCAACGAAGACCAGGGTGCCGCCTACGTATTCACCCAGCCCGCCGGCGGCTGGTCCAACGAGACCCAAGCCGCCAAGCTGACCGCCTCCGACGGCGCCAAGGGAAATGTTCTCGGCTACGCAGTGGCGGCATCGGGCACGACGGTCTTCGCCGGCGCCCCGCACGCGAAGATCGGGACAAGCGAAGAGCAGGGCGCAGCGTACGTGTTCACCCAGCCCGCCGGCGGCTGGTCCAACGAGACCCAAGCCGCCAAGCTGAAGGCCTCCAATGGCACCCCAGACGCCTTTCTTGGCGCATCACTTGCGGTATCGGGTACGACGCTCCTCGTCGGCGCCCCCGACGCGGACGTTGGCTCCAACGAATACGAGGGCGCGGCGTACGTATTCGCCCAGCCGAACGGCGGCTGGTCAGGGGAACGACAGCAGCTGGAAACGTTGACCACTTCGTCGCGGGCAGCCGGCTACGGTCTGGGGGTCTCGGTAGCCGTCTCGGGCGCCACGGCACTTGCTAGCGCCCCGTTCATCTCGGACGGCCCGGGAGAACAGAGCACCGTCTATGTATTGACAGGAGAAGCGGCCGCACCGACGCCAAAATGGTTCGGCAACGGTCACCTGATCGGCGAAGGCCAAAAAGTCAGCGTCACGACGACCGGCAGCCTCACGCTTCGCCTCATAGATCAGTCGGGTCAGCCGAAAACCAAATGTAAATTGAGCGATAAGGAGATAATCGAAAATCCGCCGGGCGGCGGAGTCGGTGTCGATGAAATAACCGCGTTTGCGCTGTCGGGCTGCGCGACAAGCGCGTCGCTATGTCCCGGAGTTCTATCATTCACCTCACTGAACCTCCCCTGGCGCACCCATCTGATCGCCGGACCACCGATACGAGACGTCATCGAACACATCGAACTGTCGGGTGTCTGCGAAGCGCCGCGCGAAACCCTGCGACTGGAAGGTACGCTGATGCCGACGGTCGGATCCAGCATCCTTGACTTCGCCGCGGGAGCCGGCGAACTCACCGGCAACTTCGGGCCGGCGACGGTCACAGGAACGGACAAACTGAAAGGTCCCACAGGGGACACGAAGATCACCGTCGAGGAAGGCTGACGAGCTCCATCGGGAGTCGGGCGATCGATTTCGGGGAGGGCGGGCGCTCCCCATGAGGTCGCGCCCGCCCCTTGGCCTTATTCGACGACCAGGTTCACGCCTGTTGTCGTGTAATGCGGAATGTAGTGAAGTGACCCGCCTTTGACAGCATTCCCGGTGACGCTGCTGAATTCTCCGGTGCGGGATGCGCCTGCGATGATCGCAAACGTTTCTTTTTCTTTGGCTGTGAATTTGCTCTGTTTCAGAGACAGCTTGCCGCTCAACGTGACCGCTTCGCCCACCGAAAGATGTCCGAAGTTGCTCGACCCCGCCATCGTCAGTGTCAGCGTAGCTTTTGACCCCTGCGAGAATTTGCCGCTGACCCTCAGGGGGTTGCCATTGTTGGCGATCGTAAGCGTCTTTTCGTTTGTGAGACTGCCTTCGATCGTGCGCGTGCCCCCGTGTGGGAAGAGCACTTCGAGCTTGCCCTTGTTGTCGAGCGTGCCCGCGCCCATTTTCAGCGTGACGTTATTACCCGTGGTTTCTGCGTTGGTAAAAATGATCGTGCCGCTGTTCGTGAAGCTGCCCGCAGCGGTGTCTTCCGCGTGCTCGCCATTCGTGCTCTCGATCACGAGCGTCTGGCCTTTGTCGATCGCGCCGCTGAGCGTGCTCGCCCCGCGCTGAGCGATGATGCTTTTGCCGCTGCCGGTGTAGTGCAACGCCACGCGGTCGAGGATCACCGGTTCACTTTTTTTCACGGTGCTCGTGATCCCCTGACCCTCGTTGAACGTTCCCGTCGTCTCATCGACCGAGCCGGTACCTGTCGTGGTGATCGAGCCGCCGGCTTCGTTGGAGATCGTCGCGCTGTTCGGTGCGGATAGCGCCACGCCGGTCGCGATGTCGATCGCCCCTTCGTTTATGAGAGTGGCATTGGTCGTGTTGAACGTGCTGTTCGCGTTGATCGCCAGCGTACCCGTTTTCGTGTTCGTAAAGTTGCCCTGCAGGTTGCGCTGGCCGCCAATCGCTTTTTCTGTCGTGATCGTCCCTGAGTTGCTGAGGGTTCCCGAGGAGATAGCGAGCGTCGCGTTGTTGCCGGTGGTTTCGCTGTTTGTCAGCGTGATCGAACCTCCATTGGTAAAGCTCGCCGAGGCGGTCGACTTCGCGTGCTCGCCGTTGGTCGACTCGATCACAAGCGACTGACCTTTGGAGAGATTGCCGCTGAGCGTGCCTGCTTCGCCGTGCTGCGTGATCAAGCTTTCACCCGATCCCGTGTACTTCAGCGCGGCATCTCTGATGATCACGGGCTTTGCGCCGCTAGTACTACCACCGCCCTCGGTAAACGTGGTCCCCGGTTCCATCAGCACGTCACCCGAGCCCGTCGCAGCGATCGTGCCACTCGCGTTCGTGACCGACCCTTCATTGGACGCGATCAACTGCACGCCACCAGCGACATCCAGTGTCCCTTCATTCGTCAGAGCCGCTTTACTCCCATTGAAGCTGGTATTCGCGTTGATCGCGAGCGTACCCGTTTTCGTGTTCGTAAAGTTGCCCTGCAGGTTGCGCTGGCCGCCAATCGCTTTTTCTGTCGTGATCGTCCCTGAGTTGCTGAGGGTTCCCGAGGAGATAGCGAGCGTCGCGTTGTTGCCGGTGGTTTCGCTGTTTGTCAGCGTGATCGAACCTCCGTTGGTAAAGCTCGCCGAGGCGGTCGACTTCGCGTGCTCGCCGTTGGTCGACTCGATCACAAGCGACTGACCTTTGGAGAGATTGCCGCTGAGCGTGCCTGCTTCGCCGTGCTGCGTGATCAAGCTTTCACCCGATCCCGTGTACTTCAGCGCGGCATCTCTGATGATCACGGGCTTTGCGCCGCTAGTACTACCACCGCCCTCGGTAAACGTGGTCCCCGGTTCCATCAGCACGTCACCCGAGCCCGTCGCAGCGATCGTGCCACTCGCGTTCGTGACCGACCCTTCATTGGACGCGATCAACTGCACGCCACCAGCGACATCCAGTGTCCCTTCATTCGTCAGAGCCGCTTTACTCCCATTGAAGCTGGTATTCGCGTTGATCGCGAGCGTACCCGTTTTCGTGTTCGTAAAGTTGCCCTGCAGGTTGCGCTGGCCGCCAATCGCTTTTTCTGTCGTGATCGTCCCGCTGTTGCTGATCGGCCCGACAATCGTGACGTTGTTGCCAGTGGTTTCGCTGTTTGTCAGCGTGATCGCCCCGTGGCTTCCGTTGGTGATGCCGGCGCTTGTAGTGAGCACCGCATGCAGACCGTTCGTGCTTGCGACCACGAGCGTTTGCGTATTTTCGGATCCGCCGATGGTCAGCGACTTGACCGTCACCGTGCTGGTCTGATGCATTTCGACGGTGTAGCTCCCGGATTCGGTGATGCAGACTTCGTCTTCTGTGGTCGGGACGGCTTTCTTGCTCCAGTTGTTGGCAGCGAACCAGCTGCCGGAGCCTTTGGCGACCCAGGAGTCGGTACACCCGCCGGCATGTGCTGCCGATGGCAGCCAGGCGACGGTAGCCAGTGCGGCGAGCGCGACCAGCAGGGCGAGCGCGAGGGTCGCACGACGCGGAGTCGTGGACGGAACTGTCAAGCTGTGCATTAGGTACCCCCCGAATGCGGTATCTGGTTTCTGTTAAATGGACGGCCACCCGCGTCCTATGCCGCCGAGGGCTTCCCTGGCCCTGAGCAGACCGAACAGAGCACCTAGCTCCGGCAACGACGCTTTTCGCTGCGTTTCCGCGGCGCATAAGCGTGGGTCCCATCATAGTGCGAGATTTTCACTGCCCCTGGAGCGAAGGGGCGGGTCAGAACGCTAGCAGATGAACGCGCGTCAATTAGTATACGAATGCAAGGCCTCGATATAAACGTGGGCTATACGCCACGGTGGCATACGCGTTCTCTCTGGTTATGCCGAATGGTCAACGCGGCGTGGCTCTTCTCTGATCGCAATCGGCACTCAGGCTCAGGCGATCGTGTTTCGCGATACTAACCCTGCCGTTTGTTGACACCTCTTAGTCGGAACCACTCCAGGCCGCTATGCGGCCCTGGTCATGGCGGCGTGACCAGCGGGACGCCGTCTGGCGTGCCGAGTCCGGTAGGTCCGTCGTAGCCAGCGCCCGCGGTGCACAGGTAGGCCGGTTTGCAGGTGCCGTTGCTCCCAGACTTCACGTCAAACAGCGCTTCTGGGTCGTCGTAAAAAGCTTGGGGGCCGAGTGATCTCGTGTATTCGCTCGCGTGCGCGTCGATCCCGGCGATCAGCGGAGCGGACGCGCTCGTGCCGCAGACGTCTTCCCAACCACCGTTGAGCGAGCTGTAAATGGAGACCGGCGTCTTGCAGCCTGCCACCGCCGCGACGTCGTTCTCGGTCCGTTTGCAGCAGCCGGTGTCGGTCTGCCAAGCGGGCTTCGGCTCGAATTCGCTGCACCCGCTGCCCGTTTCTTCCCAGGCGACCTCGCGCCATCCTCGCGCATTTTTCGCCTTGTAGAGATTGGTGCCGCCGACGGCGATCACAGTTGGAACAGCGGCTGGGAACGACACGCCGAACCCTTCATCGCGGTAACTGCTGTCTCCCGCGGAAGCGGTGACCGGTATGCCCGCATGTTCGTAGTCGGACGCGAAGCGCGTGCAACCCGTAGCGCCGCACCACGGTTTGTAGTCCTCCGGATAGCCATAGCTGTTGCTGACCTCCGTTGCTCCCAGCGCAACGGCCGTGTTGACCGACGCACCGGTGTTTTTCGCGGCCGCATTGGTCGCCTCGACGAGCAGGATGTGGCAGTGTGGGCATGCAGCCGAGACCATATCCATGTCGAGGGATGTCTCGAGTTCCCAGAGTTCAAAATTTTCAGGAGGGCCCGGATAGTTGCCTTCTTCACCCTGCTCGTTTACCTTCTTGAAGCATCCTTCCGCTTTCGTACACGGTGGCAACCGGTATCGTTCGCGGTACTTCGCGAGATCGTGCTCAGCAGGTTTGTCACCAAAGGCATCGACAACCGCGACCGTCTGTGTGGAGCCTCCGGACGTAGGGATCCCATAGGCGGCTTTGAGATTCTGCGGGTCATATCCCCCTTCTTCTCCATTACCCTGAAGCAACGGTCCGCCCGCCGGCAATTCATAGCCTGCCGCGACCTGCACGACCCGCGGATCGATCACGACCATACACGGGCCATTCGGACACCCAAAATACGGCTGGGATGACGAGGGCGTGGCGGAAATCCCCGGTTGCAAAGCTCGCGCGCTGGACGCGAGCACCGATACGAGCACAGCTGCGAGCAGCGAGGCCGAGAGCGCGGATGCCAGGTTGCTCGCGACACGCCTGCGCGCGGGCCGGCAAGCTCGGCGATGCGATGAATCACAGCTGAAATCGCTCGGGCCGCAGCTCACGCCGCAATCTTACCCCTGGGCGAGAGCGCTCAAACGAACGCAGCTGGTGCCGCGCGGCGCCACCGGCGGGATTTCCAATATCCATTCCGGTTAAACCCTGCAAACGGGCGAACACGCGGCCGAGGTGGCCGGGACAAATCCTGTAAATTTGCGCTCAGCCAGCCCTGCCGCGCAGCTGCTCGAGCGCGCCGATCAGCTCGACGTAGCCGTCGAACGGAACCGCACCGCCAGTGGGGCCGCGCAAGCGACCGCGCGGTCCGTGCTCCTGACCGAGCTGCAGCTCGAGGACGAGCGACAGCTCCTCGTTGACCTCGGCAGGAACGTCAGCGCTGCGTGCGGTCGCGTCATCGGGCTCAGACACTCGCGGTTCTCGCCTTTCGTGGGACACTGCTGCCATGGGGGGCCAAACCGTCCTCTTCGAGCGCGAGGGTGAGCTCGGCAGCATCCAGGGTCTGATCGAGGGCGCCTGCGACGGTGCGGGCGCCGTGGCCTACGTCGAGGGCGCGGCGGGCATCGGCAAGAGCACGCTGCTTGCACAGGCGCAGGGGTTGGCCCGGGACGCGGGCGCCGACGTGCTCGCGGCGCGCTGCGTTGCGCTCGAGCGCGACCATCCGTTCGGCGCGGCACGGCAGCTGCTCGCAGGCTCGGGCCCGGACCCCCTGGACGACCGCGGCTCGCCCTCCGCCGGCGAGCAGCTGTTCGCGGTGCTCGACAGCATGTACGGCGAGCTGGCAGCGCGCGCCGCCCAGCGGCCGTTGGTCGTGTGCGTCGACGACGCGCAGTGGTGCGACGCGGAGTCGCTGCGCCTGCTGGCGTGCCTGGCCGCTCGCATCGAGTCGCTGCGTATTCTGCTGCTCCTCGGCGCACGCCCCGCGGAGGGCGCCGAGCGCGAGCTGCTGGGGATGATCGCCGCCTACGGCGTGACGCTCAGCCCGAAACCGCTGAGCGCACAGGGCGTGCGGGCGTTCGTCTCCGAGCAGATGGGCAGGGCGCCCGAGGGGGCGTTCGCGGACGCGTGCGGGCACCTCAGCGGCGGAAACCCGTTCCTGCTGGCGGAGCTGATCCGGACCGCGCGCGGCGATGGGATCGAGCCGGTCGCCGCGGACAGCGCGCGCGTGCGCGCGCTCACCCCCGCGGGCGTCTCGCGGGCGGTGCTCGTGCGGCTCGCGCAGCTGCCGGCCGAGGCCGGCCTGCTCGCCGGCGCGATCGCCGTGCTCGGCGGCTCGGCGCGCCTGGGCGACGGGGCGGCGCTGGCCGAGCTCGATCTCGCGCAGGCCGAAGCGGCGGTCGACTCGCTGGTCGGCGCGCAGGTGCTCGCGCCGAGTGCCACGCCGGAATTCCTGCACCCGCTCGTGCAGAGCGCGATCTACGAGGACCTGCCGCTCTCGCGCCGCCGCGCCACGCACCTGGCGGCAGCTCGGCTGCTCGACAGCGCGGGCGACGCCGACGGTGACCGGGTCGCCGCGCACCTGCTCCGTGTCGCGCCGTGCGGCGACGAGTGGGCCGCCGAGCGCCTGATCGAGGCGGGCATGCGGGCACTCGGGTCCGGCGGATGCGACGCTGCCGCGGCCTACCTCGCGCGGGCGCTCGCGGAGCCGCCGCCGGGGGACCGGCGGGCCGGCCTGCTCGCGGCGCTCGCGCAGGCCGAGGCGGCGTGTGGGCGCTCGGACGCGGTCGCGCACATGCAGGGGGCCCTGGACGTCGTCAAAGAGCCGCACGAGCGGGCGCGGTTCGGCAAGTCGCTCGGCAGGCTGTTCTTTCTGCGCAGCGAGTTCACGCTTGCGGGCGAGGCGGCGAAGCAGGCGCTGCGGGAGCTTCCCGACGAGTCCGAGCCGCTCGCGCGCGCACTGCTCGCGGACTTCCTGGCGGCCGCCACCCTGTATCCGGAACTGGGACGCGGTGAGGACGCGCCGGGGGCGGCGCTGCTGCAGGAAGTTCTCGCCGGACGGCTTCCGCAGGAGCCTCAGCTGTGCGCGCTCGTGGCCGGTTCGATGGCGATCTTCGGCGGCGCGAACGAGCGCGCGCGCGAGGCCGCGCTGAAAGCGGCTCGCTCGGGCGCCGCCGAGGAGGACGAAACCTCGCAGGGGCTCGCGGGCTCCTTCGCGGCCGTGGCCCTCGTCGTGATCGGCGAGTACGAGCTGGCGGAGAGCACGCTGCTGTCGCTCGCGGAGCGCGATCGGCGGCGCGGCCGCACGCTCGCACTGGCCCAGTACGACCAGGTACTCGCGAGCCTGCGCTGGCGGGAAGGCAGGCTGCCGGAGGCGATCCGGCATGCGCGCGACTCGCTGCGGCTGCGAGACGCGGGCTGGACGTTCATCTCGAGCCTCGCCGCTCCGACGCTCGCGTTCGCGGAGCTCGAGCGCGGCGATGTCGCGGCGGCGGCCACGGCGGTCGAGCTGGCCGAGCACGACCACGACCCGCGCAGTGCGCCGATGGCGTTGGCGCGCGCGGCGCGGGGGCGCGTGGCGCTGGCGTCGCGCGAACCCCAGCGCGCGCTCGGCGAACTGCAGTTGGCCGGAGAGCGCGCGGTGGAGATGTATGGGACCGAGCAGCCGGACATGATGCCGTGGCGGCCCTTCGCGGCGCTGGCGGCGAACGCGCTCGGCGACAAGGGCCGCGCCGAGACTTTGGCCGAGAGCGGCGTCGAGATCACGCGGCGCGTGGGGTCGCCGTGGGCGTTGGGACAGGCGCTGCGTGTCGCCGGAGAGCTGGCCGGCGCCGACGGCCTGGGGCCTCTGCAGGAGGCGGTGTCCGTGCTCGCGCCCTCGCGTGCGCGTCTGGAGCACGCGCAGGCGCTGGTGGCGCTCGGCTGCTGGCTGCGACGCCGGCGCAAACCGCGCGAGGCCCGCGAGCCGCTGGGCGAGGGCCTGGAGATCGCACGCCGCTGCGGTGCGCTGCCGCTGGCGGAGCGCGCACACGAGGAGCTGCTCGCCAGTGGCGCGCGACCGCGCAAGATGCTGCACGTTGGCCGTGAGGCCCTCACCCCGGCGGAGCTGCGGGTGGCGACGATGGCGGCCGACGGCTTGACCAACCGGCAGATCGCCGAGGAGCTGGTGGTGAGCACCAGAACGGTGGAGGCACATCTGGCGCATGTCTTCGCGAAGCTCGACGTCAACTCGCGGCGCAGCCTGGGCGCCGCGCTCGCAACCGGCGACAGGGTCTGATCGCGCGCGTCGACGCCTCGCGGCCCCACGCCGGCCGGCAAGGTGCTCTCGACGGGGTCGTGCGTGTGCCATGCAGGCGAGTATCTGGGCGTGCAGCAGTTCCCGCATCGGCAGGCGCCACGTACATCGCTACCTACATGCGCATGCACGAGCAGCTGCGGGTCGTCGCGGTCTGACGGCGCGGGCACGTTAGGCTGAACGCCAGCCAGCTGCGATGCCCATGAGATTCGCGATCTCCATCCCGCAATACGCACGCGACAGCCGCTTCGACGATGGGGCTTTCCGCGCACAGCTGCGCCGCGTCGAGGAGCTCGGGCTGTTCGAGAGCGGCTGGGTGCAGGAGCAGGTGATCGGCGCGGCCGGCAGCCTCGCGCCGCTTCCGACGCTCACCTACGCAGCAGCGTGCACCGAGCAGCTGCGGCTGGGTTGTGCGGTGTTCGTGCTGCCGCTGCACAACCCTCTGCACCTGGCCAAGGCGATCAGCTCACTGGACTGTCTCAGCCATGGGCGAGTTGAAGTAGGTGTCGCGACCGGCGGCCAGTGGCGGCCGTTCGGCGCGTTTGGCGTCGACCCGGACAGGCCGGTTGCCCGGTTCAACGAGGCCCTGGCGCTGATGAAGGCATGCTGGACGGAGCGTGAGATCAACTTCGATGGGCGGTTGTGGAAGCTTCAGGGCGCCGCGATGGAGCCCAAGCCGGTGCAGAAGCCGCACCCGCCAGTCTGGTTCGGTGGCAGCGCGGCTGCGGGGATGCGGCGCGCGGTCCGGCACGGGGACGGGTTCATGGGCGCGGGATCCCAGACGCTGGCCCAGTTCGCCGCACAGGTGGAGGTGGTAACAGAGGAGCTGAGCGCGCAGGGGCGAGCGACCGACACCTTCCAGATTGGCAAGCGCGTCTACGTCCATGTCGAGGACGACGCGGCGCGCGGGCGCCGGCAACTCGAGGAGGCGCTCAAACGACACTACGGTGGCGGCAGCTGGTCGGAGCACATCCTCGCGGGCCCGGCTGAGGCGTGCACCGCCGGCATCCGTGCGGTGGCGGACGCCGGTGCGGAGCTGATTCTGCTCAACCCACTCGTCGACGACGCGCAACAGCTCGAGCGCCTCGCGGCCGAGGTCATCCCAGCGCTCAGCTGAGCTCGGCGTCGCGCGGCTGAGCAGCTCCGCTAGAAATAGGACGTGAGTCGAGCGCGCATGGCTTGATCTCCTTTTCAGAAGGGAGCTCCTTCCTTCTCCGACACGGGTACGTCGCTTGGGACAGCGCTCTCAATGCCGTCTGCCTGCGGCTGCCGGCTATCCTTACCGAAGGCAATGGGTAAGGAGAACGATGGATACGCGCGCGAAGCTGACATCGAAGGGGCAGGTCACGATTCCCAAGAACGTTCGCGACGCACTTGGGCTGCACGCGGGCGACGAGTTGCTGTTCCGGGTTCAGCGTTCTCGCGCGGTGATCGCGAAGACCCCCGACTTTCTGGCGCTCGCCGGCAGCGTCGCTGTCCCGGCCGGCAAGCGCAGCACCCCCTGGGATGAGGTTCTTAACCGCACGCGCCGCGCGCGGGCCGGGGCGCGCCACTGATCGCGTTTATCGACACCAACGTTCTGGTTCGCCACCTCACCGGCGATCCACCGGACATGGCGGCGCGCGCGAGCGCGGTCCTCGCTCGCGAGGACCGGCTACTGCTTAGCGATCTGGTGCTGGCCGAGTGCGTCTATGTCCTTGAGTCCTATTACGAAGTCAAGCGCGACCGGGTGGCGGAGCTGATGCGCTCCGCGCTGGCGTTGCCGGCGATCGACGCGGTTGACCCGTCTTCGCTGCTGCGCGCCCTGGAGATCCACGAGCTCGATCGGCTCGACTTCGCCGAGGCGTACCTGGTCGCGCAGGCCGAGGCGAGCGGCGTCGGGAGGATCATCTCCTTTGATCGGTCGATCGACCGAATCGCCAGCGTGGTGAGAACAGAGCCCTGACTGCCACGGGGCGTCTGTCAGGCGAGGATGGCTCGATCTCCTTTTCAGAAGGACAGCTCTTTCTTCTCCGACACGGGTATGTCGCCCGGGACAGCCCTCTCACCCTTCTCCCGGTTCACAGGAGCGGGCAGCTCGCCGCGCAGCAAAGGCGCCCGTAAGACCTCGATCCGCATCGCCCGGCCGCGGCTGATCAAATACGCGATCCCGGGCTCGAGCGATCTGACCTTGTCGGGGTCGATCTTGTACTGGTGCTGGACGCGCGCCGAGCCGTGGCCGGTGGCGCCCTCGTGCGCGTAGTGGGTCGAGTACTCCATCGCCCTGCGCGTACCGGCGAGAGCGACGGTCTGCTCGGGCGTGTTGACGCGGTGACAGATCACGGTCTCGACGCTGCCAAGGATGCGCTCGACCTCGTCGGGCTCGCCCATCCCCGCGACAACCTGCGGAGCGAGCACGAGGCTTGTGTTAAACCCGCGGGCCTGCTCGATCCTCGCCGCCATGCCCGACGCCGAGGCCAAACCGGAGAACTCATTGACGATCAGAAGCGCATAGCGCTCGCGTCGAGCTCATCGAGTACTGCCTGCGCAAGCACTCCGGCGGGCGGTGGCGTCCTGCACCTGTTCGCAGGCTCCGGCTCCACCCGTATTGCCTGCGAGAACCTCGCGCGTCGCTGCTTCGCGATGGAGCTGGATCCCGGCTACTCCGAGGTGATCACGCGCTGGCCGGATGTGCCGATTGTGAACTCCCCTTGGCGGGAGCAGCCGTGCGGGCGTGGCAGCAGGGACGATTCGTGCGGGTTCGCCGGGCCAGGTCCGTCTCAAATTCACCTACGACGCGTCCTGGCGGGCCGAGGCCGGGCCAAGGGGCGTGCTCCTCATCGCTCGATCAGGCTCGACGCTGCGCGCTCGACGACGGGGCCGAGCGTTGGCCAGTCCGACACCAGCGTCGCTCCCACGAAAACGGCCGTGCCGCGCCGCCCGGCGACTATGCAGCCAAGCTCGCGGTAGGCATTGGACCCGACGCGCGATACGTAGTCGTCGATCACACACGAGCCGTGAGCGCCCGAGAATCGGACGCGTTCGGCCGACGCGAGCGCGCGGACCGCTTTGTCCTCGTCCTCGGCGTTGCGCCGGGTGCGAAACGCCGCCCAGCCCGCCAGCCGCTCGGCGCCCTGGCGCGGCGTCACGTTGAGGTAGCCCAGGTAGCGGCCCCCGCGGTCGCGCAAGGCGAAGCTCACGGTGCCGTCGTCGCCCGGGATCGGCTTCCAGCCGCGGGGATAGGAAATCGTTGCGGCGCCCGAGGCAATCGTCGCCCGTCTCCACGCCGTCGGTGCCGGACCCGGTCGCAGCAGGGAGAGGCTGCTTCCAGCGAGCGCGTCGGTTCCCGCGCCGGTGTGAGCGGCGCGGGAACCGGAGACGCCTGCTGGGGAGATTGCGACGCCGGCGACGGCCGGGCCGAGCAGCCCAACCGTGGTGGCCGCGATCATCCACCTTCGCTTGATGGCGCTAGACGTTGCCATCGCCATCGCTCGGGCCGCCGTTGTTGTCAGCGTCCTGGTCGCCGCCGTTGTTCTGCGGGATTCCGCTGGCGTCGGAGCTCGCTCGGCGGCCCTGACCTTCGCCCGCCTTCGCCCCCGAGCTCGCCGCGGCCGATGGCATCGTCGCGGCGCTCGGAGCGGCAGGCTTAGGGTGCGCAGGCCCGGCCGGTGCCGTCGCCGGCGCACCGTAGCTGTGCGCCGCCGCCGCGCCAGCTCCCGAGCCGGAGGTCGACATGTAAGTCGACCCGCCGCAACCCGCGAATATGGCGGCGGCGAACACACCCGCCGTCGCCAGCAGTGCTCCGGGCCGGCGCATGATCTTCGTTGCTCGACTTGAGGTCATGCTGATCACACGTTCCCGTCGCCGTCGCTGGGGCCGCCGTTGTTGTCCGCATCCCGGTCGCCGCCGTTGTGCTGCGGGATCACCGTGTGGGTGACGTGATGCCGACGGTGATGATGGGAGTGATTTGTCGCGGCGACCGCGGGCAGCGCACCGGACACGCCGATGCCTAGCACCACAGCGGCCGCGCCGACGCTGCTTGCGATTTGCTTCGTGTTCATTGTCATACCTTTCACTTGCTGATATCTCCCGGTTCCGGGGTGAATGCGCTCTGCCGTAGGTACGTGACGCGTCGTCGAACGGTTCGCCCTCGCCGCACAGCGGCGGTCTCGCGAGCGCCGCTAGGATCGACGCCCCGGAAACGCGCGCTCTTTCCGGAAGCGGCCGAGCCCTCGCTTCTTCAGTTCGCGTGAGGCGTTCGGCGCTCCGCGATGCAGGCGCAGCGCTCGTGTGCGCGTCTCGCGCACCGGGGCGCACGCCCCAGGGCGCGCGCGGCGTGGTCCGCCCCGCCGTGGGTGCAAGTGCGGGCCGTTTGCGGAAGTGAAGCGGGCGTCCGAAGGCCGTTGGCCCGCTGCGTCGTCGAGGGGCTCTGGTCCGCGCCTGGGCAAGAGGGCTCTGCCGAGCGCCTTGCTCAGCGTGAGACGCTGATCGTCCCGGTAAGCACGCGCTGGCCAGAAGAGGCCGGGTCGCCGTGGCCTGTTGGCGAGTGACCGTGAGGCTCGGGAACTTCGTCGGCGGACCCCGGCCCGCAGCGTCACCTGTCTGGCGTGGTTGAACGTGCCAACCGGAACCAGGACGCCCGCCCTTGAGCCAGGCCTCGTAGTAGTAGCGACCGTCGGCCAGTGGGGCAGGCCGCGCGCCGGCAGCGCTAACCGCCAGCCCGAGCGGGTTTTCGTGAGCGTCGCGTTGCCGTGCCGGTATGAGCGGTAGACGTTACGGACCGCCTCCAGATCACCATCGCGGAACCGCCTCCTCACCCCCGTCGACCACAGCGCGGACGCTAGCCCCCTCCCGGCGATGCAACGCCCGCTCGGGCTTGCCGAGGAGAAGCGCACGAACCGTTTCCCACTACTGGTCGTACCCAGGTTGATCAACCCAAATCGCTCCCGCAGGAACCTCGCATCGGGAGCCCTCGTACCAAGCGTGCTCTCGCTAGGGGGGCTCTCGGCGCGGTGGTGCTCGGGGTGCTTACAATCGCGCTGCTGTCGCCGACGCTGGCCGCCGCCGCGGGCGCCGGCTCGACGCTGCTGGCCAGCCGGCCCGACGGTTTCGGATCGGTACCGCCGGCGCTCGAAAACGACAGCTCGACGCCGGGCGCGTTGAGCGCGGACGGGCGCTATGCGGTCTTCCTCTCCGAAGCCGACGGGCTCTCGCCGGAAGCCAACCCGCGGGTACAGAACATCTTCCTCCGCTGACCTGCGCAGCGGCGACACGGAGCTGGTGAGCACGACCGACGGGCCAGCCGGTGCGTCCGCCGACGGAACCTCGATCCAGCCGGCGATCGACGCCGCCGGCGACGTCGTCGCATTCGCGTCCGGCTCGCGAACCTCGGCACGGCCTCCTCGCCGCAGGTCTTCGTCCGCGACCTCGCCCGAAGCCAGACGGAACTCGTCAGCCGCCCGGTGGACGGCGAACCGGTGCTTCCCACCGCCGCCGAGGCGCCGTCGATCGACGCGACCGGGAATCGGATCTCGTTCGTCGCGTTCGGAGCGATCGAAGCGCCTGCAACGCCGTTCTTCGAGGCCTTCGTGCGCGATCGCGGCGCAGCGGCGACGACGCTCGTGAGCCGTGCCCACGGCGCCGCCGGAGCGTCCGCCGACGCCGCCGTGGTCGCGTCCTCGATCTCCGCGTCGGGCGACTGCGTCGCGTTCACCGGTCGCTTCACGAACCTCAACGACGGCTTTGCCAGCGCGGACTTCGCAGGCGTTCTAGTGCTCCTGGTCGGCTGCCCGTTCGCGGGCTTCGTGCGCCTCGCGCTGGTCGGCGATTTCGGCGCGCTGTTCGCTGGCGCGCTGCGCCTTGATTTCGGCGACCAGGTAGCGGGCCTCCTGCATGTCGGGAGCGCCGCCGAGCGGCACTCCCTCGTTGAGCACGACGAACGGCGCGTCCGGGTGTCCAGTCACGATGCTGTAGTCGCCGTGCTGCTCGACTGTGTCGTATAGCTGGTTCATCGTCAACGCCCACAGCCTGCAGCGCGTCGAGGTTGGTCGCCAGGTTGGCGCGGGTTTTGTGGTTTTTGAGCGGCGCGGCGTCCATCGGGACGACCTCGACCTTGGCGCCGTGCTTGCCCTTCGGGCCGTCGCTTACGCGCTTGTAGTTGGGCGCTATCTTGGCCTTCGGCGCCTTGGCTTTCTTGGCGCGCGCCTCCACCCGCTTGGGCTCCGTCGCCTTGGCTTCGCGACGCTCCTTGGCGCGCTCGCTCCGGCGCTCTTTGCGTACGACCTCGGTGTGGTTGCGGCAGTAGCGGACCTGGAACGCGTCCTGCGGTTTGACGTACCGGATCGCTTTGCACCTGCGACGGCTGACCTTGTACTCGCACTCGACCTTGACGGTGAACGGGCCGTGCGGCTTCTCGTGGGTGATCCTTGCTGTGTCATTTTTTGGCTCCTCGTGTTGTGGACTATTGATCACATTCCAACGTAAACCACTGGAACGAGCCGCTTGCAGATACGGGGCGTAACAGCCTTGAAACGGCGATATGACAGGCTGTAATATGAGCGCGTGGACAAGGTGGGCGACCTGCACGACGGCGACACGGGGTGGATTCGCGTCCGGGTCGAAACCAAGAGCTTCGCTGCGTTGCCAGTCAAGGGTCCAGAGCCGTCGTATAGGCTGGTAGCACTCCACCCCGAGACGGGAGCCCTCGTCTGTACGCTCCTCGATGGCGATAACCTGCCCGAGATACCGATAGCCAGGAGCAGCCGAAGTGAGCAACGACGACGAGCCACGCCCAGCGCGCTCACTGCGTGAGGCACTGAAAGGCGGCAAGATCAGCGTAGACCCGAGCTTGGTGCCACCCGGCGCGAAACCGGGTGACGAGGTGGCGTTGCAAGCCGAGGTCGTGCGCCACGACCCGGCGCGCGGGCTGGTCCTGGTGCGGCTCTCTAACGGCGAGGAGCACTGGCTACCGGCCGACACCATGATCATCGATCTGGAAGTGCAAGAGGACTAGCTGCGCTTGCGCCTGCGGTGCCGGGCTTGCGCTTCAAGGTCGATGCGCCGGAGCGATTCTTGGACCTTGAAGCGCACGCCGGGATTGCCGTGTCCTCGGCCCGCCGGGCGACGGCATGTCTTGCGGCTGTGCTTTAGCGCACCCCGCGCGGCCGTCGCAGCGCCCACCGAGTGGGACCGCGCCGACGCCGACGCACGCCGACTCAAGTCAGCGTCGACGCGAGACTGCTGGTCCCGAACGCCACCGACAACGCCGCCTGGTCGAGGCAGCGCTCGAGGAGGGCTTTATGGCAGTCTGCGAGGTATCCGCGGACTGGCGCCACCGCCGCCTGGCCGTCCGCGTGATGCCCGAGGCGCGAGCGACACGGCGGGGGCATTCTGCGACGGGCGAATTTTGGTCAAGACGCGTACACGCCGAATTGGTACCGGCCCCCCGGCAGCCTCAAGCGGTCAACGCAACAGTGCCTCCATCTTCTCAGCTGGTGTGCTCCATTGGAGGGTTTGTCTGGGACGGCCGTTGAGCTCGGCGGCGATCTGGTCTAGTTCGACTTGGCTGCGCGCAGCCAAGTCGAACTTGCGTGGCAGGTATTGACGCAGCAGCCCGTTGGTGTTCTCGTTCGATCCGCGTTGCCACGGAGAGCGGGGATCGCAGAAGTAGACCTGGATGCCGGTGTCGCTGGTGAAGCGCTTGTGGGCGCTCAGCTCTTGGCCCTGGTCCCAGGTCAGTGACTTCAACAGATGCGCGGGCAGCTCGGTGATGCGTGCCTTGAGCGCCTGGACCACGTTTGCGGTGCTGCGATCGTGCCCGAGCCGGGCAAGGAGCACATAGCGGGTCTGGCGCTCGACCAGCGTCGCGATCGCCGACTTGTTCGCGGCACCGATCAACAGGTCTCCCTCCCAGTGGCCGGGAACGCGACGCTCATCGACCTCCGGTGGGCGCTCGGCGATCGGGACCATCTCGGCGATTCGCTCGCGTGCGTGGATGCGACCGCTTGAGCGGCGGGTCGAGCGGCCGGTCCGCAGGTTCGCGGTCAGCTGTCGGCGCAGCTCGCCGCGCGACTGGACATACAGCGACCGGTAAATCGTCTCGTGGCTGATCCGCATCCCCTCATCGTCGGGATGGTCGACCTTCAGTCTGGCCGAGATCTGCTGCGGCGACCAGCGCCGCTCGAGACCGTCCTGGACCGCCGTCACAAGCTGCGGGCAGCTCGACAGCTTCGTCGCCTTCGGTCGCCGCGCGAGCCGCCGCGCGACGCGCTCGGCCTGAAGGGGCCGATACTGCCGGCGCTCTGAGCACCTGCGGATCTCCCGCCCGACCGTGGACCGATGCCGACCGAGCGCCCTCGCGATCTCGCTGTCGCTCTCGCCCCGACAAACCCCGACGAAGATCCGCTCCCGCTCCTCAAACGACAGCCGATGCGCCGAACACACCACTCGCGGTCGCGTGAGCGCCGTTTCAGCCTGAATACGACACGCGGAGGTGTGCGGCACACCGAACCGCGCCATCACCTCCCTGACGCGCGCGCCAGCGCGAAACCGCGCTTCGATCTCCGCGCGCTCCGTCGGCGTCAACAACCGATACGGCCCGCGAGGACCCCTTCTCTTAGCCATCTCATTCTCCGATCACGCGACACGAAAAAACGATCGTGTTGCGCCGACCGGATGAATCCACCCCCTCGCCAGTACCAATACCGAATGAAAACCCCTGCAAACGGACGCCACCTCGCCCGTGCGGCCTACCAGAAAAAGATGGCATGAACTGGCGGGTCTCCATCCGTTCAGCGGGCGACATTGCGTTCGCGAGATCAATTTCGAGCAGGAGGGAGGCCCGATGGGGATCGTTACGGCGGGCTTTGATGTGCATCGTGCCCAGATCATCTTTGACGCGCTGGTCAGCGAGACTGGCGAGCTGGCCCGGGGAAGGATCGGTGCGTCGCCTGAAGCTGTGGAGGAGTGGGTGGCAGGGTTCGCCGAGTGCGAGATACATGTTGCGGTCGAGGCGTGCACGGGCTGGTTGTTCGTGTGTGAGGCGCTGGCGCGGGCGGGCGCGGTCGCGCATCTGGCGGGGTGGCCGAGACACGGGCGCGGCGGGGACGCAAGCAGCGGGCCAAGACCGACCGTCAGGATGCGCGCTGGCTGCGGCTGCTGTTGGAGGAGGGACGCTTGCCCGAGGCGTGGATTGCGCCTGCGTAGATCTGTGAGCTGCGTACGCTGACCCGCTTGCGCAAGACGCTGGTCGACGAGCGCACGGCGTGGCTGGCGAGGATCCAGGCGCGACGCTGTTTTACCTCGGCGTGCAAGGCGCCCCGCGCGGGCTTTTGACGGCGCGGGGGCGAGCCTGGCTTGTGCAGCTCGCATTGCCGGCGGCGGCGTGCCCTCCGTGTTGGGTTCACGGCGACCTCGCAGCGCAGCGAAGCCCGTAGGGCGCGCGCAGCGCAGAGGTCGCCGGTGGGTCATCGGGTGGCCTCCCGCTTTTTGCGTTGCAGTCCGTGGCGGAAGCGCCAGGACTCTGAGCCGGTCTCGATGATGTGGGCGCGGTGAGTGATGCGGTCGACGACGGCCTTGGCCAGGCGGGGGTCGGGGAACACCTTGGTCCACTCGCCGAATGGCAGGTTGGTGGTCACGATCAGCGAGCCGCGCTCGTTGCGCTCTGAGATGACCTGGAAGACGAGCTCGGCGGCGCCCTCGGGCAGCGCCAGGTAGCCGAGCTCGTCCAGCACGACGAGCTCGGTGCGCGCGTAGCGGGCAACGACGCGGGAAAGCTCGCGGTGGCTCTCGGCTTCTTGGAGCTCGTTGGCCAGGCCGGCGAGGGTGGTGAAACGCACCCTGCGACCCTGCTGGCAGGCGCAGACCGCGAGCGCCGTCGCGAGCATCGTCTTGCCGGTGCCCGACTCACCGAGCAGGATTACTGACTCGCGGTCATCGATCCAGGAGCCCTCCGCCAGTGCGGCGATCGTCGCTTGGGAGACCTTCGGGTTATCGCTGAAGCGGAAGTCCTCCAGGCGCTTGAGCACCGGGAAGCGGGCTTCGATCAGCCGGCGGCGCTCACGTCGCTCTGAACGCTCGGTCATCTCGGCTTCGAGCAGCGCCGCGAGGTAGGCGAGGGGCGTCTGCTGCTCGCGCAGCGCCTCCTCAGCCAGGGTGCGGAAGCGACGTCGGACCGTCGGCAGCTTCAGCTCGATCGCGTGCGCCTCGATCAGCGCCTGCATCGCCTGGGTCTTCGCGGGCGTGCTCATCGGGATCCTCCCTTCACCAGCAGCTGGTCGTAGTGATCGAGGCTCGGCTCACAGCCGCCGATCTGGGCGAGCCGGGGCTCGAGCTCGATGCTGGCGGGGTCACCTCGCTCAGATCGCTGCGCGAGGACAGCGACGGCGCGCCCGTCAGTGGCACCCGCCGTGAGCGCGCCTCGCGTTGCCAGCTCCACCCGCGCCGGGCTCAGCTCGCGACAGAGCAGCAGCACCTCGACCATCTGCCGCGCGGCCTCTGAAGAGCCGTAGCGTGCCTCGATCGCTGACCACAGTTCATCGAAGCAGGACGGCCAGGCACCGCGCTCTCGCGCTTGACGCAACGGCAGCGAGGAGCGCAGCGCGCCCGGCTTGCGCTGGAGCAACTCCAGGTAGTGGTCCAGACGGGCGGCCACGCCGAAGCGGCCCTGCAGCCGCTCGTGACGCGCGAGGATGTGCTGCTCGTGGAAGATCTCAACCTCTCGCGCGCCGATCTTCACCAGCACCTTGCGCCCGACGAGCGCGACCGGGACCGAGTAGCGGTTCTGCTTGACCGTCACCAGTGCCTTTGAGTCGACCCGCGGGGTGCTCTGCTCGCGCGCATCGAACGCCTGCTGCGGCAGCGCGCGCAACAGCGCGGTCTCTGCCATCAGCGTCTCGCCGACCGTCTCTGAGCGCCCCGTAATGCGCCGACGCAAGTCGGCGATGAACCCGGCGGCAATCAGCTCGTTGAGCTCGCCCAGGCTCTGAACCTCGGGCAGCGGCACGAGATGGCGGCGGCGAAAGCGCCCCACCTCGCCCTCGACACCTCCCTTTTCATGGGCGCCCTCGACCCCTGGGATCGTGAACTGTGACTCATACAGATAATGCGAGCGCAACGCGACGAAGCGATCTGACTCCACGCGCCGGCGGCCCTTCAGCACCTTTTGAACCGCGGCCTTCAAGTTGTCATAGCGAACCAGGCCAAAGGCGCCGCCGAACCACTCAAACGCATGCACGTGCGCCTCCAGAAACGCCTGCTGGGTCTCGCGCTGAAACGCCATCGCGAACGCCGCGCCCGAATGGCAGGCACGCATGTGAAACACGTAGACCTTCGTCCGCTCACCGCGCAGGATCACAAACGCCTCACCCCAGTCGACCTCGGCCTCCGCGCCAGCGTCGTGCAGCGGCGTCTAAGCGGATCGAGGTTTGCTTGGCGATGATCGATTGGCTCGAGCGCGCCAGCGCGCGCCGCTTGAGCGAGTACTGCGCCGCTTGGCGCGCCGTCAGCCCGGGTGTCGCGCGCTGATGGGGCACTTCGGCGTCGGTGAGCTGATGGCGCCGACGATCCTCGCCGAGCTGGGCGATGTCAGTCGCCTGTCGTCCTCACGCAAGGCGGTGCGCTGCGCGGGCCTGGATGTGGGCGTGCACCGCTCGGACAAGCGCTCGCGGCCGGGGCGGCTCACCCACCAAGGCTCAAGTCAGCTGCGCTGGGCGCTGTATGAGTGCGCCCAAACCGCTTGCCGGACCAACAGCCCCGACCATGCCCACTACCAGCAGCTACGCGAGCGCATGTCGCACGTGCGGGCATCGCTGACGATCGCGCGCAAGATCGCCCGTCGCTGTTTCCACACACTCAGGGAACTCGGCCCCGAGGCGGTCGCGCCCATCACCTAACCGAACCTCGCGCGTGCGCCCACTCGTCCAGGATGAAACTTCCGGCCTGCTCCCTTATGCAGGGAGGCCACCGCCTGAGAAGCGGCTGCCCACAAAAGATCGAGCGGCCGGAGTCGCTTCCACGCAGCGACCCATCGACCATCACGTGGCCGGCACACACGCCGAGCACCCAGATAAGCCCGGGCGTCCGCGAAGCGGTCAGATCAACACAACAGTCAATCCGCAACCATCCACCGCCACCCCTTGCGGAGGGTCGCCAGTTCAGATAAGGCCTGCAAACCGGGGCTCAGCCAGATGCCCTCCTGGACAGCTGAAAATCGTGGTGTCCTTGGTTCGATTCCGAGTCTCGCCACCTCCTCTTGTTCCTGCTCCGGATCGTTTTCATTTGGTCCCGGACACGCGGTTTGGGGCTCCGGATGGGGGCTTTTGAGCCCAGGACCACCGCTGGCGGCCGTTTATAGCTCGCCCGACCAGCTCTGCCCGGATTCAAGACGAGACGCCCGCCCGAAGCCTCTGCCGAGCCGGTGGCCGGTCGCTCGATGGCGCCTGACTTTTAAACGATTTCTCCCTCGAAGACGGTGTCCGCGGCGGCGTTGATCGCCGCGCGCGTCTTTTCATCGGCTTGACCGTTGACGGTGACCACCGTGCCGCCGGCGCCGTCGTCGTCGAACAGAGCAGTGAGGCGGTAGACGGTCCTGCCGCCGAACGGCCCGCCGGCGACCATTTTCATCATCAGGCCCGTATGCCGCCACTCCCAGGTGACCGACTTGCAGGAGTCCTCGATCTCCTTGTAGCGGTCAGGCAGCCATGCAGGTCGCGTGCTGCGCCACCGCGCGAGCGCGCTGGCTGGAGACTCGTTCGGGGCGCTGAATCGCGCCGTGAGGCCGCTGCTAATGGCGCCCACAGCTACAGCTCGTCGAGGATCTGCTGGCGCTTGGCCTTGTACTCGGCGGCGTCAATCACGCCGGCGCTCTTCAGCTGCTCGAGCTGCTCCAGGCGTGATTTCGCGTCGCCCGCGGACGCGGCAGCCGGTGTCTGCCACGCTGCCATCGGTGCCCCGCCCATCGCTTTGCTCTGCATCTCGGCCAGCTCCTCGGCGCTGCCGATGTTGGCGAGCCCCTGCTGAGTGGCGGCCAGCGCTCCGCCCGCTGCGGCGATCGCTGCCTTCTGAGCGTCCCATTGAACGGCGATCCGATTGGGATCCTCCGTCGAGATCTTGATCGCAACCTCGAGTCCCGGCGTCAACGGCGCCTGCATCCGAGAGGCCGTGAAAACGTAGTCGACCTCGTACGGGGCGCCCTGCGGCGGGATCACTTCGAGCGGAACGTGCATCGCGAAGCGGTCGCCAGGCGCCTGCATCATCACCCCGCGCACGATCGCCTTGGCTGAGATCCCGGACTTGAGGATCTGGCGCTCGCCACGGTCGTCGACGACCTTCGACATGTCGCGCATCGCGTCTTTCAAGTTGGGCATGCCGCCGTGCTCGGCTGCCGTGTCGCGCATGTTTTTCATGTCTTTCAGGAATCCCACGACAGCTCCTCTCGTTGAACGAACGCTCCGGAATGCCGGTCAAGCTGGTTCGCAAGCTCCGCGCCGAATAGAGTCGCCGCCGGTCGGCGCGAGTCCCGCGAACCCGCTCGGCAGGAAGTTACCGGCCGCAGCAGGCCTGGTGCTATTCAGTGGACGAATTTCGTGCTTTGCGCTTAGCGCGCCATCACGAGCTTGGTCCAGCCTCCCTCGACGAGCGCGGCCGGCGCGTCCTCCCACGTCACCACGCGGCTGGTGATCAGCTCGGGGTGCAGCGCTCCTGACGCCGCGAGCTCGAGCACCTCCGGCATCGCCTCGCGTGCGTGCGCGCGCCCGCTGTGAAAGGTCACACACTTGGTGTACATCTCCAGCAGCGGCAGCGACGGCTGCTCTCCGAAGTACACCGCGGCGCTCGTGCAGATCCCGTCGGGCGCGGTCGAGCGAAGCGCAAGCCGCAGCCCGTCGGGGTCGGAGCTCGCGTCGACCGTGATCGGGAACGGGCCGAGGCGTCTCGGCGTCTCGGCGAGCGTCGTCGCCCCGACGCTCTCGGCAGTGCGCCGGCGCCCCTCGTCAGCATCGACGTAGGTGACCGACTCCGCGCCGAGCGCGACAGCGGCCGCCGCGGCGTACAGCCCGATCGAGCCCGTCGCCGCCCCACCGACCACGAGCACGGGAGCCCCCGGCTCACGCGCGAGCGCCGGCGCCACCGTCCGGTACCCGTCGCTGAGGTTGTCCGACGCGCTCGCCACGGCCGTCGGCTCGAGCCCCGGCGGCAGCGGCACGAGCATGTGCTCCGCATAGGGGACGAGCACCACGTCAGAAAGGAACCCGCCCCACTCATGGACGGCAGGGCCGAATCCGTAGGTCGCCATCAGCACGACTTCGTCGCAGTTGCCGCTGCGTCCTCGCCGGCAGCTGGCGCACTCGCCACACGAAATCTGAAAGGGCACGCTGACGAGCTGTCCCGGGGTCAGCGATGTCACGGCGTCGCCGACGTCGACCACCTCCGCCACGCACTCGTGACCGAGGGCGAAGGGGGGCTCAAACGGGGAGACGCCCGAGACGATCAGCGCATCGAGGTCGCACGTCGCTACCGCCAGGGGCCGGACGAGCGCCGCACGGTCGGAATCGAGCGACGGCGGCTGCGCGTCCTGCCACTCGAGGGTTCGTGGGCCGATGTAGGTGAGCTGTTGCATGGACATCTCTCCGTTCTAGGTAGACCGGTCGTTATAGTACAGGAAATGAGCGACCGACGACAAGTGGGCACCTCGCGCGAGGCGTTCGTCCGGGCGACCGGCAAGCTGCTGCGCCGGCAGGGATACGGCGCGACCGGGCTGAACGAGATCGTCGCCGCAAGCGGCGCGCCCAAGGGGTCGCTGTACTTCCACTTCCCGGGCGGCAAGGAGAGCCTCGCCGTGGCGGCGATGACTCGCGAAGCTCAGCTGCTCAGCAACGCAATCGCTGCGCTCCTACGCTCCGGCGACGACATCGTCGACGCGGTTGCGAGCGTGATCGATGCGCTTGCGGTCGGGCTCGAGCGGTCCAACTTCGAAGACGGCTGCCCGCTTGCGACGGTCGCGCTGGAGCAATCGACGCAATCGCAGGCCGTGCGCGACGCAGCCGCCAGCGGCTTTGACTTGTGGCTCGAGCAGATCGAGCAGCGACTGCTCGAAGCGGGCCTCGCAGACGCCGCGGCGCAGCGCAAGGCGCTCCTCCTGCTCTCGGCGATCGAGGGGGCGCTAATCCTCGCCCGCGCGCGCCGCGACGTCGCGCCCCTCGCCGCCGTCCGCGAGGAGCTGCCGTCGATCCTGACCTGACGCCGGAGCCGGCACACCGCAAAATGTCATTCGTGACCGATTTCGGCAAGCCGTTGCGCAAGGAGGACATCGACCCCGACCCGCTGGGTCAGTTCGCCACCTGGTTTCGGGAGGCTGAGAGCGCCGGCATCCGCATACCGGAGGCCGCGGCGCTCGCCACAGCGTCAGCCGAGGGTGCGCCGGCGGCGCGCATGGTGCTGGTCAAGAGCTTCGACGACCGTGGCTTCGTCTTCTACTCGAACTACGCCAGTCGCAAGGGCCAGGAACTCGACGCCAATCCACGTGCGGCGCTGCTCTTTTACTGGGATCCGCTCGGCCGGCAGGTGAGAATCGAGGGGCGAGTCGAGCATGTGAGCGCCGGCGAGTCGGCCGCCTACGTGCGCAGCCGCGCGCGCGGGAGCCAACTCAGCGCGCTTGCCTCACCGCAGAGTCAGACGATCGATAGCCGCGCCGCGCTCGAGCAGCGTGTTGCTGAACTGCAGGAGCGCTACGGCACGGGCGAGCTGCCGGTGCCGACGGATTGGGGCGGCTTTCGGCTGGCTGTGGCGAGCGTCGAGTTCTGGCAGCAGCGACACGACCGCCTTCACGATCGTCTGCGTTACCGCCGCGCAGACGAATGCCACTGGGTGATCGAGCGGTTGGCGCCGTAGGATCGTAGGTGTGGCGATTGCGTCCTCGGCTTCTCGGCGTGACGAGCTGCGGGCCTTCCTGCGCTCGCGGCGGGCGCGGCTGTCGCCGGTGGACGTCGGACTCACGGACAGCGGCGGGCGCCGCCGGACGCCCGGCCTGAGGCGCGAGGAGCTCGCCGCGCTGGCGGGGGTCGGCGTGTCCTGGTACACGTGGCTCGAGCAGGGGCGCGACATCAACCCCTCGCCCGAGGTGCTCGACGCGCTCGCCCGCGCGCTGCGGCTCGACCCCGCCGAACGCAGCACGCTGTTTGCGCTCGCGAGAACTGAGCTGCCGCTCGCCGACGACCTGGCCGGCAGCGACCCTGACCAGCTCGACGGCGACATCGGCCAGCTGATCGCCCTCGTGGACTCGATGCATCCGAACCCCGCCTACCTGTTGGGCCCGATGACCCGGATCCTCGCCTGGAACCGGGCAGCCTCGGTCGTGCTCGGCTCGCCTGAGCATCTGGCCCCGGAGCGGCGGTACCTGCTCTGGTGGCTGTTGGTCGATCCGGGCGAGGGCGGAATGACGGCCCAACGCGAAGGGACCGCTCGCAACACGCTGGCGCGGTTTCGCGCCGAGTACGCACGGCATGCGGGCGAGCAGGAGTACGAGCGGTTCCTGGCGCTGATGCGCGAGCACAGCGCGCAGTTTCGCGAGTGGTGGGGCGAGCACGAGGTGATCGAGGCTCAGCGCGGCACCAAGGTGATGGAGCATCCGCAGCTCGGAACGCTGCGCCTGCATCACGCGCAGACGGTGCCGACGGGTCAGCCCGAGCTGCGGCTGGCCGTGTACGCGCCCGCGGACGAGGCCACTCGCGCGGCGCTCGCGATCCTCTGAAGAGCATGTCGCGCGTATCCGCCTCCAGGCCGGCGGCTCACGAGGCGGGTTGAGCATGCGTCAGTCGTGGGCAGCGGCAAGGGGATGGCCGACGTCAGTGGCGTTCTCGAGGTCGGCGAGGTCTCGGTCGTCGAGCTCGACGTCTGCCGCGGCCATGTTCTCTTCGAGGTGCTGTACCGAGCGGGTGCCGGGGATCAGCAGCATCCGCTCGTAGCGAGCGAGCAGCCAGGCGAGCGCGACCTGCGTGGCGCTAATCGCATGCCGTTCCGCGACCCCGGAGATGGCAGGATCCTGCGCCAGTCGCGCGGGGCCGCCGATGAACCCCGAACCGAGCGGGAAGTAGGACACGAACGCGATCTCTCGCTCGATGCACAGCTCGAGCACGTCCTCGCCGGAGCGGTTGACGAGGCTGTAGGCGTTCTGCACCTCGGCGAGGTCGACCAGCTCGAGCGCGCGGCCGACCGCGCCGACGCCGGCCTCGCTGATGCCGATCAGGTCGAGCTTGCCCTCGCTGCGCAGATCCTCGAGCGCGCCGAGCTGCTCGGCCAGCAGGTCGCCGGAAGCTTCGGGGCCGATCAGACGGAGGTTGACGAGGTCCATCCGCTCCACCTGAAGGGAGCGGAGGTTGTCCTCGACGCCGGCGCGGAGCTCGGCGGGACGCTGGGCGGGCAGCCACGCGCCCTGCTCGTCGCGGCGGCCGCCGACCTTGGTCACGAGCTTGAGGTTCTCCGGATAGGGATGTAGGGCCTCCCGGATCAGGTCGTTGACGACGTCCGGGCCGTAGTACTGAGCGGTATCGATGTGATCGACGCCGAGCTCGATCGCGCGACGCAAGACCGCGCGGGCGGCATCGGGGTCAGGCGGCGGGCCGAATACGCCGGGGCCAGCGAGCTGCATCGCGCCGAAGCCGATGCGGTTGACGGGCTTGTCGCCCATGAAGGATGTCTTGTTCATACCTATAGTTTGCGCCGCGGACCGCCGCTGACAAGAAGTCTGGCGATCCTGGGTGCGATAGCACCAGCATGGCGAGCCTGCTCGCCCGCGGAGCCCTATCGGAAACCATCCCTCGGCGCCGCGGGAGCCTCTTTTTCAGCTCATCCGCCGGTAGCGCCACACGCTGAGCGGAATGAACACGGCGAGGATGCCCGCGACCCATGCGAGGGCGCCGGCGAGCGAGCCCGGCACTCCCGGATAGAGCGCGTAGGAGCGGGCTGCGTTTGCGGTGAGGGTGACGGGACTCACTTTCGCGAACGCTTGCAGCCAGTCCGGCATCGTGGTAACCGGCACGAAAACGGAGCTCGCGAAGACGAGCGGGAACAGCACGATGAAGCCCGCTGACTGGGCGGCTTCGGTGCCGCGCACTGTCAGCGCGACGAACGCGAAGATCCAGCTCAGGGCCAGACCGAAGGCGCTGACGACCGCCAGCGAGCCGACCGCCTGCGCGAATCCGGCCTGAAAGCGGAAACCCATGATATATCCGACGCCGACCATCAACAGGATGATGAGCACGTTGCGGACCAGGTCCGCCGCCGTGCGTCCGATCAGCACCGCCGAGCGTGCCATCGGCATGGAGCGGAAGCGGTCGACCACCCCGCGCTGCAGGTCTTCGGACAGGCCGATCTGCGTCTGGCTTGCACGGAACGCCACCGACTGCACGAAAATTCCCGGCAACAGGAAGTCGATGTAGCTGATTCCATTCGGAAGCGAGTGGCTCACTGCACCCCCGAACACGTACGTGAACAACACCACGAATATCACCGGCTGAATCGTCGAAAAGATCAGCAGCGACGGCTGGCGGGTGAAATGGCGCAAATTGCGCCCGGTGACCACGGCCCCGTCGCTGATCGCGTCGCGAAAGTTGCGCAGCGAAGGTCGGGGTAGCCGCGGCCGCGGCAGCACGTGATGCTGAGGCGGGCTCACTGCGCCGGCAGTCGCTGCTGCACCATCCGCGTCCGCAGCACGCTCAGGCGCCGCGCCGTTCTCGCTCGGGGGTGCCCCGGTCAGCTGCAGGAACACGTCGTCGAGCGTCGGCCGCCGCAGGCCGAGGTCGCTCACCGCGATGCGCGACTTTCGCAGGGCCGCAGCAGCGTCCTCGATCAGCTCGAGGCCATCGCGCGGCGCCGGGAGCGTCAACTGATCGAGGCGGTCGCCCGGCTCCGGATCGCCGCAGCCGATCGCGGCGAGCACGGTGCTCGCCTCATCACGCTGCGCTGCGCTGGCTAGCTCGACCTCGAGGATCTGGCCGCCGACGCGGTCCTTGAGCTCGCTGCCCTTGCCCTGCGCGATCACCCGTCCGTGGTCGATAACCGCGATCTGATCAGCGAGCTGGTCCGCCTCCTCCAGATATTGGGTGGTCAGCAACAGCGTCGTACCTTCGCGGACCAGCTCGCGCACCGTCTCCCAGATCTCGATGCGGCTGCGGGGATCCAAGCCGGTGGTCGGCTCGTCCAGGAACAAGATCCGCGGGCGTGTCAGCAGGCTGGACGCGAGGTCGAGGCGGCGCCGCATGCCTCCGGAGTAGGTTCGCACCGGCCGATCCGCGGCATGCGCGAGCTCGAAGCGCTCCAGCAGCTCGCTCGCGCGCCGGCGCGTCTCACCCGGCGACAGGCCGAACAGGCGTCCGAACATCTGGAGGTTCTCGCGCCCGCTGAGGATCTCGTCGACCGCCGCGAACTGTCCGGTCAATCCCAGCAGCTCCCGCGCGGCCGCGGCATCGCCAACGACGTCGCGGCCGAACACCTCTGCGCGCCCTCCATCGGGCGTAAGCAGCGTCGCCAGCACACGCACAAGCGTCGTCTTTCCGGCTCCGTTTGGCCCCAGCAGGCCAAACACCATGCCCTCCTCGACATCGAGATCGACACCCGCGAGCGCGACCGTATCGCCGAAACGCTTAACCACGCCCTCGACATGCACCGCCGGAGCGGTCGAGTTGGAAGACATCACCTGACCCTAGCGCGCTCCGCCGGGTCTGCCAGCTAGCGCGCTCGGTCGTGTCTGCCAGCGACCTACAAGCCGGATCAGCTTCTCGTATTCAAGTTTGAACATCTCGCGGCGTGCGCCAGAGTGCAGTGAGAGTCTGCACCTAAATCGCACGCGATCGCGCTCGAGAGAGGGCATTTTCACCTTTCCTAGAAGGTGAAGGACCTTGCAGACCGCAGCTCCGTGCGCTGATTGAAGTCCACTCGAGCCCATGAAGAAGCCCTCGCCCGGCGGTGCCTTGGACCGCTCGTTATACGCTTGCCGGGATGCTGGATTTCGCCGCCTACCTCGAGCGCGTCGGGCTGAGCGCCGGCGAGCGCCCGACGCTGCAGGCCGTCCACGGCGCACACGCGACCTCGATCCCGTTCGAGAACCTCAATCCGCATCGCGGAATTCCGGTCTCGCTTGCCCAGGAGGATCTCGAGCGCAAGCTCGTGCATGAGCGCCGCGGCGGCTACTGCTTCGAGCAGAACCTGCTGCTCGCATCCGCGCTCGAGCATCTCGGCCTCACGGTCGAATCGATGCTTGCCCGCGTGCGCGCCGGCGCGCCGCCTGGGACGGTGCGTCCCCGCAGCCACCTCGTGCTGCGGGTGACTGACGACGATGACCGCGTCTGGCAAGCCGACGTTGGCCTGGGGTTCGGGACCCTGCTTGACCCGATCCCGTTTGGACCGGACGGCACCGCTGCCCACGAGCAGTCCGGATGGAGCTTCCGGGTGCTCGAGGAGGGCCCCGAGCTGGTTCTTCAGACACTCGCCGACGGGTCATGGTCCGACGTGTACGCGTTTGCACCGCAGCCCGTCCCGCAGATCGACATCGAGACGAGCAACTGGTGGACATCCACCAATCCGCAGTCGCCGTTCGTGTTCGGGCTGATCGCGGCCGTCCACCACGCAGACGGCAAACGCAAGTCGATCAGCGACTGGAGCGGACCACTTGAACTGAGGGTGCAGTCGCCCGGCGACACCCAGGTCTCCCAGCCGCCACGCGAAGCGATCCCGGAGCTGTTGGCCGAGCGCTTCGCTCTGTCGGGATTCGCGCTCGGCGCCGACGGTCGCGTGCGGTGACTTCGCTCGGGCGCGTCCCGCTGATCACACCCTGACACGCTCGAAGCATTCGCTATAAAGGTGACTCGCGCCCGCCACTCACCTTCATGGGCGCCGGCACCGCACCTGGGTCAATCAGGGCGGAAGAGGATCTTGCCGGCCCGTTTGTAGTGCTCGGCGCGCGTAAGCGCATCCTTGTAGCCCGCTAGCGGGAACGTCTCGTCGATCCGCGCTGTCAGCTGCCCACGGCTGACGAGGGCGACGATCGAGCGGTATGTCGAGTCGATCTCCTCTCGCGGCGCGCGATTCAGCCAGTTGTCATCCAAAAGCCGTGTTGGCTGAGATCGCGATAGATCAGGTCGCGGCGAATCTCTATCTCCGTGCGCTGTCCGCCGAGCGCGCCATAGGTAACAACCTTGCCGCCGTAGCGCAGGTGGTGCGCGAGCTCGGCGACCGCCGGCCCACCCACCGAGTCCAGCACGAGCGCGAGCTCGGTGTCGCCCAGGGCGTCCTGCAAACGCTGGCCAAGGTCATCGTCGACGATGATGGCGACATGCCCACCGGCGGCCAGAGCTTCGGCGGCCGCGGCCTCTCGGCGTACGAGATTGACGGTATGCACCTGCGCGATGCGAGCGAGCTGGATGATGTACTGGCCGACGGAGGAGTTGGCACCTGTCTGGGCTATCCAGTCTCCCGGTTGAAGTTGCTGAAACTTGTCAGAAGGAGTTGTGCGGTGACGGGTATCACGCCAAGCATCGCGAGCTGCACGAGATCGGTGTGGTCATCAACCACAACTGTGTCGTGCGTCTTCGCGACCGTTCTCTCAGCCCAGGTGCCGTGTCTGTATGTGGGGATGAGTATCACGCGTCGTCCGATCAGCCCGCGGTCTGCTGCCGACCCGGCCTCGATTACAGTGCCAACTCCGTCAGCGCCGAGGTCCAAAGGCAGCTCGGGCCTAAGTCCGTAGAAACCGCGAATCAGATGGATATCTGAGGGGTGTAGGGGCGCTGCATGCATCTCGATCAGCAACTCGCCGGCAGCCGGTTGCCGTGTTTGGCGCGACACAAGGCTCACCGAGTCGAGCGGTTCGCCGAACTTGGTCAGCTGCAGAGCGTGCACGTGATCCTCAGGGTCGGGGTTTCAAATCTGAGCCGCTGCTGGGTCAGGTAAGCCTCTCGCTGCTCGAGAGAAGCTACTGCTTGAGATGGAAGAGGCTGCCAAACGGTTGCGTCCGTCTTATCCTGTCGGCGGCGTGGATCTCCATTTGCGAGACAGGGCCTACCTTGTTACCGGCGGCAGCCGCGGAGGGCGCGCGCGTACTTCTCAGCGGCCCTCACGAAGCCACCGCGGCTGCGGCCGCAGCGCGCCTCGCGCGGGGCGCCGCAGATGATCGGGTGGCTTGGGTCGTCGCCGACAACGCGGATGTCGACACCCCCGATCGGCTGATCGCAGCCGCCAAGGACCGGTTCGGCCGCCTGGATGGCGCGATTGTCAGCGTCGGAGGAACGCCATCGGGGACCGTCAGGAGCACGCCAGACGACGCCTGGCGGACCGCGTTCGAGAGCGTGTTCCTCGGCGCCGTTCGCCTCGCCCGGGTCCTCGGGGAATATCTGGAGAGCAACGGGAGCGGGCAGGCGAGCGGGTCCGTCGCAGGTACGGACGGCTCAATCGTCTTTGTCCTGGCCTCGTCGGTGCGAGCGCCGCTAGCGGGACTCGCCGTTTCTAACGGCCTGTTCCCTGCGCTTGCCGGCGTGGTCAAGATGCTCGCGGAGGAGATTGGTCCGTCCGGGACCCGGGTGAACGGGATCTTGCCGGTCAGGATTGCCACCGACAGGGTGCGTGAATTTGATGCGCTGAGCGGCGACCCCGATCAGGTACGTGCCCGCAAGTCCGAGAACATTCCGCTGCGCAGGTACGGGGAGCCCGAGGAGTTCGGGCGAGTTGCCGCGTTCGTACTCTCCCCGGCCGCCTCGTATATCACCGGCGCGATGATCCCGGTTGACGGAGGCTCGATACGCTCGATCTGAGAACCGTGGCTCGCAGAATCCGCTGCTCGCCAGATCGGCGCAGCGCCGATGCCCAGTCTCCCGGCGGGTCGCGCCCTACCGGCCGGAAGCGCGCGACGCGCATGCACGCGCCTGTGGCTAACTTTGGAATAGCTAAGTCAGACCCTGCTATGTTCGGGCGGTGTCCTTGCCGAGTCGGGTGTCGCGCGCGCGACGACAAGCTACGTCCCGCTTGCCGCGACCCGACGATCGACCAGCACGACAGGAGGCGTATCCACATGTCAGGTTCTGATGCAACAACAGAATCGCCCGCACGCCAGCTTGCGGACGGCAATCGGATTCCGTTGTTGGGCCTCGGTGTATGGCAGGTGCCCGACGGACCCGAAGCCGTCGACGCGGTGCGCTTCGCGCTCGAGGCGGGCTACCGGCACATCGACACTGCGCAGGCGTACGGCAACGAGGAAAGCGTCGGTCGCGCGCTGCGTGAGAGCGGTGTTCCCCGCGAGGACGTCTTTCTTACGACCAAGTTCTATCCAGCGCACGAGGACCCGGCCGCCGAGGCCGAGCGGAGCCTGCGACGGCTTGGGGTCGATTACGTCGACCTCTATATCGTCCACTGGCCGCAGCGAGGCCCCGTGTGGGCCTGGCCCGGCATGGAGCGTTCCCGGGAGCTCCGCTTCGCCAGATCGATCGGCGTCTCGAACTTTTCCACCGACGAGTTAGGGCAGGTGAGCGCGCAGGCGAGCGTCATGCCAGCGGTCGACCAGGTGCAGTTCAGCCCATTCGAGTACCGCCGGAGGTTGCTCGACGAATGCGAGCGCCGCGGCGTTGCGCTCGAGGCCTACAGCCCGCTCGGCACCGGGCGCAACCTTGCCGACCAAACCGTGAGAAGCATCGCGGAGACTCTCGGACGCAGTCCGGCCCAGGTGCTGCTGCGCTGGTGCGTTCAGCGGCAGATCCCGGTGCTGACGAAGTCAACTCACCGGGACCGGATCGAGGAGAACTCGCGAATCTTCGACTTCACTCTCTCGGACTCGGACATGGCAAGGCTGGACGCGCTCGATCAGACCGGGGGTACCGAACGCGCTCGCGACGATAAGTGGTGGTAGCACGCATGGCCGTCCATCCGTACGAGCCCGAGTCCCTCGACGAAAGCTAAGCTTCGCAGGAGGTCTGATGCCGCAGCCAGCCAGTATGGTCGCGCCCCCACCGAGCCCCACGCTGTCTGAATCGCAGCTGGCGAGGCTCGCCGAACTCGGCGAGGAACGCACGGCGAAGGTCGGCGACGTCTTGTATCGCGTGGGAGACCGGAGTTATCCGTTCATCGTGATTCTGGAGGGCGAGGTGGTCATAGTCGACGCGGCCGGAAACGAGATCGTCCGCCACGGAGCTGCGGGCTTTCTCGGCGAGTTGAACCTGCTCTCGGGGCAGACGGTCTTCGTTACAGCGGTGGTCACCCGGCCGCTGCGCTACATCGCGGTCGAGCGCGACGTGATGCGAATGCTGCTGTACGAGGACGCGCCGCTCAGCGATCTCGTGCTGTCGGCATTCATTGCCCGGCGTGAGGGGCTTCAGCGGGTGCAGGGCATCGGCCTCGAGATCGTCGGGCCGCGCTCATCTCAAGCCACGATGCGGATGCTCGATTTCGCCCGCAACAACCGACTGCCGTTCACCTGGCGCGATCCCGACCGGCCAGACGACCCCACTGCGGCGTCCCTGGCAGCAGGGCTCGACGCGGCGAGTCTGCCGGTGGTCCGGCTGCCGGGCGGCGTCGAGCTGCAGGCGCCCTCAACAGGCGAGGTATCCCGCGCCCTGGGTATCGGCCACGAGCTCGCAGCACGCGAACAAGCAGACCTGCTCGTGGTCGGGGCCGGCCCCGCGGGCCTTGGCGCGGCAGTCTACGGCGCTTCGGAGGGCCTGAACACGCTCGTGATTGACAGCACCTCGCTCGGCGGGCAGGCCGGCTTCTCGCGAAGCATCGAGAACTACCTTGGGTTCCCCGCGGGAATAACCGGCAACGAGCTGACCAGTCGCGCGGTCACCCAAGCGCGCAAGTTCGACGCGCAGCTGGCCACCCCGTACCGGGCAATGGCCCTCGAACCCGGGAATGGGCGCCATATCGTGAAGCTCGACGACGATCACGAGATCGCGGCGCGAGCCGTGCTGCTGGCGACCGGCGCGCAATATCGGCGACTACCGGTCGAGGACCTCGACCAATATGAGGGAATAAGCGTCTTCTACGCCGCCGGGCCGCCCGAGGCCCAGCTGTGCGGTGCCGAGCGCGTCGGCGTGGTCGGCGGAGGGAACTCGGCCGGGCAGGCAGCTGTCTGGCTGGCCCGCGGCGGGGCGCTGGTGACACTGCTCCACCGCCGGGCGGACCTGCGCGAGACGATGTCGGACTACCTCGTGCGCGAGCTGGAGCAGCACGGCATACCCGTCCGTGACCGCAGCGAGATCGCCGCCCTCCACGGGACCGAAGGACAGCTCGACGGCGTCACGCTCAAGGACGGCGAGGGCCTGCCGCTCTCATTCCTGTTCCTATTCCTCGGCGCGCTTCCGTGCACCGACTGGCTGGACGACGTAGTCGCGCGAGACGACAACGGATTCGTGCTCACCGGAGCCGCTGCCCGGGCAGACAACCTGCTCGAGACCACCCTTGCGGGCGTGTTTGCCGCCGGCGACGTCCGCTCCGGCTCGACCAAGCGATGTGCCACGGCCGTCGGGGAGGGAGCGTGGGCGGTCCAGCTCGTCCACGCGCACCTCGCAGCCCATCCGGTCAAGCGCTGACCCTCACCGCTCCAGCCGACGCTCACCGCTGCGGCTGACCCTCAGCGCTCCGGACGTGTGGCGGGGACGATCAGGACCGGCCGCCCTGCGTGGGCAAGTACGTCGTGCGACACGCTGCCCAGCAAGGTCGACTTGAGAATGCCGCGCCCTCGTCGCCCGCAGACCACAAGCGCCACATCGAGCTCATTGGCTACGTCGATGATCGTTCGTGCTACGCCCTCCTTCGCCTGCTCGACGCGCGCGGTGATTTCGTATCCGAGCTCGCGACCTTGTGTCGCGGCCTCCTCCGCCGCCTGCCAGGCGAGCTTTGCCTCGTCCGCGTCGAATTGCTGCTCATCGCCGAAGCCGACGGCAAAGCCGCCGGCCTGCGCGAGCAGCGCGGCTGCGGACTGCCAGACGGTCAGCACGACCGTTGGAATGGGGCGCGCGATCAGCTCGCGAGCCGCGCGCAGCGCGGCGCCCGAGTCATCCGATCCGTCGTAGCAGAACAACACCGGTCCGGACATAGAAGCTCCTCGAGATCTCGGGGGGATGACCTACGCGTTGATAGCCGCGTAGATAGTAGTCCGCGACGCCCGGTGACAAGCGGCTCCAAGGACGCGCCCGTCGATCTTCTCGACGAGGTTGTTGGCATTTCTCGCCGCACAGGAGTACCGTCGGCGAGTGTTCGATTGCCGTCCGGGTCCCCGGTCCCGACGACCGGGCGAGCGAGTGGATTCGGCCCCCGTCGTGGGCAGGGCGTCGCCGGTGCGAGCGGCGAACCTAGCGGCCTGCGACTGCTGATGGCCGCGGCGAGCTCGGCATCGGTCGCGCAAACCTCTGAGGGGAGCCGTCGCTGGGCGATCTTGGCCCTGCTTGGTGTCGCGCAGCTGATGGTCGTCCTCGATGCGACGATCGTGACCATCGCGCTCCCGGCCGCGCAACGATCGCTCGGTTTCTCCACCGACAGCCGACAGTGGGTCGTGACCGCGTACGCGCTGGCTTTCGGCAGCCTTTTGCTGCTCGGGGGAAAGCTCGGTGATCTGTTCGGGCGCAAGTGGACGTTCATCGCCGGGCTCATCGGTTTCGCGGTGGCTTCAGGGATCGGCGGGTTGGCCCAGTCTTTCGGGACGCTCATCGCCGCGCGAGCGTTGCAGGGCGCGTTCGGCGCGCTTCTCGCGCCTTCGGCGCTCTCCTTGCTGACGGTCACCTTCGCCGGCTCGCCAGATCGCGCGAAGGCGTTTGGCATCTTCGGGGCGATCGCCGGGGGTGGCGCCTCGGTCGGGCTCCTCCTGGGCGGGGTGCTCACGCAGGCGCTGTCCTGGAGATGGTGCCTATACGTAAACCTCCTGATCGCGGTACCCACCGTGTTTGTGGCGCTGACGCTGCTTCAGAATCATCCTCCGGAGGGACGAACCCGGATCGATGTCCCCGGCGCCCTGCTCGCCTGCGGGGGTTTGTTCGCGCTCGTCTTCGGCTTCTCCTACGCCGAGACGCACTCTTGGACGACCCCGCTGACGATCATCGCTCTCGCCGCCAGCGTCGTCTTGCTCGCCTGCTTCGTTGCGGTCGAGCGCGTCAGGAGCGATCCCCTGCTGCCACTACATATCGTGACGAACCGCGCCCGCGGCGGCTCCTACGTGTCGATCTTGCTGGCCGGCGCCGGGATCTTCGCGGTCTTCCTCTTTTTGACCTACTACATGCAGGAGAGTCTCGGCTTCTCTCCCGTGAAGACGGGCCTGGCGTTCCTGCCGCTGACCGCCGTGCTCGTCGTCGCCTCTACCACGGTGCAGACCAAGGTGATCTACCGCACCGGGGTCAAGCCGCCGATCGCCGTCGGGATGACGCTCGGGTTGATCGCAATGCTCCTGCTGACCGGCCTCTCCCCGGGCGCCGGCTACGCAGGCCACGTCCTGCCCCCACTGCTCATCCTCGGCCTGGGGATGGGCTGTATCTTCGCGCCGGCGTTCAGCACCGCCACGCTCGGCGTCGACGGCTCGGAGGCGGGAGTCGCGTCGGCGATGGTGAACACCTCCCAACAGGTTGGGGGCTCTGTCGGCACGGCGCTGCTCAGCACGATCTTCGCCAGCTCGGTCAGCGCCTACGCCGCGAGCCACCCGCACACACCCGGACTGGCCAACGCGGCAGCGATCCACGGCTACACGACCGCGTTCGCATGGTCCGCAGGAATATTCGGCCTTGGGCTGCTGCTCTCACTGCTCATTCTTCCCTCCAAAGCCCAGGTAACGGTCTCTGTGCCCACGCCCGCGGTGCCCACGCCCGCGGTGGGTGACGGCAAGGTGGCCGCGGCGAAGGCTGCGCAGCCGGTGACTCCCATCTTGGTCACCGGGCCCTGCTGTCACTTCGCTGTGACAGTGCGCCCCGGGGTCGTGATGCTGCGAGCCCGCGAACCGGAATACGCAGCGACCGTGTCCCGCAGCACCTCTGAAGCCAATCCGGACGATCCTTCCTCCTAGCGGCCGGGCGACGACAGCTCGCTGCCACCTGCGTGCGAAAACTGGCAGCGCGAGTTGCGCCTGTCAGAAGCATGTGGCCTCGAAGAACTCCACCCTGTCGGGGTCGATGCCCACCTTGCGCTGGGCGGGGCGCGCGGCGAGCGCTTCGCCGGCGCTGCGCAGCGACTCGCGGCTGTCATAGACCGTGACCGACATCGCCTTGTTGGACCCTGGGTCGAGCAGGTGGAACCCAGCCACGTAGCCCGGCGCCTCTCTGATCGTGCGCCTGAGCAGCGCGACGGCGTCCTCGTCGAGACCGTCCGGCAACGGCGTGAAGGTTGCGACGCGAGCGATCATCATCATCATCTCCCAGATCGAGTTAGATTCAGGATAACTGTAATGAATACAGCGTCACTGTAACCGATGAAGCGAGAGCCTGTCAAGCGCCGCCCCTACGAATCGCCCGCACGCGAGGCCGCCGCGCGGGAGAACCGTCGCCGAATTCGCGCCGTCGCCGGTCGGCTGTTCGTCGAGAAAGGGTTCGGCGCGACGACGATGGCTGGGATCGCTGCTGCAGCGGAGGTGTCCGAGCGCACCGTCTATCTGGTGTTCCCCACCAAGGCGACGCTGTTTAACGAGTGCATTCGCGTGGCGATCCGGGGCGACGACGACGAGCCGGAGATGCTCGCGCGCGCTTCGTGGCAAGCCGCTCTCAACGCGCCCCCCGAGCGGATGCTCGCGCTCGTCGCCGACGCAGGCACACGGCTCATGCGCCGGGCGGCCCGGCTGCTGGCCGTAGGTGAATCAGTCGGCCTGGACGACCCGCTCATCGAGGAGTTCCGAGAGCGCGGCCGCGCTGCCGCGCGCTCCGACGGACTTGCGGTGGCCGAGGCGCTCGAGCAGGCCCAGCTGCTCCGCGAGGGGATGTCGGTCGAGCAAGCCGCCGACATCATCTATGCGATCGCGTCGAGCGAGTCGGTCTATCTCAGGCTCGTTCAGCAGCGCGGTTGGACAGACGGGGAGTACGCGCGCCTTATCGAGCGGACCCTGGCCGGCGTTCTCACCGACCGATGAAGCTCGGTCCCGAGCCCCTCGGGTACCTCATCCTCTCTACCGGAACTCAGCATCGTTCGACATTGGCTGACGTGGTAAGAAACGGCGCTCTCGGTCGCACTCATGCAGCAGACGGGGCCATGCAGACGGGGCCATGCGGCTCAGGTCTCAGCCGGCAGGCCAGGCGGAGCTCGCCCGAAGAGCGGCCAGCGCGTCGGAGTAGAGCTGCTGCTTGATCGCCTTCAGGGTGGCTGGGTTCTTGCCGGTCATAGTCTCTGCGCGCGCGATCGCTCGCGGTAGCACCTCGGCCTCCAAGACGGCCTCCTCGACGAGACCGGCGGCGAGGGCGTCGGTCCCGCCGTAACGCCGGCCGGTCGTCATCGACTCGTGGGCGGTCCGCGGTGTGAGGCGCGCGCTGATCAGCGCGCTCATTCCGGGGGAGAACGGCAGCCCGATATCGACCTCCGGCAAGCAGAAGAAGCCGCGGTCGGCGCGCATAACGCGGTCGTCGTGGGCGAGCGCGAGCATCGCGCCGGCCGCGAACGTATGCCCCTGCAGAGCGGCCACACTCGGGACTGCCATCTCGAGCACGCGCGCGAGCAGTCCGTGCACGCGGGCGAGGAATGCGGGCGCCTGCTCCCCCTGGGTGGCCATCCACCCTAGGTCGAGACCGTTCGACCAGTACTTGCCGGTTGCGCTCGTGACGAGCGCAACCGGCGCGGACTCTTCTACCTCGGTAAGGCAGCGGTCGATCTCATCGAGCGAGCGGTCGTTGAACCGGTTCTCGCCGTCTCCGAGATCCAGCACGAACACATCACCGTCGCGATCCAGGCCGGTCACGGTCAGGTACGGTAGCGGGGTTGGCGCCAGGGAGAGTTGGCTCGGCTCAGCCTGCTCGAGGGCTGCTAGCCTCGGGTCGATGTTGTGCTCCTGGCTGTGACCTGATGCCCGGACGCCGCGCGAGTGGCGTCTTCCTTTTCGCACGCCCGCCTGGCACACCGTTCGCAGGCGTGCCGTACCCGTTGAGGTCTTGTCGTGAGCACGTATCTGCGCGTCCTGCGCCATCCGAACTTCCGTTATCTGTTCCTCGGCCAAGCCGCCAGCGCGATCGGCGATCGTGCGGTTGTCGTCGCGATCGCTCTGTACGTCACGCAGTCGACAGGCTCTGTAGGCGACCTTGGGCTCGTGCTCGCCGCCCAGTCGCTGCCGCTGGTCGCGCTGCTGTTGCTCGGCGGCGTGTGGGCCGATCGCCTGCCGCGCCAGCGCATCATGATCGCCGCCGATCTCGCGCGGGCTGCGCTGCATATCGCGCTCGCCGTGCTGATCTTCAGCGGCACGCTGCGCCTGTGGGAGCTCGCGGTCATCGAGGCCGCGTTCGGCGCCGCCCAGGCGTTCTTTCAGCCCGCCTACAGCGGACTGGTGCCGCAGACCGTGCCCGAGCCGCTGATCCTCGAGGCGCGGGCGCTGACCGAATCGATGGCCAACCTGGCCTTCCTGATCGGACCGGCGCTTGCGACCGTGCTCGTGCTGGGCGTCGGCCCGGGCGAGACGTTCGCGTTCGATGCCCTCACGTTCCTCGTGAGCGCGCTACTGCTCGCACGCGTGAGCCCGCGCGCCCGCGGCGAGACGAGCGCGGCGGCGCCGGTACTGCACGAGCTGCGCGAGGGTTGGCGCGAGGTGCGCAGGCGCAGCTGGGTGTGGGTGACCATCACAACGTTCGCCGGCGCCGTGATGTGCCTGTTCGCCCAGTGGTACTCGCTAGCGCCGGGGATCGCGCGCGAGCTCTACGGCAGCGCCGGCGTGTTTGGGGGCCTGGAGACTGCCGCCGGGGCCGGCGCTGTGTGCGGAGCGATCACGAGCGCGCGCTGGCGCCCGGCTCGCCCGCTGCGCGCCAGCCTGCTGCTCGCGCTCGCATGGCCGCTTCAGGGCGCGGCCTTTGCCTTCGGCGCTCCGCTTGAGCTGGTGATCGTCCTTTCGCTCGCCGCGGGTTGGGGCTTCTCGCTGCTGATGGTCTGGTGGGAGACGGCGCTGGCCGGGCACATCCCCCCGCGCGCGCTGTCGCGCGTGAGCGCCTACGACTGGATGGGATCGCTCGCGCTGCTGCCGGTCGGCTACCTGCTGAGCGGTCCGCTCGCATCCGCGCTGGCAGCACGCACGGTGCTCGCGCTCGGCAGCGCGCTCGGCCTGGGACTGCTCGCCCTGGCGCTCGTGCCGCGCTCCACACGCGAACTGGGCCCCGTGCGGGTCGCGCCGAGGAATCCGCGGCCGTCACTCATCATGCGCATGCGCCATCGCGTCGCCGCTGCGCGAGCGCGCTCGCCCCGCCCGCGCAAGCCCGCAGAGCGAGCATTGTCAGAGCGCCCATTGCCAGAGGGCCGCGGCTCGCCACGCTCCATGCGAGCGCGAGCAGCTCGCGAGAAGGAAGCGCGCCGGCGGCGAACGCGGGCCTGACCGCAATTCAACCCCCGCAGTTATCTGCGTTGGCTTGCGTGCTCGCTGGATGTGTGCGAACCACGCGAGGCCAGCGAGCTATTCGATGGTCGCGACGTAGAGGTTCAGACGCAAACTAGGAGGTGTGGTGGCCGGGGTCGACTCGCACAGCTGCTCGCCGATCCGCGCGAACGAGTAGCCGGCTGCGCGGAGTGAAAAAAGACGCGGAGCGCGGACCGCGATCTAGCGGCGCGACCTGCGCATGTCGCCGGCGGGGCTGCAATGGGTCATGAATGCCTACCTGCTCGCGCTCGCGTCGTGCGTCACGGTCGGAGGTCGGCTCAGCGAGCTGGTCGGGCGCGGAAGGATGTTTCGGATCGGAGCCGCGACGTTCGTGGCCGCGTCGGCGGCCTGCGGGCTCGCCGACTCCGAGACGTGGCTTATCCTGGCCCGCGCCGTCCAGGGGCTCGGAGCCGCGGCGATGATCCCGACCACGATGGCGAGCATCGTCGATGCCTTCGACGTGCAAGAGCGCGGACGGGCGATCGGGATCTACGGGGGGATCTCGATGATCTCTCTGGCGCTGGGGCCGCTTGCCGGCGGCCTGCTCACCCAGGGGGTCACCTGGCGGGCTGTGTTCTGGATCAACCTCCCGCTCGGACTGGCGATGCTCGCTGTGGCTGCCAGGAGCCTTCCGCGCGACGCGCCCGAGCGCGACGCCGCGATGGACTGGCCGGGCGCCCTGACCCTGGTCTCGGGGCTCGTGATGGTCGTGCTCGCGCTGATGCAGTCGCAGCAGTGGGGCTGGGGCTCTACAGCCACGATCGTGCTGCTGACCGGCGGCGTCGCGCTGATCGCGGCGTTCGGGCTGGTGGAGACGCGTGCGCGCTTTCCGCTCGTGGCACTCGGGCTGTTCAAGAGCCGGAACTTCTCGGTCGGCAACACGGTCCTCGCGCTGGTGCAGTACGCGCTTGCCGGAATGTCGGTGTTCGGCGCGATCTACGTTCAGGAGCTGCTCGGCTTCGGGCCGATCGCCGCGAGTCTGTCGTTCCTTCCGCTGACCGTGCCGCTGCTGTTGCTCGCCCCGTGGGCCGGCCAGGTCTACGATCGGATCGGGCCCAGAGCGCTGGTCGGATGCGGAGCGGGGCTGCTCGGCGTCGCGCTGGTGTGGATTGCGGCGGTCCTGGGCAAGCTCGAGTTTGCCTGGCTAGTGCCCGCGCTCGCGCTGGGGGGAATCGGGATTGCGCTCACGATGGGGCCGGCGGGAACCGACGCCTTCAACGCGGCGCCCGCTGCGCTCCGCGGCCAGGCGTCCGGCGTGATGGGCGCCATGCGCCAAGTCGGCGGGACCGTCGGCGTGGCGATCATGGGCACCGCGGTCGGCTCCGTGCAACGCGATCGCCTCATCGATTACGCGCACAAGGTGGGGGCAACCGCCGCGGACCGGACTCACTTCGATGCCGTCGTCGCCGCGGCCCACGGCGACCCGGCAGTGCTCAGGCGGCTTCCGATCGCGACGCTCGATGCACTCAGGGACTCGTTGGTGTCTGGCATCAGCACCGCGTACTACATCGCCGCTGGCGTCCTGCTCGCGGCGGCGCTGCTGGGCGGCCTGTCGCTGCGACGGGTCAGGGCGGCGGACGCCACGCCGGCCGGTTTCATGGCTCCGCTGAAGCGCCGGCAAGCGGCATGCCAGCGATCTCTCAAACTGCGAGATGAACAGAGGGCGCTGAGCCGTCGCCGCCGTCTCGCTGCTGCCGAAAGCGTCGTCGCGTGCCGTGGGTTTCACAGTGCATCCGTTGAAGAGGGAGCGCGCGAAGCCGGGCCATGACAGGCGTGCTTAGTCGCACTTCGCAAGGAAGGAGGATCTCGTCCTCGCAGCCTTCGAGGAAACGTTTACGGCCAATGTGCACACCCCCGTTTACGGCCAATGTGCACACCCCCGCGACGCTTGCTCGTCGTTCGGATCGCTCATGACGTCATCGCCGTAGCGAATCCTCTCCTCCCACTGGCCAGGCCGCCCGGTTGCTGCTACACCATCGTGCCCGAGGGAGCCTCGTCAGTGGTGTTCTCGTGATCGGCCGTTGGAGGCGGCTGAACATTCGGCTCGAGAGCTGCGGGCGTGGGATCTGGCGGTGTTGACTGAGCCATCCGTGTCTCGAGAGGACTCGCATGCCCGTCCAGCTGATCGGCGGACGCCTGCTTGCGAGCGTCCTTCTTGGCCTGCTTGATCAGCCGACGCTCACGAAGTCGGTTCTCGCGGGCGAGCTTCGCCATAGTTGTCTTCTTCTTGCTACTTGAGCCCATGTTTTCCCGTCCTTTGTCGCAGGTGCCGAGCACGCACGGCCGAGCGCCGTGTGAAGGCGTTGGCTTCGTTCGGGTACCGGCGGTCGGCTGGACCGCCTGCCCTTCTGACGCGCTACGCCAGCTGCACGTTCGTGGCCTTGGGGCCCTTCTCGCCGGCTTCGGACTCGTAGCTCACCTTCGCCCCCTCGGCGAGCGAGCGATAGCCGTCACCGAGGATCGCGCTGTGATGGACGAACAGATCGTCCGACGCGTCATCGGGCGTGATGAACCCAAAGCCCTTGCTGTCGTTGAACCACTTGACGGTTCCGGTAGCCATTCTGATTCCTCCTGCGGTAGTAGTGCGGCGAACGCGGAGATTGCTGAGCAATGGCTACGAGCGCTGGCACTGCTGTATCGGGCCAATCGCCCGATCTGATCTCGCAGACCTTAGCAACATCCACGAGTTGCGCGCGGGGCCTCAACTGCGGACGTAAAGCCGGCTTGAGCCAGAGCGGCTGAGCCAGCGGGGCACGAGCGCCAGCTTCAGCAGCGTCTTTCGCAGGCTGCGCGTCCCGATGAGCACACTCCCTGCTCGATCGTCTCGATGCAGTCGAGCCGGCCGTTGCCACTCGACATCAGCCTGAAGTGCGGGTCCCCGCGCAGCGGACGACCTGCCCCTCTCCGAACGGCAGCCAGGAGCGTTCGGAGACCTCTGGCGTTTCGGGGCTCCACCAATGCTGAGTGGAGCAAGACCCCAGGAGGAATGCGCAATGCCAGGGCGCGCCGGCCTCGATCTGGTCGCCGACTGCGTAGTAACGCGCGCACGGAGATCGCGCGCGCCCCGTCCGAACTTCCGCGCGCGCCAACATGCGCCAATGCCAGCGCGGGTTCTCGCCCGCGAGCGCGGTACTATGTAATTGGAATGCCGCCGATGTCACAGCAGCAGCGTCACCAGCAGAAGCGCGCGGAGAAGCTTGAGGACATTCGTGAGCAGGTCGAAAAAGGCACCCTGATTATTAGGAAGATGACCGCCGAGGAGCGAAAGCTCAACGCCCCTCGCAAGCAGCGTTCGGCCCCTCGCCGGCGCCGTTGATGGCGTAGTCTCGCTTGCCCCGATGCCTGGCGCCGGGGCGCGGTCGAGAATCCCGTAGGAGCGGTGGCTGACCGTGGAGATCATCCGTCTGAGCGTCGGGATCCGGCCTGCTAGGCGCATCAGTACCGCACGCGCGCATCCACGAGGTCGAAAGAGCCCGCTGCGAACTCGTCGGTCGGCGCATCGCGACGGACACGTGAGGAAACGCGTAGTCCCCGGCGGCGTCGCTCATCCTTCTCGTCATCGCCGACAGCAGCGGATCTGCCCCTACGTCCAACCGGTGGCACCCGGTTGGCCTTCCTGGAGCATCCGCTAGCACGACCGGTCGCGCTGCTCTGCCTGGTGACTCGATACCGAGGGAATGTTCCCGCACGATAGGCGTCCATAGCGGTAGATGACTCTTTCCACGCAATATCCACGGGATTTCACGCTTAACGATGGGCGCAGCGTGCGCATTCGGCCTATGCGCACTACTGACCGTGCGACATACGAGGCGGCGGTGTACTCGCTCTCGCCACGGTCGCGCTATCTGCGGTTTTTCGCGCCGATAGAGAAAATGAGCGAAAGACTGCTTGACCTGATGACGCAGGTTGACGGTCGCCGACATGTCGCGTGGTTGGCGTTGACACCCGACGAAAGCACCGGCGTGGCCGTGGTCCGGTACGTATGTGCTGGCGACGACGGCCAATCAGCTGAAGTTGCGATCGCGGTCGCCGACGACTGGCAGCGCGGTGGGCTCGGGGGCGAGCTGCTGCGGCAAACCGTGGATCATGCCCGGCTAGCCGGGCTCGATTTGCTGACCGCGACAACGCTGCGCGAGAACTCGGCGGGTGCGGGACTGTTGCACGGCGCCGGCTTCGCGGCGAAGCCAGGCAGCGCTGGGTACCGCGAGCTTGAGATTCGACTACGGGCCCGGCGCAGCGGCTTGGCACACCTGTGCCCCCAGCTCCTTCCAGAGCAATCAGCGCACGCCGGCCACGCTGGGTCCGGGGGGTAGCGCAGGAGGCGTCTGCTCGCTCCTGCGAACGGCGCTCCGATACAACGTCCAGCTGCCACAAAGGTCGGCTCAGAAGTAGGCGCCGTGATGGAAGTCCGTGCGAACCGTTTTCTACTCCCAGACGTAGTCCGATCATGAACTCATTCCAGACACAGAGGTCTCGGCTACGGCTCCCGCCGCGAGCGATCGGGCATGCACCAGCTCTTCCTGTCAGCTCGAGCTGCGCGCGTAGTGCAGGCAGGCCAACCGGCCGCGTGGGGGTGACATGATGGAATTCGATAGTTGGCCCCTTGACCGCGCATCCGCCGCAGAGCTCGTAGCGCGCATAGTCGACGACATTGACGCGAGCGACGACGAGCAGCGCGATGTATTGCTTGCTGATCTACTGTGCGCTGCCTGGGCAACCGTCCAAGCTCAAACGCAGTGACGTCTGACGCATCTCCTGCTTACTCCAGTCCCTTTAACGAGCGGGGATGTTTCCGAAACCATCGCAGCGGGCGAAACTCGCTCGACGTCGAGCGCTCTGCTTGATCGACCGAGATCATCCCCGCGAGGTGAGTAGTGAGTAGCGGCAGTCTTTGTGAGTGACCGTCTGGCGCCCAACTTGGCGTGTACGGCGTGGTGCAGGCCGACGATTCATGCGCGCAGGTGCGCGAGCTGCGCAGCGAGGCGCGTGTGGGCTCTGAAGGAGCGCGACTTCACCGTTCCCGCTGGTAGCTTCAGCCGCTTCGCGATCTCGTTGTGCGTGAGGCCTTCGAAATGTTGCAGGCGGACGATCTCGCGCTCGTCCTGGGGCAGCTCGGTGACAGCTCGGCGAACCTCGCATTTGTCGCACCATGCGTCGGCCGACTCCGGCCGGGACACGAGCGCAGGGTGATCTGGCGAGACGGACTCGATCGGGTGTGCGATGCGACGCGCCTCGCTGCGGTATACGTCGATCGCCACGCGCCGCGCGATCGTGGCCAGCCATGGGGCCATGTCGCGCTTCTCGTCCAAACTGCCCGCTGCCCGCCACGCCTTGACGAAGGCCTGCTGCGTCGCATCCTCGGCTAGCGCCCGGTTTCCCAACACCCTGAACGCGACTGTATAGACCAGCTGTCCATAGGCCCTGAAGACGGTACGGACGGCGTCGGGATCCCCATCACGGAACCGCATCCTCTCCTGCTGGGCGACGAGCGCGCGGACGCCAGCAGCAGGCGCGCGCCTGCGGCACCGATCGGTTGCCGGGGTGGTCGTCGGGAGGGCTTGCGTGGTTAGCACGGCGGCCGTTACGAGTCGTTCAATTCCCGCGTTGTCGCGGCCTAGCCGCGCGCGAGCGCCCTGACGTCATCGGTGGTAAGGGTGTGGCCGCCGACGCCCCACTCGCCGCTGGCGACCTCGTCGATCACGCACCAGATGGCCTGGCGCATGCCCTCGCCCTCGATCTCGACCAGCGTGCCGGTGAGGCGCTCGACGATCTCTCGCTTTTGCGGCGCAGTGAAGACGCCCTCGATGAGCGTTACCTGAATGAGCACCATGCTGTCCTCCTTCGCGCGATCGGTCGTTGTCGCTGCCATCGTCTCCCCGATCGGCATTTCGCACATCAGGCAGACCCCCTGACATCGACCCCTGACATTGCGCGGTGGTAGGCGCGTGCCTTACGATCGGTGGACGCATGGACCAACCCGCCGTCGCCCAGCCGGCCGCGCTGCTCGAGCGCGAGCACGAGCTCGAGCGGGTGGCCGCCACGGTGCGCGCCGTAGGCCAGCGAGCCGGGGGGGTCCTGGTTATCGAGGGCGCCGCAGGCATCGGGAAGTCGCGGCTGCTCGAGGCAGCCCGCGTGTGGGCATCCGACCTTGGCGTCTGTGTCCTCAGCGCGCGGGCGACCGAGCTCGAGCAGGGGTTTCCGTTTGGCGTCGTGCGCCAGCTATTCGAGCGGACGCTGCTGGAGGCAGATGCTGGCAAGCGCGAGCGCTGGCTGGCAGGAGCGGCGGCGCTGGCAGCGGACTTGCTCGCCGGCGCGCCCATGCCGGCCTCCGGGACGGAGGAGCCAGGCCTATCGGCTGGCGATCCCGGCTACGCGTTGCAACACGGGATCTACTGGCTTGCCTCGAATCTTTCCGCCGAGTCGCCGCTCGCGCTCGTGATCGATGACCTGCAATGGTGCGACGCTCCGTCGGCGCGCGCGCTTGCGTTCATCGCACGTCGGCTCGAAGGGCAGCCCCTGGGACTGATCCTCGCCACCCGGCCGCTCGATCCTGGGCTAACACCTGCGACGGCGACCCTCGTCGCCGATCCGAGCGTGGAGCTGCTGCGCCCGTCGCCCCTGACGCGCACAGCGGTCCGTGCACTGGTCTCCTCGCGGCTGCCGGGCGAGCCGCATGATTCGTTCGTGCGCGCGTGCGTCGAGGTGACGGGGGGCAATCCGTTTTTAGTCGGCGAGCTGCTCGAGGAGGCGGCGGCGGGCGGCCTCGGCCCCACGGCCGCGGCCACGGTAGACGTCGACTCGATCGTCCCACGCGGCGTCGCCAACGCGGTGTTGCTCCGTCTCGCGCGGCAGGTGCCTGCGGCCGCGGTGCTCGCCCGTGCGTTGAGCGCACTCGGCGACTGCGCCCAGGTGGGCGACGCCGCGCGACTCGCCGGACTCGCCGATACGGACTTAGAGGAGGCGATGGCGGCGCTGGTCTCCGCCGGCGTTGTCGAATCCGGTCGCCCGGTGCGCTTTACCCATCCGATCTTGCGCACCGCGATCTATGGCGATCTGTCGCCCGCTGAACGCGAGCGGCTTCATCACGCCGCGGCGACGATCTTGCGCGAGCGCGAGGCGCCCTCGAGCCAAGTCGCGGCTCACGTCATGCACACTGAGCCGGCCGCCGACCCCGCGGCGGTCGCCCTACTTCGGGACGCCGCCCGTGACGCGCTGGCGCTGGGCGACGCGGCAGGCGCCAGCGCCCTGCTTGCCCGAGCCCTCGACGAGCCTCCCGCTGACGACGAGCGCAGTGAAGTCGTGCTCGAGCTCGGCCAGGCGCACGCCCGCGCAGGCGCACCGGACGCGATCGCCCCGCTGTCGGAGATCGTCGAGCGCGCGGAGGACGCGGCCGCGATCGCCGCTGCGGCGATCGAGCTCAGCGGCATGCTCTTCTTCGCCGGGCGCACCGCGGAAGGAGCGGCGATCCTACGCCGTGCCCAGGAGCGGCTTCCGGCCGGGGAGCCGGCACACGCGCAGCTCGAGGTCGCGCTGCTCGGGCTCAGCTCCACGTCAGCATCGGCCCGTCGCGAAGCCAATGCGACGATCGCCGGCCTGAGAGACCCGGGCGGCCCGGCGCGCGACGCGCTGCAGGCCACCACGCTCGCCACGCTGGCGATGGACGAGGTCCTGTATTTGCGCTCGGCATCGACCACGGTCGACCTCGCGGAGCGCGCGATCGCGGCGGGCCTCCCGGTCGAGCCCCACCGCGGCGAGAACTGGGTGAACTTGGCTCTGGCCGCCTTGGCAGTCGCCGACGGTCTTGATGCCGCCCTGCGTGGGACCGACGAGATCCTCACAAACGCGCGCGCTCGAGGTGCGGCTCTGACAGTCGTGACAATCTCGGCGCTCAGGGCGCTGATCGCGGTACGCCGCGGAGACCTGGCCGACGCCGAGGCGGACGCGCAGGCAGCGATCGAGCTCGCCCCCGAGCTGCTGGGCGCGAGGTTCCTCGTCCTCGCGGTGTCCGCGGCGGTGCTCGCGGGCCTCGAGCGCGACGAGCCCCCCGAGAGCTTGCGCCGGCTCATCGACCGCACGGGAGTTCGCTACGACGACGAGTTCACGTCGAGCTCCCAGCTGCGCTACGCCTCGGGCCTGCTGCGCGCCGCGGCCGGCAACCACGAAGCCGCGATCGAGGAGCTGTGCGGCTGCGGGCTCTACGAGCCGGCATTCGGCGGTGAGAACCCGGCCGTGCTCCCCTGGCGCTCAGCGGCAGCCCTTTCGCTGGCCGAGCTCGGCCGCCACGGCGACGCTCGCGACCTGGCCGCCGACGAGGTGCGCCGCGCGCAGTCGTTCGGCGCGCCGCGCGCGATTGGCATCGCGCTTCGCGTCCAGGCGCTCGTTGGGCCCCGCGCGGATCGCTGCGAGAGGCTCGCGTCAGCGCGCGAGGCGCTGGCGCCTTCGCCGGCGCGGCTCGAGCATGCGCGCGTGCTCGTCGATCTCGGCGCATCGTTTCGGGCCGCCGGACAGCGCGCCGCGGCGCGCGAGCCTCTGTCTGAAGCGCTCACCCTGGCCAGCGGTTGCGGCGCCCGAAACCTGGAGCGCCGGGCGCGAGTCGAGCTCGCCTCGATCGGCGTCCGGCCCGGGACCACCGACCGCAGTGGGGCGGACTCGCTCACGCCCAGCGAGCGGCGCGTGGTCGAGCTCGCAGCGGGCGGCGGCACGAACCGGGAGATCGCCCAGGCGTTGTTCGTCACCGAGAAGACCGTCGAGACCCACCTGGGACGCTCCTTTCGCAAGCTCGATGTCTCTTCTCGCCGGCAGCTTCCAGAGGTGCTCGCCCGCGCGGTTGGCTAGTTCCTCGAGACTGCTTGAGATCTAGGATTTGCGCGCCAGGCGCTGCAGCGCTCTGCGTCGCGCGGGGTCGAGGCTCGCGACCTGCCTCGCGAAGTGCGTGAGCGCGACGTCGCCGTACTGCTCGACGAGCTCGTCGATCTGAGCGCTTGCGCGCGAGGCCATGTACTCCTCGCGCCCGAGCCTCGGTGCGTAGAAGTCGGTCTTGCCCTCGCGACGGCGGTCCAGCACGCCCTTCTTGTGCAGGCGCGCCATGATCGTCATGTAGGTCGTGTACGCCCGCTGGGGTCGCGCACGCTTGTTGAGGGCCTCCATGACCGCGCGCACCGAGGCCTCGCCCTCTGCCCACAGCTGCTCCATAACCTCGGTCTCGAGCTCGTGCAGTTCGGGCGTCGGCGGCTTGCGCCGAGAGCGGCGTGATCTCGCTGGCATCTACGACGCAGTGTAGCACACGGCTGGGAAAGATGGCGTAACATCTACGATGCTTTGTCGTAGATGTTGGGAAGGATTTGGCGCATGCAGCGTCTACCCCAGGCATAAGCCGAAATCTCCCGCCAACGAAAAATCGTATCCCTGGAAGCGCACACCGCGAGCCCCGGGATGCGGAAAGGACAGTCATGTCTCCCTCAAAGATCCGTGCCACCTGGATGGCAATTGGCGCGCTATTCGTCCTCGGGATCGTATTGACCGCGGTGGCGCTCGGCGGTGGCGGCGGTGGCACTCATCACCGCGCGAGCAACGCCGCCCCCGTCGCGGTTGCGCGCGGCGGCGGCGCCCACGCGCAGGCACCGGCGACGCGAACGACAGCGACCAAGACCGAAACCCCGCCGTCCGCCGCGACCGTCAAGAAACCGCCCGCCGGGACACCCCAGGGCAACGGCGGCGACAGCGACCCGGACAACAACGGCGGCCCGGACGACGGCGACGGCGGCATCTGAGGCCGTGGCGCACAGGGGAGGCGGCAGGTGCGCGAAGACCATGTTCAACTCGAAAGGAGTACCGATGAGTCTCGTCAGATCAACCCACACGCGCTTCGCGCTGAGCGCACTCGGTGGGGCGCTGCTGTTGTTCGTCGGCGCCGACCACTACTACGAGTACGCCGTTCGCAATTACTCGGTTATTCCGACCATAGGCACGCTGTTCCTGCTGAACTTCGTCTCGGCGACGATCGTCGGCCTCGCTCTTCTCACGCCGCTCGAGCGCCTGTCTCGACGCTTCGGTTCAGCTGCGCTCGCTCTCACCGCTGCGAGCGGTGCCGGGATTGCCGCAACCTCGCTGCTCGCGCTGCTCGTGAGCGAGCAGACGAAGGTGTTCGGTTTCATGGAGTACAACTACCGGCCCGAAATAGTCGTGGCGATCGCCTCCGAGGCCGCGGCGATGCTCGTTCTCGCGGCACTCGCTTTGCTGGCAGTGAGCGCCGCGCGGTCCGTGGCCGATCCGGCAACCCGCCCGCGGCATCGGCCTCAGGCGGACATCCGTGCCACATGAGGAGATCCTCGGAGCCGAACGCCGCGGGAGCGACGCCGCGACTTCTTTCAGCGCGGCGAAAGCGGCAGCGGATCACAAGTACGATCCTGCGTAGTAGGATATTTGCGGTAGTGAGTACATCGATCTCCCCATCGCTACGCCCACCGAAGGGTGGTGCGTGCTTCGGGCATGCCAGCCCGGCCGGCGAGGCCGTTCTTCGGGGGCTGGCCGCGAGCGTTGCCAACGGCCAACAGAGGAGGGATGGCTCATGAGCGTCCCGGTGACGCGCGCACGCCGGCGCGCCGCGGCGTCCCGGCGTTTCGACGCCTACCATCTCCCCAAGCACACGATGCGATCGACCTCGATCTCTGGGCGTGTCGACGGCACGCGGATGCACCGAGCGGGCAACCGGCCGGGGGCTGGTGCTCGTTTGCCCGCACGGAGGGCGGCCACGCGGATGTTCGCTGCCAACGTCGCGCTCGGGGCGCTGGCGTTCGCATCGATCCTGTTCGTGCTGAGCCGCCTCGCCGAGAGCTGGCGGATCGGAGGTCGAGCGCCGCACACCGTGTCGATCCTTGGACAGCCTCTCAGCTATCCCGTCGCCAACGCAGGCGCGATCGCAGTGGCCGTGCTCGCCGCGTTCGGGCTGATCGTGCTGATCGCCGCGACTCGCGCGGCGGCACGCGAGTGGCGCGCGGATGCACGGTTCCGGCGCGCGTTGGCGCGTGACGCGACATCAAGCGTCGACGGTGCACAGATCATCGACGACGGCCGTCCGCAGGCGTTCTGCGCCGGACTGCTCCATCCGCGCGTCTACGTCTCTCGCGGCGCCGTCGAGATGCTCGGTGCGGACGAGCTCTCCGCCGTGCTCGCGCACGAGCGCCACCACGCTCGACGCCACGATCCGCTGCGGCTGGCGTCCACTCGCGTGCTCGCCGACGCGTTGTTCTTCGCCCCGTCTCTGGGCGAACTCATACGGCGCCAGGACTCACTCGCGGAGATCGGCGCCGACGAGGCTGCGGTGGCCGCAGCCGGTGGCGACCGCGCTCCGCTCGCAAGCGCGATGCTGAGGTTCTCGGAGACGAGTGGGGCCGAAGCGGGTGGGCTCGCGCCTGAGCGGATCGACTACCTCGTCGGCGAGAGCCCTTCCTGGCGCTTCCCGATCGCGCTTGTTCTCGTCGCCTGCTTCTGTCTCGCGGCGCTCGTCGCGCTCGCCACGCTTGTGACCGAAACCGCTAGCGGCTCGGCGACACTCGCGCTGCCGCTCCTCTCCGCGCAGCCTTGCATCGTGATGCTCGCGTTGATTCCGGCCGGCGTTGCGGGCGCGGGCATCATCTGTGCCCGCAGGCGCACGACGCGAAGTCGTGTCGCGGTGCGTCCAAGGACCGCACGAAGCTAGGGGAGCCGGTGTCCAGGAGTTTGTGCACCCCGTTCGCAGATGATCTACTATACTGTGTAGTAGCTAGCCCGATAGCGACACCACCAAACGCATGACCAGCTCTCAAGCTCACGACCAGCAACCCGTCGCCAGGTCGCCCCGCGCACCGAGCCGCGCTGGGGACGCCGAGCTCGCACAACGCGTGACGTTGCTCACCGGCGCCTCGGGGTACGTCGGCGCGCAGCTGCTGCGCCAGCTGGAGCGCTCAGGCAGGAGCTTGCGTTGTCTGTCGCGCAGGCCCGAGGCGCTGCGCAAACTGGTGTGAGCGCGCACCGAGGTCGTCGAGGGCGACGTGCTCGATCCCGGCTCTCTGCGCGGGGCGCTACGCGGCGTGCATACCGCCTGCTACCTCGTCCACTCGATGGCGTCCGGGGCGGAGTTCGAGGAGCTCGACCATCGGGCCGCGGCCAATTTCGGTGTCGCAGCAAGCGCTGCTGGTGTATCGCAGATCGTCTACCTGGGAGGCCTCGGTGACGCTCGAGACCTCTCGCCACACCTCGCGAGCCGACACGAGGTGGGGGAGTTGCTGCGCGCGCACGGGGTGCCGACGGTGGAGCTTCGCGCGTCGATCGTGATCGGGTCCGGCAGCGCGTCCTTTGAGACCGTGCGTGCCCTCGTCGAGCGCCTGCCGATCATCGTGGCCCCGCCGTGGAGCGAGACGCTCGCGCAGCCGGTTGCGATCGAAGAAGTGATCAGCGCCTTGGTCGCGGCGCTGAGCTTCGCATCCCCGATCGACGCCACATACGAGATCGGAGGTGCCGACCGCGTCACCTACGCGGAGCTCATGCGGGAGTATGCGCGCCAGCGAAGCTTGCATCGGGGCGTCCTGCGTGCTCCGCTCGTCACGCCTCGCATCGCACGCGCGCTGCTGCCGGCGCTCGTCCCCGGCAACGGACGGATCGCCGCTGCGATGGTGGAGAGCCTTCGCAACGAGACGGTGGTGCGCACACGGGCGCCGATCGGCCCGTCGCCACAACAGAGCCGTGGCGTGTCCGAAGCGATCGCGCGCACGCTCGCCAAGGAGGACCACGAGTTCGCCCGTCGGCGCTGGTCAGCGGTGCTCCGCCAAGAGCAACCGCGCCGCTTCGGCGGCCTTGCATACGGGCGGCGCCTCGTCGCATCGCGCGTGGTTCGCGTGCGGCGGCGAAACGAGGACACGTTCAGGGCGATCGAGCGCATCGGCGGCGAGACCGGCTGGTATGCGGCCAACTGGTTCTGGTCGCTGCGAGGCGTGCTCGACAGAGTGCGTGGCGGCGTCGGCCTGCGCCGCGGCCGGCGGGATCCGGGGCGGTTGCGCGTCGGCGACGCGGTCGACTTCTGGCGCGTCGAGAGCTTCGAACCGGGGCGTTTCCTGCGCCTGTCCGCGGAGATGAAGATTCCCGGCCGGTTGTGGCTGCAATTCGAGGCGGACGGAAGCGGGCAGAGCACGTTGCTGCGCGAGACCACCATCTTCGACCCAGCCGGATACGTCGGGCGAGCCTACTGGTACACGCTCTATCCGGTGCATCGCTGGGTATTCGGGCGAATGCTCCGCGGGATCTCGCGAGCGGTGCAGCGTGAGCTCCCCGCGGCATCAACAGTATGAACTCGAAACAGACAGCCAGGTCAGAGCCAACGCGCAAGCAGCTCCGAGAACGGGCGCGAGACGAGCGGCGCGCCAAGGAAACCGCGCAGCGGCGCTCGGCCGCGACCCGGCGTCGCATCAAGCTCATCAGTGGCGCGACGATTGCGCTCCTCGCGGTGGCCTCGGTGGGGCTGCTGGGGTTGGGCGGGGGCGGGGCGCCACGCGGCGAGGCGCCCGCAAAGTCACAGCTGCGGCTCGCCCCGCTCGCCTCGCTGGGCGCCCTTCGTCCGCCGCGCGCAGCCGGGCCGCTGGGGCCGGAGGAGGTTCCGATCCCCGACGCGCCGCCTGCAGCGACGACCGCGACCAAGGCGAACGGCGAGTCAGTGGATGGCATCGAATGCTCGAGCAGCGAGCAGACGCTCTTTCACATCCACGCCCGCTTGACGATCTTCGTCGACGGCGCCGCGCGGCGCGTTCCGTACGGGATCGGCATTCCCGACGCTCACGCTGAAAACACCCCGGCCGGACCCTTCGTGGGGTCGGGAAGCTGTTTCTATTGGCTGCACACGCACGCCGCTGACGGCATCATCCACATCGAGTCGCCGATCCAGCGCATCTACACCCTTGCCAACTTCTTCGACATCTGGGGGCAGCCGCTCAGCCCGACCCAGGTTGGACCGGACAGCGGGTCCGTGACGGCGCTGTACAACGGCCAGCGTTATCTGGGGGACCCGCGCGACATTCCGCTCACGGCGCATGCTCAGATTCAGCTCGACGTGGGCCGCCCGCTGGTGGCGCCCGATGTGATCGAATTCCCATCCGGTCTCTGAGGGCACTTCCGGCCCGCTCGCATGTGCTCGAGTGAACTCCAACCACTGCGCGCCGTTTACTGCGACGGTCCTCTTTGGCTGGCAGCACCCTGCCTGAACCCGCCTGCGCAATCGGCGATCAGGCGTCGCGGACGATGCGCAAGATCACGCCGCGCGAAGTGTGACTGGCCCCGGAGAGGACGGCGTCAAGCTCCTCCTCGCGCGGCTCCTCGGCGGCCTCCACCTCGACGACGAGCGGTTCGACGCCCGTGCCTGCTTGAGCGATCACCCTGCGCACCTCGCCGGCCTCGCGCTCCAGCGCCTCCGGTGAGAGAACCGATAGCACGATCTGACCCGCGGCAGGCGACTCGAGGTTGCCCTCAGCGTCGGTCGGGCCTGCCTCGACAACGACATCGCCGCTTGCGACGCTCGCGAGCGCTCGCGTGCCGAGCTGTCGAGCAACCGCGCCGCCGTCCGGCAGCTCAATAATCAGCCTCGGCTGATAGGCCATGGTCTGAGCCTAGCGACCGCTTGGCCGGCCGCGGTCCCGTCGAGCCTTAGCCGGGTTCGATGTAGCTGGCTAGGCGCGTGCCAAAATCGAGGTGTGGAGATCCTTTGGAAGGGGCGGCTTCTGCGGTGGCCCTGTTCGCGAGCGCTCGGTGTCTGCGCGCTTACTGCGCTGCTTTTCTTGGTCACGCCCGCCGCTGCCCTCGCGCTGGGTGGCGGAGGAGTTGGAGGCTTCGGAGGCGGCGGAGGTGGAGGCGGAGGTGGAGGCGGCAGCGGCGGCTTCGGAGGCGGCGGTGGATTCTTCGGTGGCGGAGGCTCGGGACGCCATGCGTCGTTCGCCGTCCTGCTCTTCCCGATTGCGCTGCTCGTCATCTACGTGCTGGTCGGGACCGGGTTGCATTGGCGTGCGTCGCGGCGCGCGCAACACGGGCGGCCGTTTTCGCTGCGGCTCGTTGCCCAGTCAGTGCGCCACGTCGTTCTCTGGCCAGTCGACCTGACTGTCGAGCGGGAGCGGCTTGGGCCGCGCACCGAGAAGGTCAGGTTGGCGGCGGCCGAGGCCGCTGAGAACGACTCTCGCTTTGCGCCGGACACCGTCTGCTCACAGGCCGAGCAGCTGTTTCGCACGGTTCAGACTGCGTGGACGGCCGACGACCGCGACACGCTCGCGCACATCGTGGGCAAAGACCTCATGGTTGAGTGAAAGCGAAGGCTGAAGGCGTTTGCGCTGCGGGGCTGGACTGATCAGATCGAGCTGAAGGGGCCTGTTCACGTCGACTACGTCGGCTTGCGCAACGCCACCGACGAGCGCTCGAAGCGCGCAGTGGCTCGCATAAGCACTCGCGTGCGTGATGTGGTTGTCGATCGCGAGGGAAACTGGGTCCACCGCGTCAACAGCATCAAAGATACTCACCGCGTCTGCGAGTACTGGACGCTCGGGGTTGCTGGACCGCGATGGGTTCTGCTCTCGATCGAGCAACACCACGAGGGGTTGCACCAGCTCGCCGAACCCATCCTCCCGTCGCCTTGGTCAGATACGAAGGCGCTGCAGCGCGAGGCGACCTTCGAACAGGCGGCGGCCGCCCGGATTGATAACTCCCAGATCCATGAAATTGCAGGTGCGGTTCTCTCCACGAGCGCTCGCGCGGCCGCGCTCGACCTGTCGATGGTCGATGATCGGTTCGCTCCGCGGGTGCTCGAGGCCGAGGTCGATTACGCGGTTGGCGCGTGGGCTGAAGCAATCGATGGCGAAGACGCTCCGCTCGAGACCGTGGCCAGCCCCGCTGCGCTGCAGGAGCTGCTCTATCCAGACGATCCCAGCAAGAGTCGGCGCCTCGTCGTGCGCGGGCCACGGGTCCGCTCAGTCGAGATCGTCGAGCTGGCGGGGCAGGCAGCGCCGCCCTTGATGCTCGTCGATCTGCACGTCAAGGGCCGGCGCTACATCGAAGACCGCACGACGACGACCGTCATCAGCGGAGACAGGTCGCTACAGACCTCATTCACCATGCGCTGGCGCATGGAGCTGACCGACGACAACAAGCACCCATGGCGGATTGCAGCCGTCCAGGCCGGCCGCGCCACCGGCGAGGCCACAAAGGTCGAATCGACGGGCTGACGAGTGATTGCGTCGCTGTCCGTTTGATTCCAGGCGCAGCCAGGTCATGATTTGAGCTGCCCTGGTCATGGCGTCGTGTTTGTGAGATCGTCAGAGCGTCCCGCTCCATCCGCGGCCAATTGGGCGGTCCTCCAAACTGGACGAACCAGCCGCCCAGCCTGAAGTCCTCCTCACCGTCCGGGTCCTGGACCACTCCATCGAGCGAGACGTTCTGCGGGCCGCTCATCACGATCTTTCCCATCTCCGGCTCTCCTTTCGCTGTCCGGGTTTCACCGCCCGGGTGGACTGTTTTCAACTGAGATCCGAGCGGGCCCCGAAATCAAACGCGCGCGTTCTGATCGAGTTGGACCGCTCCCGGCGAGGGCGTGCCGTTCTCGGCCCTAGCGTTGCTCGAGGGGTTCGAGCAATCGATGCGGCCCCCGCAGGGCGATTGCGACGGGGTCGTCCCGGACCGCGACGCGGCCACGGCGCGGCTCGGTCAGGATGTCCTGCGGTCCCGGCGTCAGGTCGCACTTCGTGCAATAGCCGGCGTCGTTGAGCAGGGTGCCGCAGGTGGCGTGCTTGAAGACGCGACTGTTCGGCGACCGGTGGCGGCTGCCCCACACCAGTAGGGCGTGGAGCGCCGGCCAGAGATCTCGGCCTGCGGGGGTCAGCTCATAGAGGTGGCGCCCGGCGTGGCTGGGGTCCGGCTGCCGTCGGAGAACCCCGTTCTCGGTGAGCCAGCCCAGCCGCTCGGAGAGCACCGCCTTGGGGATGTCGAGGTGGGCCTGGAACTCGTTGAAGCGGCGCACCCCGTAGAAGGCGTCGCGCACGATCAGCAGCGTCCAGCGCTCACCGACCACCTCTAGCGCGCGGGCCAGAGAGCAGTCCTGACGTTCGTAGTCCTTGCCGAGCACGTTGTCAAGTATAGCGGGTATCGGTTCGATCATTGAACTCGTTGTGCTAGCGTACCGGGCGTGGGTTCGTTCATTGAACTCCGGATCGCAGGACCTCACATCGACTGGCAACAGCGCGTTTCACAGTTGCGTGTCTGGCAGCTCGAGGCCGCGCGACGCCGGCTCGACCATCGAAAGGAAGGCCCATGACCACCATCGCGTTGCGCCTGTCTGCGCCCACCCGCCGCACCATCTCGGAGCCGCTCGCCTACGCTTTGTCGGCCGCGATCATCGCCTTCGCGCTGTTCGCCTCGGCGACGCCTTCGCCGCTGTATGCGACCTATAGCCGGCTGTGGGGCTTCTCGTCCGTCGTCCTGACCCTGGTCTACGCGACCTACGCGATCGGTGCGCTCGTCGCGCTTTTGCTCGCCGGCCGTGCCTCCGACGTGGCTGGCCGCAGGCCGTTGTTGCTGATCGCCCTCGGCGCTCTAATCGCGGCGAGCGTCTTGTACATCCTCGCCGCGTCGGTCGTCTGGCTGTTCGCGGCCCGAGCGGTCCAGGGTCTCGCGACCGGGGTTGTGCTCGGCACGGCGAGCGCGGGCCTGCTCGACTTCCACCCCCGCCGCGACCCGGAGGGGGCGGGGCTTACGAACGGAACCGTGAGCGCCGCCGGGCTCGGGTTTGGCGCGCTCGTCTCCGCGGCGGCCGTCCAATTCCTGCCGGCCCCGCGGGTCGTCCCCTATGCACTCATGCTCGCGCTGTTCGCGGTCGCCTTCGTGGGCGTGCTGCTGATGCCCGAGCCGGTCGCCGATCGCGCGCCGCTCCGTTTGACCCCGCAGCGCCCACGCGTTCCCGAGCAGGCACGCCAACCGTTTTTCCTCGCCGCGCTCGCAGTGGCCGCCGCGTACTCGATCGGGGGCCTCTTCTTCGCGCTCGGCCCGCAGCTCTCCGCGCACGTACTCGCGACCGGCAACCACGTCGCTACAGCGATCAGCCTCTTCCTGCTCGCGGGCGTTGGGGCGCTGGCGCAGCTCGTCTACGGCCGGCACGCGGCCTGGGCGGCAGTCACCGGTGGATCCGTGGCGCTCGCGGCAGGAGTGGGATTGATCGCGCTCTCTGCCGCGGAGAAGGCGCCGGTGCCGCTGCTGATCGGCTCCGCCGTCGGCGGCGCGGGCTTCGGCGTCGCCTTCCTCGGCGCCCTGCGCAACCTCTCGGCGGCGATCCCGCCCGATCAGCGCGCGGGCGTCATGTCGGCGTTCTTCCTCGTCGCCTACTCGGCGCTGTCGGTCCCCGCGGTACTGGCCGGACTCGCGGTGACGCGTCTCAGCCTCTCCACAACGTTCGCGATCTTCGGCGCCGCGGTAGCGGCGCTGGCGCTGTTCGCCGCTCTGCAGGCGTGGCGCACCCGCCCCCGCAGCGCCGCGCACACCGGCCAGCCTCGTGACCGCGGCGCCGTGAGCGACCCCGAGGAGCAGCGTCTGCGCTGCGCCGCAGGGATTTGAGCGGCGCTCAGGGCGACCGCTTGACGCGTCAGGCGGGTTGGCCGACCATGTCGCGCTGCGTGTCGGTCGGCGGGTCGTTGGCCGGGGTGCGAAGCGGGGCGCCGTCGAGAGCCTCCTCGACGGCCCGCGCGGGATCGCGGCTGAACAGCCAGCGTGGGCGACGTCGCCTGCGGGCTTGCGCCTGAACTGCGACGAGCTCGCGCACGAAGCTCAACGCGCGCGCATGGCTCTCGCTGGAGGGCCCGTCGCGAAGGGCAGCGAGCGCCGCCCATGAGCCGCTTGCCTCGGCCGTCGCGATACCGATCGCTGCACGCCCGGACGGAGTCCTGGCGCCCTGTTGGCGGGCGAACTCCAGGCAGCGACTCACCCGCTCGCGCTCGACCGCGCGGCTGCTGGTCGTGCCGACGATCAACGCGGCTAGCGGGTAGAGGGTCTGGCGGCGGTCGTCGTCGATGCCGTCGTTGTAAGTGCGCAAGAACGCGGCGATGACCGGTGAGACGGTCGCCGGGCGATCGCTGAAGCTCTCACCCGCGAGCATCGAGGCGAGCTCCATCACGCACGCCCCGATTTGTGGTGAGGGATGGCGACCCTGTGCGAGCCGGACGGTCTGATGGGTCGGTTCCACGCAGCAAATCATCGCCGATCCGCGGGCTCTTCACAAGCAGGCCGACGAGCGTTCGAACGCGCCATTAGCGGTCCCGGTGGCGGGGCTCTGATACTGTCGGCCGACGGGGCAACGGAGGGCCGCTCTGGCGCCAAGGATTGGGGGGTTTGCTTGAGGTCCCATGGACGGGAGGTTGCAAGCGCACGTATGCGCTCATCGGCGAGCGGCCGCGCATCGCGCGTGTTCGCCCTATCACTCGCGCTCAGCTGCGCGATCGCGCTCGCCGCGCCGGCGCGGCGCGCGGCCTGCTTCACCTCAAGAAGTCCAGTCCGGGCATAGCCGCGACTCCATCCGCTACCGAGCCCCACTGGGTGTGCCCGGAAGGCGCGTGCGAAGCGATCGCGGCGCCGACCCCGGTAAAAGTCGGCAACGCCTTTGCCCTGCCCGGCGCCTCGGGCACGCTCGAAGGCGGCGGAGAACTCGGGGGCTTTGACCCCGCCGACCTCAAATCGGCGTACAACATCCCCACTGGCACCGAAGGGACGCCGACGATCGCGATCGTCGACGCGTTCGGCTACCCGAAGGCCGAATCGGACCTCGCGGCCTACCGGTCCAAGTACGGGCTGCCGGAATGTACGAAGGCGAACAGCTGCTTCAAGAAGGTCAACGAAAAAGGTGAAGAAGGCAAATACCCGGCTGCAAACGCGGAATGGGAAGCCGAGTCGGCACTGGACGTCGACATGGTCTCGGCTGCCTGTCCCGAATGTCACATCATGCTGGTCGAGGGCAGCGGGGAAGCCCCGTCGCAGCTTGCGGCGTCCGTCAACGAGGCTCTTGCGCTCGGGGCGAACGAGGTCAGCAACAGCTACGGCTACCCGGAACTGTATGAACCTCTCGCGGAACCAACCGCTGCGAATCGTACGACGCCAGCTACCAGCACGCCGGCGTGGAGATCTTCGCCGCGGCAGGCGCCCAGGGCTACGCGGACACCTACTACCACTCCAAATACGGGCTGCCATTCCAGACAAACTTCCCCGCTGCGGCGCCCAGCGTCGTGGCGGTGGGCGGAACCGCCCTGTACAAAGGCGGTGGCACGCGTGGCTGGCACAAGACGGTCTGGGACGAAATCGGGCGCGGGATCGGCACCGGCTGCACCGCCGCGCAGCCCAAGCCGTCGTGGCAGAAAGACACGGGGTGCACGCACCGAACCGACAACGACATCGCGGCCGTCGCCGCCGTCGAAACGGGAGTGTCCGTACGCCTCGACGGCGACTGGGCAGTGTACGGCGGCACCAGCGTCTCCTCGCCGTTGGCGGCCGGGATCGAGGCGCACGCGAGCTCGAGCATCCGCAACCTGGGCGCGCTCGCGTTCTACGACGAACCGGGTCCGCTCTTCGACGTGACCGAAGGGTTCGCGGGGTTGAGCTCGAGCGAATGCAGCCCCGTCTATCTGTGCAACGCGGAGGTCGGCTACGACGGCCCGACGGGCTGGGCACGCCTGACGGCGTTCCCGCCCCGACCGCGCCTCCGGCGGCGACCATCACCGCGCCGCAACCGAACAAAACGTACGTGGTGGGCGCGAAAGCGAAAGCGACGTTCGCGTGCGCGGAAAGCGCTGGCGGGCCCGGCCTTGAATCCTGCACCGACTCCAACGGCCACAGCGGCCACAGCGGCCTGCTGAACACCTCGGCACCCGGTGTCTACACCGACACGGTGACGGCCAAAAGCCGCGACGGCCAGACCGGGACAGCGCAGATCAGCTACGCGGTAACGCTGAAAGGCTACAAAGCGTATTACTACTGCGGGTCGGGCATTGGCTGCGGCTATGTGTTCCTCGTAGACAATGTTGCCAAACTGTGGCAGCTGCCTCAAGTCGAAGTATCCGGCACCATCCAGACAGTCGCCGGTAAACCTAAAAAAAACTGACTTTCTGGCGACCTCCGCGGTCAACGGCTGCGTGTATACGTCGGTGAAAATGTCGACCGGCTACAACTCAGCCTCAAGCCTGGGTAACTGGGAATGCCTGGGAGAGGTGCGGGAAGAGTGGTACGCTTTCAAACTCTGATCGCGGGCACTTAGCATTGAGGATGTCGGGGCCGTCCGTCCGGGCGGGCCGCCGTCACCGCGTCACTGCGAGCCCTGCGCGCTTTGCGTGCGCTCGTCCGCCTCGATGGACAGCGCATCAGTCAGCGAGCGCAGATGGTCATGCATTGCCGCCGCGACCGCGGGTAGTTAAGTTGTATGGACGCGTCCCCGAGGCGGACCATTCGCGCCGTGACCGTCCCCGCGGACGGGGCGAAGCTCGTAGGCGATCTGACCATCCCGGCGGACGCCGTCGGCGTGGTTGTGTTCGCGCACGGCAGCGGCAGCGGGCGCCACAGTCCCCGCAACCTCCAGGTCGCCGCCGGGCTAGGCGATGCCGGGCTGGCCACCCTGCTGATGGACCTTCTGACCGATGACGAGGAGCAGGTCGACCTGCGCACGCGGCAGCTTCGCTTCGACGTTCCGCTGCTCGGCCGCCGCATGGTTGCGGCAATTGACCGGCTGGAGCGCGAGCGCGCGGTCGGTCGTCTGCGCGTCGGCTGCTTCGGCGCCAGCACCGGCGCTGCCGCTGCGCTGATAGCGGCCGCCCAGCGGCCAGAGCGCGTCCGCGCGGTCGTCTCCCGCGGTGGGCGGCCCGATCTCGCCGGCGACCAGCTGCCAGCCGTCAGAGCGCCGACACTGCTGATCGTCGGCGGCGACGATTCCGTCGTGGTCGAACTCAACAGGCAGGCCCAGCAGCAGCTGCGCTGCGAGGCGACGCTCGAGGTCGTCGCCGGCGCGAGCCACCTCTTCGAAGAGCCGGGCAAGCTCGAGCGCGTCACCGAACTCGCGCGCGCCTGGTTCCTGACCCACCTTCAGGGCCAGGCGCACAGCTGATTGGTGAGCCGTTTCCGATCGCGGCGCCGCCGGCCGCGAGCTCCACCAAGGTAACTAGATCCGGTTGATCCTCGCCAACCAGGCCGGCGCACCCTGCGCGTGGAACCTCGTCTGGATCCGATCCGCAGCGACGGAGGCAACGCTCCAGTCGCCGCTGCGTTCGAACGGCGCCCGCAACTCCTCCTGACTGACGGGATGCGGGACACAGGCAGCAGGTCCGACATTACCGAAACACAAAACGTAAAGGTTCCCCCCGCGACCGGTCACGGACGCCAGGCTCGCCGCGTAGTCTCGCCGCTCCTCGCTGTCGAACGTGTGAAACAACCCGCAATCGAGCACCGTGTCAAATACCTGGCCCAGACGGTCCAGGTGCAAGGCATCGGCAAACACGAACTCAACTTCGATGCCGCGTGTTGCGGCCTTCTCCCGCGCGATCGACAGCGCGGTCTCAGCGACATCGACTCCCAGCACGCGCAGCCCCAAAGAGGCGACGCACAGGGCGTTCTCGCCCGTCCCGCAGCCTGCATCGAGAACTGGGCCGGCGAACGCGCCCTCGCCCGCCAGCCGCGCTATCGCCGGTTGCGGTGCGCCGACGTCCCAGGGCGCCGGGCCAGCAAGGTACGACGCATCCCACGGCTGACCAGCCCGCCGCTCGTGACTGGTTGGTCGCCGCCCGCTGTATAGGTCGTCGGCTCTGACTCTCGCCCGCTCGGACATCTCGGTGCCTTCCCCGCGACCCGCGCCGGCGTGACCGTGCAACCGCGGTCAGCTCCCGCGAACGTGACCCGCTGCCAGCCGCCCGACCTCGAAGGCCGCAGTTTCACTCGTCACGACTGGGTCCTGCGCGGTGAACTCGCGCAGCGCCTGCTCATCGTCCGTCTCGACTACCGCGAGGCCGTACGGGTCGTCGTCGGTGAGGACAGGCCCGAAGACGACCATCTCGCCGCGCTCGAGGTACGGGCGCCAATGAGCAGCGTGGCTGTCCATGATCTCGCGCTCTGCAGCGGTCATGGTCTGGGCGAAGTTGGGGCGCGGCGCGATCAGGCGCAGCACGAACGTGGCCATGCAGCTGACTCTACGCGCTCGCGACCTCCGCGTCCTCCAACGCGCCAGTCAGCGCCGCGCCCAGCGAGGAAACCAGCTCGTCTCCGTTCGGGCAGTCATCAGGAGCCAGCAGCCACTGGATCATCAGGCCATCGCAAACAGCGATGAGGAACGAGGCGACCACGCGCGGGTCGAAGCCGAGCTTGTCTGTCTCCCCGTCGAAGCTCTCGACGACCATCGCTGCGACCTGGTCTCGCACCCGCCGATAGTGCGCCGCGAGGTCGTCGCGAAGATCCGGAGACCACACCGACTGGCCAACGGCTTCGATGAAGCCCACCAACACCGGCCGCAGCTTCTCGAATGATCCCAACATCGCCATCCACGAGGCGGCGATCTGCCCGAGGGGCGACTGATCCTCACCGGCCAACGCCGCCTCCCCGAGGTGGGCCGTCCATTCCTCGGACGCGCGCATGATCGCCTCGTTGAGCAGCGCTTCCTTGGAGCCGAAGTGGTAGCCGATCGATGCGAGGTTCGCGCCGGCGGCGGTCGCGATGTCACGCGCAGTCGTGCGCGAGTACCCCTTCGTTCGCAGGCACTCGATCGCGCCGTCCAGCAGCTGGTCGCGATGACTGATCTGAGCCATGAACGAATTCTAGTTGACAAGCACGGCGTACGTGAGTATTGTACGTACGTATAGATTGATTGCCGGCCTAGAGCGACGACGGGAGCCAACGAGATGGCGACAACCGAAGCAACCAGCGTCCATGTCGACTCGGCGGAGCATGACGAGCCGATAATCGAGGGGTTGCCCGTGGGGACGCGCATGCCGCGGGTGCTGCAGACGTTGCTCTGGGCGACGCGGACGATTCCGTTCATGCAGTGGCTCCGAGCCCGCCACGGCAGCGTCTACACGATCCGGCCCTATGGCTTCGGGAACGTCGTGGTGCTGGCCGACGCCGAGTACGTGAGAGAGGTCTTCACCGGGGACCGCGACGTATTCGCCGCCGGCATGGCAAATGCGGTGATGGGCCCGATCCTCGGTCGCCACTCGCTGTTGACACTCGACGGCGAGCGCCACCTAAGACAGCGCAAGTTGATGCTGCCGCCCTTCCACGGCGAGGCGATCGAGCGCTACCGCGCCCGGATCGAACAGATCACGAGCGTCGAGGTCGACCGCTGGCCGCTGAGCGAGCCGTTTGCGATCCGCCCGCGCATGCAGAGCATCACGTTCGAGGTGATCCTGCGCGCGGTCATGGGCGTCAGCGACGCGCGACGGCTCGAACGCCTGCGCGAGCTGCTGCCGACGCTGCTCGACTTCAGCGTGCTCGACATGTGGGCCGTCTGGCTCTTCCCGAAACTGCTCGACACTCCGCTGGCGCGCCGCGTTCCCGCGATGCGCGTGCGTCCCGAAGTCGAGCGCCTCCTCTACGAGGAGATAGCCGCGCATCGCGCGGAGCCCGACGGGCGCGACGACATCCTGGCGCTGCTCGTCTCCGCGCACGACGCAGACGGCGAGCCGCTGTCCGACGAGAACCTGCTCGACCAGATGATCACGCTGCTGCTTGCCGGCCACGAGACCACGGCGACCGGACTCGCCTGGGCATTTGAGCGTCTGACCCGTCACCCCGCGGCGCTCGACCGTCTCCAGCGCGAGCTCGACGGCGGCGAGGACGACTATGCCGACGCCGTTGTCAACGAGACGCTGCGCGTACGGCCCGTGATCGATGGCGTGTGGCGCAAGTTGACCGCCCCGGCTGTCATCGCGGGGCATAGGTTGCCCGCGGGCACGGTCGTCTTCCCGTCGATAGCGCTGATCCAGACGTCTTCCGACCTGTATCTCGACGCCGACCAGTTCCGTCCCGAGCGCTTTCTCGATCGCTCTCCGCCTCCGTATACGTTCATTCCGTTCGGCGGCGGCGTTCGCCGCTGCATCGGCGCAGCGTTTGCGGTGATGGAGATGAAGACGGTCCTTGCCACCGTTGTTCGGCAAGTGAACCTCACCGCAGCTGACTCGCGGTCCGAGAGCGCGCGTACCCGTCACGTGACCCAGGTTCCGGCGCGTGGAGGGCAAGTGATCGCGAGCGCGCGCTGACTCGGTATCCTCTACGCTGATCACGATCATCGGGGGGAAAGTCGGCTCAGGGAGGGCCTCGATGCAATCAGGGAGGAAAGTAAGTGGCCGGCGCATGCCTGCGCGTCAAAGACGCAAGCGATTCGTCTTGGCGCCGATCTTTGTTGTGCTCGTCGTCACGGGCTTGATCGCAAGCGACTCCGCAGCAGCGACGAAGCCTAGGAAATTGCCGCGGGAATGCGCGAGCATCCTTCTCCACGACATCGAATCCCAGCATCTAAGCGCCGTGACAACGCCGCTCGAACCTGGCGTTACAAACATCTTCGGGATATTTCGTCGTCCGGCGAACCCAGACGATGCGCTGCCGCGAGCGCTCACCCCAGAAGACACGGAACTCGGCAGCTACTTTTCCCAGTACGTTCGGCAGTTGCTCAACAGGCCCGACGGTGAACGTTTCCCCCGACCTTTCCCCGACTACCCGTGCGGTGTTTATCCAAGCAACGGCGCCGTCATCTTTCTCAGTCGCTGAGAGCAGAACGCAAAAGAGTTGCCGAATTGGTTTACTGTATTGTCGAGGTTAAGAACAAGCCAAACGCCATCCGCATCAAGGCTGCCGGCGATTCCGCTCTGGACGTACCTACCCAAGGTCTCGATCTCGTCAGCTGTCAACCGTTTTCAGAGATAGACACGGGAGAAATGTTCGTCAGCACATCTGGATCGAGATCGGCTGTGATCGAACTGGTGCCCGACGGTGTGGCTGCAGTACGTCTTTCGTATAGGAACGGGACCGTCATCAATGCGCCAATCGTGAGTGAAAACGTCGTGGCCTTTACGCCACCAAGGGCATTGGTTGACCGAGAGGTCAAGCAGGTGGAAATCGCGCTGGATCGTGCCGAGCACGAACATGGGTCAAGCCGGTCCGCGCGCTACGTCAAAGCTGTGATTCGAATTGTCACCGAAGCAGCACCGAAGAACGTTGAATGGCTTGATGGCAATGGGCATCTGATCAAGGCAATGAGCCCGCAAGTCAAGCTCAGCGACGTGCTCCGGTCTCGCCTTGTGATCGCTTGATACCCCTGCTCTGTGCGGACCTACTCGGAACACGTCCAAGTCCCGAAGTGGGGAAATGCATTGGTGTTCGTGCCCCCCTTAGCTGCGGCGGCGAACAGATTAATTCTTGACGTCTCCGAGATCGATGGCGATCGGAATACCGGTCTCGAACCAGTAGCGGTGAAGGTCTCTGATCTTGGCGCGCGTCGGTAGGCCGCGTAGATGGAGGTCGGCCTCGCCGTAATCGACGAGGTGCACGGTCTCACAGATCGCGTCTCGGGCTATTTCAAGCTCTGCGGGGTCGGTGATCTCTCTCGCAACCCCTCGGTAGCTGCGGCGACCGATCTTTAGCCGGACGTTTGGGTTGGAGCGGATGTTGAGTACCCACGCCGCCACGGCGGTGGGGCGCTCGATCGCGAGTACGGGCGGCCGCAGCATCACCGCGTAAGCCCGGTCGCCTCGTCGGATCGCCCGGATGCATTTGCGCCGCTGCCTGCCGCTCTTGCGTCCGATTGTTGTCAGGACCCCGTGGCCCCGCGGCGTCGCGATCGCGTAGAACGGAAGCATGATCGCGCTGAGGATCCTGCCGTCGCGGGCGGATTTCAGCAGCCGCGCGTGCTTCGACGCCTCCCGAGCAGCTGCCTCACGACGCGTCGCGGCGCGGTCGACCTCGTTGTCCTGAAGCTTTGAAACCGACATCTGGCGCCTCCTCGCGGTCGCTTGGATCGGTCCCCGCGACTTATACAATGTATAAACCCACATGTCAACGGACACCCACCGGAGCCGGCTGCTCGAGGCTGCGCGCAGGCTGCTGCGCGAGCGCGACTACGGCAACATCACCGCGCGCGAGCTGGTCGCAGCCTCGGACACAAACCTCGGCTCGATCGCCTACCACTTCGGCTCCAAGGAGGCCCTGCTCAACGAGGCGATCGGACTCGCGCTCGAGGAGTGGGTCGAGCGGATCGGCGCGGCGACCGGGTCTGGGGGAAAGGCGGGCGTGGGCGAGCTGATGACGAAAACGCTGAGCGCAGTCCTCGACGACTACGAGACGATCCGGCCGTACTACCTCGCATACATCGCGGCGTTGGCGCGCAGCGTCCACTCGGCGGCCCTGCGCGAGCAGCTCGCCGCGCACTACGAGCGCCAAAGAGTCAGGGTCGCCCAGTGGGTCACAGATGCCCTCGGGGAACGTGTCGCTCCAGACCAGGCCAGACGCGTGGCGTCGCTGATGATCGCCACGGCCGACGGAATGCTGATCCAGAGGTTCACCGACGAGCAGCAGACCGTCACCAGCCAGCAGGTCGCCGCCGCGGCGGCCCAGGCGATCGCGGCCGGACGCCCCGCGCGCGGAATACTTTGAACCTGTGGCGGTCGCGCGCGGTGATCTGGTTGCTCCGCTCCTGCGGACGAAGCTCGAGGTCCCCAGCTCGCCTCAGCTCGTCGTCCGCGAGAGCCTGATCGACGCTCTCGCCGCGGGCCTGTCGCAACCGCTTTCGCTGGTCTACGGTCCCGCTGGTAGCGGAAAGACGACGCTGGTCGCGCAGTGGGGGGCGTCCGTGAGAGAAGAGCGGCCGCTGGCCTGGCTGTCGCTGGAGACGGGCGACAACGATCTCGCGAGGTTCTGGATATACGTAATCAAGGCGCTGCGCTCGATGCTGCCCGGGATCGGCGAAGCCTCGCTGGCACTGCTGCGTGCCCCCGGCGTCAGCCTCGTTGACGAGGCTCTCCCGCCGCTGGTCAACGAGCTCGCGGACCTCTCGGAGCAGCTCGTCCTGGTACTGGACGACTACCACGCGATCGAAGACGAGCGGATCCACGGGGGCATGGCTTGGCTGATCGAGCATCTGCCGGGCAGCCTGCGCATCGTGATGACATCACGCGTGGAGCCGCCGCTGCGGATCGGAACGCTGCGCGCGCGGGGCCAGCTCAACGAGATCGACGCTGCGCAGCTGCGCTTTTCGCTCTCGGAAGCGGAATCGATGTTCAACGACGTGCATGGCCTCGGCCTGACCCCCGAGACCGTCAGACGCTTGCACGACCGCACCGAGGGCTGGGCAGCGGGCCTGTATCTCGCCGTTCTGTCGATGCGCGGGCGCGAGGATGCGAGCGCTTTCGTCGCGTCCTTCACCGGCAGCGATCGGCGGGTCGTCGACTATCTCGCTGCTGAGGTGCTCGCCGAACAGCCCGAGGCCGAGCTGAACTTCCTGCTTCACACAGGCCTGCTCGACCGCTTCTGCGCGCCTCTGTGCGACGCGGTCACGGGCGCGCGAGACAGCAGGGCGATGCTCGACCGGATCGAGCGCGTCAACTACTTCCTGATCCCCCTCGACCCGACGCATGAGTGGTACCGCTACCACCACCTGTTCTCCGACTTGCTGCGGCACGAGCTCGAGCGCAGACAGCCGGGACACGCGGCAGAGCTGCATGATCGAGCCGGCCGTTGGTTTCGCGATGCCGGCCTGGTATCGGAGGCGATCGAACACCTCACCGCTGCGGGCGAGTTCGACGCAGCGTCCGAGCTGATCTCGGACAATTGGCTGGCATTCACGAACGCGGGCCAGCGGGAAACGGTCGCGCGGTGGCTCGACCGCCTGCCTCACGGCTACATCGTCGGCGACGGCCAGCTGTGCCTGACCGAGGCGAGGACTGCACTGGCGGTCGGCGAGCGCGGCGAGATCCACCGGTGGCTGGACCTGGCCGAGCAGGCGCCGAGGAACAATCCCGGTGACGACGCGTCGTTGAGCGAACAGACGACCGTGTTTCGCGCTGCGGCGTGGCGGCTGCTCGGCGACATGCGTCAGGCCGCGCGGCTGGCGCAACGACTCGCTCCCCTCGACGGGAGCTCCCTCTGGCACTCGATCGCGGCGAATGTCCTCGGCACCTCAGCGCGATGGCTCGACGCCAACGACGACGCCCAAGCGCTGCTCGAAACGGCGGTGAAGCTCGGCAGCAGCGAGCAGCTCTTCATCGTCTCGGTGCCGGCGCTCGGACAGCTCGCCCTGATCGCCGCCGATCGCGCTGACTGGCGGGGATGCGCCGCCAAGGTCGAGGCCGCGCTCGATGTGGTCAGCGCAAACGGTCTGGAGGAGTACTGGAGCTGCAGCTCGGCGCACATCGCACGCGGACGGCTGTTCCAGCACGATCGGCGGCCGATAGACGCACAGGCCGAGTTGGAGCGCGGGGTCAGCCTCGCTCGGCGAGGCGATGGTGTGGTCGAGTTGTCCTACGCACTGACGACGCTTGCCGAGCTGCGCCGCGAGCTGGGCGATCGACGCGCGGCGCGCGAGCACGTGCTCGAAGCGCGCGAGCTGCTTTCGAGCGCCCCGGAACCGGGCACACTCGCACCGCGACTGGTGGATCAGGCGGAAAGCGCGCTGCGACTTGTAATCGACGTATCCGGCGCGAGGCCCATCGTCACCGACGAGCTGAGCGCCCGCGAGCAGACAGTGCTGGGCCTCCTCCCGACAGGCCTTTCGACCAGGGAGATCGCAAACGAGCTGGGCATCTCCCGCGACACGGTCAAGACCCACACCAAGCACATCTACCAGAAGCTGGGTGTGTCGAGCAGACGCAACGCCGTCGCACGCGGCCGCGAGCTCGGGCTGCTCTAGCCCGGCGTCGCACCCCAAACCGGGGTGACTGCAGTCGGGGTGATGACTGCTCACCCCAGCCGGCCACATGCTCGTGACCTGGCACGAAAGCGACGCGAAGGAGTTGAACTCAGCCATGCACGCCACAGACCGTCTCCAACCCACGTCCCGCATCGCCCCCGCGCTCGAGCGCAACCGCGCCTTCGCCGCCGAAGGCGGACAGCAAGGCGCGGTCGTGTTTCCGAGGTTGGGGCTGTTCGTGATCTCATGCCTGGACCCGCGGGTCGATCCCGCTCAGTTTCTCGGCCTCTCCCTCGGCGACGCACTCGTTGTCCGCAACATGGGCGGTCGTGTCACTGACGAGGTGATCAACGATGTCGCGTTCATCGGCCAGGTGACCGAGACGCTTGTGCCCGAGGGGCCGCTGTTCGAGGTGGCCGTGATCCACCACACCCAGTGCGGCAGCGGAGCGCTCGCCGACGGCACCTTCCGCCGCCGCTACGCCGAGCGGATCGGCGCCCCCGAGTCTCCCCTACGCGAGCGTGCCGTGCTCGATCCGACGGCGACCGTCATGGCCGACGTCGAGCGCCTCCGCTCAGCAAGCGCGATCTCCGAGCGGGTGCAGGTGTCTGGGCATGTGTACGACGTCGTGACCGGCTTGGTGGAGACGGTCTTGCCCGCCTGACGAGGCTGCACGCATCAGTGAACCGGAGAAAGAGAAGGCATCGTCATGTTCGAAAAGCTCGCGACATTCATACATTCCAACCGCCGCCGCGTGCTGTTCGCCGCGGTGCTCGGCGCGGCGATCGCCGGCGTGCTCGGCGTCGGCGTGGCCAAGCGGCTGAGTCCCTACGGCGCCGACGACCCCTCAACGCAGTCGGTGCAGGCGAAGAACCGCTACCAGGCCGCCGCGGGGCGCCAGATCGACCCGGGCATCATCGCGCTCGTAAACGCCGGCAACGTCCGCAGCGCGGGCGCCGAGCGGCGCGTCCGCGAGGTCGAGGCACAGCTGCGCTCGAGTCGCGACATCGCTGGCACCTCGAGCTACTACGACAGCCACGATCCGGCGATGGTCTCCTCCGACCGCCTCGCGACGTATGTCGTCGCTTACTTCAAGCCGAGGTCGGACTCGAGGCTCGAAGACGATGCCTCGCGCCTCGAGAGTCACTTCGCCGCGCAGCGCGACGTGAAGCTCGGCGGCCCGGCGATCGCCAGTGCGCAAGCCAACACGCAGGTCGGTCACGACCTCGCCACCGCGGAGCTGCTCGCGTTCCCGTTGATCTTCCTGCTCTCGCTGCTGTTCTTCCGCTCGCTCGTCGCCGCCCTGCTGCCGCCGCTGCTTGGCGGCCTCGCGATCGTGGTGACGTTCTTCGCACTGCGGATCGTCTCGAGCTTCGCCGACCTGTCGGTGTTCGCGCTCAACCTCGTGACCGGCCTCGGGCTCGGGCTCGCGATCGACTACAGCCTGTTCATGGTCTCCCGCTACCGGGAGGAGTCGGCCGTCCAGGGCTTTGGCGTCGGCGCGCTGCGGCGTACGCTCGAAACCTCCGGCCGGACGATCCTGTTCAGCTCGGTGACGGTCGCCGCGGCGATCGCATCGCTCGCGATCTTCCCCCAGCGGTTCCTGTACTCGATGGGCATCGCGGGCGCGCTCGTCGCGCCGATCGCGGCGGCGCTCGCGCTATCCGTGCTGCCAGCGCTGCTCGCCGTGCTCGGGCCGCGGATCAACGCGCTCGCCCCGAAGCGCCTCCAGCGCGCCGCCGACCGTGACGCGCGCCCGGCCGAAGCGGGCTTCTGGTATCGGCTGTCGCGCCTGGTGATGCGGCGCCCGGGCAGGATCGCGGCGCTCAGCGCGGGGGCGCTGATCGCGCTCGGAATCCCGTTCGCGTCGATCAGGTTCCTGCCGGTAAATGCAAGCGTGCTGCCCGCGAGCGCGAGCGCGCACCAGGTCGACGTCGCGCTGCGTAGCCAATTCCCGCCCGGGCGGACTGCGCCGCTCGAGGTCGTGGTCGGCGCTCGCGCGGGATCGCCGCAGCCGAGCGCCCTCGCCAAGCGGATCCGCGCCCTGCCGGACGTGTCAGCTGTCTCAGCCGCGCAGTCCGCGGGGGCGCACCTGTCGCTGCTCGATGTCGCCCCGTCCACGCCGACCTACAGCGCACCCACCCGGCACCTCGTCCACGCGGTGCGCGCGCTGCGAGCACCGGTCTACGTCGGCGTGTCGGGGGAAACCGCTGCGTTCGTTGACCTCGAGCACAGCCTCGCGGCGCATCTCCCGCTCGTGTTGGCGATCGTCATCGCCTCGACGCTGATCGTCCTGTTCTTGATGACAGGTTCGGTCGTGCTCCCGGCCAAGGCGGTCCTGATGAACGCGCTCAACCTGATCGCCGTGTTTGGCATCCTCGTGCTGATCTTCCAGCACGGCCACCTGCAGGGTCTGCTGGCCTACCAGGGCGACGGCGCCCTCGATGCAACGCAGCCGATCCTGCTGTTCGCGATCGGCTTCGGCCTCGCGACCGATTACGGCGTGTTCCTGCTGTCGCGGATCAAGGAGGAGCACGACACCGGCCTCGCCGACAGCGAGGCGGTCGCAGCCGGGCTCGAGCGGACAGGACGGATCGTGACCGCCGCGGCGCTGCTGTTCGCGGTCGCGATCGGCGCATTCGCGACCTCGAAGCTAGTCTTCATCAAGGAGCTCGGTCTAGGCACGGCGCTCGCGGTGTTGATCGACGCGTCGGTGATCCGCGCGCTGCTCGTGCCCTCGCTGATGCAACTGCTCGGACAGTGGAACTGGTGGGCGCCCGCGCCCCTGCGACGGCTGCACGCTCGCATCTCGGGCGCTCGCCCTGCTCGTCGCCCGCGCCCGGCACAGGCGGCCGTCAGCGCGTCGCGACGGTGAACACGCCCCAGCTCGACGGCGACACTGGGGTCACGGACTAAGGAATTCCAGGATTCGATCGGCTGGCAGCGGCGCCACGATGCGTGACGTGAAGAGCACGATCATAGGAGCGCTCGATGGGCACGGCGGACGCGATCACTGAGCCGTCGTTGGCCTCGACGCGTCGCGAGCCGAATCGATGGGCGGTCCTGGCCCTGCTCAGCGTCGCGCAGCTGATGGTGGTGCTCGACGCGACGATCGTGACCATCGCGATTCCTTCGGCCCAGCGGGCGCTGCATTTCTCGACCGACAGCCGGCAGTGGATCGTCACCGCCTACGCGCTGGCGTTCGGCAGCCTGCTGCTGCTGGGTGGCAAGCTCGGTGATCTGTTCGGGCGCAAGTGGACCCTGGTCGCCGGCCTGGTGGGGTTCTCGATCGCCTCGGCGATCGGCGGGCTGGCCCAGTCCTTCGGCGTGCTCGTGGTCGCCCGAACGCTGCAGGGCGCATTCGGCGCGCTGCTCGCGCCCTCGGCGCTGGGGCTGCTGACGGTGACCTTCGAGGGATCTGATGACTGGAACACAGCGTTCGGGATCTACGGTGCGATCGCCGGCGGTGCTGCCTCGCTCGGGTTGATACTCGGGGGCGCGCTCACCCAGGTCTTGTCCTGGCGCTGGTGTCTGTACGTCAACCTCGTGATCGCCGTGCCCACGACGATCGTGGCGTTGCGCCTACTGGTCAATCACAGCGCTCCGGAGCGAGATCCGATCGACATACCGGGGGTTTTCACCTCAGCGCTGGGCCTGTTCGCGCTGGTCTACGGGTTCTCCAACGCCGAGACCCACTCCTGGGGTGCCACAGCCACGATCGTGGCGCTCGTCGCCAGCCCCCTGCTCCTGACGACTTTCGTGCTGATCGAGCGCCGAGCCAAGCATCCGTTGTTGCCCCTCCACATCATCTGGGACCGGGCGCGCGGCGGCGCGTACACCACGCTCGCGCTGGCCGGCGCGGGCATCTTTGCGGTATCTCTATTTCTCACCTACTTCCTGCAGGAGCAGCTCGGACTTTCGCCGCTCACGACCGGACTGGCGTTCCTCCCGATGACGGGCGTTCTGGTGGTCACCTCGACCACGGTGCAGACCCGCGTGATCCAACACACCGGGGTCAAGCCGCTGGTACTCGCCGGCGCGACGCTCGGGGCGATCAGCATGTTCCTATTCACGCGCCTGACGCCCGGCTCCAGCTACGCGAGCAGTGTCCTGCCCGGCCTGCTCGTTTTCGGCGTCGGGATGGTTCCTCGTGAAATCGGCCACTGCCATTGTCGCGGAATCCCCCAACGAGGTCGCACGCTCAGTGGACGTGACCGTAATGACTCCGAATGGCATCAGTCCCGCCTCATCAGCTGACCATTTCAAGTTCGGCCCGCCTACGGTGAGCAGCGTTAGCCCAAGCAGCGGAAGTCCGGAAGGCGACAACACCGTCACCGTCACCGGTACCGGCTTTGGTCTCGAAAGCGAAGCAACGCTGTTCAAGTTCGGCTCGACCGAATCCACCACGGTGAACTGCACGTCGAGGACGACTTGCACCGTAGTGGTCCCCTCACACGTCGCCGGAACGGTGGAAGTGAAAGCCACCGTGAGCGGCCAGACCAGTCCCCAAGCCGTCCCAGCCGACCAATACGCGTACTGCTAATCCGCTAGGCAGGTTTGGCTCGGCCGGGGCAACTAACTGGCCGAGCCATATCCAACGATCCCTCGGCAAAAACAGCGCGCCGGTGAGCCTTGAACGCTACTGCCCCGCGGCATAGAGTCGGGGCGGGCAGGCCTCAAGTCGAAGTGGTGCAAGCACCATTTCTTGCACCATTTGGCACGCTTATCGCCCCTAATCCAGCCGTATCGGGTCGGCGTCGAAACCGTGATCTCCCTGCGATTAGCCATATTAGATCCGGGGATCACGCCCTGTTGCGTCCTCCTAAGCGGGTTCCGTTCCCAGCGAATAGGAATACGATGGTAGGAATTCCTGCTAGACTGGTAGTACGATGCGAAGCACCGTTTCCGAGAAGGGTCAGATCACCGTCCCCAAGCGCCTGCGCGAGCGACTCGGGATCCGTACGGGGGACCAACTCGAGCTGACCGAGGAGAACGGCCGTCTGGTGGCCAGAAAGACCGTCCCGAGCGATCCGGTCGCAGCGAGCTACGGCATACTCAACGCGCGCGAGAGCACCGACGAGATGATCCGTGCCCTACGCGGCACGCCCGACAACGTGTGATAACCGCGATCGACACGAGCGTGCTGCTCGACGTCTACGGCGCCGACTCCGAGTACGGCCCGCGCTCAGCCGAGGCGCTGCGCAAATGCCTCGCCGAGGGCAGCGTCATCGCATGCGAGGTCGTATGGGCCGAGACGGGCGCCTGCTTCGCCACGACATCCGACGCCGAAGCGGCACTGCGCACCCTGCGAGTCGACTTCTCTGCGTTGGACGCGCCAATGTCCCTCGTCGCCGCAAAGGCCTGGCGCGCCTACCGCAAGGCTGGCGGGACCCGCGAGCGAGTTATCGCCGACTTCCTGATCGCCGCACACGCAAACGCTCGCGCCGATCGGTTGCTCACCCGCGACCGCGGCTTCTACCGCAAGCACTTCAAAGAGCTACAAGTGATCGATCCAACACAACAGCCAAGCGGTCTTCGTTCGCACACTTGACCCACACACGACCGTGTGATTGAGGCTGCGGTCGCGGGCGCGGCTACGACGCGCATCACATGCTTTGCGCTTCGCCTTGGAGTGCCTGATGGGCATCGCGCAAGCCATTGGGGGTTTGCTGCTCAATCGCCAGCGCCCGGCCGCGCGGGCGCTCAGCGACCCGTTCAGATTCGAGCGACGCCCACGAGCGCGCGCAGGCGCTCCCTGGCTACCGCGTCGCGTCGCATCGCGTGTCGATAGACCCGCAGCGTGAAGCCGGGGTCCGTGTGTCCGAGCTGGTCCATGACGCTCCCCGGATCGACGCCGATGCACACGAGGATCGAGGCGAACGTGTGGCGGAGCTTGTGTGGCGTGAGCCCGTCGGGAAGCGGTGCTGCGCCGAGCGCATCGAGGTTCTGGTTGGCGAGCGTCGTGGAAGCGTCCAGGACGCGACGGCGGATGTTGCCCTGCTTGAGTTCCGTGCCCGTCACCGACGCGAACACCAGTGCGTCGACGCCCGCGCCGTTTGCGCGCGAGCGGTGCGCGCTCAGCTCTTCGCAGAGCACCGGGAACAGATCGATCTGGCGCACGCCGGCCGTCGTCTTCGACGTGTGCACGCTAATCCGATTGGCCGCAAAGTCGACGTCGCGCCAGCGCAGCGCTGTGAGCTCACCGATGCGCAGTCCCGCGAACACGAGCGTGGCAAGCAGCGCTCGTCGATATGCGATCCCGCCCTTGTGCTCACGCCCGCCACAGGCGATGGCCGACCGGTCCAGCTCGGCGGCCGCGTAGAGCAGCGCCTCGATGTGCTCCGCGCGGTCTATCCATACAGGCGCCGGCTGCTGCGGTCGCAGGCGCCGGCGGCGGCCGCGCGCCGGGTTGGACTGGATCAGCCCGTACTCGACGGCGACCTCGAGGATCTGGCCGAGCCGCGTGATGGTCTTGTTGATCGTGGTCACCGAGAGCGGGCGCCTTGGCCGGCGGCGCACGCGCCCGTTCTTGTCGACATACTCCTCGAGCGACGGGCTCCCCTTCGCGCCCGCGGCAGCGACGGAACGAGCTTCAGCGACCTTTGTATGGCGGTAGCGGTCGACCTCAGCGATCGTAATCTGCGAGAGCCGATGGTCTTTGAAGAACGGCAGCAGGTCACGCGAGAGCTGCCACTGGTAATCGAGCCTCGTGTTGGCCCGCCACTCGCCCTTCGTCGACTCAAACCAGCGCGAGGCGAACACATGGAAGGTCGGGTCCTCGGGCATGACAGAAGCGGTTGGTGGCGGGTCCGGCGGGCGCCAGATGCCGCGGCGCACGTCGGCAAGGATGTTCTCGAGCTCGAGCCTGGCCGTGGCGTGGGTCCATCCCTCCTCCGAGGTTCCGAGCGTGAGGTACTCGCGCCGTCCGTAGGCACGGAAGCGAACCGCGAACGTCCGCGACGTCCCGCGCGAATCGACGACGACCTGCCCCGTCGCGTGGCGCGCCATCAGCGACCACCACGGCAGGTCCGTCTCAAGCTGCTCCTCGATTGCACCTCGAACCGCGGGTCGATGCCTGCCGTGTGCCCGGCAACAACACGCCGCTTGGGCGGTCGATCCGCGCCCCGAGGCGGGCGCGGGCACGGGAACTGAGCGGTTTCCCTCGAGGCCAGCCGCCTCGTGGCGGACCACTGGCAGAGAGATCGCCCGCCGAGTTGGTTGCTCGCCTCTTACGGTTGCTCCAGGCTCTACGCTTGGTGGGTGTCCCCGAAGGAGAAGCGCCAGCTTGCCCGCGAGCACCTTGAGGACGCCGAGGCCGGGGTGGCAGACAAGCGTCAAAACGACGCCGTCAACGCCCTCTTCTACGCGGCTGAGGCCGCTGTTGTCGCGCTCGCCGAACGGCACGGGATCGACACGAAGAAGCACCACGGAATGAAGGCGGACGCCGCTAGCGGCCTCCACGCCAAAGGTATCCTGGCCCAAGACTACGGCCCTCTCCTACGCATCCTCAACCAGGCACGTAAGGACATCTGGTACGAGGGCGAAGAACCTGAGCTGGGCGATGGACTTGAGGATTTGCTCACGGACGTACAGCACCTCGTCGCGGCTGCGGAGGCCGGCTCGTGAGTAATCACCGACTATCTGGCCAGCTTTCGAACGCAGGATGGCAGCGGCGCATGCGTGATGATCGTGCCCGCGCTGATCGCTACCAAAGCAGTCATCAGCGCGCGATGACAGAAGTTGTGATGAGCCGGGCGCTCGCCAACGGCGCTTCGGCCTTCGTCCTGACGGGCTCGACGGCCCGGCGGCGCCGAACGCCGATAAGCGACCTTGACTATCACGTGATCGGCAGGCGCCCTGATGTGAGCGACCTGCCTGGAGAAATCGATGTAGTAGCGACGAGCGCCGCACTGTTCCGCAGGCGGCTGCTCGAGGGAAACGACTTCGTGCAGTGGACGCTGCGGTACGGATGCGTCCTGCATGACACCGGTCCGCTGAGAGAAGGCGTGCGATTGATTGTGGAGATGGACCTATGGCCCAACCCTAATCGCAAGTTTGAAAGTCTCGATATGCACCGCGCTGAGACCGAACGCTTGATAAGGATGGGCGATGAGGAGGCGGCGCGGGAACAACTACGAGCGATGCTGACAACATCGGCGCGGGGACTGCTCCTAGAAGCTGGCGTCTTCCCGCTGACGAAAAAGGAGCTGCCAGCTCAGCTTGAGCGGCTGGGCTACCCCCCGCTCGCCGCTGCGCTGCGTGATCTCATCCACGCCTCGCCGAAGCTCGGAGAACTCGAAGCCGGACTGCATGCCCTTGATGCTGCGGTCGATGCGTCGCGCACATTAGCGCCGGCCTAGCCTGCCTAGGACTGCACGCCGTATAGCGTGCGATTGAGAAGCGATTTGCCATGCGTCTTGGCGAACCAGTGGATTTCACGGTAGGGAGCAGTACCTTGGAGGAGAGCGAGGCCGCCGCTGTCGGTGCCCGCGCTGCAAGTCCGTCAGCCGTCCTCGACCGGTCTGTATCCAGACTCAAAGCTCTAGGAGTCGCGATACGGGGAACCGGGGGACTCGACGAAACAGGACCCTCGGGTAGGGACAAAGAGTACTTCCTCCGAGCAGCTGGCAGATTCTGATCTCGCGGTGCCCCTGTACTTGTTCAGTGAGGTTGGCGAGCCTCGCTACGTCGGCCGCACACGCGACTGCAACCGTCGTCTCGGCGAACACACCCGGCCTAGCGCGGCGGAGAACGCAGCGCCGTTCGCCTTCAATATCACGAGGCGCCACGCGGTTGAGGCGGGCACCGGACAGCTCCGCACCCGCGGACAGGCGATCGAGCGCAGCCACGATCCGCTGCTGCACCTGACCCGGTTGCCTGGATGCTGGCGCCACTCGATGATGGCCGTTCGAGGCCGTTGGAATGACGTCGCTGCGCCAACCCTAAACTCCCAAAACCGGCTCAGCAGCAGGCCTTTTCCAAACATGCCCCCGCCAGGAGTCGAACCTGGATCTACCGCTTAGGAGGCGGTCGTCTCCAAGAGAGCTTAACCGCCCGAAATCCCAGTGTTTATGGGGATTTTGGGCGATCGCAGACTGATCGGTAATTGATGCAATTTGCGGTCGATTTAGGTCTGTTTGGGCAGCAGATCCGGGCTTGCTGCCCATTGAATTCGTCGACCGCACGGCAGGCGGTAAATCCAGCTTGAGGGTGGCTACCCGCGTGCCTCCTGGCCGGGTTCTCGCGCCAGACTAGGCGTCGTTGCGGACAACGCGCCGCTGTCTGCGAGGCACGTTGGGGCCGGGCGATAAGCGCCCGGCGGCGACCGCCTATTCCCGATCGGGCAGCGGGAAGTCGCCGCAACAGCCAGCGAGCGTGCGATTCGCGAGTTGAGGCACACGAAAATCACGGCCGCCGATCGGACGGCACGAGTCGATGGAGAGACGATGGGTGTCGCCTATGACTAAAGCTATGCTTTATCTTTGGCTGACATCAAGGCTTTCCCCGATGCGACCGCTCTGCACCGCGTCGCCTATGTGTAGGACGGCTTCTTCACCGTCGGTCAGGCTCATGAGCACGGTTTTAGCCCCCAGCTGCTCGCCCATCACGTGCGCTCAGGGCGGCATCTAGCTACGCCCGGCGCCAGCTACACAACGTTCCCGACCGAGGGTGGTTCGCGGGACCGTCACCCAAGCGGGAGCCGACTCGCAGTCCGCGATGACGGCCGCCGCGAACGAGCCATGATCGATCCCGCACAGCAAATCTCGGCGTCACGCTGAGTGAACCAGCTCTCATGCGCCTGCCGTACGTGCCGGGGGCATTATCCTTCGGGCGCCGTACGTGCCGCCGCTTCCCAGCGCAAGCGCTCGGGCCTCCATCTCACCGCGCGCTGTGTGTTGCAACAGCGGATCGACGAACTGCTGCACGATAGCGAGCGCCTCGTCGAGTGTTGTGGCGCCCGCGAGTACCGAGTCGGCGGCCTCTCGTGCGTAACCGGGCTCCCAGAGCACTCGGTCGGGGATGTTGAACGTTGGGGGCAGCAGGATGTCACGTCGCTCCGCCTCCGACTGCAGCGATCCCAGTTGCTTGTCGGCGTCGACAGACGCTCCGCGCGCGATGGCAACTAGGTCAACGAGGTCGCGATAGCGCGTCGAGGGGCGCTGCGAGGGGCCGTAGAGCTCGAATGTCGCAGCGACCTTGTCAGCGACGTGGTCGACGAGTGGATATGCCCGATATCCCTTCTGTCTTGAGTTCTGGCATATCGACCTGTGCGATCGGCGGCACCTCATCCGGCTCGCCCGTCATGCGCAGGTCAGAGCCGACCAGGTCGATGTGGAAGCGTTCCCACTCCTGTTGGCCGATGTATGCAATGACCGGCAGACGTACTGCGGATGCCTCGTCGCCCACCGCGCGGTGCGCTCCGATGTCGAAGCGAAACCAGTCCCCGAGGTCATGGCGTGCTGCCTCGCGCAGGTCCGCCTCTGCGGCGTCGGCCGCCTTCGCTCTGTACACATCGATGTCGAGTGAGCCTCGCACCCCCAACTCGCGGGCGAGCAGAGCGACCGCGCCCTTCACGATCCAACCGTCATCCATCATATACAGGCGCTCGAGCATTCGGTCGTAGGCGAACTGGCGGCGCAGCTGCTGAAAGCTCCACTGGCTGTCCTTCGACCCGGTCCGCAGCTTGTCCGTTAGGGCGCTACGGAAGGCGCCAGGTGTTGCGTACTTACTCATCAAACCGGGTTGCCGCCAACGGTCGCTGGCGCGCGCTTAGTGTCGGTCACACGGTGCATATGTTCCCGCGCCTGCGACATCCACAGTTCCGTCTGCGGATCTCCAACGAGATCTAGCATCCAGCGCAGCAGTGCGATTCCGTCGCCTCGACGGAGGCCGAACTTGCCAGCACGCGGCGCGAGCGCGTCGGCGATGGTCTCGGGATAGTCGTAAGCGTTGCGCAGCGAATCGCTGATGATGTGTGCGACCGCGCCGGGGTCCTCGTTGTCATCGAGAAGGTCCGACGCGATGCGTGCAGGACGGGTGACTGGGAGGCCACGGAGAATGAGCCACTCCGCGTCTGTGAGTTTGCGCCGGTGCAGCCGCACGTCCGGCCGACGTGATTGGTGTCGCTTCGCGGTCGTGAATTCGTGACGCTCCTCCGGGAGGTGTCCAACCTGGTACATGTCCGCCGCCGAGCGATTGGAGACGACGCCCCGGCTTGCGATTGACTCCCAGGCGGGCAGATCCGGGGCCAACTGGAGCCACGCAGCTCGCAGATCCTCATGATCGGGAGGGGGTGTGCCGCGCAGCCGGTAGACGCCGTGAGCGATTTTCTGCAGTCCCCCTCCTTCAGCGGTCAGCCGGTCGAATGTGCGCGGTGGGACCCCCAGTCTGAGCGCCTGCTGGCGGGTAATAAGGCCCCACTGTTCTTCGGCCATCCCCGTCAGCCGGTCCAGCGTCGAGTATCGAGACATACACTGCATTCTACGTCGATTCTGGCGGAATATGCAGTATATCGACCATTGATGCTCTGCAAAGCCCGCCAAATCTGCCGTACATTGCAGCACTATCGGCGAGCTGCGGCGCCCCGTAGCGATCGGCACAGCACATTGGGCCCAGCCAGCCGCCCGCGGCGAGAGTGTCTTGAGCAGCTCAAGCTGGTCGGGGGCAAGGCCCCTGTTACCAAGCCAGTTCCGACCTGCTCGAGGTAGTAGGAATATGACGGTAGGAATTCCTGCTAGACTGGTAGTACGATGCGAAGCACCGTTTCCGAGAAGGGTCAGATCACCGTCCCCAAGCGCCTGCGCGAGCGACTCGGGATCCGCACGGGAGACCAACTCGAGCTGACCGAGGAGAACGGCCGTCTGGTGGCCAGAAAGACCGTCCCGAGCGATCCGGTCGCAGCGAGCTACGGCATACTCAACGCGCGCGAGAGCACCGACGAGATGATCCGCGCCCTACGCGGCACGCCTGACACCGTGTGATAACCGCGGTCGACACGAGCGTGCTGCTCGACGTCTACGGCGCCGACTCCGAGTACGGCCCGCGCTCAGCCGAGGCGCTGCGCAAATGCCTCGCCGAGGGCAGCGTCATCGCATGCGAGGTCGTATGGGCCGAGACGGGCGCCTGCTTCGCCACGACATCCGACGCCGAAGCGGCACTGCGCACCCTGCGAGTCGACTTCTCTCGCTGGACGCCCCAATTTCGCTCGTCGCTGGAAAGGCCTGGCGCGCCTACCGCAAGGCTGGCGGGACCCGCGAGCGAGTTATCGCCGACTTCCTGATCGCCGCGCACGCAAACGCTCGCGCCGACCGGCTGCTCACCCGCGACCGCGGGTTTTACCGCAAGCACTTCAAAGAGCTACAAGTGATCGATCCAACACAACAGACAAGCGGTCCTCGTTCGCACACTTGACCCATACGGACCGTGTGATTGAGGCTGCGATCGCGAGCGCGGCTCGACGCGCATCACATGCTTTGCGCTTCGCCTTGGAGTGCCTGATGGACATCGCGCAAGCCATTGGGGGTTTGCTGCTCAATCGCCAGCGCCCAGCTGCGCGGGCGCTCAGCGACCCGTTCAGATTCGAGCGACGCCCACGAGCGCGCGCAGGCGCTCCCTGGCTACGGTGTCGCCTCGCATCGCGTGTCGATAGACCCGCAGCGTGAAGCCCGGGTCGGTGTGTCCCAGCTGGTCCATGACGCTCCCGGGATCGACGCCGATGCACACGAGGATCGAGGCGAACGTGTGGCGCAGCTTATGCGGTGTGAGGCCCTCGGGAAGTGGCGCCTCGCCGGCGGCGTTGAGCTTGTCGTTGGCTAGCGCGACGGCTGCGTCTAGAACGCGATGGCGGATGTTGCTCTGCGTGAGCTCGGTGCCCGCCGCCGAGGCGAACACGACTCCGTCGGGACCCGCTCCGTTTGCCCCGGACCTGTGCGCGCTGAGCTCCTGGCCCAGGGCCGGCAGTAGGTCGACCTGTCGCAGGCCAGCCGTCGTCTTGGACGCTCGTACGGTGATCCGGTTCGCGGCGAAGTCGACCTCGCGCCAGCGCAGCGACGTGAGCTCGCCGATGCGCAGTCCCGCGAACACGAGCGTTGCGAGCAGGGCTCGCCGATATGCGATCCCGCCCTTGTGCTCGCGCCCGCCGCAGGCGACGGCATGCAGATCCAGCTCCCGGGCAGCATCGAGCAGTGCCTCGACGTGCTCCGCGCGGTCTATCCAGACAGGCGCCGGCTGCTGCGGTCGCAGGCGGCGGCGGCGGCCGCGCGCGGGGTTGGACTGGATCAGGCCGTACTCGACGGCGACCTCGAGGATCTGGCCGAGCCGCGTGATCGTTTTGTTGATCGAGGTAGCGGAGAGCGGACGCGTTGGGCGACGGCGCACGCATCCGTTCTTGTCGACGCACTCCTCGAGCGACCGCTTCCCTTTCGCGGCCGCGGCGGCGACGGCGTGAGCCTCGGCGACCTTTGCGTGGCGGTAGCGGTCAACCTCGGCGATTGTGATCTGCGAGAGCCGATGATCTCTGAAGAACGGCAGCAGGTGACGCGAGAGCTGCCACTGATAATCGAGCCTTGTACTGGACCGCCACTCGCCCTTGGTCGACTCAAACCAGCGCGAGGCGAACTCATGGAAGGTCGGATCCTCCGGCGCCGCAGAGGTGGGCGGCGGATCGGGCGGGCGCCAGATGCCGCGGCGCACATCGGCAAGGATGTTCTCGAGCTCGAGCCCGGCCTTGGCGTGAGTCCATCCTTCCTCCGACGTTCCGAGCGTGACGTACTCGCGCTGTCCATAGGCGCGGAAGCGAACGGCGAACGTCCGCGACCGAGCGCGGGAATCGACCACGACCTGCCCCGTCGCGCGGCGTGACATCAGCGCCTACCGCGACGGGTCCTAGCAAGAAGGCCCCGGATACGACGCTTGCCCGGCTGGTACACGGGCAGCAGCGGCACCGCGCCCTGCGGTCGGCGCCTCCTCCTGCGAGCCGGGCGCGGCTTGACAGCCGCGTTTGAGGGGTCAGGGGAGCCAGCCGGCCGCCGACGCTTCTCGAGGACCCGCTTCGCGGCCTCCGGGTCAAAGCGAAGACGTGCCTTTGGACCGTCACCCAGCCTCACGGCACCGAGCTCACGCGCGTGCTCATACACCCACTCGCGCTTCACACCCAAGCGCTGGGCGAGCTCACCAGCATCAAGCAGCGGCCCCGGCGTCTGTTGCGCCTTCTGTTCGCCCTCCCCTCGCAAGAGCTCGACCACCCGTTGGGCGATCTGCTCGATCGCCTCCGACGAGAGGCCGGCAGCCGCTCGCCGTACCCGCTTCCACGTGACTGCGGGCGGTCCTCCGGTCAGCGACACGGCGCTCCCATCATCGGTAGTGGTCTGTCGTGGTCGGCAGGGTCATCCCTGCCGACCTGGGAGATCTACAGCGGAGGGGCCGGGTTCGGTCAAGCCCGGTCCGTCAGGACCCGCCGCAGGCGGCCCCGCAGGGGCGGGCTTTACCGGTTCCGGGGCCTCCGCTACCCGTCAGCACATGAGCGCTCGCGGCCTGGCGCAGCCGATCGACGCGAAGCTCCGTGGGCGGATGGGTGTGTTCGGTCAGCCAGATGAATGGGACGGGGTGGTCGTGGACGAGCGCGTGGATCTCGAGGAAGTCCGCGAGCTCGTCTCCCTGGCCGAGCGCTACGGCGAAGCTGTCAGCGAGGTACTCGCGTTCGCGCCAGTAGGACCCCCAGAAGGGGGCCGTGATGCGCAGGCCAAAGCCGCCCTTGGCGAAGGCGAAGGCCTTGCGTACGACCCAGAGAAAAAGGCCGATGAGTGTAACTGTGAGCAGAATCCGTCCGCCGCTCGAGAGCTCGAATGAGCGCTCGACGTGCTCCTGCTCCTCTTCTTTGAGCCGTGGTGGAGAGTTAAGGAGAAGCCGGTTGAGCGCCGCGGTTAACCTTCCGTCGCTCGTGTTCAGATGGCCGAGCTCGTGTGCGAGCACGGCCGGCAGGTAAGGGGTAGTGAACAGGCCGCGCGAGAGCGCGAGCGTGTTGCCGCAGGCGGCGGCGTCGGGTTCGGGTGTATCGAGCACGAACCAGCCGCTCGGCTCCTGCAGCGGCTCGTCGGCCTGTTCGCGCAATTCTTCAAGCGCGGCCTCATAGGCGCTTTGCTCGCGCTCGGATGGATCGCGCCCACCCATGTTTGTCCGCCACCACCAGCCGCCGCCGACGGGCGTGAGCAGGGCGAAGATCGCCCAGCCCGTGGGTATCAGCGCCAGTTCGGCGTACCCCATGGCGCCGCTGGCGGAGCCTTCTTTGAGCAACAGCACGATTGCCGCGACCGCGATCGTGAGCAGCATCCGCATGAAGATCACAGGGACTTCGCTGACGAGGGTGGCGAGGTACAACGCGAGCGCAGGGATCGAGGGGAAGTAGGACGTGAGGCGAGCGCGCATGGCTTGATCTCCTTTTCAGAAGGGCAGCTCTTTCTTCTCCGACACGGATATGTCGCTCGGGACAGCGCTCTCACCCCCCTCCCAATTCACGGGCGTGGGCAGCTTGGCGCGCACCACAGGCGCTCGCTGGACCTCGATCCGCATCGCCCTGCCGCGGCTGATCAGGTAGGCGATGCCGGGCTCGAGCGACCTGACCTTGTCAGGGTCGACCTTGTACTGGTGCTGGACGCGCGCCGAGCCGTGGCCGGTGGCGCCCTCCTGCGCGTAGTGGGTCGAGTACTCCATCGCCTTGCGCGTACCGGCCAGAGCGACGATCTGCTCCGGCGTGTTGACGCGGTGGCAGATCACGGTCTCGACGCTGCCGAGGATGCGCTCGACCTCGTCGGGCTCGCCCATCCCCGCGACGACCTGGGGAGCGAGCACGAGGCTGGTGTTGAACCCGCGGGCCTGCTCGATCCTCGCCGCCATGCCCGAGGCGGAGGCCAGACCGGAGAACTCATCGACGATCAGAAGCGCATAGCGCTCGCGCGGCTTGCGGCTCTTGAAGTAGTGGGCGAAGTCCTCGAACAGAAAGCGCGCCAGGCCGGCCGTCTCCTCGCGCAGCGTCAGGCTGTCGAGCAGGAGATACGCGGCGTCCGTGTCCTCCCACGCCCAGTCGCCGTCGAGCGCCCCACGGGTCTGGCCGAAGAAGGCTTCGTAACGGAGGCGCACCTGAGCGACCTGCTGGGCGCTGACCGCCGAGATCGGACTCGAGCGACGGTGAGCGTTGCTGAGCGATCCCATCTGCATGCGCGCCAGGACCTGAGAGCTCGAGCGCGGCGGCCCGTCGGGGTGCTCGCAGACGAGCCGCAGCACGTTCTTGGCGATATCCCGATACCACGCCGCAGGCCCGTCAGAGGCGTAGTCGACGATCTCCATCAGGCGGCCGTGGATCTCGTGCGCCTGCCCGCGCCAGCCACAGAACGGCTCGCTGGGAAATACCCGCGTGGCGCGGCCCGCGTCGGCCATCAGACCCAGGAAGCGCTCGGCGTTGCGTTCATCGCCCTTGCCGTCGAGGTAAAAAACTGGCACCCGGCTGCACTTGGCGACCGCGTGAGCGAGGCGCAGCAGCGTCTCGGTCTTGCCGCTCCCGGTCGCGCCGCACACCAGCAGATGCCGGCACAGGCGCGCCGGCGAGAGCAGGACACGCGTGCCCTCCGCCGGAAGCGCACGTTCGCCGCCCAGCCGTCGCGCGAGCACGAATCCGCGCTCGCCGTCGGCTTCCCCGAGGAGACGGTCAGCCACCGGCGGACCATGGCGTCGGACCGGCGACCGGCGACTGCCGAAGAGAGCGCGAGATGAACTGAGAGCCGTCATGCTCTCGGGCGCGCTTGGATGCCGGCCAGCTCGCGCACGGTCAGCTTCGGCCAGCGTCCCGAGGCTGCGAGCGCAGCGAGCTGCCGGTGGGCAGCGGGTGCACAGAAGTACGCGACTGCATCAAATCGCTGCGCGAGCTCGTCGAGGATTGCGTTGGTGCGTCGAGCGCTCTTGACGGTCAGCTCCACCTCGATCGCGACGCGCTGGGTGTCGATCAGGGCGAGGCCGTCGGGCAGGTGCTCTCCGTCATTGCGCTCGATCGCGAGGAGTCGCTCGGAGATCCATTCGGAGGTGGGCGCCCGCGACTGGATGTGAAGCCGCACCTCGTTGACCGCGGCGACGTGGGCCAGCAGCCCGATGCGCGGCCGCCACGCGGGGAAGCGGTAGCCGGCGACACGGATGCCGGCTGTTGTCGGGATGACCCAGGCCGGCTCGCCGGTGAGTATTTGCGTCGGCTGCGCGAGCCTTGCCTCATGCAGGCGCGCGACCGTGCGCTGCACCGTGCGTAGGCCTCGGCCGAGCAGGAGCTCGAGCTGATCGGCGCGGGCGCCGTACTGCTCTGAAAGCCATGCGAGCAGCTGGATGTCGCTGGCGCGCAGGTGCTGCCAGTCGCCACAGCGCGCGGCATGGCGGGCGGCTCCGGCGCCTGGACGGTTCGGCAAAGTCACGGCGGCCGGGCTCACCGGCTCCTCCCGCGAGGACTGTGCTCGCGCACGAACCAGTCGCCGCCGCGGCTGACGAAGCGGCTGCGCTTGCCGCGGAACAGATGCGCCGAGACCGTTCCTGAAGAGACACCGAGGGCCTTCGCGACCTCGCCCGGCCGCGCCCCGGGATGCTGGGCAAGGTAGGACGCGACGTCCTCCTGGGAGATCTGCGCGACAGGCGGCTCCCCGAGCAGGGTCGCGCGGGCGCGCAGCAGGCGGTCGCGTTCTAGAACCAGCGCCCGGTGGCCCTCGAGCTCGCGTTCGACTTGCCCCAGACGCCGATCGATCTCAGCGAGGACTCCTCGGGGTGCGCCGCTCTGTTCTTCAGGCGCCTGTCTTGGCACGTCAACCTCCAGGGATCGAAGTAACGAGGACAATAATATCATCGTAAGCATTACTGTCAAGCTACGTAA
>CAVRGI010000004.1:0-20092 GCA_963720665.1 uncultured Solirubrobacterales bacterium | reverse complement strand
CGGAAGCTGGCGCGGGCGCACGGATCCAGCGGATGAACGATCATGGCGGCGTGCTGGTCGTGCGTCTGGTCGCGCTGCTGCTGGCGGTTCTGGCATGTGCCTGGTTCGTTGTCGGCATCCGCCAAGCACGCGACATCAGCCACGCGACCGCAATCGTGTCCCAGACCGGTCCGCTCAATACGGCCAAGGAGGCCCACGCGAGCAGGCTGTTGGATGACGCCCAGACGCTCAATCCGGACACGACCATCGACATCTTGCGGGCCGAGCTGGAACGCGATCAAGGCGACCTGCCGGCGGCCCGCGCTCTGTTGCTGCACGTTGTGAGCAAGGAGCCCGAGAACGCGGTCGCGTGGCTGTGGCTGGCAAAGTCTTCGCGCGGCGCCCCACGGACGTTCGTCGGAGCGCTGCGGCGAGTCAGTCAGCTCGTGCGATCCGTCCCTTCTCGTTCATGAACGCACCGGCACAGGAGAAGGCGCGGCGGGATCTGTTGACGGCGATCCGCGTCCGGCATCCAACATTGCGCGAGGCGCTGCCGGCGGATGCCAGAGTCACCGCCCGCTACCGGGGTGAGCGGCACGAGTTCCGCTCGCGGCTCGACCTCACGATGCAGATCCTGCGGCTGGCGTGGGTGAGCGACGCGTTCCTGGCACAGATGCTCTACAGGGTCAAAGCGCGGCTACAGGCGCTCCGCATCCCCCTGTTGCCGCGCTTTGCGCACCGGCTCGCCATCGCCACCGCACAGGTCTCGATCGGCGACCCGGTGGTGGTCGAGGCCGGCGTGTACATCATCCACGGCCAGATCGTGATCGACGGTTTAGTCGAGATCGCAGCCGGGGCAGTGATCGCGCCGTTCGTGACGGTCGGGCTGCGTGCCGGCGATGTCGTCGGCGCGAGGATTGGACCCAACGTCAGCATCGGCACGGGCGCAAAGGTGATCGGGCCCGTGCGGATCGGCGCGGGCGCGCAGATCGGGGCCAATGCCGTTGTTCTCGACGACGTACCCGCGGGGGCGACCGTGGTTGGAGCGCCGGCGCGTCCCCGTGTAACGTAGCCGCCATGTGGCCACGCAGACGGAAGGACGAACGGCAAGAGGAGCGGGGAACGACCGCGCTCGCGGAGCCGGTGAGCGGGGAGCCGAGCACCGATGTTGATCGCCTCCGCGCCGAGATCGAAGCGCTGAGCGAGATCAATCGAGGTGCGCCGGACCGCATGACCGAGCGGCGATTGCTAGGCGTGCGCCATCGCGCCGGCATCGCACTGCTCGACCGACCAGCGGCCTCGCCGGAGTTCGCCCAGCCGGATACCTCACGCCTACCGAACCCGCCAGGCTTGCCCGAGATCGCGGCGGCAGACGTGACTCCCGGCCTGCTGCGCGCGGGAATCCTGCGCGACGGTTGCTTGCTGGTCCGCGGTCTGGTGCCGCGAGCCGAAGCGGAGCGCTTCGCGGGGCGGATCGAGCGCGCGTGGGAAGCCCGAACGCGTCGCGAGACCGCGGAGTCGGCGGACGAGGGGATGTACGAGGAGTTCGAGCCCGATCCTCGATTCGGTCCCGTTATGGGACGTGAGTGGATCGAAGAGGGAGGCGGTCTGCTGGCGGCGGACTCACCGGAGCTCTGCTTCGAGATGTTTGAGATGTTGCGAACCGCCGGACTGCCCGCACTCGTAGGTGGGTACCTCGGCGAGCCGGCGTTGGCGTCAGTGCAGAAGATCACGCTGCGTAAGGCAGAGCCACAGATACCTGGGGCATGGCACCAAGACGGCTTCTTCATGGGTCCAGTTCGAGCGCTGAACCTGTGGCTTGCGCTGTCGCTTTGCGGCGATGTCGCCCCCGGGCTCGAGATCGTGCCACGCCGACTCGACTACCTGGTGACGACAGCGACGGAAGAAGCGTTGCTTGGGTACACGATCTCACAGCGGAAGGCACAAGAGGCAGCCGGTGAGGTGCCGATAATCAGGCCGCTGTTCGAGCCGGGCGATGGACTACTGTTCGACGAGCTGTTCCTCCATCAGACCGGATCCGATCCGTCGATGGCGAAACCCCGCTTCGCGATCGAGAGTTGGTTCTTCGGGGGCTCGGGCTTTCCAGCCGAGTACGCCCCTCTGGCGGTCTGAACTCAGTCGGTGCCATGCAGGCGGACCTCGTGCTCGAGCCGGACGACAGCCCACAGCACCCGCTGGCGCCCTGGTTCGACCAGTTCAGACGAGAACGTCGACATCGTTACGCGTCGCTGCCGAACGGTCCGAGAGCCCCCCGCACACGGGCGCTGATCACGATCGTCCACAGCGAGCCGGTGTTCCTTCCGATCTGGCTTCGGTATTACTCTCAGTTCTTCGGGTCCGAGGACATTTACGTACTCGACAACGAATCCAGCGACGACTCGATTCGCGATGGCGGCTTCGTACGAATTCCCGTGCCGCATGACACAGTCGATCACTCCTGGATGGTCCGGACCGTCGAGGAGCTCCAGCACGAGCTGGTCGCGCGCTACGACGTCGTGCTCGTTACCGACGTCGATGAGATCGTCGCTCCCGCTCCCACGCACGGAACGCTCGGCGACTATCTCGATCGCTTCGACGAGGAATGGGTGAACTGCCTCGGCTACGAAGTGCTGCACATGAAGGAGACCGAGCCACCGCTGTGCCTCGACCGGCCGATCCTCGCTCAGCGCGGTCATTGGTTCTTCAACGACGCCTACGACAAGGCCGCGCTGGCGACGGTGCCGATGAGCTGGCGTCCGGGCTTCCACGGACGCAGCGACTTTCATTTCAACGTCGATCCCGACCTGCGGCTGATCCATCTTCACCGGATGGACTACGACGTGTGCCTGCGGCGACATCGCGCGCGGAGCCGGCGACCGTGGGCAGAGCTCGACGCTCGGGAGCGCTGGGCGGTGCACAACCAGATCGTTGACGAGACGGAGTTCCACCGCTGGTTTTATGAGGACAGCTGCTTCGACGCGCTCGAGATCGTGCCAGAGAGGATTCCGGCGGCGTGGCGCGTGGTGTTCTGAGCGCGCGGCTCGGCCGTATCGCGGGATGGTCGGCACGAACGCGCGCGCCCGCCGGCAGACTTTTGCGCCCGGAGGCGACAGCGGCCGGCGATCAGTGGCAGCGGGTAACGCTCGTCAGAGCGATCGATCGCCATCTGGCGTCGCTGGATCCCCCCTCCAAGAGCGCTGCGGAGATCAGCGGCAGCCAGCACGCGACCAAGCCCTGGAGCAGCTACGTCAGCCTGAATTACCCCGAGTTCGACCTGTGTGCGCCGCTCGACCCGGCGGCGACATTCGACGTCGTGATCTGCGAGCAGGTGATCGAGCACGTGATTGATCCGTTCGCCGCAGCACGTAATTTGCGCGGCCTGTGCGTTCCGGGCGGTCACGTCGTGGTCTCCACCCCATTTCTGGTCCGCGTTCACGAGCTCGCTCTGTACGGGCTGCGCGACTATTGGCGTTTCACTCCCCGCGGCCTGCGCACGCTGCTGGAACATGCCGGACTCGAGGTCGATGAAGTGCAGTCATGGGGCAACCGCGGCTGCGTCGTCGGTAACTTCGACTACTGGCCCGCCTACCGACCCTGGCACTCGTTGCGCAACGAACCCGACCTGCCGCTGCAGGTCTGGGCGTACGCACGCCGCAGCGCGACCTGAGATGCGAAACGAAGCGACTGCAGCGGACGATACGGCCCTGACTGCAGGGGTCTCCGCCGGCGGCGGCCGCGTCGGCCTGACCTCTGGACCGGTGGTGATCGAGGCTCGCGGGATCCGCAAGACGTTCCGGATCCCGTCACACAAGGTCGACACGCTCAAGGAACGCGCCACGCACCCGTTCACGCGCTCCACCTATCGGGAGTTGCAAGCCCTGCGCGACGTCTCGTTCGATGTTCACAAGGGTGAGTTCTTTGGGATCGTCGGCCGCAACGGCTCCGGGAAGAGCACGCTGCTGAAGATCCTCGCGAGCATCTACCGACCGGATGCCGGACGCGTGCGTATGGCGGGCCGAGTGGCGCCATTCATCGAGCTCGGCGTCGGCTTCAACCCGGAGCTGACGGCCCGCGAGAACTCCGTCCTGGGCGGCGTGCTGATGGGCCTCGGCAGGCGTGAGGCCGCTCGACGGCTGGACGCCGTCGTGGACTTCGGCGAGCTGCGCGAGTTCGTCGATCTCAAGATCAAGAACTACTCGTCGGGGATGATGGTCCGGCTGGCGTTCTCGATCATGCTCCAGGCCGACGCGGACATCATGCTGATCGACGAGGTCCTCGCGGTGGGCGACGCCGCGTTCGCACAAAAGTGCATGGACGTGTTCTACGCGCGGCGCGACGCCGGCAAGACGATCGTGCTCGTGACGCACGACATGGCGACGGTGCAGTCGCTCTGCCACCGAGCGATGGTGATCCACGACGCGGAGGTCCAGCACATCGGGGAGCCGGAGGAAACCGCGATGCGGTATTTCCGGCTGAATTTCGCGGAGGGCGCCAGCGGACCTCTGGGCGAGCCATCCCTGCCGGCGCCGGAACGGCCGGCCACGCTGGATCTGAACGCTCGTCTGGTACACGCCCGGCTGATCGACGGGTCGGGCAACTCAGTGGCCAACCTCGAGCAGGAGGCCCCGATCGTGCTTGACGCGATCGTGGAAGCCGCGCGGGAGCTCGACGATCCGGTCTTCGTCTTTCATATCCGGAACGCCGACGGGGTTGTGGTGTTCGGCTTCACACGCACTTTCCACGGCCGGATCAGCCCGGGACAGCGCGTGCGACTCGGGGGCGAAATCGAGAATCGGCTGGTGCCGGGCAGCTATGCGCTCGAGTGCTGGATCCGCCGAGACCGCCAGGCCGGCGATATGGCACTGCAGCCGATGCGCCTCGTCCGGTTCGTCGTCTATGGAACCGCCCCGCGTCACGGCATCGTCTCTTTGAACACCACCGTCGAGCCTGCCCTGGAGGGCGGTTGAGCACGAACACGCCTGACGTAGTGCTCCGCGACGTGCCCGGACCCTCGGCGCTCGGTGGAGGCCGCAAACGCTTCCTGGACCTGCTGTACCTGATCGCGGTCACGGACTTCAAGCGGACCTATTTCGGAACCGTGCTCGGATATCTGTGGTCACTCGCGCGGCCGCTTCTGTTGTTCGCCGTGCTCGTAACCGTCTTCACGCAGATCTTCCGCGCCGGGAAGGTGCCGCACTACCCGGTGCTGCTGCTGATGAACATCGTCCTGTTCGGCTTTTTCCAAGAGGCAACGTTGACGGCCGTCGGCTCGGTGGTGGGTCAGGAATCGATCGTTCGCAAGACCCAGTTCCCGCGGCTGGTGATCCCATTAGCGGTCGTGCTCACATCGGTTTTCAACCTGATCCTGAACCTGGTCGTCGTGCTGATCTTCTTCCTCGCCTTTGGTCTCGCGCCGCTCTGGACCTGGCTGCTGTTCCCGGTGCTGCTGGCGGCACTGCTCGTGCTGACCGCTGCGGTGTCGATGATTCTGTCCTCGCTGTACCCACGGTTTCGCGATATCCAGATCATCTGGGCTGTGTTCGCGACGGCGCTGTTCTACGCCACGCCGATCCTCTACACCGCTGAATCGCTGATCGGGCATCCGGTGCTGCGGCACGTGATCGTCCTCAATCCGCTCGCGCCAATCTTCCTGCTCGCTCGGAAGTGGATGATCGACCCGAGCGCGCCCGGCCCGGCGGCTGTCGCCGGCGGGTATCTCCCGTTGCTCGCGCCGCTGGCGATCTATGTCGCCATCTGCGCGTTCGCGATCTGGGTCTTCTCCCGTGAGGCGCCGCGAATCGCCGAGCAGCTCTGATTCGGATCGGACGACGCTACACTGCGCTCCGCGTGGACGGAGCCTGCATCGAGTTCGACCCCTACGTCCATGACCAGCTGCATTGGGGCGCCTCGATGGCGCACCACACGGAGCTGATGCGCGCGTGCTTTGACGCGGTCGGAGCGCGATCGATCGCCGAGGTTGGCGCGTATGCGGGAGACCTGACCCGGATCCTGCTGGGCTGGGCCTCGGTCGCGGACGCAAGCGTGCTCGCGATCGATCCTGCGCCGCAGCCCAGCCTGGTGGCGCTCAGCGAGGAGCATCCTCGACTCGACCTGGTCCGGGACACCAGCCTGAAGGCGCTCGCAAGCATCGCACTCCCCGACGTTCTGATCATCGACGGAGATCACAACTACTACACCGTGCTCGAAGAGCTCCGGCTGATCGCTGAGCGCACCGCCGAGGCCCCGTTCCCGCTACTCCTCTTCCATGACGTCTGCTGGCCGCACAGCCGTCGCGACGACTACTTCGAGCCGGCACAGATCCCCGCCGAGTGTCGGCACGCAATCGTCGGCGAGTCGGCTGGGATCTTCCCGGGCGACCCCGGCGTGCGACCCGACGGCCTGCCGTACCCGCGCTCGGCCGCGCGTGAGGGCGGTCCGCGCAATGGGGTGCTCACCGCCATCGAGGACTTCGTCACCGAGCTGGGCCGCGATCTCAGAGTGGCGGTGGTACCGGTGTTCTTTGGTTTCGGCGCAGTCTGGGATCCCGGCGCGGAGTGGGCGCAAAGCATCGGCGCGGTACTCGAGACCTACGATCGCAACCCGTTGCTCGAGCGCCTCGAGGCGAATCGGATCGAGCACCTCGCCGAGGAGCACGCGCTGCGCGTCGCCCTCTGGCGCATGCAGGAGCGACAGGCGCGACAGGAGGCCGTGCTCCGCCGGCTGCTCGAGTCGCGCGCGTTCACGGTCGCAGAGCGGCTGTCTCGTCTGCGGGCGCGAGCCGGCGTGGCGACGTGGCAGTCGATCGTCTCGCGCAAGGAGGTCCGGCGGGCACTCGAACCCTAGGCTGTGGGCCGGGCCGGCTTGCGGGTCCGCCTCGCCAGCGCCTCGCGGCGCCGTTTGTTGGCCCGTCGGAGCGGGGCCGTAAGCCGCCACGAGAGGCTCTGCTCGACGCTCGCCAGCTGCTTCTCGAGCCCTTCGATGCCGGCGTCGAACATCAGCTGGCGCGAGTACGCGCTCGCCCGCGCCGCCTCACGCTCCGCCTCCGCGCGGCGAGCCCGACGCTTCCAATCGACGGCAGGCGGATCCTCGCCCGGCACCCTTCCGTCCCATTCGCGGGCCACGGCGATGTGGGATTCGACCCACAACTCCACGTCGCTCACGATCTCCAACGACCGGTGGTGGATCACTCTGAGGTCGGCGGTCATGACCTTGCGCCCGGCGCTGCGCGCTCGCAGGCAGAAATCGACGTCGAACCCGTGGCCGAGCATCAGGCCCTCGTCGAACCGGAGGTTGCGCACGGCCCACGGCGAGAGCGCCATCAGGAAGCCGTCGATCGTGTCCACCTCAGAAGGAGCCGGCCGCCGCTCCGTCCAAGCGAAGCCGGGCAGCTCACCACCGTGGTACTCGGTGTACCGATGAGTCACCTGCCCGCAGCTGACCGCTCCCTCCCACCAGGCGATCGTGCGGACGGCGCTCGCTCCCGCACATCCGACGACCGCGACATCGGGCGCTCTGAAGGCCTCCCGGAGCTTGACGCACAGGTGGGGATCCGCGATCTGCGCGTGGGGGTGCAGGATCACCAGCGCCTCGAGGTCGTCGTGGGCGGCGGCGGCTTCGAGCAACAGGTTGTAGCTACGACCGATCGGCCCGACGGACGCGAATGGGAAGACCACCGAGTCACGGTCGGCAGCGAGCTCGATCCCAGGCCGCGCATAGCGCAGGTAGGGCTCGGGCTCCCCGATCGAACAGCCGAATGCGATCATCGTGACCTGGCGTGTGAGCCTGCCGCCCGAGCGCGACGCCGCCGCCTCGAGCGTTGTGTCGTGCTGCTGTAGGCGCGCCCGAACCGCCGGAACGGCGCGGTGATGCGCCAGGAAATGCTCGTCGTCATCTCATCCAACGCCTGCTGCAGCTCGCTTCCGCGCGCCTGGAAGTGCAGCGCGTTCCGGTGATCGAGCAGGCGCGCCGCATCGCGGTCCGCTTCGGCCCGGAGCGCGCGGTCCTGCCACGTTCCGGGGCCGGTTCCCACGCCCGGAACCCGGCCATCCCATTTCTCGGCCAGCTTGATGTGCGCCGCGATCCAGGGCTCCGGATCATCGAACGGCTGTAGTGCGTGGGTATGGATCGCGCGGAAATCGGCCGTTACGACCTTCCTGCCGGCGGCTCGCACCTGCAGACAGAAGTCGCAGTCGTAACCGTGGAATTGGCCGAGCGACTCGTCGAAGCGCAGGTTACGGACGGCCCACGGCGAGAGCGCCAGGATGAACCCGTCGAGGGTGTCGACCTCGCCGATTCGCGCATACGGCGGCGCCTCGTCCCACGCCCAGGAGAAGGCGGGGAGATCTCCACCCCCGTGTTCGGGATAGCGGTGGAGGAACGACGCCTGGGTAACGGACCCCTCCCACCACGCGATGCTCCGGACCCCGATCGCGCCGACGCAACCAACCACGCCGACGTCCGGATCCCGGAGCGCATCGCGCACGGTCTCGCAGAAGTGCTCGTCGACGATCATCGCGTCCTGATGGACCAGCACCAGCGCCTCGAGATCGTCGTGGTTCGCGGCCTGCTCGAGCAGCGCGTTGTAGCTGGCGAAGATCGAGCCGACCGACGGCATCGCGATCACCTCGGAGGACGGCTGCGCCGCCAGGCGGATCCCAACCTCGGCGACCTGCCGATACACGTCGGGCTTCGTGATGGCCGAGCCGAACGCGATCATCTCGGGAGCGCCTGCGCGGTATCTGGGCGTGACGTCACTTCGGCCAGCGCAACGCCTCCCGGCCGACGCGACTGCTCGGACACAGCCAGCAGCAGCCCCGCGAGCACGACCGCGACGAGCGTGACCGCGGGCATCTCCCAGTCCCAGTCGAGCGGCGCGTGCGCCAGGTAGACGACGGCTGCGGCAGTCGGCCCGGCCGCGGCCGCAGGAGCCACGTCGAGGGCGTGTCGGGCGGCGAGCGCTACCCCGCCCAGGAACACCAGCAGCAGCGCCGCGCCGATCAGTCCGAGCTCGGCGAGCGTTTGCAGTGGCAGCGAATGGGCGTCCTGGGCGTACTCGTTGACGGTGCGGTAGCGTAGCCACCACACCGACCAGCCGCCCGCGCCTACTCCATGCACCGGTTCGGCGATGAATGCGCGCAGCGCCACGTCCCAGTAGGCGTAGCGGTTGCTCTGTAACGTGACCAGACGAGTCGCGCCGCCGCTCAGGGGCGCGGCACTCGTCTCTTTCGCGCCGACCGCGATCGCCACGGCCAGCCCCCCGCACACGGCCGCCGCCGCGATCCAGCCTGCGTGGCGTGGCAACCGCAGGTCACCGAGTCGCTCGCGGCCGATCATCCGACCGCGGACGAGCGCGGTGGTGGTGGCGATCGCCAGCAATAGCACGAGTGCCAGCGCCCCCTGGCTCTCGCGCGTGGAGAGACCGCCCGCGAGCGAGGTCACCCCACGCAACGGCGCCGCGGCCAACGCTGCGAGCGCTCCCGCGCCTAGGCACAGTGCCAGGGCTGTGATCTGCTCGCGCGTGTGGGCGACCACGACCAGCGTGACCAGCCCGGCGGCAGCCGCAAACAGTGCCCCGCGGGAAAACGTGATGTAGAGGCCCATGCCGAGCGGGGCACAGGCCGCGGCAGCCGCCATCCGGATCGCGCGCGGCCTGGTTGCGTCGCCTGCGATCCGCGCGCCGAGCACGAGCCCCAGCGCCGCCAGCTCCCCCATCGCGTTCCAGTACGTCAGCGGCTGCTCGAGCCGACCTTGGGCGCTGACGGACCGAGCGAAATGCAGCAGCCCCGGAAACAGTCGTCCCGACAGGCCGTAGCCGATCACGATCACCGTCCCGGCGGCGAGCAGTGGCTCCGCCAGGCGCTGCAGCGAGCGCTCGCGCAGCAACAGCAGCGACGCCAGCAGCGCGCCCAGGTACAGAAAGGCGATCTGGCCCGCGTGATAGGCGTCGCCCGCGATCGGCGCCCAGACCGTGGACAGCAACGTCCAGGCGGCCAGCAGCCCCAGCCCCGCGATCGCGAGCCTGGCGCCGAGCCCGCGCGGCAGCAGGCTCGCGGCAGGCGGACAGACAGCCACGCCCAGCGCCACGAGAATCCACGCGATCAGGCCTGCGACCGCACGTGGTTCGTCGAAGTACCCGCCGGCGAAGAAGGCCAGCACCGTTGGCCCTGCCAGCAAAACCACGCCGGCAGCATTTCCGATCAGGCTGCGCGCCTGCGAACCCGTGCGGACGCCGGCACCCATGGCGCTAGCGCGGCGCGCGGCGCATCAACCGCACATACGGCCGCGGCTCACGTGCGCCGGGCGGGCGACGAGCCTCGGTCACGTGCGCCGCCCCAACTTGGACGCCCATCCCTCGCCGGTAGCTTTCACTGTCGAAGCGAGCCGCGTTGCGCACGCACGCGTCCGAGTCGACCGCAGCGTCGTCGTAGCGCAACACGGCACTCGCGAGCTCCACTGGACCTCCGGACCAGAAGCATCCGGTGACGCCCTCCACGACTGTCTCGAGCGCACCTCCCCCGAGCCGTGCGATCACCGGTCGGCCTGCGGCCTGGCTCTCCACGGCCGCGATCCCGAACTCCTCGACCGAGGTCTGGACCAGCGCCCGGGCGGTGCGCATGATCTCGGCCACGGCCGCGTCGGGAAGGCGGCCAGCGAAGGTGATCGTGCGACCAGCCTGGCGCCGGAGCCGGCGGGCGTCGGGGCCATCCCCGACCACCACCAACGGCATGCGAAGGCGGTTGAAGGCTGCAATCGCGATGTCGATCTGCTTGTGCGGCATTAACTCGGAGACCAGCGCGTAGTGATCGCGCACTGAGCCCGGCGAGAATCGCTCCGTGTCCACCGGCGGGTGCACGATCGCCGACTCGCGTCCGAAGTACGCGCGGATCCGCGCCTGCGTGGTCCGCGAGTTGGCGACGTAACGGTCGGTCCGTTGCGCGGCCGTCCAATCCCACTGCCGCCACCGGCGGAACGCGCTACGTAGTACGGCCCGCGATAGCGGGTCCCGTCTGGCCAGCGTTGAGTCGCGGTCGCTCCAGGCATAACGAAAGGGGTTGTGGCAGTAGCTGAGGTGGACCGACTGCTCGTCACACAGCACCGCGTGCGCCCACGCCGAGGAGCTTGAGACCACCAGCTCGAAGCCGGCAAGGTCGAAGGACTCGATCGCAGCCGGATACAACGGCAGGAGCGCCCTGAAGGTGCGAGCCGACGGCCTCAGCCGTTGAAGGAACGAGGTGTGGATCTCCCGCCCGGCGAAGCGACCCTCAGTCCCGGACTCGTCATAAACGGGGGTGAAGATCGGCGCATTCGGCCACATGGCGCAGAGGGCCAGGAAGACCCGCTCGGCGCCGCGGAGGTCGAGCAGGAAGTCGTGCACGAGCGCGACCTGTGGCTCTCCGTGCTTGAGGTGCGTGTTCTCCCCCAAGCGCGGCAGTTTATGTCGCTCCGTAGCACGAGGCGCTGTTCACGCCGAGCGACACCGTGTGCACATCGAGATACGACAAGACCGGTCCGAGCACCTGATCGTCGAAGGAGTCCTCCCAATCGCGACTCCAGCGTACCTGACTTCCCTCCGCCCGTCGCTCGAAGGCCGCGACGTTCGCGCCTGCCTCGCGTAGCGCCCCGGCGATCCCATCGATCGTCGGCTCGCCCGCGATTAGGTTCGCAGAGATTTCGCCTAACGCGGCGGCAGTCTTGTTCTCGAACGTGTTCGTGACCGCGAGCAGCCCGGCGGAGGCCATCTCGAGCGGTACAAGGCTGGGATGGGGTGTGTACATCAGCGCCAGGCCGATGTCGTGCTCTCGCAGCAGGTGCGCGTAGTCGGTCTGGTCCGAGCGCCGCAACAGCTGCAGCTCCATGCCGCCCCCAAGGCTGACGCGCCGCTCCTGCGTCACCGTCCCGATCCCGCGCAGATCCCAGCCGCCGCGCAACGCCCCTTCTTCGAGCGCTCGCTGGAGCGCCAGCACGCCCAGTTCGAACATGTTGCGCGCCGCATGCGGCTCCGGGCGCGCGTAGAACAGCAGCCGCCGGGTGGTACGCGCGGACAACTCGGCAGGGTCGGGAGCTGCGATCGGCGTGATTGCGTTCTGAAACGACGCCGAGTGCGCGTCCCCACCTGCTCGCCCGAGGGCGTAAACCCCGATTCCGTGGTTGCGGAAGTAACCCCGCAGCAGCTCACTCGAGAACAGCGCGAAGTGCTCGAATCCATAGGACTCGCGTGCGAGTGCCGCGTATGTCCCCATCGGGAAGGTGAACGGCTCGTACTCCTGGATCAGGTACACGAACCCTTCGCCGCCGAGCGCCTGGACGGCCGCGTTGGCGATGTGCGCGGTCCACCACGTGGTGGCGACGAAGCGGTCGCCGCGAGCTACCTCGAGCGCACCGGACGCGCGTCCGAACGCGACCTCCACCTCCTGGAAGCACCCCGCAAGCCCGCTGTATGACTCGATCGTCCGGCGCCACGACCGAGGCAGCGGACCGACCGGGTCAACGGTCACGATCCGCACCCGGGCGCCACGCTGGGCAATGCGCTTCGCGAGATTGAACTTGGCGATGTAGCCGCCGAAGAAGTGCTCGAGGTCGATTGTCGGAATCAGGATGTTGATCCGCCGGGGTGCCACGTCCGACACGGCCAACGTCAGCGGAGCGATCTTCTCGGCGATCTGTCGAGGGCCCGGCTCGACCAGTGTGCGACGGTCCGGCCTTGGTGCGAGGTCGGGCGGTGGCAACGCGTCGAGGCGCACGTGCCTGCGCGGACGAGGGCGAACGCTGGCCGCCATGAGCCGCCGCCAGGCGAGGGCCTGGAAGAGATCCCACTCCGCGCCGAGCGTCTGCGGCCGTCCCGACAGTTCCCGGGCGGCACGCCGGCCGAGCTGCGCCAGAGCCGGCCACGATTGCTCCAGGGCCAGGAACTGCTCGAGCGTCCGGCGCTGATCGGCCGACATCTGCTCGCCGCAGCGCATCAGCAGGATCGCCGCGGACGCCATCAATCGCTGTACGTCGACGAAGTAACGGGTGCGATTCACTCGCACGCGCTCGCGGGGATCGTCTCGCAGCGTCCGCAGCCGGTCGCCGAGGCCCTTGTTCAGGGTCGCGGCAGCGTGCCCCAGCGCCGCCTGTCCGTGCTGGACGTAGTCGTACAGCGGGCGGTCGACGAACTCGATCCCGCCCACCGCGAGCGCCACCAGCGCGATCCAGTGGTCGTGGTAGTGGGCGAACTGCGCTGGCGGGAATGGAAGCACGGCGTCGAGCAGGTCGCGCCGGAACAGTGAAGCGGCGCCGGTGACGGCGTTGGCCACCAGCAGCGAGTGGAGGTCGGTGTGATTGTTGGCGCGGGCGCCCCAGTAGGTCCCCAAGATCACCTCACCGCCGCGCCCGACGATCCGCGCATCGCTGTACGCGAGGGCCGCCTGCCCAATCTCCCGCAGGAGCACGGCGAGTTTCTCGGGGTACCACACGTCGTCCTGGTCAGAGAGCGCCACGTATCGCGCGCGGGTCGGCGTCATCGCGAGCGCGCGCTCGAAGTTGAGGTAGAACCCCAGCCGTCGCGCCGAGCGCGAGATCACGAAGCGACGATCGTCGCCGACGGCGGCGCGGATCGATTCGAAGCGGTCGGGCCGGGAGCAATCGTCGCTGATCACGCAGATCCAGTTGGGATGCGTCTGGGCCCGGATCGACTCGACCTGATGACGCAACAGCTCGGGCGGAGGATCGTAGGTCGCCATGCAGATCGCGATCAGCGGTTGCGAGCCCTCGCGCTCCGCGGGGATCACCACGGGCTGCGATGGCTCGGCGACCTGGATCCGAGCCAGCTGGGTGGTGCGCTCGGCGCCATCCTGGGTGCGCACTCGCAGCATCAGCTCGACTGCGCTCCCGCGGTCCCTCGGCCCGATTCGCACCAGGCCCCAGAAGCCGCAGCGGTAGCTGTTCAGGTGGGGATCCTCGGGCGCCTCGGGATCGGCGCGCACAGCGCGTAGCTGGTCAGGGCCAAGATGTGGATGGAGAGCACGCAGCACGTCGATGCGCGGCATTCCGTACGCGGACACCGGCTGTTCGACGCCGTCAACGACGAAACTCATCGATGCAATCGCGGCGTTGGGATCAAAGCAGGTACCGCACACGAAGAGCGCCGTCCCCGCACCAACCCCGAGCGCCGTAGGCAGCGGCGAATCCAGACGCACCTGCAAGTTGCCAATCCTACCGCCGGTACCCTGTTGGCCGTGTCGTCTCCGACGGTCGTGATCCCGAACTGGAACGGCGCTCACTTCCTTGCTGAGTGCCTGCAATCACTGCTGGAACAGTCGCTCCAGACCGACATCGTGGTGGTAGATGGAGCATCCACTGACGGCTCGCAGGCGCTCGTCGTCAACGGATTTCCAACGGTCACTTTGCTGTCGCTGCCCGGTAACCGCGGCTTTGCGGCCGCGGTCAACGCCGGCATCGAACACGCCCTCTCGCGCGGCACAGAGTTCATTGCGCTGTTGAACAACGATGCCGTCGCCGATCGGCAATGGCTGGCGAATCTCGTCGGCGCCGCGCAGCGCCATCCCGAGGCGGGCACGGTCACATCGAAGTTCCTGCGTTACGACCGCGAGCACATCGACAGCACCGGGGATTTCTACTCCTCCTGGGGCTGGGCTTACCCGCGTGGTCGAGACGAGATCGATCACGGTCAATTTGACATTCCGAAGCTGCAGGAGGTGTTCTGCGGCTCAGGTGGGGCGAGCCTGTACCGGGCGTCGATGTTGAAGGACGTGGGCCTCTTCGACGAGCGCTATTTCGCCTATCTCGAGGACCAGGACCTGGGCTTCCGTGCGCAGCTGCTTGGGTGGAAGGCGCGCTACGAGCCGGCAGCGATCGCTTACCACCACATGATGGGCACGAGTGCAACGCTGAACCACTTTGCTCGCTACCAGACAGTTCGAAACTGCATTTACCTGTACGTGAAGAACATGCCGGATCCGCTCTGGCTGAAGTACCTGCCGAAGTACCTTCTGGGTCTGTCGTTGATGGCGATCAATGACATCAGGCGGCGCCGATTCCACCGCACGGTGGGCGCTTATCTGGACGTGATCCGGCACTTACCGGATCTGATGGCGGAGCGTCGCCACATACAGCGCCGACGCTCGGTCTCAACTGGGTACATCGACTCGATCCTCGTCCATCGGTTGCCCCCGACGCAGAGGAACCTTCTGCGGATTCGCAACGCCCTCCAGGCGCGCGGTGGTCGTGGTTCGGCGCCGCGGCATGAGATGGTCTGACCCGACGAGCCGGCACCGCGCGCTCGGCGCGCTTGCCGTCGTGCTTGTGTTGGTCGCCGCCGTGGCGATTGCCCTCAGGATCGTCCTTGGCGGGGGGCAGGCGCGCTCGCCGCTCCAGCCGGCGCCAAGCACGGCGGCGGCGCCGGGGGCGGGCGGGTCGACGGGCGCCGGCGGTACGCCGCCACGGACCGGCCCCGCCGCGGCGCCACCTCCGACCACCGAGTCGTTCGGTGTCAGCGTCAACCGCCTGTTCAACGACCGCACGTACTCGCAGGCGCAGATCGACGCGCAGCTCGCGGCTCTTCAGGCGACCGGCGCGACGGTGGCGCGCAGCGATGCGCTGTGGGAGCTGGCCGAGCCCACGCCGCCGACTGACGGCGTCCACCGCTACGACTGGGCGTTCGATGACGAGATCGCCGCCTCGCTCACCGCACACCTACTGAGATGGCTTCCGATCGTCGACTACTCGCCGCCGTGGGCGCAGTCGATCCCGGGCCAAGACCACTCACCGCCGCGGGCCGCGGCGGACTTGGCCGCCTACGCGGCGGGGCTGGCGGCCCGGTATGGCCCTGGGGGGACCTTCTGGGCCCTCCACCCGGAGCTGACGGCGGAGCCCGTCGACACGTTCGAAATCTGGAACGAGCCGGACAACACCGAGTTCTGGCTGCCGGCGCCGAATGCGGCAGCCTATGCCGATCTGTATCTCACCGCCCGCGACGCAATCAGGGCGGTGCAGCCGACCGCTCGCGTGATCGTGGGCGGCCTGACGTCGCCGGCAACGTTCCTGCCTGCGATGCTCCGCGCCCGGCCGGACCTGGCCGGGCAGCTGGATGGCGTCGCGATCCATCCCTACGGCACCACGATCGCCATGGTGCTCGGACGGGCGCGCGGCGCGCGCAGCGCGCTCGCGTCGCTCGGCCTGGGCGGGGTGCCCCTGTACGTCACCGAGTTCGGCTGGACGACGCACCCGCCGGGGGCGCTCGACTTCGCCCCCGAGCGGCTGCGGCCACAGTACATAGAGCGGACGTTTGCGGCGCTCGGTCACAGCGACTGCGGTCTTGCGGCGGCGCTCCTGTATACCTGGGTGACGCCCGAGCGCGACCCCGCCAACGCGCAGGATTGGTTCGGCATCCATCCACCAGGCGGCGGCACGAGCCCCGATACGGATGCGTTCATCGCCGGGTTGCGGCTCGCGACGGCGCGTTTGCCGTCGATCAGGCTGTGCGGGTGAGCGAGCTCAACAGCCGATCCGTCTGCTCGGCGGTCCGGCTCCACGGGTATCGCGCGGCGTGGCGCGGGCCGGCCGCCGCCAGGCGGGCCCGGACGCCGTCATCGCACGCCGCCGCCAGGACCGCCGCCGTGAGCTCCGCCGGCTCCGCCAGCAGCGCGGCGTCCCCGACCGTCTCCGGGAGCGCCCCGCGAGCGACCGCCACGACCGGCACGCCGCAGGCCATCGCCTCCAGGCAGGGGAGCCCGAAGCCCTCGTAGTGCGACGCGACCGCGACCGCTCGCGCGCCGGCATACAGGCACGGCAGCAGCCGTTCGGGCACATACCCGAGGCGCCGCAGCGAGGTCTCCGCGCCGCGCAGGTAGCCGCGATCCGAGCCCGCCACGACGAGCTCGATCCCGCGTTCGCGCAGCGCCCGCGACGCCGGTTCGAGGGCGGCCAGGTTCTTGCGCGCCGAGACGGTGCCGACCACGAGCACGTACGGGCGGCTGAACCCGTAGGCGGCGAGCGCCGGGCCCGGGTCGATCCCGGGAGCGAACCGCTCGTCGACCCCGTCGGGGACCACATGGACCTTCGCGGGCTCGAGGCGGAGCAGCTCGACCAGCTCGCCGCGGGCGAACTCGGACACCGCGATCACGATCCGCGCCCGGCGCGCGAGCAGCGGCAGGAGCGCCCGGTGGTAGGCGACGTACAGGCCCGAATACGCCTCCGGGTGACGGAGCGCCGCAGCATCGTGGATCACGACCACGCTGGCTGGCGCGAGCACGGGCGCCAGATTGGCCGGCGAGTAGATCAGCGCGCACCCGGCGGCCCGCGCCGGCAGCACGGTCTGCTCCCACAGATGCCCGGCCCGGTGCGCCAGCGCGCGTGGCGGCTGGATCACCCGGTAGCGGTCGGGCGCGAGCGCCGGCAATCGCGCCGCCATCTCGCGGGCCAGCCGCTCGACGCCGCCGATCTGCTGGCGGACCGCCGCGCGGGCGTTGATCGCAATCGGCGCCCCGGCGCCACTGGTCACTCGTGGGTGCGGGCCGCGCGGCGCAGGGCGAAGCCGGTCCCGAGCGCGCCGCCCGCCACCAGCGCGACCAGCCACACGTCGATCCCGGTGTACGGCAGCGTCGAATCGGAGCGCTGGGATGTCGACGCCGTCTGGCTGCTGGCCGCAGCCGCCTGCGTGGAGCCCGATGTCGTCTGCGCCGCGGCTGGAGTCGTTGTGCTCGCCGGAGTCGTTGTGGTCGCCGGACCCGCTGACGGGGCCGGCGCGGGCGACGCTGGCTGCGTGCCGGTCGGCTGCGTGGGCGTGGGGCTCGGCGTCTGGGTCGTCGGCGTGGCTGGGGCCGAGCTCTGGGTGCTGGTGGTGCCCGACAGCGGATCGACGTACTGGTTGTCGCCGGCCGAGCTCCCCGGCCCGGACGCGAGCGCCGCGGCCGGCGCCACCGCCATCAGCACGGCGACCAGGATCCAGATGTCGCGCATCCTGCGCACCGGGCCCAGTATGCCAAGCGCCACCAGAGGCTGTGGTCGATTTGTCCCCCAGGTGAGGACAAATCGACCACAGCCCCTCGGCCGCTCTGACGCCACGTTCCGCAAACCCCCGTTTTGCAGGATTTATTGCACACCCAGGTGGACAGAACGCGGTCGCGACGGCCCGTGTTAGGGTGCGGCTCGCCCCGTCCCGGGCCCCGATTTTGACGCGACGTTCGCATCCGAGAGTCGTGTCGGTCGCGTGCGCCCACAGCCCCCAAGCCGATGCCCACTCCGATCCGAAGCCGTTGGCTGTTGCGCTCGCTCGCCACGTCCGCGGTGGTCGCCGCCGCGCTCCTCGCCAGCAACCTCACGGCCGTCGGCGCCGGCGATCTCCAGAGCCAGATCACCTCGAGCGAATCGGCCGCCCAGTCGCTGCAGTCCCAGATCGCGGCCGACACCGCGCAGATCCGCACCACCACCGCCGGCCTGCAGCAGGCTCGCGCCCGCCTCGCCGGCCTGCAGTCCGAGCTGGCAGCACGCGAGGCGCAACTGCGCAAGGTCCAGCGCAACCTGCTGGCCGCCCGCAACCACCTCGTCGACCTGGAGAACCGCCTCCGTCTCAGCGCCAAGGCGCTCGCCGCCAACCTGGTTGCCGAGTACGAGCAACAGCAGCCCGACCTGATGACTGTGATCCTCGAGTCCCACGGCTTCACTGACCTGCTCGAGCGGGTCAACTTCCTGCAGCGGATCGCCCGCCAGGACGCTCAGATCATCGCCGCGACCCGGGTCGCGCGGGCCGCGGTCGCACGCGAGGTGGCGCAGCTGGCGACGCTCGAGGCGCGCGATCGCGCGCTCACCGACCAGGTCCTCCAGCAACGTAACCAGGTCGCCGCGCTCCAGGCGGCCCTGCTCAGCCGGCAGATTGCCGAGACCCGCGCCCGCTCCAACGACAACGCGAAGCTGAACAGCCTCAACGCCAAGCTCAAGTCGCTCGAGGCGCGCGCCGCCGCGGCCGCCGCCCGCGCCGCCGCGACCGGCAACGCCCCGGTCGGCGGGATCGCGGTCGACACCGGCGGGATGGTGCAGCCACCGCCGGGCGCACCGACCGCCGTCAAGCAGATCATCGCCGCCGGCAACGCAATCGCCACCCTCCCCTACATCTACGGCGGCGGCCACGCCTCCTTCCAGGCCGACGGCTACGACTGCTCGGGCTCGGTCAGCTACGCACTCGCCGCCGCAGGCCTGGTCAGCTCGCCGATGGTCTCCGGGCAGTTCGAGGACTGGGGCGACCCAGGACCAGGCCAGTGGGTCACGATCTACGCCAACGCCGACCATGTGTGGATGGAGGTCGCCGGCTGGCGGTTCGACACGGTCGCACTAGCCGAGGGCGGAACGCGCTGGGCCCAGGGTGGCGGCGAGTTCTCGGGCTTCATCGTTCGCCACCCACCCGGGCTCTGAGCGGCCGGCGGGGCGCTGATGGACCGCGCGGGCGGCGAGGCAGCCCGGCCGGCGGGGCGCTGATGGACCGCGCGGGCGGCGAGGCAGCCCGGCCGGCGGGGCGCTGATGGACCGCGCGGGCGGCGAGGCAGCCCGGCCGGCGGGGCGCTGATGGACCGCGCGGGCGGCGAGGCAGCCCGGCCGGCGGGGCGCTGATGGACCGCGCGGGCGGCGAGGCAGCCCGGCCGGCGGGGCGCTGATGGACCGCGCGGACTGGAGGAGCGCGGCCAGCTTGTCGGGGCGCCGGGGCGGCGAGGCTTCGGCGCGAGGCTGGAGGAGCGCGGCCAGTTTGGCGGCGCGTTGCGCCCCAGACGTCCCCCGACGCGGCCGCCCACCCAACGCCCCGCCCTCGTCCGTGTCAGCGCTAACCCGCCTCGATATCGGCTGCAATCTGCGACAAAAGCATGCTCAAGATCCCGAATCCGACGGCCGCGCCGCGGTTTGGGATCTTGAGCACGATATGCATGCCCGATTTCCCAAAGCGCCTTGGCACAGTCGGGTTTGGGAAGTTGAGCATGTCTTTAGCGAAATAGAGCGGTATTGACCACCCGCATTCCGGTGCAAGGCGCCATTTCACCGGGGTGCGGGTGGCGAAGGCTCGCCATGACGACTTTCGGGGTCTCCCGACGCGCCAATGCAATCTCCGCACCGACTGATGCAGTCTCCC
>CAVRGI010000003.1:0-43394 GCA_963720665.1 uncultured Solirubrobacterales bacterium | reverse complement strand
TCGGCGCGGGCGCGATGATCCTGCGCTACGCCCTCGACCGCCGCAGCGGTAGCAGCCGCACCGGCGTGGTTCACGACGTGACCCCGCGGCCGATTCCCACGGTCTTGATCGGGATGATCGGCGGAATCATCGTCGGGATGACGTCTGTCGGCTCGGGCTCGCTGATGATCATCCTGCTGCTGTTCCTGTATCCGATGATCGGCGCCAACCAGCTCGTCGGCACGGATCTCACCCAGGCCGTGCCGCTGACGGCCGCCGCCGCGCTCGGCGCGCTCGCCTTCGGGCACGTGGAAATCGGCGTGACCGTGTCGCTGATCATCGGTAGCGTGCCCGCCGTAATGCTCGGAGCGCTGCTCTCCTCGCGCGCTCCCGATCGCTATATCCGCCCCGCGATCACGTTCGTGATCTTCGCTTCGGGCCTGAAGTACGTCGGGCTCGAAACGACCGCACTGGGCTGGGTGCTGTGCGGGACCCTGCTCGCCGCCGGCTCGATCTGGCTCGCGTACCTGCGGCCCTGGAGCAGCAAGCCGATCGCGGGAGCCGCGGAGGCCCCGATCGCGACAGCGGCGGAGGCCGATACGCGCTGACGCGCAGGCGAAGCCGTCGCCTCAACCCGATTGGGAGAAGAGCGACGCTTCGAACGAGCTGACCTTCGCTCCCGCGGCGTAGCCGAGGTGGGGCAAGTGAAAGAAGTCCTCGACCGTGCGCAGCAGCGAGAAGTGGTTATACGATTCCTGGCTGACGGCGTGCGATTTGATGAACGGCGAGAGCAGCAGCGCCCCGACCTCTCCGCCGCCTTCGGGACCTAGCGGCGAGCTGCTCGGCGCCAGGTTCGGGAACTGCGGCTGGCCGCAGCAGGAGCTCGAGTCCGCGAATTCTCCGCTCGAGGGGGCCTGATCGACGGTGATCACCAGCAGCCCGTTGCGCTTGTAGGCGGGCGAGGCGAGTATCTCCGGAACGACCTTCTTCAAGAAGCCGTCGGCCGCGCCCATTCCCGCGGGCGCCCCCGGCGCGCAGGGGGTCGCGTCGCCGTCGTCGCAGCGGTCGGGCGCGACATAGACGAAGCTCGGCGTCTTCGCCGCGCTGGACAGGTCGCGCTCGAGGTCGCTGAGACCCACGTCGTCGCGCGCGCATCTCGCGCCGGTCAGCGACTGGAAATAGACGAACGGATTGCTGAAGGTCGCGTACGCCTGCCCCGCCGGCGGCGTCTGCGCGGCGGTCGGGTCGGCCGCGCCGAGCGGCGGATGCCCGCAGGCTGCATCTGCGCCGGTCGAACCGGCGCCTTCGTCCATGCCCTGCAGGTATGCGCGCCAGGTCAGGTGCTTCGCGCTCAGCTGTCCGGCGAGCGTCTGGGTCGCACTCGGATACACGCATCCCTGGCCGGCGACCTGCGCTTCGGCGTCGACGGTCCCCGGCGTGATGTCTTCGTAGGTCGGGCAGTTCTGCGCCGTCTGGGGCGTCGGCCCCTGGCCGCTGATCAGAGCGATCGTGTTCGCCAGCTGTTGGTGCGCCACCGCGTAATAGCGGACCAGCAGCGCGCCTTTCTGCTCGAGCGTGCCCGCCAGGTAGTGCGCCGGCGATTCCGGGCCGAAGGCCGTCGCGTACGGCTCGGTGTCGAGCATCACGACGAACACGTGCTTGACCTTCGGCAGTTTCGCGGGCGCGCTCGGCGAGGAGCCCTGGCCGCCTGAGCCTTCGCCGCCTGAGCCTTCGCCGCCCGAGCCTTCGCCGCCCGAGCCTTCGCTGCCCGAGCCTTTTCCGCCTTCGCTTTCGCCGCCGCCCGAGGCCGAGCCGTCAGTCGAGCGCGTCGGCTGCGTCGCGGCTTCGCCGCCCGAGGCCGGGGCGCTGGCGCTCGCGCTGGAGGATTGCGATTCCGAGCTTTCGACCGGCGTGCTTTCGGCTTCCGCGGGCGGCGCCGCGGCGCCGCCCGGCGTGGCGCGGTGCGAGGGAGCCGGCAGCACGAGCTTCAGCGGCGGACGCGCCGCGGTCAACCTGCCGTTCACCGGCGAGCTCGCCGCGTTTCCCAACACCACGCCGAAACCGAGGAAGGCGAGCACCAGCACCGCCGAAACCCTGGCCCGGGGCAGGCGCAGGCCGCCCGCCTGCTCGGCAGCGTGCTCGCTCGTGCGAGCGCCCGTCTCGGGCGCGTCCTGGCCGGCATGCTCCGGCCCGCGCGCGTCGGGCGCGGCGACGCGCTCGAGCAGCCGATCGAGCTGCTGGCTGCGCGCGCCGACCCGCGCGCCGCAGCTCAGGCAGTAGCACTGGTCGTTCGCCAGCGGCGAGTCGCAGTCCGCGCAGCGGCGATCGCGCTCGACGGTCATCGATCGCTGCTCATCCGCCGGCGTCGCTAGCGCTCCGGCGTGGGAGGGGCCTGGGGCCGGGAAACGTGCGGCGGTGTCGCGGGCCCGGGAGCGGAGGCGTCGTTCTCCGCGCGCACCGCATCCATCACGGCCGTCGCGTCGTTGTCGCCGAAAGTCCCGGCCGACGAGCGCTCCATCAAGGCGATCCCGCACTGCCAGCAGAAGACCGCCCCGCGACTGTGCGGAGCGCCACAGCGCGGGCAGTTGCCGATGCTCGCGCTGTCCTCCATGCGCAGCAGCCGCTCGACCTCCGCGAGCTCGGCATCGCGCTCCTGCAGCAACGCGGCGCGCAGCACCAGCACGTCGAGGCGAAAGTGGTCGCGAATCGCCATCTCATAGGCGAGGCCTCCTAGATCCCAATGCAGCTCGGTGACCTGTTCGGCCAGCAGATCGCGCCGGCGCCTGAGCTCCGAGCGCCCTTCGCCCGGCTGCGCGGACGCGACGCCGGCGGGCGGCATCGGCGTCGCCCGCGGACCGGCAGGCGCGGCAGGGCCGGCCGCTTCGCCCGGGAAAGGGGGCGCCGAGCCCGCCGGCGCCGGCTCGTTCTGCGACACCCGCGCGGGATCGCGCTGCGCGCGCCCGTCGCTCGCGTTTCCGAAGGCGCTCATCCGATCAACCGGTCGAGAGCACGTCGGGCAGGTTCTTGGATTTTTCCTCATAGTTCTTGCCCTTGCTGTGCTGAAGTTTTTCGACCACCTTGGGCGGAGCGGGTTTGCTCTCTTCAAACCCGGTGCCGTGCTTCGCCCCGCTACCTAAACCGCCCGAGCCGGTTGCCTTGCTCGAGCTGCTCGAGCTTTCCGGGGCCCCGGAGCGTTCTGAGGAGCCCGAGGACCCGTTCGAGACCGAGACGACCTTCGCGCCGAGAAACAGTTTCTTGAGCGTCGGCAGCGCCTTCTCGGCTTCGGCCTTCTTGTGGTAGACGCCCGAATAGATCACGTAGTTGCCGGACGCAAGGCTGCTGAATTCTTCGGACTTCAACGCGCCGACGTTCTTGGCGCCCTTCGCGGATGCTGCCGACTTGCCCGCTTCCACCGCGCTCACCTGCGTGCCCGACACGGGTAGCGTCTGCAGCTGCACGGTGTATCCCGAGGTGCCCGAAGGCCAATCGCTGGTGAAGCTGGCGCTCGACCCTTCGCTGCTCGCGCCGCTCGACGATTGCGCGGGGACGCTGATCACCTGCGGCGGGGGCGTGCTCGATTTGCTCGCAGCGCTGGAGCGGCCGATCAGCACGCCGACGCCCATCGCCAGCAGCAGCACGCCGACGCCGGCGATCACGGTCAGCGCGTTGTTGGGGCGCCCGCGCTCCCCGCCCGCGGGATCCCCGGTCGCGGCGCCCGGCGGCTTCGCCGGCGGCCCGGTTTCGGATTGGTTGGCGGTGCGGTAGGGCGAGCCGCCGAGCAACACGCTGCTCATCGGCGCACGCGGCTCGCCGCACTCCAGGCAATAGCGCTGATCGGCTGCCAGCGGCGCCCCGCAGGCTTTGCAGCGCTCTGCCACGCTTGCCGTGGGCGTTGCGCTGACGGTCGGCTCGGTGGACAAGTTGGTTGGCCTCGATCGCTACTCGGACGACACGCCCTCGCCCAGCGGCACGGTGGCCGGGCACGCAGGACGGAGGGGCCATGCGGCTCCCGTCACATCCTCGACGTCCGCGGCGCAGACGCCGTGACGATTTTGTGAAAGCATGACCCCCCGCGTACCCGCAGCTGCGTGCGCGAGCGCCGTGACGGCCGACTGGGCCCATCTACCCCTGGTGGGAGGCGGCTTATACTGGATTCCCCCAGCTGGTCGCGCGTGTCCCGCTGTGATCCCGGATGCTCGCAATCAATGTCGACAGCACAGCGCATCAACCGCGCGCCGAGCGTGTTTCATCGATGAGCGCTCATTGAGCGCGGCAGGCGCGTTCGCGCAAACGGCACAGCGAAGACGAAGGGACTTGGACCAGATGAGGAGATTCACGACCGGCCGACGGATCATCACGAGCGCGCCGGCGCTCGCGGGCACGCTGCTGCTCCTCTCCCTCGCCGCGCTTCCCGACGCGCTGGCCGCGACCACGACGTCCCCCGCCGCCAAACCGCCCGCCGGCACGAAGCCGCCGAAGATCGGAGCGCCGCAGGTCAACACCGGCGGCGTCGGCCACCTGCGCGGCACGGCGGCCGACCTCGAGGGATCTGTCAACCCGCGAGGTGCCGCCACCACCTACTTCTTCCAGTACGGGCCGACGGTCGCCTATGGCTCTCAGACCGCGCCGGCGAGCCTGCCCGCCGGCACCGCGAATGTCAAGGTGAGCCAGACCGTTGCGCGGATCTTGCCCGGCTATCACTATCGGCTCGTCGCGATGAACCAATATGGGCCGAGAGATGGACGCGACCGGACCTTCACCCTCAAGACGAGCGCGGGCGCCCTCAAGTTCAACGTCAACAGGGGCAAGGAAGAAACGCTCGCGACCTACGGAAGCCCGCTCGTGATCAGTGGCAGCTTGACGGGAACCGGCAGCGCGCTTCACCAGATCGTCCTGCAGGCCAGCCCGTATCCGTACCACGAAGCGTTCACGGCGCTCGGGACCCCGATCGTCACCAGCGCCACCGGCGCCTTCGCCTTTCACGTCCCGAATATGACCCAGGGCACCCAGTTTCGCGTCGCCACGCTCGACCCGCGACCGATCTACAGCAAGATCGTGACCGCGCGCGTGGCTGTGCGCGTCACGCTCAAAGCGCGCACCATCAAACGCGCGGGCCTCGTGCGCCTGTATGGGACGGTCACCCCGGCCGAGGTGGGGGCGCCGGTCATGATCGAGCTGGCAACGACGGTGCGCCCCCACGGCAAGTCCGAAGCGACGACCAGGTTCGCGCCTCAGGCCAGCGCCGTGGCCAGGCGCGCGACAAAGTCCTTCTCGCGCTTCAGCGTGGTGCTGAAGGTCAAGAAGCCGGGACGCTACCGGGCCTTTGTGCAGTTGAAGAATGGTCGGCTCGTGTCGGGCGCCAGCTCGACCGTCGTGCTCAAGGCGGCGCCGGCGGCGCGCAAGGTCGAGCACAAGCAGGGCTGACCCGGCTCAGCCGCTGATCAGCCCGCGGGCGGCGAGCAGCTCGAGCACACGCTCGACGCCGCGCTCCACCGATTCCTCGCGCGTGCCGAGCACGAGCTCGGGATCGGCCGGCGGCTCGTAGGGAGCGCCGACGCCCGTCACCCCCGGGAGCTCGCCGGCCCGCGCGCGCGCGTACAGGCCCTTGGGATCGCGTTGCTCGCACAGCTCAAGCGGCGCATCGACGAAGATCTCGATGAACTGCAAGCCATCGCCGGCGTGGAGTCTCGCCGCGGCCTCGCGATCGGCGACATAGGGGCTGACGAGGCTCACCAGGGCGATCGTTCCGGACTCCGCGAGCAGCCGCGCGACATGCGCAGTGCGCCGCACGTTCTCTCGCCGGGCCGCTTCGCCGAAGCCGAGATCGCCGTTGAGGCCGTGGCGAAGGTTGTCGCCATCGAGCAGGAACGCCGGGTGACCGGAGTTGACAAGCCGCTCCTCGACCGCGGTGGCGATCGTCGACTTGCCGGCTCCGGGGAGACCGGTGAACCAGACCGTGGCGCCGCCGTGCCCCAGCGCTTTCCAGCGATCCTCGCGGCTCAGCCGCGAGCTTTGCCAGAGGACGTTCGGGCTGCGCGTGCTCGTCGCCTGCGCGTCCGAGACGCTGGCATCCTCGACCTCGGTGTCGAGGATCACGCCCGCGGCAACCGTTGCGTTGGTTGCGTCGTCGACGACGATCAGGCTGCCCGTCACGCGGTTGCGCCGATAGGAGTCGAACGCCAGCGGCGAGCCCAGCTCCATGTGGACACGCGCGAGATCGTTGAGCTCCAGCGTCGTCGCGCGCTCGTCGCGGTGCAGGCTCTCAACGTCGATCTTGTAGCGAACCGCCAGCGCACCGACCTTCGCCGAGTGCGTCGTGTGCTTGACGACATACCGGTGCTTGGGGTCCAGCGGCTGCTCGGACATCCAGCAGATCAGGCACTCGAAGCTGTTGGAAACCGTCGGCTTGTTGTGCGCCCGCACGATCATGCTCCCGCGCCCCGCATCGATGTCGTCGGCCAGCCTGAGCGCCACCGACATCGGCGGGAAGGCCTCCTGCACGGGCCCGTCGAAGGTGTCGATATGAGCGATCGTGCTGTGCTGTCCGCTGGGCAGCACGACGACCGCGTCGCCCGGGCGCAACACGCCACCGGCCACCTGGCCGGCGAACGCGCGATAGTCGGCCACGCTCTTTGACTGGGGGCGGATGACCCACTGCACGGGGAAGCGCACATCGATCAGGTTCCGGTCCGAGGCGATGTGCACGTGCTCGAGGTGGTAGAGCAGCGGCGGGCCCTGGTACCAGGGCATCTCCTGGGAGCGCTCCACGACGTTGTCGCCGTGCAGAGCAGAGATCGGGATGAACGTCACGTCGGGCATCTCCAGGCGCGCGGCGAAGCTGTCGAACTCCTCGACGATCTCGTTGAACGCGCCCTCGTCGAAGTCGACCAGGTCCATCTTGTTGACGCACACGACGACGTGCGGGATCGCGAGCAGCGAGCTGATGAACGCGTGGCGCTTGGACTGGGCGACGACGCCCTTGCGGGCGTCGACGAGCACGATCGCCAGATCCGCGGTAGACGCGCCGGTGACCATGTTGCGCGTGTACTGCTCGTGGCCCGGCGTGTCGGCGATGATGAAGCGCCGCTGCGCGGTGGCGAAATAGCGGTAGGCCACGTCGATCGTGATTCCCTGCTCGCGCTCGGCGCGCAAGCCGTCGGTGAGCAGCGACAGGTCGAGGAACTCGTGGCCCATTCGCCGGCTGGTCTGCTCGACATGCTCCAGCTGGTCGACGAGCACCTGCTTGGAGTCGTACAGCAGCCGCCCGATCAGCGTGCTCTTGCCGTCGTCGACCGACCCGGCGGTGGCAAAGCGAAGCAGGTCGGCCGGGCGCTCGGTGAGCGCCCGGAACACGCCCTCGGCGCTCTCGGATGCGGGCGCGTCGCCGTTCTGTTGGACTGCCTTGCCGTTGCCGCTGCTCATGAGATCGGACGAAGAGTCTGGCGCACTCATCAAAAATACCCCTGTCGCTTGTAGTCCTCAGTCACGGCCTCGTCGAAGCCGTGCTCGCCGGCGGCCTCGGCCTCGAGGCTTCGTGATGTGCAGACGTAGTATTTGCTGGCATCCGCGAGGGGCTGTGCATCCGTGCTAGGGGCTCGTGGTTCTCGACTCAGCTGCTCTGATCACGGCAGGCGAAGCTTGGCACCCGCCATCCCGACGGTTGTGAACGTTAGGATGTGCGGCGGCGAATTTCAAGGCGTCCTCGGATCGCCGAGTGCCTCGGCCAGCTGCGCCTCCACTCGCTGCACGAAAACCGGCCAGCCGAACCGCGCGGCGCGCCTTGCGCCCGCTTCTCCCAGCCGCTCGGCGAGCGCTCGGTCGAGCAGCAGCCGGGTGATCGCGTCGGCGACCGCAACCGGATCACGGGGGTCGACCAGCAGACCGCTCTCGCCGTCGGCGACGGCATCGACCGCTCCGCCCACGCCGCCGGCGACGACCGGCTTGCCGAACGCGCTGGCCTCCAGGTAGGCGATCCCAAAGCCCTCGCCTGCCAGCCCGCCCGCGGGCAGGCGGCTGGGCATCGCGAGCAGCCGACAGCGCCTCAACCAAGCATCGCGTTCCCCGTCGGAGACTGAACCGAGAAAGCGAATCGCGTCCTGTACGCCATATGTCCGAGCGAGCTGTTCCAGCCCGGGCCGCAGAGAGCCCTCGCCGATCACGACCCATAAAGCGTCGGGAACCTTGGCGAGCACGAGCGGCAGCGACCTGATCATCACGTCGTGGCCCTTGTAGCGCTCCTCCAGACGAGCGACAGTCACGATCGCGGGCCGGTCGCTTGGCTGGGCGGCGGCGTCGCATGGGATGTCGACGCCTGGAGAGATCAGACACAGCCGCCGCGGGGTAGCCCCGGTAGAGGCGATCAGCGAAGCGGTGTAGGAGCTCACGGCGATCGACAGGTCGGCTTCGCGGACTGCGAACGCCGCGAGTTTGGGCCTGGCGGGGATCTCTTCGGCGTGGAAGATCTGCGCGGAGCGCGTCGCGAGCAGACGCCGCATCGCGGCCACCGCCGGACTCGCGACCGTGTGCATGCTGAGCGCCGCCTGGGGGCGGAATCGCAGCGCTTCGGTCAATGCCTGCAGGTTGAGCAGCGCGTTGCCCGCGCTGCGCGGGCCCCGCGCCGCCCCAACGCGTCGCACCGTGAGCGCGTGTTCAGCATCGAAGCGCGCGGCTCCGGGGCGCTCGAGCGCGACAACCCGCGTCTCGAAGCGCTCGATCCCACTCGCGAGACGGTGGGCCATCACCTGTATGCCGCCGCGGTCGGGAGGGAAGTCCGGGGTGACGATCAGCAACCGCGGGCGCTCGGCCAAACTGTTATGCGCCGTCGAGCCCATGGAAGCGATCGGCCCATAGCCCAAACGAGAGCAGCGGCCACAGCCGCTCGCTGTGATCGTGCTCCCCGGACACGTGCTCGCGGACGAGCGCGCGGACCGCGCGCCGGTCGAAGTAGCCCTCGCTGTAGATCACGCCGCGCTCGAGCTGACGGTCGAGGACCGGCGCGAGCGGGCCCCGCAGCCACTCCGCCGCGGGCACGCGAAAAGCGGTCTTGCGATAGACCCCTCCGGCGCGCGGCGCGAGCAGTCCGGGCGGCAGCATCTCGCGCACCAGCGCCTTGCCCGCGCCGCCGAGCGCGTCGCGCGCGCCGCCGAGGTGCAGGGAGGTGTCCAGCGAGCCCGCGAGCTCGGCCAGCCCGGCGTGCAGAAAGGCGGTGCGCATCTCCAGCGACACGAGCATGCTCGCGCGATCGCTCTTGACGAGCACATCGTCGGGAAGGTAGTGGACCTGGTCCAGGTGCATCAGCCAGCGCACCGTCGGGGTGCCGTCGAGCTCGCCGGCGCGCAGCGCGAGGTCGTCGAGCACGCGATCTGAATCGACGCCTGCCAGGCCCGGGCCGTACAGCGCGGCCCGGGCGTGACGGCGCTCGGCGGTGACCCAGTCGATGTTGCGCTCCAGCAGCGGCGCCGGCGCGAACCGGCTGGCGCGCCGGCCCGCTGCACCCAGGCGCCGGGAGTGGCGCAATACGCCGAGCGACCTCGTCGCGCCCTGCGGCAGCATCGCCTCCAGTCGCGTCGCCCGCTGCAGCCAGCGATAGCGCGGGTAGCCCCCGAACAGCTCGTCGGCTCCCTCGCCGCCGAGCGCGACCGTCACGCGGGGTCGGGCGAACTCCGACAACGCATGCAGCGGCACGAGCGCGCGATCGGCCAGCGGCTGATCTTGCGCGGCGAGCAGGGCGGGTACCCGCTCGGCGACGTCGGTCCGGGTGAGCGTCACCTCGTGGTGCTCGCTGTCGAGCTGCTCGGCCACGTGCCGGGCGCGCACGGTCTCATCGACCGACCCGGTGTCATATCCGACCGTGAACGTGCGCAAGCGCCGCGAGGACTCCTGGGCGGCCACGAAAGCCACCAGCGTCGAGTCCACACCGCCGCTCAAAAAAACGCCGACGGGAACATCGGCGATCATCCGCGTGCGCACCGACTCGCGAAACAGCTCCGTTGCCTCTGCGACGACCGCGCGCAGAGAGTCGTGGCGCGCGACCCCGCGCGCCGGCGCGGACCACCACGCGCGTTCGTTCGGGCGCCGCTCCGCGCGACTCCAGCTGAGCAGACATCCCGGACGCAGCTGTCTGACCCCGGGCACAATCGTGCCGGGTCCCGGGACATAGGCGAACACAAAAAAGGCGTCGATCGCAGCGGGGTCGAGCTGCCGTAGCGCCGGTTTGACCTCGAGCAGAGCGGTGACTTCCGAGGCGAACGTCAACTCGCCCTGTTGCTCGTGCCAGAACAAGGGCTTCTCGCCAAACCGGTCGCGCGCCAGCAACAGGCGCCCATGCGGCGCGTCCCACAGGGCGAAGCCGAACATGCCCTCGAGCGCATGGACCATCGCGTCGCCATACTCCTCGTAGAGGTGTACGAGAACCTCGGTGTCGGCACTGGTGGAAAAGCGGTGACCGCGTGCACGCAGATCCTCGCGCAGCCGTTGGTGATTGTAGATCTCGCCGTTGAAGACCACCCAAATCGAGCCGTCCTCATTGCACATCGGCTGATGGCCACCCTCGACGTCCATGACCGCCAGACGGCGAATCCCGACGCTCAAGCCGGCCGTGCGGTCGGTGTGCACTCCTTCGTCGTCGGGACCTCGGTGGCGCAGCGTCGCGCACATCGCCCGCACCGCGCGTCCGTCGGGGTCATCCGTGCTCCCAGCGATTCCGCACACCCGCGCAACATAGCGAAGACGACCAGCAGCGATCGTCGGCGGGGCACCCTGGCCGGACAGCTCGTCTGGCCTGACTGGATGAGCGCGGCGGGCGAAACGATCATCATCTATCAACATGAAGCCGGCGTGCCGGGCGCGTCTCAGAACAAGGCGCTTCTCGTTCAGCGCCAGCTTCAGGTCTCCGGGCGAGGTCAGCGTGCGGGTCGTCGTGCGACCCGGGGGCGAGATCGCGGCGGCCAGTGAACCGCTGACCTACGACGTCGCGCGCCTACTACCGGGCGGTACGCAAGCGGACGAGCTCCATGCCACTATTTGTTGGTGTAAAGGACCTGCTCGCCATGTCAGCCGCGCCCAGTACGGTGGAAGCTGGCGCGACCGTAACGTTCACAGGCTCGCTCGCGCCTGCGGCAGCCGGGCAGATGGTAGACCCCGAGGGTGAGAACCCTGGCGGCGTGGGTTTTCACCTAATCGTGGCTGCTCCCGTGAACGCCGTAGGCGAGTACTCAATCCCATACACCTTTTACGCTGCGGGCAGCCACATCACGCGGATCAAGGCCCGCGGAGAGCGCGCAGAGCCTGGGTGGCGCGAGCGCGCCGTTTACAATGCCTGTGGCCGGCCGGTCGGTCACCAGATGGCGGCGCGGCGTCCGGCGAAGGCCAGCTGGCCGCCTAGGCTGGCCTCGGCGAGGACGTCGGCCGCGCGAGCCAGTTGATGATGCGCGAGCTCCCAGCGAAGGCCGGGCGGTCGAAGGGCCCGTCGCCGATGATCGAAAAGATTTCATAGCCGAGCTCGACCAGCAACTCCCAGACGGCCGCGGGGGCTGCGCCGTAGAGCGCTGCGGCGTCTGGGACATGCTCGAATATGACCAACGGTTTCGCCCGTGCCAGCAACGAACGCCCGCCTTCGAGTACCTCGCGCTCGGCGCCCTCAACGTCGATCTTGATCACGTCCGGCGTCAGATCAGACAGCTCGGCGTCGAGCGTGGACACCTGCACGGTGATGTACTCGGGGTCGCCGCGCTCATCGCTTATCTCCGGGCTGCGTCTGAAGCCACTCCAGCCGTCCATTGTCCGAAAGTGGCAGAACTCGGCCAACTTGACCCCATCTGCCAGCGCCAGTCGACGGCAGTCCACTTCGGGAAATGCTCGCGCCAGCTCGTCGGCCAGGCCGGGGATCGGCTCAAATGCGATGTGCCGGCCGTGTGGCGCGATGCGCACCGCATCGCGCAGTACCTGACCATGGTTGGTGCCGACGTCGACATAGGTCGAATCGTCACGCAGGACACCCGCCAACAGGGCCCGCAGCGCGATTTCCTCGCGCAGGATCTGCCGGGCGCCGGGATAGAACGCAGCGAGCAGCTCGGGGCGGTCGAGCCGTCCCGACGCTGCGGCCACGGCGCGTCTCAGGAACGGCACGCGAGCTCCACCACCTCGGGCTCGACAGTTCGCTCGGGTGATCGCCGATTGGCCGCCGCGACGGGCCGCAGTCGCCGAAACACGGCGGACCACGGCGCCTGAACGATGCGCGTTAGCAGCGATCCGCGCGGCTCGCTGGGCATTGCGGCGCGAACTGCCACGCTGTCCGAGCGGATCAGCATGTTGCCTTCCAGGGGAACTCCGATTCGCAGGTGAGCCAGGTCGGGAAGCTCGACCTGGGCGCCAACCCGATCGAGGATCTGACCCAACACCCCCTCCGGATCTGCGAGAAAATCCTCGTGGCGTACGAACAGCCGCCGCTGCGCGGGATGGCTGAGAAACGTGAACACTGCAAGCAGCGCTGTTAGCCACAGATTGGCGTTCATCACGATGGTGCGCCATCTCGTCTCGGCCACTTCGTGGGGGCTGAGCTCGCGGGTGTTCGACGCGACGACAGCCTGCGGGTCGCGCACGAGATAGACCAGATAGAGCTCGATCCCGCCGAGCCTGCGCAGCTCCTGAGCACGCAGCGGAAAGTGCGACGTGTCGACCACGTAACCTGCACCGGCAACACCGGCGACAGCCTTGATCAGATCCTCGGAGACGCGCCTGTACAACCTGCGGATTCGTCGCCGGGCAGGCCAGCGATCGATGCGAAACGCCAGCGACGAGCGCTCGATATACACGTTGGGCGAGGCCTCAAAGAGCTGCTCGGCCCCGCCCATGCGCTGTTTGACGGCATTCCAGAAGCGTTGGCGATCGCTGTCTGCCCAGCGCGGCCGGTGCGCAGTCAGCAGCCACTCCTCGAGCTCGCCCGCATAGAAGAACCCGTCGCAGTTGCCCAGCGCGACGCCGAGGACGGTGCTGCCGCTGTGCCCGGCGCCCATGACGTAGACGACCTTTGGTCGCCTGACGGCCGATCGTTGGTTCATCGCCACGTAATCTAGAGGGATGCAGACGAGGACAGCCGCATGACGCCCGACTCGGTTTTGTTCGTCACGCCCAGCTGGACCAGGAACGGCGGCGTGGCGACACACGCGATGGCCAGCGCAGCTGCGCTTGCTCGGCGCGGACTCGATGTGCACGTGCTGGCCGAGCGGATCGAGGTCGCCGAGCCGACTCCCGGCGTGACGCTGCATCACGGTGCCGAGCTGTTCAACCGAGACCTTTCGCCGGAGCTTCGCGTCGGCGACGCTGTGACAGCCGCCACATCGGTGATCCACCTGCACCAGTTCTACGATCCGCTCGTGACCGCTCACCTGCAGCGCAGCGCCCCGGTGGTGATCAGCGCGCATGGCTTTCCGGGGTGCACCGCCGGAGTGCACTATTTTCGCCCGGGCCAGGAATGCGCGCGTGCACACGGCGTCGGGTGTATCCCGAACCTGGTGGCGCGCGGCTGCGCGCACGTACGCAACCCAAGCCCGCTGCCGCGCGCCTTTCGCCGCGCCACACGGGCGCTTGAGTCACTCATACGCGCGGATCTGGCGATCTCCTACTCGAGCACGATCGACCGCCACCTTGCGATCAACGGCGTGCAGCGGCGCGTCATAGTGCCGCTGTTCGGCACGTTGACGCCGGTGCAGGGCTCCGGGCACGAGCAGCGCCGGCGCGTCGTGTTCGCCGGACGCGTCGTGCGGGTGAAGGGTGTGGACGTGTTGATTCGAGCGGCTCGTCGGGTCGACGCGGAATTCGTGATCTGCGGCGAGGGGTTCAGCCTCAACGCGATGCGCCGGCTCGCGCGCCGGCTGGGGGTCGACAGTCGCGTCTCGTTCAGAGGATGGCTTGGCACGGATGAGCTCGCACGCGAGTTGGCCGAAGCTTCGGTCGTCGCAGTACCCTCGGTCTGGCCCGAGCCATTCGGGCTCGTGGGGATCGAGGCTTTCGCCGCCGGACGCCCAGTGATCGCCAGCGCGACGGGTGGGGTCGCCGACTGGCTGACCGACGGCCAAAGCGGGCTGTGCGTGCCGCCCGGAGACGTGACAGCGCTCGCAAATGCGCTCGAGCAACTGCTGGCCGATCCCGCCAGGCAGCACGCGATGGGCGCCGCCGGTAGAAAGATGGTCAAAGAACGCTTCTCCGTCGAGCATCACGTAGCGGCGCTGGGCGCAGCCTACGATTCCGCCCGCGCGCGGTGGCAGTCGGTCCGCCACGACAGCCCCAGGACCGTCGCGACACGCGCGACCCGCGCCGGGCAAGCGCGCACATAGTGCCGCAGCGACGTTCAGATCGAGCGCGCCCGGACAGGCCGCCAGGGCTGCTGTGCATCTCGCGGTCGTTCTGGCCCGCGGCGACCCCGACCGCGATCCGGGCGAGCAAGTTGCTCGGCAGGCTCAGCGCGCGGTGGGACATCACGGTGGTGACCGAGACCCCGAGCCCCGCGGGTCAGCGCCCGCCGAGCAGCGGACACATGCGCATCGAGTTCGCCCGCGCCCGGCGCCCGCGCCGATTGCTCGCGGCACTGCGACGCCTGCGCCTGAGCAAGCTGCGCGAGATGTTCGTCTGGCCAGACGATTCCATCTTCTGGGTCGGTCCGGCGATCCTTGCCGGACGTCGTCTGATCGACGAGACCGCGCCAAGCGCGATCGTCGTGTTCATGATGCCCTACTCGGCGGGGCTTGTGGGCATCGCGCTGAGCCGGCTGACGCGACTGCCGCTGATCCTCAATCTGGATGACTCACCCACGTGCACCGACATGCATCCCTATTTTCCCACCCGTGTGCACTACCGCCTCGCGCGAGCCCTCGAGGATCTCTACGCACGATACGCAGATGCGGTCGTTTACGTGTCGGCGACCAATCTGGAGAAGGTGAGAGCCAGACAGCCCGAGGATGCTCGTCAAAAGTTTCATCTCGTGCGCTATGGAGCCGAGCCCGCGGACTTTCGCCCGCAGCCGGCGCGCGCTCGGCATTTCGAGATCGTGTATGTCGGCGCGATGGCCGGTTGGTGGCCGCTGATCGAGCAAAGTACTCAGCCCGGCCGGCTCAGGCGTATCCATGGCGCATGGACTCGCCTCGGCCGTTACACACTGACAACCCTCGATCAGCGCACGGCATCTCCGGCGATCGTCGGTCGCGCGATCGTCGACGCGATTGCCACGCACCCCGACTGGCCCGAGCGGATAAAGCTCACCATCTATGACAACACCTACCCCGGTCCTCTCGTGACACGTGCGCTTGCGGCGGCGGGAGTGGAGAAGGTCGTGACGGTCGCCGAGCCGGTTCCGCACGAAGCCGTCGCAGATATCCTTGGTCGCGCGGACCTGTTGTTTCTCACATTGCCGATGCGCCTCGATGGATCGCGCGGGGGCCGTATCTCGGCGAAGACGTATGAGTACTTGATGACTGATCGACCGATCCTCGCGGCAGTTTCGCCCGGCGAGAACTGGGATTATCTGTCAGACAAGCCTGGCGTCTTCCTGGTCGAGCCCGACGACCAGCAGCGCATGACCGAGGTCATCGCCGAGCTCGCCGCCGCCAAGTTCGCGGCGCAAACGCGTGCGTTCGACCGCAGCAACCTGCACGAGCAACTCTCCTATGACACTCTGGCGGCCCAGTTTGCGACTGTGATCCGTACGGGAATCGACTCACGGCTGCGCGAGCATCCGGAGGATAGGCGCCGATCATGACGGAGTCCGGCTGACGAGATCCTCGAGCAGTCGGGCGATCGTGTCGGCATTTCGCTCGACGGCCATGTTGCGTTTGGCGAACTCCCGGCCACGGGCTCCGAGCGCCTCGCGCCGATCGCGGTCTGCGAGAAGATCGGCGAGCGCGTCCGCCAGCGCGTCTGCCGCTGGCGCGACCATGCGAGCGGCCCCGGACTGAATCAGCTCCGGCCAGGTGTCGGGACCGTCGAGCGCGACAACCGCCGTTCCCGAGACAAGCGACGCCGCGAGGGTCGTCTTTAGCGGCGTCGGTCCTGGTCGCTCGATGAACATGAGAACGTCGCACGCGGCGAGCGCGTCGGATAAGTCTTGCGCCGACAGGAGACCTGAAAACGAAGGCGGGCGCACTACACCCACCGTGCGCGCGGCTTTCATCCAGGCGTCGCCCTCGGGAGAGGAGCGACCGGGCGCGCCAAACAGGATCAGCTCTGCTGCGACGCCTCGCCGCTCGAGAAGATGCATGGCTTGCAGCACCAGCGGCGCTCGGTGGCGGTACGCGCCCGCGTACCCGAACAAGCCGACGACGGGGGCGCGCCCGGCGGGATCGGGACGCGCCGCCGGCGCTGGCAGGTTCGAGAAGACCGGCGTCACGACGGCCCGCCGCCTCGGCAACCATACCCGCGATGCGAGCCACTCGCCTCGGTGACCGGCCATAACTACAAGGGCCGCAGATGCACGCACCACATCGACCAGCACGGCGCGCTGAGTCAGAGCCCATGCCTTGCCGCGGACTACGTCGCGTCTCCATGGATACGCGTACTCGTGCAAGACAGTGACGAGCGGAACCGACAACCCACGCAGAACCTCGAGGACCGGACGGACGAAAAGCGGAAAACCGCGATAGGAGTATTCGAAGACCGAGTAGTGCCACAGCACGGCGTCAGCGCCAGAGCGCTCGAGATCGGTCGCGAGTTCGCGCGTCCAGCCCGCAACCTGCGCGCGCGCCGAGCCGAGCGACCGGTCGGTGCGCCAAAGCCAATGCAGTGAGCACGATACGTTCTCCTTGCTCAGCGCCTCGGCGAGCAGCGCAGCGTGGTCGCGAACGCCGCATGTGCGACCGCGTGACACGCCAATAGCAGCGAGCTCGAGCGGTCTCGAGATCAAGGCCGCAGCGAAAGCCGTCCCCGCAGCGCGGTCGTTGCCGGTCCCGCTCATGACGATGATTACCGCCTCTCAGCCACCGAAGATCTCCCTCCGGTATGCCGCGTCGATCGCCTCGGTTAGGGCAGCAAGGTCGCCGGTCGGCACGACCAGACCGGTGCGCAGTGGATCGATCAGCTCCTTCATCCCGGTGTCCTCGCTGACGATCACCGGCACGCCGGCGACGAGGGCCTCGGCGGGCGCGTAGCCGAAGCCGTCCTCGAAGCTGGGATGAACATAGAGCCTCGCGTCGCGCAGATGCGGCAGCGGGTCACCGGGACGGCTGCTGATCCGCGGATCTTCAGCGCACGCAGCTTGGATGAATCGCCGCATACCGCGCGTGCCCCAGCCCCCCACGAGGACGAGCCTGAGATCCTTGTAGGGCAGGCGACGCACGGCATCTACCAACAGGGGAACGCCCTTCGCAACGGACAGGTTTCCGGTGAACACGATGTTGAAGAGGCTAGAGCTTTGCGCTGAGCCGTCGTACTCGTAGCGAGGATCGGGAGTGAACTGAAAGCGAGACAGCTGCTCCTCGCCAAAGCCTTCTGCGAGAAACGAGTCCCCCGTGTACTCGGAGGCCACGTAGATATGATCCACCTCTGCGTACTCGCTCAGATTGCGCTTGAGGACGTGTGTCGCCCACGATCCCTCGAGCGGGTACTGGCTGTGTGCCAGCGCATGCTGGCGCACGACGTGGCGTATATGCGAGTTCGCGGAGACCAGCGATCGTGAGAGGTAATTCCGCCGCTTGGCTGCCCCGAGCTGGGTGAGCGACTGTCCATTGAAAGCGATCAGATGTTCAGCATCTGGCAGGCGCCGAGCCGCATACGTGTCGAACTCGACCATGAACGCCCGTGTGCGCAAAGCGGGCGACAGTGGAACCCGCGCGCGAGCAAGGAGTTTCACCAGATATGGGATCCCAGTCTTACGGACGCGCGCGTCTGATTCGGCTCCCCGCTTCGGGCCGCAGATGCACACGGTCGGCTGGGCGCTGCGTTGCAGTGCGTCGACGACCTCCTGCAAGTGGCGTCCGAGCCCGCCAACACCGAGCGGCGCCGAGCAGGACAGGACGACGGTCCCCGAAGGAAGAACGGCCTGCTGTGCCGCTTCTGCGTCTGCGCGCCAGCGCGCGCCGAGCGGATTGTGTCGCGGCCCGCCAACGGGGATCACCGGCTCAGAGGATGCTGTCATAGCCCCAGAGCGTCGCCAGACCACAATTCAGATAGTCGCTCAGCACGACCACTTGTCTGCCTTGACCGACGATGAAGAAGTCAGGGATGCGCGTCTGAAGGGCACGCGCAGGACCTGACGACTCAGCCAAGTTTGTCATAGCCCCAGAGTGTAACGAGATCCCGATCGAGGTACTCACTCACAGCTGACACCTCTCCCTTGAAACGACGGCGCAGTTCGAGCATTAACCTCTCGTCGGGCGGACGTGGCTCGCTGTAGAGCAAACGGTCCTGAATTGTCGTGCTCGCCTCGCGGCGCAATCGTCTCGGTGTGACCGCCTTGATCGCTGTCTTTACAACTCGAGTTACCGGTCCGTTCCCGTGGTGGAGCGAGTACATCAGCAGATAGGCGCGCTGCGAGCGCACGCGGACCGTCGGGTTGGCCTGCAGCTGCTCGATCGGGCGCGCGTCGTCGACCTGCAGGAACCGCAATACCTGTCGCATAGCGACCTCGTTGTCACGCCGAAAGTCCTCGTAGATGAGCACCAACACTTGCTCGGGTGCGAAGACCGCGTGGTAGCGACGCAACTGCTCGACATAGCGCACTTGGTCTGAATACAGAAGATCCTCCGGTCTGGCAGTACCGCGCGGTAGCGCTTTGCCTTGACGCCTCAGCTCCTCCAGCGCGAGCGCCTTACGGAGATCCGCCTCGTTCTCCGCGTGCATCTGCAGTCTTTGCATGTGCAGAGAGCGCACGAAGGCCGACGGCTCTCGCAGGATGGCGATGATGCGTGCGTCGGGTTGAAGTTTGGCGATGTTTACCGGCGCGTCGGGCGACGCCAGGTATGACGGCGTCGCCTCCCCGATGCGCTGCTCTTGAGTCGCGGCTGTAAACAACAACAGATACTCGTCGAGCGTTTTCGGCAGAGTAGGTGCGGGACCAATGACACGCCAATCGCCCGTTAGAAACCACGGCTCCTTGATGTCCGGCATGTAGATCTGCGGATGACGTCTGAGCATCTCATATAGCGCCGTGGTGCCGCACTTGTGGTGACCGACGATGAAGAAGTCCGGCGCTCTCAATTGCGGCGGCCGCGCCGCGGCAGCGTGTGCGTCAACCGATGACGTCATAGCCCCAGAACTTCACGAGATCGCGGCCCAGATAGTCGCTCAGCGCCACGACCTCTCCCTTGAAGCGGCGACGCAGCTCGAGCATCAGCTCCTCGTCGGGCGGATGCGGGTCGCCCCAGGCGACGCGGCGTTTGACCAGGCGAAGCGCATCGCGGCGCAGCTGCACCGACGTGAGCGCCTTGATCGCGGCCTTCGCTGCTCGTGAGGTCGTGCCTCGCCCATGAGCCACCGACTCCGTGAGTTCGTCGATCTTTCGCGAGCGCAAGCGAATAGTCGGATTCGCTTCTACCTGCTCGACCGGGCAGGAATCATCGACCTCGAGGAACCGCAGCACCTGACGCACGCTCGCCTCGTTGTCACGGCGAAAATCCTCATAGATGAGAACCAACACCTGCTCGCTTGGAAAGGCAGCGTAATAGCAACGCAATTGTTCGACATAGCGCACGTGATCTGAATAAAGCAGGTCCTCGGGCCGGATCGCATCGTTAGGGATTGCCTGACCTTCACGCCTCGACTCCTCGAGAGCGAGAGCCTTGCTCAGATTCGTCTCGGTCTCATTGTGCGCTTCTACCGCTTGAAGATGGAACGAACGTAGAAACCGCGCAGGCTCTCGCAGGACGGCGATGATGCGCGCGTCCGGCTGAACATCTGCGATGCGGCCAGCCGCGGTGAGCGACCTCAGATACGAGGGCGTCGCCTCGCCGACCCGCTGCCCAGGCTCGGCTGCAGCAAACAGCGACACATAATCTTCGAACGTAGCCGACGGCCGCCCGGGCGTGGCTCGCGTCCGCTCGGCGACGAAGAACCAGGGCTCCTTGACGGGCATGTGGATCGCCGGGTGACAGCGGAGCATCTCATACAGCGCAGTAGTGCCGCACTTGGGATGGCCGACGATGAAGAAATCGGGGACCTTCGCCTGTGGTGCCCCCGCCAGCCGCGACCGTTCAGCCGATCTCGTCATAACCCCACTGCGAAACCAGATCGCGGTCCAGATACTCGCTCAGCGCAACCACCTCACCCTTGAAACGATGGCGCAATTCGAGCATCAGCTCCTGGTCGGGGGGATCGGGCCTGCCCCATTGCAGGCGGCGCTGGATTGCGAGGGCATCGTAGCGCTTGGGCAGGAGCGTTTTGAGCACGGCCTTCGTCGTCCGTGCTGCCGGTCCTTGTCCCTTGTTCAGCGTTCGCAGGAGCGCGTACAGGCGCGGATAGCGGATTTGAACAGTTGGATTCACCTCCGCCTTCCTGATTGGTGCTGTATCGTCGACTTCAAGGAATCGCAGCAGCTCGCGCACGACAGCATCGTTGTCGCGACGAAACTCCTCGTAGATCAGAACCAATATCTGCTCACGCGAAAATTCGGCCTCATAACGGCGCAACTGCTCCACATATCGCACATGCTCTGAGTACATGAGTTCGAGCGGACGGGCGGCATGGCGCGGGATCAACCTGCCTTCACGCCTGGCCGGCTCGAGGGCGAGCGCCTTGCGAAGATCATTCTCCGTCTCGGTGTGATTCTGCAGGCACTGAAGATGAAAGGAGTGCAGGAAGCTCGCTGGCTCGCGCAGGATCGCGATGATACGGGCGCGCGGCTGTAGATCGGCGATGCTCCGCGCAGCACCGTGAGAGATGAGGTATGACGGTGTCACCTCGCCGATGCGCTGTTCTGGTCCTGCTGTGGAAAACAGCGATAGGTAATCCTCGATCGTCTCAGGGCGCCAGTTCGACGCGTTGCCCAGGGCGCGAGTACGCAGCTCCGGCGAGTGGAACCAAACCTCCTTGTACGCAGGCATGAAGATTTCGGGATGGCGCTTGAGCATCTCATACAGCGCGGTGGTGCCGCACTTGTACTGCCCGACGATATAGAAGTCGGGGGCTCTGCCATGCGGCCGCTCGCGCGACGAAAGCGATACATCAGGCGACGCGGTCATCTCCCTCAGTCTAACGTTACCAAACGGCTCGCGCCGGTCAGATCCGGTCATAACGCCAGAGCTCGACGAGATCGCGCTCGAGGTATTGGCTGAGCGCGATGACCTCTGGCTTGAAGCGGGCGCGCAGCTGTTTCATCAGATCCTCGTCCGCCGGTCGCGGCGCGCCGAAGACCAGGTGCCGGCGCAGCGCATGAAAGGCGCGCCGTCGCGGTCCGGGGGGCGTCACGGCCTTGATCGAAGCCTTGACCGCGCGCGAAGCGGGCCCGCGGCCGACACCCACGGCGTGCACCAGTTCGTTCAGCCGTTGAGAGCGAGCGCGGACCGTCGGATTCACGTGTACGACCTCGACGGGCGCCGAGTCGTCGATGGCGAGAAACCGGAGGACCTCGCGCACCGTCTGGACGTTGTCAGCGCGGAACTCGTCGTAGGTGAGGACCTTCACCTGACTGCCGGGAAACAACGCGTGGTAGCGGCGGAGCTGCTCGACATAGTCGACGTGATCCGAGTACATGAGGCGCCGCGGCCAGTAGGTGTAGCGAGGCACATCGCGGCCACGGCGGCGGCTGTCCTCGAGTGCGAGTGCTCGGCCGAAGTCGCTCTCGGTCTCGATGTTGGTTTCGAGGTACTGCAGATGCAGCGAGCGCAGGAAGCTTGCTGGCTCGCGCAGGATCACGATGATCTGCGCGTCGGGGCGGACCTCGGCGATGCGGTGTGCCGCACTGCGTGACCAGAGATACTGCGCGCTGGCCTCGCCCACCCGCTGCTCCGGTTGGGCTGCGGCGAACCAAGTGCAATACTCCTGCAGCGAAGCCGGAGTCCCCTCGGGGCGCGGGGGCGCGCGTTCACGCAGCTCGTCTGCGAAGAACCATGGCTCCTTGCAGTCCGGCATATAGATTTGCGGGTGACGCCGGAGCATCTCGTAAAGGGCGGTCGTCCCGCTCTTGGGATGCCCGACAATGAAGAAATCGGGGATCCTGCCGGTGACCCCGTCGATTGGCGGTCGTTTGGCGGGCGTGCTCATGACGGACGCGACGGCCCTCAGCCCGGGGCGAGCCGCGCATCGTACTGTCCTGCCTGCGCGCCGCTCTGCGCACGCCCGGGACCCGCGAACCAGTACGCTGCGACACCGATCGCAAACCAGAAGTATGAACCGGTCGACACGCCGGACTCCAAGAAGGCGGCGCTGGCCGCGATCGGCAGCACGAAGAACGTCGCGAGGGTACCCGCCAAACAGATCGCGATGTCCGGGTCGCGAACACGGCGGATCCCGGCGAGTGTCAGGAAGATGACGTAGAAGACGAGCGCCGGCCACAGCAGCACGCCCGGCACCCCGAGTTCCTTGACGAGCACGTTGTACTCGGTCTCGGACGTGAGGCTGTGGCCTTCGAGGAGATTAGTGTTCCTGCCGCCGAAGCCACCCACGGGCCCGGAATTCCCGAGGCCGAATCCGAACGGCTCCGCCGCCGCGTATTCGGGGACTTTGCTCCAGGCTTTTTCCCTGCCGGCAGTCGTCGCCGACGAGGTGCTGATCCTTTCATAGCGCTTCAACGTGCCGCTTCGCAGCGAGGAGACCACAAGCGCCCCCGCCGGTATCGCGAGAACGAAAACCGCCAGCAGGGTGCCCAGGGTGCGCCCCAGCTTGCTCCCGCTGAGTGCCGCCAGACCGGCGAACGCGGCCACGGCCAGTCCCCCCTCGATCACCGCCAGGCGCCCGAGCGAGACGATGATCCCGACGGCGGCCCCGAACGCAAGAACCGCGGCCACCCACTTTCGCCGGCGTGGCGAGATCACGAGCAACGCAAGACAGGCCGGCAGCCCGATTACGCCAACGCTCCCGCTGAAGCCCTCGTCCGAGCCGAGGCCCGGAGGCCTCACCCTGCCTTCGCCTTCGCTCGCGAAGACGCGCGGCGCACCACCCGGTTCACGTTCTTCACCTTCTTCAAACGAGTGGTACAGGTTGTGGTATCCGGGGCCCCAGCTGGCGATCTGCGCTGGCGAGATCCCGGTCTGATACGCCGCGACGGCAGCGTTGGCGAGCGCGATCACCCCGATGATGATGAAATATTGGCGAAAGCGAACCTTGGAGCGCATCAGCGCGTAGCCAAAGAAGAACAAGGGAACGTACTGAAGCTGCTGCCTGAGGCCGCCGAGGATGTGAAGGAGCCCTTCCGTGCGCGGGTTGAATATGTTCGCCAAGACCAGCACCGTCCAGGCGATCACCCAGCCCGACAGGGCCGGCAGACCGATGCGTTCTTTGCGGGCGACCAGGCGCATCAGGACACCGGCACCGATTGCGAAGATCAGCACATCCTGGATCGACGCCGTCAGTTCGCGCCCTGGAGCAAGCAGCTTGACCGGGCCATCGAGCAGCCCGAAATAGACGACGAGCAGCGCAACCGAGACCTCCAGACGGCTGTACATCATCAGCGTCACGATCCCCACCGCGGCGACGATCGCACCGAGGACGAGTGGCAGGCTCGCTTCCCGCCCCTCCACACTGATCGCGAGCGCGATCGCGGCGGGCACCAGGGCGCTCAGCCCGATGAACAGAAGATTACGGATCCGCCGCTCGAGCACGACGGGATGAATCGACCCGACGGCCGCGGGCACCCGCAAGCGGGGCCCGCTCATCGTCGCCCGGACCAGACGCGCCCGTCCGGCGCGGAGAAGCCGTAGCGCCTGAGGTCAGAGGGCGCGACGATGTTCGCGGCCACTCCGAGCACCGGCGCATAGGACGGCCGATCGAGCAGCTGGCGCAGACGCCGAGCGGACGCCTCGCGCGTGTGACCAACCCTCGCGACGATCACGATCCCGCCGACCACGCCGAGCAGCGGGATGACGTCGCTTACCTCCAGCGGCGACGGCGCATCTATCAAGACGTAGTCGAACTCCTCCGCAAGCGAACGCAGCAGATCCGCGGTCGCTTCCTGGCCGAGCAGCGCAGGCGGGTTGGCGACCGAATGACCGCCGGTCAGCACGAACAGCGATCCCGCGCGAGCATGCACGGCGGTCGTCACGGCTTCCGTGGCTTCGGGCGCGTGCGCATCCGGCGGAGGGGAAAGCGGCAGCACGCGTTGCATGGCGTCCTCGAGCGCGAGTCTGCCTTCGAGCACGTCGCTCAGCCCGTGCTGCCCCTTCAAATCCAGCAGCCTGGCCTGGACCGGGCGGCGGAAGTTGGCCTCCACGATGACCGCCTGCTCACCGGCGTCGCGTGTGACCAGCGCGAGATCTGCAACCAGCGTCGACTTGCCGTCGCCCGGGTCCGCGCTTGTGAACAGGATTACTCGACCGCGCGTCCCCAGCGAGCCGGCGTCGGACTTGTCGAGCGGGCGCAGACCGGTGTGCAAGCGCCGCAGCGCCTCGAGCAGCATGGCCGAGGGGCGCGGCGGGCCCTCGCGCCGGATGATCGGCTGGCCCACCTTCGGCAGCGCCGTGAGAATCGGCGCCAGCAGGGCACTTTCGATTGTCGCCAGCGAGCGTAGCCGCCGGTCGAAGCGGCTGAACGCATAGGCGGCTATCGCGGCCAGGAGGATGCCGACGATGAAGCCGAAGATCGCATCTTTTTTCGGCTTGGGCGAAACCAGCAGCGTTGTGCTTGGCTTCGCGGGCTTCACCTGCTGGGCGGTGACCGTGGCGAGGCTCGCTTCCAGCTGATTGATCTTCGTGTTGAGATTCGCGGCCTGGAGGATGCTGGAGGAACTGGGCGAGCTCGCAGCTGCGGTAGAGGTCGAGCCGGAGCCTTTTCCCGTCGAGCGGCTCGCCTTGGGCGCGGCCGGAAGCGTGTTGGCGGCTTCGATCCTGCGGAGTTGGCGCCGGCTGATCGCGATAGCCGATTCGACCGAGCGCTGGTGGTCCGCGCTCTGGCGCCTGATGAATGTCTGCGCCGTCAGGTTCGCGAGCAGGGCGGCGCCCCTAGCGCTGTGCGCTTCGGTGAAGATCGTGATGAATTCGCTCTTTTCGGCGGCGCTGGCCTTCACTTTCGTCCCATGCGTGAGCTTACCTTTGTGCTCATCGCGCAACCGCCGATGCACCTGTTCGACGACGATCGAGTTGATCAGGGCCGCCTCGTTGCTGGCGGACGGGCCGTGGACCTTGGTGGCCCCTTTTTCACCGGGTGTCTGTTCTTCGGAGCTGGCCCCGAGGTAGACCTGCGTCGTGGCCTGGTAGACGGGACGCTGGCGCTTATAGTAAAAGTAGCTGCCCACCGCCACCAGGATCCCGACGGCGAGGATCAACCACTTACGCCTCCAGATCGGCGCGAAGATGGCAGTGGCATCCGGTGTCTCGTTCATCGACTATAAGGATCCGTCCGTGGACATAGCAGGCCACATCATAGAGGCTATCCTAACCGGCCGCTAAAGGTGTCCGTCCGCGTCCTGGCGGAGATTCGGGCCGCCAAACTCAAGCGTGCAGGGGGCCCAGCATACCGAGCGCTCGGCCGCATTGAGCCGCGCGCCCGGCGCCGTCGGCGCCGCGTCGCCAGTAACCGTGTGCAGAGGTGTGCAGAGCTGGTCCTGACTGTCGGCCATCTTCTGGCAGCTGGACTCGAGCGCGTCGGCGCCGGCTACCCAGGTTCGGGCAGCTGACAGGGCGGCGCGCCTACCTCCCGCGAGACGCCGAGCCCGAGGACGCCTCGCGCGATCTCAAAGCGCCTCATAGCCCCAAAGCTTGACAAGGTCGCGATCGAGATATTCGCTGAGCGCGGCCGCCTCGTCCTTGTAGCGGACGCGCAATTCGTGCATCAGCGCCTCGTCCGCGGGCTTGGGCGGACCGAACACGAGCTCGCGCTGCAGCGCGTAAAACGCCTTGCGACGTGCGCGGTCCGGCGTGACCGCCTTGATCGCGCCCTTCATCGCGTGGGAGAGCGGCCCGCGCCCGACGCCCACGGCGTGCAGCAACCCGTTTAACATCTGTGAACGCGGACGTACCGTCGGATTCGCCTCAGGGACTTCGACTTTCACCGACGCGTCCACGTCGAGGAAACGCAGCACTGTACGCGCGCCCTGAGCGTTATCGGCTCGAAAGTCCTCATAGATGAGCACCTTCACCTGCTCGCGGGGAAAGACCGCGTGATAGCGACGCAGCTGCTCGACGTAACGAATATGCTCTGAATAGATCAGCAACTGGGGCCAATAAGCGTAGCGTGGTAGCCGGCGCCCGCGCCTACGCTCCGGCTCGAGTTCGGTTGCCCGGCGAAGGCTCGGCTCGGTCTCGTAGTACACTTCGAGAAACTGCAGGTGAAGCGAGCGCAAGAAGCTCGCTGGCTCGCGAAAAAGGGCGATGATGCGAGCGTCCGGATTGACTCGGGCAATGTGCGCGGCGGCCGTAGGCGACCATAGATAATGCGGCGAGGCCTCCCCGACCCTCTGATCGGACGCCGCGTCAGTAAACCACTGCATGTATTCCTCCAACGTGCGCGGCGTGCCTCCCGGCCGTGGCGGTGTGTGCTCGTGCAGCTCTTCGGCGAAGAACCATGGCTCCTTGCAGTCCGGCATATAGATTTCCGGGTGACGCCGGAGCATCTCGTAAAGGGCGGTCGTCCCGCACTTGGGATGTCCGACGATGAAGAAATCGGGGATCCTGCCGGCGACCTCGTTGGTTGCCGGTCGTTTCGTGGACATCGTCATGACTCGATAGGCTAACGCACCGCACCAAGGCCGCTGCCGACGCTACCTGGCGATGTCTCTACGGTCGAACGCCTCCCGCGGCGAGCTCGGAGGCGTGGCGATAGTAGTCGTTGTCGCGCTGCAGCGCAGCTTTCGTGTCGAATCCCACAAGGCGACCGTCGAGGATCACCATCACGCGGTCGCACATCTCCAGCGTCGACATTCGGTGGGCGACGATGACCAGGGTCAGATTGCTGCGAAGGGCCAGCAGCGATTGGCCGATCAGCGCCTCCGAGTGCGGGTCCAGAGCGCTCGTGGGCTCGTCGAGGACCAGCACCTGCGGCCGCGCGACCAGCGCCCGCGCCAGACAGATCCGTTGCTGCTGACCCCCGGACACGGCATCAGCACGCGGACCGATGATCGTGTCGTAGCCGTTTTCCCAGCTGACGACGTCATCATGGATGCGCGCCAGGCGAGCGGCCTCTTCGACATCCTCCTGGTCGATGTCGCGAAAGAAGCGGATGTTGTCCGACACCGAAGCGTGCAACAGACGGGGTTCCTGAGGGACGTAGGAGATCTGCCGATGCCAATCGCTGCTCGCAAAGCGCTCGGCCGGCACGTCGTTTATGACATAGCGGCCATCGACGGGGGGTCGCAATCGCAGCAGCAGTTGCACGAGCGTCGACTTGCCGGCTCCGGATGGCCCGACGATCCCGATCGATTCGCCACCGCAAATCTCAAAGCTCACATCCGACAGGACCGGGGTATCCGCCGAGTAGGCGAAGGAGACGTGCTCGAAGCTCACGGTATCGACGGTCCCGAGCGCTACGTCGCCGGAGTTCTCCGCGCTGTCGTTGTAACGTTTGAGCGCCTCTTGCGTGCGCTCGATGAACGGCATCGACTGGACGATCGACTGGTAGCTGCCCTGCACCAGCTGGCCCCAGGTGCCGGCACGCAGCAGCAGAAACACGACCGCTGCGAGCGACCCCGCGTGGTGACCGCCGAGCAGGTAAAGCGCAGCCAGTCCGGCCACGAGCAGCAGGTAGATGATGCTCTGGTAAACGTTCGTGACCAAACGCATCAGCACCTGCGACCGGAAGAAGAAGTGTTGGGAACCGCTTACGAGCTCGCCCACCCGCGCGCGCTGCGCGTTGGTGACACCGAAGACATGCGTCTCTTCCGCGAGCCGATTGCTCTCGGCTATTCCGCCCGCGTAGCGCACTTGCGCTTTGGACAGTTCGCGCGAGCTGTACCCACCCTGTGCACGGAGCGGCTTCAGCAGACCGAACATCACCACCGAGGTAGCGCCGACTGCGATGGCGGCGACGACGTTGAGGACGAGCGCGGAGATCATCAGCACGGTGAACTGGAACGAGGCGATCAGCAGCCCTGTCGCTCCGACCGCGCCGGCGACCGCCTGCATCACCTGACTCGTCGCGGTCTCCTGCAGCTGTCCCTCACGGTCGCGTGACTGCACTGTCCATGACGCGCGACTGAAAGCGTCAAACAGTTCAGTGCGCAGCCTGGCCTGGACGTCCGCGGCAACCCGCGCAGGCAGCACCGACAGCGGCACCTGAAACAGCAGCCGCAAAATGCAGAGCCCGAAGGCAATGAGGATCAGCGTTCCGGTGCTCACGTGCAGGTTGATCAGGGAGCCAAACCCATGCCCCCCTTTTTTTTCGTGGGAGCCCGTCACCAGCGAGGCCGCGATATCCGCGACGAGCGTGAGCGTCGCGGCTTCGGTGAAACCGGACAGGATCGAGCACCCCGAAAGGGCCGCGATCAAGCGACGGCGATCGCCGATCAGCAGGTTCAGGCGCGATCGCATCGTGCCCGAGGAGGGCCTGCGCGTCGGTTCAGCCTGGCGCGCGCCGCGCATCGTACCGTCCTAAATGCGAGCCGCTGTGCGCGTCCCCGACCGAATTGATCGGGGTCGCCTGGCTGCTGGCGGATGGGCGTGGACCTTGCCAGCCCCCTTTTCACGGGGTATCCGTACTGCGGAGCTGGCGCCGAGGCACGCCTGCGTCGTGGCCTTGTAGGCGAGACGCTCGCGCTTACAGTGGAAACAGCTGGCCGCCGCCGCCGGGATCCCGACGACATGGATCAGCGACTCGCGCCTCAAGCTCGGCGCAAACGTGGTGGTGGCATCCGGTATCTCGTTCATCGACTATGAGGATCCGTCCGTGGACATAGCAAAGCGCCATCATAGAGGCTAGCCCGACCGGCCGCCAAAGGCTCGCGCCCGAGTCCCGGCGCGCGATACGCGAGCATTCCGCGCGCGAGGACCCCAAGGCGATCCCTTAGTATCCGCGATCGTGCAGCCGCGAATTCTGTGCTTCGCCACACAGGGACACGAACACATCGAGGGTGAGCGCGTCCGCGTGCTTCTGGAACCACTGGCTCCCGAAGAGTACCGCTTCGATCGTGCGCGCAAGCTACGCTCGGCGGCGGGCTTGCTCCAAGCGGCGCGCACGCGCCGGCCCGGGCTGATCGTAATGGAGGGAACGGGTACGGCTGGAGGACTGACGTTGCTCTTGCTCGACGCCGTGCTCGGCGTTCCCTTCGTCGTCTCAAGCGGTGACGCGGTCGGCCCCTATCTCGGCCTTCACTCGCGCCTGCTCGGGATCCTCGGCACGCTCTACGAGCGCCTGCTGTGCCGGCGCTGCGCCGGCTACGTGGGGTGGACTCCGTATCTGGTCGGCCGCGCGCTTACATACGGAGCACCGCGTGCAATGACGGCCCCCGGCTGGACGCGCACTCACGCTTCGCTTCATGCGCGCGAGAAGATCCGCTCGGCGCTCGGAGTCGCGAGCGACGTCGCGATGATCGGCCTCGTCGGCTCACTGCACTGGAACGAGCGCGTGAGCTACGCCTACGGCGCAGAGCTGGTTCAGGCGATCCGTCGCGTGCGCCGGCCTGACGTGGTCGTGTGCATAGTGGGCGACGGCGACGGCCGGCCTAGGCTCGAGGAGATGGCAGGCGACGCTCTCGGAGAGCGCGTTTTGCTTCCCGGTCGCGTCCCGCCCGAGGAGGTGCCCGACTATCTCGCCGCGTTCGACGTCGGGAGCCTGTCCCAGAGCGTCGACGAGGTCGGATCGTTTCGCTACTCGACCAAATTGAGCGAGTACCTCGCGGCTGGCCTTCCCGTGATCACCGGTGAGGTGCCGCTCGCATACGACCTAGACGAAGGCTACTTTTGGCGACTGCCTGGAGCGGCCCCCTGGAGTCCGGTCTACATCGACGCCCTGGCGCAGCTTTTGCAGGCGCTGAGCCTCGCGGACATCAGCGCCCGACGCCAGGCGGCGGCAACCGCAAGCACCAACGCGTTCGACCGGCTCGCGCAGCAGCGACGCATGAGCGAGTTCGTCGGCGACATCCTCGCCAGCAGGGGCCCCGCAGAGTGAGAGCTCAAGCCAGCCGGAGCTCAGCCGGGATGAGCTGCGCGCTGAGCGCGGTCGGCGCCCGCGTGCACCGGTAACCGCGCGTACAGCTGATCGTGCCTTTCGACCATCTTGTCCCAGCTGTAGTCGAGCGCGGCGGCGCGAGCGGCGCTCCCCAGGTTCGCTCGCAGCTGCGGATCGCTCGCCAGCTGCTGCAGGCGCTGGGCAATGACGCGCGGCTCGCGGCTGATCAAAAAGCCGTTCACGCCCTCCTGTAGGAACTCGCGGACACCGTTGACGGGCGTGGCTAAGATCGGCAGGCCGCTGGCGGCCGCCTCGAGTAAGACCAGCGGAAAGGCCTCATAGCTCGATGGAAAGACGAAGGCGTTGGCCAGCTGGTAGGGCACGGCGACATCGCGCGAGACGCCGAGCCAGTGGACGGCGTTGGCGACGCCCGCGTCCAGTGCCACCGCCTGATAGCGCTCGCGATCTCCGTTGCCGACGACCAGCAAATCCCAGTCCGGCGCGAGCACGAGCGCGCGGATGACCGGTTCAAGGCCCTTGCGCTCCCACTCGCTGCCCACGAAGATCGCCACTAGCCGATCGCTGCCCAATCCGAGCTCGCGGCGCAGGGCGCTGGCCTCCTCGACCCGCGATCCCGGCGCAAAGGCGTCGATGTCGACCCCGTTTTGGACGGTCACGACACGATCGGCCAGCCTGGGAAAGTGCTCGCGCATCTCTTCCGCCACGCCCTCGGAGGCGCAGACGAATCGCCACGGTCGGTTTACGGGAAAGCACAGCCGCTCACCGATCCGCCCGAACAGCGCCGCCAGTTTGGCGTTCAGCCGGTACGGCCAGCTCGAGCGTTTGGGCGTGGCGGGCCCAACCTGCTGGCAATACTGAATTTCGACGAAGTCAATCGGGTTGAGGATGATCGCACCGGTCGCCTGCACGATCCCCCGACGCCACCTTCGCAAGGCGAGCGTGCCGGCGACCATGAACCACGGATAGCCCAACGGCAACGGGCGACTCGGACCCCGAACCCGATGGAACGTGACGCCGGCGCCGACCGGAAGCTCACACGCGTAGGCGATCACCGTCACAGCATGACCTCGCCGTCGCAGACCCATCACCAGTTCGGTGATGATCCGCTCCATTCCACCGACCGGGCCGACGTGGTGGGCGACGATCGTAACCTCGTAGGGCGGATTCGCGGCGCCGGCATTTTTCCCCGCGCGCGCGTCGGTCGCCTCCTGCGGATCTACCTGCATCGCATCTGAGGGCCTCGACGTTGACCGAGACGTTCGAGCTGCTCGTAAAAGCGCGTGCGCATCGCGGTATCGGTGAAGTCCTGCATGAACCGGCTCTGACCGGCTTGGCCCATTGCCCTGCGCAGGTCGGCCGAGGCAAGCAGCGGCTCGAGGGCGTCAGCCAGGACCTGCGGCTCGCCCGAGCGCGCGAGCACTCCGGTTCGACCGTCATCGACGATTTCGCGCGGGCCGCCGGAGTCGACCGCGACGACGGGGATCCCACGAGCCATGCCCTCAATCAGGGCGATGCCGAAGGTCTCGTGGTCTGACGCGCTGACAAGGATGGCCATTTGCTCGATATAGGGTCCCGCGTCGGGTACTTGGCCGGTCAGCGTGACAGCGTCATCGAGGCCCAGGCGGCTGACCATCGCCGGCAGCGATCTGGCGTATGCGGGGGAGTATGCGTGGGCGTCGCCGCCGACGATGACCGTGTGGATGTCATATCCGCGTTCGCGCAGAAGAGCGTGGGCCTCGAGCAGCCGGTCCTGCCCCTTCTCCGGGTGAAGGCGGCCGACCATCCCCACGGCGGGAACGTCGGGCGGCAGCCTCAGCGGAGCCCCGTTGGAGTGTGCATCGGGCACGCTGGTCCCGGGCATGACGACGAAGGTGGGCCGAAACGGCCACACTCTCGCCTGCTCCCGGGCGGACTCCTCCGATGAGCATCCGATCGCGATCGCGGGCAACATCAGCGCGCAACGATCGATGAGCGCGCGCGGCATTCCGTGCTGCCACCATACAAGGCGATCGCCCATGCCGACCAACATCGCGGCTGGCGCTCCATACAGATGCATCTTGGGCAACCAGTTGATGATCAGATCCGGCTGGCGACGACGCAGAACTGTCGCTAGGCGCCCGATGGTCGAGAGCGTCTTGTGCAGTTGGCGCACGCGCCCGGCGGCGAGCACCTCCACGTGAAATCCGGCGCGGGCGAGCTCATCTGCCCATGAACCGGCCTGCAAGAACACGAACTCGAGCTCATGGCCTGCCGCCGAGGCTCCGCCCAGAGCAGTTTGCAGCATATCTTCGGATCCGCCCAGCCGCTCGCCAACCGGCACTGTTACGAGAATGCGCATCGGTTGTGAAGGCCCTGGCTATGACCGGCCCGCCGGGCGACGGTTTGGGCTCATCGTCGTATCGCCTGCTCGCTCATGGCCCGAGCATATCCTAGGCGCGCCGACCGTCGGCCGATGCCCGCCTGGCCAAGCACGTTGCTGTCCGCGGACATCCGTCACGTTACGCTTGCCTGCCATGAATCGCGCCATCTCTGATCCGAGTCCCGTCGCCTCCGCTGCGCTGCCGGCGCAGCGCGTGACGCTGGCTCACGACTATCTGCTCGTGCTGCGCGGCGCGGAGCGAACGTTCGCTGCGATCGCCGATCTCTACCCGGAGGCTCCGATCTTCACACTTCTTTACGATGAGCAAGGTACTCACTCGCGCTTTGCGGAGCACACGATCACGACGTCCGCGCTTCAGCGTCTCGGCGTCAAGCAGGGCAGCTTCAGACGCCTGCTGCCTCTGTATCCATATGCCGTGCGCCGGCTCGAGTTGCCGTCGAGCGATGTCGTCCTCACCAGCAGCAGCGCGTTCGCCCATGGCGTGCGCGCTCCATCCGGCGCGGTGCACGTCTGCTACTGCCATGCGCCGTTTCGCTACGCATGGAACGAGCGTGCTCGGGCGCTCGCGGAAGTCCCCGGACCGCTGCGCGCGCCGTTGCGCCTGCAGCTGCGTTCGATGCGCAGATGGGACGTGTCCGCGAGCAGGCGGGTGGACTACTACATTGCCAACTCCCAGTTGACGCGGGAAAGGATAATGCGCTTCTATGGTCGCGCGGCCACGGTGATTCACCCGCCCGTGGACACACATCGCTTCGCTTCGGGCGAGCCCGGCGACGCGTTGCTGGTCGTAACGGAGCTGGTCCCCCACAAGCGCGTGCAGGTGGCGCTCGAGGCGGCCCGGCGGGCCGGCGTGCCAATTCAGATAGTCGGCTCGGGTCCCGACTATCGCGCCCTGCACGAGGCGTATCCTGAGGCCAGCTTCCTCGGCCGCATGCGCGACGAGGAGCTCGTCGAGCTGTACGCGAGTGCGCGCGCGGTCGTGGTGACCAGCATCGAGGAGTTCGGAATCACGGCCGTCGAGGCTCAGGCGGCCGGCCGGCCGGTGATTGCGGCCGGCGCCGGCGGAGCGCTCGAGACGGTGCTGGACGGTGAGACCGGCCTGCTGGTCAAGTTTGGCGATGTCGACTCCTTTGTCGCGGCAATCGAGCAGCTCGAGCGCATCGACTTCGTCCCGACACGCGCGGTGCGCAACGCTGAGCGCTTCTCGGTCGCCAACTTCCAGCGTCGCCTATCGAGCTTCATAACGTCAGTGGCACAGAAACGCGACCCGCCTGCGTCGATCGCCGAATCTCCGCACTGACTGGAAATCGCGCACGCCGGGCGCCCTCAATCAGAGGGCGAATACTCACAGCGCGGCCTTCAGGCGCGCGTGACGCTCCCCGGCGGGGGTTCATCCGCCAGCGCTGGACCCGGAGCGGGCGCTCTGGACGAGTCGGCCCGCCACGCAGGCGCGGAGGCGCCAGCAATGCCAGACGAGGGGTTGTCGCGTGGGCGCGCAGCGGCCGCTGCGCGCGGGCGCAGCGCCGAGCAGACCACGAGCCATGGCCAATGCAAGAGTCCCCTGCGCGATGCGCGCAGGGACGCGGCCTCTTGACGTCCGAGGGCGACCACGTCGGAATCGACCAAGCGATTGCCGTGCAGGGGAATGCCGGTCCGGAGCGCCGTCAGATCCGGGGTCGACGCCGGTGCGCCCGCACGCGCGAGCAAACAGCGCAGCACCCCCTCAGGGTCGGCAAGAAAGTCCTCGTGGCGAAGCAAGAGCCGCCGCTCGCGCGGCTGCCTGAGAAACACCCATAGCGCCAGTAGATGGGTGAGCCACAGATATGCGGTCGTGACCAGCGGGCTGAAGCGCCGCTCGGCGACGTCGCGACGCGCGAACGACGCAATTACGCTGCGCGGCTCGCGGACCAGGAACACGAGGTACAGGTCGATGCCGTCGACCGCTTGCAGCTCGCGCGCGCGAAGCGGATAGTGCGAGCTGTCGACGAGGTATGTGACACCAGCGGTGCTTGCGACGGCCCGATAGAGCTCTTCCATCACGCGGCGATACGGAGCGCGTAACTGTCGCCGCATCGGCCAACCATGCACTCGAAAGAGCGCCGAGGAGCGCTCCAGATACTTGGGCACCTGCCCCCCGAACAGGCGCTCCCCGTCTGCGACGCGCTCGCGTACCGTGCTCCAGAACCGTGTTCGTCGTGCATCGCGCAGCTTGGGCTCGCCCGAGCGCGGTAGCCACTTGTCGAGCTCACCCGCGAAAAACACGTTCGCACAGTTACCAAGCGCGACCCCGAGAATCGTGCTGCCACTGCGACCCGCCCCCATCACGTAGATCACGCTCGGTCCGCGAAGACGCTCGGCAGAAGTGCATTGCGAATCGTGCCGTTGGGCCATTGGGGCACAGTCTGGCAGATGGCTGATACGGTGTAGCCGATGTCCGGGAAACCGCTGAGAATTGCATGGTTCGGGTTGAATCCGGCCGACACGGGGGGCGCTCCGGGTGTAGCGACCGAGATGCTGCATGGCCTCGCTCAGCTGGGGCACCGAATCGACTGCTTTCTTCCGGGAGCGGGCAAAACACTGCCGGCGAAGCTCGCGGCCGACGACCGCCTCACGTTCGTCTGGCGCGACAGCGGTTGGCGTTGGAATCGCTGGTATAGCCGCAACCGAGTCATGGCTTTCACCACCGGCCTGCTGGCGCGCAGCGCTTCGTCCCTGTGGCTGCGCCGCGAGGTCATGCGCCGTCACCGCCGCGAGCCCTATGACGTCCTGTTTCAGGCGTCGAGCATCGAGAGCCTGACGGTGCCCTCCCGTCTGACACGCACCGTCCCGCTGGTCATCCGCCCCGATACGCACATGGCCGGCGAGCTGCGGTGCCTGATCGCCGAGCGACGTCTGAGCCTGCGCTGCCAGCCCGCCTACACGTTCGCGATCGTCGCCACGATCATGTTCGTGCGCGCAGCTGTGCAGCGAGTCAAGATTCGACGCGCAAGTCTGCTCATCTGTATCAGCAGCGTGTTTCGCGATCACATCGTCCGTGACTACGGGTTTCCTGTGGAGAAAACGGTCGTCATCACCAACCCTGCCCGGCTCGAGCGGTTTGCCGACGCCGACCTGCAGCGAGGGGTGGGCGAGCCACCCACCGTGCTTGCGCCAACGCGGATCTCGGTCCGCAAGGGCATCGAGGATCTCGTCGCCGTCGCGCGAAGCCTGCCCGAGCACAACGGAGATGTGCGGCTGCGCATCGTCGGCGGACCGAGCCTGTGGTCGGACTACACCAAGCTGCTCGATGATCTGCCCTCGCAAGGCTCGGAATACGCCGGTCGCATCGCGCCGGCGGGGATCCCGCAGGAGTTCGCGCACAGTGATCTGATGCTGCTGCCAGCCAAGTACGACCCCTGCCCCATGGCGGTGATCGAGGCTCTCTGCGCGGGTGTCCCAGTGATCGCGACAAGCGCGGTCGGCTCCATCGAGAACGTGGACCGATCGGTGGTGACCGAGGTCGCGCCCGGCGACGTCGACGGCATGGTGGCGGCGATCACGCAGATGCTCGAGCAACTGCGCACTGCGCCCGCGGAGTTGCGCGCGCGCGCTCGCGCGGAGGCCGAACGCCGGTTTGCGCCGAGCGTCGTGTGCGGACAGATCTCGCTCGCACTCGAACAGCTCGTAAAACGGACCCGCTCGCCAGCCTGATAGCCGCCTCGTCATCGGCGGCATGGCGCGCCGCGGGGTGAAACTATGCGCGACGCTCACACACTGGTGAGCGCCCGCGGATCGCGCAGCCACCAGGGAACGATCGACGTCTGCTGGCTCGGCAGTCCAGTCAGGTCGGGGCCGTTCGAGCAGATGAAGGCGAGCCGTCGTTCTCGGCGGTAGTCCTCCATGCCCGCGTAGTCGGTAACGTTCAACGCGAGGGCGACCGTGGCGTAGCCAAGTCGCTTGGCGAGATCCGCGACGGCTTGCCGGCTCGGGATCAGCACAAGCCCATCGCCCGGGACTTTGCGAGCGTCATAAAGATGTGAGACCTCGAACAGGCTCGAGCGAGCCCGCGAGACTTCGGTGTCGATTACGATCAGTTCGGCGCCAACACCTGCCATCAGCTCGAACAGCTCTACAGGCTTGCACAGGTGATCCATGAGGCCGAGGCACAGCACGAGATCGAACTTTTCACTGAACTCATGCGTCAGGATATCTCCGCGCTCGAAACGATAACGAACTCGGTCTACGTCCTTTGCCTCGAACACCAGCTCGGCCTGTTCGAGGTATTCCTGTTGAAAGTCCACGCCGAGCACGAAGTCTGCGTTCGCCTCGACCGCGTTTAGCGCCCAGAAGCCTGCATTGCATCCGAGGTCCAATACGCGCCGACCGCGCAACGACCCGCCTGCTAAACGAAGCAGCGGCTCGAAAAAATGGCGACGGCGTTGTTCTTGACGATTTATCCTGCGCAGATCCGAAACGGGTGTGCTGATGTCATTGTCGAACTGGAACCTGTAGTTCCACCAGGGAAAGCTTGCAATCCGTTCTCGCAGCTGCGGGACCTCCACGGCGAGAAGCGTAGTCCAACCGGGATCGTCGCGCGGACCGCCCGCGCTCGGCTGCGCGTTCGCGAGACACTCCTCTAGCCGGTGGTCAGCCTGATCGCATGCAACGCGACACGCAGATTGACTAGCCCTGCTCCCCGGCGAGCCAAAAGTCCACGACGATTCACGGGACCCAGCTGGCGCGATCGGCCAAGCAGGCAGTTAGGCCAATGCACCGGGTGAGCCGCGACACCAGATGGGTCACATCATCTGGTCGAACTCACGGAGCGGGTCGCGGCGAGCTTGCAACGCGCGCAGATCGAGGTCGATCTCGGTGAACCCGAGAGCATCGCCTACGGCGCGCGTCGTCCTGCCCGGTTGACGAAAAGGGCGCGGCTGTGACGGAGTTCCCGGCGCGTGCCGCACACATGCTGAATCCGACGTTGCCAGAGCCGCGTTACTTGTCCTCGCCGGTCCCCGCGACGGTGGACGCGGGCGCACACGCAAAGAGGGGCGGAGGCCGAGCGCTCGATGCGCCGGGTCCCCGCCCCTCAGCAGCGCTACGCGCTGCTTTCGCCATTTACCTGGCGACCATGCGGTCTAGCGGAATTCCAGATTGCCTCCCATCAGGACCTGCGGGAACGAACCGGTGTAGCGGCCATCCCCTGCTTCGGGTCCTTCTTCTCTACCAAATTCTTCGCACGGTTCGCCTTCATATTCGTATTTGAATTTTTTCAGAGTATTTTCGAAGACGATGATGTGCTGTTCTCCTGTGGGGAAGTTCATATTCATCAGGTGCGGAATCGTCGCGTTGGTGAACGTCGCCTCGGAGAATTCGCCTTCGGGTTCTTTTATTGCCTTGATCGGAATCGTCTGTTCCGGCCAACGAATGTGGCATTCGGTGTGCACGCCTTCTTCATTTTTGGCAGTGTTCACTTTGAGTTCAGCTGAGCCACCGCTAACAACCGCGACGCCACCCACTTCTTCGATTTCTGAGCCGGTTTCCACAAAGCCGTTCGAGTGGTATTCGATCGCGAGCGGGGTTAGGAACTTTGTTCCCAGGAAGATTTCCCTTGAACCAAGCCCCAGTCTCGCCTCGGCCAAGCACTTTTTGAAACTGATGGACACCGCGAACGTACTCGACGATCCCGCGGCGACTTTTCCATTGGCTTTCGCCTTAGCGCATTTGATCTTGAAAGGGCCGAATTCGAAATGCTGTTCAGATTCGCTAAGCCCGGTCGTCTTTCCGGCCTTGCTCGCGACGAATTCGCCAGCGAGAGCCGGCGCAGCGCCCACAGCGAGCGCAGCCAACGCCGCAACCAGCCCTATTGTCATCCTAAACCTTCTCATCCTAGGAGGTCCTCCCTTACGATGTTCGAGATATTCGGTGCCGCCCTTAGTACGCAGATCCCTGCCGCCCCGTCGAAGTTAGACATTCCGGATCACGCCAAAGACGTGACTCCCTGTCCCCCACGCTTCTCCCCGGGGAACCTGATCCCAAAGCGTACCAGAGACGCGAGCTCTGCGCTCGGGATTGGACAAATTGGCCAGTCGACGTCGAATCACTAAAGCTAAGCCACGCACCCGGCACAGCCCCCGCGCGGGTTGGGCCCGTCTTTGGCCAGTTAGCCAGTCCGACTCCTTTGCTCCTACGCGATCGGCGAGCCCTATGCGAGCCGCTTATCGCTTAGTCGTTCGATCGAATGCTTAAGTGCTTAAGTCAAACGTGTGCAAGGCCCCCTGGTCAAGCTGCAGGCGCGACCCCCGAGTCAACCCGTCAACCCGTTTTCCTGAGTCAGCCCGCTCTCGTCAACCCCGTTACGGTCAACCCTGCGAAGGACACGCGAAGCGGTATGTCTCAAACCGAGCGCTGCCAAACCCACGCCGCGCTGGCGCTGCACGCGCCACGTGTCCGGCGGCTGCTGCTGGCTGAGCACGTCGGCCCGCAGGCAAGCCCCGGGCCGACGCGAGTCTGCGTTCGCTGCCTCCATGCGGTGCCTCCATGCGCTCGTGTGTCTCCCCTGCTCTCCCCTGCTGCTCTCGCGTCCGTGCGCAGCCATCCCTGCAACGGCCTCCCTGCGCGCGCGTCCGTGCTCTGCGCCGAGCGCGCGCCCGGCTGCAGTCAGCAAGAGCGACTAGACCCCTATCACGGCTCCCTCCCTACGATGGCGAGCGCGCTCAACGACGGGAGCTACCACCCTCGACGGACATCGTCCGGGATCTCGCAACGAGTGTTGTTATCAGCTCGTTAGCGCCATGCCCATTGACGATCGCCCGCCTGGAGCTGGCTCGGGTTGCGCAGATGCGCGGTCCGCTGCCTCGCATAGCCAAATCGCCCCTGCCTCCTCGGGGGGGACGAAGGGCCGCCCCATCCGTGGGGCGGCCCTTGGCATCTGCTACTGGTCCCCGCGTCGCGACGTTTGCCGTGACCTGAGCTCTCGTCGCAGAACTGGATTTTTTCGGCGCTCGCGCGCCCGAGGATGCGCGCTCGCGCCGCCACGCCCACCCGCTCAGGGCTGCCTGCCTCCTGGCACTGCGCCCTGAGCGCGAGCCGCGGCTCTCACTGGCGGCGCGTAACGCTCCATCGCGCCCGCTGAAAGCTCCGGGCGTGTCATCCAATAAGTGAAGATCAGGTTATCGAGGCCGTAAACATCGTGATGACAGATTGCGTGCGCCCGTGTTGGGGAACAAGGCCGGCGAAAATGACCACGCGACTAAGGGAGAGTCATGAGACCGTTGCCCCTCCTGGGTGAAGCTAGCCAGGCAAACAGCATACTCGCCGAATTCAACCTCTAGAGACCCGGTCAACCTCGAAAGACGAGTTACCGAACGCGCCGCCACACAGGCGGCCCGCCCCCGTTCCGCTTGGACGAGCGTGCGGCTGGTCCTTCGCCGCCTGCGTCAAACCTGGCCGCCCGTGGCTAGCGGACGCCGGTCTGCGCGCTGGCGCCGTCGGTGTGCGCCGTCTGCTCGTGCGGCAGCACGACATCTGCTGCCTCCGCGGGCGTCACGTCGGGGTACAGCGCTCGGAGCACCAGGACAGCACAGACGCCTCCGACGAGCTGCGCGACGATGAAGGTCGGCACCGATGAGGGTGCGATGCCGGCGAACGTGTTGGAGAACATGCGTCCGACGCTGATCGCCGGGTTGGCGAAGCTGGCGGAGCTTGTGAAGAAGTAGGCCGCGCCGATGTAGGCGCCTACGGCCGCGGGCGCCATCGACGTTCGCCGTGTGCGGGCGAGCGAGAAGATTACGAGGATCAGGCCTGCGGTCGCGATCACCTCGGCGAACAGGTGCGCTGGCGAGGCGCGATGGTGGGTGGAGATGCTGATCGCCGCCTTGGCGAACATGCCGTTGGCGACGATCGCGCCCACCATGCAGCCGACGACCTGCACCGGGATGTAAGCCAGGGCGTCGCGGCGGCTGATCCCGCCGTAGCTCGCGTCGACGGCGGACACGACGGGGTTGAAGTGCCCACCGGAGACCGGTCCGAACATGAGGATGATCGCGAACAGGCCGGCCGCGGTGGCGGCCGCGTTCTCGAATAGCTCAAGCCCGACATCGTTCGGCGAGAGTTCCTGGGCGGCGATCCCCGAGCCGATCACGAGCGCGGCCAGGAAGGCCGAGCCGAGGAACTCGGCGAGCAGCTTGCGTGTAAGCGGTGGCGTTCGGGTGTCGGTCATCTCGCTCTTAGAGTGCGTCGCAGATCTCGCGTTTGAGGCATTCGCGCGTGGCTCTCAGCGCGAGCGTCTGGATGTGGGTGCGCACGGGTACGTCGTCGTAGCGGTCGAGGATCGCGTCGGCGCAGGAGCGGATCTCCCCGGGTGTATGGGCGCCCTCGAACTCTCTCGCGAGCGCCGGCAGAAGCGCGGCGAGGCGCAGCTCGTGCGCGGTGCGGTTCGAGCGGATCGCCTCCAGTCGATTCTCGATCAGGTCCTTCACGTGCGCCTCGATGCCGTCACGGATCGCGCGGACCTCGGCGAGCGGCCGCCCCGCTGGGTCGGGGATGTCCCACGCCTCGACGGTGGAGGGCACGTACGGGCAAGCGTCGCCGCAGCCCATCGTGATCGCCCAGTCGGCGTGAAGTTGCATCTCGCGTGTGAGCTTCTTGGGTGCGCGCGCGGAGAGGTCGATTCCAACCTCGCGCATCACCTCAGCCACCTCGGGCCAGATCGCCTCGGCGGGTTCGCTGCCAGCCGACTCGGCGCGCACGTCCTGCGCTCCGAGGCGCTCGAAGAACGCTTGCGCGATCTGCGAGCGTCCCGCGTTGTGGTTGCAAACGAACAGCACGTATCTCATTTCATCCTCCGTCAGGCCGCCGCCAGGAGCTTGTCCGCGTACTCGTCGGGAAGCCCGGCCTCGCGGACTTCGGCCGCGACCGTCTCGGCGTCGTAGGCGACCCGCTCGACCGTGACCCTGACGCCTTCATCTGCGGGGCGCAGGACGGCGAATGCGCCGCGCGGATCGCGGTCCTTGGGCTTGCCGACCGAGCCGCAATTGACGAACAGCACGCCGCCATACTCGTGTACCCACGGTTTGTGGGTGTGTCCGAACACGAGCACGGGATCGCTCTCGGCAGCCGCGAGGCGCTCGTACAGGCTCGCCGGCTTGTCCTCGAACAGGTACTCGTTCACTTTCCGAGGCGAACCGTGCGCGAGATGCACGTCGCTGCCGCCGACGGCGAAGTGCAGGTCGAACGGAAGTCCGCGCATGAAGTCCTTCGCAACCTGGCCGGTGTGGGCGAGCGTCCAGTCGACCGATAGCTGGCCGAGCTCGCGGTCGTGAGGCGTCACGTACGCGCAGCCGCAGTCCTCTTCCTCGCGCGCGATCGCGTAATCGTAGTTGCCGTAGATCGTCGGGATCTCACACTCGGCGATCAGCGCGCAGACCTCGTTTGGATGCGGCCCGTACCCGACCAGGTCCCCGCCGCAGTAGACGCGCTCGACTCCGAGATCCTCGATCCGCGCGAGCGCCGCCTGAAGCGCCGGCAGGTTGCCGTGGATGTCGGAGATCACCGCCGCCGCGTCGCTCACACTGGAAACATATCTATTGACAGATGTCGGTTCAATCGATATAAGTAGATTGATGTCTGTCGATCTCGAGCTTGCGCCTAAGCAGAAGCGACCGGCTGGAGAGCGCTGCTGCGAGCCGGTCGTCTACCCCGACGTCGAGCGCGAGGAGGCAAGCCGGATGGCCGAGGTCGCCAAGGCGCTCGGCGACCCGATCCGGCTGCAGCTGGTCGACGTGCTGCGCAGGCACGCGGGCAAGGTGTGCGTGTGCGAGCTGGTACCGCTGTTCGACATCTCCCAGCCGACGCTCTCCCACCATCTGAAGAAGCTGCGCGAGGCGGGGTTGGTGGATTCCGAGCGCCGCGGCCTCTGGGCCTACTACTACGTCCTGCCCGACGCAATGAAGGAGCTCGCGACATGGCTGAGCTGACCACGACCGAATGCTGCACACCTGCCGCCCAGGCGAACTGCTGCGAGCCCGAGCAGAAGGCCGCCTGCTGCGGCAGGTCGGAAGACGAGTGCGACTGCGCCGCCGCTGAGCCGGCGGTGGAGGACGTTCGCGAGCGGGTACGTGAGCGCTATGCCGCGGCGGCTCGGGCCGCCGACACAGGCGAGGGCTGCTGTTCGGGCGGCGTCGCGCTGACCGATGAGCGGGGCCGTGAGGTGTTCGGCGGCTCCCTCTATGCGGCCAGCGACGCCGACGGCGACCAGCGGACGCTCGCCGGCTCGCTCGGGTGCGGCGTGCCGACGGCGGTCGCGGACCTCGCCGCGGGAGAGACGGTGCTCGACCTAGGCTCGGGCGCGGGCGCGGACGTGCTCATCTCCGCGCGACGCGTGGGGCCCGGCGGCCGCGCGATCGGTCTCGACATGACAGACGAGATGCTCGAGCTCGCGCGACGGAACGCTCGCGAGGCGGGCCTTACCAACGTCGAGTTTCGCAAGGGCTACATCGAGGCGATCCCGCTCGAGGACGACAGCGTCGACGTGGTGATCTCCAACTGCGTGCTTAACCTCTCAGGCGATAAGCGCCAGGTCATCCGCGAGGCCGCACGCGTGCTGCGCCCCGGCGGGCGCTTCGCGATCTCTGACGTGATCGCCGACGAGGACATGGACGAGGCGACCCGCGCGGACATGCAGAAATGGACGGGCTGCATCGCCGGCGCGCTGACTCGCCCCGAGTTCGAACAGGCCCTCGGCGCGGCGGGCCTCAAGGACATCGAGATCCGCGAGACCCACCGCGTGGACGAGCATGCCGCGGCCGCGATCATCCGTGCCAGCAAGCCGGTCCACGCATGACCGCGCAAGGGGTCCGCCTGT
>CAVRGI010000002.1:0-34584 GCA_963720665.1 uncultured Solirubrobacterales bacterium | reverse complement strand
GCAGATCCATGGGGCGAGCGCTGGCCGGCGCTTTTCAGCGAGATGGACGGGCTTGCGCTCGCCGCGAAACCGACCACCGGCTGATCGTGTTCGACAGTTGCTGGAGCGTGGCGCTCAGCTTTGATTTCGAACGCTATCGCGATGCTCCGCCGGAGTGCGGGCCACGCCAGGTGATCGACGAGCCTCCGAACCCGGAGGCGTGCCAGCATCGATAACGACTGCAAAGCCGTTTCCCACCTTGTCGTCGGGATCCTTGCGGTCTAACACGCACAACCCGATCGCCTCGCACATCTCCACAAAGCTCTCGCATGTCCAGACGCTCCAATGCAGGTCCGCCTCGGAGGTGAAGTTCTCTCGGTGGCGACGGATAAGCTCATCTACAGTCGTCAGGGAACGATTTGAATCGAACGTTCGGTCGCGGTGAGGGACGATCGCGACGACATATCGCCTGGCCACACGTACCCACTCTTCGAGCGCCTTGATCGGATCAGGGAAGTGCTCGATCACGTGGGAGGAGAACACGAAGTCGTATGAGTCGTCAGCGAAAGGAAGCGCGTCGCCGTTGGCCACGACATCCACCTGGGCGGTGCGTCCCGACAATCTCCGCTCGAGGCGCTTGTACGGGGTCCCATCGTCGGCGTAGCGATCGACGTTGATCGCGTCGAGGTAGAAGCGATTGTGGCTTGACGCTCCAATCTCCACCCCTTTCAGGCCGTCCAGGTAGCGAGTCACGAACGTCGAACGCTTCCGTCGCAGCAGTCGCCAGGTTACGCCCAGGCTGCTCAAGCCGTCGAAGATCCCGTCCTTGACCCGGTCCGGGAGAGCGCGCTTGACGCGTTCGGGCACGGCGTCCACGATGCGCGGCAGGATCGCGCTCACGGGTCACCTTCGCTTTAGCAATCCCGTGACGCTGCGTAGAACAACACAATCGCACGATCGCGGTCATCGTTCGTCCGCTAGGCTACAGCAGCTTCGTGCCTCTACAACTAGGCCGATGCGTCACTCGGCGGGCCCGAGCGATCAGACGCGAAGGGACTGCGGCTCAACACCTTGAGCAGCTCCTGATCGTCCAGCTCGGTATCCGAAGCGGATCCTGGGCCCGGCCGGCACAGGCAGACGATATGACAGGGCAACGCGGGGCGCAGCATCAGCACCTCCATGCCCGCCGCCCGACACATCTCGACCACGGTCCACGAGACGAACACATGGTGGTGCATTGCGCGCGTCGTCGGATTCTCCCGGCACCGCTGCTCGAAAAGCTGGCGGTCAGGAGCGCTTGGATCGCGCTCGAGGTCGTGCAACGCGAGGATCTCGGCGAAATGCGTGCGGTCGTCCTCGCCAGTGCCGTGGTTGGCGTCCGCCTGCAGGTGGTCCAACGAGGTGACAGGGCGCCGATGGTCGAACGTGCCGTCGCGATGAGGCATGATCAGCAGCACGTGGCCTCCGGGGCGTACGGCGCGCTGCCACTCGGCCAGCGCGCCGAGCGGGTTGGCGAGATGCTCCAGCACGTGTGAGGCCAGGAGCGCGTCGTAGACGCCATCCGGCACTCCCTCGAGTCGTCCAGCCTCCCCGATCAGGCGTTTCCGAGGTCTAACATCGACCTGACTGGAGCCCGACCACAGCGTGTGCTCGGTGTAGTCGAGAATGTCCAGGGCGGCCAGCCGCGAGTACACGGGCGACACTCCCAGGCGTCCGAACGACGCGCTCGGTCCTCCCGGCTCAAGTGCCACAGCACCACTGAGGGCGTTTGCCGCTCGTACCAGCGCACGATCTCGGAGCGCTGCCCGTGCCTCGGCGCGAAGACGCGCCACGACGCCTCGTGCCGTCATTCCTAAGCGCGGTCCATCCGACTCGAAGCGGGGCGGGAAGCGGTCGTTGCAGTCGGCGTTCCGCCGCTGGTGTCGTCGAGAAAATCTGCCATCGTCACCCCCGGGGTTCTAGCATCCCCGGCCATCGCACCCGCACACCCACCAACCGACGGATCCGGCGCAGGATCCGAGTCAGGCGAGGTCTCCTTGGTTGGCGTACCCGAGAAGCCCGATCCGTGCGCACCTGATCCGGCGGCGTCCGAGGACTTGGGCGCCACCGGCGACGTTCTCTCCAGCTCGTCCGCTGGGCCGGCGGCGGTTCGCGGCGGCGCCCTGCGGGTCGCAGGCTACATCGTCGGAGCGCTGGTGAGCGTCTTTTCGGCGGCGCTCCTGTTTCGCCATCTTGGCACGACGGGAACAGGGAGCTACGTCACGGCCCTGTCGCTCGTTGCCATCGTCGCGGCATTCTCCGACCTTGGGCTGACCGCTGTCGGCGTACGCGAGCTCTCGAGAAGTCCTGTCACCGAGCGATGGTCCTTGGCGCGCGATCTTCTCGGTCTCAGGGTCACGCTCACCGTTCTCGGAAGCCTCCTCGTCACGGCGATCGCAGCGGTCGCCTATTCGGCCACGCTCGCGGCGGGGGTCGCACTCGCGTGTGTCGGCCTGCTGCTTCAGGCTACGCAGGACAACTTTGCGCTTCCGCTGGTAATCCAGTTGCGGCTCGGGTGGGTTTCTGCACTCGAACTTGCGCGCCAGCTGCTCACGACTGCGTTCATCGCCGCGCTCGTGCTGCTTGGCGCAAGTCTGGTTCCCTTCCTCGGGATATCCATACCCGTCGGAGTCGTCCTGGTCATTGCGACCGCCACGCTCGTCCGCGGGGTGCGTTCGCTCTCCCCGACGTTCAGCTGGACCCGCTGGCGTGAGTTCATGCGCGGGATGGTTCCGTACTCAGCGGCAACGGCTGCGTCTGCCCTCTACTTCCGAGTGTCGATCCTCCTAGTCTCCGCGCTCGCGAGCGCTGTTGAGCTCGGCTATTTCAGCGCGTCGTTTAAGATAATCGAGGTTCTCTCGATCGTGCCTGCCTTGCTCGCGAGCTCGGCATTCCCGATCTTCGCCCGCGCCGCGCGCGATGATCACGAGCGTTTCGGATATGCCCTGGAGCGCGTGTTCGAAGTATCGGTGATCGTCGGCGCCTGGGTGGCTGTCTCGATCGCGGTGGGCGCTCCCCTTGCGATCGCGATCGTCGGCGGAGCGGAATTCAAGCCGGCGGCCCCGGTGCTGGCGATCCAAGGGCTAGCGCTCGGCGCGATGTTCGTGAGCCTGGTGTGGTCTTATGCGCTCCTCAGCCTGAGCCTGTACCGCATGATCCTCCTGATCAGTGTCTCCGCGCTCCTGCTCAACGCGCTGCTCGTCGCCGTGCTCGTTCCGCTGGACGGCGCGCAGGGCGCGGCGATCGGAACCGCTTTCGCGGAGGTAGTCGCGGCAATCGTGTTGGCGGTTGCCGTGATCCAAGGAAGGCCCCAGTTGCGTCCATCGATGCGCGTCCTGCCCCGCGTCGGGCTGGCAGCTGGCCTTGGGCTCCTGCCGCTGACCTTCAGCGGCGTGCCGGTGATTGCTCGGGTCGCGATATCTACGACGCTGTTCGCAGGCGCTCTGGTGATCACCCGGGCGCTGCCGTCTGAGCTGCGGGCGCTGATCCCGCACTCCCTCTGGCAATCGAAATTGGCCGGTCGATGAGCCATGTCCGGCGCGGGGGAGCTCGGGGCCTGATCAGCTCAGGCACGATCGCGGGGGAGCGATGACTCTTACGAGCACTCGGCCGCTGGTCTTGCACCTGGTGTGGGGTCCGCTGGGGCCGCGGGCGCTCCGTGACTTCCTGATCTCCTACCGCGAGCACCACTCCGGAGAGGCTCACGATCTGGCGATCGTCCTCAACGGGGTGGATATGGGGCAGGCCGGAGCCGCGGCGTCGCGTCAGCAACTGCTGGCGGAGCTCGAGGGTACCGAGCATCGACTGATCGAGTTGAAGCGGCCGGTGCTCGACCTGGTCGCTTACGGCCAGGCCGTTCGCGCCGTCGAGCACGAACGCGTCTGCATCGTCAACTCGCACAGTCGGATCCGCTGCGACGGCTGGCTGACCGCGCTCGATGAGACCCTTTGTCGCCCGGGTGTCGGCATGGTCGGCGCGACAGGTTCGTGGGCTGGCATGCGCTCCTATGCTCAGTACTATCTTCGGCTTCCGAGCCCCTACGGGCGCGTCTGGCGTGATCGGTCCGCAACTCTCAGAGCGTTCCGGGAGCTGGCGCTCGAGCGTGACGCCGCCTCGGAGCCGCGTAGCTTGCGCGGCCGCCTGAATACCGCCCGGGTGCTCCTCGACATGGCGGTCTACTGCCCATCCTTCCCTAGTCCTCACCTTCGTACCAACGCGATCATGGCCGAGCGCGAATTGCTCGTGCGGCTGTTACCCAATCGCCTCGGCCGCAAGGTTCACGCCTACAGGCTCGAGAGCGGAGCAGGGGGTATCACTCGCCAGGTGCAACGCAGCGGCCTGCGCGCGCTCGTCGTCGACCGTGCAGGGCAGGCTTATGAGCCGGAGGACTGGCCCGACAGCGAAACCTTCTGGCAAGGCGATCAGGGTGGGCTGCTGGTCGCGGACAACCAGACCGATGCCTACGAACGAGGCGATCTTAATCGTCGTCGTGCGCTATCGCGCTTTGCGTGGGGCGAGCGCGCTGCGCCGCACTAGCCCCGGCGTGGGTCAGGCTCATTCGGCGTGCGGTCGCGATCATCCTGGCCGCTACAGTCCAGCTGCGATGCCTCGGGTCAGCGCGGTTGTGCTCAATTACGAAGGACGGCATCATCTCGAGAAGCTGCTGCCGTCGCTGGCTCAGCAGACGCACCTGGACCTCCACCTGGTAGTCGTCGACAATGGCTCTCATGACGACAGCGTGAGGTGGTTGCGGGCGAACTGGCCGAAGGTAGAGATCGTTGCGCTACAAGAGAACGTGGGTATCACCCCAGGCTTGAACATATGCATGGAGGCTGCGCGGGATGAGTTCGTGCTCCTGCTGAACAACGACATTGAACTCGATCCGTCCTGCGTGGCCCAGCTCGTCGACGCACTCCAGCAACACCCCGCCGCGGCGGCGGTCGCCCCCAAGCTTCTTGATCTGAACCGCCGGGATCTGATCGACGGCGCCGGGGACACGTACACATGGGCAGGTCAGGCAAACCGCCGGGGCCACGGAATGCTCGACCGAGGGCAGTTCGACGAACCCGCCGAAGTATTCGGCGCATGCGGGGGCGCGGCCCTGTATCGCCGTTCGGCGATAGAGGAGGTAGGACCCTTCGACGAGCGCTTCTTCGCCATGCTCGAGGATGTCGACTGGTCCTTTCGAGCCCAGTTGCAGGGCTGGGTGTCCCTGTACGCCCCCGCCGCAGTGGCCTATCACGCGGGCAGCGCGACGGCCGGTGCGTTCAGCGAGTTCAGCCTCTATCACAACTGGCGCAACACGGTGTGGGTGGTTGCGAAGAACTACCCGGCGAGCGGCATGCTCAGGCACGCGCCCGAGCTGATCTGGGGGCAGCTGGTCAGTTTCGCGATTGCCCTCCGTCGCGGCTGGGTTCCGATCCTGTTGCGAGCATGGCGAGACGCGCTGATGGGCATGTCGGGGGTGCTCCGCGATCGGCGAGAGGTGCAGCGACGTCGCACCCGCACCGCGCGTCAGCTGGGGCGCGTGATCGACTAGCGCGTGCGCATCGCGTATGACATAGTCCGCGGCCATGGGCAGGAGTCTTCAGTACGTCCATCCGACCCGCCGGTCGGAAAAGATGATTTCATTCGTTGGCTCGGCGGTCATGCGTTCAGGCGCCAACGAGTGGATGCGTCCCTGGATGCTACGGATCACGAGGCCGACGTACAGGCGCACCGCGCGTATCATTCCCAGCCGGTTAGAGCTGCCGTTTCTCCTCAACGCACGTCGATTGACTGGATCCGCCGTCGAGGTCGGCGTTGAGGAGGGCCTTTTCTCCGCGTATCTGCTCGAACATTGGCACGGTCAGCGGCTCATCTCGATTGATCCGTGGCTGCAGATGCCGCCCGATCAGTACGTCGATATCTGCAATATGTCCCAGGCGTCGATGGAGGAAAACTATGAACGTACGAAGCGCCGTCTGCAGGCCTTCGGCGACAGGAGCGACATCTGGCGTGAAACGAGCACTCAGGCAGCCGCTCGCTTAGCTCCCGGTTCTCTCGATTTCGTTTATCTTGACGCGCGTCACAGTTACGAGGGTGTGACAGAGGATCTCCACGCGTGGTTTCCGCTGGTGCGGGCGGGCGGGATAATGGCCGGCCACGACTACAACGATGGAGTCTTCGTCGAGGGGGTGCACGGTGTCCGTTCGGCTGTCGATGAGTTCTTTGGTCTACAAGCGATTCCCGTGCGCCACACGTACACGGATGTGCCAAATGCATCCTGGATCGTTCAGATACCACGGCGCTAGTCGCGTGGGTACCGGCGGTCGAGCACAAGGCGCCCGCCAGCGAGATAAGCGCTCGAGCGAAGTCGGTGCCGAGCCGTCTGTCGGACCGCCCCACGCGTATCACCCAGGCGAATCGAGTCGGTATCCTCGGTAACCCACCTCACCAGTGCCCCAGCGGCTCGCACCCACGTGTACTCTTTTGCCACCCGGCCAAGCGCCTGCGCATAGGCCGCGCGACCGCGATCGAGCACGCGCTCCAACGCTTCTGCAACTGAGTCGACGTCGCCAGGCCTCGCCACAGCTCCCAGTCCTTCGCGGTGCACAAGCTCGGCAAGTTCGTCGCCGACCGTGCAGACCACCGGCAGACCTGACCAGAAGCAGTCGAGCAGACGGGTACGAAATGCAAAGCGCGTCTCCAGATGCTCGGCGTGGGTCGAGATCGCACAGTCGGCCTGAGTCAACCATGCGGCGCGGCTCTCGTAGGGCACCCAGGTCTCGTGGAAGTGCACGATCGAGCCGTGTACGCCCAGCTCTTGCGCCGCGGCGTGCGCGGCCTGGGTCGCGAGGGCGGCGGCGGCCCGACCGGCCGCTCCCATGAACACCAGACGCACGCGCGGACGGCGTTTGGCCAACGACGCCACGGCTCGCACCGCGGTCACCGGGTCAAGCCAGTTCCACAACCCGCCGTTCCACAGGATGAGTTCGCTGTCGCCGTCCACGCCGGGCAGACGTCCGCGGAGGCCCGCACCCGCGGCAGCCACCGGTGGCTCGGAGGGCAGGCCGAATGGCACGGTGTCGATCACCGAGCGCAGACTGGGATCACGGTCATAGCTGCGCGCGTTGAGCAGCCGCAGGCTGAGCATCGCTCCGAGCCACAGGTCGCGCTGTTTCTCGCTTGCGCAGATGAAGTGATGACCGGTGCGAAACGCGTCGTGCAGGCGGTCCAGCGTGAGGTCGGTGAACGCACGCCTGACCAGAGGTCGCTCGGATGCCATCAACTCGAGCGTCTCGAACGTCTCGGGGTCGTAGAGATCAAATACCAGTCGCGAGCGCACGTTGCGGAGCCAGCGATTCACCAGCGGCCACTGCGGCTGAGCGATCACGAAGTCCGCATGAGCGAGCGGCGCACGCAGCCTGCGCGGGGCATGCGGACGGTAGGCGACCGTCGGGATGCCGTCGAGCGTCTCGTCATCCACGCCCGTGTGGGCGATGACGACGTTTGCGTAGCGCGCGAGAACCCGTCCCAGCTCGTAATAGCGGATTCCCACTCCAGCCATCCTCGCACCCACTGAATCGGCGCTGATGAACAGGACCCTCGGCCGCGGTACCGCGTCGCTCGCCCGGATGACATTGTCCTGCGAGTGCTCAGGCGGCGCGCCGCTCATACACCCCTCGTCGCAGCGCCAGTGAATCAAGGAAGCCGATGCCGTGGTCGATCGCGTCCGCCGGCGGATAGCCAAGCCGCGGCGCGCCCTGCCCGGCGTGCCAGCCCGAGATCCGGCCGCGTAGCGCGGCCAGATCGTGCGAGATTGCCAGATCGCCGAGCACGACGGCGGCCTCGGTCGCGAGCGCGCGCGGCGCGACACGTCCGCGCAGTAGCCCGTAACGGCGCAGCATGTAGCCACGCGCGAAACCCCCGTAGCGACGCTGTCGGGCGGATCGATTCCCGTGTGTAGCCGAGCCGAGGTGCACTCCGACCGCATCAGCGGCGAGCACGGTGCTCCAGCCCGCTGCGCGAAGCCGCAGCGCGAGGTCGAGGTCCTCCATGTATGAGAAGATCGAGACGTCCAGGCCTCCTGCCCGCTCCCAGGCCGCGCGCCGGTACGCGGCGGCCGTGCCCGCCGGTCCAGCCAGCACGGGCCGCTCGCGCCGCGCCTGCTCGATATCCAAGCCTTGAAGCCGCGGATAACCTGCAAGTGTCGGGTCGGCGGCGAGACCGGCGCTGTCGATCAGCCGCTCTCCCGGTTGCAGCATCAACGCAGCAGCTGAGCCAAGAGGCGGGTCTTGGATGAGCGGCGCGGACAACCGCTCCAGGAAGTCCGGGCGGCAGTCGACGTCGTTGTTGAGCAGCACGACGATCTCACCATCGCTGGATGACACCCCGCGATTGCAGGCGGCGGCGAATCCGCAATTCTCCGGCAGGCACATGAGCTGCGCGCTAGGCCACCGGGCGGCGACCTGCTCGCGCGTGTCATCGGGCGAGCGATTGTCGACCACAATCACGCGGTGCGGCACCGTCTGCGCCTGGAGGTGGCGCAGGCAGCTTGCCGTGAGCTCATAGCGGCCGAACACGACGACGATCACGTCGATCGATGGCGTCATTGCGCGTACCATCGTATTGACCATCGTGCAAGGATCCACCACGCAACGCGGACGGTCCGATGAGTCCGTGACCCGGCTAGGTCGTCTGGCCACCTCGCACGGCGACCAACGCTAATGCGGGACCGTTTTGGAAGAGGGGCTCATCGAACGCGATCTCGATGTCTTCCCAGCCGAAGTTTCGCAGCGCGTCCATGAGGCTTGAGCGCGTGATCCAGTTGCTATACGAGGAAACGCCGCCCCAGAAGCCGATCAGCCGGTTGTCGATACTGTAGTTGTGGCGCACGACGTCGTAGGACGTCCCGTTGTGGTGGATTTGGTGCCTGGCCCCGAATTTTCGTGTCAGCGCTGGATTCTTCAGGGCGTCATCGGAGTAGATGTGCGTCCACATGAACAGTCGCGATGCGCGCTGCGAGATCAGGTCAAGAAGCTCGATGGGGTTGACCATGTGATAGAGGATGCCGCACGCGATACACACATCGAACGACTCCTGGCTAGAGCGGAGATACTCAGTTATCTCGCCACATAGGAACGAGCAGCGGTTGAGTCCCAGCAGCTCCTTGACTACCAGGCACTTCAAGAACGCCTTGCTATTAGCCTCCACGCCAACAATCCTCGCCGCGCCAGCCTGCTGTGCCATGTAGCTATGACCCCCCTCGAGCGGTCCGAGCTCGAGGACGCTAGCGCCTGACACTCCACCCAGGCGCTCAAAGGCCCAGCGGATCCGCCGATCGTCGAAGAGCTCCGCATATCCTGCTCGCACGTGCTGCAAGGGATCTGGTAGCCGCGACGCCCAGGTGTCGGGAACCGCATCGATCGCGGTCTGAGCACTCGGCGCGGCCGTCACAAACACATTCCGGCGAGAGAACACAATACCGCGTCGCACCCGCTGAGCGACTTCCTCCAACCGTCTTGCTCGTTCGATTGAACTCGCCATAGCTGTCACCAGCCAGTCTTATCGATCACAATGATTGCCTGGCGCCGGCCGGAAAGGAGATGAAGGTGATCGGATAGACGCGGACGCGAATGAAACGCGGTCCTAACCAGCGCAAGTCCCCGGCGCCTAGTGGCCACTCGTCAGGGGTATGCGCCGAACGCACGAGCCGATGAAACATGATTGCATTACGCGCGAGAGAGGAACTCGTGAAAGTCGACGTGGTGCACGACTGCGGCCACCGATCAGATCAAAAGCCTCAGCCAGAGACTCCTGGAGATTGTGTCTGCGAAACTCCAAACCGTCCGACACGCCCTCCGTGATCGCCTCGCGAATCATCGACTCTGCGACGGCGATACCGAGCGCATAGGTGGCGCCCAATATGAGGAGCGCGGGGGTGTTTTGACCCTGACCGCAGCGGACATCAAGCACCCCGTCCTCGCCGGCTTGGCTCCCCAGCACTCGCTCGTCGCTCGCGGTGCTGTGTGTTTGGACGACGAAGGGCGTGCAGCACGCGCTGATTCCAGGCGTTGCTGCGCTCCCAGACGTGATCCTCGTCGTAGGCGATGCTCTCGCGCGAAGCGCGGTCCACGCGATCGGTCGAGGCTCCCACCGCCCTGATGATATCCGCCGATCCGGCTTCTAAGACATAGCCCCGCGCGGCCGGCGCTGAAGAGGACTTTGGATACCGCGGGGGTTCGCGTCGCGCACACGGGAGCGCGTCGGGCTAGCCTCACATCCTGATGCACGTGGGCCTGAACCTCGTATTCCTTGTTCCCGGCGAGACCGGCGGGATGGAGGTTTATGCGCGCGAGCTGATCCCCGAGCTGCTCGCCGAGGCGCCAGCCGATATGCGCTTCACGGCGTTCATCAACCGCGAGGCCGCCGCTGCGGGCGATGGGCCATGGGGACAGCTCATGCCAGCGGTAACCGTGCCCGTCTCCGCGCGCAACCGCCTCGAGTGGGTGCTTGGCGAGCAGAGTCTGCTGCCGCCGCTGGCCGCATCGAAAGGAGTTCAGCTCGTGCACAGCCTCGCCTCGACTGCGCCGCTCTGGGGTCCGTTTCGCCGCGTCACGACGGTGCACGATCTAATCTACGCGCGCTTCCCGGACGCTCACCCGGGCCTGCGGGACAGGGGCATGCGCGTGCTCGTACCGAGCGCGGTGCGGCGCTCGCATCGCGTGATCGCCGACTCGGCGTCCACGCGCGATGACCTGACCGAGCTGCTCGGCACCCGAGCCGAGCGGATCGACGTCGTGCCGCTCGGGCTCGGGACGGTGCGCCGAGCCGAGCCGCTGCCCGAGGCAGACACTCGCGCACGCCTGGGTCTCGGCGACCGGGAGGTCCTTTTCAGCCTCTCAGCGAAGCGTCCTCACAAGAATCTCCTTGGCCTGATCGGAGCGCTCGCGCTGATCGAGCGCGAGGGCAGGCCTCTGCTCGTGCTGCCCGGGTATCCGACCTGGCACGAGGCCGAGCTGCGTGAGCGAGCAGCTGCCCTTGGCGTCGCCGATGACGTGCGCTTCCTGGACTGGGTTTCAGGAGACGAGCTCGAGGGACTGTGGGAGCTCGCGCGAGCCTTCGTCTTTCCCTCGTTATACGAGGGCTTCGGGCTCCCCGTGCTCGAGGCGATGGCGCGCGGGGTGCCGGTCGCGTGCTCGAACGTGACTGCGCTGCCCGAAGTCGCGGGCGATGCCGCGCTGATGTTCGACCCCCGCGATCAGCCGTCGATCGCAGCGGCCATCGAAGCATTGCTTTCGCTCAACGGGCGCGCACGCGCACAAGTGCTCGAGCGGGGCCGAGCTCGCGCGGAGCAGTTCACCTGGCAACGCACGGCCCGCGAGACGCTTGCCGCATACGGTCGCGCTCGTCCGATGTCACCAAGCTCGTCAACCGTCGGTTGGCGCCGGCGATCTCGCGCTGAGCGGCTCACGCGTCCTCGCTTGCGTAGCTCGCGAGCACCGCGCTGAGCGAGGACTCCAGCGACAGCTGTGCGGAGTTTGTGGAGAACCAGCGTGCCGTGCTCTCGCGCAGAGACATCCCTGCCTCGTGCACGCGCACGATCATGGAAGCGAGCTCCTCGGGGTCAGCGCTGTCCGCGACGAAGCCGTTCACGCCCTGCTCGATGAGCTCGGTGGCGGCATTGTCCTCGCCGGCCACGACGATGCTGGGGGTTCCTCGCGCCGCGGCCTCCACCACGATCATTCCGTAGCCCTCACGCCGCGAGGGCAAGAGCATGCACAACGCCCGGGCGAGCGCTGCGTCGACCTCCTCGGCTGGCGCGAAGCCCGGCGCCACGATGTTTTCGCAGGCGCGAGTTCGGGCGATCGTCTCAAGCACAGCGGCGTGCTCGGGGCCATCGCCGAAGAACGCGCCGCGCAGCCCCGGAATTCGTCCGGCCGCCGCGGCCACGCCGGCGACTCCGCTGGGCGCCCGCTTCTCGGGGATCATGCGCCCGGCGAACACGACGAGCGGCTGGGCCGGCTGCGGCACGGGCGTGTCGAGCGGCCCCGCGTACTCCCCGCGCAGCACCGTGACCTCTCCGCGCAGACCCTCCTCGCGCAGCCGCTGCGCGTGGAGCCGCGAGAAGCAGAACGCTCGTTGGCCGACACGCGCACACAGCCGCTGCACACACTCGCCGATCGCGCCGCCGACCCTGCCCAGGTATTCCCGCCAGTAGGCTTTGCTCCACACCTCATGCCAGTCCACGACGAGCCCGTAGCTTGCGAAGCGGCGGGCGAGACCCGCCGCCAAGAGCGAGAAGTACGGAAACGCGGCCATATGCACGGTCTCATAACGTCTGCCGCGCGCCAGCAAGTGGACGAGGACCCCGGCGCCGAACACGAGTGGCGGCAGGATCCGCCGACGACCGTCCGTCGTGTACAGGCCCATGCGCGGGCCGACGGTCACGACTTGCACGCCCTCGAGCTGCGGCTGGACGCCCCGATCCCACTGGCGCAGCGTCAGATAGGTGACCTCGTGCCCCTCGGCGGCGAGGCGCTCGGCAAGGTTCCGGTACCAGCGCTCGGCCCCGCCGACGGTGAAGGGGAAGAGGCAGTCGTAGATGACGCAGATGCGCACGACCCGGAAGCATGCCCGATCGTCCGATAGCATCGATCGTCGCTCCGAGCGCCACTTTCCGCCCCGGCAGGCGTTATAAGAGGAAAGCTAGCCGTCGCCAGGGGCGATAGGGGCCTCTATGAGCCGCAGCAGATGAGCACACTCGCCCAGACCAGACCGCCCGGGGCGACCAATGCCGAGGGTGCGGATGCGCCGCTCGTCTCGGTCGTGATCCCGTGCTTGAACGAGGCCGAGAACATCGAGCACTGCGTCCTCGCAGCGCACGCTGCGCTCGGACGGATGCGGGCCTCGGGCGAGGTCGTGGTTGCCGACAACGACTCTGACGACGACTCCGCCCACCTGGCGGCGCGCGCGGGCGCGCGCGTCGTGGTCGAGCGCCGCCGCGGCTACGGCAGCGCCTACCTCGCGGGCTTCGCTGCCTCACGCGGCGAGTACATCGTGATGGCTGACGCAGACATGACCTATGACTTCGACGACATCCCCAGGTTCGTTGAGGCGTTGCAGGACGGCGCGGAGATGGCGATCGGCGATCGTATGGACAACATCAAGCCCGGCGCCATGCCTTGGCTGCACCGCTACGTCGGCAACCCGATCCTCACGGGCCTACTCAACCTGTTGTTCAGCACCGGCGTCGCCGACGCCCACTGCGGCATGCGGGCCGTACGCCGCGAGGTGCTTGCCCGCCTGGACCTGCGCACGACGGGGATGGAGTTCGCCTCGGAGATGGTGATCAGGGCCTCGAAGGAGAACCTCAGGATCGCCGAGTTTCCGATCGAATACCACCCGCGCGGGGGGGAGTCCAAGCTGTCGAGCTTCCGCGATGGTTGGCGCCATTTGCGCTTTCTGCTGGTCCACTCACCGACCTATCTGTTCATCCTCCCGGGCTTGGCGCTGTCGGGCATCGGCGTCGTGCTGATGCTGCTCGTGCCGTCCGGACTCAGCTTCTTCGGTCGTGCGTGGGGCATGCACACGCTGATCGGCGGCTCGCTGCTCACGATCGTCGGCACTCAGGTGCTCGCTCTCGGGCTCTGCGCGCATGCCTATGGGACCTACTTCATGGGCGAGCGCGATCCGTGGTTCGACCGCATGCGCGCCCGATTTCGCCTCGAGCACGGCCTGCTGCTGGGGGGCCTGTTCATGCTCGCCGGCACCGCTACCGGGACCATCGTGGTGATCACCTGGATATCCAACGGATTCGGTCAACTCGCCTACGAGCAGCTCGCGCTAATCGCGGCGACGCTTCTGATCGTCGGCATCCAGATCTTCTTCTCTTCGTTCCTCTTGTCGATCCTCGGATTGCGCCGGAACTGACGTGCGCGTCCGCGTGGTGGTCGCCATCGGGCTCGTGCTGGTTGCGGGAGCTCTCGCTCTCGACATGTCGCGCAGCGCGCCGCGGACGGCCGGTAGCGATCACGCCGGGATACCGGTGTTCGCTGCCACTGTGCCCGGCGGCGGGACAGTCTGCCAGCCAGATCCGAACCTTGCCGACGACGCATACCGCGTTCAGCTCCTGATCGGCACATACGGACGGCCGGTGCCGGACCTTCGCATCAACTTCACTGGCGCCGGAGGTGCCGAGGTCGCTCGGGGCCATCTGCCGGTCGGCGAAAAAGAGGGCCTCGTCACGATCCCCCTGAAACGCGCGCGCGCCTCGACTGAGGCGACCAGGATGTGTATGCACGTGGGGGGATCCCAAAACGTCGTGCTCGGCGGAGAAGGCATCCCCGTCACCGATCCGATCGCCGAGGCGGTGAACGGTCGTCCGCAACCCGGAAGGATCGGCCTAGTGTATCTGCGTGGGGGCGAAGAATCGTGGTGGCAGCTCCTAGCAACTCTCGCCGAACGGTTTGGCTTGGGTAAGGCGTCAGGCTTTGGCACCTGGACCTTCCCCGTGCTGGCTCTGTTGCTGATCGGCGTCTGGGTCGCCACCGTTCGTCTCTTGATTCGCGAGTTGAAGTGAGCGTCGTCGAGCCCAGACAGGTCAGCAGGACGCCCGAGCCCGGCGATGGCGGCGGCAGTCCTGGCCGGCAGCCGTTCTCGCGGGCCTGGCGCGCGACAGTCGCGCTCGTCCGCCGGGTTCCGCGCGCAGGTCGTGTTTGCTTTTTGATCGCGTTCGTGAATGCCGCGATCTGGGGCGTCGTGGTGCCGCCCTTTCAGGTGCCCGACGAGATCGCCCACTTCGCCTATGCGCAGTACTTCGCCGAGACTGGGAAGGCTCCCCCTCAAGGCCAGCGGGCACCGTACTCAGCGCAGGAGCTGACCACGCTAGAACATCTCGACTTCTTCACTGTCATCGGGCGGCCCGAGCTGCGAGGGATCCTGACCCGGGCTGAAGATCGCGAACTGCGCAAGGCCCTGGCCAGCCATCCCAGTCCAGTGGGAGAAGGCGGAGTAACGCCGATTACCAACCAACCGCCGCTCTACTACGCGCTCGAGGCGATTCCCTACTGGCTGTCGCCGTCGCATGAAATCCTCGCGCGGTTGGCGTTCATGCGACTGCTTTCAGCGCTGATGGCCGCGGGCACCGTGCTCGCGGTGTTCATGTTCCTACGCGAGCTCTTGCCCCGTTCTCCGTGGGCCTGGACGGTCGGCGCTCTGGCCGTCGCCTTTCAGCCGACGTTCGCCTTCATCGCCGCCGGTGTGCATGGCGACAACCTTTTGTTCCTCACCGCGGCGCTCACGTTCTGGATGCTGATGCGCAGCTACCGGCGCGGCCTGACCTCGCGCCGGGCCGTCTTGCTCGGGGCCATCATCGCCGCTGGTACCCTCTCCAAGCTCACCTTCATCGCGCTGCTTCCCGGCATAGCGCTCGCCGTACTGCTGCTCGCCTGGCGCGAGCTACCGAGGGGAAGGACTCGCGCGCTACGGCTGCTCGTGACGACGGTCGCGGTCGCGGCGATCCCGGTACTGCTCTACGGACTGGTCAACGTCGTGGCCTGGAATCGCGGTGGCCCAACCGCTGCAGGGCTCGCCGGCGCTACGAACAGCACGCTGCCAGCCGGCGGAGTGATCACGCTTCACGAGACACTCGACTACATCTGGGAGCTCTACCTCCCGCGCCTGTGGTTCATGAACCACACCTACTTCACTGAATATCCGCTCTGGAGCACATGGTTCGACGGCTCGATCGGACACTTCGGTTGGCTCGACTACACCTTCCCGGGATGGGTGTATAAAGACGCTCAGTACCTCTTCTACGGGCTGGCCGGGCTCGCGCTGATCGGACTGGTGCGGATTCGATCGCGCGTCAAGCCGCTGTTGCCGATGTTTGCCTGCTTTGCCGTGATGACGGCCGGTCTGCTCGGTGCGATCGGCTATGCCGGCATTCGCTACCGCCTCACTACCGGCTTCCCGTTCGAGCAGGCGCGCTACCTGTTTCCGCTCCTGCCGTTGTACGCCCTGTTCATCGTCCTCGTCGCGCGAGGCGCCGGACGCCGGTGGGCGGGACCCGTGGGCGCTGCGCTGGTCCTGCTCGCGATGGCCCATGGTCTGTTCGCCGAGACGCTGACGATCTCGCGTTACTATGGCTAAACGGCGCCGTGCGCCAGGGCTTCCCGCTCGCGCAGCGCGTGACGCAGGCCCGCTTCGACCTCGTCGGTCGCGTGCTCCCAGGTGTGCGACGCGACGAACTCGATGCCTTCGCGCGAACGGCGGTGCCAGCGCTCGGTGTCCACGAGCAGCCGCTCGAGCGCGTCGGCGATTGCCCGTGGTTCTAGCCGAGCCAGATCGAGCGGACCATCCGCGCCGAAGATCGACTCGGCGCTCACGCCCGCGAGCTCCACGCAGGGAAGTCCGCAAGCGAGCATCTCCTTGGGCATCAGCGAGAAGTTGCTCATCGACAGGCACAGGCCGACGGTCGCCTCAGAGTAGAGTCGCGCGAGCTGCGGCGGGGTGAGCACGCTCAGGTGCTCGTAGGGAAAGGCGGCGTGCAGGGGTTTGTCGGTGCCGAACAGCACGATGCGCACGTGCGGCAGCCGCCGGTGAAGCTCCGCCAGCGCCATCAGCCCGATCGGCACCGCCCGCCGCGGGGTGGCGTGGCGAGCGTAGTAGACGACTGTGTCGCGCCTGCGCTCGACCGGCAGCGGGTGGTAGGTGTCGCCGTCGACGCCGAGCTGGAAGGCGTCGGCGCTGGCCCCATAACGCTCGATCAAGAGATCGCGCAGCCACGGGCTGGCGGCGATGCAATGCAGGTCGTGGCGATAAGTGTCTTCCGCGAGCGCCCGCTCCGTCGAGGTCGCATAGAACTCCGGCTCGTGGTCGTTGACGAGGTACGCACGCGCGCGGCAGTGGTCGAGCGCGAGCGTCGCATGCACCGTCTGCCAGCCTGTCGCGATCGCCACGTCCGCTCCCTGCCAATTATCGAAACCCCTGTAGACAGGACCCTGCAGCGGCGCGAAGAAGTCGATGATGTCGTGGCGTAGCACGCCTGGCCACAGATGCCGGTTCTCGTTGTGGTAGTCGGCCAGCCAGACGTTGCAGGTGTGACCGCGCCGCTCGAGCCGCGTGAGAATCTGAAACAGCGTGTTGTGACCCCCGCTGCCGCGGCCGAATGGGGGGATCACCAGCGCGAGTCTCAGCCTGTCCCGCTCGCTCATCCCCGGCACCGGCTCGGACAGCGGCGCCGGTCCCCCTCGCCAAACCCGGGCGGCGACGTCGTAGTCATCGCCGGGCAGCATCTGGTCGATGTGGCTCGCCGCCGGCAGCGCCGGGGTGAGGGGTGCGGCAGGCATCTCCGGCGCCTGCGCAGGCGCGGTCGGCGCCACCCCGGCGCGACGCTCGAGCGACATGGCGCTGCGAAGCGGCGCCGGCACGCGGTCGGCGCGCGAGCCCAATGCCGAGAAGACTCGCCGAGAACCGTGGTGGACGGCCGAGCGCGCGCTCCAGCGCACGCTCGCCAGATTGCCCATCCCCCGCTCGGCCATCCAGCGCCGATCGGCCGCGACCGCGTCGAGCACGTACCCGGCGGTCGCCCGGGCCGCAAATGGCTCGACGTGGCCCGAGCTCTCACGCAGGCCGCGGTACTCGTCGAAATAGCGGCGCATGAACTCAATCGCTCCATAGTCATGCGCGTGCAGCACGGCCGCGCCCGGGTGGTAGACCTTGGCCCATCCAACCGCGAGCATGTCCGCCCCGAACGCCTGGTCCTCGGAATAGCCGACGTCGCGGAAGCGGATCTGTTCCCAGCACGCGCGCAGATAACAGGCGTTGACGTTGGAGAGAAACGTCGCATCGCCTCGGCGCTGCACGACCGGGCGACCGTCGGGCGCGAAGCTCGCAAAGAACTCGCTCAGCTCGCGGGCGATCATCGGGCTGGTGTCCGGGCGCGGCAGGTGGGGGCCGTACGCAGCGCCGGCGCGCTCGTCGAGTGCGAGCGCCTCGCGGTAGGCCGCCAGCCAGCCCGGACACGGCGTCGCGTCCTGGGTGAGGAAGCAGATCAGCTCACCGGAGGTACGTTCGGCGCCGAGGTTGCGCGTCCTCCCGTGTCCGAAGTCCTGTGGCGCGATCTGGACGACCTCCACCCCCGCCGCGCTGGCGATCTCGCGAGAGCGATCGCGCGAGCCCGAGTCGATCACGAGCGTCTCAATCGCCCCCTCCCGCGCGAGCGCGTCGAGCAGCTCCTCGAGATAGCGCTCGCCGTCCCTCACCGGGATCACCACCGAGACGGCGCCTCGCCGCGGCTCGTTGGCGGGCGCGGTGCTGCTCACGGTTCGCGCAGCCAGCGCAGCACGCGCTTCAGGCGCCAGTACACCGCCCGCACCGCTTTCAACGCGATGCGCGCCTCGTTTGCGCCCGGCTTTCGCATCAGCGCGTTGAGGTCGATGTGCAGTCGCTCGAGCCAGTAGGCGCGGTCCTCCCAGTCGGCGACCGCGGCGTTCGCGCGGGCCTGGACCTCGACGAGCTCGTCCTCGAGCTCCGCTATGCGGGCGCGGAGGCGCTGGTTCTCGGCACTGAGCTCATTCGCCGCTGCCTTGCTTTCGGTGGTGGGGTTCATCGCGGCGGCTCCACCCTTCATTACAGGTTCTCGGCGATCTTCGCCGCGGCGCCGTTGAAGACGGCGAATCCGGCCACGAAGACCAACAGCAGGATCGCACAGGGCTCTGCCAGCGCTGTCCAGCTGCCCAGCACCTGGCCGGCGCTCGGAGTGTTGTGGGTGACGATCGCATGGCGAAACTGCTGCAGGAGCGCGGCGAGCGGATTGAGCATGTAGATGTGGAGCGCCGTCGAGCTCAGCTTCGCCCTGACCGTTTCAATCGAGAGGATCACTGGCGAGGCGTAGAAGATGATCTGCAGGGCCACTTCCCAGATCGGCTGCACGTCACGAAAATGCACGAACAAGGCAGAGAGGAGCATCGCGACTCCTGCTGCGAGCAGCACGAGCCCTCCAACGATCAACGGCAGCTCGAGCCAGCTGAGCATCGGACGCACGCCCGAGCTGATCGCGAAGATCATCACGACGATCAGGTTAAGGCCGAGGTTGAACAGCGACAAGAGCACCACCGAGGTCGGGATCACGAGCCGGGGGAAGCGGACTCTACGCACGAGGTTTTCCCGATCGACGACGCTCCGTACCGCGGCCCCGGTGGCTTCGGCAAAGAAGGTGAACAGCACGATCGATCCGAGGAGCTGCGCGCCATAGAAGCGTTCGGCTGGGTTCGTGGAGTCGTTCACTTTAGCCACCACCGTAAAGAAAACCCAGAGGACCGAGAACAGCAGCAGCGGGCGCACCAGCGTCCAGAGATAGCCGAGCACCGAGCCGAAGAAGCGCAGCTTGAATTCCGTCCGAGCGAGCGTGAAGGTGAGCGACCAGAAGCGATGGAAGTCTCCGCCGAGCGCCGCGGGACCATGAACGCGGTGGCTCGGTCGGCGCCTCGGAAGCGGGAGGCGTATGCCCTGGCTGGCGTTCATGTCCGTTCTATCCTCACCGCGACCGGAGGCTCGAGCACTCCGCCGCTCACCCCACCGCCGTGAATCATGATCGAGGCCATGTCCTCGACGAGCGCGATGGCGTCCTCGCCGGTGCCCTCACGGGCGAGCGAGGGAGTGAGCAGATAGCGGCTCGACGTCAGCCAGTTGGGAACGTCAAAGCGGGCAACCACCGTATCGCCGGCCTTGAACGAGCCGCTCGCAGCGCCGTGCTGGTCGCTGCGGGCTGCGATGATCGTGTGTCCGAGCTCCGTGCGCAGGGTCGCCGCGAACACGGGATCCTCGAGGTCTTCGTCAAAGCACACCTCGAAACACATGCTCAGCGGCTCCTCCTGGCTTGCGCTGGTCACGCGCTTTCCTGTCGAATTCTCGAACCAGGCGTCGGTAATGACCGTTGAGTGCCCGTCGCTGATCGCAGCCTGCGCGGTTTTCGCCCCGTGCGGGAGCTGGCCGAAATTCAGCTTGTGGTAGGCACGTCCTACCTCGCGCGGGTCGCCGATCTGCACCAAGTTTCCGTGATCCATGAGCATCGCCCGGTGGCAGAAGCGCTCTACAGAAAACATATCGTGAGAGACGAACACTATCGTCCGACCTTCGCGCTTCAATCGAAAGAACTCCTCGAAACACTTCTGCTGAAAGGCCGCGTCTCCGACCGCGAGCACCTCGTCGATGAGCAGGATCTCCGCATCTACCTGGATCGCGGTAGCGAACGCGAGACGCACGAGCATCCCCGAGGAGTAGTTCTTGAGCTTGAGATCGATGAACTCCTCGAGCTCGGCGAAGGCGATCACGTCGTCGAAGCACGCTCTTGCATCACGGCGGCTCAGACCAAGCATGATCGCGTTGATCAGGACGTTGTCGCGCGCCGTGAGGTCGGGGTTGAAGCCGACGCCGAGCTCGATGAACGGGGATAAACGTCCGGCGATCGAGATTTGCCCGCGGTCGACGCAGTAAATTCCTGCGATGCACTTTAGGAGCGTGCTCTTGCCGCTGCCATTGCGCCCGACTATGCCGAAGAATTCGCCTTGACGTATCTCCAGCGAGATCTCGTTGACGGCGTGCAACTCGTCGTACTGAGTGCTGCGCAGCGGGTGCAGCACACGCTCCTTGAGCGTCGAGTACTGCTGGTGGGGGAGCCGAAATGTCTTGCTCACCCCTTCGACTGAGACGACTGGGGGGGCCGTCCGCTCGGCGGCTGGGGGCGAGGCCTCGGATCGGTGGATCGTGGTCGACAACGCTCAGTGAACGCTAGCAATCGCGGCTGCGGTGGCGGTCAGACGCGTTGCAGCACGTAGACATCCTGGTTTTCCTGGTTGCGCCCGGGAGCAAACTCTAGGACACGCCAGCGTGGGCACAGTTGCGCAAGCAGCCATTCCGCTGAGACGAACGCGGTACCCCAGTCAGGGTTCACGACGCCCCAATCGCCCTGCTCGCCGAACTCGGGCGCGTACCACCAGCCTTTGTCGTAGAGAGCTTCCTCGATTTCCTGCGATTGCTCCGGTGTACGCAGACCCCTGGTGGCGAAGATTGCGACGGATGCCAGGCCGTGCGTCGTGCAGACCAGGTAGCCGCCCGGCGGGATCAGCCGGTGCATCTCCTCAAACCAGCGCAGCCCGAGCGCCGGCTTGAAGTGCGACCAGATCGAGATTGCATAGACCAGATCGAGCGAGCGGTCGGCCAGCGGCAGCGGTGGGACGTCGTCGTTGGCAAAGAAATCGATCCCGGCGAGACTGTCGCTGGCCCAGGTGATCGCGGGCCGGTTGGGATCGCACCCGTGCCATTTAATCTCGGGATAGGCGGCTGCGAAGACGCGTACGACCCGCCCGGACGAGCAGCCGAAATCGAGCGCCGTCTTGATCGCACTCAGCTCGGCGCCTGCGCTCGCCAGCGCGTCGGCCACGAGATCTGCCTCGTATAGGCCACCTGCGGCCGCGAGCGGACCCCGGGCCATCGCGTGCACCTGCTCGGACGGGTGCTCCTGAGAAAGACCAGTCTTCTCGCTGACGCTCGCGACGCCCAACCAGACTCCGTAGGTGAGCAGCAGCGCTTGACGGAACGCTGGCGTGCTCGCGCTCGCGTAATAATGGCTCAACTCGGGGACGCCCGCGATGCGGTGCTCGACCTCAGCAACCTCCTCTGCGCTGAGGCGCTCATAGAGCAGGCTCGTCACGGTCTCGCGCTCGCGCGCCAACGCGCCCGGCTGAAAGTCGCGCGCGAAGTCGCTCGCCTGCGTCCGGGCGCGCGCGGTTGGCTCGTCGGGCGACTCGGGCTCGGGGACAGGCTCGGGGTCGGGCTCTGGCTCGGTTGCCGGTGCGCCCTGTTCAGCCGGCTGCCCGTCGGCCGTAGCCAGCATCGAGGCCCGCTGGGCGGCGCGCTCGATGAAACGGCGTACGCGTGCGCGGTGCGTGAGCCCCATCACTGCGGCGGACGCTAGCAGCCAGCCCGACCGCGAGTGCTGAGGCAGTCGCTATCGCATCGCTCTGGGAAAGACCGGTCCAAACTGACGGGCTGTAGCGCGGGCACCCGCCAAGCCTACTGTGGCGAATCGCGTAGTGCCGTCGCGGTCTCGCGCCTCGACCTAACATGGGTCCGCTCGTTGCGGGAGACGCCGGACCATGTCTCGGTCCTCATCGCTCGCGCTTGAGCCGGTGCCTAGGCTAGGATCCCTGACAACAGGAGATGTCGTGCTGACTCCGGAGCTTCTCACCAATGCCCATCGGCAAATGTCGCCTGGCGAACAGGCGGCTGTCGAGGGCGTCCTGAGCCAGCTGAAGCCGAGCCTGTCCCTCCAGACTGGGAATGTTGACGCAGACGACGTTGCGCGCATCGCAGCTCACTCCACAGCAGTGCATGCGTTCGATCTCGAGCAGTCGACGCTCACCGCCGAGGATCCGAGCCTAACACTGCACTCAGGAAATTCGCGCGACGTCTTGCCACTCGAGCTCAAACGATTTTCCGAGGCCGGACAGAACGTCGAGTTCGTTCTCATCGGTCGGCAGAACTCGGCCGCAGGGATCCGGTGCCACGTGGAGGATCTTCTCAACTCCCCAGCGCTCGGCAAAACGACGATCCTGATTCACGAAACGACGAACGGGACTGTGCGCGACGACTTGGATGCAGTTCACTTCGCCGCTTGGCCAAAGGTCCAGCACGTCGATTTGGACTTCATCCCGGGCCGTATGTTCAGGGACGGGAAACAGTTGGGCGGCGGTCTCGGTCTCGTTACCGTCGATTCCTCGAGACTCGCCTACACGAACGGCTCGATCGCCGACCAGCGCTGCTACTCGGCGGCTCATCTGTTCGCCGACGCGCGACGGCTCATCAGGGAGCGGGATCTGGAGGCGTCGTCCGACAGAGAACGCGGATCCGACGAGCTGCTCAGCGCTGGAGCGTACGAGTCCAGCATGGACGAAAAGCTGATCGCCCAGATCGGAGAGCTCGAGAAGGAGATCCTGCGCCTGAGCAGTGTGTCCGCTCACCACGAGGCGCTGTGGCGCGGGATGATGGCCTCGGTGAGCTGGAGGTCCACCGCACCGCTTCGGACGCTCGCCACTCTGGGCCGCCGGGTTAGACGAGCCTAGAGGCATATGGCCACGCGTATCGCTCTGGTATCCCGGGAGTTGTACCCCTTCAGAAGCGGGGGCATTGGCGAGTTCGTCGATGCTTGCGCGCGACTCTTAAGCTCAATCGCTGAGGTCACGATCTTTACGAATAGCGTGCACGAGGCGGAGTACAAGAAAATGCGCGCGTGCAAAGATGATCGGATCCCTGAGCGCGTGGATGTCGTATTTGTTCCCGAGACAGATGGACGAGACGTCGGAGGTTTCTTCTCTCAGTTGCATCTGTACAGCGCACGCGTTCTAACGTGCTTGCGCGAATACTACGGTGCGCGCGGGCCTGATTTGGTGGAGTTCTCGGATTACCTTGGCGAGGGTGCGGTCACGGTCCAGGCTCGCCGAACTGGTGATTCGTTTCTTCGCCACACAGCCGTAGCCGTTCGCGTACACACGAGCACCGAGATCTGTGCGGTGCTCGATGGCCACACCGACGAGGAGTTCGCAGCACGTATGACATGGGAGCTCGAGCGACTTGCGATCCGCGATGCCGACTACCTGATTTGGCCCGGAGGAGATACGCTCGAATTCTATCGCCGCTTTTACGGTTTGGACCAGCTGGCAGCCGATTGCCGCATCCCGAATCCGAGTCTATACACCGCCGAGGATCTCGACCAAGATTCTCGCGATGAAGTGGGCGACTACCTGCATCTGTTCTATCTCGGGCGCCTCGAGCGTCGCAAGGGCGTTCAAAACCTCGTGCGCGCGATCAGCTTCATCGACAGCGAAGCGCTTCGCCTCGACATTCTCGGAGGCGATACCGATACGGCTCCACTGGGCACCTCGATGAGCCGGCAGCTGCGCATGCTCGCGAGCGGTGACGACCGTATACGCTTCTTAGAGGCGGTGCCCCGCACCGAGGTCCCGGACCTCCTCAGCCCGTGCGACGCTGTAGTGCTGCCATCTCTATGGGAGAATTGGCCATACGCGGGACTCGAGGCGCTGCGCCTCAACCGCCCGCTGATTGCGACGCCCGTAGGAGGATTTACAGAGATGGTGAAGCCTGGAATCAGTGGTTGGCTCACCGCTGACACGACAACAGGATCGCTGGTCTTGCTACTGGAACGATTGCTCCACGCCCGCGAAGAGCTTCATCGGCTGCGCGGCAAGAAATTGCCAATGGCGGTCTTCAAGGAGCTGACGAGCAGCGAGCGGGTCGTCGCCGGCTACGAATCGCTGCTTGCGGGTCGCGGCCGATGGGACATATCGGGTTCCGGTCGGAAGTCAAGCTCACGGCTCGAGAGCAAACCTGGTGCGAAGGCGGTTGCTCCATCATCCTCCAGCGCACGGCGCGGGCTCGTCTCCATCATCATTCCCTACTATCATCTCGCCGCGCACGTTGAGGACACGGTTTGGTCTGCCCTTTGCCAAACCTATCTGGCGACCGAGATCATCATCGTGAACGACGGCTCCACGCTCGATGCCGACTGGGTGCTAGGCGAGCTCGCCACAAAGTATCCGGTAACGGTGCTGACGCAACTTAACTCCGGCCTCGGAGCGGCGCGGAACTTTGGCATCAGCCAGGCCAGGGGATCTTTTGTTCTCCCACTGGACGCCGATGACGAGCTCGACCCCACATTCGTGGAGCGCGCGCTCGTTGCATTCCGGCTCAACCCGACTGCTGCCTACGTGGCCACCTGGACGCGATACGTCGATGAGCGGGGACAGGATCTGCCGCCGCCAGAGGTCGGCTACCAGCCATTGGGTAACACGTCCGATGAGGTGCTGCGCAACAACGTCGCGGGCGCAGCGAGTGCTTTAATGCCGCGACGTCTGTTTGACGAGTTTGCGTACAGCGAGGAGCTTACCAGCTACGAGGATTGGCATTTATATCAACAGCTTCACGCCGCCGGCAGGTATGGCGTCATAATTCCCGAGAGGCTGCTCCGCTACCGGCTGCGTGGCGACTCGATGATGCGGCAGATCGGCCTACCGGCAAGGGACCGTCTTTCCGGTGAACTAAAGGCGCGCGTGCGCGAAAAGGAGATTCAATGGACGTTGTCGAGCGCTTGAGCCTCGAGTCGGTGAGCAAGCCAAGCGCGCAGTCTTGTGAGCACATCCATCGCTACGAGTTCGCTGCCGAGCTCTGCGGCGATCTCCGGGTGCTGGACCTTGCCTGCGGGAGCGGCTACGGCTCCGAGATTCTGGCGCGCAGCGCGGCTTCAGTACACGGCATCGACAAGGATGTTGCGGCGACCGACCTCGCCGCGGCAACGATCGGCCAACGCACCGGGGCGACGTTCGAGGCCTGCGATGCGGTTGCTTATCTCGATCGCGAGCTGAGCGAGACATACGACGCGATCGTTTGCTTTGAGGGTTTGGAGCATCTGCATGATCTCGATCAGGTGATCGGGCGTCTGCGCCATCATCTCGATAAGGGCGTCGCCCTCGTCGCCTCAGTGCCGAACAGCAAGGCCTTCGCAGAGGAGAATCCGTTCCACCTCACGGATTTCGGCTACGAGCAGGCGGTGGAGCTGCTCGAACGGCTGTCCGGCGGTGTGATGCTGTGGCAATATCTCACCGAGGGCTCGGTGATCTACGCAACTCGCGACGGCGAACTTCCACCTTCAAAGGTGAGATATCTTGACGATGATGAGCCCGAGTATGCAAACCACTTCATCTTGGTGGTAAACGTTGACCCGCACCGAGTGGATCTCGCACAGAGCGGCAGCAGCATGTTCGTCGAGGCTCCGATTCACAACCGGTACGTGCGCGGCTTGGAGGTCGCCAACCAGGAGCTGCGCCGGCGAAATAGCGAGCTTGCCCGCAAAATAATCGGGACATGGCCCGCCGGAGTCGCCAAGACCGGTTCCGCAGCCCCATCATTCATCAAGTCGCTGGAAAGGCGAATAGCGGACCTGGAAGAGGCGATCGCCATCAGCACGCAAGCCGAGGTGCGACTCGAAGATCAGATTGCCAAACGCGACGATTTGATCATTGCCCAGCGTAGCGAGGTTTTGCAGCTTCGTCAGAAGATCGTTGTCCAAACGGTCGCACTGGAGGATTAGTGCGCGTTCGACGATCTCATGACTCTGGCAAGCCAGACACTACGATGGTCTGCTCGCGACGGTTCCCGCCGGAGGGAAATGATTGGAACGATCGACGCCTGAAGGCGGAGATGTGTTTAGTCCCTTGGATCGAGCAGCACTTTCCGCTCGCAGGGCGTAGCGTTTTTGAGTACGGCTGCGGTAGCGGCCCTGCCAGCCTCGCGTTTGCTGCCCGCGCCGACCGTCACATCGGGATCGATATTGACCGCGCGCAGATAGAGCTTGGTCGCGGCCTGGCCGCTGAACGGGGCGTTGATAACCTTGAACTGCTGTACTCGCCGGTCGACGAGATCTTTGACCGTACGTCAGAATGTGCGGTCGGGGTAGATGTGTTTCTGTTCTACGCCGTCCTCGAGCACATGACAATTGCGGAGCGCCTAAACATGCTCACGCTTGCCCGGGAACTTGTGGATCCTCAGGGGATAATCGTGGTATGCGAGTTGCCAAATCGGCTCATCCCTTACGATTGGCACACAAGCCTGATGCCGTTCTTTGCGCAGCTTCCGGAGGAGCTAGCCGTCCGTTACTACAAGTTCTCGCAACGCGATGATTTCGTCTCTGCGATGGACGCGGCGAGGGCGAAAGGGCCCGAACATGCCCGTGAGACCCTGACGCGCTGGGGGCGGGGTATGAGCTTCCACGAGTTCGAGCTCGTGTTTGATGATTTACAGAAGCATGTTATGGCGTCCAACTACGATGAGCTGTTGATGCCGGTCCGGGGGCTCAGTGGCGAAGAGCTCGCGCTCGCTCAGTTTCTTGACCAGCATCGACCTGATCTCGCGCCCGTCTGGAGCCGGTATTGGCAGGATGTCATCTTCAGTGCTGCTCCACGGGACGAGATACCGAGGTTTATCCGTCCGGTCTCGCTCGAGGAAGCCGCGGGACATCATATGACATGGCGCGGCGCGGCCGGTATTGAACTGGGAGCCGAAGGGGTCGTCGAGGTCAAGCTGCCGAAGCCAAGCCGACGCTTTCTAGTCGGGGTGAACGTCGCGGTCGATCCGGTGATCGTTGACCTGACAACTGCGGCGGAGACAACCTCGACAGTGATACCGTCTTGGCAGTCGCCGGCTCATACTCGCTACGCGACGATCGACACGCCGACTGCCGCCGGTGCGCTGGAGGTTCAGATGAGTGCGCCCGGGTCTGTGGTATTCCTTGGTTGCGCGGTATAACGAGGCAACCAAGTCCTCATTAAGCCAGGATAGGAGATGCGGAGCAGGGCATCTATCGCAGCGCTAGCGCTCGCCTTTGTCGGCGCGAGTGTCTCCGGCGCGCGCGCCGCCGAACCCGGCGTAGTGCTGCCTGCACCGACCGCACTTCAGATCGCCGACACCAAGACGCTCGGCGTGCATTGGGTGCGGGTCTTCCTCACCTGGCCCGATCTTGAGCCCCAGCGGGGTATGTTCGCCGCCAACTGGGTCGCTAAATACGAACAGCTCTTTGCGGCGCTCCCGGCCCGCACGAAAGTCATTATCGACGTGGTCGATGCCCCCACGTGGGAGACGGGGTCGGGCAATCCGCACGCTCCGCCGGCGAACCCCAGCGACTACGCCGCCTTTTTAGGGGCGCTCGCGCAGCGCTGGGCTGGGCGGGTCGCGGCGTATGAGATCTGGAACGAGGAGGACTCCGCCTCGTGGTGGGCCGGTGGCCCCGACCCCACTGCGTATGCCCAGCTGCTGCAGGCCACGTACCCCGTCGTAAAGGCAGCCGATCCGAGCGCGACCGTCGTCCTCGGGGGGCTTACCGGAAACGATTACCCGTTCCTCGAAGGCGTCTATCGGGCCGGCGGCAAGGGCTATTTCGACGCGGTCGGCGTGCACACCGACACCGCCTGCAACGTCCTGTCGCCGTACGACTTCCTTCGCGGTGAACACAATCGCATCATCCCGGACTCTTTCCTCGCCTATCGCGAAGTCCACGCGACGATGCTCGCCAATGGCGACGACAAGCCGATCTGGATGACCGAGACGAGCTGGCGCACCACCCGCGCGGTCTGTCCCGAAGGAGCGTTCGCGGGGCACAAGCCGGAGGGCGTGACCCCAGCGCGTCAGGCCCTGTTCCTGCGACAGGCGTACCACTGCCTCGCGCGGGACACCTACGTCCAGCTCGCCCTGTGGTTCCCGCTCCAGGACAAGGGTACGCTTCTGTCTGGACTGGTCCGTGCCAACGGCGCCCGCAAGCCCTCCTTTGCCGCGATGCGCGCCTACGTCCGTCACGGCGACCCACTGAGCGAACCCTGCGGCGTGTTCGTCGGTCCGCGGATCACGGTGCAATCGCCTGCCAACGGCGCTGCGTACTCAGGCGCCCTTCCCATCCACGTGCTCGCCACCAGTCGCGAGGGCGTCTTTCGCATCACCCTGAAGATCGACGGGCGGCTGATTCGCAACTACGACGGTCCGCGCTACCCAACCAGGCTGTCGGGCGCGCTCGCCTGGCAGGGCGCCAAGCACATCTCCTTCGGCAAGCACACGCTTACGTTCCTCGCCTATGACAAGGAGCGCAATGTCTCCGAACGAAGCATCACCATCGATCATCTGCCTCCGGCCGGGCGAGGGCGCCACCACCACCTGCGCGCCGGGCGGCTACCCTCTTGCGCCTATGCGCGTGCTTCCCGGTCGTCTGGACGGCCTGAGCGTTATCGAGCCCGACGTCCACGGCGACGAGCGTGGCTTCTTCTGCGAGACCTACCGGCGCGAGTGGCACGGCGAGACCGGTATACCGCCTGCGCAGGAATTCATTCAAGACAACCACTCGCGCTCGGTGCGCGGCGTGGTCAGGGGCATGCACTTTCACGTCGGTAGCGGCGTCGCCAAGCTCGTGCGCTGCTCTCGTGGATGCATCCTTGACGTCGCGGTCGACCTGCGCCGCGGCTCGCCTACCTACGCACAGTGGGAGGCGTTCGAACTCGACGACGAGAGCATGCGCGCGCTCTACATCCCGGTCGGCTTCGCGCATGGCTTCTGCGTGCTCAGCGACATCGCAGATGTCCTCTACAAGCAGTCCGCCTATTACGACCCTGCCGTCGAGCGCGGCATCGCCTGGAACGATCCCGACATCGGCGTCCGCTGGCCGCTGGCCGCTGCGGAGCTGATCGTCTCGCAGCGCGACGCCTCGGCGCCCCGCCTGCGCGACCTCGCCGACGACATCCCGTTTGTCTATCGTGGCGTCTGAACTGGCTGCGAGCTCAACCGCCGCCACTGTCAGCCTGCACCGACCGAGGCCACGCACCCGTACGCTAAGCGCATGCCCACCGCGATAGTCAGCGGATCAGGAGGCCTGATCGGCTCGGAGTCCGTTGCGCGCCTCGTCGAGCTCGGGTTTGACGTGCTCGGACTGGAGAACGACATGCGCGGTCGGTTCTTCGGCCCGGAAGCGTCGACCGCGCCCACGACCGCCGGCCTGCTGGCGAGCTATCCAGACTCGTTTCAGTCGCTGGAGATCGATATTCGCGACCGTCGCGCCGTCGAAGATGCGTTTGCTGCGCGCGCCGGTCAGACCGAGCTGATTGTCCACACCGCCGCGCAGCCCTCGCACGATTGGGCGGCATCCGATCCGCACACCGACTTTGAGGTCAACGCGCTTGGCACGCTCAACCTGCTGGAGGCCGCACGCCTGCATGCGCAGGATGCGACGTTCATTCACTGTTCGACCAACAAGGTCTATGGGGATCTGCCGAACTCGCTGCCGCTCGTCGAGCTGCCGCGGCGACTCGATCTGGAGACGGCGCACCCCTACTACGCGGGCATCGATACTTCGATGTCAATCGACCGCAGCACCCACTCGCTGATGGGCGTCTCCAAGTCCGCCGCCGATCTGCTAGTGCAGGAGTACGGCCGTTACTTTCACATGCCCACCGTCTGCTTTCGCGCCGGCTGCCTGACCGGGCCCAACCACACCGGTGCCAAGCTGCACGGATTCCTCTCCTACTTGATGCGCTGCACCGTCGTAGGCGAGCCCTACACCGTGTACGGCTACGGCGCCAAGCAGGTGCGCGACAACATCCACTCCGCCGATCTAGTAGCCGCGTTCGAGGCCTTCCACGGCGCTCCGCGCGCGGGCGGTGCCGTTTACAACATCGGCGGCGGGCGCGCCCGCAGCTGCTCGATGCTCGAGGCGATCGAGCTGTGTGAGGCGATCGCCAGACGCGAACTGGACTGGACACTGAGCGAACACAACAGGACCGGCGATCACCGCTGGTGGATCAGCGACCTGCGTCCGTTCGAGCGCGACTATCCCGACTGGGCGGTCACGCACAGCCTCGAGGACATGCTGCGCGAAATTCACGATCGCAACGCCGAGCGCTGGCTCGCGAGCGAGCTGCCCACCGCGCGAGACGCTCGCCGGGAGGCCCGGACGACTCAGCCAAGCCACTGAAAGCAGCGCAGCTCGTGCTGCTCGCGACCCTCGGTCGCGACGCTTGCCGCCGCCCGCGCGCCAACGTCCAACGCCGCCGTCCACAGCCCCGACTGCGGGTCGCGACGGGCTGGGCCCGAAGCGCCGGCGAGACCCGCGCCGGCGCACTTGAGCGCCGCCTCGTGCGCGCTCCATGCGCGCAGGAACTGGCGCGTTCGTGCATCCGGCCCGAGCTCGCCCAGCCGCCGGGCCTGCTCGGGACCGAACAGCCGGGCCGCGATCGCCAGCTCGTGCTTGCGCCGAGCGCCGCGCCGCGCCACGCATTGAATGTCGACGCCGACCTCGCGCCCGGCCGTGACCGCGACGAGCGCGTGCGCGCCGGAGTGCGAGAGATTGAAGCGTAGATCCGGCTTTCGTCCTGCTGGTGGGCGCAACGCCGGCTTGCCTAGCGGCCCGCGCTCGAAGCGCAGCCCGCGCGGGTCCTCGTCGAGATAGCGCGCGAGCAACGCCCTCAGCATCCCGCGCGACCGTGGCCAGATCGTCCGCGGGCGGTCCGGTACGATCCGCCGCGCGCGCGCGCGCTCCTCTGCGCACAGCAGCTCCGCGACACCGTCCGGGGCCGCGTCCAGGTCCGCGCGCCAGACATCGACCACGCCTCCACGCACTCGCGGGCTTGTCGGCCCAGGGCTCCAGCGCTGCGCAGCTGTCAGATCCATCGCAGTCCATTATCGAAGGCGCGCGGGCCGTGTGGGCGAATGGCGCGAGCGGACTTGGCAGACTTAGGCAAATGAAGCTCTGGCTCGAGCGCCTGGGTGAGCGCACCAACGGCTACACGGTCACGCCCGAGCAGTACGCGTACGTCGCCTACGCGGCGCTCGTCGCGCTCACCCTGATCGTGCTGACCGGCGCCGCCGTGCGGCTGACCGGGTCCGGTCTCGGCTGCCCGACCTGGCCGAAGTGCTACGGCAACGTCTATCCGCCGCTGAATACGCACGCCCTGATCGAGTTCTCCAACAGACTGCTGACGGTGCCGGTCTCGATCGCCGCGGGCGCCGCCTGGCTTTTGGCGCTGCGCCGGCGACCCTACCGGCGCGATCTCGCGTGGCTCGGCGCGCTGCTGCCGCTCGGCGTGATCGGCCAGGCGATCCTCGGGGGCTTCACCGTGCGCGGCGATCTGGACTACGGCTGGGTGATGGGCCACTTCGCACTCTCGATGCTGATCATCGCGGCCGCCGCGTTACTCGCCTGGCGCGCCGCTCGGCCTTCGCTGCGCCACCCGCTCGACGAGCCCGCGCGCGACGCCAGCGCGCAGCGCCCGGCCGCCGACCGGGCGCTCGTGTGGTCCGTGCGGGCGCTGGCGGGGCTCGGCGCGCTGACGATCTTCGCCGGCACCGCGGCGACCGCGGCGGGTCCGCACGCGGGAGGATCTCCGGGCCAGAAGATCAACCGCCTGAGCTTCGACGGGCGCGGAACGATGGACTTCGTGATCAATCGCCACGCCGAGATCGCGTTCGCGTTCGGACTCGCGGCGCTCGTTGTCTGGTGGCTCGCGCGCAGCCGCGCGGCCAATGTGACCGTGAGGCGCTCGCTGACCGCGCTGTGCGTGCTGCTGGCGCTGCAGGGCGCGGTGGGGCTCGACCAATATGAGATGCATCTGCCGACCGAGCTCGTGTGGGTGCACGTCGCGCTTGCCTGCGCCGCCTGGATCGCCGCGCTGTGGGCCGTCTATGCCGCGGGCAGCCTCGCGCCACGCGCCGCACCCGCCCCGGACTCCCAGGAGTCCCGTGTCGCACCACCAGCCCGTGTTTCGGCCTGATCTTTCCCCCGTGCCGGGGACCCGCGCCGTGGGCGTCTGCGAGCGCTGGGAGCCTGGCTCGGCCCGAAAAACGAGGCCCGAGGGCCTCCGATTCCGGAAATTAGGGCTTCTATCGAGCTCAGATCCCGCGAACTGGTCTCTCGCCGTCCTGCCCAGGGGTTAGCCTGCGAGCAGCAAAAGACACCCAGAAGGGAGTGTTATGACCAAGAACGAGCTAGCCGAGCAGGTCGCGGGGAAAACCGGGATGGCCGCGAGCCACGCCCGCGAGGCGGTCGATGCCGCGTTCGAAGCGGTCTCCGATGAGCTTGCCTCCGGGGGCGAGGTCGCGGTTGCGGGCTTCGGCAAGTTCAGCGTCAGCCAACGTGCCGCCCGTCAGGGACGCAACCCGGCCACCGGCCAGACGATTAGCATCGCGGCCAGCAAAGCAGCCAAGTTCTCCCCAGCAAGCGCCCTGAAGAAGCGCCTGAATCCGTAGGAGGAGTATGGACAGCGAGTGGCGCCAGGCGCGTCGCGATCCCCGCCGCAGGGAACTGACGCGCCGTCGCCGTCGGGCCCTCGCCGCTCTGAGTCGCCTGACTGCGGCCGGGGCCGCGATCTCCGTCGCGCTCCTCGCCGGCTGCGGTCGCTCGATGCCGACCGCGAGCGCTCCCTCCGGCTCGGGAGGCGCTGGCCATGAGCTCTCCTCCGCGTCCACGCACGGGCTGGACTCGACGTCGAGCTCCTCAGCGGCGATCCGCACCGCGAACGGCAAACCGGGGACCGAGTCCGTCCCAATCCTGATGTACCACGTGATCAACCCGCCGCCGGCGGGCGCGCCGTTTCCGGGGTTGTATGTCTCGGCGAGCGAATTCGCCGCGCAGATGCAGGCCCTCGCGCATGCCGGCGACCACCCGGTCACGCTCGATCAGCTGCACTCCTACTGGCTGCGCGGCACGCCGCTGCCGGGCGGCAAACCGCTCGTCCTGACCTTCGACAACGGCTATCAGTCGCAGTACACCAACGCGCTGCCCGTGCTCCGTCGGCTGGGCTGGGTCGCCGATGAGAACATGCAACTCACCGGGCTGCCGCCGTCGCAGGGCGGGCTCTCCGAAGCCCAGATTCGCGGCCTGGTCACCGCCGGCTGGGAGCTGGATACACAGGGCTTCAGCCACGCCGATCTGATCACCCTGGCTCCGAGCGAACTCGCCCACCAGGTAGCCGGCGCGCGCACGGTGCTCCAGCGGCGCTACGGCGTGCCGGTCAACTGGTTCTGCTACCCCTCCGGCCACTACGACGCCGCGGTGGTCGCCGAGGTCAGGGCCGCGGGCTATCTGGGCTCGACCACGGTCGTGCCTGGCTGGGCCGGCCCGGGCAGCGACCCCTACCGTCTGCCGCGCCTGCGGGTGCTCGGCGGCACCAGCCCTGCGTCTCTGCTCGGGCAGATCGCGGCGATCCGCGACGACCCGCCTCCGCCGGAGTCATACACCGGCTGAGTTTGCGCCTGCGCATCGCACAATGACAGCCAAGCGCCAGCAGACGATAGGCTCGTGCTCTGTGACGGTTGCCGACCGAATCGCGGCGCTCGACGGGACGCTATTTGACTCGATCGAGACGCAGACGACGCTCGCCGATCGCCAGTCTCTGCTCGCCTTACATGAGGCTGCTCGGCAGCAGCCCTTCGCCTACCTAGAGATCGGCTCTCATCTCGGCGGCTCGCTACAGGTGCTGGTTCAGGATGAGCGCTGCGAGCGAATCGTCTCGATCGACTTGCGCCCCCCCGCGCAGCCCGACGAGCGCGGTCCGTCGTTCCCCTATCCCGACAATCGCAGCGAGCGCATGTTGGCTCTGCTCGCCGAGCTGCCGCACGCCGACCTCGGCAAGCTGGAGACCCTCGACGCGAGCACCGCGACGCTGCGGCCTGAGGACGTCGAGCTGCGCCCGCGCTTCTGCTTCGTCGACGCGGAGCACACCGACGAGGCCGTCGTGCGCGACGCGCGTTTCTGCCTTCGCCTCATCGACCGTCCCGGCTGGATCGCCTTTCACGACGCAGGGATCATCTATCGCGGCCTCAGGCGCTTTCTCGAGGAGCTTCGTCAGGAGGAAATCGAGCACCGGGCCTACTTCCTGCCGGACACGGTCCTGGTCGTCGAGCTCGGCGAGCCGCAGCTGCTCAAGACGCCACAGGTGCTCGATCAGATTGTCGCCAACTGGCAGGGTTACCTCTGGA
>CAVRGI010000001.1:0-8157 GCA_963720665.1 uncultured Solirubrobacterales bacterium | reverse complement strand
CCGATGTGATGGCGCTTGACCGTCATCGGAACGCCAGCGCCGGCTTGGCGCCTGCGGGGTAGAAGTCGACCGCGGCCGGATCGACAAACGTGAACGTGCACGCCGTCCCGACCACTTCCGCATCCACTAGGAGAGTTGGGCGAACCTCGGCGACCCGATCATGGGTGGGGTTGCCGCATTCGTTCCCGAGCGCTGCGGAAAGCGACCCCGGGCGTGCATCCAATCTGCCGCCGATTTCGGTAGTGGCGCAGGAAGCGCGGGGTGTAGGCCAGCCGTCGCTCGACGGCGCGCCGGAACTTTGCCATTGGGTCCGTGAGCGTACTGCTTACGCCGCGAGCGGCACGGCCCGCGCCCGTGGAGTGTGCAGACGAGCTTGGCGAGGACCGTCCGCTCGGCGTGCAGCCGAAACGACCCAGTCCACGAACGCGGAGCCGCAGGAGCGACCATTGCCGCTCGACCGCACCGCGCGAGCGGTCACTGTGAACCCGCGCGCGCCTTCGCCGCGCCGAGGCTTGAGCACGCGCCGGACTGCACAGCCGCGGTCATCCGCGGTGATCGCGAGATGCACTGCGGCCGGCTATCGGTGCGGCCGGCGCCACAGGGGCGCGGCGGATGTGTCCGGGGGTTCTGGCTGGAGCAGCCGCACGCCGACCATCCGTCCGTGGTCATAGACGCGCTCGATCGCGTATCCGTTTAGCTCGAGCTCTGAGACGACGGCGGCCGGGAACGCGATCCCGGACGCGTGCAGCTCGGCGAACGCGACCGCCTCATCGCCGGCCTCTCGGAGGCGCTCCAGCAGCCGTCGTTGCTGGACGTCAGCGGGCAGCGTCATTGATGGATTGTCGCCCTCCCGCGGATTGTGGGCGGCTCGAGCGTTCCAAGCCGCGCTGCTGTCACCGGGCGCTTAGCGACCGGGGGTTGCTCGCCGCCGACCACTACGTCGCGCCTCGGTCGAGTCACGTGCTTTGCGGGTCGTGGCCACGGGCGCGGCGAGCGGGCCGGGCTAGATGCTGAAGCCGAGGATGGGCGTATCACGGGGGCGCTCTCGCGGCGTCGGCGCGGCCAGGCTGTCAAGGTGTAAACGAGATGTGAACGAGAGACTGGAGTTGATGCGTTGGCGGGCCATGCAGACGCGGTCGAGGCGATCGAGGCGATCCCCGAGACGTCCGGTGCCGAGCGGGCTATCGCCGACGTCTATGCGATCGGAGCGGCGGCTTTGGACGCTGAGCGCGTCCGTGATTCGGTTCCGCTCTGGTTTCACACGTTCGCGCTCGCGCCTGGGATCTACACGCCGGGTATCGCCCGCGATCACGGCTACCGCCTTGGGGTGCTCGGCGCGGATCGTTTTGCGGGCCGTAGCGTGCTCGACGTGGGCGCGTTTGACGGCTTCTACAGCTTTCTTGCGGAGCGCCGCGGAGCGCGTCGCGTTGTCGCGGTCGATAATGAGCAGTACGTCGACTGGGTGCGTGCTCGCTTTGGCGTGACGCTTGAGGGCGGCGCCGGCTTCCGCGCGATCGCTGGGCTCGTCAGATCCCGGGTCGAATACCGGCGTGTGGACGCGCTCGATCTGCACGAGCTCGGCGAGCGTTTCGATGTTGTGTTGTGTTTCGGGATCTTGCATCGGGTGACCGATCCGATCGGGTTGCTGCGGGCACTGGTGGATGTGCTGGCTGCGGGCGGCGAGGTCGTGCTTGAGACCTACGGCGCACATCTGGGCGCCGACGCGCCCGCGATCGAGGTCCACGAGCCGGGCGATGTGTACGCGCGCGACGACTTTGTCTATTGGGGGTTCTCGGCGGAGGGTCTGCGGCGACTGGCGCGGATCGTTGGCCTCGACGAGATCGAGATCGTCGATGAGCCCGAGATCGATGGACACCCGCGGCTTCTCGCGCTGCTGCGAGCGCCCGGCTAACCGTGCCCCGCGGTCACGCCTGACGGTGGGCGACGAGCGGCTGAGTGCGCTCATCGACCTGATGCCGTTGCTGGTCCTCGCTGCCGGGGTTTCGGGATGGCGATTGCGCGGGTCTCGTCGTCCAAGCGCAGCCCCTGGGCGCGATAGGACTCGATAGCCATGAGCGGATATCCCAATGCTCTGTGCGGTCGTCGGGGTCGCGGCTTGCGTTAGTGATTCCGGCGCGGGCAAACTCCGTGGGAGACGAGCCGTGCTGGCGATGAATCAGCCGATGCCCGTGCCTGCGGATGAGCCGAACAAACTATTTAGGACTGGTTCGCATAAACGCGTGCGAAAGGAGTACAGTCGAATACGAGCTGGCCCTGCGGCCAGGATTCTCGGCCCAAGCCCGAATGCCACCAACGGCGCGATCCGCGCCACGAGGCGAGAAGCGGGGGTTACTGGTTTTTTTGACTGCTGGGCCGGTGCTGTGCTTCTACGGGCGTTACCCCACCGGCCCGGTGGCCTCGCCTCAATCTGACTGAACGCGCGGGGGTCTACGCCCCGTTCGTCCCTGCGCGGCCCCAACAAAGGGACCGGAAGAGGTGAGCACCATGACCCTGAGGCGACAGGACTCGGCGGCGCAAAGGCGAGGCGAACTCAGTCGCGATGACGGATCGCGACTGCTCTCGCAGGCAGTCGACGCGCAACGACGTCTGAACGCGCGGCGAGCGGACGATGCTCGGACCAGGGCTCATCCGGTCGGTCGGGGCGATCCCCGCCACGCCGTCGCGTACCGGTCGCGATCTTACGACTAGCAACGCGTGCCAGTGGGCAGTTCGAATGTCTGGCCTGCACGACGCGTCTGCAAAGCAAGGCAAGCGAAGCCGATCCGATCGGGTATCTGTGCCCCGGTGTGCGGCTCGCTTTCAGAGCCAGCCGGCGCCTTGGGTGATATCGGCGCTACTGCGCGCAAGCGAGACACGCGGCAGCACACCGCACAGCGGCGCATCAGGGCCAGGCCAGCTGATCGCCGAGCGCGTCGGGGAGATCATCGCTTCACGCGAGCTCAAGCGCGCACTCATCAGACGCGAAATCGAACCCTTGCGACGCTAACTCTGACAGCGCACAAGTCCAAGCCCTCAGCGCTCGCGTTGCGGCCACCAGCGACGAAGCGGTGAGCCGCTGCCGCGCTCCCCGAGCAGCGCCGCCGCGACCGTCGCTCGGCGTCGTCCAGGCTTTCGGCGTGGCGCGTGGAATCTCGGCGAACGGCCCGCCGAGGACCGTTCACACTACGTCCTAGGCGGCAGGCCAGGCACCGACGCGGCCCCGTTTGAGCGGCGCGGCTGAACTCGAAACCGAGCAGGGCTGAACGCGAAACCGACCAGATGTCACTACCGGAATTTCAGGAGCTTGAAGAGGTCAAGGGTCTGATCGCGCGCGGGCTGCAGGTCGGCGTGCTCACATACGTCGAGATCGCGACCGCGACGGCCGAGCTCGGCCTCGACGAAACCGACGTCGAGGAGCTGCACGGCCTCTTCGAGCATTTCGAAATCGAGTTGGTCGAGGAAATCGACCCAGCCACTGCAGCGAGTCTGCCCATCGAGCGCGCGCCCGAGCAGCGCACCCGCCGCAAGGCCCCGCTGGATCTCAGGCCGGAGGGGACGACCGACGGTCTGCAGCTGTTCCTCAAGGGCATCGGCAAGGTCCGGCTGCTGACCGCCGAGGAGGAGGTCGACCTCGCCAGGCGGATCGAGCGCGGCTCGTTCGACGCCAAGCAGAAGATGGTCGAGTCCAACCTGCGCCTAGTCGTGTCGATCGCGAAGAACTACCGCAATCAGGGCCTGCCGTTTCTCGACCTGATCCAGGAGGGCACGATCGGGCTCGTCCGCGCGGCGGAGAAGTTCGACTACCGCAAGGGCTTTAAGTTCTCGACCTATGCGACTTGGTGGATCCGCCAGGCGGTCGCCCGTGCGCTCGCTGATAAGGCGCGGACGATCCGGATCCCCGTCCATATCGTCGAGAAGCTCAACCAGATCGGCCGGGCGGAGCGCAAGCTCGTGACCGAGCTCGGCCGTGAGCCGACGGCCGAGGAGATCTCCGAGGTGACCGGCATCGAGCCCGAGGAGATCGCCTCGATCAAGCGCTCCGCGCAAGCGCCGATCTCGCTCGAGAAGCCCGTCGGCGACGATGAGCAGTTCGAGTTCGGCCAGCTGATCCCCGACCAACAAGCCGAGTCTCCCTACGAGCGCGCCGCCGAGATCCTGACAAACGAAGCCCTGCGAGACGCGCTCGAGAGCCTCAGCTACCGCGAGCGCCGCGTGCTCGAACTGCGCTACGGCCTCGGTGGCGAGCGCCCGCGCACGCTCGACGAGGTCGGCCGCGCGTTCAACGTCACCCGCGAGCGCATCCGCCAGATCGAGAACCACGCGCTGAAGAAGCTCCAAAACCTCCGCGAAGCCCAGCAGCTACGAGACGGCGAGATCGCTTCCGGCCACGCGCCGCGCGGGCTCGGGCACCGAACCTAGACGCCCATCGAGATGACCCTCGATCGCGGGGGCTAGGGGCGACGCTGACAAGGCGGGACCGTCGCTCAGCCGACCAGCCAGATCGCGCCGTCGCACACGTTGACCGGGAAAGTCTTCAGCGATCGAGCGCCGGTCGTTACAGCGCCCACCAGCGGCTTGAACACGCGCCTGAGGACCACCGCACCATCGCGCCCGTACCGCCATCATACAGCGCCGCGTGCCACGGGCAGCGCAGGCACCCATCGTCAGTCATCCGAGCGAGTGGTTGTTATCGTCGCTGGTGGTTCGAGCAGCCGCTCGGACTGACACGGTGCCAACGCCCGCAGTCGTTACTTTGGCTTCGTCCGCTTGCGCAGCACCAGATCACGGAGGACCAACATGGCCACCGGAACCGTCAAGTGGTTCAAAGCGGACAAGGGGTTCGGCTTCATTAGCCCCGATGACGGCACGGACGACGTCTTCGTCCATCAGTCGGCGATCAACTCGAACGGCTATCGGGACCTTCGCGAAGGCGCCAAGGTCTCCTACGAGACCGAGATCGGCGAGAGGGGGCCGAGGGCCATCGACGTAACCGCGCTCTAGCTGGACGTTTTCTGTAGTTGAGTGGCTGAATCTCGCGGGTGGCCCGGAATCTGGGGGTTTTCGGTTGGTTGGACGTTGGCGATCCCGGGCGGTCAGTACCGGAGTATCTCGGCAGCGCTGTTCGCGTTGCTCTCGTCTCGCCCACGATGTGATCGTACGCCGCCGACTGGCCCCTGGGCCAGTAAATCGTTTCGGCAGATCGGAGCCGGCCGCGGCCTGGTGGTGCGATGTGGCGCCGCTGACTGACCCGAACGTGCGGCTCGCCCAGCTCGGTCGACTTGGTTGTGACTGATCTGCGCTCGCCTACGGCGTTTAGACTGCGGGGCCGTGTCCGTGTCAGTGGCTGCCGCCTGCGACGACGTCGAGCCGGTGGTCAGCGAGCGACGTGACCGGCTCATCACGGGGGTCGTGACGACGGTTCCGATCCTCAGCCTGTTCTTCGTTGGCTGGCAGTTGTGGGAAAGCCTGCTGGGCTGGAACGACATTCTCGTGTTCCTGCTGTTGTATGTGCTGACCGGTCTTGGCTTGACGGTGGGCTTTCACCGCCTGCTCACCCACCGCGCGTTCAAGACCACGCGTCCGGTTCGGGCGGCGCTGGCGATCCTCGGTTCGGCGGCGATCGAGGGCCCGGTCATCTCATGGGTCGCCGATCACCGCAAGCATCACGCGTTTTCTGACCGGGATGGCGACCCGCACAGCCCGCACATCGATCACGGCCATGGATTTCTCGGCGCGGCGCGGGGGTTGGTGCACGCGCACGTGGGGTGGCTGTTCATCCATACCCGCCGTGGGCGGCGCACGCGCTACGCGCCTGATCTGCTTGCCGACCCGGTTGCCAGTTGGGTTGACCGGACGTTTCTGGTGTGGGCGCTTGGCGGACTGGTCGCGGCGTTCGGGCTTGGCTGGTTGTTCGGCGGCACGCTACGCGACGGCCTGACCGGCCTGTTGTGGGGCGGTGCCGTGCGGATGCTCGTGCTCCACCACGTGACCTACAGCATCAACTCGCTATGCCACTTCTTCGGACGCCAGCGGTTTGACACCCGTGACGAATCGCGCAACCTGGCGTGGCTGGCGCCGCTGTCGCTCGGCGAGGCGTGGCACAACAATCATCACGCGTTCCCGACCTCTGCCGAGCATGGCCTGCAGCGCTGGGAGTTTGACCCCTCCGCGCTCGTGATTCATGCGCTGGAGCGGATGGGACTCGCTTGGGACGTCGTGCGTGTGAGCCCCGAGCGCCAGGCGGCCAGGATCGCGGCGCTTCAGGCACGTTGAGCGCCACGCGCGTCACCTCCCCGCTGCGCGAGGCGCTTGCGAGGGCGCTTCCCGAGCGGCCCTTCCTCCTGGAGCTATGGGATGGGAGCATCCTGCCGCCGACCAACGGCACCGGCGGCCCGACCTTTCGCGTGCGCTCGCCGCGTGCGCTCGGGCATGTGCTGCGCGCACCGGGCCAGCTCGGGCTCGGCCGCGCATACGTGAGCGGCGACATCGAGGTGGACGACATCGACGCGGTGCTCGAGCTGCTGGACGGATACGCGGTGCCGCCGCTTGACGGGCGCGACAAAGCTCGGCTGGCGGCTGCCGCCGTGCGTGCGGGCGCGCTGCGGTCGGTGCCGCGCGTGCCCGCGGCGGAACTGCGCCCGCGCGGGCGACGCCATAGCCGAGAGCGCGACCGACGCGCGGTTGCACACCACTACAACATCTCAAACGAGTTCTTCGGGCTGGTTCTGGGCGAGTCGATGACCTACTCGTGCGCGATCTTCTCACGCGGCGCGCAGACACTCGAGGAGGCGCAGCGCGCCAAGCTCGAGCTCGTGTGCACCAAGCTCGGCCTGCGCGCCGGCGAGCGCGTGCTCGACGTCGGCTGCGGGTGGGGCAGCTTCGCGCTTCACGCCGCACGCGAACACGGCGTCCATATCACCGGGATAACGCTGTCCGAGCCACAGGCCGCGCTCGCGCGCGAGCGGGCGGCGGCGGCGGGGCTCGCTGACCGGATCGAGATCCGCGTCGATGACTACCGCGACCTCGCCGGCGAGCAGTTCGACGCGATCGCGTCGATCGGCATGGTCGAACACGTCGGCAGCGCGAACATCGACGCCTACGCGCGGCAGCTCAGCCGGGTGCTGCGACCCGGCGGAAGGCTGCTCAACCACGGAATCGCGCGGCTACGCTACGGCGACCCGGAGGCCGGACCGTTCTCCGAGCGCTTCGTGTTTCCCGACGCGGCGCCGCTGCACCTCTCGCGGGTGCTCGCCGCGATCGAGGCAGCAGGCCTCGAGCCGACGCACGTCGAGGGCTTCCGGCTCGACTACGCGCGCACGCTGCTCGAATGGGCCCGCAACCTCGACCAGCGCGCCGAACGCGCCGAGTCGCTCGCCGGCCCTGAGCGGATGCGAGTCTGGCGGCTGTATCTGCACGCCGCGCGGCGCGGCTTCGAAAACGGCTTCACATCGATCTTCCAGATCGCGGCCTCCCGCCGGCGCTAAAGCTGCCAAACCCGCGCCTTCGAGCCACCGGCAGTACCGGTAACAGCCAGCCGCCGTGCCGCACACCCATGGACTGGACCAGGTCCCCCACCGACGCGCAAAAAAGCAGGCGACTACGAAGATGAGCAAGCGACGCCTCGCTGCCAACATCGCCTCCGCCAGAACTGACCAGCGTCGGACCGCTCGGTGAAGATGATCGCGAACGATCAAAATTGGAGACCAGCCAGCAAACGACACGGACGGATACGCGCTCGAAGCGCAAGTCGCATGGGCGACCACAGAAACCACGGGCTCTCAGCCCACCGCGCAAAACGGCCTGCCCAAACTGCGTGCCGCAGCGCGCGAGAACGTCCCGGGCTTCTCCCAAAGGCCCTGTCCCAGTGACCGAGTCCCAGTCTGACCGGACCCAAGGTCCAGCCCCGGACAACAACCTCAAACGGCATTTTCATCGCCCGAAGCCAGCGACCGCCGGCCCGGCAGGTTCGATGGACTGATACCTACGCAGACAGCCGAACCAGACCAAACGACGGCGGCCTTGCTCCCGGTGAAGTCGAACGCCACCGGCGACTTCGGCCGGTTGCTCTCCACTTCTGCAATGTCGCCCACGCGGCAGTCTCAGCCAGATTGCTCCTTTTCGCGTGGAGCGGTAGCCCCGCCAACATGGCCGCTTTAG